>CAVQOY010000016.1:0-325326 GCA_963714625.1 uncultured Actinomycetota bacterium | reverse complement strand
CTTCGGAGAAGCAACGATTCGCAGCACGTCCATTAGGACAGGCGGGACGACACGGACGACTCGCTGACGACGCGCCCAAGACCCTTACGGCATGCCGAATCACCTTGATAGTCCTCTCCGCTCAGATGTTCGAAGAGGAGGTGGGTCGGCGCGAGCGTGGACCTCACCCCTCGGCGACCTCCCGACCGAGCCCCGAAGGCCCGCTCACGACCGAGGTCACCTGCCGCGCCGGCACCCGCGGCCGCAGCGCCAAGCACGACATCACCCTCGCCGCCGACTGGTCGCTGACCACCCCGCACGACCTCGACGCCGAGCGCATCCTGGCCGCCCTCGGTGGCACCCTCTCGTGCATCAACCTCAACGACGTCGTCGTACCGGCCCTCCACGAGCTCGTTCAGCTCTCGGCCCGGCGCCGACTCGCCGGCGTGCGACGTACCGACCGCAGCCGCTGGATCCTCACCCGCCGCACCTGCACCCGCTGCCACGACCACGCCTTCCGCACCCCCGCCGACGCAGCCCGCCACGAGCGCACGCTCGACCACTGGGTCGGCGCCACCCGCGACCTCGACAGCACCCGATGCTCCACGAGAGCGGCGGTGTCGCCGACCTGTGGGACACCGGCGTACCCCTCGAGCTCGTCGAGCACGTCCACGCCCACGTCTGGCCCGACGGCCCAGCGGGCTGACGCCGCCCGTCAGCCCAAGGAACAAGCGAGTGCCTGAGCCGGACCCACCTACTTCCCCGCGTGGTGGGAGGCCTTCCTCAGCCCACGGGCGGCTTGGTCGAACACCTTGGCCATCCGCCCCAGCCGCCGGTTCAGCTCTCGGTAGACCGGGCGCAGCTTGGCGCGCAGCGCCCTGATCTCGTCGGCGTAGTCCGCGGGATCGGTCAGCCCGTCCGCGATCTTCGATGCGATCGAGTGGTACTCCTGCCACAGGTCGACGTACGACGCGAGGTGGGCCTGAGCGCCCCACTGCAGCCGGTCGGCGGACGGCTCGTGGCGCGCCAGCTCGGCGACGTACGCCTCGTAGGCGAAGCGACGTCCCGCGTTGGTCAGCCCGGTGCGACCCACGTAGGTGCCGTTCGCCCGGGCGGGGTCTCCGGCCTCCAGGGCCTCGGCGGCCAGGTGCATGCGCGTGGCATCTCGCTGCAGCTGCTGGTGCGGGAAGATGTACTGGTCGAAGACGTCGAGAGCCACGAGCTCGGTGAGCAGGTCCCGCTCGACGGACAGCATCGCCCCTCCCACCTTCTGCGAACGGTGCGGATGGGCGGTGGCGAGCTGGGCGTCCAGGGTCTCCGCGGCGGACCGGAAGGCCGCTACCGCAGACGACAGGCGCTCGACGGTCCGGTCGTCCACCCCGGGCAGGTCGGCGAGAGCCACGCCCGGTTCGGCCTCGTAGGCCACCCGGGTCTCGGCCTCGACGGCTCGCGCGACGAAGTCGAGCAGAGGCAGGGTCGACCGGTCGTGGTCGACCCAGATGTCGTTGATGACCTCGATGTTCTGACGCAGGTAGTCGAAGTTCACGTTCGCCACCACGTCGTAGTTCGTGTGGTAGTTGCGCGTGAGGTACTGCGTGCCGACGGTGTTGAAGTAGATGCCGGGGATGCCCGCCGCGGTGAGCGTGAAGTGGTCGGCGTTGGCCCACACGACGTTCTGCGAGATCGCGCCGAAGGGCGTACGCGACGGATCACTCAGCTGCTTCTCGACGGCGTGGGCCAGCAGCTCGGAGTGCGTGCGGATCAGCAGCCGCTCGCCCGGGTCGCCGGTGCCGAGCAGCTCGAAGTCGAGACTCAGGATCGCCTTCCGGCCCCAGTCCGGCCGCTGGTTGGTCACGGCGTACCAACACCCCACCAGCCACTCGTAGTAGGCGTCGGTGTAGCCGTACTCCTCGTTCGTGCTGGCCAGGAAGAGCAGCGTCCGCCGGGGTCGGAACCCGGTCTCGCGCACCGCCTTGCCGATCGCGAGCATCGCGGCCACCGCCGTCGCGTCGTCGGCGGCTCCTCGGAACCAGGCGTCGTGGTGGCCGGTGAAGATGATGAACTCGTCGGACCGGTCCGAGCCAGGGATGGAGCCGAGCACGTTGTAGCCCACCCCACCGTCCTCGGCCCGGGTCAGCTCGACGTCGGCGGTGAGGGTCACCGTGGTCGGCCCCGCGGCGATGCTCGCGCGCAGGTCGTTGGCCGCGTTGCGGGTGACGAAGACGAAGGGCACCCAGTCGTCGTCGTAGGTCCCGTCGAAGCTCAGCAGCCCGTCGTCCCTCACGTTGTAGAACGCGCCGGCGGCCGTGGTGCCGGTGTAGAAGATCACCGCCAAGGCGCCCTCGAGCGTCGCCTGGTGGCCGTGCCGGTTCACCCAGTAGTCGCCGTAGGCCCAGTTGACCAGGACGATCTTCCCGGTCGCGTCGACGCCCTCGTAGTCGGCTGCTTGCCCCGGCCCCAGGTCGAGCACCTCGGCGGTGATCCCGCCGGCCGGCGTCCCCGGTACGCCGCCCCACGAGCTCGCGTCGTACGTCGCGCCGCCGGGGATCGCGACCGAGGCGCCGCGGAAGACCCACCGGTCGATGGGCACCGGCAGCTTCGCCACCTGGGTCATCCCGACCGCGCGCATCTCGCGGGCGATCCACTCCACCGCCTCGAGGTTGGCCGGCGAGCCGCCCGGGCGCCAGCCGGACGACGTGTCGCCGAAGCGGGTGAGGGTCTCGGTCACCTCGCGCAGGTAGTCGACGTCGACGCCGGCGCTGAGCGAGGCCGCGGTGCCCCGGCCGCGGGAGCGTGCTCGCGAGACCGTGGACGCCGCGGTGGCCGGGGCGTGCGCCAACACGCCCGCGGTCGACGCGACCATGCCGGCAGCCATCACCTGGCGCCGCGACAGGCGATGGGTCACGTGCTGGCTGAGCGCGTGCGTGACAGCCGGGGGCTCACCCAGGTCGGCCGGGTCGGGAGCGTCGGCTCCGTGGCCCAGCACGAGACTGAGGTCGGGGACGTGCGCCAGCGGCCAGGCGGCGGACTCCCCTCCCGGCCGGTAGCTCTCGTCGGGTCCGGGCTCGCGCTCGCGCATCCTTGGCTCCGTTCAGCAGCCCCGAGGCGACATGGGTTGTCGGGTCGGGGTGACACGGGCGCCACCCCGCTCGCCATGCTGGCACGGAGCCTGCGCCCCGTCCATGGCTCGCGGTGGCGACGGTGTCGAGCTCATGGGGGCGGCTCGAAGGAAACGCCGGGCAGCGACACCCGGGACGACACGGACGACTCGCTGACGACGCGCTCAAGCCCCTTGCGGCACGCCGAGCCGCCTTGATAGTCCTCTTCGCTCAGATGTTCGAAGAGGAGGTGGCCGGTGGGAGCGTGGACGTCCCCCCTCGGCGACCTCCCGCCGAGCCCGGCCGGCCCACTGACGACCCAGGTCACCTGCCGCGCGGGCACGCGTGGCCGCGGCGCGAAACACGACGTCACCCTTGCCGTCGACTGGTCGCTGACCACCCCGCACGACCTCGACGCCGAGCGCATCCTCGCGGCCTTCGGCGGCACCCTCTCCTGCATCAACCTCAACGACGTCGTCGTACCGGCCCTCCACGAGCTCGTCCAGCTCTCGGCCCGGCGCCGACTCGCCGGCGTGCGACGTACCGACCGCAGCCGCTGGATCCTCAGCCGCCGCACCTGCACCCGCTGCCACGACCACGCCTTCCGCACCCCCGCCGACGCCGCCCGCCACGAGCGCACGCTCGACCACTGGGTCGGCGCCACCCGCGCCGACAAGCGCACCCTCGGCCGCCTGTACGACGCCGTCGGCCAGGCCCACGTCGACCCCGACACGACCAGGCCCCGGCAGCACCCGATGGTCCACGAGGTCGGCGGCGTCGCCGACCTGTGGGACGCCGGCGTGCCGCTGGAGTTCGTCGAGCACGTCCACGCCCACATCTGGCCCGACGGGCCGGCGCTGCCGGTCGCGCTCTACCTCAGCGCGGCGTACCTCCTGCCCGACCTCGACTGGCTCGCCGCCGTCGCCCGCGAGCGGCAGGACCCCGACGTCCTGACCTGGGCCGCGTGGACCGAGTGCGACCTCGACCGTCACCACCCCGAGTCGCGGCTGCAGTGGCTGGCGATCGGGCTGTCGGTGCGCGACGTGCAGCGGCTGATGACGGCCGGCTACACCGCCGAGGACGCGGAGGCGTACGCCGAGCTGACCGGGCGGTCCCTGCGCAACGCCGCCGCCACCCTGGCTGCCTGGCACGCCGCCGACTGCATTCCCGGGCCCGGCGACCTGGCCGCGCTCGAGGAGGCCGCGCCCGATGCCTGGATCGTGCCGAGCGGCGGCGCGGTCGACCTGCTCGAGCACGACGTACGTGGGCTGCGGCCGGACCCGACCCGCACGCAGATCGGGCTGGTGCTGGCCGTGGCCGGGACGCGGGCGACGGCGCTCAGCCTGCTGCGGCTGGGGGTGCGGACGCCCGCCGAGGCGGCGGTGCTCCTGGACGACTCGCTGCCGCTCGGACCCTGACCGCAAGAGCTCGACCAACCACCACCGAGGAGACGCATGGCCATCCGCACGCGGAACGACTACGAGCACGCGCTGACCGCCCTGGGGGTCTGCGTCAGCGCCCGCATCCCCGTCCTGCTCTGGGGCAACCCCGGCGAGGGCAAGACCGCGGTCGTGGAGTCAGCGCGCGAGGGCGGCTGGCACGTCGAGACCCTCATCGTCAGCCACTACGAGCCCAGCGACTTCGCCGGGCTGCCCGTCCTCACCGGCGACGGCGGCGTCTCGCTCGCCCCGCCCCAGTGGGCCAAGCGGCTCGCCGCCCACGAGGGGCCGGCCATCGCGTTCTTCGACGAGTTCAGCACCGCCTCCCCCGCGCTCCAGGCCGCGGCGCTGCGCCCGCTCACCCACTACGAGGTCGGGTCGCTGCAGCTGCCCGAGACCGTCTCCTTCGTCGCCGCCGCCAACCCGGCCGACGTCGCCGCCGCCGGCTGGGAGCTGGCCTCCCCCACGGCGTCGCGCTTCGTCCACCTCGACTGGGGCATGCCGCTGGAGGTGTACGCCGAGTCGATGGTGACCGGGTCCTGGCCGGCGATGCCGGTCTTCGACGCCACCGACAGCGCCGAGGCCGTCGCCCGCGAGAAGACGCTCGTCGCCGGGTTCCTGCGCACCCGGGAGTCCCAGCTCAGCGTCATCCCCAAGGACGCCGCCGGCCGCGGCCGCGCGTTCCCCACTCCTCGCACCTGGGAGTACGCCGCACGCCTGCTCGGTCTCGCCAAGGCGCTCGGCACCCACGCCACCGTCCGACGCCTCCTGGCGGCCGGGTGTCTGGGGGACGCAGTGGCGCACGAGTACCTCGCCTGGGTCGCCGCCCAGGACCTCGTCGACCCCGAGGCGCTGCTGGCCGACCCCACGGCGTACGACTTCTCCGGCCTGCGCGCCGACCGCGTCCACGTCAGCCTCCAGGCCGTCCTCGGCGCCGTCGTCCGCGACAACGCTCCGCAGCGGTGGACCAACGCCGTGCTGCTCTGCGCCCGCGCCGCCGAGGCGGTCGGCGTCGACCCCGCCGTGCCCGTCGTCCGCGCGCTGGTCCGGGACGGACTGCGACCGGCCGGCGCCGCCGTACCTCCGCAGATCGCCGTCTTCGCGCCCGCCCTCGCGCTGGCCGGGCTGCTGCCGGACCGTCCCGCGGCATGAGCCCTCCTCTGCTCGACCGGCTGGCGGCCGCCAAGCTGTGGCTGATCACTGAGCCTGACTCACCGGGTCTCGACAAGCTCGACCGACGTGCCTCGCCCGACGTGCCACCCGGGCTGGCCTACCTCGCGCACGCGCTCTACGCGCTGGTCCCCGTGCTGACCGAGGACGTCGAGACGATGACCGCCGACGAGCACTGGCGCGTCTACGTCCACCCCGGCTGGCTGGCCGCCAGCGACGTGCCCACCGTCGCCGGCGAGCTCGCCCACGTCACCTGGCACCTGCTGCTCGACCACGCCGACCGAGCCCGCGACCAGCACGTCGACGCCCGCACCGCCAAGCCGTGGCACGAGGCAGCGGACCTCACAGTCGGGCAGATCCTCGACGGCGGCGCGATCGCCAGCGAGCTGCCCTACCTGACCGGGATGACGCCGGGCCGCTCGGTCGAGGAGTACTTCGCGCTCATCTCGGGCCTCCCGGCCACCCTCGACGACGAGCTCTGCGACCTCGAGGGGCCGCCCACCGGCTGCGGCAGCGGCTGCGACGGGCTGCGCCGCGACCATGAGCTGCCGCCCGGCGCCGACGCCGGCGAGGTCGAGCCCGAGGAAGCCCGCCACATCCGCCGCCGTGTGGCCATCGAGTTCACCGAGCACTGCACCCGCATCGGCACCGACCCGGGCGACGCCGGGCGCTGGGCCAAGCAGATCCTCGAGCCCACGATCGCGTGGGAGCCGCTCCTCGCCGGCGCTGTACGACGAGCAGCGGGGTGGGCCCACGGGCACGCCGAGTACACCTACGCCCGCCCGTCGAGGCGGGCCGGCGCCGTCAAGGGCGTCGTGCTGCCGTCGACCCGGCGGCCGATGCCGTCGGTGGCGATGGTGATCGACACCTCCGGCTCGGTCGACGACACGCTGCTCGCCCGCGCGCTCGCGGAGGTCGACGGAGCTCTGCGGGCGCTGGGGGTGAGCGGCCAGGCGGTCAGCGTCATCTCGTGCGACGTGGCCGCGACCCAGCCCGCGCGGGTCCGCCGGGCGCGCGACGTACGGCTGGCCGGTGGGGGTGGCACCGACATGCGCGTCGGCATCCGGGCGGCTGCTACGTTGCGGCCGCGACCGGACCTGGTGGTGGTGCTGACCGACGGCTACACGCCCTGGCCGGACGCTCCTCCGCCCGGAGCGGCCGTAGTGGTAGGCCTGCTGGGGCGCGAGCGGGGTCAGCTGCCGCCGACGCCGGTGTGGGCAACCCGCGTCGAGTGCCTGCTCGACTGAGGCCCACGGGCCGCATTGTGTGGTGGATCGGCAGGCGATAGACCTGCGAATCCACCACACAAGAGCTCGACGTGCCGTGTGACGGTCGCCGAGCCGGTCCAATCCGGGAACTCCGCCCCTGCCACCCCGTCCCGCTCCGGCGTAACGTCGAAACGCCCTCAACAGGCAGGGAGGGCCGGAAGGGGAAAGCATCATGTTCGTACAGGTGATCCAGGGGCGGGTGTCGGACGCGGCGGCGTTGCACGCGCAGATGGACAGGTGGAGCAAAGATCTGGCGCCCGGCGCCACCGGGTGGCTGGGCAGCACGACCGGGGTGACCGACGACGGGACGTTCGTCGCCCTCGCGCGCTTCGAGTCGCTCGAGGCGGCGCAGCAGAACAGCGGCCGACCGGAGCAGAGCGCGTGGTGGGAGGAGACGGCGAAGCTCTTCGACGGCGAGCCGGAGTTCCACGACGGCACCGAGGTCGACGTCGACCTTCAGGGTGACCCCGACGCGGCGGGATTCGTCCAGGTCATGCAGGGCCGGACGAACGACCCCGGGCGGGCGCGCGAGCTCATGAACGACGACTCCGTCGACTTCGAGAAGTTCCGCCCCGACAT
This sequence comes from uncultured Actinomycetota bacterium, assembly GCA_963714625.1. Lineage (GTDB taxonomy): Bacteria > Actinomycetota > Actinomycetes > Propionibacteriales > Nocardioidaceae > Marmoricola_A. The sequence continues at coordinate 317,793 of CAVQOY010000016.1, read as the reverse complement.
CCTCGGCTCGCTCAACGTCCAGCACGACGGCGACGCCTGGACCATGGCGCTCTACTTCACCTCCGAGGAGGAGGCGCGCGAGGGCGAGGCCAAGGAGCCACCGCCCCAGATGCTGGCGATGATGAAGGAGCTGGAGTCGCTGTCGGTCGGCGAGCCGACCTACTTCGACCTCAAGGAGCCGTGGCTGCACTCGCCGGGGTGATCTGCAGGTCTCGACGACGCTCGCCGGCGCTCGCTGCTCCTTGGATCGAGCCTGTCGAGATCGACCAGCGACTTCAGTCGAGCTTCGACAGGTCGCGGGTGGCCATGCCCTCGAGCAGGGAGCCGTCGGCGGCGAACCGCGAGCCGTGCAGCGGGCAGTCCCATGAGGTCTCGGCCGCGTTCCACTGCAGGATGCCGCCGAGGTGCGGGCACACCGCCGACACCGAGCACACCTTGCCGTTCACGTTCGACGTCGCCACCACGGAGGTGCCGTCGCGGTGCACGCGGCCCTCGCCCGGCGCCGGGTCGCTGTCGTCCGACGACACCAGCGCGCCGGCCCACCCCCGGACCCCGTGAAAGCCGACCTTGGTGCCGGCCCGCGTCGCCTCCGCGAGGTCACGCACCCCCGGCACCCGACGGCTCATCTCGCGACGCCACGACGGCTCCGGCTCGCCCGCCACGTGCGCGACCATCGCGATCGCAGCGGCAGGGCCGTTGCTCATCCCCCACTTGTTGAACCCGGTCGCCACCTGGATGTCCGAGCCGCCGGGCAGCTTCTGCACGATCGGCAGCTGGTTCTCGGCCGCGTAGTCCTGGGCCGACCACTGGTGGGTCAGCTCCGCGCCGGGCCAGTGCTTCTCCGTCCACGCCACGAGCTCGTCGACGCGGCGCTGGGTGTCACGCTCCCGGCCGACCTCGTGGCCGTTGCCGCCGACGAGCAGCAGCCGCCCACCGTCGTACGGCGCGTAGCGCAGGGAACGGCTCGGGGAGTCGGCCGAGAGGTACATGCTCTCCGGCACCGCGGCGCTGTCCGCCGGCACGCGGAAGGACAGGGCGTAGGAACGCTGCGCCACGAGCCGCGTGAAGTGCCCGGCGCGGTCGAGGATGGGCGCCCCGGTCGCCAGCACGACGTGCGGCGCCCGCACCGTGCCGGACGTCGTCTCGACGGTGTCGGAGCGCAGACCGAGCCCGGTCACCCGAACCCCCTCCGCGACTCGCCCGCCGGCGTCGACGAAGGCCCGGCGCAGCGCCTCCAGCAGCTCCATCGGGTCCATCTGGAGCTGGTCGGCGAGCCGGATGGCTCCGCCGGTCCGGAACGGCAGCTCGGCGATCTCGGCCCAGAGCACCGGCAGACCGGCGTCGGTCGCGGCGTCGTACTCCTTCTCCAGCGTGCTGAGGCTGCTCTCGTCGTTGACGTAGGTGTACGCCGCCTCGCGCTGGTAGGCCACCCCGAGCTCGTCCATGAGCTCGTGGACCTGCTGCTGGCCGGCGGCGTTGGCCTGCGCGTAGGCCCGCACGGCGTCGGCGTCGTGGTGGGCGCGGATCGACGACAGCGTGGTGCCCTGCAGCAGGCTGATCTTGGCCGTGGTGTTGCCGGTCGCGGCGGCGCCGAGGTGACGACTCTCGAGCAGGAGTACGTCGATCCCGGTGCGCTGGGCGAGCAGCGCCGTGGTCAGACCGGTGAGGCCGGCTCCCACCACGACGAGCTCAGCGCGCTCGGGGAGGGAGGCGACAGCGGCGGGGCGGCGGGCCGAGGTGGCGTGCCAGAGGGAGGTCATGGTGGGGATGTACCCCGACAAGGGGCTCTCGAACGCCCTACCCCGGACGCACTTGTGCGGTGGATCCGAGCCGACTGCTGGCTCCGATCCACCGCACAGAGGTCGATCAGGGGGCGACGCGGTCCTTGAGCTGCTTGGCAGCCTTGAAGCCCGGAACCGTGGTCGCGGCGATCTGGATGGTCTCGCCGGTCTGGGGGTTGCGACCCTCGCGGGCGTTGCGCGGGCGGGCCTCGAACGTGCCCAGGCCGGGGATCTGGACCTTCTCGCCGCTGGCGAGCTCCGAGGAGATGGTCTCCACGATCGCGTCGAGGGCGCGGGAGGCCTCGGCGTTCTGGATGCCGGCGGACTCGGCGATGGTCTTGATCAGGTCGTCCTTGCGCATGTCACTCCTGTGTGTCGTGGGGCCGCCCCGAGACGGGTCGACGGCCGGGGCCGTCGAGCGGCGTTCTTGCCCGCACGTTATGGCACGGGTGTGTGAGCGCGCACACCCGCCCACGGTGCGGCGCGCCGGAGCGCGGGCGGGTCGGCTCGTTTCTGGTCACTCCCCGCGCCCTCCAGAGCCTCCGACCTGCAGGCGCCGACCACAAGCAGGCAGTCGTGCGGGGAGTGACCAGAACCCGGCCCACCCAGGGGCAGGACCCGGCCCACCCACCGGCTAGCCCTCGGGGGTGTGGAGGGCCGCGTCGTCGGTGGTGACCTCCGGCCCCGTCCCGGAGCCCCACTGCCAGTCCCGGATCTCGGGCAGGTCCTCGCCGTGGGTCCGCACGTAGCGCCGGTGCTCGATGAGCTTGTTCTTCAGCCGCTCGCGCACGTGCCCGCACGTCGCCTGCAGCCGCGGCACCCGGTCGATGACGTCCATGGCCAGGTTGAACCGGTCGATCTGGTTCATCACCGACATGTCGAACGGCGTGGTCGTGGTGCCCTCCTCCTTGTAGCCGCGCACGTGGAAGTTGTCGTGGTTGGTGCGCCGGTAGGTCAGCCGGTGGATCAGCCACGGGTAGCCGTGGTAGGCGAAGATCACCGGCTTGTCGCGTCGTGAACAGCGCGTCGAAGTCGGCGTCGGACAGCCCGTGCGGGTGCTCGCGTGTCGTCCTGCAGCCGCATCAGGTCGACGACGTTGACGAACCGGACCCTCAGGTCGGGGAAGGCGTCGCGCAGGATCTCGACCGCGGCCAGCGCCTCCATCGTCGGCACGTCGCCGGCGCACGCCGATCACCACGTCGGGCTCCTCGCCGCCGTCGGTGCTGGCCCAGTCCCAGATGCCGATCCCCTTGGTGCAGTGGACGATCGCCTCGTCCATGTCGAGGTACTGCAGCGCCGGCTGCTTGCCGGCCACGATCACGTTGACGTACTGCCGGCTGCGCAGGCAGTGGTCGGCCACCGACAGCAGCGTGTTCGCGTCCGGCGGCAGGTAGACCCGGATGACGTCGGCCTTCTTGTTCACCACGTGGTCGATGAAGCCCGGGTCCTGGTGGGAGAACCCGTTGTGGTCCTGCCGCCACACGTGCGAGGTCAGCAGGTAGTTCAGCGACGCGACCGGTCGCCGCCACGGGATGCCGTTGGTGGTCCTGCAGCCACTTGGCGTGCTGGTTGAACATCGAGTCGATGACGTGGATGAACGCCTCGTAGCAGGAGAAGAAGCCCGTGCCGGCCGGTCAGCAGGTAGCCCTCCAGCCAGCCCTCGCAGGTGTGCTCGGAGAGGATCTCCATGACCCGGCCGTCCACGGCGAGGTGGTCGTCGTCGGGCAGGGTCTCGGCGTTCCAGGTCCGGTCGGTCACCTCCAGGACGTCCTGCAGCCGGTTCGAGCTGTTCTCGTCCGGGCGGAACACCCGGAACGTCGTCGCATGTTGCGCGCCATCACGTCGCGCAGGAACGCGCCCGAGCACCCGGGTGGACTCCACGGCGCCGGTGCCCGGCTCGTCCACCTGTACGGCGTAGTCGCGGAAGTCGGGCATCCGCAGGTCGCGCAGCAGCAGGCCGCCGTTGGCGTGCGGGTTGGCGCTCATCCGCCGCTCCCCGGCCGGGTGCAGGTCGCGCGATCTCGCGGCACCGGCGCACCGGCGTCGTCGAAGAGCTCCTCGGGCCGGTAGCTGCGCAGCCAGTCCTCGAGCACCTCGCGGTGCGCCGGCGTCGGTGCGCGCGTCGGCGAACGGCACCTGGTGGGAGCGCCAGGAGCCCTCGACCTGGTGCCCGTCGACCTCCTTCGGCCCGGTCCAGCCCTTGGGTGAGCGCAGCACGATCATCGGCCACGGCCGCCGTGCGGCGACCCGCCCGCGTCTCTGCCCGCGCGCCTCCGACTGGATGTCGCGCGATCTCGTCGAGGCAGTGGTCGAGCGTGGCGGCGAACGCCTGGTGCATCTCGGCCGGGTCCGACCCGTCGACGACGTACGGCGTGTGGCCGTAGCCGCGCATGCAGCGCGAGCAGCTCGTCCTCGGCGATCCGGGCCAGCACCGTCGGGTTGGCGATCTTGTAGCCGTTGAGGTGCAGGATCGGCAGCACCGCGCCGTCGCGGCGCGGGTCGACGAACTTGTTGGAGTGCCAGCTGGTCGCCAGCGGGCCGGTCTCGGCCTCGCCGTCGCCGACCACGGCAGCGACGACCAGGTCGGGGTTGTCGAAGGCGGCGCCGTAGGCGTGGGAGAGGGCGTAGCCGAGCTCGCCGCCCTCGTGGATCGAGCCGGGCGTCTCCGGAGCGACGTGGCTGGGGATCCCGCCGGGGAAGGAGAACTGGCGGAACAGCCGTCGGCAGCCCGTCGCTCGTCGCGGCCGATGTCCGGGTAGACCTCGCTGTAGGTGCCCTCGAGCCAGGCCGAGGCGACGAGCCCGGGGCCGCCGTGGCCGGGGCCGATGACGTACATCATGTCCAGGTCGCGGGCCATGATCGCCCGGTTGAGGTGGGCGTAGACGAAGTTCAGTCCCGGGGTCGTGCCCCAGTGGCCGAGCAGCCGCGGCTTCACGTGCTCGGGCCGCAGCGGCTCGCGCAGCAGCGGGTTGTCCATCAGGTAGATCTGCCCGACCGACAGGTAGTTGGCCGCCCGCCACCAGGCGTCGATGCGCTTGGCCTCGCTGCGCGCGAGGGGCTTGCCGCTGATCGTGCTCCGGGTCGGCTGGGATCGGCTCATCCGCCACCGTGACCCCCTTCGGCGGCGAGGCGCAAGGGCACGTCCACGGTTTCGATCCGGACGTTGCGGGAATATAGTTGCTGTTGGCAACCTTTCTCACTGGCGTGAGCAAGAGAACCCGTGACGCAGCCCCACCCTCCGCCGCCGCAGATCTGGGGCAAGCTGGCCGACCTGTTCAGCAAGAAGATGCTGGTGCAGACGCCCGGGCGGACGCCGTACACCGGTTGGAGCAGGAGGTGGGCGTGCTGCTGCGGCGGGTACGCCGTGCCGTGGGCGAGCGGGCGCGCCTGGTGCATCCCGACCTGCACCCGTCGTCGTACTTCCTGCTCTCCCACATCAACGAGCACGCTCCCGTGCGGGCGTCCGCCGTGGCCGAGGCGATGGACCTCGACAAGGGCGCGATGAGCCGCGGCGTCCAGCACCTCATCGGCCTCGGCCTGGTCGACCGCACGCCGGACCCCGCCGACGGGCGGGCCACCCTGCTGTCGGTCAGCGCCGAAGGCCGCACCCGTCTGGCTGACATGGCCGTCCACCGCCGCAAGCGTCTCGACGAGCGACTCTCCGGCTGGTCCGACGACGAGCTGACCGGCTTCGTCGCCGAGCTGGCCCGCTACAACGCCACCTTGGAGTGACCTCCCGAGGGGGCCGGTTTCCCAAGGTATGCAGGCAACCTGGCACTCCCCATGGCGTCCGGAGCATGGGGAGTGCCAGGTTCCCGTGGGGAGTACGTCGCTCCGCCCCGGCCACGCGCGGTGTCGGAGCGTCTCGCTAGCGTCACCCCCGTGATCCACCTCATCCTCATCGCCACCTGTTCCGAGCTGCCCGACCTCGACCACGACGGCCGCACCCTCCAGCGCGCCCTCGTCGAGCGCGGAGGCGGCCGCGTCGAGGCCCGCCCCGCCGTCTGGGACGACCCGGCCGTCGACTGGGCCGCCGCCGACGTCGTCGTGGTCCGCTCGACCTGGGACTACGCCAAGCGGCGCGACGAGTTCCTCGCCTGGGCGGCCCGCGTCGAGGAGGTGACCGAGCTCCACAACCCCCTGGTCGTGCTGCGCTGGAGCACTGACAAGACCTACTTGCGCGACCTGGCCGAGGCCGGCGTACCCGTCGTGCCCACGGCCTTCCTCGACAGCGCCGACGACGCCAACCCGTACGCCGACGTCGAGCACGTCGTGAAGCCTGCGGTGTCCGCCGGCTCGCTCGACACCACCCGCGTCGCGCCCGGTGACGACGCCAGATCGCGCCGTCGGGTGGAGGCCATCGTCGCCTCGGGACGGACCGCGATGGTCCAGCCCTACCTCCACGGTGTCGACGAGCTCGGCGAGACCGCGCTGGTCTTCTACGACGGCCACTTCTCTCACGCGCTGCGCAAGGCCGCCCTCCTCACCGCGGAGAGCGGCGAGGCGACCGGGCTCTTCAAGGAGGAGGACATGGCGCCGCGCGAGCCGTCTCCGGAGGAGCACGCCGCAGCCGCTCGCGTGGTCGAGGCGATTCCGGGCGGGGCTCCGCTCTACGCCCGCGTCGACCTGTTGCCCAGCGACGACGGTCCGTTGCTGCTCGAGCTGGAGCTGGCCGAGCCGTCGTTCTTCCTCGACCTCGTCGACCCTGCGGCCGCCGACCGCGCCGCGGACGCCGTACTCGCACGCCTGCCCTGACGCGGTTCGCATGACGCGCCTGGCATGATGCGGCTGGCATAACGCGGCTCGGTCCGCCCGATCGACGAGGCGCCGGTCAGAACTTAGGGAAAAGCACCCTCAAGTGGGTCCCGAAGGTGCTTTCCCCAAGGTTCTTTGAGGTGCTCGCGCGCCTGACCGGGCCCTGGGCTTCCTCGGCCCCAGATGCGTGGGAAAAGCATGTGCCCTGACACCACCGGCGTGCTTTTCCCACGTATCTGGGGCGTGGCCCTGGTACGGCGCCGCGCTCACACGCCGGGGAACGACTGGCGCGACTTGGCCGCCGCCTCGGCCCGGTTGCGGGCGCCCAGCTTGGCCAGGATGTGGCTGACGTGGTGGCCAACGGTCTTCTCCGAGATCACCAGCTCGCGGGCGATCGAGGCGTTGGAGCGTCCCTGCGCCACGAGCTCCAGGACCTCTCGTTCACGCGCCGTCAGGGGCCGTCCGAGCAGACCGGCCGCCCGGGCCGCCCCCGAGGACGCACCGGACACGGCCGACGACCCGCCCGAGGTGGGGATGAGCCCCGCCGGAACCGCCGCCGCTCGCAACCGCCCCAGCACCGCGGCGGCCCGCCGCTCGGCCGGCACCGCCCCCAGCTCGCGGAACGTGGCCAGCGCCGACGCGGCCTCCTCGGCGGCCAGCTCCGGGCTCCGGTCCGCCAGCGACCGCGCCAGCTCCAACCGCGCCTGAGCCGCCTCCAACGGCATGGCCAGGGCCCCGAACAGCGCCAGCGCCTCGCCGGCCCGCTCCGCGGCGATCTCGACTGCCTTCGCGCGCGGGCCCACCCCCGGCACCGGCCGCTCCGTCACCTGCCGCTCCGTCACGGGGCGCTCCACGCCCGGCCCCGCCGACTCGGGCCCGGACTCCACGCCCGGCCCGGCCGACTCGGGCCCTGACCCCGCAGCCAGCCCGACCCGCGCCGCAGCCAGCGCCCCACGCGCCCGCACCAAATGGATCCCCGTCGACGACGCCAGCGCCACCAGGTCGAGCGACGCCGCGCTCGCCCGGTCCGTGTCCCCGACCGCGAGGTGGGCGTCGACCAGCGCGGCCAGCACCTGCGCCGCCCGCATGATGTCACCGCCGACGGACCGCAGGCCACGTGTCAGCAGGACGACCGCGATGCCGGGCCGGCCGTCGGCGATGCGCAGCAGGGCCAGCGAGCGCAACGCCGCTGGTGTCTCCTCCCGTCCCGCGAGCAGCCGTTCCGCCTCGTCCAGACGGCCCTGCGCCACGCGCAGCTCGGCCAGCGAAGCGACTGCGGGCGCGCCGAGCTCGGGGATGTATTCACCGGCGGTCTCCAACGCCGCGGTCAGCGCCACCTCGGCCTCCGTCCAGTGCCCGCGCGCCAGCAGGACCTCCGCGTGCACGGTCCGGCACGCGCCCCACAACGGCGCGGCCTCGTGGGTGCGCGCGAACTCCTCGACGTGCTCGCACCACTCCGCCGCGCGGTCCCACGCGCCCGCGTTGGTGCAGGCCATCACCAGGTTGCAGTAGGCCTCGGCGAGCGTGTGCACGTTGCGCACCGCGCCGGAGGTGGCTGCTGCCATCGCCTCCTCCAGCAGGACCATCCCGTCGGTGGCCCTGCCCGCGGCCGTCTCGGCGCGGCCGAGGAGGCTGAGCGCGAAGACCTCGAGGTCACCGTCGCCGGTGCGTCGCGCCACCGCCAACGCCCGCTCGCAGTGGTCCAGCTGCTCCTCGACCCGGGTGGCGTGGCGGGCCCGCTCGACCGCCACCCAGCCGTGACCGGCACACTCCGGCACGTGTCCCAGTGCCCGCTCGGCACGGGCCAGCCACCCGCGCGCTGCCGACGTACGCCCGCCCGTCAGGTGCTGGTGGGAGACCCACACCGCGACCCGCGCCGCGTCGCTGCACGCCCGCGCTGCGGCGTACTCGTCGAAGGCGCGCTCGCGCGCAGCGATCCCGTCGGCGACCTCGCCCAGGAACCACAGCGCCTGTCCGAGCCCCTCGAGCGCGGGGCCGGCCTCGGGTGGCGGCGGGTTCGCGCTCAGGACGCGCTCGTACGCCGTACGCGCCTCGGCCCACTGGGCCAGCTCCATGGCTCGCGCGCCCGTCGCTTGGTCGTCCTCGACCGCCGCCATCCCTTGGAGTATCGCGCGATAGGGAGCAGATAGGGAGTCCTCCCGATGCCGGGAAGTCGTTCCCGGGAGGACGGTGGAGGAACGACCACTCCCCAGGAGGAACCATGACGACGATCACCGACGAAGAGCTCAAGACCCGCCACCGGGCGATGTGGGCGTCGGGCAACTACCCCACGATGGTGGAGACCTTCCTGCTGCCGCTCGGCCCCAGCCTCGTCGAGGCGTGCGGCGTGACGGAGGGCGCGCGCGTCCTCGATGTCGCCGCCGGCACCGGCAACGCCTCCGTCCCCGCTGCCCAGCGTGGCGCCCACGTGACGGCCAGCGACCTCACGCCCGAGCTGCTCGAGGCGGGCCGCTCCCGCGCCGAGGCCCAGGGTCTCGACATCGACTGGGTGCCGGCCGACGCCGAGCACCTGCCCTTCCCCGACGGGTCCTTCGACATCGTGATGTCGTCGATCGGGGTGATGTTCGCGCCCCACCACCAGGAGGCGGCCGACGAGATGGTGCGGGTGCTGCGGCCCGGCGGCACGCTCGGGCTGATGAGCTGGACGCCGGAGGGGATGATCGGTGCACTCTTCGCGACGATGAAGCCCTACGCGCCCTCGCCGCCGACCGGTGTGCTTCCGCCGCCGCTGTGGGGCAGCGAGGAGCACCTGCGCGGGCTGCTCGGCGGGCGGGTGCGCCTCGACTCGGTGACCAAGGACGAGCTCGAGATCACCGCGTTCCCCCGGGCTCGCGACTACGGCGAGCACTTCAAGGCCTACTACGGGCCGACGCGGGCGGTGCGCGCCAACGCGGAGAAGGAGGGACGCGAGGCCGCGTTCGACGCCGACCTCGACGCCTTCTGCGACGAGTGGGACACCGGTACGCCGGGGGCGGCACGGTTCTCCAAGGAGTACCTGTTGACGGTGGGGACCCGGCTCTGACGAGGCTTCCGGGGGCACGCTCCCCATGGCATCCTGGCGCTTCCCACGGCCCGGACGCCGTGGGGAGTGCCGGTTTGCCGGCATACCTTGGGAAACCGACAGCCCCGGGAGGTGACGAGCATGGGCAGCGTGTCCCTGGTCCGCGCGGAGGCGTTGGACGCCAACGTGCCCTACGCCTACGCCGCGGTGACAGCGCCGGGCAGCCTCGTCTTCACCGCGGGTGCCTGTCCGCTCGACCAGGCCGGCGACGTCGTCGCGATCGGTGCCGTGGCCGGGCGGGCTGCGGGCGTGATGACCGACCTCGTCGCCGCCTCGGGTCCCCCGGCCAGCTGGTCGAGTCGAGGCGCTCGCCGCCCTCCCACCCGCCTGACCCGGCTGGCACACGCCTCCCCCCGCCGCAGATGCGTGGGAAAAGCACCCCTGGAGCGCCCGGGAGGGTGCTCTTCCCACGCATCTGCCCCCACCGAGGGTGCTTTTCCCACGCATCTGGCCCGGGACGGCGCGAGACTTCAGGGCTTGGGCGGCAGCGTGCGGACGAAGGCGCGCCCGATGGAGACCCACTCGGCCAGTACGGCGTCGTCGGCGAGGTGACCGGCGTCGACGCGGAGCCAGCCGGACATCGCCCGCCCCTTCATCTCCATCGGCGCCGCGCCCGGCCGGGCCGCCAGCTCGTCGGTCCGGTCCGGCGGCACCCGCGCCATGAGGCCGCCCTGGCCGCTGACGGCCACGGCCATGTGCCGGTCGAGCAGGAACGCCAGCCCGCCGAACATGCGCTTCTCAGTCATTCCGGGCTCACCGGCGAGCTCGTCACGGACCCGAGCGGCCAGGGTTTCGTCGTACGCCATGCTTCAGGGTCGCCCGTCAGGACAGCGCCTGTCGAGACCACCGGACGCACGAGCCCCCCATGGCAGACCGGCACTCCCCACGCTCCGGACGCCATGGGGAGTGCCAGTTCGCCTGCATACCTTGGGAAACCGACAGCGCCCCCAGGCACCTCAGCGGGACGAGAGCTCGGGGTAGTAGTCGCGCTTCTCGCCGGAGCGGCTGCTCATGGAGCGCAGCTTGGACGTCGGCTTCTCGATGACGTGGAAGCTCGCCCAGCCGGCGAGGACCGACGCCAGCACCACCACGAGGATCGCCCACGGCAGGCCCGCGGCGGTCCGGTCGACGACCCCGAGGTCCTCGAGCAGCATCATGATCGGCTCGTGCCACATGTAGGTGCTGTAGCTGATCAGTCCCAGCCAGACCAGTGGTCGCGCTGACAAGAAAGCAGACCAGCGTTGACCGCCCACGGCCAGCACGGTGCTGGCGAGGAACACGAACCAGCCGACGGCGGCGATGTCGTGGAACAGCACCTGCCCCAGGCTGTCCTCCTCGGTCACGGCTGCGGCGTACCCGACGATCCCGAGACCGACGATCCGCAGCACGGTCGGCCACACCCCGGAGAACAGCGGGGCGTTGTGACGCGCGGCCACGATCACGGCCAGCGTCATGCCGGCCGCGAAGGCACCGAAGCGGGCCTGCGGGCCGAAGTACACCGGCCAGTTGTCGAAGGGGATGTCCGCGACGAGGAAGGCCACGCTGTTCCACACCACGGGGATGACGGACAGCGTCAGCGTGCCGGCCAGCAGCAGCGCCACCCGACGGCGGCGCGACTCGATGCCGCGGCACGCCCTCACCCCGAGCGCTCCGAGCACGACGAGCGAGAGGTAGAACATGACCTCGAGGCTCATCGACCACGTCGGGCCGAGGGTGTAGAAGATCCGCTCCCGGTCGAAGACCTGCACGAACAGCAGGTGCTCCACCAGGTCGCGCCAGTCCCCCGGCAGCGCCGGGTTGCGCAGCGCCCACACCGTGGTCACCGCGATCCAGTAGAGCGGCACGATCCGCACCGCCCGTCGGAACAGGAACTCGCGCGCCGGCAGCAGCGAGGTGCCGTCGAGCGCCGCGCGGGCGTAGGACAGCGTCAGGAGGTACGCCGACATCAGGAACAGCACGTCGACGGTCTCGAACCGGGCGAACGCCTCCACGACGAAGGGCAGCTCGGCGCCGCTCTGGGCGGCGTACTGGATGACGTGGAAGGCCACGATCGTCAGCGCGGCAAGGCCGCGGTAGCCCTCCAGCTCGCGTGAGCGGGCCTGGCGGGGAGCGCCCTCGGGCGGCCCGCCTGCGGTGGTGACCGGGTTCGGCGTGGGGTTCTTCGGGGGTGACTGCAGCGTGGTCATGCGGTCTCCTCTCCGTCGTCGGCGGTGCGAGGGGTGACGTTCCAGTGGGCCTCGCCGACGAGCTCCTTGATCTGGGCGATGCGGGCGACGACGTTCTTCCACTCGGTGTAGACGACCGAGGAGACCAGCAGGTAGCTCCAGAACCACGCCTTGCGCTCCCGCAGCTGCGGCACCGCGAGGCGGTAGGCGAAGACGGTCTGCAGCGGGCCCACCGTCACGGTGAACAGCGTGGCCAGCACCAGCGCGGGGGCGAGCCAGTTGAGCTCGTCGAGCCCGCCCTCGCGGTAGGCGGTGAAGGCCAGCACCGGGAACATCTGCAGCGACAGCCAGGGGTAGATCTCGCGCCACCCGAGCAGGAAGGCGAGCCCGGCCTTCTGCCGGCGGCCCAGCTTCGAGGAGGTGAAGGCCAGGCGGAGGTGCTTGCGGGAGACCTGGAACCAGCCCTGCGCCCACCGCGCCCGCTGCTTCCACAGGGCGTTGACGTTGGTCGGGGCCAGCTCGTAGGAGATCAGGCCCGGGTCGGACTCGATGCGGTGGCCGTCGGCCAGCACACGCAGCGTGGAGTCGATGTCCTCGGTCAGCATCGATCCGCGCATGCGGGTCCGGGCCAGCAGGCTGGTGCGCCAGTAGCCGTTGGAGCCGCCGAACACGCCGAACCCGTGCATCGCCGTACGCCCGGGGTGGCTGACGGCGTAGATCGCCTCGAACTCGACCGCCACGGTGCGTGCGATCAGCGACGCGTCGCCGTTGCGGATGACGCAGTGCCCCTGGACGACGTCGGCGCCGTGCGAGAGCCAGCGCCAGGCGCGGTTGAAGGAGTCGGGCTCCGGGTGGTGGTCGGCGTCGAACATGCCGACGAACTCGCCTGTCACGTGGCTCAGCGCCGCGTTGACGTTCTGGGCCTTGGAGGTGCTGTTGGGCACCTTCAGCAGCACCACGCGCGGGTCGAGGCGGGCCATGTCGGCCAGCTCCTCCTCGACCGCGAGCGGGTGCGGGGTGTTGTAGGCGACGAGGATCTGCAGGTCGTTGTCGTAGTCGATGCGGCGGAACGCCTCGACGGTGTCCATGATCGTGGCCGCCTCGTTCGGCAGGTAGGCCGCGATCAGCGCGGTGGCCGGCGGGGCCGCCGACGCCGGTTCGTCCGGCGGGCGCTTGGGGTCGAGGGCGTAGAGGCCCTCGATCCAGATCGTCGCGGCGGTGATCAGCAGCGCCGCCATCACCACCCAGTAGGCGACACCGGAGATGTCGAAGCCGACGGCGGCGAGCCCGAGGTAGGCCAGGAACGGCAGTCCGACCCCGATCACGAGGGTGGCCAGGAACTGCAGCGGCACCCGGGAGTGGTCGACGACGCGGTCCCACAGCGGACGCTCGCGACGCGCGGCCCCGGTCTGCTCGAAGGACGGCTGCCAGCGGACCGGCTGCAGGTCGAGGTTGTCGGCCGCGGCCCGCATCGCGGTGACCGCTCGGCCGTGCAGCTGCTCGCGGTCGTCGGCCAGGGCGAAGGGCACCCAGCCGGTGACCGGCGTGAGGCGCACGGTGTCGCCCCCGGCCAGGGTGAACCGCTCGGAGGCGATGGTGGCGGCCACCGCGCTCAACGTGCGGTGGACCTCGTCCGCGCCGGTCTCCGGCAGCAGCAGGAGCAGCCGGCCGCCACGGTCGAGGCCGAGGCGCTGCAGCGGCTCGGTGCCGCCGATGCGCTCGGCGACCTGGGTGAAGATCTGGGAGGCGACACCGGCGCCGAAGCGGTCGGTCAGCCGCGACATCTCCTGGATGCCGACGACGCCGAGGGCGCCCTCGCGGCCGACGCGGCGGCCTCGGTCCAGCTCGCGGCCGGCCTCCTCCACCAGGGTCTGCTCGACGAGGAGACCGGTGCGCAGGTCACGGGTGACGAGGCCCGCCGGCACGGGGACGCGGGCGATCTTGGTGCGGATGCGGGCGGCAAGCTCGGTGCCCGAGGCGGTGGACGGCACGCAGTCATCGGCGCCCAGCTCGAGCCCGGTGAGTGTCTGGTGCTCGGCGCCCGAGGTGATGAGCACGACCGGCACGCTGCGCCCGGAGTGCTCGTCCCGCAGCCGGCCGAGCACGGCGAAGTCGGAGTCGTCGTCGCACACGCTGCCGACGACGACGTCGGGGCTGAGCCGGGAGAAGGCCGCGAGCGGGTCCTCGTCGGTCTCGGGAGCCGCGACAGCCAGGCCCTCACGGCGCAGCGCGGCGAGGGACTCCTCGCTCACGCAGCCGGGGCGGGTCAGCAGCACCGTCGCGTACGGCGGCAGCGGCGTGCCGGCGGAGTTCACCGGTGGCACGGACGGGTGGGTGGATTGCTCGGTCGAACCGGGCACGGCTCGTTGATCGGGCAGGAGGTCGGTCACGGCTCTCCTCGAAGAAGGTGGACGGCGGTCAGTCACCACGACGACGGCGCGGAAGGAAGGGAAGAGAAGGCGAGGGCGGCGAGGCAGGGCGCGGCGGTGCGGGGCCCGGAGTGGTCGCGCGGCCGGGCGTCCTTGCCCTGGCCCACGAGCGCTGGCGTTGCTCCGGTGCGGCTCTCCAGATCTCCTCAGGTCCCCCTGATAGCCACACGACCGGACTGCAACGGGCGCATGTCAACACTCTCACCCGGGCTAGGCGAAGACAAACAAAGGAACGTTGCGTTTCCAGTCACTCCAGACGATCCCCGCGAGGTTCGCGCCTGAATCCGGCCGCAGCCATGACGGTGGTCACGCCTGAGGTGCGACGCGGCTCACGTCGTAACGTCGAAGGCCGCCCGCACGGCGGCCATGTCGGACGATCCGTGACCACGCTCGGAGGCGGAGTCGTAGAACCCGAGCAGTGCGGTGAGCAACCCGTTGGGGACGCCCGCCGACCCGGCGGCGTCGATCATGAGGCCCACGTCCTTGCGGACCCCGTCGACGGCGAAGGCCGGGGTGTCCCAGTCCCGCGACTGCATGGCCGCCCCCTTGAGCTGGGCGTACGGCGTGTCGACCGGACCGCCCGCGATGGCCTCGAGGAACAGTGCGGGGTCGACGCCCTGGGCCTCGGCCAGCGCGAGCGCCTGCCCGGTGGCGGCGTTGATGGTGGCGACCCAGGAGTTGCAGGCGAGCTTGAGCGCGCTGGCCGAGCCGACGTCCTCACCGACCGTCACGACACGGGACCCGACCGCGTCCAGGACCGGCCCGGCGGTCTCCCGCGCCACCTGCGCCCCCGCCACCAGCACCACGAGGGCGCCGTCCTCGGCGGGCTTGCGGGTGCCGAGGACCGGGGCGTCGAGGATCCGCGCGCGCACCGGCTCCCCCGCCTCGGCGATGCGCCGCATGCCGTCGGGACCGACGGTGCTGCACTGGAGCCACACCGCAGCCGGCTCGAGGGCCAGGGCGACGTCGGCAGTGACGTCGAGGATCGAGTCGGCGTCGAACAGCATGGTCACGACAGCGTCGGCCCCGGTCACCGCCTCGGTCACGGTCGCCGCGGGGGTGACGCCGTCGCCCAGACCGCGGGCGCGCTCCGGCGTACGGTTCCAGGCCACCACCTCGTGTCCCTCACGGGCGAGGGAGCGGGCCATGGCCGCCCCCATGATTCCGGTGCCGAGCATCGCAACGCGCATGGACACCTCCTACCCGTCCGACCGGGCGCCCACCCCTACGGGCGTATTAACCCGGGTCTGGGGTGGGCACCCTTCCCCGACCCGTTGCAGCCGCCGGGTGGCCGCACGGCCGCCCCGCGAGCGACGACCCCCACTCGGAAGGCACCGCCATGAAGGCAGTCACCTGGCAAGGCAAGCGCAGCGTCTCGGTCGACACCGTCCCCGACCCGCACGTCCAGCACCCCACCGACGCGATCATCAAGGTCTCGACCACGAACATCTGCGGCTCCGACCTGCACCTCTACGAGACGCTCGGCGCGTTCATGACGCCCGGCGACATCCTCGGCCACGAGCCGATGGGCACCGTGGTCGAGGTCGGCAGCGAGGTCCGCAACCTCACGGTCGGCGACCGCGTCGTCATCCCGTTCCAGATCGCCTGCGGCAGCTGCTGGATGTGCGAGCGCGGGCTCCCGACCCAGTGCGAGACCACCCAGGTCCGCGAGCAGGGCACCGGCGCCGCGCTCTTCGGCTTCTCCTCGCTGTACGGCGCAGTGTCCGGCGGTCAGGCGGAGTACCTTCGCGTGCCGCACGCCGACTTCACGCACGTCAAGGTGCCCGAGGGCCCCGACGACTCCCGCTTCGTCTACCTCTCCGACGTGCTCCCGACCGCGTGGCAGGGCGTTCAGTACGCCGACGTGCCCGAGGGCGGCACCCTGACGGTGATGGGCCTGGGGCCGATCGGCGACATGGCCTCCCGGATCGCCACGCACCTCGGTCACCGTGTCATCGGCGTCGACCTCGTGCCCGAACGCCTCGAGCGGCTCCGCGCCCGCGGCATCGAGACCGTCGACCTGCGCGAGCACGACGACGTCGGGGAGCACATCCGCAACCTGACCGACGGACGCGGCAGCGACTCGGTCCTCGACGCCGTCGGCATGGAGGCCCACGGGTCGCCGGCCGCCACGTTCCTGCAGAACGTCGTCAGCTTCCTGCCCGACGCCGTGGCGGCGCCGATGATGAAGAAGGCCGGTGTCGACCGGCTGGCGGCGGTCTACGCCTCCATCGACGCCGTACGTCGCGGCGGCACCATTTCGCTGTCCGGCGTCTACGGCGGCGCCGCGGACCCGATGCCGCTGGTGACGATGTTCGACAAGCAGGTCACGATGCGCATGGGCCAGGCCAACGTGAAGCGGTGGGCCGACGACATCCTGCCCCTGCTCACCGACGAGGACCCGCTCGGTGTGGACACCTTCGCCACTCACGAGCTCGCTCTCGACGAGGCGCCGCACGCCTACGAGATCTTCCAGAAGAAGCAGGACGGGGCGGTCAAGATCCTGCTCAAGCCCTGAGGCCGGCGAGGGCTCGGGGCTCCGTCAGCCCCCACTCCCCACGACGAACTGGCACTCCCCATGCTCCGGACGCCATGGGGAGCGCCAGTTCGCCGACATACCTTGGGAAACCGGCAGCATCAGGGAGTGGTCTCGGTGACCTCGATGAGGCGCGCGAGGCGCTCGTCGTTGGTCTTCCTGAGCTCGGCCAGCACCTCGGCCAGCAGCTGGTTGGTGGTCTCCAGGGCGTCCTGCACCTGGGCGATCCCCGAGAGGTTGTTCAGCATGGTGGTTCTCCTTCGTTGGCTGGGTGGATCAGGTCTCGACGCGATCGACCGGCGACCGATCGCGCGCCGGTTCGGCCCCGGCGTCGCGCCGACGGGCGACGACGATCACGACACCGAGCCCGACGAAGGGCCCGAGCGCGAGAGCGATGAAGAGCACGAGCTCGATCGCGTGCAGGCTGCCCATGTGCAGCAGGACCGGCGTCACGCCGGGACCCGCTCGCGATCACGGCGACGCGTCGCGACGCCCGAGCGCGCGTAGCGGTTGACGCCCCAGCCCAGGGCCAGCACCAGGGCACCGGAGCAGGTGAGCACGACGAGCCCGGCGACGCCCCAGATCCAGCCGGCGACGCCGTCCTTGCGCTCGCGCTGGAGCAGCAGGTGCTCCTCGGCGAAGGCCCGGGTCTCACCGGCCGTGGCCGGCACCTCGGGGGCGTCGATGGCCGCGTCGGCCGGCAGGAACAGCGGGGCGGCGGTCAGGGTGCGACCGTCGTGCAGGCGCACCATCGTCTTCCAGGTGCCGCCGACCGGGGCGGGCTCGGTGAGGCGGTACTCCGTGGCCGAGACGCGCTCGAGCGGCTCGACGTGGAGCCCGTTGGCTCGGGGCACCGTGCCGGAGCCCTCGCCCTGCCAGGCGGTGACGGTCACCCAGGCGGCCTCGCCGTCGACGGGCGGCCGGTTGAAGCGGACGGTTCCGGTGACGTGCTCGGCCGCGACGGTGTCGGTCTCGACCGACGTGGGCTCGAGGTCCGGTGTCACCGTCAGGTCCTCGGGCACGTCGGTGCGCAGGCCGTCGTACGTCGCGGCGCTGATCGCCAGCACCGACAGCGCGAAGACGCCGGCCGCCAGGCGCGGCGAGGGCAGCCGCTGGTGCAGCCCGAGGGTGAGCAGCGTGCCGAGGAGACCGCCGGCGACGCCGCCGACGACGGCCAGCGCGACGCCCTCGACGAGGATGTCGGTGGTCCAGGGCAGCGGGAAGACCAGCTGGGTCCACCAGAACTCGGTGGCGAACCCGACGGTGCCGACCAGCAGCCCGGCGACGGCGCCGAAGGCCAGCGGGCGGCGGCGTACCAGCAGCAGGGCGGCGACCTCGACGGCCAGCGCCTCGCCGACGTAGAGCGGGACGGCCGCGAACAGCTCGCCGAGGCCGGGCCCGACCAGCACGCTCACGCCGCCTCGCACGAGCATGTAGAAGCCGACCGCGGCCACTGCTCCCCCGCGGCCGATCCACATCCGGGCGGCGACGAGGGTCAGCGCCGCGGCGACCGCGATGAGCAGCGGCTGGAGGACCAGGCGGAACTGCGGGACGCCGAAGTCGAACTCGGCCTGGAAGACCGACAGGCCGATGAGCATCCCGCCCATGACGCCGATGCGGCGCAGCAGTGACGGCACCGGAGCGGTCACGGTGTCGGGGCTCATCGCCCTGGCGCCCTCCTGGTGCAGGATCGCCATCCCGACCAGGGACAGCCCGGCGCCGCCGATGAGCATGAGGTGGGTCGGGCCCCACAGCGTGACGTCCTGGCCGAAGAGCCGGTGCCACACGTCGTCGAGGGGGAAGCCGAGCAGCGCGTAGGACCCGGCGGCCAGGATCAGCAGGCCACCCACCGGCATCGACCAGGTGCTCGTGACGCGGACTGCGGCGGGACCGGCCTCGTCGCGGCGCGGCAGCGCGCAGGCCAGCGCGCCCGAGGCGGACAGCCCGAAGAGCCCGATGAGGATCGGGTAGTGCGCCGGGTTGGCCAGCGGCCCCTCGTCGCGACCGACGCCGATGTGCAGGGCGATGTCCCAGTACATGCCGATCAGGGCGGTGATCAGCGAGACCATCGCGGTCATCAGCGGGATCGTCGCCCAGCCGGCCGCGCCGGTCAGGCCGGGAGTGCGCTCGGCCCGGGCGACCAGCCGCTCCAGGAGCGTGGTGCGGCCGGTGCGGTGGGCCAGCAGGAGGACGCCGAGGGCCAGGGACGCCACGACGACGACCCCGGTGGCCCCCACGACCTGGTCGAGCGGGGCGGGTCCGGCGGGACGCGTGACGTCGGCGACCCCGGCGGAGGACAGAAGCTGAACCGACATGTTCATCCCGCCATGTAACACCAAACGATGTCACAGTCACAAGTGTCATACTGGTCACATGAGCAGCGCGTCCGACCCCGAGACCGGCTCCGGTCAGGAGGACTCCTTCGTCATCGAGGAGCTCTCCCGCCGGACCGGCATGACGGTCCGCTCGATCCGGGCCTACCAGTCCCGCAAGCTCCTCCCCCCGCCCGAGGTCCGCGGCCGCACCGGCTGGTACGACGAGCGCCACGTCGCGCGCATCGAGCTCATCAAGGACCTCCAGAGCGAGGGCCTCAAGCTCGACTCGATCGCCCGGATGCTCGACAACGCCGGTCGCTCCGACGCCGACCTGCTGCGCTTCAGCCGCACGGTGGCCGGGCTGTTCGGCGACGCCCCCGGCACCATGGCCACGGTCGCGGACCTCCGCCAGCGCTTCGGCGTCGGCGAGTCCGAGGAGCGCAGCGTGCTGGGCCGCGCCGAGAAGCTCGGCATCATCCGGTCGGTCGGCGACGACCAGTTCGAGGTGCTCTCCACCCGCCTCGTCGACGCCGGCGAGCACGCCGTGCACGCCCTCGGGCTCACCGCCGACGAGGCCCTGCGCGTGGTCGAGAAGCTGCGGCGCCACGCCGACGGCGTCGCCAGCACCTACCTGGACCTGTACGTCGAGCGCGTCTGGGCGCCGTTCGTCGACCGGGGCCAGCCGGCCGAGGAGTGGCCCGGCGTGCAGGACGCGCTCGAGATGGTGCGCAACCTGGCCACCGAGGCGCTCGTGGCCGCCTTCGAGATGGTCATGGCCGAGCGGGTCGACGAGGTGTTCGGTCGCGAGATCGCCCGGGACCGCAAGCGCCGTTCCTGACCTGTGCGGGCGGCAACTGCCTACAGTGAGAGTCCGCCTCACCGGGCGGACACCTCTGGAGGTTCTTCGTGAAGTCGACCGTCACCGCCGTCGTCGCCGTGCTCGCGGTCGGCGTGCTGCTGGTCGGCGGATTCCTCGCCCTCCAGGGAGACGGCAGCGAGGAGCGGCGCGAGGCCCGGAAGACCGCGCAACAGGCCGGCCCCGCCGCGAAGTGCGAGCCGCAGAGCGAGGAGAAGGCGCAGCAGGCCACCCGCGCCTTCCTCGACGAGTTCCTGCAGGAGGACGGCCAAGGCAGCCTCAAGGGCGTGGGCCCGACGCAGATCGGCGGCGGCTGGGTCCTCTTCGTCAGCACCGGCAACGAGAGCCCGCTGACCCAGGAGCCCGACTGCTACCAAGGCGTCCCGGTCCGCTACCAGCGCACCCCGCCGGACATCCCCACCAACGACTGACCGCGGCACGTCTGACCTTCCGGAGGGCATGCGGGGCAGGGCCGGTCGGCCCTGAGGTCGTTGACTTCCGGACCTGCCTCACCGTGGCTCGGCGGCGCACGATGAAGGCATGACAACCACACCTTCGCCCGGCGCCGTCGTCGTCGGCATCGATGACTCCGACGGCGGTCGTCGCGCCCTCGACACCGCGGTCTCCGAGGCACTCCTGTCCCACCGTCCCCTTCACGTCGTGCACACCTGGGCGTCGTACCCGACCGGCTACCCGGCCGGGGCCTACCCCCTCACCGCCACCGAGCTGGCCGACTCTGTCCAGGAGTACGCCGTGAGCGTGCTGGCCGCCGCGGTCGCCCGGGTCCGCGAGGAGCACCCGACGCTGCAGGTCACCGACGAGCTGGCCAGCGGGGACGCCCGGCAGGTTCTCGAGGACCTCTCCCGCAGCGCCGCCCTGCTGGTGGTCGGCTCGCGCGGCCACGGCGCCCTCAAGCGGTTGCTGCTGGGCTCCATCAGCGCCTGGTTGGCGCGGCACGCCCACAGCCCACTGCTCGTCGTGCGCCCCTCGCTCGACGGTGAGAAGCGGCGCGTCGCGGTCGGCACCGACGGCGGGCACGCCTCCACCCAGGCCCTCGCCTACGCCTACGAGGCGGCGTCGCGGCGCGGCGTGCCGCTGACGGTGGCCCACTGCTACGACCCGATCCCGTGGCACACCAACGACGACGCCGTCGACCTCGCCCCCGGCGAGCCGGAGGCGGTGGGGCGCACCCTGGCTGAGGCGGTCGCGGGACTGGCCGAGAAGTACCCCGACGTCGACGTCACCCTCGACGGCGTGCCGAGGTCGGCCGCGGACCACCTCGTCGAGCTCTCCGACCACGTAGGGCTGATCGTCGTCGGCTCGCACCGCCGGTCGACGCTGGGTCGCCTGGCCCACCTGTCGACCAGCCGGGTCGTCGTCGAGCACGCCCGCTGCACGGTCGCGGTGGTCCCCGAGCCCGTCGAGGAGTAGACCGGCGCTCAGGCCCGGTCGCGCGAGCGGGACGCGGGACGCGCGCAGGTGAGCAGCAGCTTGTAGGCCTGGATGCCGATCGACGCGGACTCGTCATGGAAGAGGCCCGGAGGTCCCCGGCGCACACCTAGGCTTCCTCCATGGCTCCTTCCCCGCTCGACCGTGCCCTCGCACGGCCTGACACGTCCCTCCTGCTCCAGCGCGCCACGACGCTTGCCGCCCTGCCGGGCCAGCTGGCCGTGGCCGGGGTCAACATCACGCTGGCCGCGGGTGAGCTGATGGCGCCGCAGGGGGCGATGCGGCGGCGCGGGGGCTACCTCGACCAGCTGTCGGCCCTGCTGGGCGAGGACGGCATGATCGGCAAGCTCGACGCCATGAGCCGCGACCCGCAGAGCCCGCTGGGGCGCATCGCGGCCATCTCGCGGGCGGCCGGGACCGACCGACCCTTCGGCAAGGCGTTGGCGCCGGGCGGGTTCCTCGACCGGTTGCTGGCCGAGGACGGACCGCTCGGTCGCATCCTCAGCGAGAACGGTGCGGCCGACCGCTTCCTCGCCCCGAACGGCCCGCTCGACCGGCTGCTCGCGCCGGGGGGCGTGCTCGACCGACTGCTGGTGGAGGACGGCCCTCTGGAACGTCTGGTCACCGACGACGGCGCCCTCGACCGCATCACGCGCCCCGGCGGCGCGCTCGACACCGTGCTGGCCGAGGGCGGGCTGCTCGACCGGCTGCTCGAGGACCGCGGCTTCGTCGAGAAGCTCGTCGCCCACGGCGGCACCCTCGACCAGCTGGTCGCGCTCGGCCCCATCCTGGAGAAGGTGCACCCGCGGCTTCTCGAGCTCGTCGAGGTGCTCCCCCAGCTGCACGACTCGGTGACCACCCTGTCCGGCACGGTCGGCCCGCTCGGCGAGCTGGCCAACCGCATCCCGGGTGGACGTCGCAAGGCCGTCACGAACGGTTCCTGAGGCGCGTCGCGCCGTACGTCGACCCCGCGCGGTCGCGCGACGGTCGCCCAGCTGTTTTGCACTCGTTTGGACAGAGTGCAAGAATGCACTCTGTGGATGAGAGTGCAGAGAAGCGAGGTCGCGCGGAGCGTCGTCAGCGCATGCTCCACCGCATCACGCTGACCGCGCAGCGGCTGACCGACGACCGCGGTCTCGACGGTTTCACGATGGACGACCTCGCCGAGGCCGTCGACGTCTCGCGGCGCACGCTCTTCAACTACTACCCCAGCAAGGTCGACGCCGTCCTCGGCCCCGACCCCGACCTCGACGACGAGGTCTTCGCGACCTTCGTCGCCGGCGGCCCGCACGGCGACCTCGTCGAGGACCTCATCGTGCTCTCCGCCCACGTCCTCGAGGCCAAGAGCGTCACCCGCGAGGAGCTGGCCCTCGGCCGACGCGTGATGGTGGCCGAGCCGCGGCTCCTCGCCGCCGTCCACGAGCGGCTGGCCACGGTCAGCGCCGAGCTCGGGGCCCTCCTCGTCGCCCGCACCGGCGAGAAGGTCGACCTCGCCACCGCGCAGCTGTTGGTCCGCGTGCTGGCCGCCACCTTCGACTGCGGGATGGAGCGGACGCTGGAGTCCGCAGACATCGCTCCCGACTCCCTGCCCCAGCTGGTCGCCGACAACATCCGCGCGCTGCGCGACCTGTTCTCCGGCACCTTCGACACGCCCTGACCCCCGCTCAGCCCCCACTCCTGGAGTCATCCCATGGCCACCCTGCTCTACCGCCTCGGTCGCGCCTCGTTCCGGCGCTGGCCGATCGTGATCGCCCTCTGGCTGGTCGCCGTGATCGTCGTCGGCACCGCCGCGGCGACGCTGGCCAAGCCCACCACCGACAGCTTCTCCATCCCCGGCATCCCCTCGGAGGAGGCCGCCGACCTGCAGCAGGAGCTGTTCCCGCAGGCTCAGGACGCCTTCGACCAGGCCACCGTCAACGTCGTGGTCGCCGCAGCGGAGGGCCAGAGGCTCACCGACCCCGGCCCGTCGAAGGCCGTCGACGCCCTCGTCGCGGACCTCCAGGCCGTCGAGGACGTGCCGGCCGAGCCCGCGCTGGCCAACCCCGGCGTCGCCGGTCCGGCCCAGGTCGACGCGATGGTGAAGGCGGGCGTGAAGGCCGGCACCCCGCGCGCCGAGGCCGTCGCGAATGCCGAGACGCTCTCCCCGCTCAGCGAGGACGGCCGCGTGGGGCTCATCTCCTTCGCCTTCGACGTCGACACCGTGACCGACGTGGACCCCGCCACCCAGGACGCCGTACGCGCCGCTCTCGACGACGCCCGCGACGACGGCCTCGAGGCCGAGGTCAACGGCCAGGGCATGCAGAGCTTCGCCCCGCCCGGCGGCGAGTCCGAGCTGATCGGCATCGCTGTCGCGCTGGCCGTCCTCGTGCTGACCTTCGGCTCCCTGGTCGCCGCCGGCCTGCCCATCCTGACCGCCCTGATCGGCATCGGGATCGGCATCTCCGGCATCACCGCCGCCACCGCGTTCCTCGACCTCGGCTCCAGCACCGCGACCCTGGCCACGATGATCGGGCTGGCGGTCGGCATCGACTACGCGCTGTTCATCCTGGCCCGCTACCGCTCCGAGCTGCGGCGCACCGACGACCGCGAGGAGGCGGTCGGCGTCGCCGTCGGCACCGCCGGATCCGCGGTGGTCTTCGCCGGCCTGACGGTCCTCATCGCGCTGGCCGCGCTGGCCGTCGTACGCATCCCGTTCCTGACCGCCATGGGCATCGCGGCCGCCGCCACCGTGCTGATCGCCGTCCTGGTCGCGCTCACGCTGCTGCCCGCCCTGCTCGGGCTCTTCAAGTCCAAGGCGTTCGGCGGCACCGTCCGTCGCTACCGCCCGAAGCACGACGAGCAGGGCCAGGTCGTCAACAACGGCGCCCGCTGGGCACGCCTCGTCGGCCGCCGCCCGATCGCCGTCGCGCTGCTGGTCGTGGTCGTGCTCGGCGTCCTCGCCACCCCGGTCCGTGACCTCTACCTCGCCTTCCCCAGCGACAGCACCGCGGCCGCCGACACCACGCAGCGTCGCGCCTCCGACCTGATCTCCGAGTCGTTCGGCCCCGGCCGGGAGGCCCCGATGATCGCGGTCGTCGACGCCCGCGACGTGGCCGAGGACGAGCGTGGCCAGGCCTTCGGCGACGTCGTCGCCTGGGCCGCTGCGCAGGACGGCGTCGCCAACGCGCAGGTCGCCGGCACCAGCGAGGCCGGCGACGGCGCGCAGGTCCTCATCACCCCTGAGGCCGGGCCGGACGAACCGGCGACCCAGGACCTGCTCGACGCGCTGCGCGGCACCGAGGAGGCCACCGAGGCCGACACCGGTACGACGATCGGCGTCACGGGGCTGACCGCCATCACCACCGACGTCTCCGAGCGGCTCGACGACGCCCTGCCGGTCTACCTCGCCGTCGTCATCGGGCTCGCGTTCCTGCTGCTCATGGTCGTCTTCCGCTCGGTCCTGGTGCCGCTGACCGCGACGCTCGGCTTCCTGTTCTCGGTGCTGGCCACGCTGGGCGCGACCGTGGCGGTGTTCCAGGAGGGCATGTTCGGCCTCGTCGACCCGCAGCCGATCGTCAGCTTCATGCCGATCTTCCTCATCGGCGTGGTCTTCGGGCTGGCGATGGACTACCAGGTCTTCCTGGTGACGCGGATCCGGGAGGCGCACGTGCACGGCGCCTCGCCGCGCGAGTCGGTCGTCGACGGCTTCCGCAACAGCGCCCGGGTGGTCGCCGCCGCGGCGGTGATCATGACCGCGGTGTTCGCCGCGTTCATGCTCATCGACGAGCCGATCATCAAGTCGATGGGCTTCGCCCTGGCCGTCGCGGTGCTGCTGGACGCGTTCGTGGTCCGCATGACGCTCATCCCGGCGCTGATGTACGTCCTGGGCGAGAAGGCGTGGTGGCTGCCGCGCTGGCTCGACCGGCTGCTGCCCGACGTCGACGTCGAGGGCGACTCGCTGCGCAAGCACATCGCCGCGGCGCACCGGACCCGCGACGAGGAGCTCGTCAGCGTGTGAGCGGGGCCGGCCGTGGCCGGGGCTCCCGGACCGACGCGGCCACGGCGCGAGTCAGGCCTGGTGGGCGGCCAGCGACGCCCGCATCTCGGTCGCCATCTGCTTCCCCCAGGCGAAGGCGCGTTCCTCCTCGCCCGGCAGGAGCGGTCCGGGCGTGCCCTCGACGTAGAAGCTCTCGTGGTCCACGGTGCGGTAGCCGTGCCGCCCCATCTGCTTCAGGGCGGAGGTCGCGGCCGACCCGGGCAGGTGCCGCATCACCTCGACGCGGGTGTCGAAGGTGGCCGCCATGGCGTCACGGCTGCGCACCGGGAGGGTGCCGATCCACTCGCGCACGCCGGACATCACCGGCCCGTTCGCGCCCTGACGCACGGCGCCTTCGCGCGTCGACTGGCGCGGGAGCGCGAAGGCGTGGGTGGGTGCACCGACGAAGAGCATCCGCACCGCCTGGGTCGTCGCGGGCTCGACCCGGTCCGCGGCAGCCACCGCCACCGCGGCGTCCCCCTCCAGGGCCGCGGCCACCCCCTCGGCGACCGCCATGGCGATCTGACGGGTGTTGCCGAACGACGACTCGTGCACGACCAGGGCGGAGACCCGTCCCTCGGTCATGCCCAAGTCGTCCAGGTCGAGGTCGGCGTACACGGGACCGTGCTGGAGCGGCTGGTCGGGCACGTACGGCAGCGACCGGCGTGGGGTGGTCATGGTGGATTCCTCCGGTGACGACGCCTCGGTCGGGCTTCGTCACTTCCACCCTCCTCGCCACGGCTGCTCGTGGCTAGGGCTGCCCGTCAACGGTCCGGATGACCAAGGTCAATCTGTGCCCGTCCGCCCCGGCGGCCCCACCGAACCCATCCGCCCCGCAGAAATCCGGGCGATTCCCTACGCTGTGCACACAACCCGGAAGCGTCGTCACCCACCCGGGGTGGAGCTCTCAGCCCAGCGAGGTTGAGGCCGCAACCTGTGGGAAGATTGACTCTGGTGCGCCGGGAAGTCTGGTCGGCAACAGTTCCGTCGACTCCTGGAGGTTCCCCCCGTGTCCCGTGAAGAGCACAACCCCCGCCGCACCTTCTTGGGCCGCGGCTCGTGGACGGAGACGGCGCGCATCGCGGAGGTCCTCCGGCAGGAGACCGTCGGTGGCGCGCTCCTGCTGCTCGGCACCGTGGTGGCGCTGATCTGGATCAACACGCCCGCCGGCGGCTCCTACGAGGCGCTGCGCGACTTCACGATCGGTCCGGCCTCCCTCCACCTCGACCTCAGCCTCGGGACCTGGGCCGCGGACGGGCTGCTCGCAATCTTCTTCTTCGTCGTCGGGCTGGAGCTCAAGCGCGAGTTCGTGGCCGGCGACCTGCGCGACCCCAAGCGAGCCGCTCTTCCGATCCTGGCCGCTGTCGGTGGCGTGGCCGTGCCGGCGCTGATCTACGTGCTGGTCACGTTCCGCACCGACGGCGCCCTCGAGGGCTGGGCGATCCCCACCGCGACCGACATCGCCTTCGCGCTGGCGGTGCTGGCCATCATCAGCACCCACCTGCCCAGCGGCATGCGCACCTTCCTGCTGACGCTGGCCGTCGTCGACGACCTCATCGCGGTCACCATCATCGCGATCTTCTACACCTCGGATCTCAACCCGCTGGCGCTGCTCGGCGCGCTCGTGCCCCTGGCGCTGTTCGCACTGCTGGTGCAGAAGCGGGTCCGTTCCTGGTGGCTGCTGCTGCCGCTGGCCGCCATCACCTGGGTGCTCATGCACGAGTCCGGGGTGCACGCCACCATCGCCGGGGTGCTGCTGGGCTTCACGGTCCCGGTGATCCGCTCGCAGGCTGCCGGCGGCCCGGACGCCGGCCCCGGCCTGGCCGAGCACTTCGAGCACCGGATCCGGCCCATCTCGGCCGGCTTCGCCGTCCCCGTCTTCGCCTTCTTCGCTGCCGGCGTCGAGATCGGGGGGCTGCAGGGCCTCCAGGAGTCGCTGACCGACCCCATCGCGCTCGGCATCGTTCTCGGTCTCGTGCTCGGCAAGCCGATCGGCATCTTCGGGACGACGTGGTTCGCGGTGCGCTTCACCCAGGCCAGTCTCGACGAGGAGCTGAGCTGGCTCGACGTCCTGGGTCTCTCCTGGCTGGCCGGGATCGGGTTCACCGTCTCCCTGCTGATCGGGGACCTCGCCTTCGGCGGCGGCGGGAACACCGACGACCACGTCAAGGTCGGCATCCTCGTCGGGTCACTGGTGGCCGCCGTTCTGGCCAGCATCCTGGTCAAGGCCCGCGACCGCGTCTACCGGCGCATCAACGAGGCGGAGACCGTCGACGACGACCAGGACGGCATCCCGGATGTCTACCAGCGCTGAGCGCGCGACCTCGGACCGGCAGATCTCAGCGGGGAACGCGGCTGCGGCAGTTCTGCTCGTTCCAGTGGCACGGCGTGCACAGCGCCGCCATGGGCAGGGTGTCCAGTCGTTTGTCGGAGATCTCGCCATGGCACGTCAGGCAACGTCCGTAGCTGCCGTCGGCGAGGCGCTCCAGCGCCGCGTCGATCTCCGCGAGAGCCGTGCTGCCGGCCATGCGGAGCGCGACGCGGACGCTCTCGTGGCGCGGTGTCGGGGCCTGCTCGGCTGCCAGCTCCGCGAGCTGCTCGTGACGGAAGCCGCGCTCGGCGATCAGCTGCTCGTGACGGGCACGGTGCTCGACCGGCACGTCCAGGGTCTCGACGGGTCGTTCGGTGGTCAGGGTCGGGGTCATCGCTGCCTCCTCGGTCGTCAGGTCTCCATGCTCCCCGGCGCACGGAGCACAACCCAGGGTCGGCCCCGGACAACCTCCCGCCCTCCTGCTTGCCGGCGCTCGGCAACGAAGCCGTCGTGAGGCGGTGTGGGACGTGCTGCCGTCACCCGAGGAGCTGACCCGGGCGGCGGACGCGTCACGGCGGGCCTTCGTCGACGACCTGCTGCGCGGGGACGCCGACCTCGCCGACATGGTGCCGCGCGCCGAGCCCTTCGGAATCGACCTGAGTGCCACGCACCAGGTGCTGATCGCGGCTCGACGCGACGACGGGCCGGTCACGTCGATGGACGCCGGCCACCTCGCGCGCGCCGTCGTCGGGCGCTACGGCGACCTCGGGACGCTCGTCAGCCCTCGCTCCGGCCGGCTGCTGGCCCTGCTGCCCGTGCTGGAGGACGCCTCCGACGTCGACGATCCTGCTCGGGCGCTGCACCCGGAGCTGGTCCGCGCCACCCCCGGCATCCCGTGGCGGGTCGCCGTCGGCCGACCGGCCACCGGGCTGGGTGGCGTGGCCCACTCGTTCCACCAGGCTCGCGAGGCCCTCACCCTGACCGAGCGCCTCCACCCGGAGCGTGACTGGGTGCCCAGCCGGGACCTGCTCATCTACCGCGTGCTCGGACGCGACCGAGGTGCGCTCTGCGACCTCGTCGAGAGCGTGCTGACCCCGCTGACCCGCGCCCGCGGCGGAGCCGGTCCCCTGGTGGACACCCTGGAGGCCTACTTCGAGTGCAACGAGGTGGCGACCGCCACCGCCCGCAGGCTCCACGTCAGCGTCCGCACCGTCACCTACCGGCTCAGCCGGATCGCGGCGTTGACCGGCTACGACCCGACGGCGCCCGGGCAACGACTCACGCTCCAGGTCGCCGTCGTCGGCGCCCGGCTGCTTCCCTGGGCGGCGCGCTAGCCCGTGGCCTGGGCGCGATCCGTCGCGGTGGTGATCGCATCGCCGAGCATCGCGGCCAACTTCTTCTGGATGCCCTCCCAGGACATGAAGGAAGGCCGCCCCCCACCGCCAGGACGAGCCCGGCGGCGGAGGACGGCCTGAGCCGAACCTGCTGGGTCAGGGCACCATCCAGGACAGCACCGGCGTGGCCTGCAGGGCAACGAGCGCGCACATGAAGACCAGCAGCAGCAGGCTCCACCCCACGACCTTGCGGAAGATGTCGCCCTCCTTGCCGGCCATGCCGACCGCGGCCGCGGCGATGGCGAGGTTCTGCGGGCTGATCATCTTGCCGAGCACACCGCCGGAGGTGTTCGCCGCCGCCATGAGCACGGGGTCGAGCCCGGCCTGGGCCGCGGTCTGCACCTGCAGGGCTCCGAAGAGCGCGTTGGCGGACGTGTCCGAGCCGGTGACAGCCACACCGAGCCAGCCGAGGATCGGCGACAGGATGGCGAACGCCGTACCGGCGCCGGCCAGCCACGCGCCGAGGGCGGCGGTCTGGCCCGACAGGTTCATGACGTAGGCCAGCGCGAGCACCGCCATCACGGTGAGGATGGCCGACTTCAGCTCGACGTAGGTCTCGCCGTAGGTCTTCAGGGCAGTGCCCGGAGAGACCTTGAGGATCGCCGCGGTGATGATGCCGGCGAAGATCATGAGCGTACCGGCGGCGGGGAACCAGTTGAAGTTGTAGATCGTGGCCACCGGGTCGCCGGCCGGGTTGAGGATGTCGAGTCCCGGCCAGGTGAAGGCGAAGGTCCACGGTTCAGCAGCGAAGAACTCCTTGACGGCCGGGATGTTGATGAAGGAGAAGATCGCGACGATGACCAGGTAGGGCGCGTAGGCCTTGATGACGTCGGAGCGGGTGTCGGCGTGTGCGGGGTCGGTCTTGGTCGCCGTGCCACCGGGGCCGGCCGTGCCACCCGCGCCGGGGCGCCCGGCACCGTGGGCGCTGCCGCCGGACTCGCCGGCGGTGTCGTCGGAGTCGCGCATGTCGGCGGCGGTGATGGTCTGCGAGGGGCTCCAGACGCGGACCAGCGCCACGATCGCGAGGGCCGAGACGAGCGCGGCGATGATGTCGGCCAGCGGGACCGAGATGTAGTTGGCCGCGATGAACTGGCCGATGCCGAAGGCGAGACCACCGACGAGGGCGACCAGCCAGGTCTGCTTCACGCCGCGCTTGCCGTCGACGACGAAGACCAGGACGAGCGGCACGAAGATCGCGAGGATCGGGGTCTGGCGGCCGACCATGGCGCCGAGGTTCTCGACGGTCAGGCCCGGGTCGTCGTTGACGGTCGAGGTGACCGAGGCCAGCGTGACGATCGGGGTGGCCAGCGCGCCGTAGGCGACGGGGGCGGTGTTGGCGATCAGGGCGACCGCAGCGGCCTTCAGGGGCTGGAAGCCCAGCGCCATCAGCATCACCACGGTGATGGCGACAGGGGTGCCGAAGCCGGCCAGCGCCTCGAGCAGGGCGCCGAAGCAGAAGGCGATGATGATCGCCTGGATCCGCTGGTCGGGGCTGACCTTCTCGAAGGAGCGCCGCAGCACGTCGAAGTGACCCGACTTCACCGTCAGGTTGTAGACCCAGATGGCGTTGATCACGATCCACAGGATCGGGAAGAAGCCGAAGGCCGCGCCCTCGGCACCGGCCGAGAGCGTCTGGGTCACCGGCATGCCGAAGAGCACGATCGCGACGACGATCGACACCCCCAGCGAGATGACGCCTGCCAGCCAGGCCTTCATGCGAAGGCCTCCGAGGAGGATGAACAGGGTCAGCAGCGGTACGGCGGCACACAACGCGCTGAGCGCGAGCGAGTCACCTACTGCCTCGGGGTTCTGCTGGAACATGACGGCCTCTCGAGGTGCGGTCTTGACAGGGAACGGTGCGTGATCTTGTCAGGAAGACGTGAAATTCGTGGCAGCCACGCCGCGGATGGAGGCGTCGAGCACCTCGACGGTGTGGGCCATGGACATGGGGTGGCCGGACCGCTCGATGGCGGACGTCACTTGCATCAGGCAACCGGGGTTGGCGGTGACGAGCACCTGCGCCCCCGTCCTGACGATGTTGGCCGCCTTGCGGTCGCCGAGCTGCTGGGCGGGCTCAGGATTGATGATGTTGTAGATGCCGGCCGAGCCGCAGCAGATCTCCGCCTCGGGGATCTCTCTCAGCTCCAGCCCCGGGATGCCGCGCAGCAGGTCGCGTGGTTGGGCGCGGATGCCCTGGGCGTGCCCCAGGTGGCAGGCGTCGTGGTAGGCCACGGTCATCTCGAGCGGGTGGCGCGGAGCCACCGGCCCGAGCTCGTGGAGGATCTCCGCGACGTCGCGGACCCGGTCGGCGAACGCCTTGGCCTTGTCGGCGTAGGCGGGGTCGTCGGCCAGCAGCTCGGCGTACTCCTTCATCGTCGAGCCGCAGCCCGCCGAGTTGACCACGACGTACTCCACGCCGCTGGACTCGAAGGTGTCGATCAGCTTCCGGGCGAACCCCTGGCCCTCCGGCTCACGGCCGTTGTGGACCGAGAGCGCGCCGCAGCAGCCCTGCGACTTCGGGATGACGATGTCGCAGCCCTCGGCCTGGAGCACCCGCGCGGTGGCGGCGTTGACGCCGGGGAAGAACGCCCCCTGCACGCAGCCGACGAGCAGGCCGACGGTCGCGCGTCGCTCCCCGGTGGCCTCGATGTGCTCAGGCAGCGGGATCGGCTTGCCCAGCGTGGGCGCGAGCCGTTCCATGGCGGCCAGCTGCGGCGCCATCCGGTCGAGCAGCCCGGTGCGACGCATCGCCCGGTCGAGGCCGGTCTTCTGCATCACCCGCAGCGGACCGCGCATCGCCTTGAGCCGCTTGGGATAGGGGAAGAGCGAGAAGATCAGGCCACGCAGCGCCTTGTCCGGCTTCGTGCGCTCGTGGTTGCGCTCGACCTGGGCGCGGGTCTGCTCGATGAGCCGGTCGTACTGCACGCCGGACGGGCAGGCGGTCACGCAGGCCATGCACCCGAGGCAGGCGTCGAAGTGGCCGACCATCTCGTCGGTCATCGGCTCGCCCTCGAGACCTTCCTTCATCAGGTAGATCCGCCCGCGCGGGGAGTCCATCTCCTCCCCCCACAGCAGGTAGGTCGGACAGGTCGGCAGGCAGAAGCCGCAGTGCACGCAGTCGCCGATCAGCGCCGCGTCGGGCGGGTGCTGCTCGTCGAAGGCGCCACCAGGAGCGGGCATGCCGAGGTCGACGATGGCTCCGGTCTTGCCGAGCTCGTCGCCGTCGGGCCGGTCGTCGGTGCTGGTCATTCAGATGCCTCCCACGAAGCGGCCCGGCGCGAGCCGGTGGTCGGGGTCGAACTGGTCCTTGACGCGGCGCATCAGGCCCAGCGCGGGGATGGGTCCCCACACGTCGAGCGCCGTCTTGAGGGCGGCGGGAGCGTCGACGACGACGGCGCTGCCTCCCTGCCGCACGCAGGTCTCGCGAACCCGGGTCAGGGCGGCCTGCGCCGCCTCGACCCCCGCGCCGGCCGGCAGCGCGGCGTACGCGACACCGGCACCTCCGGAACCGCGCACGTGCAGCCCGCTGTCGCGGGCGGCGCTGAGCACGTCGCCGAGGCCGGAGAGGGCGAAGGTCAGCTTGAGCGCGGTGGCGCGGTCGTCGCCGTGCGCCCCCACCTCCCACGGGTACGTCGATCCGCTCGCCGGCGCGTCCTGCGACTCGGAGGTGCCCCCCGCGAGCCCTCCGAGGATGCCGGCGACGGTCGAGGCGCGACCGGCCACGCCGTCCTCGCGCCCCTCGAGCAGCACGTGGACCGTGCCCTCACCGAACGCAGGCCACTCGACCTCGACCGCGGCGGGCACGGCCTGGGAGTGGACGATCGCCTGGACCGCGTCGTGCGCGGCGGCTGCGTCGGCGACCCGGGCGCTGACCCAGCGACGGGTCTCCGGCAGAGGGTGGAGCCGGAAGACGGCCTCGGTCATCACGCCGAGGGTGCCGAAGGAGCCGATGAAGAGCTTGCCGAGGTCGTAGCCGGCGACGTTCTTGACCACGCGGCCGCCGGACTTGGCGACCACGCCGTCGGCGCGCACGATCGTCAGGCCGATGAGCAGGTCGCGGGCGGTGCCGACCGCGACCCGGCGGGCGCCGCTGGTGTTGGCCGCGAGCGTTCCACCGATGCTGGAGCCGGCCACGGTCTCGTCGAGGGCCAACCGCTGGCCGCCCTGGGCGACGGTCTCCTGCAGGTCGGACATCAGGGTGCCGGTCTGGGCGACGGTGATGAGGTCGCCGGCGGCGTGGTCGAGCACCTGGTCGAGGGCGCTGAGGTCGAGCAGCACGTCGGCGCTCGTCGGGGGCGTGCCCCACGACAGCTTGGTGCCGCGTCCCCGCGGGACCACCGTCAGCCCGTGGGCGGCCGTGGCCTTCATGACCTCGGACACCTGGGCGGTGTCGGCCGGGCGGGCGACGAGCCCGGGGGTGACGCCGTCGACGGCGTCGGTCTCACGCGCGTCGCGCACGTCGGCGCACGCCGAGGCGACGGCCTCGCGGGCGGTCTGGGTCAGGGTCTCGGTCGTCATCAGAACGCGTCCGCCAGCCCGGCCTGCACCAACGGGTGGGCCTCCTTGCGCTTGCCGGGGATCTCGCCGCACAGGCGCGGGGTGGGGAACACCTTGCCGGGGTTGGAGATCGACTGGGGGTCGAAGGCGCAGCGCACCAGCTGCATGGTGTCGAGGTCCTCGTCGTTGTACATGCGGGGCATGTACTTCGACTTGTCCATGCCGACCCCGTGCTCGCCGGTGATGGAGCCGCCGTGCTCGATGCACAGGTCGAGGATGGCGCCGCTGACCTTCTCGGCCGCCTCGGCCGCGCCCTCCTTGGCGTCGTCGAAGAGCACCAACGGATGGAGGTTGCCGTCGCCGGCGTGGAAGACGTTGGCCACCCGGACCCCGGACTCCGACGAGAGCTCGGCGATGCGATGCAGCACCTCGGGCAGCGCGGTCCGCGGGATGACGCCGTCCTGGACGATGTAGTCGGGGCTGATCCGGCCCACGGCCGCGAAGGCGGACTTGCGCCCCCGCCAGATCAGTGCCCGCTCGGCCGGGTCGACGGCGAGCCGCTGCTCGAAGGAGCCGTTCTCCCGGCACAGCCGCTCGACGTCGGCGTACTCCTGCTCGACCTCGACGGACGCGCCGTCGAGCTCGATGACCAGGACCGCGCCGGCACCGTCGGGATAGTTGCACTGCACCGCCGCCTCGGCGGCCTCGATGGCCAGGGCGTCCATCATCTCGATGGCGGCGGGCACGATGCCGGCGGCGATGATCGCCGAGGTGGCCGCGCCCGCCTGGTCGGTGGTCTCGAACCCGACCAGGATCGTGCGCACCTCCTCCGGGAGCCGGACCAGTCGGACGGTGGTGGAGGTGACGATGCCCAGCGTGCCCTCGGAGCCGACGACGGCCCCGAGCAGGTCGTAGCCGGGGCTGTCGGGAGCGATCCCGCCCAGCGGCACCGTGTCGCCCTCGGCGGTGACGAAGTCCGCGCCGAGGACGTGGTTGGTGGTGAAGCCGTACTTCAGGCAGTGCGCGCCGCCGGAGTTCTCCGCGACGTTGCCGCCGATGGAGCAGATCTGCTGGCTCGACGGGTCGGGCGCGTAGTAGTAGCCCTCCGGGGTGGTGGCCTTCGTGACGTCGAGGTTGATGACGCCGGGCTCCACGACCGCGCGCTGGTCGGCGCGACGGATCTCGATGATGGCGCGCATCCGCGACGTGACCACGAGGACGCCCTCGGCGTGCGGGAGCGCACCGCCCGACAACCCCGTGCCGGAGCCGCGGGCGACGTACGGCACGCCGTGGGCGGCGCAGGCGCGGATGACGGTCGCCAGCTGCGCGGCGTCCTCGGGGATGACGACCAGGGCCGGGGTGACCCGGTAGTGGGCCAGCCCGTCGCACTCGTAGGTGCGCAGCCGGGTGCGGTCGGTGATGATGCCCGGCTCGGGGATCACCCCGCGCACGGCGGCGGTCACCGCGGTGATCCCCTCGGAGACCTCCGTCGGCTGCTCGGTCGTGGTCGTCATCCGTTGCTCCTCAGTCGGCCTGGGCGGTGAGGCCGGCGCCCTCGATGCCGGCGACGGCCGCGGCCTCGTCGTTGTCGCTCGTGTCACCGGTGACGCCGACGGCGCCGAGCAGGTCGCCACCCTCGTCGCGGACCAGCACCCCGCCAGGGACGGGCACCAGGGTCCCGCCGACGGCGGAGGTGACGGCGGCGACGAAGTAGGCCTGCTGCTCGGCGCGGCCCATGATCGAGCGCGAGCCCATGCCGAGCGACAGCGCGCCGTAGGCCTTGCCGAAGCCGATCTCGAAGCGCTTCATCGACGCCCCGTCCTCGCGCTCCACGGCCACGACGTGACCGCCGGAGTCGAGGACGACCACGGTCAGCGGCTTGAAGCCGGCCTGGCTGCCGTGCGCACGGGCGCCGGCGATGATGCTGCGGGCGGTGTCCAGGGTCAGGCTCATGCGGACTCCTCCTTCTTGAGGGCGCGACGGCGGTGCAGGATCGGCTCGGTGTAGCCGCTGGGCTGGGTCAGGCCCTCGAGGACCAGGTCGTGCGCGGCCTGGAAGGCCTGCCCGTCGAAGTCCGGCGCCATCGGGGTGTACGTCGAGTCGCCGGCGTTCTGCTCGTCGACGACCTTCGCCATGCGACGCAGCGTCTCCTCGACCTGGTCGTCGGTGACGACACCGTGGTGGAGCCAGTTGGCGACGTGCTGGGCGGAGATCCGGCAGGTGGCCCGGTCCTCCATGAGGTTCTCGCCGGTGATGTCGGGCACCTTGGAGCAGCCGATGCCGGCATCGACCCAGCGCACGACGTAGCCGAGCAAGCTCTGGAGGTTGTTGTCGATCTCCTCCTGGCGGTCCTGCTCCGACCAGTCGTCGGGGTTGCCCAGCGGGATCTGCAGCAGGTCGTCGCGGTCGCGTCGGCGACCGGCGGCGGCCAGCTCCTCCTGGCGGGCGCGGACGTCGACCTGGTGGTAGTGCATCGCGTGCACCGTGGCCGCGGTCGGCGAGGGCACCCAGGCGCAGCTGGCGCCGGCCTCGGGGTGGCCGATCTTGGCCTCCAGCATGTCGGCGAGGCTGTCGGGCGCGGCCCACATGCCCTTGCCGATCTGGCCGCGCCCGAGCAGGCCGCACTCGAGACCGATGTCGACGTTGAGGTCCTCGTAGGCCGCGATCCAGGTCTCACCCTTCATGGCGGCCTTGCGGACCACCGGGCCCGCCTGCATCGAGGTGTGGATCTCGTCGCCGGTGCGGTCGAGGAAGCCGGTGTTGATGAAGACGACCCGCTCCCTGGCCTCGTTGATGCAGGCCTTGAGGTTGAGAGTGGTGCGCCGCTCCTCGTCCATGATGCCGACCTTGATGGTCAGGCGGGGCAGGCCGAGCAGCTCCTCGACCCGTCCGAACAGCTCGACGGCGAACGCCACCTCCTCGGGCCCGTGCATCTTGGGCTTGACGACGTACATCGAGCCCTCGCGGGAGTTGGCCAGCTCGGCCTCGCCGCGCAGCGCCCGGAGGCTGCCGAGCCCGGTCATGATGGCGTCGAGGATGCCCTCGGGGACCTCGTTGCCGTCCTTGTCGCGCACCGCGCCGGTGGTCATGAGGTGACCGACCTGGCGGATGAAGAGCAGCGAGCGGCCGCGCAGCGTGACGTCGTCACCCGTCGTCGTGGAGTAGACGCGGTCGGGGTTCATCGAGCGCGTGAAGGTCCTGCCGCCCTTGGAGACCTCCTCCGCGAGGGTGCCCTGCATGAGGTGCATCCAGTTGCGGTAGCCGAGCGACTTGTCCTCGCCGTCGACGGCGGCGACGGAGTCCTCGAGGTCCATGATCGTGGAGACCGCGGACTCGAGCAGGAGGTCCTTGACGCCGGCCTCGTCGGTCGAGCCGATCTCGTCGTCGGGGTCGATCTGGATCTCGACGTGGAGGCGGTGGTGGGCCAGCAGCACGGCCTCGGGCGTCGCGGCCTCGCCGCGGAAGCCGACGAGCTGGGCGGGGTCGGCGAGGCGCACGACGTCGCCCGTCAACGTCACGGCGACACCCTCGTCGTCCACGGCGTACGCCGTCGCGTCGGCGTGCGAACCGGACGCGAGCGGGAAGTGCTCGTCGAGGAAGGCGCGGGCACGTCGGATGACCTCGTCACCACGGGTCTTGTTGTAGCCGTCGCCGGGAGCGAGATCGCCCTCGTGCGGGACGACGTCGGTGCCGTAGAGGGCGTCGTAGAGCGAGCCCCAGCGGGCGTTGACCGCGTTGGTGGCGAAACGCGCGTTCAGCAGCGGCACGACGAGCTGCGGGCCGGCGATGGTCGCCACCTCGTCGTCGACGCCGGACGTGGACACCGCGACGTCGGCCGGCTCGTCGAGCAGGTAGCCGATCTCGCGCAGGAACGCGGTG
The DNA here is from genome assembly GCA_963714625.1 of uncultured Actinomycetota bacterium. Classification (GTDB taxonomy): domain Bacteria; phylum Actinomycetota; class Actinomycetes; order Propionibacteriales; family Nocardioidaceae; genus Marmoricola_A. The sequence continues at coordinate 280,329 of CAVQOY010000016.1, read as the reverse complement.
TACTCCCCCGCGTCGGGTGTGCCGGGGTGCTCGCGGTGCCAGGTGTCGAGCTGGGCCTGGATCTCCTCGCGCTTGGCGAGGAGCTGCTGGTTGCGGGGCGCGAGGTCGTTGATGACGGCGGCGACGCCGTCCCAGAACATCGCGGAGTCGAGGCCCGTCCCGGGCAGTGCTTCCTCCTCCACGAACCGGTGAAGGGGGGCGGCGACATCGAGTCCACCGGTCTGCACGCGCTCTGCCATGCCACTCCTTGCCGATCTTTCCGTATCGCGGAAAGATCACTCGTCGATAATGGAAACTAGGCATCGTGCAGCCGGTGTGTCAACCGTCACCTCGGTCCCGGGGTCGCTGCTGCCCCTGTCGGACGTCCGCCCGTTGCCCAGCGCGTAGGGCGAGATCGCCGATCTCGGTGATCTCCCGCGCAGCTGAGGAGGACCGCGTGCGGGCGATGCCTGTGCACGTGGCAGGCCGAGCGGGTCGGAGGCACTAGCCGTCCTTGTCGGAGCTCACGAGTCCCTGGCGCATGGCGATCGAGAGCACCTCGAGCTTGGAGTGGGCCCCCAGCTTCGTGGAGATGTTGGCGACGTGGTTGCGCACGGTGTGCACGCTCACCACCATGCTCGCGGCGATGTCGGCGTTGGAGAGCCCCTGGGCGAGGAGACGCAGCACGTCGTGCTCGCGGTCGGTGAGCAGCGGCTGGGGTGGGGAGCCGCCGCCGCGCAGTCGTGGCAGCAGCCGCGCCAGGAGGGGTGGACTGATCAAGGACTCACCGGCGGCAGCTCCGCGCACCGCGGCGACGACCTCGGAGAGAGCGCTCGACTTGTCGACGAAACCGGCGGCGCCTGCCTCGATGGCGGAGACCAGCACCGCGTCGCCGGTCGAGGCCGTCAGCATCACCACGGCGACGCCCGGCACCTCGCGGTGCAGCGCCGGCACGAGATCGATCCCCGCGATGTCGGGAAGCCTGTGGTCCAGCAGCACGACCTGCGGGTCGCACGCCTGTGCCTGCCGCAAGCCCTCCTGGCCCGTCGAGGCGGTGGCAACGACCTCGATCCCCTCCTGCGACCCGAGGACGAAGGCCAGGCTCGCGACGAAGACCTCGTGGTCGTCCACGAGGAGCACCGTGACGGGAGGGCCCGACCCGGCTGCGGGTGCGGAGGCTGACACAGCGTGAATCATGGCGTTGATTGCCCCAGATGTCACGCTTCTCCAGTTTCGCGGGCGCGCCCGTACAGCCCCCGGACGACCTAGTGCATGGACGTCACGGGCTCGTCGACGAAACCACACCGACGCACCATGCGCGCGATGATCGTCGGGGCTGATGCTGGTGCCCTTCAGGTTTCGGGCGCCGCGTACCTCGGACAGCCGCGCAACCACCGGCATCCAGCACGAGGAGCTCGAGCCCATGACCCCCCGGCCACCACCCCTCCAGCCTGGATCGCCGGACCGCGACGATGCGCTCCTCACCGCCCTCGGTCTGGGCTACACACGCTCCGCGATCGCCATGCTCGTGGTGGACGACGAGAGCGTGGTGGTCCACACGAACCCTGCGGCAGTCACGCTTCTCGACGGCCCGTCGACCGGACGGGAGCTGGTCGACGTCCTCGGCGAAGGGACTCCGCTCCCTCCTGTCGGGGGAGTGCGGCAGGTCTCCCTAGGGACGACCGCGGAGCGGTTGCGCCACGCCGAGCTCTGCTGCGACCCGTTCCGCGGCCCCTCGGGCGAGTCGCTCCTGCTGGTCCAGCTGCGTGACGTGACCGCCGATCGCGCTTGCTTCGAGGAGCTGCAGGAGTGCCGGCAGCTCGTCCGACAGCTCCTCGACGCCGACCCCGACTCCGTCGTTCTGGCCTTCGACAGGTCACTGCGGCTGGTCACCGCCTCCGCCTCGCTCCCACCCCTCCTCGAAGAGGACCTGGACGCGCTGACTGGGCGGCGCATGCGCGACTTCCTTCCCCCGACTGCGTACGACCAGCTCGAAGCGAGCTATCTCGGCGCCCTCGAAGGGGTCGAGTCCAGCCTGGTCCTGACCACGAGCGAAGCCAGCGGCCGTCGCTTCGCCGTTCGAGTTCGACCGCTCCTCGACCGTCACGGAGTGGTCGAGGGCGGGCTCAGCATCGCCCGCGACGTGACGGAGGAGACCGACCGGCGGACCCGCATGGAGCAGCTGCAGGCGCTCGCCCCGGTGGGGCAGGCCCGCCTCGACACCGTCACCGGCTGGACCGTCGACGACCGGCTGCTCGAGATCGTGGGTGTCGATTCCCCCGACGACCTGTTCCCCATGTCCGGGAGAATGATGTCCGGGGGGGACGCGGAGCAGGCTGATCGGAACTTCACCACCCTCGCCCAGCACGGGGGACGCGGGACGTTCCCCATCAGCCTGACCCACGGCCGCACCGGGCAGCTCATCCACCTGCACACCGCGTGGGACATGGAGGTGGGCCCGTCCGGGCAGCTCCTCGGGGCGGTGGGCACGGCGATCGACGTGACGGAGTCGATCGAGGCGGCCGCACGGGAGAAGGCCGCGCACCTGGAATCCCTCGCGCAGCGGACTCGTGTCCTGCGCCAGCTCAGCGACTCGTTGGCCGCCAGCGCGGTGGACATCGAGCAGGAGCTGCAGGCGATCACCGAGATGGCCAGCGCGGCGATCGGTGAGGCGGCAGTGCTGTCGGTGCCGACCGCTGGCGGAGGCGCAGCCGAGTGGGAGTACGTCGCACACTGCGACCCGCGCGCCAGGGAGCGCCTCTCCGCGCTCGCGCTCGGCGGCGCACGGGGCGACGATGACCACTGGTTGGGGCTGGCGAACGAGGTGATGTCGAGCGCCGCGCCGCGCTCGAGCATCACCGATCCCGGAAGGCGGATCTGGTCCGGGGCCGAGTCCGACGAGGGGAGCGATGTCGAGGTCGTGCACTTCATCGCGGCACCCTGTCGTCACGAAGGCAGGGCGATCGGGCTGCTTGTCGTCCACCGCGGCGCCGAGGGAGCGCCCTACGACGAGACCGACGAGGACGTCGTGCAGGTCCTCGCGGATCGCGTCGGCTCGGCCGTGGCCGCGGAGCGGACGACCCGCTTCGCAGTCGCTGAGGTCCGCAGGAGACAGGCAACGGCAGGCCGGCTCGAGGGACTGATCCGGGAGCAGGAGGACCTCCTGGAGCTGCTCTCGACCGCGGAGGTCAGGGTGCGATCCCTGCTGGCGGAAGCGGTCCACGACGATCCGCTCCAGCTCGTCGTGGCCGCGATGCTGCGCATGGACCTCCTGCGCGACCAGCTCGACGACGGTGGCGCCGAGGAGGCCGAGCGCATCATGGGACTCCTGGAGCGGTCGATCGAGCAGCTGCGCAAGCTCATCGTCGCCCTCACCCCTCCGGACCTGAGCGGAGGTCTGGGCGGGGCGCTGCAAGGGCTGGCCGAGGGGATCTTCATCGGAACCTCGACGAAGGTCGAGCTGAGCGGCCCGATGCACGTCCGTCTCACCCGGGACGTCAAGGAAGGCGCCTACCGCATCATGCGGGAGGCGCTGGTCAATGTCCGCAAGCACGCACGCGCCGACACCGTCACCGTGCGACTCCACGAGGTCGAGGGGGACGTGGTCCTGTCGGTGAGCGACGACGGCGTCGGCAGCGACTCGTTGACCACCGGTCCGGGCCATCTCGGGCTGATCACGATGCGCGCTCGCGCGCGCGCTCAGGGCGCTGACCTGCGCGTGGACAGTGCTCCCGGACAGGGCACCACCGTGGTGCTGACGCTGCCGAGCAACGACCTCCACCCGAGCCGGGAGGACGCATGAGCGTCAGAGAGGTCTCCTCGGTGGTCCTGTGTGACGACCAGCCGGAGATGCGGGAGGCCCTCGTCGGTGTCCTGGGCACCCTCGATCACGTGCACGTGATCGGGCAGGCGCAGGACGGTGACGAGTGCCTGGCCAGGATCACCGACCTCCGGCCCCACCTGCTGATCCTGGACGTCAACCTGCCGGGGGGAGGACCCCGTCTGGTGGAGGCGCTGAAGGAGGCTCACCCGACTCTTCGGATCGTCGTCTTCACCGCCCGGCAGGACGGGGAGACCCACGACGCCATGCTCGACGCCGGCGCGGAGGCGGTGGTGGTGAAGACCGGGCGGATGGGTCCGCTCCTGGCCGCCCTCGAGGCACCGCGCGAGGACTCCCCCGCTCCGGCCGGCAAACGCACCGTGGTCAACGGGGGCGGGGACGGGGACGGCCCTCGGCCCGGCTGAGCGCCCTCACGACCTTCTTGCCGACGTTTCCATATCGTGGAAAGATGGTGGGCGATCCGGGAGATCCAGACAGCCGGCCCCGAGCTCTCGACCCTCGTGCCTGGCCCGCGGGCGGGGGGTCGACGACGGAGGTCCGATGACCGGAGGCACCCCCGGCGTCCAGTCGGTGCAGCGGGCTCTCGACCTGCTCGAGGTCGTGGTCGCCCGCGGCGGCTCGGCCACGATCGGCGAGATCGCGACCGCGGCCGACATCCCGCTGGCCACCGCCCACCGCCTGCTGCGCACGCTGGTGGAGCGCGGCTACATGCGCCAGTCGCCCGACCGTCGCTACGCGCTCGGTTTCCGGCTCGTGCCCCTGGGGGCAGCGGCCAGCTCGATGGCCGGCGCCGGGACCGAGCACCTGCTGGGCGGCCTGGTGGACGCTCTGGGCGAGACCGCGAACCTCGCCATGCTCGAGGGCTCCTCGGTCACCTACGTCGCGCAGGCCCCCGGCCGACACTCGATGCGGATGTTCACCGAGGTCGGCCGTCGGGTGCAGCCGCACTGCACGGCGGTCGGCAAGGCGATGCTGGCCGAGCTGCCCGACGACGAGGCCAGGGCGGTGCTGGGCCGCATCCGACTGGCCCGCCACACACCCGCGACCGTGACCGACGTCACGGCGGTCGTCGACGGCCTGTCCGAGGTGCGGCGGCTGGGCTACGCCATGGACGAGGGCGAGCAGGAGGTCGGCGTGCGCTGCGTGGCGGTCGCCGTGCCCGCGGCCATGCCGTCGGTGTCGTCGGCGTCGTCGGCGTCGGGGGCGCACCTCCGGCTCGCGGTGTCGGTGTCCGGGCCCGAGCCCCGGATGACCGACGACGTGGTCGTCCGGGCGGTGCCGCTGCTGCAGCGGACCGCCGCCTCGCTCGCCCGCGCCATCGCCGGCTGACTCACACCCCGACGGCGTTCCAGGCTCCGCGCACGATCTGGGTGGCACCCTTCGGGACCACCCCGGCCTTGACCAGGACCCGCGCCGACTCCGCCACCTGGGTGGCGGCCTGGGTGAAGGTCGCGTTGGGCTGCAGGAAGTGCAGCGCGTGGTACCAGATCCGGCTGGCCAGGACCGTGTCGCCGATCTCGCTGGCGGCCAGGTAGAAGGCCCGGTTGGGGATGCCGGAGTTGATGTGCACCCCGCCGTTGTCGCCCGTGCCGGTGTAGCGGTCGGCGTAGTGGGCCGGCTGCGGGTCGGTCCCCAGGATCGGGTTGTCGTACGCCGTACCCGGGTGGCGCATGGAGCGCAGGGCCTCACCGAAGAGGTCGGGACCCATGATCTCGTCACCGATGAGCCAGTCGGCCTCCACCGGCGACTCCCCTGCCGCCCACTGGGTGATGGCGGCGCCGAAGACGTCGGAGAAGTGCTCGTTGAGCGCTCCGGACTCGTTCTTGTAGATCAGACCAGAAGAGAACTGGGTGACGCCGTGGGCGAGCTCGTGGGCGACCACGTCGAGCGAGCGGGAGAAACCGGAGAAGATCACGCCGTCCCCGTCCCCGAAGGTCATCTCGTCGCCGTCCCAGAACGCGTTGTTGTAGGCCGTCCCGAAGTGCACGTTGAGCACGAGGTCGAGACGACGCTGGTCGATCGAGGCGCGGTTGAGCACCTTGCGGAAGAAGGCGCGCACGATGCCGGCGTTGTCGTAGGCGTTGATGACGTCGACGTCCGTGGTCTCCGGGGAGCCCTCCTCGCGGACCAGGGTGACGCGCTGGTTCGTGGTGTTCTCGCTGTCGTAGACCTCGCGGCGGCCCGTGCCCGTCGGGGTCGGAGCCAGCGAGGGGCCGCCGCGGGCTTCGGCAGGCCCGGTGTCGGCAGCGTCACGGCGCTTGCGGGCGGCGTCCGAGAGCGTCTTCTGGATCTTGTCGGCCGCCGCACCCGTGGCGTTCTTCATCACCTCCGTCTGCACGTGCGGCGGGACGAAGTAGCAGTGGACGTCGTGGTTCTCGGACATGGCCCCTCCAAAGGCTCGATGAGTGTCAGTTCACTCCTCAGGAGCCCGTCACGACAGGAGGTGATACCCGGCTGACTGGTCCACCGACGCCAGGATCAGGTGAAGGCGGGCATCACCCGGTCGTGGATCAGCTGCAGCTGGGTGTCGACGTCCGGGACGCCCTCGATCTCACGGCCCATGAGCGCCTTGACGAGCGACGCGTCGGTGATCGCCAGGATCATGTGGTTCACTCCGGCCGCCGCGATCTGGGTCTGCATCTTCTCCACGCACTCCTCCGGGGTGCCCGCCACTGACAGTCGCTCGGCGAGGTCGGGCGTGGTGAGCTCGATGCCCTTGGCCATGTCGCCGGCACCGATGGCCTCGATGATCGGAGCGACTTCCTCCGGCTCCACGCCGTTGCGGCGCAGCTGGTCGTGGGGCATCGAAGAGGCGTAGAGGCCGACCATGCTGCGGGCGGCGTCCTTGGCCTTCGCCGAGTCCTCGGCCACCGAGAAGACGATCCACGCGCCCAGGTCGAGGTCCTGCACGTTCTTGCCGGCCCGCTCCGCGCCGATGGTGCAGTGCTCGATCATGTAGTCGTAGGCCTCGCGGGTGTAGCTCAGCGCGTGGTGGCAACCGTCGGAGAACTCCGCCGACACCTGGAAGGACTTCGGCCCCTTCATCGCGCCCATCTTCACCGGCAGCCGCTCCTGCACCGGACGCGCGAAGGTGAACAGCCCGGTGTAGTTGAAGAACTCGCCCTCGTGGGTGATCACGCCGTCATCCAGCAGCGTGCGGATGACCTGCACGCCCTCCTTCACCCGTGAGAGCGGCTTGGTCTTCGACCAGTCGATGCCGTACTGCGCGAGCAGCCCGAAGTTGCCGCTGGAGAGCACCACCTCGGCGCGGCCGTCGGTCAGCTCGTCGAGCGTGGCCGCCGCCTGGGCGATGAGGGTCGGCTCGCGCAGCACCACCCCGGAGACGCTGGGCCCCATCCGGATCTGGCTGGTCTCGGCTGCGGCCGCGGCGAAGAGCAGCCACAAATCCTTGTGCCAGGTCTCGTCGGCGGCGTAGACCGCGTGGAAGCCGAGCTGGTCGGCTTTCTTGATCGACGCCAACGACTCCGTGAGCGGGTAGTCGGGAAGCATCACGTAGCTGAACTTCATCGTTCCTCCTCGGCGAGCCTGGCGGCCCCCTGACTCGTGTGACTGACTCGTTGACCTACTTGTTCGGAACCGTGTCCCGCCTGGCGGGAATCGCGTCGCCGGAGATCGCGTCGCTGCGCAGGTAGGGCTTGGCGACGGCCATGTAGACCAGACCGACGCCGACGCCGACCACCGCCGAGAGCGCGACCAGCCAGTTGTCGTACCAGGGCACGTCCGGGGTGCGGGGCCAGGCCATGTTGATCATGGCGAGCACGCCGTACCCCAGCGCGGCGACGTTCACCGCCATGCCCCAGTGACCCAGGCTGAACGGCCCGGACGGCTTCCAGCCCCGCAGCCGGGCGCGCAGCGCGGCGAGCACGACCATCTGGAAGCCGAGGTAGATGCCGAGCGTGGCGAAGGAGATGATCGAGGTCAGCGCCTTGGTCGAGAAGACCGAGCCCAGCACGACGACCGCGGGCACGGCGGCGGCGACCGCCATCGCGTACGGCGGGACGTGGCGGGTGTCCTGGAAGTGCCGCAGCAGGTGCGAGAAGGCGATCATGTCGTCGCGGGCGTAGGAGTACATCAGCCGGCTGGCAGCGGCCATCAGGCTGAGCGCGCAGGACAGGAACGACACCATGACCACGACGAGCACGACCTTGGTGCCGGTGACCCCGAAGGCGTCGTTGAGGATCGTGGTGACCGGGTCGGCGTCCTCGCCGCTGATGACCGCGGCGTAGTCCTTGACCGCGAGCAGCAGCGAGAGGCAGACGAAGATCGCCGCGGCGCCGCCGACGTAGATCGTCATCCGCATCGCCTTGGGGATCTGCCGGGTCGGGTCGGGCACCTCCTCGGCGACGTCGCCGCAGGCCTCGAAACCGTAGTACTGGAAGATGCCGATCAGGGCCGCGGCCACGAAGGCGGTGAAGTAGCTGCCGCCGTCGGCGACACCCTGGGTGTCGAAGAGCACCGACAGGTTCTGCGCCCGCTCCGAGATCAGCAACCAGGCCCCGACCGCGAGCGCCCCGAGGAGCTCGGCGGTGAAGCCGATGATGGCGGCGTAGGCCAGCCACTTGGTGCCCATCAGGTTGATGGCGAGTGCGAGCGCCAGCAGGATCAGCGCGCACGTGACGGTCGAGGCGGTGCCGGCCGTGAAGCCCAGCAGCTGCGCGAGGTAGGGGCCGGCGCCGTAGACGACGCCGGCGATGGTGGTGAACAGCGCGATGAGGTAGACCCAGCCGGTCATCCACGCCCACTTGGCGCCCCACAGCCGCCGCGCCCACGGATAGACGCCGCCGGCCACGGGGAACTGCGAGACCACCTCGCCGAAGACGAGCGCGACGAGCAGCTGACCGAGGCCGACGATGGCCAGCCACCAGATCATCGGCGGGCCGCCGGTGGCGAGCGCGATCGCGAAGAGCGTGTAGATGCCGACGACGGGTGAGAGGTAGGTGAACCCGAGCGCGAAGTTTGCCCACGGGCTCATGTCGCGGCGGAACTGTGAGGTGTAGCCGAGCTGCTCGAGGTGGAGCGTGTCCTCGTGCGGACCCGGTGCGCTGCTCGGCGCCATCACGCACCAGCCCGGTCAGCGTCCCCGGCGTCAGCCTCGGCCTCGACCTCGGCCAGCAGCTCCGAGCCGGTGACGACCGTGCGGGCGAAGTGCCGGTGCATCCACTCGAGGTGGTCGCCGCGGCTGTTCATGATCCGCAGGCTGTCCCAGTTGGGGAACTGCTGCTGGAGCACCCAGCGCTCCATCAGGCGGGGGTCGACCTCGTAGACGTGCTCGTGGGTGGTGATGGCCACGTCGGAGACCCGTTGCGGCGCGGGAGGGGTGACCTGATCGGCGTACCGGTAGCCGATGGGGGCGCGGTCGTGCTCGTCGCTCATGCGGTGGATCCCGTCTCGTAGGCGCGGTCGAGGAGGTACTTCCCGGGATTCATGATGTTGCGCGGGTCGAGGGTGCGCTTGAGGTCGAGCATCACGTCGAAGCCGCGGCCGAGCTCCTGCGGCACGAGGTCGACCTCGCCCTCGCGGCACGAGCCGTGGCAAGCGCTGATCGAGCCGTTGTGGGCCAGGGCGACGGCGGCGATGTCGCGCTTGGCCTTGACCCACATCTCCCAGGCGCGGTCGTCGAGCTGCTGCTCCCAGATGCCGACGTCGATCTCGGTCAGGTAGTCCACGCCGGTGCTGCCGGAGGTGTAGGTGAACATGCCCCAGTCGTCGAACACGTCGGTGCGCCGGCGCAGGTCGGCGACGATCTCGTGCCAGGCCCTCGAGACCGACGGGAGGTTGGTGTAGTTGACCGCCGCGTCCTCGCAGTGCCAGCTCATCGGCACCACCTGGCCGGCCTTGGTGCGGCCGTGGAGGGGGGTGGCGTAGCGGTCGTGGCGCGCGGCCCAGTCGCCCTCGGAGATCTCGTCGCCGAGGTAGCGGGCGCCGTGCTCCTTGGCGATCCGGAAAAGCCGCTTCCCGGCGGGGCGCACCTCGTCCTCGTAGCCGTACATCACCGCGCAGACCAGGGCGCGTACGTCGTTGGGCTGCGGGATGTAGGCCTCGTCGTCGCGGCGGAGGTAGGCGACCTTCCACTCGTCGAAGAGCACCGCCCCGGCGAAGGTGGCGACGCCCGCACGGGCCAGCGCGCCGACGCAGCGGTAGGCGTCGTCGTAGTTGTCGAAGGCCCAGAACGGCGAGAGCTCCGCCTCCGGCTTGGGGAAGAGCTTGAGCGTCGCCTCGGTGGCGATGCCGAGGGTGCCCTGGTGGCCCATGAAGAGGTGCTTGAGCTGGTAGCCGGACGACGACTTGGTGATCTTGTGGCCGATGCCGTCGCCGACGTGCATGACCTCGCCGGTGGGCAGCACGTGGTCGAAGCTCAGCACCAGGTCGCGGCTGTGGCCGTAGCGGGACCCGATCAGCGACCAGCCGCTGGTGCCGATCCGGCCTCCCACGAGCGAGCACGGGTACGACGCCGGGTCGTCGGGGTAGAACAGGTCGTGCTTGGCGAGCTGCTCGTTGAGCTTGAGCATGCTGATGCCGGTGCCGACGGTGACGGTGCGGTTCTCGAGGTCGAGCTCCTTGACCTGGTTCATCCGCTTGACGTCGACGACGATGCCGCCCCGCAGCGGGACCGCCCCGTCGGTCAGGCCGGTGCCGCCGTCGCGCGGCACCACCGGGACCCGCAGCTCGTTGGCGATGCGGACGACGCCGGCGACCTGCTCGGTGCTGGTCGGGAGCACGGCCAGGTCGGGCAGCCGCTCGCTCCAGCGGTGGACCGGGAAGGGGGCCGGCACGCGGGCGCGGTTGTAGCGGTCGGTCTTGGAGGTGAGGATCTGGTCGTCGGCCAGGACCGTGCGCAGGGCGGTGACCAGCTCGTCGAGCGCCTCCACGGTGACGGTCATCGGGGTGTTCCGTTCGTGGAGCCGTTCGTGGTGCCGCCCACCTCGATGCCCAGCGACGCCGCGAGCAGCTCGTGGATGTCGACGACGTCGATGTCGACCGCCTCGCCGGCGGCGCTGAGCGGTCGCTCCGACCAGGGGCAGGCGCTCACCAACGTGTCCACCTCGAGGGCGGCCGCCTTCTCCAGTCGGCTGGCCGAGATGGCCGCGGTCAGCTCCGGCTTCTCGACCGGGAGGCCTCCCCCGCCGCCGGAGCAGTAGGACCACTGGGTCACGCGGTCGACGTCGGAGAAGTCGAGGCCGGGGATGGACCGCAGGATCTCGCGCGGCTCCTTCCAGACGCCCTTGCGCTTGTTGAGCCGACAGGGGTCGTGGTAGGTGATCGACCGCTCGACGGGCACCGACGGGGTCAGCTTGCCCTCGCGGATCAGCTCGGCGAAGAGCTCCACGACGAGCACGACCTCGATGTCGAACTCCTCGCCGAAGTACTTCGGGTAGTCCTCGGTGAAGGAGATGTAGTCGTGCGGGTCGAGCACGAGGACCCGCTTGGTGCCGGTGGAGCGCCAGTTGTCGAGGTTGTGCCGGGCGAACCGCTGGGCCTGGTCGACGTACCCCATCTCGGCGGCGGGGCCGCCGCAGCACCACTGCTCCCCCATCAGCCCGAACTCGTAGCCGGCCTGCTGCAGTATCTGGGCGACCGCCCGCGGCACCGACGTCCGGTAGTAGGCCGCCTCGCAGTCGACGAAGAGGACCGACTCACCACCGATCGGGATGTCCAGACCGGCCGACCAGTCGCGGACGTTCTCCTGCTTGATCGGGATCTCGCCGAGCACCGGCTCGTGGGTCTTGTCGTCGGTGCGCGCGTTCCAGGTCTTCCAGGCGGGCTGGTGGATCCCGCTCTCCACGGCCAAGGCACGCACCGCCTTGACCACGTCGACCGTGCGGGTGCGGAAGCGGTAGAAGTCGCCGGTGAAGAGCGTGTTGGGGCACCGGAGCTCGCACGCCCCGCACTGGGTGCAGTTGACGTAGTCGCTCGCGACGTCCTCGATGCTCAGCTCGCCCTTGTCCATCGCCACGACGTTGGCGTGGAAGGCCGTCGGCGTCCACGACTCGTTGCGGGTCACCTGCATGACCGGGCAGACCTCGCGGCAGAACTTGTGCCCGCTCGAGAAGCAGTTGTACGACGCGTTGCGCCACTCCTCGGTGAACTCCTCGGTCGGGGTCGGGTCCGGGGAGACCTCGTGCTCGCGGGCGATCTCCTCCCCCATGTGCGCCAGCTCGTCAGGGTTGTCACGCATGCCCGGGGTGAAGGGCACCGAGATCGGGTCCGGTGAACCCGGCGGACGGTCGAGCTGGGTCATGCGCGCCTCCTGCCGAACGAGTGTTGCAGGTCACAGACATGGCAAGATACGGGTCAGCGCCATGGGCCCACAAGGTCCCGGCTCCACCTGTCCGAGGGGACGGACTGCTGCGACGTCAGCGCGGGGTCAGCGCCCGGTCGGCGCCGGAGCGGGTCGACGGTGACGCGTCGGTCGCTGGTGGAGACGTCGACGGTGAAGCGCTTCCTCGGTCACAGGCCGCCGAAGAGGTCCGCGTCGTCGTACACGCGCTTCGGCTGCTCGACGACCGGTGTGGTCACCGACCCCTCGAACCCCGGCCCGGGCGCCGGAGCCGCACCCGCCTTCCACGCGGTGGCAGCACCGTTGGCGAGCTTGTCGGCCGCCTCGTTGAGCGGGTGACCCGAGTGGCCCTTCACCCAGGCGAACTTCACGCGCCGGCCCGCCATGGCCGCGTCCAGCGCCTGCATGATCTCGACGTTGAGGACGGGCTGGCCGTCGCCCTTCTTCCAGCCGCGACGCTTCCAGCCCGCCATCCACTTGGTGACCGAGTTGATGACGTAGGTGCTGTCGCAGTAGACGAGCAGGTCCTCGTCGAGGTGCGCGGTCTGCTGGAGCAGGTCGAGCACGCCGGTCAGCTCGGCCTTGTTGTTGGTGCCCCGGGGCCAGCCGCCGGCCGCCCAGCACGAGTCGTCGACGTACCACGCCCAGCCGGAGGGACCAGGGTTGCCGAGGGCGGAGCCGTCCGCGGCGGCGATGATCGTCACGGGCGGCATCTTGCCATCCTCGACCACTCCACCGAGGGTGGTGCCGGCCCTGTCGAGTGATGTCGGGCAGCGCTTTTCGCGCCGACATCCTCCGCCGCGGACGGGACCATGATGTCGTGGAGCAGGACGCACGAGGCCGATCGAGGGGAGAGGTGCTGTGGAGCAGGAGAGACCGCGAGCGGTCGTGGACATCAACGCGGATGCCGGCGAGAGCTTCGGTCGGTGGCAGCTCGGCGCCGACGAAGAGCTGGCGCCACTCATCTCCTCCCTCAACGTCGCGTGCGGGTGGCACGCCGGCGACCCCGCCGCGATGACCCGCGCCGTGCTGCTGGCCCGTGAGCACGGCATCGCGCTGGGTGCCCACCCGGGGTTTCCCGACCTCGTGGGGTTCGGGCGACGCCTGATCGCGTTCTCCCCCGACGAGGCGGCACAGGCGGTGCTCTACCAGTTCGGTGCATTGCGCGCCCTGGCCGAGGCGAAGGGCGTCCGCGTGGTGCACGTGAAGCCGCACGGCTCCCTCTACGGACTCCTCAGCAAGGACGACGACGTCGCCGACGCCGTCGCCGACGCCGTCGCTGCCGTCGACCCCGACCTCCACCTCCTCCTCGAGGCCGGTCACCCCGCCCGGCGTCAGGCCCAACGAGGCCATCGCGTCGTCCCGGAGGGGTTCGCCGACCTGGAGTACACCGACGAGGGCGGCATCATCATCGACCCCAGCAACAGCAGGCGAGACCCCCAGTGGTGCGCCGACCAGGCCGCCGACATCCTGGCCGGGCGGGTGCGGTCGACCAGTGGTGTCCGCGCCCCCATCACCGCCACGTCGATCTGCCTGCACTCGGACCGTCCGGGGGCTGCGGAGAACGCCCGGGCCGTCGTGGCGCGCGTACGCTCCGAGGGCTACGACATCGCCGCGCCGACCTTCGACGAGGAGACCGCATGAGCGCCGGAATCGAGCTGCCCCCCGCCCGCTACGAGTACGGCGGCGACGAGTTCGTCTTCGTCGAGATCGACGAGAAGATGTCCATCGAGGCCAACTTCAAGGCCATGATGATCACCGGCGAGCTGGAGTCGCGAGCCCTCGAGGGCGTCGTGGACATCTGCCCCTCGAACGCGTCGTACATGATCCGGTTCGACCCCGACGTCATCCCGCCGCGCGACCTCGTCGCGCTCCTGGAGGACATCGATGGAGGGCTCGGTGAGGTGCCTGAGGATTTCGTGCTCCAGACGCGCGTGGTCGACGTCCCGGTCCTCTACGACGACCCCTGGACCCATGAGGCGCTCATGCGTTTCCGCGACCGCCACCAGGATCCCGATTCCACGGACCTGGAGTACGGCGCACGAGTCAACGGCTTCGACACCGTCGAGGACTTCATCACCCACATGTCCACGAACCCGTGGATCGTGACGATGCTGGGCTTCGTCCCGGGGCTCCCCTTCTGCTACCAGCTCGAGCCCCAGGACCGGCAGATCCAGGTCCCGAAGTACGTGCGCCCGCGCACGTTCACTCCCGAGCGCGCCTTCGGTCTGGGTGGCGCCTTCGCCGTGGTGTACCCGGTGCAGGGCGCCGGTGGCTACCAGCTCTACGGCATCTGCCCGACGCCCGTGCTCAACGTTGCGCAGGACCATCCGGACTTCGCCGACTCGATCGTGTTTCCCCGCCCAGGCGACATCTGGCGCTACCGCGCCATCGACCGCGACGAGTTCGACCGCACACGCAACGAGGTCGAGGCCGGCGACTTCCGATACCGGACCCGCGACGTGGAGTTCTCCCCGGCCGCGTTCCTGCGTGATCCGCAACCGGTCAACGACGCGCTGATGGAGGTGTTGTACCGATGAGCGGCCAGGTGCGCGTGCGGACCGCAGGACTCTCGACCACGGTGCAGGACCTCGGACGCCCTGGGCGCTACGCCATCGGCATGCCCCCTTCCGGCGCCATGGACCAGTTCTCCTGCCGCGTGGCCAACCTCCTGGTCGGCAACGACGAGAGCGCCGCGGTGCTCGAGGCGACATACGTCGGCCCCGGGCTCGAGTTCACCGACGACCGATCGGTCGCGGTCACCGGCGGCGACGCCGACGTCACCCTGAACGGCGAGACCGTCCAGACCTGGGAGACCCTCGAGGTGACGGCCGGCGACGTCCTCGGCTTCGGCTTCATCCGCAGCGGGGCCCGGCCCTACGTCGCGATCAGCGGAGGCGTCGCCACCGAGCCCTACCTCGGGTCGCGCTCGACGTACACCCTGATCGGGCTCGGTGGCTTCGAGGGCCGCAAGCTGGCCGACGGGGACGAGCTCCCGCTCGGCGAGCCGCAGCGGACGGTGCCGGCCGGCAGCCGTGTGCCCGACGACCTGGTGCCCGACTACGGCCAGGACAAGCAGATACGAATGGTCGTCGGTCTCTGCTCCTACCGGCTGACCGAGGAGTCCTTGGTGTCGTTCCTCTCCACGGGCTGGCAGGTGACCAAGGACGCCGACCGGGTCGGATACCGGCTGCGCGGCGCGACGTTGGACTTCGTCGAGCGCACGCAGCCGTTCGGCGCCGGCAGCGATCCCGCCAACGTCGTGGACCTGGGATACCCGATCGGCTCGATCCAGGTGCCGGGCGGCGACGAGCCCATCGTGCTGCTCGGGGACGCCGTCACGGGTGGCGGCTACGCGACCATCGGGACCGTGGTGTCGGTGGACCGCGACATCTTCGGCCAGACCAAGTCGGGTGACACGGTGCACTTCCGTGACGTGGACGTCGACGAGGCGCTGGCCGCCCGCGGCGACGGGACCCGCCGCCTGGAACGCATCCGTTCCGCTCTCCTGCCCTGACCGATCGACCTGCACCACCCGACGAGAGGACCTCCACCATGGGAAACATCCAGTCGCCGATCCCCGGCATCTTCTACCGACGCCCCGCACCCGACCAGGACGAGTTCCTCCAGCCCGGTGACGAGGTGACCGAGGGCACGACCATCGGCCTGGTCGAGGTGATGAAGAGCTTCAACGAGCTCAAGTCGACCGAGTCCGGCACGTTGAAGGAGTTCCTTGTCGAGGACGGAGACGAGGTCACCCCGGGCCAGGACGTCGCGGTGGTCGAGTGAACGACGTGTCCTCGCCGTCGGGCAAGCACCGGGTGCTGGTCGCCAACAGGGGCGAGATCGCAGTCCGCGTGATCCGCGCCGCCCACACCTTGGGGTGGGAGGCCGTGGCAGTCCACTCCGATGCCGACGAGCACGCGTTGTGGGTCACCCTGGCTGACGACTCCGTCCACCTCGGGCCCTCCCCGGCCGGCAAGTCCTACCTCGTGGCCGAGAAGATCGTGGAGGCGGCGCAGAGCAGCGGCTGCGATCTCGTCCACCCGGGGTACGGGTTCCTCTCCGAGCGTCCGGCCTTCGCGCGTGCGGTGGCCGAGGCCGGTCTGGGATTCGTCGGGCCCGACGCCGACATCATCTCCACGATGGGGGACAAGGCTGCTGCTCGTCGTAGGGCCGTCGAGGCGGACGTCCCGGTCGTGCCGGGCACCGATGAGCTCGCTGACGTGGACGAGGGGATCGCGGCAGCGCGGGAGATCGGCTTCCCCCTCCTGGTCAAGGCCTCTGCCGGAGGCGGCGGACGTGGCATCCGCGTGGTGGAGAAGGAGGAGGAGCTCGCTCCCGCCATCGCGGCCGCCCAGTCGGAGGCACGCTCGGCGTTCGGTGACGACAGCGTCTACCTGGAGAAGCTGATCCGCGACGCGCGCCACATCGAGGTGCAGGTGATGGCGGACCACCACGGCAACGTCGTGCACGCCTTCGAGCGCGACTGCTCGGTGCAGCGGCGTCGTCAGAAGCTCCTGGAGGAGGCCCCCGCCTCCGACCTCGACGCGGAGGTGCGCGACGCGATGACCGCGGCCTCGGTCCGGTTGGCCCTGGCCGTCGGCTACCGGGGCGCCGGCACCGTGGAGTACCTGCTGGATGCCGACGGCTTCTACTTCATCGAGATGAACACCCGGATCCAGGTCGAGCACCCGATCAGCGAGCAGGTCACCGGGCTCGACCTGGTGGTCGAGCAGCTGCGGGTCGCGGTGGGCGAGCCTCTCTCGGTCCGACAGGAGGACCTGAGGCTCGACGGTGTCGCCTTCGAGTTCCGGATCAATGCCGAGGACCCCGACAACGACTTCTTCCCCAGCCCCGGGGAGCTGCAACGGCTGGACCTGCCGGGCGGTCCGGGCGTGCGGGTCGAGACCGGCTTCGTCGCCGGCGACACGATCGCGCCTTTCTACGACTCCCTGGTCGCCAAGCTGGTGGTGCACGGCCGTGACCGCGACGAGGCACTGGCGCGCTCGGTCCAGGCGCTGAGCGAGCTGCGGGTCGAGGGCGTGAAGTCCACGGTGGAGGTCCACCTGGCACTGGTGCGCGACTCGGCGGTCGCGAAGGGCCCGGTCTCCACCAGCTGGTTGGAGGGCTGGATGCAGCGGGAGGTGGACGCTTGACGCTCCCGCCCCGGAGCGCTACTCGACCTCGGCGACGTGGACCACGGCGTCGCCGCTGTTGACCAGGGGAGCCTCGGTCCGCCCGACCACGATCCCTGGCCGGTCGGCGTGGACGAGCCGCACCCGCTTGCCGAAGGAGTCGAAGAGCCCGCCCAGGCGCTCGCCCTTCTCCACGCTCTGCCCCAGGTCGACCTCGAGGTGGAGCATGCCGGTGCCGCGGGCGCGGACCCAGCCGCTGCGCCACGACACCGCGCTCGGCGCCGGCGCCTCCTCGGCGAGCGGCTCGACCATGCCCATCGCGGCCAGCACGCGTCGCACGCCCCGCACACCGGCGTCGATGGCCCACTGGTCCATCCGCCAGGCCTCGCCGGCCTCGTAGAGCAGCACCTTGGCGCCACGCTCCCGGGCCGCCGAGCGCAGCGAGCCGTCGCGCAGCTTGGCGTGCATCATCACGGGCGCGGCGAAGGCGGCCGCCAGCTCGCGGGTGCGCGGGTCCTCGAGGTCGGTGCGGATCTGCGGCAGGTTCGACCGGCGGTCCGAACCGGTGTGCAGGTCGATGCCGACCTCGCACTTGTCGATGATCTCGGTGGTCATCAGGTGGGCGATGCGCCCCGCCAACGAGCCGCGGGCCGATCCGGGGAACGACCGGTTGAGGTCACGCCGGTCCGGCAGGTAGCGGCTGCCGTTCATGAAGCCGAGCACGTTGACGATGGGGACGGCGATGAGCGTGCCGCGCAGGGTCTTGGGGTCGACGTCGGCCAGCACCTGCCGCACCACCTCCACGCCGACGGCCTCGTCGCCGTGGATCGCGGCGTCGATCCAGACCGTCGGCCCGTCCTCGCGCCCGTGCACGACTCGCACCGGCAGGTCGACGTCGGCGCCGGTGACCAGGCGCGTGATCGGCAGCGAGAGCGCCTGGTGACGTCCGGGACGGACGCGGACCGAGCCGATCTCGAAGGACGGTCGCGCCATCAACGCCCCCGGTTGCGACGTCGTACGGCGAGCCGCGGCCGGCCCCCGACGTACGACCGGCTCGGGTCGACGGCGAAACCCTGCGCGAGGGCCTCCCGGCCGATCAGCATGCGGAACCCCATCTCGTCACGGCGACTCAGCGTCACCTCGGCCGGAGTCACGATGCCCATCAGCGTCACGTCCATGCTCACCACGAGACGTTCCTCGCTGTGCCCCGAGGAGCTGCGCACCTCGCGCCGGTCCACGACCGGTAGCGACACCTCGACCGCGTCCTCGTCGGATCCCTGCCAGGGATGGACCGAGAAGCGCACCCAGGGCTCGCCGTCGCGGTCGAGCTCGGTGAGGTCGAAGGCGTGGATGGCCGAGCTGCGGGCCCCCGTGTCGAGCTTGGCCTTGATCCACGTCACCCCGATGTCGGGGAGGGCGACCCACTCGCGCCACCCGGCGACGGTGTAGGAATTGTCGTCGGCCACCTGTCCCCTTCCTGGTCTGAGGAACGATGAAACTCGCGATCCTGTCCCGTGCGCCTCGGTCGTACAGTACGCAGCGGCTGCGGACCGCCGCGCTCGACCGTGGCCACCAGGTCAAGGTGCTGAACACGCTCCGGTTCGGCATCGACCTGTCGGAGGACGAGCCCGACCTGCAGTTCCGGGGCAAGCGACTCTCCCACTACGACGCGATCCTGCCGCGTGTCGGCAACTCGATCACCTACTTCGGCACCGCGGTGGTGCGGCAGTTCGAGCAGATGGACGTCTACACGCCCAACACCTCCAACGGGATCGCCAACTCGCGCGACAAGCTGCGCGCCACCCAGATCCTGTCGCGCCACGGCATCGGCATGCCGGCCACCACGTTCGTCCGCGACCGGGCCGACGTGATCCCCGCGATCGAGCGGGTCGGCGGGGCGCCGGTCGTCATCAAGCTCCTCGAGGGCACCCAGGGCATCGGCGTCATCCTGGCGCCCGAGCTCAACGTCGCCGAGGCCATCATCGAGACGCTGCAGAGCACGAAGCAGAACGTGCTCATCCAGCGTTTCGTCAAGGAGAGCAAGGGTCGCGACATCCGCGCGCTGGTCGTCGGCGACCGGGTCGTGGCCGCGATGCGCCGCGTGGCCCAGGGCGACGAGTTCCGCTCCAACGTGCACCGGGGCGGGTCGGTGGAGCCGGTCGAGCTCGACCCGGAGTACGAGCGGGTCGCGGTCCGGGCCGCCCAGATCATGGGACTGCGCGTCGCCGGCGTCGACATGCTCGAGGGCCTCGAGGGGCCGCTGGTCATGGAGGTCAACTCCTCGCCGGGCCTGGAGGGCATCGAGACCGCCACCAAGCTCGACGTGGCCGGCGCCATCGTCGACTACATCGACAACCAGGTCGCCTTCCCCGAGATCGACGTCCGCCAACGGCTGACCGTGTCCACCGGCTACGGCGTGGCCGAGATCCTCGTCCAGCACGCCGCCCACCTCATCGGGAAGCCGCTCGGCGAGTCCGGTCTGCGCGAGCGGGACATCACCGCGCTGACACTCCAGCGCGGCACCCACGTCATCCCGAACCCCAACGACCGGCACGTGCTCGAGTCCGGCGACCGGCTGCTGTGCTTCGGCAAGCTCGAGGAGATGCGGTCGATGATCCCGAGCCGGCGCAAGCGCGGCCGCAAGGTCAAGCGGCTCCCCCAGGACCCGATCCACGACACCCCGACCACCTGAGACGCCGTCGCCCGGGCTGGCGTCCTGGATGCGAGTTCATGACACTGGGCACCCCATGGTCCGTGCCAGGAGGTTCCGTGCCGCACCACCCCACCTCACCCAGGGACGCGCCTCGCCGTCCGCCGAAGGACATGGTGTGGATCCCGGGCGGCTGGTTCCTCATGGGGTCCGAGGCGTTCTACCCCGAGGAGCGCCCGGTCCACGAGGCGCGTGCCGACGGGTTCTGGATGGACCAGCACCCGGTGACGGTGGCGGAGTTCCGCCGGTTCGTCCGGGACACCGGGCACACCACGGTCGCGGAGACGACGCCGGACGCCGCCGCCTTCCCGGACGCCTCCCCCGACCAGCTGGTCCCGGGCTCGCTGGTGTTCACGCCACCGACTCGGCGGGTCAGCCTCGACGACTACCGGGCCTGGTGGTCCTGGGTGCCGGGCGCCCAGTGGCGCCACCCCGAGGGCCCGGGCAGCAGCCTGGAGGGCCTCGACCGGCACCCGGTCACCCACGTCTCGTACGTCGACGCGCTCGCCTACGCCGTGTGGGCCGGCAAGGCGCTGCCGACCGAGACGGAGTGGGAGCTGGCGGCCCGCGGCGGGCTCGCGGGAGCGGCCTACGCCTGGGGCGACGACCCCGCCCCGCGCGGGCGCATGATGGCCAACACCTGGCAGGGCGACTTCCCGCTCCACAACGACCTGCTCGACGGCTACGCACGTACCTCGCCGGTCGGCTGCTTCCCCCCGAACGGCTACGGCCTCGTCGACGTCACCGGCAACGTGTGGGAGTGGACCACGCAGGTCTGGACGAGCGATCACAGCGCCGCCGCAACGGGGTCGACGTACGACGACGCGGCAGCGAGCGGGCCGCCCCCCGACGAGCACCGGTGCTGCGGCCCGGACCGTGGCCCGAGCGATCGCGCGGAGCCGGCCGGGCAGGATCGCGTGGACTCCCCCCGCGTGATCAAGGGCGGGTCGCACCTGTGCGCGCCCAACTACTGCCTGCGCTACCGACCGGCGGCTCGGCAGCTCCAGACCGTCGACACCTCCACCAGCCACCTCGGCTTCCGGTGCGTCCTGCGCGGCTGAGGCTGGTCGATGGCTCAGGTCGACGCTGAGGGCGGCAGCGGGGCCGACGAGTCTGCCGGCGTCGTCGCCCGCACCACCGTCGTGCCGCGCAGACCCGTGGACGCTGCCGCCCGCCGGAAGGCGTCGAGCGCCTCCGCGGTCTCGCCGCTCGCCTCGAGGAGGGTGCCGAGGTCGTACCAGAGCCGGGCGGCGCTGCGATCGGCGCCGATCCCGGTCAGGACGAGCACGGCGGACCGGTAGCGGTCCACGGCTGCCGGGTCGCCGAGCAGGTGCAGCGCTTGCCCCTGCACCGACAAGGCGTCAGCGGCGAGCAGCGGCGCCATGCCCTCCACCTCCCCATGGGCCAGGCTCGCCAGGTCGACGGCGTCCCTCGGGTCGCCTCGCAGCAGGCTGACACGAGCGCGCGACAGCGTGTTGCGAGCCACGTCCACCGGGCTCGCGCTGGAGGAGCGGAGCTCGGCGTCCGCGCGCACCAGGTTCTCCTCGGCCGCGTCCAGCTGAGGAGGGTCGCCGGCCAGCTGCAGGGTGGCGAGCACGCTGCGCAGCCTGGCCACGTTGCGGCTGTCGGAGCCCTCGCTGAGGAGGGCGAGCGCGCGCTCGGCCATCGGCAGCGCCTCACTGACGTCGCCGCTCTCGGCGACGACCATGCTGGCGTTCCAGTACGCCGAGGCACGAGCCGTCGGCGACCCGGTGGTTTCGGCACGGCGTACGGCGTCGCGGCACAGCCGGGCGGCAAAGGCGACGTCGCCCCGCTCGTGGTAGGCCGACGCCAGCGTGACGGTGAGCTGGACCGACTCGTCGGTCCCGTCCAGACCCGCGGCGGTGAGCCGGGCCCGGACTGTCTCCCCGGTGTCGATGGCGCGCGCGAGGTCGCCCCACTCCCGGGTGCAGCGGCACAGCGCGATGCCACCGCGCGCCCAGGTCAGCCCGGTCCCGTCGAGCCCCACGAGGTCGTCGAGCACCTCGATCGCCTCCTCGAGCCGCCCGTTCGACTCCAGCGCGCGACCGTGGGCGAGCAGGGCGCGGTGCAGCAGGTCCGCGCGGGCGACCGAGCGAGCACGTTCCAGCACGATCCCCGACCGCTCCAGGGCCGCGGCGACGTCTCCGCCCTCGAGCGCCAGCTCGACGAAGGTCAGCGCCAGCCCGACCTCCTCCGCCTCGCCGGCCGAGGCTCCCAGGAGCAGCACCCGCGGCGTCGTGCCGAGGCGACCCGCCATCGCGCCGAGCAGGGCCAGACCGGGGCGGCGTGCGCCGGCCTCGATCCGCGAGACGTGGGCGACCGACGCCTCCGGGGCGCCCAGCTCGCGCTGGGTGAGCCCGGACGCGACGCGGGCGGACCGGAGCCGCTCCCCGAGGACCGCTGGGTCCACGGTCCGGAGCAATCGGGCGTTCTCTGCGTGCACGAAGACAGTCTGCCGGTTCGTGCCCTACCCTGTGACAACGACCAGGCAAATCGTGTCAACTACGAGATGCGGGTGGTCTCGGTGCCGTCGGCCGCGCTGGTAGCGCTCCCCCGGGCACCCCGTCGGGCCGAGGCGCTGGGCCGGGGACTGCGCCTCGGTCGGACGGCTGCCCGGTTCCCTGGACTCACCGCACGGTCGAGCCCGGCTAGATGAAGAGCAGCTGCGCCCCGTCGGTCTTCTCGATGAAGTCCGAGGCGCTGATGATGGCCTCGACCTCGTCGACGAGGTCGTCCTCCTCGAGGTGCTGCATGTCGGCCGACATCCGGCAGGCCCACAGGTGCCCGCCGGAGTCCACGATCTGCTGGAGGAACTCCGGCACCTCCGGTACGCCGACCTCGGCGATCGACCTCTTCATCTGGCGGGTGGCCATGGTTGTCATGCCGGGCAGCCCGCCGAGCCCCTGCGGCAGGTGGGTGGCGGTGTTGCCGAGCATCGTGAACTTGAGGTCGTCCATCGTCGACTTGTTGATCATGTCGAAGCCCCAGAACGTGAAGAACAGGTGCGTCTCGATGCCCTCGCCCAGGGCGGCGTTGGCCAGGATGAGGCCGGGGTAGGCCATGTCCAGGGTGCCCTTGGAGCAGATGATCGCGAGCTTCCTGCCGGCCGTCCCCTCGTCGTCGAAGCTCGGGACCAGGGGGGCGGTCACGGTGGTCGGTGTCGTCACTGTCGTCACGGTCGTCTCCTCGTTGCTCGTAGGGGGTCTCACACGCAACCGCGGGGCTTGGGCAACCCGGCGATGTAGGCCATCTTCTTGGCCGGCTTCTTGGGGAACAGCGTGAAGAGCTGCTTGGTCGGCAGACCCCCCACGGTCGCAACGCGACGCAGGGTGGCGGTCTCCTGCTGCTCGGGGAAGTCCCGGCGCAGGAAGTCGATCGCCTTCCAGTGGTCGTCGGTCATGGCCACGCCGATCTGGGCGGCCAGGACCGCTCCCAGGTCGGGCGTCCACTCGTCGTACTCGGTCATGAAGCCCTCGTCGTCGACGTGGATCTGGTGGCTCTCGATGATGGTGACCGGCATGTCAGCTCGCCTTCTTCCCTCGCATGGACATGTGTGCCGGCAGCGGCATCCGGCGGCCGGGCAGGAGAACGTTCCAGTAGATCCAGCGGAACGCGAGCTTGCCCAGGTGGTTGGCGCGGGTCTCCTTGAGCAGGTCCATCGGGCCCACGACCGGCAGCGGGTACTTCCCCGGCAACGGCTCGGTGTCGTAGTTGAAGTCGATGAGCAGCGCCTTGTCGTCGCCGGCCTCGACGAAGCAGTTCGCGTGGCCGTCGAAGGAGCCGGTCATCGGCTCACCGTGGATGTGCTGCATGAAGTTGCCGACGAAGATCTCGACCGCGAAGTGTGCCACCGAACCAGCCTTGGAGGCCGGGATGTCGCCGGCGTCCCCCACGGCGAAGATGTTGTCGTGGAACCGCGACAGCAACGTGTGACGGTCGACGGGAACGTAGTTGAGCTCGTCGCCGAGCCCGGAGCGGGCGACGAAGTCGGCGCCCAGGTTGAGCGGGACCGTGACCAGCAGGTCAAAGGGGATCTCCCGCTCGTCGTAGGAGACGAGGAGCCTCTGCTCGTCGTCGATCCGCTCGACCATGAAGTCGGTCTCGACGTGCACCTTGCGCTCGTCGAGCATTCCGCCCAGGTGGGCCGAGGCGACGGGCTGGGTGAACGCGCCGTCCAGCGGGGTGACGTAGACCAGCTCGACGCGGTCGCGGATGCCGCGCTCACGCAGCCACGCCTCCAGCAGGAAGGTGAACTCCAGCGGGGCCACGGGGCACTTGATCGGCATCTCGGTGATGTGCACGACCAGGCGTCCGCCCTCGAACCGGCGCAGCGCTCCGGCCAGCGCCTCGGCGCCCTCGAGGGAGTAGAAGTCGAAGATGCTCTCCCGCCACTGCGAGCCGAGCATGCCGGGCGTCTCCTCGGGGCGGGGCGTCGTCCCGGTGGCGATGACGAGCTGGTCGTAGGGCAGCCGTCGCCCGTCCTCGAGCAGGACCGCGTTCTCGTCGGGAAGGACCTTGTCGACCGAGGCGACGACGAAGTCCACGCCGTCGGGGAGGAAGGCGTGGCGGGAGCGAACGACCTGCTCGCGGGTGTAGTCGCCGAACGGCACGAAGAGGTAGCCGGGCTGGTAGTGGTGCTCGTCGTCGCGGTCCACGACCGTGATGCGCCAGTCGTCGCGGTCGCGCCGGTCGAGCTGCGTGCGCAGCTTGTTCGCGATCATCGTGCCGGCGGTGCCTCCACCGAGGATCACCAAGTCCCTCATGGGCGTCTCCTTGTCGTCGTCCCCTTCAGGGTGTGTCCCCGGGGGTGTCGACGGCAGTGGCGAAGGACATCAACCGCGATGACCATCGCCTCGAGATCCGGGGTCCGGCGGGCGAGCAGGTCGTGCGCCACGCGGTACGCCGACTCCGGTGCGTGCTGACCGGGCAGGACCACGGGCGGGACGTCGATCGGGGGCAGGTCGCGGACGTCGTCCACGCCCCCTCCAGCCAGCGAGCGGCCCGGTGTTCCTCGGCCGCGCGTAACCTCGACGGGTGAGCACCTCCCCCGTCATCAGCAGCTCGATCGCCGCCCTCGGCGACCTCTTCGCGCGCACGCTGCCCGAGCTCGCCGTACCCCACGAGGCGCAGGCGGTGGCCGAGCCGCGGCTGCTCGTGCTCAACGAGCCGCTGGCCGCGGAGCTGGGTCTCGACCCGGCGGCGCTGCGTGAGCCCGACGGCGTGCGGTTCCTGGTCGGTCGGGCGCTGCCACCCGGTGCGCGGCCGGTGGCGCAGGCCTACGCCGGTCACCAGTTCGGCGGCTACTCGCCCCGGCTGGGCGACGGCCGGGCGCTGCTCCTGGGCGAGCTGCGTGACGCGGACGGCTCGCTGCGCGACGTGCACCTCAAGGGCTCGGGCCGCACCCCGTTCTCCCGTGGTGGTGACGGCCAGGCCGCGGTGGGTCCGATGCTGCGGGAGTACGTCGTCAGCGAGGCGATGCACGCCCTCGGCGTCCCGACCACCCGTTCCCTGGCGGTCGTCGGGACGGGGATCGGCGTGCAGCGCGAGGCGGTGCTGCCGGGCGCCGTGCTGACGCGGGTGGCCAGCAGCCACCTGCGGGTCGGCAGCTTCCAGTACACCCGCGCCACCGACGATCTCGAGGTGCTGCAGCGTCTGGTCGACCACGCGATCGAGCGACACCACCCCTCAGCGGCCGGCGACGACCGGCCCGCGCTGGCGCTGTTCCGAGGCGTCGTCGAGGCACAGGCCGCGCTGGTCGCGCAGTGGATGCTCGTTGGTTTCGTCCACGGCGTGATGAACACCGACAACGTGACGATCTCCGGCGAGACGATCGACTACGGGCCGTGCGCGTTCATGGACGCCTTCGACCCGGCCGCCGTCTTCAGCTCCATCGACCGCGGTGGGCGCTACGCCTACGGCAACCAGCCGGTGGTGGCGGAGTGGAACCTGGCGCGCTTCGCCGAGGCGCTGCTGCCGCTCATCGACGACGACCAGGACCGCGCCATCGAGCTGGCCGTCGAGGCGCTCGGCGGGTTCCGCACCTCCTACAGCCGGGCGTGGCTCGACGGCATGCGCGCCAAGCTGGGGCTGCCCGCCGGCCTGGCCGACGACGTGGTCCAGCCGCTGGCCGAGGACCTGCTCACCCTGCTGCAGCCGTCGCCCGTGGACCACACGACGCTCTACCGGGCGTTGTCCGCCGAGGCGCGCGGGGACGGGTCACCCGCCCGAGACCTGTTCGTGGACCTCGCTGGCTACGAGGCCTGGGCCGCGCGGTGGCGGGCGACCGGTCCCGACCCGGACGCCATGGACCGGGTCAACCCCGTCTACGTGCCGCGCAACCACCTCGTCGAGGAGGCCCTCGACGCCGCCACGTCCGGCGATCTCGACCCGCTGGCCCGGCTGCTCGAGGCAGTGACGCAGCCCTTCGTCGTACGACCGGGGCTGGAGCGGTACGCCGAGCCCGCGCCGGCCGACTTCGGCGCCTACCAGACCTTCTGCGGCACCTGAGCCGTCAACGCTGGGGTCGCGACAGCGCCGGGTTCCCTCAGCCCGACAGACGCAGGTCGCGACCGAGCAGGTCGCCGAGCCGGTCGACCTGCTCGGCCAGCGCCGCGTCGGGGCGCGGTCGATCGTCGTGCCAGCTGACCGCGACCTCGTCGCCCGTGCGGACCCATGTCCCGCTCACGGCCCCGCCCGCGACGACGAGGTTGGCCTTCCGTGTCACCGACTCGCGCAGGGTCGGGGGGACGACGGCCTGCTCCTTGGTGCCCGGGCCCATCACCCACTGGTCGTGGCCGGGCAGCAGCCGCACCGCCTGCGACGGTGTGGCGGCGAGGAGGCTCTCGACGTCCTCCCGGACGACGAGGGCCGTCGCTCCCTCGACGTCGACCGGCACCAGGTCGTCCCCCAGCCGGGCGAGCCAGCCGTCGATCCGCTTGCGACCGGCGCTGAGCCCGTCGCCGAACCAGTGGTGGACGTGGTCGACGGTCGCCGGCCCGTAGGCGCGCAGGTACGCCGTGATGGCGCGCGGGCCTGCGACGTCGAGGTCGGGGATCCCGGCCCACCGGGGGTTGGTGTCGAGCCGCTGGAAGGTGGCTCTCCCGTCCCGCGACGGCGCCAGGCTCATGTCGCCCTGCCAGGTCAGCGCCTTGACGAGCGCCCACCCGTCCGTGGCCAGGATCGGCGTGAGGTGGCGGTAGTCGGGCTCGGCCGCGAGGGCGTCGGCGAGCTCGGGGAGGGTCAGCGGCCCGGCCCCCAACGCGGCCCGGACGGTCGCCCGGAAGTCGGGCCAGTCCTCCGGGGCGAGGCGGTAGTGCTCGACCCAGCTCCTCAGCTCCCACTGCCGCCCGGCGGCGCGGAGCGCGAGGAGGTCGCCGCCCTCCTCCGGCGTGAGGTAGTGCATCGAGCCGCGGAACGCGAACGCCTTGACGAGCGATCCCTCGACCAGCGCCTGCCGCAGCTCCCCGGGCTGCGAGGCGCGCCGACGGGTGCGCACCGCCAGCTCGGCCAGGGACTCGTCCATGGACAGCACGGCTCCCAGCCGTCGGACCACGCCGGCGGGCGACTCGTCACCGATCGGGTCGAGCAGGTGGCGCTCCAGCCGCCACGCCAGTGCTTGCCGCCACGTCACCGAGACGTCCTTCGAGGTCATGGACCCACCGTGCCATCGATACCGGACGAATTCCGTCCGTCACGGTCGGTGCAGCGGCAGGAACGACGCAGCCGCGAGACGGGCGACCCACTCGGCGTACTCGTCCTCGCTCCAGCCGTCGCTGCCGAGGACCAGCCGACGGTATCCGAGCGGGTCCACGACCACCCTCGCCGAGGCCGGGCGGTGAGGACGCCGGCCCGGCTGGCGGCGGCTGGCAAGGTGGGGGTGTGCCCACGCTCCCGCCGCTGCCGGACGTCGACGACACCGAGTCCGTGGTGGCCTGGGTGGCCCGACACCTCGGCCACCTGACGCTGGAGGGCCCGGACGGGGTCCGTCCCGGTGGTCACCGGGGCGGCCAGGCGGCGGCCGACGCGGCGCTCGCGACGCTCGACGTCACCGGCTACGCACGCTCCCGCTCGACGGTGCTGCCGGAGGGTCGGCGCGGGGCCAGTCGGCTCTCGCCGTACATCCGTCACGGGCTGCTGAGCCTGACCGAGGTGTGGGACGCCGTGGCCGGGTCCGGCACAGCACCGTCGAACGACGAGCGCCGCTTCCGTGACGAGCTGATGTGGCAGGAGTACGCCCGTCACCTCTACGCCCGCGTCGGGGCCGGGTCTCGTGGAGCGCTGCGCTACGCGCCGCCGCACCCTGCCTCGCCGCCGGAATGGAACGACGATCTGGCGTGCACGTCGTGGCTGCGCGACGAGCTGGAGGGCAACGGCTGGTTGGTGAACCAGACGCGCATGTGGTGGGCCTCCCACTGGACCGTGCGACACGGTCGCGACTGGCGCGACGGTGAGGAGGACTTCTTCCGGCACCTGCTCGACGGCTCGCGTGCGGCCAACCGCCTCGGCTGGCAGTGGACCGTCGGAGCCGGGACCGGCAAGCCCTACGGCTTCAGCCGCTGGCAGGTCGAGAAGCGCGCGCCACAGCTGTGCCGCTCCTGCCCGCTCAGCGATGCCTGCCCGATCCAGGACTGGCCGGACGCCGAGCGGGGTCCGCGCGTGGACGACGGCCCCCTCGCCTCCCCCGCCGACGGCCAGGTGGCGGCCGGCCCGGAGGTTCCCGTCGTCGCGAGCGCGGCTGACTCCGTCTGGCTGACCGCCGAGTCGCTCGGCGACAGCGATCCGGCGCTCGACGCGCACCCGGACCTGCCCGTGGTGTTCGTGTACGACGAACCGCTGCTCGCGTCGCTGCGGCTCTCGGGCAAG
This sequence comes from uncultured Actinomycetota bacterium, assembly GCA_963714625.1. GTDB lineage: Bacteria > Actinomycetota > Actinomycetes > Propionibacteriales > Nocardioidaceae > Marmoricola_A. Next base: position 251,479 of record CAVQOY010000016.1, on the reverse strand, counting down.
CGACTGGTGTTTCTCGCCGAGTCGCTGGCCGACCTGGCGGGCCGTCGCGAGGTCGACGTACGCCTGGGGCGGGTCAGCGAGGAGCTCACCGGACGCTCGGTCGCGGTGACCCACGCCCCGGTGCCCGGCTTCGTGTCGCGCTCGGCGGACGTGGAGGTGGCCGAGCTGCACCCCTGGCCATGGCTGGCCCGGCCGGGCACCGAGCGACTGACGTCCTTCAGCGCCTGGCAGAAAGGCGTCGCTCGAACGCGCTGAGGCGGCGAGGGTGCCTCGCGAGCGAGTCGAGGAGGCGACCGGCGCCGACCTACCGCAGTCGGGACCCGGTCGGGTCGTAGAAGGGCTGGCTCGACAGTGTGGCCGGCACACGCCTGGCACCGCAGAGGACGGTGACCTGCACCAGGTCATCCCCCAGAGGTTCACCGGCTTCGACGACCGCGACCCCGCAGGCTCCTCCCAGAGTCCACCCGTAGGCGCCGCTCGTCACCCGGCCGATGCGGCGGCCGTCGCGCAGGACGGGCTCGTCGTGGTGCAGCAGCACTCGCGGTTCGTCGAGGCGCACGAACACCGTGCGCCACCGAGGCTCCGCCCCCGCCTCCACAGCCGCGCGACCGACGAAGTCTGCCGCCTTGCGCTTCGAGACCGCGAACATCAGTCCCGCCTCGACAGGAGTCAGGCCGGGGCCGATGTCGTGGCCGAGGTGGCGGTATCCCTTCTCGCAGCGCAGCGAGTCCAGGGCGTGGTAGCCGGCGTGGACCAGCCCCAGGTCGGCCCCGGCACCGACCACGGCGTCGTACAGGTCGACCGCCAGGTCGGCCGTCGGGTAGATCTCGTAGCCCAGCTCCCCGACGTAGCTCGTGCGGAGCACGAGCGCGTGCCCGGAGGCGACCTCCACCTCGCGGGCGCGGGTGTAGGGCTGAGCCTCGTCGCTCCAGTCCGCAGGCGAGATCCGCGCCATCAGCTCTCGGCTGCGCGGCCCCATGACGCCGATCGTGGCCATGCCGGAGGTGGCGTCGAACACCGCGGCGGCGCGACCCCGAGCCGCTCGGCGCAGCGCCCCGAGCGTCTTCGTCTGGCTCGCCGCCGGAGTGACGACGAGGAACCGGTCGGCGGCCAGCCGCGTGACCGTGCCGTCCAGCTCGATGCCACCGCGCGGGTTGAGCATCAGCGTGTAACGGACGCGGCCGGGATCGACGTCCAGGTCGGCGGTCCAGAGCCGCTGCACCACGTCGAGGGCGTGCGGCCCGGCCACCTCGACCTTGGTGAACGAGCTGAGGTCGAACAGGGCCACGGCCTCACGTGCTGCCCGATGCTCGAGACCTGCACGGTCGAACCAGTTCTGGGGGCCGTAGCTGTACGCGTACTCGGGATGCTCCCCCGGCTCGGCGTACCAGTTGGCCCGCTCCCACCCGGCCGTCTCGCCGAAGCACGCTCCGGCCTGCTCGAGCCGGTGGTGCAGCGGCGTGCGCCGGACGTCGCGGGCGGTCTGGGGCTGTCGGTGCGGCCAGTGCATCGCGTAGAGCTGGCCCAGCGACTCGCGGGTGCGTGCGCGCAGGTAGGCCGTGCTGCCCTGCTGGCGGCTGAACCGCTGCACGTCGACGGCGCCGGCATCGAACCCGGGCCCACGGTTCACGATCCAGTCCGCGAGCGCGCGGCCGGCTCCAGGCGCGTAGATGACGCCCTGGGAGTTGAAGCCTGCTGCGACGAAGAGATCCGAGACCTCGGCGGTCTCGCCCAGACAGAAGTCGCCGTCCGGGGTGAAGCTCTCGGGCGCGTTGAGGAAGCGGTCGTACGCGACGCCGCGCAGCGCGGGCACACGCTCCTCCGCCAGCTGTCGTACGCCGGAGAAGTGGTCCCAGTCAGGCTCGAACTCGGCGAAGCCGCCGACGGCGACGTCCTGGACGGGACGCGGCCTGCCGTCCGGCTCGAACGCCCCCACGAGCAGGCGTCCCGCCTCGGGACGCACGTAGAAGTAGCCGTCGAGGTCACGCAGGACCGGCAGCCGGGCGTCGGCGCCGTCGATCGGGACGGTGCGGGCGTGCACGTGCTCGGCGGCGTGCAGCGGCACGTTGACCCCCGCGGTGGCGGCCAGGTCGCGGGTCCACAGCCCGGCTGCGAGCACGACGCGCTCGCCCGCCACGAAGCCCTGGCTCGTGTCCACCCCGACGAGCGTCCCGTCGACGACACGCACACCGTCGACGGCGACGCCCTCGCGAACCGCCACACCGCGTGAATGGGCTGCACGGCACAGCGCCAGGGCGGCGTGACCGGGGTTGACGTGACCGTCCTGCGGTTGGTGGAGCGCTCCCACCAAGCCCTCGGAGGTGGCCAACGGCCACAGCCGGCCGACGTCTGCGGGTCCGACGAGGTGCGCCTCGACATCGAGCTGCTCGACCACTGTGTGCTGGCGGCACAGCTCCTCCCACCGTCCGTGCGTTCGGGCCAGTGCAAGGGAGCCACTCTGGTTGAACGAGACGTCGACGCCGGTCTCGGCCTGCAGCCGTGCGTAGCAGTCCACGCTGTAACCGGCCAGCTCGCTCAGGGCGACCGAGCCCCGCCCGCGGGAGACCAGTCCGGCAGCGTGCCAGCTGGTGCCGCTGCCCAGGACGTTGCGCTCGAGCAGGAGCACGTCGGACTCACCCATGAGGGCCAGGTGGTAGGCCACCGCCGCGCCGACCAGCCCGCCGCCCACGACGACCGTCCGCGCGCTCCCCGGAAGAGGGTCGCGAACACCCGTGATCCCGCACCGGTCGGCACCCAGGTTCCGGTCGACGAGTCGATCCATCAGCTCACCTCTCGAGGGACGGATGCAGCAGGAGGCGCCACGGCTGCGGGTCCGGCGATCACCACGGCACGACGAAATCGGGCTCGTTGGGGTGCGGGTGGTCGCGCGCGAGCACGGCACCGGCAGCGGCCCTGCCGGTGCGGACCGCGCCCTCCATGTAGCCGCACACCCACTGGTCCGACCCCGCGACGAAGAAGGGCGCGTCGTGCGTCGCGTGCAGCGGACCGACCGCGGTGACATCTCCGGGGCGCCACGCTGTGATGTAGCCCTGGGTGTGCGGGTCGGTCGCCCAGGACCGGACGAAGACCTCCTGCGGATGCCGCGCCTGCTCGCCGAAGGCGACGGCGACCTCCGCGACGAACTCGTCGCGCGCGACCCCGGGGTCGGTCCCGAGGTAGCCGCCGATGCGCTCCGGCGGGACCAGGGCCGAGAGGACACCGTCGACCTGCTGCCAGGTCCCGCCCAGCATCGTGCGCTCGAAGTAGCCGGATCCGTTCTGGTCGTTGTCGACCCAGAACGAGCGGTCGTAGACCAGGCACGCCTTGACCGACGGTGCGTGCCGCTGCCGTCGAAGGGAGTCGAGCCGCGCCTCGGACACGCCCTCGAGCACGACCCTTCTCAGCGGCCCGGGCGGCAGCGTGCAGACCACGGCCGCAGCGTCGTACTGCTCGCCGGTCTGCAACGTGACACGACTGCGCCGGCGCCCGACCTGCACACGGGCGACAGGAGCTCCGCACCGGACGCGTGGACCCAGCTCCTCGGCCATCCGCGACGCCACCGTGGCCGAGCCCTCGCGCACCCGCAGGCACTCCCAGGTCTCGTAGTCGTAGAAGCCGCGGGCTCCCACCACCGCCTCCTTGCGCAGGTCGGCCAGCAGCGAGGTCCGCTCCACCGACTCGGCGGCGAGCGCCAGCATGGACAGCTCACGGGCCCGCACCACGGCCGGGGTCGCTCCCTCCTGCCGCAGCCACTGACCCACGCTGAGCCGGTCGAGCCGTGCGGCGTCCGGGTGGCCCCAGGGGTCACGCGGGTCCACGGTCCGCGCCAGCGCCGCGAAGCGGCTCTCGACCCGTGCGTACGCCGCGAGGTCCTCCCGGCCGAGCCAGCGCTCGGGGCCCCCCACGACGACCCCGTCGACCAGGGCCCAGGTGTCCTCACCGGCGACGGAGGTGAACGCCGGCTCGAGGGTCAGGTCGAGCTCGGCCACGAGCTGGGCGTAGGCGGTGTGCGCCGGGCCCACCACCTCACCCCCCAGCTGCACCAGCCTCCCGTCGGGCAGGCCGGTCTGCGCCACCCGACCCCCGACGCGATCTCGCGACTCGAGCAGGAGAACGTCGGCGCCGGCGCGGTGCAGGTCGCGCGCTGCGGAAAGCCCGGCCAGCCCGGCGCCGATGACCACCACGTCCAGACCCATCAGGTTGGCTCCTCTCTCGACGCCGCGACCCTACGGTCGAACGGTAGCTGTGGCCATCCTGGTGCTGGTGCTGGTGCTGCTGGCGGTGGCAGTCATCGGTTCACTCCTGTCTGGTTGTTGGGTGTTGGGTGTCGGATTGAGGGGCCGGGTCACGGTCAGGGGGTGATGGCGACCTTGCCGCGTGCGTGCCCGTCCACGACGTGGTCGACCGCCTTGGCCGCCTCGTGCAGCGCAAAGGTGCGTTCGAGCGCCGGACGCAGGCTGCCTTCGTCGACCAGCTGGGCCAGGGCGTCGAGGTCCTCGGCGTTCTCCTTGCTCAGCAGGGCGGTGAGTCGCTGGCTCGAGAAGGGTGAGAGCACGAGTGCGGCGAGCTGACGGTGGGTTCCACCGATCCAGCGGTCACCGCCCTCACCGCCGATGATGACGAGGGTGCCGGTGTCTTTCAGCAGCCGGCGCAGCTGACGCAGGGGCCGGAGGCCGGCGATGTCGAGGACCACGTCGTAGCGGGTGCCGTCGTCGAGGTCCTCGCGGGTGTAGTCGATGACGCGGGTGGCGCCGAGGGAGCGCACCAGGTCGGCCTTGCCGCCGCTGGCCACGCCGGTGACCTCAGCGCCGCACGCGGTCGCGAGCTGGACGGCGTACGACCCGACGCCGCCGGACGCGCCGATGACCAGCACCCGGTCGCCGTGCCGGATGCGGCCCGCGTCGCGGACCGCCTGGAGGGCGGTGAGCCCGGAGACGGGGAGCGTGGACGCCTCCTCGAACGAGAGCCCGGCCGGCTTGCGTGCCACCCGACTCTCCGGCACCACGGCCATCTCGGCGAAGGACCCGTCGGCGGTGCCCATCACCTCGTCCCCGACGGCCACCGCGGTGACCTGGGACCCGACCTCGACGATGACGCCCGCCACGTCTCGGCCCGGGACGGGGTGCTTGGGGCGGCGCAACCCGAAAGCGAGACGCACGGCGTACGGGTGCCCGGCCATCAGGTGCCACGTGCCGCGGTCCACTCCGGCCGCGCGGACGCTCACAACCACGTCGTACGGGCCGGGGACCGGCGCCGGGATCTCGGTCAGGGCCAGCTGCTCGCTGCCGCCGTAGTGCTGTTGATGGATGGCTCGCATGACGACTCCTTTATATACGGTGTATGTTATCGAGGTCCAACCTAAAAGTACGGTGTATGTTTTGTCAACCGACCGGTGTGGACCGGTGCGGAAGGAGACAGTGATGGCAGGCAGGCCGCGTTCAGGCGCCGAACGGCTCACCCGTGCGGGAATCGTCGCGGCGGCCGTCGAGCTGGCCGACGCTCAGGGGCTCGCGGCGCTGTCCATGCGCTCGGTGGCGCAGCGACTCGGCGTGACGGTGATGTCGCTCTACAACCACGTCGCCCGCAAGGAGGAGCTGCTCGACGGCATGGTCGACGTCGTGTTCGCCGAGTTCTACGCCCCCGTCCCCGGAGCCGCCTGGCGCACCGAGCTGCGGCGACGGGCAGTGACCGCCCGTGAGGCGCTCAAGCGGCACCCGTGGGCCGTCGGGCTGATGGACTCCCGCCGCAACGCGGGCTACGAGACGCTGCTCCACCATGACGCTGTGATCGGCTGCCTGCGCGAGGCCGGCTTCTCACTGACCCTGACCGGGCACGCCTTCGCCGTCCTCGACGCCCACCTGTACGGCTTCCTCGTCCAAGAGCTGAGCCTGCCGTTCGAGCCCGGGCAGGACCTCGCCGAGCTCGGCAACCAGATCATGGCAGCCCTGCCCGAAGGTCAGCTGCCGTACTTCCGCGAGTTCACCCTCGAGCACGCGCTCCAGCCCGGCTACGACTTCGGCGACGAGTTCGCGGTCGGACTCGACCTCGTCCTCGACGGACTCGCCCAACGACTGGCCGGCCGTCCACCACCCGGCCCCCGGGGGACCACCGGGTTCACCCACCGTGAGTGAGGATCAGGACGCGGTCGTGGAGCAGGGTGAAGCCCGTGCCCGCATGGATTGCCACCGTCCCGTTCGTGGTCGGCGGGAGGACCGCGCGTTCACGGGGTCCTTGAACCTGATCGAGCCGGGGCACGACAAGCCGAAGAACCATCGCGACGGGCGCGAGTGGGTGGTCGCTCGGGCGGAGGGCCCCGTGCCCAAGGAACCCGTCGCTCGTCAGCGGAAGGCCGCGCGCCCGGTCATCGCCTCGCCGATGACGAGGGTGTGCATCTCCACCGTGCCCTCGTAGGTCAGCACCGACTCCAGGTTGTTCATGTGCCGGATCACCGGGTACTCCAACGAGATGCCGTTGGCGCCCAGGATCGTCCGCGCGGTCCGGCAGATGTCGAGGGCCTCGCGCACGTTGTTGAGCTTGCCCAGGCTGACCTGCTCCGGACGCAGGGTCCCCGCGTCCTTGCGGCGGCCGAGGTGAAGAGCCAGCAGCACGCCTTTGGTGTACTCCAGGTTCATGTCGACGAGCTTCTGCTGCGTCAGCTGGAACCCGGAGATGGGCTTGCCGAACTGCAGTCGCTGGTCGGCGTAGGACAGAGCGGTGGACAGCGACGACCGCGCCGCCCCCATGGCCCCCCAGACGATGCCGTAGCGCGCTTCGTTGAGACAGCTGAGCGGACCCTTGAGCCCCCGCACCTCGGGCAGCATCGCGGAGGCGGGCAGCCGGACGTCGTCGAGCACCAGCTCGCTGGTCACCGAGGCGCGCAACGACATCTTGTGCTTGATCTCCGGCGCGCTGAAGCCGGCCGTGTCGGTGGGGACGACGAACCCCCGGACACCCTCATCGGTCTGGGCCCAGACCACGGCGACGCTCGCGACCGAGCCGTTGGTGATCCACATCTTGCCGCCGTTCAGGACCCAGTCGTCGCCGTCGCGTCGGGCGTGGGTGCGCATGCTGCCGGGGTCGGAGCCGGCGTCGGACTCGGTCAAGCCGAAACAACCGATCGCCTCCCCGGTCGCCATCCGGGGCAGCCACTCGTTCTTCTGCTCCTCAGAGCCCCACCGCCAGATGGCGAACATGGCGAGCGAGCCCTGCACGGAGACCAGCGAGCGGATGCCGGAGTCGGTCGCCTCGAGCTCGAGGCACGCGAGGCCGTACTCGGTGGCCGACATGCCCGCGCAGCCGTAGCCCTCGAGGTGCATGCCGAGGACCCCCAGCGCGCCGAGCTCCTTGGCCAGCCCGCTCACGTCGTCGATCTGGCCGCGTTCGAACCAGTCCGCGACGTACGGCTCGATCCGCTCGTCGCACAGCTGTCGCACCGAGGCACGCACCGCGCGCTCGTCGGCGGACAGCAGGTCGTCGATTCCAGCGGCGTCGAGCGGCTGGAAGGGTGCGAGCTTGTCGGTGGTGCTCATGGGTTGTTCTCCTCTGTCAGCCAGCGGCGGACCTCGTGGTTGTGCTCCCCCAGCCCGGGGGGCGGGGAGTAACGGGTGATCGGCGTCTCCGAGTAGGAGGCGGGGTGACGCACCTGGGGGGCACGTCCCTCCGGCATCGAGACGGTGGGGTCGAGGCCCAGCCGCGCGGCAAGCTCGAACGCGTCCGGCGAGCGAGCCCACCTTCCCGGCGGGCACCCCACCCGCGGTCAGCCTCTCGACCCACGCACCGACGGTGTCCGCGCCGAGACGCTCCTCGAGCTGCTGGACCAGCGCGCCACGGTGCGCGACACGGTGGGCGTTGGTTCGGAAGCGGGGGTCGTCAGCCAGGGCGGGGATCCCCAGCGCCGCGGCCAGGCTGCGGAACTGGCCGTCGGTCCCGCAGCACACCACGAGCCGACCGTCCTTCGCGGCGAGCGACTCGTAGGGTGCGATCGACGGGTGCTGGTTGCCCATTCGCGGGGGCGCCTGTCCGGTCGTGAGGTAACCCGACGCCTGATTCACCATCGCGCCGAGGAGGCTGGACAAGAGGTTGACCTCGACGTGCTGCCCCCTGCCCGACTGGTCGCGAGCGCGCAGGGCCGCGAGGATCGCCACCACGGCATCCTTCGAGGTGAGCACGTCGACCAGGGCCACGCCCACCTTGGTGGGCTCCTCGGGGGACCCGGTGATGCTCATCAGGCCTCCGACCGCCTGGATCAGGAAGTCGTACCCGGGCAGGCCTGCGCCCTCGCCGCTGCCGAACCCGGTGACCGAGGCGTAGACGACGCCGGGGTTCCGCGCCTCGACCTCCGCGTAGCCGAGCCCGCGAGCCTCGAGCATGCCGGTGCGGAAGTTCTCGATGAGGACGTCGCACCGTCCTGCGAGCTCCCGGGCGAGACGGAGGTCCGCGGAGTCGTTCAGGTCGAGCTCGACCGACCTCTTGGACCGGTTCGCGGACTCGAAGTAGGAGCTGGAGGCCTCCGTCCACGGCGGCCCCCAGTGCCGGGTGTCGTCACCGACGCGCGGTCGTTCCACCTTGATGACGTCCGCACCGAGGTCCGCGAGCGTGGCCGCCGCGAGCGGACCGGCCAGCACGCGACTGAAGTCGGCGACCAGGACGCCGTCCAGCGGGAGACTCATCGCGGGGTGGGCCCCGCGTGCTCCGGGGCGCCGTTGACGCGTCGGGGCAGCCTCCACGGGTTCTCGGCGCGCGCCTCCGGCGGCAGCCAGCCGTCGTGCGCGGACTGGAAGGCCACCGGGCGCACGAACCGGGCGAGCCCCGCGCCCCGACCGAGGTCGCGGAGGGCACGGTCGTCGACGGCCAGGGCCCGCCGTGCTGCTGCGCCCAGGTGAAGGCGACGCCCGTGGGCCAGTCGTCGACGACGACGCGACCGACCCTTCCGCTCAGGGCTTCGAGCACCCCTGGGGCCTGCGGATCGTCGACGCCTCCGGTCGACCAGGCTGGCCGCGAGTGAGCCCTGCAGGGTCGCCAACGCCTCCGCCAGCTGCTCGTCCCCGTCGTACTCGCAGACCAGGAGGACGGCGCCGAAGCACTCCTCGAGGAGCCTGCTCCCAGCACGCAGCGCCGACACGTCCGCGCGAAGCACCGCTGCGGGTGCCGCCCAGCCCGGGGCTTCGGGATCCAGTCGTTCCACCAGCCGTGCCCCCGCAGCCTGCATCGCGGCGAGCCCGTCGCGGACCGACGACGCGATGGACTCGGTCAGCATGACCGGCGACGGTGCGGCGTCGCGCAGGGCAGCGGCGACCGCCTCCGCTGCGCCGGATCCTGCGGGGGCGAGCAGCAGCCCCGGTTTCGTGCAGAACTGTCCGTGGCCCAGCGTGAACGAGCCGACGAGCCCGGCCGCCACGGTGTCCATCCTCCGAGCTCCGGCACGCGTGAGGACGACCGGGTTCACCGTGCCCATCTCCGCGTAGACCGGAATCACGACCTCCCGCTCGTTGGCCAGGCGCCACAGGGCCATCCCCCCGCTCTGCGAACCGGTGAAGGCAACCGCCGAGATGGCGGCTGCCCGGACGAGATCGACGCCCGCCTGGTGACCGTCGACCAGACCGAACGCGCCCTCCGGCGCTCCCGCCTCGGCGAGCGAGCGCTGGGCGATCTCCGCCTGCCGGTGGCTCAGAGCGGCGTGCGCCGGGTGCGCCTTCGCCACCACCGGGCATCCCGCGGCCAGCGCGGCACCGGTGTCGTTGCCCAGGACGCTGAAGGCGAAGGGGAAGTTGCTCGCACCGAACACGGCGACCGGACCGAGGGGCCGGTTGACCCGGACGAGACGGGGTGTGGTGGTGGTGGCCTCGTCGATCGTGACCTCGAGGTAGGAACCCTCCACGGCGACGTCACCGTAGAAGCGGAGCTGGTTCGCCGCCCGCGTCAGCTCCCCGACGAGGCGTGTGGTCCCCAGGGCCGTCTCCCGGTCCGCCAGAGCCACGAGCTCGTCCTGGTGGGCGACGAGGGCGTCCGCGACACCGACCAGCCAGTCGCGTCGCTCGGTCGAGGTGGCGGCGGCGACGGCCTGGGCCGCGGATGCCGCCGCGCCCACGACGGCTCTGAGCTCCTCCGGCGTGGTCCCGTCAGCGGTCCACACCGGCTCCCCGGTCCTGGGGTCGTACGACGTCACCGCAGTCATCCGACGTCACGCACCGCGGCCTCGAGGACGTCGAGACCGACGTCCAGGAGCTCCATCGAGATGACCAGCGGCGGCAGCAGGCGGATCACGTTCCCGTAGGTGCCGCACACGAGGGTGAGAACCCCCTCCTGGTGGCACCGGGCGGCGACCGCCCGCGCGACCTCCGGTGCCGGCTCCGTCGTGCCGGGCCGGACGAACTCCAGGGCGAGCATCGCGCCACGTCCACGCACCTCGCCGACGGTCGAGCCCGGGCCGACCAGCGCGCCCAGTCGGGGCATGACCCGCTCGCTCGATGTCGCGGGCCCGCTGCACCAGGTTCTCCCGCTCGATGGTCTCCAGCGCTCCGAGGGCAGCGGCGCACGCGACCGGGTTCCCGGCGTAGGTGCCGCCGAGTCCCCCGGGGCGACCGCGTCCATGAGCTCGGCCCGTCCGGTCACCGCCGCGAGCGGCATGCCGCCGGCGAGGGCCTTGGCCGTGGTGATGAGGTCAGGGACCACGCCGTCGTGCTCGCACGCGAACATCGCACCGGTCCGGGCCAGCCCGGTCTGGATCTCGTCGGCCACGAACACGATGCCGTGCCGGGTGGCGAAGTCCTGGACCGCCTGGAGGTACCCCGGCGGCGGGACGACGAAGCCTCCCTCACCCTGGATGGGCTCGGCGACGATGGCCGCGACGTTGTGCGCGCCGATCTGCGTGAGGATCGCGTCCTCGAGGGCCGCGAACGCCTCCGCTCCCGCGTTCTCGGCTCCGGTGGGCCACCGGAACGGGTACGGCGAGGGGACGCGGTAGATCTCGGGCGCGAAGGGGCCGAAGCCTTCCTTGTAGGGCACGTTCTTCGCGGTCATCGACATCGTGAGCAGGGTCCGGCCGTGGTAGGCGTGCCCGAGGACCACGACCGCAGCTCGGCCGGTGGCCGTCCTCGCGATCTTGATCGCGTTCTCGACGGCTTCCGCGCCGGTGGTGAACAGCGCCGTCCTCTTCGCGTGGGTTCCCGGGGTGAGGCGGTTGAGCGCCGCGGCGACGTCGACGTACCCCTCGTACTCGGTCACCATGAAGCAGGTGTGGGTGAACCGCTGGGCCTGCTCGCTCACCCGGCGTACGACCGCGGGATCGGAGGCACCGACGCTGGTCACCGCGATCCCCGACGCGAGGTCGACGATGTGGTTCCCGTCGACGTCGACGAGGATCCCGCCGCCCGCCCGCTCGACGAAGACCGGCAGGACGGTCCCCAGGCCGCCGGCCACCTCGGCGTCACGCTGCGCCTGCAGCTTCAGCGACTTCGGGCCGGGGATGGCCGTGGCGAGAATGCGGCGCTGTTCGGGCTGCGACATCGTTCCTCCGTCAGATCTGGATGTCCCGACGGTACGGGTGAAGCCCGGCAGGTTCCTCGTGCCGTCCGACCAATCAGAGGTAGTCCTCGTCCGATCGACGAACGACGTGCTGGATCAGGCAGCTCCGCGGCCGCGGAGAGCCAACCACGTCTCCGCAGAGACGTCCGGGTCGTCGAGGTCGAGACCCAGCACCTCCCGGGCGCGGGCCACGCGGTAACGCAGGGTGTTGCGGTGCACGCCGAGAGCCTTCGACGCCTGCTCGTACTGCCCGCGGTGGCGCAGGTAACCGACCAGCGCTGCCAGCAGGTCGGGGCTCGCGCCGGCTACGAAGCGGTCCACGGCCCGGGGCACGGTCCTGGCGGCCGAGCGGGGCCGGACGAGCTCGCCGGGCGAGGTCGTCTCGAGGGCTCGCCAGATACGCGCACGCACGCTGCCGACCGCCTCGAGGGCCACCGGCTCGGACGCCGCCGCGGCCACGGCCGGGTCGACCGCGATCAGCTCCGCCTCGAGCCCGTCGAACCCGGGGTGGTCGTCGGGCAGCACGAACCAGGCGGCTCCCCGGTCCACCAGCACCGACAGGACGTCGGGGCACCACCGTTCCGCTGCCGCCGCCAGGTCGCTGCTGTCGCGTCCACGTACCGCGAGCACGCTGGCTTCGCGGCGCGGCACCGGCCCCGAGGTGTCAGCTGCGAGCCGGCGGGCCGCCTCCGTCAGCCCAGCGTCCACCAGCAGCGCCACGCAGCGCCGGGTGGCCTCGCGCGCGGACCGGTTCCGCTGGTCCCGGACGGCGTCCAGGCTCAACAGGGCCGCTGCTGTGAGGACGACCCGCCGTTGGGGCGGCTCCAGCTGACGGGGCGAGCCGACCGCGAGGTAGCCGACGATGCGGCTCTCCACCGCCAGGGGAAACACGACCACCACGTGACCCGCTGAGCCGAACGACGCCGAGGAGTGGATCCCCGCCACTTCCAGCCGGCTCACCTCGGCCTGCAGCGCCTCCATCTCCTCACCGAGACCAGCGGGGAAGCTCTGATGGACCTTTCCCTGCGCCGTCAGCAGAGCCGCCCAGCCTTCGAGCAGCCCGGCCAGCCGCCGGAGGATCGCTGCCGCGGGGTCCGGAGCCACCGCGGCGTCGACCAGGGCCCGATGGGCCGCGACGGCGTCGGTGAGCTGCTGCTCCGTCGAGCGCCCACGCGCCGCCCAGTAGGTCCGCGAGACCATCAGGAACGGCGTCGGGCCCGGCACGACGAGCAGCGGCAGGCGGGCCTCGCGGCAGGCGTTCACCAGCGGCGCCGGTGGGGTGTGGTGCACCGGGCCGAGACCGATCGCCAGGGCACTCACCCCCGCCTCGATCAGGCGGGCGACGTAGCGGCGGCACCCCAACTCGTTGCTGGGAAGTGCCAGCCCGGTGGTGAGCAGCAGCTCTCCACCGCTCAGGTAGGCGTTGGGGTCCACCAGCTCGCTGATGTGGACGGCGCTGATCTCGGTGTCGGGGGCGGTGAACCCTTCGGCCGGCGCCAGGTGGTGCCCCAGAGCCGAGCACAGCGACGCGACGGTGGGAGTGGCCATGGGCACCCCCCTCTCGACGCTGTGACGAAGACGGAACGATCTTGGTCAGGCTATCCAACGACGCGTACTGCTCGGGCTCGGTCCCGCCACGAGGATCGCGGAAGGTCGACGGTGCTCGGTACCGCACCGTAGGAGCAGCGGCCCGTCAGCTGCACACCGAGCGCACCGGGGAGCTCGCGGACATGGGCGCTACGGCACGGAGGAGTTCGTCAACGAGAGGCTCATCCGCACCATCGCCCGACACCACGTCCGCGTCGCGACGACGAGGCCACGGAGACGGGGTTCACCGCGCCGGACTGTCGTAGAGGTCGGGTCGACGGTCACCGAAGACATGGTTGTTCGCGCTGGTCGTCTTGATCCGGGCATCCTCGATCCGGCACCGAGCGATCAGCACCTGCTCATCGACCGCGGGGTCGGTGAGCACCAGTGGGTAGCCGGCCGGCCCGACGATGGTGGATCCCGAGACCCACTCGACCCCGCGCTCCTCGCCGGTTCGGGCCGCCACCGCCAGGAAGACCCGGTTGACCGCGGCACTCGCCTGCGCTTGGACGACCTCGACGGGGCGCTCACCGGAAGGCCTCTGGGTCGACGGCCAGTTCGTGGGTGCGCAGATCACGTCGGCGCCTCGCAGGGCGGCCGAGCGCACCCACTCCGGGAACTCCAGGTCGTAGCAGATCATGACGGCGACCCGACCGAGCGTGGTCTCGACCACAGGCGGCACGGCGTCGCCGGTCACGAAGTACCTGCCCTCCTGGTCCCACAGGTGGACCTTGCGGTACACGGCACGCAGACCGGTGGCATCGACGACGACGGCGCTGTTGTAGAGCCTGCCGTCCGCCAGCTCTGCCAGGCCGGCCACGACCACCACGTCGAGCTCGGCGGCCAGGGCGCTCAGCCGGGCGACGGTCGGGCCGTCTGACTCCTCCGCCGACGCACGCGCCTCGGCGACGTCGTGGAAGACGTAGCCGCTGGTGACCAGCTCCGGCAGCACGATCAGCCGGGCCCCACGACCCGCCGCTGCCCGGACGGCCTCGACGCAGCGACCGACGTTGCGCTCGTGCTCCCCCAGCCGCGGCGCGAGCTGGCACACCGCCACAGGGATGCCGTCCTCGGGGCCTCCGGCGTCGACGACCGGGAGCGCGGCACCTGCCGGCATCAGCGGACCCGGGCCGTGTCGTCGGCAACGTCACCGGCGGGGCCGGCGGCGGCTCCGGCGTCGCTCGCCGCCCCCTGCTCGTCGAGCCACAGCTCCGGGGGGCGTCGGGTGAAGAACCGCGTGAGCCCGGCGAGGTAGACGAGGCCCACCCCGACCCAGGACAGCCCGACGACGAAGGTCGCTCCCGACAGCGAGGTCCACAGCCACAGGGTCAGCACGACACCGATCGCCGGCACGAGGCCGTACCTCACCAGGTCCATCGACGTACGCCGTTCCTCGTCGATCACGTAGTGCTTCAACACCGACAGGTTGACGAACGAGAAGGCGACCAGCGCCCCGAAGCTGATCATCGCGGCAGCGAGCTCGAGGCTGATGACCAGCGCGATGCACGAGACGAGACCGACCACGACGATGGACTGCACCGGGGTGTGGAACCGGGGGCTCAGGTGGCCGAAGAGCGGCCGGGGCAGGAGGCCCTGGCGGCCCATGGCGTAGAGGATGCGCGACACGCTGGCCTGGGAGGCCATGGCCGAAGCGAAGCAACCGGCGACGTAGGCCGCGGTGAAGAAGGCGGCGAGGAACGCGCCGCCCGCGAGCTCCATCACGTCCAAGGCCGCGGAGTCGACGTCGGTGAACTCCTGGAAGCTGGGAAAGACGAGGTGCCCGAGGTAGGACACCAGGATGAAGGTCGCGCCCCCGATGAGGGTGACGAGCATGATCGCCCGAGGGATGCGGCGACGTGGGTCGTGCGTCTCCTCTGCCAGCGTGGACACCGCGTCGAAGCCGAGGAACGACAGGCAGAGGATGGCTGCCCCGGCGAGCAGCGTCGATGTCTCGGCACCGGCCCCGAAGAACGGGTCGGTCAGCGATGGCACACCCGTGCCCGCCATCGTCCGGAAGGCGGCCACGGCGAAGACGACGATGAAGACCAGCTGGAAGGCGACCAGGACGAAATTCATCCGGGCGACCAGGCGGATGCCCACCACGTTGAGCCCGGTGACGAGCAGGATGGCCCCGAGGATCCAGACCGCCGTCGGGACCGAGGGGAAGCTCTCCTGCAGGTAGAGGCCGATCACGAGGTAGTTGATCATCGGCAGGAACAGGTAGTCCAGCAACAGCGCCCAGCCCGTCATGAACCCGAGGTGCGACCCGAAGGCGTGCTGGGTGTAGGTGTAGGCCGAGCCTGCGTAGGGGAACGCGCGCACCATCTGGCCATAGCTGTACGCGGTGAACAGCATGGCGATCAACGTCACGATGTAGGCGCCGGGCAGGTGGCCGCTGGTCATGTCGGTGACGACGCCGTACGTCGTGAAGACGGTCAGCGGCACCATGTAGGCCAGGCCGAAGAGGATCAGCGAAGGCATCCCCAGCACTCGCTCGAGTCGCAGGGGCGAGGTCCTGGGGGTGCTGGTGCTCGTGCTCATGCAGTGACCTTTCTCAGAGAGGTTCGTGGACGACGACCCCACCGGCGACGGTGTGCGTCACGTGGGCGTCGGAGGGCAGACCCGAGGCGGGGTCGAAGAGGTCCCGATCGAGGAGGGCGAGGTCTGCCCGCTTCCCGATCGCGATGACGCCGGAGTCGTCGTCGTGGTTGACGTAGGCCGAGCCGGCGGTGAACCCGTGCAGCGCCACCGGCAGGGACAGCGCCTGCTCGGGCAGGAAGGGGGCGTTGGAGCGGTTCTCGGGGTCGATCCGGGTCACCGCCACCTCGATCTCCTCCAAGGGGTTCGCCGTGGTCACCGACCAGTCACTGCCCATCGCCAGGCGCGCCCCGGAGCGGTGGAGGTCCCCGAACGGGTACTGCAGATCGGCTCGGTCACGACCCAGGAACGGCACCGTCAGCTCATCCATCTGCGGCTCGCTCTGCGCCCAGTAAGGCTGGCAGTTGGCCACCACGTCGAGCTCACGGAAACGCGGGACGTCCGCGGGGTCGATGAGCTGGACGTGGGCGATGTGGTGCCGGTTGTCGTTGCGCCCGTTGGTCGCGCGGGCGTTCTGGATCGCGTCCAGGGCGTTGCGGACGGCGCGGTCCCCGATCGCGTGCAGGTGGACCTGGAAGCCCAACGCGTCGAGCTCGGTCACCGCCGCGGTCAACAGCTCCTGGTCCACGTAGGACAGTCCGTGGTTGTCGCTGTGCCCCCCGCACCCGTCGCAGTAGGGCTCCAGCAGCGCGCCGGTGAAGTTCTCCAGGACCCCGTCGGTCATGATCTTGACCGTGGTCGGGTGGAAGGTCCCGCCCGCGCCCGACTCGCGCTGCGCCAGGAACTCCGGGATCTGGTCGAGCCCGCGGTGACGGTCCCACCACAGCGAACCGACCACACGCGCGGTGAGCCGCCCGGCGTCGGCGAGGGACCGGTAGGCGTCCAAGGTCGCCGGGGTCACCCAGGCGTCCTGCCAGCCGGTGATCCCGAGCGAGTGCAGGTGCTCCTGGGCGTTGAGGATCGAGGACTCCCACTCGTCCCTGCCCGGCGTCGGCACGAACCGCTCGTTGAACGAGTACGCCGCCCCCTCGTGCAGGGTGCCGGTCGGCTCGCCGGTGCGCGGGTCCCGCTCGATCCGCCCGTCGGCCGGGTCCGGGGTGTCACGGGTGATGCCGGCCACCTCGAGCGCCTTGGAGTTCACCCAGGCCGAGTGCACGTCACGGTTGAACAGGAACACCGGGCGGTCCGGCACCACCGCGTCCAGACCCTCCTTGGTCGGACTGCCCCCCGGGAAGTGCTCCATCGCCCACCCACCGCCGATGACCCACGGCTCCCGCGGGTTGGCCACGGCGTACTCGGCGATCCGATCCAGGTAGGCCTCACGCCCCACCAGGTCGTTGAGCCACACCCGCAGCCGGTTCCGTCCCGCGAAGGGGGCGTGCAGGTGCGAGTCCTGGAACCCGGGCAGCACCATCCCGCCCGGCGCGTCGATCACCCTCGTCCTCGGACCCACCAGTTCCTGGACCTGCTCGGAGCCCAGTCCGACGATCCGGTCCCCTCGCACCGCAAGGGCATCGGTCCGCGTCTCGACGGGGTCGCCCTCGAGGGTGTACACGTCGGCGCCGGTGATGACGAGGTCGGCTGGCTGGGTCATGCTCGGAGCTCCTGACGAGGTGACGGGGACGTGCTCAGAGGAAGTAGAGGCGGGACAGGGAAACGGACTGGGCGGGTGCGGACTGGATCCGCTCACCGTCGAGACGCACCGCGCCGGTACCGACGTCGACCTCGACGGACCCGGACCTCGTGTTGCGCACCATGTCGCCCAACGTCAGCCCCCGGGTGTGGCGGACAGCGACGCGACGACGCCGCGTCGGGAGCCGGTCCGCACCCGAGTCCTTGGTGGAGCCGCTCACGAAGGCGACGGAGATCTCGGCCGGCGCGGCTCCGTGCCCGCCGAACTGCGGTCCGAGGACGAGGGGCTCCGCGCCGTCGACGGCAGCGTTGGGGTCGCCGGTCACGCCCCAGGCCGGGAAGCCGGACTTGAGCACCAGCTGCGGCTTGGCTCCGAAGTACGCCGGGTGCCACAGGACGATGTCGGCCATCTTCCCCGGTTCGAGGGAGCCCACCTCGTGGGAGAGCCCGTGGGCGACCGCGGGATTGATGGTCAGCTTGGCGAGGTAGCGGAGGACTCGATCGTTGTCGTGGGCCGACGGTTCGTCGTCGAGCTCGGACTTCATCTTCCCCGCCAGGGCGAAGGTGCGACCGACCGTCTCCCCGGCGCGCCCCATTCCCTGCGCGTCGGAGGAGGTGATCGGAATGACCCCGAGGTCGTGCAGCACGTCCTCGGCTCCCATGGTCTGCTCCCGGATCCGGTCCCGGGCGATGACCGCATCGCTCGGGAGGTCCGCGCTGAGCCCGTGGCAGGACACGATCATGTCGAAGTGCTCGGCCACCGCGTCCCGCCCGAAGGGCAGCGTCGGGTTCGTGGACGAGCCGATGACGTTCGCCTGCCCGGCCATGCGCAGCACGTTGGGCACGTGACCCCCACCGCAGCCCTCGATGTGGAAGGCGTGGATGGTGCGCCCTTCGAGGACCGCCAGGGTGTCCTCGACCGACAGGCTCTCGTTGAGCCCGTCGGTGTGCAGCGCCACCTGGACGTCGTGGTCGTCGGCCACCCGCAGCGCGGTGTCCAAGGCTCGACCGTGGGCGCCCATGTCCTCGTGCACCTTGAAGCCGCAGGCGCCGCCGCGCTCGAGCGCCTCGACCAGGGGGGCGGGACGCGAGGAGGACCCGCGCGCAAGGAAGCCGATGTTGACCGGCCACGCGTCGAAGGAGGCGAACGCCGTGCGCAGCGCCCACGGGGAGTTGACGCCGACGCCCCACACGGGGCCGAACTCCTGTCCGATGATCGTGGTCACCCCCGAGGACAGCGAGGCCTCCATGACCCGTGGCGACATCAGGTGGACGTGGGTGTCGATCACGCCGGCGGTCGCGATGAGTCCCTCCCCGCTGACGATGGTCGTACCGGTCCCGACCCGCACCTCGACCCCGTCGAGCGTGTCGGGGTTCCCCGCACGCCCGACCGCGACGATGCGCCCCTCCCGGATCCCGATGGAGGCCTTGCGCACGCCGAGCACGGCGTCGAGGACCAGCACGTTCGACACGACCACGTCGCAGGTCTGCCCCACCGAGGCGGCTTGGAGGTGGATGCCGTCCCGCGCGGTCCTGCCGAATCCCGCCAGGAACTCGTGACCGGGCAGCTGCGAGTCGTGCTCGACCTCGACGACGAGTCCCGTGTCACCGAGTGCCACTCGGTCCCCGGTGCTGGGGCCGTGCAGCATGGCGTAGTCGTGGGCGTTCACTCCGACTCCTCCGCGAAGAGGTACCCGCAGGCCCGCGCCCGCTCCAGGCTCGCCTCCAACATCCCCGGTGCGTCGAGCGGGCCGTCCACCAGCCCGGCGAAGCCGATCACGATCCGCTCGCCCCGGATGGGCGCGAGGCTCACGACGGTGCTTTCGCCCGGGTCGAACCGCTGAGCGGTGCCCGCCGGGACGGCGAGGTGGCGTCCGTAGGCGGCCGCGCGGTCGAAGGCCAGTCGCGGGTTCACCTCGAAGAAGTGGAAGTGCGAGGTGACGCTGACCGGCACCGACGCGGTGTTGGTCACACGCACCTCGACAACGTCGTCCGGCTCCGTGGCACGTGAGCCGTCAGCCGGGCGGATGCTGCCCGGCCCGTGCGAACCCCCGGGAACGGCGCCGAAGGGGTGCGTCACGACGGCGAGCCGGGTGCCGTCGTCGAAGGTCGCCTCGACCTGCACCTCGCTCACCACGTCGACGACCCCGTCGAGGACGTCGTCGGGGCCCAGCACGTCACGACCCGCGGCGATCGCGTCCCCCAGCCGTCCGCCGTCGCGGGCGACCTCGGCGACGGTGTCGGCGATCAGGGCCGTCGCCTCGGGAACGTTGAGGCGGAGGCCTCGCGCGCGTCGGGAGCGCGCCAGCTCCGCGGCGGTGAAGAGCAGGAGGCGGTCGCGCTCGGCGGGTGTGAGCCGCATCGGGAACCTCCAGGACTGGTGTGGGCCGACCCACAAGACCACAGCGGGCCACGCGGCGGCAATGCTTTGCGGAAACGTTTTTGCAAAGCAGGGACGTTGGTCCGCCGAGCATCCCGTACGGTGCACGCATGGCTGGCCGGTTGACGATCCACGACGTCGCACAGGCGGCAGGTGTCTCGACCACGACGGTGTCCAACGCCCTGACCGGCTCGGGCCGCGTGGCGCCGAGCACCAGGGAACGGGTCGTCTCCGTGGCCCGCGACCTCGGCTACCGCGCCAACCCGACCGCCCGCAGCCTCAGGCGTCGCAGGACCGGGGCCGTGGGGCTGTACCTCCCCGGTCAGACGATCGGCCTCGAGTACTACATGAACCTCTCGCTCGGCGCGGCCGCCGAGGCCCTCGACCACGGCCTGGCCCTGACCCTGCTGCCGATGACGACCGATCCGGCGGCCACGCCGATCCACGTCGACGGCGTCGTGGTCGCGGACCCGGGGCTGGGAGACCCCATGCTCGAGCACCTGCGCAAGCTGGGGCTTCCGGTGGTCACCTGCGAGCGCGACCTCGATCCGCTCGCCTCGCACGCTGGTCGGGTCGAGACCGACCACGACGGCGCGACCCGGGCGCTGCTGGACCACCTCGCGGAGCGTGGCGCGCGGCGCATCGCGATGCTGTGTCCCAGCGTGGAGACGTCCTTCGGTCACGACATCCGTCGCAGCTTCGAGGCGTGGTGCGGTGAGGTCGGCATGGAGCCGGTGGTGCACGAGGTCCCCTTCGCCCTGCAGCCCGAGGACATCCAGCAAGCCGTCAAGGACGTGCTGTCCGGGAAAGACCTGCCGGACGCGATCGTCTCGGTGCCCGACGGCGGCGCTGCCAGCGCGCTCCAGGAGGTGTTGGGGCAGGGTCGGCGAGTGCCGGACGACCTCCTGGTGGCGTCGTACGTCGACAGCTCGGCGCTGCGCTCGCACGCGATCCCGATCACTGCCGTCGACCTCTCGCCGCGCGACATGGGACGGCGTGCGGTGAGCCTGCTGGCCCACCTGCTCGCCGGGGACCTCGAGGAGGGCAGTGTCGAGACGCTGCCGGCGACGCTGCGGGTGCGTGCCAGCACCTGCGACCGGGCCGGCGTTCCCTCGTAGAGCACGTCGGATCGCGCTCAGCCGACGCCCCACAGGGCAGCCACGTGCCGGGAGTCGGTGCCGCAGCACCCTCCGACGACGGAGAGCCCCGGCAGCAGCCGTTCGATCCGCGAGTGCGCTGCCGCCAGGAGCTGCGGATCACCCTCGTCGAGCTCGGATGCCTCCTCGAGCTGCTCGTGACTCTGGGTGGACGCGTTGGACAGCAGGCCGACGACCCGTTCCCGCCACGGCCCCGGCACCGAGACCGCTCCCTCGATGTGGTCCGGGTGGGCGCAGTTGACGAGGAAGTAGTCCGGCGGCGCCAGGGTGTCGACGAGCGCCACGGTCTCGGCCAACGTGGCGCCGTTGGCGAGCAGCCCGTCGACCTCGACGGTGAAGGCGATGGCCACCGGAAGACCGAGATCCCGGGCGTTCCGTACCACCCCGACGGCCTCCCCCACCTCGGACAGCGTGTGCGCCGACACGACGTCGGCGCCGGCTTCCGCGAAGGCACGGACCTGCGCGCGGTGATAGGCGGTGGCCTCGTCGGCGTCGACCTGCGGGCCCGCGCTCCAACCGGACTCCCGTGGTCCTACCACCCCACCGACCAGCACCCGGGAGACCGAGGCCTCGTGGTGTTCTCGGAAACGGCGCATGAGGGCCACTGCCGCGCGATTGGCCCGGTCGAGACCGGCTGCGCTGTAGCCGAGCCTCCGGCCCCAGTCGGGGTTCGCCCGCCAGGTCGGCGCCTCGAGAAGGAGCCCCGCCCCAGCCCTTCGGGCTATCGAGGCGTAGTCGCTGTAGTAGCGCTCGAGGACGTCCTGCCCCTCGGCGGACTCGACGAGCGGGAAGGCTGCGAAGTGCGGGAGCTCCAGACCGTGGTGGTGGATCAGGTCGGTCTCGATGCCCCCGTCCGTCACGAACCGTTCGCCGCTCAGCTGCGGCAGTCCAGCGGATATGCCCCTGATCTGGTTCATCTTCGTGCCGCTCTCGACGTGTGGTTGCCTCCGGGTCCACGCCACACGGTCTCACCAGCCATGGGTGAGGGTCTCGTCCAACGCGTCGACGAAGAGGTCCGCGCTGGCACGCGTCAGGCACAGGGGCGGTTTGATCTTGAGCACGCACATCCGGTCCGACGTCGGTTGCACGATGACGCCGAGCTCCCGCAACCGCTCGCAGATGCCGGCCGTCTCCTCGGTGGCCGGCTCCAGGGTGACGCGGTCGCGCACCAGCTCGAGCCCCAGGTACAGACCCGCCCCGTGGACCGCCCCGATCAGGGGGTGCCGCTCGGCCAGCCCCAGCAGTCGCTGCTTCAAGTAGCCGCCGACGTCCTCCGCGTTCTGCTGGAGCCGCTCCTCGCGCATCACGTCGAGGACGGTGACGCCGACGACCGAGCTGACCGGGCTGCCGCCGGCCGAGGAGAAGAAGTACCCCTGGGACCGGTAGCGCTCGGCGATGGCGCGGGTCGTGACGACCGCCCCCAGGGGGTGACCGTTGCCCATCCCCTTGGCCACCGTCACCACGTCCGGGACGACACGTTGCTGCTCGAAGCCCCAGAACCAGGTGCCGAGTCGGCCGTAGCCCACCTGGACCTCGTCGGCGATGCACAGCCCGCCGGCCTCACGCACCACTGCGTAGATGCGGTCCAGGTAGCCATCGGGCAGCGGCATGCCCCCGGCGTTGCCGTAGAACGGCTCGCAGATGAACGCCGCCGGGGGTCGACCCGACCGCGCCAGCTCCGCGATCTGGGCCACGGCGTCCTCGGCGTAGCGATGGGCCTGGTCTCCCCGGTAGAGCCCGCGGTAGGCGTTCGGCGCCTCCACCGTGTGCACCCAGTCAGGACGACTGTCCAGCGCACCCGGGTTGTCGGCGACCGAGGTGGAGATGGCGTCGGTCGCGTCGGTCCACCCGTGGTAGGCCTCCCGGACGCTCACCACGTCTCGCCGTCCGGTCGCTGCCCACGCGAGACGCAGCGCCAGGTCGTCGGCCTCCGACCCGCTGTTGACGAGGAAGACGGTGTCCAACGCGTCGGGCAGCAGTGCCGTCAGCCGTTCCGACAGCTCCACGACGCTGGCGTAGTTGAACCGCGAGTTGGTGTTCAACCGCTGCCACTGGGCCTGGACGGCGCTCGCCAGGCGTGGGTGCCCGTGGCCGAGGATCGTCACGTTGTTGAGCATGTCGAGGTAGGACTGGGCCTCGACGTCCACCAGGTGCTGTCGCCACCCCACCTCGATCCTCGGCGGATCGGCGTAGTAGTGCTCCTGCACCGTGGCCACGGAGTCCGCGCGCCGCTCGACCAGGGCGCGGGCAGGGCTCGGCTGCGCGGTGGGAACCGGCAACAGCGGTGCGGGGTCGGGACAGGCCGCGAGCCAGGCCGCCGCCAGCTCCGGAGTCACGAACCGCGGCAGCTCCTGGCCCACCCAGGACAGCTGCACCCACAGCGGATGCTCGGTCGTCGTGCCGATCGTCTCCCCGCCGTCGACGTACCGTTCCTCTCCGCTCAGCACGAGGTGGTCCAGGACCATGCTCGGCCCGTCACCGACGAGCGCGAGGGCCCCGTCGCCCGTCCGGCGCAGGTGTCCGGACCAGGGGGCGACCACTCGATGGCCGCCCTGCAGGCCCAGCTCGACACCCAGCGCCAGCGTCGGGCTGGATCGGTCCCTGTCCGTGCGGGCACGGGTGAGCCGGTGCTGTCCGTGGAGGGCCGCCACGACACCGCGGTCCGGTCGGCGCGCTCGGTCCATCAGGGCCGACTCGGCGGCAGGGTCCTGCCAGAGTCCCGGGTGCAGGTCGTCGTTGGCGAAGGAGAAGTCGACGACGGCCGTGTCCGCCGACTCCACTCCGGGGAGCATCGGTGCTCCGACCGGCAACGCCTCCCACAGCGCGGTGTGCCCGGTCGCCTCGAGGACAGCGGCCTGCATGACCCCGATCGGCACCGAGTCCCCCACCGTGAGGATCCGCCACTCGTGCTCGAGCGCTGAGACCGCGTAGTCGTTGGCGGGGTTGATCGTCGCCTGCTGCTGACCGCTGACGACGAGTGCCGCGGCCCGCAGGAGGACGAGCGGCCACAGCGCCGTCGCCTCCGCCCGGGACAGGGCCTGCTCCGCGTGGAAGGCGCGCACCGCGGGCAGGACCGAGGCCGGCGACGCGCCGCGGTGGTGCAGCAACGACGCGCAGAGGACGGCGAGCTCGCCGACCCGCCAGCTGTGCATGACGTCGCCGAAGTCGATGACGCCCGTCGGCACCGCGCGGCCGTCCCGGGCGGTCTCGAACACGACGTTGTTGTCGGTGATGTCGGCATGGATCACCTGGTGGGGCAGGTCTGCGACCACCGGCGCCAGCGCGTCCCGGGCACGTCCCGCGACGTCCATGACCCGTTCACGACGCGCTGGGTCCTCGACGAAGTGGGCGAGGTCGTCGACGACCTCGAGGGCCAGCCGCAGGTCCCACTGGAGGCCGCGCGTCGCCGCGGGATGGTTGAAGGTGGCCAACGCCGACACCACGTCGGCCGCGAGTCTGCCGAGGCGGCTGATGACCGTGGGGGCCAGGTAGCGGCTGTCCATGACCGGCTCGCCGTCGAGGTAGCTGACCACCCGGGCGTGGGCGGTCGACCCTGCCACCACGACCGGTTGGACGTCCGAGCCGTCGAGGGCGACCACCACCTGCGGGACCGCGACTGCGCCGTGCCCGGCGACGTGGCGCATCGCGTCGTGCTGCAGCTGCAGCTCCTCAGCCGCGATGGCGGGGTTCGCGACCTTCAGCACGTACCGCTGTCCCGACCCGGTCGTGAGCGCGAAGTTGGCGTCCTGCTGACTGCCGAGCGAGGTGATCCGGCCGGTGAGTCCGTAGCCGTCGCGGAGCAGCCGCTCGGCCACGTCCTCCGGCACGTCGAAGGCCGGCTGGTCGATCACCGGCCGACGACCGCACGCGAGCCGGTCGCCGTCGGCTGGCGGGCGTCGCCTGACGGAGACGTCTCGGACACGTGGGTTTGCCTCGTCGTGGGGTGCATTGCAGCGATCCTCGCCTGCCCGGGTCGGCGTGCGCAAGTGAATCAGTAGCACTTCGCCGGACAACAGACACGGTATCGTCCTGTCAACGCTGGATAGTCAACCGAATCGGTTGATGTGCAAGCCCAGCGTTGTTGACCGCTCCCCCGACGGGCGCCGAGAGGACAGGGACGATCGCCATGAAGAACCTGGCCCCGACGTCGACGTTCGTCGACGGCGACGTGTCGTTCTGGTTCAGGGACGCCGGCATCCCCCAGCAGCGGTCGGCACTCCCCGGCGACGCCGACGTCGACGTCGCCATCGTGGGCGGTGGACTCACCGGGCTCTGGACGGCCTACTACTTGAAGTCGGCTCAGCCGGACCTCCGCATCGCCGTGCTCGAGAGGGAGTTCGCCGGGTTCGGCGCCTCCGGGCGCAACGGTGGCTGGCTCAGCGCGGAGCCCCCCGGCCAGATGCGGCGCTACGCCGCCACCCACGGTGTCGCGAGCGCCGTCCACATGCAGCGGACGATGTTCGAGGCCGTGGACGAGGTGATCCGGGTGGCGGCCGAGGAGCACATCGACGCGCACATCCAGAAGGACGGCATGCTCCACGTCGCCACGAACTCGGCGCAGCACGCCCGGCTGGTGCGCCGACTGCCCGAGCAGCGCCGGTTCGGCTGGGGGGTCGACGACCTCCAGGTGCTCGACGAGGAGCGGCTGCGGGAACGTGTCGCCATCGTGGGGGCGGTCGGCGCCACCTGGAGCCCGCACTGCGCACGGATCCAACCCGCCCGGCTCGTGCGCGGCCTCGCTGCCGTCGTGGAGCGCATGGGGGTGTCGATCTTCGAGGGCACCACCGTGCGGGAGGTCCGACCGGGAGTGGCGTCGACCGACCGGGGCACCGTGACGGCGACCTGGGTCATCCGGTCGCTGGAGGGCTTCACGTCGTCGCTGAAGACGATGCGTCGCTCCTGGCTCCCGATGGCGAGCAGCATGATCGCTACCGAGCCCCTGCCGGAGGCGGCATGGGAGGAGATCGGTTGGCGCGGTGCCGAGCTGATCGGCGACGAGGCACACGGGTTCGCCTACGTCCAGCGAACCGCGGACGGCAGGATCGCCCTGGGCGGCAGGGCGGTTCCCTACCGGTACGCCTCGGGCTGGGACAGACGGGGTGAGACCATGGGCGACACCGTCGGGCAGCTCCAGGCCGTGCTCGGCCGGTTGTTCCCGGCGGCCAGGTCCGTCGGCATCGAGCATGCGTGGTCAGGCGTCCTGGGCGTCCCGCGGGACTGGTGCGCGACGGTGGGGCTCGACGAGCGAACCGGTCTCGGTTGGGCGGGCGGGTACGTCGGTCACGGCGTGACGTCGACGAACCTCGCCGGACGCACGCTGGCGGACCTGGTGCTCAGACGCCCGTCCGAGCTGGTGACGCTGCCCTGGGTCGGGCGGCGGGTTCGCGCGTGGGAGCCCGAGCCCATCCGTTGGGTCGCCGTGCGCGGTCTCTACAAGGCCTACCAGGCCGCTGATCGCCAGGAGATGGCGTCCGGCACGGCCCGCACCTCCCCCATCGCCCGGGTGGCCGACAAGGTCACCGGGCGCTAGGGCCGTTCGCGCCCCGAGAACCCCCTACTCGCGCCCCACCCGATCCCTCGAGGAGCACAGGATGCCCAGAACCCAGATGACCCGGTTCCCGGAGAAGGGCAGCGACGATCTCTCCCTGCTCCACCAGCTCCTCGACGAGGTCCAGCTGCTGCACGTCGGCCTGGTGACGGACGACGGACCACTCGTGGTCCCCACCGCGGGCGCGCTCGTGGGTGACGAGGTCGTCATCCACGGATCCACCGGCTCCGGCTGGATGCGGCAGCTCGCGACCGGGGCCCCGGCGTGCGTGAGCGTCACTGCGGTGGATGCGTTGGTCGTGGCGAGATCGGGCTTCGAGTCGTCGTACCAGTACCGTTCGGCGGTGATGTTCGGCACCTTCCGCGTGCTGGCCGGCGAAGCCAAGGAGCACGCCCTCGAGGCCGTGGTCGACCGGCTGGTTCCCGGCCGCGCCGCGGAGATCCGTGACAGCACCGCGAAGGAGCTGGCGGCGACGCTGGTGCTGTCCCTGCCGCTGACCCAGTGGTCCTTGCGGATCTCCGAGGACTGGCCCGAGGACCCGGCGGAGGACGTCGAGGGCCCCGCCTGGGCCGGCATCGTGCCGGTGACGACGTCGTACGCCATGCCCGTTCCCGCACCAGACCTCCGGGAGGGGATCGCGGTCCCCGCGTCGGTGCGCCGACTGGCCGAGATCAGCCGCTGAACCCGGCCCGGCGCGCCGAGGCTCCGGAGGGTAGGGCGGCGAGCCCACCCGCCCGACGGCGCGCGTCCCTGAGCGCGTCCCCGCCTCGGCTCATGGCGGACCGTCGGCGCCGAGCCGCTGGTCCGCGAGGTCCTGCGCGGCGAGCACGGGCGACCGGAGGGCGGCGTCGCCGTATCCTCCCCCGCCGGCGGTCTCGACCCGGACGACCGACCCGGGCGGCAGCGTCAGCGAGGCCTTGCTGGGCAGCGCGCGCACCTCACCGTCCGGGCCCACCACCTCCACGAGGGTGGAACGTGCCGGTCCGCCGAGCGCCGCGCCGGACGGCGCGAACTCGCTCTTGGTCTGCTCGCCGTAGTAGGTGACCCGTTGCGGTGTCGCGAGAATCTCGTACTCCCGGCGCAGCCCGAGACCACCGTGGAACTCGCCGGTCCCCTGTGATCCCGGCAGCAGCTCGGTCCGCAGCACTCTCACCTGGTAGTTGGTCTCGGCCACCTCCGCCGGCATCACGCCCACGTTCGACATGTAGGTGTCGACCCCGTCGAGCCCGTCCTCGTCGGCAGTGGCACCCGTACCGCCTCCGACGACGTCGGCCATGACGGCAGGACGCCCGTCCACCGGTGACTGGCTCCCGACGTTGAAGCAGAAGAAGCTCACCGTGCTGCTGGCCACCGCGAGATCCGGCCACAGCGTCGACATGGCGCGGATCAACGTGTCGGCGAGCCGCTGGCAGGTGTTGTGCCGAGCCGAGACGGCTGCCGGCGGGTGGGGGTTCAGCACGTTGCCCGTCGGACAGATGATCTCCAACGCTCGCAGGATGCCGTCGTTGGCACCCAGCTCGGGAGCCACCATCGCCCGGACGGCGTAGACCACGCCGGCCCGGGAGCTCGCCCACGGGACGTTCAGCGCACCGGCGACCTGTGGCGCGGAACCGCTCAGGTCGACCGTCAGCGAGTCGCCGCTCTTGGTGACGACTGCCTTGATCAGGGTGGGGTCGCCTCCGCGACCGTCGTCATCGAGGTGGCCGACCGCTTCAGCGGTCCCGTCCGGCAGGTCCGAGAGGGCCACCCGCACGGCCTTCTCGACGTTGTCGAGAGCTCGCTCCATGACCGAGAGCACCACCCGACGGTCGTGGTGCTCCACGAGCTCCAGCAGGCGGTCCCGCCCCAGGGAGCAGGCCGCGCGCTGCGCGCGCAGGTCGCTGACGGTGCTGAGCGGGTCCCGGATGTTGGCGGTGAGCAGGGAGACGACGTCCGGGTTCTCCTGCCCCGCGATCGTCAGCCGGACCGGTGGGATGACCAGCCCCTCAGCGAACAGCTCCCCGAGCTCGGGTCCCTCGCTGGCCGGGTTCACTCCCCCCACGTCGATGTGGTGGGCGGCCGTGCCTGTCCAGGCCAGCAGGTCCCCGTCGACGAAGACCGGCATCACGATGTTGACGTCGGGCAGGTGCATCGCCCCCATGTACGGGTGGTTGCAGAGGAACGCGTCGCCCTCCTGGACCTGGCCCGGCCACTGCTCCAGCACCGACTTCACCACGAGCGACATGGCGCCCAGCTGGGCTGGGATGTAGTCGGCCTGGGCGACGAGGTCCCCGGTGGAAGTGAACACCGCGCACGAGAAGTCGTCCATGTCCCGGATGATCGGGCTGTAGCTGGAGCGCTTGATCACGCTTCCCATCTCCTCCGCGATCGAGGTCAGGGCAGAGGCCAGCACCTCGTAGGTGACCGTGTCGACGACCGTTTCGTCGCCCAGGTGGCTGCCTTCGAGGGCCGACGGAGCGGTGACCGGTCGGGTGTCGGTCAGGATCAGGTCGCCGGTGTCGTGCACCAGGACCTCTTGGCCCTCGAGGACGACCGTCGTCGAGTCCATCTGGCTGAGGACGCAGGGACCGTGCAGGCGGTCGCCGGCTCTGAGCGCCTCGCGATCCCACACGGGCACCTCGGCGGCAGCGCCGCTGCCCGGGACCCAGACCGCCGGCGTCCCCAGCAGCGCCGCGGCGACCGGAACCCCGGTACCGCGCTCGTGTGGTGCTTCCACGACGTCCGCGAACGCGCCGGTCGCGCTCACGCGCAACGTCACCAGCTCCACGGCCTCCGACTCGTTGGCGTGACCGTAGAGCCGTGCGTGCTCGCCGTGGAACTCCCTCGCGAGCCGCACGAGCGTCGCGTCGTCCCACGCGCTGATGCTCACGGGGATCTCGAACCCCTGGCCGACGTAACGGCAGTCGGCTGACATGCTGATCCTGACCTTGCCGGCCGGCACGCCGTCGCGCTTCAGCTGCGCGGTCAGCGCGTCGGAGCGCTCCGCGAACCAGTCCGCGAGGACCGCGGCGTCCGCCGTGGCCAACGAACGCAGGACCGTCTGGGAGTCATCGACCCGCAGTCCGGACGACAGCATCCCTTCGGAGGAGAACAGGCCCGGTCGCCGGGGCACCAGCACCGAGCGAAGCCCCATCTGGCGCAGGAAGAGCCCAGCGTGCAACGGTCCGGCCCCTCCGAACGGCACGAGCGTGAAGGCGCGCGGGTCGAGTCCCCGCTCGACGCTGACCCGCCGCAGGGCGCGCACCATGTGTGCCACCGCGATGGCCAGGATCGCTTCTGCCGTCTCCTCCAGCCCCATGCCGAGCTGCTCGCCCAGACGGCCGACCACGACTCGGGCGGCCTCGCGGTCCAGCTGCAGGCGGCCGGCGAGCACGCTGCTGCCCAGCGTCCCCAGCACGGCGTGGGCATCACTCACGGTCGCCTCGGTGCCCCCGCGGCCGTAGCAGGCGGGTCCGGGCACCGCACGCGCCGACTGCGGGCCGACCCGGAGCCGCCCGGTCCTGTCCACCCAGGCGATCGACCCGCCACCGGCACCGACCGTGTGGATGTCCACCGCCGGAGCGAGCAACCGGTGGTCAGCGAACCGCTGCGACGAGGTGACCGGCAGCTGACCGTCACGTGCCAGGCAGACGTCGGTGGACGTGCCCCCCATGTCGAGGCTGATGACCTTGTCCAGGCCGTGCTTCGCGGCCATCTCGATCAGGCCGGCCGCGCCCCCCGCGGGTCCGGAGAGGATGAGACGGTGGGAGTCGGTCTCCGCGTGCTCGGCGGACACGCATCCGCCGTTGGACTGCATGACGACGAACGAGGCGCCTGTCCGGCGGACGACCTCGTCGCCGGCGCGACGAAGGTAGGCGCCGACGATCGGGCGCAGCGCTGCGTTGATCACCGTGGTCGCGGTGCGCGGATACTCGCGGAACTCGCGCGCCACCTCGCTGGAGAGCGTGACCGGGACCTCGGGGAAAGCCGCCCGCAGGGCATCGCCCAGCTGCTTCTCGTGCCGAGGGTCGACGTAGCTGAAGAGGAGGCTGACCGCGATCGACTCCGGCTCCAGCACTCGGAGCCTGGCCACGACGCGCTCCACCTCGTCCTGGTCGAGCGGAGTGACGATCTCCCCGCGGCTGCCGATCCGTTCCCTGACCTCCAGCCGCAGGCGTCGGGCGACCAGCGCGTCAGGCCGCCGGGGGTGCAGGCTGTAGACGTCAGGGCGCGATCCGGCCCGGTAGCCGAGGATGTCCCGGAACCCCTCGGTGGCCACCAGAGCGACCTTCGCATGGTGTCCGGTGAGCATCGCGTTGGTGGCGATGGTCGTGCCGTGCGCAACCAGCGTGATGTCCTGGTCGGCGACTCCATGGGCGACCAGCTCGGCGATGGCGGCGGCGAGCCCCCGCGCCGGGTCGTCAGGTGTCGACGGCACCTTCGCCACCACGGTCGCCCCGTTCGACGACTTCGCCGTCGCATCCGTGTAGGTACCCCCCACATCGATGCTCACAGTCCACTGGGTCGAAGCCACGACTCACCGCTTCCGTCGATTTGTGCGCTCGGCCGATCGCAGCGCCGCTTACACTTCACCGACAGTCCACACGCTGGGGATCGTGGGGACATGCGTCAGATGACGGACGGGGCCGACTGTGGGAGTGACGATGCTGCTCGAACCCTGGCCCGAGGTCGTCACCGAATTCTTGGTGACCGAGACCTCCGCGGCGTCGAGGCATCGTTCTGCCGTGGAGCGTCCGGAGCCGCTGACGCGGTTCGCCCGCGGTTTCCTCCGGACCCGCATGGATGCAGCGCGGTTCCTCTGGCGCTCCGACGGGCGGTGGCACGCCGTGACCTTCGAGCGCCAGGCAGGCGCCGACGGCCAGCCGCAGACCATGGTGACCTTCGCGCCGGTGACCCTCCCCGCCGGGATCACCAATCGAGAGATCGACGTGCTGACGCTGATCTCGCTGGGCCTCACGAACGCTGAGATCGCCGCACGGCTCGGCAACAGCACACGAACCGTCTCCACCCAGGTCGAGCGCCTCCTCGTCAAGCTCGGTCAAGCCGGTCGAGGCGGGCTGGCAGCGATCGCGGTCGACTCCGGCCTGATCCACCTGCCTGTACCTGGCGGGGTGGACGGGTTGAGCGGTCTCGCCCTCGTCGAGATCGAGCAGCAGAGCGGACCGGCTCACACGGCGGCGAGCGCCAGCGGTCTCCGGGTGACGTTTCCACGGCGCCGCTCGTTCGTCCTCGGCACCGTCATGTCGTCGTCGGGCAACCACGCCGCCGACGGCATCGAGACCGTGCGGGGTGCTGCTCTGGCCGTCGCCGAGGTCAACAGGGCCGGAGGTGTGGCGGGCAGAACCATCGAGCACGTCGTCGTCAAGGCCGACATCTACGACGAGGCCGAGGTGCGGGGAGCCTTTCAGCAGCTGGTGGACCGGCAGGTCGACGCCGTCACGACCAGCTACGTGAGCGCCGAGAATCCGTTCGTCCTCGACATCGTCGCCGACTACGGTTGTCCCTTCCTGCACACCGCCACGCTCGAGGCGCAGGTGCGCGTCGTTCGGGAGAACCCCACTCGCTACCGCGCCGTGTTCCAGACCTGCCCCTCGGAGACCTATTACGGGCCAGGCTTCATCCGGTTCCTTGACGGACTCGTCCAGCACGAGCTCTGGGTGCCTCGCAGCAGGCGCCTGCTCAGCGTCGAGGTGGCTTCGAAGAGCCCGCAGATCGCCAACGACGTGCTCTTCTCCAGTGCTGCGCGCTCCGGCTGGGACATGGCTGAGGGGCTCGAGGTCCCGGTCGAGGGTGATAACTGGGACGAGGTCCTCGAGCGGATCCGCACCCTCGACGTGGACGCCGTCCTCGTCTCCCACTGGGACGCTGAGATGCTCGCGGTGCTGCAGCGCGCGATCTCTGCGCTGCGGTTGCCGGTCCTGGTCCACTACGTCTACGGCGCCTCGGCGACCGGCTTCACCCACGCAGCCGGACCGGCGGCCGAGGGCGTGATCTGGTCCACGGTGACCGGCCGCTACGACGACTCCCTGGGGCGGCGGTTCCAGGAGCGCTACCTGGCGATGTTCGGCGCGGAGGCGGGTTGGTCGGCCGCGAGCGCCTCCTACGACCAGGTGAAGCTGCTGGCCGGCGCGTGGTCGGCTGTCGGAGGTCGCGACTTCGACCGCGTCGCGGAGCACCTGCGCTCGGCGGTCCATCGAGGTGTCAACGGCGTCTACTACCTCGCCGACCCTGGCCAGAGCCCACTGTGCTACCCGGACACCACCCTCGATCCTTCGCTGGGTCAGGCCCTGATGACCTACCAGATCCAGGACGCCCGCCCGCGGGCCCTGGCGCCGGCGCCGTGGGGGGACCTGAACGCCTTCAAGACTCCGGCCTGGTTCCCCGCGCTCGCCTCGACCTGAGACGACACCCAGCCGCGAGCCACCCCTGCGCGCCGGGCCTACAGGCGCGTCCGTTCCTCGTCCGGGTCCTTGCTGATCGGCTCCAGAGACTCCTCCTCGATGGCCTGCTTTCCCAGCTTGGCCCACGAGCTGCGGATGACGGTCTGCACGCTGTTGTCCAGCGCGACCGCGATGATGAGCGTGGCCCCCACGAGCATCGTCTGCAGGAACGGAGACGCCTGCATGAAGGCGAGGCCGGTCCGCAGCACCCTGAAGAACAGCAACCCGGCGACGACTCCGCTGATGCGTCCGACGCCACCCGAGAAGGCGACACCGCCGAGCAGTACCACCGTCAGCGCCTGCAGCTCGAGGCCCGAACCGATGTTGGGGTTGGCCGACTGCACCTTGGCCGAGAGCAGGAGGCCAGCAAGTGCGGCGAACGCACCGCTGGCGACGAACAGGAGGGCACGGGTCCTCTTGACGTTCACTCCCATCAAGCGAGCAGCGCGCTCGTTCCCGCCGATCGCCTTGACTTCCTTCCCCAGCTTGGTGCGGTTGAGCACCAACCATCCTGCCAGCACCACCAGCGCGAGCAGGAAGATCTGGATCGGAATCGGCCCCACGCGCATCGTGCCGATCTCGCGGAAGCCCTCGGGAAGATCGGTCCTCGGGATGGTCGTCCCGTCCGAGATCCAGAGCGCGAACCCGCCCCAGACGCTGAGGGCGCCGAGTGTCACGACGAAGGAGTTGAGCGCCAGGTAGGACACGAGGAATCCGTTGAGGGCGCCGGCGGCGACACCAGTTCCGATGCCGGCCAGGAACCCCAGCCCCACGGAGCCTGTCGCGCTCATGGTCAGGCCGCCGGTGACCGCGGCCGCCGAGGCGATCGAGCCCACCGACAAGTCGATGGTGCCGGACATGATGAGGAAGGCGATAGGAATGGCGATCAGGCCGAGCTCGGAGGCTTGGAGCAGGATGCTCTGCCCGTTGACGAGCGTGAAGAAGTTGGGTCGCAAGATGGAGAAGACGGCGATGAGCAGGATCAGCGCAACAAAGATGCCGTTCTGCGCAAGCAGGATCT
The DNA here is from genome assembly GCA_963714625.1 of uncultured Actinomycetota bacterium. Taxonomy (GTDB): domain Bacteria; phylum Actinomycetota; class Actinomycetes; order Propionibacteriales; family Nocardioidaceae; genus Marmoricola_A. The sequence continues at coordinate 217,593 of CAVQOY010000016.1, read as the reverse complement.
TCGCACGTTCCGATTTCATGGGGTGGCTTTCGAGCTAAGGGTGCTGGGCACCGGCGAGGGAGAGAAGGGTGGTGAGAAGGTCGGTGTTGTAGTCCGGCCCCTTGTCCACTTCGGACGATGAGCCGTGGAGCATGACGTAGGCGCGATCGCACAGGGTCGCGATCTCGTCGGACTCGCTCGACGCCACGAGAACAGCCGCCCCGGCGGCCGCCGCCGTCCGGACGGCGTCGACGATGTCGACACGCGCCCCCACGTCGACACCTTGAGTGGGCTGCGACAGCACGAGCAACTTGGGTTCTGCGGGGTACAGCCAACGCGCGAGCAGGTGTTTCTGCCGGTTCCCCCCTGAGAATTGCGACATCTCCGCATCGCCGGACGGGCCATGGATGTCCAGGCCCTGGCGCGCCCGGCTGTAGACCTCCCGGCCCGTAGCGTTGGAGACCCACCATCCTCGCGACCCGCCGCGTCCGTACCACGGCAGCATGACGTTGTCCTTGGCGGACTCGGACGCGATCAGCCCTTCGCTGTCACGGTCGGGAGGCACGTAGAAGATGCCTCGTCTCATGGCCTCCTCCGGCCGGGACACGCGCAGCGACTCGCCGTAGAACTCGAACTCCGCCGGGCGGCCGGCTCCGGCCAGACCGGCCGCGATGTCGAACTGCTCCCCGCCCGCCATCCCGAACAGCCCCACGACCTCCCCGCTTCGCACGACGAGCGGCCCCGAGGGAAGACTCAGGCTCAACGCCACCCGTCCGGGACTCGTCTCGATGTGGCGGGTGAGACGCAGCTCCGGTACCAGCGCACGAGCCAGCGCGTCCGGGGTGAACGTGTCCGTCGGCCCGTCGACGACCAGTTCGCCTCCACGCATCACGACGACGCGGGTACAGACCTCGAGGATGTCGGGAAGTCGGTGGGAGACGTACAGCACCGAGACACCGCGCGCGGCGAAGCTCCGGATGAGGCGGTGCAACGCGTCGGTCTCCGCCCGTCCCAGGGCAGCCGTCGGTTCGTCCAGCAGCAGGATCTTCATCTCGCCCGAGAGCATGCCGCGTGCCAGGTCGACGAGCTGACGTTCGCCCAGTGACAGAGCGTCGACAGGGACGTCCAGCGCCAGAGCGGCGCCGACCGACGTCAGCGCATCTCTCGCGAGGTCCCTCCTGATGCGGGTGCTCTGCCGGGCGGGCCTGGCGAGGAACAGGTTCTCGAAGATGGTCAGGTTGGGGACCAGCGCCGGTTCCTGATGGATCACCGTGATCCCCAGATCAGCGGCCTCCCGGGGCTTCAGCCCACCCCGGACCTCCGTGCCGTCCACCGAGAACGAACCGGAGAAGCTGCCGAGAACGCCCGAGGTCACGTTGAAGAGCGTGCTCTTCCCCGCGCCGTTGTGTCCGAGGAGCCCGATGATCTCCCCTGGGGCGACGGCGAAGCTGATGTCGTGCAGCGCACGCGTCGCACCGAAGTCGACCGTCACCCGGTCGTAGAGGAGTCTGCACGCGTCGACGGTGCTCACGGGATCGCTCTCCTCGGTCACCTGGCCGTTCACTGGTTGGCGATCAGGAAGGACTCCCCGTTCTCGGCGGTCACGAGGGTTTGCTCGAGCGTGGTGTCCTCGACCGCGTTGCCCTCGGCGGAGTCGATCATCATCTGCGCGTTGGCCTCCGCGATCTTCCGCGCCGGCACCATGTAGAGCAGCCTCCAGATGCTGTCCTCCTTCATCGCGTACTCCACCTCGGCGTCGGTCCCGTCGACGTTGCCGACAAGCACCGAGTCGTCCGACGGCGACACTCCTGCGTCGATCAGAGCCTGGTAGGCGCCACGCGTCTGGTCGTTGGAGATGCCGAGCCAGACCTTGGTGTCGGGGAAGGCGTTCAGCTGGTTCTGGACGGCCGCGTAGCCGTCGTCGGAGTTCAGCGCGCGCTGCTCGTTCACGTTGAGGTCGAGACCCGACTCCTCGAGAGCCCTCTTGATCCCCTCCCCGCGCAGGCGCCCGAGGTCGGTGTCCGGGAACGCCAGCAGACAGACGTCCACCTGCTCGTCGCCCGAGGTCTCGCGGATCCACTTCGCTGCGGCCTCTCCCAGCACCTGGCCATCGCGCTCGTGGTCCATGAGCACGGCGGCATCGACGCCCTCCCACGTGCTGCCGTAGCCGAGCACCGGGATCCCCGCCTCCTGCGCCTGACCCGTCACCGGGATCATCGAGTCCGACTGAGCGGGGTAGCCCATGATCACGTCGACCTCGCCCTGCACGACCCAGGACTCCCAGTCCTCGACCTGCTTCTGAGCGTCCCACTCCGGGTTGTCGGTGACGAACTCGTAGCCCGCGTCCTCGACGACTTCCTCCATGAACGGCAGCATGTCGTTCCACAGCTGGATGTCGCGGCCCGCGAAGCTCATCGCCAGGGCGCCCTTCTCACCCTCTCCGGACCCCCCGGAGCCGTCGCCCCCCTGGCACGAGGTGAGGGCCAGGACTGCCGCCGTTCCCAGGGCCACGAGTCCTGAGGTCTTCTTGATTCGCTGCATGATCGCTCACTTTCACGGTGTCGACGCGGACGTCGGCACCCGGTTGGATGGTTCGGGTGACATGGCTCGTGCTGAACTTGAGGTCAGCGCCCGTTGACGGATCGCTGCACGCGGCCGCGTGCTCGCGAGCTCACCGCGGGACGCCCAAGGCTCTGGCGAGGACTGCTGCCTCCTCGATCACCTCGGCCTGCCAGGGCTGCAGCTCCCGCGTCGGGGACTTCTCAAAGCTCGCTGTGAAGGGGTCCTCCACCTGGGTGCGGACACCGCTCAGGGCCTCCAGCACCGCGAGGCCGCAGTAGGGCACGTGGACGGGGGAATAGCCACCCTCGTGCGAGAAGACGATCTTCCCGTGGCAGACGTCGGAAGCCAGGTCGAGCAGACGCTCCGCGATACCGCGGAAACCGGCAGAGGTCACGCTCATCGCTCCAAGCGGATCGAGTGCTGCCGGGTCGAAGCCGCTGGACACCAGGATGAGATCCGGCCTGAACAGGGTGATCGCGGGCACCGCGACCCGGTCGACGACGTCCAGGTAGGCACCGTCACCGGAGCCGGCAGGCAACGGGACGTTGATGTTGGTCCCTCCGCCGGACTCCGACCCCGTCTCGCTCGTCAGCCCACCCTCGGTCGGGAAGAGACGGTCCTGGTGGACGGAGATCGTGAGGGTGTTCGGGTCGTCCCAGTAGATCTTCTGGGCTCCGTTGCCGTGGTGCACGTCGTAGTCGAAGATCGCGACTCGATCAACCAGGCCCCGGGCACGGAGGTTCTCGATCGTCACCGGGACGTTGGCGAAGAGGCAGTAACCACGGCCACTGTCCGGTTCTGCGTGGTGGCCCGGAGGGCGCACGAGCGCATACGCGTTGTCCACGCGCCCAGCGAGCACCGCCTCGGCCGCGACCAGGGTGCCGCCCGCCGCCAACGCCGCCAGCTCGTAGGCGCCTCGGCCGAACGGCGTGTAGCCATCCCCCCCGTCCCCACCGGCAGCACCGGACTGCTTGCGGATGCGCTCGACGTGTCCGGGGGTGTGGACGCGCAGCAGGTCCTCCTCGCTCACCGGCTGCGCGTCGAGTCGTGTCAGGTTCTTCAACAGACCTGACACCTCGACCAGGCTGGCCAGGCGTGCCTTCGACTCCGGGCTCTCGAAGTTCTGGTACGGCTGGACGAATCCGCCGGACGGGACGATGCCGGCGTGCGTTCCCGTGTCGTGCCATGCGTACTGCTCGTGCCACACGTAACCGGTGCTTCTCATCAGTGTCTTCCTTGTCCTGAGCTAGACGGTCGGCTCGTCCCGAGAACTCGGGACCGGGTTCGAGCGGTTGCTGACCTTCCTCGTCGGTACGTTGCGACGGTTGCGACCGCCATCGATGAGCGTCGACGCCGCACCGGGTGCCGGCGCGGTCTCGACTCCTGCTGGCTCCTCCCTCGTCGAGCTTGCGGCGTCAGTGGACAGGAACAGAGGCGAGCAATCGCTCTGCCTCGGCGATGGCGTTCTCCTGGTGGGGCTGCAGGGCGTGCTGCGGGTAGAGACCGACCGCAGCCAGGAAAGGATCCTCGACCGCGGTCCGGATGCCAGAGAGCTCCTCGAGCACTGCCAGGCCGCAGAAGGGGACGTAGTGGGGTGAGTAGCCGCCCTCGTGACCGAACACGACGCGCCCTTCGCACAGCTGCTCGGCGGCGGTCTTGACCGACCGAGCGAGCCGCCGGAACCCGTCACTCGTCACCATCATGCGGCCCAGAGGATCGAAGACCCCGGCGTCCATCCCGCTGGCGACGACGATCACGTCCGGCTTGAAGCGGTGCAGCGCGGGCACGACGACCCGCTCGACGGCGGTCACGTAGGCCTCGTCGCCGCACCCGGGAGGAAGCGGCACGTTGATCGACGTCCCCGGCGCGTGCGGTCCCCCGTTCTCGGCGTGCAGCCCCGAGTCCGTGGGGTAGAGGCGGTCCTGGTGGAGTGAGATCGTCAGCGTCGCCGGATCGTTCCAGAACACCGACTGCGTGCCGTTCCCGTGGTGGACGTCCCAGTCGACGACGGCAACCCGGCCCACGGCCAGCTCACGGCGTGCCTTGGTGATGGCGATCGCCGCGTTCGCCAGGATGCAGAATCCGCGGCCACGGTCCGCCTCGGCATGATGTCCCGCCGGCCGCACGAGGGCATAGGCGTTGCGAACGTCGCCCTGGAGGACCGCGCGCAGGGCGTTCGAGACCGCGCCCGCGGCGAGCTTGGCGATCCAGAGCCCTCCAGGCCCCATGCTGGCGGTCTCCCCCGTCTCGCCGCCGGTCTCGTCGAGCTCGAGCAGCCGGCTCGTAGTAGGCGGCGGTGTGCACGGCGAGGACGTCCTCCCGAGTCGCCTGCGTGGCCGGGATGCCCACGAGCTGCTCCTTCAGGCCGCAGACCTCCACCAGGGCAGCGAATCGTCCTTTCGACTCAGGGCTCTCGATCGAGTGGAACGGTTGCACGGAGCCGCCGGGAGGCAGCCATCCGGCGCCGTTCCCGGTGTTGTGCCAGTTGAACGCCTCATGCCACACCCAGCCGGTCGTCATTGCTTCCCTTTCGCGCAACCGTCGTGCCTCATCTGAGAACCACGTTGATTTTCCGACGCGCCTGCGTGGGGCAGATGGCGTCACGGGCAGTCGAGATCAGGACCGAACAGCTCGCGCCGATGCGAGTGCGAGCGAGGCTGGCACTGCCACGCGTCACGCACCGCTGCACGACCTCGCCACGCCACTGCGCCTGCGAGCCCCGCCGGTCCGATCGCGATGGTTGAAGACAACGCGAAACTAGGACTCCCGCCTGGACGGTGTCAACCGTTTCCGTACCATTTTTTCCGAAATCACTATTGAAAGCGTGCAATAGATCCATCGAGTCGGAGGATTTCGTCACCTCGCCGCAGGAAGGGGCCAGTCCCCCGCTCGACGACGAAGCTGCGCTGCGCATCGGTGACGCACCGGCTCCAGGCACTGTGAGGGCGATCATCCGTCGAGCGTCCCGGGCTGGTTCGTCCCCCCCGCCCCGGAGGACGTGGCCTCGCTGAGCTCATGGATGACGCCGCCGTCGACGACGGTGTACAGGATCGGCAACGACGCGAGGGTGGCTGCTGTCACCTGGACCGGATCGCCGTCCCAGATCGTCAGGTCGCCTACGGCACCGACGCTCAGGTGGCCGCGGTCGCCATGGCCGCGGGCCTGGGCCGGCCAGAGCGTGTAGGCGAGCAGTGCTTCCTCGCCCGTCAGGCGCTCCTCCTCCTCGAAGACGGGAGCGTCGAGATCCTGGGGGTTCCCGCGGTGGCGGGCCCACGCCATCCCGACGCGTGGGTCGTAGGAGGCGACCGGCCAGTCGGATCCCAGGACGAGCCGCGCCCCGGACCGGAGCACGCTCCTCGTCCGGAACCCGGTGTCGCTGCGGTCCCCACCGAGGCGGGTCGCCCAGTTGTCGCTGCCGTCTGCAGCGCGCCACTGCATGTGCAGGGGCTGCATGGACGCAGTCACTCCTGAACCGCCGAGCTTGTCCACGTCGTCGTCGCTGAGCACCTCCAGGTGTTCGATGGTGTGACTCGGCTGCCCTGGAGCGCCGGGCGGGAGGTCGCGCGTACGCGTCCAGCACCTGGCTCACGGCACGGTCGCCGACCGCATGGGTCGCGATGAGCATCCCGGCGTCGTGGTACGCGCGCACCACCTGACGGAACCGGTCCCAATCGGGCCAGAAGGCGTCGCGGCCGTCCCCGCAGGCGTCGGGTCGGTGCAGCAACGCGGTCCCCGTGTCGACGACCCCGTCGCTGAACAGCTTGATCGCCCCGCCTTGCCAGAGCCGGCCCCGCTCGTCCTTCGCCGCGATGATCTCGTGCTGCTCGTCGTCGGAGAGGTGGACCGCGTGCCACTGGTGGACGGTGAGGCGCTGCGTGAGCTCGCCCCGGTCCTCGAGCTCGGCGAGAAGCTCCCGCGTGCGCTGGGTGCCGTCCATGATCGCACCGCCCGTCAGGCCGACCGCGCCGAAACGCGCGAGCATCTGACGGAGTGCCTCGGCCTCGGCGTCGCGGGCGAAGGGCGGGTTGGCATCCATGACCCTCCGGAAGGCAGTCATCTCACGCAGCTCACCGGTGGGAACGCCGTCGCGGTCCAGCACCACCTTCGAGGTGTCCGCGAACTCGACCGGCCCGGTGATGCCCGCCGCCTCCAGTGCTGCGCGAGTCGCGAGCCCGGTGTGGAGGTCGTAGAAGACGAGCATCGTCGGTCGTCCGCTCACCGCCTCTTCGATGACTGTTCGCGTGAGCCCGGTCTCCCGGAACAGCTCGTACTCGAGGTTCCACCCACGAACCCACCCGTCGGCACCGACACGCAGCGCCTCAGCCCGCAGCACCGTCGTGAGCTCGTCGAGACTCTCGATCCCGCCGAGGTCGACGCCGGCGGTGATGCTGGCCGCCCACTCCGGATGTGCGTGGGAGTCGAAGAGTCCAGGCGTCACCGTCGCGCCCTCGACGTCGATGACGCGGATCCCGTCGGCCTCCGCAGCCGCTCGCACCTCGCTGTCGCCGCCCAGCGTCTCGATCACGCCGTTGCGGATGAGCAGGGCTGTTGCCGGACCTCCCGCGGGGTCCTCGACGTTGCGTCTGAGGTGCGCTCCGACGATGGCGACGGACCCTCCTGCTTGGCTCATGGCACCAGCTCTCTGTCGATGGTTCGGGCACCGGCCCAGCACCCTTTCTGGCGGTCGGGACCGGCGAAGCGTTGGTGGAGGTGTGTTCCGGACTCGATCAGGGCGCCTGCTCGCGGCCCTCCGGAGCGCGCCCCTCGTCGGGGCTCGCGTGCGCTGGGTCGTCGTCCATCCACGAGCCGAGCCTCGCGCGCAGCCGGCTGGCGAGCGGCACCAGGCCGGCGGGCACCAGGAGGATGATGACCAGCAGGATCAGCCCGAGAATCACCGGCCGGGCAACCGGCCACTGTTCCAGCTGAGCCTGCACGAGCGTGATGATGAGCGTGCCCAGGACGGGGCCGGTGACGGTCCCGAGCCCCCCGATGACGAGCATCGTGACGAGCAGGGTCAGCGGCACGAGTCCCATCACCGACGGCGAGATGACGCTGTAGTTGAAGGCGAAGAGAGCTCCTGCGCACCCGGCCAGGAACCCGGAGAGACCGAAGGCCACGAACTGGTACTCGCCGCAGGCTCACCCCGCGGGCGGCCGCGAGGGCCGGGTTGTCGCGCAGCGCCGTGAGCCCCGTACCCAGCGGGGAACGCGCGACCAGCAGGACGACGAGGGTGCTGATGAGCACCGCGACCAGCGCGATCCAGTACAACGTGCGGATCCGTTGGTCGGCCGCCATGCCGGTCAGTCCCCAGCCGTCGAAGCCGGAGAGCCCGAAGCTCCCGCCGACCCTGTCTGCGGGGTCGGAGATGACCAGCAGCCGGACCACCTCAGCGAAGCTGAACGTCAACAGCGACACATAGATGCCCCTCAGGCGCAGGGCGGGAACCGCCAGCACCAGTGATGCCGCGGCGGCGATGAGGCCGCCGATCAGGACCGACAGGACCGCCGGCACGTCGGAGTGCAGCGAGAGCAGGGCGGCGGAGTACCCGCCGATCGCATAGATCGCCAGCAGCCCGAAGTTCCAGACTCCTGCGTACCCCAGGACCAGGTTCCAGCCGTGGTTGAGGACGATCCACACCAGCATCAGTGTCAGGGTCCCCAGCCAGTACCTGTTGTCGATCACCAGAGGCAGCACGGCCGCCAGGACCACGACCGCCAGCACAGTGATCGGCTGCGGCTGGGGCCAGCCGAGGAGGCGGGGCAGCCCGGCGGGGCGCTCCCGCGGGGGCCCGGCGACCGGGGACCTGTTCACGAGGGCGCTCACAGCCGGGCCTCCTGGGGTTTTCCGGCGATGCCGTAAGGACGAACCGAGAGCACCAGCACGATGACGAGGTACAGGACGGGCAGCGCGTAGGTCGAGCTCCAGTAGATGGAGACCACGGACTGGATCGCGCCGATGATGAACGCGGCGTAGATGGTTCCGCGGACGCTGCCCAGGCCCGCGAAGATCACCACGATCAGCGCCTGCAGCAGCGGCAGGTCCCCCGCGTTCGGCGACACGAAGTACACCGGCGCCAGCAGGACTCCGGCGACTCCCGCCAGCGCCGCGGCGATCCCCATCGTCAAGGCGTAGGTGCGCTGCGCGGGGATGCCCATCAAGGTTGCCGCCTGATGGTTCTGTGCCACGGCGGTGATGGCCAGGCCGTAGCGGGAGCGGGACAGGAAGATCCCGAGTGCGACGAGCGACAGGATCGCCACCGCGCAGACCAGGAGGTTGTGCCAGGTGATCGAGACGCTGTCGGTGAGCTGGACGCGCCCGGGCACCAGGGCCTCGAACGGCTTCTGCCGCGGACCGTAGGCCGACAGGGCGAGGTTCGTGACGATCGTGGCTGCGGCGAAGGTGGAGATGAAGGAGGTCATCTCGAAGTCGGTGCCCGGCCGGTCCACGAGCCGCTTGACCGCGACGAAGTAGACGGCGACACCGAGGGCGAAGCACACCACGGCCGCGGTGATGAGGGTCGTCCAGGGGGGTACGTCGAATCGCTCGAGCGTGGTGTAGGCCGCGAAGCCGCCGAGCATGACCATCACGCCGTGGGCCATGTTGAGGACCCGCAGGGTCCCGTAGACCAGCGTCATGCCGATGGCGATCATCGCGAGCAGTGACCCCTGCGTGACCGTGCTGACCAGAGTCTGGACGAACTGGTTCACCGTCCCTCCTTCGTCGTCCCGAGGTAGGTGCTGATGACGGCCTCGTCGGCCAGCACAGAGTCGGGGTCACCGCTGCGCACCATCAGCCCGCTCTCGAGGAGGTACAACCGGTCCGCGAGCCCCGCCACCCGCGCGGGGTTCTCCTCCACCAGCAGGACGGTCCTTCCTTCCTTCGCGATCCTCGCGATCCGGCTGTAGACCTCCTCGACGAGGACCGGGGCCAGGCCCAGGGACGGTTCGTCGATCATCAGCAGCCGCGCGTCGGACATCAGCCCTCGGCCCAGCGCGACCATCCGCCGTTCGCCGCCCGACAGCGTCCGCGCCCGTTGGGCTCGACGTTCGGCGAGTCGGGGGAACACCTCGAACACATGGTCGAGCCGCTCCCCCCGAGCCGAGGTCGAGCGCTCGAGGAAGGCCCCCAGCACGAGGTTCTCCTGCACGGTCATGTCAGGAAAGAGCAGGTCGCCCTGAGGTATCTGGACCACGCCGCGGCCGACGATCCGGTCAGGGGTCAGCCGGTCGATCCGTGCCCCGTCGAGCTCGATGCGGCCGCCCGTCAACGGGACCAGCCCGCTGATGGCCTTGAGCAGGGTGGTCTTGCCGTGACCGTTCGGACCGATGATGGAGACGAACTCACCCTCCCGGACTGTCAGGTCGACCCCTCGCAGGACCGGCGTTCCGCGGTAGCCCGCCTCGACCGCGTTCACCGACAGCATGGCGGCTCCTCCTGGCTCAGCGCTGCTTGCCGGCATGGGACTCTCCGAGGTACACCCTCACGACGTCGGGGTCCTCGAGCATCCGCTGCGGTGGACCCTGGAAGAGGAACTGACCCTGGTTCATGATCAGGACCTGCTCGGCGAGAGCCGTCAGCGCGCGCATCACGTGCTCGATGAGCACGATGGTCACCGAGCGGTCGCGGATGCGCCGGATCAGGTCCATCAACGAGTCGACCTCTGCGTCGGTCAGCCCTCCGAAGGGCTCGTCGAGGAACAGCATCCTGGGTTCCGAGGCCAGGGCCGAGGCGATCATCAACCGCTTCTTGTCGAAGACCGGCAGCGGCCCCGCCAGGTCGCCGGCGCGATGGCCCAACCCGACGAAGTCGAGCTCGTCGAGCGCGCGCTGTGCCACCGCGCTGCTCAGACGCAGGCTCGACCACATCGACCGGCGGGAGCCGAAGTGGGCGCCGGCGACCACGTTGGCCAGCACCGTCTGGGTGTCGAACACCGACGGCACCTGGAAGGTGCGCGCGATCCCCGACTGGCAGATCCGGTGAACCGACAGCTGCTGGATCTCTGATCCGTCGAACCGGATCACTCCCGACGTCGCGGCCACCATGCCGGTGATCGCGTCGAAGAGGGTGGTCTTGCCGGCTCCGTTGGGGCCGGCGATCCCGAAGATCTCACCGTCCTCCACGGAGAAGGTCAGGCCGTCGACGGCTCTGAGGCCGCCGTACGTCTTGACCACCCCGGCCACTTCGAGCAGGGCCATGTGAGGACCTACGCCAGCCAGGGCGGGAGCTGGAACCGCCCGCTGGTGTACGGCTCGGGCGAGATCAGCACCTGCTCCATGTCCTGGATCTGGTAGGTCTGGTGCGCCATGCCGAGGCTGACGTCGTTCACCGCGTCCGGGTAGGGGAGGACGACGTTGTCGCCCTCGGTGAACCGCATGGTGCCCGAGACGCCGCGGAAGATCGTCTGGTTGACCCCCTCGCAGACCGCCTCGAAGTCGTAGGGGTCGTTGACCTGGGCGGCAACCTGCGACCACATCCGGATGAGGTCGAACTGCGTGCCGGCCTGGCTGAGACCAGCCTGCGCGTCGTACTCCTGCTCGTAGCGCTCGAGGAATGCCTTGCCGATGTCGTCGGGAAGTGTGCCGATGGTCGTCGACCAGACCACTCCGTTGCCTGCCTCCCCTGCGAGCTCGAGGTACTCCGGGATGCTGGGACCGTACTGCTGGTAGAGCAGCGACGGGGTCGGAGACGTGGCGAACTGCTTGGCGAAGCTGGCCAGGTCGCCGGCGATGTAGTCGGTGACGAAGATGAGCCCCGGCGGGTTGTTGCGGATCTTGGAGAGGATCGGGCCCCAGTCGGCCGTCGGAGCCGTGACCTCCTCGAAGATCGGCACCGTCCACCCGACCTTCTTGATCTCGACGCTGAGCGCGTCGGCGATGGAGATGCTGTAGGGATCGTTGCTCGTCACGACCGCCGCCGTCTTGGAGGAGGGTGTCCAGGCCCCGGAGTCGATCCACTGCTGCATGAGAGGCACGAATCCCTTGCCGTACCAGATCTCGGTGGGGCACCCCTCGAAGATGTTCGGGATCTTGCGTTCGGCGACGTAGTCGACGTTGGCCTGGAGCGTGTTCGCGTGGAACATCGGGGTGCCGGCGTCAGCGTAGGTCTGGAACTCGGCGGAGTCGTTGGAGCAGTAACCGCTGAAAACGGCCGCGACGTTCTCCTGGCCGGTCAGTCGCTGGGCGGCTTTCACGTAGTTCTCCGGCGACAGGTCGGTCACGTCCGCTGCGACGATCTCCAGCTTGCGCCCCAGCACCCCGCCGCGGGCGTTGACCTCCGACACGGCCAGCTTCGCGCCTCGCTCCATCTCCTGGCCGTCGCCGGAGTACGGACCGGTGAGGGGAGCGACCAGACCGATCTTGAGCACCTCGCCACCTCCCCCGCCACCGCCCGCGGAGCCGTCGTCGGCGGCGCCACCCGCCACGTAGCCGCCGACCGCACCGACCGCGAGACCACCGAGGCCGGCGGCCCCGAGTCCGCGGACGAAACCGCGCCGGGAGACGCCGGAGTGCTGGGCGCTGCTGGTGTCAGTCATGGAATGGAGGACCTCTCAGAGCTTCGAGAACCCGGCGCCGGCCTGCCTGGCAGCTCCGGGCCGCACGGTGTGCTGCCGCAGGAAGTACACCGCGTCCCGACGTCCGGCGGCATGCGTCAAATGACGGACGCGCGGAATGCTTCTGCGCCTGGCCGGGCGGTCCACGCGAGATCCTGGAGGCCGCTCTCGCACGGAGGACCGTAGGACAGTCGTGCCCGACCGGTCCCGAGCTCAGCCACGAAGGCCGCGACCGTGAGCCCCTGCTCCATCGTGGAGTCCCTGGCGTTGGGATGGCAGCACACGCTGTCCGGGTAGCCGGCGTGGTCCTCGAGCAGCCGCTCCCACCGCTCACCGTCCGCGGCGTCGTCGTCGGGTCCGGTCCCCCGCTGGAGCCGCTGCAGACGGAACGGGCTGTCCGGCATCACGAGGAGACCCACGTCGACGGCGGGGAATTGCGGGGACCGGAAGTGATTGGTGTGCAGGAGGACGCCACGCTCGTCCGGGCCCAGGAGGTGCAGCTTCGAGAAGTCGCCGGGACGTGCCTCCACGTCGAGGGCGAGGCCGCCCTTGTGCGCGATGAGGTAGTTCGCCGACGACGCCCGATCGTGCTGCTGCAACCGAGCGAGGGCCTCCCGCGGCGTCTCGCAGTCCAGCAGGGCCCGGAGCAGGACGTGGTAGGGCACGCCAGGCTCGCCCCTGTCCTCGTCAGAGACGAGTGCGTTGGTCACGATGCCCATGCCGGCAGAGTTCATCCCGAACTTGGCCAGGAGCCCGGCTTCGACCACGGTGACGAAGGACGGGCCGTCCTCCGGTTGCTGCTCGAGCACCACGACCGTATCCATCGTGTGCGGAAGCCAGTCCCAGTTCTGTCCCACCCGCACCGCACCGTCGGGGGCGACGACGGCGAAGCTGGAGCACTCCGCAACGCGAGGCAGCGTCGCTCGGGCGCTCCTGGCCTTCGCCGCGAACATGATCTCGGTGCGCAGGTTGATGGCGAGGACGTCGTCGAAGGCCACTCCGGCTCCCTCGGCGATCCCGCGAAGCTCGTCGAGGTACTGAGCCCCGAAGTCCTCGATCGGACCCACGAAGCCGCGCGCCTGCTCGACGACGGTCTCCCAGGACCAGGTGGCGTAGTGCTCGAAGACCTTGGCGTAGGCAGCGATCGACGCGTGCACCCGTGAGGATGCCTGCTCGCCGTACTGTCGGCCGCGCTCGTGCGCCCCGCCACGTACGCGGATGATCGGGAACATCGAAACCTCTTTCTCGTTGCTCATCGTGCGGTGAGGCCGCCGTCCACGACCAGCGCGACACCGCTGATGTAAGCGGCCTGGGGCCCGGCGAGGAACAGGCACGCTGCCGCTACGTCGTCGGGCTCCCCCAAACGTCCGGCGGGCACCACCTCACGGACGAAGCGATCGGCCCGTGCCTCGTCATCGACAATGCGGAGCATGGGGCTCCGGATCAACCCCGGCGCGACGCAGTTGACGCGGATACCTCGGCTTCCCCACTCCACGGCGAGCTGCCGGGTCAGAGCAGCGATGGCCGCCTTGCTCGCGGCGTAGTGGCTGGCAGGTTCGTGGTCGTCCCCATGGTCCCCGGCGATGGAGGACAGCAGCACCAGCGAGCCGCCCTCGCCCCGCTCCAGGAGCCTCCGGCCGAACTCCCGCGCGACGAGGAACGCGCCCGAGGCGTTCACCGTGAGCAACCGGTGCCACGCGGCGAGGCTCAGCTGCTCGGTCGGCTCGATCTCGTAGATGCCTGCGCAGTGGACCGCCGAGCCCACCGCACCGCCTACGAGCCTCTCCGCCTGCGCGAAGCAGTTCCCGACGGCCGGCTCGTCACTCACGTCCATCGCGATCACGTGGGCTCGACTGTCACCCCAGGCGCTGCGCAGGGCGGGCTCGTCACGGTCCGTGGCGATGACGGGGCGTCCGGTCGCCAACGCCTGTGCGACCACGGCGCGCCCGATCCCTGAGGCTGCGCCGGTGACCAGGATCGCGTCTCCCGTCATGTGAGGAAGACTCCACCGTTGACCGACACGGTCTGACCGCTGACGTAGGACGACTGGTCGCTCAGCAGCCAGCTCACGCAGTCGGCCACGTCCTGCGGCGTGCCGTGACGCCGCAGCGGCACCGAGTCCGCCATGGCGATGCGCTCCTCGTCGTAGGACCGCCCCGAGCGTGCGGCCCGCAGCTCGATCTCCTGGATGTGCATGTCGGTGAGGATGTAGCCGGGCGCGATCGTGTTGACCGTGATGCCGTGGGGCCCGAGCTCCAGGGCCAGTGCCTGGGAGAGCAGGGTCACGCCGCCCTTCGAGGCGCAGTACGCCGAGCCGTCGCTGACTGCCTGCTGGGCGAAGAGCGATCCCATGTTGACGATGCGTCCCTGGGTGCTGGCGGCGATCATGGACCGGGCGGCGGCACCGGCGAGCGCGAAGGACGCAACGAGGTTGACCTCCAGCACCCGACGGAACTCGTCCACCGTGAGGTCGACCGCTGACTTGTCCGGCCCGCCGACCCCTGCCACGTTCACGAGCGCGCCGATGTCGCCCAGGTGGCGCTTCGCGCGGGCGACGATCTCCGCCTGGGTCTCCCCCAGCGTCACGTCACCGACCACCGTGACCACCTGCTCGTCCTGCAGGTCGAGGTCGGCGACGGCCTCGTCGACCTCGTCCACGACGTCGGTGAGCAGGACCCGCCAGCCGTCCTGGAGCAGCGTGCGGCCCACGGCACGCCCGATCCCGCGCGCCGCGCCGGTGACGATCGCGGTGCGGGGCCGCGGGCGCGTGGTCACACCCGTCCCGCGACCTGGCGGGCCGTAGCGATCCACACGTCGGGATGGCCCTGCACCCACTGGAGGAATTCCTCCAGCATGGCCAGCCGCCCGGGACGGCCGATGATGATCGGGTGGACGACCAGCATCACGAGGCCACCGAGCCGGCTGATGCCGGTGGTCTCCCCCTTCCAGAGCTCCAGCACCTCGCTCGGAAGGCGGATGGTCTTCGTCCAGGTCGAGGCGTCGAACCAGAAGTGGGGTGCGTCGTCGAGGATCCAGTGGACCGGAAGCTCGACGAGGTCGTGGTCGGCGTGACGGTAGGGGCGGATGTCGTCCATCAGGTTCGACGAGTAGAGGAATCCGTGCTCCTCGAGCAGCCCCGGGGTCACGGCGCTGAAGTCCCAGGACGGGGAACGGTAGCCCACCACGTCGGCGCCGAGCTCGGTGAGCACCTCCCTGCCCCGCCGTAGCTCGTCGGCCTCCTCGTCCGGCCTCAACTGGTCCGGGGAACGATGGGTGTAGCCGTGATGCGCCACCTCGTGACCGGCTGCGAGGATGCGACGAACGCTGTCGGGGTGACGTTCGGCGTCCTTGCCCGGGACGAAGAAGGTCGCGGGGATCCCCCGTCGTTCGAGCATGTCGAGGATGAGGGGGACGGCGACCTTCGGACCGTAGCTGCCCTGCGAGAGGACACCGGGCCGCTTCGCGTTGGCGGGGTCCTCTCCGATCCAGACCTCCTCGGCGTCGAAGTCGAGACTCATCACGAAGCCCCAGCGTGCCGAGTCCGGCCACAACGCCGGTGCCGTGCTCTCGCGTGCCATGGAGGTGACGATAGGAGCCAGACCGCTGCCGGCACATACGCCATCTGACGGACGTCAAGCCGGTCACCGCACTCCTCGCCCACGGCACTGTCACCGTAGGGCTGCGCCCCCGCTCCTCGGCGCGAGCGCCGCGGCGGGCCAGGTCGTGCGCTGAGGAGTGTCCCGGCTGGAGTCGAGTGCGCTTCAGGCCTTCGACACTCCCTGGAAGCGCTGCACCTCGATGATTGCGTGGACAGGAGCGGCAGATCGGCTGTCGCGAACCGGTGCAGCAGCGCCGCGGGCGACGGCGCGTTCCGAGATCCACGGCGACCAGGGGCGAGCTCCTCATGGCGGAGCGAACGATGTCGCGCATCCTCCTGTCGATGGGCATGCGCTCCGGGGCCGTTGGACCCTTCAGCGACGCCGCTCCTCGGCCTGTACTGGAGGTGGAAAACCAAGGAGGTCGAAAGCCATGAGCTGTTGTTGCGGTCACGGACCCTGGCACCACCAAGGCTGTCACGCCCCACCCCAGTACCAGCCGCCACCGTACCCACAGTCGGGGTACTACCCGCCCGAGGAGTTCTACGAGCAGCCAGCTCGACGTCACAGGCGGCGGCACGGCCGCGATCCCGAGGAGCTCGGGGACCACCTCGAGGATCTGCAGGTCGAGATCGACAGGGTGAGGCAAGAGCTCGCGGCGATGCGGGAGCCCGACGACGAGTCCTCAGGAGGGCGAAGATGATCGACCCCGTCGTGGTCGGAGTCGATGGCACCGGACGCAGTCTCAAGGCGCTCATGTGGGCCGCACACCGCGCATCGCTGCACGAGGTACCGCTCCGTGTCGTCCATGCACTACCCCGCTACGAGGCGGACATCCCGCTCTTCCCCCCGGGTCGGTTCGAGGAAGCGCAGGAGCACGGCCGAAGCATCGTCCAGGAAGCCACCTCGCTGGTCCGCGAGGCCTACCCCGATCTGGAGATGCGCACTGAGATGCCGATGGGCACCCCGGCGCACGTGCTGCTCGCCGAGTCCAGGAACGCCCACGTGGTCGTCATCGGCGCCAAAGGCGAGGACCTCGGCAACCTCTTCCTCGGCTCCACCGCCCTGCAGCTGGTCGGCCACTCTGCATCCCCGGTCGTGGTCGTCAACCACGTCACCACCGGACACCACCTCGTCGTGGTCGGGACCGACGGTTCCCCCGACTCCGACGAAGCACTCGCATTCGCCTTCGGCGCAGCGTCCCTCCGGAAGGCACGCCTGCTGGTGGTCAGCGCGATGGGGTACCCACAGGGCTGGCCGACGCACCTGCTTCGGCCTCTGCCGCATGACGACGACGAGGTCGACAAGCGCCGCCGGCAGGTGCAGAACCAGGTCGCCCCTCACCGAGAGCAGTACCCCGACGTCGAGGTCGACCTCGCGGTGCACCGGGTCGGGCCGTTACACGCACTCGCGACCAGTTCGCACCGGGCAGACCTGCTCGTCCTCGGCTCCCGCGGACGGGGCGGCTTTCACGGCCTCGCCGTCGGTTCGACGACCCACAAGCTCCTTCACCTGTCCGGCTGTCCCACCGCGGTCGTCCATGCTCGCACCGCCTAGACAGCGATGCGGATCGGGCTGTTCGTCTTCAGCGGGCGGGCGCTGCCGGGCTGGCGCCCGGGTGGCAAGGGCCAGATGGGCAGTGCGAGACCCCATCAGCGTTGGCGTTGCAGCGACCTCGTTGCGTGAACATCGCCGTCGTCGGCGGCCCCGGCGAGTTCGCGGGTCCCCTCCCGCCAGCGTGACCAGGCGACCCACAGGGACGCCAGCACGACGACGAGCAGCGGCGCCCAGCCGGGGACGGCAGTGGCGCGCTCGGTGACCCACTGCTGGGCGGTGAACTCGACGTCGGTCAGATCACCGACCCCGAGGGTCCCGGTCAGACCGGCCGTGCCGTCGTAGCGCAGGAAGACGGCGCCGACCAGGATGAACAGCAGTCCGGAGACCAGGGAGGTGGTGTGGACCTGCAGCGGCCCCACGCTCAGCAGACGACCCCGCAGCCATGACCGGCGACCCAGCTCGAAGCGGTCCCAGAGCAGCGCCAGCACGAACAGGGGCGCCGCCATCCCGAGCGCGTACACCGCCAGCAGGGCCCCGCCCTGCCAGGGCGTCTCCTTGGTGGCGGCCATCGTCAGGATAGCGCCCAGAACCGGCCCGGAGCAGAAGCCGGCCAACCCGTAGACCGCGCCCAGCAGGAGGGTCGAGACCCATCCGTCCCCCTGCCGCGAGGAGACCGCAGCGTGCAGTCGTTGTGAGAACGGCAGGGCGAAGCTGCGGCCGAGGACCTGCAGGACACCGAGGGCGATGATCGTCCAGCCCGCGACCGCGATGAGCACGGTCCGGTGGCCGTAGAAGAGCGCGGACGCCGCCCCCGCGCCCGTGCCGAGTGGCACCAGGGTGGCGGCGAGACCGAGGTAGAACAGCGCCGTGCGCCCCACCAGCGCACGGCGACTGGCGAACGCGTAGGCGAAGAACGACGGCAGCAGCAGGGCACTGCACGGCGAGAGCAGTGCCAGGGTCCCGGCAGCGAAAGCGGCGATGACGCCGACCTCCGTCACGAGCCGGCCTTCGTGCCCGCCTCGTCAGCCGCCTGCTCGATGGTCTCGCGGAAGACCTCCGTGGGCTGCGCCCCGATCACCGGGATGCCGTTGATGACGAAGGCCGGTGTCCCGGTCACCCCGATCTGCTGACCTTCGGAGAAGTCGCGCGCGATGCCCTCCTGGGTTGCTTTGGAAGCCATGTCCCGCTGGAAGGTGTCCACGTCCAGCCCCACGTCCTCGGCGATGCCGGAGAGGTACGCCGCGTCGAGGTTGCCACTGTTCGGGGGCAGCTGGTCGACGTACATCGCGTCGTGGAACTCCCAGAACTTCCCTTGCGCGGCAGCGGCGCGGCCGCCCTCGGCGGCCGTCATCGACTCCGGGCCCAGGTAGGGGAAGTCGCGCCACTCGATCCGCAGGATGCCCTCGTCGACGTAGTCCTCGACCAGCTCGGGCTCGGTGTCGCGGGCGAACTTGCCGCAGAAGGGGCACTGGAACTCCGAGTAGGAGATCATCACCACGGGAGCGTCGGGGTCACCGACCGCCATGGGGTCGCCCGGTTCCCGCCGCGTGAGGATCTCCCAGGTGCGCTCGGGAGCGCGCTCGCGGGTCTCGCTGTGGATCGTCGCGTTCGACGAGGGGTCACCGGCAGCAGCGGCTACGTCACCGCCGTCTGCGAGGAACGAGCGTGCGAGCGCTGCCACCAACGCGATCGCGGCAACAGCCGCGATGACGAGCGGGATGACGGGGCTCTTGCGCCGACGCGTTGTCGCGCCGGCCCTCGAGCTGGGTCGGTTCTCAGACATGGATGGGCTCTCCGGGTCGGGTTGTCGGGCAGGTCATCTCTCCGAGCAGGCGAGCGCGCAGCGCCCAGAGCAGCAGAGCCACCGCGGCGACCTGCAGGAACGGTTGGACGGGCTCGAACCAGCGCAGGGCGCCGGCGCTGCCCAGTGCGAGCAGGACGAGCTTGTTGCACACCGGGCAACCGACTGCGAAGTAGGTCAGCATCGCGCCCGCCCAGCCACCGCGACGGGTGGCGGTCACGTCGGGCTGGGCCGTGCCCGGCACCGCGACGTACGACGCGACGAGCAGACCAGCCAGCGCCGACGAGAGGAGCAAGGAGGGCCAGGACCACCAGGTCGGTGGGATCTCGCGACTGAAGACCGGGTTGTCGATCAGGTCGGTGGGAATGGCAACGGCCAGCGTGAAGCCGACGGTCGTGAGCGCTGCGACGCCCCATCGTCGTGCGGGCCAGCTCAGCAGGACCCGCCATCCCGCGGCCCGTCCGGCCACGCCGATCACCGTGCTCACGCCGCCCCCGCCTCGACGGGGAGCCCGTGAGAGCGCCACTCGATCATGCCGTCCTCGAGCCGCAGCGCCGCGACACCCTCGGCGCTGAGCAGCCGGACGGCGTCGTGGGCCATCACGCAGAAGCTGCCCCGGCAGTAGGTCACCAGCACACGCTCGCCCCCGCTGTTCCCCACCACCTCGCGAAGGGCGGCCGCCTCGGAGACGAGGGAGGCCAAGGGCACGCTGCGCGCTCCGGGGATGTGCCCCGCCTCGAATTCTTCGGCGGGGCGTACGTCGAGCAGAGTCACCTCACCGCGCTCGAGCATGGCCGTCAGCTCCATCCGGTCGACCAGGCCGACCTCCCCCGACCCCGGCAGGTCGAGGTAGGCGTCGAGCGCCCGGGCCACGTCGGCGGACCGGTGGCGGGCCACCGTGCGCATGGCGTCGAACAGCGCCACCACGTCGTCGCCAGCCAACCGGTAGTGGATCTTGGTGCCCTCGCGGCGCGTGGCGACCAGGTTGGCCAGCTTGAGCACCTGCAGGTGCGCCGAGACGGTGCTGACCCCCAGGTCGGCCGCCCTGGCGAGCCCCTCGACCGTGCGCTCCCCCTGGGCCAGCAGCTCCACCAGCTCGAGGCGTCGGGGGCTGCCGAAGGCCTTGCCCACGACCGCCAGCTGGTCGAACACCTCGGCCTTTCCGTCGACACTCACCGCCGTATTCCAATGATCATTAGAATAATGTAGGACAAGCCTCAATCATTGCCAACCCCGCTGCCGTCCGGCAGTGAGGACCCAGGTCCTGTCGCGGGCGTCCACGCGGGGCTCTGAGTGAGCTTGAACAGGTAGACCAACGGCGGAACGACCAGCACAGCCGCCAGCGCGACGACGACGAGGAGGGCCGCCAACGTCGCATCAGCTCCGCCGGCGTCGACGATGCGCACCTCGTCGGTGAGCAGCCAGGGGTACTGCCCGGCACCCCATCCGAGCACCACCGTGGCGACCGCCGCGACTGCGGCGACTCGTGCCGCTGTGAAGTGGTGTCGCCACACCAGGACCAGGGTGAGTCCGCCCGCAAGGGCAGAGCCGACCATCAGCGGCAACGCCCGCCCGCTCAGTCCCTGCCACAACGTGGGCGCGTCTCGTGCCAGCGGCACGAGCGCGGCGAAGACCACGACGCCGGTAACGGCCCCGACGCCCAGCGTGCGGCGGCGGAGCGCACCGGTCAGTGCTGGTGAGGATCGGGCAGCATCGGCGGTGAGGAAGACCCCGGCCAGGAACGCGCACGTGCCCACCGCTACCAGTCCCCCGGCGACGGAGGTGGGGTTGAGCCATGACGTCCAGGGGTCACCGTTTCCCTCGGCCGGGACACGGCCCGAGGCGATGCCACCGGCGACGGCGCCGAGGAAGAAGGGCGTGATCAGTGAGGACCCGGCGAAGACGACTCCGAACAGCTGCGCCTGACGCACGGTGGCGGCGTACTTGCGGAACGCGAACGACGCTCCCCGCAGGACGATGCCAAGCAGTGCCAGGAGCAGCGGAACGGTGAGGGTGCTCGTGGTGGCGGCGAAGGTCTGGGGGAATCCGGTCCACCACATCACGAGCACGTAGATCAGCCAGACGTGGTTGGCCTCCCACACCGGGCCGATGCTGTGGTCGATGTGGGTGCGCAGCTCAGCGCCGTGACGCGTCCCGCCTGCGGTGAGGTCGAAGAAGCCGGAGCCGAAGTCGGCTCCTCCGAAGAGGGCGTAGAGCAGCACGCCGAGGAAGAGTGCAGCGACGACGGCGAGCTCGAGACTCACGGCGCCGTCCGTCCGGGCTGGTGAGCCCGAGCGGCTTCGGCGAGCTCGGGGCCGTAGGGGCTGGGCAGGTCCTCGTGCCCGGCGCGCCAGCGTCGGGCCATCGAGCGGAGGACCGTGACGGCGCCTGCGGTCATGGCGGCGTAGACCACGACCGTGATCCCGAGCAGCCACCACAAGCCGCTGTCTCCCGAGGCCGCCTCGGAGGTTCTCATGACCCCGTAGACCACCCAGGGTTGTCGGCCGACCTCGGTGGCGATCCATCCCATCTCAAGGGCCACCACCGCCAGTACCCCGGCCGTTGCGGCGAATCTGAGCCACCAGCGGTTGGCGAGCAGGTCACGCCCTCGCCAGCGTGCGATCCAGAAGACCACGGCCGCCAGCGCGAGCAGGGTTCCGATCCCGATCATGGACTGGAAGGCGAGGTGGGTGATGTTGACGGGCGGGTGCTGGTCGGCGGGGATCGAGTCGAGTCCTCGGACCGGCTTGGTGAAGGAGTTGCGCGCGATCAGCGAGCCCAGACCCGGGATGTCGAGGGCATAGCGAACCTCGCCGTCCACCAGCAGACCGCCCAGGCGCAACGGCGAGGGTGACTCGGTCTCGGTCGCCAGCTCGAACGCCGCGAGCTTCGCCGGCTGCGTCTGCGCGACCCGGAGCCCCAGCACGTGGCCCACGAGAGGCTGCGCCAGAGCAGCGACCGACGCGAACGCGAACGGAACCGTGAAGCCCACCCGGTGGTGCCGGTCGTCGCGGCCGCGGAGCAGCCCGACCGCGTAGACCGAGGAGACGGCGAACCCCACCACCATGAAGGCCGCGAGCCACATGTGGAGGAACTGCAGCCACACCTGGTCGTTGAACATGGCCGCCCAGGGGTTGACGTCGACGACCTCGCCGGCTTCGATCCGGAACCCGGTCGGGTCGTTCATCCACGCGTTCACCGACAGGACGCAGAAGGTTCCGACCACTCCGGCGAGGCCCATCGGGACCAGCATCAGCAGGTGTTGCTTGGGCGGCATCCGGCCCCAGCCGTAGAGGTAGATGCCGAGGAAGATCGCCTCGACGAAGAACGAGAGCCCCTCGAAAGCGAACGGAAGCCCAGAACGTCGCCGAAGGTGCCCATCAAGCCGGGCCACAGCACGCCCATCTCGAAGCTCAGCACGGTGCCCGAGACCGCTCCGATGGCGAATAGCACCGCCGAGACCTTGCCCCAGCGTTTGGCGAGGCGCAGCGCGTCCGCGTCACCGCGGTACAAGCCGCGCCAGTGCACCACGAAGATCATGGTCGGGAAGGCGACGCCGAAGCAGGCGAGCACGATGTGCCACCCCAGCGACAGCGCCATCTGCTCCCGCGCCGGCAACAGGCCCGCGGGCTCCTGCCCCGCCAGCAGGCCCACCTCGAGCAACGACACCGTGCTCACCTCACTGGTCCGCGTCGTCAGTCAGCAATGTCCGGGGATCGAGACGCACGCCACGACCCTGGCCCACTGCGGTGTCATGTCGTCATGCCCGAGACGGTTCCCCTCATCGCAACGCCGATGCGCGCGCTGGCCGACACGTCGGGCCGGGCGCGCCCGATGGCTCGCCTACGAGCCACGGTCGCCCGGGTGCTCGCGTGCTGCTCGGCTGCGAACGCGAGCCGCGTGCCCTTCTGAGCCCGGCTCCACGACCGAGGCCCGACCTCACGCGCGGCCCTTGAGCATGAGGTTCCAGTACATCGCCGGCAACCCGTAGCGCTTGAGCAGCCACATGTCGCGCCGCTCCTTGGTGAGGTCGATGACCGGGAACGACGGCGCCGGCTGCATCGTGTAGTCGAACTCCGCCAGCAGCATCTTGTTGCGAGCGGTGGTCAACGGGCAGGAGGCGTAGCCGTCGTACGACGCCTCGAGCGGCTTGCCCGCGGCGGCCGCGACGATGTTGTCAGCTGCCACCGGCGCCTGCTTGCGGATGGCCGCACCGGTCTTGGAGTTCGGCGTGGAGCCGGCGTCACCGAGGGCGAACACCTCCGGGAAGCGGGTGTGCTGCAGGGTGTGCTTGTCGACCTCGACGTAGCCGGCCGGGTTCTCCGGGTCGGCCAGCGGGGTCGCCTTGAGCCAGTCGGGAGCCGACTGCGGGGGCACGACGTGCATGAAGTCGTAGCCGATCGACTCCTTGGTGCTGTTCGCGTTGTCGGCGACCACCACCTGCCGTCCCGTGGGGTCGATCTCCACCGCCTCGCTGCTCAGCCGCACCTCCATGCCGTAGCCCTTGGCCACCCTCTCCAGCTCCTGGGCGAAGACCGGGACGCCGAACATGCCCGGTGTCGGCAGCACCAGCACCACGCGGATGTCGTCGAGCACCCCCTGCTGACGCCAGTAGTCGGCGGCGAGGTAGGCGATCTTCTGCGGCGCTCCGGCGCACTTGATGGGTCCCGACGGCATCGTGAAGACGGCCGTGCCCGAGCGCAGCTGCTCGATCGCTCCCCACGTCTTGGTGGTGAGGTCGTAGCGGTAGTTGCTCGAGACGCCGGTGGTGTTCAGCGACTCGGCCATGCCGGGGATGCGGTCCCAGTCGAGCTGGATGCCGGGGCAGACCACCAGCTGGTCGTAGGTCAGCGTTGCGCCCGACGCGGTGGTGACGGCGCGGTTCTCGGGGTCGACGTCCACCGCTGCCTCGCGCACCCAGTCGACACCCTTCGGGATGAGGCCCGCCATCGAGCGCATGCTCTCCTCGGCCGGCGCCCGCCCGCCCCCGATCAGGGTCCACAGCGGCTGGTAGTGGTGCACCTCGGCCGGGTCCAGGATCGCGATGTCCTCGACTCCCTGACGACGCAGACGGGCTGCGACGGTGATGCCGGCGCTGCCCGCGCCGAGGATGAGTACGGAGTGGTGCCGGTTGCCTGCCACGGTGGTTCTCCTCGATGTGGTGGTGTCGTGCTCGGTCAGCCCTGTTCCAGGTCAGGTGAGGCCGACGGACTCGGCTCGGGCGAACTCGTCGTCGATCAGGGTCACGTCACGACCGTCACGGGCCAGCAGACTGGCTGCGACCGAGGCCCGGAAGCCACTGGCGCAGTGCACCCAGACCGGGCCGCTCGGCACCTCCTCGAGGCGGGTGAGCAGGGAGTGCAGCGGAACGTGGACCGATCCGTCGATGCCGCCCTCGCGACGCTCGTCGTCGCGCCGGGTGTCGAGGACGGTCAGCTGGGAGCGGTCGGTCGCAGCCAGGTCGGCGAAGGTCGCCACGTCGTACGCCGCCACCTGGTCGTCGCCTGTCGCGAGCCCACGCGGCGTGCCGACCGTCGCGGCGTCCGGTCGGTCGATGCCGATGCGGACCAGCTGCCGCTGGGCCTCGGCCACCTGGTCGTGGTCCTCGCCGATGAGGGTCAACGGGCTTCCCCAAGGGATGAGCCAGCCCAGGTAGGTGGAGAACTGCCCGCCCAGCTCGATACCGATGCTGCCGGTCAGGTGCTCCGAGGCGTAGGCACGTCGGGTGCGCAGGTCGACCACCCACTCCTGGGCCTCGAGCCGCTTGCGCAGCTCGTCGCTCTCGATGGGGGCGGGCGGCGAGAGGTCGACACCCCCGGGGCCCTCGAGGTTCCGCGCGCCCATGTGGGCGTAGTAGGCCGGGTAGGCCGTCAGGTTCGCGACGAGGGTCTCGACGAAGGAGTCCTCGTCGGCGGCGGTCAACGCGTCGTTGCGCTCACGCTCCTCGGCGATGGTCGAGGAGTCGCCGCCGGCGGCGGAGCCCGAGGAGCAGAAGCTGCCGAAGCCGTGGGTGGGGAACACCCGCGTCTCACCGGGCAGCTCGGCCAGGCGCCGGGCCGAGTGGAACTGCGCCCGGGTCAGCTCTTCGGTGCGCGCGGTGTCCACCAGGTCGGTGCGTCCCACCGACCCGAAGAGCAAGGAGCCACCGGTGAAGACGGCGGGCGGCTCGACGCCGCCATTGGCCTCGACCAGGTAGGACAGATGGGTCACGGTGTGTCCCGCGGTGGCCAGGGCCGTGACGCTGAGCGTGCCGTAGGTGCGGCTCTCGCCGTCGGCGATGGGCTCGCGGGTGAACGCGACCGGGTCCTCGGCGTTGACGAGGTAGTCAGCGCCGCTGCGCCGGGCCAGCTCGAGCCCCCCGGTGACGTAGTCGTTGTGAATGTGGGTCTCGAGCACGGCGGCGCAGGTCAGCCCCTGCTCTGCCAGCAGTGCCTCCACGCGGTCGATGTCGCGCTGGGGGTCGACCACGAGCGCGGTCGAACCGTCGTGAACGACGTAGCTGCGGTCGCCCAGCTCACTGGTCTCGAGGACGTCGACGTGCACTCTCCATCTCCTTGCACTCACCGTACGTATGTACGTACATTTGGGACCGTACCCCTCGCTCGGGTACTCGGACAAGCCCCGGCGCACCTGATCCGCCCGCGTGCAGGTGACCACGAGTGACACAAGGAGACGGCCGATGACGCAGCCTCGACGCGAGCACCGCACCGCCGTCGACCGGTCGAGCCCGGTGCCGCTGTGGGCGCAGGTCCGTGCCGACCTCGAGCGCCGACTCCGATCAGGCGAGTTCACCATCGCGTTTCCCGGCGAGCACCACCTGGTGGCCGAGTACGGGATCAGCCGTCACACCGTCCGCGAGGCCCTGCGCGGACTGCGAGACATGGGTTTGGTCGACGCCTCTCGTGGGCGGGCACCCAAGGTCGCTGGCCGGGAGATCAGGCAGCCCCAAGGCACCCTGTACAGCCTGTTCTCCGCCGTCGAGAGCACCGGGCAGCTCCAACGAAGCGTCGTGCGCGTCCTGGACGCACGGGCGGACGGGACGGTCGCGACCCGGCTCGGGCTCGAGGAGTCGACGCCACTGGTGTACCTCGAGCGACTCCGGCTCGCCGACGAGGAGCCGCTGGCAATGGATCGTGTGTGGCTTCCTGCCCGCCTCGCTGCTCCGTTGCTGAACAGCGACTTCACGCAGACGTCGCTCTATGCCGAGCTCGATCTCCGCTGCGGGGTCCGACTCACCGGGGGCCATGAGTCGGTGCGCGCCGTCCTACCGACGCCCGCAGAACGCGTGTTGCTCGGCATGGGTGACGACACCGCTGCCCTGGCGATCGACCGCATCGGCGAGCTTCGCGGCCAACCGGTCGAGTGGCGCCGCACGGTGGTCCGCGGTGATCGCTTCAGCCTCGTCACCGACTTCTCCCGCCCCGACAAAGTCTCGATGACGGTCCACGACCGCCCCATGAGCGCCAGGAGGTACACATGAGCACGCCCGAGAACGCGCACGTGCGAGGAGTCGGTCCGAGCGAGGCGTCGTCGCTGTCGCACCAGGGCGCGGTGCTGCTCGACGTACGTGAGGACCACGAGTGGGACGAGATCCGCATCGAGGGAGCCGTGCACGTCCCCCTCGGCGACCTCGATGCCACAGCTCTGCCCGTTGACGTCCCCTCGAACTTGCCCATCATTGCCGTCTGCCGCTCCGGCAACCGGTCGTCCAAAGCAGCCGTCGCCCTGGCCGCGGCCGGCCACGAGGTCGTCAACCTCGAAGGCGGCATGAACGGGTGGGTCGACGCTGACCTGCCCGTCGTGAGCGGACCCACGGAAAGCCGCACTTCGTGACCGTCGTCTGGTGCGTCCTCCTCGGACTGCTGATCGGAGCAGTTCTCGGTGGCTTGGGTGGGGGCGGCGCGATCCTGACCGTGCCTGCACTGGTCTACATCATCGGGCAACCCGCTCAGGACGCCACCACCAGCAGCCTCGTCATCGTCGGCCTGACCGCCGCGACCGGGGTGCTGTCCTACCGCTCCGCCGGGCAGGTGCGCTGGCGACTGGCGCTGGTCATCGGGCTGGTCGGCGTGCCCGCCACCTGGCTGGGCAGCCTGCTCAACGCCCAGGCCGACGAGAACCTCATCCTCCTCGGCTTCTCGGTGCTGATGGTGCTCGCCGCCGCCGGCATGCTCCGTGACCAGCGGGCTGCAAAGAGTGACGACCACGCCCCCGCCAGCAGGCAGCCCGAGGCACGGTCGGCCACCAGCCCAGCTGGGCGGGGCACCGTGCTGGAGCGCTCCCGTACCGCCGCGACCTCCGAGACCAGGCTGGAGACCACCGGTCGCAGCACCGCTGCGGTTCCCGTGGTCGTCACCGCGCTCGCCGTGGGACTGCTCACGGGCTTCTTCGGCGTCGGCGGAGGATTCGTCATCGTGCCGGCCCTGGTGCTGGCACTGGGCGTGCCGATGCAACAGGCAATCGGCACCTCGCTGCTGATCATCGCCTTCAACTCGGTCACCTCCCTCGCCGCTCGCGCCAGCAGCGCCCACTTCGACTGGGAGGTGATCGTGCCCTTCACCCTGGCGGCGATGGTGGCGACCTCGGTGGGCAAGCGCGTCGCGGACCGACTGCCCGACCGGCAGCTGAAGGTCGGCTTCGCCGCGCTGCTGATCCTGGTCGCGGCCTACACCGGCTGGCAGAGCGCGTCAGGCATGTTCGCAAGCGGGACCGCACCAGCGGCCGAGTCGGCCGCCGCCTCGTCCAGCACCTCGCCGACGGTCGCAACGCCGCAAGACGTCGAGGACGCCGTGCGCGACGGAGCCACGCTCATCGACGTCCGCACACCCGACGAATTCGCCGCCGGCCACCTCGAGGGCTCGCAGAACATCGACCTGTCGGCCAGCGACTTCGCCGAACGCGTCGGCGATCTCGACCCTGCCACCGACTACGTCGTCTACTGCGCCAGCGGCAACCGGGCCGGCATCGCGATCGAGCAGATGCGCTCCGCAGGCTTCACGAGCCTCATCAACGGTGGCGGCTTCGACGCGCTGGCCCACGAGACCTCCCTGCCTGCGACGACGGTGACACCGTGACGCCGTGGCGTCTGCGCGACATGCTCCTTGGACATCGCACGTAGCCGGTCGGTCACGGATCGCGCAGCGCGACCAGCTGGTCGAGGACCGCGGAGAGCTCGTCGAGGGAGGGCCGGTCCTCGGGCCGCTCCCGGAGGCAGCCCGCCACCAGGTCGGCCAACAGGTCCGGGCGGCCCCCGGGGCGCCGGAAGTACGCCCGGAGCGTCTCGGCCCGCCCGGCCGGCTCGTCGTAGGTCCGTCCCGTGAGGGCACAGTGCAGCACGGCACCGAGCCCCCACACGTCGGTGGCCGGGGTCTGCCGCGTGCCGGCCGTCTGCTCCGGCGAGCGGTACCCGCGGGTGCCCGAACCGGCCCGCACCGGCCCTGGCGGGCCGGCCAGGCTCAGGTCGATGACCTTGGCGGTGCCGCCCTCGAGGACGATGTTGCCCGGGGTGAGATCCCCGTGCACGCAGTCGTGCAGGTGCAGGTAACGCAGCGCGGCGCCCACCTGTGCGCCGAGCATGGCCACGTCGACCGGGGCGAGACGCCGGCGGGTGTCGAGCACCCTGCCCAGGTCGGACCCGGTCAGGGTCTCCATCACCACAGCGACCTCGGGCTCCTCCACGACCTCGTAGGCGCGGACCAGGTGGGGATGGGCGAGGTCCCGGAGCATCCTGCCCTCCCGCTTGAGGGAGCACGCCGTGTGGGGCTCGTGGACGCGGTCCGGTCGGACCACCTTCACGACGCAGCGGGTCTGGCGGACGCGGCTCCACGCGTCGTACACGTCGAGCCGGTTGCCGCGCCGCAGGTGCGCGACCACCTGGTAGCCCGGCACGATCTCGCCCCCGGTGGCGACCACCGGCGGCTCGGCGTGCTCCAGCTGCTGGGTCATGCGCTCGCCGGCACCCGCTCCCGGTCGAGCACCGTCACGTCGGAGGCGACGCGGCCGTGGTCCAGGGTGATCACCCGGTCGGCGATCTCCAGGGCGACCGGGTCGTGGGTGACGATGATCGTCGTACGGCCGCGTGCGTCCCCTCCGCGCAGCGGCTCGAGGACGCGTCGGGCGCTGTCGGGGTCGAGCCCGGCCGTGGGCTCGTCCAGCAGCAGCACCGGGCTGTCGCGGAGGAAGGCGCGGGCGATCGAGAGCCGCTGGCGCTGCCCGCCCGAGAGGGTGCGAGCCTTCTGCCCCAGCGTGGTCTCGTACCCCTCGGGCAGCGCCAGGATGAAGTCCTCCGCGGCGGCCGCCCGGGCGGCACGCTCGACCTGGGCGAGCTCGGCCCCGCGCCGCGCGAACGCGATGTTCTCGAACACCGACGCGTCGAGGAGCGCGATCTCCTGGGGCACCAACGACACCGCTTCCCGGATCGAGTGCAGGGTGACGTCGCGCAGGTCGTGACCACCGATCCGGACCGCGCCCTCCTGGGGGTCCAGGGCCCGGAGGATCAGCTTCACCAAGGTGGACTTGCCGGCTCCGCTCGGGCCCACGACAGCGACCACCGTGTCGGGCTCGAGGCGCAGGCTCACCTCCGACAGCGCGGACCTGCTCGCGCCGGTGTAGGTGTAGCTGACGTTGTCCAGGGTCAGGTCGCAACGGTCCTGGGGCAGCTCCTCGGCGTCGGGCCGCTCCGGCGGTGGCCGCTCGTCCAGCAGCTCGGCGATCCGCTCACAGCCGGCGGCGTCGGTGAGCATTCCGGGGACCAGCGTGGCCAGCGACCGCATCGGCTTGTAGAGCTGCACCATCAGGGTCAGGAAGGCCAGCAGCCCTCCGAGGGTCAGCCGTCCGGAGGCGAGGGACTGGGTCCCCAGCACGATGACGGTGAGCACGCCGACCAGCTCGGCGATGTCCACCACCGGGGAGAACACCGCCCGGACGCGGGTGGAGGCGAGCGCGGCAGCCTGGATGCCGAGGTTCTCCTCGAGGTACTTGCTGGTGGCGTCGGTCTGCCGGTTGAAGGTCTGGACGAGCGGCGCGTTGCCGAGGTGCTCCTCGGTCATCGCGGACAACGACCCCCCTCTGCGTCGTTGTTCGCGCGCCGTGAGCTTGATCAGCCGGGAGAACTTGTGGGAGACGTACCAGAAGATGGGGATCACCACGAGCGACACCAGGGTCAGCCACACGTCGAGGAGCAGCAGCGCGGTGAGGTAGAAGATGCACGTGACCACGGTCGAGACCCCCGACTTGACCGTGCTGATCATGAAGCTCTGCACCGCGCCGGTGTCGCCGGTGATCCGCATCATCGAGTCGCCCAACCGGCGACGGTCGTGCACCTCCTGCGGCAGGGACAGCACGTGGCTGAACACGCGGGTGCGCAGGTGGGTCAGGAACGTGTGGGCCAGCCAGGTGGACAGGTAGGAGTTGGCGCCGGACAGCACTCCTGAGAGGACGGCCAGCCCGATGTAGGCGGATCCGATCCACACCAACGGTCCCAGGTCGGCCGGCACCAGGACGTCGTCGACGACGTACTTGAACAGCCCGATCTCCACGATGGTGATGGCGGAGGCGACCGTCGCCATCGCGGTGCTGAGCAGAACCATCCACCGCAACGGTCGTACGTCGGGCCAGAAGCGCCGCCAGACCTCGCCCAGGGTCAGCGTGGGTGAGGCCTGCACCGCCACGTTGTCCGCGTTGGGCGGCTCCAGGTAGCGCCGGGTGAACGCGGCCGCCCAGGAGACGCGAGCACGCCGGCGCCCCCGGTACGGCCCCACAGAGGTGGGTCGCACCGGAGAACGCCGACGCCGGGGATGCATGCGGATGGTCGTCGCTCGGCTCAGGAGCCGCAACCACAGCCGCAGTGACCGCCGCCGCCCGACTTGCTGCCGGACTTGCTCGACTTGCTGGACTTGCTGGACTTGCTGGACTTGCTGGACTTGCTCGAACCGCTGGATCCGCCGCCCTTGCTGCGGGTGGCCGGCTTCATCGCCTTGACGAGACCTGAACGTCCCATGGGTGTGCTCCTCTGGTCGAACGGAGGGCCACTGCCCCCCTGGCACGGTGCCTGGGCTGCCACGTTCGTCGGACCAGATCTCGAGGACAAGACTGGTTCTCCCGAGCCGCGATTGGATATCGCGCGCGCTCGGTGTCGAGGGACGGGCCGGTTTGATACGAGGGGGCTCGACGATGTCGCCTCAGGCGTGAACCCGGTCTAGCCCGACCCCTGACCCGGGTCGGTCAGTCGTGGGCCAGGCTGCCCAGGATGTCGATCGCTTTGGACTTCGGGCGCCCCTCCGGCTCGAGCTTGCGAGCCGTCTTGGTCACCGCCTCGACGACCTTCTTGAACTCCCGGCGCCCCTTGCGGTCCTCGACCAGCGCCACCTGCCCGGCCACGAACGGCGCCGCGACGGAGGTCCCGCTCCACCAGGCGTAGCCGTCGTCCGGCACCGGACCGGCCACGTGCTCGCCGGGAGCGGCCACGTCGACCCACCCGCCGGAGGCCGAGAAGGCGGCCAGGCCGGACGCCTGGTCGTCGAGGGCGCTCACACCGACGACGTCACCGTCGGCGGCGGGGTAATGCTTCTCGTCGGTGCCGGTGTTGCCCGCGGCGGCCACGATCACCACGTCGTGCTTCTTGGCTCGCTCGATCGCATCGTCGAGCGTCTTGGACTCCGGCTCGACCCCGGTCCCGAAGCTGATGCTGATCACGCCGGCCCCACCGTCGACGGCGTCGTCGATGGCCTGGGCGACCACGAAGGTGTTTCCTCCGCCGTCCGAGTCGAGCACGCGCAACGGCAGCACGCGGGCCTCCGGCGCCACCAGGAGGACGATGCCGCTCAGAAAGGTCCCGTGACCGAAGGACTCGTCGACCCGACCGTCCCCGTCGTCGTCGCGACCGTTGCGCGCCTCCCGCGGATCGTCGTCGTCGTCGACGTAGTCCCAGCCCGGCAGCACCCGGCCTCCCAGCGCAGGGTGGGGGCTGACTCCGGTGTCCAGCACCGCCACCGTCACCCCGGCGCCGGTGGAGCGCTCGTGGGCCTGGTCGAGTCGCAGCCTCTCCACGGCCGGCTGGCTTCGCCACGTCGCGGCGTCCGACCCGGCGTCCTCCGGGGGCCCCGAGGGCCAGGCGTGGAATCGACGGTCGGAGAGCTCCGTCTCGTAGGCCGGCTCCACGGCCAGCACCGCGTCCGCCTCCTTCAGCTGGCCCGCCAGCTTCTTCGACCACTTCTTGTCGGCGCAGAACTCCGGGTCGGTCGACTCCAGCACACTGATGCCTCGGGAGGGCACCAGCCTGCTCGCCTCCGCCACCGGGTAGGCGTGGAGCACCTCGTCCACGCCGTACCCTCCGGCCAGGTCGACCTTCACCACCGCCTGGGCACGATCCGAGGTCGGGCAGGCCTTGACCGCCTGGGCCACGCCGGTCGTGGTGAGCAGGGACAGGCACAGCGCCGTCCCCGCCGTCCCCGCCGTCACCGCGAGGAGGGGGTATCGGTGATCGGTGCGCAACATGTCATCTCCGCAGGTCGTAGGAGCCGGACGGGGCCGTGACGTAGGTGAACGGCGCCCAGTGGAAGGGGTGGGGGTGCTGTCGGGCGGTGGC
Organism: uncultured Actinomycetota bacterium; assembly: GCA_963714625.1. Classification (GTDB taxonomy): domain Bacteria; phylum Actinomycetota; class Actinomycetes; order Propionibacteriales; family Nocardioidaceae; genus Marmoricola_A. Next base: position 184,963 of record CAVQOY010000016.1, on the reverse strand, counting down.
GAGCTGGGCCAGGCGCAGGGCGTGTGCAGGTGGTACGCCGCGCACGAGGTGCTCGTACAGGGCGGACATGAGCTGGGTGGTGACGTCGTCGTGGACCACCCACTGGCTCACCACCAGCCCGGAGGCGCCGGCGGCGAGGAAGGCCCATGCCAGCCCGACAGCTTCGGCGGTGCTGCCCCCCTGGCGACCTGACTCGCAGGCGCTGAGCACCACCAGGGCACCCCCGAGGTCGAGCTCGAGGATCTCGGCGGCGGTCACCCACCGGTCGGCCAGACGCAGCGAGGAGAAGAGCGGGTTCCCCGCGTGGTACAGCCCGTGGCAGGCCAGGTGCAGCACGTCCGCGTCGCCCGCACCGGAGAGCAGGACGTCGGCAGTCGCCTCGTCCCCGAGGTGGACGCTGGCCGCTCCCAGGTGGCGGTCGACGGCGGCGACCTCCGCCGCGACGTCGGGCGCGTGCTGGTCCGGCACGCCGAGCACGACGGCGTGAGCCCGGCCGACGTCGACGGTCGCGGTCGTCACCGACGAGGTGGGGGCGACGCTGATCGTCCACCGTGCGACCTGGGGACCGGTCCCGTCGTCCAAGGCGTGGAAGGGCACCTCGGTGAGTCGCCGGTGGGGCACCACCAACAGGTTGCCGGAGGGTGGGAGCAGGTCGGCCACCGGTGACACGAGGACGTCGTACAGCTCGCGCAGGCCGGCGCGGGCCGTGGCCATCAGCGCCGGACCGGCCCGCCGCGCGAAGTCGGCGCCGATGCGGAAGCGGCTCCACTGAGCCGAGAGGCGCTCGAGCTCCGTGCCGACCACGGTCATGACGGGACCGAGCCGTCGGACGGTGGTCCGTCCCTCGTGCACGACGAAGGCCACGATCTCGTCGCCCAGGACGTGGTAGCTGAGGGTCGACACGGACCGCGCCGTGACGAAGTCTCTCTCCCGGTGGGTCGAGCTCGTCGAGACCCCGTCTCCCGTGCCGGGTGCGCCGCCGCGAGGCTCACGAGGTCCGAGCGTCCCGGTCACGAGGTCGACGAGCGTGCGCGCCTTCGCCCGGTCACTGACGCGCAGCGCCTCCTCGAGGTCGCCGGGCCCCGCGCGCTCCACCAGCAGGTCGAGCAGCTCGTCGTGGGCGGCCAGCCGCTGGGTCAGGAACGCTCGGCTGAGCTCCTGGTCGGCGAGGCTCCAGCCCCGGTGCTCCACCTCGTCGACCGCCGTACGCAGGACATCCACGGCGTCGCCGACCCGGCCCGCCCGTCGGAGCCCCACCGCCGTGGCGTGCAGGAGGGGCAGCCGGAGCTGAGGGAGTCTCAGGCTGTCGGCCAGCTCCCGTCCCCGAGCCAGGTGTACGTCGCCGGCAGTGGCGGAGGGAACGGTGCGGGCGAGCCACAGCTCCGCCTGGGCGAGATCGACCAGCCAGGACCCCGTGGCCAGCTGCGCGGCCGCCTGCTCCCCCAGCGTGACGGCTTCGACCACTCGCCCCCGCTGGAGCAGGAGCTGCCCCCGGGCCAGCGTGAGGAGCGCCAGGCGGTGGCGGTCGCCGACCGCCTCGAAGAGCTCCGCGGCCGCGCTCAGGTGGTGCGCCGCCTCGGGCAGGTGACCGGACGCGAGGTGCGTCAGGGCCAGGGTGAACCGAGCGGCCGCGGCGTCGTGGGTCATGCCGGCGGCGGTCGCCCGGTCTGCCGCCTCAGTGGCCGCCACCGCGGCCTCGTCGACCAGGCCGATGGTGAGGGAGAGCTCGGCTGCCGCGACCTGCAACCGCACCGACTCGGTCTCCGCGCCCAGCTCGTCCAGGGTAGGCCGGGCAGCGGCGATCGCCTCGAGCGCCGCCAGCAGCTCACCCAGCTGCCGGTGTGCCTGCGCGACGTGCCCCCGGCACTTGGCCGCCCAGAGTCGGTCGCCGTTGCGCTCGAACCGGGTCGCGGCGTCGAGCAGGACGGCGAGGGCCTCACGGCCGCGACCGAGCTCCACGAGCTCGATGCCCCGGTTCGCAAGGGGGCGGGCCATCTCCGCCTCGAGCCCGAGCGAGGAGTAGGTGCTCGCCGCTTCGCCGTACGCCTCCAGCGCACGCTGGTGGTCACCGAGGAACCCACGGGCCACCCCGACGTTCTCCAGCAGCGCAGCCCGCAGCCAGCGACCGAGATCCTGCTCCTCGACGGTGGGCTCCAGGCCCGCGAGCGCCGCCAGGCTCTCCCCACCGACCGCCGCGGCCTCGGCATGGCGTCCCAGGTCGTCCAGGATCGCCATGCGGCCCAGGGCGGTGCGCAGGGACTGCAGCCGTTCACCGCTCTGCCACCAGAGGGCCCCCGCCTCGTCGATCAGCACCAGGCCGCGCTCCAGCGCTCCCCGGTCGGCGAGCACGCGGGCCTGGAGGTAGCGGGCACGGGCACCGACGCTCGGCGCGCCCTGGGCGGCCAGCCCACACAGCTCCGCCAGCGACTCCGCCGACGCGGGGTCGTCGTGCACCAGCTCCTCCACCCGGTCCAGGACCCGGGTGAGGCCGTCCTCGCCGTCCAGTCCTTCGCGGCGCAGCAGAGCCAGCCGGCGCGACTGGTCCGGCAGAGCCAGGAGATGCGCCATGGCTGCCTCGTGGCGTTGCGCCGTCACCATCGACGCTGGACCTCGCGGATGTCGAGGTCAGCGGTGACGACGAGCTCGCCGTTGGTCACGCGCAGCTCGCTGGCGTGGTCAGGCACCGACGCGAGACTGAAGCGCCCGAGCTCGTCACCGTCCACGGTGCGCTCGGCGAAGCCGTCACCGCGGGCGCTGGCCTCGAAGACCGTTGCCGTGTCCTCTCCGGCGAGCAGCACCTGGCCGTCCAGCCGAACCCGCGAGGTGCCGAGCCGGCGCACGTCGAGCACCAGGTCGGCCTCGGGCGTGGTCCAGGCCAGGTGGAACACGTCGTCGAGCCCGCCGTCACCGCGCATGCCCACCAGGGCCAGGTCCCGGCGACTGTCGAAGATCAGCGACGCGGTCAGCTCCCTCGGCGGCCCCTGCTCCTTCGGGCCGGCATGGTGCCGATCCTTGAAGGCCCGACGCAGGTTCTGCCGCACGATCTGTGGCACCTCCGGCGCCGAGGGGGCGCGGGTGGCGGCCAGGAAGCGCTCCAGCCAGGCCACCGTGGCCCGGCTCCGGGCGTCGCCCGCGGCGACCGCCTCCTCGACCGCGGTCGCCTCCGCGGAGTCCAGCCGGCCCTCGAGCCAGTCGAGCAGGACGGCGAAGTCCGGAGGAGGTCCGACGGGCGGCTCGCTCATCGGTCGGCCACGTCGAGGAGGTGCCGCATGCGCTCGAGGCAGCGGGCGCGCGTGGGACCGATGGCCCCGATCGGCCGTCCCAGCCGCCGCGCCACCTCGGCGTACGACGGCATCGCCGGGTCGAGGTAGAGGGCGATGAGGAGGTCCCGGCACGGTGCGTCCAGTCGCTGCAGCCCGCTGTGGACCCAGTCGGCCTCCACCCACTCTCCGACCGGGTCGACGCGCTCGTGCTCGAGCGGCGTGGGCTCCGCCGCCACGGTGGGTCCGTGCGCGCGCCGCTCGTGCACCCGCCACGCACCGCGGCGGGTGACCGTGACCAACCACGACACGAGGCGCTCGCCGTCGCGCAGGTCGTCGATCGAGTCCAGCAGCCTGAGGAACGTCGACTGCGCGACGTCGGCGGCGTCCTCGCGGTCCAGACCGGTGCGCAGGGCGATGCCGAAGACGAGGCGCTCGTAGCGGGACACGAGCGCGTCCCACGAGGCGGCGTCCCCGCGTCGACACCGAGCCACCAGCGTGGCGTCGGACGGGGAGTGCAGCTGTGGGTGCTGCCGGGGGATGAACCCCTCCGCCACCAGCCCCTCGGACCTCAGTCCGCCGGCTGCTCCGGCGTCCGAGTTCGGTTGCATCCGCGCCCCTCCTTGCCACGCCCCTGAAGCCGTCCACTACCCCAGAGCGGGACGACCGCATTCGGATCGTAACGCTGATCCACCGAAAAGTGAGGGCGCCGCTGCTGGGAAGGGCCGAGGTCACGCCGCGGCCGGAGCGACCAGGACCGGACCTGGAGTCGCCGCCGGTCCGCGGTCACCTGGCCCGCATGGGCTATGACGCCGCTCGAGAACGCGCCGCCGACCGGATGGCTCGAAGTCGCTATGGACTAGTTCAACGAGCTCGACAGACTGAGAAGGGCTGCACCACCACGGACTGACACCAGGAACGACACCCAGGAACCACACAAGCCACGACTCGGAAAGTCCGGTGACGGACATGGGCGATCCACACGCACGGCCGCTGCCGTGAGCAAGCTCGACCCGGCGCTCGTGGGCATCATCGCGCGACGTCGGGGAAGCGACCCGGAACGCCTCGACGCGGAGCGGGCCCTGGTCAGCACGGAGGACGCGACGGCGCGGTCCGAGGAGGCGGGCTTCGTGCCCCGTGCCACGCCCGACACCGTCCACGTGCTCATCAAGTTCACCGGTGACGTGGACGACCTGCGCGCCGTCGGGTTCGAACCCCTGAGCCAGAGGACCCATCCGACGGAGGGATGGCACATCGCGGCGGGGCCGATGCCGACCGACCGGCTGGCCGAGCTGGGCGACGTCGCGCACGTCGTGAAGGTGGAGGCAACCCGCCCGATGCGGCCCGAGCTCGACCGGAGTCTCGGCGAGATCAACGCGGACGACGTCCACAACGCGAGCACGCCCCTCAAAGGGGCGGGGGTCGTCGTCGGCATCGTCGACACCGGGGTCGACTGGGCCCACCAGAGCTTCCGCAAGGGCGACGGCACAACCCGCATCCTCGGCATCTGGGACCAGACCCTCACGGCCGGCACCGGTGAGGCCGCTCCGGGCGCCTTCCCAGGGATCGGTGTGGAGTACACGCAGGCGCACGTCGACGCGGCGCTGGCCGGGACGGGCACGGTGCGTTCCACGGACTCGCACGGCCACGGCACCCACGTCGCGGGGATCGCCGCCGGCGACGGCTCGCAGGCGGGGAACTGCTCGGGCCAGTTCACCTACGTCGGCGTCGCACCCGAGGCCGAGATCATCGCGGTGGTGAACAGCGGCGGGGACGGTGAGGCCCTCGGTGAATCGGTCAACCTCATCAACGCGCTCGACTTCATCTGGGACCACCCGCGGGCGGCCGGCAAGGCGATCGTCATCAACCTCAGCCAGGGCGACAACCTCGGCGCGCACGACGGCACCTCCCTGGTGGAGCAGCTGATAGACCTCGACCTGCTGCTCCACGACGGCCACATGGTGGTGAAGTCCGCCGGCAACGAGGGTGCGGCACGCCACCACGCCCAGGTCACCATCGCGCCGGGCGCGCTGCGCGACGTCCCTGTGCACGTCTCTGCGGGCGACAGGGTCTCGCGCTTCAGCGAGATCTGGTACGACGGAGCGGGATCGCTGCGCTGCACGGTCAACGCCCCGACCATCCTCGGGCCACCACCGGCCAGCCCCTCGGTCGATCCGGGCAACAGCGCCAGCTGGACCGTCGACACCACGCTGGATGCCACCAAGCGCACCGTCGTCCGGATCGACTCGCGCACGAATGATGCGGACAACCACGACAACTCCATCCACGTCGAGTGGGACCCGGCGGCGAAGGCGACGATCCCGTCGGGCGAGTGGAAGCTGAGGCTGGCCAACACCGGCGCGACCGAGCTGACCGTCGACCTGTGGCTGGAGCGGGGCGACGCCTCGCCCGTCTTCAGCCGGGCCGACACCCGAACGAGCAGCACCATCTCGATCCCCGGAACCGCCCGGCGGGTGGTCACGGTCGGCGCGTACTCGCAGTCCGGCTTCCTGTTCTTCAACTGGAGCGGTGACATCGCCGACTTCTCCAGCCGCGGGCCGACCCGAGACGGGCGCGTCAAGCCCGACATCTCGGCTCCCGGCGTGGGCATCACCTCTGCACTCACCGGGGCACGGACCAACTGCTGCTGCGACTGCTGCCGCGACTTCTACGTCGACAAGCAGGGCACCAGCATGGCTGCCCCGCACGTGACCGGCGTGGTGGCCCTGATGTACCAGAAGAACGCGGGGCTCACCGCCACCGAGGTGCGCGACCACCTGATGTCGACCGCGCGCGTGCCCGACGGACTGACCCCGAGCGATCTGCCGAACACGTCCTTCGGCGCGGGCAAGGTGGACGCGGCTGCGGCGGTCGCGGCCGTGCCACCGCCGGGGAGCCCGGTGATCGCGGCGATCCCGACCAGGCGCGATGCGACCGCGGCGCCCCCCCGCCGCACCTCGTCCTCCGAGCCCTCCCCCACGAGTCCGACCCCACCGGACGAGGCTCCGCCCCGTGACGTCCGCCGGCTCAGCCATCCGGCCGCGGCCCTGCTCGCCACGCTGCACACCCAGCTGCTCGGCCGTCCCGGAGGCACGGAGTGGGCCGCCGACGTGAGCCGGCACTTCAGCGAGGTGCGGGGACTGGTGAACCACAACGTCAGGGTCGCGGTGACCTGGCACCGGATGCAGGGTCCGGCGCTGGCGGCGTTCCTCGGCCACCACGTCTCGGGCGCTCCGCCCGGCGCGGTTCTCCCCGGGGTCGCGGCGGAGGGGCTCGAGCTGCGCGTCGCCGCCTTCCTCGACGCGCTGGAGAGGTACGGCTCGGTCGAGCTGGCCGCCTCGGTGCGCCGACGCCGCACCGAGGTCACCGCGCTGGACCCTGTCGACGTCTTCCGGCTCCTGGCCGGTGCGACCGAGCGCGCGGCGTAGGCGATGGCGACCGCGGCGGGGACCCTCGAGCTGGTGTCTCGTGAGCTCGCGGTCGCCCTCGGCGTGCTCGAGGACCGGCTGTCCGGTGGCGGCGCGGACGACTTCTTCGCCGAGCTCGGGCTGCGCCCGCCGCAGGGCTTCACCTCGGCCGGAGGCCTGGCCGCCGCTCTGGCCGACACGGCGAGCCTCGCCGGCGAGCTGGCACCGCTGATCGTCGACCTCACGCAAGCGATCTCGGCAGACGACCTCCCGGCCATCGTCTCGACCGGAGCGGCCCTGCTCGGGAAGGTCGACGACGTCCTGGTGGCCGTCACCGCGACCGCCGACGCCGCCGAGGCCGTCGCCGGCTCGTTCGGCGGCCTGGACCCGTCGACGCGAGCAGAGGTACAGGCCTTCGCCGCTGCACTGCCACGCAAGGTCCTCGACTTCGTCCTCGTGGAGTACGCCACCCAGCGGGCCCCCGCCACGCTCGGAGCGCTCGACGTCCTCGGCCTGGTCACCCGTGCGCAGACGGAGGTGGCTGAGGGCGACCCGCTGCACCCGGCGCACGAGCTCCGCGCCCTGCACCCCGAGCGCATCCCGGACCTCCTGCGCGATCCGACCGAGTACCTGCGCGAGGTGTACGGATGGGGGCTGCCGGCGTTCGACGCCCTCCCCCTCTTCGAGTCGCTGCACCGGTTCATCGAGCGCGACCTCGAGATGCCGGCGGTCCTGCTGCAGCCCGAGGGCCAGACGCCCCTGCTCGAGGCCTACGTGGTGGGCCTGCGGGTCGACACCGCCACGACTCCGCCGAGACTGCTCGCCGAGGTGCGCTTCGGAGGTGACCAGACCTTCACCCGCGCCTACCCGTTGGGGGCGCCCTGGCAGCTGGAGGTCAGCGCCACCGGGGCTTTCGCCGCCGACGTGCGGGCCGAGCTCACCCCGCCCCTGCACGTCGCCCTGGTCCCGCCCGGCGGCACCGTCGAGGTCGACGTGTCGGCCGGGTTGGTCGGCGACGGCGGCGGCCCAGCGATGCTGCTGCTCGGGGCCGCGGGCGGCACCCGCCTGGAGGCGAACCGGGTCGAGCTGGCGTTCACCTTCGAAGCGTCGTGGGACGCGGGGAGCGGGCGCGCGGCCGCCGTGCCCGGGGTGGCCGCAGCGGTCGAGGAGGGCAAGCTGGTGCTCTCGCTGGGCGGCGCCGACGGGTTTCTCGCGAGCGTGCTGCCCGCGGCGATGGAGATCGAGGTCGACCTCGACGCGGCGTGGGACCCCGAGAACGGGCTCACGGCGTCCGGCGGGGCCGGCCTCGAGATCGAGGTGCCCCTGAGCCTCGACATCGGCCCGGCCCGGCTCGAGCGGCTGTCCCTGCGCGTCGTCCTGACGGCCGACGGAATCGCGGTGGAGGGCCGCGCGGCCGGTGGGATCTCCCTGGGCCCGTTCGCTGCCGCGGTCGACGGCGTCGGCGGCGCCGTCGACCTCGCTTTCCGCGACGGCAACCTCGGACCGCTCGACCTCGGGTTCCGGTTCCTTCCGCCCACCGGGCTCGGCCTGGCCATCGACGCCGGACCGATCAGCGGCGGCGGGTTCATCCAGCTCGACGAACCGGCGGGCCGCTACGGCGGCACGTTCGAGGTCAGGCTCGGCACCGTCGGCGTCCAGGCAGTCGGGCTCCTCGACACCCGCATGCCGGGAGGCGGGCGTGGATTCGCGCTGCTGGTCATCATGCGGGCGTCGTTCCCTCCCATCCAGCTCGGGTTCGGGTTCGCGCTCTCGTCGGTCGGCGGCCTGCTCGCGCTCAACCGGCGGATGGACGTCGACGCCCTGCGCGACCGGATGGCCACGGGCACGGCCGGGCGGATCCTCGCGCCCGAGGACCCGGTCCGCAACGCGCCCGTGCTGCTGTCGGACCTGGCCGCGGTCTTCCCGCCGACCGAAGGCGTCGTCGTCGTCGGGCCGACCCTCCAGCTGTCCTGGGCCGAGCTCGTCCGCTTCGACATCGGGGTGTTCATCGAGCTGCCCGGGCCCCGCAAGATCGTCCTGCTCGGCTCGGCCCGTGCGGGCATCGACAACCCCGGCGGCGGACGGCCCTACCTCCAGATCCGCCTCGACATCCTCGGCGTCCTCGACTTCGCGGCACAGACCCTCTCGTTCGACGCCGTGCTGGTCGACAGCCACCTGCTCGAGATCCTCGAGCTCACCGGCGGGGCGGCCTTCCGGATGTCGTGGGGGGCCGAGCCGTACGTCGTCCTCACGATAGGTGGCTTCCACCCGGCCTACTCCCCGGCGCCGCTGGTGTTCCCGGCCAGCCTCACCCGGATCGCGATGGTGCGTGGCACCCCGCAGGACGTCCTCTACTTCCGCTTCGAGGGCTACTTCGCCGTCACCACCAACACCTTGCAGTTCGGCGCCGCGGTCGAGGTGATCATCAGCCTCGGCAGTTTCAACATCCGCGGCTTCCTCGGCTTCGACGCGCTGATCCGGTTCCAGCCGTTCCACTTCCAGTTCACCGTCGCGGCCTCGGTGAAGGTCCGCTACAAGAGCCACAACCTCGGCGGGCTCAACCTGCGTGGCGAGCTCTCCGGCCCGGGTCCGGTGGTCTTCCGCGGCAAGGTCTGCTTCGAGATCCTGTGGTTCGACATCTGCTTCGAGGAGACGTTCACGCTCGGCTCGTCCGTGCCTCCGGCGGTCACCCCGGTGGCGTCCGCGGTCGCGGAGCTCGCCGGAGAGCTCGAGGCGCCGGGCAACCTGCGGGCGATCGGCGGCACCGACCAGAGGGTGGTCCTCGAGCCGGCGACGGACACCCCCCTCCCGGTCGTCTCCCCGCTCGGTCAAGCGGCCTGGACGCAGGAGCTCGCGCCGCTCGACCTCCTCCTGCAACGGTTCGGCGGGGCGCCGCTCACGCGTGCGGAGACGGTCCGGGCGACCGGCCCACTCGTCACCGCTCCCGAGGTCGACTGGTTCGCTCCCGGATCCTTCACCGAGCTCGCCGACGCCGACGCGCTGAACCGCCGAGCCTTCGAGCGCTTGCACGGCGGGGTCCGGATCGGCACCTCGGGGACGGCCGACGGTCCCTCCGCCACGATCACCGTCCAGGTCAAGCAGATCCGGCTGCCGGCCCCTCCGGTGCTGCTGATCGCGCTCGCGATGCCGGCCTGGCTGCTGCGTGCGACGGCGGGACGCCTCGGCGCTGTCGAGCGGGACGAGGTGGCCCCCGCCCTCGCGGTGCACGACGAGGTGTGGAGCGTGCACGGCTCGGGTGGCGGCGTGGTGGCCGACGCGGTGTCGCAGGCCCAGGCCCACCAGCTGGCGACGGTCGGCGGCGCGGGTTCGGCCGTCGCGGCGGTCGACACGGTTCCGGCGATGGCGTTCTGAGGGGGCGGGGGTGGCCGACCAGCAGCTGACGTTCCGGTCGTGGGTCCGCGAGCAGATCGCCGGCTCGGCCACCGGCACCCAGGACGGCCGCGCCCTCGTGCAGACCTCGGTCACGCTGTCGGGGACCGACGCAGGCGGAGGTGCCACGACTTCGGAGACCCGGCAGGTGCGGTTCCTGCTCGCGGGCCCCGGCGACGTGGTCAACCTGGCCCCGGGCGCGATCGTCAGGCGCTACCCGGCGCCGGGTGCCGTCGACCACGAGTCGGACCGTTGTGCCCACGTCGAGTTCGCCGACCCGTCCCTGCCGTGGCGCTACGCGCCCGCCCCTGCTCCGGCGCCCGGGACCGGCGCGACGCACCCGTGGCTGGTCCTCGTGGTGGGGCTCGAAGGCAGCGACCTGGTTCTCGGCGGCGACCAGGTGACGCTCGACGCCGCGGTGCAGCAGGCACATCCGCTCGGCGCGGCGAACCAGCCCTACCCCTGGGCCCACGTCCAGGACGACGCCGAGGGACGGCGGATCGCCCGGGTGGTGTCCGGACGGCCGCTCGAGGCGGGCACCGACTACCTCGCCGTCCTCGTGCCGGCGTTCGACGCCGCGGGGCAGAAGCGGTGGACCGGAGCGGGGCCGGCGACCGTCCCGGTCTACGACCACTGGCGTTTCCGCACAGCCACGCCCGCCGGGAGCTTCGAGGACCTCGCCGCCAAGCTGCAGCCCGGCCGGGCCGACTCCGAGACCGGCCGGGCACCGCTCGACTACCCCCGGGTCCCCGCGGCCGGGGACCTCCAGGTGCGCGGCGCCCTGGCGCCCATCGGCGCGACGGACCTCACGCTCGACGCGGACGTGCGCACGGATCTCGCCGGGCTGCGCACGCCCGCCAGCGACGACAAGGGCCGGCCGATCGTCGGCCTCCCGCGGTACGGCGGCGCCTGGCGGGTCGGCGCCCCCGAGGAGACCACCTGGGGCGAGACGCTCAACACCGACCCGCGCGACCGCGGCGTGGCCGGGCTGGGGCTGGAGCTCGGCATCCAGCTCCAGGAGGAGCTGTCCGCCGAGGCGTCGACGAACCTGGGGGCGCTCGCGGAGTCCCGGCAGCGGATCCGCGACCTGGTGCTGGGGCTGCGCGCCTCCACGACCTTGTGGGGCAACCGCCTGCCGGCCGATCCTGCGGATCAGCTGTGGCTGCTCGGTCCCGCCCTGCGGCGGGTCGTCACCCCCGACGGTTCGGTGGCCGACCTCGCCACGGCCGGTGACCGGGCCCTCCCGACCGGGCTCTTCTCCACCGCCGTCCGGCGGATGCTCCGCACCGGCCCGGCCCGCACGTCGCTCCTGCAGGCCGGGGGGGTCCGACCGGGTGCGGTGCTCCGAGCCGCCAACCGGTGTCCACCCGAGTCGAAGCCGACCGACGACGGACTGGCGCTCGACGACCTCGGCGTCGCTCTCGAGGACCTCGAGGAGCGACGTCGCCGCGCCGCCGAGACGGGCGAGGTGGACCTCCAGACCACGCTGGAGCTGGCCGAGCGGCTCGCTGAGCAGGCGCTCGAGCAGCTGCAGGAGCTCGCCCGCGCCATCGTCGAGCGCCTCGCGGACAGCGTCGCGGGGGGAGAGCCGGCGCCTTGGGCCCCGGCGCTGGACCTGCTCGTCGCAGCGACCACCGTCTCCAAGGAGGACGAGGAGGGGGTGCGGCGGCTGCTCGTCGCGATGCGGATGTTCCTCGAGACGTATCCCGAGCCCGCCGGGGAGAACGACCTCGTGGACCTGCTGACCGGGCTGGAGGACCCCAGGCCGAAGGAGCCGCAGTGCCACCCGGTGGACCTCGACTCCTTGGCCGAGGGGGTGGTGTCCGTGTTCGACCCCACGGGTCCGGAAGCGCCCTCCCTCGTGCGCGTCCTGTCGACCATCGACGGCCTCGACCCCACGCAGCCCCTGGCTCCCCCCGAAGTGTGCGTGGGGCTGGACCGACCGGTCTGGGCTGATGTGCAGAAGGCGTTCGCCGAGTGGCTGCTGCCCGGCGTCGGTGCGCTGCCGGAGGACTCCGTGATCGCCGTGGAGACCAATCCTCGGTTCGTGGACTCCCTGCTCGTCGGGATGAACGAGCAGCTGGTCTCGGAGCTGCGGTGGCGCAACATCCCGGTCGCCACCGGCTGCACACCGCTGCGCGTCTTCTGGGACCGCGCCCACACCAGCAGCGGCGCCCGCGTCGACGACGTGGTCGGGATCCACTCCTGGAGCGACACGAGCGACGTCGGCGCGCCGCAGCACCGCCCACCAGGGGCGTCGGGCCGCGACCTGGTCGTCGTCGTGCGTGGCCGGCTGTTCCTCCGCTACCCCGCGACCGTGGTGTATCTCGTGACGGCTGTGCACGGTGACACCCCCGACTTCGACGTCGACCCGGATCCCGCCGCGACGCGGGTCTTCCCTGCCTTCCAGGGCCGCATCGGGGCCGACGTCGCCTTCTTCGGCTTCCAGGGTCTCCCACCCGAGGACATCGCCCGCACCTGGCTGGTGCTCGAGGAGCCACCGGCCGGCTACCGCTTCGCCAACGACGTGTCCACCTCCCCCCAGCCGCACACGTGGGCGGCGCAGGCGTTCGCGCGACCGGTGCGCGTGCTCGTCGCCGGTGACCGCCTGGACCCGGAGGGGCCGCCGTGAGCGACGACCTGCCCTTCGACCTCGACACCGTCGCGGCGACCCGTCGCGGCGACCTCGTCCGGACGCTCGCCGACCTCGACGCGCAGATCGCACAGATGCGGTCCGAGGTCAGCAGCGCACCGGTCCTTCCGCTCGCGGGCAGCGCCGGCGGCGTGGGCGTCGCCCCGCTCGGTGCGGAGGGCCAAGCGCCCGACACCGGCCGCGTCGAGGTCGCCGCGGCGGCTGCGCAGCAGCTGGCCGCGCTCTTCGAGGAGCGGCGTCGCGTGGCGTCGGCGCAGCGCGCCCTCGACCTCCGCCCACCCGATCCCCGGCTGTGCGAGAGAGCCGCCGTGGCCTGGATCAACGAGCTCGGCAGCGCCCAGCAGCTCCTGGACGAGCTGGTCCCCGACCCCGCGATCCCCCGCCCGCCACGGCCACCCTTCCCGCCGCGGCCACCGCTCCCTCCGCGCCCGGACCCGGTGCTGAAGACGGCCGCGGCGATCCTGCGCTTCCGTGACCAGCAACCTCGGCGCGGAATCCGCCGACTCGCCGAGCTCCAAGCGGTGGCCGGGGTCGACACGACCTGGTTGCGCCACCTGCTCCACACCGGTTGCACCCGCCTCGAGCCACCCGGGCCCACCGACCCCCAGCCACCGTCGGGGCCGACGGTGGGCGTCATGCTCCCGCTGCGTCTCGAGACCCGGTTCCTCGGCGACCGGCTGCGGCTGCGCGTCGTACCCGACGGCCTGTGGTTCGCCCGCCACGACACCCGCGCCTCCCAGGGAGAGCTCGACGCGCTCGCCCGCTACCTCGAGGCGGTCGCCGCCGCCGGCACCGAGCTCGAGACCGCTCAGGCGTGGCGCGAGCTGGTCAGCCAGGTCGGCGGAGCGCGCGCCGCCTTCCTGCTGCGCTCGTGGGTCGAGACCGGTCCCGACGGCCGGCCGACCGTGCGCGCACCCCAGGGCGCCGAGCTGCGGGAGGAGCCGATGCTGCCGCGCATCGAGGGCTTCCCCGAGAAGCTCCAGGTGTGGCTGGTCCGGGGTGGAAGCGCACCCACGCCCGCCCTCACCCTCTTCGTGGACCGCTCACGCCTGCTCGCCGACTTCCCCGACCCGGACGCGCCCGGGGACCGCCGGTGGTGGGAGAGCTGGGACGAGGCGCTCGCCGTGGGGCTCGCCGGCGAGATCCCCCTCGACCGGGACGGTGGTGACCTCGACGCTCTGTTCGTGACCGGGCTCGGCGACGGCGACCCGTCGTCGCTGTTCGCGAGCCACCGCGACGAGGGGCGCCTGGCCACCATCCCCCCGGGCACGGCCACCAACTCCGTCGACGGCAGGACGGCGTCGCCCCTGGGCGAGGACCCCGCGACCTGGTGGGAGGTCCTCCAGCAGCCGGCCAGCGAGTCCGACCGCGCCGTCTCGGCGTCGCTCACCGGGGACCCCGACCTCCTCGGCAACCTGCCGGGGCCGTCCGAGCCGCATCGGTCGACGAGCGGCACGCTCGTGTCCTCGCTCTGGCCGGCTCTGTGGGGCTTCGCCGGCGCCGACGTGTGGGCGGTGCCGAACGGCACCCACGCCGCCGCTGCGTGGGCCCCGCACGCGCTCTTCCCCGAGGGGCCGTTCCCGACCCTGCGGATCGGCACCCAACCCTACGGCCTGCTCCCGGCGAGCAGCCTCGGCGGTTGGGTGGCCGCAAAGCAGGACCCGCCCGTGGAGTCGGCGATGCAGAAGGCGCTGCTCGAGCTGCGGGCTGCGTACGTCGAGGCGGCCGAGGCGCGCGGCACCGTGGTCGACGCCTCGACCGAGCAGCTCCTCGACCTCATCGCCCAGGTGCCGACATCCTCGGTCTTCCGGCACCGTCGGGCCTGGCCGCTGGAGCTGTGGTGGCTGGTCCTCGTGCTGCTCGGGTTCGGGATCCCCTGGGGGGACATCGACCGCGCCTGGTCGCAGCGGCACGCCCTGTCCGACGTGCTGGCCCTGCACCCGGCGCGCCGCTACGGCACCGTCTCCGCGCCGCGTCGCCTGACCATCCCGTTGGTCGTGCCGGAGAAGCTGCCCGACGACATGACGGTCGGCGACGTGATCCGCGAGCTGGTGCGGCTCGCCTACGAGGGCCCGCACCTGTTCTCGCGCACCGACGTCCTGGAGCAGGAGTTCCTCCACTTCCCACCCGACAGCCTGCTCCTGCGGCTCACGATCCGCTCGCTCCAGGTCGCCATCGGCGACGTCGGCCGGATGCTGCTCCAGCAGCCGGAGCCGCCACCGCGACCCGAGCCCGTGGCCCGCCACTCCAAGCAGCCCGGCCGCCTGGAACGCTGGATCGCCAGCACCCGGTCGGACGCGCTGCACGACGCCACCGACGAGGCCGACCGCTTCCGCCGGGTCACCGACGCACTGCGCGCGCTGGCGGACCTGGCGGACCTGGAGGACGTCGAGCGTCTCGAACGGCTGCTCCGGGCGACCCTCGACACGGCGTCGCACCGGATCGACCCGTGGTTGGTCGGACTGCCGACCCGCCGCCTGCAGGACCTGGTGGACCGTCGGGCGGCGACCTTCCACCTGGGAGCCTACGGCTGGGTCGACGCCCCCCGACCCGGCACGCCCGGCCCGACGGACGGCGGCCTGCTCCAGGCTCCCTCACCCGGGCAGTCGCTGACCGCGACCGTGCTGCGTGACCGCGCGGTCAACGATCCGACGGGCAACCGCTGGGACCTCGACCTCACGTCACAGAGCGTCCGCGACGCCGACCGCGCGGCCGAGCACGTACGTGTCGGAGCGCACTTGGCCGAGGCCCTCGGCCGCGAGGTCGAGCGGGTGGTCGCGGACCGCGACGACGTCTCACGGCTGCGCCGGGACTTCCCGGTGCGCACCGAGCACGCGGGCCGCCGCACCTGCGACGGGCTGGCCGTCCTCGCTGCCGAGCCGACCTCCCTCGGGCTCGAGACCGCGAAGCTCGCCGAGCTCGACCGGCTGCGTGCGGGGCTGGACAGCTACGGCGACGTGCTCGTCGCGGAGGCGGTCCACCACGTCACCGAAGGGCGGGCCGGGGTGGCCGGAGCAGTCATGGACGCCGCCGCCGGGCTGTCCCGCCCTCCGCACCTGGGGCTGCTGCGCACCCCTCGCGAGGGTCGGGCGGTGAGCACCTCCGTGGTCCTGGCGCTCCCGGCCGTCGCCCCACCGTCCCTTCCCGCAGATCCCGTGGAACGAGCGGTGACGAGCCCGGCGCTGCTCGCCGACGCCGCAGCGGAGTCGTTCGTGCGCGCCCACGCCGGCCAGGCCTCGTCATGGACGTTCGACATCTCCGGGCTCGACGACGCCGGCGCCCCCGCGGGCCCGACGGCCACGCTCACCCTCGATGACCTCGGGCTGCTGCCTGCCGACGCACTCGCGCTCCCCCGCACCGACCTCGAGCGCCTGGCTGCCCAGGCGGGTGCCCCTCTGCTGGGGACACCAGGAGCGGCGTGCGCCGTGGTCGGTGGCGACGGTCCCGGCCGCTACGAGCGCGCCGCCCGCCTGGTCGCGCTGCTCGGGCGCAACCCCGCGGGACCCGACTCGTGCACCGAGCAGGCCGACGCCGTGGCGCCCCAGCAACCCGTGGACGCCGACCTCCTGGCGCGCTACACGAGCGTGCGCGCGACGGTGCTGACCTTGCTCGAGCAGCTCGACGCGAGCCTCGCGCTCACTGGCGCGGACGGCGGTCTCGGTGGCGCCGATCCGGTCCTGCTCGCCCGGCTGGTCGCGGCCGCGCAGGCCTGGGGGGTGGCACCGGACCCGCCACCGGACCCGGCGTGGGCGGAGCTCGACCCGGCCGAGGTCGACGTACGCCGGCAGGTCGCGACCGCGCACCGCACGCGTGAGCTGCTGGGCACACGCGCGGCCGCCAGCCCCGACACGAATCCCGCCACGCCCGGCGAGCCCTCCGCGGCAGCAGCGTTGTCGCGCAGCGACCTGGTCGACGCGCTCGCGGCGTTGGTCTCCCCGACCGGCCAGCTCGCCGTCACGAGTCGGCTCCCCCGTGGTGACCTGCCGTCGCTGCAGCGCGACGCCACGCTCGACGAGACCTGGCTTTCGACGGTTGCCGCGGTCCGCGAGTCGCTGGCCCGGGTCGAGGTCCACCAGCTCGCCACCGGCGTCTCGGGAGGGCTGGCGCTCGCGGCGTGGACGAACAAGCCCGGTGACCCGTGGCAGCTCGTGCCGGACGCGCGGCGGGCGGTCGTGGCCTACGCCGCTCCGGCGCTCGACCTCGCCGCCCTCCCGGCGACCAGTCCGGTCGCGGTGGCGGCCGTGGACCGGTTCGTCGAGGTGATCCCGTCCGAGGAGCAGACCACAGGCGCCGCCTTCGGCTTCAACGCGCCCGCCGCGCGCCCGCCGCAGTCGATCCTGCTCGCCGTGCCGCCGGACCTCGACAAGCCGATGGACGAGGAGACGATCGTCGCCATCGTCGCCGACGCGCGACTGCTCGCGCGGGCACGGATGGCACGACCCGGCGACCTCGGGCGGGGCCTCAACGGCATGCTGCCCGCCTCACTTCTCCCGGCGGCAGGAGCGACCGCCGTGCGACTCGACCCCACGGACGGATGACATGACAGTGATCTTCGACGCGGTCCACCGGCTGGAGGCCGACCGGACGCAGATCGACCTGGCCCGGGGGTTCTCCGCCGAGGTGGCCGACCCCGCCTGGCTGCTGGGACGGCAGTGGCAGATGGGCGAGCACCAGGGCGAGGACGCCTCCTCCCCGGTGCGGGTGAGCTTCCGGGCCCGCCTCACGCCGATCGAGCCGCTCGGCGGCCAGCCTCACCTCGACCCACGCACCACGCCGGCGGAAGCGATCGTCGAGTCGGAGCCGGGCGAGTCCTGGACGCCGGGACGCAGGGTCGCGGCCGGGCGGCTGGTCGCCGCGTCGGCAGAGGCCGCCGGGGTGGTCCTGGAGGGCGACTCGTTGAGGCTGGCGCGGCTGCCCTCGCCGTACGACGTGCTCGACGGCACCGGACTCGACGGCCGCACGCTCTGGGCCCGGCGCGCCGAGCTCGGCCTGCAGGAGTCGTGGTTCGGCGACCTCCGCCCGCCGGACCCCGAACCGGTCGACCTGTGGGACCCCGCCGACCTGTCGTACGCCGCGACGTTCGCCGCTGACGGCACCACCCTGTCCCTGGAACGCCACGACGGCGGCGACCTCGACTGGTACTCCGTCGACGCCGATGCGCCTCTCCCCCCGTCGACCCGACCGGTCGACGTGACGGAGCTGTACCCGAGCCGCCTCCGCTACCCCGGCGCCCCGGTCCCGCGGTGGTGGGAGATCGAGGACGCCAAGGTCGACATCGGCGGCTATCCCCCCGACCGGGCGCACTTCGCCACGCTGCTTCTCATCGACCTGGTGGTGAACCAGTCCGACGACTGGTTCGGCTTCCCGGTGGACGGCGTGGCCGGGCACGTGCTGACCCTGGAGGAGGTCGTGGTGCACGACTCCTTCGGGGAGGACTGGGTGGTCGAGCCGCCCGCGGACTGGAGCATGTTCGCCACACACGGTCTGGACCCACGCTCGCTCGTCCTGTGGGCCACCGCAGCGACGCCGCTGGCCGGCCCCGTGCTCGACGAGGTCGTCATCGGCATCGACGAGGACGCCAACCTGGTCTGGGCCGTCGAGCAGCGGCTGCGCGGACGCGCCGTCCCGAGCGACCCTGATCCGACCCCGGAACCTCCCGCACGGATCGACGCAGACGGACGGCCCGGCTTCGCCTACCGGCCGATGACCCGGATCCCGCCTCACTGGCACCCGTACGTCATCGAGACCGTCAACGGCCGTCGCCGCTTCGTGCAGGGTCGGGCGGCCGACCTGTCCGGTGCGACCGCAGAGCTCATGCCCGAGGCGGAGAGCGACCTGCTCGTGGACCCGGGCTCCGGTGGGCACCACCCGACGCACCAGCTCGAGCCCGCCGCCGTCCCGGCCGAGGGGGTCCGTGTGGAACGCAGAGCGATCCTCGCCCGGGCCACCGACGGGTCACCCGTGCTGTGGACCCAGCGCCGCCGGCAGCCGATGCTCACGCCGCCCGGCATGCGGCTTCGATTCGACGCGATGGACCCCGTGCCGCCGACCGTGACCCCCTGAGCGGCCACCGGGTCCGAGCGATCGCCCCGCCTCGCTCAGCGGAAAGCCTCCGTCGTCTCCGCGACCAGCCGCTGACCCCTCTCGTCCCGGATGGAGACCTCGACCTCGTACTCACCGGACGCCACGGGCATGGGGACCCAGAACTGCACGTTCCCGCCGTCGACGTGTCTTTCGGCCCTGATCTGGAGCGCCGGCAGATCGGTGAAGTAATTGCGGAACGGAAGGTTCGCGTCGGAGATCCGAGAGATCCGCCAGTACACCCCCAAGCGCTCTCCGGCGAGCCCCTCGACCCGCACGTTGGCGCTCACGACGACCCCCAGAGGCACCACCTGGCTTGCTTCGACACCTCCTTCGACGCTTCCGTCGACCGGAACGGATCGAACGTCCTCGAGCAGGGTCACCAGCCGCTCGGCGGCCACAGCTGTGGACACGGTCTTGCCGTTCTCGTCGACCGGGTCCGGGAACAGCGCGAAGACCTTGCCCGGCGCGGAGCTCGGCGGCGCCGGGTCCGGCAGCACGTACTGGGGCGCCATTCCGCGCACCTCCTGCACGGTGTCTCGATACCACCGCTCCGCCGCCGGGCCAAGGGTGGGTTGAGGCGTCGGCGTCGGCGTCGGCGTCGGGCTCGGCGTCGGGCTCGGCGTCGGGCTCGGTGTCGGCGTCGGGCTCGGTGTCGGCGTCGGGCTCGTGGGTGACGTCGGAGTCGGTGCGGGAGTCGGAGTCGGCGTGGGCGTCGGGCTCACGGACGACGCGGGGCGCGGGGCCGGCGCCGGGCTGGCGGTGGACAGCGACACCGGCACGCGGAGGGCTGCGTTCGTCGTGACGCCCTCGGCCGAGCGGACATAGTCCGTGAGAGAGACCGGCCCTCGGACGTGGAGGGAGCTGATCTGAGCCTGATCCACCAGGTCCGGTTCAGGCCACAGGCTCGTGATCCCCGTGACCGCAGAGGCGAGCGCACCGAGGGTCAGCACGACCGCCACCACGCGGGTCCACGTCCGCTGCCACCACGGTGTCGCCTGGGCACCAGCGTGTTCCTGACTGGGCGTGACCTCGCGACGACTGGTCGGCTTCTTCCGTGGACGCATCGGGACCCCTTCGCGTCTCTCCACCATCCGCCTCGAGACGTCGATCTGCAAGGTGCCGCCCCCCTCGACACACATCGCCGAGATGCTCGAAGCCCTCCGGCGGGTGGGGTGACGCGAGTCGAGCCAACGCCTCCAGTGAGCGCTCATGGCGTGGCGTCAGTCGACCGAACGCTTGACCTCTACTAGCCGGAGGCCCTTCCCAAGTCTTCGTCGCACCCTCGATCCGCCAGGGACCCAACCGCGAATGGAATAGTGACCCGATTGCTGAGGGCCAGACCAGCAGGAGTCGACATCTGGTCGAGGTGTTGAAGGTCAGGCGTGAACAATGAGCAAGTGACTTCCCTGGCCGATGCCGTGCTCCCGCTGATCCGGACCCGAGCCGACCTCTGGCGTTGGTCAATCGCAGACGCCCACGGAAGCGACATGCACGAGGCGGTCGGCATCCTCGAAGGTGCGCTCCCGTCGACGGATCCGGCCGAGGTGTACGCCGTCACTCACAGGGCGCTCGCGAGCGCGACCAAGGTGATCGCCCGGGCAGACGACTCCAGCGGCATCATCGGAGACGCCTGCCGTCGATTGCTGGAACTACACCCGAAGGCGGCGGCCGCGGCTCACGTGCCGAGCGGCAAGTTGATCGACTGGATGATGAAGTTCCAGTTCGACGGCGACGTCGACTACTTCGGACTCGACCCCGTCGCCTACGCGCCGGCGCTCGGCGAGACCGGGATGAAGGCGTACCGCAAGCGACTGCACGACGTTGAAGCCAGCCTCGGGCCTCGTCCCTCGGAGGATGACCCATGGACGTCGGGCCACTCCCACGAGTGGTTCACCCTGGATTGGAATGCCCAGCGGTTGGCCGTTCTGGATCGCGACCTCGACGCGATCATCCGAACCCATGCGAAGGATCGGAGGGTCGCGGCCTGGCTGGAGGACACTGCCGCGGCCTTCGAGGAGATCGGCGAGATCGACCTCGCTATCGACTGGGCGAAGCAAGCCACCGTCCTCGACCCCGGCCACCAGTCGCTCAAGGCTGCCGACTACTGGTGCCGACTCCTCGAGGGACACCGGCCGGCCGAAGCGCTTGAGGCGCGGCTGCTGGTGTTTCGGCGCTGGCCGTCGTCGACCACTGCAGCCCGGCTGCACAACGCTGCGGGCAAGTCATGGCCTGAGTACAGGGACGAGGTCGTGGCCACGCTTGCGGCGAGCCCCGGAGACGCGGTGCTTTTCGCGCTCCTCACCCTGAAGGAGCCCGAGTTCGCCTGGAACCTGGCCCATTCCCTCGCCCTCGACAGCGACCACACATGGAGCGAGCTGGTGAAGGTGTACGAGAAGGTCGACCCGCTCGCGGTGCTGCCGATCCACCAACGGCTCGTCGAGAACGAGCTGGTCGAGGCCGGCGCCCAGCACTACCGACTTGCTGCCAGACGGCTCGCGAAGATGCGCAAGCTTGCCGGAGGGTCCGATCAAGCGGTCGAGGTCGATGAACTCATCGCCGAGCTGCGCGAGACCCACCGGAGACGTCCGCGTCTGCAGCAGGAGTTCGACCGGGCAGGGCTGCCACGCGAGGGGCCACGTTAGGAGCCCAGGGCCTCGAGAAGGTCTTCCGCGAGTAGGGCCACGCTCTCGGACACCGCAATCGGGTCACCGACCAACTCCTCCGCGGCACCGGCCATGAGGGACCCGCGGGCGCGCGCGCCTTGCGCGAAGAGCTTGCGGAGTTGGCCGAGCGCGTCGCGGGTCACCTCGCCGCTCACGGCTTCGTTCAGAAGCCTTCCGATCGCCTCTACGAACACCGGGGTCTCGACGGCCCGCAGTAGGCGGTAGACGTCGTGTGCGTCCTTGTTGTCGCTCCTCGGCGGTGTGTCGATCCGATCGTGGATCTTGTGCAGCTTGGCCACCAACAGCGCTGCCGGGCCAGCCACGGCGACCTCGAACTCCCGTGAGTCCAGTGCAACATCGGTCGCGCGAATGACCATCTTGGAGTTGTCCACCAGAGTCGCTTCTATGCCACGTGACCTGCGTATCGCCTTCGAGTCGTGTGGCGGCAGCCGCACCCCGCGTCGCCCTGTCCCCGCTACGGCTTCGGGCACCATCAGGTCAACGAAGACGCCACGGGGCGAGATCCATGACCCGATGGCGCTGCTGCGTGGATCTGGCGTGAACCCCCCCGCGCGCATCGCTTCCTCGATGAGCGGGTCGGAACTCAGCAGGTCTGGATCGATGGCGACGTCACCGTCGGTGGTGAACTCGGCCAGCGCGATCTCCGTTGCTCCCGTGTGCAGGTAGACGGCCTGCGCGCCGACGATCACGAGCGCGTCGATGTGCGACTCCAACGCCTCCAGCGCGTCGAGTAGCCCGGTCCGCGCCATGGTCACTTCGTCACGCACGACGCCAGCTCTCCTCGTTGGACTTCATCCACTCGATCAGGTATTCGCCTTCGGCAGGTTCACGACCAGGCCCGTTCAGCAAGTCGGCCGCCACCTGAGGAGGCGCGGCGACCGGGTATCCCGCCTGGGAGCGAACCGTATTGACGAACGGCACGTCACCCACGGTCTTGGGCTCCAGGAGAATGACGTTCGGAGCGGCGGCGTTGGGCCGCAGTGCCCATTGCTCAGCGGCCTCCTGGATCGACGAGACGTAGACGTAGGCGGCTTTGGCCGGGGCGTAGGTCGCCCACTCCTTCGCGGCCATGGAGCCGGTCACGGCGACCGGGAACTTCGTCTCCTTGGTGAGTTTTCCGAGGAAGTAGTCGACACCACGAGGCTCGATGAAGGCCATCACCCGAGTCGTGGTCTGGAAGGAAGCGTCGGCACTCCATGCGCGGAGCAGCCGCTCCCAGTCCGTGACCCGGTAACGCTTGTCCTCCTTCACGACCAGCTCCTCACGCTCCAGATACTCCAGCACCCGGTACGCGGCCCCACTGGACGATCCAGAAGCGGCCATGAGCTCACGCACCGTCCAGTCGCGGCCGCAGTCCAGAAGGGCACGAGCGACCCGAGCCGCAGGCTCGCCCTTCAGGGTTCCGCGGGGTCGACCCATGCGCCACGGATCGCGGTCTTCGCCGCGGTCCGAGATGAACACGGCGGGCGTGTCGACAACGATGCGGATATTGCCGGTGGCGTCGACGAAGGAGAGCCCTTGCTCCGCGAGTGCCTCTCTCACAGATGTGGAGAGGTACCGCGCTGAAACGACGGGGACATCGGTGGGGCGTGTCGTCATGCTTCGTGATTGCTCCACGATTCGACCAATGTCACGACGTTCCAGGACTTGCTTGATCTCTATCACCAGCCGCGCGGTGCGTCCATCTGGAGCTTCGAGGTTGATCTCTAGGTCGGGGAGCAGCGATCCTCGCTCTGATTCAACCGTCTCGGTGGCCGTCCAGCCCAGCGGCAGGCGATCACGCACCGAGGCTGCGGCGATTCGTGCCACCTCGGCGGCCGTAGGCGCATCGCTGGTCGCCATGTCGGGCCCTCCGTTCAGATATCGGGATCGTTCCGCTGGCGGCGGAATATGGAACTTACCTGAACAAAGTAGCAGGATGTTCGGGAAACTCGCACGCTCCGCTGTCAGCGGGCTGAGTTGATTTCCCGAACAACGTGGCAGTTGCGCGCTGAAGCCCATGGCACTTCCGCGCTGTCACGCCGACCCGTCATCCTCTCGCGCGAACACCTGGTCGAGGAGTTCGGCGGTCAGCGGGTTCACCTGCTCGTTGCGCCGGATGGAGTGCTCGATCGTCACCTTGGGGTCGGTGTGTCCGAGCAGCTCCGAGGCGAGGTTCAGGCTGGCCTTCTCGTTGATCACGGTCGCGACGGTGCGGCAGAACATGTGCGGGCTGACGCCCTCGATGCCAGCTTCGCCGAGCACCCTGCGGAGTTGCGCCGCACGTTGGCCGTGGTGAGCGGGGTTCCCTCCCGGCTACGGAACACCAGCGCTTCCAGCGAATGGTCGACCATGATCGCCAACCGACGTCGGAGCGCCTCGGCGGTGAAGGACGGTAGCGCGATCACCCGGTTGGAGCGGTCAGTCTTCGGGTGCTCCTGGCGGTAGGTGCCGACACCGCGCTCAGAGATAACCGTGCCACAGATCCGTAGCGTGGCCGGCGTCGTCGTCAGGTCCAGGTCGCGTCGACGGATCGCCAGGCCAATCCGTGCCGAGGTGCCGAGGTGCCGAGGTGCCGAGGTGGACCTCAACGATCTGGCCGAGCTGCCCGTCCGGGTTGGGTCCCGAGGTACCCAGAGACTGCTCCCGGGCCTTGATCACTGCCCGGAGACAGCGTTCACCTCGGTCGCGGTCAGCGCGGTCGGGGTGCGCTTCGGCTTGTGAAGCCGGGAGACATGGTCGATCGGATTGCGCGCCAACACCTCGTGCCTGACCGCCAGCGCGAACGACTGCCGCAGCACCGTCCTTGCCCGCTCGGCCGACGAATACGAGCTGTTACCGAGTTGCTTGAGCAGGGCGTCGCAGCGGGCTACGCCGATCTCGCGCATGGTGAAGCCCTTGAACGCCGGCAGCACCAGTCGATTGATGTCGCGCTCGTAGTTAAACCGGGTGGCCGGCGCGATCCGGCCCTCCAGGTCGAGGTCGGCGAGCCAGTAGTCGACCAGCGCCGGGGAAGGGCTGTCCGGAGTCAGCGTGATGTCGATGGGCTGGAAGGCGTTGCACTGGGTGAGCTTCCTCTTCAACTCCACCTCGGCGGCTGGCCTGGAGGAAGCGGTCGCCTGGACCAGCCGCGTCTGCCCGTCCCAGTCGCGGAAGCGGGTACGTGCCTCGACCTTGCCCTTGGCGCGCTGGGGAACGCGATCTCGCCGTAACCGCCGATCGGGATGCGTGGCCTACTCATGAGGGCCATCCTCGTGTCGCTGCTCCGGACGAGCACTGCCGAGCGAGCCCGAAGCGACCGGAACCGACGGCGCTGACGTCCGGCTGGGCCGCGCTGCACACCTGTCAATGTGATGGGTAAACGATGGAATCGCATGATTCCCCCAAAGAAAAAGTCCAGGTCAACCTGTGGCTGACCTGGACTTTCTTTGTAGCGGGGGCAGGATTTGAACCTGCGACCTCTGGGTTATGAGCCCAGCGAGCTACCGAGCTGCTCCACCCCGCGTCGGTAAACGCAACGTTACTAGGGAGCACGCCAGGGTCCAAATCGAGCCGGCGTGAGGCCCAGGCCCGCGCATCTGCGCGATGTTCTACGCCGAATCTGCTCCGGTCCGCCGACGACCGCTCAGATGCGCGATCGTCGACGGGCCGGGGGTCTCGGACGAGCTCGTCCGACGTGAACGCCCGACGGGCTACTGCCCCTCGGAGGCCGCCTGGGCCTGCTTGACCAGGTCCTCGGCCTGCTCGGTCAGCTCGGCGTACCGCACCGTGTCGCCGTCGGTCAGCGCCTGGTCGGCCTCCGCGAACGTGTCGACGGCCTGCTGCAGCAGGTCCAGCACGGCCGGCGACAAGGATCCGTCGCCGCCATCACCGCCGCCGTCACCACCGCCGTCCTCACCGCCGTCACCACCGCCGCCACCGCCCTGGCCGCCACCGTCACCGCTGCCGACCGTCTCCTCCTCGGTCAGCTCCCCGGACTCGAGCACGTCGTTGAGCGCCTCGGTCAGCGTCGTGCCGAACCCGGCGTTGCGTCCGAAGGAGGCGAGCACGAACTGGAGCACGGGGTAGGAGCCCTCGCCGGCCTCGCGCAGCGCGTAGACGGGCTGCACGTAGAGCAGCCCGCCGCCCACCGGCAGCGTCAGCAGGTTGCCGTCGAGGATCTGGGAGTTCTGCTTGATCGGCAGCAACGCCCCCTGGATGCTCTCGTCGGCCGAGAACGTGTTGGCGATCTGCGAAGGACCCTGGACCTGGGTGGAGTCGGGCAGTCGCAGGATCCGGAACTGGCCGTAGTTCTCGTCGGTCGCGTCGGAGTTCACCGCCACGAACGAGGCGAGGTTCTGCCGGTTCGTGGGCGTGAAGACGCTGGTGAGCGAGAACACCGGGTCCTCGACCGGCAGGTCCGCGGTGTCCGCAGCCTCCTCGGCCTCGGCGCTCCCGTCGGACACCGACGCTTCGTCCTCCGGGTCCGGAGCCGGAGGCATCTGCACCGAGAGCCGGTAGGGCGGCTGCATCTTCACCGTCTCGGCCGGGTCCTCAGGCACCTGCCAGCGGTCGGTGCCCTTGTAGAAGTCCTGCGGCGACGTGACGTGGTACTGCGCCAGCATGTAGCGCTGGGTCTTGAACATGTCCTCGGGGTAGCGCAGGTGGGCCTCGAGCTCCCCGGAGATGTCGTCGCGCGGGGTCACGGCGTCGGGGAACACCGACTTCCACGCCTCGAGGATCGGGTCCTCCTCGTCCCACTCGTAGAGCGTGACCTGGCCCGTGTAGGCGTCCACGGTTGCCTTGACCGAGTTGCGGATGTAGTTGATCTGGTCGGTCGGCAGAGTGACGTACGACGTCGAGCTGGTCAGGGCGTCGTTCGTCATCTCCTGGAACGACTCGCGCTCCGCGTTCGGGAAGCGGTCAGTGGTCGTGTAGCCGTCGAGGATCCACAGCACCCGGCCGTCGACGACCGCCGGGTAGGGGTCGCCGTCAACGGTCAACCACGGGGCGACCTTCTCCACCCGCTCGCGCGGAGAGCGCTCGTAGAGCACCTGCGAACCGGAGTTCACCCGGCTCGAGAGCAGGAAGTTGGGCTCGCCGAACTTCAGCGCGTAGAGCAGCTTGTTGACGAACCCGCCGACCGGGACGCCGTACTCGCCCTCGAACGTCGAGGTGCCGCGCTCGCCGGAGGCCTCCTCGGGGATGTCGAGCTCGACGTTCGGGTCGTCGTCCTCGGCCTTGCCGACGATGGAGTACTCCGGGCTGCGCTCGCCGAAGTAGATCCGCGGCTCGTAGCCCTCCTCGGTCAGGTCGGAGAGCTCACCGCGCGGCGGCAGGTCCTCCTCGGCCCACGGCGGCTCGTCCGGGTTCGACGGTGTGCCGCCGTCGGCGGTGCGGTTGTTGCCGAAGGCCGCCACCAGGCCGTAGCCGTGGGTGTAGACGGTGTGCTCGTTCGCCCAGTTGCGCTGGTCGGGCACGAGGCCCTCCTGGTCGAGCTCGCGCGCGCCCATCACGAGGTCACGGGTCTCGCCGTTGATCTCGTAGCGGTCCACGTCGAGCACCGGCGCCACCGAGTAGTAGCCACGGACCTGCTGCAGCTGCTCGAACGCCTGGCTCGTGCGCGCCGGGTCGATCAGCCGGATGCCGGGCAGCGAGTCGGCGCTGTTCTTCAGCTGGTCCTTGGTCACCGCGACCTCGGCGTCGTACTGCTGCTCGGCCACGTCGTCGATGTTGAACGCCGATCGCGTCGCCTCGATGTTCGCAGCAAGGAACTCCTGCTCCTTGTCGGGCTCGGACGGCTTGACCTGGAACTGCCACACGATGCCCGGCCACACCGCACCCAGCAGCACCGCGGAGAGCACGAGGAGCCCGAGGCCGGCCCCGGGCAGCAGCCAGGTGCGGCGGAAGACGTTGGCGAAGAACAGCAGCGCGCAGATGAGCGCGATGAACATGAGGATGTTCTTCGACGGCAGGATCGCGTT
Source organism: uncultured Actinomycetota bacterium (assembly GCA_963714625.1). Lineage (GTDB taxonomy): Bacteria > Actinomycetota > Actinomycetes > Propionibacteriales > Nocardioidaceae > Marmoricola_A. The sequence goes on along the minus strand of CAVQOY010000016.1, from coordinate 157,543 downwards.
GAAGGCGGTGTAGTTGACGCCGGTGAAGCGACGCCCCTGGTCGGTGGTGAGGTCGAAGCGGTCCAGCCAGTAGTCGACGGCCTTGAACAGCACGAACAGGCCCAGCAGGACCGAGAACTGCACCTGCGCGGCCCCGGAGACCTTGTCGGTGCGCGACTGCAGAGCGATGCCGCCGAAGAGGTAGTGCACGACGATCGCGGCGACCAGACCGAGCACCACCGTCATCATCGCGAAGTTGACGACGTAGTGCAGCCAGGGCAGGTCGAAGATGAAGAAGCCCAGGTCACGGTTGAAGTAGGGGTCCTCGGTGCCGAAGTCGCCACCGTTGCGCCACAGCAGGTAGGAGCGCCACTGCCCGGCGGCCGAGCCGCCCGCGACCAGCGCCAGCAGGCCCGCGACCGCCACGACCACCCAGGCCCGCAACGGCTCCACGACCTCGCGGTAGCGCTCGAGGTTCGCCTCCGACGGCATCGCGCGGAACGGCGGCCGGTGGCGGAAGGCCAGGACCACGTTGGCGGCGACGAAGCCGCCCATGACCAGGCCGAAGATGAGGAAGAGCAGCACGCGCGTGGTCAGCACGGTCGAGAAGACCTCGCCGTACCCGACGCTGTTGAACCACAGCCGGTCGGTCCACAGCCCGGTGAAGGCCGAGAGCACGAAGAAGCCCACCACGAGGACGACGGCGGTGATCATCAGCGCACGCGAGCGCTGCGGGCGCGGCGGTGCCGCCGTACGCCGGGGCGGGGTCGGTGGGTCGTCGAAGAGGCCGCTCACTGTGTTCTCACAACTCCGTCTCTGTGCCGGTGTCCCCGCTGTCCGGGGCGTCCACCAGCGTGCTTTGCAACAACTGTAGGAGGGCCGGCACAAGGTCCGGCCCCTCGATCACCGCGAAGTCCTCGTCGTGCTCGCGCAGGCGCAGCGCGCAGAAGGTCGTGCCGGCCCGCGTCGCGCCCGCCACCATCCGCACTTCCTGACGGTCGGGGTGGCCGGCCGCCACCTCCGCGGCCTCGGCCGGGTCGTCGGGCAGGTCCTCCGCGCCGGGGGGCAGCACGAGCCGCTCCACGACCACGGCGGTGCCGTGGACCTCGGCGGGCCACATCACCTGGTAGAGCAGCTCCTCCAGTGGGGTGTCGGCCGGCAGGTCGTCCTGCTCGATCGGGGTCAGGCTGCCGGTCAGGTCGGCGCCCGGGTCGACGCCGATGGTGTCGGCCAGACCCGGCTCGTTGGCCAGCAGGTCGGCGGTGGCGACCAGCGCGAAGAGGCGGGCCGGCTGGTCCCACCCGGCACCGGCGGCGTGCTTCTCGATCTCGAGGACGGCGCCGCGGAGGGCGAGGTCGACCGCCGGGGTCAGCACCTCGTCAGCCGGCTCGGCCGGCTCGGCCGGCTCGGCCGGCTCGGCCGGCTCGGCTGGCTCGGCCGGTGTCGCGGTCGGGTCGGTCGGGTCGCTCATGGGGTGCACCTCGGCAGCTCGGCGTCAGGGTCGTCTCGGTAGTCCTGCAGCGCCTCGACGGCGCTGCTCATGGTCTCAGCGCGCACCAGGCGGATGTCGCGGTCGGTCAGGTCGGTCCCCAGCGCCTCGCCGCAGTTGTCCGGCGGCACGAGGAAGAGGTCGGCCCCGGTCTCCTCCGCACCGTAGATCTTCTGCTGGATCCCGCCGATCGGGCCGACCGACCCGTCAGCGGCGATCGTGCCGGTGCCGGCGATGTCACGGCCCCCGGTCAGCGACCCCTCGGTCAGGGTGTCGTAGACCGCCAGCGAGAAGATGAGGCCGGCGCTCGGGCCGCCGATGGAGTCGCTGATGCCGATGCTCACGTCGAAGGGGAAGGCGTAGCCGGTCCCGACCAGGATGCCCAACATCGCCCGGTCCGGGTCGTCGGCGGCCGGCTTTGTGGTGACCTCGAAGGACCGGGTGCGGCCCTCTCGGCGTACCTCGCCGGTGAGGGTGTCTCCCGGCTCGGCCCGGCCGACCACGCGGAACACCTGCTCCACCTCGGTGACCTTCTCGCCCTCGAGGGACAGCATGCGGTCGCGGGGCTCGAGCTCTCCCTCGGAGGGGCTGTCGGGGGTGACCCCGGTGACCTCGGCGTAGGTCGGGAGGTCGTAGCCGATCTCGGTCAGCGCCGCAGCCACGGCGGTGTCCTGGCTGCTGACCATCTGCGCCGCCGACTCCGCCTGCTCGTCCTCGTCGGTGGTGTCGGCGGGGTAGAGCGCCTCGTAGGGCAGCACCGCGGTGTCCTGGTCCAGCCAACCGCCGAGGGCGCCGAGGATGTTGAACGCGCGCTGGGGCTGGGTGACCAGGACGGTCGTCAGCCGCAGGCTGCCGTCGGTCGGGAAGGTGCGCTCCCCGTCGACCTCGACCACGGGCTCTCCCTTGCGCGTCCCCAGGACGTCGACGGTGGGGCCCGGGGACTGGCGGACGTACGGCACCGAAACAGCAGCCACCGTCACACCCAGCACGAGCACCAGCCCTGCGGCGACCAGCGTCGCGAGGGTGTGACGGCTCATGGCGCCACCCTCTCATCACGCGCAACGCCTGTATCCGCCCGGTCGAGCCGGGTTCTGGTCACTCCCCCCAGCCGAGCCTGTTTCTGGGGGCCCCCTGCAGTACGCCGCGGCGTGTCGTTGCGGCGAGCGACCAGAATCCCGCCGCGGAGACGTCTAGCGGGAGGAGGGGCGTACGGCGATGCCCGTGCTGCGGTCGGGAGCCGCGACCGGGCGCGGCTTGCCGGCGGCCGGGTGCTCGCGGTTCATGGCGGCCACGAACTTCTCGTAGGCCTCCTCGGATCGCCCCTCCGGCTCTCGCTGGGGTCGTCCGGCCCAGGTCGCCCACAGCGACGCGAGCACGAGCACGCCACCTGCGGGCGCCAACCACCAGAGGATCTCCACGGTCTCAGGCTAGGGGCCGTCGACCGTGCGGGCGGGGAGGCACGCTCACGGCGTGCCGACCCACTCCTCGTTGCCGTCGGCGAAGACCTGGTGCTTCCAGATGGGAACGGTGGCCTTCAGGTCGTCGATCAGGTCGCGGGAGGCGTCGAAAGCCTGACCCCGGTGGGGCGCAGCGGCGGCGACCACCACGGCGGCGTCGCCGATGGCCAACCGGCCGACCCGGTGGACCGCCGCGACGGCGGTGACCGGGTGGCGCTGCGCCACTTCCTCGACGACCTCGCGCAACCGGTCGAGGGCGCTCGGGTGGGCGCTGTAGTCGAGGTGGTCCACCGCCTGCTCGGCGTCATGGTTGCGGACGTTGCCGACGAAGAGCGTCACTCCCCCGGCCGTGTCGTCCTCGACGGCAGCCAGGACCTCCGCGACATCCAGCGGCGTCTCCCGGATGTCGACCAGACGCACGACTCTCCCGCTGTCGGGGTGCGCCGTCGGGCGGTCATCGGTGGTGTGGTCCATGTCAGGAGCCTAGGACGGAACGCAGCGACGGGGCGCGAGTACCGTGGGCCTCATGGTGAACGACCCCGCTCCCCGCCCCGGTGACGACGACAACGACAGCGGAGGCGATCCCCAGAACCCGTTCAAGGGCACGCCGTTCGAGCAGCTGTTCAACGCCTTCGGCGGCGGTGCCGCCGGGGGCGCCGGGACGCCCGGCTCGGGCGGCACCGGCATTCCCGGGTTCGGCGCCTTCGGCACGCCCGGCGCCGGCGGCATGCCCGACCTCTCGGCCCTGCTGGGCCAGATGCAGCAGCTCCTGCAGCCCCACGAGGGCGCGGTGAACTGGAACCTGGCCCTGGACCTGGCCCGCCGCGGCGTCGCCGCCGAGCCCGACCCGTCGATCGGCAGCGCCGAGAACGCGCGCATCGCCGACGCCCTCCAGCTCGCCGACACCTGGCTCGACGCCGTCACCGACCTGCCCAGCGGCGTCACGTCCGCCGCGGGCTGGAGCCGCGCCGAGTGGATCGAGCAGACCCTGCCGGTCTGGAAGAAGCTGGTGGAGCCGGTGGCCGAGCACGTCGTGGCCGCCATGGGCAACGCGCTGCCCGCCGAGGCCAAGGCGATGGCCGGGCCCCTCATCGGGCTCCTGGGCCAGGCCGGCGGAGCGATGTTCGGCAGCCAGGTCGGGCAGGCGCTGGCCGGGCTCGCCTCCGAGGTGCTCAGCTCCTCCGACATCGGCCTCCCCCTCGCCCCCGTCGGCAAGGCGGCGCTGCTGCCGACCAACATCGCGGCGTTCGCCGACGGACTCGACGTGCCCGCGGACGACGTACGCCTCTACCTCGCGATCCGCGAGGCGGCCCACCAGCGGCTGTTCGCCCACGTGCCGTGGCTCAGCGCGCACCTGCTCGCGGCCGTCGAGGACTTCGGGCGGGGCACGACGATCGACGTGGCCGGCATGGAGTCGAAGATGGCCGGGCTCGACCCGACCAACCCCGCCGCCATCCAGGAGGCGTTGGCCGGCGGGCTCTTCGAGCCCGAGAAGACGCCGACCCAGCAGGCCGCCCTGGTGCGGCTCGAGACCATCCTCGCCCTCGTCGAGGGCTGGGTCGACGAGGTCGTCAGCCAGGCCACCACCGAGCGCATGCCCAACGCCGCCAAGCTGCAGGAGATCGTGCGCCGCCGGCGCGCCGCGGGCGGACCCGCCGAGGACGCCTTCGCCGCTCTGGTCGGTCTGGAGATGCGACCCCGCCGGCTGCGCGACGCCGCCACCCTCTGGGGCAGCCTCCGGTCCCGGCGTGGAGCCGAGGCACGCGACGCCATCTGGGCCCACCCCGACCTGCTGCCCACCGCCACCGACCTCGACGACCCGCTCGGGTTCGGGGAGAACCCGGAGCTCGAGGAGGCGGCAGCCGGCTTCGACGACAACTTCGACGCTGCGCTGGCTGAGCTTCTCGACGAGGCCGGCGGCTCGGGCCCGGACTCGGGCCCGGACTCAGGACCGGACTCAGGACCGGACTCGGGACCGGGCTCAGGACCGGACTCAGGACCGGACTCGGGACCGGGCGACGCACCCCGCCCGACGTGAGCGCGGCGGCCCAGGCTCACGCCCGCGCCCAGGCGCTGCTGACCTCGTGGCTGCCGCCTGATGCGACCCAGGCACGCCTGCGTGAGGAGTACGTCGCGCACCTCGGGCGTCGTGCCGACGGGCTGCAGCGCTCCTGCCTGCCCGACCACCTGACCGCCAGCACCATCGTGGTCTCCCCCGACGGCGGCCAGGTGCTGCTGACGCTGCACGCCAAGGCGCGGGCGTGGTTCCAGCTCGGCGGGCACGTCGAGCCGGGGGACCGTGACCTGGCGGCGGCAGCCTGGCGCGAGGCGACCGAGGAGTCGGGGCTGGCCGAGGTGGACCTCGACCCGGTGCCGGTGCAGCTCGACGTCCACGAGGTGCCGTTCTGTGGCGGCGCCGGCACCCGCCACCTCGACGTCCGCTTCCTGGCTGTCGCCGACCCGGAGGCCTCCACGGCGGTCAGTGAGGAGTCCTCCGACGTGCGCTGGTGGCCGGCCGACGACCTGCCCAGCGACGAGGCGTCGCTAGAACAGCTGGTCCGGCTGGCCCGGTCCCGCCTCGGCCAGCTCTGACCCGCTCTCGTCCCCGTCGATCGCCGCCGGGTCCGACCAGCGCTGGGCCTGGGCGTGACCCTCGAGGTAGCCCTTGGCCCGCTCGGCGCGCGGGTGGCGGTCGGCCAGCTCCCAGAACGCCGCGCTGTGGTCATGGACGAGCAGGTGTGCCAGCTCGTGCAGGAGCACGCACTCGACGACGTACGCCGGCATGCCCTGGAGACGCGAGGAGAGCCGGATGGTGCCGTCCGACGGGGTGCACGAGCCCCAGCGCTGGCGCTGGTTGTCGACCCACCGGACGCCGGTCGGCCGGGCCTGGCCGTCGAGGTGCTCGCGGGAGAGCTGCAAGGCCCGCTCCATCAGCTTGTCGTCGCTGGGACGTCGGCGGCGGTCCTGCTTGTCGAGCCGCTCGAGCATCGTGGTGACCCACTGTCGCTCCTCGGCGCGGCTGAGCCGGGCCGGGACGAGGACCACCACGGACCCGTCGTCCTGCCGGTAGGCCGAGACCGTCCGACGCCGCTTCGCACTTCGTCGGACCTCGACCGCCACCCCGTCGACGTCGTACCCGACCGTGTCCATGCCCCTCATGGTCGCACCCTAGGGAACCCCACCGACACGACGACACGACGTACCGCAGTCGACGTCTCGCGGGGGTCAGGAGTGGGGTCTCCTGGCGGTCCAGGCGAGGAGGTCGTCGAGCGGCCAGGTGGTGACGATGCGTTCCAGGGGCACGCCGAGCGCGGCGACGCGGGCGGCACCGTGGTCGAGGAAGTCCAGCTGACCCGGCGCGTGGGCGTCGGAGTCCACCGAGAACACGCACCCGACGTCGACGGCCAGCGCCAGCAGGTCGTCGGGCGGGTCCTGCCGCTCGGGCCGGCTGTTGATCTCCACCGCGACGTCGTGGTCACGGCAGGCGGTGAAGACCGCCTCGGCGTCGAACTCGCTCTGCGGGCGGGTGCCGCGCCCGCCGGTCACGAGTCGCCCGGTGCAGTGGCCCAGCACGTTGGTCCGCGGATTGCGCACGGCCGCGAGCATGCGGCGGGTCATCGGGCCGCGCTCCATCCGCAGCTTGCTGTGCACCGAGGCCACCACCACGTCGAGCCGGTCGAGCAGCTCCTCGGTCTGGTCCAGGCCGCCGTCGTCGAAGATGTCGACCTCGATGCCGCGCAGCACGCGCATCCCGCCGGCCAGGTGGCCGTTCACGGCCTCGAGCACGGCGAGCTGCTTGGTCAGCCGAGCCGCGCTGAGCCCGTTGGCCACCGTGAGGCGCGGCGAGTGGTCGGTCAGCGCGACGTACTCGTGCCCGAGCTCGACCGCGGTCATGACCATCTCCTCGATCGGCGACCCGCCGTCGGACCAGTCCGAGTGCGTGTGGAGGTCTCCGCGCAGGGCCGCGCGGACCTCCGCGCCCCCTGGGGCCAGCGGTCCGGCGCCCTTCTCCAGGTCCGCGAGGTACGACGAGGTCTGCCCGCCCAGCGTCTCCACCACGACCGTCTCGGTCGCCTTGCCGATCCCCTCGATCTCGCGCAGCGCACCCGTGTCGGCCCGTCGGCGTACCTCCTCGTCGTCAAGGGCGAGCAGGGCCCCCGCGGCGCGACGGAACGCCTTGACCTTGAAGGTCTCGGCCTGCCGTCGCTCGAGCAGGAACGCGATGCGACGCAGGGCGGCGACCGGATCACCGGGCGGAAGCGGCCTCACGTGTCACCTTTTTTCTCTCCACATGCTGCCCAGCGGTGTCGGTGCAGGTCGCACGGGCGATTCGGCGGACCGTCCGGGCGTGTCCTCCCCATCATTCTGCACGGGTTCCTCGGCGCGTTCCACAGGCCTCCGCGTGTCCTCCACACGTTGTCCACAGGTTTATCCACAGAGGTGGATGACGGATCGTTGACGCCGCCGCCGCGCGTCCCTAGGTTCGACGCAGAAGAGGCCCCCGGCCAGCTCGGCCCGTCACATGCAAGGGGAAGGCACGTGACGGTTCGAGCAGGGCGGGGGCCTCGACGTCAGCTCAGCCGGTCGTCCGAACTCAGCCGGGCCAGCCGGGTCAGCCGGCGGGGTCGCGGGTCAGTGAGTCCAGCGTGAGGATCACCTCGCGCAGGTCCGTGGCCGCCTGGTCGAGCTGAAAGGCGATCGCGGTGGCCGCGTGAGCCTCGACCTCATCCAACGTGCGCGTCAGCATCTGCAGCCGGAGGCCTGCTGCGAAGACGCGTTGCAGCACGTTGTCGTTCGCGTCACGCACGTCGGCGGCCTGTTGGCGCAGCAGCAGGGCCTGCTCGAGATGTCGCCGCCGGTTCTGCGCATACCTCTGCCGGCTGCGCTCCATGGCCACCCTGGCGCTCACGTCGGTGGCGACACCGTCGGCGTGGAGCGCGCCGTCCACCCGTCGGGGACGTGTGCGCCACGAGACCCAACGCGAGGAGCCGTCGCTGGCCACGAAGCGGATCGTGGTGTCGAGCGGGCGACCCTCGACCAGGGCGCGCCGGAGCTCAGCCACCGTGTCGGCCTCGTCGGGATGAGCGTGCTGCGCGACCAGCGTGCTCAAGGGCTCGGACGCGGCGGCCCGATGTCCGAGCACAGCCTCAGAGTTGGGACCGAGGTAGCACCACTCCATCGCGCCGTCGACACCGACGGCGACGGTGAAGGCGAAGACGTCGACCAGGGAGATCGCTCGCGCGCACGTGTCCTGGGCATCGATGCGCTCGCTGTCGTCGAGCAGTGACACCTTGCTCGTGGCAAGCTCCGCGACTGCTTCGACGAGACGGATGGTCTCGGCGTCCGGGCTACGCAGTCCGGGCCCGAAGACGCACAGCGCCGCCTCGGCGCCGCCCCTTCGTGCACCGTTGCGCACGCGCACCGGCACGGCGAGCACTCCGGACTCGTTCCCGCGTCGCCTCCGCGCCAGAGCACGCGGTTCTGCATCGCGCTGTCGTGAGCGAGCCGGTTCATTCCCGCGGGCTCGAGCGCGCCCTCGACGAGCGGCCACCGGCCCACCTCTCTGTGAAGGCCGGGCTCCGCGTCCTTGGCGGACATCAGAAGTACGCCGGCCCAGCCCAGCACCGGCCCGAGCGCGGTGATCAGTCGTGTGGTCTCGTCCGTGCCGGTGCGAGTGGACGGACCCGTCCTGCCGCCCGTCGTGTCGAGTGGCTCGCTCCAGGGCCGGCGTCGGGCGGCCGTGGTGTCGACGCTCATCTGCTTCAGGCCTCTTTTCCATGCGTGGGACCGCGCGTCTCGACGGCGTGGTCCGCTCGGGACACCGATGACGACATGGCGTCAAGCACTCGGGGCGGCCGGCACGTGAGGGTGCGGCGCCATGACCTCCGCGTCGGTCGAAGATCGGCCCCGACGGCGATGCTCGAGCCAGCTGCCGATGTCATCGATTGGCATGGGCCTCGACACGTGCCACCCCTGGACCCTGGTGCAGGCGAGCGCATGCAGCAGGTCCTGCGTCGCCTTGTCCTCCACTCCTTCAGCGACGACGTCGAGACCCAGGGTGGTCGCCAACCCGATGATCGAGCGCACGATGGCAAGGTCGTCGCGCGAGCTCGTCAGATCCGCGATGAAGCTCTTGTCGATCTTGACCTCGTCGACCGGGAGCTGGGTCAGGTAGCTCAACGACGAGTACCCGGTGCCGAAGTCGTCGACCGAGAGCCGTACGCCCGCGCCACGCAGCTGCTCGAGCAGCGCGATGGCGCGGTCCGGGTCCGTCATCACCGCTCCCTCGGTCACCTCCAAGGTGAGGCCTGCGGGCGGGATCGACCACTTGGACAGCAGCGTCTTCACGCTCCCCACGAGGTCTGAGTCCGTCAGGCTGCGGGGAGACAGGTTCACCGAGACCCCGAAGCCTTGCGACCGGTTGTCCGAGACGGCCTGCAGAGCCCGGTCGAGCACGACCATCGTGAGCGGCTTGATGAGACCGCTGCGCTCGGCGATCGGGATGAACTCGTCCGGAGAGATGAATCCCCGGGTGGGATGACCCCAACGGGCCAGCGCCTCCATGCCTCGCACCTCGCCTGTGACGAGGTCCAGCTGGGGCTGCAGGTACACCTGCAGCTCGCCGTTGGACAGCGCGCTGCGCAGCTCTGCGGCCATGGCGAGGCGCGGGGCGCTGGGCGTGGAGCTGGCGGACTGGAAGAAGCGGGCCTTGTTCCCGGCAGCCTTGGCCTCGTACATCGCGAGGTCCGCCCGCTTCATCAGGAGCGGGCCCTCGACGCCGTGCTCGGGGCACATGGCGACCCCGACGGAGCCGCCGACCTCGAAGGTCATGCCCTGCAGCTCCATCGGCGTCTCGAGCGAGGAGACCAACCGTCGGCTGATGGCAGCGGCATGTTCTCGGCCGGCGAGCTGCGGGACGAGGACGGCGAACTCGTCACCACCCAGCCGAGCGACGAGCCCCTCCTCACCCACGGCACGCTTGAGCCGGTCGGAGACCTCCACGAGCACCAGGTCGCCCTGCTGGTGGCCCAGGGTGTCGTTGACGTCCTTGAAGCCGTCCAGGTCCAGGATCATGACCGCCAACGGCACCGAGCTGCGCAGGCTCCGCTGCAGCGCGTGGCTCAGCTCACGCTGCAGCTGCGCCCGGTTGGGCAGCCCGGTCAGGACGTCGTGCAGCGCGTCGTACTGCAGCCGCTCGATCAGCTCGCCCTTCTGCAGCGCCACGCTCGCGTGGTTCGCCAGGGTCTCGAGCAGGAGCACGTCGTTGCGGTCATAGGTGCGCACCTCGCCCAGCCGGTCGCCGACCACCAGCACGCCGAGCGGCTCGTCGGAGCCTTGGAGAGGCACCGCGAGGGCGTCACGCAGGCCCTGCTTCGCCAGCCACTGCTTCACCAGCTTGTCGCGACTGCGCCGGGGCAGCAGCGTCGCCTCGCCGTCGACCACCACCCTGTCGTACAACCAGTCCCCGCCGTCCTGCTCGGTCAGCTCGCGCTGGGCCTGCCCGTCCGCGTCGAGCCAGATGCGCAGCGGGGCCCGCGAGTCGCGCGACCCGGCGAGGTGGATCGAGGCGTGACCGCTCTGCAGCAGGTCCATCGCCTCCGTCAGCACCTGCTTCTCCACCGACTCGTTGGCGGACGAGCTCGTGATGGCCTGGCTGAAGTGGTACAGCTTGGCGAGGTTCACGTGGCGGTCGAACAGCGACGCGTAGAGCCGGTAGCACAGGATCAGGGTGGCCGCCGAGCCGGCGACCAGCCAGCCGCTGCCGGGGTCGTGGGCGAGCGAGTCGACGGTCGTCAGCCCGAGCACCACCACGCCCGGCGCGAAGAGCTGCCCAGCGATCATCTCCCTCAACAACCCTGACCAGCTGAGGTCACCCTCGTAGACAGCGATCACCAGCCCGATCGCGACGGTGCTCACGGCATTGGCGACCAGCGCTCCGCCGAGTGCCGCGACCCACTCACGCGGATCGATGCCCGATATGACTCCTCCCCCGGCGAACGCGTGGAACACGGCCAGGGCGACCAACGTCTCGGTCAGCACCAGCACCGTGTTGAAGGCGGTCTTGAGCAGCGAGGATCGCCGAAGCACCACGAAGACGACGAGCGATCCGACCAGACGTCCGAGCAGGAGCATCTCGGGCTCGGCGAAGAAGAAGCCGATGACCAGCGGCAGCTCGCTGATCGAGACGGTCTGTGCCTCGCGCTTGACCTGCACGTGAAAGACCGCCGCCTCGGTCGTCGCGAAGAACACCGCGAGACCCCACCAGGGCACGAGGAGCTCGGTGCTGCGCTCCGTCTCGAGAAACAGCACGACGGCACCGAGGGCGGCGGCCAGCAGCAGCAAGAGGCCCATCAAGCGCAGGACGCGCCTGGTCTCGAATCGCTCGTCGGCGGCGGTCGCGTCCTCGGGGCTCATGTCGTGTCGTCCTCCACAGGTCCGGGTCCCGGGCTGCCACGTCGCTGCAGCTGCCCGGGAGGACATCAGGCCCAGGTCCTGGCGTGCCAGTCCACCGAGGCGAGGTCGGCCTGGCGCCAGCTGCGGGCCGACCAGGCAGCGTCACGCCACGTGCGCGCGTTCCAGCTGCCGCCGGTCCAGGAGCCTTCGCGCCACGTGCGGGCCGCCCAGGCCTCGTCGCGCCAGGTGCGGGCCGACCACGTGCCGGCGGACCAGACCACGTCGCGCCACGTGCGGGCGTTCCACCCGCTGCCGCTCCAGGTGAAGCCGCGCCAGTTGCCTCCGGACCAGGCCGTCTGACCGGCGGAGGCCCGAGTCCACGCTGTGGCGTTCCAAGCGTTGCCGAAGATGTCGACCTCGCCACGCAGCTCCTCGACCCCGTCGTGGACGTGAGAGGTCCCCCGCGCGGCCTCCAGGGACCCGGTGCCTGAGCTGAAGAAGTCCTGCGACTGCTTGGCGTTGTTGGCTCTCTTCGTCTGGGCGTCACGCACGTCGATCAGGCCGTTGCCCCGGTACTTCACATCGGTGCTGCTGAACGGGTGCGCCGTGCTCTGCAGCTGCTGCTTGACCTGGTCGGGTGAGAGCCTCGGCTGCGCCTGGAGGAGCAGGGCCGTCACTCCGCTCATCACGGCGGCCGCCTGCGACGTCCCGGATGCACGGGCGAAGCGCGCGCCGGTGCGGGCGTGCGCATTGCGCTCGTCGGCGTGACCGTTGGGCACGCGGAGGCCGAGGACCGACACACCGGGCGCGACCGCGTCGACGTGCCGGCTGTTGGTACCGCGCGTTGCCCAGGAGGGCACGGTGTCGTCGACGAAGTTCATCGTGCTCTGCGTGTCCGAGGCCCCCGCAGCGATCACGTAAGGACTGCGGGCAGGGTTCGCCAGGGTCATCGTGTCGGTCCCGTCGTTCCCCCCGGCGACCACCACCACGATGCCGGCCTTCCATGCCTGCTCGACCGCGAAGGTCAACGGGTCGACCGACGGGTTCTGCAACGAGTCGGTGCCGTAGGAGAGGTTGAGCACCCGGATGTTGTGGGTGGCGCGGTTCTCCACCACCCAGTCGATCGCCGCGATCACCTGGCTGACGTCGACGGCACCGTCACTGGCGCCCACCTTCACACTGATGAGATTGGCGTCGGGGGCGACACCGTTGAATTTCGTCTCGCTGGTGTAGGACGCCGGTGTGCCGACGGCGTCGCGGCCGGCGATGATCGAGGCGAGGTGGGTGCCGTGCCCATAGGCGTCCTTGTGCGCGAGCTCCGGGTCCTGGCTGTCGAACGAGAGGTCAGGGCCGTGGTAGACGTTGCCGGTGTCGAGTCCGGGCACCTCGGTGACCCCGGTGTCGATGATCGCGACCCCGATGCCCTTCCCGGTGTAGCCGGCGCGGTACGACTCGTGCGCCCCGACCTGTGCGGCGATCTGCCACAGCGCGCCCTTGTTGGTCGCCGGGTCGTAGCCGAGCTGCGACGTGTACTGCGCATGCGCCGGCATGTTCATCGAGCCCGTGCCCACCATCACGGTCGCGGTGACGACGGCCGCGTACCAGCGCCCTCGTCGGCTTCTCTGCCTCATGTGGTTCCCCTCCCCGAGCCTTCTGCGAATAACTGACAGTAGGAGACGGATTTGTCCGAACCATCCTTTCTGTCAGATTTAGTCCGAATAGTCCGAGGCGGCCGTCCCGGGGGACTAGAAGCGTTGGGACCTTCGTCCCCTCTTCCGCGAGCACGAGCAACCCGGCAGCGACGGGCGTCCAAACATGCGGTCGCGCGACGCGCACAAGGTGCTCCACGCCGCTCCGCTGATCCGGGCCGAGCGGGGCGTACTCTCGCCTTCAGGCCGTCAGCGCGGCACCGGCGGGTCACCACCCAAGGCTGCTCGCCGCGACATACGGACACAGCGTGGTCCACCAACGAGAAAGGGTCCGTCATGGCAGAGACCTGGAGCGGCGAGTTCTACTGCGTGAAGTGCAAGGAGAAGCGCCAGGCCGATGGCGAGGTCAAGGTCAACGAGAAGGGCACGCGGATGGCCAAGGCCGTCTGCCCCGTCTGCAGCACCAACCTGAACCGCATCCTCGGCAGGGCCTGAGCCTCCGAGACCAGCAGCACCGAGGGGCGTGACCCAGGGGGTCGCGCCCCTTGTGCGCGCTCCGAGCCGGGTTCTCTCCACCTGTGGATGAGCCGAGCGGGACGCGACTGTGTGGGGGCAGCATGCCAACATGCACCCAGTCCTCCTCCCCGGCACCCACCTCCTGCGCCGCCCCGACGGCGGTTCCCAGCTCGGCCTGGCGCCCGGCGTGACCGTGCTTCTCGCCGGTGAGGACGGCGAGGGTGAGACTCTCTCGCCGCTGGCGGGCAGTCCCGGTCTGAGCTCGCGCCCCGAGCTGACCGCGCGGCTGGTCGGGGAGCGGGTCGCGGCCGAGGACGACGAGGCGTTGCGCTCGGCCCTGGCCGCGGACCGTCCAGAGAACCGGTGGCAGCGCCACACCATGGCGGCGCTGTTCCGCGACGGCCCGGCGCTCATGAGCGCACGTCACGCCGAGCGCGGCACCAAGCGGGTCCGGGTCCGAGGCTTCGGCCACCCCCTCGACGAGGCCCTCCGCGCCGACCTGTTGATGCTGCTCGGACGAGCGGCCCTGCGGGCCCACGGCCCCAAGCCGCCGGGGCCACCGCGACGCCACGACCTCCCCACCGAGCCGGTCCACGTGCTGCTGGGGGTGGGTGAGCCGAGCCGCGCGCTGACCGATCCCCTCCTGCGAGAGGCCGTGCCCCACCTCGTGGTCCGGCTCACCGAGGGCATCGCGATCCTCGGCCCCTTCGTCCTGCCGGGCATCACGCCGTGCCTGCGCTGCACCGACGCCCGACTCAGCGAGGACGACCCGGCCTGGACCCTGCTGGTCGAGCAGTATGCCCGGCTCATCGGTCGTGGCGACCGCGCCGACGGCGTGCCGGAGCCGGTGGACGCCACGCTGGCTGCGCTCGCGGTGGCCTGGGCCGCCCGCGAGGTCGCGACGTACGCCGAGGGCGGGACGCCGGCCACCCTCGGCACCACGGTGCGACTGTCCGCACGCAGCAGCGAGGTCGAGACCCAGCGCTGGGACCGGCATCCACGGTGCGGCTGCACCTGGGGAGCCGCGGCCGCGACCCGGCCGGCCCCCGCTCCGCGCCGATCGGCTTGAACGTTGTTCAACATCTGCCCACCCGCGGGGCAGAATGGCTGTCATGGCCGACCTCCCACGCAAAGCCGTCACGCGCACGGCCCGACTGGCCGGTCTTCCCCTGGGGTATGCCGGGCGCACCGCCGTCGGCATGGGCAAGCGGCTGGGCGGCGCCCCGGCCGAGGCGGTCCTGACCGAGGTCCAGCAGCGCACGGCCGAGCAGCTCTTCCGCACGCTGGGCGACCTCAAGGGCGGGGCCATGAAGTTCGGCCAGGCGCTCTCGATCTTCGAGGGCGCGCTGCCCGAGGAGATCGCCGCTCCCTACCGCGAGCAGCTGACCAAGCTGCAGGACTCCGCGCCGCCGATGTCGAAGGCCGTGGTCCACCAGCAGCTGGTCCGCGAGCTGGGCGCAGGCTGGAAACGCAGCATCGTCGAGTTCGACGAGGAGCCGGCCGCCGCTGCCTCGATCGGTCAGGTCCACCACGGCCGGTGGAAGGACGGCACCGAGGTCGCCATCAAGCTGCAGTACCCCGGCGCCGAGCAGGCGCTGCTGGCCGACCTGCGCCAGATCACGCGACTGGCCCGTGCCTTCGGGGGACTCTTCCCGGGCATCGACATCCGCGCGCTGGCCGAGGAGCTGCGCGACCGGGTGGCCGAGGAGCTGGACTACGCGCTCGAGTTCGAGGCACAGCAGCGGTTCTACGACGCGCTCCACGACGACCCGCACTTCGTCGTACCCCGCCCCGTGGCACACGGCAAGCGCGTCATCGTCAGCGAGTGGCTGCCCGGCAGCTCGTCGCTGGCCAAGGTGATCTCCGACGGCACCCGCGAGGAGCGCGACCACTTCGGGGGGCTCTACACCCGCTTCATGTTCGAGGCCCCGGCCCGCACCGGCATGCTGCACGCCGACCCGCATCCCGGGAACTTCCGCGTCGTACCGGACCCCGACGGTGGTCCGGACCGGCTCGGCGTGCTCGACTACGGCGCAGTGGCACGGCTGCCCGAGGGCACGCTGCCCCGCACGCTCGGGCGACTCATGAAGGTCTCGCTGTCCGACGACTACGCCAAGGTGCTGGACTTCCTGCGCACCGAGGGTTTCATCAAGCCCCACATCCGGGTCCGCGCCGGCGACCTCCAGGCCTACCTCGCGCCGTTCACCGAGCCCGCGCAGACGGAGACCTTCCGGTTCTCACGCGACTACATGCGCGCCCAGCTGGTGCGACTTCAGGACCTCTCCCAGCCGGAGAACCAGGTAGCCTTCCGGCTGAACCTGCCGCCGGAGTACCTCCTCATCCACCGCACCTGGACAGGCGGGGTGGGCGTGCTGTGCCAGCTCGAGGCGGAGGTCGGCTTCCGGCGCGTGCTCGAGGAGTCGATGCCGGGGTTCAGCGACCCCGTCTGAGCGTCGCTGACGATCACCAGTACGCCTGGTCGAGCTTGCCCTCCATCGCCCGGAGGTTTTCCCGGGTGCAGCGATCGCAGAACCGCTGGACACGACCGCGCTCGACTGCGACCGACCACGTCAGGGGCGGCTCGGCCCCGGGCTCGATCGCGCCGCAGTGGTCGCACGTGACGGCTGCCTCGCTCACCCGTCCACGGTAGCTCGCAGAGATCTGCGCCGGGCGGCTGCGACTGCGGCGAAAAATGGAACCGGCCCTGATGTCTCTCTCCAGAGAGTCATCAGGGCCGGTCGGGAGCGTCAGGCCGGTTGCCCGGGGGGCAGTCCGGTCCGATCCGGGTCACAGGCTCCTCGCGACGGCCACGCGAGCCATCGCCGCGGCGCGCTCGGCGCGACGCGACAGCCGGCGGGCGGTGGTCGTCTGACGGCCGCGTCGGGCGGCCCGGGCCTCGCCCATGCGCTCGGCCATGTAGGCCTGCTGCATCTGCTCGGTTGCGTAGTTCATCTCACTGCTCTTCTCTGCTCGGTGGTGCGGGATGGTGGTCGTACCGGGTGCTGCTGGGTCGTGCGGGTCCTGCTGGTGCCGCTCAGGCAGCGACGGGGTTCTTGCGGGGGCGACCACGGGGCCGCTTGCGCGGGACGACCACGCCCTGCACGAGCAGCTGGCCTCCCCACACCCCCCAGGGCTCCCGACGCTCGATCGCGCTGGCCAGGCAGGCCTCCCGCACGGGGCAGTCCCCGCAGAGAGCCTTGGCCAGCTCGACGTCGCTGGGCGACTCGGCGAAGAAGAGCTCCGGGTCCTCGCGGTGGCACGGCAGCTGCTCCTCGTCGACGCCCACGCTGGGTATCAGCGCGTCGAGGACGGTGGTACTCATCTCATTTCCTCCTGTGTGACTTCTTCTTTGGTGGTGACCAAACAGAAAGGCCGCGGATCCCGGGTGACGGGTTCCGCGGCCTGGAGGCTGCCGAGTGGGAGTGGTGCTCCTACGTCGGTGGACTCCAGGCAGGGGTGCCCGGGAAGGTGCTGCCGGCGGTGACGATCCGATCGCGCGAGACGCTGCCCAGGACGCGGGCGGTCTCCTGCAGAGACACGTCTCCCGTGACGCGGGGCTGGGCGTCGGGCGACACGAGGTGCCACGCGCCGTCAGCGCAGAGTGCGGACATGGCAAAGCCGTCCTTCGTCTGGGGGTTCGAGTAGCTGATCATCAGGGGCACCTCCTCTCGAGGTCGTCGTCGTTTGCGATTCGCGGGTTCTCACCCGACGAGACATCACGGTACTCACGCCGTCGCTGAGTCCGCAAACGATTTATTGCCGGAATTCTCAGAAAGTTTTCGGGCGGGCCCTGTGGCCTGAGTCGAAGGTCCTCCGCCATCGGGGCGGATCGGGCGAACCGGGTCAGTCGAGGGGGAGCTCGGACGACCCGTCCTCGTCGGCCCCGGCCGGTGCCGGGTCCTCGCCGGCCACCAGCGCGAGCACGGCGTCGCCGTACTTCTCGAGCTTGGAGGCGCCGATGCCGTTGATGGCCAGCAGCGACGCCGCACCGCCGGGCTGCACCTCGGCGATCGCCTGGAGCGTGAGGTCGGTGAAGACGACGTACGCCGGCACCGAGTCGGCCTTGGCGGTCTCGGCCCGCCAGGTGCGCAACCGCTCGAAGAGCGCCTCGTCGTAGGAGGACTCACATCCCTCGTGGCGACCGATCCGACGCTCGGCGACCGACTGGAGGGCCGCGCCGCACACCCGGCACACGCTGCGCGCCTTGCCCCCGCTCCGGCCGGCCTTGCCCTTGGCCCCGCGGGCGGCGCGGACGGCGTCCGAGGGCGTCTCGGGACGCAGCCCGTCGAGGAAGCGTGAGGGGCGACGGCTGGCGCGTCCGCCCGGGTTGCGCGACAGCGCCCACGACAGGACAAGGTCCCGCCGGGCGCGGGTCATGCCGACGTAGAGGAGCCGCCGCTCCTCCTCCACCGACGCCGGGGAGTCCAGCGAGGCCGAGTAGGGAAGCGTGCCGTCGACGAGGCCGGCGAGGAAGACCGAGTCCCACTCCAGTCCCTTGGCGGCGTGGAGGGTGGCCACCGTGACGCCGTCAGCCGCCGGCGCGTGCTGCTCGGCGGCGCGGCGGTCGAGGTCGGCGACGAAGTCGGCGACACTCACCGATCCGGGACCACCGGGCGCGGCGGAGACGAAGGAGGTCGCTTGGTCGACGATCGCCTGCAGCGACTCCCACCGGTCGCGGACGTTCCCGCGGGAGGTCGGGGCCTCGGTGGTCCACCCCATGCCGGCCAGCACGTCGCGCACCAGGCTCACCACGGTGGCCGACTCGTCGGTGGCGGCGCTCTCCGTGCGGTCCGCAGCGGCGCGGGCCGAGCCCCGCAACAGCGTCACGGCCTGCCGCACCTCGGGCCGCTGGAAGAAGCGGTCGCCGCCGCGGACGACGTACGGCACGCCTCGAGACGCGAGCGCCTCCTCGAAGGCCTCGGACTGCGCGTTGATCCGGAACAGTACGGCGACCTCGCCGGGCGGGGTGCCGTCGTCGACGAGCTGACGGATCTGTGCTGCGGTCGACTCGGCCTCCTCGACCTCGTCGGCGTGCTCGTGGAACTGCAGGGCCGGGCCGGAGGGTCGCTGGGCCCGCAGCTGCACCGACCGGGTGCCGCTGCCGGCCAGCAGCCGGTTGGCGCCCTCGACGACCTCGGGGGTGGAGCGGTAGTTGCGCACCAGCTCGATGCTCGTGGTGCCGCGGTAACGCTTGGGCAGGTCGAGCAGGTGGTGCGAGCTCGCGCCGGCGAAGGTGTAGATGGTCTGTGCGGGGTCGCCGACCACGCAGAGGTCGTTGCGGCCACCGAGCCAGAGGTCGAGCAGGGCGGCCTGGATGGGGCTGACGTCCTGGTACTCGTCGACGACGAAGTGGTGGTACTGCCGGCGTACCTCGGCGGCTACCCGCTCGTCCTCGGCCAGGATGGCGGCGGCGCACAGCAGCACGTCCTCGAGGTCGATGCGGTCGGCCTCGCGCTTGACCTCCTCGTAGGAGGCGAACACGGCCGCGACGGTGCGGGCGTCGAGGTTGTTGACCTCGCGGCCGCGGGCCGAGGCGACGGCCGGGTAGTCGTCGGGGCGGACGTTGCTGACCTTGCTCCACTCGATCTCGGAGGCCAGGTCGCGCAGCGTCGCCTGCTCGACCCGGAGCCGGTTGCGCCGGGCGGCGCCGGCCACGAAGGGCAGCTTGGAGTCCATGAGCGGCGGCAGCGGACCGCCGTACACCTTGGGCCAGAAGTAGCGGGCCTGACGCAGGGCCGCGGAGTGGAAGGTGCGCGCCTGCACCCCCGTGGCGCCGAGGGCCTGCAGCCGGGTGCGCATCTCGCCGGCGGCGCGCACCGTGAACGTCACCGCGAGGACCTGCTGGGGGTTGTAGACGCCGGTCGCCACGCCGTAGGCGATGCGGTGGGTCAGCGCCCGGGTCTTGCCCGTGCCGGCGCCGGCGAGCACCCGCACCGGGCCGCGCAGCGCGAGCGCGACCTCCCGCTGCTCGGGGTCGAGCCCGCCCAGCAGGGCCTCCGGGTCACCTCCCA
The DNA here is from genome assembly GCA_963714625.1 of uncultured Actinomycetota bacterium. Taxonomy (GTDB): domain Bacteria; phylum Actinomycetota; class Actinomycetes; order Propionibacteriales; family Nocardioidaceae; genus Marmoricola_A. Next base: position 138,048 of record CAVQOY010000016.1, on the reverse strand, counting down.
CGCGGGGCGCCGCCCCGGGAGCCCCACCAGCCGCAGCGGGCGCGAGCGAGCGTGACGAGGACGACAGCGGCATGGTGGAACAGGCTCCTGGGAAGACTCGTTGGGAAGGTGACGTCAACTGTAGGTCCAGGGAAGGACACAACATGCCGGGCACGACCGCCGAGACGACCACGGGGACCAGCCTCGTGACGATGTACTCCACGCCGTGGTGCGGCTACTGCCGTCGCCTCAAGACGCAGCTCGACCGCGAGGGCATCGCCATCGACGTCGTGGACATCGAGCAGCAGCCCGAGGCCGCCCAGATCGTGGCCGACATCAACAACGGCAACCAGACCGTCCCGACGCTCGTCTACAGCGACGGCACCGCGCAGACCAACCCGTCGGTCAAGCAGGTGAAGGCCAAGCTCGCCGAGCTCGCCGGCTGAGCCTCAACCTGCGGGCAACGTCCTACGAACTGGTCGCTCGAGCGACCAGTTCGTGTGACGTCCGCGATCCGGGAGTGGCCTACCACTGACCGGGCAGCGGCCCGCCGTACCACGCCTCGATCAACGACCGACTGATCGAGATGCCGCCCGGCAGCGCCAGCGTGCCCGCCTCGGCACCGGCGCGCAGCTCGTCGCGGCTGAACCAGCGCGCCTCCTCGATCTCGTCGTCGTCGATGGCGATGTCGGTGGTGGTCGCGCGGGCGAAGAAGCCCACCATCAGGCTGGAAGGGAACGGCCAGGGCTGGTTGCCGAAGTAGGTCACGTCGGTGACCTCGATGCCGGCCTCCTCGCGGACCTCGCGCGCCACCGCGTCCTCGAGGCTCTCCCCCGGGTCGACGAAGCCCGCCAACGTGGAGAAGCGGCCCTCCGGCCAGACCGCCTGGCGACCGAGCAGCGCCCGATCGCCGTCGGTCACGAGCATGATCACGGCCGGGTCGGTCCGGGGGAAGTGCTGGCGCCCACAGGCCTCGCACTGCGCGACGTACCCGCCGCGGGCCGCGACGAGCCCGCCGCCGCAGCGACCGCAGAAACGGTGCGCGCGGCGCCACTCCCACATGGCCTGAGCCTGGACCAGGAACCCGCGGTCGACCACGGACAGGTCCGGTCCGAGCTCGCGGAGCCGACCCCAGTCGTCCGGCGCACGAAACGCCTTGGTGGGCAGCACGGCGTAGTGGACGACGCCCTCGCGCTCGCCGAGGAGCAGCAACTCCCCCTCAGGGGCGTCGGTGGGCGCGAGCCAACGCACGGCGTCGCGGTCGTCGGTCAGCGGGAACCGGCCGCCGGCGAGGACGAGGACCCGCGTCGCCTGGTCGGCCCAGGTCTCGGCGAGCCAGGCGTCGTCGGTGCGCCGCTCCCCGATCCGCTCGTGGCTGCGCTGGGACATGGCCACGTCCACGGCGTACGGCGGGGGGAACTCGTCGGGAGCAGGAGGCACGCTCCGACCCTAGGACGTGGCTGGTCGGCGCGCCCCTACAGTGGCCGCCATGAGCACCCACATCGGAGCCGGGCCCGGCCAGATCGCGCCCCACGTCCTCATGCCCGGCGACCCGCTCCGAGCGAAGTGGATCGCCGAGACGTTCCTCGAGGACACGACCTGCTACTCCGAGGTGCGCGGCATGCTCGGCTACACCGGGACGTTCGAGGGGCGCCCGATCTCCGTGCAGGGCTCGGGCATGGGGCTGCCGTCGTTCTCCATCTACGCCAACGAGCTGTTCAGCGACTACGACGTGCAGTCGGTCGTCCGGGTCGGGTCCTGCGGCGCGCTGTCGAAGGACCTCGCGATCCGCGACGTGGTGATCGCCTCGGGTGCCTGCACCGACTCGTCGATGAACAAGATCCGCTTCGAGGGCCTCGACTACGCACCCGTCGCCGACTTCGACCTGCTCCGCCGCGCCTACGACGCCGCGCAGGACCAGCCGGTGACGTCGAAGGTGGGGCTGCTGCTGAGCAGCGACTCCTTCTACCACCCGCGCCCCGAGCTGACGACCCGGATGGCGGAGTACGGCGTGCTGGCGATCGAGATGGAGGCCAGCGCGCTCTACACGCTGGCCGCGAAGTACGGCCGGCAGGCGTTGGCGATCTGCACCGTCAGCGACCACGTCCTGACCGGCGAGGAGACCACCGCCGCCGAGCGCCAGGAGACCTTCACCCACATGGTGCACATCGCCCTCGCCGCCCTCCACTCCTGACCGTCCTCACGCGGGGGCGCGTGCGTTCCAGCGAGCGTCAGGACGGCAGGACGAGGGCCTCGAGCCCGGCCCGGTCGGGGAGGTCGTCGAAAGTGACGAGCTCGTCGTCGCGGACGTAGTAGAACCCGGCCCGCACCTGCTCCAGGGGCACGTCGTTCAGCTCGCTCCAGGCGACCCGGTAGACCGCGAGCTGCACCGGATCGGCGGTGTGGCCGCGGTTGGTCTTCCAGTCCACGACCAGGACCGACCCGTCGGGCTCCTCGAACACCGCGTCGATCCGCCCGCGCACGACCTGCCCGGCCAGCACCACCGCGAAGGACGGCTCGACCGCGAGGGCACGCCGCTCACCGAAGACGCCGCCGCGGAACGTCGCCACCAGGGCGGCCAGGTCGGACTCGCCCTCGACTTCCTGGTCGGCGCGACCGCTGAGCTCGTCGGGGTCGACCAGCAGCTCTTGGCGTGCCGGGCCGAGATAGCCCTCGACCCACGCGTGGAAGCGGGTGCCGAAGCGTGCCGCGGGTGACGGCCGACGCGGCATCGGCCGGGCCAGGGAGGCCGCGAAGTCGTCGGGGTCGGCCCGCAACGACGCCAGCGCCGTGGCCGACAGCGCGCCCGGCAGCGCCAGCTCGACCTCCTCGACCCGACGGGCCCGGGCCTCGGTCACCAGACGCTCGATCTCGGCGTCCCAGCGCTCGACCTCGGCCAGGTCGACCAGGGTCAGCTCGGGCTCGACCGCCGTGCCGGCCCGCACCTCCGCGCGGGCGGCTCGGACCAGGGCGGCTGCCTCGTGACGCCGCCCCGTCTCCGCGGTGTGGGCGCTGCGGGGCCACACCACCTCCAGCGACCCCGACGTGAAGGGGTTGGTGGCCTTCGGCTCCGGCATCTCCGGCCACTCCGGCAGCGTGCCGGTCCGGACGCCGGTCGCCAGCTCGTCCTCGAGCAGTCCGCGCAGCGTGCGTTGGTACTCCGACGGCCCGTGGATCCGGGTGGTCTGCCCCCACACGTAGGAGCTGACCCACAGCTCGTGGCGCGGCCGGGTGAAAGCGACGTAGGCCAGCCGCGCCTCCTCGGCGCTCTCGTAGGACTTCCACTGCGTCTTGAAGACGTCGAAGTCGGCCTTCTCCACCCCGCCGAGCACCGGGAGGTCCGGGGCGTCTCCGCGCAGCTCGAAGGGCAGCGAGGGCGCCGTCGTGACCCAGGTCGACCGGCTCTGCGCGGTCGGGAACTTCCGGTCGGCGACCCCGACCACGAAGACCGCGTCCCACTCCAGCCCCTTGGACCGGTGGACCGTCAGCAGCTTGACGCTGTCGGCCTCGGACGGCGTGGCCTGGTCGAGGCCGGTGCCGTCAGCGCTCTCGGCCTGGAGGTAGCTGAGCAGGGCGGGCAGCGACACGTCGCCGTCCACGGCCTGGAACTCGGCGACCGCCTTGACGAAGAGGTCGAGGTTGTCGCGCCGGGCTCCGGCGGCCGGGCTGACCGACGACGCCAGCTCGACGTCGAGGCCCGAGGTGTCGATGATGCGGCGCACCAGGTCGAGCAGGGGCTCGCCGGCGTGCTGGCGCAACCTCCGCAGCTCGCCTGCCAGCTCCCCGAAGCGCGCCACCGCCTCCGGGGAGTACGGCGCCGCGCCGGGGTCGTCGAGCGCGTCGGCCAGCGCCGGGATCTCGGTCGGGTCGGACCCGGCAACCGCGTCGGCCAGCTCCTCGTCGACCGACCGCTCGAGGGCGCGGTCCTGCGGCCCACGCACCTTCGTCAGCTCGCGCGCCCGTGCTCCGAGCAGGGCCAGGTCGCGCGGGCCGACGGCCCACCGGGGACTGGTCAGCAGCGTGAGCAACGAGGCGTTGTCGGACAGGTCGTGCAGCAGGGTGAGGGTGGCCACCACCTCGCTCACCTCGGGCAGACCGAGCAGCCCGTTGAGGCCGACGATCTCGACCGGCACCTCGGCCTGCGACAGCGCTCCGAAGACGCGGGCGGCGTACTTGTTGTCGCGCACCAGCACCGCGACGTCCTTCCAGGCCCTTTCCCCGCCGCCGGGGTTGGTGCGGTCTCGTGCGGCCCGGACGGCGCCGGGCAACCATTCCAGCTCCTGCTCGTCGTACGCGAAGACCTCGGCGTGGAGATCTCCTTCGGGGGCGTCGGGGGGCGGCTCGAGCGGCAGCACCTGGAGGTCCACCGGCGCGATCGGCTCGGGCATGGCGGCCACCATGCGGTTGGCGAGCTCGAGGATGCGTGACCCCGAGCGCCGGTTGACCGTCAGGGAGTGCTGCGTCACCGCGGTCGATCCGTCGGCGGCGGGGAAGCTCTCGCCGAACCGGATGATGTTCGACACCGAGGCGCCGCGCCAGCCGTAGATCGCCTGGTTGGGGTCTCCGACCGCCATCACCGCGTGCCCGCGCCCGCCACGGACGCCGGGGCCGGCCGACGGACCCGAGAACAACCGCGAGAGCAGCAGCGCCTGGGCGACGGAGGTGTCCTGGTACTCGTCGAGCAGCACGACCTTGAAGCGCCCTCGCTCGATCTCCCCCACCTCGGGGCACTCGGTGGCCAGGCGGGCGGCCAGCTCGATCTGGTCGGAGAACTCCATGAGGCCGAGGCCGCGTTTGAGCGCGCGGTACTCGCGCACCAGCCCGAGCAGCTCGGCCCGCTCGCCGAACTTCGCCGCACAGCCGAGCGCGGGCGCGACGTAGGTCTTGCGCGTCTCGGCGGCGACGTACTCGTCGATGAGCGGTCCCCAGCGCTCCTGGACCCCGGCGACGTCGTCGGGCTCGACCAGGTGCTCGCTCATCGCCCCGTCGAGGGTCAACATCCACTCGATGACCGTCTGCGGGTGGTCGGAGAGCAACGTCACCGGCGCGGTGTGGCGGGCGACCACACGCGCGGCGAGCTGGAAGCGCGAGGCGTCGGCGACCACGCGGGTGTCGGGCTCGTGACCGATCCGCAGACCGTGGTCGGTCAGCAGGGCCGCCGCGTAGGAGTGGTAGGTCGAGACGGTCGGCTCGAGCACCTCCGGTTCGTCGGTCCCGTCGGGCGCGACCCCGCCGACCCGCCCGGGCTCGGGCAGGATGCCGGCCGCGGTCAACGTCTCACGCACCCGTGTGGCGAGCTCGGAGGCTGCCTTCGAGGTGAAGGTCAGGCCGAGGATCTCCTCGGGGCGCACGCGGCCGGTGCCCACCAGCCACACCACCCGCGCCGCCATCAGGGTGGTCTTGCCCGAGCCCGCGCCGGCGATCACGACCGCCGGCTCGAGCGGCGCGGTGACGGCCGCGAACTGCTGCGCGCTGAGGGGGTAGTCGGCCCGCATGAAGCGCTGCAACGTCTCAGGCGTGTCCAGTGCGGGGGCCGGGGCGGTCGCCGGGGTGCCGCCCGCGGGGGGCACGGCCGCGTTCACGACATCACCGTCCCCGACGTCTTGGTCGGGCAGAGCAGCGTGAAGGCGCAGTAGCGGCAGTGGGTGCCGTCGACGGCGGGGAAGTCCTCGTCGCGCACCCGGCGCAGGGCTGTCTCGATCTGGACCTCGACGACCCGGCGGCCGGACTCGTCGGGCTGCTGGGGCGCCTGCTCCTGCACCTTGACCCTGCCACCGACCTCCTTGCGCAGCTGGACGAGCTCGGCGCCTCCCGGGTCCGCGTCACGGCCCAGCGCCTCGCGGAAGGCGCCCGCCTCGGCGGCCAGCTGGTAGAGGCCGAGCTGGGCGTTCTGCCGCACGTCCTCGGTCCGTGGCGGGTTCTTCGAGGTCTTGAAGTCGACGACCACGACCCGTCCCTCGCTGTCGAGCTCGACCCGGTCGGCGAAGCCGTTGAGGCGCACGGTGGAGCCGCCGACCTCGACGTCGACGGTGAAGCTCTGCTCGCTGGCGACGTGGGTGCGCGGGTTGGTGGCCTGCCAGGTGAGGTAGCGGCTGAGCGCCGCACGAACCTCGGCGTACTCCTTGACGCTCGACCACGGGGTCCGGAAGGCGATCTGGCCCCACACCCCGGCGACGTGCTCCATGAGGGTGTCCACCCCCACGCCGGCGGGCTCGCCGAACTCCCCCTGCACGACCCGGTCGACCAGCGTGTGCACGACGTTGCCGAAGCCCTGGGCCTGGCTGGACGCGACCACGCCGCCGGCCTCGCGCGAGAGGAACCACTGCGCCGGGCAGGTGAGCAGACCGTCGAGCATGCTGGCGCTGACCGACAGCGGCGCGTCGGGGTCGCGGACCGGCTCGGGCGCCGCGGTCCAGTCGCGCAGCCCCCACCAACGGTCGGGGTCGGCCGCGGGCACGAGCGCCGCCTCGCCGCTGAGCCGCAGGTCGGCGAGCCGGGCCAGGCGCAGCGCGGCGGCACGGCGTACGACGTCGTCGGTCGCAGGGTCGGCGACCGTGCGCCGCAGCTCGGCCACCAGCCCGTCGAGCGTGAGCGGCCGCCGCGGGCGCCCCTGGATCGCGACGGCCTCCTTGCCGAGCTCGGCGAGGAAGCGCGAGGGCTGGTCACCGTCGTCGTCGGGCGAGGCCACCGCGGTCACGACGAGCCGCTGACGGGCACGGGTGCAGGCGACGTAGAAGAGCCGCCTCTCCTCGGCCAGCAGGGCACGCGTCTCGACGGCCGGCAGCTCGCCGCCGGGCCCGAGACGGTCCGAAGCCAGCAGGGTGGAGCGCCGGCGCAGGTCGGGCCAGGCGCGCTCCTGCACGCCGTGGAGCACCACCAGCCGCCACTCCAGGCCCTTGGACCGGTGGGCGGTGATGAGCCGGACCGCGTCGCCACGCACCCCCCGGTCGGCGAGGCTGTCGGAGGGGATCTGCTGGGCGGCGAGGGTCTCCAGGAAGGTCACTGCGCTGGTGTGGCCGCGCTGCTCCTCGACCTTGGCCGCCTCGTCGAACAGTGCACAGAGCGCGTCGAGGTCGCGATGGGCCCGCATCGCTCCCGGCCCGCCGGAGGTGGCGGCCGAGCGCAGCTGCTCGGGCCAGCGGGTGCCTGACCACAACGCCCACAGCACCTCCTCGGCCGTCGCGCCCGCCGTGGCGAGGTCTCCGGCCCGACGCAGGAGCCCGGCCAGGCGGCGCACCTTGTCGGTGCCGCGGCCCGACGGCAGGTCGTCGAGCAGCGCCGGGTCGAGCACCGCGCAGCGCACCAGCTCGCGGCTGGACCGCGGTCGGCCTCCCTCGGCCAGCACCTGCTGCTTCTCGCGGCGGTGCAACGCACGTGCCATCAGCCGGATCTCGGCCGCGTCGAGTCCGCCGAGCGGGGAGAGCAGGAGCGCCTCGGCCCGGTCGGCGTCGACGTACTGCGGGTCCTGGGGGTCGTCGGTCCCGAGGTGGAGCGCGGCCGACAGGGCGTCGAGGAGCGGCTGTGTCCCCGACTCGGCGACCAGCGGGGTGTCGTCGGCCCCGACCTCGACCGGCACCCCCGCCGCGACCAGGTTGCGGCGCAGCGCGGGGATGCTGGCGCGGCCGGAGCGGACCAGCACCGCCATCTCCGACCACGGCACGTCGTCCTCGAGGTGGGCGCGGCGCAGCAGGTCCGCGACGTGCTCGACCTCGGCGCGAGCGGTGTCGTAGTGGTGGACCTCCACGCGTCCGGGACCCAGGGGACCCTCGACCGGGAGCGGCTCCCGGAAGGCCTGGAACGCCTCGGTCGGGATCGCGCCGGTCGTGGGCAGCGTCGCCGCGATCCGCCGCGACGCGGCCAGCAGGCGCGGGCCGAAGCGTCGCGTCGTCTGCAGCGCGACCACCGGAGCCCGCTCGCCCTCGCGAGTCCGGAAGTCCTCGGGGAAGTCGAGGATGCCGCGCACCTCCGCACCGCGGAAGCCGTAGATCGACTGGTCGGGGTCGCCGACGACCACGAGGTTGCGGCCGTCGCCGGCCAGTGCCCGCAGCAGTGCGACCTGGGAGGGGTCGGTGTCCTGGTACTCGTCGACCAGCACCCAGCGGTAGCGCTCGCGCAGGTCGCGCTGGATCTCCGGGCGCCCGGCCAGAGCGGCGGCCCGGAACACCAGGTCGGCGTAGTCCAGGGCGCTCTCGGAGTCCAGGACGTCGAGGTACTGCTCGAGGAAGCGACCCCCGGACACCCACTCCGGGCGGTCCGCGGCCTGTCCGGCCCGGACCATGTCCACGGGGTCGAGCCCGCGCTCACGGGCACGGGCCAGCAGCATCTGGACCTCCCGCGCGAACCCCCGGGTGCGGCGGGCGGGGGCGAGAGCGTCGGGCCACGGCACGGCTTCCGGGGTGGGCTCGAGCAGCGCGCGCACCACGACGTCGGCCTGCGGCGCCGACAGCAGGCGCAGCGGCGCGGCGTAGGCGTCCGCAGGGGCGTAGCGACGCAGCAGGGAGTAGGCGAAGGAGTGGAACGTCGCGCTCAACGACGAGCCCAGCGTGCGGCCGAGCCGCGCGGTCACCCGGTCGCGCAGGCTCTCGGCGGCCTTGCGGCTGAAGGTCAGCGCCAGCACCTCGTCGGGCGCCACACCGCGCCGCTCGACGAGGTCCACGACGAGCTCGACCAGGGTGGTGGTCTTTCCTGTGCCCGGGCCGGCGAGCACCAGCAGGGGACCCGCGTCGTGGGCCAGGACGGCCTGCTGAGAGGTGTCCAGGGTCGGCACCTGGGCGGGTGGCCGCGGGCCGGCGAGGGTGTACGTCGTCATCGGGACCATCCCAGCACGGGCCGCCGACAGATCCGGCGGGCACCCACCTCGTCCCGCCCGGTGGTCGGGCCGCGAGCGCAGCGAGCGAGTCGAGACCCCGTGGCACTGGTCGGCGGACCGGGCCGAACACCGCGACCGGCTACCGTCCCCTTCATGTCGCAGCCCCGCCCCGGCCCCCGCCCCGGCCCCCTCGCAGGCGTCCTCGTCGTCGACCTCACCCGCGCCCTGGCCGGCCCGCACGCCACGATGATGCTGGGCGACCTGGGAGCGCGGGTCGTCAAGGTCGAGGCACCCGGTCGCGGGGACGACTCCCGGACCTGGGGCCCGCCGTTCCTCGAGCGCGAGGGCGAGCGGACCTCGACGTACTTCCTGGCGGCCAACCGCAACAAGGAGTCGCTGACGCTGGACCTCAAGGACACCTCCGAGGGTGGCGACCTCGCCGTCCTGCAGGAGCTCGTACGACGAGCCGACGTGCTGGTCGAGAACTTCCGGGTCGGCGTCATGGGGCGGCTCGGGCTCGACGTCGAGCGGCTGCACGAGCTCAACCCCGGCCTGGTGATCCTCTCGATCACCGGGTTCGGCCACGACGGGCCGGAGGCGACGCGCGCCGGCTACGACCAGATCGCGCAGGGTGAGGGCGGCCTGATGAGCCTGACCGGCGACACCGACCCGACGAAGACCGGCGTCCCGATCGCCGACCTGCTGGCCGGCATGAACGGCGCCTACGGCGTGGTGGCGGCGCTGTTCGAGCGGGAGCGGAACCGGGTTGCTGGGGACCCGGCACCCGGTCGGGTGGTGCACACCAGCCTGCTGTCGAGCGTGGTCGGCGTCCACGCCTACCAGGGCACCCGGTGGACCGCCGGTCACGAGGTCGCCGGTCTCCAGGGCACCCACCACGCGGCCATCGCGCCGTACGGGCTGTTCCACACCGCCACCTCGCCGGTGCAGGTGGCCTGCGGCAGCGAAGGCCTGTGGCGGGCGTTCGCGCCGGTGGTCGGGCTCGACCCGGCCGACGCTCGATTCGCGACGAACCTCGACCGGGTGACCCACCGGGAGGAGCTGACCGCCGCCATCGAGGCGGCGATGGCGGCCGAGCCCGCGGAGGGATGGCTGCAGCGGCTGTCCGAGGCCGGCGTGCCGTCGGGGAAGGTGCGCTCGATCGACGACGTCTACCGTTGGGAGCAGACCCTGTCGCAGGGGCTGCTCATCGACGTGGAGCACCCGGTGCACGGGACGGTGCAGCTGCCCGGCTCAGCGCTGCGGCTCGACGACCAGACCTTCTCCGGTGGGCGGTCCGAGCACCTCGCCCCACCGCTGCTGGGCCAGCACGACGCCGCGCTGCGCCGTGAGCTCGGCTTCGCCTGAGCCCCGCGCCCGTCCGGCTGGCCCCGGCTGGCCCGGCTGGTCCCGGCTGGTCCCGTCAGGTCCCGGCCGGCCACGGGGTCAGCGGCCGAGCGCCTCGGCCTCCGCACCGATCGTGGTGTCGTCGCCGTGCCCGGTGTGCACCACGGTGTCGTCGGGCAACGGGAACAACCGGGTCCGGATCGACTCCTTGATGACGTCGGCGTCGCTGAAGGACCGCCCGGTCGCGCCGGGGCCGCCCTGGAACAGCGTGTCCCCGGTGAAGACGGCGCCCAGGTCGGGGGCGAAGAAGCAGACCGCTCCCGGGGCGTGCCCGGGGGTGTGGATGACGGTGAGCTTGATGCCGCCGACGTGCAGGTCCTGGTCGTCGCTGAGGTCGACGTCCCAGAGCAGGTCGGGGTGGGTCAGCTCCCAGAGCGGCTTCTCGTCGGGGTGCAGCAGGATCGGCGCCCCGGTGGCCTCGCGCAGCTCCGGCGCCACGCGGACGTGGTCGTCGTGCGCGTGGGTGCACAGGATCGCCGCCAGCTTGCGGCTGCCGACGACGTCGAGGATCTTCTCGGTGTCGTGGGGGGCGTCGATCACGACGCACTCCTCCTCGTTGCCGATGACCCACACGTTGTTGTCGACGTCGTGGGTCTCGCCGTCGAGGGAGAAGGTGCCCGAGGTGACGACGTGGTCGAGACGGACGCCGTCGGAGTGCGACATGCCCATCAGAACATCACCACTGAACGCAGCACGTCGCCGTGGTGCATCTTGTCGAAGGCGGCCTCGATGTCATCGAGACCGATGCGCTCGGAGACGAACGCGTCGAGGTCGAGACGCCCCTGCTGGTAGAGGTCGACCAGCATCGGGAAGTCCCGGCTCGGCAGGCAGTCGCCGTACCACGACGACTTCAGCGAGCCGCCGCGACCGAAGACGTCGATGAGCGGGATCTCGGGGATCTTCATGTCCGGGGTCGGCACCCCGACCAGGACCACGGTGCCGGCGAGGTCGCGGGCGTAGAACGCCTGCTTCCAGGTCTCGGGTCGGCCGACCGCGTCGATGACGACGTCGGCGCCGAAGCCCCCGGTCAGCTCCTGGATCGCCTCGACGGCGTCGTTCTCCTTGCTGTTCACGGTGTGGGTGGCACCGAGCTTGGTGGCCCACTCCAGCTTCCGGTCGTCGAGGTCGACCGCGATGATCCTCGCCGCCCCGGCCAGCGCGGATCCGGCGACCGCGGCCGCGCCCACCCCGCCGCAGCCGATGACCGCGACGCTCTTGCCGCGGCCCACCGCACCGGTGTTGATCGCCGCGCCGATGCCGGCCATCACGCCGCAGCCGAGCAGACCGACAGCGGCGGGGTCGGCACCCGCGTCGACCTTGGTGCACTGCCCCGAGTGGACCAGCGTCTTCTCGATGAAGGCCCCGATGCCCAGCGCCGGGGACAGCTCGGTGCCGTCCTCGAGGGTCATCTTCGCCGTCGCGTTGGACGTGGCGAAGCAGTACTGCGGCTCTCCGCGCTGGCAGGCGCGACACTCGCCGCACACCGCGCGCCAGTTGAGGACGACGAAGTCGCCCGGCTCCACGTTGGTGACACCGTCGCCGACGGCCTCCACGATGCCGGCGGCCTCGTGGCCCAGCAGGAACGGGAAGTCGTCGTTGATGCCGCCCTCGCGGTAGTGCAGGTCGGTGTGGCACACCCCGCAGGCCTGGATCTTCACCACGGCCTCGCCCGGCCCCGGGTCCGGCACGTTCACGGTCTCGACCGTGACCGGCTCACCCTTCGCCTTGGCGACCACTCCACGTACCTGCTGCATCGCTGCTCCTCGTGCATCGTCGGTGCATCGTCGGGGCCCGGGACGGAGGTCACCGGGAAGGACCGGGTACGTCGTGCCCCGGTTGCGCTCTGCCGCAAACCTACCGATCGCGGCTAGCGTGGTCACCATGTCGGACACCCTCACCCTGCTCGTCGTCGGGGACGGCCCCGTGGCCGAGGCCCTGCTCCCGATGGCCGGCCTCCTGGGCTGGGAGTGCCGCGCCGCCACCGAGCTGCCCGAGACCCTCGCCGCGCTTCCCGACGCCGATGCCGTGGTCGTCACCAGCCACCACAGCGAGGTCGACGGGCCGGCCATCAAGGCAGCCCTGGCCGCTCTCGCACCGGGATCGACGTACCTCGGGGCGATGGGGTCGCGCCGCACGCAGGCGCGACGCCGCGAGTGGCTGCTGGCCGACGGCGTCACCGAGGCCGACCTCGAGCGCGTCCACGGCCCCGCCGGTATCGCGATCGGTGCCGACCCGCCGCCGGAGATCGCGCTGTCGATCCTGGCCGAGGCGGTGGCGGTGCTGCGTGGCGTCGACGTGCGTGGCGCGCTGAGCGACACCGACGGCCCGATCCACCCCGAGCTGCCGCCCGGCACCGCCACCTGCCCCACCGGCTGACCCGGCCCTCCCCCGGGACCCGGTTCGTCATACGCCTGGACGGTTTCTCGCCGCCAGAACCGTCCGCACGTATGACGAGGCTCACCACGGCACGACTCGTAAGCCGCGTGCCCGCCAGAGCTCCTCGCTGCGCCACTCGCGTTCGTCGAGCTCGTCGTCGAGGCTGCGCGCCGGCACCGGCGCGAGACGCCACGCCCGGTCACCGACGGCGGCGAAACGCGACCGTGCCCGCGACCTCCGGAGGCGTTCGATGAGGGCCTCCCGGCGGTGCAGGTCGCGCGAGGTGACGACGACGTACTCCAGCCCGGCGCGACGGCACCGCTCCTGCCGGCGTACGTCGTGGTCGTGGCGAGCGGCCGAGCGGTGCTCCTCGCCGTCGTACTCCACCACCGTGCCCGCCTCCTCGTCGAACAGGTCGGGGTTGCAGATGAGGTGCCCGTCGAGGTCCTCGACACGTCGGTTCACCCACGGCTCCGGGAGCCCTGCGTCCTGGGTCCACACGAGCCGCAACCTCGTCTCGCGCGGACTGCGCGATCCCTCCCTCGCCAGGGACAGGGCCTCGTGCACGCGGCCCGCCCGGCGCAACGGGACCCCCTCGAGGTACGACGTCACTCGGCCCAGGGACGTGATTCCGGCCGCCACGGCCATGTCGATCGCCACCACCCGGTCGCGGAGATGCTCGAGGCTGCGCACCTCGTCGACCAGTGCGCGCCGCGGGTGGAGGCACCGGACTCCCTGCAGGGTGACGACGTCCTCCAGGCCGAACAGCTCGTAGCTCCACGCGACGCCCTCGTGGGCGCGCATACCCCGGCGCGAGCCGGGTGCGAGCGGGACCGGCCGGGTCCCGGCCGACCCGCCGGTGCGCCCGTCGAAGTACGCCGCACCCGCGAGGCGCAGCGCCGCCCAACCCGTGACTGCCCCGCCCGGCGGCAGCAGGCTGGCGGCTTCGAGCGCCCGCTGCTCGGGCCGGGTCGAGTCGACCTCGGCGGGCACGTACCGACCGGGAGCGACCCGACGCCACCGAGGTCCAGCAGCACGCGCCTTGGTCGGCCCGTGCCGCCCGCTCGGGTCCACCCGCGCCGGGACCACCAGGCCTGCAGCGGGCGGGCAGCGGGGCTCGAAGGGCATGCGGCCGAGCCTGCAGCGGACCCGCGATGCCCCGCCAGGGTCAGGACACGATCTGTGGAGCGTTCGTCATACGCCCGGACGGTCTTCCGTCGTCAGAACCGTCCGAACGTATGAAGGACGGCGTGAACCTCCTCAACGGGATCGCGCGGGGCGTCGCGCGCGCCACCAGGTCCAGGCGCCGGTGCACCACAGCGCCCAGGCCACGAGCACGGGCTGGAAGAAGAGGCGTACGACGCGGCCGGTGGTCGTGTCGAGGCCGAACGAGTCGGAGGCGTCGACCAGCTGCCACACGTTGCCGGGGAAGACCGCCACGAAGAAGATCGCCACCACCCAGCCCCACCGGGCCAACCGCTCCTCGCGCAGCGCCACCAGGCCTACCGCCAGGGCGATCTCCACCAGACCGGACACCACCACGATCCCCTCCCGCCACGGCAGGAAGGCCGGGGTCTGCCCCAGGAACTCCTCGGTGCTCACCAGGTGACCCACCCCCGCGACGAGCAGGAAGACGGCCAGCAGCAGGCGGGCGGCGAGGGCGACGGGCGACATGGCCCCACTCTCCCGGACGGGGGACCACACCACGCTCCCCGGCGCGCGTCCCGGGGTAACGCAGCCACCCACGGATCGTTGGGCAGGAGACCCCCGCGAGAGGAACCACATGCGCCGCGCCCTGCTCCCCCGAGTGACGCCCGCCCTGGCCGCCGTCCTGCTGGCCGCTGTCCTGCTGACCGCCGGCGCCCCCGCCGTCGGCACGGCCGCCACCGCAGCTCCCGCGCCGGCCGCGCCGGCCGCGCCGGCAGCGTCGGCAGCGTCGGCCTCGGCCACCTCTGCCGATCTCCCACGACCGGGCACGGTGCTCCGCTCGGCGCCGCTGCGCCGCGACCTGTGGATCCCGCGCAGCACCAGTCGCGCCTTCGAGCTCACCTACACGACGAAGGACTCCCACGAGCGCCGCGCCCGGAGCACCGGCACCGTCTTCATCCCCCACGGGCAGCCCCCGAAGGGCGGGTGGCCGGTGGTGTCGTGGGCCCACGGCATCTCGGGTCTCGGCGACTCGTGCGCCCCCTCCGAGGTCGGCCCGGTGCTCAAGCAGCGCGACTGGTCCTACCTGCGGACCTGGATGAAACAGGGCTACGCCGTCGTGGCGAGCGACTACGTCGGGCTGGGCACGCCCGGCCTCATGCCCTACCTCGACGGCAAGGCCCAGGCCCACAGCGTCGTCGACATGGTCAAGGCCGGGCGTTCTTTCACCGCTGACAAGAAAAGGCGGCTGCGGCTGTCCGACGAGTGGGTCACCATCGGTCAGTCCCAGGGTGGCGGCGCTTCGGTCTACACCGCGCGCCACGCCTCGGCGTACGGCGGGAAGCAGCTCGACTTCCGAGGCGCCGTCGGAACCGGCACCCCGGCCTACATCGAGGACTACGTGAAGCTGCTCGGCCCCCAGGACCCGCCGTTGACCGCCGACCTCAACGCCTACCTCGTCTACATCGTGGCGAGCCTGCGCGACGTCCACCCCGAGCTCGGGATCAACGGCATCCTGACCGAAGCCGGCAAGCACTACGTCGGCCTGGCCGAGGTGCAGTGCGACGAGGAGTTCGCCGAGACCATGGACGGGGTGCTCATCAGCACCCTCTTCGAGGCACCGATGGCGACGCTGCCGGGGCTCGACGAGAAGCTGGCCGACTACATGGCGATGCCGGAGTCCGGCTTCGACACCCCCGTCTTCATGGCGCACGGCGCGGCCGACGTCGACGTGCCCTACGCCCAGACAGCGCGCTACGCCGCCCTCCTGGAGGCCAACGGTGAGCCGGTGACCTTCCGGACCTACCCGGCCGACCACTCCGGCACCATGCAGGCGTCGCTGGAGGACACGCTGCCCTTCGTACGGCGCCAGTTCCGGGGCTGACCCGAGGGCGGACGCACCACCGGACGCCTGAACCAAACGGGCGCCCCGTCGCGTCTAACCTCGCAAGGGGCCACCCGGCCCCGGGGACGAGGGACGATGAGCGACCAGGACCGCGACGAGTTCGCCGACTTCGCCGCAGCGCGCTCGGGCGCGCTCTTCCGCACCGCCTACCTGATGGTCGGCGACCACGGGCTGGCCCAGGACCTCCTCCAGGAGGCCCTCACGAAGACCTACGTGGCGTGGCCGCGACTGCGCGACGTCAGCAGCGCTGAGCCCTACACGCGCAAGGCGATCGTGACGACGGCGATCTCCTGGAAGCGTCGCAAGGCGTGGTACGGCGAGCGACCCGTCGAGCACCTGCCCGAGACCGCCGCCCCGGCCGACGACGTCGAGCTGCGCGACCTGGTGTGGCGCGAGCTGCTCGCCCTGCCGGCGCGCCAGCGCGCCGCCCTCGTGCTGCGGTTCTACGAGGACCTCTCCGAGGCCCAGATCGCCGAGGCCATGGGTTGTGCCCGCGGCACCGTGAAGAGCCAGATCTCCCAGGGGGTGGCCAAGCTCCGCCTCCGTTTCGGTGACCGCCTGGGCGCCGACCTCGACCTCCTCGCCGCCGGAAAGGTGACCTGACATGACCTCCCTGATCACCGACGTCCTGCACGAGCGCGCCGAGCGCGCTGGCGCCCCCGACCTGGACCTCGACCGCCTCGTCGCCGAGGGTGAGGCCCGCGCTCGCCGTACCCGGGTCACACGCGTCGCCGGCGCCACGGGCGTCGGCCTCCTCGCCGCCGCCACCGTCGCCGCCGTCGTCCTCGCGGGGGCGACCGACGGCCCGACCACCTCCGGCGAGGGGCCGGCGACCCCCGCAGGCACCACCGCGCCGCTCTCTCGCTCGCTGAGCTACGCCCACGACGGTGACATCGTCCTGCCCCAGCACGACGTGGAGCTGGACACCGGCGGCGTCGTCACGTCCTACGTGCCCACCGACGACGGGTTCGTCTGGAGCTCGGAAGCCGGCGAGGTCCGGTTCACCCCCGCCGCGGGTGGCGGGAGCACCCAGATCGGTCGCGTGTCGCGGGACGGGCACTACCTCGCCTCCGACGACACCGGGTCGCTCGCGGCCTGGATCGAGCCCGGGAAGGAGCCCACGCTCACCGTGTTCGACACCGCGCAGGGCACGACGATCCTCCGCACCGGCACGGACGCGCCCCCCGACGTCTCCTACTTCCGCGACGCCACCGACGTGGTGACCGTCGTGGGCATCGACGACGGCGCCGTCACCTGGTTCAACGAGGACGGGCTGGTGCGCACCGACGTCGCCACGGGCGAGACCCGACGAATGGGCCAGGCGTACGCCCTTGGTGTCGACGACGTCGGCGCCGGCCTCCTGGTCTCCGACGCCAGCCGCGACAACGGCGGTTCCTCGGCATCGCGGGTGGGCCCGTCGTTGACCGACGGGCTGGTCGTGTCTCACTCGGGCAACGCACAGATCTCGCCGGACGGCAGCCACGTCTCCTTCGAGGACGCCGACGAGCTCGTGGTCACCGACCTCGCCACCGGTGAGGACGTACAGCCGGCCAACCCGGGCTACGACTACTGGGTCGTGAGCCAGTGGATCGACGATGGCACCTTCGGGGGCTTCGGGATCCGCTCGCTGGCCGAGCTCGACAATCCCCGCGGCGCCGATGTCGTGACGCTGGACTTCCTCACCTGCGAGATCCCCGAGGGCAGCTGCGAGGTCGTGGCGCAGGACGAGATCGACGTCAACTCCTTCGCCATCCCGGTCGGCGAGGACGGCTGACCTACACGTCCAGCGCGGGCACGGAGTCGCCGCCGTGCCCCAGGGCTCGGAGCGGACATGTCGAGGTACCCGTCCCCCGAAGGAACGAGCGCTCTAGAGTCAGTCTGTGACGACCTCCGCGCCCCCGATCGCCCACCGTGTGGTGGGTTCGGCCTCCATCTGGGTGCTGGGCCGCGTCGCCGGCCCGCAGCGCGAGGCGCAGGTGCTCTTCTCCGACCCGAACGCCCTGTACGTCGACCTCGAGGGCTTCTGCCTCGGGGTGCTCGGCGCCCGGGCGGTGCAGGTCCCCTGCGGCGTCCGCACCCAGCTGCCGGCCCTCACCGTCGTCGAGGTGGGGTCGACCGCGCTCGTCGAGGACGGCGGCGTGGTCTTCGGCGACACCGAGGTCCTGGTCACCAACATCGTCGACACCACCGTGCCCGTGCTCGCCCCCGACGTCGCAGCCCTGTGCGGGGCCAGGCTCACCACGCTGGTCGACGGACGGCTCGAGGCCGCGCGGACACAGCTGCCGGCCGAGGCGCTGCAGCTCCTCGAGGGCGCCGAACCGGCGGCCGCCGACGCGTTGCTCGGGGTCGGCCCCGGCATGAGCCCGGTCGGCGACGACGTCCTCGCGGGGTGGCTGGCGGCCGCGGTCTCCAGCCGTCACCCCGCCCTGCCGGTCGTGCGCAGCGCGGTCGCGCTCACTGCGTCGGAGCGCACCACACCCCTGTCGGCGACGCTGCTGGGCTGCGCGGCCCGGGGTGAGGGCGTGCCCGAGTTCCGCTCCCTGCTGCTGGGACTGGCCAACAACAACGACGAGCTGACCACGCAGTCGCTCGACCTCATGACCTCGGTGCGACGCAGCACCGGTGCCGGACTCGTGCTCGGCGCGCTCATCGCCCTCACCACGCTGGAGTCGTCACCCGCCTGAGGCCGGCCCACCCCGCACGCGTCAGGCGTCGTCGCCCGGCGTCTCAGGAGTCGGTGACCAGAACGCCACCGTGACGTCGACCCGGCCCGACGGCCGCAGCGGGGTGCCCTCCGCCCACCACTCCTGAAGGGCCTCGGGGCCCAGGTGCGGTGGCACGGTGCCGTCGGCGCGAATCACCCGCCACCAGGGCACACCCCCACCGTGGGTCGCCATCACGTTGCCGACCTGACGGGGTCCACCTCGCCCCAGGAGATCGGCCACGGCGCCGTACGTCGTGACGCGGCCGGGCGGGACCTGTTCGACCAGCGCGAGGACGGCTTCGGCGTACTCCTCGGCGTCCACGACCCCGAGGCTAGCCGCGCTCAGCCGAGGGGGGCGTCGAAGTCCCGCGTGCCCTGGACCAGCCGCAGCCCCGGGATGCCGGAGAATCGCTGGGCGTAGTCGAGGGCCCGCCTCAGGTCGCTGACGCCGTTCGACGCCGGCAGGGGCGCGAGCGCAACGGTGGACAGGGTGCCGAACGCGCGACCGTTGGCGTCGACGAAGCCGCTGCCGGAGTCGCCGGGGATGCCCGGGGTGGCGGTGTAGACGGTGTGCGACCAGCCGCTCGGGTGCTCCTCGACGAGGGTGCCGGACTTGGGACCGAACCCCTCCGCCCCTCCGCGCAGCGATGAGCTCCCGTAGCTGTAGACGGGGTCGCCGGCGGCGAGCCCACGCGCGCGGACCCCGGTGGGGCCGCCGTAGTAGGGCAGGCTCGGGTTCACCGAGTGTCGGTCGTCGCGGTCGACGCGCACCAGGGCGAAGTCGTTGAAGTTGCAGGCGGCGCCGCTCTTCGTGTCGCGGGCCCGCATCGTCCGCCACGAGCTGTAGACGAGGCGCCCGCGCCCCACCGTCTCGCCCGCGTCGACGACGCTGCCGTTCCTGGCGAAGCGGACGCGCGTGCCGAGGGGCTGCGAGTCGGTGTCGCAGCCGTTGGTGTCGGTCGCCTCACCCTTGCCCGCGCAGTGAGCCGCGTAACCGACGTAGACGCGGTCGCGACGGTCGGTGAAGACGAAGTTGGCGGTGCACTGGGCTCCGGCGGTGTACATCTGCACGCCCGGGGTGATCGTCGCCGTGTCGAACGGCGCCCAGCGGGGGGCGGCCGAGGAGGTGCTCGCAGCGCCGGGAGCGACGACGGCGAGCGAGGTCCCGAGGAGGAGCGCCGCAGCGGCGCGCAGTGTGGTGGCTCGCATGGTCGTCCAACGACGAGCCGGCCCGTAGGTCACGTCCGGCGGATCGCCAGACGGACCTGCGGGCCGGTCGGGAGGGGTGGTCAGAGGATCGGGCTGAAGGGTTCCGTGCCCAGGGCCAGCTGCAGCCCGCTGATCCCCGAGCTCGCCTGCGCGAAGGAGAGCTCGTGGCTCAGGTCACCGACGCCGTTGCTGCCGGCCACCGGCGCGATCGCCAACGTGGACAGGGTGCCCAGGGCGTTGCCGTCGGCGTCGAGGAAGGCGCTGCCGGAGTCCCCAGGGACACCGGGCGTCACGGTGTAGACGCTGTGGCTCCAGCCGCCGCCGGTGGTGCCGAGGCTGCTGCCCAGCTTGGGCGAGAGCGCCTCGATGCCGCCGCGCAGGCTCGAGTTGCCGAAGGAGTGGACCTGCTCGCCTGCGGTGGTGCCGTTGGACTCGAGCGCCTCCGGGCCACCCCAGAACGGGACCGACGGGTTCACGTCGTCGACGAACGCCGGGTCGACCTTCACCAGCGCGAAGTCGTTGTACTCGCAGGCGTTCGCATCCGTGGTGCCGGCCTTCTGCATGGCCAGCCAGGAGCTGTAGACCAGCGTGCCGGTGCCGAGCGGGGTGCCGGAGGAGACGAGGCTGCCGCCTTCGCTGAACTCGACCTTGGTGCCGAGCGGGAGAGAACCGGCGTCGCAGCCGTTGGTGTCGGTGGCCGCGCCGGTGCCCGCGCAGTGGGCGGCGTACCCGAGGTAGACGTTGGCGGCGCTGTCGGTGAAGACGAAGTTGGTGGTGCACTGCGCGCCGTCGGTGTAGGCCTGCACACCGGGGTGCAGGGCGGCACTGTCGGCCGGGGCCCAGGTCGGGGCCGCGCCCGCGGGAGCGCTCGTGGCGGTGAACGCGGCCGCCGAGAGAGCGGCGGTGGACAGGGCAGCGAGGGCGGTGCGGACGCGCGTGCGCATGGATGTGTCTCCTTCGGAGCGGGCGGGGTGTCACTCGCCTCAACGAGTGACCCCCGCCACGGTTACTGCCCCGCGGGACTTTCGACCCTCCCCTTTCGGGGGAACGGACCGGCGCCGCGCTGCCGGCCGGCTCGCGGCGGTGTCGTCAGTACGTCGGCTGCGACGGGTCGATCTGGTTGACCCACGCCACGACGCCGCCGCCGACGTGCACGGCGTCGGCGTAGCCGGCACCCTTCACGATCGCCAGCGTCTCGGCCGACCGCACACCGGACTTGCAGTGCATGACGACCTGCTTGTCCGAGGGCAGCTGCTCGAGGGCGGAGCCGTTGAGGAAGTCGCCCTTGGGGATGAGCACCGAGCCGGGGATCTTGTTGATCTCGTACTCGTTGGGCTCCCGGACGTCGACCAGCACGAAGTCACGGTCGCCGTTCTCGCGCTCCTTGAGCCAGTGCTCGAGGGTGCTCACCGAGATGGTGGCGTCGGCCGCCGCGTCCACAGCCTCCTCGCTGATCGCTCCGCAGAAGGTCTCGTAGTCGATGAGCTCGGTGACGGTCGGGTTGTCGCCGCACAACGCGCAGCTGGGGTCCTTGCGGACGCGCAGCTTGCGGTACTCCATCTCGAGGGCGTCGTAGATCATCAGCTTGCCGACCAGCGGCTCCCCGATGCCGGCCAGCAGCTTGATGGCCTCGTTGACCTGGATCGAGCCGATGCTGGCGCACAGCACGCCCAGCACGCCGCCCTCGGCGCACGACGGCACCATCCCCGGCGGGGGCGGCTCGGGGTAGAGGCAGCGGTAGCAGGGGGCGTCGACACCCTCCGCGGTCGGCCAGAAGACCGACGCCTGACCGTCGAAGCGGTAGATCGAGCCCCAGACGTAGGGCTTGTTCAGGAAGTACGCCGCGTCGTTGACCATGTAGCGGGTCGCGAAGTTGTCGGTGCCGTCGACGATCAGGTCGTAGTCGGCGAAGATCTCGAGCACGTTGTCGTTGTCGAGCCGCTCGTTGTGCACGATCACGTCGACGAGCGGGTTGGTCTCCTTGATGGAGTCGCGCGCCGACTCGGCCTTGGGCCGGCCGATGTCGCTCTGCCCGTGGATGATCTGGCGCTGGAGGTTCGACTCGTCGACCTCGTCGAATTCCGCGATCCCGAGCGTGCCCACACCAGCCGCGGCCAGGTAGAGCAGTGCGGGAGAGCCGAGGCCGCCGGCGCCGATCACGAGGACCTTGGCGTTCTTCAGCCGCTTCTGGCCCGTCATCCCGACGTCGGGGATGATCAGGTGGCGGCTGTATCGGCGTACCTCGTCGATGGTGAGCTCGGCTGCCGGCTCCACCAGGGGCGGGAAGGACACTGCGGGCACATCTACTCCTCAGACGTCGGGTGCGATCACCGTGACAACAGCGGCGACGTGCCTCATGTTCCCGACCCGGGTCGGGAACGCGCGCAAGGTCTCATGATCCGATACGGCGGTCCGGCGTTACCGCAGAGTAGGCTCGCCGCGTGAGCGACACAGACCAGATGCGTCCCCGAGGCGGCCGCCTGCCGCGCAAGGCACGGCGCGCCCAGCTGCTCGACTCCGCCCTCGAGGTGTTCGTGGCCCAGGGCTACCACTCCGCCGCCATGGACGACATCGCCGAACGGGCAGGCGTCTCCAAGCCGGTGCTCTACCAGCACTTTCCCGGCAAGCTCGACCTCTACCTCGCGCTCCTCGAGCAGTCCTCGGACCGGATCATCGACGCCACCAAGGAAGCGCTGGCCTCGACCACGGACAACAAGCTGCGCGTCATCGCCACCATGCAGGTGTTCTACGACTACGTCGCGAACGCCCAGGGCGCCTTCCGGCTCGTCTTCGAGTCCGACCTGACCAACGAGCCCGCCGTGCGCGCCCAGGTCGACCGCGTCACCTCGGTCTGTGCCGACGAGATCACCCACGTCATCAGCGAGGACACCGGGCTCTCGCCCGAGGCCTCCCGGCTGCTGGCGGTCTCCCTGGTGGGTATGGCCCAGGTCAGCGCGCGCTACTGGCTGGCCGAGGGCGGCGAGATCGACCAGTCCGACGCCGCCACGCTGGTGGCCGGCCTGGCGTGGCGTGGCATCAGCCGCTTCCCGCGCGCCGACGAGCAACCCTGACCCTCCGTCCGCCTGCAGCGAACGTCCTGGGCTCGGGCGGCACCACCTGGCACCGTAGGGTGGACAACGGCCCTGACGGGTCGCGTGCCGGCCCCGCCGGTCGCCCCCCAGACGCGCACGACAACGAGAGAAGGTCACCGGTGGAGGTCAAGATCGGGGTGCAGTTCGCGAACCGCGAGCTCGTCATCGACAGCCAGGACTCGAGCGACGACATCGAGAAGGCCGTCAGCGCCGCCCTCAGCGGTGAGACCTCGGTGCTCGCCCTCACCGACAGCAAGGGCCGCCGCGTCATCGTGCCGACCGACAAGCTCGCGTACGTCGAGCTCGGGTCACCCTCGTCGAGCCAGGTCGGGTTCCGCTCCTGACCCACTTCGGTGGTCGAGCGGGGCGCGCAGCGCCCGTCGTCGAGACCCGCCGACCGCTCAGGGAGCCAGACCCAGCGACTCCATCCGGGCGGTGTGGTTCTCGGTCAGCCGGGTGAAGAGCCTGCTGATCGCGGCCAGGTCCATGCCCGGGCGGTCGACGCCGCCGGCCAGCAGCGCCGTCAACGCGTCCCGCTCCGCCGCGACCCGCTGGGCCTGGGTGAGCGCCTCCCCCATGAGGCGCCGACCCCACAGCGCGAGGCGGCCGCCGACCCGGTGGTCCTCGGCGATGGCCGCGCGCACCCGGTCGACCACGAAGGCCGCGTTGCCGGTGTCGCGGAGGTTCTCGATGATCACCCGCTGGGTGTCGGCGTCGAGGAAGGCCGCGATCTCGGTGTAGAAGTCCGCCGCCAACCCGTCCCCGACGTAGGCCGTCACCAGCCCCTCGAGCCAGTCCGAGGACGCCGTACGCACGTGGAAGGCGTCGAAGGCCTCCACGAACGACTCCATCGCCACGATCGGGTCCGCGCCGAGCTGCTCGAGGTGGTCGCAGAGGCGCTCGAAGTTCCCGAGCTCGCGCGAGGCCATGCGCGCCAGCTCGGCCTTGTCCCGCAGCAGCGGGGCCGTCGAGGCATCCTGAGCGAGGCGCTGGAAGGCCGTGATCTCGCCGTACGCGATGGCGCCGAGGAGGTCGATGACCGCCTCCTTGTACACCGGGTCCTGCAACGCCACGGAGCTCGCGGAGCCGGACGACGCGCCCGGTGGGACAGCCCCCTCGGGCGACAGTTCGGTCATGGGGGCACCCTACCGATACCATGAGGTGACACTTTCAAGAGACGAAGGCAAAGATCCTGACCACCTTCAGAGACCTCGGGGTCCTCCCCGAGATCGCCGACGCCCTCGAGCGCGGCGGAATCACGACTCCCTTCCCGATCCAGGAGATGACGCTGAGCGTCGCTCTCCTCGGCACCGACCTCATCGGCCAGGCGCGCACCGGCACCGGCAAGACGCTGGCGTTCGGCATCCCGCTGCTGCAGCGCACCGTGGCCCCGCACGACCCCGACCACGAGGACCTCGCCGCGCCCGACAAGCCGCAGGCGCTCGTCGTGGCCCCGACGCGTGAGCTGGCCGTGCAGGTGGCGAACGACCTCAAGGTCGCTGCCGCCGACCGCGGCACCCGCATCCTCACGATCTACGGCGGCATGCCCTACGAGCCGCAGCTCGACGCCCTCAAGGCCGGTGTCGAGGTCGTCGTCGGCACCCCGGGTCGCCTGCTCGACCTGGCCAACCGTGGCGCGCTCGACCTCTCCCACGTGAAGGTCCTCGTCCTCGACGAGGCCGACGAGATGCTCGACCTGGGCTTCCTGCCCGACGTGGAGCGGATCCTGTCCAGGACGCCCGCCACCCGGCAGACGATGTTGTTCTCGGCCACCATGCCGGGCGCGATCGTGTCGCTGGCTCGCACCCACATGCGCCACCCGGTCAACATCCGCGCCGAGTCCTCGGCCGAGACCCACATGGTGCCGGCGACCGCGCAGTTCATCTACCAGGTGCACGACCTGGACAAGGTCGAGATGCTCGCCCGCATCCTCCAGGCGGAGAACTCAGGGCTGACCATCTGCTTCACCCGCACCAAGCGCCAGGCGCAGCGCGTGGCCGACGACCTCGCTGAGCGCGGGTTCCCGACCTCGCCGCTGCACGGTGACATGGCGCAGGTCGCCCGCGAGAAGGCGATGGCGAAGTTCCGTGAGGGCAAGGTGCGTGTGCTCGTGGCCACTGACGTGGCCGCCCGCGGCATCGACGTCCAGAACGTCACGCACGTCATCAACTACAACTGCCCCGAGGACGACTCGACGTACGTGCACCGGATCGGCCGCACCGGCCGCGCCGGCGCCACCGGTGTCGCGATCACGTTCGTCGACTGGGCCGACGTGACGCGCTGGAAGGTCATCAACAAGGCGCTGAGCCTGCCCTTCGAGGAGCTGGCCGAGACCTACTCGACCTCCGAGCACTTCTTCCACGACCTCGGCATCCCCAAGGACGCCACGAGCCGGGTCGGCCCTCCGGTGGAGACCCCCGGTACGACGATCAAGGCCCGGAGCGGCTCGGGTTCCTCCGGCCGCGACGGCGGTCGCTCCGGCGGCCGTTCGGGTGGCTCGTCCGGTTCGTCCGGTGGGCGCTCGGGAGGTCGGGACGGCGGATCGGGGTCGGACAGCACCTCGGGTGGCGAACGCCCGGCACGCTCACGCAGCCGGAGCCGGAGCCGCACGCGCAACGGTCAGCCGGTCGACGGGGCCGCCGCCACCGGCGACTCCGCCGCCGCGTCCGGTTCCTCGGCCCCCGTGCCGTCGACCCCGGCGGCCGAGGGCTCGGCCGACCGTCCGCCGCGCAAGCGCAGCCGCCGCCGCAGCTCAGGCTCCGCCGGAGCCTCGGCCGACCCGGCCACCGCCAGCACCAGCGACTGACCCACGCTCAGGCGGTGACGACGACCGTGGTGCCGAGGGGCGCGAACTTCCACAGCGCCTTGGCGTCGTCGGGCCACTGGCGGATGCAGCCGTGGCTCAACGGCGTCCCCAGCTCGGCCTTGGTCTGCACCTTGCGCCCGTCGTCGTCGATCGGGATGTCGTGGAAGCCGATGGCCGCGTTGTCGCCCTGGGTGAAGCGCACCATGTAGCGCATCGACCCGGATCCGTCGAAGGCATAGGCCTGCTCCGAACGGCCGTAGACCTCGAACGTGCCCGGTGCGAGGTTGTCGTAGATGCTGCCCGAGACCGGGTAGCTCCGAGCAGCCACGCCGCTCTCACGCACCAGCCACACGTGCTGCTCGCTCATGTCGAACACGACGCGACGCCCGGACCCGCTGTCCGCCGGTACGGCGAGCGGGGGCTGATCGGGCTGGAACGACTCCGGACTCGTCTCCAGCTGAGGGCCGCCCTGGTCGGGCCGGACACCGGCTGCGCCCTCGGCGGTGGCGTCGTCGGTCCGCGTCATCCCGGCCGGCGGCGGAGCAGCAGCGTAGGCGCCGCTGCTCGTCGGGCCGCCCACGCCGATGAGCGCACCCACGATGGCGGTGCCGGTCACGAGTGCGGCCGAGGCGGCGGCGAGGACACGCCCTCGACGCACGGCCACCGCGCTCGTCATGAGGCCGATCCGGCCTTCTGCTTGGCCAGGAGGTTGCCGGCCACCTCACGGTAGGCGTCGGCCCCGCGGTGCTTGCGGGTCGTCGTCAGGATCGACTGCCCGGCCGCCGGAGCCTCCGCGAACCGGATCGACTTCGGGATGGGTGGCTCGACGACGTCGAGCGAGTAGGCCTCGGAGATGTTGTCCAGCACGGCGCGGGCGTGGTTCGTGCGGCCGTCGAACAGGGTGGGCAGCACCCCCCAGACCTCGAGGTCGCGGTTGGTGAAGCGGCGTACGTCGTGCACGGTGTCGAGCAGCTGCCCGACCCCGCGGTGCGACAACGTCTCACACTGCAGCGGGATGAGCACGCCGGTGGCTGCCGTGAGCGCCGCGACCGTCAGCACGCCCAGCGAGGGCGGGCAGTCCAGCAGCACCCAGTCGTACTCCGGGAGCTCCTCGATCGCGCCGCGGATGACGTACTCGCGACCGGTGCGGGTCAACAGGTCGGCCTCGGCGCGGGCGAGCTCGATAGTCGCCGGGAGGAGGTCGATGCCCTCCTCGGTGGTGACGATGACCTCGGTCGGGTCGAGCCCCTTGGTGAGCACGTGGTGCACGGAGAGGTCGAGGTCCTCGGGGTCGATGCCGAGGGAGAAGGTCAGGCAGGCCTGGGGGTCGAGGTCGACGAGGAGGACGCGCTGGCCGCGCTCGGCGAGGGCCGCACCCAACGACGCCACGGTCGTCGTCTTGGCGACGCCGCCCTTCTGGTTCGCGATCGCGAGTACGGTGCTCATGCTCAGCATTCTGCCCGAGGCTCCTGCCTGGGACGCGCAGCGTCCATGGAATGCTCGGGGCATGTCGCGTCGTACTGCTCTGGTCACCGGCCCCACTGCGGGCATCGGTCTGTCCTTCGCCCAGCATCTGGCCGCCCGTGGGGACGACCTCGTCCTGGTGGCGCGCAACCGCGACCGCCTCGAGGAGGTCGCCGGCGAGCTGCGCCGCGAGCACGGCGTGGACGTCGAGGTGATGGTCGCCGACCTGGCCGACCGCGACCAGCTCGCCGCCGTCGAGGCCCGCGTCTCCGACCCGGCTCGCCCGGTCGACCTGCTGGTCAACAACGCCGGCTTCGGTCTCAAGCACGGCTTCCTCGACAACGACGTCGAGGTCGAGCAGCAGATGCTCGACGTCCTGGTCACCGCCGTCCTGCGCCTCACCCACGCCGCGCTCAAGGCGATGGTGGCCCGCGGGCACGGCGGGGTCATCAACGTCTCGAGCGTCGCGGGCTACCTGCCGCGCGGCACCTACTCCGCGGCGAAGGCCTACGTCACCCAGCTCTCGCAGTGGGCTGACCTGACCTATCGCGACCGCGGCGTGCGCACGATGGCGCTCCTGCCCGGCTTCACCAAGACCGAGTTCCACGAGCGGATCGACGTCAGCCGCGACTCCGCGCCGAGCTGGATGTGGCTCGAGGTGGACCCGCTGGTCGAGGCTGCCCTGAGGGACTTCGGGAAGGGACGCTCGATCTCGGTCCCCGACGTCCGCTACAAGGTGCTGGCGAACGTCGCGAAGTACACCCCCGCCGGGCTCCAGGCGCGCTTCCAGTCGCTCGGCCGCAAGTAACCCCGCCGACCGTTCCGACCGGTCCGCCGGGTCATCCCCCCGGGACCGCCGAGCGGGCCTGCTCGGCGGCGGCGAGCAGACGATCGAGCTGGTCCGGCGCCGTGGTGTTGCAGCCGAGGTCGTGGTCGACCTTGCCGGTGCCGTGGTAGTCGCTGGACCCGGTCCTCACCAGGTCGAGGTCGCGACCGATGGCGCGCAGCCCCTCCCGCTGAGCGTCGTCGTGGTCCTGATGGTCGACCTCGATCCCGACCAGACCCGCCTCCTGGAGCGCGGCGAAGCCGTCGTGCCCCAGCGCGTCGTTGCCGTGCCGGCCCCAGGGGTGGGCCAGCACCGACACCCCACCGGCGTCGCGCACCAGGCCGATCATCTCCACCAGGTCGGCCGCGTCACGAGCGACGTACGCCGGCCGGCCAGGCGACAGCAGCAGGTCGAAGGCCTCGTCGCGGCTGGCGACGCTCCCGTGACCGACCAGCACGTCGGCGATGTGGGGCCGGCCGAGAGCGGCCGCACCGCGGGACTCCGCCACGACCTCCTCCTCGGTGATCGGGTGGCCCAGCTCCTGCAGCCGGGCCACGATGCGTGGCATCCGCTCGTCCCGCCCACGCAGCACCTCGTCGAGGGCCGCCACCAGGGGCACGTACGTCGGGTCGGGCAGGTAGCCGAGCAGGTGGGCGCTGCGTCCGGCGTACCGGCAGCTGATCTCCATGCCCTCGATCAACCGGATCCCGGCCGCGTCCGCCTCGTCGCGGGCGTCGTCCCACCCGGTCGCGGTGTCGTGGTCGGTCAGCCCCAGCACGTCGAGCCCGGCCGCGGCGGCCTCGCGCACCAGCTGCCGCGGCGTGACGGTGCCGTCGGAGCGATCGGTGTGGGTGTGGAGGTCGATGCGCACCGGGTCAGGCTAGTCGCGGCACAGGACGTGTCGCCTCACCAGGCCGGAGGCACCACGCCGAACGGCAGGGCCACGAGCTCGGGCCCCAGCCCCGAGACGTCGAGCAGCTCCGGAAGGTCCGGCAGCAGCAGGACGGCCGAGGCGGGCCGCACCACCACCCACAGCCACCGACCGGCGGCTTCGCCGACCAGCACGGCCCGGTCGAGCAGGGCGTCGTCCGCGGGCAGGCTCAGCGACCACAGCGGCACGGCGTTGCCGTCGACCCTCACCTTGAGCAGGGGCGTCCCGACGCCGGCCTCGCGACCCGGGTCCTCCTGGTCCACGCCGCCGACACGTGCCCCCAGTCCCACCCCCGGCTCCTCGGTCACCACGGACAGCTCGACGACGCCCTCGGGGTCGGTCGCCCCGACGACGCCGACCACGGCCGCTCGAGGGCCATCGGCCCCGTGGACGCAGCCGAAGTCGGTCACCTGCCAACCCGGCGGAAGCGGCCAGGGCAGCCAGGTCGCCAATCCCTCGGACAGCTGGAGGTAGGAGGCGAACGCGTCGTAGTCCGCGCCGGCCGTCCGCCACAAGGGGGCCAGCACGTCGTGGGTCGGGCACCGCCAGTCCTCGCCCTCCCCGAGTGGCGGCTGATGGCACCGCGGGCACTCCGGTCGCAGCGACATGGGTCAACGGTGGCCGCTGGAACTCACCGTCGTCAATGGCCCTCCGGGTCCTCGGGGGGTCCTCGGGGGTCCTCGGGGGGTCGGGGGGGCGGCGGTGCCCGCCCCGTCCCGGCCCTCCCGCTCCGACGGGCCCGGTCGGCCTACCCTGACCGGGTGGACGTCGTACGCGTGGCCTGCGCCGGAGCCGTCGTCCGGGACGCGCGAGGCCGGATCCTGCTGATCCGGCGCGGCACCGAGCCCGCCCGCGGGCTCTGGTCGGTTCCCGGCGGTCGGGTGGAACCGGGCGAGACGACCGCCGGTGCGGCGGTGCGCGAGACGCACGAGGAGACCGGTCTGCACGTCGTCGTCGAGAGGCTGGCCGGCACCGTCGAACGCGCCGGTCCGAACGGCGAGGTGTTCGTCATCGACGACCACGTCGCGAGCGTGGCGGTCGGCGCCGACCCCGAGGCGGTCCGCGCCGGCGACGACGCCGACGAGGTGCGCTGGGTGGACGCCGAGCAGCTCGCCGACCTGCCCTGCGTCGACGGGTTGCTCGAGGCCCTCACCGCCTGGGACGTGCTCCCGGACGTCAGGCGTTCCAACGGATGACGACCGGCGAGCCACGGTCCAGGCCGAGGACGCTGGTCGTGGCGGTGTCCAGGTAGAGGTAGCGGCCGAGTCCGACGGGCTGACCGAGCCAACGGGCGGCCAGCGCCCGCAGCGCGTGCCCGTGGCTGAAGACCAGGGCGCGGTCGACGCCGCGCGCCCGCTCCACCACACGGTCGAGCCGCTCCGCGACCTCGTCGGCGCTCTCGCCGTTCGGCGTGGGGTGGGTCCAGACCGACCAACCGGGGTCGGTCTCCCGGATCTCGGGAGTCGTGATGCCCTCGTAGTCCCCGTAGGCCCACTCGACCAGGTCCTCGTCGACCTCGGCCTCGCCGAACCCTGCCAGCTCGGAGGTACGCCGAGCCCGGAGCCGTGGGCTGGTGAGCACCAGGTCGAACTCCACCCCGGCGAGCTTGTCAGGCAGCCCCCGGGCCACCCGCTCACCCTCCTCGGTCATCGGGAGGTCGGTCACCGACGTGTGCTTGCCGTTGCGGCTCCACTCGGTCTCGCCGTGCCGGACCAGCCAGAGCTCCGTGCCTTCAGTAGCCATGGGGACATCCTGCCCCCACGCCGCCGCCAGCGCTGCCCCTTGTCGGCTCAGGATGCCTCGGGCCCGGGCCAGTTCTTGTCCGGCTGCGGCACCGGACGTCCGGGCTGCTCGCCGCCGCGCGCCTCGAGGTAGCTGTCCTTGGGCACCATCACCTTGCGGCGGAAGATGCACACGACCTTGCCGTCCTGGTTGTAGCCGACGGTCTCGACGTGGACCACGCCCCGGTCGTCCTTGGACGTCGACTCCCACTTGTCGAGCACCCGCGTCTCGCCGTACAGGGTGTCGCCGTGGAAGGTGGGGGCGACGTGGCGCAGCGACTCGATCTCGAGGTTCGCGATCGCCTTGCCGGAGATGTCGGGCACCGACATGCCGAGCAGGATCGAGTAGACGTAGTTGCCGACCACCACGTTCCTGGCGAACTGGGTCGTCTCCTCGGCGTAGTGCCGGTCGAGGTGCAGCGGGTGGTGGTTCATCGTCAGCAGGCAGAACATGTGGTCGTCGAACTCGGTGACGGTCTTGCCGGGCCAGTGCTTGTAGGTCGCGCCGACCTCGAACTCCTCGTAGCTGCGGCCGAACTGCATGCTGTCTCCTGGTCTGGGCGGGGCGGGGCGGGGCGGGGCTAAGCAGGGCTGGTCTGGGCGGGGCTGGGGGGGCGGAGGTCATCCTGCCAAGACGACGCCGGGGGCGGGAACCGGGTCGGCGGGTGGGAAACCTCACCCGTGGCCCCCCTGCCCGGTCCCTACCTCTGCCTCTGCCCTCGCCCCTGGCCCCGGCCGCGCTTGGGCGGGGGCGGGGGCGTCCCGCTCCGGTCGAGGTCGATCACCAGTGCGGCCAGGGCCTCCACGGCGACGTCGAGGACGTCCTCGGCGCGGACCTCGGCGGGCGAGGGGTGCGACGGGCCGTCTTCGGAGGGCACCAGCTCCTGCAGGTCGCCGACGATGTCGAAGCCGCTGCCGATCAGCCGCTCCACGACCGCGAGCGAGTGCTCCCGCACCCATCGGTGGTCCTCGGCGCCGAGGGCGTAGCGCTGCTGGGCCTGCCGCTTGTCGAGCGTCCCGCGGACCACGACACGTCGGACCCACTGGTTGTAGGTGTCGAAGCTGATCTCCGAGCGGGACGCGGCGTTGAGCCGGCGCAGCAGCTCCACCTCGGCCACCCCCAGGGACGGGTTCGCGTAGCCCTCGAGCAGCTCGTAGGCGTCGACGTCGAGACCCAGCACCGAGCCGAACCGACGCCACAGCAGGTCCGGGGCCGTGCCCGGGCGCGGCACCGTCACGAGGTGGATCCGGTCGCGGGGCACCACCTCCGCCCACATGGACAGGGTGCGGTAGGGGTCCTGCCCCTCGGTCTCCCAGGTCCACCCGTCGCTGTCGGGCGCCTCCCGCAGCGGGCGGAGGAAGTCGTCCCACGAGTCGTGGGCGCCGTTGCGGGTGCGCGTGTGCCACAGCGCGGGCAGGACGAGGCTGAGGTCGCGGGCGGTGTAGACGACGTGGAGGCGGGTGGCAGCGAACGCCTCGGCGACCACCGTCGCCATCGCCTCGTCGCTGCGGTCGAGCTGCTCCACCGAGATGACGGCGAAGGAACGACTGCCGGAGCCGTGCCACGCCAGGGTCCGCGCCACCAGCTCGTCCCACTCCGGGGTGCCGACCAGGTCGGGCACCCACCGCGGCGATCGGATGCCCCGCACCACGGCCAGCAGCTCCTCGACCGCGTCGCGCTGGGGCACGTAGGCCCCGAGCGGCAGCAGCCCGCCGTCCCGGTCCAGCGCGCTCGGGTTCCGCTTCAGCACCCGCTGCACGTACGTCGTCCCCGTCTTGTGCGGGCCGATGTGCAAGAACACGTCCTCGACGGTCACGTCGTTCTCCTCACCGCGGATGAGCCCGCAGCATAGGTGAACGGCCGACGTCGGTCAGGCGCCGCCTCCACCCGCCTTGCGTCGGTGCATGTGCACGCCCCCGAGAGGACCGTGGGTGTCAGGACCGTGACCCTTCTCCTTCTTGTGCCCGTGCTCGTCGACGCCGCTGGCGTGGCTCTGCTTGCGCTCCAGGGCCTCGCGCATCTTGGCCTTGAGGTCGTCGTGATCGGGGGTGCCTTCGTTGTCGTCGACCTCGGCCATCATGTGCTCCTGCCGCTGGTGGGACGTGCTCGGACCTCGAGCGTGCCACGCGCCGACATGCGGTTCCAACAGGTTTCCGTCCGGCTGCCGCCTCCGGCCAGGACGAGCCGCCGAGCTCAGCCCCCCAGGGCCGCCGAGACGACCTCGCGCGCCGCCTCCTGCACCTCGGCGAGATGGTCGGCGCCTCGGAAGGACTCGGCATAGATCTTGTAGACGTCCTCGGTGCCCGACGGCCGCGCGGCGAACCACGCGCTCTCGGTGGTCACCTTCAGACCGCCGACCTTGGCGCCGTTCCCGGGCGCCTCGGTGAGCTTCGCGGTGATCTCCTCCCCCGCCAGCTCGGTGGCGGTGACGTCCTCGGGAGCGAGCTTGGCGAGCTTGGCCTTCTGCTCGCGGTCGGCGGGGGCGTCGACGCGGGCGTAGGCGGGGGCACCGTGCTGCTCGGTGAGGTCCGCGTAGTGCTCGCTGGGCGAACGTCCGGTGCGGCCCTGGATCTCCGAGGCCAGCAGGGCCAGCAGGATGCCGTCCTTGTCGGTCGTCCACACCGAACCGTCGCGACGCAGGAACGATGCACCGGCGGACTCCTCGCCCCCGAACGCCACCGACCCGTCGAGCAGCCCGGGCACGAACCACTTGAAGCCCACCGGCACCTCCCGCAGGGTGCGTCCCAGCGAGGTGGCCACCCGGTCGATCATCGACGACGACACCAGCGTCTTGCCGATGGCCGCTCCGTCGGGCCAGTCGGGGCGAGCACCGCCGTAGAGGTACTGGATGGCCACGGCCAGGAAGTGGTTGGGGTTCATCAGCCCGCCGTCGGGGGTGACGATGCCGTGCCGGTCGGCGTCGGCGTCGTTGCCGGTGGCGATCTGGAAGGCGTCCTTGCTGCCGATGAGCGAGGCCATCGCCGAGGGCGAGGAGCAGTCCATGCGGATCTTGCCGTCCCAGTCCAGCGTCATGAAGCGCCAGGTGGGATCGACGAGTGGGTTGACCACGGTGAGGTCGAGACGGTGACGCTCGGCGATCTCGCCCCAGTAGTGCACGGCTGCGCCGCCCAGCGGGTCGGCGCCGATGCGCACGCCGGCGTCGCGGACCACGTCGAGGTCCAGCACGGCGGGCAGGTCGTCGACGTAGGTGCCGAGGAAGTCGTACGCCGTCGCAGCGGCCCGGGCACGCGCGAACGGCACCCGCTGCACGCCGGCCAGGTCGGCCTCGATGTAGGCGTTCGCCGCGTCGGCGACCCACCCGGTGGCGTCGCTGTCGGCCGGCCCACCGTGCGGCGGGTTGTACTTGAAACCACCGTCACGAGGCGGGTTGTGCGACGGCGTGACGACGATGCCGTCAGCCAGACCACCCGCCGAGCTGGCCTTGCCGCGGTTCGCGCGCAGGACGGCGTGGGAGACCGCCGGGGTGGGGGTGTAGCCGTCGCGGTCGTCGACCATCACGGTCACGTCGTTGCCCGCGAGCACCTCGATCGCGGTCGCCCAGGCGGGCTCGGAGAGCCCGTGGGTGTCGCGCCCGAGGAAGAGCGGTCCGTCGGTGCCCTGCTCGCGCCGGTAGTCGCAGATGGCTTGGGTGGTCGCCAGGATGTGGGCCTCGTTGAAGGCCGTGTCCAGGCTGCTGCCGCGGTGGCCGGAGGTGCCGAAGGCCACCCGCTGGCCGATCTCTGCCGGGTCCGGACGTCCGGTGTAGTAGGCCGTCACGAGGTGGGCGACGTCGACGAGGTCGGAGGGCTCGGCGGGCTGGCCGGCGCGCGGGTTGCTCATGACCCGACCCTAGACCGAGGCGCCGACGGCGCCCAGAGGGCGCGACTACTCCCAGGTGGTGGGGACCCCGTGCCCGACCGTCACACCCAGGACCTCGTCGGCCCCGCCTGGCCAGGTCGTCAACCGGACGAGGAACTCGTGGCTACCACCGGGCACGCGCCTCGACGGCTCGGCTCTCAGGTGAGCCAGCGGAGCGTCGGCGGTGGCCTGCGCTCCGAGGACGGCCAGCCGGACCGTGATGCGTCGCTGCTCGTCGGCCGAGAGGTACTGCCACATCACCGAGTGCCACAGCACCGTCACGGCGCCGGGCGCCAGCTCCATCCCCTCCACGACCTCGGTGGCGCCGGCTCGGCGTACCTCGGCGGGCACGACCTCGGCGACCCGCAGCGCGGCCCGCAGCCGCTCCAGCCGGGCGGTCTGGTCAGGCCAGACGTACGCCGTGAGCGCGAGCCGCCCCTCGGTGGTGGCCACGTCCACCGGCATCACGTCGCTGCCGCTCCGCTCCGCCACGGACAAGCCCGGCCACGGCTCGAGGGCGCGTCCCCGCCAGGCGCCCTCGATGACCAGGTCGGCGTCGTCGGCACCGAACCGACGGCCGGCGTCGTCGCGATAGCCGTAGCGGTCGGCGCGCAGGTTCAGCCCGGCCGACGAGCCGATCTCGACGAGCCGGACCGGCAGGTCCCCGACACGGGTCCGCAGCTGCAGCAGGCCTCCGTAGAGCGCGGTGGCGCGTCCGACCTCGTTGGTCTGCGGGGGCCGGTCGAGCCAGGCCCGCACCTCGTCGGGGTGCTCGGCCAGCAGCGTGAGGAAGGAGCTCCAGCCGCCCGCGAGCTCCCACGTCCCACCCACGGACGGGTAGTAGGTCGCCAGGGCGCCGGCCTTCCGCTCGAGCACCAGCCGGTGCACCGACCCGAGGAGTCGGAGCCCCAGCGCCGAGGGCCCGGGATCGTCCTCGTGCCCGGCCAGCACGACACGCAACGGGTCGGCGGCCGGGTCGTCGCCGGCCAGGGCGTCGGCGCACCGGGCCAGCAGCTCGGCGTACATCGGCGAGCCGAGGTCGTCGCAGTTCTGCGCCTGCTCGGAGAAGGCGCGCACGAGGTCCACGGGTGCCAGCCTGCCACGCGCGGCAGCGCCCCAGGGTCGGGCCGTGACCCTCGCTGTCACCCGCACCCGCTCGTCCGTCACGACGCCGCGGACGCTCGCGTTCGCGCTGCTCCCTCTGGTTCGGTGGCTCAGCGCTCCTTGTAGATGTCGAGCAGCCTCCGGCCGATGATCATCCGCTGGATGTCGGCGGTGCCCTCACCGATCAGCAGCATCGGGGCCTCGCGGTAGAGGCGCTCGATCTCGTACTCCTTGGAGAAGCCGTAGCCACCGTGGATGCGGAACGAGTCCTCGACGACCTGGGAGCAGTACTCCGAGGCGAGGTACTTGGCCATGCCGGCCTCGAGGTCGTTGCGCTGGCCCTTGTCCTTCACGCGGGCGGCCTTGACCATCATCGCGTGGGCGGCCTCGACCTTGGTCGCCATCTCCGCGAGACGGAAGAGCACGGCCTGGTGCTCGGCGATCTTCTTGCCGAAGGTCTCACGCTGCTGGGAGTAGGAGACGCCCAGCTCGAAGGCCCGGTTCGCCACGCCGCAGCCACGGGCGGCGACGTTGACGCGGCCGACCTCGACGCCGTCCATCATCTGGTAGAAGCCCTTGCCGGGCGCGCCGCCGAGGATCTGGTCGGCGGAGATCTCGTGGCCGTCGAGGATCATCTCCGTGGTGTCGACGCCCTTGTAGCCCATCTTCTCGATCTTCCCGGGGATCGTGACGCCCGGAGCGGTCTCGCCGAAGCCCTCTGTCTTCTCGACCAGGAAGGTGGTCATGTTCTTGTAGACCGAGTCGGCGCCCTCGTCGGTCTTGACGAGCACCGCCACGAGGTTGGACGAGCCGCCGTTGGTCAGCCACATCTTCTGGCCGGTGATCTTGTAGCTCTCCGGCGCGCCGTCGGTCGAGCTGGTCGAGACCACGGCCTTGGTGGTGATGGCGGCGACGTCGGATCCGCAGCCCGGCTCGGACATCGAGAAGGCGCCGCGGACCTCGCCGGTGGCCATGCGCGGGAGGTACTTCTGCTTCTGCTCCTCGGTGCCGTGGTGCATGAGCATGTAGGCCACGATGAAGTGGGTGTTGATGACGCCGGAGACGCTCATCCAGCCGCGCGCGATCTCCTCCACGGCGAGGGCGTAGGTCAGCAGGGACTCGCCCAGGCCGCCGTACTCCTCGGGGATCATCAGCCCGAAGACGCCGAGCTCCTTGAGGCCCTCGACGATCTCGGTCGGGTACTCGTCCTTGTGCTCGAGCTCGGTGGCGACGGGCAGGATCTTCTCGTCCACGAAGACGCGGACAGCCTTGAGGATCTCCTCCTGGATGTCGGTCAGACCCTCGGTCTCGCACAGGCGGGGCATGGCATGTCCTCTCACGACGGCAGCGCGGGGAAGGCGTCTCCACCGCGCTGCCATGCTACTTCCGGGTAGCCCCTCGTGGCCTGTGCAGTGGGCCACACACGGAGAGCTAGCGGCGCACGCCCACCGGGACGAAGAGGTCGGCCATCACGACCGGGTGGTCGGTGGTCTGCTTGATCAGCGGGGTCCGCTGCGCGACGTAGTTGGTGAACTTCACGAAGCTGGACCCGAAGATCCAGTCGATGCGGGTGTCACGGGGAGCATCGCAGCGACGGGTGCCCACGGATCCCCCGTTGGCCGCCCGCATGGGTGCCAGCGAGGTCATCGAGCAGTGGTAGGTGGCGCGCTCGTTCATGTCCCCGGTGATGATCAGCGGGACGCCGGTCTGGTGCAGCTTGTTGGCCAGCGCCACCTGGGCGGCCTTCGCCTTCGCGCGCCACTTCGACTGGTCGCCGCGGTTGCGGGTGCTGGCGGGGTTGTGGAAGTTCGCGACCCACACCAGGCGGCCGGTGGCGACGTGGCGCATGAGCAGGTAGGGCATCGGGACGAGCTTGCCGCTGAAGTAGGTGATCGGGACCGTGTTGGCCTCGAGCACCTGCCAGTGCGCGGTGCGCCACGCGATGGAGTTGTGGGTGGCGTAGTTGCTCAGCTTGTCGCCGGGGTACATCGCCCAGTCACCACCGGACTTCCTCATGAACTGGTCGTGCTGGATGCGGTTGAGCTCCTGGAAGCCCACGAGGTCGACGCCGTTGTTGTCCAGGATCCTGATGATGTTGGGCGTGCGGACGTCGCTGTCGGCCCAGCTGGCCTTGTTGCCCCGCCGGCTGTCGGTGTGGTTCGCCCCCAGGACGTTGAAGCTGGCCACGCGCGAGATCCGGCCCGAGGTCCCCGCCGCCTTCGAGAACGGGGTCTGCAGCGTGGGCTGGTCCTCGGCCGGCGCGAGGGGCCGCCCGGTCAGCACGGCACCGGCGAGCAGCGCCGCCAGGGCGATGGCCAGGGTGCCGACGGTGGGGACCCACCAGGTGGGTCGGTGCATCTCGCCCCGCGCGGTGCGGGCGGCCACGGACGTGCGCATGCGGACTCCTTCGATCGTGTGGCAGACGACCGCGATGCGGTGGGGGTGTGCCTGCCAGCTCTCCCAGTGACAGGACCATAGCTTCACCCGTGGGACGGGTGGGGCAGAATGCACTAAAGGGGTCAGGGAGTTCAACGCGACACGCCGTGACCACACCCGCAACTTGCGCCCCGCCCGCACCGCGGTTCCGGGTGCACGGAGGCCCGCTCGCGCCGGGGCGGACTCACCGCATCCGCCCCGGAGAGCCCTCTGCTGGGGACTACCCTGACGTCGTGACCTCCTCCCCCAGCCGCGTCTTCGTGGGCCGACTGACCGGGCTCCAGGTCTTCGATCCCACCGGCGACCAGGTCGGCCGGGTGCGTGACCTCGTGATCCTGCTGCGCCCGGGCTCCCGCCGTCCGCGCGTGCTCGGCCTGGTGATCGAGGTGCTCGGACGACGCACCGTCTTCCTGCCCATGACCCGCGTGACCAGCATCGACAGCGGCCAGGTCATCACCACGGGCGTGCTCAACATGCGCCGCTTCGAGCAGCGCCCGGGCGAGACGCGGGTCGTGGCCGAGATGCTGGATCGCCAGGCCTCCGCACGCCACAGCGACCTGCAGGGGACCGTCTACGACCTCGCGATCGAGCAGGAGCGCAGCCGCGACTGGGTGATCAGCCGTGTCGCCCTGCAGGAGGGCTCCAAGCGCTTCGGCCGCAAGGGCCAGACCCACGTCCTGGAGTGGGAGGACATCGAAGGCTTCGCCCCCGAGGAGGCCCAGGGCGCCACGCACCTGCTGGCCGCGCTGGAGGAGATGAAGGCCGCCGACCTCGCCCACGTCATCCACGACCTCCCGACCAAGCGCCGCGGCGAGGTCGCCGCCGCCCTGGCCGACGAACGGCTCGCCGACGTCCTCGAGGAGCTGCCGGAGGAGGACCAGGTCGAGATCCTGGGCCAGCTCGACGACGAGCGGGCCGCCGACGTCCTGGAGGAGATGTCGCCCGACGACGCCGCCGACCTCATCGCCGAGCTGCCTCCGGAGACCGCCGAGGCACTGCTGGCGCTCATGGAGCCCGACGAGGCCGAGGACGTCCGCCGCCTGCTCTCCTACGAGGACCGCACGGCCGGCGGCATGATGACCACCGAGCCGATCATCCTGCCGCCCGACGCGACGGTGGCCGAGGCGCTCGCCCACGTGCGTCAGGCCGAGCTCACTCCCTCGCTGGCCGCGCTGGTCTACGTCACGCGGCCGCCGCTGGAGCCGCCGACCGGCCGCATGATCGGCGTCGCCCACATCCAGCGCCTGCTGCGCGAGCCGCCGAGCACCCTGGTGGGGTCCGTCGTCGACGAGGGCGTCACGCCGCTCAAGGTCGGTGACACCCTCGAGGACGTCGCGCGTCACCTCGCGATGTACAACCTCGTGGCCGCCGCCGTCACCGACGACGACAACCGCCTGCTCGGCGCCGTGACCGTCGACGACCTGCTCGACCACCTGCTCCCGGAGAATTGGCGAGACCACGACTCCTCCGAGAGCCGGCTGCCGACGGCCGCGCGTGCCGCCCGATCGTTGCCGGGGAGGCTCCGTGGCCAAGCGTGAGCCGACGCAGGAGGGCGGCCGCGGGCGCCGTACGCCACGCCTCGACCAGCCGCGGGACGCCCGGCGCCTCGTGCCGCTGCGCCCCCAGCTCGAGGACGACACGTTCGGCCGCTTCGCCGAGCGCTTCGCGCGCTTCATGGGCACCGCGCGCTTCCTGCTCTACATGTCCGGCTTCGTCGTCGCCTGGCTCATCTACAACTGGCTGGCGCCCGCGGGCGCGAAGTTCGACCCGT
Organism: uncultured Actinomycetota bacterium; assembly: GCA_963714625.1. Taxonomy (GTDB): domain Bacteria; phylum Actinomycetota; class Actinomycetes; order Propionibacteriales; family Nocardioidaceae; genus Marmoricola_A. Next base: position 98,445 of record CAVQOY010000016.1, on the reverse strand, counting down.
TCCCCTTCATCTTCCTCACGCTGATGCTCAGCCTCCAGGCGTCGTACGCCGCGCCGCTGATCCTGCTCGCACAGAACCGTCAGGAGGACCGCGACCGCGTCATCGCCGAGGGCGACCGGATGGCCAACTCCCGCGCCCACGCCGACATGGAGTTCCTGGCCCGCGAGATGGCCAGCCTGCGGATGGCGCTCGGCGAGGTCGCCACCCGCGACTACGTGCGCTCCGAGCTCAGGACGCTGCTGTCGGAGATCGCCGACCGGATGAGTCCCGACGACCCCGCGGACGCGCTCGACGAGCCGCTCGAGCCGCGTGACCAAGTCGACCCTGGACGCCGCCGGGACCGTCCCGGCGGACACGTAGGCTGAGGACATGACTTCCCCGTCCACCGAGCAGATCACCGCCGCCCTCGCCACCGTCAACGACCCCGAGATCCGCCGTCCCCTCACCGACCTGGGGATGGTCGACGAGATCCGGATCGGCGAGGACGGCGACGTCGAGGTCCGCATCCTGCTCACGGTGTCGGGCTGCCCGATGCGCGACACCCTGACCAACGACGTCACCGCAGCGGTCGCGAAGGTCCCCGGCGTCAGCCGCGTCGCGGTCGAGTTCGGCGTGATGAACGACGAGCAGCGTGCCAACCTTCAGGCCTCGCTGCGCGGCGGCAAGGCGCCCAAGGAGATCCCGTTCGCCAAGCCCGGCTCGCTGACCCGCGTCATCGCGATCGCCTCCGGCAAGGGCGGCGTCGGCAAGTCCTCGGTCACCGTCAACCTCGCCACCGCGATGGCCCGTCAGGGCCTGAAGGTCGGCATCGTCGACGCCGACATCTACGGCCACTCCGTGCCGGCGATGCTGGGCATCGCCGACCACCGCCCCACGCAGGTCGAGGAGATGATCATGCCCGTCCCGACCGAGGAGGGCCCCTCGGTCATCAGCATCGGCATGCTCAAGCCCCGCCGTGACCAGGTCGTCGCCTGGCGCGGTCCCATGCTCGACCGGGCGCTCGTGCAGATGCTCGCCGATGTCTACTGGGGCGACCTCGACGCCCTGCTGCTCGACCTGCCGCCCGGCACCGGCGACGTCGCGATCTCCTTGGGCCAGCACCTGCCCAACGCCGAGGTCGTCGTGGTCACCACCCCCCAGGAGGCAGCCGCCGAGGTCGCCGAGCGGGCCGGGACCATGGCCTCGATGATGCACCAGCGCGTCATCGGCGTCGTGGAGAACATGTCGTTCCTGCCCTGCCCCCATTGCGGACCCGAGCACCGCCTCGACGTCTTCGGCACCGGCGGTGGCGAGCGGGTCGCCCGCACCCTCACCCAGCGCCTCGGGTACGACGTACCGCTGCTCGGCGACATCCCGCTCGACGAGCGGCTCCGGGCCGGGGGCGACCTCGGCAAGCCGCTGGTCACCAGCGACCCCGACGCGCCGGCGGCGCGCTCCCTGAGCTCCATCGCCGAGCGGCTCTCCGGCCGCGGGCGCGGACTGGCGGGGATGCAGCTCGGCCTCGCTCCCGCCGGCAAGCGCTGAACGGGTGACGGGCGGATGATCGGGGGATGATGCGCGGATGATGGGGATCGGTTTCGCCGAGTTCATGGTCATCGGTGTGGTGGCCATGCTGGTCTTCGGACCCGACCGACTTCCCGACTTCGCGCGCCAGGCCGGTCGGATGATCCGCCAGGTCCGCGGTCTGGCCCGTCAGGCGCGCGACGACATCCGCACCGAGCTCGGTCCCGAGTACGCCGACTTCGAGCTGACCGACCTCGACCCCCGCAAGGCCATCCGCAAGCACGTCATGGAGGCGTGGGACGACACCGACGACGACGAGCCGAAGAAGCCCGCCGCGCCGCCGTTGCGCTCGGGCGAGCGGCCGCCGTACGACCACGAGGCCACCTGAGCGAGTCCCACTCGGGGCCCCGGGCGGCCCCGCCCCGTGCTCAGCCGACCCGGCCGGCCAGGGTGACGTCGAGGTCCTGCTGGTTGCCGTCGCGCACGATCGTCAGCGTGACCGTCTGGCCGGGACGGCGACTGCGGATCTTGACGATCAGCGAGTTCGCGTCGGAGACGAAGATGTCCTCGATGGCGATCACGCGATCCCCCTTGCGCAGACCGGCCTCCTCGGCTGGGGTCCCGGCGTCGACCTCGGCGATGTCGGCCCCGGGTCGTCCCTTGCTCGACTGCACGCTCGCTCCGATGACCGGGTACTCCGCCTCGCCGGTCTCGAGGATCTGCTGGGCGGTGAAGCGGACCTGCTCCATGGGGATCGCGAAGCCGACGCCGATGTTGCCGCCCTGTCCCCCGAAGCCACCGCCGGTCGTGGCGATCGCTGAGTTGACCCCGACGACCTGCCCGCGCAGGTTGACCAGCGGCCCGCCCGAATTGCCGGGGTTGATGGCGGCGTCGGTCTGCACGGCGTTGATGTAGGACGACTCGTCGTCCACGCCGACGCTGACCGGTCGGTCGAGCGCGCTGACGATGCCGGAGGTGACGGTGCTGGAGAGACCCAGCGGCGACCCGATGGCCACCACGGTCTGGCCGACGACCATCTTCCGTGAGGAGCCGAGCGGGGCCGGCCGCAGACCCTCGGGGTCCTCGACGTCGAGGACCGCGATGTCGTAGACGGGGCTGCGCCCCACGACGGTGGCGGTGCGTGTGCGGCCGCTCATGTCGACGATGTCGATCTCCGCGCCGTCCTCGGCGACCTCGACGACGTGGTTGTTGGTGATGACGTGACCCTGACGGTCCACCACGAACCCCGACCCGGTCGAGCCCTCTGCCTCGGCACCCCCGCCGTTGAGCACCCGCACCTGCACGGTGCTCGGCAGGAGTCGCGAGGCGACGGCGGCGACGCTGGTGTTGCCGGGCTCCAGGGGCGCGGTGTCGTCGAGGGTGATCGGGTCGCCCAGGCTCCCGTCGTCGGACCGGAGGCCCAGCAGGGTGGCTCCGCCGAGCAGACCTCCGAGGAGGCCGGCGATCAGCGCGGAGACGATCGCGACCGGCAGGATCCAGCCCTGGTTGCGACGCGGAGCGGCGTAGGCGCCCGGCGGCGGACCGAAGGGCGCGCCGTAGGGCGGCCCCGGTGGCCCCGACGGCCCGCCTGCGGGGCGGCCCCAGCCGGGAGGAGGTCCGTACGCCGGCCGCGGGCCGTAGCCGGGGGGAGGTCCGCCGTATCCGGGCCGGCCCTGCTGCGGGGGCGGGCCCTGCTGCGGGGGCGGGCCCTGCTGGCCGGGCGGGCCCGGGAGCTGTCCGTAGGCCCCGGACGGACCTGGCTGCTGCGGCGGCCGGCCCGGGGAGCCCTCACGGTCGGGCGCGCCGGGGATCGGTCGGGTGTGCTCGACGCCGCTCCGGTCCCCGGAGCTGCCGGCGTCGGAGCCGGCGGGGCCCGGACCGGTGGGCGGGGTCGCGGCCCACGGCGACCCGGGGGCCGCCTCGTAGGGCCCGGGCCCGCCGGACTCCTCGGGCCGGGTGATCGGCCGGGTGTCGTCCGTCGACGCGCCGAGGCGGTCCTCGGCTGCTGGCTCGTCTCCGGGTGCACTCACCGGGCCATTGTTCCCCATGGGTGGCAACGCGGGGCCCGAGCGCCCGGATCGGTCATGGGCGGCACGCCTGCGGCGCGTGCGGACCGGCGACGGTCGAAGTCCCCGTCCGCACCTCAGGTGGGCTCCTCAGACGCTCAGCGGGGGCGGGCCCAGCAGCCCCGGCGAACGCATGCGCGATCCCCGTCTGCCAGGGGTCCGGGAGGGCGGGATCTGCCGCGCCGGTGACGGCGGGACGGGACGCGCAGGGTCACGGTGCGCCAACGCGCGCCGCAGCTGGGCGCGACCCCGGTGCAGGCGCGAGCGGACCGTGCCGACCTTGAGGCCCAGCACCGAGGCTGCCTCGGCGTAGCTCAGACCCTCCAGGTCGACGAGCACGACGACCGCGCGCACGGCCGGCACCAGCGCCTCGAGGGCGGCCTCCACGTCGGACTCGAAGGTCGCACCCAGCAGTGGCACGTCGGCTGCGGCGGCCGGGCGGACCCGGGCCTCGAGGTGCTCCCCCCACGGGTCCACACGCACGCGGGAGCGTCGGCGGGCATGGTCGAGGAACAGATTCGTGGTGACCCGGTGCAGCCACCCCTCGACGGCGTCGGGGCGCAGGGTGTCACCGGCGGTCAGCGCACGCACGAAGACCTCCTGGGTCAGGTCCTCGGCGTCGGACCGGTTGCCGGTCAGCCGGGTCGCGAGCCGGAGCACCCGGCCACGGTGTCGCCGTACGAGCTCGGTGGGCTCGGTAGGCCCCGTGGGCCCCGCGACGAGGACGGCTTCGGCGGGCACGGACGGACCCGGGGGGCCGACCGGCCCGGCCACGGTGTCCGCGTGCGTCATGGCACGACGCTACGAACCCGGGCTGAGAGGGGCCTGAGGGTCGGCCGAGGTGACGCTGCGAAGCCGGGGGGCCGGTGATCGGTTAGAGTCCGCCTGAGCACGCCGGACCCTGAGGAACCAGAGGAACCAGAGGAAACTGCCATGTCCACCGGACTGAAGCCCGCAAGCTGGACCTACGCCGAGCAGTTCGTCGCCGAGGACGAGGTGCTGGGCAGCGCGCGGGCGCGGGCGCAGGAGGTCGGGGTCAGCCCCGTCGGATCCGGCGCCGGGGCCGCGCTGCGCTTCCTGGCCTCGGTGATCCAGGCCAAGGCCGTCGTCGAGATCGGCACCGGCACCGGTGTCTCCGGCGTCTGGCTGCTGCGCGGGATGACCGCCGACGGTGTCCTGACCACGGTCGACACCGAGGCCGAGCACCAGCGGCTGGCCAAGAAGTCCTTCACCGAGGCCGGCATCCCGCCGCAGCGAGCCCGGTTGATCAACGGCTCGGCGCTCGACGTGCTGCCGCGTCTGACCGACGGCCACTACGACCTGGTGTTCTGCGACGGCGACAAGCGCGAGTACGGCGACTACCTCGCCGAGGCGCTGCGGCTGCTCAAGCCCGGCGGCCTGGTGGCCTTCGACAACGCGCTGTGGCACGACCGCGTCGCCGACCCCGCCCAGCGCGACCCCGAGACGGTGGCCGTGCGTGAGCTGGGTCGGGCCGTGCAGGAGAACGAGGGCCTCGTCCCGCTGCTGCTGCCCATGGGCGACGGCCTCCTGGTGGCGCGCAAGCTCTGAGCGCCCGGCCACCACCCCGGCCTGCTTCTGGTCACTCCCTGCAGGGGAGCCACCGTCTGGTCACTGCCTGCCATCGGCCGCGGCGTGTCGGTGCGGGCAGCGACCACAAGCACGCGTCCGCGCGGGCGATGACCAGAAGCCGGCCGCCTGGGGACGGCCGCCTGGGTCCGGTTGTCGGGTCCGGTCAGGACAGGTCGATCCAGTAGCGCAGCTTGCCCTCGCGGGTGTCCTCGTAGACGCCGCCGGCGCCCTCGATGGTGCGCCGTGAGGGCTCGTTGTCGACGTCGCAGGTGATGAGCACCGGGTCGATCTCCAGCTCCTCGCAGACGTCGAGCATCTGCAGCAGCGCCGAACCGGCGAGCCCGCGCCCCCGGGCGGTGGGACGTACGGCGTACCCGACGTGCCCGCCCCACGTGTAGAGCAGCTCGTTGAGCTCGTGGCGCACGGAGATGCGTCCGACGTACTCCTCGCCCTCGGCCATCCACAGCTCGGTGAACGGCACGAACTGGCGGGGGCGAGGTGTCGTGTCGTCGCGCTGGAGGACCAGGAACCGGCACAGCGCGGCGAACTCCTCGGGGTCCTCCAACCCCTGGCGAGTGAACTCGACGCCGGGGAACGTCGGGTCCGAGGGCCAGGCCAGCAGGTTGGCGTACATCGCCTCGTCGGCGGCCACGAACTCGTCGGCGGCGGCCAGGAACGACCGGTGGAAGCGCGGGTGGGGGTCGGTCAGCCTCATGGGCGCGCGCGGCGTGCGTGGGTCACGAGCGCCCTCGGCCGCGTCCCGACACCTGCCCCGCGCCGCGCACGCCGGCCAACGGCTCGCGCAGCTCCAACCAGTGCAGCAGCAAGCGGGCACCGAAGCCGGAGGCGCCGGCGGTCCACTCGTAGGCGTCGACCGGCCAGTCGCCGGTCGAGGCGATGTCGAGGTGGGCCCACGGCACGTCGCCGGTGAAGTGCTGGAGGAACAGCGCCGCGGTGATGGCACCCGGAGATCCGGCCGCGTTGTCGGCGTCCGCGATCGTGGAGTCCAGCCGCTCCTCGTAGTCGGCCACGAGCGGCAACCGCCACAGCGGCTCCCCCGCCGCACGTCCGGCGAGGCTCAGCTGGTCGGCCAGGGCGTCGTCGTTGGCGAACAGACCGCCGGTGCGCTGACCGAGGCTGATCTTGACAGCGCCGGTGAGGGTGGCGACGTCGACGAGCACGTCGGGCTTGAGCTCGGCGACCGCGTAGGCCATCGCGTCGGCGAGCACCAGGCGTCCCTCGGCGTCGGTGTTCGTGATCTCGCTGGTGCGCCCGCCGTAGTGGCGGATCACGTCACCGGGACGCAGCGACGAGCCGCTGACGGAGTTCTCGGCGCAGGCCATCAGCCCGGTGACCTTGACGGGGCAGTCGAGGGCGGCGAGCTGGGCCATGACCGAGAGCACGACACCGGCGCCGGTCATGTCGCGCTTCATGTTCATCATCGCGTCGGCCGGCTTGATGGACAGCCCGCCGGTGTCGAAGGTGATGCCCTTGCCGACGAGCACCACGTGCGGCGTACGACGAGAGGCCTTCGACGGTGCGTAGTCGAGCTGCACCAGCCGGGGCGGGTTGGCCGAGGCCTGCCCGACGCCGGAGATGCCGCCGAAGCCCTCGGCGCGCAGCTGCTCCTCGTCCCACACGCGCAGGGCCAGACCGTGGGCGTCGGCCACCTCGGCGGCCCGGTCGGCCAGCCAGATCGGGGTCTTCTGGTTGGAGGGCACGAGCGCCAGCGTGCGGGCGGTCCAGCCGGCTTCGGCCGCAGCCAACCCCTGGCTCAGCGCCTCCTCGCGCGCGGCCGGGCGCACCAGCCCGGCGAGCACGACCTGCGCCGGCGTGTCCGGCTCGCCGGTCTTGAGGTCGTAGCGGAACCCTCCGAGCACGGCGCCCTCGACGAAGGCGCGCAGCCCGGCGTCGTCGGCCAGGGCGGGGACCGTGGTGACCACCCGACGCGGCTCCCCGTCGCCGGAGCGCCGTGGCGCGCGGGAACGACGTACGACGGCCGCACCGGCACGTCGTAGGTCGGCGGGCGTCGAGGAGCCGACCCCGACCAGCAGCACCGTCAGCGGCCCACCGTCGTCCTCCACGCCCTCGTCCCCTGCGTCGTCAACTGCCGAGGTGGTGCGCGTCAGGAGCACGTGCTCGACGACCTCGCCGGCGCGACCCCTGGCACCGTGGTGCTCCAGGAGTGCGAGCAGGTCGACGTCGACGCTCTCGAGCAGCTCTGCGGCTCCCGGGCCGAGGACCAGGTCGCCGTCGTCGAGCAGGAACGGCAGCGCGACGACGCCGGCCCCCTGGAGCTCCGACCCGAGGTCCGCGCCCAGGGTGACCTGCGGTCGCTGAGATGTGTTCGGGAGCGTCATCGCCCCCGTCGTCGTGGCTGGGATCAGCCCACGACCTGATGGAGGGCCGACTCGAGTGCGCCGGCCTCCTCGGCGTTGAGCTCGACCACCAGGCGGCCTCCGCCCTCGAGCGGGACGCGCATCACGATGCCACGGCCCTCCTTGGTCACCTCGAGCGGACCGTCGCCCGTCCGCGGCTTCATCGCCGCCATGCGAACACCTCTTCCTGTGTCACCAGCATGCTGGTCGGCGCGCGGGCGAGGGCGACCACCCCCGCTCCGGCACGCCGGATCGACACCTATTATCTCCCACCGTGGCCGTGTGCGGCACATCACCCCCGGGGAGAGACGATGACGTCAGTCAGCAGCAGCACCGATCAGCCGGTGATCGTGACCCGTCACGGCGGAGTCGCGACCCTCACCCTCAACCGTCCGCAGGCGATGAACAGCCTCGACGTAGCCACCAAGGAGGCCCTGCTCGCGGCCGTCACCGACGTCGCCGAGGACGCCTCCGTGCGCTGCGTCGTGCTCACCGGCACCGGTCGCGCCTTCTGCGTCGGCCAGGACCTGAAGGAGCACGTCGAGCTGCTCGGCGAGGGCGCCGAGGTGCTCTTCACGACCGTTCCCGAGCACTACAACCCGACCGTGCTCGCGCTCGCCACGATGCCGAAGCCGGTGATCGCCGCCCTGAACGGGGTGGCAGCGGGCGCGGGAGCGAGCCTGGCCCTGGCCTGCGACTACCGGATCGCCGCCGACAGCGCCGGCATCAACCTCGCCTTCTCCGGCATCGCGCTGTCCTGCGACACCGGGTCGTCGTGGACGCTGCCCCGGCTCGTCGGACCGGCCAAGGCGTTGGAGCTGCTCTACGAGCCCCGCACCATCGGGTCGGGCGAGTGCGCTGATCTCGGCCTGGTCACCCGGGTGGTGCCGGCCGACGACCTGGCGGACGAGGTCGCGACGTTGGCGGCCCGGCTGGCGGCCGGCCCGACCCTGTCCTACGCCGCCATCCGACGCTCGGTGCACTACGCGGTCACCCACGACCTGCCGTCTGCCCTGGCCTTCGAGGCGCAGATGATGACCGAGACCGGCGGCACCGAGGACCACCGCAACGCCGTGGACTCCTTCGTCGCCAAGGAGCGCCCGACCTTCCACGCCCGCTGATCCTGCCGCCGGATCCGGCATGTAACGCGGGGTTATGGACGCCCACCAAGGCTCACAACGCGTGGCAGGCGTCCAGAGGACTCGGCCGGATGGGACGCACGTCCGGCCAGCCCTGCTCGAGCGGCCGCCTGCACGGCGTACGTCGGACAGCGGGAAACCGCGCAACCGCTCAAGGACTGTGGACGCTTACCCAGGGTTGTGACACTTGGTGGGCGTCCATAACCCCGCGTTACATGCGGAGCGGGTGGGTGGGCGGGTGGGTGGGTGGGTGGGTGGGGACGGGACTAGCGGGCGGTGCAGTCGGCGAGGTGGTCGTTGACCATGCCGGTGGCCTGCATGAGGGCGTACGCCGTGGTCGGGCCGACGAACCGGAACCCGCGACGCTTGAGGTCCTTGGCCATCGCCGTCGACTCGGCTGTCACGGCCGGTACGTCGACCAGGGTGCGGGGAGCGGGACGGGACGCATCCGGCGCGAAGGACCACAGCAGCTCGTCGAGCCCGCCGTCGAGCGCGAGGACCCGCCGGGCGTTGGTGACCGCGGCCTCGACCTTGGAGCGGTTGCGCACGATGCGGGCGTCGGTCAGCAGCGCGGCGACGCGGGTGTCGTCGTACGACGCGACGATCGCGGGGTCGAACCCGCAGAAGACCTCCCGGAAGGCCTCGCGCTTGCGCAGGATCGTGATCCACGAGAGCCCGGACTGGAAGGCCTCCAGCGTGAGGCGCTCGTAGAGCGCGACCTCGCCGTGGACCGGACGGCCCCATTCCTCGTCGTGGTAGGCGAGGTAGTCGGGGGTGCTGAGCCCCCACGGGCAGCGCAGCCCTCCGTCGGGACCGGGCTCGGCCCCCGAGGGCGCGACGCCCGCGCTCACCCGGCGTCCGTCGGTGGTGCCGCATCCTGCGGGTCGGCGTCCCGCGTCGGGTCGACCTGGCCGGCAAGACGCTCGAGGAGCGCATCGACCTCCGACATCCGGTAGCCCCGGAAGGCGGTCGTGAAGCGCACGCGACGGATGTCGGCCGCCGAGAGCGGGCCCTGCGGGACACGTGCGTCGGGCCGGTCGTCGAAGGTCTCCTCCAGACCTCCGCCACGTCCCACGGCGACGACCGCGACCACGGCCATCACAGCCATCACGAGCGCGGCGAAGAACCAGGTCATGGACCGATCGTGCCACCTCGGCGACGACTCTCACGCTGGGACTGCGACGCGACCATCACCTCGACCGCCTCGTGCGGGTCATCGGTCAGCGTGAGGAGGTCGAGGTCGGCCGGACTGACCTTGCCGCCGGCGACCGCGGTGTCGCGCAGCCAGCCCAGGAGCCCCGACCAGTAGTCGACCCCGACGAGCACGACCGGGAAGGACGTCACCTTGCGCGTCTGCACCAGGGTGAGGGCCTCGAACAGCTCGTCGAGGGTGCCCAGGCCTCCGGGCAGCACCACGAAGCCCTGGCTGTACTTCACGAACATGGTCTTGCGGGCGAAGAAGTAGCGGAAGTTCACCCCGAGCTCGACGTACGGGTTCAGCCCGGCCTCGAAGGGCAGCTCGATGCCGAGGCCCACCGAGACCCCACCGGCCTCCGCGGCCCCCTTGTTCGCCGCCTCCATCGCGCCCGGGCCTCCGCCGGTGATGACGCCCAGCCCGGCCGTGGCCAGGCCGCGCCCGACCTGCTCGGCGATCTCCCAGGCCGGGTCGTCGGGGGTGGTGCGGGCCGAGCCGAAGACACCGATGGCCGGTCCGAGCTCGGCCAGGGCGCCGAAGCCCTCGACGAACTCGCTCTGGATCCGCAGCACCCGCCACGGGTCGGTGTGGACCCAGTCGGAGGAGCCCCGGGAGTCCAGCAGACGTTGGTCGGTCGTGCTGCCCGGGTGGCGCTGGCTGCCGCGCAGCCGGACCGGCCCCTGGTAGCGGTCACCCTCGGCGTCGGGGCCCGTCATGACGCGGCGCCGTCGGTGCCGGCGCCGTCACCCGACACCTCGCCGGTCAGCCACGAGCGCAGCTGGGCGGCGACGCGGGCGATGTGCTCGACGGGGACGTGCTCGTCCTGGCGGTGGGCGTACATCGGGTCCCCGGGGCCGAAGTTGACCGCCGGCACCCCGAGCCCGCTGAAGCGCGCGACGTCGGTCCAGCCGAACTTCGGGTTGGCCTCTTCCCCGACGGCGGCCACGAAGTCGCGGGCGGCCGGTACGCCGAGCCCGGGCAGGGCGCCGGGCGAGGAGTCCGTGACCTGGACCAGGTGGGGGGCGAAGAGGTCGGTCAGGAAGGCGAGCGCCTCCTCCTCCGACCGGTCGGGGGCAAAGCGGTAGTTCACCGCGACCACGCAGGTGTCGGGCACCACGTTGCCGGCCACACCGCCGGAGATGGCCACCGCGTTCAGGCCCTCTCGGTACTCCAGCCCGTCGATGACCGGGCGTCGGGCCTCGAACCCGGCGAGCTTCTCCAGCACGGGGGCCGCTGCGTGGATGGCGTTGGAGCCCATCCAGGACCGGGCCGAGTGGGCCCGCTGGCCCGTCAGCGTGACGTCGACGCGCATCGTGCCCTGGCAGCCTGCCTCGACGACGGCGTTCGAGGGCTCCATGAGCACGGCGAAGTCGGCCTCGAGCAGGTCGGGTCGGGTGGCGGCGAGCTTGGTCAGGCCGTTGCGCTCGGCCTCGACCTCCTCGCACTCGTAGAACAGGTAGGTGACGTCGCGCGGCGGCGCGGCCACGGTGGCCGCGAGGTGCAGTCCGACGGCGACGCCGCCCTTCATGTCGCAGGTGCCGAGACCGTGGAGGACGCCGTCCTCGAGCCGCGAGGGCAGGTTGTCGTGCTCGGGCACGGTGTCGAGGTGTCCGGCCAGCACGACCCGGTCGGTGCGACCCAGCCGGGTGCGGGCCACGACGGTGTGCCCGAAGCGCTCGACCTCGAGGTGGTCGTAGCCGCGCAGCAGCCCCTCCACCGCGTCGGCGATGGCCTGCTCCTCGCCGCTGACCGAGGGGATGTCGACCAGGCGTCGGGTCAGCTCGAGGGGGTCGCCGACGGCCTCGGCGAGGTGGGCGGACGCGGAGGGGGAAGAGGACATGTCGACCATCCAACCTCATGGGTGCGACCCACCTCGTCGTACGGCGTGCGCGGGCCCGGGTGGTTGCCCGGCTTCGGTAGCCTGCCCCCGTGAGCACCCCCTCCTCCGCGTCGTCCACGTCTGCCGTCGAGGCCCACGGCTCCGCACTCGTCACCCGGGTCGCCGGCGCGCCAGGTGAGGGTGCGGTGCTCGACGCCTGGTTCCCGGCCCCCGCGCTCGGCGCGCCCGGCTCCGGCCCCGACACGTCGGGCGACCTCGCCCCGATGGCCGGCGAGGACCCCGCCCGCGGGGTCGTGCGCGAGGTCGTCGAGGTCCATGTCGCCGACCTCCAGTCGCCACCGACCGACACCGTCGACGCCTGGCTGCGTCTGCACCTGCTCAGCCACCGCCTCGTGCAGCCGCACGGGGTCAACCTCGACGGCGTCTTCGGGCTGCTGACCAACGTGGTGTGGACCAACGTCGGTCCTTGCGCGGTCGAGGGCTTCGAGCAGACCCGCCTGCGGCTGCGGGCCGCCGGCCACCACGTGACCGTCCTGGGCGTCGACAAGTTCCCCCGGATGACCGACTACGTGCTGCCGAGCGGCGTGAGGGTCGCCGACGCCGACCGGGTCCGGCTCGGCGCCCACCTGGCCACCGGCACCACCGTCATGCACGAGGGCTTCGTGAACTTCAACGCCGGCACCCTCGGCTCCTCCATGGTCGAGGGCCGCATCAGCGCCGGGGTCGTCGTGGGCGACGGCTCCGACGTCGGCGGTGGCGCTTCCATCATGGGCACGCTGTCCGGCGGCGGCACCCAGGTCATCTCGGTGGGTGAGCGATGCCTGCTCGGCGCCAACGCCGGGCTCGGCATCACCTTGGGCGACGACTGCGTGGTCGAGGCCGGGCTCTACGTCACGGCCGGCACCAAGGTGCTGCTGAGCGAGGACGGCGGCACCCGGGTCGTCAAGGCGCGGGAGCTCTCCGGCGCCAGCAACGTGCTCTTCCGCCGCAACTCCACCACCGGTGCCGTCGAGGCCGTGCCGTGGAAGGGGGACGGCATCGCCCTCAATGCCGCCCTGCATGCCAACGACTAGGCACCACCCGGACGAGCACGGTCGCGTCCTCCTGCCACTGCTCGCGGTCGTCGTCGTGGTCGTGCTGGGCGTGGGGCTCGCCGTGCGCCTGGGTTTCGGGCCCTTTCCCGACGCCGAGGGTTGCGTCGCGGAGGTCGGGGACGTCACCGCCGAGCTGACCGCCGAGCAGGCCGAGAACGCGAGCCTCATCGCCGCGATCGGCGTACGCCGCGACCTGCCGGCCCGCGCCGTGTCGATCGCGCTGGCCACGGCGTTCCAGGAGTCGAAGCTGGAGAACCTCGAGGGCGGCGACCGCGACTCCCTCGGGCTGTTCCAGCAGCGCCCGTCGCAGGGATGGGGGACGGTCGAGCAGATCAGCGATCCGGTCTACGCCACGAACGCGTTCTACGACGGGCTGGAGCAGATCGACGGCTACGAGGACATGCGCATCACCGAGGCCGCCCAGGCGGTGCAGCGCTCCGGGTTCCCCGAGGCCTACGAGGAGCACGCTGAGGGCGCCCGCGCGCTGGCGTCGGCGCTGACCGGCTACAGCCCCGGCACCTTCAGCTGCGTGGTGCGCCACGGGGAGCTCGACGCCGAGGAGCCGGGCGAGCGCGGGCTGACCGGTCGCGCGGCGGCGTCGGTCACCGATCTCGAGCGGGTCTTCGGTCGGCTGCCGCTGGGCGGGTTCTCCCCCGACGGTGTCAGCACCGGCCACATGGAGGGCTCGGCGCACTACGACGGCCGCGCCGTCGACGTCTTCTTCCGGCCGGTGAACGACGCGAACCTGCGGCGCGGCTGGGCCGTGGCGCAGTACCTCGTCGCCAACGCGGCACGGCTCGGCATCGACCACGTCATCTTCGACGACATGATCTGGTCGTCCGGGTTGCGTTCGGAACAGGGCTGGCGTGACTACCGGGCCCCGGTGGACGCCTCCACGGCCGCCGCCACGCGCGTCATCCTCGAGCACCGTGACCACGTGCACCTCGACGTGGTCGAGGGCGGCTGAGCGGCAAATCGGGACCTAGGACCTCAACCTGGCTCAGTGTCTCGCCTCCGACACCCCCACAGCCCCACACTGTTGTCAGTCGAGCTCGTCGCTCGACGGGGGACGCGGGCCGAGGCCCGGCGGGGCGGAGGAACGTTCATGGCATCGAGCTCGATGATGTACACGATGGGGATGGCCCTGGACCGCGCGGCCGAGAGCGGGGTGGGCGTGACCATCCTCGTCGAGGGCGCCTGGGTCGACGGCCAGATAGCGGCGGTCGACGGGATGGGCGTCGTGCTCGAGTCGACCGGTGGCGACCACACGGTGATCCGGGTGGACCGGATCGCCGCGGTCCGGGTCCACGCCGAGTCGCCGTTCCGGCCCTCCATCGCCCGCGGCCCGGGCCTTGCGGACAGCGCGGCGCGGCCGATGCCCGGACCACGCACTGCCTGAGCCAGGCGTTGTCGCCCTGACCGAATGGTCAGGATCACCGGGACCAAGGTCCGCAATAGCCCATCTGCTCTTTTCCTCGGACGATCCGGTCACCATGCTGGTCCCAGGGGATCCGACAGGCCGCACTCGGCGGCCGTGATGAGGGGGCGGACATGCAGGCTTCGATGCTCTACACGATGGGGATGGCGCTCGACCGGGCCGCCGAGCACGGACATGCCGTCCGCCTGCTCGTCGACGGCTCCTGGATCGAGGGCAGCGTCGCGGCCGTCGACAGCCTCGGTGTCGTGCTGGAGACCGCCGAGGGCCACCACTCCGTGGTACGCGTCGAGCGCGTCGCGGCGGTGAGCGTGGCCTCCGAGTCACCCCTGCGGGCACCGATCGCGTGTACGCCGTACCGCGACGAGATGGTGGTCCGCCCGATGTCGGGCGCCCGCAGCGCCTGACCGCGCGTCAGCCGAGCCGTGCCAGCCGCGAGACGGCCGCGCCGATGCGCTCGTCGGTGGCGGTGATCGCCACCCGCACGTGCCGCGCGCCGGCCGCTCCGTAGAAGTCGCCGGGGGCGACGAGGATCCCGCGGTCGGCCAGCCAGGCCACGGTGTCCCAGCACGGCTCGTCGCGGGTGGCCCAGAGGTAGAGCGCCCCCTGGGAGTGGTCGACGGTGAAGCCGGCGCCGAGCAGGGCGTCCTGCAGCGCCGTCCGTCGGGCGGCGTAGCGCTCCCGCTGCTCCGCGACGTGAGCGTCGTCGTCGAGGGCGGCGGCCATCGCGACCTGCATCGGCCCCGGCAGCATGAGACCGAGGTTCTTGCGGACCGCCGTCAGCTCGGCCACCACGGCGGGGTCGCCGGCCACGAACGCGCACCGGTAGCCGGCGAGGTTCGAGCGCTTCGACAGCGAGTGGACGGTCAGCAGGCCGGTGACGTCGCCGTCGCAGACGTCGGGGTGGAGCACCGAGACCGGCTCGGCCTCCCAGCCGCTCTCGAGGTAGCACTCGTCGGAGACCAGCAGGGCGCCACGCTCGCGGCACCAGGCGACCACCTTGCGCAGGTGCTCGACGGGCAGCACCTGCCCGGTCGGGTTGGAGGGCGAGTTGATCCACACCAGGGCAGGGTTCTCGGGACCCACACCGGTGAGCGCGTCGGTGGCGATGACGCGGGCCCCGGCGAGCGCCGCGCCCACGGCGTACGTCGGGTAGGCCAGTCGGGGCGCGACGACGAGGTCACCCGGACCCAGCCCGAGGTGCGTGGCCAGGCCGGCGATGAGCTCCTTGGAGCCGACGCTGGGCAGCACGTGACGCGGCTCGAGACCGACGGCGCCGGCGCGACGCTCCAGCCAGGCCACGATCGAGGCGCGCAGGCGCGGCGTACCGATGGTGAGGGGGTAGCCCGGGGAGTCGGAGGCGTCGGCCAGCGCCTGGCGCACCACCGCGGGCGTGGGGTCCACGGGCGTTCCGACCGAGAGGTCGACGACGCCGTCGGGGTGGGCGCGTGCCCGGTCGCCCATCGGCACCAGCGCGTCCCAGGGGAAGTCAGGGAGCCGCCCGGAAACCGGACGTGCCGCCCACCGGGGAACCCCGGAAGACGGCACGGTCGAGTCGTTCGAGGACTCGGAGGTCACTCGTCGTGCTCCTGCGGGGGCAGCGCGGCGACGACCGGGTGGTCCTTCTCGATGACGCCCATCTTGGCGGCGCCGCCGGGCGAGCCGAGGTCGTCGAAGAACTCCACGTTGGCCTTGTAGTAGTCCTTCCACTGCTCGGGGGTGTCGTCCTCGTAGTAGATGGCCTCCACCGGGCAGACGGGCTCGCAGGCTCCGCAGTCGACGCATTCGTCGGGGTGGATGTAGAGCATGCGCGAGCCCTCGTAGATGCAGTCGACGGGACACTCGTCGACACAGGCGCGGTCCTTCAGGTCCACACAGGGCTCGGCGATGACGTAGGTCACCTGGTTCCTCCTCGACGCGGTGCGCCCATGGCAGTCACGGGCAGAGATGCTGGACTCGACAGCCTAGTATCCACACGCGCCGATGACGCGGCGCCCTCCCGAAGTCTCGCTCCGCGTCGCTCCGCCGGTGTCCCGACCCGACCCACCCAGCCTGCAAGGAGACGCATCGTGCCCCTGCCGACCGCCCTCGGGCCCGCCTGTCTCGGGCTGCGCGTCGTCGTACGCCGGGTGCTGCCGGGCGAGACGGGGCCCAGTGGTGGCCCGGCGATGACCGACGTCCTCGGGGTCCTGGAGAGCTGGGAGGACGATGCGCTCACGGTGCGGCGGGAGGACGGCTCGGTGGTGCGGATCGCCCGCGCGACACTCGTGTCGGGCAAGGCCGTGCCGCCCCGGGCCTCGGTGCGTCACCGGGTGCCGGCCGAGGAGGCCGCCCGTCGGGCGCTGGGGTCGTGGCCGGCGGTCGACGTCGAGCCGTTGGGTGCCTGGGTGCTGCGGGCATCGGGCGGCTTCAGCGCCCGGGCCAACTCGGCGTTCCTGACCGCCGACCCCGGGCTGCCGTGGGCGGACGCCGTCGCGGCGGCGCGGGACTTCTACGACGCGCGAGGGCTGCCGGCGTGGGCCCAGGTCGTCGTCGGCTCGCCCGAGGACCTGCGCGCCTCCGCCGACGGCTGGGCGCACGCCCGGCCCGGGGAGGCCGACTCGCTGCTGCAGGTCGCCTCGGTCGCCCAAGCCGTCCGCCAGGCGCGCACACCTCGCTCAAGAGAGCGTCCGGAAGGCACACCTCTCGACGTTCAGGGGGATCTGAACGTTCTTTCGCACGAAGTCTGCATCCTGGGGGAGATGGGCGACGGGTGGTTGGCCACCGACGAGCGGGCGCGGGAGCGGCCGGAGGCGGCCCGGGCCGTGCTGGAGGGGCCGGACCAGGTCGCGTTCGTGACGCTGGAGGTCGACGGGACGGTGGTGGCGCGGGCGCGGGCGGCGATGCCCGAGGGCGACGACTGGGTCGGGATCACCGACGTCTGGGTCGACCCGGAACGACGCCGCGGCGGGCTGGGGCGCGCGGTGATGTCCGCCCTCATGCCGTGGGCCGCCGAGCGCGGGGCGAGCACGGCGTACCTGCAGGTGCGGGCCGACAACACGGGCGGGCTGGCGCTCTACGAGCGGTTCGGGTTCGTGACCCACCACGCCTACCGCTACCTGCGGCTGCCGGGCTGACACGCCACGAAGCACACCCGCCCCGTCGCGCCCCCCGCGGGCGCTACTCGCAGATGACGGTGTCGGACGGGGTGTAGACGGTCGTGTCCTTCTCGCGCTTGGCGACCTCGTCCTCGCCGGCCTCCCGGAAGATCCGGGTGACGTCGACGGTGAAGCCGCCGTAGCCCTCGTTGGGCACGCAGTCCTCCCCGCTGCTGTAGCGGGTCTCCGGCGAGGTGAAGTCGTACTGCCCGCTGGTGACCGACTCGATGTCCCAGACCTTGGTCGACCACATGCGCACCGTCAGCCCTCCGGTCCCGCCGGGCACGCTCGGGCTGTGGACCGCCTGGATGAGCACGCCGTAGTCGGTGTCGTTCTCGAACTTCAGGTCGACCACCGGGAAGGCCACCGTCGCCTCGCGTCCCATCGGGTAGCGGTCGATGTAGAACGAGTGCGGCTTGTGCTCGACGTCCTTCAGACCCGCGAAGAAGGCCGCGTTGTACGTCGTGGTGGCCACCTGGCTGACCCCGCCGCCCAGCTCGGACTTGAAGACCCCGTCGCTGATGATGAAGCCCTCGGTGAAGCCGTTCGCACGGGTGCGCTCCCCCACGACCTCGTTGAGGCTGAAGGTGTCGCCCGGCGCCAGCACCGTGCCGTCGATGATCTCGGCGGCACGCCCGATGTTGGTGTTGCGGTAGTCCTCGTGGGGGTAGGCCGTCGGGAACTCCGAGACCTCTTCGCGGATGCCCCAGCGGCGCGCCTCGGCGGTCCTGATCTCAGGAGCGACGGGTTGCGGGTCGATGCGGGCGCGGCGATCCTCCCCCGTGCCGGTCGCGAGGTCGAGGAACACCTCGACGATGCGGTCGCGGTCGATGGTGGCGCCACGCCGGGCCGGCACGACCTCGGGACGCCCGTCCACGATCGCCACGGTGGCATCCACCGGCTTGCGCGCGACGGACCGGGTCGCGGGGCCGAACAGCTCAAGCAGGCGGTCCTCGTCGACCTGTGGCACGAGCTCGCCGTCCTCGACGTCCATCGAGAGCGCGTCGGCGAACTCGGCCGGCCGGATCCTCACGTCCTTCGAGCCGAAGGAGTAGACGACCGAGGCCGACATCGCGGGGTTGGCGAAGTCGCGCATCGCCTCGCTCACCTGCCGCGTGGACAGCTCCGGTCGGGCGGTGCGGAGGGGGAGCGCCACCACGTCGCGGGTCGGGTACGCCGCTGCGATCCGCTCGGCGGAGGCGTCGACGTCGAGTCGACGACCGTTGTCGGGATAGACGGGGCGGGCGTCGCCGTCCCGGAAGCGGACGTCGCCCTCGACCGGTGCGACGTCGACGCGTTCGGCGACCTCCTGGAGGCTCTCGACGAGGAGGTCGTCGATGGTCAGCACCACCGGCTCGTAGTCCTGCCCACCCACGAAGGACTCCCAGATGTCGGCCGGGTGCCAGGTCTGTCCGACGGGCACCTGCTCGATGGAGGCAGCCACGTCGATCTCGAGACCGACCTCGTCGGGAGCAAGCGTGAACTCGCGGTCGCCCGCCTCCACCACGACCGGCCGGCGCGTCGCGTCGGCGACCTGGCGGCGCAGCTCGGTCTGGGCGGCTGCCGGCCTGAGCCCGCCGACGTCGATCCCGGCCACGGTGGTGGCACGCGGGAGCCGGTCGCTGGCCAGGACGTGTCCGGCGACGTAGACGCCACCGACGAGGGCGAGCACCCCCAGCGTCAGCCCGACCAGGATCCGCCGGTCACGGCGCCGCCGGCGCCGCTCCCGTTCCTGGTCCCGAGCGTCGTCGAGCCCGTCCTCGTCGCCGAGGAGGTCGTCGCGCGGGTCGTCGGACGGGTCGTCGGGCCGGTCGTCGGGCCGGGAGGAGGATCCGGTGGTCACGGGACAAGGGTACGAAGGCGCACCGACGTTCGAGCTCCGACGCTCGCAAGCTCGGAGCTCGGACCTTGCTCGGGACCGTTCACAGGCCCGCGAAGAGGTCGCTCTCCCAGCCGCGCTCGTCCACCGGGCCCTTGACTCCCTTGGCCAGCCGGTAGACCTCGGTGCCCCACACCTGGTTGCCCAGGTTGTTCGACAGCGCGAAGAACGGGCCGTCGACCTCGATCTGGGTGGCGTGGGCGGCCATCGCCGCCATCTTCTGATCCGCGTACGACGTGCCGTCGACCTCGCAGGCGATCGCCTCGTCGGGCACCATGAACCGCGGCGGGTTGTCGTAGTCCATGTCCGAGAACGGGTTCTCGATCCCGTTCTCCTTCATGATGCGGGCACCCTCACGCATCTTCGACAGCGACATGGCCGTCCAGTAGATCTTCGCCACGTCCCAGGGCTCGCCGAGGTCGAGGCGGTAGTGGGGCACCGCGGCGAGCTGCGCGGCGTACATCGCGACCCGGTGGGCCTGGATGTGGTCGGGGTGACCATAATTTCCGAACTCGTCGTAGGTGACGATGACCTGCGGTCGCACCTCGCGGATCACGGACACCAGGAGGTGTGCTGCCTCGGTCAGGTCGGCGCGCCAGAAGATGTCGGTGCGGTCGGTCTCGGCCGGCTTGGCGTGACCGGTCTCGTCCCAGGCCATTCCGGAGTCGCGGTAGTGACCGGGCCCGCCGAGGAACCGGTGGTCGGTGACGCCGAGCTCCTTCATCGCCGCCTCGAGCTCACTGACGCGGTGGGCGCCGAGCCCGTCCTCCTTGTCGGCAGCGAGGTGAGCCAGGTCGGGGACGAGGACCTCACCCTCCTCACCCAGCGTGCAGGTGACCAGCGTGACGCCGCGACCTTCGGCGACGTAGCGCGCCATCGTGGCGCCGTTGTTGATCGACTCGTCGTCGGGGTGCGCGTGCACCAGCAGCAGACGCTGCTCGGGGGACTCCATAGGGTCACTGTAGGAGCAGCGCCGCCGCCCCCTGCCGCCGACCGAGGAGAGGGACGATGACACCACCTCCGCGACGTCACGCCACCGCGTCGCCCACGCTGACCCCCGGCTCGGGCGCTGCTGCTGCCATCGACCTGCTGGCCGAGGTCTGCGGCGGGCGGGTCGGGCTGACCGGCGCGCTCGGCCACCCCAACCGGGTCGCGGAGCCGGCCTGGGCACCCGGCTCGTCGGTCGCCCACGCCTTCGCGTGGGACGAGGCCGACCAGCGCAGCTCGCGGTGGTGGCCGCAAGGGGTCACCTCCTCCTCCGAGGCCCGGCTGCCCGGCGGTGCGCCGTGGGCGGGGCCGCCGGTCCTGCTCACCACCTCCTACGCCAAGAAGGTCGGCGGGCTCGACAAGGGGTGCCGCATCACGGTCGCCGACCTGAGCGACCCCGAGCTTGTGAGGTACCGGCACGTGCTGCTGGTCCGCGCGGTGCTCGACGTCGCCGGCCGGGTCGACCTCCGGCCGGTTCGTGCGCACGCGGGTGGCGTCGTCTGGCACGGGCCATGGTTGTACGTCGCGGCGACCAGGCGTGGCGTGCTGGCCTTCCGGCTCGACGACCTCGTCCGGGTATCGCCGCGTCCCGCGGACCGGCTGGGGCGCGACGGCGGGGGCGGCTCACCGGCCGGCTTCGGCCACGGCTACGCGTTGCCGCTGCACCACGTCCTGAGCCCGCCGGAGACCGACGGGACGAGCGGCGCGGGCGGTGGCACGTCACCGACCATGCGCTACTCGTTCCTGTCGCTGGCCCGCGGGCTGGACGGTCGGGCCGCGCTGCTCGCCGGGGAGTACGACGCAGGCGGCGGCAGCCGCCGACTGGTCGTCTTCGACCTCGACGCCTCGGGTGCGCCCGTCACCGACCCCTCAGGCCTCGCGACCTCGACGGTCGTGGCCGAGGGCGTCGACCGGATGCAGGGCGCGGTGTGGCTGCCCGACGGCCGGCTCGTGGTCACCGCCAGCGACGGTCGCTACAAGCGCGGCCACCTGTGGGTCGGCCCGCCGGGCGCGCTCGAGCGGCGGCGGAGCGCCGTACCGGTCGGTCCGGAGGACCTGACCTGGTGGCCCGAGCGCGGCGAGCTCTGGACGGCCACCGAGTACCCCGGCCACCGGTTGGCCGTGGCGCTGCAGGTGGAGTGAGTCAGTCGGCGGAGGAGCGCTGCGCGGGCACGCGTGCCTGCTGGGCGACGATGTGGAGCGTCACGTAGTGACCGTTGACGCCGGCCCGCGTGGCACCCTCCAGCTCGATCTGGTCACGGTCGACCAGCACGGTGTGGGCCTCCCAGAACGGGTAGCGGAGCCGTTCCTGCCACAGCACCTCGAGGCGGTGGGCGATCTCGGAGCGGCTCAGCTGCTCGGGGAACGTGCACATGGCGATGACGAGGTTGTCGACGTCGTCGGTGTAGTCGACCTCGACCTCCTCGAAGAGTCCTACCGTGGCCAGGGCGCGCTGCAGGTCGTCCTTGACCGAGCGCAGGTGCGCCGGTGAGCCCGGGCTCGCGTTCATCTGCACCGCTGTCCGCAGCTTGTGGAACTGCGCGATCTCCATGGACTGCTCCCTCCTCGTCACCCAGGACCATGATCGGGCCGGCTAGGGCATGGGTGCCAGGAGAAATGCGCACGACGGGATTGTTCAGGACCTACGGCCCCAGTCGGTTCAGGACCTTCGGTCCGCCCGGGTCGCGAGGTAGGTCCTCGATCCGCCCGCGGAGGGTCAGAACCCCATGGAACGGCCGATGATCTCCTTCTGGATCTCGGTCGTACCGCCGTAGATCGTCTGGATGCGACTGTCGAGGAAGGCCTGCGCGATCGGGTACTCCAGCATGTAGCCGTAGCCCCCGTGCAGCTGCACGCCACGGTCGACGATCTTGGTCTGCAGCTCGGTGGTCCACCACTTCGCCATCGCAGCACCGACCGCGTCGAGGCGGCCCTCGTTGTGCAGCCGCACGCAGTCGTCGACGTACACCTGGCAGACGCGGGTCTCGGTGGCCATCTCCGCGATCAGGAAGCGGTTGTTCTGGAAGACCCCGATCGGCTTGCCGAACGCCGTGCGCTCCTTCGCGTAGGTCACCGACATCTCGAGCACCTGCTGACAGGCCGCGGCCGCCATCATCGCGATCGAGAGCCGCTCCTGGGGCAGGTTCATCATCAGGTAGATGAAGCCCTGGCCCTCCTCGCCGAGCAGGTTCTCCTTGGGCACCACGACGTTGTCGAAGAAGAGCTCCGCAGTGTCCTGGGCCTTGAGGCCGACCTTCTCGAGGTTGCGACCCCGCTCGAAGCCTTCCATGCCGCGCTCGACGACGAGCAGGCTGATGCCCTGGTGCCCGGCCTCGGGGTCGGTGCGCGCGACCACCACGACCAGGTCGGAGAGGATGCCGTTGCTGATGAAGGTCTTCGAGCCGTTCACCACGTAGTGGTCGCCCTTGTCGACCGCGGTGGTGCGGATGCCCTGCAGGTCACTTCCGGCGCCGGGCTCGGTCATCGCGATCGCGGTGATGAGCTCGCCGCTGACGCAGCCGGGAAGCCAGCGTTGCTTCTGCTCCTCGGTCCCCAGGGAGGTGAGGTAGGGGACGATGATGTCGGTGTGCACGATGAAGCCGGGGCCGCTGGCCCCGGCGCGGGCCGACTCCTCGGCCATCACCTGGTTGTAGCGGAAGTCGCTGACCCCGGCGCCGCCGTACTCCTCGGCGACGTCGAAGCAGAGCAGCCCCTGCTCGCCGGCCTTGCGCCACACCTCGCGGGAGACGACGCCGTCGGCCTCCCACTGCTTGTGGTGAGGCACGACCTCGCGCTCCATGAAGGTGCGCACGGTCTGGCGGAACGACTCGTGCTCCTCGGTGAACAGGTCGCGCTTCTCCTGCGTTCCGCCGGCCATCAGCTGACCCACTCCTTGAGCTGCGAGATCGTCCTGGCCGGGTCCTCGGTGGCCGGGACGACGTTGAGATGGGTGACACCAGCGGCCTTGAAGGCCTCGATGCGCTCCTTGACGTAGGACTCCGGTCCGACGAGGTTGCACATCTCCATCAGGTCGTCCGGTACGGCGGCCGCGGCCTCGTCCTTCTTGCCCTCGAGGTAGAGGTCCTGGATCTTCTCGGCCTCCTCCTCGTAGCCGTACTGCACGCACAGGTCGTTGTAGAAGTTCTTGCCCTTCGCGCCCATGCCGCCGATGTAGAGGGCGAACATCGGGCGCGCGAAGTCGAGCATGCCCTTGACGTCCTCACCGATGGCGACCATGCCGCCGGCGGCGATCTGCAGCGGGCCCAGGTGGTCGGGACGCTTGGCCGCACCGGCGGCCAGCGACTCGCCCCACACCTTGTCGGCGAGCTCGGGGGCGAACAGGTGCGGCAGCCAGCCGTCGGCGTACTCCGCGGTGGCGGCGACGTTCTTCATGCCGAGCGAGGCGATCCAGATCGGGATGGTGTCACGCTCGGGCTTGGTCAGCATCTTCAGCGGCTTGCCGAGCCCGGTGCCCTGGCCCTCCGGCAGCGGCAGCTTGATGATGCCGTCGTTCTCGAGCTTCTCGCGCTTGAGCGCCCGGCGCACGAGGTCGACGACCTCGCGGGTGCGGCCCAGCGGCTTCTCGTAGGGCAACCCGTGCCAGCCCTCGATGACCTGCGGGCCACTGGCGCCGAGGCCCAGCACCGCGCGCCCACCGGAGACGTTGTCGAGGCCCGCTGCGGTCTGCGCGAGGAGCGCGGGCGTGCGCGAGTAGATGTTGAGGATCGCGGCCCCGATCTCCACCGTCTCGGTCTTCGCGGCGAGGTAACCCATGAGCGTCGGGGAGTCGAAGCCGTAGGCCTCCGCGACCCAGACGGTGTCGAGCCCGGCCTTCTCCCACTGCACGATCTGGTCGGCGGCGTTGCGGGGGTTGCCGTCGTACATCAACGGGGTGGAGAGCTTCATGGACCGTCCTGGCTACTCGGGGGACTGTGGGGACTGTTCGAGCTGTGCTCGGAGCCTAAGACCCTGACAGTAATACTGTTAGAGTCCGTGGGGAACACCACAGCGGGAGGACACGCCGTGACCGAGCATGCGCCGGCCGAGGAGCACCTGCTCACCGTCGACGAGCTCGCGGCGACGACGGGGCTCACGGTCCGCAACACCCGCTACTACGCGAGCCTGGGCCTCCTCCCCCCGCCGGTGCGCCGCGGCCGGGTCGCCTACTACGGGTCGCGCCACGTCGCCCGCCTCGAGCTGGTGCGGGCCCTGCAGGACCACGGCTTCACCCTCTCGGCCATCGAGCGCTACCTGGCCAACGTCTCCACCACGGCGACCCCGGCCGAGCTGTCGGTGCAGCGGGCCGTGCTCACCGCCTGGCGGCCGAGCCGTCGCGAGGACGTCCGGGCCGAGGACCTCGCCGACCGTGCCGGACGTGCGCTGAGCGAGGACGACGTGGCCTGGCTCGTCGACGTCGGCGCGCTGCGCCGGGTCGGGCGCGACTACCAGGCCCTGCCGGTGCTGCGCCTCGCTGTCGAGCTGCTCGACGTCGGCATGCCGGTCGAGGGCATCCGCGCCGCCGACCGCGCCGTACGACGACACATGGGCGAGCTGGCCGACGAGCTCCAGCAGATCCTCGCCGACGTGCTCGCCGGCTACGACCTCGCCGCGATGAGCGCGGCGGAGGCCGGAGACCTCGAACGCGCCCTGGGCGCGCTGCGGACGCTGACCCTGGACTCCATCGTGGAGAGCTTCCAGCACGCGGCGAACCAGCTGGCCACCCGGTCGCTGACCACCTCCCCCCTCTCGGACGCCTCGAACGGCTGACCGTGGCGCGTCCCGGGCTCCGTCCCGACCTCTCCGGCCGCCCTCGCCTCCTGCCGCGTGCGCTGGCCGTGGTCGTCCTGCTCGGCACGGCCGGCTGCACCGGGGACACCACGCCGCAGCCGCCGTCGACGCGCGCACCTCAGGTCACGCTCGGGCTCATCCAGATCCTTCCCGAGGAGGGCTCCGACCAGGCGCTCCTGCGCGTCACCAACGAGGGACGCGAGGAGCTGAGGGTGAGCGAGGTGGGTCTGGACTGGCCGGGGTACGGCGCCGCCTTCACGGTGCCGAACGACGCGACCGTCCCCGCCGGGCAGACCCTCGACCTGCGCACCACGTTGCCGGACCCGGTCTGCAGACCGACGTCCGAGCCCGCCTCGGGCGTCCTCGAGACCGCGACCGGTCAGGTGGTGACACCGCTGAAGGACATCAGCCAGGTCTACCTCCGCCGGCTGTGGCGCACCCAGTGCGACGCCGTGCTGGTGTCCGACGCGCTCACCGTGGACGTGCCTGGACGCTGGTCGCAGGAGGGCACCGGTCGGAGCGCCTCTGCCGCCGCCACGTTGGTCCTCACCCGCCGTGAGGGCGCGGAACGCTTGGAGGTCCGCCGGGCGACCGGCAGCGTCCTCTACGACCTGGCCCTGGAACGGCCCCTGGTGCTGGCGCCCGACGAGCGCAGCGGGCGGGTCGTCGTACGACTCCTGCCGGGCAACCGCTGCGACGAGCACGCGCGTGGGCAGGCGACCGCGCCGTTCGACTTCGAGCTGGTGCTGACCCTCGGGGATCGGCGCGTCACCGTGCCGTTCCCCGTCACGGTCGCAGCCTCCAACGCGGCCCAGACGATGCTCGACCGGGTCTGCGGCGTCGTCACGACCGCCGGCTGACCGGCGGTCTCGGCCGGGGCTCAGCCGCGGCGCAGGCCCGGCTCCCACCGCTGGGAGCGAGCGCGGTTCGAGAGTGCGTCGACGGAGAGGTCCGAGCGATCGTCGGTGCCGATGGCGCGCGGCGAGTAGGCCTCAACCTTCCACCCCAATGGGGTCGGGTCCTCCACGCAAGCGCGCGGGAGGGACATCGACGGACCGTGGTCTTGCGGAGGTCGATGTTCTCCACCGCGTCGACCGCGGTGTAGCCGTCGTCCGTCTTCCGCCAGGTGTCACGGGCGCCGTCTCGATGGGTGAATCCGGCTGCGTGGCTGGGACCGCTCATCACCACGCCGGCCAGCAGCACCACGAACGGCCCGGCGATCGTCGTACGCCGACACGAGCGGGACGGGTGAGCAACCGGCCGTGGGTCCCTGCCGGCTGTGCCGATCCTTCGGGCCTGCGCAGACACGCAACGGGCGCACCCTCGCGATGAGGATGCGCCCGTGGACGTCGTGCTGAAGCGGATCAGCTCGGCTGGCTGCTGGTGCATCCGCTGTGCGCCGGGTTGCCCTGGGCGATGCCCCGGTTGCCGTCGCACTCGTAGCCGTTGTTGGCATCAGAACCGTCGGGTGCCTGCCCCGGCGGGTTCTTGGCGTCAGCCTTGCCCTTCGAGCCGGCCTCGTGCGGCGCATTGCCCTGACCGTTCCCGGACGGCTGGCCCGGGTTCGGGCAGTATGCGTGGCCCGGGCACTCCTGGTTGGCGCCACTGTCCGCAGGGGGCGCCGCCTGCGCGGACGGGGTGGCGAAAGCGAGAACGGCCAGCGAGGCCGCAGCGGTCGCGCCGAGGCGCGCGAAAGTACTCGTCATGAGATCCCCAATGCTCGGTGCCAGCCACCCGAATTCCCCCCGGGCGGTGACACGATGTGTATACGAAGGGCCAACGATAAGGGGGCCCGCGGGTTACGCACCAGGACACGAACAGGCCAGACAAGGTCCTGAATCGGTCACGCTGACGTCATCTGACGCGCGATTCCGAAGGCTCGGGCTGCGTAGCCGCCACCGAACAGCAGCGCACGGACGAGCAGGCAGTGCCCAGCTGGTGCAGCCAGCAGGGCCAGGTCCGTCTCCCGGTGCCCGCCGTGCGCGGCCGGGTGGCTCTTGAGGAACGTGTCCGGGGCGTCGGCCACCCCCACGCCGACGTCAGCCGACCGGGCCCAGCCAGCGCGGCACAGCGTCCCGGTAGGCGCTGTACTGGCCGCCGAAGAGCTCTCCCATCGAAGCCTCCTCGGGCGGGATCTGGTGCCGGTCGATGACCGTGACCCAGGCCAGCAGGGGCAGCGCGGCCGCCGGTCCCCGCCACAGGGCGTGGGCGGCCAGGACACCGGCCATGCCGACGTACATCGGGTTGCGGGTGAGGGAGAAGGGGCCGTCGACGACGAGCTCGGTGGAGTCGCCGAGCTTGATCGGGTTCACCGTGGTTCCGCGTCGACGGAAAGAGCCGGCGGCGGTGCCCATCAACGCGACCGAGGCTGCTCCGATGGCCACGGCCAGCGCGAGACGGGCGCGCGAGGGCGCTGGCTGCGGCGCGAGCGCGCGTTGCGCCAGGGCCGCGGTGAGTCCGAGAACGGGTGGAGGGACGGGGAAGCCGTGGGTCGTGGCCATCTGGCCAGGCTAGGCCTCCTCGACCGTCTCCGCGAAGAGGAGATCACGCAGCTGCGCGAGGAAGGGGCGATCGGGCTCGAGCCAGTCGACGTCGTCGAGCTCCTCCGGCCCCAGGGCCCGGACCCGGTCGTGCACGGTCGGGTGCGGCTTCTGCCCTGTCCTGCAGACGGCGACCCGAAGCCGATGGGTGTCACCGATCGGTGCCTCCCCCGCCAGCCAACCGACGACCCAGGCCTCGACTTGCAGCTCCTCGCGCAGCTCGCGCACGATCGCGTCATCCGGGGTCTCGCCGGGCTCGACCTTGCCGCCGGGCAGCTCCCAGAGTCCGGCGGCCTCGGCGGGGGCAGTACGACGCGCCGCGACCACCTTCCCGTTGCGGAGCAGGGCAGCGCCCACGACCAACGCCCGGCTCACGGGACGGTCACGTCGTCGCCGACGGCGATGTGGCCGCGCGCCGTCCCGAGCTCGGGGACGAGGCGAACGCCGAACCAGGTGGTGCCGCCCCAGCGCCGGTGACGCGCGAGGGTCCGGATCGGCTCGGGCGTGGTCTCGTAGGTGTCCAGCGCGATGGTCGTCATCACGCATCGGTCGCACAGCTCGCCGTGACGATAGGTCGTGCCGCCGATGCTCACGCGCTCCCAGGCGTCCTCCGCGAACGGCTCGGCGCCGTCGATGACCACGTTGGCCCGGAACCGGTCGATCGCCTCGTCGAGGTCGACCCACCCCTCCTGCGACTCCTCCAGCACCCAGTCCCGCAGCCGCTGAACCGATGTCTCACTGACAAGAAGTATCGGACCGGCATCGGCGAGGCTCATCGTCTCCCCCGGCAGGCCGCCGTGGGATGCCCCGATCTCCCGCGCCGTGCCGTCGGTCAGCCTCGCGAGACGCAGCTCGCGACCCGTCCGTCGCGACAGCCAGGCGCTCACCTCCGCGTCGCCGAGGACGAGCCGGTCGACCCGGCTGAAGCCCACGTCCACCTGGTCCGCGGTCGGCCTGACCGGCGGGAGCCGGATGCTCCCGCCGTCCGTAGCCGTGAGCACGGCGCCGCCGTCCTCGGTCGGCTCCGCCGTGATCGAGAGGAGGGCGTGGCAGTCACGCGCGGTCACCGGGCGACCCTCGGGGTCGACCAGCGCCCACCGGCGGTCCTCGAGCAGGCCCTCGGCGGTCACCGCAGCGCGGGTGACCGAGGCCCCGCCGAGCGACTTCACGGGGTAGGTCGTCAGCCGGGTCACCTGCACCGGGTCAGCCTAGGTCCGCAGGTGCCGCCCCGGTGCGAGTGCCTCGCCCAGTCCTGCCAACGCGACTGCGATCAGCACCGAGGCGATCACGTCGCTGGGCCGGCGCCACTCGAGCACCACGGTGGCCAGTCCGACAGCCGCCACGACGGGCAGAGCAAGGACCACGCCGAAGCGACGCAGGACGCGGGGAACGGCGAGCGCCAGAGCCGCCGCCGGGCCGGCAACGGATACGACGACGGTGGCGAGCAACAGGAAGGGGGCGCGGACGAGGTCCCCCAGGAGCGCCTCGGCCCACCGGCGCCGTCGTCGCGACCGAGCGCGCGTGCGGCGCGTTCTCGCGGGGGGTGCCGGTGGCGCTCATGGTCCGACCCCCCGCACCGACCTGACATGTCGCTGTGAACCCTCTGTCGACCGGCGAGAGCGGCGCTCACTGGTGTGGAGCAGCTCCACGCGACGGCGTCGATGGGTGCACCATGGAGACATGGTCGACACGATCACCGGTGACGCGTCCCAGCGCTGGAAGTGCTGGGTGATCACCCACAAGTACGTCCGCATCCGCTACCCCGACAGCCCGGACGGGCACTTCCTGCGCTGCGCCCGCTGCGGCAAGGAGCGCGAGGAGAGCGGCGGCAGCGGGTACTCCGGCGGCATGAACATCGGCTCCTGACGCCACCGACCGCAGCGGCGTACGGTGGAGCAGGGGCACCAACACGAGGAGCCGCACATGTCGGAGACACCGGACAACCTGCTCGAGCAGCTCGAGCCCGTCGTGGCCGAGAACCTGGACCGCCACCTGGGGCTGGCCCAGGAGTGGCACCCCCACGACTACGTCCCGTGGAGCCAGGGGCGGGACTTCGCCTTCCTCGGCGGGGAGGACTATGCGCCCGAGCAGTCGCAGCTGTCCGACACGGCGAAGGCCGCGATGTTCACGAACCTGCTGACCGAGGACAACCTGCCCTCCTACCACCGTGAGATCGCCACCCGTTTCGGGCGTGACGGCGCCTGGGGCACGTGGGTCGGGCGGTGGACGGCGGAGGAGAACCGGCACGGGATCGCGATGCGCGACTACCTCGTGGTGACGCGCGGCGTCGATCCGGTCGAGCTCGAGCGGGCCCGGATGGACTACATGACCTCCGGCTACGACTCCGGCGACAAGACCGCCCTCGAGGCTGTCACCTACGTCTCGTTCCAGGAGCTCGCCACCCGCGTCTCGCACCGCAACACCGGCAAGGTCACCGGTGATCCGATCGCGGACAGGATGCTGGCGCGGATCTCCAAGGACGAGAACCTGCACATGGTCTTCTACCGCAACATCGTGGCGGCGGCGCTGGAGATCGCGCCCGACGAGACCATGCGCGCGATCACCGACGAGGTCGTCGGGTTCGAGATGCCGGGCGCCACGATGGCCGGCTTCCGGCGCAGCTCGATGATCATCGCCAAGGCCGGGATCTACGACCTCCGGCTGCACCACGACGAGGTGATCATGCCGATCCTGCGTCACTGGAAGGTCTTCGAGCGCTCGGACTTCGGGCCGGTCGGCGAGCAGGCCCGCGACGAGCTCGCGCAGTTCCTGTCCGCGCTGGACAAGCAGGCCGCGACGTTCGTGGACCGGCGTGCGGCCAACCGGGAGCGCGACGTCGCGCGCGGCCGGGACAACTCCGCCGACATCGCCTCCTGAGAGCCTCGGCCGACTTCTGGTCACCGCCTGCAGCCCGGCCCGCTTGTGGTCACCCGCCGCCTCCGTACGCCGAGTTCCGCCGCAGCCGGCGACCAGAAACCAGCCGGATTCGGAGCAGACGCCACCCCCGTCAGGAGATGGTGAAGCCTGCGCTCGTCGCCGCCGTCAGCGTCCCCGACGTGGCTCGCAGCGTGTACCCGGTGCCGGCGCGGTCGATCTTGCAGCCCGCGAAGGTCACCAGCCCGGCCACCGCCGCCTTCGGGTTGGCGGTGCAGGTCAGCACCGCTCCGGCGGTTCCGGTGCCGCTGGTGATGGCCAGGGTCACCGAGCTGGTGGTGCTCACGGTGTTGCCGAAGGCGTCCTGGAAGGTGACCCGCGGCTGGGTGGCCCAGACGGCGGTGGCCGCTCCACCGCTCGGCTGCGTCGTGAAGGCCAGCTGCGAGGCTGCTCCGGGGCTGACCACGAAGCCCGTGCTGGTCGCGCTGATGAGTCCCGTGCTGCTGGAGACCAAGGTGTAGTTGCTCGTGCTCGACTTGTTGATGGACAGGTTGGTGAAGGAGACCTCGCCGGCAGTGGCGGCCTTGGACAAAGTGCCGCTCAGGGTGCCGGTCGCGGGGTTGGTGCCGATCGCCACGGTCACCGTTGCGGTGCTGGTCGTCACGGTGTTGCCGCCGGCGTCCTGGATCGCCAGGGTCACGGCCGGGGTGATGCTCGCTCCGGCGGTCACCGCGCTCGGCTGGGCGGTGTAAGCGAGCTTCGCGGCCGGTCCGACCGTCACCGCGAACGGGGCACTGACGTCCGTTGTCAGCGATCCCGACGACGCGGTCAGCGTGTAACCGGTGCCGGCCTTGTCGATCCTGCATCCCGAGAACGTCGCCACTCCCGAGGACGTGGTTCTGGGTGCGCACGTCAGCACCGCCCCGGTGGTGCCGGTGCCTGGGGTGATCGTGAGCGCCACGCTGGCGGGGCTGTTGAGCACGTTGTTGCCCAGGGCGTCCTGCATCGCGACCCGCGGCTGGGTCGCCCAGTTCGTCCCACCCGTCCCGCCGCTGGGTTGGACGGTGTAGGTCAGCTTGGTCGCCGTACCGGCACTGACCACGAACACGGCACTGGTCCCGTTGGCGAGCCCGGTGCTGCTGGCCACAAGGGTGTAGTTGCTGGCGCTGGACCTGTTGATCGAGAGGTCGGAGAAGGTGGCCAGGCCGTTGCTGGCGGTGGCCGACAGCGTACCGCTGAGGGTGCCGGTCGCCGGGTTGGTCCCGATCGCGAGGTTGATCGTGGCCGAGCTGGTGGTGACGGTGTTGCCGCCGGCGTCCTGGACTGCGACGGTGACGGCCGGGGAGATCACCGATCCGGCCACCACGGGGCTGGGCTGGACGGTGTAGCCGAGCTTGCTGGCGGTGCCGACCGTCACGTTGAAGGCGGTGCTGACGTCGTCAGCCAGCCCGGCCGAGGAGGCGGTCAGCGTGTACCCGGTGCGTGCCTTGTCGATCTTGCAGCCGGCGAAGGTGGCCAAGCCGCCGGTTGCCGTCCGTGGGTTGGTGGTGCAGGTCAACGTCGCACCCGCGCTGACGTCGCTCGGGGTGATGGCGAGGGTCACCGGGGCCGTGCTGGAAAGGACCTGGTTGCCCAGCGCGTCCCGGATGGCGACCCTCGGCTGGGTGCCCCACGTCGCTCCACCCGTGCCACCGGTCGGGCTCACCGTGAAGCCGACCTGTGCCGGGACGCCTGCGCTCACCGTGAAGGCGGCGCTGGTGGCGGAGGTGAGACCGGTGCTCGAGGCCACCAGGGTGTAGCTGCTGGCGGACGAGCGGTTGATGCTCAGGTCCGAGAAGGTGGCCTCGCCACCGGCGACCGGCTGCGAGGTGGTCCCGCTCAGAGTCGCGCTCCCGGGGTTGGCGCCGAAGGTCAGGCTCACAGCGGCGGTGCTGTCGGTGACCACGTTGCCCGCGGCGTCCAGGAGGGCCACCCCAACGGCCGGGGTGATCGGCTCCCCCGCCACGACGTTGCTCGGCGGGGTGGTGAGGACCACTCGGGTGGCCGCCCCGTGCGACACGGTGAGGGTGGCGCTGGTGACGCTCATCGTCCCGGACGTGGCCGAGAGGCTGTAGGTGCCGGCCACGTCGATCGCGCACCCCGCGAAGTCGGCGAGCCCGTTGCTCACCGGTTGCACCAGCGCGTCGCACGACAACAACCCGCCCGCGGTGCCGGACGCGAGGGCGAGCGACACGGTGGCCGTGCTGCCGGTGACGGTGTTGCCGTAGATGTCCTGGACGGTGACCCGTGGTTGCGTGGCCCAGGCCGTGTTGGAGCTGCCGCCGCCGGGTTGGGTGGTGAAGACGAGTCGGTCCTCGGCGGCGGCGGTCACCCCGACGTTGGTGGAGCCGGTCATGGTGGGGTCGCTGGTGTCGGTGGCGGTCACGACCTGGCTGGGACCGGTGTGGAGCTCCAGTCCGCTGGCGAAGGTGACGGTGCCGCGGTCGCGTATCTGGAAACGGAAGTTCGGCGGAAGCACCGGGTTGTTGGGCTCGGAGCTGGTGAAGGCGGCCACGCCTGTGTAGCGGGTGAGGGTGGCTCCCGTGCTG
Source organism: uncultured Actinomycetota bacterium (assembly GCA_963714625.1). Lineage (GTDB taxonomy): Bacteria > Actinomycetota > Actinomycetes > Propionibacteriales > Nocardioidaceae > Marmoricola_A. The sequence goes on along the minus strand of CAVQOY010000016.1, from coordinate 65,412 downwards.
TCCACCGCCGTGACGGTGAACGTCGCCTCGCGCGCCGGCGACCACGGTGGTCGGCGCGTCCACGCGGAATCTGGCCGTCACCGAGACGGTCACCGTTGCGCTGGGAGCGCTCTCGGCGGTCCAGGACCCGGAGACCGCGGTCACCGTGTAGGTGTAGCTCCCGTTCGCCACCCCCGCGTCGGTGCACGAGGTCGAGGAGGTGGGAAGCAGGAGGTCCGGTGCGCTGCCGCAGGCCGGGGCAGCGGTACCCCCCGAGTGCCGCTGCACGTAGTAGCCGTCGGCACCCCCGCTGCCGACCGCCTCGACGGCGGGCCAGGAGACCGCGACGTTCGTGCCACCCGCGGCCACGTCGGCCGTCGGCGCAGCCGAGAAGCTCAGATCCCCCGCGGTGGCCACCCCGGTGCCGCTCCCGTCAGCGCTCCAGTAGGCCCACGCGACCCCGAGGGTCGCCAGCGTGCCGGCAACGGCGACGAGCGCGACGACGAGGTGGTGGGCCAGCTTGCTGGCCCACCACCTCGGACGCCCCATCGTTGGCGGCACCTGCTGCTCCCGTCTGCAGAGGTTGCGGTCTATCTCGGTTCCGGTGTGCTCACCCGCAGCGGTTCACCGCGGGATCGTCGCGCTGGGTCAGGCAATGGTGTAGGCGAGGGTGACCGTGGCGCCCTTGCAGGCGTCCTGGTTCACGGTCGTGCTGTTGTTGAACTTGATGGTGGCCCCGGTCCAGGCGCCCTGGTTGGTGCCGGCGGGCACCTGCGCGCCGACCGCCATCACGGCGTTGGCCAGGGTGAAGTCCGCAGCGGAGCACGTCCCGGCCGGCGCCCCGGTCGCCTTGGCCACGGCGCCGATGCTCGCGGTCACACTGGTGACGTAGATCGGCCCGCTGTTGGGGTTGTTGAAGTTGCCCGACAGGGTCTGCGCCGAGTCGCCCGGCGCCATCCCGGTCACGGTGCTGGTCTGGTTGGCCACCAGCGCCACCGTGGTGCCGGCAGCGGCCGTGCCCGATCCGGCGCCCCCGGCGCTCCAGTAGGCGTAGGCGATGCCGGTGCCGGCCACGGTGAGGACCCCCGCTGTGGCGAACGCGACCTTCTTGCTCAGGATCTGCTTCATGTTGTGCCCCTCGTCTGGTGCTGCAGGTGCCCCCGCTGCTGTGTGAACACCACGTTGCCGTACCAAAAGTGGCTTTTCTGTTGTATAGGCGGTTTTGTGCCATTGGTCCCGTTGATTCGGGACTCCGCGGCAGGTGAGGCACACCGGCGTCCCGTCGAGAGCCACTGCCGTCGCCGACGCGCGGGTGCCAGCACGTGAGCCCCGGTACTCAGGCGCTCCGGGTCGATCAGCCCTAGCGTGATGAGCATCGGAGAAGGAGCCCATCATGAACATGGCCACGGACCCAGCAGTGTCACATCCGTTCGAGGCGCGCAGCACTGCGGCACTGACCCTGCCCGGTGTCTTGGCGTTCACCGTCCCGGTGCTCGGCTTCCTGGTCTCCCTGCTCCTGCCGTTGCTCGCCGCGCGCTTCCGTCTCCGGCTCTGGCCCGAGACCTCCCCGACCAAGGGACACGTCTGCGCGGCACTGGCGGTGGCGGGGCTCTGGCTTCCCGCTCTGATCGCCGTGGGCTCCTCCGGACGGCTCGGCTCGACCGCCACCACGTGGCTGCTCGTGCCGTTGTGCGCCCCGTTGGGGGCAGCGGCCCTGCTCGTACCCTCGCTGGCGGCTGTCGTCGTCTACGTCAGCGGTGTAGCGGTCGGCATTCGCTTGCGCAGTCCGTGGCCCTGGGTCCTCGGTGCCTGGTCAGCACCCTTGGCCTACGTCGCCGCCACCCGCTGGCTGGTCGACTTCGTCTGCTTCGCCTGAGGTGCCCACCCGGTGCCCACCCGGTGCCCACCGCGGCACAGTGCCACCACGGCACCGCGGGCACCGCGGGCACCGCGGGCACCGCGGGCACCGCGGGCACCGGGGTTCAGCCGTGGCCGGCGCGCGGATCGTCGAGCACGTCGCGCCAGGAGTGCTGCGGCGTGAAACCGAGCAGCTCGCGGGCCTTGTCGATGGCGTAGAAGGTCTCGTCACGCCCCATCTCGCGGCGTACCTCGACCCCGTCGTAGAAGCGCTCGCGCACTTCCTGCGTCGTCGCTGCCACCGACATGTCGGCGTTGGCGACGTTGAAGACCTCGTAGCCCAGCCCGTCGGTCTCCAAGCAGCGCTGCACCATCTGGCCCAGGTCCCGCACGTCGATGTAGGCGAAGACGTTGCGCCGCCTGAGGGCCGGGTCGGTCAGGAACGGGGGGAACATCTCGGCGTACTCGTGGGGTTCGATGACGTTGTTGATGCGCAGCCCGTAGATGTCCGCGCCGGTGCGTGCCTGGAACGAGCGCGCCGTCACCTCGTTGGCCACCTTGGACGTCGCGTAGGCGTCCTCGGGGACCGTCGGGTGCTCCTCGTCGACCGGCACGTAGAGCGGCTTGCGCTCACCCTGGGCGAAGCACACGCCGTACGTCGTCTCCGACGAGGCGAAGATGACCTTGCGGATCCCGAGCCGGGTGGCGGCCTCGAGGACGTTGTAGGTGCTGACCGTGTTGGTGGCGTAGGTCGTCGCGTCGCTGGTCACCAGGATCGCGGGAACGGCGGCGAAGTGGACCACGGCGTCGTACGACGGCTTGTGCTCGAGGTCCAGCTCGTCGAAGGAGGCCGTGCCCGCGAGGGCGGAGTAGACCTCCCCGGCGTTCGTGAGGTCGACGCGGAGGTCGTTGACGTGGGGGTGCTTGAGGGGGACGAGATCGGCGTTGGTGACCTGGTGGCCCTGCTCGGCGAGGAACGGAGCGACGTGCTTGCCGGCCTTGCCGCTGCCACCGGTGAAGAGGATGCGCATGCCTCCTGTCTACCCGCGCTGCCGGCGTCCAGTCCTCGGGGGTGTCGGCCGGTCAGGTCACCGACAGGCTCTGCGCGCCGATGACCGCGAGCATCTGACCCTTCTCGTGGCTCTCGGAGCCCGGCTCGGCGGCGTAGACCATCAGGCGGTGCGACTGCAGCGGGTCGAGCAGCTGCTGGCTGTGCAGCTCGAGACGCCCGACCTCGGGGTGCTGGTAGCGCTTGACCTCCTGCGGCCGGAACCCCGCCAGCCCGGTCCGGTCGATCACCCGCTCACACGTTGAAGCGGAACTCCACCATCCGTCCATCCTCACGTGTCGAAGGGCGGGCGTAGCAGTGAAGGCTCATCAGAGCGCCGCGAGTCGCTGGGTGAGGGCGTGGCATAGGTCCGCGGTCGCGCTGGCGTCGAGGTCATGAGTGACGGCTCCTTCGATGGCGAAGGTGATAACCGCGGCTTCGACGTCGCGTTGGGCACCGGAGAGGTCGATGGTCAACTGGTCCTCGAACAGCGCTTCCGTCTGCCTGTGGAAGCCGGAGTGCCACTCCGCGATGCGCGGCGACTTTGCGACGCGGGCGTGGACGGTGGCGACCAAATGGCGCACTGGCCTCAGGTTGTCAACGAGCCACACGAACTGGTCCACCAGCGGCTGGTCGGCGACAGTTGCGTGCTGCTGGAGGAGCAGGTCCAGGTACTGGTCGGCAACTGCGACGAAGAGTTCGTCCTTGTCGCCGAAGTACCAGTACAGGGTGTTCGGCGTCAGCCCGGCGGCGGCGGCGATCTTGCCCATCGACGCCCCGTCGTAGCCTTCGGAGACGAACAGGGAACTGGCGGCGGCGAGTATCTCGTCGCGCTTGGCTTGCTTGGTCTGGTCGTGACGGTTACGTGGCACAACTCATCTTGACACCCATTCAAGAGACATGCCAGCATCTCTTGTATACCAATCAAGAGGAGGCCGCTGTGAGTCACCGCCAAGAGGTGTTCTTTCCGTCCGGGGCGGAACGGTGCCACGCATGGCTTTACCTGCCCAGGGCGCAACTCAGGCAACCACTGCGCCCATCCTGGTGATGGGACACGGACTGGGAGCCATCAAACAGATGCGCCTCGCCGCATTCGCCGAACGCTTCCAGGCCGAGGGGTACGCCTGCCTCGTCTTCGACTACCGCCACTTCGGGGAGAGCGAGGGCGAACCGAGAGAACTGCTGAGCATCCCCCGGCAGCGGGAAGACTGGCGGTCAGCGGTGGCCTTCGCGCGCACTCTGCCCGAGGTAGACCCGAACTCCGTGGTGGCGTGGGGCACCTCGTTCGGTGGTGGACACGCCATCGTCACCGCCGCTGACGACCCATCTATCGCGGCTTCCATCTCGCAGTGCCCCTTCACGGACGGCTTCGCATCGCTGACCAAGATCCCGCCGAGAGCGGCTGCTCGACTGACCCGCGCCGCAGTCCGCGACCTGCTCGCCGCTGCCACCGGACGTGTACCGGTGCGCGTCCCGGTCGCTGCCCGGCCCGGCGAAGTCGGTCTGATGAGCGCCGACGACGTTTCCGAAGGCGTCCTCGAACTGCTCGAAGCCTCCGGCCTCAGCGAATCCGAGTACCGCTCCCAGGTCCCTGCTCGTATCGGACTCGCCGTGCCACTTGCCAGACCCGGACGCCGCACCAAGGATCTCACCAAGCCAGCACTGTTCTGCGTGTGCGACCGTGACACCGTTGCCCCAGCACCAGCCACCCTGCGGCACGCTGCTAGAGCACCCAGAGGAGAGGTCCGCCGCTACGACGCCGGACACTTCGACATCTACATCGGCGACGACTTCGACCGCGTCATCGCAGACCAGATCGCGTTCCTGCGCCAGCACGTGCCACCGCGTCTCATCGACACAACCTCCCCGGGCGCTGCCGAGGACACCTGAGGGAGCCACACCCTTTCAGATCCAACCATTCGCTCTGCCGCCTGGCGGGAGGTCATACGGGTAGCGCGATGGGTCAGCCCCTACTTCTTCCCGCCGGTCCCAGACGTTGCTTGGAAACGGAACTCCACGACGTCGCCGTCTGCCATGACGTAGTCCTTGCCCTCGATGCGGACCTTGCCGGCCGACTTCGCGGTGGCCATCGAGCCGGCCTCGACGAGGTCGTCGAAGGACACGACCTCGGCCTTGATGAAGCCCTTCTGGAAGTCGGTGTGGATGACACCGGCAGCCTCGGGCGCGGTCGCGCCCTTGCGGATCGTCCAGGCACGCGACTCCTTCGGCCCGGCGGTCAGGTAGGTCTGCAGCCCCAGGGTGTCGAACCCGACCCGCGCCAGCACGTCGAGTCCCGGCTCGTCGATGCCCATCTCGGCCAGCATCTCGCGGGCCTCGTCCTCGTCGCCGAGCTCGACCAGCTCGGACTCGAACTTCGCGTCGAGGAAGATCGCCTCCGCCGGCGCGACGATGTCCCGCATCTGCTGCTTCAGGTCCTCGTCGCCGAGCTCGTCGGCGTCGCAGTTGAAGACGTAGATGTAGGGCTTGGCGGTCAGCAACGACAGCTCGCGGATCAGGTCGCGGTCGATCTTGGTGGCGATGATCGGCGTCCCGGCCTCGAGCGCCTCCATGGCCTCCTTGGTGGCGTCGAGGTTGGCCTTCAGCTCCTTGCGACCACGCGCCTCCTTCTCCAGCCGCGGGATCGCCTTCTCCACGGTCTGCAGGTCGGCCAGGATCATCTCGGTCTGGATCGTCGAGATGTCCGAGGCCGGGTTCACCTCGCCGTCGACGTGGGTGACGTCCTCGTCGCGGAAGACCCGCGTCACCTGGCAGATCGCGGCGGACTCACGAATGTGGGACAGGAACTTGTTGCCCAGGCCCTCCCCCTGCGAGGCGCCGGCGACGATGCCGGCGATGTCGACGAACTCGACGGTCGCGGGCAGGATCTTGGCCGAGCCGAAGATCTCGGCCAGCTTCGCCAGACGTGGCTCGGGCACGCCCACGATGCCGACGTTCGGCTCGATGGTCGCGAAGGGGTAGTTCGCCGCGAGCACGTCGTTCTTGGTGAGCGCGTTGAACAGGGTCGACTTGCCGGCGTTGGGGAGACCGACGATCCCGATGGTGAGTGCCACGTGCCGGGATTCTACGGCGGCGTAGGACCCACAGCCGAATCGCGCACGACGTACCGTCGGCGGCGTGAGCAGCGACCCGAGCGAAACCCCTGAGGACTTCACCGCCCGCGTCCGCGCGGCCTTCCCCGCGCTGGCCGACGGTACGGCGTACTTCGACGGGCCGGGCGGTTCCCAGGTGCCGGCCGTCGTGGCGCGCGCCGTCGCCGACGCCATGGTGTCCGGGCTGTCGAACCGCGGGACCGTGACCGCGTCGGAGCGTCGGGCCGAGGCCATCGTCGCCGACGCCCGCGGCGCGCTCGGCGACCTCGTGGGCAGCGATCCCCGAGGCGTCGTCCTCGGGCGCTCGATGACCCAGCTGACCTTCGACGTCGCGCGCACCCTGGCCGACGACTGGGGCCCCGGCGACGAGGTGATCGTGACCCGACTCGACCACGACGCCAACCTGCGGCCGTGGATCACCTGGGCCCAGCGGGCCGGCGCGACGGTGAAGCGGCTCAGCTTCGACCCCGTCACCTCCGAGCTCGACGACATCACGCCCCTGCTGTCGGACCGCACCCGCCTGGTCGCGGTCACGGCCGCCTCCAACCTGTTCGGCACCCGGCCGGACGTGCGGGCCGTCGCCGACGCCGCTCACGCCTCCGGCGCCCTGGTGTACGTCGACGCGGTCCACCTGACCCCGCACGCCCCTGTCGACCGCGCGGCCCTCGGGGCGGACTTCGTGGCCTGCTCGCCGTACAAGTTCTTCGGTCCCCACCTCGGTGCGGTGGCGGCCGACCCGGACCTGCTCGAGCTGTTGCGCCCCAACAAGCTGTTGCCCTCGAGTGACGAGGTCCCGGAGCGGTTCGAGCTCGGCACGCTGCCCTACGAGCTGCTGGCCGGTGTGACCGCGGCGGTCGACTTCATCGCCGACCTCGCGCCGGGGGCAGCAGGTTCGGCGGCGGCCCGTCGTGAGCGCATCGTCGCCTCGATGACGCACCTCGAGGTGCACGAGGGCGCCCTGTTCAGCACCCTGCTGCACGGGCTCGCGGACATCGACGGCGTCACGCTCCACGGCAATGCCACCCACCGCACCCCGACCGCGCTCTTCTCGGTCGACGGTCTCGCCGGTCGCGCAGTCCACGAGGCCCTCGCCGCCGAGGGGATCAACGCTCCCGCCAGCCACTTCTACGCCCTGGAGGCCTCCCGTCACGCCGGGCTCGGCGACGACGGCGCGGTCCGAGCCGGGCTCGCGCCGTACACCTCGACCGGTGACGTGAGCCGTCTGCTGACGGGCGTCGCGGCACTCGCCGCCGCTGGCTAGACGTGGACTGGGGCGCCACCGGACGGACCGGGCGGGCCGGCGGGCACCCGGAGGAAAGGTAAAGACCGGCCCGAAGGCTGGACTTGTCCTCCCGCGCCCGCTGTCGACGCCCTACGATCACACGTGGGGTAAGGGCATCCGAGGGGTCGGACGCCCAGCGTGGGACGGAGTTCGCCGGGGTGACAATGATGGAGCCGGCCGTGCAGCCGCAGGACGTGGCGCTCGCGACGGCGAAGCCTGCCCGCGTTACGCGCCGACTCGACACCGAGCGGTCGACGGCGCGAGCCGTTCTCAGCGGTTCCCAGGACTCCGACGTCCAGGAGCTCGTCAACCTGCTGCACAGCGTCTGCGACGTCGAGATCGCCGCCGTGACCGTGCTCGACGACGGCGCGTTCCACTACCTCGTCACTGCTGGCATCGAGCCGCTGTCGTGCGACTCCGCCGACACCATGTGCCAGCACCTCATGAATACCGAGGAGGTCGTCGTCGTCCCCGACACCCGCGCGGACGAGCGCTTCCGCACCAGCCCCCTCGTCGACGGGCGCATGATGGCGCTGCACTTCTACGCCTCGGCCCCCATCCACGCACCGAGCGGCTCGATCGTGGGGCGCCTGTGCCTCTTCGACACCGACCCCCAGGACCTCACGCCGGTCCAGCGGCAGACCCTCAGCACCCTCGCCGACAGCGTGTCCTCGGTCCTCGAGCTGCGCCAGCGCAAGCGCGACACCGTCAACGCCGCCGAGAACGCGGCCGCCAAGGGCGCCCACCTCGAGGTCGTGAGCGTCGCGTCCCAGGTCAGCCACGACCTGCGGGTGCCTCTCACCGCGCTGATCACCAGCCTCGACATGCTGCACGAGTCGACCCCGGACGAGGAGTCCCCGCTGCGCCGCAAGCTGCTGACCAGCGCACGGCGCAGCACCGCACGGATGGCCGGGCTCGTCGACGGGCTGCTGCGCCTCAACGACGTCCAGCGCGGTCTGGAGCTCAGCGACGTGGACCTCGGCGACGCCGTCACCCAGGTCCTGACCGACCTCGAGACGGTGCTGGGGGACGCGACGGTCACCGTCGCACCGCTCCCCACCGTGCGCGGTGACGCGGACCTGCTGTCCGCGGCGCTGCTCAACCTCGTCAGCAACGCCGCGAAGTTCGCCCGGCCGGGGGTCGCGCCGGTCATCGAGGTGACAGCCCGACGGACCGCCTTCGGGGTGCGTGTGATCGTCCGCGACAACGGCATCGGCATCGCGCCCGCGGACCGTCAACGTGTCTTCGCGTTGTTCTCCCGCCTCACCCACACAGCCGGGCACGGCATCGGCCTCACGACGGTCGCACGCGTGGCCGAGGCCCACGGCGGCATGGCCGGTGTCGATGACGGCCCCTCCGGCGTGGGCTCGGAGATCTGGTTCGAGCTCCCCGCCTGACCCTCAGGTCGCCGCGATGCCGATCTGACCGTTGCGGAAGGCGTCGACGAACAGCGCGTGGTCGCGCCGCACCCGCTCGGCGTAGTCGATGCCGAACTGGGTGATGTCCGCGACGAACGCGCGCCGTCGACCCTCGAGGCTCAGGCTGATGGCCTCCTCGACCTGGAAGTTCACCAGGGACTGGTCGCTGTCCTCGTCGGAGGCGCAGTGCACCTTGGCCGTGGCCCGGCCCAGCTGCTCCACGACGGGGGCGATCTCGGTGGGCTCGTAGAGCTTGTCCCAGTCGAGGTCCATCTCGTACGGCGAGAGCTCGGCGACGACGTACCCGACTCCGTCGACGGTCGTGAAGCCGAGGTTCGGGTCGGTGTGCGACTGCAGGGCACGCTGGCTGACGACGGTGCGCTGACCCTCGTGCTCGAAGTAGCGCTCCACCTTCTTGGTGTCGACGAACCGGCTCACCGCCGGCACGTTCGCCTGCTTCATCGACAGCACCACGTCGTTGTCGAGGGACTGGCTGAAGCCCTCGACGAGCACGTTGTACGCCGGCAGCCCGGCGCTGCCGATGCCGAACCCCGACATCCCCACCATGTCGCGGACGTCGTAGAACAGCGCCCGGTTGATGCGCTTGCTCTCGGGGATGGAGTCCAGGTAGGCCTCGAAGGCCTTCTCGATCTTGCGCCGCTCGGTCTTCGACAGGTGGCGGGCCTTGCTGCTGTCCCGGAACATCCGGACCCCCGTCTCGAGGGAGGTCATGCCGTCGAGCATCGCGGCCCGGGTTGCCCCGCGCGCCTTCCGCAGCAACGCGTTCACCGGCCCGTCGGTGTTGTCCAGGTGCAGCGCGAAGTCGTCGTCCTCGTCGACCTCGGTGAAGTGGGTGACCTGGGCGAGGTAGCCGCGCAGGTAGCGCCCGACGAGCGTGCGCACGTCGTCCTCCGGCAGGGCCTTGCTCCACCCCAGCAACGCCAGGCTCGCGCTGAACCGCTTGAGGTCCCAGGTGTAGTGCCCGACGTAGGCCTCGTCGAAGTCGTTGACGTCGAAGACGAGTCGACCGTCGGAGTTCATGTAGGTGCCGAAATTCTCCGCGTGCAGGTCGCCGTGGATCCAGATCTGGCCGCTCCGCTCGTCGACCCAGGGGTCCTCTTCCGGCGTGACGTCGGCGTAGAAGAGGCAGGCCGTGCCGCGGTAGAACGCGAACGGGTCGACCGCCATCTTGCGGTACTTCATCCGGAAGGCCGCCGGGTCGGCCTTCATCAGTGGTGCGAACGCCTCGCCGAGGGTGTCGATGATCTGCTTCTTGCGTCGCTCGTCGGCTTTCGTCACGTGGGACACCATGCCCCGCTGCGGCGGGGGCACACGCTGCTCCCCGTGCCGGTCCGGACGGGTGGGCCGAGGAGTGGACGGGACGAGCAGGGCGGGCCGCGGGTAGCCTGCCCGACGTGCGCCTGGCCACCTGGAACGTCAACTCCGTCCGCTCCCGCATCGACCGCGTCGAGGCCTTCCTGACCCGCCACGACGTCGACGTGCTCGCCCTGCAGGAGACCAAGGCGCGTGACGACCAGTGGCCGACGATGGGGCTGCAGGCGATGGGCTACGAGGTCGCGACCAACGGCTACAACCAGTGGAACGGCGTCGCCATCGTCTCCCGGGTCGGGCTCGAGGACGTCACACCGGGCTTCGGTGACATGCCGCCGTACGGCGACCCGCCGGTCGGCGAGGCGCGCGCGCTCGCCGCGACCTGTGGCGGCGTACGGCTGTGGTCCGTGTACGTGCCCAACGGCCGCAAGGTCGGCGACCCGCACTACGACTACAAGCTCGCCTGGCTGGAGGCGCTGCGCGCCGAGGCGACCTCCTGGTCGCTGGCGAACCCCGGCGTCCCGGTGGCCCTGGGCGGCGACTGGAACGTCGCTCCGCACGACGAGGACGTCTGGGACATGAAGGTCTTCGCGACCAGCACCCACGTCACCGAGCCCGAGCGGGCGGCCTTCCACGCCTTCGTCGAGGACGGCTTCACCGACGTCGTGCGTCCCTTCGACCCCGGCCCGGACGCCTTCACCTACTGGGACTACTACCGGCAGCGCTTCGAGCGGAACAAGGGCATGCGGATCGACTTCGTGCTGGGGTCCTCGGCGTTCTCCGAGCGGGTCGTGGACGCCTTCGTCGACCGCGAGGAGCGCGCCGGCAAGGGCGCCTCCGACCACGCGCCCGTCGTGGTGACCCTCGCCGACTGACCGGTTCTGTCGGAGGGGTCGGGCAGGGTGGAGCCCATGACCAACGCGATGCTTCTCGGCCTGCTGCTGGCCGCTGCTCTGGGACTCGTGGTCGGCCTGCTGGTGGGGGCGCTGATCACCGGACGGCGCGGCCGCTCGGCCGAGGAGCTGTACGTCGACCGCACACGGGTCGAGGGCGAGGCCGTCGTGGCCGAGCGACTGGCCCAGCTCCAGGGACAGATGCAGGCGCTCCAGGTCGACCGCGCCTCCTGGCAGAGCCAGCTGCGCCAGCAGGTCGAGGACATGCAGCACTCCACCGACCTGCTGCGGCGTGAGACCCAGTCGCTCTCCAGCGCCCTGCGCCGCCCGTCCGTCCGGGGCCGCTGGGGCGAGCTGCACCTGCGCCGCGCCGTCGAGCTCGCGGGGTTGGTCAACCGCTGCGACTTCGACGAGCAGGTGGTGACCACCGACTCCGAGGGCCAGGTGCGTCGGCCCGACCTGGTCGTCCGCCTGGCGGGGGGGCGCAGCGTCGTGGTCGACGCCAAGGTGCCGCTGGACGCCTTCCTCGACGCGACCGAGGCCGACGACGAGGACGAGCGACTCGCCCACCTGCGTCGCCACGCCCGACAGCTGCGCGCACACGTCGACGTGCTGGCCGCCAAGTCCTACTGGCGGGCGCTGGACCGCACCCCGGAGTTCGTCGTGCTCTTCGTGCCCGGGGAGTCGTTCCTCTCCGCGGCGCTGGAGTCCGAGCCGACGCTGCTCGAGACCGCCGCCGAGCGCCGCGTCATCCTCGCGACGCCGACGACCCTCATCGCCCTGCTGCGCACGGTGGCCCTCGGCTGGACCCAGGAGGCCCTGGTCGAGCGGTCCGAGGAGATCCTCCAGGTCGGCCGCGAGCTGCACGAGCGGCTCGGGACGATGGGGGCCCACCTCGACAGGGTCGGGCGCTCCCTCGGCAACGCGGTCGGCGCCTACAACCAGGCCGTGGGGTCGCTGGAGAGCCGCGTGCTGGTGACAGCGCGACGCTTCACCGCCCTGGGCATGACCGAGCGCGACCTGCCCTCCCCGGAGCCGGTCGACGTCGCGCCACGCACCCCCACGGCCGAGGAGCTCGTCGCCGACCGCCGCACCGGCGTGCTCGACGGATCGACGGAGACGGGGCGTGCCGGATCCTCCGGTCGGGACCCCGGGCCCCACACCGGCGTGGCGGACGTGACGTCGGCCTGAGCCGCCGTACCTTGAACTCGTGCACAGCCGCGTGCCTGACGAGCCCGTAGGCGCCGTGACCGTCGAGGTCACCGACGCCCCCGCCTCCGCGCCCGGACCTCGGGACGGTCTGCCGGCCGCCGAGATCCTGGACCAGACCGGACCGGTCCCCGATCTCCCCGCCCCCGCCTCGTCGGTGCCTCAGCGCGCTCGCGCCCAGCGTCCGGCCCGGCCGACCCTGTGGATGCAGGGCCACCACCCCGGCCCCCTGGTCCTGCGCGCCACCACCCTGCTCCTGCTGGCGGTCGTCGGTCTGAACTACCTGGCCACCGGCACCGTCGGCCTCGGCTTCGACCTCGTCTTCATCGTCGCCTGCGCCGTGATCGCGCTCTGGGTGCGCCCGCGGGACTTCTTCATGATCGGGGTCTTCCCGCCGATCTTCCTCGGCGCCGTCGTGATCGTGCTCGGCATCGCCGATCCCGGCGCGGTGGCCCGCGCCTCCGACAACGCCGGTCAGGCCGTGGTGTCGGGACTGGCCCACCAGGCCCAGACGCTCGTCATCGGGTACGGGCTCACCCTGGCGCTCATCGCGCTGCGCCAGGTGGCGATCCGCAATGACGGCCGCCTCCGCGTCCACCGCTGACCGGCCTACCCCGCGAGACGTCGCTGAAGTGCGCCCGAGACGTCACCGCGGTACGCCGTGCGGAGCCTCAGGCGCCCGCGGCCGCCTTCTCCGCCGCGCGGATGTCGCGACGCAGCTCGGGCGGTAGGGCGAAGATCAGCGACTCCTCGGCAGTGTGCACGGCCTGGGCGTCGGGGTAGCCCCGCTCGGCGAGGAACGACAGCACCCCGTCGACGAGGTCCTCGGGAACCGATGCGCCCGAGGTGACCGAGACCCGCTCGACACCCTCGAGCCACGCCTCGTCGATCTCGCTGGCGTCGTCGACCCGGTACGACGCCTTGGCCCCGGCCTCGAGGGCGACCTCGACCAGGCGCACCGAGTTCGACGAGTTGCCCGAGCCGACCACGATGAGCAGGTCCGCGGCCTTCGAGATCTCCTTGACGGCCATCTGACGGTTCTGGGTGGCGTAGCAGATGTCGTCCGACGGCGGGTCGAGCAGCAGCGGGAAGCGCTCGCGGATCGCGTCGACCACGGCCAGCGTCTCGTCGACCGACAGCGTCGTCTGGCTCAGCCACGCCACCTTGGCCGGGTCACGGACCTCGATCGAGGCGACGTCCTCGGGACGCTCGACGAGCTGGATGTGCTCAGGGGCCTCCCCGGCAGTGCCCTCGACCTCCTCGTGACCTGCGTGGCCGATGAGCAGGATGTCGTAGTCGTCGCCGGCGAAGCGCTTCGCCTCGTGGTGCACCTTGGTGACCAGCGGGCAGGTCGCGTCGATGGTCTTCAGCTCCCGCTCGGCGGCCTGCTGGTGGACCATCGGGGACACACCGTGGGCGGAGAACACGACGGTGGCACCCTCGGGCACCTCGTCGAGCTCCTCGACGAAGACCGCCCCGCGCTCCTCGAGACCGGCCACGACGTGCTTGTTGTGGACGATCTGCTTGCGGACGTAGACGGGCGCGCCGTACAGGTCGAGGGCCTTCTCCACCGTGATCACGGCTCGGTCCACCCCGGCGCAGTAGCCGCGGGGCGCAGCCAGCAGGACCGCGCGCTCGTCGGCGCGGTCGGCGGTCAGGACGGGAGGCATCCCCAGGTCAGCGCTGCTCATCCCCCCATCGTAGGAGGCCTGTCGGAAGACGGGGCTAGGGTGCCTGCGTGGCACTTGAGACCAGCCCCGAGCAGCCGGCCCCGGTCCGGCAGATCGCCACGCTCCTCACCAGCTGGATCGACCGTCTCGGGGCGGTCTGGGTCGAGGGTCAGATCGCCCAGCTCAACCGCCGCCAGGGCATGGCCACGGTCTTCATCGTGCTGCGAGACCCCCTCGGCGACATCTCCATGTCGGTCACCTGCCAGCGCCAGGTCATCGACTCCGCCGACCCCCCGGTCGTCGAGGGCGCCAGCGTGGTGGTTCACGGCCGGCCCCGCTACTACACCAACCGCGGCACGATCAGCCTCGTCGCCGACGACATCCGCATGGTCGGCCTGGGCGAGCTCCTCGCCCGGCTCGAGCGTCGCCGCCAGCTGCTGGCCGCCGAGGGCCTTTTCGCGCGCGAGCGCAAGCGACCGCTGCCGTTCCTGCCGCACCGCATCGGGCTCGTCACCTCCCGCGGCTCCGCGGCCGAGCGCGACGTGCTCGAGCACGCGCGACGACGCTGGCCCGCGGTCACCTTCGAGACGCGGTACGCCGCCATGCAGGGAGCCACCTGTGCTCGCGAGGTGATGGAGGCCGTGCAGCGGCTGGACTCCGACGCTGCCGTCGACGTGATCGTCATCGCCCGCGGCGGTGGATCGATCGAGGACCTGCTGCCGTTCTCCGACGAGGGCCTGGCGCGGGTGGTGTCGAAGGCGCGGACCCCTGTCGTCTCGGCCATCGGTCACGAGCCCGACACTCCGATCCTCGACCTGGTCGCCGACGTCCGCGCCTCGACGCCGACCGACGCCGCCAAGCTGCTCGTCCCCGACGTCGGCGAGGAGCTCGAGCGCGTCGCGGAGCTCCGCCGCCGGGCCCGCCGCCACGTCACCACCCTGGTGGCCCACGAGCAGGCCCAGCTGGCCAACCTCCGGGCCCGGCCGGTCCTCGCCGCCCCCACCACAGTGCTCGAGCAGCGGGCGACGGAGGTCGACCAGCTCGTCGAGCGCGCTCGACGTACGGTCGGTCACCGCCTGGACCGGGCTGCCGACGACCTCGACCACACCCGGGCCCGCGTCCGGGCGCTGTCTCCGCGCGAGACGCTGCGCCGCGGCTACGCCGTCGTGCAGGACGCGGACGGCCACGTGCTGACCAGCACCGACCAGACGCGCTCCGGCGCCCACGTCACCGCCCGTCTCTTCTCCGGCCACCTGGCCATGACCGTCGACGGCCTCGCCCCCGTGACCCACCCTGACCCTGATCCCGAGCCCGAGGACGACGTATGAGTGACGACACCAGCACGACCGAGGGCGGCACCACCGACGGCGACACCACCGACGGCGACGAGCCCTTGGGCTACGAGGAGGCCCGGGCCGAGCTGCTCGACGTCGTCCGCACCCTGGAACAGGGCGGCGCATCGTTGGAGGACTCGCTGGCGCTGTGGGAGCGCGGGGAGCGGCTGGCCCAGGTCTGCCAGGAGTGGCTCGACGGCGCCCGGCAGCGGCTTGAGGCCGTCGTCGAGCAGTCCCGCGGCTGATCCCGACTCATCCCCGCGGATCCTCACCGGGACGACGTCTCGCGCGTACCGCAGTGCCGTCTCGCGGGGGTCAGGCGGGGGCGAGCGAGCCGGCGTACGACGTGAGCGTGTCCTCGTCGACCGAGCCGACGACCACGGTCACGACGTCGGCGTCCTCGGTGACCAGGGCGAGGTCGTCGTCGTCACCGTCGCGGTAGAGGGTCCAGGTCTGTCCGCCGAGGTCCACCTCGCCGACGTCCTCGGTCTCCTCGCCGACGTACTGCGCGACCATGTCCCCGACGGAGCGGTCGGCCTGCTCGAGCCCGAGGTACTTCTCCTCGGACGTCAGCACCCCGAGGTGCCAGGTCTGGTCACGGCCCTGGTCGAAGCGCACGCTGGTGGCCCTCCAGCCGACCGGCAGCTCCGCCGGCACCAGCACCGAGAAGTCAGCGGTGTCCCGGGCGTAGTCGGCCGGGCCGGCGTAGTCGACGGCCTCGACCTCGACCTCGGCGTCGTTGCGGTTGACCGCCCGGAACGCCACGAAGGCCAGCACGACCAGGACGAGCACGATCATGGCGCCGACCATCCCGGAGAAGGACCGGTTGTACTTCGCTGACTGCTGGCTCACCCCACCAGTGTCCCAGGCGCCCTGTAACGGCTCGACAGTGCTCGACCCTGGCGAATAGACCGCACATGCGGTGGAAATCTCGTCAATCCTCCGCGGATGCGGCACACTGGGTCGCGTGCCCGACTACCGCATCATCGAGGCCGCCGCGGTCCTCGGCCTCAGCGACGACACCCTGCGACGCTGGGCCGACGCCGGACGGATCGCGTCCCACCGCGACGACGACGGCCGGGTCCGCATCAGCGGCACCGACCTCGCCGCGCTCGCCCGCGAGCTGGCCGACACCGGCCCGCCCGGTCTGTCGGACGGCCGCCGGTCGGCCTCGGTCAGCGCCCGCAACCGGATGCGCGGGGTCGTCACCCGCGTCGTCCACGACAACGTGATGGCGCAGGTCGAGATGGTCTGCGGCCCCTACCGCGTCGTGTCCCTGATGAGCTCCGAGGCCGCCCTGGAGCTCGGGCTCTCGCCCGGCGTCATCGCGGTCGCCTCGGTCAAGTCCACCAACGTCGTGGTGGAGCTGCCATGAGCCGCCCACTCCGGACCGCCGCCGCACTCCTGAGCCTGGTCGCGCTGACGTCCTGCGGCGGCGCGGCGGGCGACGAGTCGGGCGACGGGACCACCCTCGACGTGCTCGCCGCCTCCTCGCTGACCGAGTCCTTCGAGGCGCTGGCCCTGCGCTTCGAGACCGACAACCCTGACGTCACCGTCCGGCTCTCCTTCGGGTCGTCCGCGGCGCTGGCCCAGCAGGTCACCGAGGGCGCCCCCGCCGACGCGCTGGCCACCGCTGACCTCACCAGCATGGAGCTCGCCGGCGACGACGTGACCGGGTCGGCCGAGTTCGCCACCAACGAGCTCGTGCTCGTCACCCCGGCCGACAACCCCGCCGACGTCGTCTCCCTCACCGACCTGTCCGACGCCCAGTTCGTCACGTGTGTGCAGTCCGCACCCTGCGGGGCGCTCGCCGATCAGCTGCTGGAGCGCAACGACGTGTCAGCGGAACCCGTCTCACGCGAGGCCGACGTCAAGGCGGTCCTGGCCAAGGTGTCCTCGGGCGAGGCCGACGCCGGCTTCGTCTACCTCACCGACGCGGTCGCCGCCGGTGACCAGATCACCACCGTCGAGGTGCCGGGCGCCGCAGAGCTGCCGGCCCGCTACCTCATCGCGACCGTCACCGGCTCCGAGCAGCCGGAGCTCGCGCAGGCGTGGGTCGACCTGGTCGCCGAGGACGCGGGGCAGCAGGCGCTGGAGGCGGCCGGCTTCGGTCCGGCAGCTCCGGCTCCGTGACCGGCTCCGTGACCGGTCCCGCGGCCGACCCCGTGCCCGGTCCCTCGACCGCCCGCGAGCCCCGGCCGAGGTCCGGACCCCTCAGCGAGCAGCCCGCCCTCGGACGCCCCCCTGCCCTTCTCGTCGTACCCGCGGCCGTCGCGGTCGTTCTCCTCGTCCTGCCTCTCGTCGGTCTGGTCAGCCGTTCCCCGTGGTCGCGGCTGCCCGAGCTGCTCAGCGACCCCGACGTCCTCAGCGCCCTCGCCCTCTCGCTGGGCGTGGCCACCACCACCGCCGCACTGTGCGCGCTGCTCGGGCTGCCGCTGGCCTGGATGCTGGCCCGGGTGGAGCTGCCCGGCAAGGGTGTCCTGCGCGGGCTGGTCACGGTGCCGCTGGTGCTGCCTCCGGTGGTGGCCGGGGTCGCACTGCTGGCCTCCCTCGGCCGCAACGGTCTCGTCGGGGCGCCGCTGCGCGAGGCCTTCGGGATCACGATCCCCTTCACCACCACCGCGGTGGTGCTGGCCCACACCTTCGTGGCCCTGCCCTTCTTCGTGCTGAGCGCCGAGGGCGCGCTGCGCGCCGCCGGCCGCGAGTACGACGCCGTGGCCGCCACCCTGGGCGCCAGCCGGTGGCGGGCCTTCCGGACCGTCACGCTGCCGCTCGTGCTGCCCGGTGTGCTGGCCGGCACCCTGCTGGCCTGGGCCCGCTCGCTGGGAGAGTTCGGCGCCACCATCACCTTCGCCGGCAACTACCCGGGCATCAGCCAGACGATGCCGCTGCTGGTCTTCGAGAAGCTCCAGAGCGAGCCGGAGGCGGCGTACGCCACCAGCCTGGTGCTGCTCGCGGTCTCGCTGCTCGTGCTCGGCCTGCTGCGCGAGCGCTGGCTGGGAGCGCTGCGATGACCGGCCCCCCGGAGCCGCGGGCGGGCGTCTCCACCGGGCTCGACGCCCGTGTCGTCGTCCAGCGCCCGGGCCACACCCTCGACGTCCACCTCCGGGTCGCGCCGGGCGAGACCGTCGCCGTCGTCGGCCCCAACGGCTCGGGCAAGACCACCCTGCTGCGCGCGCTCGCCGGGCTCGTCCCCCTCACCGAGGGGCACGTGCGGTACGGCGACGCCGTCTGGGAGGAGCCCGGTCGCCGGGCCACCGCCCAGGAGCGACGCGTCGGGGTCGTCTTCCAGTCGCTGCTGCTGTTCCCACACCTGTCGGCGCGCGACAACGTCGCCTACGGACCCCGGGCCCGTGGGCTCCCGCGTGCCGCCGCCCGCGAGCGTGCCGAGCAGCTGCTCGAGCAGCTCGGCGTCGCGGACCTCGCCGACCGCCGCGCCTCAGCACTGTCGGGCGGACAGGCCCAGCGGGTGGCGATCGCCCGGGCGCTGGCCACGGACCCGCGCCTGCTCATGCTCGACGAGCCGCTGGCCTCGCTCGACGTCGCGGTCGCGATGACGCTGCGCATCGAGCTGCGCCGCCACCTGGCCTCGTTCGCCGGCTCCACCCTGCTGGTCAGCCACGACGCCCTCGACGCGCTCTCCCTGGCCGACCGGGTCGTCGTGCTCCAGGACGGCCGGATCGCCCAGGACGGCACACCGGACCAGGTCGCGCGCCGACCCCGGACCGCGCACGTCGCCCGGCTCGTCGGGCTGAACGTCCTGCACGGCCGGTCGCACGGGGGGCACGTCGCGCTCCCCGACGGCAGCACCCTCGTCACCACCACGGCGTACGACGGGCCCACGGACGTCACCTTCTCCCCGGCCGCGGTGACCCTCGGGGTGGACGCCCCCACCGGCAGCGCCCGCAACCACTGGCGCGGCCGGGTGGTGTCGGTGGTGCCCCAGGGACTGGCGGTGCGCGTGCACCTCGACGTCCTCGGCGGCCTCATCGCCGACGTCACCGTGGAGTCCGCCACGTCGCTGGGACTGGTGCCCGGACGGGTCGTGCACGCCAGCGTCAAGGCCACCGACGTGGTCGTCCACGGGGTCTCGCAGGCCACCCCGACGGGGGCCCCCCCAACCTCCCCCGCTCCGCTAGCCTGACCTGCATGTCAGACCTCCTCGCACCGCTCGCCCCCACTGCTTCCGCCCCGGACCGCAACCTCGCCCTGGAGCTGGTGCGGGTGACCGAGGCGGCCGCCATGGCCGCGGGCCGGTGGAGCGGCAAGGGCGACAAGAACGGCGCCGACGGCGTGGCCGTCAACGCCATGCGCGTGCTGATCTCCACCGTCGGCATGAAGGGCGTCGTGGTCATCGGCGAGGGCGAGAAGGACAACGCCCCGATGCTCTACAACGGCGAGGAGGTCGGTGACGGCACCGGACCCGAGTGCGACGTGGCCGTCGACCCGATCGACGGCACCACCCTGGCGGCCAAGGGCATGAACAACGCCATCGCGGTCATGGCCGTCTCACCGCGCGGCTCGATGTACGACCCGTCGGCGGTGTTCTACATGGAGAAGCTCGTCACCGGACCCGACGCCCGTGACGTCGTGGACATCCGGCTGCCGGTGCGCGAGAACATCCAGCGCGTGGCCAAGGCGAAGAACACCGCCCCCGAGGACGTCACCGTCGTGCTGCTCGACCGCCCCCGCCACCAGGGCCTGGTCGACGACATCCGGGCCACCGGGGCGCGCATCAAGTTCATCTCCGACGGCGACGTGGCCGGCGCCATCATGGCCGCCCGCAACGGCACGGGCGTCGACCTCCTCCTCGGCACCGGCGGCACCCCGGAGGGCATCATCGCCGCCTGCGCGATGAAGTGCCTCGACGGCACCATCCAGGCCCGGTTGGCGCCCAAGGACGACGAGGAGCGCCAGCGCGCCCTCGAGGCCGGCCACAACCTCGACCCCGACTTCGTGCTCACCACCGACGACCTGGTCAGCGGCGACGACTGCTTCTTCGTCGCCACCGGCATCACCGACGGCGAGCTCATGCAGGGCGTGCGCTACCGCTCCGGCGGCGCGACCACCCACTCGCTGGTGATGCGCTCACGCAGCGGCACGATCCGCAACATCCTCTCCGAGCACCGCCTGGAGAAGCTCCGCTCCTACGCCAGCGTCGACTTCGACCACTGAGGCCGGCATGACTCGCGGAACGTTCGTGGCGGCCGGTGAGGCACTGGTCGACATCGTCGTGCCCCACGACGGGGAGGCCCTCAGCGCCCCGGGCGGGTCGCCGCTCAACGTCGCGGTCGGGTTGTCGCGGCTGGGTCTGGACGCGCTGCTGCTGACCCAGATCGGCGACGACGAGCGGGCTGCCCTCATCCGCGCCCACCTCGACGCCAGCGGCGTGCGCCTGGCCCCGGAGTCGGTCGTGCCCGGGTTCCCCACCAGCGCCGCGACCGCCCGGCTCGACGAGCACGGCGCAGCGTCGTACGTCTTCGAGCTCGAGTGGTCGATGCCGCGCGCGACCCTGCCCGCCGACGCCGTGGGGCTGCACGTCGGCTCCATCGGCGTGGCGCTGTCCCCGGGGCGCGCGAGCGTCATGGGCCTGGTCGAGCAGGCCCGCGACCGCGACCTGCTGGTCACCTTCGACCCCAACGCCCGGCCGGCCTTCACCCCCGACGCCGAGCGCGCCTGGGCCGACGTGCGCGAGACCGCGTCGTACGCCCGACTGGTGAAGATGAGCGACGAGGACCTGGCGTTCTACCGCCCCGGCGCGACGCCCGAGGAGGTGGCCCGCGAGCTGCTGGGTACGACGACGCGCCTGGTGGTCTTCACCCTCGGAGGGCACGGCGCCGTCGCCTACAGCGCCGACCACGGACTCGAGGTCGCCAGCCGGCGCACCACGGTCGTCGACACCGTCGGCGCCGGCGACTCCTTCATGGCGGCCCTGGCGACCGTGGCCCACGAGCACGGGCTCGACGACCTGGGGCCCGACACGCTGCGCGCCCTGCTGGCGGCCGCCCACGAGGTCGCGGCCATCACGGTGTCGCGCCGTGGGGCGGACCCGCCACGTCGTGACGAGCTCGCCGAGGGCTGGCCGCACCGCGCCTGAGCGGGTGACCATCGTTCACAAGATCCTGCGGCTCAGCCGGCGGTGGCGGCGGTGATGGGGTCGACCCACGACCAGCGACGCATCGTCTCGGGCCGGGCCTGGATCTGCTGCACCGTCTCGGAGACCAGGTCGAAGACGACGGGGTCGAGGGCCATGCCGCAGTGGCTGGTGCGGACCTCGACCGCGCGCGCGACCGGGTCGATACAGGCACGCCAGTCGGTGATGCCGTCGCGCTTGGAGTAGACCGCCAGGAACGGGAAGTCCGCGGGCAGCGGTCGCCTCGACTCCTCGAACATGGTGAGGGCGCAGGAGCCGGACGTGCAGTCCTCCCCCATCAGCCGTGACAGCCCCATCCCCGAGAGGCGGCGCAGCAGGCCGACCTGGGCGATGAGCAGGCCGTGGGCGGCGCCGGGGGCGAGCATCGGGCTGCCCATGGTGACGATGCCCGAGACCAGGTCGGGCCGGCGAGCGGCCAGGCCGCGCGCGATCATGCCGCCGAGGCTGTGGCCCACGACCGTCACCTTGCGCTCACGTCGGGCGGCGATCTGCTCCACGCGTCGTTCCAGTGCCTCGGTGCTGCGGTCGATGCAGCCGACGTTGGCCACGATGCCGGAGCGGTAGACGCGGTAGCCCTGCCGCCGCAGGTGGCGGTTCATCCCGGTCAGGGTGTAGTCGCCGGCCAGGAAGCCGGGCACGAGCAGGACGGGGTCGCCGGTCTCACGTGTGCGCTCGACGTAGGACACCTGGCGGCGGGTGGCGCGGTCGGCGTTGACGCGACGCCGGTAGCGCACCGCCTCGCTCACGACACTGCTCTCGCGGGCCAGCGCGCGCAGACCGCGGGGGCCTGCGAAACCCTCCGGGACCAGAAAACCGGCGAGCGGTGACCGTTCCATCCTTCGAAAGTAGACCTCCGCGACCGTTTCGGCACTGAATTCCGTCGGGATCGTCCGGTTGGCCGGGTCTGACCGTCGGTGGACCCGGGAGGTCCGGCGCGAGCACGCGGGCGGCTGGCTAGGCTTCTCCGCATGTCGTCCGACGCCCGCGAGGCCGCTTCCTCCCCCGCTGTGACGCCCTCGGAGGAGCAGGTCGCCCCCCTCGCCGGTGGGGTCGAGATCTGCTTCCAGACCTTCGGCGAGCCCACCGGCGACCCGCTGCTGCTGGTGATGGGGCTCGGCGGCCCCCTCACCTGGTGGCCGGACCCGCTGTGCGAGCAGCTGGCCGAGGCCGGTTTCTTCGTGGTCCGCTACGACAACCGCGACACCGGCCACTCGACGCTCATCCGCGACGCTCGCGTCACCCGCCAGCACCTCGTCAACGCCTTCCTGGGCCGCCGGGTGCCGGTGCCCTACTCGCTGCGCGACATGGCCGGCGACGGTGTCGCACTGATGGACCACCTCGGGGTCCGGGCAGCCCACGTCGCCGGGGTGTCGATGGGCGGCATGATCGCCCAGACCATGGCGCTCGAGTCGCCCGAGCGGGTGCTGTCGCTGACATCGCTCTCCTCCACCACCGGCAACCGCCGCGTCGGCTTCCAGGACCCGCGGCTGCTGCCGCACCTGATGCGCCGGGCCGGCCGGACCCGTGAGGAGTACGTCGCGGGCTCGGTGTCCTTCTGGCGCCGCATCTCCTCGCCGAGCTATCGCGACACCGACGACACCGCGCAGGAGCGGGCCGAGATCACCTTCGACCGCGGCATCAGCCTCAGCGGGGTCATGCGGCACATGATCGCCGTGCTGACCCAGCGCGACCGCACCGAGGCGCTGCGGGCGCTGCAGGTCCCGACCGTCGTCATCCACGGGCTGGCGGACCGGATGGTCCACGTCTCCGGCGGCCGCGCGACGGCCGCTGCGGTCCCCGGCGCCGACCTGGTGCTCGTGCCCGGCATGGGTCACGACCTGCCCGCCGGACTCCACGGACTGTTCGTCGAGACCATCCGGCGCACCGCCGACCGCGCTCGCTGAGGCCCGGCGGGACCGCCAGGGTCCGGACGCGGAACGACCGGGCCGGCAGTGCCGGCCCGGTCGCCCGGTGGATGGATCCGCTGCTCGGTGCCTCAGCGGTGCCCCTCAGTCGCTGAGGCGGTCACCGGTGTCGGTGTCGAACACGTGCACGTGGTGAGGGTCGGTCGTGATGTACATCATCTCGCCCTTGTGCGGGTGGTCGCGGCCGCTGACCCGGATGATGATGTTCGACGGGACGCCCTCGACGTCGCTGGTGCCGTAGACGAAGCTGTCGGCTCCGAGCTCCTCGATGACGGTCACCTTGACCGGGAGGCCGTCGCTCTCACCGACCAGCCGCCAGTTCTCCGGCCGGACCCCGACGGTGACGTTGCCCTCCATCTTCTTGGCCGCGGTCTCGTCGACCGGTACGGCGTACTTGCCGAGCGCGACCTTGCCTCCGACCGCCTTGCCCTCGAGCAGGTTCATCGCCGGCGAGCCGATGAACCCGGCCACGAAGAGGTTCTTGGGCTTGTCGTAGAGCCGCAGCGGGGTGTCGACCTGCATCAGGTAGCCGTCCTTCATGACCGCGACGCGGTCACCCATCGTCATGGCCTCGACCTGGTCGTGGGTGACGTAGACGGTGGTGACCCCGAGCTCGGCCTGCAGCTTGGCGATGTCGGTGCGCGTCGCCACCCGCATCTTGGCGTCGAGGTTCGACAGCGGCTCGTCCATGCAGAAGACCTGGGGCGAGCGGACGATCGCGCGTCCCATGGCCACGCGCTGGCGCTGGCCACCGGAGAGCGCCTTGGGCTTGCGGTCGAGGAACTCGGTGAGGCCCAGGATCTTGGCGGCGTCCTCGACGCGCTTGCGGCGCTCCTCGTCCTTGACCTTGGCCATCTTGAGGGCGAAGCCCATGTTGTCGGCGACCGACATGTGTGGGTAGAGCGCGTAGTTCTGGAACACCATCGCGATGTCGCGGTCCTTCGGCGGCATCGTGGTGACGTCGCGGTCGCCGATGAAGATCTTGCCCTCGTTGACCTCCTCGAGCCCGGCGAGCATCCGCAGGGTCGTGGACTTGCCGCACCCTGACGGTCCGACGAGGACCATGAACTCGCCGTCGCCGATCTCCAGGTCGATGCCCGGGACCGCGGGCTTGTCGGCCCCCGGATACCAGCGCTGCGCCTTCTGGAATGTCACTGTGGCCATGCTTGAAACGCCTCCTCCACCGGCAGGAACGTGCCGGACGATCCGTTGTGAGAGTGATGTGCGTCACCAACCTAGGTGGCGAGGTGAACACGCGTCCAGAGCGACCGCTCTACGCTCGTGCGATGAGCACGTCCGCCAGCCCCGAACCCGTCTCCGCCGACCTGCTGCCCATCGGTCCCGACCGCACGCCGTACCGGTTGATCACCACCGAGGGGGTCCGCGTCGAGGAGGTCGGCGGCCGCCCGTTCCTGCACGTCGAGCCCGAGGCCCTGCGCCTGCTCACCGACGAGGCCATGCACGACATCGCGCACTTCCTGCGCCCGGCCCACCTCGCCCAGCTGCGGCGGATCATCGACGACCCCGAGGCCAGCGGCAACGACCGCTTCGTGGCGCTCGACCTGCTCAAGAACGTCAACATCTCGGCCGGCGGCGTGCTGCCGATGTGCCAGGACACCGGCACCGCCATCGTCATGGGCAAGAAGTCCGAGGGCGTGCTGACCGGGGCCGACGACGCCGCGTGGATCAGCCGCGGCGTCAGCGACGCCTACACCCGGCTGAACCTGCGCTACTCGCAGCTCGCACCGCTGACGATGTGGGAGGAGAAGAACACCGGCACCAACCTCCCGGCTCAGATCGAGCTGTACGCCGACCCAGCCCGCCGAGGTGATGGGCAGGCACCCGACCCCGCCTACAAGTTCCTCTTCATGGCCAAGGGGGGCGGCTCGGCCAACAAGTCCTTCCTGTTCCAGGAGACCAAGGCGGTCCTCAACCCCCAGCGCATGCTCGAGTTCCTCGACGAGAAGATCCGTTCCCTCGGCACGGCCGCCTGTCCGCCGTACCACCTGGCGGTGGTGATCGGCGGCACGAGCGCGGAGTTCGCGCTCAAGACCGCGAAGTACGCCTCCGCGCACTACCTCGACGACCTGCCGACCGAGGGGTCGATGGCCGCCCACGGCTTCCGCGACCTCGAGCTCGAGCAGCAGGTCCTCGAGCTGACCCAGTCGTTCGGCATCGGGGCGCAGTTCGGCGGGAAGTACTTCTGTCACGACGTCCGGGTGGTCCGACTGCCCCGGCACGGCGCCTCCTGCCCGGTGGCCCTGGCGGTCTCCTGCTCGGCCGACCGGCAGGCGCTGGGCAAGATCACCGCCGAGGGCGTCTTCCTCGAGCAGCTCGAGACCGACCCGGCGCAGTACATGCCCGAGGCCGGCATCGCGCGCGACGTCGCCGGCGGCGCGGTGGTGCCGATCGACCTCAACCGTCCGATGGACGAGATCCTCGCCGACCTCACCGAGCACCCCGTCAAGACGCGCCTGTCCCTGACCGGTCCGCTCGTGGTGGCGCGCGACATCGCGCACGCGAAGATCAAGGAGCGGCTCGACGCGGGCGAGGAGATGCCGACGTACCTCCGCGACCACCCGGTCTACTACGCCGGCCCGGCCAAGACGCCCGACGGCATGGCGTCCGGCTCGTTCGGCCCGACGACGGCCGGGCGCATGGACTCCTACGTCGAGCAGTTCCAGGCTGCCGGGGGGTCCCAGGTGATGCTGGCCAAGGGCAACCGCTCGGTCCAGGTCACCCGGGCGTGCGAGGCTCACGGTGGCTTCTACCTCGGTTCCATCGGCGGGCCGGCGGCGCGGCTGGCCCAGGACTGCATCACCTCCGTCGAGGTGCTGGAGTACGAGGAGCTCGGCATGGAGGCGGTCTGGAAGATCGAGGTCCGCGACTTCCCGGCCTTCATCGTCGTCGACGACAAGGGCAACGACTTCTTCGCCGACCCTGCCGGTCAGACCACCGTTCCCCTCAGCGGGATCCGGGTGCGCTCGAAGGAGTGACGCTCAGCCCCCGGGCGGGCCGACGACCAGCGCGACGGCGGTGAGGCCGGCAACGGTCAGCGCACCGGCGCCGGCGCCGAGGGCGGGGTTGCGGACCAGCCATGCCACCAGCCGCTCGAGCAGCGAGCCCGGCTCCTCCACGCGCAGCCGCCAGGGCGCTCCGGCGGCACCCAGCGCGACCCGCCGCTCGGCGTACCGCTCGAAGGCGAGGGTGGCGAACGGCGGCACCGCAGCGACCAGCGCCAGCAGGGTCCGCCCCGCCGACCAGCGCCGGTCCACCGCTACGACGACCGCGACCACGCAGTAGGCCACGAAGACGACGCCGTGGACCATGCCGAAGACGCGGACCCCGAGCTCGGTGGTCTCGGTGACGTGCTTGAGGAACATGCCGGTCAGCAGCAGGGCCCAGGTGACGGCCTCGGCGCGGGCGACGAGTCGGAAGAGCGGGCGCGGGTTCACGTCTCGATCGTGCCAGCCCGTCGCACCCGACCCACGCGGGTGGCCGGAGACCCTCCTCACACCCGGGTGGCAGGCTGGAGGGGTGAGCTACCCCCCGCCCCGCGACCCCGTCCGACCCGGCCAGCTCTCCGTCTGGGACTTCCCGCGGCCGCCCGCCGTCGAGCAGTGGCACGAGCAGGTCGTGCTCCGGCTCGGCGGGCAGGTGATCGCGCAGACGACCGAGGCGTGGTGCGTGCTGGAGACCTCGCACCCGCCGACGTACTACCTGCCGCCCACCGCGTTCGCCGACGGTGCGCTGCGACCGGCCCGGGGCTCGTCGTACTGCGAGTGGAAGGGACAGGCGACCTACCTCGACCTGGTCGCCGGTGACGTCGTGGCCGAGCGGGTGGCCTGGACCTACCCCGACCCCACGCCGACCTTCGCGATGCTGCTCGACCACGTGTCGCTCTACCCGGCCGCGCTGGAGTCCGTGACCGTCGACGGCGTGGAGGTCGAGCCGCAGCCCGGCGGCTTCTACGGCGGCTGGATCACCCCGCGGGTGGCCGGCCCCTTCAAGGGATCTCCCGGCACCCTCGGCTGGTGACCTGCGGAGGGGGGAGGATGGCCCCATGACGTACGTCGACGTGGCGCGGGCCGCGTCCGAGCGCGGCGAGGTGGTGCTGCGCCGGCGCACCGAGGAGGACCCGGACGAGGGCGTGGGGCCCACCGTGCTCGAGCTGCGCGTCAACGGTGTCTTCGTCATGGATTCGGCCGAGAACGCCAGCGAGGTCGCGATGGCCCGCGTCGCGCTCGCCCGCTGCCCCAGCCCCCGGACAGTGCTCGTCGGCGGGCTCGGGCTCGGCTTCACCACCCACGAGGTGCTCTCCGACGACCGGGTCGAGCGCGTGGTGGTCGCCGAGATCGAGGAAGCGCTGGTGCGGTGGTTCCGGGACGGCACCGTGCCCCACGGCCGGTCCTACCTGGCCGACGAGCGCCTCCACGTCCACGTCGGCGACGTGCGCCAGGTGGTCGCGGAGTCCGCCCCGGAGAGCATCGACCTGGTGCTGCTCGACGTCGACAACGGCCCGGGCTTCCTCGTCCACGACGACAACGCGCAGCTCTACCGGGCTCCCTTCCTGGCCCGGGCCCGCGACCTGCTCCGTCCCGGCGGCGTCCTTGTCGTCTGGTCCTCGACCGACGATGTGGCGCTCACCGAGGCGATCACCGAGGTCTTCGGTGCCTGCGCCACCGAGGCCCACCCGGTGCGGCTGCAGGACCGCGACGAGCAGTACTGGCTGCACGTGGGCCAGCGCCCGCGACCCCGAGTGCCCGCTCACCCCCGCCCGTCCGACCACCGACCACCCGACCACCCGACCGAGGAGACCCGATGAGCACGCCGCTCGACTCGACCGAGACCCGCACCGAGCACGACAGCATGGGAGAGGTCCAGGTGCCGCGCGAGGCACTCTGGCGGGCGCAGACCCAGCGGGCGGTCGAGAACTTCCCGATCTCGGCCGTCGGGCTCGAGGACGAGCACGTGCAGGCCCTGGCCTACGTCAAGGCAGCCGCCGCCCGCGTCAACGGGCGCCTCGGGATCCTCGAGGAGGACGTCGCCACAGCGGTCCGCACGGCTGCCCTCGAGGTCGCCGGCGGGGACCACCTCGAGCACTTCCCCGTCGACGTCTTCCAGACCGGGTCGGGCACCAGCTCGAACATGAACATGAACGAGGTCCTCGCCTCCCTGGCCTCACGCGCCGGCACCGACGCCCACCCCAACGACCACGTCAACGCCAGCCAGTCCAGCAACGACGTCTTCCCGACCTCGATCCACGTCGCCGCCACCCGCTCGGCCACGCTCCACCTGCTGCCCGCGCTGGACCACCTCGCGATCGCACTGGAGGCGAAGGCCGAGGAGTTCTCCGACGCCGTGAAGTCCGGCCGGACCCACCTCATGGACGCGACGCCGGTGATGCTGGGCCAGGAGTTCTCCGGGTACGCCGCCATCGTGCGGCTGGGCATCGACCGGGTGCGCAGCGCCCTCCCTCGGGTCGCGGCCCTCCCCCTGGGCGGCACCGCCGTCGGCACCGGCATCAACACCCCGGAGGGCTTCCCGGCCGCCGTCATCGAGGAGCTGGCCGAGCTGACCGACCTGCCGTTCACCGAGGCCGAGAACCACTTCGAGGCCCAGGGCGGGCGCGACGCGCTCGTCGAGCTGTCCGGCCAGCTGCGCACGGTCGCGGTCGGCGTCACCAAGATCTGCAACGACCTCCGCTGGATGTCGTCGGGACCGCGGACCGGGTTGGCCGAGATCGCGCTGCCGGACCTGCAGCCCGGGTCCAGCATCATGCCCGGCAAGGTGAACCCGGTCCTGCCCGAGGCCACGCTCATGGTCTGCGCCCAGGTCATCGGCAACGACGCGACCGTCGCCTTCGCCGGCGCGAGCGGCTCCTTCGAGCTCAACGTGATGATGCCCGTCATGGCCCGCAACCTGCTCGAGTCGATCCGGCTGCTCGCGAACGCCTCGACGCTGCTGGCCGACCGCTGCATCGACGGCATCACTGCCCACGAGGAGCGGATGCTGACCTACGCCGAGTCCTCCCCCTCGGTCGTGACACCCCTCAACCGCTACATCGGCTACGAGAACGCGGCCACGGTCGCCAAGACGGCGCTGGCGGAGGAGAAGACCATCAAGGAGGTCGTCCTCGAGATGGGCTTCGTGGAGAACGGCGACCTCACCGAGGAGCAGCTCGACGCCGCGCTCGACGTACGCCGGATGACGCGTCCTTGAGACCTGTCGCAACTCCTCGCCCGGACAGGGATCGACCCCGCGAGGCATGACGCGCTCGCGGGGTCGAAGGCGGTTGGTGGGGGGGACCAACCGCGGGGCCGACCCCCGGGGGGACGAGGACCGGCCGTCTGGGTGCCGGGGACGATCCGGCGATGAGAGCCCTGGGTCAGTACCAACCGTTGGCCTGGGAGTGGCCCCACGCGCTGCACGGACTGCCGTAGCGGTCCGCGATGTAGCCCAGGCCCCACTCGATCTGCGTCGCCGGATTGGTCTCCCAGTCGGCGCCGGCGCTGACCATCTTCGAGCCGGGCAGCGCCTGCGGGATGCCGTACGCCGAGCTGGTCGGGTTGGCGGCCTGGGGGTCCCAGCCGCTCTCCTTGACCCACAGGGAGTCCAGGCAGCTGAACTCGCTCTGCGACCAGCCGTAGTCGGCCAGCATGGACTGGGCGATGTCGCGCGGGTCGCCGAGGTCGACGCTCCGGGTGCGGCTCTCCTGCGGTCCGGGACGGGCCTCGAGGGCCAGCAGCGCGGCCTTCGAGTCGACGGCGGCCGTGCGGCTCTGCGAGCGCGAGCTCCGGTCGTCGCTGCGCGACTCGGCCAGACGGGCGAGCTCGGCCGCGGTCGGGGCGGGAAGGGTGGTGGTCCCGGTCGGGGCGGCCGCGGCGAGGGCGGCAGCGGCCGGCTCGTCGGTCCCGGCGGACGACTGGCCGCTCACGACGGCGGCGCCGGCCAAGGCGGCCGCGACCACGGCGGTCAGGGCGACGCCGCGACGCAGGCGGCGACCCAGCTCGGCTGCGGAGCCGAGCTGCGCGTCGCTGTCGGGCTGCGCAGTGGCGCCGGAGGATGCGGGGCTGGTGGTGCTGGTCGGGTGCTTCGGCGAACGGTTCGGACGTCGGGGCACAACTCACTCACAGACGGTGGACGACAGGATCATCGGCGCTCCGAGTGGCACCGGCTCCGCACCTCGACGGATGCGGGCGAGAAAACACCATGACCCGATCTGGGTCGGATGACCAAATCGAGAGCATGTGAGGTGAGTCGCCCCTAACGGGACCTTCGGTCGCTCGTTGGGAGCGCTTCTGATGCGCCTGGGCGCACGTGATGCGCACACCCGTCACACGGGTCCCAAGCGCCTCGCGCGAGCGTGAGACAGGTCGCCCGCCGGGCTGGACCACCTCAGCGCGTCCCGGCCCGGCGAGCCCTGCCTCAGATCGTCACGCTCTCCAGCAGGTCGGTGACCAGCGCCGCGATCGGCGAGCGCTCGGAGCGGGTGAGCGTCACGTGGGCGAAGAGCGGGTGCCCCTTGAGCTTCTCGACCACGGCCACGATGCCGTCGTGGCGGCCGACCCGGAGGTTGTCGCGCTGCGCGACGTCGTGGGTCAGCACCACCTTGGAGTTGGCGCCGATGCGCGAGAGCACCGTGAGCAGGACGTTGCGCTCGAGCGACTGGGCCTCGTCGACGATGACGAAGGCGTCGTGCAGCGAGCGGCCGCGGATGTGGGTCAGCGGCAGCACCTCGAGCATGCCCCGGTCGAGCACCTCGTCGATCACCGCCGGGGACGTCATCGCGCCGAGGGTGTCGAACACCGCCTGCGCCCAGGGCGACATCTTCTCGCTCTCCGAGCCCGGCAGGTAGCCCAGCTCCTGACCGCCGACCGCGTAGAGCGGGCGGAACACCACGACCTTCTTGTGCTGGCGACGCTCCATGACGGCCTCGAGCCCGGCGCACAGCGCCAGGGCCGACTTGCCGGTGCCGGCCCGGCCGCCGAGAGAGACGATGCCGACGTCGGGGTCCAGCAGGAGGTCGAGCGCGACGCGCTGCTCCGCGGAGCGGCCGTGCAGCCCGAAGGCCTCCCGGTCGCCGCGGACCAGCTGCACGCCCTTGTCGGGGGTGACCCGCCCCAGCGCGCTGCCGCGCTCGGAGATCAGCACGAGGCCGGTGTGGCAGGGCAGCTCGGCGGCCTCCTCGATGTGCGCTCGGCCCGCGTCGTAGAGGTCGTCGACGTCGACGCCTGCCACCTCGACCTCGACCATCCCGGTCCACCCGGACTCCGGCGCCAGCTCGGCGCGGTACTCCTCGGCGTCGAGGCCGACCGCAGAGGCCTTGATGCGCAGCGGCATGTCCTTGCTGACCAGCGTCACCAGCGCGCCCTCGTTGGCCAGGTTCTGCGCCACGGCCAGGATGCGGGTGTCGTTGTCGCCGAGCCGGAAGCCCGAGGGCAGCGAGGCCGGATCGGTGTGGTTCAGCTCGACCCGGAGGGTGCCGCCGACCTCACCGATGGGGACGGCCCGGTCGAGCCGGCCGTGCTCCACCCGCAGCTCGTCGAGACGCCGCAGCGCCGCGCGGGCGAAGTAGCCCAGCTCGGGGTGGTGGCGTTTGGCCTCCAGCTCGGTGACGACGACGACCGGGAGGACGACCTCGTGCTCGTCGAAGCGACCGAGGGCTGCGGGATCGGCGAGCAGGACGCTGGTGTCGAGGACGTAGGTCCTCGCGAGGTCCGGGTCAGGAGTGCCGGTCGGCGCGCCCTGCGTGGAGGCGGCCGGTGAGGCCGGTGACGAGCTGCGTACGTGAGCCACTGTTCGCTCCTCGTGAGACCGCACGCGCACTCGGCGCCCGGCCTCAGATCGTTGTCTGGAACCGGGACCGGGCCCGAAAGTCCGAGTGCGGACCTCCGGATCGTGCTGGATCGTGAACTCTCACGAACGGGCCTCCCGTCGCCCCGGGCTTCCCCACCCGGTGCTGCGATCGACGCTACGACCGGTCCGCTTCGATCCCGCGACGACACGCCTGACGACATGTCGCGTTCACGTGGCGGGGCGGGGTCCGGACGTCATGCCCGCCGGGGTCCGGACGTCATGCCCGCCGGGGTCCGGACGTCACGCCCGCCGGGGTCATTGACCGAAGCGACGGTGGCGCACGGCGTACGCCCGCAGCGCGCGCAGGAAGTCCACGCGACGGAAGTCGGGCCAGTAGGCCTCGCAGAAGTAGAACTCGCTGTGCGCGCTCTGCCACAGCAGGAACCCACCGAGGCGCTGCTCGCCGGAGGTCCGGATCACCAGGTCCGGGTCGGGCTGGCCGCGGGTGTAGAGGTGCTCGGCGATGTGGTCGACGTCGAGCACGCCGGCCAGCTCCTCGATCGAGGTCCCCTGACCCGCGTGGTGCTGCAGCAGGGACCGTACGGCGTCGGCGATCTCGCGCCGACCGCCGTAGCCGACCGCGATGTTGACCAGGACCCCGTCGACCTCGCGCGTCACGTCGGCGGCGTCCTTGAGCACGCGGGCCGTCTGCGCCGGCAGGAGGTCGAGGGCACCCACGGGGTTGATGCTCCAGCGGCCCGCGGCGGCCAGCTCGGTGACGACGTCCTCGATGATGACCAGCAGGGGCGCGAGCTCCTCGGCGGGCCGGTTGAGGTTGTCGGTCGAGAGCAGCCACAGCGTGACGACCTCGATCTCGAGCTCCTCGCACCAGTCCAGGAACGGCGAGATGTTCGCCGCACCGGCCCGGTGCCCGGCCGCGGTGTCGGCGCCGGCCGCGCGCGCCCAGCGGCGGTTGCCGTCGAGCATGACGCCCACGTGCTTGGGCAGGCGGGCGGAGCTCAGCTGCCGCACGAGCCGCGCCTCGTAGGCGGGGTACAGCACCCGCTTCGTCGCGTCCTTGAAGGTGCCCACGGCCTCAGAGTAGCGACGGGAGGCCGGATCCGGGACTGTGGTCATCGGGGTCGTCGGGCGCCGGTACCGTTGATCGCATGGAACGCACAACGATCCGCCGCGCGAGGCACGAGGCGGCCACCCATGCCGCCGACGCCGTGGACTACCTCGGTGAGCACCTCGCGACCGTCGTGGCCGAGGTCAAGCCCAAGCTGCGGGGCTGGCTGCACGCGGTCACCTCACCCTTGACACTCGTCGCCGGCGTCGTCCTGATCGTGCTGTCCCCCACGGTCGCGAGCCGGGTCGGGTCCGCGGTCTTCATGGGCTCGGCCGTGCTGCTGTTCAGCGTGTCGGCGATCTACCACCGGGGCACGTGGAGCCCCCGCGTCTGGTCGTTCCTGCAGCGCTTCGACCACGCCAACATCTTCCTGCTGATCGCCGGCAGCTACACGCCGTTCACCCTGCTGCTGCTCGAGGGAACCACCCGCACCGTCATGCTCAGCGTGGTCTGGGGCGGCGCCGCCATCGGCGTCGCGCTGCGGCTGTTCTGGCGCAAGGCCCCGCGCTGGGCCTTCGTGCCGATCTACCTCGCGCTCGGCTGGGCCGCGGTCTTCGTCGCGCCTCAGTTCGCGGCCTCCACGAGCACCGCCGTGATCGCGCTCATCGCGACCGGCGGGCTGCTCTACACCCTCGGCGGGGTCGTCTACGGCTTCCGCAAGCCCGACCCCTTCCCGTCGTGGTTCGGGTTCCACGAGGTGTTCCACACCCTCACGATCGCGGCCTTCGTCTCCCACTACGTCGGCGTCTCGCTGGCGACGTACTCCCTGCGCTGAGACCCTGGTGACGCCGGGCGACGGGCTGGTCCGCGGTCCGGGTCGTCTGATCACCGTCGCGCACGGCACCCGTCGACCCGGGGGCAACGAGACGGCGCGAGCCATCACCGAGGCGGCCGGGTGGCGGCTGGAAAGGCCCGCCACCACGTCGTACGTCGAGCTCTCCGAGCCGCTGCTGAGCGACGTCGTGGCCGCCCTCGACGGGCCCGCGGTCGTCGTGCCCCTGCTGCTGTCGACCGGGTTCCACGTCCGCCAGGACCTGCCCGCGATGTGCGCCGGCGCCGACGTGGTGCTGGGGCGCCCGCTCGGACCGGACCCCCTCCTGGCACAGACCCAGGTGGCGCGGCTCGTGGAGGCCGGCGCGCGTCCTGGCGACCGGGTGGTCCTGGTCGCGGCGGGCTCGCGCGACCCGGTCGCAGGAGAGGACCTCTGCGACGCGGTCGGGATGCTCGCCGACCTCTGGGACGGCGAGGTGGTCGCCGCCACGCTGTCCGGCCTCGGTGACCGGCCGGAGGCGGTGGTGCGCCCCGGCGACGCGGTGTCGCCGTACCTGCTCTCCCCTGGTCTGTTCTCCCGCGACGTCGCGAACCTCGCCCGGGAGCTCGACGCCTCCGCGTGCGCCGACGTGCTCGGCGACCACGCGCTCGTGGTCGACCTCGTCGTGGAGCGCGCCCGGCAGCTGCACTGACCACGGGAGTCGACCTCGGAATGTTGGGCAGGCTGGAGGTGTTGAGCCCAGTGACCCCCGAAATCGTCGAAAGGACACCCGTCCCACCATGGCCACCACCACGCTGACCGCGAACGACTTCGAGTCGACCGTCCTCGAGAACGACATCGTCCTGGTCGACTTCTGGGCCTCCTGGTGCGGCCCGTGCCGCCAGTTCGCGCCCACCTACGAGAAGGCCTCCGAGACCCACGGCGACGTGGTGTTCGGCAAGGTCGACACCGAGGCCGAGCAGTCGCTGGCCCAGGCCGCGAGCATCTCCTCCATTCCCACGCTGATGGCTTTCCGCGAGGGAATCCTCGTCTTCTCCCAGCCCGGCGCGCTGCCGCCCGCTGGCCTGGAGCAGGTCATCGGCGCCGTGAAGGACCTCGACATGGACGAGGTCCGCTCGCAGATCGCCGCCCAGGACGGTGGCGCCGAGGGTGGCGCCGAGGGTGGCGCCGAGGGTGGTCAGCCCGCCTGACGGCCGGGCGCCGATCATCATGGACGCGCACGCCTGGGACGAGCGGTACGCCGCCGCGGAGCAGGTCTGGTCGACCACGCCGAACGGGTTCGTCGAGGCAGGGCTGACCGATCTGCCGTCCGGTGACGCGCTCGATCTTGCTTGCGGCGAGGGCCGCAACGCGATCTGGCTGGCCCGGCGCGGCTGGCACGTCGTCGCCTCGGACTTCTCCGCCGTCGCGGTCGACCGCGGGCGACGGCTCGCAGGGGACCTCGCCATCGACTGGCGGGTCGGTGACGCCCTGGTCGACGAGCTGCCGGCCGTCGACCTCGTCGTCATCGCCTACCTCCACCTTCCCGCCGACCAGCGCGCTGTCGTCGTACGACGGGCGTGGTCGGCGCTGCGCCCCGGTGGCACGTTCTTCCTGGTCGCCCACGACGCGACC
Organism: uncultured Actinomycetota bacterium; assembly: GCA_963714625.1. GTDB lineage: Bacteria > Actinomycetota > Actinomycetes > Propionibacteriales > Nocardioidaceae > Marmoricola_A. Next base: position 29,887 of record CAVQOY010000016.1, on the reverse strand, counting down.
AACCTGACCGAGGGCACCGGTGGGCCGCAGGACGCCTCCCTGCTCTACACCGCACAGGACGTGCTGGCCGACCTCGCCGAGCAGCACCCGGAGGTGGTCACCGCCGAGCGGATCGCCCGCGAGGTGAGCGCGACCGACGGTCACGGGGGCGAGGAGCACCGCACCGCGTGGGACGTCCTGGTCCACCTGCACCGCGACTGACCCCGCGACCGACGCGCCGCCGCCGGTCGCGACGGTGTGACACGGGTCTCTCTCGCCCACCGAGAAGCACCGGGCGCGCGAGGCATGGAAAGCCTTCAACCGGAAAGGTTGAAGGTATGACTAACACGCCTGAGAAGATCGTCTACACCGCCCGCGCCATCGTCACCGGAGGCCGCGAGGGTCGCGCCGTGTCCGAGGACGGCGTCCTCGACCTGACGCTGACCGCCCCCAAGGAGGTCGGCGGCCCCGGCACCGGCACCAACCCCGAGCAGCTGTTCGCCGTCGGCTACGGCGCCTGCTTCCAGGGCGCGCTGAGCCTGGTGGCCAAGAAGCACGGCATCGACGCCTCGGGCTCCGAGCTCGAGATCGCGGTCGGCTTCGGCCCCGAGGGCGAGTCCTTCGCCATCACCGCCGACATCACCGCCCGCATCCCCGGTGTCGACGACGCCAAGGCCCAGGAGCTGGTCGAGGCCGCCCACGAGGTCTGCCCCTACTCGAAGGCCACCCGCGGCAACGTGCCCGTGACGGTCACCGGCAAGGCCGCCTGACCCGTTGCCGGTTTCACCGGGTCCCCGGTGAATTTGGCACTCCCCGCGCGTTGCATCGCGCGGGAAGTGCTGGTTTCACCAGGGACCCGGTGAAACCGCGGTTCCGATTTGCCCCGACTCGGCATCATCGGGGCATGGCCCTGCTCTCGATCCCCGACGTCCGTGAACGGGTCGGCGCTGCGATCTTCCACAAGGTCGCCGGCCCCGAAGGACCTCAGCGCCGCGAGCGCTTCCACGGACGTGAGGGCGAGCGCTGGTTCCCCGCCGGAAGCCCGATCCACGTCGTCCACGGCGACGCCAGCATGTTCATCGGCGGCCTCAGGGCGCTGATGTACCAAGCCCTGCACCCGATCGCGATGACCGCCGTCGCCGAGCACTCCGGTTACCGCGGAGACATGTGGGGCCGCCTCGCGCGCACCAGCACCTTCCTCGCGGCCACGACGTTCGCCACCGCCACCGACGCGCAGGCCTCCGTCGACGTCGTACGCCGCATCCACGACCGGATCACCGGCACCATGCCCGACGGCACGCCGTACGTCGCCGCCGACCCGCACCTGCTGTTGTGGGTGCACGTCGCCGAGATCGACAGCTTCCTGCGCGCCCACGTCCGCTACGGCAAGGACAAGCTCGACCAGGCAGGCCGCGACAAGTACGTCGCCCAGACCGCGTTCGTGGCCGAGAAGCTGGGCGTGATCGACGCCCCTCGCACGGAGGCCGAGCTGGCGCAGGTGCTGGAGAGCTACCGCCCCGAGCTGCGGGGCACCGACCACGCCCACGAGGCCATCAGCCACCTCGTCTGGCACCCCGACCTGCCGGTGGCCGTCCGGCCCGCCTACCTGGTCATCGCCGCCGCGGCGATCGCGATGATGCCGGGCTGGACGCGTCGCGAGCTGCGGCTGCCGCGCCTACCGGTCACCGAGCGCACCGGCGTGCGCGTGCTCGGGGCGCTGGCCACCGGCACCATCCGCTGGGCCATGACCCCGCCCGGGTCCGGAGCCGACGCGGCACAGGCGACCCCCGTCGCTCCGGCCCACCCCTGAGACGACCTCGGGACCGAGCCCGATCAGGCGCGCGGCGTCCCGGAGTCCGCGGGCGGCGTGGTCCGCCCCTCGCCCGTCGTGGACGAGGTGGAGCCCGGCTCGGCGGTGGGAAAGCGGGGCTCGGGCTTCTGCGACCGGTCGACGCCGTCGTCGAACTTGATCTTGCCGATCTGCTTGCGCATGCTCATCCACAGCAGGATGGTCACGGCGAAGAGCAGGAAGAACGACCCCATGGCGACCCAGCCCGGGCGCACGTCCTCGGGGGCCGGCACCTCGTCGAGCGCCTCGAGGCTGACGACGAGCAGCTGCTGGGCGGACTGCAGGAGTGACAGGGCGAGTGCGGTCATGGCTTCAGGCTCCGACGTGCTCACGGACGCCCGCGAACAGGTCGTCCTCGGGGGTGGGGGACTCGACGTGGCTGGCCACGAGCTCGTAGTCCTCGGTGGGCCAGACCTTCTCCTGCAGCTCGCGCGGGATCGCGAACCAGAAGCCGTCCGGGTCGATCTGGGTGGCGTGGGCCAGCAGCGCCTGGTCACGCACGCCGAAGAAGTCCGCGCACGGCACCCGGGTGGTGATGCGGGCGTCCCACTCGGGCTCCTCGGTCCACTCCTTCAGCCGCTGCTCCCACGGCGACTCGAGCCCGTGGTCGATCATCGCGTCGTGGATCGCCTGCATGCGCGGACGGTTGAACGAGTGGTGGTAGTAGAGCTTGAGCACCTGCCACGGCTCGCCCAGCTCGGGGTAGCGCTCGGGATCGGCGGCGGCCTCGAAGGCGTGCACCGAGATCTCGTGGCACTTCACGTGGTCGGGGTGCGGGTAGCCCCCGCGCTCGTCGTACGTCGTCATGACGTGGGGCTTGAACTCGCGGATCACCTTGACCAGCGGGGCAGCCGCCTCCTCCAACGGAACCAGCGCGAAGCAGCCCTCCGGCAGCGGCGGCTTCGGGTCGCCCTCCGGCCAGCCGGAGTCGACGAAGCCGAGCCAGTCCTGGCGTACGCCGAGGATGTCGCGGGCGCGCTCCATCTCCTGGCGGCGGATCTCGGTGATGTTGTCCAGCACGTCGGGCCGGTCCATGCGCGGGTTGAGGATCGAGCCTCGTTCGCCGCCGGTGCAGGTGGCGACGTGCACGTCGACCCCCTCGGCGACGTACTTCGCGGTGGACGCGGCGCCCTTGCTGGACTCGTCGTCCGGATGTGCGTGGACGTGCATGAGGCGCAGCATGGCTCCAGTCTAGGCGTCGGTCACAGCCCTCCCGGCCGTGGGCGGCGACCGTAGGATGGGGCCATGCCCGACCCCCGGCCCGACCCCCGGCCCGACCCGACCTCCGAGCCGATCGACCCGACCTCCGAGCCGGCCGACCTCTCCGAGCGCTACGGGAGCAGCAGCCGCCGCCAGCGGGTCATCGCCACGGTCCTCATCGTCGTGGTCGCCGTGACCTCGGTCGGTTTCGTCGGCTGGTCGGCGCTGTTCCACAGCAGCCCCGAGGTGCAGTCGCGGCTGACCTACTTCGACTTCCCCGACGACCGCACCGCGATCGCGCGTCTCACCGTCGTGCGCGACGCCCCCGACACCCTCGCCACCTGCCTGCTGCGCGCGGTCTCGGAGGACTTCGCGATCGTCGGCGAGACCGAGATCACCGTGACCACCGGCGCGACGACCCAGTCGGTGGAGGTCGAGATCCCGACCGAACGACGGGCGACGACGGTGAGCACCGACGGCTGCACCTCCAACGGCCAGCAGCGCCCGCGCTGAGCGCCGGGGTCGTCGATCTCGAGGCGCTCGTTCCAGGCTGGGCGCTCCGATATGAGTGTCAGCCGCCGAACCGGTAGGATCGATCTCTTGCGTGCCGTCCGCGGCGCGGGTCGAGCATCGACCCCTTCACGCCGCAGTCCGACGCACGCCCCCCGATACTCAGGAGCAGATCTCGTGACCCAGTCCCCCGAGAAGGACGTCGTCTGGTTGACCCAGGATGCCTACGACAAGCTCAAGGACGAGCTGGACAACCTCCGTGGCCCCGTCCGCGAGGAGATCGTGGCCCGCATCAGCGCCGCCCGCGACGAGGGCGACCTCAAGGAGAACGGCGGCTACCACGCCGCCCGCGAGGAGCAGGGCAAGCTCGAGGGCCGCGTCCGGCAGCTCGAGGACATGCTCGAGCGCGCCGAGGTCGGCGAGACCCCGGCCAACGACGGCGTCGTGGAGCCCGGCATGGTCGTGGAGATCAAGTTCGCCGGCGAGAGCGCCTCGGAGAAGTTCCTCCTCGGTGCGCGCGAGATGGCCGGCGACTCCGACATCGAGGTCTACTCGCCGCAGTCGCCCATGGGCAGCGCGCTCATCGGGGCCACCAAGGGCGACACGGTCTCCTTCGAGGCTCCCAACGGCAAGACGCTCAAGGTCGAGGTCCTGCACGCGGCGCCGTACGCCGGCTGACCCGCACCAGCACCCGGGACCACAGGTCCCGCTCGTTCACCGCTCCTGCGCGGCGCTCGGCTCCTCGGTGACGGGGTAGCCGGCGCCGCGCAGGTGCGTGCGCACCTGGTCGGCGTGCTCGGGCCCCCGGGTCTCGAGCTGCAGCGCCACCTCGACCTCGCCGATGTGCAGGTGCGAGGAGGTGCGCTGGTGCACCACGTCGAGCACGTTGGCCTGCACCGAGGCCAGGTCGGCCAGCAGCGTCGCCAGCCCTCCGGGCCGGTCGGGGATGCGTACGGCGAGCGCCAGGTAGCGCCCCGAGGTGGCCATGCCGTGGCGGATCACGTTCATGAGCAGGATCGGGTCGATGTTGCCTCCCGAGAGCACCACGACCATCGGCGTCTCGAAGCGCGTGGGGTTCTCCAGGACGGCCGCGACGCCGGCGGCACCCGCCGGCTCCACGACCAGCTTGGCGCGCTCCATGAGCAGCAGCAGCGCCTGGGAGAGCGACTCCTCGTCGACGGTGGCGAACTCGTCGACGTGGGCCAGCACGGAGGCGAACGGCACGTCGCCGGGGCGTCCGATGGCGATGCCGTCGGCCATCGTCGCCATGCTGGCCAGCGCCTGCGGGCTGCCGTGCTCCAGCGAGGAAGGGTAGGCCGCGGCGCCTGCGGCCTGCACGCCGACGACCCGGACGTCGGGACGCTGCGGCTTGACCCCGGCGGCGATGCCGGCCAGCAGGCCGCCGCCCCCGGTCGGCACCACGATGGTGCTCACCTCGGGGCACTGCTCGAGGATCTCCAGGCCGCACGTCGCCTGGCCCACCACGATGTCCTCGTGGTCGAAGGGGTGCACCAGCACGGCCCCGGTCTCGTCGGCCCACGACCGGGCCTCCAGCAGGGCCTCGTCGACGGTGGCGCCGTGGAAGCGGACCTCGGCGCCGTAGCCGCGGGTCGCCTTCTCCTTCACGATCGGGGCGCCGTGGGGCATGTAGACGACCGCACGGATGCCGAGCATCTGCGCGGCCAGCGCGACACCCTGGGCGTGGTTGCCGGCACTCGCCGCCACGACGCCGCGGGCCCGTTCCTCGGGGCTGAGCCGCGCCATGCGCACGTAGGCGCCGCGGATCTTGAAGGAACCGGCGCGCTGGAGGTTCTCGGCCTTGAGGAAGACCGGTCCGCCGGCGATCTTGGAGAGCCAGCGCGACTCCTCCATCGGCGTGTGGACGGCCACGTCGCGCAACAGGTCGGCGGCCGCCTCGATCTCGCCGAGGGTAGGACCGACCTGGTTGCCCGGGCCCTCCGACGGGTCCTCCGACGACGCGCCCGATGACCCTCCCGATGCCTCGCTCGGGGGTGTCTCGGGGGCCGGGGTGTCGACCGGTCGGGCGTCCGTCATGAGCCTCACCGTATCCCCCTGGCTGTGGGCGGTATCACCCTGGATAAGTTGCATGCATCATGCATATACCTGCCAGACTGGACACATGCCGACCTCTGCCGACGTCACCCCGCGGAGCTCCACCGACGTCGCGCCGGACGGCGCGGTCGAGGACACCTTCATGGCGGTCCTCATCGCCGTGGGCGCGGTGCTGCGCCAGCGCCTGCCCGGCGACGAGCACGACTTCTCGCTGCTGCCCGTGCTCGTCGAGCTCGACCGCTGCGGGCCGGTGCGGTTGAGCGACCTGGCCGACCGGCTGCGCCTGGACGCCTCCACCGTCAGCCGCCGCGTGAAGCACCTCGGCGAGGAGGACCTCGTCGCCGTCACCACCGACGCCTCGGACGCCCGCGCCCGACGCGTCCAGATCCGCCCCGCCGGGCGCAAGGCCCTCGGCTCGCTGCGGGCCCGCCGCCGTGATCTGCTCGGCCAGGTCCTGGCCGACTGGCCGGCCGAGGACCGGGAGCGGTTCCAGCAGCTGCTCGGCCGCTTCCTCGACGGCCTCGGTGACCTCACCGGTGGCTGTCGCCGGCGCGACCGGCGCGACCGGCGCGACCGGCGACCTGCCCGGTGCCGGCACCTCGGCTCTCCCCCGACCCGCGCACTCCTCGAAGGACGACCCCCGTTGACCCCCGACGCCCAGGGCTACCTCAGCCACCGCCAGATCCTCGTGGTCATGGCCGGCCTCATCACCGGCATGTTCCTGGCCTCCCTGGACCAGAGCATCGTCTCCACCGCGCTGCCCACCATCACCAGCGACCTCGGCGGCCTCGACCACCTGTCGTGGGTGGTCACGTCGTACCTCCTGGCCTCGACGGCCTCCACCCCGCTGTGGGGCAAGATCTCCGACCTCTACGGCCGCCGCCCGATCTTCCAGATCGCCATCCTGACCTTCGTGGTCGGCTCCGTGCTCTCGGGGTTCTCCGCCTCGATGGAGCAGCTGATCGCCTTCCGCGCCATCCAGGGGCTCGGCGGCGGTGGTCTCATGGCGCTGGCGCTGGCCACCATCGGCGACGTCGTCCCGCCGCGCGAGCGTCCGCGCTACCAGGGCTACATCGCGGCCACCTTCGGCGCCTCGAGCGTGCTCGGCCCGGTGCTCGGCGGGTTCTTCGCCGACGGACCCGGCTGGGAGTGGATCTTCTTCATCAACGTGCCGATCGGCCTGGTCGCCCTCGTCGTGACCTCCTCGGCCCTGACGATGCCGCACGTGCGCCGCGACCACTCGATCGACTACCTCGGCGCCGCCGTCATCGTGGCCAGCGTCAGCTCGCTGCTGCTCTACACCGCGTGGGCCGGGCCCGAGGACGGTTGGGGCAGCCCGCTCGGGCTCGCGCTCCTCGTCGGCGGCCTCGTGCTGGCGGTGCTGTTCGTGCTCGTGGAGGTGCGTGCGAAGGAGCCGATCATTCCGATGCGGCTGTTCAAGATCTCCATCTTCAGCGTCGCGAACGCCTTCGGGTTCCTCATCGGCGCCGCCATGTTCGGCGTGATGGTGTTCATCCCCGTCTACCTCCAGCTGGTCAAGGGCATGAGCCCCACGGAGTCCGGGCTCGGAATGCTGCCGATGGTGATCGGCCTGTTCACGACCTCGATCTGGGGCGGACGCTGGATGTCGCGCACCGGGCACTACAAGTGGTTCCCGCCGATCGGTGCGTCGGTCGTGCTGGTCTCGGTCGGCCTCATGACCCAGCTCGACGCGGACTCGCCGTACTGGTTCGCCGGGCTGGCGATGTTCGTCATGGGCTGCGGCCTCGGGCTGACCATGCAGGTGCTCACCGTCGCGGTGCAGAACGCCGTCGACCGCTCCGAGATGGGCGTGGCCACGAGCTCGGTGCAGTTCTTCCGCCAGATGGGCGGTTCCTTCGGCACCGCGCTCTTCGGCGCCGTGCTCAGCACCCGGCTCGCCTCCGGGCTGACCGCGGCCAGCGACCAGGCCGGTGGCGCCATCCCCGCCGACCAGCTCGGCGACCTGACCAGCAACATGAGCGTGGTCGACGCGCTGCCGACGCAGGCCCAGGCGCTCGTCATCGACGCCTTCAGCAACGCGCTGAGCGGCACCTTCCTGGTCGCGGTGCCGATCGTGGTCGCCGCGCTCGTGGTCGGGCTGTTCATGAAGGAGATCCCGCTCGGGTCGCGCGAGACCCCGCCCCCCGGGGGCTCCGAGACCGCCGAGCCCGCCGCGGAATCGGACGAGGTGGTGGCGGACCGCGTCTGAGCGGCCTCAGCCGGTGGGGCCGCCCAAGCCGGCCAGCAGGGCGTACGCCGCACCCGGGTGGAGCTCGGCGAGCAGGCCGGCCGGCAGGAGCAGGTGCTCGCGGTCAATGACGACACGCGCGCCCTGGGGCACCTGCCACCCTCCCTCAGCCGCCCCCGGACCGGTCAGGCGCTCGGTCAGCACGGCGACCGCGGCACCAGGGTCCGAGACGTGGCGCAGCACCCCTCCGGAGCCGATCACGGCGCCGACCTCGCGCAGGTCGGTTCCGGTGCGCTCGACAAGCCTGGCCGCACCCGAGCCGCCCCCCGAGTCGAAGCGGACCTGGGCGCGCCCCGCGTGACGGCGTACGGCGAGCGCGGCGGCCCAGCCGGCGAGCCGCAGGTCGAATCCGTCCTCGTCGAGCAGGCCCGGGTCGTCCTGCAGCCTCTCCGCCCGTCGCAGGACCTCGGCCCGCTCGTCGTCCGCGACCAGACCTGCGGCGACCGCCTCGGCCACCGTCGACACCGCGCTCCAGCGCATTCCGAGGTCGCCCTCCACGGTGCGGGTGGCCGGGACCAGGCCGACGACGTCGCGCCCGGCCGACTCCGGGTCGACCTCGACGACGGAGTAGACGTCGGTGGTGGCGCCTCCGACGTCGACGACGACCACGTCGCCCCAGCCCGGCCAGGCACCGGCGTCGCCGGTGGTGTGAGCAGGATGCCCGAGCCCGCCGAGGCCGCTCGCCATCAGCTCGACCGCAGCCAGCATCAGGTCGGGGGTGGCGCCGCGGACCATCGCGGTGAACTCGTGGCCAGCGGACAGGTGCTTGCCGCCGATGACGTGGGACAGGAACATCTCGCGCAGCGCGGCGCGTGCCGGCTCCGGGCGGAAGGCACCGATGCGCGGCATGACGTTGGCGCAGCTCACGACGGCCAGCCCGCCCTCCGCCAGCAGCGTCACCACCGTGTCGGCAGCCTCGACGTTGCCTGCGACGACGACCGGTTGGGCGCACCGCATGAGCGGCGGCGCGAGGGCCAGGGCGCGCGCGTTGTGCAGCAGCACCTCGGCGTTGCCGCCGTCCGTGCCGCCGACCACCAGCAGCACGTCGGGACGCGCGGCGACCAGGTCGTCGATCCCGTGCACGTCCAGGGGGCCCGAGGCCACGTGGACGACGCGACCACCGCTCGAGAGCGCAACCCGGCGACCGGCCTCCGAGGTGACGAGCTGCTCGTTGCCGACGACCCCGATCCGCAGCCCGCCGCCGGCCGATGAGCAGGCGAGGACGGGGGCGTCGGCCGCCGCGGGGACCTCGCGGGACAGGTCGGCCAGGCAGGCCAGCCAGCCGTCCATGACGTCGGTGTCGACAGTGGTGCGGTGCGAGCTGCGGGCGAGCACCCGGGCCGGCACGGGGTCGTCGCGGCCGTCGCGGTCGTCGGGGCCGTCGGGGTCGTCGGGGCCGTCGGGGCTGATGGAGTTGTCGGGGCCGCCGTCCTCCGTGCCGAGGTCGACGACGCAGGCCTTGGTGAACGTCGACCCGAAGTCGACGCAGACCCGCAGGGTCACGCCAGGGCCTGGTCCAGGTCGGCGACGAGGTCCTCGGCCGTCTCGATGCCCACCGACAGCCGGATCAGGTCGGCCGGCACCTCGAGGTCGGTGCCGGCGACGGAGGCGTGGGTCATGCGCCCCGGGTGCTCGATCAGCGACTCGACGCCGCCGAGGGACTCCCCGAGGGTCCAGACCTGCGTGGCGGCGCAGACGTCGAGCGCCTTCTGCTCGCCGGCCTTCACCCGGAACGAGACGATGCCGCCGTACCGCTTCATCTGGCGGCTGGCGACCTCGTGGCCGCTGTGGCTCGCGAGCCCGGGGTAGATGACCTCGCTGACCGCCGGGTGGCTCTCGAGGTGGGCGACGACCGCCTCGGCGTTGTCGCAGTGGCGCTCCATGCGGATCGCGAGCGTCTTGAGGCCGCGGTGGGTCAGGAAGCAGTCGAACGGGCCAGGGACGGCGCCGAGCGCGTTCTGGTGGAAGGCGATCCTCTCGGCGACGTCGAGGTCGCGGGCGACGAGCGCGCCGCCGACGACGTCGGAGTGCCCGCCGCAGTACTTCGTGGTCGAGTGCACCACCACGTCGGCCCCGAGTGTGAGCGGCTGCTGCAGGTAGGGCGAGGCGAAGGTGTTGTCCACGACCAGCAGCGCACCTGCCTCGTGGGCGAGGTCGGCGATGGCGGCGATGTCGGCGATCGTGAGCAGCGGGTTCGTGGGCGTCTCGACCCAGACGACCCTGGTCTCGCCGGGCCGGATCGCGGCGGCGACGGCGTCGGTGTCGGCGACGTGGGCCGGGGTGTGGTCCAGGCCCCACACCTTCTCGACCTTGTCGAAGAGCCGGTAGGTGCCGCCGTAGGCGTCGTCGGGGATCACCACGTGGTCGCCGGGAGAGCAGACCGAGCGCAGCAGGGTGTCCTCGGCGGCGAGACCGCTGGAGAAGGCGAAGCCGCGCTCGCCGTCCTCCAGCGCGGCCAGGCAGGTTTCCAGCGCGGTGCGCGTGGGGTTGGCGCTGCGGGAGTACTCGTAGCCACCGCGCAGTCCACCGACGCCGTCCTGCTTGTAGGTGCTGGTGGCGTAGATCGGCGGGATGACCGCGCCGGTGGTGGGGTCCGGCTCGGAGCCCGCGTGGATGGCGCGCGACTCGAAGCCGAGCTTGTCGAGGGAGAGGTGTTCGCTCACCCTCCGCACCCTACTCAGCACCGGCGGCTCCGCCAGGACGGGGAATGCGCGGGGGCCTTGATCGGTTGCGGAGACTGGAAGGGTCCCGACCCCTGGAGGATCGATGTTCTTCACCCGCACCAAGAGCCGCCTGCCCGAGCCCGGCCAGGCCCTGCCCGGCCGCGACCGGCAGTGGTTCCACCTCGCCGACAAGCACGTCGTGCTCGACGCCCCCGTGGTCACCGACGAGGTGCCCGACGGTTACGAGGTCGCGCTGTTCGGCCTCGGGTGCTTCTGGGGGGCCGAGGAGATCTACTGGCAGCTGCCGGGCGTGTGGTCCACGAGCGTGGGCTACGCCGGCGGCGAGACCGCCCACCCGTCGTACGAGGAGGTCTGCTCGGGGATGACCGGGCACACCGAGGCCGTGCGCGTCGTCTTCGACCCGACCGTGATGAGCTTCGAGACGCTGGTGAAGCGGTTCTTCGAGGTCCACGACCCGACGCAGGGCATGCGCCAGGGCAATGACGTCGGCACGCAGTACCGCTCCGCGATCTACACCACCAACGACGAGCAGGTCGCGACCGCCGAGCGCCTGACCAAGGTGTACGGCGACGAGCTGGCCCGTCAGGGGCTCGGCGAGATCACCACCGAGGTGCAGCCCGCCCCGACGTACTACTACGCCGAGGACCTGCACCAGCAGTACCTCGCGAAGAACCCCTACGGCTACCGCTGCCACGCCAACACCGGCGTCCCCTTCCCCGCGGACGCCTGAGGGTCGGTGTCGTCCATCCGCCGCTAGCGGGCCGGCGTCTCGTCCGTCGACGTGGCCCGGAAGTTGTCGAAGCGCATCTGGAAAGGCAGCTTGGCCGCCTCGCCGGAGAAGAGTGCGTGGAGTCCCAGACTTCCGGCAGTCGCCAGGGCAGGGGTGCTGTCGACCCGGCGCACCTGCGCCGATCCAGGCTTCTTCGTCCCCCGCTTCCAGACCGTCGCGCCCAGCGTCGCCGTGGGCGCACCGGAGACATGGAACTGCAGGCGGAGCGCATTGCCGACGGCGTAGGTCAACTCCGGCACCACGTACGCCGCCCCCAGCCTTCTCGCGATGCCGTCGATCCGGCGCGTGACGAAGAGGCGCACCCTGCGTCCGGCCGTGATCCTGACGTTGAACTGGTAGCCCGACATGTCGGAGTGGCGGACCGCGACCGCGAAGTAGGTGCCCGCGCCGGTGACGGCCTTGTTCGTCGAGAAGTCGACGGTGCCGCTCACGTCTGCGCTGCTCACGTCCTTCACGTACGCCCAGTTGCCCTGTCCCGGTGCCCTGGCCGTGATGCGGCCCTGTCCGTCAGCCACCGAGAACCGACGGGGCGCTCCGGCGCCTGTCCATGGCCCGCCCAGGTCCGCATCACCCCACGCCCCCGTCAGAGTGCGCTCGAACGTGTCGTCCGCCACCGGCTGTGCGGTCTCGTCGACATCCACCCTCTGGGACGTCGACTCGGTGGCCCCGCCGTCGTCGGTCACGGTCAGGGTCACCTTGTGGGTGCCGGCCTGGGCGTAGGTGTGTGACGCCGCCACGCCGGAGCCGTTCGGCTGGCCGTCGCCCCAGCTCCAGTCGTACGACGTGATCGAACCGTCGGGATCGTGAGAGCCCACGGCGTCGGTGTCGATCACCAACCGGTTCTGCTGGGTCGTGAAGAAAGCCTTGGGCGCCTGGTTCCGAGGGAGTCCTCGGGCCGTGGCGTAGTGGTCGGCGACCTCCTGCGGCGTCAACCCGTGGTGGTAGACGGCGACCTCGTCGATGGAGCCTGCGAAGTAGTCGCTGGACGGACGGTTGGGCCAGGTGCTGAGGTTGTCGCCACCGACGCGCCACCAGCCGTTGCGGGACATGCCGGTCCTGACGTCCGCGCGACGCCCGACGCGCACTCCGTCGATGTAGAGGTTCATGCCGTCGTCGGTGACCACGCCGACGGCGTGGTGCCACTGACCGTTGTTCAGCCCGCCGGCGCTGGTCAGCACCTGGTTCGAGCCCTGCCGGCTGCCGAAGTTGATCCGGCCGCTGTTGTCCATGTAGAGGGCGTGGTCGGTCTGGCTGCTGCTGCTGGTGCCGGACTGGTTGGTGCCGAAGCTGACGATCTTTCCGCCGCGGTTGGTCGTGGTGCTGAACCAGGCCTCCACGGTGTACCAGAACGGTCCGAGGGCGGGCGTCGCGTGATGCATCTTCTCGCTGCTGGTGCCGTCGAGCTGGATCGCGGAGTCGCCGGGCACCGCACCGGCCGCGCCGCGCACCGGAGTGCCGGTGAGGGTGCCGCGGTCGCGGTTGGTGTAGTCGGCGACCAACGAGCCCGAGGGCTCGCTGAAGCGCCAGTAGTGCTGGGGTCCGTCGTCGGCCACCGACGTGGCGTAGGCGTCGGAGGTGCCGCTGGAGGCGACCGAGACGCTCACCGGGTTCGACCGGATCTGGTTGCCGTTCGGTTCGCGCACGACCACCCGGTAGGTGGCGTTGGGTCCGGGCACCCCGGTGTCGCGGAAGGACTGGTAGCGCCGGTCCCACTCAGCCGAGGACACCACGCGGGTCTCGACCGGGCTGGCGAAGTTGTCGTTGCGCACGACCTCGTAGGTCAGGTTCTCGTTGTCGCGGTCCCAGCTCGACCGCCAGCTGACGAGCACCTCCCCGGCGCCCGTGGAGTGCACCGTCGGGGTCAGGTCGGCCGGCGTCTCACTCGGGCTGAGGGTGGTCGCGGGATCTCTCGAGAACCGCACCAGGCCCTGCTGCTGCAGCCCACCAGCCTTCGGGAACTCACCCCCCATGACGACGTAGTCGGCGTTGCCGTCCACGGCCCAGGCGCCCTGGCCCTGCCCGGTGTAGGTGCCCGACGGAATGCTCGGGAACCAGGGCAGCAAGGAGGGCGCCGGCCGGCCGGCGAAGTCGAAGTAGTTCAGGTACTCGCTTCGCAGCACTCCGGTCGTCCGTGTGGTGAAGGCCGTCCCTCGGTACTTGGTCCACGGGTCGGTCTGGGGGAACCCGTTGGGCAGGTTGCCGCAGTAGTGCGCGTGCGATGCCACGTAGACGACGTCACCGGACGGATAGGTGTCGAGGGAGTCGCCGTGGCAGTCCTCCACCCACACGACGTCCCCGCCGTCCCAGTCCATCTTGACGACGCCCTCGAGGTTGCTCAACCTCGAGTAGGTCGCACCCGAGGCGTAGACGTACCCACCGGCGCTCTCGACCGACGTGATGGCCGAGGACTGGGCGCCGCTGTTGCGGATCAGGCTGTTGGCGGCCCACGGCCGCAACCGTCCCGTCACGGCATCGATGGAGGCCATCCCCAGCCCCGGGTTGGTCGAGCCGTTCACCGAGGTGAACGAACCCACGGTCAACACCTGGGAGTTGTTCGGGGACAGCGCCATGTCCCAGGCGAAGCCCTCGCTCCTGACCGGTGCCCAGGTGAGAACGGCGCCGTCCGATGCGCGAGCGGCGGCGAAGCCAGCCCGGGTCAGCCCGCCGACCGTGCCGAAGTAGCCGCCGAAGTACACCGTGGTGTTCGTGGCGGCGACCGATCGGACGCGGCCGTTGGGGTTGGGGTTGAACGACGCGATCCGGTTGCCGTTCGTCGGGTTGAGGGCAGCGATCCTGCGTTGGGCCTGGCCGTTGACGGTCGTGAAGTTCCCGGTGATGTAGAGCCGCGAGCCGTCCGGGGAGGCCTCGATGTCGTCGACGCCGGCGTTGGTGCTCGGCACCCAGGTGCTCGACAGGACCCCGGTCCGGATGTCGTAGGCGAGCAGGTTGCTCCGCAGCACCTCGTTGACCCCCGGCGCGGCACCCGCCGGCCGTGCCCTGGTGAACTCCCCCGCCACGTAGACGGTGTTGCCGACGACCTCCTGGGCCCACACCACCCCGTTGATCTGGGTGGTCGGCAGCGCCCGGGCGGACGCGGTCCGCGGAGTGCTCGGATCTGTGGGATCGAGCGGATGAGTATCAGCGCCCGCCGGCACGCCGACACTCACCAGGGACACAGACAGACAGAGCACAAGCAGAAGCACGCCCCAGGAAACGCTGAGCTTGACGTTGTCCACTTGCCGCAACTCCACAACCATCGCGAGACGCAACCACAGTAGGCAGCGTGCTTTCCGAGGCGCCAGGTCCTACCGGCAGGTCGAGGCCTTGGTCCCGAGAGTCGGGCGGATCGTCGTCGGCCGTGACAGGACGGACATCCGACTACGCTCCGGGGATGGCCACACCGGACAGCACCAGGCTCGCCGTCCTCATCGACGGCGACAACACCACGCCCACGATCATCGAGGCCCTCCTGGCCGAGATCGCGAAGTACGGCAGTGCCACCGTCAAGCGGGCGTACGGCGACTGGACCACCCCGAACCTCCGCGGCTGGAAGGAGGCGATCAACGCCCACGCCATCCAGCCGATGCAGCAGTTCGCCTACACCACCGGCAAGAACGCCACCGACAGCGCGCTGATCATCGATGCCATGGACCTGCTCTACACCGGCAACCTCGACGGCTTCTGCCTGGTCTCCTCCGACAGCGACTTCACCAAGCTGGCCTCGCGGCTGCGGGAGTCCGGAAAGACGGTCTACGGGTTCGGCGAGCCGAAGACGCCTCACTCGCTGGTGGCGGCGTGCGACAAGTTCGTCTACCTCGACGTGCTGCGGCGGGCGGAGAAGTCCGAGCAGTCCAGCCTCGGGGCCGAGGAGACCCCGACCTCACGTGCCCCGTCACGACGAACGACGGCCGAGCTGCGCAGCGACGCCAAGCTGGTCCGGCTGCTCCGCGAAGGCGTCGACGCGGCGTCCGACGACGAGGGCTGGGCGAACCTCGGCACGATGGGAAACCACGTCAACAAGCAGGCCTCCGACTTCGACCCCCGCAACTGGGGCTACGCCAAGCTGGTCGACCTCGTGACCGCGATCGAGCTGTTCGAGGTCACGCGTGCCCCCGGCCAAGGCGTCCGGCTCCGCGAGAAGCCCAAGGGACCAGCCGGCGGTGGCGGCGGAGGTGGCGGCGGAGGCGGCGGCGGAGGCGGCGGCGGCTCGAGGAAGACCGCCAAGAAGGCCAGCAAGAAGACCCCCAGCACAGCCACCTGATCCGCGAGGCGTCACTCGTGGTCGGCGACGACCCCCACCAGCCCGGGGAGGGCCACCTGCCCGAGAACAGCCTCGGTGAGGCTGTTGCCGCTGACCAGCTCGTAGAGCCTCGCCGTGGCACCGACGAGCACACCCAGGCGCGTCGTCACCAGGACGCGCTTCCGGTGCACCACCGGGCGCAGGGAGAGGCCGAGGACGAACGCGACAGCCGCGAACCCCGACGGCTCACCCCCGGGCCCTCGTCCTCGGCGGGTGAACCGCCCGTACATCTAGGCTGACCGGCATGACGCGCTGGCCGGGCTGGGTCTACGACGAGGGCGACGACCCCGACGTCCGCTTCACCATGGCCAACGAGCGCACATTCCTGGCGTGGATCCGTACCTCGCTCGGCTTCCTCGCGGCCGGCGTGGCGGTGGACGTGGTCAACCTCGACCTCTCCTCCGGGGTGCGTCGACTCGTGGCCGGGCTGCTCCTCGGCCTCGGTCTCCTCAGCGCACTGACAGCCTGGTTCCGCTGGGCGCGAACTGAGCGGGCCATGCGCCGCCACCAGTCGATCCCGCCGCCGCTCTCGGCCGGAGTCGTCAGCCTCGGGCTGCTCGTGGTCGGCGCGGTGCTGCTGGTGCTCGTGGTCCGATGAGCACCCCCCACGAGACGAGCGGCTTCGCCGAACGCACCGTGATGGCCTGGCAGCGGACCTCGCTGGCCGTCCTCACCCTCTCGCTCGTCCAGCTGCGGTTGGCCACGGGCGAGGCGCCCGGGGCCGTGCTGGCCCTGATCGGCGCCGCCGCCGTGCTGGCGGCGCTCGCCGGTGTGGAGGCCCGCCGGCGGGACCGCGGTGGCCGGGTCGGCCTGCTGATGACCGTCGCCGTGGCGCTCATGACGCTGGTGGAGCTCGGACTCGTCCTCAGCTGAGACCGAGCAGCTCCCCGCCGATCCTGACGATGAAGGCCGAGACCACGACGACGAAGAAGACGCGGACGAACCGGGAGCCCCGGGCGACCGCTGTGCGAGCACCGATCCACCCCCCGAGCATGTTGGCGGCGCCCATCAGCAGGCCGACCTCCCACAGCACCGCCCCCTGAGGCACGAACACCACGAGCGCGGCCAGGTTCGTGGCCCAGTTGGCCATCTTGGCCTTCGCCGAGGCCTCGAGGAAGGAGTAGCCCATGAGGCCGACGAGCGTGATGACGAAGAACGAGCCGGTTCCCGGACCGAGCGCCCCGTCGTACAACCCGATGACGAAGCCCGCGGCCATGGCCACCGCGGTGTGGCGGTGCCCGGAGAATCGCAGCTTCGTCGCCTCGCCCACCGACGGCTTGAACAGCACCCAGGCGCCGACGAGCACGAGCACCACGAGCACGATCGGGGCGAAGGCCTCGGCCGGGATCCGCGAGGCGACCAGGGCACCCAGGGCCGAGCCGACGAACGCCAGGACCATCAGCGGAACGAACGTGCCGGCGTGCGGACGGACGCGCCGGTAGTAGGTGACCGAGCTGGCGGTGGTGCCGCAGATCGAGGCCAGCTTGTTGGTCGCCAGGATCTGCACCGGGCTGGCCCCCGGCAGCCCCAGCAGGAGCGCCGGCAGCTGGACGAGTCCTCCCCCACCGACGACGGCGTCGACGAAGCCGGCCCCCAGCGCCGCCAGCGCGAGCAGCGCCAGCGTCGTCAGGGTGAGGTCGTCCACCGCCACACCCTACGGACCGGTCGCGGCCGGCCAGGTCCAGCCGGGTCCCGCTAGGCGATGAAGCCCTCGGCCTTCAGCCAGTCCATGGCCACGTCGGCCGGGTCGCGGCCGTCGACGTCGACCTGGGCGTTGAGCTCGATGAGCGTCTCGTCATCGAGCTTCTCGGCGACGGGGGCGAAGAGCTTCTCGATGTCGGGGTCGTCCTCCAGCGCCTGCTCTCGGAAGACCGGCGCGACGTTGTAGACCGGGAAGAAGTCGCGGTCGTCCTCCAGCACCGTCAGGTCGAGGGCCTTGATGCGGCCGTCGGTCGTGAAGATCTCGCCGAAGTTGCAGTCCCCCTGGTCGGTGGCGGCATAGATCGCTCCGGTCGCCAGCGTCTTGACGTTGTCGGCCGGCACCTCCTTGCCCGGCGGGATGTCGTAGGCCTTCAGCATCGGCTCGAACCCGTCGTCGCGGTTCTTGAACTCCGACTCCACGCAGAAGGTCCGCTCTGACACCGGCAAGGTCTTGATCTCGGAGAGCTTGCTGATGCCCAGCTCTTCGAGGGTCTCGGTCGGTGTCGCGAAGCCGTAGGTGTTGTTCATCGGAGCGGGCGGCAGCCAGACCAGCTCGTTCTCCTCGAGGTCGCGGTCGCGCACCGCCTCGTACTGCTTCTGGGGGTCCGGGATCGGCTTGGTCTCTCCGAGATAGGTGATCCACGCGGTGCCGGTGTACTCCCACTGCATGTCGACCTGTCCGTCCACCTGCGCGAAGCGCGCGCTGGCGCTGCCCGGGATGTTCGTCAGGTCGGTGACCGAGGCCCCGGCCGACTTGAGCAGGATGATCGCGATCTTGCCGAGAATCAGCTGCTCGGTGAAGTTCTTCGACCCCACCGACAGCGACGCTCCGTCGATCTCGTAGTCCTTGACGGGTCCAGCGAGCTCGCCCGAGGGCGTGAAGCCGGCCGCGGTGCCGAGCCCGCAGCCGGTCAGGGCCACGCAGCCGGCGACGGCCAGGGCCGACAGCCGGCCCCGGGTGGTGGTCAGGCGACCCATGTCAGAGTCCCTTCGGTCGGACGACGGTCTCGAGCACACGGCCCACCCAGTCGACCAGCAGCGCCAGCAGCGCGATGAGCAGACCGCCGCTGACCAGGATGGAGGTCCGAAAGAGCGTGATGCCGGTCTGGATGAGGGCGCCGAGGCCGCCGGCGTCGATGAACGTCGCGAAGGACGCGACGCCCACCACGAGGACGAGCGCGGTGCGGACCCCGGCCATGATCACCGGTACGGCGAGCGGCAGCTCGATCCGCGTCAGCACACCCATCCCGGACATGCCCATGCCCCGACCGGCCTCGATGAGCGTCCGGTCGACGCCCTGGAGCCCGACGATGGTGTTCCTCAGCACCGGCAGCACGCCGTACAGGGTGAAGGCGAGGACGGCGGTCCAGAAGCCGAAGTCGATCCAGATCGCGAACAGCACGACCAGGCCGATGGCCGGAGCGGCCTGCCCGATGTTGCCGATGCCCACGACCAGCGGCGCCGCCTTGTCGAAGCCCTCTGCGGGTCAGCAGGATCCCCAGCGGGATGGCCGCGAGCAGCACGAACACCGTCGTGACCAGCGTGAGCTGGACGTGTTCCCAGGTCAGGTTGCCGATGGTGCTCCAGGCCAGCTGCCGGGTCTCGATCGGGTCGAGCTCGGCGGTCGCCCTCCACCAGATCCACCCGCCGAGCGCCAGGGCGACGATCACGGGGATGCCCAAGAGGAGAATGACCTGCTCGCGCGAGATCCGGGAGCGGGAGGACCTCTCCGCCGCGACGTCGGTCTCGCCGGTCAGCTCGTCGCGGGCCGGTGCGCCGGAGCCGGTGGACTCGTCCGGTCGGACGCGGGTCGCCTCGCTCATGCCGGGGTCCCTCGGTCGAGGCGCTCCTGGTCGGTCTCGCCGCCGATGCTCCGGATCTGCCGGGTCACCGACGCGAACGACGCGACCCCGAGGAACTCCTCGCGGCGCCCGGTCACGATCGCGCCACCGTGGCTGGAGGTGAGCATGTCGTCCAGGGCGTCGTTGAGCGTCGCCCGACGGTCGACGCCGAGGACCTCGTCGCCCGACGGCTGGGCCACGGTGGAGCTGTCCTTCAGATCGCGAAGCCACACCCAGTCGCGGGGACGGCGGCGGTCGTCGAGGATGATGACCGACCGCTCACCGGCCCCCTCGGCACGACGTACGGCGGCGGCGCTGTCCTCGCCGACCGTGGCAGTGGGCCACTCGAGGAGATCGATGTCGCTGACCCGCATCAGGGTGAGCTGCTTGAGCGACGAACCGGCGCCGACGAAGTCCTCGACGAAGCGGTTCGCGGGGTTGGCGAGGATGTTCTCCGGGGTGTCGTACTGCGCGATCTCGGCGCCCTCGCGCAGGATGCAGATCCGGTCGCCGAGCTTGATGGCTTCATCGATGTCGTGGGTGACGCACACGATGGTCTTGCGCAGCTCGGCCTGGATCGACATCAGCTCGTCCTGAAGCCGCTGCCGGGTGATCGGGTCGACCGCACCGAAGGGCTCGTCCATGAGGACGACCGGCGGGTCGGCGGCCAGGCCGCGGGCCACGCCGACGCGCTGCTGCTGCCCGCCGGAGAGCTCGCGGGGATACCGGTCGCGGTACTTCGTGGCGTCCAGGCTGACCAGGTCCAGCAGCTCGTCGACACGGGCGTCGACGCGCTTGCTGTCCCACTTGAGCAGCTTGGGCACCATCGCGATGTTCTGCGCGACCGTCATGTGCGGGAAGAGGCTGCCGCCCTGGATCACGTAGCCGATGTGGCGGCGCAGCTCGTCGACCGAGCGACCCTTCACGTCCTCGCCACCGATGGTGATGGTGCCGGAGGTGGGCTCGATCAGCCGGTTGATCATCTTCAGCGAGGTCGTCTTGCCACAGCCCGAGGGGCCGACGAACATGACGATCTCGCCGGCCGGGATGTGCAGCGTGAGCCCGTCCACAGCCGCGGAGTCCTGGCCGGGGTACCTCTTGACGACGTCGGTCAGCTCGAGGGCGACACCGCTGATCTCGTTGTCGGACCCGTTCGCGCGGGAGTCCACGGCGTCGGCGCCGGTGGCGTTGGAGGTGGTGGTCATGTCAGACACGGATTCCCTTCGAGGTGGTGACCCGACCGAACCACTGGAGCAGGGCGTCGAGGACCAGGGCGAGCAGGACGACACCGACGGTGCCGACCAGGGCGGAGTAGAGCGCGTTGGCGCTGCCGATCTGCTCGAGACCGGCGTAGATGTAGCCCCCGAGACCGGGTCCGAGGGCGATGGCGGCGATCGCCGCGACGCCCATCGACATCTGGGTGGAGGTGCGGACGCCGGCCAGGATCACCGGCCAGGCGAGCGGCAGCTGGACCCGCATCAGGGTGGCGACCGACCCCATGCCCATCCCGCGGGACGACTCGAGGAGCGTCGGGCTCACTCCCTGAAGGCCCACGACCGCATTGCGCAGGATGGGGAGGATGGCGTAGAAGGTCACCGCCACCACCGAGGGCTTGGACCCGATGCCGAGCAGCGGGAGCAGGAGTCCGAGGAGGGCGAAGGACGGCAGCGTCAGCCCGACGGCGCTGATCGCGTTGGCGACGGGCTCCAGAGCCGGGACGCGGGTGACGAGCACGGCGAGCAGGAACGCGATGACGGTCGCGACCGCCACGCACTGCACGACCAGCGACACGTGCTGGTAGCTGCTGTAGAGGAGCTCACTCCTCTGGTCGACCAGGTAGTCCCACACGGTGGGCACTCACCTCACCCTGAAGTAGACGTCAGAACCTGTTCCACCCTGCCACGGATCCCGGTGAAGTCCGACGATCTGCCGAATTCGGCAGGATCCCACGCGTGACGGGCGTCTCAGCCCTGGGCGAGGAAAGCCAGCAGGTCCTGCCGGGTGAGGACGCCGATCGGCTTGCCGTCCTCCTGCACCAGCAGCGCATCACCCTTCTCCAGCGCCGCCACCGCGGCGTCCACCGGCTCCGAGGCCCCGATGGTGCCGAACGGCTCGCTCATGTGGTCCTCGACCGCGTCCGAGAGCCGCGCCTCGTTGCGGAACAGCTTGTCGAGCAGGGCGCGGTCCGAGACGGACCCGGCCACCTCGGCCGCCACGACGGGTGGCTCGGCCCTCACGACCGGCATCTGGGAGACGCCGTACTCGTGGAGGATCGCGATCGCCTCGGCGACGGTCTCCGCGGGGTGGGTGTGGACCAGGTCGGGCAGCCGATCGTCCTTGCCGCGCAGCACCTGGCCGACGGTCTGGTCGCTGGAGGCGGGCAGGAACCCGTAGCGCCCCAACCACTCGTCGTTGAAGACCTTCGTCAGGTAGCCCCGACCGGAGTCGGGCAGCAGCACCACGATGACCGCGCCGCGGCCCTCGTCGGTGCCGGCCAGCTCGTGGGCCAGGCGCACGGCGGCCACGGTGGCCATGCCGCAGGACCCGCCGACCAGCAGACCCTCCTCGCGCGCCAGGCGCCGGGTCATCGCGAAGGAGTCCCCGTCGGAGACCTCGATGATGCGGTCGGCGACGTCACGGTCGTAGGCGTCGGGCCAGAAGTCCTCGCCCACCCCCTCGACCAGGTAGGGCCGGCCGGAGCCACCGCTGTAGACCGAGCCGGCCGGGTCCGCCCCGACGACCTGCACGCCGGGGTTCTGCTCCTTGAGGTAGCGACCGGTGCCGCTGATGGTGCCGCCGGTGCCGACGCCGCAGACGAAGTGGGTGATGCGCCCCTCCGTCTGGCGCCAGATCTCCGGACCCGTGGTCTCGTAGTGGGACCGGGGGTTGGCCGGGTTGGAGTACTGGTCGGGCTTCCAGGCGCCCTCGATCTCGCGGGTCAGCCGGTCCGAGACCGCGTAGTAGGAGTCGGGGTGGTCGGGGTCGACCGCGGTCGGGCAGACGACCACCTCCGCGCCGTACGCCTTGAGGACGTTGCGCTTGTCCTCGCTGACCTTGTCGGGCACCACGAACACGCAGTGGTAGCCCTTGGCCTGCGCGACCAGCGCGAGGCCGACGCCGGTGTTGCCCGAGGTCGGCTCGACGATGGTGCCGCCGGGCTTGAGGGCTCCGGACTCCTCGGCCTCCTCCACCATGCGTACGGCGATGCGGTCCTTCACCGACCCGCCCGGGTTCATGTACTCCACCTTGGCGAGCACCATCGGGCCGTCCGAGCCCGATGCCGTGTCGTCGGCGCCGTTCCCGTCGAGCACCCGGCGCAGCCGCACCAGCGGGGTGTTTCCGATCAGATCCAGCATCGAGTCGACGTAGTCCACGACTCGGAGTCTAGGCCCGCCCCAGGACCCCCGGAAATCGTCGGTCAGTCCCCGCCGTAGGGCACGCCGAGGTCGGCGAGGCGCTCGCGGCCTCCGTCGAGGGCGGTCAGCACCCACGCGCCGCGCTCGGTGAGGGTGAAGGTGTGCTCGAAGTGAGCGGCCCACGACCCGTCGGCGGTGGCCACGGTCCAGTCGTCGTCGAGGACGACGCTGTCCTGGTCGCCGGCGGTGATCATCGGCTCGACCGCCAGCGCCAACCCGAGCACCAGCTTCGGGCCACGCCCGGGCCGGCCGTGGTTGGGCACCGCCGGCGGCTGGTGCATCTCCGAGCCGATGCCGTGGCCGGTGTAGTCGCGCACGATGCCGTAGGGGCCGGCGGCGAGCACCGAGCGCTCCACGGCGTGGCTGATGTCGGTGAGTCGTCCGCCGAGCCGAGCCGCCGCGATGCCCCGCCACAGGCTCTTCTCGGTGACCTCCATGAGCTGGAGCGCCTCCGGCTGCACCGTGCCCACGGCCACCGTCGTGGCGGCGTCGCCGTGCCAGCCGTCCACGATCGCGCCGCAGTCGATCGAGATGATGTCGCCGTCCTCGAGTCGGCGGGCGCCGGGGATGCCGTGCACGATCTCGTCGTTGACCGACGCACAGATGCTGGCCGGGAACGGCGGCTCCGCGTAGCCCTTGAAGGACGGCACGGCCCCAGCCGAACGGATCGAGTCCTCGGCCAGCGCGTCGAGCTCACCGGTCGTGACCCCCGGCCTCGCGGCGTCGGTCAGCAGGGCCAGCGTGCGGCCCACGACGAGCCCGGCGGCGCGCATCCGCTCGATCTGCTCGGGCGTCTTGATCTCGATGCCGCGCTCGCGGAACACCGCAGGCTCAGCTCTGCTTCTCGAGAGCGTCGAAGATCCGCTGCGTGACGGTGTCGACCTCGCCGATGCCGTCGACCTCGACGAGCAGCCCGCGCTCGTCGTACACCTCGATGAGGGGGGCGGTCTGCTCGTTGTAGACCTCCTGGCGGCGACGGATCACCTCTTCGGTGTCGTCGGTGCGCCCCTCCGTCTCGGCCCGCTTCAGCAGCCGCTTGACGAGCTCGTCCTGGTCAGCCGCCAGCGACACCGCGGCGTCGAGCTTGGCGCCGAGCTCGGCCAGCATGCCGTCGAGCTCGTCGACCTGTGCCAGCGTCCGCGGGTAGCCGTCGAGCAGGAAGCCGGGCTCGGCGTCGGGCAGGTTGACGCGGTCGCGCACCATCGCGTTCGTGATCTCGTCGGGGACGTACTCCCCCGCGTCCATGTAGCGCTGCGCCTCACGCCCCAGCTCGGTCTTGCCGGCGACGTTCGCACGGAAGATGTCACCCGTGGAGATGGCAGGCACGCCGAAGTGGTCGGCGACGACCTTCGCCTGGGTGCCTTTGCCGGCCCCCGGTGGGCCCATGAGGATGAGACGCATTAACGGAGGAATCCTTCGTAGTTGCGCTGCTGGAGCTGGCTCTCGATCTGCTTCACGGTGTCGAGGGCGACGCCCACCATGATCAGGATCGAGGTGCCGCCGAACGGGAAGTTCTGGTTGGCGTCGACCAGGACCAGCGCGATGAGCGGGATGAGGGCGATGAGACCGAGGTACGTCGCTCCCGGCAGGGTGATGCGGGAGAGGACGTAGCTGAGGTACTCCTCGGTCGGCTTGCCCGCCCGGATCCCGGGGATGAAGCCGCCGTACTTCTTCATGTTGTCCGCGACCTCGGTCGGGTTGAACGTGATCGAGACGTAGAAGTAGGTGAAGAACACGATCATGGCGAAGTAGACCGCCATGTAGAGCGGGTGGTCACCGGTCGTGAAGTACTTGCCCATGAAGCTGGTCACCGGGTTGGACTGGTTCGGGTCGAACTGGGTCGCCAGCGCCGGCAGGTAGAGCAGGCTCGAGGCGAAGATGACCGGGATGATGCCGGCCTGGTTGACCTTCAGGGGGATGTACGTCGATGAGCCGCCGTACATCTTGCGGCCCACCATCCGGCGGGCGTACTGCACCGGGATGCGACGTTGGCCCTGCTCCATGAAGATGACCACCGCGATGATCACGAACCCGATGAGGATGACCATGCCGAAGACGGCCCAGCCGCGGTCCTGACGCAGCGCCCACAGGGTGGCCGGGAAGGTCGCGACGACCTGGGTGAAGATGAGGATCGACATGCCGTTGCCGATGCCGCGGTCGGTGATCAGCTCACCGAACCACATGATCACGGCGGTGCCGGCGGTCATCGTGATGACCATGATGAGCATGGTGCCGATGCCGTTGTCGTAGAGCAGCGGCAGCGTGCAGCCCTGCAGCAGCTGGCCGGCGCGGGCCAGCGCGACGATGCCGGTGGCCTGCAGGATCGCCAGCGCGAGGGTGAGGTAACGGGTGTACTGCGTGATCTTCGCCTGGCCGGCCTGCCCCTCCTTCTTGAGGGTCTCGAGCCGGGGGATCACCACCACGAGCAGCTGCAGGATGATGCTCGCGGTGATGTAGGGCATGATCCCCAGCGCGAACACGGTCAGCTGGAGGAGGGCCCCGCCCGAGAACAGGTTGATGAGGCCGTAGATGCCGTCGTTCTCCAGCTGTGACACGCACTGCTGGACGTTGGCGACGTTCACGCCGGGCGCCGGGAGCTGGGACCCGAAGCGGAAGACCACGATGATCCCCAGCACGAACAGCAGCTTGCGTCGCAGGTCCGGCGTGCGGAACGCGTTGACGAATGCGCCTAGCACCAAGTCCTCATTTCATCTTCTCTGCCACCGAGGGCGGTCGGCCCCGCTGTGCGGATCGGTCGACCCACGGCGGCACGCGTCGGAGAGCCTAACAGGGGCCCCGGCTCCGGTTGGTCGCTTGGTGCGACCCCCGGTGCCGAGGCCCCTGTCCGAGCATGGGTTCGGTCTCAGAGCAGGTGGGTGGACCCGCCCGCGGACTCGATCTTCTGCTTCGCCGACGCCGAGAAGGCGTGGGCGCTGAGCTGGACGGCCACGGAGATGTCTCCGCTGCCCAGGACCTTGACCGGCTCACCCGAGCGGACCGCACCGCGAGCAGCGAGATCCTCGACGCCGACGTTGCCGCCCTCGGGGAACAGCTCCGAGACGCGGTCCAGGTTCACGACCTGGAACTGCACCTTGAACGGGTTCTTGAAGCCCTTGAGCTTCGGGAGCCGCATGTGGAGGGGCATCTGGCCACCCTCGAACGCGGCGGGCACCTGGTTACGAGCCTTGGTGCCCTTCGTGCCTCGTCCGGCGGTCTTGCCCTTGCTGCCCTCACCACGACCCACACGGGTCTTGGCGGTCTTGGCGCCCGGGGCGGGGCGCAGGTGGTGCACCTTGAGTGCCATGTCAGTCGACCTCCTCGACGACCACGAGGTGACGCACGGTCTGCACCATGCCCCGGACCTCGGGTCGGTCCTCCTTGACGACGACGTGCCCGATCCGCTTGAGACCCAGCGACCGCAGCGTGTCGATCTGGTTCTTCTTGCAGCCGATCGTGGAACGCGTCTGCGTGACCTTGAGCTGTGTCGCTGCCATCAGGAGGTCACCTCCGCACGGGCGCGCAGCAGCGCGGCCGGGGCGACGTCCTCCACGGGAAGACCGCGGCGCGCGGCCACGGCCTCGGGCTCCTCGAGACCCTTGAGGGCCTCGACGGTCGCGTGGACGATGTTGATCTGGTTCGACGATCCGAGCGACTTGCTCAGCACGTCGTGGATGCCGGCGCACTCCAGCACGGCGCGCACCGGACCGCCGGCGATGACACCGGTACCGGGAGCAGCCGGGCGGAGCAGCACGACGCCGGCCGCCTTCTCACCCTGGACCGGGTGCGGGATGGTGCCCTGGATGCGCGGCACGCGGAAGAAAGCCTTCTTGGCCTCCTCGACGCCCTTGGCGATCGCCGCGGGCACCTCCTTGGCCTTGCCGTAACCGACTCCGACCATGCCGTCGCCGTCGCCGACGATGACCAGGGCGGTGAAGCTGAAGCGACGACCACCCTTGACCACCTTGGCGACGCGGTTGATCGCGACGACGCGCTCGATGTAGGCGGTCTTGTCTGCAGCCTGGCCACCGCGACCACCGTCGCGGTTACCGCGACGGTCGCCACCGGCACCCGTACGGCGCTGGGGTCCGCTCATGTCGAACTACCTTCTCTCTCTTGTCTGTGCGATCGCCGAGCGATCAGAACGCGAGGCCGCCCTCGCGGGCGCCATCGGCAAGGGCCGCGACGCGACCGTGGTACTTGTTGCCGGCGCGGTCGAAGACCACGCCCTCGACCCCGGCCGCCTTCGCCCGCTCGGCGACGAGCTCGCCGACGCGCTTGGCCTTCTCGGACTTGTCACCGGTCGCGGCACGCAGGTCCGCCTCCATGCTGCTGGCCGAGGCCAGCGTCTTGCCCACGGAGTCGTCGACGACCTGAGCGGTGATGTGGCGCGAGGACCGGGTGACCACGAGGCGCGGACGCTCCGTCGAGCCGGTGATGCGCTTGCGGCCGCGGACCTGGCGACGCAGCCGTGACGCGGTGCGCCCGGCGGTGTGCTTGCCCTGCTTGAGTGCGATGGCCATGGTTACTTACCAGCCTTTCCGACCTTGCGGCGGACGACCTCACCCGCGTAGCGAACGCCCTTGCCCTTGTACGGCTCGGGCTTGCGCAGCTTGCGGATGTTCGCGGCGACCTCGCCGACCAGCTGCTTGTCGATGCCGGCGACCGAGAGCTTGGTGGGGCCCTCGACACCGAACGTGATGCCCTCGGGGGCGTCGAAGATGATGGGGTGCGAGTAGCCGAGCTGGAACTCCAGCTGGGTCGGACCCTTGGACAGGACGCGGTAACCCACGCCGACGATCTCGAGCTTCTTCTCGTAGCCCTGCGTCACCCCGGTCACCATGTTGGCGATGAGCGTCCGGGTCAGCCCGTGGAGGGAGCGCGACTCGCGCTCGTCGTCGGGGCGGACCACGGCGATCTCGCCGGTGTCGTTGCGGTCGACCGTGATGGGCGCGGCGACGGTGTGGCTCAAGGTGCCCTTCGGGCCCTTGACCGTCACCGCACTGCTGTCGAGGGTGACCTCGACGCCCGACGGAACCGGGATGGGGAGCTTGCCAATGCGCGACATGCTGTGTCTCTCCTCTACGTCTCTCGTCCGGCCCGAATCACCAGACGTAGGCGAGGACTTCCCCACCCACGCCCTTCTGGTGAGCCTTGCGGTCGGTCAGGAGACCCTGGCTGGTGGAGATGATGGCGACACCCAGCCCACCGAGGACCTTGGGCAGGCCGGTGGACTTGGCGTACACACGCAGGCCGGGCTTGCTGATGCGGCGCAGGCCGGCGATCGAACGCTCGCGGTTCTGGCCGTACTTCAGCGTCACGGTGAGCACCTTGCCGACGGCGCCCTCAGGGGCGTCCTCGACGGAGAAGGAGGTGATGTAGCCCTCCTGCTTGAGGATCTCCGCGACACCGACCTTCAGCTTGCTGTGCGGCATGATCACGGCGTCGTGGTACGCCTGGTTGGCATTGCGCAGACGCGTCAGCATGTCCGCGATCGGGTCAGTCATCGTCATGGCCGTGAGGCCCTTTCTCGTCGTGGTTTCGACCCCGTCAGGGACCGACCTTCAACGTTCTCTCGAGTGGTGGGAAATCGGGGGCAGGTCACCAGGAGCTCTTGGTGACACCGGGCAGCTCGCCCCGGTGCGCCATCTCCCGCAGACAGATCCGGCAGAGGCCGAACTTGCGGTAGACCGCCTTGGGTCGGCCGCAGCGCTGGCAGCGCGTGTAGCCGCGGACGGCGAACTTCGGCTTGCGAGCCGCCTTGACCTTGAGTGCTGTCTTGGCCATCGCTGTCAGTTCTCCTTGAAGGGGAAGCCGAGCTGCTTGAGCAGCGCGCGTCCCTCGTCGTCGGTGGTCGCGGTGGTCACGACCGTGATGTCCATGCCGCGGGAGCGGTCGATCCGGTCCTGGTTGATCTCGTGGAACATGACCTGCTCGGTGAGACCGAAGGTGTAGTTGCCACGGCCGTCGAACTGACGGTCGGACAGACCTCGGAAGTCACGGATGCGGGGCAGCGCCAGCGTGAGCAGACGGTCCAGGAACTCCCACATGCGGTCGCCGCGCAGCGTGACGTGCGCGCCGATCGGCATGCCCTCGCGGAGCTTGAACTGCGCGATGGACTTACGGGCCTTGGTGACCTGCGGCTTCTGCCCGGTGATCGCGGTGAGGTCGGTGACCGCCCCGTCGATCAGCTTCGAGTCGCGCGCGGCCTCGCCGACGCCCATGTTGACCACGATCTTGGTCAGACCGGGCACCTGCATGACGTTGGCGAACCCGAACTGCTCGTGCAGAGCGGGCAGGATCTCCTCGCGGTAGCGCGCCTTCAGGCGCGGAGGCACGCGGGTCTCGTTCTCGGTCTCGGTGTTGCTGGTGGCAGTCATCAGATCTCCTCGCCGGTGGAGCGCGAGACGCGGACGCTGCGCTCAGCGGTGTACGTCGAGCCGTCGGGGCGACGCTTCTCCGAGGACACCCGCTTGAAGCCGACGCGCGTGGTGGCGTCCTTCTCCACGAGCATCACGTTGGAGACGTGCACGGCAGCCTCCTGGGTGATGATGCCTCCGGTGTTGCCGGCGCGGCCGCCCTGCTGCAGGACCTTGGTGTGTCGCTTGATGAGGTTGACGCCCTCGACGATCACACGGTCGGACTCGCGCAGCACGGAGATGACCTTGCCCTGCTTGCCCTTGTCGGCTCCGGCGATCACCTTGACGGTGTCGCCCTTCTTGATGTTCACGGTCTTCTTCTTCGCGTTGGGCATGCTCACAGCACCTCCGGGGCGAGCGAGATGATCTTCATGAACTTCTTCTCGCGCAGCTCGCGACCCACGGGGCCGAAGATGCGGGTTCCGCGCGGCTCACCGTCGTTCTTGAGGATCACCGCGGCGTTCTCGTCGAAGCGGATGTAGGAACCGTCGGGGCGGCGCCGCTCCTTGACGGTGCGGACGATGACCGCCTTGACGACGTCGCCCTTCTTGACGTTTCCGCCTGGGATGGCGTCCTTGACCGTGGCGACGATCGTGTCACCGATCCCGGCGTACCGACGGCCGGATCCACCGAGCACCCGGATGCAAAGGATCTCCTTCGCACCGGTGTTGTCGGCGACCTTCAGCCGCGACTCCTGCTGAATCACTGTCTTCTCCTGGTCTCACTGGTTCTCGGCTCTCGCGTTGGAGCGAGCCTGGTGGAACTCTGGTCTGTCGGACCCCGTGACCGGGGACCGCGTGGTTACTTGGCCTTCTCCAGCACACCGACGACGCGCCAGCGCTTGGTGGCCGACAGCGGA
>CAVQOY010000015.1:0-69901 GCA_963714625.1 uncultured Actinomycetota bacterium | reverse complement strand
CCCCGACGGCGGAGATGTCCTCGAACGTGTCGGGCCGCATGCTGCGCAGCAGCGCCCGCATCGGGCCGCCGTCGAGCTGGAAGACGCCGAGGGTGTCACCGCGCTGGAGCAGCGCGTAGGTGTTCGGGTCGGTCAGCTCGAGCTCCTCGAGCACGACCTTCTCGCCGCGGTTGGACTCGATGTTGCGCAGCGCGTCGTCGAGGACGGTGAGGTTGCGCAGTCCCAGGAAGTCCATCTTGATGAGACCGAGGCGCTCACAGGTCGGGTAGTCGAACTGCGTGATGACCGCGCCGTCCTGAGGACGACGCATGATCGGGATGACGTCGAGCAGCGGCTCGCTGGACATGATGACGCCGGCGGCGTGCACGCCCCACTGCCGCTTCAGGCCCTCCAGGCCGATCGCGGTGTCGACGACGGTCTTCACGTCGGGCTCGGAGTCGTAGAGCGCCCGGAACTCCCCGCCCTCGCCGTACCGCGCGTGGTTGGGGTCGAAGATCTCCTTGAGCGGGACGTCCTTGCCCATCACCGAGGCCGGCATCGCCTTGGTGACCCGGTCGCCCATCGCGAAGGGGTAGCCGAGGATCCGGGAGGAGTCCTTCACGGCCTGCTTGGCCTTGATGGTGCCGTAGGTGACGATCATCGAGACCCGGTCGTCGCCGTACTTCTTGGAGACGTAGTCGATGACCTCGCCGCGGCGACGGTCGTCGAAGTCGATGTCGAAGTCAGGCATCGAGACGCGGTCGGGGTTGAGGAAGCGCTCGAAGATCAGGCCGTGCTCGAGCGGGTCGAGGTCGGTGATGCGCATGGCGTACGCCGCGATCGAGCCGGCGCCCGAGCCACGCCCGGGGCCGACACGGATGCCGTTGTCCTTGGCCCAGTTGATGAAGTCCGCGACGACGAGGAAGTAGCCAGGGAAGCCCATCTGGGTGATGACGCCGGTCTCGAACTCGGCCTGCTTGCGGACCTTGTCGGGGATGCCCTGGGGGTAGCGGTAGGCCAGCCCCTTCTCGACCTCCTTGACGAACCAGGAGTCCTCCGACTCGCCCTCGGGGACTCCGAAGCGCGGCATGAAGTTGGCCGAGGTGTTGAACTCGACGTTGCAGCGCTCGGCGATGAGCAGAGTGTTGTCGCAGGCCTCGGGCAGGCCGTTGCGCTCGGCCCACAGCTCGCGCATCTCCTCGGGCGACTTGATGTAGTAGCTGTCGCCGTGGAACTTGAACCGGTTGGGGTCCGACATCGTGCTGCCCGACGACACGCACAGCAGGTGCTCGTGGGCGCCGGCGTCCTCGGGCCGCACGTAGTGGGAGTCGTTGGTGGCGATCGGCGGGATCGACAGGTCCTTGGACAGCCGTAGCAGCCCGTCGCGGACGCGGGTCTCGATCTCGAGGCCGTGGTCCATCAGCTCGAGGAAGTAGTTCTCGGCGCCGAGGATGTCGCGGAAGTCGGCCGCGGCCTGGCGGGCCTTGTCGTAGTCGCCGATGCGCAGCCACGTCTGGACCTCACCCGAGGGGCAGCCGGTGGTGCCGATGAGGCCGCCGGCGTACTCCTGCAGCAGCTCGCGGTCGGCGCGCGGCTTGTAGAAGTAGCCCTCCAGCGAGGAGCGGGACGAGAGCCGGAAGAGGTTGTGCATGCCGGCCGTGGTCTCGGCCAGCAGCGTCATGTGGGTGTAGGCACCCGAGCCGGAGACGTCGTCGTCGCCACCGTGGTTCCACCGCACCCGCTTGCGCTCGAAACGGGAGGTGTTGGGCGTGAAGTAGGCCTCCATGCCGATGATCGGCTTGACCCCGTGGGCCTGAGCCTTGGAGTAGAAGTCGAAGGCGCCGAACACGTTGCCGTGGTCGGTCATGGCGATGGAGTCCATGCCGAGCTCGGCGGTGCGCGCGAACATGTCGTCGAGCCGGGCGGCCCCGTCGAGCATGGAGTACTCGGTGTGCACGTGCAGGTGTGCGAAACCGGCCTGGGTGCTGCTGGTCCCACCTGACATCGGGCGACCGGCTCCTCTCACAGGGTGCGGGCAGGGGCTGACTGGACGCGTCTCACGTCGCCGGGCACCGGTGCGACGGTGGTGTCCGGCGGGCGATCGGCCGAGTCGGGGGGAAGGAGACCACCCTAAGCGACCGGCGCCGTGCCGAGCACCCTGGCACGCGGCGCCGACACAACGCGGACGCTCACGTCGTACGCCGGTCCGCGTGCGTCGCGCGGCGCTCCGCGACGTCCAGCCCGGTCTCGACCAGAGCCGCCACCACGGGCTCCCAGGTGCGTTCGTCGAGGTCAGGGGTGCGGGCGGCGAGCCGCTCGGCGATCTCGCGCTCCCGGTCGGGGTCGCGCCCGGCGTGACCGGGTGTCTCCTTGTAGGTCTGCACCGCCGCGGTCAGCGCGATCCGGCGGTTCACGAGGTCGGCGAGGTCGTGGTCGACCTCGTCGATCTGGCGGCGCAGGTAGGCCACCGGATCGCGGCCGGGCCAGGCCATGCGGACGTCGGGCGCCTTCTCCTCGTTGGCCGAGCCGTCGGTCGTCTCGAGCTCGACCAGACCGTGGCGGCGGTAGAACGCCCGTGCCCGGGTGTTCGTGACGAAGACCCACAGGCCGAGGCCGTCGGGGCGTCGCGCCTTGGCCAGGTCGAGCAGGGCGGAGCCGACGCCGCGTCGCTGGGCACGCGGGTCGACGTAGAGCGAGTGCACCCAGTCGCCGTCGAGGTCGAGGATCCCCACGACCCGGTCGGCCTCAGGCGCTCCGTCCTCGGAGGGGACCACCGCGACCCACACCTCGCTGTCGCGGATCCGACCGGCGACGAAGGCGCGGTCCTCGTCGGGGCTGTGCAGCGCCGGGGGGAAGGCCGTGCCCGCGGCACGTCGGCTCCCGGTGAGCACGCCCGCGCAGGCCGGCGCGTCGTCCGGCGTCGCCGGGCGGACGGTCAGGTCGCTCGGGTCAGTCCAGCTCACGGACGAGCTCCACGGCGTGCTCGAGGTCGGCCGGGTAGGGCGACTCGTACTCGACGTGCTCCCCCGTGCCCGGGTGCTCGAACCCGAGGCGTACGGCGTGCAGCCACTGTCGGGTGAGGTCGAGGCGGGCCGCGAGCACCGGGTCGCCGCCGTAGAGCGGGTCACCGACGCAGGGGTGCTTGAGCGCCTGCATGTGGACCCGGATCTGGTGGGTGCGGCCGGTCTCGAGGTGGACCTCGAGCAGGCTGGCGAAGCGGTGGGCCTCGAGGGTGTCGTAGTGGGTGACGCTGTGGCGGCCACCGTCGGCGACGTGGAACTTGTGGTCGAAGCGCGGATGACGGGCGATGGGGGCGTCGATCGTGCCGCGCAGCGGGTCGGGGTGGCCCTGCACCAGCGCGTGGTAGGTCTTGTCGACGGTGCGGTTGCGGAAGGCGTTCTTCAGCCGCGAGTAGGCCGCCTCGCCCTTGGCGATGACCATCACGCCGCTGGTGCCGACGTCGAGCCGCTGCACGATGCCCTGGCGCTCCGAGGCTCCGCTGGTGGCGATCCGGAAGCCGGCGGCGACCAGGTGGCCGACCACGGTGGGACCGTTCCAGCCGGGGCTGGGGTGCACGGCGACCCCGACCGGCTTGTCGATGACGACCAAGGAGTCGTCGTCGTGGATGATCCCGATGCCCTCGACGATCTGGGGCACGATCGCGACCGGGTCGCGCAGGTCGGGGATCTCCACGTCGAGCACCGCTCCGCCGTGGACGCGGTCGGACTTCGCCACGTTGCGGCCCTCCAGCTGGACCAGGCCCTCGGCGACCAGGTCGGCGGCGCGGGTCCGGGACAGGCCGAACATGCGGGCCAGGCAGGCGTCGACGCGCTCACCCTCCATGCCGTCGGGGACGTGCACGGTGCGCTGCTCGCTCACGAAGCGTCCCGCTCGGCGTGCCGCTCGCCGCGGAGGCTGATCCCACGGAAGGCCTGGATGACGATGATCACCGCGGCCAGGTTGATGCACATGTCGGCGACGTTGAACACCGGCCAGTTCGGCAGCTGCAACATGTCGACGACGTGGCCGCGCAACGGTCCGGGATCGCGGAAGATGCGGTCGGTCAGGTTGCCGAGGATGCCGCCCAGCAGCGCGCCCAGCCCGATGGCCCAGAGACGGTCGCCCAAGTTGCGGGCGACGAACAGGACCACGACGGCGGCGACCATTGCGAACAGCGTGAGGTAGATCGTCGACGACGTGCCCAGGCTGAAGGCGGCGCCCGGGTTGAAGACCAGGTTGAACCGCAAGAAGTCGCCGACGACCTGCACGGGCTCACCGATCTCGAGCCGGTTCAGCGCGAGGGTCTTGGTGCCGAGGTCGACGAGATAGGCCAGGGCGGCGACCGTCGCGAAGAGCCCGAGCGGACGTCGTCGGTCCCTCGGTGCCGGGGGGTCGTTGTGGTCGCCTTCGTTCAGCGACGCTCCTCGCGCTGCTTGCATGCCAGGCACAGTGTGGCACGCGGGAATGCGATCAAACGATTCTTGCCGATGGCCTCCCCGCAGCTCTCGCAGCGGCCGTAGGTGCCGTCGTCGATGCGCTCCAGGGCGTGCTCGGTCTGGGTCAGCATGTCGCGGGCGTTGTTGGCCAGACTCAGCTCGTGGTCGCGCTCGAAGGTGGCCGAGCCGACGTCGGCCTGGTCGTTGCCGGCGCCGTCACCGGCGTCGCGCATGAGTCCGTCGAGCTCCTTCGCGGCCAGGTCGAGCTCCTCGCGCAGCCGCGTCACGTCGGAGGCGAGCTCGGCCTTGACCTGGTTCAGCTCCTTGCTGGTCCACGGCGTCTCGTCGGGCTTGACGGCCAAGGACGACGGTCGCAGCCTGCGGGGCGTCGCCTTCTTCGCGGCGGCGGTGGCGGGAGCGGCCGCCGCGGCAGCAGCCTTGGTCGCGGTGGTCTTGGCGGCGCCGGCCGGGGCGACCGCGACGGCAGCGGCCTTGGTCGCGGTGGTCCTCGCGGCACTGCCCGCCTTGGTCGCGGCCGCCTTCGTCGCAGTGGCGGCCCTGGTCGTGGCCGTCGCGGCGGGAGTCCTCGCGGGTGTCTTCTTGGCAGCCGACTTCTTCGCCGGCGACGCCTTGGTCGCTGTGGACTTCTTCGCCGGCGTGGCGGTCTTCGAGGTCGTGGTCGTCGTCGACGCTGCAGGCTTGCTCGCGGCAGTCGACTTCTTCGTGGCGGTTGTGGCGGAGGCCTTCTTCGTGGCCGACTTCTTGGCGGTCGTCTTCTTCGCGGTCGCCTTCTTCGCGGTCGCCTTCTTCGCGGTCGTCTTCTTCGCGGGAGCAGTCTTCGTTGCCGAGGCGCTCTTCTTGACCGGAGCGGCCTTCTTCGCGGGGGCGGCCTTCTTCGCGGGAGCGGCCTTCTTCGCGGGAGCGGCCTTCTTCGCGGGAGCGGCCTTCTTCGCGGGAGCGGCCTTCTTCGCGGGAGCGGCCTTCTTCGCGGGAGCGGCCTTCTTCGCGGGAGCGGCCTTCTTCGCGGCCGGCTCCTTCGCGGTGGTGGAGGTCGTAGCGGCCTGAGCGGCCTTGCCGCGACCGGTGACACGTTTCGCTGCTGCGGCCGCAGTCTTGCCGGCCAGCCTGGCGGCGCTCATCCGAGCCATCGTCATGCCCTCTCAAAGACGGAGATCGCTTCGCCGATGGGGTGGGACACCTGGCCCCGACCCGGCGTTGCTGCGCGTCCCCAGCCCGCACAGTGCGGTGAGGATATGCCCGGGCTCACCCCAGGACAACAGGGCTCGCCACGCGGACGGCCGCGATTCGACCGCGCCGAGCAGGGCGCGACCGCGCTCGTCGTACGCCGAGAGCGGCGGCACACCGACCTGAAACCGAGTTGGAGCCGCCGGGCGGGGCTGGCAGACTGAGGAGTGCGTACGCACGGTGACGACGGGACGAGTAGGTCCGGGGCCAGCCGAGAGCGACCTGGGGACGGTGTGAGCCCAGGGGTGTTGGCCGGATCGAAGATCACCCCGAGCCGCCGGAGGAGCGCCCAAGACGACAGTCGCGGGCAGGTAGAACCGGCAGCGGACGTGGATGAGAGGGCGTTCCGACGACCGCAGGGTCGGCGGGACACCAAGGAGGGTGGTACCGCGGGACCCGCTCGCTCGAGCGGCCTCGTCCCTTCGTCGCAGGCTCGACGTACGTCGACGACAGACGAGGACGCACTCCGTGGACACCCCCACCGCCCCGACCGACGAGACCGGCTACAACGCCGTCCCGCCGCAGGTCGACCTGCCCGCGCTCGAGCACGAGGTGCTGGACCTCTGGCAGGCCCAGGGCACCTTCGCCGCCTCGCTGGAGCGCACCCGCGGCGCCGAGCCGTGGACGTTCTACGAGGGCCCGCCGACGGCCAACGGCCTGCCCGGCACCCACCACGTCGAGGCCCGCGTCTTCAAGGACGTCTTCCCGCGGTTCCGGACCATGCAGGGCTACCACGTCGAGCGCAAGGCCGGCTGGGACTGCCACGGGCTCCCCGTCGAGCTCGCGGTGGAGAAGGAGCTGGGCTTCACCGGCAAGAACGACATCGAGGCGTTCGGCGTCGCCGAGTTCAACGCGCGCTGCCGGGAGTCGGTGCTGCGCAACGTCGACCAGTTCGCGAAGATGACCGACCGCATGGGCTACTGGGTCGACATGGAGAACGCCTACCGCACCATGTCGCCGGAGTACGTCGAGTCGGTGTGGTGGGCGTTGAAGCAGATCCACGACCAGGGGCTGCTCGTCGAGGACTACCGCGTCGCGCCGTACTGCCCGCGCTGCGGCACCGGGCTGTCGGACCACGAGCTCGCGCAGGGCTACGAGACCGTCACCGACCCCAGCGTCTACGTGCGCTTCCCGCTGACCAGCGGTCCGCTCGCGGGCAAGGCCTCGCTGCTGGTCTGGACGACCACGCCCTGGACGCTGGTCTCCAACACCGCCGTCGCGGTCAATCCCGGCGTCACCTACGTGGTGGCCACCGACGGCACCGAGACCCTCGTGGTCGCCGAGCCGCTCGTCGGCGCGGCGCTGGGTGAGGGCTGGGAGGTTCTCGAGACCTACGTCGGCACCGACATGGAGCGCTGGGAGTACACCCGCCCCTTCGATCTCGTCGAGTTCCCGGCGGACCAGCCGGCCCACTTCGTCGTGCTCGCCGACTACGTCACCATCGAGGACGGCTCCGGCCTGGTGCACCAGTCCCCCGCCTTCGGTGAGGAGGACATGGCGGTCTGCCGCGGGTACGGCCTGCCGGTCGTCACGCCGGTGCTGCCCAACGGCCACTTCGAGGACGACGTCTCCCTGGTCGGCGGACAGTTCTTCAAGCACGCCGACGCCGACCTGGTCCGCGACCTCGAGGCCCGAGGGCTGATGTTCCGCCACGTCGCCTTCGAGCACTCCTACCCGCACTGCTGGCGCTGCCACACCGCGCTCATGTACTACGCGCTGCCGTCCTGGTACGTCCGCACCACCCAGCGCAAGGACGCCCTGCTCCGCGAGAACGAGGGCACCAGCTGGCACCCCGAGACCATCAAGTGGGGCCGCTACGGCGACTGGTTGAACAACAACATCGACTGGGCGCTGTCGCGACGCCGCTACTGGGGCACCCCCCTGCCGATCTGGCGCTGCGAGGAGGGCCACCAGACCTGTGTGGGCTCGCGCGCGGAGCTGAGCGAGCTCACCGGCACCGACCAGTCCGACCTGGACCCGCACCGGCCCTTCGTCGACGACGTCGTCTTCGCCTGCCCGGTCCCGACCGGCTCGACCACCTGTGGGCTCGAGGCGCGGCGCGTGCCGGAGGTCATCGACGCATGGTTCGACAGCGGCTCGATGCCCTTCGCGCAGTGGGGCTACCCCCACGTCGAGGGCTCGACGGAGCGCTTCGAGGCGGCCTTCCCGGCCGACTTCATCTGCGAGGCCATCGACCAGACCCGCGGCTGGTTCTACACGCTGATGGCCGTGAACACGCTGGTGTTCGACCGCTCGTCGTACAAGAACGTGCTGTGCCTGGGCCACATCCTGGCCGAGGACGGCCGCAAGATGTCGAAGCACCTCGGCAACATCCTCGAGCCGCTGCCGCTGATGGACCGCCACGGCGCCGACGCGGTGCGCTGGTTCATGGCGGCGTCCGGCTCGCCGTGGTCGGCGCGACGCGTCGGCCATCAGGCGATCGAGGAGACCGTCCGCAAGGTGCTGCTGACCTACTGGAACACGGTCGGCTTCCAGGCGCTCTACGCCCGGTCGGCCGGCTGGACGCCGTCGGTCGCGGCGCCGGCCCCGTCGGAGCGGCACGTGCTCGACCGGTGGGCGCTGTCGGAGGCGCACCGGCTCGTCCGTGACGTCACGGCAGCGCTGGAGGGCTTCGACACCCAGCGGACGGGGTCGCGCATCGCGGCGTACGTCGACGTGCTGTCGAACTGGTACGTCCGTCGCTCGCGGCGCCGCTTCTGGGCCGGCGACCCGGGCGCGCTGGCGACGCTGCACGAGTGCCTGCGGCTGGTGACGCTGGTGTCGGCGCCGCTGACGCCGTTCATCACCGAGCGGGTCTGGCAGGACCTGTTCGCGGTCACGGGTGGCGAGTCGTCGGTGCACCTGGCGTCGTGGCCGGCGGTCGACGACGCGCTCGTCGACGAGGACCTCGACGCGCGCATGCAGCTGGCACGCCGGATCGTGGAGCTGGGTCGCGCGGCGCGGGCCGATGCCAAGGTGCGGACCCGCCAGCCGCTGCGTCGCGCGCTGGTGCCCTCGAGTGCCTGGGCGCGGCTGGGCGAGGACCTGCGGGGCGAGGTGGCCGAGGAGCTCAACATCGGCGCCGTCGAGGCGCTCGACTCCGCCGGTGACCTCGTCGACTTCAGTGCCAAGGGCAACTTCCGTGCGCTCGGCAAGCGCTTCGCCCGTCGTACACCGGAGGTGGCCGGGGCGATCGCGGCCGCCGACGCCGCGACGCTCGCCGCGCAGCTGCGTGAGCGGGGCGCCGCGTCAGTGACGGTCGGCGTGGAGGTTCTCGAGGTCACCGCTGACGAGGTCATCCTGTCCGAGCGGCCGCGCGAAGGCTGGTCGGTGGCCAACGAGCACGGCGAGACCGTCGCGCTCGACCTCGAGCTGACCCCCGAGCTCCGTCGCGCCGGGCTGGCACGCGAGGTCGTGAGGTCGGTGCAGGAAGCCCGCAAGACCAGTGGCTTCGAGGTCAGCGACCGGATCACGCTGACCTGGCAGGCCGACGGCGACGTCGCCGAGGCGCTGACCGAGCACCAGCAGCAGGTCGCCGACGAGGTGCTCGCGACCACCGTGTCGCGCGAGGAGCCGACCGGGGACGTCCGCGAGGACGCCGACCTGGGGCTGCGGTTCTCGGTCACCCGCGTCTGAGGGTCGGGCTGACGAACCCCGAGGGCGCGCCGGATCGCCTGCTTCAGGCGGTGGGGCGGGAGCCGTCCTCGCTCTGGTCACCAGCAGTCTCTCCGGACCGCCCCGAGTCGTCCCCCTGGGCATCGTCGCCGTCCGAGTCGGACCCGGGCGCGTCGGAGCCGCCCTCGTCCTCCTCCTCGGCGAGGATGGAGCGCAGGCGTGAGCCGATCTCGCCCTCGTCCTCGTGGAGGTCCTCGGCGAGCGTGACGCCGCCGCCCTGGGCGTCGAGCGCCTCGAGCTGCTGCTGGAAGTAGTTGCGCAGCTGGGCGCGGTACTCACGCTCGAAGGCCCGGAGGTCCTCGACCTCGTCCTTGAGCTCCTGGTGGTCGCGCTCGAGGTCGGCCACCAGCTTCGCGCGGCGCTGCTCGGTCTCGCCGTCGAGCTCCTCGGCCCGGCCGGACGCCTCGGACACGATCCGGTCGGCCTGGCTGCGTGCGTCGGCGACCAGCTCGTCGGCGTTGCGGCCGGCCAGCTCGAGCATGCGGGCCGCTGCCGCGGCCGCCTCGTCGGTGGTGGCGACGCGCAGGAGCTCACCGCGGGTGCCGGTGACCCGGGCGACCTCGGTCTCCCCCTCGGCCAGGTCGTCCTCGGAATCGGCCGAGTGCGTCCCGGGGGTCGGCTTCTCGGCACCCTCGCCGTCGGCGGCGGTCTCCGCGGGCTTCTCCTCGTCGGTCGAGCCGGGGTCGGCGTGCTTGCCCTCGGCCTCGGCCGACTCGGCCTCGCTCGTCGTACCGTCAGAGGCGTTCGCCTCGGCCGCCTTCTCGTCGCTCGCGGCGCCGTCGGCTGTCGCTGCGCTGCTCGACCCGGAGGCCTGCGCCACCGCCGTGGCCTCCGGCGCGCTGGAGGCCTTCCCGCGCAGCTCGGCGAGGTCGCTGTGCAGCCGCTTCATCTCGGCGGCGACCTCGTCGAGGAAGTTGTCGACCTCGGTCATGTCGTAGCCCTGGCGCATCACGCGGGCCGTGGAGAAGCGCTTGTTGTCCACGTCCTCAGGGGTCAAGGGCACGAGATCACCTTTCGGGGGCGGCAGGGTCGAGCACACCGTACCGCCGGCCGCTGCGCCCGCGGAGCGAGATCGAGGTCAGGGCGAGAGGAGAACGGCCTGGTTGACCGCGCGCAGGATGTAGACCGCGATCAGCACCAGGATGAAGCTGGTGTCGAGCGAGATCGACCCGATCCGCAGCGGCGGCACGAAGCGCCGGATGAACAGGATCGGCGGGTCGGTGATGCTGTAGATGACCTCGAGGATCACCAGCACGATGCCCTTGGGCTGCCACGAGCGCGCGAAGACCTGGACCCAGTCCACGATGAACCGCGCGAAGAGCAGCAGCAGAAAAAGGAACAGGACCAGCTCGATGACGAGGCCGACGGTCTGCACGATGTCCGATCTTAGGCGGGGGACCAAGCGGCACAGGGCCTAGCCCCGGGCCGCCCGAGTCAGCTCTGGTTGAAGAAGCCGCTGTCGGCGATGCGCGCCTTGTCCTCCGTGGACACCGCGACGTTGGGCGGCGACAGCAGGAAGACCTTGTTGGTCACCCGCTCGATGGTGCCGTGCACCGCGAAGACCAGGCCGGCGGCGAAGTCGACGAGACGCTTGGCGTCGACGTCGCTCATCTCCGACAGGTTCATGATGACCGGGATGCCCTCCCGGAAGTTCTCACCGATGACCCGCGCCTCGTTGTAGGTGCTCGGGTGCAGCGTGGTGATCCGCGAGAGCTCCGCCATCCGCGGCGCGACGGCGAGGCCGCCGGCCTGACCGGGCACGGATCCGGCGACGGGGCGTCGACGCTCGGCGAGCTGGGCCACGGTGGCGCCCGATGCGCCCGGGGCACGGCCCTGGGCGGGCTGCCCGGCGTGGGTCGCCTGCTCCGGGTCCTGGTCGTAGTCGTCGTACTCGTCGTAGCGCTCGTTGTCCTCGAGGAGTCCGAGGTAGACGCCCATCTTCCGCATCGCGCCGCTCATGAGTTTCGCCTCCACACAGGGATCACAACTGTCTCCTTCACGCTATCCGTTGGTTGGTCTGTTTCCGAGGATCGCCCCGCCGACGCGCACATGTGTTGCTCCGCACGCGATCGCGGCTTCCAGATCCCCGCTCATGCCGGCAGAGACGTACGTCGCCTCCGGCACCACGGCGCGCACCCGTTCGGAGAGCTCGCGCAGCCGTTCGAACGCCGCTCGGGGGTCACCCTCGCGCGGCGCCACCGCCATCACCCCGCCGAGCCGCAGCGCGGCGTTGCCGGCGACAACCTCGGCGAGTGCTGGTACGTCGGCGGGCGCGGCGCCCCCACGACCCTTCGCTTCCTCGGGGTCGGTGTCGAGGTTGACCTGCACGAGAATCTCGAGGGCGCCCGGTCTGCCGTCGGCGGTCCGTTCCTCGGCGCCCCGCCCGAGCGGGGCGACGAGCTTGGCGCGGTCCAGCGACTGCACGACGTCGGCCCAGCGGCCGACCGCAGCCGCCTTGTTGCTCTGCAGGCGCCCCATGAAGTGCCAGCGCAGGTCGAGGCCGGCGCACTCCTCACTCTTGGCGAACGCCTCCTGGTAGCGGTTCTCCCCCACGTCGCGCACGCCCAGGTCGGCCAGCACCCGCACGTCGGACACCGGGAAGAACTTCGTCACCACGACCAGAGTGACCTCGTCGGGCTGTCGGTCGGCCTGGGCGCAGGCGCCGGCCACGCGCGCCCGCACGGCTGCCAGGGCCTCGGTGATCTCCGTCCGGCGGTCGTCGGTCGTCCGGCTCACGTCGGGGGCGCTCACGCCGTCACCCGCACCAGACCGGCGAGCCGGCCCGAGGCGGCGCCGTCGCGCCGGTAGGAGAAGAGGTCGGCGTCCTCGCGGGTGCACCGGTCGAGCGACTGCACCGCGTCGACTCCGACGCCCGCGGTCGCCAGCTGGGACCGCACGCCGACGCCGAGGTCGACGGCCGGGGTGCCCCAGGAGGTCTCGGTGGCCGTTCCCGGCACCACCGCCGCCACGTCGTCGCGCATCTCCGCCGGCACCTCGTAGCAGCGGCCGCAGACGTGCGGGCCGATCCAGGCCCGGATCCGTGCCGGGTCGGCGCCGAGCTCACGCATCGCTGCCACGCCGTTCGGCACGACACCGGCGACCAGGCCGGGACGCCCGACGTGCAGGGCGCCGACGACCCGCGCCTCGGGGTCGGCGAGCAGCAGCGGCACGCAGTCGGCGACACGGACCACCAGAGCCACGCCGGCCTTGTCGGTGACCAGGCCGTCGGCCTGGGGCAACCCCTCGGTGCCGTGGGTGGGCTCGGCCGGCAGCTCCTCGGCACCGACCCGCACGACGTCGCCGCCGTGGACCTGGTGCATCAGCGCCAACGGCACGCGGTACGTCGTACCGCCCGAGAAGGCCTGCTGCACGCGGCACAGGTTGGTGGTCACCGACGCGGCGTCGTCCTCCCCGGTGGCAGCGAGGTTGAGGGAGTCGAAGGGGGGCCCGGAGACGCCGCCGGCCCGGTCGGTGAATGCCACCTCGACCGGGCCGACCGCTTCACGGAATGCGAACAACGTCAGTGCGTCACTTCAGGAAGTCCGGCACGTCGAGGTCGTCGTCCGCCGCGTTCGAGGTCCGGCTGGGAGCCGGGCTCGGGGTGCTGCGGGGCGCCTCGGCCCGCTGGTACTCCGGACGCGGGGCGGGACGCTGCTCGGTCGGCTGGGGAGCGGACGAGGAGCCGAACGACGTGTAGCCGTTGCGAGCCGCCTCGGCGCCACGCTCGGCGTCGCGACGCATGGCCGCGGCCGCCGCAGCAGCCCGGGTCTCGGACTGGCTCTGCGAGGGCACCGGCTCGCGGCGCGGGGTGACCACGGCCTCGCGGCGCTTGGGCATCCCACCGTCGAAGCCGGCCGCGATGACCGTGACCCGGACCTCGTCACCGAGGGCGTCGTCGATGACGGCACCGAAGATGATGTTGGCCTCGGCGTGCGCGGCCTGGGAGACCAGGGCCGCCGCCTCGTTGATCTCGAAGAGTCCGAGGTCCGAACCACCGGCGATCGAGAGCAGCACGCCGTACGCGCCCTCGATGGAGGCCTCCAGCAGCGGGCTGGAGACGGCCATCTCGGCGGCGGCGACCGCGCGGTCCTCGCCGCGGGCCGAGCCGATGCCCATGAGGGCCGAACC
Organism: uncultured Actinomycetota bacterium; assembly: GCA_963714625.1. Lineage (GTDB taxonomy): Bacteria > Actinomycetota > Actinomycetes > Propionibacteriales > Nocardioidaceae > Marmoricola_A. The sequence continues at coordinate 56,438 of CAVQOY010000015.1, read as the reverse complement.
GGCGTTGGACATGACCGACTTGACGTCGGCGAAGTCGAGGTTGATCAGGCCGGGGGTGGTGATCAGGTCGGTGATGCCCGAGACGCCCTGCAGCAGGACCTGGTCGGCCTGCTTGAAGGCGTCGAGAACCGAGACGTTGCGGTCGCTGATCGACAGCAGTCGGTCGTTGGGGATCACGATGAGGGTGTCGACCTCCTCGCGGAGACCGGCGATGCCCTCCTCGGCCTGGTTGGCGCGACGACGGCCCTCGAAGGAGAAGGGCCGGGTCACGACGCCGATGGTCAGCGCGCCGAGCGAGCGCGCGATGCGCGCCACCACGGGAGCGCCACCGGTGCCGGTGCCGCCGCCCTCGCCGGCGGTGACGAAGACCATGTCGGCGCCCTTGAGCACCTCCTCGATCTCCTCGGCGTGGTCCTCGGCGGCCTTGCCGCCCACGTCGGGGTTCGCGCCCGCGCCGAGGCCACGGGTCAGCTCGCGGCCGATGTCGAGCTTGACGTCGGCGTCGCTCATCAGGAGCGCCTGTGCGTCGGTGTTGATCGCGATGAACTCGACGCCCTTGAGTCCCACCTCGATCATCCGGTTCACGGCGTTGACGCCACCGCCACCGATCCCGACGACCTTGATGACGGCCAGGTAGTTCTGCGGTGCTGCCACGGCAGGTCCCTCTCATGTGTGGTGCCGGCTCGGTCGGCCGGCAGGTTGATGCGTGTGTGCGTGTGGGTCGTGCGGTGGGGAAGAGGCCCTCGGCGTGTCCCAGAACCCTAACCCTGAAGTAGAGGGTTATAGTTATGTCAACCTCGCGCCTGAGGAAGAAACTAGGTCACTGACCCCGCGACCCGGCGCAGACACGCAGGCGTGTCGACAAATAGTCGACAAACTCCTCTGGCTCTGTCCCACCCCTCCATCGCGCGAAGGGGCGCGAGCGTTCGCGCGAAGGGCGCGCACGTGCGCGCGAGGGCGCGCGTTCGCGCGAAGGGGCGCGCACGTGCGCCCGAAAGGTCACCCGCGTCGAGCTGAGACGTCGATCCGCCGCTCGTGCGCACGCGAGTGACGCCTCGCGCGCACTTTCGCGCCCCTTCGCGCGCACTTTCGCGCCCCTTCGCGCGAAGGTGCGCGCCTCTTCGCCGGTTACTTGGTGAGGGTGGGGCGGCCGGGGGCGGTGACGTCGTAGAAGCGGGCCTTCTGCTCCATGAGCACGGTGAGCACCTCGACCTTGTCGGCCGACTCGTCGGCGCTGCCCCAGTTGATCTGGGTCCCGTCGCCGAGCACCAGGCTGATGGCGTCGATCGAGCCGACCTGCACGGTCTGCACCCGCGCGAGCAGCTCGGCCGGCAGGTTCCCCACGACGGTGGCGGCCTCGGCCAGCGCCGAGGCAGGCGTCGCGGCCCGTACGTCGAGCAGCGGCAGGTCCGCGGGTCGCTCCTCGTAGCTGCGGAACAGCACGCCGTCGTCGTCGACGCCACGCCACGCGCCTTCCCACTCCACGACGGCCAGCGCCTCGCGCTCGGTGATGTCGACGTGGACGGTGTCGGGCCAGTCACGGGTGACCTCGACGGAGGCGACCGGGGCCAGGGCCTCGACCCGGGCTGTGACGGCGTCGAGGTCGCTGGTGGCCAGCGAGACGTCGAGCGGCACGGCCGCCTGAGCGCGCACCTCGTCCTCGCTCAGCACCGAGACGCCGGTGACCTCGACGTCGTGCACCGCTGTCACCGACGAGAAGAACACGAGCCACACGCCACCCAGGGTGAGGGCGACGAGGGCGAGGAGCACGAGCACGCGGCGCCAGGGCCGCCAACGACGCGCGCGCAGCCGTCGGGCGAAGCGGCGTTGGACCCGGCTGGCGCGCGGGCGCCGCGATCCACCGGTTCCGCCACCCGCCGATCCGCCGGGTCCCCGTCCACCGGACCCAACCGACCCACCGGACCCGCGCCGCCGGAAGCGACGCCTCGACGGCTCCTCGTCACCGGAGCGGGGAGCCCGCGCGGGCGCGTCGATCGTCACGACTGTCCCTCCCGCTCCGCGAGCAGGACCAGCACCTCAGGACCGACGAGGGTGACGTCGCCGGCGCCGAGGGTGAGTACGACGTCCCCGGGGCGCGCCCGCTCGACCAGGGCCGCCGGGGTCAGCGACCAGGACGGCACGAAGGCGACGTGCTCGGGGTTCAGCGGCACGTGCGAGGCGACCATGGCGCCGTTGACGCCCGGCTCGGGGTCCTCGCGGGCGACGTAGACGTCCATGACGACCACCTCGTCGGCGGCGCCCAGCGCCTCACCCATGGCCGGCCCGAAGATCTTGGTGCGCGAGACGAGGTGGGGCTGGAAGGCCACCACGACCCGCCCGTCGCCGGCCAGGGACCGCGCCGCCTGCAGGTCGCCGGCGATCTCGTTGGGGTGGTGGGCGTAGCTGTCGTAGACCCGCACCCCCGCGACCTCGCCCTTGAGCTCCATGCGACGCCGCGTGCCGGAGAAGGACTCCAGCCCGCGCTTGAGGTCGGCGAAGGCGAACCCGAGCCGCAGCCCGGTCCCGAGCGCGGCCAGCGCGTCGAGGACGTAGTGGCGCCCGGGGATGCGCAAGGTGATCTCGCCCAGCCGCTCCCCCGTCCGGTCGACGGTGAAGGTCGAGGTCGAGCCGAGGAAGGTCAGCGACCCGGCGCGCAGGTCGGCCTCGGCCGACTCCCCCACCGTCATCACCTCGAGCCCGCGCTCGCCCGCCACCCGGGCCAGCTCGGCGGCCCCCGGGTCGTCGGCGCAGGCGACGAGGAAGCCACCGGGCTGGATCCGGTCGAGGAACTGCACGAAGGCGGCGCGGTAGGCCTCCTCGGTGCCGTAGTTGTCGAGGTGGTCGGCCTCCACGTTCGTCACGATGGCAGCGGTCGGCGAGTAGACCAGGAAGGCGCCGTCGCTCTCGTCGGCCTCGGCCACGAAGAGGTCGCCGCTGCCGTCGTGGGCGTTGGAGCCGGACTCGTTGAGCTCACCGCCGATCGCGAAGGACGGGTCGGCGCCGCAGTGCTGCAGCGCGACCGTCAGCAGCGACGTGGTCGTGGTCTTGCCGTGGGTGCCGGCCACCGCCACCACGGTGCGGTCGCGCATGACCGAGTCGAGGGCGGCCGAGCGCGGCAGGATCCGCAGCCCCCGGGCCTGCGCCTCCACGACCTCCGGGTTGTCGGCGCGCACCGCGGTGGAGACGACGAGGGTGTCGGCCTCGGCGACCTGCTCGGCGCGGTGGCCGACGTACACCTGGGCGCCGAGGGCGGTGAGCGCGGTGAGTGCCCGGGACTCGCGGGCGTCGCTGCCGCTGACCACGATGCCGCGGGCCAGCATGATGCGGGCGATGCCGGACAGGCCGGCACCGCCGATGCCCACGAAGTGCACGCGGCCGAGCGCGTCGGCGGCGGGGATGTCGTCGGGGACGGGGACTCTCACACCGACCACCCCGCGGCGCGCAGCACCATCCGGGCCAGCGCCTCGTCGGCGTCGTTCGGGATCAGCCCGGCTGCAGCCCGCGACATCGTGGACAGCCGCTCGGTGTCGGTGGCGAGGTCGGGCAGGGTCGCGGAGGCCCACTCGGTGGTGAAGGCGGCGTCGTCGACGAGCAGGCCGCCACCGGCCTCGACGACGGGGCGGGCGTTGCGGGCCTGCTCACCGTTGCCGATCGGCAGCGGCACGAAGACCGCGGGCAGGCCCGTGGCCGCCACCTCGGTCACCGAGTTCGCCCCGGCGCGACAGACGGTCAGGTCGGCGGCGGCGTAGGCGAGGTCCATGCGGTCGACGTAGCGCTCCACGACGTACGGCGGGTCACCCTCGCCCGGGTGCACCTCGACCTCGCCGGCCGGCCCGACCACGTGCAGCACCTGCACGCCGGCCGCGGCCAGCGCGGGCTGGGCGCTTCCGATGGTCTGGTTCAGCCGACGCGCCCCCTGGGAACCGCCGGTCACCAGCAGCGTGGCGCGGTCGGGGTGGAGCCCGAAGTGGGCGCGGGCCTCGGCCCGCAGCGCCCCCCGGTCGAGGGTGGAGATCATCCGCCGGATCGGCAGGCCGAGGTAGGAGGCGTTGCGCAGCGGGGAGTCCGGGAAGCTGGTGGCCACCCACGGCGTGAAACGGGCGCCGAGCCGGTTGGCGACCCCGGGTAGCGCGTTGCCCTCGTGCACCACGATCGGGAGCTTGGCCTTGCGGGCCGCGAGGTACGCCGGCACCGACACGTAGCCGCCGAAGCCGACGACGACGTCGGGGCGCACCCGGTCGACGACCTCGCGGGCGGCTGTGACCGCGCCGCGCAGCCGGCCGGGGAGACGGGCGAGGTCGGCCGAGGGCTTGCGGGGCAGCGGCACCGGCGGGATCAGCTCGAGCGGGTAGCCGGCCGCCGGCACGACGGTGACCTCCAGCCCCCGCGGGGTGCCCAGGGCGGTGACCTCTACCCGCCCCCCGAGCGCGGGAGCCAGCCGGGTCAGGGCGTCGGCCGTCGCCAGCAGCGGCGAGGTGTGACCGGCGGTGCCGCCACCGGCCATCAGCACCCGCAGCACGCGGGGCTCGCCCTGCCCGTGAGCGGCGACGGACGCAGGATCAGGAGAGCTCAACGCCGCCCACCCCGCGACAGCCCACCCGCGGTCGTGCCACGCGGGCCGCCCTCACGACGACGCCCCAGTGCGGCCTGCGCACCGGGCTCGTGGCGAGCAAAGGAGACCAGCAGCCCCAGCGCGATCAGCGACGGCAGCAGCGCCGAGCCGCCGTAGGACACCAGCGGCAGCGGGATCCCGATGACCGGCAGCAGCGCGAGCACCATGCCGATGTTGATGATCATCTGGGCGGTGATCCACACCGTGATGCCGGCCGCCATGTAGCGGGCGAACGGGTCGACGGTGCGTCGCGCCACCCGGAAGCCGGCGTAGGCGACGGTGAGGAACAGCGTCAGCACCAGCAGCGTCCCGAACAGGCCGAGCTCCTCGCCGAGCACCGCGAAGATGAAGTCGGTGTGGGCCGCGGGCAGGTCGCCCCACTTCTGCTGGCTGGCGCCGATGCCCTTGCCGAAGATGCCACCGCTCGACATCGCGAAGATGCCGTGCGCGGCCTGCCAGCCCGAGTCGCCGTACGACGCGAACGGGTCGGCGAAGCTGGTGAGCCGGTCCATGCGCTCAGGGGACGACGCGGCCAGGCCGAGGGCCGCGACACCGGCGACCAGGATCGATCCGACGAACATCTTGGTGGGCGCGCCCACCACCCACAGCAGGCCCAGCACGATCGACATCAGGACTAGCGCGGTGCCGAGGTCCTCACCGACGATGACCAGCCCGATGACCACGAACATCAGCGGCACGACGGGAATCAAGGTGTGACGCCAGTCCGTGAGCAGCCGCTCCTTGGTCGCGTAGATGTGGGAGCACCACAGGATCACCGCGAGCTTGGCCAGCTCGGCGGGCTGGATCTGCACCGGCCCCAGCGCCAGCCAGTTCTGGTTGCCGTTGACCTCGACGCCCATGGGGCCCTGGGTCAGCCCGAGCAGCACCACCGAGAGAATCAGCGCGGGCCAGGCGAGCTTGCGCAGCATGGAGTGCGGCATCCGCACGGCGGCCCACACGAAGGGAGCCGCCAGCACCACCCACGTGAGCTGCTTGAGGAACGTGGCATAGCTGTTGCCGCCGTTGTACTCGTAGGACCACACGCTCGAGCTGCTCAGCACCATGACGAGGCCGAGCGTGAGCAGCAGTCCGGAGGCGCCGACCAAGAGGTAGTACGACGTCAGTGGCCGGTCGAGGGAGGCGCGCAGACCGGCGATCGAGAGCGGCCGGACGACCTGCCCCGACGCGGCGTCCGTCGTCGACCCCTTGGCGGGGTCGACGGGCCGGGTGGGGCGAGCCGCTGTCGTCGTCAACGTCGGCCTTCCTGCGCCGGTGGGTCAGCCCTTGCGGAGGCGGAGCACCGACTCGGCGAAGGCATCCCCGCGAGCACCGTAGTTCGCGAACATGTCCATGGAAGCGCATCCCGGGGCGAGGAGCACGGTGTCGCCCGGCTGGGCCAGACCTGCTGCTGCCCGGACCACGCGGTCCATGACGTCAGTCTCGTCGTCGGGAACCTCGATCACGGGGACCTCGGGCGCGTGTCGCCTCAAGGCCTCTGCGATCACGGCGCGATCACGACCGAGCAGCACGACGCCGCGCATCCGTCCGGCCATCGCGGCCACGAGCTCGTCGAAAGAGGCGCCCTTGGCCAGTCCCCCGGCCACCCACACCACGTGCTCGTAGGCGCCCAGCGAGGAGCGCGCGGCGTGCGGGTTCGTGGCCTTGGAGTCGTCAACGTAGGCGACCTCGTCCACCGTGGCCACCGTCGCGATGCGGTGGCCGTCGGGACGGAAGCTGCGCAGCCCGTCGCGCACCGCCACCGGGGCGACGCCGTAGGACCGGGCCAGCGACGCAGCAGCGAGCGCGTTGGCGACCATGTGCGGCGCGGGGGTCGCCAGGTCGGCCAGCGTGCCGAGCTCGGCGGCGGAGTCGCGGCGCTGGTCCACGAAGGCGCGGTCGGCCAGCACGTCGTCGACCACACCGAGCATCCCGATCGCGGGCACCCCGAGGGTGAAGCCGATGGCGCGTGCGCCCTCGACGACGTCGGCCTCGCGCACCAGCTCCTCGGTCCGCGGGTCGGCGACGTTGTAGACGCAGGCCCGCTCGACGCCGGAGTAGATGCGGCCCTTGTCGGCGGCGTAGTCGGTCATCGAGGAGTACCAGTCCAGGTGGTCCTCGGCGACGTTGAGCACCGCGGCCGACTGGGCCGCCATCGAGTCGGTGTAGTGCAGCTGGAAGCTCGACAGCTCCACGGCGAGGACGTCGTACGGCTCGGGGTCCATGACCACCTCGACCAGCGGCAGCCCGACGTTGCCGCACGCCACCGTGCGCAGCCCACCGGCGCGCAGCATCGCCTCGAGCATCTGCACCGTCGTGGTCTTGCCGTTGGTGCCGGTGACGGCCAGCCAGGGCGCGGCGTTCTCCGGGTCGCGCAGCCGCCAGGCCAGCTCGACCTCGCCCCACACCGGTACGTCGATCCCGCGGGCCTGAGCGAGCAGGGGCGCGTCGGGGCGCCAGCCCGGCGAGGTGACGACGACGTCGACGCCGTCGGGGAGCGTGGCGGTCGCGCCGGGGCCGGTGCGGACGTCGGCGCCCAGCATCTCCAGCAGGGTGGCCCTCTCGGCCCGCTCGCCGGTCGGCTCGGCCTCGTCGAGGACCACGACCTGAGCGCCGAGGTGGGTGAGGTTGTCGGCGGCGGCGAACCCGGAGACCCCGAAGCCGGCGACCACGGCGCGCACGCCCTCCCAGGAGTCACGGCGCCCGAGCCCGGTCACGCGGCCCGTGGGGTGGCGCTCACGTGCCTGCCACCCACTCGGCGTAGAAGATGCCCATCCCGCCGGCGACGCACAGCCCGGCGATGATCCAGAAGCGGATGACGACGGTGATCTCGTCCCAGCCCTTCAGCTCGAAGTGGTGGTGCAGGGGCGCCATGCGGAACATGCGCTTGCCGCCGGTCAGCTTGAAGAAGCCGACCTGCAGGATCACCGAGACGCTCTGGGCCACGAACAGGCCGCCGAGGACGACCAGCAGCAGCTCGGTGCGGGTGAGGATGGCCAGACCGGCGATGGCGCCACCGAGCGCCAGCGAGCCGGTGTCGCCCATGAAGATCTTGGCCGGCGAGGCGTTCCACCACAGGAAGCCGAAGCAGGCCCCGGTCAGCGCCGCGGAGATGATGGCCAGGTCGAGCGGGTCGCGCACCTCGTAGCAGGTGTTGCCCTGGGTCAGCTCGCAGGACTGGTTGTTCTGCCAGATGTTCATGATCGCGTAGGCGGCGAACACGATCGTGGAGCAGCCCGTGGCCAGTCCGTCGAGGCCGTCGGTGAGGTTCACCGAGTTCGACGTCGCGGCGATCATGAAGAGGATGAGCAGCACGACCAGGAAGGTCGGCAGCGTCCAGGACTCCCAGTCGCGGGTGAAGGACAGGTGGCGCGAGGCCGGCGTCTGCCCCCGCTCGTCGGGGAACCGCAGCGCCAGCAGGCCGAACACGATCGCCACCAGCACCTGGCCGGTCATCTTCGCGCGGCTGCGCAGTCCGAGACTGCGCTGCTTGGCGACCTTGATGTAGTCGTCGAGGAAGCCGACCAGCCCGAGACCGACCAGCAGGAACAGCAGCAGCAGGCCGGAGGCGGTGGGCATGCGGGAGGTCAGCAGGGCCGAGAGCAGGTAGGCCAGCACGACCGAGCCGATGATGACGGTGCCGCCCATGGTCGGCGTACCGCGCTTGGTGTGGTGGGTGGTGGGACCGTCGTCGCGGATCAGCTGGCCGTAGCCCTTGGCGCTCAGCAGGCGGATCGCGCCCACGGTGCCGACCAGGGTGAAGACGAGCGCGAGCCCGCCCGACAGCAGGATGGCTCTCACGCCGTGGCTCCTCGGGTGTCGGGTCGGGTGTCGGCGAGCACGGCGGCGGCCACCTCGTCCAGGCGGGCGCCCCGTGAGGCCTTGACCAGCAGCACGTCGTCGGAGCGGAGGTTCTCGGCCAGCCACCCGACGGCGGCGTCGTTGTCGGCGGCGTAGACCGCCTCCGTGCCCCCTGCGTGCCCCGGCTGGCCAGCCATGCCGTCCTTCCCGTCCTGTACGTCGTGCTCGTCGCCTCGGTCTGCGTCGTCCGGGTCGGCGGCGTCGCGGTCGGCGACCCCGCCCAGGGCCGGCCGCGCGGCCTCGCCCACGGCGAGCAGCACGTCGACCCCCAGGCTCCGGGCCAGTCTGCCGACCCGGGCGTGCTCCGCGTCGGCCGACGCGCCCAGCTCCTTCATCTCACCGAGCACCGCGACGCGGCGTCGCGGCGATCCCCCGGCCCCGATCGCGGCCAGAGCCTCGAGGGCGGCCCGCATCGAGTCGGGGTTGGCGTTGTAGGCGTCGTTGACCACGGTGAGGCCGTCGGCGCGCTGCGTGACCTCCATGCGCCAGCGCGACACCGTCGCGACCGCGCCCAGGGAGGTGGCGGCCGCCTCCAGGTCCACCCCGACCGCGACCGCGGCGGCGACCGCGGCGGCGGCGTTGGCGACGTGGTGGGCGCCCACGAGACGCAGGGTCACCGGCACGCTGCGGTCACCCGAGGTCAGCGTGAAGCGAGGTCGACCGGCCTCGTCGAGGCGGACGTCGTCGAAGGCGACGGTGGGCTGGTCGGTCTGGTCGCCCTCCCCCGCGACGCGACGCCCGAAGGTCGTGACCCGCCCGGCGGTGCGCGACGCCATGGCCGCCACCCGGGGGTCGTCGGCGTTGAGCACCGCAACGCCGCCGGCGTCGAGCGCCTCGACCAGCTCGCCCTTGGCGGTGGCGATGTCGTCCTGGGTGCCGAACTCGCCGAGGTGGGCCTTGCCGACGTTGAGCACGACCGAGACGTCGGGCCGCGCCACCGCGCAGAGCTCACGGAGGTGGCCGATCCCGCGGGCTCCCATCTCGAGGAGCAGGAAGCGGGTGCTCGGGCCGGCTCGGAGGACCGTCAGCGGCAGCCCGAGCTCGTTGTTGAAGGACCCGCGGGTGGCGACCGTCCCCGCCTCGCCGGAGCGGTCGGCGAGCACCCCGGCGAGCAGGTCCTTCGTGGAGGTCTTGCCCTGGGACCCGGTGACAGCAAGCACCGTGACGTCCGGCAGCCGGCCCAGCACGTGGTGGGCCAGCGCAGCCAGGGCGGCGCGGGGGTCGTCGACGAGCACCGTCGGGTGACCGGTCGGGCGGCTGCCCAGCACCGCGGCCGCACCGGCGGCCACCGCGGCGGCCGCGAAGTCGTGGCCGTCGCTGCGCTCGCCCACGAAGGCGGCGAAGAGACCGGCCGGCTCCACCTCCCGGCTGTCGACGGTGGCGGCACCGGTGACCACGACGCCGTCGGGGTCGTCGACCACCCGTCCCCCGACGACGGCGGCGATCTCGGCCAGGGTCAGCGCGATCACGACGTCACCGTCCCGGGATGCGCGTCGAGGGCGGCGCGGAGCTCGACCCGGTCGTCGAAGGGGTGGACCACGCCGGCGATCTCCTGGCCGGTCTCGTGACCCTTGCCCGCCACCACGACGGTGTCGCCCGGACCGGCCCGGGCGACGGCCCACCCGATGGCTGCGCGACGATCACCCTCCTGGTGCACCTCGGCGCCCTCGACGACGTCGGCGGCCCCGGCCACGAGCTCGGTGCGGATGGCGGCCGGGTCCTCGCCGCGGGGGTTGTCGTCGGTCACCACGAGCACGTCGGCGAGACGGGCCGCCACCTCGCCCATCAAGGGCCGCTTCCCGCGGTCGCGGTCTCCCCCGGCCCCGATGACGACGATGAGCCGACCGTCCGTGCGCTCGCGCAGGCTGCGCAGCGCGGCCTCCACGGCGTCGGGCTTGTGGGCGTAGTCGACGACGGCGAGGAAGTCCTGCCCGGCGTCGACGCGCTCCAGGCGACCCGGCACGCCGCTGACCCGCGCCAGCGCCTCCGCCACCAGGACCGGGTCCAGCCCGGCCTCGGCGAGCGAGGCGACCGCGCAGAGCGCGTTGGAGACGTTGAAGGCGCCCGGCACCAGGATCTCGGTCGCGACCCGGACGCCGGGACCCTGGACCACGAAGCGTGAGCCGCTCGGGGTCGGCGTGACGTCGACGGCGCGCCAGTCGGCGTCGGCGACGTGGCCCGGGTCCACGGCGTACGTCGTCATCGGGATGGTGGCCTCGCGCAGCAGACGGCGGCCGTGCTCGTCGTCGATGTTGACCAGGCCACGGCGCGCCCGCTCGGGGGTGAAGAGCGAGGCCTTGGCGGCGAAGTAGTCCTCCACGTCGGCGTGGAAGTCGAGGTGGTCGCGACCGAGGTTGGTGAAGGCGGCGACGTCGAAGACCACACCGTCGACGCGGCCCATCACCAGGGCGTGGCTGGAGACCTCCATGGCGCAGCAGCGCACACCCCGCTCGACCATGACCGCCAGCAGCGCGTGCAGGTCGGGCGCCTCCGGCGTGGTCAGCGACGAGGCGACCGCTTCGCCGGCGACGCGGGTGCCGATGGTGCCGACGACCCCGGCGGGGACACCGGCGACCTCGAGGGCCGCCTCGGCGAGCCGCGTCGTCGTCGTCTTGCCCTGGGTCCCGGTGACCGCCACCAGCGCCAGCCGCTCGGCCGGCTCGCCGTACAGCCAGGCGGCGAGGGTGCCGACGACCGAACGGGGCCGCGCCACCTCCAGCACCGGGAGGGTGAGCCCCTCCGCGCGGCAGATGGCCGCGCCGTCGGGGTCGGTCAGCAGCGCGACGGCTCCGGACGCCTCGGCGGCAGCGGCGATAGCGGGCGCCGTGGGTGCTGGCGCCGGGCGAGGCGACGTAGAGGTCGCCGGGCTGCACGAGGCGGCTGTTCATGGTGACGCCCGTGACGACCGGGTCCGGCCCGTCCGCCGGGAGGGTCCCCACGGCGGACGGGACGCCCAGCCGGAGGGCGACCTCGGCCAGCGGGGTCCGGGGCGGGGCCTCGGGGCGGGTCGCAGTCACGTCGGGAATCTACTAGAGGCCGACCTCGACGACTCCGGCCCCTGCTGCGTGTTCAGCGCCCGCGACCGGCGCCCGGCTGCCACTCGATGGGCAGCTGCGGCGAGGGGGCACCGGACGGCGCCACCGCGTACCGCTGGAGCAGGTAGGCCATGATCTTGCGGAACGCCGGACCGCCCGTGCCGCCACCGCCGACGTTGCCCTCGGGGTTGTGGATGACGACGTAGACGGTGAAGCGCGGGTCGTCGGCGGGCGCGAACCCGGCAAAGGAGATGACGAACTTGTCGCTGGAGTAGCTGCCGTTCTCGGCCACCTGCGCCGTGCCGGTCTTGCCGGCGACGCGGTAGCCGGCGACCTTGGCCAGCGGCGCGGTGCCCTCGGTCTCGTCGGTCACCATCTCCATCATCTTGGTGACCTTCGCGGCAGCCTCGGGGCTGACGACCTCGCGCGTGGTGGCGTGGTCCGAGCCCAGCGGACCGAACTCGGTCTCGGCGCTGCCGAGGACCAGGCTCGGCTGCACGTAGGTGCCGCGGTTCGCGATGGTGTTGACCGCGGCCGCCATCTGCACCGTGTTGACCGCCACGCCCTGACCGAAGGCGATGTTGTCGCGGACGATGTCGCTCCACGCCGAGGCCGGTGCGAGGATGCCCGGCTGCTCGCCGTAGCCCTCGAGACCGCTGCGCTCGCCCAACCCGAACTCGGTCAGGTAGCGCCGCAGCTGCGGCGGGTCCATGGTGCGCGCGGCGAGGACGGTGCCGATGTTCGAGGACTTGGCCAGCACGCCGGTGAGGGTGAGGTCGATGGTGCCGTGGACCCAGTGGTCGTTGATCGGCCGGCCCGAGCTGCTGAGCTGACCCGGGACCGTCAGCTCGGTGCGCGGCGTGACGCGGCCGGCGTCGATGAGCGCCGCCATCGTCAGCACCTTCTCGACCGACCCCGGCTCGTAGACCTCGCGGAGCGCTCGGGAGCCCAGCCGCCGGGTGTCGATGGCGCTGGTGACGGTGTTCGGGTCGAACGTCGGGTAGTCGGCCAGCGAGAGCATCTGGCCGGTCTGGGTGTCCATCACGATCGCGGAGCCGGACTCGGCACCGACATCCTCGACGGTCTGCTGCAGCACGCGCTGGGTGTACCACTGCACGTCGCGGTCGATGGTCAGCGCGACGTCCGTGCCGTTCACCGGCTCGGTGACGCTGTTGTCGCCCAGCGGGATGCGGTTGCCGCCGCCGATGTCGTAGGTGGCCGAGCCGTCCTTGCCCGCCAGCAGCTGGGAGAACAAGAGCTCGGCCCCGTCGGCACCCTGCCCCTCGTCGTTGATCCAGCCGACGAGGTTGGCCCCCACGTCCTTGGCCGGGTAGCTGCGCAGCGGGTCGCGCCGGGTGTCGAGACCCTTGTAGCCCATCTCGGTGAGGTCGGAGACGACCGCGGTCGCCTGCGTCGAGGGGATACGTCGCGCGATGTAGCGGAAGTGCACGTTCTCGTCGGGCCAGCTGAGGTTCTCCACGGCCTCGATGTAGTCGATGCCGAGACGGTCCTCGAGGACCGAGGCGATCGCCGCGGCGTCGTCCTTGGTCTTCGTGGGGTCGGCCACGATCATCATGCCGTCGAGCGACTCCGCCAGCGGCTCGCCGTTGCGGTCGGTGATGGCGCCCCGGGTCGCAGGCAGGACCTCCTGCACGGCCCCGACCGCGCGGGCCTGGGCGGCGTACGACGCGGCGTCGAGTCCCTGCAGCTGGAACAGCCGGACCGCGAAGACCGAGACCACCATGGCGATCAGCAGGAAGCCGATGCGCAGGCGCAGCAGCGAGGCGGTGCGCACCCGCGCGAGCGCGCGGTCACGGCCGGTCTGACGGGTCCCGGTCGGGGTGGTCGGTGCGGCGCCCTCCGCGCGTCCTGCCGACCGGGTGCCCATCGTCGGGCCCGGCCGCGACGACCTCCCCCGACGGGGGGTGCCTCGACGGCGGCCGGTGATGCCCATCCCTGCGTCCTCCTGTGCCGTGTCGCCCGAGAGGCCGGCGGTCGGGTGCGACCGGCGCGGCTCTTCTTTTCTACCGTTCCGAAGGTCCTACTGCTCCGAGGGCGCGCCGTCGACGAGGTCACCGCGCGTGACCGGCGCCGCGGGCGGCATCAGCTCGGCCGGGCGCCTGGTCGGCAGCGGCGTCAGGCGCTGGGCGTCGGTGGCCGCAGCGGGCACGGCGTTGCCGAGGGTCGAGCCGTCGGACAGCTTGAGGAAGGCGGGGTTGGCGACCGGGACCATGCCGAGCGTGCGGGCCCGCTGCGCCACCCGCTGGGGGTCGCGCAGGTTGTCCAGCTCCATGCGCAGCGCCTGCTCCTGGGCGTGCAGGGCGGTGGCGCGGGTCTCGAGCGCGGTGGCCTTGAAGGAGGCCTGCTGCATGTGGGTGTTGAAGACCAGCAGCCCGATCACGCCGACGAGGAGCACCAGCGCCACGAAGGCCAGGAACGGCATCCGCGCCGCCTGCTGGCGGGGCCGCGGAACCAGCGTCAGTCGCGCCCGCTCCACCGCCGTCTCGGCCAGACGCGGGAGGCGGGTGCGGGACTGTGCCATCCAGGTGCTCATGTGCGGGGTGCCCCTTCGTGGTGCTGCTGGTGCCGGTGCTGGCGGTGGGTGTGCTCGTGGCGGGTGCTCATGCGGCGGTGCTCTCGCGCAGCCGCTCGGCGGCGCGGACGCGGACCGACTGGGCGCGGGGGTTGGCGGCGATCTCGTCGTCGGAGGCCCGCTCGGCGCCGCGGGTCAGGAGCCGCAGCTCGGGGTGCAGCGCGTCGGCGGTGACCGGCAGGTCGGCCGGGAGGTCGTCGCGGGAGCGGGTCACGAGCGCGGCCTTGGCGAGCTTGTCCTCGAGCGAGTGGTAGGACATGACGACGATGCGGCCGCCCACGGCGAGGGCGTCGACGGCGGCAGGCAGCGCGCGTCGCAGCACGGCCAGCTCGTCGTTGACCTCGATCCGCAGGGCCTGGAAGGTGCGCTTGGCCGGGTGCCCGCCGGTGCGCCGGGTGGCGGCCGGGATGGAGGAGCGCACGAGCTCGGCGAGCCGCTCGGTGGAGGTGAACGGGTCCCGGGCCCGCTCGGCCACGATCCGCTGGGCGATGCGGCGGGCGAAGCGCTCCTCGCCGTACGCCGACAGGATCCGGGTCAGCTCACCGACGCCGTAGGTGTTGACCACGTCGGCGGCGGTCTGCCCGGTGGTCTCGTCCATGCGCATGTCGAGCGGGGCGTCCTGGGCGTAGGAGAAGCCGCGGTCGCGGAGGTCGAGCTGCATGCTCGAGACGCCGAGGTCGAAGAGCACGCCGTCGACGTGGGTGAGGCCCTGCTCGGCCAGCACCTCGGCGATCTCGTCGTAGACCGCGTGGACGCACGTGAGGCGCTCGCCGTACGACGCGAGCCGCTGCTCGGTGCGGGCCAGCGCCTGGGGGTCACGGTCGATGCCGATGACGCGTGCCTGCGGGCATCGCTCCAGCACCGCCTCGGTGTGGCCTCCGAGGCCGAGGGTGACGTCGACGAGCACCGCACCGGGGTGGTCGAGGGCGGGTGCCACGAGGGCGACGACCCGGTCGAGCATCACCGGGACGTGGATGGCGTCGGTCATCGCGCGTCAGGCCGCCCAGCTCAGGGCCACCGCGGCGAGCACCGCGACCAGGGTGGAGGCCCCGGCGGAGAAGAGGACGACCCCCAGAGCGTCGCGTGCCTCGTAGCGCACCCGGCGCGAGCAGCGCCGGTTCTCCAGCGACTCGGCACGGACCAGGTCGATCGAGGCCGCCCAGCTGCTGCGACGGACGCCGCCGCCGGTGCCGGCGTCGTCGCGGAGCGGGCCGAAGGGAGAGCGGTGGTCGACGGTGAGACTCATGACCGCTGTCCTTCCGGGCTGCTGGGGGTGGGGCGAGGTGGAGGGGGCCGGCTCACCGGGCCAGGTCCCCGCCCGCTCCCCCCGCGGGCCTCGGTCGCCTGGCACCGGGGAAGGTGTGCCAGGGGACCGCGATCACGGGGTGGAGCGGACGTGAGACCTCGTCCTGCGTGCCGGCTGTTGAGTTGTCGTGAGTTGTGGTGGGTCGTGGTGGGTCGTGGTGGGTCGTGGTGCGGCCCTGGTGGGGGGAAGTGGAGGGATCTGGCTCAGATCCCGGGGAAGACCTCGTCGGAGAGCTCCGCGAAGGCCTCCTCCTGGCTCTCGGAGTACGCCGCCCAGGCCGCGTCGTCCCAGATCTCGAGCCGGTTCATGGCTCCGATCACGACGACGTCCTTGTTCAGCGACGCCCAGGTGCGCAGCGTCGGGGGGATGGTGATGCGGCCCTGCTTGTCGGGGCGCTCGTCGGAGGAGGCCGACGAGAACATCCGGACGTAGTCACGGGTGGCCTTGTTGGACACCGGCGCCTCGCGGAGGCGGTCGGTGATCCGCTCGATCTCGGCCTGGGGCCAGACGTAGAGGCAGTGCTCCTGTCCTCGCGTCACCATCAGCCCTCCCGCCAGCTGCTCCCGGAACTTCGCCGGGAGGATCAGGCGCCCCTTGTCGTCCAGCTTCGGTGTGTAGGTGCCGAAGAACATCCGACACCTCCCTCAGCGCCTTTTCCTCCACTGCGCTCCACTTTACTCCACTTCCCCCCACCGTCAACGAGATTCGCCCCCACAAGCCCCCCTTTCTCGCCTTCTTTTCGGTGGTGGGGTTCACTGGACCCGAACCGCCGGGAGGGCTCATGACCGGCGACCAGCCGTCAGCACCGTCAGCACCGTCAGCAGAGGAGGACGCGTGAGCGTCGGGGACCAGGTTTCGTCGGAGCAGCGCGCGCACCGGGCCGACCTCGAGGAGCTGGCCCACGTCACCGGGGCCATCAGCGGAGCCATCGAGCGGGTCATCACGGGCAAGTCCGACGTGATCCGCACCGCCGTCACCGTGCTGCTGGCCGAGGGGCACCTGCTGATCGAGGACGTGCCCGGCGTCGGCAAGACCATGCTGAGCAAGGCCCTGGCCCGCTCCATCGACTGCACGGTGCGACGCATCCAGTTCACCCCGGACCTGCTGCCCAGCGACGTCACCGGGGTCTCGGTGTTCAACCAGAACACCCGCGAGTTCGAGTTCCGCCCCGGCGGCGTCTTCGCCAACATCGTGGTCGGCGACGAGATCAACCGCGCCTCCCCCAAGACCCAGTCCGCCCTGCTCGAGTGCATGGAGGAGCGGCAGGTGACCGTGGACGGGGCGACGTACCACCTGGACGCGCCGTTCATGGTGGTGGCGACGCAGAACCCCATCGAGATGGAAGGCACCTACGCCCTGCCCGAGGCCCAGCGCGACCGCTTCATGGCCCGCGTCTCCATCGGCTACCCGCTGGAGCAGGCCGAGCTGGCGATGATCGACGCGCACACGACCGCCAGCCCGCTGGAGGACCTGGAGTCCGTCACCGACGCCGCGACCGTGGCCAAGCTCGTCGACATCGTCAACCGCATCCACGTCGCCGAGAGCGTGCGTCGCTACGCCGTCGCGATGACCCGCGCCACCCGCGACTCCCCCGACCTCCTGCTCGGCGCCTCACCGCGTGCGACGCTCCACCTCGTGCGTGCCGCCAAGGCCCACGCCGCGATGACCGGGCGCGACTACGTCGTGCCCGACGACGTCAGCACCCTCGCCGTCCCGGTCCTCGCCCACCGCCTGCTCCCGACGGTGGAGGCCAC
This sequence comes from uncultured Actinomycetota bacterium, assembly GCA_963714625.1. Classification (GTDB taxonomy): domain Bacteria; phylum Actinomycetota; class Actinomycetes; order Propionibacteriales; family Nocardioidaceae; genus Marmoricola_A. The sequence continues at coordinate 39,280 of CAVQOY010000015.1, read as the reverse complement.
GATGTCGGGGCGCTCCACCGCCCAGACCCTGTCCGCCCTCGTGGCCTCGACCCCGGTGCCCTCGCGCGAGCACTCGTGATGCTGGGCACCCTGCGGCTGGCGCTGTCGTCCCTCACCCTGCGGGGGCGGGCGTTCGTCTCCGCCGGGGTGACCGCGGTCGTCTGCGGGCTCGCCTTCTCCCTCGACGACCTGAGTCGGGTCGGGGTGTTCCTGCTGGCCCTGCCCGTCCTCGCCGCGCTGGTCGTGACCCGCGGTCGTCACAAGCTCGCGCTCGTGCGCTCCGTCGCACCGGTCCGCATCGGGGTGGGACAGAGCGCCGAGGTCACCCTGCACCTGCGCAACGAAGGACGTGGGCCGACCGGGCTGCTGCTCCTGGAGGAGCAGGTGCCCTACTCGGTGGGTACCCGCCCCCGGTTCGTCATCGACCGCATGCCCCCCACGTGGGAGCGCAAGGTCGGCTACCGCATCCGCTCCGACGTCCGGGGGCGGTTCACGCTCGGTCCGGTGACCGTGCGCGCCGCCGACCCCTTCGGCCTGGTCGAGCTCGACCGGGCCTTCCGCTCCACCGCCACCGTCACGGTCACCCCCAAGGTGGTCGCCCTTCCCGTGATCGGACTGGACGGCAGCTGGACCGGGTCGGGCGACAACCGTCCCCGCGACTTCGCCGGCGGCAGCGCCGAGGACGTCACGGTGCGGGAGTACCGCCGCGGTGACGACCTACGACGCGTCCACTGGCGCGCCAGCGCCCACGCCGGTGAGCTGATGGTCCGCCGCGAGGAGCAGCCCTGGCAGTCCCGCGCGACGGTGTTCATCGACAACCGCGCCCACGTCCACCGCGGCAGCGGCGCCGCGTCCTCCCTGGAGTACGCCGTCAGCGCGGCGGCCTCGATCGCCGCGCACCTCGTCCAGCGCGGCTTCCGGACCCGGCTGATCTCCGCCGGCGGGACCTCGCTGGGCGAGGGCTGGCACGAAGCCGGCGCCACGGCCACGGACACCGGACCGCTCCTGGAGGCCCTGGCGGTGCTCACGCCCGAGTCCTCGCAGCGCCTCGACGCCCTCGGACCCGACGAGACCCACTCGCGAGGCCTCGTCGTGGCGATCTTCGGCGACCTCGCCGCCGCCGACCAGGCCGTGGTCAACCGGCTGCGCCACCAGACCCCGAGCGCCATCGCGCTGGTCCTCGACGTGGACCGCTGGTCACGCGCGACGCAGCGCGAGCACGAGGAGCCTGCCGGCCTGCGGACCCTCACCGCGAGCGGGTGGCGCGCGGTGTCCGTCGGGCCCCAGGACCCGCTGCCCACGAAGTGGCGCGAGGTCGGGCTCGCCGTACGACGCACCTCGGCCGGGGAGCGTGTGTCGTGACCGGACCGTTCCCCTTCCACCCGACCCGCGTGGGGGTGGCGCTGCTGACCGCCTCCACCACCTACCTGACGCTGCGATCGTGGTCGGGCATCGCCGGCAACCCGGGCGCCTTCCTCGCCCCCCTGCTGTGGATCTGCCTGCTGCTGGCCCTCAGCGGACTCGTCCTGCGCAGCCTGCGCGTGCCCGCGGCGGGCGTCGTGGCGGTGCAGGTGCTGCTCGTCGTGCTGGTCCTGAACAACCTCTGGGCGGGCTCGGTCTCACCGTGGGGCTGGCTGCCGACCCTGGAGTCGCTGCGCCGCGACATCACGGTGCTCGCCGAGGCCGGACGGGCCGCCCAGGAGTGGTCGACCCCGGTGCCGGCGGACGTCGCTGCCTTCCCACCGCTGCTCGTCGGCGTCGGCGCGGTGATGGCTCTCGTGGTGGAGGTGCTGGCCGGCACGGTCCGCCGGGTGCCGCTGGCGGGCCTGCCCCTCATCGCGGCGCTCACCGTGCCCGTCAGCCTGCTGGGCGGCGTCCCGCTGTTCTCCTTCGCCCTCGCGGCGGTGTCCTTCGCCCTGCTGATGGCCGCCGAGCAGACCCTGCGCGTCGGGCAGTGGGGGCTGGGCCACTGGGGTGGCCAGCGCGACGACGAGGACCGGCACAGCGACACCGAGGTCGGCCTGCCCTCGACCCTCCCCCCCGCGCTCGGGGTGGGGGTGGCCGGCGTCCTGGTCGCCGTGGTGGCACCGATCCTGCTGCCCTCGGGCCTGGGACTGCTCGAACGCTTCGGCAGCGGCGGCTCCGGCGACGGGACCGGCGGCCCGCTCGAGCTGAGCAACCCGATGCTGAACATGCAGCGCGACCTGGTCCAGGGCTCGAACGACCCGGTGCTGCAGATCGCGACCACGGACCCGTCTCCGGACTACCTCCGCCTGACCGTCCTCGACGAGTTCGACGGCGACGCGTGGCGGCCCTCCGAGCGTGACATCCCCCCGTCGAACCAGGCCGACGAGCGTCTGCCCCCACCACCGGGGCTCGACAACGCCACCCCCAAGCAGGCCTACCGCACCAGCATGGTGGCCACCGAGGACTTCGAGAGCCAGTGGCTGCCCGCGCCCTACCCGGCCATCGACGTGTCGGTGTCGGGCGACTGGCGCTACGACAGCGAGACCCTCGACATCGTGGGCTCGGAGACCACCTTCACCCAGGCCGAGGTCACCGGCCTCGAGGTCCGCCCCGATGCCGCGGACCTGGTGGACGCCCCGCTGCCGCCGCGCGGCATCGACAGGCTCGGCACCGAGCTGCCCGACGAGATGCCCGACATCATCGAGCGCACCGCCGAGGAGGTCACCGAAGGCGCCACCAGCGACTTCGAGCGCATCGTGATGCTGCAGCGCTGGTTCCGGGACGAGGGCGGCTTCGACTACACGACGAGCACCTCCTCGGGCAACGGGCTCGAGCAGATCGAGACGTTCCTCGGCGACGGCGACGGCAGCAGGGAGGGCTACTGCGAGCAGTTCGCCACGGCCCTGGCGCTGATGGCGCGCACGCTCGACATCCCGGCCCGGGTCTCGGTCGGCTTCCTGCGGCCCGAACGCGTCGGCGAGGACCGGTGGGTCTACAGCAGCCGCGACCTGCACGCCTGGCCGGAGATCTACTTCGAGGGGGCGGGATGGACGCTGTTCGACCCCACGCCGTCGGACCGGGTCCGTCAGGTGCCGGAGTACACCAGCGGCCAGCTCCCCAGCGACCAGCAGTCCGCCGGCCCCACCGCCCTGCCCAGCGACCAGGCCAGCGCCGCCCCGCGTGAGCTGCGCCGCGACGACCTGCTCACCGGCGCCGAGACCACGGAGACCGACACCGGTCTCGACCCGGCCGTGCCGATCTCGGTCGCGGTCGTGGTCCTGCTCGTCGTGCTGGTGCTGGCTCCCCGCGTGCTGCGTGCCAACCAACGGCGCCGTCGCCTCGAGGGCCGGCTGCCCGAGGGCGCCGGGGTGGTCGAGGGGGCGTGGGCGGAGGTCCGCGCGACCGCGCTCGACCTCGACCTGGACTGGGACGACGGGGCCTCGCTGCGTCGCCAGGCGGTGGCCCTGCTGACGCCGCTGCGGCGTGCCGAGGCCGCCGAGTCGTCGGGGTCGTCGGGGTCGTCGGGGTCGTCGGGGTCGTCGGGGTCTCAGCTGTCCGAGGCCGAGGTGCGCGCCCGACTGGAGACCCTGGTCTTCACCCTGGAGCAGTCCCGCTACTCCCGCTGGGGCCTCGGCGAGCCCGAGAGGACCACGGCGGTGCGCAACGCCGAGACGGTGGTCGACGTCCTCCTGACCGCTGCCTCACCGCAGGCCCGACGCCGCGCGACGTGGCTGCCGTCCTCGTTGTGGCGCGCACGCCGGGTCAACGCCGGGGGCTCGCTGGACGCCACGACCTCCGAGCGCGAGCAGATGCGCCTCTGAGTGTCGGGCGGTACGTCGGCAACGACACCAGGACGGTCGCCGTACGTCGGTAACGACACCAGGACGGTCGCCGTACGTCGGTAACGACACCAGGACCGCCCGCACACCCCACAGCAGTCCCCACGTCGGTAACGACCTGTGACAACCAGTCCCACGTCGGTAACGACGGGGGGCCGGTGGTTCAGTGGTGGGTCAGCGCTCGCCTTCGCGGCGGCGACGCCACCGCTCCTCGAAGCGGTCCATCATGGTGCCGGACGGGGGCTGGTTGCTGCGCCCTCCGCGGGGACTGCGACGGCGCTGCTTCTTGCCGCCCTCGAGGACGCGAAGTCCGGCGGAGGGGTCCCCCGGCGTCGCCTGGGGGCCGGCGGCCGACGCGGCTCCTCCGCCGCTCTTCCAGCGCGTGAGCGTGAAGAACACCGAGGCGAGCATCACCACGAATCCGATGACACCGAGCCAGATCGTGCTGGTCACGGCACCGGACATGAGCAGCACGATGCCCACGGCGAAAGCAGTCACGCCCAGGGCGATGGCACGACGCTGGTGCTGACGGACCTTGGTGCCTCGTAGTGTCGAGGCCAGCTTCGGGTCCTCGGCCACGAGTGCGCGCTCCATCTGCTCCAGCAAACGCAACTCTTCTTCTGAGAGCGGCACGTCAACCTCCTGTCGGACCCGGTCCTGATCAGAGTCTAGGCACCCATGCCATACGGCGGTAGCGGAGGATCGAAAAACCTCCTCAGCGGGAACCCCGACCGCCCGGTCCGAGCAGCGAGGCCGGTTGGACCGCGTGGGATCCGAACCGGGAGACCGCCCTGTCGACTGCCTGGTCCGCCTCGGACCAGCCTTGGTCCCGCTCCCCCAGCACCAGCTGCCGGAAGACCTGGTCGCGGGGCTGGAGCCCCTCCACCCGCACCCCGACCAGACGGATCCGGGCCCGCTGCAGGCCCAGTCCCCGGAACAGTCCGGCGGCCGTCTCGTAGATCTCCCCGGTGACGTCGGTGGGCTCGGGTCGGGTGCGCGAGCGGGTGATGGTGGTGAAGTCGGCGAACCGGACCTTGAGGGTGACGGTGCGGGCGGCTGCCGAGGCCGCTCGCAACCGAGCCGCCACCCGGACGGTGAGCCGCAGCAGCTCGCGCAGCACGACCTCGGGATCGTCGGTGTCTCGGCCGAAGGTCTCGTCGGACCCGATGCTCTTCTCCGCCCCCTCCTCGGCGTGACGCCGGGCGCTCACCATCCGGCTGTCCTCCCCCCAGGCGTAACGGTGCAGCTGAAGGCCCATCACCCGCCCCAACGCCCGCTGCAGGGTCGGTCGTGGCGTGTGGGCGAGGTCGCCGACCGTGTGCAGCCCGAGCCGGTGGAGCTGCTCGCCGGTCTTCTCCCCCACTCCCCACAGCTCGGTCACCTCCAGCGGGTGGAGGAAGGAGGTCACCTGGTCCGGGGGTACGACGACCACGCCGTCCGGCTTGGCTCGGCGGCTGGCGATCTTGGCGACCCCGACCGTGCCGGCGACCCCGACCGAGCACGTGATGCCCTGCTCGTCGGCGACCTGGGCGCGGATCCACTCCGCCACCGCGACCGGCCCACCGAGCCGCCGCACCGACCCGGAGACGTCGAGGAACGCCTCGTCGAGGGAGAGCGCCTCGACGGCCGGGGTGACCCGGCGGAAGATCTCCATCACCGAGATCGACACGGTCGTGAAGAGGTCGTGGTCGGGCCGGATGACCAGCCCCTGGGGACACAGCCTCCGGGCCCGGGTCATCGGGATGCCGGACCGGACCCCGCTCACGCGGGCGGGGTAGCTGGCGGAGAGGACCACCCCGCGGTCGCCTCCGCCCACGATCACCGGGCGGTCCCGCAGCTCGGGGCGGTCGCGGGTCATGACCGCGGCGTAGAAGGCGTCCATGTCGACGTGCAGGATCGGGCAGTCCTGCGCCGTGGGGCCCGTCGGGGGGCCGGTCGGGTCGCGGGTGGTCATGCCGCCACCACGACGGCTGCGACGGCGCGCAGGGAGCGCTGTCCGGCGTCAGCCGAGGCGACGGGCCAGCGCGTGGACCTGCGTGGCGAGAGCGAGGTACTCCGGGCGGGTCGAGGCCGCCTGCTCCAGGGCTGCCAGCGCAGCGGCTGCCCCGGGCTCGAGGTCGACCAGGGAGCTGGGAACCAGGTCGCCGAAGACCCGGACGGCGTGGAGCGTGGGGGCGCCGAACCCGGCGGCGTCGAGCAGGGCCCGGATCTCCTCGGCGGTGAAGCGGTGCGGGCCACCGGCAGCGCCGCCGGTGCCGGTGCCGGTGCCGGTACCGTCGAGCAGCTCATGGGCCTGGCGGAAGTGTCCGGCCATGGCACGGGCGAGGACGGCTGCGTGGCGCTGGCTGACCAGCAGGCTGAGGGTGCCTTCAGGTCGCAGCACGTCGTGGATCGAGTCCAGCGCGGCGCGGGGGTCCTCGACCACCTCGAGCACCCCGTGGCAGAGCACCACGTCGACGCCGGTCTCCGGTACGAGCCCGGCCAACGTGGCGAGGTCGCCCTGGACGCCGCGGACACGGTCGGCGACGCCGGCCTCCTCCGAGCGGCGGGCCAGGGTGGCGAGGGCGTCAGGGCTGGGGTCGACCACCACCACGCGGTGGCCGAGCTCGGCCACTCCCACGGCGAAGCCACCCGTGCCGCCCCCGATGTCGAGGACCTCGAGGGGAACGCTGTCCCCGGACCGTCCCAGCAGGGGCCCGAGGGCGTCCCAGACGACGGCGGTGCGGGCGGAGCTGCGACGGTGGTAGGCGCTCTGCGTGGAGCGCGCGCTGCCCGGGACCGACATGCTGCCCACCCTAGTGCCCTGGCCGTCGTCACGACCCTCACCGCCCCGAGCTCCCCGGGGAGGAGTGCCACAGCTTGCGCAGCGCGGCCGCCCCACGGTCCGGGGACTCCCCGGCCGGCTTGATGTCGGCGTACGGCGAGAGCCGGAACCCGGTCGAGTGGACCAGCACCCGGCGGACCCCGCCCTCCCCGCCCGGGTCGGGATCCTGCTGGGCGGCCAGCTGCAGGGCCGTGGGCGCGGCCATCAGCCTCTGCACCGCAGGTGTCCCGCCGTCGCGCCAGCTGGTGTGCACCTCGCCCAGCTCCCAGCAGCCGGTGGCCCGCAAGGAGACGCCGCGGCGTCCGGTGCGGCGCAGCTCGCCGCGCACGAGCAGCAGCCAGGACCCGAAGACGGTGGAGGCGTAGGGCGCGAGCGCATCCTCGAAGAAGGTGGCGTCCACCGGTCCGGTGGCGTCGTCGAGGGTCAGGAACACCACCCGGCGGCCGGAGCGGATCGGCGGCGTCTGGGTGGCCACCTTGACCCCTGCCACCAGCAGCTCGGCGCGGCTGCGCTGCGCCAGCAGCGCCGAGGCGCGGGTGACGCCGAGGGCGTCGAGCAGCTCGGCGTAGGACTCCAGGACGTGACGGCTGGCGTCGAGTCCCAGGATCTCCAGCTCGGCCCGCACCCGCTCCTCCCGGTCGAGCTCGGGCAGGCCGCTGACCTCGCCGGTGTGCAGGGTGTCAGCGGGGGCGTCCCCGAGGTCGAGGGTCAGCTGGACCGAGTCGACCGGGTCGGGGACCTGCGAGGCCCTCGACTGCGCCCGGGCCGCAGCCCAGACGCCCCCACGCTCCTTGGTCTCCCCCCGCTCCCGGGCGCCGTCGCGTCGGCGGGGGTCGCTGCTGTTGCGTGAGGCCGCCTCGTCGAGCCGGACCTCCGCGGAGGTCCGGCCCCGCGCGCTGCTCGCGCTCGCGCTCGCGCTCGACCAGCCGAGCGCTCGGCTGGCCCGGCCGGCCCGGCCCGCGCTGCGTCCGGCCCGCTGGGTGGCCCGGGCGTAGCGGTCGAGGTCGGAGACCTGCAGCAGCAGGTCGCGTCTGGTCACCTTGCCGCGGGCGGAGAGGCCGCCGACGTCGCCGATGCCGTAGACCCGGTCGAGGGCGCCGGCCAGCACCAGCCGCTCGACGATCGGGCGCGAGACCCCGGCGCGGTGCCAGAAGTCGGTCAGCGACGCGTAGGGCCGGGCGGCGACCACCCGGGCGACCTCGGCCCCGGAGATGCCCTTCACCTCCGACAGCGCCAGCCGGATGCCGTAGCGGACGGGACCGGCCTCCCCGGAGCGTTCCCCGGGCTCCTCGTCGACCCGCTCCCCGGCGTCGTTCTCTCCGTCGGGGTCGAGGCGCTCCACGACGTACGCCGCCTCGCTCGCGTCGACGTCGAGACCGAGGATCGCGACACCGAAGTGGCGGGCGTCGTCGAGGATGAGGCGCTTGGGGTACATCCCGGGGTCGTGGGTGAGGACGCCGGCGAGGAAGTGCGCGGTGTGGTGGGTCTTGAGCCAGGCCGACTGATAGGTCGGGAGCGCGAACGCGGCAGCGTGTGCCTTGCAGAACCCGAAGGAGCCGAAAGCCTCCAGCACCGCCCAGATGGCGGCGACGACCTGCCGCGAGTAGCCGCGGGCCATGGCGCGGGGGTGGAACCACAGCCTGGTCCGTGTCATGCCGTCGACGTCGCCGAGAGAGCGGCGGACCTCGTCGGCCTCGGCCAGGTCGCACCCGGTGAAGAGCGCGATGATCTCGATGACCTGCTCGTGGAAGACCACCACCCCGCGGGTCTCGGCCAGGATCGGACGCAGGTCGTCGTGGAGGTAGGTAGGCATCCCCCAGCCCTGCTTGGCCTCGAGGTACGGCGTGATCATGTCGCTCTTGACCGGGCCGGGCCGGAAGAGCGAGATGTCGGTGATCACGTCCTCGAAGCTGTCGAGGCCGGACTTGCCGACCAGCTCACGCTGCCCGGGCGACTCGATCTGGAAGCACCCGAGGGTCCTCGACGAGCTGATGAGCTCGTAGGTCGGCTCGTCGTCGAAGGGCACCTGGGCCTCGTCGTCGAGGTCGACCTCGAGACGGTCGACCCGGCGGATCTCGGCGACCGCGTGGGCCATCGCCGACTGCATCCGGATGCCGAGCACGTCGAGCTTGAGCAGCCCGAGGTCTTCCACGTCGTCCTTGTCGAACTGGCTCATCGGGTAGCCGGAGAAGCTCGCCTCGACCGGGGTGCGGTCGAGCAGGGTGGCGTCGGAGAGCAGCACCCCGCAGGGGTGCATGGCGATGTGGCGGGGCAGGCCGTCGAGCCGCTCGGCGAGACGGAACAGCAGCCCGAGCCGCTCCTCCCCCAGCCCGGAGGCCCGCAGCTCGGGCAGCTCGCGCAACGCCGCCCGGGCGTCGCGGGCCCGGATGTGGGGGAAGGCCTTGGCGATGGAGTCGACCTCCCCGCCGGGCATCCCGAGAGCGGCGCCGACGTCACGGATCGCGTGGCGCACCCGGTAGGTGTCCATCATCGAGACCGCGACGCAGCGCTCCCCGCCGTAGCGATCCAGGATCGCGTCGTACACCTCGAGACGGCGGTCGGACTCCACGTCGATGTCGATGTCGGGCAACGCCTGCCGCCGTGGGGAGAGGAACCGCTCCATGAGGAGGCCGTGGCGCAACGGGTCGATGCCGGAGACGCCGAGCAGGTAGTTCACCAGGCTGCCGGCTCCCGACCCCCGGGCCGCGGATCGGATGCCGAGGTCGCGGACCATGCTGCAGACGTCGGCGACGGTGAGGAAGTAGGAGGCGAAGCCGAGCCCGCCGACGACCTGCAGCTCGTCGTCGAGCCGCTTCCAGATCCGTTGCCGCGGGCCGCTGCCGTAGCGGCGACCGATGCCGGCCTCGCAGCGGACCCGCAGGACCTCGTCGGCGCTCCACGCCTGCGCACCGGGATCGGTCACCTCCAGCTCGGGGAAGTGCACCTCCCCCAGCCCCAGGTCGGCACGGGGGTCGACCGCGCACCGTTCGGCCACCGCGCGGGTCCGGGCCAGCAGGGAACGGGCCGCGGACCCACCGCTGCCCATGCCCGCCAACCGACACAGCTCCTCGGCGACGGCGGCCATCTCCTTGCCGGACTTCAGGAACCCCTCGGCGTTGCCCCGGTCGACGTGACGGACGTCGAGCGGCACCAGCCGTCGGGCGGCGTCGAGCACGTCGACGGTCACGGCGTCGGTGCGGTCGGCGTAGCGGACGGCGTTGCTGAGCACCACCCCGGCCCCGGTCGACGCGGCCAGCCCCGCCATCCGCGCGGCGTGCGAGGCCGAGGTGGGGCCGTTGCCCGCGACCCGGTGGTTGACCAGCTCCACCACCACGTCGGGGGAGCCCAGGACCTCGCGCCACCGGTCGAGCACGGCCCGACCGAGGTCGGGGCGTCGTGCGGTGACGGCCGCGCCGACCTCGGACGCCGGGCCGAGCAGCGCCAGCACCCCGCGGCCCGCGACGAGCTCGGCGACGAGGTCGAGGGAGCAGACCGGCTCGCCCCGCTGCCCGGCGAGGTGGGTGGCGGAGACGAGCCGGCAGATCGCCCCCCAACCCGCGCGGCCGGTGGCCAGGAAGGTGACCCGCGACAGGCGCGGGTCGCGGAAGGCGCCTCCGCGCGACGGGGCTCGTGACGGACTCCGGGAGACCTCCCCCGACCCGGGCCCCGACCCGGGCCGCGACCCGGGCCGCGGCACCAGCCCGGTGGGGGCCAGCGCGAGGTCCACCCCGAGCACCGGCTTGATGCCGGCGGAGAGGCAGGCCTTGGCGAAGCGGACCGCGCCGTAGGTGCCGTCGCGGTCGGTCAGCGCCAGGGTGTCCATCTCGTGCTCGAGCGCCCTCTCCACCAGCGCCGCCGGTGGTGAGGCCCCGTGGCGCAGCGAGAACCCGGAGGCCACGTGGAGGTGGACGAAGGGGTCCCCCACCCGGCTCAGCCCACCTGGACCAGGGTGGCCGGCAGCGGCATGTGGCGGGTGAGCCCGAGGGACTCCTCGACGAGGCCGAGGAAGCGGTCGGCGTCACGGACGAGGTCGTCGGCCTCCCGCTCGGTCACCGCCCGACGGGACCCTGCCTCGGCCGCGGCCCGCTTGGTGGCTCCCGCGGAGAAGAAGTCCGCCCACTCGGCGAACTCCGGGGCCACGTCGGCGAGCAGCACCCAGGCGTTGCGCTGGGCCCGGGACCGTCCGCCGCGACCGGTGTGGCCGGTCGTCGCGGTGGGTCGGGCGCGCGCGGCGAGCAGCGCGGCAGTGGCCCGCAACGCCGCGACGTGGGCAGTGGCGTAGCGCATGCCGACGTCGGTGGTGGTGATGGCCTCCTGCAGCGAGGACGCCGCCCGGGTGAGGTAGGCGAAGGTGGCGGCCGGCACGTCGAACCCCGACGGGACGGGGGGCGCGACGGCTGTCGGCGCGATCAGGGTGGGCGAGGTCGGAGGTGTCATCGCGATCAGTCCCAGCACCGGGTGAGGACCCAGCTGCCCTGGGCCCAGTCGAAGACGATGTCGAAGACGCCACGGCCGGCGGCCGAGCCACTGCCCGCCTCGACCCGCCAGACCTCCCGCTCCCCCAGCAGGTCGTGCACGGAGGCACCGACCGGCGGCTCCACCACCTCCGCGGTCGTCGCCCCGGCCGCCCGGGTTCCCCCCGCGACACCGGCCGCCCGGGAGGTGGCGGCCGGGGAGTCGACGCCGAGGACCGGCGCCACCTCGCGGGACTGCCACCAGGCCCCGGTCTCCCTCCAGTGCCCGACGACGTCGTAGACCTTCCACAGCCGGCCGTGCCACAGGAACTGCTCGGGACCCTCGACCGGCCCCTGCTCGCCACTCACCATCCCGCGTCGCACCTCGACCGGGTCGTCGTACCTGCGCATGCGCGCCACCTCCGCCGTCATCGACCCCTCCACCGACCCCTCCACCGACCCCTGCACCGACCCCTGCTGCTGCACCGCTTCGCCACTCCCGGACCTGCGCCGGGACCGTCCGTCCGCCGTGGGAGGGTGTCCGGTGGGAGTGGGGGTCGAGGTCACTCCCACCGGATCGTTCGAACAGGTGTTCGAACACCTTGAAGGTACACCCCTCCCCCGACAGCTCGTCAACACGTCGCCCGAACCTGGTGAGGAATCGATGACCAGCAGCCCCGCGCCTGACCGCTCCGACCAGCCCGGCCACCCCGGCCACCCCGGCCACCCCGGCATGGCCACCTTCCGCGCCGCGTGGGCCGAGGCCGGCGGCACCGGTCGCATCGTGGTGCTGCCCGACACCGTGCACACCGCGGCGCTGGCCGCCGAGGCGCTCGGTTGCGCGGTCGGAGCGATCGCCAACAGCCTGCTGTTCGACGCCGAGGGCTCCCCGGTCCTGGTGCTCACCAGCGGCGCCCACCGGGTCGACACCGCCAAGGTCGCCGCCGAGCACGGCCTGCCACCCCTGACCCGCGCCAAGCCCGACTTCGTGCGTGCCCACACCGGCCAGGTCATCGGCGGGGTCTCGCCGCTGGCCCACCCGGCCCCGGTGCCGACGTACCTCGACACCGCACTGCGGCAGTACCCCGAGATCTGGGCCGCAGCCGGCCACCCGGCCGCCGTCTTCAGCACGACGTACGACGAGCTGCTGCGCATGACGGGTGCCACCGAGATCACGGTGAACTGAGCACGGCACCGAGCAGGGTGGCTGCGGACGAGTCACGACCGGGGTCCTTCGGCACGGTCGTCGCCGCTCCGCGTCCGTGTCGTGGGGGGCTGAGACGAGTTCCTGACGCTCGAGGCCCGGCCGTTACAGTCCCCCCATGTCACGCGTGGTGGTCCTCGGAGGCGGGTTGGCCGGCTGCGCCTCGGCCGCTCGTCTGGCCAAGCTCGGGCACGACGTCGCGCTGGTCGAGGCCCGCCCCACGCTGGGTGGGGCGCTGGGGCTGCTCGAGCAGGACGGCTACACCTGGGACACCGGCCCGGCCACCACCGCGCTCCCCGCGGTGGTGCGTGACCTCTTCCGCAAGTCCGGCCGACCGCTGGAGCGCGAGCTCGAGCTGGTGCCGGTCGACCCCATGCGTGAGCACCGCTTCTCCGACGGCACCGTGCTCCGGCTGCCCTCGGGCAGCCGCGCCGCACAGCTTGCGGCGGTCGACGAGGCCTTCGGCCCGGCCCAGGACAAGAAGGGCCGGCCGGTCAAGGCGGGCAAGGGCAGCGGGGACACCCCGGGTCGCCAGTGGGTGGACTACGTCCACGACCAGGCCGAGGCGTGGGACCTGCTGCGCCGCGACTGGTTCGAGCGGTCCGCCGGCATCGAGCGGCTGCCGGAGGCGACCGAGAAGCTGTTGACCAGCCGGCTCATGCTCCACAAGGCCGTCGAGCGCCGCTTCGAGGACCCCCGACTGCGGACCCTCGCCACCCACCACGCCGTCCAGGGCGGCCACGACCCCCGCAACGTGCCGGCCTGGTTCGGCATCCTGGACTACCTCGAGCAGAACTTCGGCACCTGGACGGTGCCGGGCGGCCTGGGCGCCTTCGCCCTCCTGCTCACCAAGCGCCTCGGCGAGCGCCGTGTCGAGGTCCTCACCGACGTCACCGCCCTCGACCTCGTCATGTCCGGCACGGCCTCCGACGCGCGTCCGGTCGCGGTCAGCACGACCGCCGGCGAGATCGCCGCGGACCACGTCGTGGTGGCGATCGACCCGCGCCGGCTGCCCGCCCTCGCGTCGTACGTCCAGCGCAGCATGCCGGCCGTCCCGCCGACCGTCACTCACCTCGGGCTCCGCGGCGACGTCCCGGACCTGCCGGCCGAGGTCGTCGTCCACGAGGAGTACACGCTCACCGTGCGCACCGGGGGTGACGCACCGCCCGGGTGCCACGCGTGGACCGTGGTCGGGCGCGGACGGGTCTCGGAGGACCTGATGCGGGCGCTCGCACGGCACAAGCTCGACGTCCGCGACGCCGTCGAGGTCCACATCGACCTGTCGCCGCGCGCCCTCGTCGAGCGATGGTCCGGCTCCCCGTCGGGGGTGCTGTGGCAGGGCCGCAACACCATCCGCGACCGGCTCTCCACACGCACCCCGCTGCCCGGGGTGTACGCCGCGGGAGCCCACACCGGCGGGGGCGGCTGGCTGCCGTTCGTAGGGCTCAGCGCCGCTCTGGTGGCCGAGGCCCTCGGCCCGGCCTGAGGTCTCCGGCTCGACCGGCGGGTTCAGGAGACGGGCAGCGCCAGGTCGGCGTAGATCTCGCGCGTGGCCCGCGACCGGTTGAGCGTGTAGAAGTGCAGCCCCGGGGCGTCGTTGCGCAACAGCTCCTCGCACAGCTCCGCCGCGATCGCCGTGCCCTCCGCACGGACAGCCTCGGGGTCGCCCTCGAAGCGGGTCACGCGGGCCACCACGTCAGCCGGCACGTCGCGACCGGAGAGCTCGGCCATGCGGGAGATCTGGCGCAGGTTCGTGATCGGCATGATGCCTGGCAGGATCGGGATCGTGACCCCGGCGACGCGGGCGCGGTCGAGCAGCCCGAAGTAGTCGGAGGCGCGCAGCACCATCTCGGTGATGGCGAACTCGGCGCCCTGGTCCTGCTTGCGTCGCAGCACCGCGATGTCGGCGTCGAGGTCGGCAGCGTCGCGGTGGCCCTCGGGGAAGGCCGCCACGCCGACGCTGAAGTCGCCCAGCGAGCGCACCAGCGCGACCAGCTCGTCGGCGTAGGACAGGCCACCGTCGGTGGGGGTCCAGTCGGTGCCCGGACCGCCGGGCGGGTCGCCGCGCAGGGTGAGCACGTTGCGCACGCCCGCGTCGGCGTACGCCCCGACGATGGAGCGCAGCTCGTCGCGCGTGTGCCCCACGCAGGTCAGGTGGGCCATCGGCGTCATCGTGGTCTCGCGGGCGATGCGCTGGGTGATCTCGATGGTGGTGTCGCGGCTCGAGCCACCGGCGCCGTAGGTCACCGAGACGAAGGTCGGGCGCAGCGACTCCAGCTCGCGCAGCGCCTTCCACAGCGCGGTCACACCGGTCGCGTCCTTGGGCGGGAAGAACTCGAAGGAGAAGGACCGCTCACCGGTCGCGAGCAGGTCGCGCACGCGACGGCCGTCACCGGACAGGCGGGCCGAGCGCCCTGGGGGAACGGGTGTCATGGACCCAGGATAGGTGCGACGTAGGCTCGGCCGGTGACGTCAGCCACCCCGTGGGACCCCGAGTCCTTCCGCGCCGAGATCCAGACGGTGCTCGACGATTTCGTCGACGCCCAGGCCGCCCAGTACGCCGACCTCGGCGACGACGCCACCCGGCTGATGGCCGCCGCGACCCGCTCCGTGGCCGGCGGCAAACGCTTCCGGGCCATGTTCTGCACCTGGGGCTTCCGCGCGGTCCGCGACCCCGAGCCCGGCGAGGGGCCCGCGCTGCTGCGGGCCGCCGCCGCGCTCGAGCTGCTGCACGCGTCGGCCCTGGTCCACGACGACTTCATGGACGCCTCCGACACCCGACGCGGCCACCCCGCCACCCACGTCGCCTTCACCGAGCTCCACCGCAGCTCCGGCTGGCCCGGCTCGCCGGAGCAGTACGGCGCCGCCGCGGCCGTCCTGCTCGGCGACCTGCTGCTGTCGTGGGCCGACGAGCTGATGCGGGGCTGCGGCCTGCCCGCCGACGTCGTGGCCGAGGCCCTGCGGGTCTTCGACGCCACCCGCAGCGAGGTCGTGCTCGGACAGTTCCTCGACGTGTCCCTACAGGCACGCGGGGAGGCCGACATCGACCAGGCCATGCAGGTGGTGCGCTACAAGTCGGCGAAGTACTCCGTGGAGCGGCCTCTCCATGTCGGTGCCGTGCTGGCCGGCGGAGGCCCCGACGTCGTCGAGGCGTTGTCGGCCTTCGGTCTTCCCCTCGGCGAGGCCTTCCAGCTGCGCGACGACCTGCTCGGCGTCTTCGGCGACCCCTCGGTGACCGGCAAGCCCGCCGGCGACGACCTCTCGGAGGGCAAGCGGACCGTGCTGGTGGCGCTGGCGCTTCCCCGCTGCACCCCCGAGGACGCCGCCGCACTCGACGACGCGCTCGGGCGTCCACTGACACCTGACGAGGTGGCGCGGTTCCAGGGCGTCATCGGGGACTCCGGCGCGGCGGCCGAGGTGGAGAGGCGCATCGACGCGCTGACCCGGGACTGTCTCGACGCGCTCGAGGCCGCACCGGTCACGTCGTACGCGCGGGTGGTGCTGGCCGACCTGGCGCAGGCCGCCACCCAGCGCAGCCTCTGAGTCTCACGCGGTCGCGAGGACCGGGGCGACCTACAGCGCCATCGCCTGGGCGCGGCGCTTGACCTCCGACCCGCGGTTCTCGCGCAGGGCGTCGATCGGGCGACCCGGCAGGGTCTCGTCGGGCGTGTAGAGCCAGGTGATGATCTCGTGGTCGGAGTACTCGCCGTCGTGGAGCACGGTGCACAGCCCCGGGACGCCCTTGACGATCTCGCCGCCGTCGACGAGGCCCGCGGGCACCTGCTGACCCGTGCCGGGGGCCGGCACCACCGCAGCGAGCTGGTGCTCCTTGATGAGCTGACGGACCTTGCTGACGGTCACGCCGAGCGCCTCGGCGCAGGCCGCCCAGTCGAACCAGTCGCTGACGAGGTCGCGGATCGGGTCCGCGTCGGGGGCGGGTGCCGGGACGTTGTTCTCCACAGGGTCGCTCACGGCGGACACTCTGCCACCGGCGGCCCGGGCACAGCCAACCGGCGGCACGCCGGGGAGCCTCCGCACCCGGGCGACAGCGCCTCGGCACCCTAGAATCGACCTTCCTGCGTGATGGCCGTTGGCCCACGCACGACCGGAGGAGCCGTCGTGGAGAGAGGTGCCGACCCGATGACGGGACGCGTCCTCGAGGGTCGCTACCGCGTGGGCGCCAAGATCGCGCGCGGAGGCATGGCCACCGTCTACGAGGCCCTCGATCTGCGCCTCGATCGCGGGTGCGCGGTCAAGATCATGCACAGCGACCTCGGCGACGACGCCGACTTCCGCCGCCGCTTCGTCCGCGAGGCCCACGCAGCGGCACGTCTGTCGCACCCCAACGTCGTGTCGGTCTCCGACCAGGGTGACGACGACGGCGCCCTGTTCCTCGTGATGGAGCACGTCGAGGGCCGCACCCTGCGCGAGGTCATGCGCGAGGAGGCCCCGATGCCGCCCGAGCGCGCCCTGGCGCTGCTCGAGCCGGTCCTGGCCGCCCTGTCCGAGGCGCACGCCGCCGGGCTGGTGCACCGCGACGTCAAGCCGGAGAACGTGCTCATCGCCGACGACGGTCGCATCAAGGTCGCGGACTTCGGCCTCGCTCGGGCGTTCGACGCCAGCGTGAGCCAGACCGCGACCCGCGGCGTCCTGATCGGGACGGTCTCCTACCTCGCGCCCGAGCTCATCGTGGACGGCAGCGCCGACCCGCGCGTCGACGTGTACGCCGCCGGGGTGCTGCTCTTCGAGATGCTGACCGGCCGCAAGCCCCACGAGGGCGAGGGTGCGATCCAGATCGCCTTCAAGCACGTCAACGAGGACATCGTCGCCCCCTCGACCTGCACCTCCCAGCCGCTTCCGTCGTACGTCGACGCTCTGGTGACCCGGGCGACCTCACGCGAGCGTGAGCACCGGCAGGCCGACGCCAAGGTCTTCCTGCAGCAGGCGCGTCGTGTCGCCGCCACGCTGCGTGCGGGTGTCGTGGAGGACGAGGAGCTGACCGCCGACCTGCTTCCGGCCGGGCCCGGTCTGGGGCGTGGTGGGCGTGGTGGGCGTGGTGGGCGTGAGGACGGCATCGACTACGTCGACGAGGAGGTCGACCTCGGGAGCGACCGGGTCGGACCCGTCCGGGCCGGGGCCGCCGCAGTGGCGCCACGCGCCTGGATCGACGACAGCGACGACGCGGACGACCTCGACGAGCCGTCCGCTCGGGTGGACCACGACGTGCCGCTGCCCGACGGCGAGGAGACCACCACCCTCATCCGCGTCGGCGGTCTCGCCGGAGCCGGTGTCTCCGTGGCGGCGAGCGCCACGGGCGCCGTTGCCGGGACACGGTCCGCCGGCAGCCTGCCGTCCGCCCGGGGCGCGGCTCCCTCGCGGCCGGCGGTGGACCGGGGCGCCCCCGCGCGCGGCCCCGTCGCTCGAGGCGCAGTCCCCAGCAGCCACGGGGGCGCAGCGCCCGCCTCCGCACGCGCCGACGGGCGGGGTCGCGACCCACGCAACGGCGTACCCGGCCAAGCCGGCCCACCGCCGCCAGGCGTGGCCTCCCCGCCCGGCGGCGGTCGCCGTCGAGGTCTGCGGCGTCCCCGCCGTGGGCTCGTGCTGCTGCTCGTGGTCGCGCTGCTGACCGTGGCCGCGGGCTACGCCGGCTGGTGGTTCGCGGTCGGGCGTTACACCTCGACACCTGGCGTCATCAACCTCGCCGTCTCCGATGCCGAGTCCAAGGTGGCCGAGGAGGGCCTCGACCTCGACGTCTCCGAGCGGGTCTTCTCCGAGACGGTGCCGGCCGGCTCGATCATCGAGACCGACCCCGCGGCGGGCTCCCGCATCGTCGAGGGCGGGACCGTCGAGGTCGTGGTCTCCAAGGGCCGCGAGCGGTACGCCGTACCGTCTCTGGCGGGCGAGCCGATCGACGACGTCGAGGCGATCCTGGCCGAGCAGAACCTCACCCTCGGGGGGCCGAAGAAGCGTTACAGCGAGACCGTCGAGGAGGGCCGGGTGATCTCCGTCGACCCGTCCGCCGGCACCGAGCTGCGCCGCGACAGCGTCGTGACCGTGGTCGTCAGCCGCGGCCAGCGTCCCGTCGAGATCCCCGACTTCGCAGGCAGGAGCGCGGAGCGGGCGCAGTCGAAGCTTGCCGAGCTGGGCTTCGAGGTCAGCATCACCGAGGAGAACAGCGACACCGTCGACGAGGGAGTCGTCATGGACCAGACCCCCGACGACGGCACCGGGTTCAAGGGCGACCAGATCGAGGTCGTCGTGTCCAAGGGGCCGGTCATGGTGGTGGTGCCCGGCCTGGCCGGGATGAGCGTGGAGTCGGCGACCGAGGAGCTGGAGGCGGTCGGTCTCGGCATCGACGTCAGCGAGACGCGTCTCTACATCGGGCTGGACACCGTGGTGGAGCAGGACGCCGATGGCGGCAGCTCCCTGCCCAAGGGCAGCGTCGTCACCGTCGGCGTCGTCTGACCCCCACCAGCGAAGGGGCGCGTGCGCGCGAAGAGGCGCGCGCGTGCGCGCGAAAGGGCGCGTGCGTGCCGCCGAGGCGTCATGAACGTCGCGTCGAAAGGGCGCAAACGTCGCTCCGAAGAGTCAGTTGCGGCGAAGCCGGCCCGTGCGACGCACGAGCCGCCCACTCGGAGGCACGCGAGCGCCCCTTCGAACGATCGCTAACGCCCGTTCGCGCGATCGCTAGCGCCTCTTCGCGCGCACGCGAGCGCCCTTTCGCACGAACGCCAGCGCCCCTTCGCGGGGGGGTCAGGCCTCGACGACGACGGGGATGATCATCGGGCGGCGGCGGTGCTTGCCGCCGACCCAACGGCCGATGACGCGTCGGACGGTCTGCTGCAGCTGGTAGGTGTCGTCGGTGCCCTCGGCCATGGCCGCGGTCAGCGCGTCGACGATGGGCTGCTTGATCTGGTCGAAGACGCTGTCGTCCTCGGCGAAGCCGCGCGCGTGGATCTCCGGGGCCCCGAAGACCTTCCCCTGGCCCATGTCGACCACGACGATGACGGAGATGAAGCCCTCCTCGCCCAGGATGCGACGGTCCTTGAGCAGCACCTCGGTGATGTCACCGACCGACTGCCCGTCGACGTAGACGTAGCCCACCGGGACCTTGCCGGCGACCTCGATCTTGCCGTCCATCAGGTCGATGGCCATCCCGTCCTCGGCGACCACGACGTGCTCGGAGGAGATGCCGGTGGCCCGGGCCAGGGCCGCGTTGGCTTGGAGGTGACGGATCTCGCCGTGCACCGGCAGCACGTTGCGCGGCCGCACGATGTTGTAGCAGTAGAGGAGCTCACCGGCGCTGGCGTGGCCGGAGACGTGCACCAGCGCGTTGCCCTTGTGCACCACGTGCGCCCCCCAGCGCGACAGCCCGTTGATCACGCGGTAGACGGCGTTCTCGTTGCCGGGGATCAGCGACGAGGCGAGCACGACGGTGTCGCCCTCCTCGAGGTGCACGAAGTTGTGGGTGCGCTGCGCGATCCGGCTCAGCGCCGACAACGGCTCGCCCTGCGACCCGGTGGAGATCAGGACCGTCCGCTCGGGAGCGAACGTGTCGATCTCCTTGCTGTCGACCAGCGTGTCCGCCGGCACGTTGAGGTAGCCGAGCTCGCGTGCCACGTTCATGTTGCGGATCATCGAGCGCCCGACGTAGGCGACCTTGCGCTTGTGGGCGACCGCGGCGTCGAGCACCTGCTGCACGCGGTGCACGTGGGAGGCGAAGCAGGCCACGATGATGCGGCCCTGGCTGCGCTGGAAGACCCGGTCGATGACCGGGCCGATCTCGCCCTCGGAGGTGGTGAAGCCCGGCACCTCGGCGTTGGTGGAGTCGACCATGAACAGGTCGACGCCCTCCTCGCCCAGCCGGGCGAAGGCGCGCAGGTCGGTGATGCGGCCGTCCAGCGGCAGCTGGTCCATCTTGAAGTCGCCGGTGTGCAGCACCATGCCGGCCGGGGTGCGGATCGCGACGGCGAGCGCGTCGGGGATCGAGTGGTTGACCGCGACGAACTCGAGCTCGAACGGTCCGAAGCTCATGGTGTCGCCCTCGACGACCTGATGCTGGACGGTCTCCTTGAGGCGGTGCTCCTGCAGCTTGGAGCGCAGCAGCGCCAGGGTCAGCTTGGAGCCCACGAGCGGGATGTCGCCACGCTCGCGCAGCAGGTACGGCGTCGCGCCGATGTGGTCCTCGTGACCATGGGTGAGCACCAGCGCCTCGACGCGGTCGAGCCGGTCCCGGATCGACTCGAAGTCGGGGAGGATGAGGTCGACCCCCGGGTGGTGCTCCTCGGGGAACAGCACGCCGCAGTCGACGATCAGCAGCCGGTCGGCGTACTCGAAGACCGTCATGTTGCGCCCGACGTCGCCGAGACCACCCAGCGGGGTGACCCGCAGTGCGTTCTCCGGGACGGGCCCCGCGTCGGGGAGGTCGTGGTGGAAGTGGGTCACAGAGGTCCTTGGTGTGGGGACGGTCAGATGAGTCCGGAGGCGGCGAGCCCGGCGCGCAGCGCTTCGACCTCGGCCTCGTCGAGCGCCACCAGCGGACCCCGCACCGTGCGGTTGTCCAGCACGCCGAGCAGCTGCAGGGCGGCCTTGGAGGTGGTGGCGCCGTAGTTCGGGACGCCCATCACGGCGTCCATCGCCGGCAGCAGCCGGGTGAAGGTCTCCAGGGCACGGGCGTGGTCGCCGGCCAGGAAGTCGGTCATCATGCCGGACAGCTCACGGCCGGCCACGTGGCCGACCACGGACACCACGCCGCACGCGCCGTGGGCGAGGAAGCCCAGGGTGGACACGTCGTCGCCGGAGTAGACGGCGTAGCCGAGGCGCCTCAGCAGCGGGACACGGGCCAGGTCACCCGTGGCGTCCTTGACGGCCACCACGGTCGGCAGCTCCGTGGCGGCCTCGTACGTCGCCAGGTCGATGCCCGTGGCGGTGCGGCCCGGGACGTCGTAGAGCATCACCGGCAGGTCGGTGGCTCCGGCCACGGTGCGGAAGTGGTGCAGCACCCCGACCTGGCCCGGCTTGTTGTAGTACGGCGTGACCAGCAGGACGGCGTCGGCGCCGATCTTGGCCGCCTGCTCGGCGAGCTCGACCGAGTGGGCGGTTGAGTTGGTGCCGACGCCGGCCACGACGCTGGCACGGTCCCCCACCGCGTCCTTGACCGCGGCCAGGATGCGGCCGTCCTCGTCGACGGTGGTGGTCGGGGACTCACCGGTGGTGCCGGAGACCACGACACCGTCGTGGCCGTGGTCGACGAGGTGGGCGGCGATGCGGGCGGTGCCGTCGAGGTCGACCGAGCCGTCCTCGTGGAACGCGGTCGCCATCGCCGTGAGCATCCGCCCGAACGGGGCGGGAGGGAGGAGGTCGTCGGCCATGGGGTCAGGTTATCCGGTGCCGGGCCCGATGCCTCGTCGGCAGAGCCTCAGGCACGGCGACGCTCCAGCCGGACGACGTCGTACGCCGCGCCCGGGCGCCGGCCGGTCTCGTCCCACACCTCCGGGTCCAGCGCGGGGTAGGTCACGTCCCCGACCGGCTCGAGGTGGACCTGGGTCAGCACGTGCGCGTCGGCGTGGGGAAGCGCGGCGCGATAGACCTCGCCACCACCGGCCACCATGACGTCGCCGGGCAGCGTGTCGGCCAGCTCCAGCGCGGTCCGTACGTCGTGCGCGACGTGGACGCCGGGTGCCGACCACGCCGCGTCGCGGGTCAGCACCACCGTCGTGCGCCCGGGCAGCGGCCGCCCGATCGACTCGTACGTCGTACGCCCCATGAGGAGGACGTGACCCATCGTGAGCGCCTTGAACTCCGCCTGCTCCCCGGGGATCCTCCAAGGGATGTCGGGACCGTCGCCGATGACGCCGTTGCGGGCGACCGCCGCAACCAGCACCACCTGCTTGCCGCCCGGGGTCACCGGAGCGTCCGTTCAGACCGCAATCGGGGCCTTGATGCCGGGGTGCGGGTCGTAGCCCTTGACCTCGATGTGCTCGAGGTCGAAGGCGTCGATGTCGCGGACGGCCGGGTCCAGCCACAGCTCGGGCAGCGGCCGTGGCTCACGCGTCAGCTGGAGCCGTGCCTGGTCGAGGTGGTTGGAGTAGAGGTGGGCGTCGCCGAGGGTGTGCACGAAGTCGCCCACCTCGAGGTCGGCGACCTGGGCCACCATGTGGGTCAGCAGCGCGTAGGAGGCGATGTTGAACGGCACGCCGAGGAACACGTCAGCCGAGCGCTGGTAGAGCTGGCAGCTCAGCCGACCGCGGTCCGACGTACCAGGGGCGGGTGGGGCGACGTAGAACTGGAAGAAGGCGTGGCAGGGCGCGAGCGCCATCTGCGGGATGTCGGCGACGTTCCAGGCCGACACGATGTGGCGCCGGGAGTTCGGGTCGCGGCGCAGGTCGGCGATCACCTTCGCCACCTGGTCGACGTGCCCGCCGTCGGGGACGGGCCACGAGCGCCACTGGTGGCCGTAGACGGGGCCCAGGTCGCCGTCGGCGTCAGCCCACTCGTCCCAGATGGAGATGTTGCGCTCCTGCAGCCAGCGGACGTTGGTGTCGCCGCGCAGGAACCACAGCAGCTCGCCGAAGACCGAGCGGGTGTGGATCTTCTTCGTGGTCACCAGCGGGAAGCCGTCGCGGAGGTCGAAACGCATCTGGTGGCCGAAGACGCTGTGGGTCCCGGTGCCGGTGCGGTCGCCCTTCTCCACGCCCTCGTCGAGGATGCGCTGGAGGAGGTCGAGGTACTGCTGCACCCGGGCAACCTAGCACCGGCGACAATGCATTCCATGAACCTCCCTTCGGCCGACCTGTCCGTGCGCGTGGCGTGGACGGAGGATGCCCCGGGCATCGGTCTGGTGCAGGTCCGCGCCTGGCGCGAGGAGTACGACCAGACGCTGCCGGCCGACGTGCTCGACGCCATGGACGCCGAGCAGTTCGCCGAGGGCTGGCGCGGTGCCCTGGCCAAGCCCGGCGACGCCCGCAACCGAGTGCTGGTGGCGCTCGAGAGCAACCGTGTCCGCGGCTTCGCCGTCACCACCCCCTCGAGCGACGGCGACGCCGACCCGGTCTCCGACGGCGAGATCGGCGAGCTCGTCGTCGACCCCGAGCACCGTCGCCAGGGCCACGGCTCGCGCCTGCTGCAGGCGTGCGTCGACACCCTGCGCGCCGACCGCTTCACCCGGGCCGTGTGCTGGCTGACCGCCGGCGACGACCCGCGTCGGGCGCTGCTGACCTCCGCCGGCTGGGCACCCGACGGAGCCCACCGCGAGCTGGACCTGCACGGGGACGGTGCGGTGCGGGTCAAGCAGGTCCGGCTGCACACCGACATCTCCGAGCCCGCGTGATCCACGCTCGAGGCCGCAACTGACAACGGCAACCGTTTGACGCCACCGGGTCCGGGGGGGAACCTGGGGGTCGCAGTGGACTGCATCGGGCAGGTCAAGCACGGGGGCGGCCACTCGGGACGGACGGACGTGATCGTGGAATCTCGCACACCTGCACACCTGCCGCGTCGCTACCGCACGGCGATGGCCACGCTCTCGCTGCTCGCCGGCGTCGTCGCCGGCGTGCTGATCTTCGTCCAGCCCGCGACCCCCTCGACGCTGGTCGCCTTCGCGACCTTCCTCGCGCTCGGCACCGGGCTGGGTGTGGCCGCCTTCCGAGCCCTGGAACACTCCTTGGAGTGAGCTCCACCGACCCGCCTGCTGACTCGGACCTCGTCGCCCTGGCCCACCAGATGCTCGACCTCGCACGCGAGGGCCAGCAGGAGCGGCTCACGGCGTACGTCGACGCCGGCGTGCCGGTCGACCTGACCGACGCCGCGGGCAACACGCTGCTGATGCTGTCGGCCTACCACGGCCACGCCGGCCTCGTGACGGCACTGGTCGAGCGCGGGGCCGAGGTCGACCGCCTCAACGACCGGGGCCAGAGCCCGTTGGCCGGCGCGGTCTTCAAGGGCGAGGACGACGTCGTCCGCGCGCTGCTGGACGCCGGGGCCGACCCCGACGAGGGCCACCCGACGGCCCGTGCGACCGCGGAGATGTTCGGACGCCCCGACCTCCTCGACGGCGCGTGAGTCGTTCACAAGATCGCGCATCTCGCCGCCGCTCCCGTGTGTCGGGCGGAGTGAACGATCCCCCGCGCCGCCGGATCGTGGGAGACGCCCTGGCGGTGGGGGTGGCGACCGGTGCGTACGGGATCTCCTTCGGCGCGATCTCGGTGGCCTCCGGGCTCGACGTGTGGCAGACCTGCGCGCTCTCCCTGCTGGTCTTCACCGGCGCCTCCCAGTTCGCCTTCGTGGGCGTGCTCGCCTCCGGGGGTACCGCGCCCGCGGCTGCCGGTACCGCGATGCTGCTCGGAGTCCGCAACGGCCTCTACGGACTCCGGCTCGCTCCCCTGCTCGACTGGCGAGGGGGCCGGCGCATCAGCGGGGCCCACCTGGTGATCGACGAGTCGACCGCCATGGCGGTCAACCGGCCGACGACGGCCGAGGCACGGCTCGGGTTCGTCGCCACCGGCCTGTCGGTCTTCGTGCTGTGGAACCTCGCCACGCTGCTCGGCGCGGTGGCAGGTGAACGCATCGGCGACCCGCGAACCTACGGGCTCGACGCCGCGGTGGGCGGAGCGTTCCTGGCCCTGCTGTGGCCGCGACTGGACACGGCGCTCGCCCGCACGGTGGCCGTGGTCGCCGCAGCGGTCGCGCTGGGCCTGGCGCCGCTGGTGACGCCTGGCCTGCCGGTGCTGGTGGCCAGCTCCGTGGCCCTGCTGGGACTGCTGCCGACCCGGGCCGCCCCCCGCCCGGACGAGGTGGACCCGTGATCTGGACCGCCGTGCTGGCCGCCGCGCTCGGGTGCTACCTGCTCAAGCTGGCCGGGCTGTCGGTGCCCGCGTCCGTGCTCGAGCGGCCTTGGGTGGCCCGCGTGGCCGATCTGCTGCCCGTGGCGCTCCTCGCTGCCCTGATCGCTGTCCAGGTGCTCGGCGACGGCCAGCAGCTCGTCCTCGACGCGCGCCTCGTCGGCCTCGCCGCAGCCGTCGTCGCCCTGCTGCTGCGGGCGCCGTTCCTCGTGGTGGTGGGCGTCGCAGCACTGGCGGCCGCCCTGGTGCGCCTTCTCTGAGCGACGCCGGCGATGACAGCGGAGGCCCGGAAAGCGGCTGACCTGCAGGTATGCACCGTTCGGGACATTCGACCCGCCCGAAACGCCCCGTGTGTGACCGCATACTTTGCCGCTCATTCGGACATAACGGTCGGGTAACGATCGAGCGCGTGGTCTAGGGATCTGCTCCACGACGAGCGAAAGGTTTCCCCTTGGTGCCGCGTTCCACCGCGCCACCCGCGGGCGAAGGTCCCGAATCTCGTCCGCTTTTCGGGAAACAGGCGTTATCGCCGAACAGGAAAGAGACATCGTGATCCCACGCACCAAGCGCCGCGGAGCGGCCGCTCTGCTGGCCGCGGCCGGCCTGCTGACCGCAGGCCTCGTCACGGCCTCCCCGGCACCGGCCGCCCCCGCCCAGGACGGTGCCGACCCCGCTGCAGCCCCCCGCAGCGGTGACGACACCCCGAAGCACCCGCTGAAGATCAAGGCCAAGCGCGACGCTCAGAAGCAGGCCGCGCTCCAGCGCAAGCTCGAGGGCAAGCGGGCCTTCGCCAAGGGCAAGGGTCAGAACCAGAACGTGCCGCTCGAGCTCGAGGGCACCGACCGGATCTTCGTCGTGCTGGCCGAGTTCGGCGAGGAGCGCTACCCCGACCCCCGCTTCGCCGACAACGCGACGCTGGCCGAGCCCAAGCCGCAGGCGTTCGACGGCCCGCTGCACAACGAGATCCCCGAGCCCAACCGGCTCAAGGACAACTCCACGCTGTGGCAGGACGACTACGACCCCGCCCACTACGAGGACATGTACTTCAACCGCATGGCGGAGTACTACCGGACCCAGTCCTCAGGCCGCTACTCCGTGAACGGTGACGTCACCGAGTGGGTCAAGGTGCCGTTCAACCAGGCGCTCTACGGTCGCGACTACTGCGGGGACGTCGTCTGCGGCAGCACCAAGGGCCTCGTCCGCGACGCTCTCGCGGTGTGGGTGCAGAACCAGCTCGACGCGGGGCAGAACATGACCCAGATCCGCCGCTACCTGGACACCTTCGACGTCCAGGACCGCTACGACGCCGACGGCGACGGCGACTACCAGGAGCCCGACGGCTTCATCGACCACTTCCAGATCGTCCACGCCGGTGGCGATCAGGCCGCAGGCGACCCGACGTACGGCTCGGACGCCATCTGGAGCCACCGCTGGTACAGCAACCTCCAGGCCGGTGGCCCCAACGGACTGACCGGCGTCAACGTCGGCTCCAACGGCGGCGCCCTCTCCAGCGCGAAGGTGCCGAACAACCCGACCGGCGTGTGGGTGGGTGACTACACCATCCAGCCGGAGAACGGCGGACTGGGCGTGTTCGCCCACGAGTACGCCCACGACCTGGGCCTGCCCGACCTCTACGACACTTCCGGCAACACCGGCGGTGCGGAGAACAGCACCGGCTTCTGGACCCTCATGTCCTCGGGCTCCAACATCGGCGACGGCAGCCGCAGCGGCATCGGCGACGACCCGACCGACATGAGCGCGTGGGAGCTGTTCCAGCTGGGCTGGCTCGAGGAGCAGAAGGGCAAGGGCCCCTTCTACGAGGTGGCCGGCGCCGGCGAGACGAGCACCTTCAAGCTCGGCAAGAACGTGCCCGCCTCCACCGGTGGTGCGCAGGCCGTCTTCACGGTCCTGCCCGACAAGGAGGTCCCGCTCGAGATCGGTGAGCCGGCATCGGGGAACCAGCAGTTCTGGTCGACCCAGGGTGACGACCTCAACACCACGATGACCAGGGACGGCATCGAGGGCACCGACCTCACCGCGCAGGTCAACTACCAGATCGAGGAGAACTGGGACTACGCCTTCGTCGAGGCCTCGCCGAACGGCAGCGACTGGACCCCGGTCGAGACCAACCTGTCGGCTGCTCCCGACGACGACGAGAGCGGCTTCAACGAGAGCGGCACGGGCCTGACCGGCTCCACCGACGGTTGGACCGACCTCACCGCGACGCTGCCGGCCGACACGGAGTCGATCCGTTTCCGCTACCAGACCGACGGCGCCTACGTGGAGCAGGGTTTCCGCGTCGACGACATCGCGGTCGACGGCACCCCGATCGGCACCGCCGAGACCGCCGACGAGGGGTGGGTGTTCGACGGCTTCGTGCGCACCACCGGCACGGAGATCCAGAAGTTCTTCAACGCCTACATCTCGGAGAACCGTCAGTACGACGGTTACGACGAGTCGCTGAAGACGGCGTACAACTTCGGCTTCGGCAGCACGCGGCCGGACTGGGTGGAGACCTTCCCCTACGAGCCCGGCATGCTGGTCTGGTACTGGGACGAGTCCTTCACCGACAACAACGTCGGTGAGCACCCCGGCAGCGGGCTGCTCCTGCCGATCGACGCCCGTCCGCAGTTCAGCCACTTCAGGGACGGCAGCATCATGCGTCCGCGCTTCCTCTCCGCCGACTCCACGTTCGGTCTGAAGAGGTCGAAGAAGGTCACGCTGCACCTCGACGGGAAGCCGTCGACGATCCCGGCCAAGAACGCCGTACGCCGGTTCGACGACACCCGGTCGTACTGGTCGGACAGCGACCGGCACGCCTCGACCGGCAACCACACCGGCCGTTACCAGCCGGGCTGGTACAGCGTGGACGTGCCGAAGACCGGCACGACCATCACGGTGCTCAAGGTGCGCGGCAACGGCACCATGGACATCCGTGTGGCCCCCAAGCGGAACCAGCCCGCGAGCTGAGTCCCACGCCACCGAGTGGACGCCGTCGACGGGGGACCGTCGGCGGCGTCCGCCGTTTTGGGAGCCTCCGGGGTGGCCCGATAGTTTCGTGCCGTGCCCTCCTCACGTCCGGTCTCCCCCGCCCGCAACGACGAGCACTGGTGGCGCCAGGCGGTCGTCTACCAGGTCTATCCCCGCAGCTTCGCCGACGCGTCGGGCGACGGCATCGGTGACGTCCGCGGCATCACCAGTCGCGCCGACTACCTCGCCTCACTCGGCGTCGACGCGGTCTGGGTGAGCCCCTTCTACCCGTCCGCGCTGGCCGACGGCGGCTACGACGTCGACGACTACCGCGACGTCGACCCGGTCCTCGGCACGCTCGAGGACTTCGACGAGCTGGTGGCCGCGCTGCACTCGCGCGGCGTCCGCGTCATCGTCGACATCGTGCCCAACCACTCCTCCGACCGGCACGCGTGGTTCCGCGCCGCCCTCGCCGCGGGACCGGGGTCACCCGAGCGCGAGCGCTACGTCTTCCGCGACGGCACCGGACCCGACGGTTCGGAGCCTCCCAGCGACTGGGAGTCGGTCTTCGGCGGACCGGCCTGGGAACGCGTGCCCGACGGCCAGTGGTACCTCCACATGTTCGCCCCCGAGCAGCCCGACTTCAACTGGGACCACCCGGAGGTCCGCGAGGACTTCCTGCGCACGTTGCGCTTCTGGTCCGACCGCGGCGTCGACGGCTTCCGTGTCGACGTGGCGCACTCGCTCATCAAGGACCTCAGCGAGCCCCTCGCCCCCACTGCCGACCTGCCGCCGATCCCACCGGCCCTCGGGCGCCACCCGCTGTGGGACCAGGACGGCGTCCACGAGGTGTACGCCGAGTGGCGGCGCGTGCTCGACGAGTACGACCCGCCTCGCACGGCGGTGGCCGAGGCGTGGGTCCACCGGAGCCGGCTGGCGCCGTACGCCCACCCGACGGGCCTGGGCCAGGCCTTCACCTTCGACCTGCTCGACGCCCCCTGGGACCCGACGGCCTTCCGCGAGATCGTCTCCGAGGTGCTCGACGGCCACCACGGCTCGGGGTCGTCGTCGACCTGGGTGCTCTCCAACCACGACGTGGTGCGCCACGCGTCGCGCTACGGGCTCCCCCAGGGCGACCGGGCCGCGATCTCCGAGGCCTGGCTGGGCACCGACGGCCAGGAGCCGACGCTGGACGGCGAGGCCGGTCTGCGACGGGCCCGCGCCGCCACCCTCTTCATGCTCGCCCTGCCCGGCTCGGCCTACCTCTACCAGGGCGAGGAGCTCGGTCTCCACGAGGTCGCCGACCTGCCGGCCGAGGCCCTGCAGGACCCGACCTGGGAGCGCTCGGGCCACACGGTCAAGGGCCGTGACGGCTGCCGCGTCCCGCTCCCGTGGACGACCGACGGCCCGTCGTACGGCTTCGGCGCAGCAGCCCCCCACCTGCCGCAGCCGGGCTGGTTCGGCGAGGTCAGCGTCGCCGCCCAGGAGGGCGACCCGCACGCGACGCTGACGCTCTACCGCGAGGCGCTGCACCTGCGCCACGACCTGCAGGGCGCCGAGGAGCTGACCTGGCACTCCGCGCCGGGGGCGCCTGTGCTCGACCTGGAGCGGCCCGGTGGCTGGCGCTGCGTCACGAACATGGGCGACGCGACCGTCGGCCTGCCGTCGGGCGAGGTGCTGCTGACCAGCGGTCCGCTCGAGGGCGGGCGCCTCCCCGCCGACACCTCGGCCTGGCTGCGCGTCTGACCCGGCGTCAGCGGTCGCCGCACGAGACGGCGACCGGCAGCGGCACGTCGCCCGGGGCCGGCAGGTCGTCGGCCGCCCGGTGGCGTCCCAGGTTCCAGGCCAGCCAGTCGTCGTCGGCCGCAACCCTCCCGGCCAGGGCGCAGGCCCGGTCGTCACCGGAGACGTCGCCCAGCACCGGTACGGCGTCGTCGGAGAGGCCCTGCAGGTAGGTCCAGTCGACCTTGCCGGTCTCGGCGTACCGGTCGAGGTTGTGCTCGGCGATCCACGCGTCGGGGTTCAGCGCGGCCAGGCCCAGCAGCAGCACCGTCCCGCTCAGCAGCGCCGCGCGCGGCAGCCAGCGCGCTCGCAGCCCCACGCCGGTGGCCATCACCCCGAGGACCAGCAGCCCGAGCCAGCCCTCGAAGACGTCGACGAGCAGACGGAGCCGGGTGAAGCCGTAGGCCTCCTGGTAGACGTGCATGCGATAGAGCGCCGACGCGACGACGACGAGCGTCAGGACGCACAGCAGCCCGAGCGAGCCGCGCAGCCACGCCCGGTCGGCCGGTGTCCCCCGGGGCGCCTTGCGGGCCGCGGCCCACACCACCAGCAGGGTGAGGGCGGTCGCCACCGTCAGCTGGCCGAAGCCCTCATGGACGTAGTCGGCGTAGGTCAGCCCGGTGGTGCGCTCGAGGTAGGCGTGGCCGCCGAAGACGACCGTGGCCTGCGCGCCCAGGAACACCAGGAACACCGCGTCGACCAGCAGCACCGGCACCAGCCACTCGTAGCGGTGCGCGACCGGCCGGACGCTGCGCTCGCTGGGCTCGACCCGCGGCGGGTTCAGCGCGAGGTACACCGCCGCCAGCACGACGCCGCCCACCGCGACGGTGAGGAAGCCTCGCAGCACGAAGGTGTCCAGCGTCAGGTCGGGCACGACCGCGCCGGCCCACTGCGCGAAGACGGCGTCGGCGGAGGCGAAGAGCAGCCCGAAGACGACGACGCCGAGCAGCGACCAGACCGTGGTGCGGAGCGCGGCGGCACTGCTGCCGTGGCCGGTGATCGCCCGAGCCGAACGCCCCAGCCACGGCAGGCCGCGGATCCCGGCGAGCGGCCAGGCGACGCAGGAGACGACGAACGCCGGCAGGGTGCGGCCGTGGACCACCCCCACAGCGCAGAGCACGGCCCCGGTCAGCAGGCACAGCGCGATCATCCAGTCGGCGTCACGGAGCACGGCGACCGACGC
This sequence comes from uncultured Actinomycetota bacterium, assembly GCA_963714625.1. GTDB lineage: Bacteria > Actinomycetota > Actinomycetes > Propionibacteriales > Nocardioidaceae > Marmoricola_A. The sequence goes on along the minus strand of CAVQOY010000015.1, from coordinate 8,218 downwards.
CAGCAGCCCGCACAACCCGGCGCAGGCCAGCGTGAACGCCGAGCGGCGGTGCGCGCTGGCACCGAGCACCACCCCTCCCGCGGCCAGCAGCACGAGGAACGTTCCCACCCCGGCGTCGCGGAACGGCAGCACGACGGCGGCCAGCAGGCCGACCCCCAGGCTGGCCAGCACCGCGCGGACGCCGGCCGGGAGGCCGGCCTCGGGCCAGAAGCTGCCGAACAGTGCGTCCATGGCCGGCTCGGGTGCTGGGCCGGGCGCGCGGCCCGGCGCACCCGGGGGTGGAGGCCCGGTGTACGGCGGTCCGGCCGACGGCGGTGCGGCGTACGGCGGCGGGGGGCTGCCGGGACCGGGCGGGGCGGTGGGCGACATGACAGCCTCCTGGGCGGGTCGGGTGATCGGGCGGGCGTCCGGCGGCTCGTGTGGCAGGTCGACGCGCACCCGCGCCCCCTGGCTCGGCGGTTCGGGGTCGACGACGTGGATGCTGCCGCCGTGCAGGTCGGTGACCCACCGGGCGATGGCGAGCCCCAGACCGGTTCCCCCTCCCCCCTCGGTCTCGGTCAGGGTGCCGAACCGCTCGAAGACGCGGTCCCGGTCGGCCTGCGGGATGCCCGGGCCGTCGTCGGAGACCTCGAGGCGCCACCCGTCGCCGTGCGCGGCAGCCCGGACCCGCACGACTCCGCCGGCCGGACTGTGGCGCGAGGCGTTGTCGAGCAGGTTGGCCCCCAGCTGGCGCAGGCGGGCGGGATCGGCGGTCACCGCGAGGCTCGGCGGCTCGACGACGAGGTCGTAGGTGACCTCGCGCCCGATCACCCGCGCCTCGGCGACGCTCCGCTCGAGCAGCTCCAGGACCGGCAGGGGCTCGAGTGCCAGCCGGCTCGCGCCCGCGTCCACCCGGGCCAGGTCGATGAGGTCGGAGGCGAGGGCCGAGAGCCGCTCGGCCTGCTCGAGCGCGGCCCGCAGCGCGACCGGGTCGGGCTCGGCGACGCCGTCGGCGAGGTTCTCGAGGACGGCGCAGAGCGCAGTCAGCGGGGTGCGCAGCTCGTGGCTGACGTTGGCGACCAGCTCGCGGCGCTGCCGGTCGACCGTGGCGAGGTCCTCGGCCATCCGGTTGAACGCCCGGGCCAGCTCGCCGACCTCGTCGTTGGAGGTGGCCACCACCCGTCCGGAGTAGTCGCCGCGCGCCATGGCTCGGGCCGCGGCCGTCATCTCGCGCAGCGGTGAGGTCATGCCCACCGCGAGCAGCTGCGTGACGGCGAGCGCCAGCGCCACGGTGACGGGCACGCTCAACCAGAACGGCACGCCCCCCGCTGCCCCGGTCGCGGCCACGACGGCGGCGACCGTCACGCTGACCGCCACGAGCACGCCGAGCTTGACCTTGACCGACGTCAGCTGGTCCAGCAGCCGGTTGCTCACGGCACGCTCCGGCCCGCGGGCCCGGCCTCCAGCGCGTAGCCGACGCCGTGGACCGTCCGCACCCGCTCGGACCCGATCTTGGCTCGCAGCGCCTTGACGTGGCTGTCGACGGTGCGGGTGCCCGAGGCGCTCTCCCAGCCCCACACCTCGGCGTACAACCGCTCGCGGGTGAGCACCGTGCCGGGGCTGCCGGCCAGGTGGACCAGGAGGTCGAACTCGGTGGGCGTCAGGTGGACCTCGGCGTCGGCGATCCGGACGCGCCGGGTGGCTGGGTCGACCCTCAGGTCGCCCACGTCGAGCACCACGCTGCTGGTGCCTGAGCGCTCGGCCGCCAGCTCGGCCGCGCGTTCCACGCGCCGCAGCAGGGCGGCGACGCGAGCCACCAGCTCACGCATCCTGAAGGGCTTGGTCAGGTAGTCGTCGGCACCGACCCCGAGCCCGACCAGGATGTCGGCCTCGTCGTCGCGCGCGGTCAGCATGAGCACCGGGACCGGGCGCGTGGCCTGGATGCGCCGGCAGACCTCGAGGCCGTCGAAGCCGGGCAGCATCACGTCGAGCAGCACCAGGTCGGGCTCGGTCTCGGTGAACCGGGCGACCGCCGACGGACCGTCCCACGCCTGGACGACGTCGTAGCCCTCACCGCGCATGCGGTCGGTGACGGCCTGGTTGATGACCGGCTCGTCCTCGACCACGAGCACGCGCTTGGCTGCTCCCGCTCCTGGTCCTGGCCCCGTGACTGACATGCGTCGAGCCTAGGAGCCCGACCGGGTCGAAGCGGGCCGTGAATCGTGAAGGTTCTGTGCACGTTGGCCCGCGACCGGCCCCGAGGGGCGCTGTGTGGTGGATCTGCAGGTCTATGACCTGCAGATCCACCACATAGTGCGAGATCGAGGAACCGGGACGGTCAGGGGATGTGGATCTGGCCCTCGGTGATCATGAAGAACGGGTTGTAGCAGATCTCCCAGAGGTGGCCGTCGGGGTCGGCGACGTAGCCGGCGTAGCCGCCCCACTCCATCGACTCCGGGGCCTTGACCAGGGTGGCGCCGGCGGCGACCACCACGGCGAAGGCGTCGTCGACCTCCTCGGTGGAGAGCACGTTGATGGCCAGCGTGGATCCGCGGAAGGCCGGAAGCTCGGAGGGGTTGTCCAGCCCGACGTCCTCGGCCAGCTCGGCCATCGGGAAGAGCCCGAGCCACGTGGCGGCGGTCTTGAACCAGACGATCCCGTCGTGGCGCGCCCCGCGCATCTCCCACCCCCAGGCCTCGTAGAAGGCGATCGAGGCGTCGAGGTCGGCGACGCCGAGGGTGACGATGCTGAAGTTCGCGGGGACGGGCACACGGGCTCCTGGGGGTTGTGGGACGGGGGTCGGTCAGTCGAGAGGGAGGACGTGCTCCAGGCCGACGGTCAGGCCCGGGTGGTCGGCGACGGCGCGGAGCCCGGTGAGCACCCCGGGGGTGAACGAGGCCCGGTCCATCGAGTCGTGGCGGATGGTGAGGGTCTCCCCCAACCCGCCGAGCACGACCTCCTGGTGGGCCACCATGCCCTGGATCCGCAGCCCGTGGACCCGGACGCCGTCGACGTCCGCCCCGCGGGCACCGTCGAGCGCGGTCGAGGTGGCGTCGGGCATCGGTGGCGTGCCGGCCCCGCGCCGCGCGGCGGCGACGAGCTCGGCGGTGCGGCGGGCGGTGCCGCTGGGGGCGTCGGCCTTGTGCGGGTGGTGCAGCTCGATGATCTCGACGGAGTCGAAGAAGGGCGCGGCCTCGGCGGCGAACCGCATCATCAGCACGGCGCCGATCGAGAAGTTCGGGGCGATGAGCACGCCGACGTCGGGCCGGCCCTCGAGCTGGGAGCGCAGGGTGGCCAGCCGGTCGTCGTCGAAGCCGGTGGTGCCGACCACGGCGTGGATGCCGTGCTCGATGCACAAGGCCAGGTTGGCCATCACGACGTCGGGGTGGGTGAAGTCGACGACCGCCTCGGCGCCCGCCGCCACCAGGTCGGCCAGGTCGTCGTCGACGTCGATGCGCGCCACGAGCTCGAGGTCGTCGGCCGCCTCGACGGCGGCGCAGACCTCGCGGCCGACCTTGCCCTGAGCGCCGAGCACGCCGACCTTCCGCACCTGAGTCACTCCACGACCCTATAGCGAGCCGCGGAGGGCGCGACGCTCACATGCAGCCGATGAGCTCCTCCGCGCCCGGCCACCGTTCGGCCACCGTCGGTCTCGCGCGGTCGTCCGGGGCCGCGAGGAACGCCGCGCTGCGGTCGGGCACGAGCCACAGCACCCGCCCGTCGCGCCGCCATCCCGAGTCGGTCGCATCCTCAGGCAGCGGCACCTCCTCGGCGTACGACGTGCGCGTGGAGCGTGCCAGCGCACCGTCGACGTCACGGAGGTACAGCTGGCCCTCCCGGTGGTCTCCGAGCTGGAGGAAGGTGAGGTCCTGCCAGCCGCAGTGCTCCGGCCCGGGGTAGGACTGCACCTGCGAGGTGGGCACCCGAGCCCCTGTCGCGTCGGTCCACACGTCGATCCCGGCGGCGTCGCTGACCTCAGGTGGCATCTCGGCGAGGTCGCAGGTCGCGTACGACGTCACGCCCCAGCCGTCGTTGCCGTCCCAGTCGGTGATGCCGTCCTCGACCACGAAGGCCACCTTCACCTCACGGTCCACCTCGTAGGTCACGAGCGCCCGGCTCCGGTTGCGGGTCACCACGACGTAGTCCACGTGCGGCGCCCCGACGTCGTTCTCCGTCAGCAGGTTCTGGACCGCGGCGGCGGGGTCCTCCTGCACGGTCTCGAGGCCGCCGTCGACGTAGTCGCCCGCGCCGGTGCGGTCGGGACCGCCGTCGCAGTCCACCTCGTCCCGGGCGTCGGCCGCCACCTGCAGCTCCGGGCCGGAGGTGGTCGACGCCGCCGGGCCGGCATCGACGGTCGAGCCGCACCCGGTGAGCGCGGCCATGAGGGAGAGCGTGCTCAGGGTGGACGCCCGGACGGGAGTGGCACGAGGTCGCCGCAGCGTGGGTCGCATGCGAGTGGGACGCACCGCGCGACGCCCGGGTTCCCGCTGCGAGCCCGTGCGGCGCGGGTGTGGTGTGTCAGTGCTTCTTCGCGCGCGACTTCTCCGGCGCCGGACCGACGACCGCGAGGGTCTCGCTGCCCGAGAACAGCGTGCGCGCGAGGTCGTGGACGTCGGCGAGGGTGACGGCGTCGACGCGGCGGATGATCTCCTCGATGCTCGGCAGCTCCTCGCCGTGCAGCTCGGACTTCGCGATCCGGGCCATCCGGGCCGCGGAGTCCTCGAGGCCGAGCACCAGCCCGCCCCGCAGCTGACCCTTGCCGCGCTCGAGCTCCTCGGCGCTCAGGCCGGACTCGGCCAGCAGCCGCAGCTCGGAGCGGACGACGTCGAGGACCAGGTCGAGCTTGCCGGGAAGGCAGCCCGCGCCGACGCAGAAGATGCCGGCGTCGGCGTAGTGGCCGGCGTAGGAGTAGACGGAGTAGGCCAGGCCGCGTCGCTCGCGCACCTCCTGGAACAGCCGCGAGGACGGCCCGCCTCCGAGGCAGGCGTTGAGGACGCCGAGGGCGTAGCGTCGGTCGTCACCGCGGGCGAGCGCGTTGACGCTCAGCACCAGGTTGACCTGCTCGAAGGGACGCGTGACCCGGACGTCGCCGGGGGCTGCGCGACGGAAGCGTCCGGAGCGGGCGCGCTTGGCCGGCTCGGGCGTCTCGACCGGTGCGATGTCCGGGCTGCCGAGGAAGCCGCTGCGGGCGAAGGAGCCGCGGACCAGAGCGACGACCTCGTCGTGGTCGACGTTGCCGGCGACCCCCACGACCATGCCGTCGGCGGTGTAGTGCCGCTTCCAGAACCGGTGGATCTGTCCCCGGGTGAGGGCCGCGATCGACTCTGCGGTGCCGGCGATCGGGCGACCCAGCGGGGTGGAGGACCAGCACGCCTCGGCGTGCAGGTTCGTCACGACGTCCTCGGGGTCGTCGTCGTGCATGGCGATCTCGTCGAGGATCACCTCGCGCTCGGCCTCGACGTCCTCAGCACTGATCGTGGAGGAGGTGATCATGTCGCCCAGCACGTCGACGGCCAGGGGCAGGTCGACGTCGAGGACCCGGGCGTGGAAGCAGGTGTACTCCTTGGCCGTGAAGGCGTTGAACTCACCGCCGACGGCGTCCAGCGACACCGAGATGTCGAGCGCCGACCGCTCCGGGGTGCCCTTGAAGAGCAGGTGCTCGAGGAAGTGCGAGGCACCGGCCAGCGCAGGGGTCTCGTCGCGCGAGCCGACGCCGACCCAGACGCCGATCGAGGCCGAGCGGACGCCCGGCATCGACTCGGTGACCACGCGGAGCCCGCCCGGCAGGACGGTGCGCCTCACCGTGGAGACGGCCGAGCCGGTGTGGTCGGTCTCCACGAGCAACGTCTCCGCCTCCCCCACACGCGCCGAGAACGGGGCGGGGGCCGACGTACGGGAACGGACCCGGTCGAGATCGACCGGGTCCGTTCCGTTCACCACCTTGCGGGTCGTGGGGATCAGCCCTCGTCCGAGCCGGCAGCCGCGTCGTCGGAGTCCGACGAGCCGTCGTCCTCCACGACCGGGATCAGCGACAGCTTGCCGCGGTCGTCGATCTCGGCGATCTGGACCTGGAGCTTCTGGCCCACCGAGACGACGTCCTCGACGGCGTCGACACGCTTGCCGCCGGCCAGGCCACGCAGCTTGCTGATGTGCAGCAGGCCGTCCTTGCCGGGCAGCAGCGAGACGAACGCACCGAAGTTCGTCGTCTTGACGACGGTGCCGAGGTAGCGCTCGCCGACCTCGGGCATCGTCGGGTTGGCGATCGCGTTGACGGCCTGGCGGGCGGCCTCGGCAGCCTCGCCGTTGGTGGCGCCGATGTAGATCGTGCCGTCGTCCTCGATCGACAGCGACGCACCGGTGTCGTCCTGGATCTGGTTGATGACCTTGCCCTTGGGCCCGATCACCTCGCCGATCTTGTCGACGGGGATCCGCACGGTGATGATCCGCGGGGCGTGCAGGCTCATCTCGTCGGGAGCGTCGATGGCCTCGGCCATCACGTCGAGGATCGCCAGGCGGGCGTCGCGGGCCTGGGTCAGCGCACCGGCCAGCACGTCGGCGGGGATGCCGTCGAGCTTGGTGTCGAGCTGCAGAGCCGTGACGAACTCACGGGTTCCGGCGACCTTGAAGTCCATGTCACCGAAAGCGTCCTCGGCACCGAGGATGTCGGTCAGCGCGACGTACTCGTCCTTGCCGTCGACCTCACCGGTGATGAGGCCCATGGCGATGCCGGCCACGGGGGCGCGGAGCGGAACACCGGCCTGGAGCAGCGACAGCGTCGAGGCGCAGACCGAGCCCATCGAGGTGGAGCCGTTGGAGCCCATGGCCTCGGAGAGCTGGCGGATCGCGTAGGGGAACTCCTCGCGGGTGGGCAGCACCGGCAGGATGGCGCGGCGCGCGAGCGCACCGTGACCGACCTCGCGACGCTTCGGGGAGCCGACCCGACCGGTTTCACCGGTGGAGAACGGCGGGAAGACGTACTTGTGCATGTAGCGGCGCGACTTCTCCGGCGACAGCGTGTCGAGCTTCTGCTCCAGGGTGAGCATGTTCAGCGTGGTGACCCCCAGGATCTGGGTCTCGCCGCGCTCGAACAGCGCCGAGCCGTGGACACGCGGGATCACGCCGACCTCGGCGGTGAGGCTGCGGATGTCGCTGAGGCCACGGCCGTCCATGCGGACCTTGTCGCGCAGCACGCGGTCGCGCACCAGCTTCTTGGTGACCGCGCGGAACGCCGCACCGATCTCCTTGTCGCGGCCCTCGAACTGCGGGGCCACGCTCGACAGCACGCTGTCCTTGACGGCGTCGAGACGCTCCTCGCGCTCGGCCTTGCCGGCGATGGTCAGCGCCTGCGCCAGGTCGGAGGACCCGGCAGCGGACTCGACCGCGGCGTACACGTCGTCCTCGTAGTCGAGGAAGATCGGGAAGTCCTGGACCGGCTTCGCGGCCTGCTTGGCCAGCTCGACCTGGGCCTCGACCAGCTGCTTGATGAAGGGCTTGGCGGCGTCGAGACCCTCGGCGACCTTCTCCTCGGTCGGGGCGGCGGTGCCGCTGTGGACCAGGTTGAAGGTCTGCTCGGTGGCCTCGGCCTCGACCATCATGATGGCGACGTCGCCGGTGTCGGTGACGCGGCCGGCCACGACCATGTCGAAGACGGCGTCCTCGAGCTGGCTGTGGGTCGGGAAGGCCACCCACTGGCCGTCGATGAGGGCGACGCGGACGCCGCCGACGGGGCCGGAGAACGGGAGGCCCGAGAGCTGGGTCGACAGCGACGCGGCGTTGATCGCGAGCACGTCGTACGGGTGGTCGGGGTCGAGCGCCAGCACGGTGATGACGACCTGGACCTCGTTGCGCAGACCCTTCTTGAAGGTCGGGCGCAGCGGGCGGTCGATCAGGCGGCAGGTGAGGATCGCGTCCTCACCGGGACGACCCTCGGAGCGGAAGAACGAGCCGGGGATCTGGCCCACGGCGTACATCCGCTCCTCGACGTCGATCGTCAGGGGGAAGAAGTCGAAGTGGTCCTTGGGGTGCTTGCCGGCCGTGGTGGCCGAGAGCAGCATCGTGTCGTCGTCGAGGTAGGCGGTGACCGAGCCGGCCGCCTGACGGGCCAGCAGGCCGGTCTCGAACTTGACGGTGCGCGTGCCGAACTTGCCGTTGTCGAGGACAGTCTCGACAGCAGAGATGACGGGTCCCTCCACAGGGATCTCCTTTCGTTTCGCGGAGCGATCACGCGAGGGCGTCGAGT
>CAVQOY010000014.1:0-411284 GCA_963714625.1 uncultured Actinomycetota bacterium | reverse complement strand
CGCGGGATCTCGCGCATCTCGAACGCCTCGACGATGTCGCCGATCTTGACGTCCTGGTAGTTGCGCAGCACCAGACCGCACTCGAAGCCCTCACGGACCTCCGACGCGTCGTCCTTCTCGCGTCGCAGCGAGGCCAGGTCGAGGTTGTCGGCGACGACGGCACCGTCGCGCAGCAGGCGCACCTTGGCGTTGCGTCTGATGACACCGCCGGTGACCATGCAGCCGGCGATGTTGCCGATGCGGCTGGAGCGGAAGATCTCCCGGATCTCGGCGGTGCCGAGCTGGGACTCCTCGAACTCCGGCTTGAGCATGCCCTTGAGCGCGGCCTCGATCTCCTCGATGGCCTGGTAGATCACCGAGTAGTAGCGCATCTCGACGCCCTCGCGGTCAGCCACCTCGGTCGCCTTGCCCTGGGGCCGGACGTTGAAGCCGATGATGATCGCGTTGGACGCGGCGGCCAGCATCACGTTGGTCTCGGTGATGGCACCGACACCGCGGTCGATGACGCGCAGCGAGACCTCCTCGCCGACGTCGATCTTGGCCAGCGAGTCCTCGAGCGCCTCGACCGAACCGGACACGTCGCCCTTCAGGATCAGGTTCAGCTCCTGGCTCTCGCCCTCCTCCATGGACTTCATGAAGTCCTCGAGGCTGCGGCGGACCCGACGCTGTGCCTGCAGGGCGGCACGCTCGCGCGCCTCCCGCTTCTCGGCGATCTGACGGGCGATGCGGTCGTCCTCGACGACGAGGAAGTTCTGACCGGCGCCGGGGACGGCGGTCAGGCCCAGCACCATCGCGGGACGCGACGGGTCGGCCTGCTCGATGTTGTCGCCGTGCTCGTCGAGCATCGCACGGACACGGCCGTAGGCCGGGCCGGCGACGATCGAGTCGCCCACGCGCAGGGTGCCGCGCTGGACCAGGATCGTGGCGACCGGACCGCGACCGCGGTCCAGGTGCGCCTCGACCACGAGGCCCTGGGCGTCCTGGTCGGGGTTGGCCCGCAGGTCGAGCGAGGCGTCGGCGGTCAGCACGATGGCCTCCAGGAGGCCCTCCATGTTGAGCCCGGCCTTGGCCGAGACGTCGACGAACATGGTGTCGCCGCCGTACTCCTCGGGCACCAGGCCGTACTCGGTCAGCTGGCCGCGGACCTTGGTCGGGTCCGCCTCTTCCTTGTCGACCTTGTTGACCGCGACCACGACCGGGACACCGGCCGCCTTGGCGTGGTTGAGCGCCTCCACCGTCTGCGGCATGACGCCGTCGTCCGCCGCGACCACGAGCACCGCGATGTCGGTGGCCTGGGCACCACGGGCACGCATGGCGGTGAACGCCTCGTGACCGGGGGTGTCGATGAAGGTGATGGGACGCTCGTTGCCGTCGACGACCGCGACGGTCTGGTAGGCGCCGATGTGCTGGGTGATGCCACCGGCCTCCTTGGCGACCACGTTGGCGTTGCGCAGCGCATCGAGCAGCTTGGTCTTTCCGTGGTCGACGTGACCCATGACGGTGACCACCGGAGGACGGGCGGCCAGGTCGGCCTCCACGCCCTCGTCGGAGCCGAACTCCAGGTTGAAGGAGTCGAGCAGCTCGCGGTCCTCGTCCTCGGGCGAGACGACCTCGACGACGTAGTTGAGCTCGTCGCCGAGCAGCTCCAGCGTCGCGTCGTTGACCGACTCGGTCGCGGTGACCATCTCACCGAGGTGGAACAGCATCTGGACCAACGAGGCCGGGTCGACGCCGATCTTCTCGGCGAAGTCGGTCAGCGAGGCGCCGCGGGCCAGGCGAACGGTCTCACCGTTGCCCTTGCGGACGCGCATGCCGCCGATCGTCGGCGCCTCCATCTGGTCGAACTCTTGACGACGCTGACGCTTCGACTTGCGTCCGCGACGCGACGGGCCACCAGGGCGACCGAAGGCACCACCGACACCTCCGGGCCGTCCACGTCCACCGCCGCCGGGGCGACCACCGCCGCCGGGGCGACCGGGGGCACCGCCACCGGCACCGGGACCGCCACCGAAACCGGGGCGACCGCCGCCGGGAGCACCGGCTCCAGCGCCGCCGGGGCGACCCGGAGCGCCACCGCGGGCACCGCCAGGTCCACCGGGACCACCACCAGGACCGCCAGGGCCGCGGCCACCAGGGCCGCCAGGACCACGACCGCCGCCGGGACCGAACGGGGTCGGCGACTTCGGCATCATGGCCGGGTTGGGACGGGGCATGCCCGGACGACCGCTGGGTGCAGCCGGACGTCCGCCGCCGGCGGGGAGCCCACCGGTGCGGCCGGGGGTGCCGGCCGCGGGGCCGCCCTGCTCACGCGCGGCCGGGGGCCGCGGTGCGGCGCCGGGCGGCGGGGAGGGACGGCGACCCATGCCCTGGGTCTGACCGAACGGGTTGTTGCCGGGGCGCGGGGCGCCGGGCTTGGGGCCGCCACCGGGCCGGGGACCGGCGCTGGCGCCGCCCTCGGCGGGCGCGTCGCCGGCAGCCGTGTCGGTGTCCGCTGCCGCCGCGGCGGGCTGCTGACCGGCGTCGGCCGCAGCCGGCTCGACGGGTGCCGGCGCGGCAGCAGCGGGCTGCTCGGCGACGGGCTCGGACTGCTCGACGACCGGCTCGGGCTCGGTGGCCTTGCGGGCCGGGCCGGGCCGGGGGCCGGGGCTGGCGGACCGCGCGGGGGACGCCGGAGCGGCCGCAGCGGCCGGCGACTCGGTGGACGCAGCCGCCGGGGCGGCGGTGTCGCCGCTCGGGGCCTGCTCCACGGGAGTCGACTCCGCCGGCGCCGCGGCACTCTTGGCGGGCGCCTTGCGGGCTGCCTTCTTCTCGGCTGCGGCGCGGAGCTCCGCGCCGTAGGCGTCGTTGAACCTCTTCTGGACCGGGGGCTCGATCGTCGACGACGCCGACTTCACGAACTCGCCCATCTCCTTGAGCTTGGTCAGGACGACCTTGCTCTCCACTCCGAACTCTTTTGCGAGCTCGTGGACTCGGACCTTAGCCACGCTTCTCCTTCTGGTCCGAGCCCTGGTGGCTGGGACCGTTAGCTGGTGTGCACGCTCATCGGGAAGTACTCATCGAGTGCTCATGAGCTGTTGCTCCATTTCCGTCTGGTGCTGTCACGGTCGGTGCTCGGCCGGGCGCTGACGTCGCCGTCCGCGCCCTACCGGCTGGTCTCACTTCGCCGACAACTGTTGCACATGACGTCCCAGGCTCGCCCCGTCCGGTCCCCCACCCGGCCCCGGGGTGACCCGGAGTGCCCTGGTGAAGGCTCGGCGACGCAGTGCCTGTGCGAGACAGTCCTCGTCGGGATGGAGGTAGGCCCCCCGTCCCGGCCGACGTGCCGTGGGGTCGGGCACCAGCACGAGGCCGTGACCCTGATCCTCGGCGACGACGCGCAACAGATCGGTCTTGGCAGCCCGGCGACGACACCCCACGCAGGTGCGGACTGGACGGGACGTCATCGTCAACACCCTCGGGGACGAGGCGATCGGGCTACCGGACCAGTCTAGCCGTCCCGGGCCGGTATGCCGAAACCCGTTCCGCTCGCCGACCCCCGTGGGGCTCAGCGACGGGTCAGGGGCCCGTCGGGGGCCTCGTCGGACCGGATGTCGATGCGCCACCCCGTCAGCCGGGCCGCCAGGCGGGCGTTCTGCCCTTCCTTGCCGATGGCCAGCGAGAGCTGGTAGTCGGGCACGATCACCCGCGCCGAGCGGTTGGCGAGGTCGACGATCTGGACGCTGCTGACCCGCGCCGGGGACAGCGCGTGGGCGACGAGCTCGGCGGGGTCCTCGGACCAGTCCACGATGTCGATCTTCTCGCCGTGCAGCTCGTGCATGACGTTGCGCACACGCTGACCCATCGGGCCGATGCAGGATCCCTTGGCGTTGACCCCCGGGACCGTCGTACGCACCGCGATCTTGGTGCGGTGACCTGCCTCGCGGGCGATGGCGCAGACCTCGACGGTGCCGTCGGCGATCTCGGGCACCTCGAGCGCGAACAGCTTCTTGACCAGGTTCGGGTGGCTGCGGGACAGCTGCACCTGCGGGCCGCGCATGCCGCGGCGCACGCTGACCACGAGCGCCTTGATCCGGGTGCCGTGCTCGTAGCGCTCGCCGGGCACCCGCTCGGCGAGCGGCAGCGACGCCTCGAGCTTGCCGAGGTCGACGAGCACGTCCTGCGGGTCCCGGCCCTGCTGGATGACACCGGAGATGATGTCGCCCTCGCGCCCGGAGAACTCCCCGAAGCGCAGGTCGTCCTCGGCGTCACGGAGCCGCTGGAGGATGACCTGCTTGGCCGTCGTCGCGGCGATGCGGCCGAAGCCGTCCGGGGTGTCGTCGTACTCCCCGACGCGCTCGCCGTCCTCCCCCTTCTCCGCGACGAGGACGCTGACACGGCCGTTCTGACGGTCGATCTTGACCCGCGCTTCGCTCTGGGCGCCGTTCGTCTTGTGGTAGGCCGTCAGCAGCGCCTGCTCGAGGGCGTCGATGAGGATGTCGAAGCTGATCTCCTTCTCGCGCTCCAGGACACGCAGCAGGGACAGGTCGATGTCCATGGGTCAGCTCTCCTTCCGGTTGAACTCGATCTGGACGAGGGCGGACGCGATGGCGTCGTAGGCGACGCGGCGACGCTCACCGTCGACGTCGAGGTCGGCCCCGTCGTCGTCGTGACCCACGATGCGGCCGGTGGTGCTCGCGCCCTCGTGGTCGGTGACCTTGACGAGCCTGCCCTCGTTGCGGCGCCAGTGGCGCGGCAACGTGAGCGGTCGGTCGATGCCGGGTGAGGTCACCTCGAGCGTGTAGGCCATCTCGCCGAGCACGCTCGCCAGGGGGCCCCCCTCGTCGAGGTGCTGCGACACGAGCTTGGTGGCCTCCGCGACGTCGTCGAGGGTGACCCCGCCGTCGCGGTCGATGGCGACGCGCACGACGCGCCGCCGACCGGCGGGCGTGACCTGCACCGCCTCGAGGTCGAGGCCCAGCTCGAGCAGCGGGTCGGTGAGTCCCTCGGTGAGGCGCTGGCGCGTCTGGTCGTTTGCCACAGGTCTCGTCCGCCTCTCCAGTTGTGGGGTGTTCGGTGCGTACGACGGGCGTCTCACGCCCCTGTCGTCGTGAGTCCGAGCGTAGCCGACCGGAGGCGGGTCGGCTGACCACGAAACCGTCCTCCGGGGTCCTCGACGCCCCTATTCTCGAGAGCATGCCCGCCTCTCTGACCGCCACCCGCCGGCCCCGCTCGGCCCCCGTCACCTCGTTGCTGACCGTGGGCGTGCTCCTGGGGGTCGGGGTGCTGGCCGGCTGCAGCGGCGACGAGCCTGCTTCCGACTCCACGGACGCGACCAGCGCGACTCCCAGCGAGTCGCCCGGCGCGTCGGCCGGCGCGTCGCCCGCTGAGTCGGCGTCGGAGGGAACCGCGGAGGCCGAGGAGGCCGCTGACGAGTCCGACGAGGAGCTGGCGTTGCCGAAGGCGCCGAAGGCGCGCAACACCCCCGACGGGCGCAAGGCCTTCACCGAGTTCGTCGTCGAGCGCTGGGGCTACGCGCTGGCGACCAACGATGCCGCTGCCGTGACCGACCTCAGCGCCAAGGGCAGCAGCTGCCAGGGCTGCCGGCAGCTGGAGAAGGAGCTCGCGAAGCGCAGCAAGCAGGAGTGGGCGGTCGACTTCCCCGGCGCGACCGTGGACAAGATCACTGTGAAGGCCGCCGGAGCCCCCGCGACCTTCGAGTCGACCGCCGTCATCGACATCCCCGCGTCGCGCTCGTACTTCGAGGACGGCACCTACCGCAACGAGAACGAGGCGTTCAAGAACGCCGAGTTCATCGTGGGCATGAAGTTCACCAAGGCGCGCTACGTGCTGCTGTCCTACCGCGTGGCCTGATACGACGCTTGCCGCGAGCGACTAGGGTGCGGGGCGTGGACCGCCGGACCGTCGTCGTCGCGCTGGCCTCGCTCGGCGGGTCGGCCGCGCTCCTGCTGAGCGGCTGCGGCCTGCGCGCAGTCGGCACGGCCGTCCCTGGCGGCGCCGACGCGAGCGGCGGACGTGACGACGACCTCACGAGCGACGAGCGGCTGGTCACCGTCGCGCTGGTCGGCGAGCTTGTCGCTCTCGAGACCATCGAGCTGGTGCGCAAGCGGCACCCGCGTCTCCGCAGCGTGACCGACCAGGCGCTGGCCACCCACCAGGCCCACGTGCGCCTGCTGCGCGGCACGACGGGCCAGGGAACGGGCGACGACCCGCGACCGATGGAGGAACCGGTCGCGGTGCCGCGGCAGCCGCAGCAGGCGCTGACCTATGCGGCGCGGGGCGAGGCACGACTGTCCGCCGAACACGTCACGACCGCGGTGGCTGCGCGCAGTGGAGCCCTGGCCCGAGTCGTGGCGAGCATGGCCGCGGCCTCGGCGCAGCTCGAGCAGCTGCTGGCCCAGGCCTCGCCGGACGCCGGTGCGGGGAGCGGATCGGGGGCCGGCGGATGACCCCGCTCGAGGCGTTGCAAGAGACTCTGGCGGCCGAGCACGTCGCCGTCTACACCTACGGCGTGGTGGGCGGTCGACTCTCGGCGGGCTCCTACCCCGAGACCTCGGCCCGGTTCCGCTCGGCGTACGACGCCCACCGCGCCCGGCGCGACCAGCTCCGCTCGCTCGTGTCCGACCGGGGCGCGGACCCCGAGCCGGCCGCCGCGGCCTACGTCGTGGACGCCCCCGACCGCTCCCTGGCCACCCTCACCGCGGCCGCGCGCCGTGTCGAGCTGCGCTGCGCCGAGGTCTACTCCCAGCTGGTGGCCTCCTCCGAGGACGATCTCCGTCGCCTCGCGATCAGCCTGCTCACCGACGCGAGCCTGCGCAGCGTCACCTTCGGCGCCCCGACCCGGACCTGGCCCGGCGCCCCCGATCTCTGACCCCTCACCTCCCCGCGAGACGCCACTGCGGTACGCACGAAACGGCACGGGAGTACGGCCGAGACGTCACTGCGGTACGTCGCCGCGCTCGCGCGTTGTCCCGCGGCGGCCGCCGCGGTGCCAGGCCTCCACGATGCCCAGCAGCTCGCCGAGCTCGTGGACGACCGCGTCCGGCTCGCCCTCGGTGTGGCCGTGCTGCTCGACCGGGATGTCCGAGTGGGGCACGTGGACGGTGCGCATGCCGACCTGGCCGGCGCCCCAGATGTCGTCGAAGAGCCGGTCGCCGACGAAGACGCAGCGTCGCGGGTCGGTGGCACCGACCGCGGCCATCGCCGCCTCGAACGCCTGCGGGGCCGGCTTGGTCCAGGGGATCTCGCTGCTGTAGACCGCGCCGTCGATGAGGTGGTCGACGCCGTCGCGGGCGAACACGTGCTCGTGCCAGTCGCGCGGCCAGATGGTGTTGGACAGGATGCCGACGCGCAGCCCGAGGCCGCGCAGCCCGCTGAAGAGAGACGGCACGGCGGGGTCGGTCAGGGTGTGGGGCTCCCAGAACTCCCGGTAGGCGGTCAGCCGGCCGTCGTCGTGGGTCAGCCCCGCCTCGGCGAACACATCGGCCACGGTCCCGCTGCGGTGCTCGTCGCGGGCTCGACCCCAGACGCTGTCACCGGCGCGGCGCAGGTGACGGTGGGCCTCCGGGTGCGGGTCGACCACGGCTTCGGCGAGCGCCGCGGCCTCGGCGTCGAAGTCGACGGTGTGCCACGGCGTCAGGGTGCCACCCCAGTCGAAGATGACGGCGTCGAGCGCTCCCCCGCCGACCGCTGCGCTCACGACACTCAGCCCCGGACGACCGCGACCACGCGGTCGACCACGGCGTCCACCGCGACCTCCTCGCGCTCGCCGGTGGCTCGGTCCTTGATCTCGACGGTCCCGTCGGCCAGGCCCCGCCCGACGACCACGATGGTGGGGACGCCGATGAGCTCGGCGTCCTTGAACTTCACGCCGGGGCTCACCTTGCCGGTGCGGTCGTCGTACAGGACGTCGACGCCACGGGCCGAGAGCTCCTCGGCGATCCGCGCCGCCGTCTCGAAGATCTCGCCGTCCTTGCCGGCAGCCACGAGGTGGACGTCGGCGGGCGCGATCGCCCGGGGCCAGATCAGCCCGAGCTGGTCGTTGTTGCCCTCCGCGATCGCGGCCACCGCGCGGGTGACACCGATGCCGTAGGAGCCCATCGTGACCGTGACCAGCTTGCCGTTCTCGTCGAGGACCTTGAGGTCGAGCGCCTCGGCGAACCAGCGGCCGAGCTGGAAGATGTGGCCCATCTCGATGCCGCGGGCGGACTCGAGGGTGCCCTCGGCGCAGTTCGGGCAGTCGTCGCCGTCGCGCACGTCCGCCGCCTCGATGGTGCCGTCGGGCGTGAAGTCGCGTCCCACGACCAGGTCGATCACGTGGCTGCCGGGCTCGTTGGCGCCGGTCACCCAGCGGGTGCCCTCGGAGACGCGGGGGTCGACGACGTACCGGATCTTCGATGCCGACGTCTCCCCCAGCGCCTCGGGACCGATGTAGCCCTTGACGAGTGCCTCGTGCTTGCCGAGCTCGGTCTCGTCCATCGGCTCGACCTCGATCGGCTCGAGCTGGCCCTCGAGGCGCTTCTGGTCGACCTCCCGGTCACCGGGCACGCCGATGGCGAGCGGCTCGCGGGTGCCGTCGGGGTGCTTGAGGACGACGAGGACGTTCTTGAGCGTGTCGCCGGCCACCCAGGGGCGGTCGTCGCGCGGGAGCTTCTCGTTGAGGTGGTCGACCAGGGTCTCGATGGTCGGGGTGTCGGGCGTCTGCTCGGCGTGTGCGGCCGGGGCGTCGTCGTACGCCACGGGGGCGGGCGCGCGGACCGCGACGGCCTCGACGTTGGCGGCGTAGTCGCAGGTCGTGCAGCGGACGTAGGTGTCCTCGCCGACGTCGGCCTTGGCGAGGAACTCCTCGGACTTCGAGCCGCCCATCGCGCCGCTGGTCGCCTTGACGATCGCGTAGTCGAAGCCGAGCCGGTCGAACGTCTTGATGTACGCCGCGCGGTGGGCGGCGTAGGAGCGGTCGAGGCCCGCATCAGTGGTGTCGAAGGAGTAGGAGTCCTTCATGATGAACTCGCGGCCGCGGAGCAGGCCGGCACGCGGACGAGCCTCGTCGCGGTACTTCGTCTGGATCTGGTAGAGCCAGACCGGGAGGTCCTTGTAGGAGGAGAACAGGTCCTTCACCGCGAGGGTGAACATCTCCTCGTGCGTGGGCCCGAGCAGGTAGTCGCCGCCCTTGCGGTCCTGGAGCCGGAAGATGCCGCTGCCGTACGTCGTCCAGCGGTTGCTGGCCTCGTAGGGCTCGCGGGGCAACAGCGCCGGGAACGACAGCTCCTGGGCGCCGATCGCGTTCATCTCCTCGCGGATGATCCCCTCGACGTTGCGCAGCACCCGCAGGCCGAGCGGCAGCCAGGAGTAGATGCCGGGAGCGGCGCGACGGATGTAGCCGGCCCGCACCAGCAGGCGGTGGCTCGGCACCTCGGCGTCGGCCGGGTCCTCTCGGAGGGTGCGGAGGAAGAGGGTCGACATGCGGAGAACCATGGGCGCAAGGCTACCCACGGGTTCGGGGTGCTCACGACCACGCTTCCCGGCGGGCGTGGGCCGGGTTCTGGTCACTCCCTGTCGGGGGGCCGGCTTGTGGTCGCTGCCCGCAGGCAGAACGCGCGTTTCCTGCGGGGGGTGACCAGGAACCCGCCCCCGGGACGTCCCTCAGCGGCCGGCGGCGCGGAGGGCGATGCGGATGAGCGGCAGCTGCAGCGGCAGCCGCGCGAAGGTCGCTGCCTTGTACGCCGTGTGCGGGGTACGACTCGCGTCGACGGCCATCGCGACGTTGCCGGGGAAGACCCCGACGAGGAGCGCGGCGCTGGCCAGCCCGGCTGCCGGTCGGGACGAGGGGTGCAGCAGCCCGGCCGCACACGCGAGCTCGGCGACGCCGGATCCGAGGATGACCTCCCGGTGGGCCGGGACCCAGCGCGGCATCAGCGGTTCGAAGGTCTGCGGCCGGACCAGGTGCGCCACGCCGGAGACGGTGAAGATGCCGGCCAGCAGGGCGACGTCGCGTGGGAGCGAGGGTGAGGACATCTGGGCAAGGTAGCGCGCCGACGGGCCGCGGTCCGGCGTACGGACGACCGGGGGTGCGCCCGGCCGGCGGGGTTCTGGGCTCTCGCCGCAGGAAAGGCGCGTTCTGACAGCGGCGAGCGACCAGAAGCCAACCCCCCTGCAGGGAGTGACCAGAAACCGGCCCGGGCCGGCCGGCCTCAGAACAGGATCGTCGTGAAGGTCGCGGTCTGCGCGAAGCCGATCCGCTCGTACGCCGCCCGGGCCGGGGCGTTCCAGTCGTTGACGTAGAGCGACACCACCGGGGCGATCTCACGCAGCGCCACCTCGACGACGGCGGCCAGCCCGGCCGTGGCCAGCCCCTCGCCGCGCCGGTCGGGCACGACGTACACGTCCTGGAGCTGGCAGGCGTGCGGCGTCGCGGCGGCCACCTCGGCCTTGAACACCACCCGGCCGTCCTCCACCCGCACGAAGGACCAGCCCTTGGAGATCAGCTGCGTCACCCGCGCCCGGTAGGCCGCCGCGCCGCCGCCGGCCTCCGGCGAGATCC
This sequence comes from uncultured Actinomycetota bacterium, assembly GCA_963714625.1. Classification (GTDB taxonomy): domain Bacteria; phylum Actinomycetota; class Actinomycetes; order Propionibacteriales; family Nocardioidaceae; genus Marmoricola_A. The sequence goes on along the minus strand of CAVQOY010000014.1, from coordinate 400,747 downwards.
CGACCTCCTCGGTGTACATCGCCACCGCCGCCGGGTAGACGAGGTCGATCTCGGCGAGCGTGCTGCGCCGTACGGCGGCGTCCGGCGCCACCGCCGGGACCGACCGGATCTCGAGGTGGTGCTGACCGCGCCGGATGTCGCGAGGGGTCGGCCACGAGCGCGACAGCACCTGCCACATGGTCTCGACGGCGTCGGCGGGACCGAGCAGGGTCGAGCAGCGGCGTCCGCGCTCGACGGCCCGGACCGCGAAGGCGTGGGCGGCGTCCTCCGAGGCCAGCGCCGGGATGAGGTTGGCCGCCGCGTGGCAGACGGAGGTCAGCTCGCCGCCCTCGGTCCAGCCCCACATCTCACCGCCCAGCCAACGCGGCTGCAGGCGCGTCAGCCGCGTGCGGTAGTCGGCGACGACATTGACGACCGGGTCGCGCGCGAGCAGCCCGAGGACCTCGTCGACGTCCTCGGGCCCGAGCACCCGGAGGTCGCCCAGGTGACTGAGGCCACGGGACGCGCTCACGCCGCGCAGCCTAGCGAGGTGAGCGGGTCAGCCGACCGAGACCGTGGCGCCACCGGAACCCTCGGCGTCCTCCATGGACTCCGCGATGCGCATGGCCTCCTCGATCAGGGTCTCCACGATCTGCGACTCGGGCACGGTCTTGATGACCTCGCCCTTGACGAAGATCTGGCCCTTGCCGTTGCCGGAGGCGACGCCGAGGTCGGCCTCGCGGGCCTCTCCCGGTCCGTTGACGACACAGCCCATGACGGCCACCCGCAGCGGGACCTCCATGCCCTCGAGACCGGCGGTCACCTCGTCGGCGAGCTTGTAGACGTCGACCTGAGCGCGTCCGCAGGACGGGCAGGAGACGATCTCGAGCTTGCGCGGGCGGAGGTTCAGCGACTGCAGGATCTGGATGCCGACCTTGACCTCCTCGACGGGAGGGGCGGACAGCGAGACGCGGATGGTGTCACCGATGCCGCGGCTGAGCAGAGAGCCGAACGCGACGGCGGACTTGATGGTGCCCTGGAAGGCCGGGCCCGCCTCGGTGACTCCGAGGTGGAGCGGCCAGTCGCCGGCCTCGGAGAGCATCTCGTAGGCGCGCACCATGACCACCGGGTCGTTGTGCTTGACCGAGATCTTGAAGTCGTGGAAGTCGTGCTCCTCGAACAGCGACGCCTCCCACTTGGCCGACTCCACGAGCGCCTCGGGAGTCGCCTTGCCGTACTTCTCCAGCAGGCGTGGGTCCAGCGAGCCGGCGTTGACGCCGATGCGGATCGAGGTGCCGCGGTCCTTCGCGGCCCGGGCGATCTGCTTGACCTGGTCGTCGAACTTGCGGATGTTGCCGGGGTTCACCCGTACGGCGGCACAGCCGGCGTCGATGGCGGCGTAGACGTACTTCGGCTGGAAGTGGATGTCGGCGATGACCGGGATCTGCGACTTCTGCGCGATCGCCGGCAGCGCCTCCGCGTCGTCGGCCGAGGGACACGCCACCCGGACGATGTCGCAGCCCGAGGCGGTCAGCTCGGCGATCTGCTGGAGGGTGGAGTCGATGTCGGAGGTCAGCGTCGTGGTCATCGACTGCACCGACACCGGGGCGTCGCCGCCCACCATCACCGACCCGACCTTGATCTGGCGCGTCGGGCGGCGCGGGGCCAGGACCGGAGGGGGCGCGGAGGGCATGCCGAGGTTGATCGCAGTCACGTGGTCAGGCTACTCGGACGCCGCGAGCCGGAGGGCGGGAGAGCCCACCTACACCTCGATGGGAACCACGATGTCGGCCGTGATGAGGATCAGTCCCATCACCAGCAGGGAGACGCCCACGACGTACGCGACCGGCAGCAGCTTGGCGACGTCGACGAACCCGGGATCGGGTCGCCCGCGGATCCGCGCCACGCCGCGCCGTGCGCCCTCGTAGAGCGCGCCGGCGATGTGGCCGCCGTCCAGCGGGAGCAGCGGGATGAAGTTGAACATGCCGACGAACAGGTTGAGGCTGGCCAGCAGCCCGACGAGGAACACCAGCCGGTCGACGGCCGGGCTGGTCTGGTCGCTGGTGACCTCACCGGCCACGCGTCCGGCGCCGACGATGCTGACGGGACTGTCGTCGGCCCGCTCCTCGAGCCCGACGACCGACTGGGCGACGTCGAAGACCTTCACCGGCAGTCGCACCAGCGCCTGGGTGACGTCCCAGGTCATGACGCCCATCTGCTCGGTCGTGTAGAGCAGCCCGTGCTGCTCGCGGACCGTGGTCGGGGTGACGCCGAGGAAGCCTGCCTCGACGACGACCTCGCGGTCGTCGATCGAGCGCACCGAGTTGACCGTGGTGCTCGTCTCCAGCGTGAGGTCCTGCCCGTCACGCACCACGACCACGGTGGCGAGCCCCTCCCCGTTGTCCTGGATCAGCCGGACCATCTGCTCCCAGCTGTCGATCTCCTGACCGTTGAAGGTGACGATGCGGTCGCCGGGCAGCATGCCGGCCTCGGCGGCCGGGGACACCTCGTCGTCAACCGCGCACTCGCGCCCCACCTCGTCGGAGGTGACGACGCACTCGGAGACAGCGCTGACCGTGGTGGTCGGCTCGGGCACGCCGTAGATCCCGAAGATGCCGGCGAAGAGGAGGAAGGCGATGACCAGGTTGACCGTCGGCCCCCCCGCCATCACGATCACCTTCTTCCACCACGGCAGGCGGTAGAAGAGACGGTCCTCGTCCCCGGGCCTGATGAGCTCGGCCTCGGCGTGGCGGGCGTCGGAGATCAGCTGGGTGAACATGCCGGTGTTGCTCTGCCGCGGCCGGCCGAGCGGGTCGTCCTTGGCCGGCGGCAGCATCCCGACGAGCTTGACGTAGCCGCCGAGCGGAATCGCCTTGAGCCCGTACTCGGTCTCGCCGCGGCGGGTGGACCAGACGGTGCGGCCGAAGCCGACGAAGTACTGCGTCACCTTCACGCCGAACTTCTTGGCCGGGACCATGTGGCCGACCTCGTGCAGGCCGATCGAGACGGCTACCCCCACGGCGAAGACGACCACGCCGAGCACGAACAGCAGAACGGTGATCATGACGTCTCCGGGGCGGCCAGCAGGGTCTCGGCTCGCTCACGCGCCCAGGCGTCGGCGTGCAGCACCTGCGTCACCGTGAGCTCCTCGTCCGAGGGTACGCCGGGGTCCCGCAGGACCCGCTCGATCGTCGGCACGATGTCGGTGAACCGCAGCCGGCCGTCGAGGAAGCGGGCCACGCACACCTCGTTCGCGGCGTTGTAGATCGCGGGCATCACCCCGCCGGCGGCGCCTGCGTCCCGCGCCAGGCGTACGGCGGGGAACGCCTCGTCGTCGAGGGGAGTGAACTCCCAGACCTCCGGACTGGTCCAGTCGACCGGGGCGGCGGCGCCAGGGATCCGCTCGGGCCAGCCCAGCCCGAGCGCGATCGGGATGAGCATCGACGGGGGTGAGGCCTGCAGGAGCGTGGAGCCGTCGACGAACTCCACCATCGAGTGCACCACCGAGGTGGGGTGGACCACGACCTCGATGCGGTCGAAGGGGATGCCGAAGAGCAGGTGGGCCTCGATGACCTCGAGCCCCTTGTTGACCAGGGTGGCGGAGTTGACGGTGACCAGGGGGCCCATCGACCACGTGGGGTGGTTCAGCGCGTCGGCCGGCGTGACGTCGTGGAGGTCGTCGCGGCTGCGCCCCCGGAACGGTCCGCCGCTGGCCGTGAGGACGAGACGTCGTACCTCGTCGGCGCGACCGCCGCGCAGGCACTGCGCGAGCGCGGAGTGCTCGGAGTCGACCGCGACGATCTGGCCGGGCTTCGCCAGGCCGGTCACCACCGGGCCGCCGATGATGAGCGACTCCTTGTTGGCCAGCGCCAGGGTGGTGCCCGCCTCGAGGGCGGCGACCGTGGGGCGCAGGCCCAGGGCGCCGCTGATGCCGTTGAGCACGACGTCGCAGTCCATCGCGGCGGCCTCGACCGAGGCGTCCTCCCCCGTGCCGTGGAAGGTCGGCGCGAACTCCGCGACCTGCTGCTCGAGGAGGTCGGGGCGGCGCCCGCCGGCGGTCAGCCCGACGACCCGGAACCGGCTCGGATTGCGCCGGACGATCTCGAGCGCCTGGGTGCCGATCGAGCCGGTCGACCCCAGCACCACCACGTCACGTCGTGTCACGAACGCCTCACCACTCCTCTCCCTACCGGGTGCTGCTGCCAGTCTCGTCCCGATTTGCCGGTGTTGCCCGCGCGGGGCGGCGCCCAGCCCTAGTGTGGTCGCGTCTGAAGCCTTGAAGCCACCGCGTGTCCTGGACGGAGACTGCCATGGGTGTGTCCGCGACCGGCCAGGGGATGCACATGTCGGCGGTGCGCAAGGGCATCGTGACCGCCCTGGTGGTCCTGGCGCTGTTCTTCTACCTCTACGGCCCACCGCTGACCGACAAGATGCGCCGGGCCGCCAACGCCGAGTGCAACGAGCTGACCGGCAGCACCTTCCGCGGCTACCGCCTGGTGTGGGAGACCACCACGTTCTCCGGCGTCGACGTCCCCCACTGGCAGTGCTACCCGGTCGGCAAGCCGGCTTCGGAGAGCGTCGACCTGGGCTGGTGGGTCGGCCTCTAGATCGTCCCGCTGGACGATGCAGTAGCCGTAGGTCTCGGGCGGCTCACCGACGCCGGCGAAAGCCGAGCCAGCCCCAGAACCCGAGCGTCTCTGCCAGATCGCGGCTGGGCAGGACCGGCACGGTCCTCTCGGTCACGCCTGCTCCCGTTGCCCCCACGGGGCGCCGTACTCGGTGAGCAGGTCGAGGAACGGCACGGCGTCGAAGGCCTCTGGGCCCAGCACCCCGCTGCCCCTCCAGTCACCGCGAGCGATGAGCTCGAGGGCGATGACGGGGTTGACGGCCGTCTGCCACACGACGCACTGGTGGCCGTACTCGCTCATCGTCCACTCGTTGTCGACCACGTGGTAGAGGTAGGTCGACCGGGGCTGCCCGTTCTTTCCTGTGCCCGTGACATGAAGCCCGGCGCAGGTCTTCCCCTTCATCCGTGGACCGACCGTCGCAGGGTCGGGTAGCACGGCGGCGACCACGTCACGCGGGGAGATCTCGACGCCCTTCACGCGCACCTTCTCGGTGCTGTCGAGACCGAGCGTGTGCAGCACCTTGAGAATGGTGATGAACTCGTCGCCGAGGCCGTACTTGAAGGTCGCCCGCTTGCAGTCGACCCAGCGCGGCATCAGGAGCACCTCCTCGTGCTCGACGTTGACGCACTCGACCGGTCCGATGCCCTCGGGGAAGTCGAAGACCTCCGGCTCGCTGAACGGCGGCGTGGTGAACCAGCCCCCGTCGACGTCGGCGCGGTCCTTCTGGTAGACCACGGGCGGGTTGAGACACTCCTCGATCGTGGTCCACATCGAGAACGACGGCGCGAAGATCTCGTTGCCCTCGTCGTCGGTCACCACGAGGTTCGCCCCGTCGCGGGTTCCGAGCTCGTCGATCTCGGAGAACAGGTGGTCCGCGGCGTACCGCGCGAACACGTCGGAGAGCCCGGGCTCCACACCGATCCCGACCAGCGCCAGGCGTCCGGCGCGCTCCCAGTCCTCGGCCACGGCGAACTGCTCGTCGCCGAGCTTCACCCCCACCCGCTCGTACGGCGACTCCGGGTGCGGCTTCGACAGCGACATCGCCATGTCGAGGTAGTCGGCGCCGACGGCGAAAGCACCGTCGAAGATCGGCATGTTGAACACCGGGTCGACGGCGTTCATGACGTGGGTGATGCGGTGCTCGCGGCAGACCGCGGCAACCGCCTCGGCGTCGGAGGCGTCGATCTGCGCGCCGACGAAACGGTCGTCCACCGCGGCCGCCTTCTCGGCCTTGGCGGCGTCGTAGTCGGCGATCACGATCTGCGTGAAGAAGTCACGTCGGGCCGCGATGGCCGCGATTGCACCGCCGACGCCGCCGGCGCCGACCAGGAGGATCCTCATGTCGGCGTCACTCACCGATGTAGGACATGACGTGCTTGATGCGCGTGTAGTCCTCGAGGCCGTACATCGAGAGGTCCTTGCCGTAGCCGGAGTGCTTGAAGCCACCGTGCGGCATCTCGGACACGAACGGGATGTGGGTGTTGATCCACACCGCACCGAAGTCGAGCCGGCGCGAGACCCGCAGCGCGCGGGCGTGGTCCTTGGTCCAGACGGAGGATGCCAGTCCGTACTGCACGTCGTTGGCCCAACGCAGCGCCTCGCCCTCGTCGGAGAACTTCTGCACGGTCATCACCGGGCCGAAGATCTCGCTCTGGATCTGCTCGTCACCCTGCTGCAGGCCGGAGAGCACGGTGGGGTCGTAGAAGTAACCCTTGTCGCCGTGGCGGGTGCCGCCGGTGACGATGCTGGCGTGGTCGGGGAGGCGGTCGACCATGCCAGTGACGTGAGCCAGCTGGTTCTCGTTGTTGAGCGGGCCGTAGAAGGTGCCCTCGGCGGCGGGGTCACCGGTCGGCATGCCCCGCGCGGCCTCCGCCAGCGCCGCGACGAAGTCGTCGTGGATGCCTGCCTGCACGAGCACGCGGGTGGCGGCGGTGCAGTCCTGGCCGGCGTTGAAGAGACCCGCCCCGGCGATGCCCTCGGCCGCCGCGGCGATGTCGGCGTCGTCGAACACCACGACCGGCGCCTTGCCGCCGAGCTCGAGGTGGACGCGCTTGAGGTCGCGCGAGGCGGACTCGGCCACCTGCATGCCGGCGCGTACCGAGCCCGTGATGGCGACCATCTGCGGGGTCTTGTGCTCCACCAGGGCCCGGCCGGTGTCACGGTCGCCGCACACCACGTTGAGCACACCCGGCGGCAGGAACTCCTGGGCGATCTCGGCCAGCAGGGTCGAGGACGCGGGGGTGGTGTCCGACGGCTTGAGGACGACGGTGTTGCCCGCCGCCAGCGCGGGCGCGATCTTCCAGATCATCATGAGCAGCGGGTAGTTCCACGGCGTCACCTGGCCGACGACACCGATCGGCTCGCGCCGCACCCAGGAGGTGTGGTCGGCCATGTACTCGCCCGCCGAGGAGCCGCCGAGGACCCGGGCCGCGCCGGCGAAGAACTTGAAGTGGTCGGAGGCGTAGGGCATCTCCTCCTCCATGGTGACGCCGAGCGGCTTGCCCGTGTCCTTGCACTCGACGGCGTTGATCTCCTCGACACGCTCCTCGATCGCGCCGGCCAGCTTGAGCAGCGCGTGCGAGCGGTCCTGCGGCGTGGCGTAGCCCCAGTCCTCGAAGGCGGCGTCCGCGGCGGCGTAGGCACGGTCGACGTCCTCCGGGCCAGACTTCGGTGCGGACGCGTAGGCCTCACCGGTGGTCGGGTCGATGACGTCGTACGTCGCGCCGGAGGCCGCGTCCACCTGCTCGCCGTTCACGATGTTGCGGAAGTTCTGAGTCATACCGCGCAGCCTAGCCAGGGCCGGGGCGTCGCGGAACCCGCTGCGGACGATGGAATCCGAAGGTTTCAGGCCCGCCATATCGCAGAAGTGCGGGCGCCGGGCGAATGTCACGACGGATTTCGGGGCAACGGGCTTGCCGAACCGATCCGTTCCAGCCACCATGGGAGGACCACGAACCCCAGGAGTCTCCCGTGTCGACCTCACCGATGGATCACGACCATCACCAGCGCCTGCAGAAGAGTGCGCGCGACCACCTCTGGCTGCACTTCAGCCGCATGGGTGCCTACAAGGACCACGACATGCCGATCATCGTCAAGGGTGACGGCGCCTACATCTGGGACGCCGAGGGCCGGCGCTACCTCGACGGCCTCGCCGGCCTGTTCGTCACCCAGGTCGGCCACGGCCGCCAGGAGCTGGCCGAGGCCGCCGCGAAGCAGGCCTCGACGCTGGCCTTCCACCCGCTGTGGTCCTACGGCCACCCGAGTGCGATCGAGCTGGCCGAGCGGGTCGCCAACTACGCCCCCGGCGACCTGAACCGCGTCTTCTTCACCACCGGCGGCGGCGAGGCCGTCGAGTCGGCCTGGAAGCTGGCCAAGCACTACTTCAAGCTGACCGGCAAGCCGGGCAAGCACAAGGTCATCAGCCGTGCGGTGGCCTACCACGGCACCCCCCAGGGCGCGCTCTCCATCACCGGCATCCCGGGGATGAAGGAGCCGTTCGAGCCGCTGGTGCCCTCCACCTTCCGCGTGCCGAACACGAACTTCTACCGCGCGCCCGACGCCTTCCAGAACGGCGCCGACGGCGACCTCGAGGCGTTCGGCCGCTACGCCGCCGACCGCATCGCCGAGGCCATCGAGATGGAGGGCCCCGACAGCGTCGCGGCCGTGTTCCTCGAGCCGGTGCAGAACTCGGGCGGCTGCTTCCCTCCCCCGCCCGGCTACTTCCAGCGGGTGCGCGAGATCTGCGACGAGTACGACGTGCTGCTGGTCTCCGACGAGGTCATCTGCGCCTTCGGGCGACTGGGACACATGTTCGGGGCCGACCGCTACGGCTACCAGCCCGACATCATCACCTGCGCGAAGGGCCTGACCTCGGGCTACTCCCCGCTGGGCGCGATGATCGCCAGCGACCGTCTGATGGAGCCGTTCCTGCAGGGCACCACGTCGTTCCTGCACGGCTACACCTTCGGCGGCCACCCGGTCTCGACGGCGGTCGCCCTGGCGAACCTCGACATCTTCGAGCGCGAGGACCTGCTCGGCAACGTGCAGCGCAACGAGGGCGGCTTCCGCGCGACCCTGGAGAAGCTGAAGGACCTGCCGATCGTGGGCGACGTCCGCGGCGACGGGTACTTCTACGGGATCGAGCTGGTCAAGAACAAGGAGACCAAGGAGACCTTCGACGAGGCCGAGTCGGAGAAGCTGCTGCGCGGCTTCCTCTCCAAGGCGCTCTACGAGGGCGGTCTCTACTGCCGCGCCGACGACCGTGGCGACCCGGTCATCCAGCTCTCCCCGCCGTTGATCTGCGACCAGTCGCACTTCGACGAGATGGAGGAGATCCTCCGCAAGGTGCTCTCCGAGGCCTGGGACATGCTGTGACGCCCTGACGTCACCACCCAGCGCCTCCCCGATCGATGGGGTGGATGCAACCGGCCCCCGAAACCCTCCCAGGTTCGGGGGCCGGTTCGCGTTCCGACCCCAGGGGGCTGACGCTCAGGCGACGGGGCGCTCGCGGATGCGGCGTACGACGGTGCTGCCGAGGACGAGACCGAGGGCCAGCAGGAACATGATCGTGCCGATGACGTTGACCTGCATGGGGACACCGCGCTGGGCCGCGCCCCAGACGTACATCGGGAAGGTGACCGTCTGCCCGGAGTTCAGGTTGGTGATGATGAAGTCGTCGAACGACAGCGAGAAGCTCAGCAGGGCTGCCGAGACGATGCCGGGCATCACCAGCGGGAAGGTCACCCGCCAGAACGTCTGCAGCTCGTTGGCGTAGAGGTCGCCGGCCGCCTCCTCCAGACGCGGGTCGAGGCCCGAGAGGCGCGCCTTCACGGTGATCACCACGAACGACAGGCAGAACATCACGTGGGCGATGAAGATCGTCCAGAAGCCCAGCTGCCCGGCGAAGCCGGCGTTGACGAACAGCGCCAGCAGCGAGGAGCCGAGCACGATCTCGGGGGAGGCCATCGGCAGGAAGATCATCAGGTTGGCCGTCGAGCGGCCGCGGAAGTAGTGGCGGACCATCGCGAAGGCCATGAGCGAGCCCAGCAACGTCGCCAGACCCGTCGCCAGCAGACCGATCTGCAGGCTCACCACCACCGAGTCGCACAGAGCAGCGCGATCACAGACGTTCACCCAGTTGTCGAGGGTGAAGCCGTCGAACTCGTAGCCGATGCGGCTCGCGGGGTCGTTGAAGCTCATCAGCACCACGACGAAGATCGGCGTGAACATGTAGAGCAGCACCAGCATCGCGAAGAGGAGCACGGCGTGCTCCCCCACCCAGCCGCGGCCACGGGTGACGACGCTGCTCATACGAGGTCCTCCGTCCCGGCGCGACGGACATAGACCAGGACCATCGCCACGATGACGACCATCAGGGTCACTGACATCGCCGCGGCCGCCGGCAGTGCGCCGGCGGCGAACAGGTCCTGGATCTCGTTGCCGACCATCCGGGTGCGCGGGTTCCCCAGAAGCTCGGCGTTGATGTAGTCGCCTGCGGCGGGGATGAAGGTCAGCAGCGTGCCGGCCACGAGCCCGGGCAGCGCCAGGGGCAGCGTGACCAGGCGAAAGGTCTGGAACGGCGAGGCGTAGAGGTCCTGGCCTGCCTCCATCAACCGCGGGTCCACCTTCTCGAGGCTGGCGTAGAGCGGCAGCACCATGAAGGGCAGGAAGTTGTAGGCCAGTCCGGTGACCACCGCGAACGGCGTCGCCAGCAGACGTACGCCGTCGACGAAGGGCAGCGCGTTGAGGGAGTCGACCAGGAAGCTGGTGTCGCCCAGCAACAGCTTCCACGACAGGGTGCGGAGCAGGAAGCTGGTGAAGAACGGCGCGATGACCGCCACCAGCATGAGGTTGCGGTACTTCCCGGCCTTGAAAGCGATCGCGTAAGCCAGGGGGAAGCCGAGCAGGATGCACACCACGGTGGCGGCGAACGCGTAGAGGAACGATCGGACGAACGTCGCGCCGTACGCCGACAGCATCTCGGAGTAGTTGGCGAACTCCCAGGTCATCGGGTAGCCGGTGGCCAACGACCCGTTGGGGTCGTAGAGGCTGCTCGCGACCAGGGTGAAGGTCGGGACCAGGAAGAAGAGCAGCAGCCACACGCTGCCCGGGATCATGAGCAGGTAACCGGCGATCCCTCGCCGCTGCTCCTCGGGCGGCGTCGCCGCGGTCTCCGCGGCGGGCGCCGGCACGTGCCCGACGGCGGCCATCAGACGCTCTCCCTCGGGTCGGCCCCCGCCGAGGCGTCCTGGGTGGCGTCGAGCAGGAAGGTGTGCTCCGAGGACCACGTCAAGGTGGCCTCGTCGCCGACGCGGAAGCTGTCCTGGGCGCCGGTGTTCTGCTCGAAGACCATCAGCTCCTGGCCCCACGGCATCCGGAGCAGGTACTGCGTGCTGACCCCCACGAAGCTGACGTCGGTGACCCGGCCGCCGGTGAGCGCGTTCGCACCATCGGGCGCGGCCTCCCCGTCGCGGTGCAGCCGGATCTTCTCGGGCCGTACGCCGAGCCAGGCACCGCCCATGCGGACCGACGAGGTGACGTGCGTGGCGCGGATCCGGGACCCGCGGACGTCGACGTGGACCTCGTCCTCGGCGGCCTCCACGATCATGCCCTCGATGAGGTTCGACTGGCCCAGGAAGTTGGCCACGAAGGTGGTCTGGGGATGCTCGTAGAGCTCGCCGGGGGCACCCATCTGCTCGATGCGACCGGCGTTCATCACCGCGATGGTGTCGGCCATGGTCATGGCCTCCTCCTGGTCGTGGGTGACGTGGATGAAGGTGATGCCGACCTCGGTCTGGATCCGCTTCAGCTCGATCTGCATGCCGCGCCGCAGCTTGAGGTCGAGCGCGCCGAGCGGCTCGTCGAGCAGCAGCACCTGCGGGCGGTTGATGAGGGCCCGCGCGAGGGCCACGCGCTGCTGCTGGCCGCCGGAGAGCTGGGCCGGCCGCCGGTCGGCGTACTGCTGGAGCTGGACCAGCTCGAGCATCTCGCCGACCCGCGTCTTGATGTCCTTGGCCTTGCTGCGACGCAGGCCGAAGGCGACGTTCTCGAAGATCGACAGGTGCGGGAAGAGCGCGTAGCTCTGGAACACCGTGTTGACCGGCCGCTTGTAGGTCTTGAGGTCGGTGATGTCGTCCTCGCCGAGCGTGATGCGGCCGCTGGTGGGCCGCTCGAGGCCGGCCACCATGCGCAGCGTCGTCGTCTTGCCGCAGCCCGAGGCTCCCAAGAGCGCGAAGAAGGCGCCCTGCGGGATGGTGAGGCTGAGGTCGTCGACGGCCACGAAGTCACCGAAGCGCTTGGTCACGCCCTCGATCCTCAGGGCGCTGCCGGTCCCGGCCACCGATGGTTCGTCGGTCACATCTGCTCCTGCTGTCGGTACGCCGCCGCCCCCGCAGCTCGCCGTACTGTTGTCTGTGTCCTGGTCGCCGCCCCCCGGCGGACCCCGTCAATCCATCAGCCCATGGCCCGGGAGAAGTCGGTGTCGTACTGCTTGGCGGTGTTGTCGTCGATCGCCATGAACGAGAAGGTCTGCGACATCAGCGCGTCGTCGGGGAAGATCAGCGGCGCGTCGACCAGCGACGGGTCGATCTTCTCCATCGCCTCACGGGCGCCCTCGACGGGGCAGATGTAGTTGACCCATGCCGCCAGCGTGGCCGCGACCTCGGGCTCGTAGTAGTGGTTCATCAGGGCCTCGGCGTTGGCCTTGTGCTCGGCCTTGTTCGGGACCAGCATGTTGTCCGACCACAGCGACACCCCTTCCTCGGGCAGCACCCACTTGATGTCGGGGTTGTCGTACTGCATCGCGATGACGTCGCCGGACCAGGCTTCGCAGGCCACGATGTCGCCCTTGTTGAGGTCCTCGACGTAGTCGTTGCCGGTGAAGCGCCGGATCTGGCCGTTGTCGACGTACTTCTCCAGCTCCTCGATCGCGGCCCCCCACTCGTCCTCGGAGAATTCCTCGGGGTCGGCGCCGACCAGCGTGAGCATGAAGCCCATGGTGTCGCGCATCTCGGACAGCAGACTGACCTTGCCCGACAGGTCGGAGCGGTTGAGCAGCTCCTCGAAGCTGCGGACCTCGCCGGTGTAGGCGGCGTTGTAGGCGATGCCGGTCAGGCCGCTCTGCCACGGCACGGAGTAGTCGCGGTTCGGGTCCCAGTCGGGGCTCTTGAGGCTCTCGACGAGGTTGTTGTCGACGTTCGGGATGTTGGCATGGTCGAGCTTCTGCAGCCAGCCGAGATTGACCAGACGGGCGGCCATCCAGTCGGTCAACGTCATGATGTCGCGCCCGATCGGTTGGCAGTCTCCGAGCTGGTTGGAGATCTTGGCGAAGAACTCGTTGTTGTCGTTGACGTCGGGGGTGTAGTTGACGTCGACGCCGCTGGCGTCCTCGAACATCTCCAACGAGGGCATGCGCTTGCCCTTGACGTCGATGTACTCCGGCCAGTTGCTGAACTCGACGACCTTCTCCGAGGACGACTTGTCCTCGCTGGTGCACGACTCGGCGGTCTGCACGGTTCCCTCGGTGCCGCAGGCGCTGAGCAGCGCCGGCACACCGAGGCCGAGACCTCCGACGGCCGAGCCGCGCAGGAAGCTGCGGCGTCCCACGGGTCCGAGTGCCTTGAGGTCCACCAGTTGACGGTGGGCGATCCCGGGGCGAGGCATCGTCATTTCCTCCACGGTAGTGAGGGTGCGGAAAGCACCGGTTCCGAGCCAGGTGATGCTGAGGATCGTTACATGTCACGCCGCTCACGACAAGGGATTCCGTCGTGCCGTAACCGAATTGCTACGGATTCAATCGGATCGTTACATGAAGTTCTTTGACCTCCTCACTGGTCGATGTCACGATCTCCTGCATGACCAAGAGTGCCGGCCGGTCCGAGCGATCCCGCACCACCCTCGACGAGGTGTCCAAGGCGATCATCGCCGAGCTGCAGCAGGACGGCCGTCGGTCGTACGCCGCGATCGGCAAGGTGGTCGGCCTGAGCGAGGCCGCCGTGCGCCAGCGCGTGCAGCGTCTCATCGACAACGGCGTGATGCAGGTGGTGGCGGTCACCGACCCCACCGAGCTCGGCTTCAGCCGTCAGGCCATGATCGGCGTGCGTGCCACCGGTGACCTCGGTCCGGTCGCGGACGCACTCGTGGCGATGGAGGAGGTCGACTACGTCGTGGTCGTCGCCGGCTCCTTCGACCTGCTCGTCGAGGTCGTCGCCGAGAGCGACGAGCACCTGCTCGACATCGTCTCCCAGCAGATCCGCGCGATCCCCTCGGTGGTCAGCACCGAGACGTTCGTCTACCTGCGGCTGAAGAAGCAGACCTACTCGTGGGGAGTGCGCTGAACGTGCCGGAGGACCCTCCGGTCGAGTCGCTCTGGTCGGCGACCCTGGGCGAGCCACCGGTGGCGCGTGCACCGCTCGCCGGCGACGTCTCCTGCGACGTCGTGGTCGTGGGGGCGGGCTACACCGGCCTGTGGACGGCGTACTACCTGCTGGAGGCGGCGCCCCACCTGAGCGTGGTGGTGCTCGAGGCGGAGACCGCCGGGTTCGGCGCGTCGGGTCGCAACGGCGGCTGGGCCTCCGCGCTCTTCCCGATGTCGGCCGACCGGCTCGCGTCGTTGCCCGGGTCCGACCGGGCGGCAGCGACGGCCCAGCACGCCGCGATGCGCGCCAGCGTCGACGAGGTCGGCCGGGTCGCCGCCGCGGAGGGCATCGAGGCCGGGTTCCACAAGGGCGGGACCGTCGTGGTCGCGCGCAGCGAGGTCCAGCTGGCCAGGGCCCGGGCCGAGGTGGCGCACGCGCGCGCCTGGGGCCGGGGGCCCGACGACCTGCGGGTGCTCGACGCCGCCGAGGCACGCGCCATGGTCGCCGCCGACGGGACCCGGGGCGGCACGTTCACCCCCGACTGCGCGGTGATCCACCCGGCACGGCTCGTGCGCGGCCTGGCCCGCGCGGTCGAACGCCGCGGTGGCGTGATCCACGAACACTCCCGAGCGCTGCGGCTCTCCCCCGGCCTGGTGGAGGCCGAGCGCGGCAGGGTGCGGGCCCGGTACGTCGTACGCGCGACCGAGGGGTACACCCCCGGCCTCGCGGGCCAGCGCCGGGCGGTGGTGCCGGTCTACTCGCTGGTGGTGGCGACCGAGCCGCTGAGCGAGGCGCAGTGGGCGGCGGTCGGGCTCGACGACCGCCCCACGTTCAGCGAGCACCGCCACCTCATCGTCTACGGCCAGCGGACCGAGGACGGTCGGCTGGTGTTCGGCGGTCGCGGTGCGCCGTACCACTTCGGCTCCGCGGTGGCGCCCGGCTTCGACCGCGACGAGCGGGTCTGGGCCGCGCTCCGGGAGGCGGTGGTGGAGCTCTTCCCGGCGCTGCGCGGGGTCGGGTTCAGCCACGCGTGGGGCGGCCCGCTGGGCGTGGCGCGCGACTGGTGCGCATCGGTGGGCCTCGACCCGTCGACGGGGATGGGGTGGGCCGGCGGCTACGTCGGCGACGGGGTCAGCACGACGAACCTGGCCGGCCGGACCCTGCGCGACCTGGTGCTGGGCGAGCGGACCGACCTGACCCGGCTGCCGTGGGTGCAGCACCGCTCGCCGCGGTGGGAGCCCGAGCCGCTGCGCTGGACCGGGATCAACGCCGGTCTGCGCGCCATGACGATGGCCGACCACGAAGAGCGCCTGACCGGCCGGCCGTCCGTCGTCGCCCGCGCCATGGCCCCCTTCCTCGGCCACTGACCCACCCCCGTGGCGAAGGGTCACGCAAGTTCGCGCGAAACGGCACGCGGGTACGCGCGAAGCGGCACGCGGGTACGTGCGAGACGTCACCCAGGTCCGCCCGCCCGCCTTACGCGTCGGTGATCTGCTCAAGCCCAGCCACCACGGGAGCCGGCGCGGGCGCCTCCCCCTCGTAGCAGAAGGCGGCGAGCGCGACGGTCCCCCGCAGCCGGGTGCGCACCTCTCCGGTCACGGGAAAGACGTAGCAGCGCTCCCCCCGGAGCTCGGGAGCCTCCGACGTCCTGCCGGCCACTGCGTCGTACGCCTCCGCAAACGCCGCGTTGCCCGCCCGCCAGCGTTCACGCACGTCGCTCTCCACCACCCCGGACCGCAACCAGCTCTCGACGAGTCCGTACGGCAGGCTTCCGACCTCCTGCCGGGCATCGGCTGCCTGCTCCTCGGCGCGCGCGACCGGCGTGTAGTCGCGATGACGGTCGTACGCCGCCTCGGCCTGCGTCAGCGCGAATGCCAGACCGACGGCCACACAGACGCGCAGGAGCAGAGGGAGCGCCCGGAAGGATTCAGTCACCGCTCCACCTCGACGGCCGTACCGCAGTGACGCCTCGCGCGTACCCGAGCGCCGCTTCGCGCGAACGCGCGCGCCCCCTCGTGCGAACGCACGCGCCCCTTCGCGAGAGAGGCACGGGTCAGGAGGGAGTGGGGCGGGTGGCGCGGAGGGAGGGACGCAGGGTGTCGAGGACGGCGGGGTCCTCGATGGTGGACGGCGGCTGGGTGTCCTTGCCGTCGGCGATCTCGCGCATCGTCTTGCGCAGGATCTTGCCCGACCGCGTCTTCGGCAACGCCGGCACGACCGCGACGTCGCGGAAGGCCGCGACCGGCCCGACCTGGTCGCGCACCATGGCGACCAGTTCCTGCGCGATCTGGTCCGGCTCGTCGTCGACCCCCGACTTCAGCACCACGAAGCCGTGTGGCACCTGGCCCTTCGTCGGGTCGGCCACGCCGATCACGGCACACTCGGCGACCGCCGGGTGTGAGGCGATCACGGCCTCCATGGATCCCGTCGAGAGCCGGTGCCCGGCCACGTTGATGACGTCGTCGGTGCGACCCATCACGAACACGTAGCCGTCCTCGTCGACGTAACCGCCGTCCCCGGACATGTAGTAGCCGTCGAACGCCGCGAGGTACGACGAGACGAACCGCTCGTCATCGCCCCACACCGTCGGCAGCGTCCCCGGCGGCAGCGGCAGCTTGAGGCAGATCGCGCCCTCCTCGCCGGCCCCGACCTGACGCCCCGTCGGGTCGAGCACCTGGACGTCGTACCCCGGCACCGGCACGGTCGGCGAGCCCGGCTTGATGTCCATCGGATCGAGCCCGCGCAGGTTGGCCACGATCGGCCACCCGGTCTCGGTCTGCCACCAGTTGTCGACCACGGGCACGCCGAGCCGCTCGGTGGCCCAGGTGTAGGTGTCGGGGTCGAGCCGCTCCCCCGCCAGGAACAGCGTCCGCAGCGAGGAGATGTCGTGGTCGGCCAGCAGCCGCGCGTCGGGGTCCTCCTTCTTGACCGCCCGGATCGCGGTCGGCGCGGTGAACAGCGCCTCCACCTTGTGCTCGGCGATGACCCGCCATAACGCGCCGGCGTCGGGGGTGCCGACCGGCTTGCCCTCGTAGAGGATCGTCGTGGCTCCGCAGATCAGCGGCGCGTAGACGATGTAGGAGTGGCCCACCACCCAGCCCACGTCGGAGGCGGCCCAGAACACCTGCCCCGCGCGGACGTCGTACACGTTCGGCAGCGACCAGGCCATCGCCACGGCGTGCCCGCCGTTGTCGCGCACGATGCCCTTCGGCCTGCCGGTGGTCCCGGAGGTGTAGAGCACGTAGAGCGGGTCGGTGGCGGCCACCTCGACACACCCGGCGGGATCGCTACGGCCGTGCTTCATGGCCAGGTCCCAGTCGAGGTCACGCCCCTCGACCATCAACGCCTCGGCCTGCGGTCGCTGCTTGAGGACCACCGCCGACGGCTCGTGCTCGGCCAGCTCCAGCGCCCGGTCGAGCAGCGGCTTGTACTCCACGACGCGGCTGGGCTCGACCCCGCACGACGCGGCGACGACGACCTTCGGGCGGGCGTCGTCGACGCGGGCGGCGAGCTCCTTGGCGGCGAACCCGCCGAACACCACCGAGTGCACCGCCCCGAGGCGTGCGCACGCCAGCATGGCGATCACGGCCTCGGGGATCATCGGCATGTAGACGATGACCCGGTCGCCCTTCTCGACGCCGAGGGCGCGCAGCGTGCCGGCGAACGCGGCGACCTGCTCCAGCAGCTGGGCGTAGGTGTACGTCGCTCGCGTGCCGGTCACCGGGCTGTCGTGCACCAGCGCCGGCTGGTCGGCGCGGCCGTTGACGACGTGGCGGTCGAGGGCGTTGTAGCAGGTGTTCAGCGTGGCGTCGGGGAACCAGCGGTAGAACGGCCGGGCGCTGTCGTCGAGGGCCCGCGTCGGCTTGGCGAACCAGTCGACCAGCGTGGCCTGCTCGAGCCAGAAGCCCTCGGGGTCCTCGATGCTGCGCGCGTGCGTGGCGGCGTAGGTGCGGGTCGGGGAGGCGCTCATGCCAGTCCGTTCTCCTGGGTGCGGGCGGGGCGCTCGGTGTCGTCGAGCCAGTGGGCGAAGAAGCTGTCGAGGTCCTGCCCCGAGATCTCCTCGGCGAGCGCGCGGAACTCGGCGTCGGTGCCGTGGGCACCCGCGTTGCGCTCCACCCAGGTCCGCGCGATGGTGGCGAAGCTGACGGCGCCGACCCGGTTGCGCAGCGCGGCCAGGGTCATGGCACCACGGACGTAGATGATCGGGGAGAACATCCGGGCGGCGCCGGGGTCGCTGATCTGGAGGTCCCAGAATCCCGCGGACGCCGGGTGCACGTCGTACTCCTTCCGCAGCCGGGAGTCGACCGACCGCGTCCCCAGGTGCTCGGCCCACGCCCACTCGGCGTACGTCGCGAAGCCCTCGTTGAGCCAGATGTCGCGCCACCGTCGCACCGCGACGTCGTTCCCGAACCACTGGTGCGCCTGCTCGTGGACGACCAGGGAGACGTTGCTCGGCGTCCGGCCACCGATGGAGGGGTAGACCGGCCGGCCCTGGGTCTCCAGCAGGTACTCCAGTGGCGCGCCCACCACGACGCCACCGCTGCTGGTGAAGGGGTACGGACCGAACGTCGTCTCCAGCCACGACACCACCTCGGGCGTCTCGCGCAGCAACGCCAGCGCCTCGGCGCGTCCGGTGCCGCCCAGCAGCTCCGAGACACCGTAGCGGTACTGCCGGCCCGCGACCGTGGTCGTCTCCGTGCGGAACTGCCCGGCGGCGAAGAAGGCGAGGTAGGTCGTCATCGGCTCGGTCATGCGCCACGTCCACCGCGTCCAGTCGCCGACGGGCTCACGGGAGACGAGCTCGCCGTTGCTGAGCGCCTCCTGCCCGCGCGGCACCCGCAGCACGATGTCGTAGGTCGCCTTGTCCGCCGGCGTCTCGTTGGCGGCGAACCACCAGGGACCCATCTGCGGCTGCCCGACCGCCGCCCCCTCGCCGCTGCCCTCGTCGGTGTGGGAGAAGGGCGACTGGCCGGCGGCGACGACCGAGCCGGGACGGCCGTGGTAAGCGACCACCACCCGGAAGGTCTCGCCGGCGGGGACCATGCGCGCGGGCACGACGCGCAGCTCGTGGCGGTCGGGCTTGGAGAACGAGGCCGCTGCGCCGTTCACGCGCACGCGGTCGGCGGTCAGCGCGAGGTCGAGGTGGAAGGCGCGCAGGTCCTGCCTGGCCCGGGCGCGGATGACGGTGGTGCCGGTGAGCCGGTCGGCGCCGGGCCGGTAGTCGTCAGCGATCCGGTAGTGGACGACCTCGTAGCCGCCGTTGCCGTCGAGCGGGAAGTAGGGATCGCCGCCGCTGTCGGAGCCGGTCACCGCGGCACCGGCCGGCGCTCCTGTCAGCATGGCCGCGAGGCCCACGCCGAGGGCGAGGGCGGGCGTCAGGACGGCAGCGCGGAAGCGGCTCACGACGGGCTCACGACGGGCACGGGAGGCCCCCTCTCGAAAAGGTGTTGCGGGCACGAGTCCCGCTCCGCGACGCTATCCCACGTCCGTCCCTCACTGCCCGCCCGAGGAGGAAACCCATGGCTGCCGTCGCCGCACGCCCGCACCCCCCTTCCCTCCTCGACTGCTGGAGCAGACGTGACCCTCTCCCCGCCGTACCACCCCGGCTCGCCTGAGCCGACCGGCACCCGTTTCACCCTCGACTTCACCACCACCGACGACCTCGACGAGTCCACCCAGCGCTGGACGACGTACTGGGACGTGGAGCGGCTGTGCCGCGGCCCCGAGCCAGCCCCCGCGTGGGTGGTCGGCGACCGCGGCGCCGTCGACACCGAGCTCGGCGTCCTCAAGACCGGCAAGGAGGCCGACGTCTTCCTGCTGGAGCGCGCGGTCCCCGGCCGCCCGGGCGTGGTGATGGCGGCCAAGCGCTACCGCACGCCCGAGCACACGACGTTCCACCGCAGCGCCGCCTACAGCGAGGGCCGCCGCATGCGCAGCTCGCGGAGCACCCGGGCGCTGGAGAAGAAGACCCGCTTCGGTCGCGAGGTGGCGGCCGGGCAGTGGGCGATCGCGGAGTGGAACGCGCTGCGGGGGCTGTGGCTGGCCGGCGTGCCGGTGCCCTACCCCGTGCAGATCGACGGCACCGAGATCCTCATGGAGCTCGTCGTCGACCCCGACTCTCCCGACCTCCGCCCGGCGCCGCGGCTGGCCGCGACACGGCCGGAACCGGACCGTCTCGCGTCGTACGCCGAGCAGGTGCGCGACCTGCTGGGGGCGCTGGCCCGCCGGGGCATCGCGCACGGAGACCTCTCGCCGTACAACGTGCTGGCGGCCGGGGACCGCCTCGTGGTCATCGACCTGCCGCAGGTCGTCGACATCGTGGCGAACCCGGCCGGGACCGACTTCCTGCTGCGCGACTGCCGCAACATGGCGGCCTGGTTCACCCGACACGGGCTGCACCTCGACGCCGAGGTCCTCTTCGCCGAGGTGCTGGCGCAGGCGTACTGAGGCGGGCGGCGGGCATGCTGGCCGGGTGATGTCCCCTGGATCCGAGTCCGCCGCCGTCCGCGCGCGCCACGCCCGTGAGATCGAGACCCTCGAGAGCCTCGACGGCCTGCTGGCCGACGGTGCCCGGTCGATGCGCGGCTGGCGGCTCCAGGGCCTCGACCTGCGCGGCTACGACGACCGGCTGGCCGGTCTCGACCCGACCGGTGCCGCTCTCCTGGGGTGCCGGACGTCGCCGGAGCTCGCCGACAGGCTCCGCGAGGGCGGTGCCGTGATGCTGCCGCGGATCGAGGGGCTGCCGTTCTCGCCCTACCGGGGGCTGCTCTACACGCCGGACGAGCTCTACGCCGGCTTGGAGGACGGCTACGAGGCGACCTTCGACGCGCGGGCCTACCGGTGGTCGCTGGACTCCCGCGTCCAGCACGACGCGCTGCTGGCGGCGGCGGCCGCTCTCCACGACCACGCCATCGACGACGCGCTGGGTGAGGCGGTCGTCGGGCAGCGGACGGTCGGCGTGATGGGCGGGCACAAGCTCGACCGCGGCACCGACGGCTACCGCCTCGCGATCGACCTCGGCCGCCGGCTGGCCGGCCGGGGTCTGCTGGTCGCCACCGGCGGCGGACCGGGCGCGATGGAGGCAGCGAACCTCGGCGCCCGCCTGGTCGAGGCCGGCGACGCGGAGGTCGACGCGGCCGTGGAGCGGTTGGCCGAGGCTCCCGATCGCGCCGGCTCCGAGACGGCCTGGGCGCGTGCCGCCGCCGTGGTGGCCGCAGACCTGCCTGCGGTGACCACGATCGGGGTGCCGACCTGGTTCTACGGCCACGAGCCGCCGAACCTCTTCGCGACCCACGTCGCGAAGTTCTTCGCCAACGCCCGGCGCGAGGACACGCTGCTGCGTCGCTGCGACGCCGGCATCGTGTTCCTTCCCGGGGCGGCCGGGACGGTGCAGGAGCTGTTCCAGGACGCGTGCGAGAACTACTACGCCGGCGAGGGTGCGGGGGCGCCAATGGTTCTGGTGGGGCGTGAGCACTGGACGCAGCGGCTGCCCGTCTGGCCGCTGCTGCAGGCGCTCGCCGAGCAGGGGGGCTTCGCCGACCGGGTCTTCCTGGTCGACGACCTCGACGCCGCCGACGCCGCCCTGGCCTGACGCGCGGGCCGTCTCAGGCCCAGAGCCGTCGCTCGTCGAGGTCGGCGTTGCGCCCGAGGTGGTGGGTGCCGTCGGGGCCCACGACGAACCAGTGGCCCTGCGGCGTGCGCCACCACCAGGCGCCGGGCTCCGGCGACCAGCACAGCCACGAGCCGTGGGTCTTGAGGCGGTGGTGGAAGCGGGAGGCGGGCGCCAGGTTGTCGGGCCTGGTCTGCCCCGGCTCGGCCGGGGTGCCGTCGGCTCGTCGCCGGAACCGTCGGACGTGGTCCTCGTCGCAGGCGGAGGACGCACGGGTGCCGAAGGGGAACACCTCGAACGGGTTGACGACCTCCACGCCCTGCCGCATCGCGGCCGGGATCTCGTAGCGGTCCACCGGGGCGATCCGGTCGGGATCGACCACCGGTCTCACGCGGATGCGCAGACCTGTCCCCTGGGCACCCAGCCAGAGCCTCACCGACTCCATCGACTGCGGGCCCAGCTCCTCGACGCGGGCCACGCCTGTGCCGTCTCGCAGACCTGCGCGAGTGGTGTGGACGTTGACGACGCACAGCGGATCAAGACGCACCGGTGTCGTGGCCAGGGTGTCGACGAGGCTGCGCAGCAGCTCCCGGTCGCCCAACCCGGCGAGGGAGGCATCAGGCTCGTCGGGTGGACCATGACGTGAGGTGACCGGCGGTCGACCGGGTGGTTCACGCGGCGGGTCATCCGGCGGGCCACCGCTGACGACAGCGCCCGTGATCCTGCCGTCGATGACCGTCCGCTCCGGCGTCGCCACGAGTCCGGCCAGGTTCGCGAGGGTCTCGTCGAGCAGGTCGCCGGCACCGTCAGGCTCCACGTCGACGAGGTCGTCGTACAACGTGCCGGCTCGCAGGTGTCGACCGTGGGCGTCGAGCATCCACCCTGCCCACTCCTCGGGGCGCTCGCCCATCGCTGCCTCGCTGCGCCGCTTCGCCAACGCCTGAGCGGCCAGGGTCTCCTCGGTGGCGACACCTGGGTCGGCGGTGGCGTCACGGTCCCCGGGGCACCTGTCGGTCTCACCGGTCGCACCGGCGTTCTCACAACCGCCGTCGCTGCTGCCAGACCCTGGCCGACCCTTCGCCACCCGATCCTTTGCCACCCGATCCTTCGCCGCCCGGTCCGCGGTGACGGCGTCCACCTCCTCGGTGGCCTCGTCCTCGAGGTGCTCCAACGCCGCGCCGGCCAGCAGCGCCAAGGCCCGGGCGGGATCGGCGAGGATCCGCAACGCGGTCGCCCGCCGAACCTCCAGCGGGTCGGTGTCGCCCTGGTCGGCGAGGACGAACGCGAGGCGGTCCAGGACCGCGATGAGGACCAGGACGTCGCCGCCGCGGGCGCGGGCCACGAGCGTGCGCAGGCCGTGCTCGTCGACGCGACCGGCCCGGACGAAGCGGGCGAGCTCCTCGGCCTCGGCGCGCGCCTTGGCCCCGACCGGGTCGGCCTCGACGATCTTCGCCTCGACCAGCGCAAGAAAGCGCCCTGGGGTGAGCGTGTTCATCGACGGCATGACCTGGGCGTCGACCCAGAGCGCCTCCTCGGCGCTGAGCCCGACCGCGGCGCAGCGCCGGGCGACCTTGGTCGCGAGCCAGACGCGCACCTCGCCCTGACGCAAGGCCCGCCACAGCAGTGGGTGCCGGTGGCGCAGGTTCACGGCGTCCGCGAGCAGGGCTTCCCCCGACGCGGTGGTGCGCCCGAGGTAGACCGCGAGCTCGGCCCCGGCGAATTCACTGAGCTCCGGGCACCCGTCCCCGCCGAGGCGCTTCGTGCCCTCGGCACCGGGCGCCAGGGCCTCGCAGTCGGCCACGAAGTCCGGCGCGTGGAGGTCGGCCCACTGCGTGGCGAGCACGAGCTGCTCCGCCTCGGCGGCCATGAGGGTCCGCGTGGACGCCAGCAGCCGGTCCGCCACCTCGGCGGCGTCCAGGTCTCTGACGTCGTGATCGAACATGCGTTCGATGATACGAGACCCTTCCGACAGGACGCGCCGCCGACACAGATCTGTGGAGAAGGGCCGATCAGGCGGTCGTGGCCTCGCTCGCCGCGAGCTGCCCGCAGGCACCGTCGATCTCGCGACCGCGCGTGTCACGCACGGTCACCGGGACGCCCTTGGCCTCGAGCCGGCGGACGAACTCCCGCTCGTCCTCGCGTCGACTGGCCGTCCACTTCGACCCCGGTGTCGGGTTGAGCGGGATCAGGTTCACGTGGACCCAGCCCCAGTCGCCGTACGAGTGGAGGACGTCGGCGAGCATGTCGGCGCGCCAGCCCTGGTCGTTGATGTCCTTGATGAGGATGTACTCGATGGACACCCGGCGGCCGGTGCGCTCGGCGTAGTGCCACGCCGCCTCGACCGCCTCGGCGACCTTCCAGCGCGTGTTGACCGGGACCAGCTCGTCACGCAGCTCGTCGTCGGGGGCGTGCAGCGACAGCGCGAGGGTCACCGGGATGCCCTCCTCGGTGAGCTGGTTGATGCGCGGCACCAGCCCGACGGTCGAGACGGTGATGGACCGCGCGGACAGTCCGAGCCCGTCCGGGTTCGGCTCGGTGAGACGGCGTACGGCGCCGATGACCGCCTTGTAGTTGGCCAGCGGCTCCCCCATGCCCATGAAGACGACGTGCGAGAGGCGACCGGGCCCGCCGGCCACCTCACCGGTCGCCATCTGCCGGGCGCCCCAGACGACCTGGTCGACGATCTCGGCGGCCGACATGTTGCGCTGCAGACCACCTTGACCCGTGGCGCAGAACGGGCAGGCCATGCCGCAGCCCGCCTGCGAGGACACGCACATGGTGGCGCGGCCCGGGTATCGCATGAGGACGGACTCGACGAGCGCGTTGTCGAAGAGCCGCCACAGCGACTTGACCGTCGTGCCCTTGTCGGCGGTGCGGACCGAGACCGGGTTCAGCAGCGTCGGCAGCAGCTTCTCGACCAACTCGGCGCGCTGCGCGGCCGGCAGGTCGGTCATCTGCTCGGGGTCGTCGACCAGCCGCGCGAAGTAGTGCGCGGACAGCTGGCGCGCCCGGAAGCCAGGCAGGCCCGCCTTCTCGGCCAGCTCCTTGCGCTCGACGGGCGAGAGGTCGGCGAGGTGCCGCGGGGGCTTGCCGCGGCCACGGGGCTCCTCGAAGACCAGGGGCAGCAGGTTGGGTCCCTCAGCGGGTACGGCGGTGGTGGGGGTGAGTTCGGTGTCGCTCATGGCCCCTCCAGTGTCCCCGCTAGGACCCACATGCGCGAACCGACTGCGGTCAGGGGCGGCGTACGACGTAGGACTTGGTCCAGATCTTCGCGATCCTCACCGGGGTGCCGGAGCGGCTGGAGTGCACGATCTTGTTGTTCCCGATGAAGATGCCGGCGTGGTAGGCGTTCCCGTTCCTGTGGAACAGGATGATGTCGCCCTTGCGCTTGGCGGACTTCGCGACCGAGCGCAGCCCGGCCTTCTGCTGGTCGGTGGTGCGCGGAATGCTCCGCCCGGCGCGGCCGTAGGAGAACTTGGTCAGGCCCGAGCAGTCGAAGGCGTTCGGGCCGGCGGCGCCGTAGCGGTAGGGGTCACCGCGCTGGGCCAGCGCGACCTTCATGGCGCGCAGGCGCTGCTTGGCGGTGGTCTTGACCGACGCGGCCTCGGCGTGGTCTCCGAAGTCGTCGGAGGGCAGGCCGCCCAGCAGCGCGGTGAAGAGGAACGTCGCGAGGAGGATGGCGAGCGCGCGGCGGGGTGCAGACATGGATGTCCCTTCGTCCACGCCTGTGAAATGTGACCTGTCGGGTTCGGGCTGACGGTGCCCGCTCAGCGTCGCTGAGCTCACCCCAAGGCTGCGGCGGATGGTACGAGTACTTGCCGCAGCCGTGCTGCTCGGGTATCCCACGCCCACCCGTGTACGAGGCGGCTCGGAGCGGGTGGACCTCGGCGCTCTCCGGCCGGCGGGCCAGCGGCTCGCGCGAAGAACTCTACGACCTCATTCGGCCTTCCCGATCCCGAACGGGCAGTCCGGGCGCACCCCGGGATCCGTAGACTGCGCGGATGTGGTTCGACAGCTGGAGTGACGTCGTGCGTGTCGCGCTGGTCGGCGCCGCAGCCTACGTCGCGCTTGTCCTGATCCTGCGTGCCTCCGGCAAGCGGACGCTGGCGAAGCTCAACGCCTTCGACCTCGTGGTCACCGTGGCGCTCGGCTCGACTCTCGCCACCATCCTGCTCAGCTCGGACGTCGCCCTCGCCGAGGGGATCACCGCGTTGGTGCTCCTCGCTGCCCTGCAGTTCATGGTCGCGAAGCTGACCACGCTGGCGCCGGGACTCCGCTCGATCGTCACCGCCAAGCCGGTCCTGGTCGTCCACGACGGCAGCGTGCTGGATGACGCGCTGACGAGTCAGCGCCTGACGCTCGACGAGGTGCGACAGGCCGTGCGCAGCAGCGGTTACGGCGATATCTCACAGATCGCTGCCGTGGTCCTGGAGACCGACGGCACGTTGAGCGTCATCCCCGGCAAGGCGCGGGGCGACGGGTGGTCCCTCAAGGATGTGCGCTGAGTTCGCCCCCTAGAAGAGCTGCGCGACGTCCCAGGCGATCGCGACCACGGCCACCCCGACCAGCAGCCCGAGCCAGGCCAGCACCAGGCGGGTGTCGCGCAGCAGGCACTTCGAGCGCAGCAGCCCGCCCCGCCGCGCCAGGGAGTACGACGTGAACGCCAGCGTCGCGAAGACCAGCACGGCCCAGGGGCCGAGCAGCCAGCCGAGCAGCGCGACCGTGGTGAAGACGCACAGCTTCAGCGGGTCGACGCCGCGCTCGAGCTCTCCGGGCGCCGAGCCGTCGACCGCGTCGCCGTACGCCGCTCCCTGGCCCGCCGCTCGCTCGCGCCACCCGGGGTCCAGTGAGCCCGGGTCGAGCCCGGTCACGATCGCACCGACGGCGTCGGAAGGGGCGCAGGCATGGTTGCCGCTCCGGTCGCGGTGGACACCCGTCGCTCCCCCAACGGCGCCCACGCCTGGACCGCGCAGAACGGCGCGCACTGGTGCGCACCCTCCCGGTCCCCGGAGCCCGCCACCGTCGCCACGTGCACGCAGCACTGCGTCAGCCGCTCCTCGAT
Organism: uncultured Actinomycetota bacterium; assembly: GCA_963714625.1. GTDB lineage: Bacteria > Actinomycetota > Actinomycetes > Propionibacteriales > Nocardioidaceae > Marmoricola_A. Next base: position 374,113 of record CAVQOY010000014.1, on the reverse strand, counting down.
CATCGTGTGCATGTCCATGAAGGGTTTCACCGTCACCCGCAGCACCCGCTCGCCGAGCAACCGCCGCATCCGCTCCTTCTGACCCGGCAGCTTCGACGCCGCCAGCGTTGCGAGCGTGCCGACGCCGATGTCGCAGGTCGAGCAGATGTCGGTCCAGATGCTGCTCATCGACGGGTGCGACAACGACGACTGCTCGCTCAGCAGGTCCAGCAGCGACTGGCGCAGCACCTTCTTCATCGACGACGGGATCGTGTCGTCGGCGATCCGGTTGGCCAGCAGCTCGGGCTCGAGGTCGAGCCAGTCCTTGAGCCGCTCCGGCCCGACCAGCGAGACGAGCGAGCGCCACGATCCCGAGTCGTCGCGCAGCAGGTAGCCCACCGAGCAGCAGTGCGGGTGCGAGCACGGCAGCGCGGTCAGGTCGCGCCAGGTCACCTGTCCTGCGGTCTGCTCCTCCAGCCGGGCGAGCACGCCGGTGTGGGTGAGCCGCGCCATCGGGTCGATGCCGGACGAGCGTCCCGACCCGAAGACCGGCTGGATCGTGACCCCGCCGACGTACGGCGTGTCGAACCCGCGCTTGAGCACCGCCCCGATCTCGTCGTCGTTGACGCCCAGCGCCGCGGTCATCGTCAGCGTCATGAACACCCCTCGCGAGGCCAGCCGCTCGATGGCGCGGTCCTTGAAGCGGCGGATGTCCGCCCCCCGGTGGTGGATCGATGCCCCGGCCGAGTCGCCGTCGTACTGCAGGTAGACCTCCACCCGCTCCCGGTGCCGCGCCAGCAGGTCCAGCAGCGCGTCGTCGCGCGAGATCGCGAGCCCGTTGGTGTTCACGAGCACGCGCACCACCGGCCGCGCCGCCACGGCGTCGAGCAGCTCCGCCAGCCAGGGGTAGAGCGTCGGCTCACCGCCGGAGAGCATCAGCACGTCGAGCCGGCCGTTCTCCTTGGCCAGGCGGGCGTCGATCGAGGCCAGCACCTGCTCCAGCGGCGCGACCCCGGCTCGCGCGGGGGCGGACTCCGCGAAGCACGTCGGGCACTTGAGGTTGCAGTGGTCGAGGACGTCCTCGAGCAGGATGCAGGTGTGCTGCGACTGCATCTCCGGCAGCCCGTGCTCGTAGGCCGCCGGCACGGGCAGGAAGTTGCCGGTGAGGTCGGGCTGGTGAACCTTGGTCGGCGCCGTCCACTGCTCGAGGTAGGACAGGATCTCGGCCGACTCGTCGTAGAGCGTGCGGACCAGGCCGTGGTCGGGGCACCCGCGCTCGAGGTAGACCCGCTCCCCCCGGACGGCGAGCCAGCCCGACAGTCGACGTACGTCGGCCAGCGGCCGGTGCGGCTGCTCCTCGTGGCAGTGCGGGCAGAACGCGTTGACGTAGCGGTGCACCCGCCAGTCGCGCGTCGGCATGCCGGGTCCGCGGGCGGTGGGTCCCGTCGGGGGGCCGGTCGTCGGCGTGGGAGTCACACGGACACCTCGTCTCGGTTCGGAGCGGCCGAACGCCGCAGGATCGTGTCGTAGTGGCCGCGGCGGAAGCCGACAACCAGGCGTACGGCGAGCAGCGGCAGGGTCAGCGCCAGGAAGAGCTGGGGACGGGTCAGGCCCTCCCAGGCCACCTCGTTGCCGCGGATGAACTCGACGAGGAGACGCATGACGGCGTAGGCCGCGACGTAGAGCACGAACGTCTCCCCCGGCGCGGTCAGGCGGTGGCGCAGCCAGAACCAGATGAGGGCGAACGCGGCGAGGTGGAAGGCGATCTCGTAGACGTGCGACAGGTGCAGCGGCACGCCGGCCGGTGACCCCGTCCTCGCCGCGGTGGCCTCGTCGAGGGTGACGCAGAGGACGTCACAGCCGGCGGTGCCCGGACGTTCGGTCAGCAGGCAGCCGACACGGCCGATGGCCATGCCGAGCGCGACGGCCGGCGCGAAGAGGTCGCCCGTGCGGGCGCGGTAGCCGCAGAGCCGCTTGGCGACGTGGACGCCCAGCCAGGCGCCGACCAGTCCGGACAGGATGCTGCGGTTGCCGTAGAACCACTGCTCGACGAACGAGGCGTTGTCGCGGAGGTCCACGTGCTGGAGCCACGTCCCCAGGCGCATCGCGATGGCGCCGCCCAGCAGCGCGCCGGTGACGACGTACAGCAGGCGCTCGTCGGTCTGGCCCCGGCGGCGCGCCTCCACGAGGAAGACCACGGTCGCGGCGACCACCCCGAGCCCGACGAAGAAGCTGTGGGTCGACAGCGCCAGGTCGATGCCGAGGAGGTCCCCGAGAGTGGGGTACATCAGCCGTGCGACCCGCTCAGGGCGGCGATGAAGAGGCCCCAGACGCCCAGGCAGGAGGCGGAGCCGACGATCATGCCGATCGAGATGCCCATGAGGACGCCCGCACCCGCCTGACGGAGCTTGCGCGACAGCAGCATGCCGATGCCGACCACGATCGGCAGGCCGAACCCGAGGGTGATGCCGATCCCTCCGAGCGAGTCCGCACCCGACGAGCTCGTGGCGCCTGCACTCAACCAGATGCCCAGCCAGGGCATCACCAGGAAGCCCAGGCCGAGCCCCAGCAGGATGCCGCCGATGACCAGCAACGGCTGGCGACGCCTGCCGGGCGGCGGCTGCCAGACCTCCCCGTCAGGTGGGCCCCCGGGTGGGCCCGGAGGTGGGCCCGGAGGTGGGCCCGGAGGCGGGCCGGGAGGCCGGCCCCAGCCGCCCGTCGGTGGGACGTCCCCTGAGGGTCCGCTTGTCATGGTCCCGAGTCTCACCCGCGGCGGGCGTCAGGCGAGGAAGGCGCGACGAGGAAGCGCGCAGAGCGTCAGAGCACGGCGTAGTGCAGCAGCAGCCAGATCGGGGCGACCGTGGCCAGCAGCGAGTCGAGGCGGTCCATGAGGCCGCCGTGACCCGGGATCACCTGTGACATGTCCTTGATGCCGAGGTCGCGCTTGATGACCGACTCGACCAGGTCGCCCAGCGTGGCCATCACGACGGCGATGAGGCCCAGCGCCACGCCGACCCACCAGTCGCCCTCGAGCAGGTAGTCGACGAGCAGCCAGCCCGCCACCACGCACGCCAGCGCCGAGCCGGCGAAGCCCTCCCACGACTTCTTCGGGGAGATGACCGGGGCCATCGGGTGCTTGCCGAACAGCACGCCGGCGACGTACCCGCCGATGTCGGAGGCCGCGGTGACCGCGATGAAGGTGATGATCGCCTTCACGCCGTCGCCCTCGGCGAGCAGCAGCGCGACGAACGAGCCGAGGAAGGGCACGTAGAAGATGGTGAACACCGAGGCGGTGGCGTCGCGGACGAAGCCGTCGATGCCGCGGCGCAGCAGCCACAACATGCTCACCAGACCGGTGACGGCGGTGGCGGTGACCAGCGGCTCGGTGCCCGCGAAGTAGGCCGAGAGCACCATGACCGTGCCGCCGAGCATCAGCGGCTCCTGGGGCAGGTTGATGCCCTTGGCGCGGAAGCCGCGGTCGAGCTCCCAGATCGCCACCAGGACGGCCGCGACGACCACGACCATGAACAGCGACTTGAGGAAGACCAGCGACACGAGGATGACCGTGACGAGGCCGAGTCCGGAGGCGATGGCGACCGGGAGGTCGCGCCCCGCGCGGCTCTGCTTCGTCGCCGTCGCCGGTGGGGGCGTCGAGGGATCGGGTCCCGTGGCTGGGGTGGAGGAGTCAGTCATGCGACAGCCTCAGACTTCGAGGAGCTCGGCTTCCTTGTGCTTGAGCATCTCGTCGATGGCGTCGGTGTGCTTCTTGGTCAGTCCGTCGAGACGCTTCTCCGCACCCGTCACGTCGTCCTTGCCGACCTCGCCGTCCTTCTCGAGCTTGTCGAGGGCCTGCTTGGCGGTCCGGCGGATGTTGCGGACCGAGACGCGTCCCTCCTCGGCCTTGCCCTTGGCGAGCTTGATGTAGTCGCGACGGCGCTCCTCGGTCAGCTCCGGGAAGGTGACGCGGATGGTCTTGCCGTCGTCGGTCGGGTTCACCCCGAGGTCGGAGTCGCGGATCGCGCGCTCGATTGCACCCATGGAGCCGGCGTCGTAGGGGCTGATGATGACCACGCGCGCCTCGGGCACCGTGAAGGAGGCCAGCTGCTGGAGCGGGGTCGGGCTGCCGTAGTACTCGGCGGTCAGCTTGTGGAACATCGCCGGGTGGGCGCGGCCGGTGCGGATCGACGCGAAGTCCTCACGCGTGACCTCGACGGCCTTCGACATCTTGGTCTCGGCCTCTTTGAGGGTGTCGTTGATCAACGCTGCTCCTTCGTCGTCGACGGGCGGCCGCCGGCGAGCGGCTCCCATAGGGGGATCATGGTCGGCCGGTGGCGGCCGTGGTCACACATCCCGCGAGATCGTCGTACCGATCTTCTCACCTGCGACGACCCGGGCGATGTTCCCGTGCTCGGAGAGGTTGAAGACCACCATGTCCACGTCGTTGTCGCGGCACAGGCTGATCGAGGTGGCGTCGGCGACCTTGAGCCCGCGGGTGAGGAACTCGTCGTAGGTCAGATGGTCGAACTTCACCGCGCCGGGCTCCTGGTTGGGGTCGGCGTCGTAGACACCGTCCACCCCCTGCTTGCCCATGAGGATGACCTCGGCGCCGACCTCGAGCGCGCGCTGGGCGGCGACCGTGTCGGTGGAGAAGTAGGGCATGCCGGCGCCGGCGCCGAAGATGACGACCCGGCCCTTCTCGAGGTGACGGATCGCGCGGCGCGGGATGTAGGGCTCGGCGACCTGGCCCATCGAGATGGCGGTCTGCACGCGCGTGGGGACGCCCTGCTTCTCGAGGAAGTCCTGGAGCGCCAGGCAGTTCATGACCGTGCCCAGCATGCCCATGTAGTCGGCCCGGGCCCGCTCCATGCCGCGCTGCTGGAGCTCGGCGCCCCGGAAGAAGTTGCCGCCGCCGACGACGATGGCGACCTGGACGCCGCTGCGGACGACCTCGGCGATCTCTGCGGCGATCGTGTTGACCACGTCGGGGTCGACGCCGATGCGTCCACCGCCGAACACCTCGCCCGACAGCTTCAGCAGCACTCGCTCGTATCCGCTCATGTGCTTCTCCTTCGGTGCGCGCGCCTCTGGGCGCACCCTAGTCGACCCGGACGACGCAGGGTGGTGCGAGGGTGGCCGGATCCATCGCTTCGGACCCGGCCACCCCTCGGGGATCAGGCTCCGACCTCGAAGCGGGCGAACCGCGTCACGGTCACGCCGGCGGCGTCGAGGACGGCCTTGACCGACTTCTTGTTCTCCGAGACCGACGGCTGGTCGAGGAGGGCGACCTCTTTGAAGAAGCCGTTGAGGCGACCCTCGATGATCTTGGGGAGCGCACCCTCGGGCTTGCCCTCCTCACGTGCGGTGGCCTCGGCGATCTCGCGCTCCTTGGCGACGATGTCGGCGGGGACCTCGTCACGGGAGACGTACGTCGGGCGCATGGCAGCCACCTGCATGGCGGCGCCACGGGCGACGGTCTCGTCGCCACCGGAGTACTCGACGAGCACGCCGACGGCCGGCGGCAGGTCGGCGGCGCGACGGTGCAGGTAGGTCACGACCGGGCCGTCGAACACGGCGACGCGGCCGAGCTCGATCTTCTCGCCGATCTTGACCGCGAGAGCCTCGACGACCTCGCCGACGGTGGAATCGCCCAGCGGGACGCCCTTGAGCGCCTCGGCGTCGGCCGGCTTCGCGGCGGCGGCGGCCTCGGCGATGTCCTGCGCGGTGGCGACGAAGTCGGGGCTCTTGGCCACGAAGTCGGTCTCGCTGTTCAGCTCGATCAGGGCGGTGCCGGCGGAGGCGACCAGGCCGGAGCTCGCGGAGCGCTCGGCGGCGCGCTTGGCGGCCTTGCCGGCGCCCTTGACGCGCAGGATCTCGCCGGCCTTCTCGAAGTCGCCGTCGGCCTCGGTGAGGGCCTTCTTGGCGTCCATCATGCCGGCGCCGGTCTGGTCACGGAGCCGCTTGACGTCTGCAGCGGTGATGCTCATGGAGGGATCTCTTCCTTCGTCGTGAGGGTGCTCGTGAGAGAGATGGGTGCACAACGGACCGGCCGCCGCTCCGTCCCCCGTACGAGGGCGGAACGGCGGCGCGGACGTCGTCAGGCCTGCGAGGTCTCGGGGGCCTCGGTGGACTCGGTGGAGTCCGTGGTCTCGGCGGCCTCGGGGGCGTCCGAGGTCTCCGGGGTCTGCGCCGGGGTCTCGGTGGTCTCGCTGGCCGTCTCGGCAGCGGGGGCAGCCGACTCGGTGCCCTCGGAGGACGCGCCGGTGGCCTCGGCGGCCGGGGTCTCCTCGGTGGCGGTGTCGCCCCCGGTGGCGGCGACGGCAGCCTCGTCGGCCTTGCCGCCCAGGAGCTCGCGCTCCCACTCGGGCAGGGGCTCCTCGCCGCCGAGCTCGGCGCCGGTGGAGGCCTGCTCACCCTTGACACCGGCGCGGGCCATGAGGCCCTCGGCGACGGCGTCGGCGACCACGCGGGTCAGCAGCCCGACGGCGCGGATGGCGTCGTCGTTGCCCGGGATCGGGAAGTCGACCTCGTCGGGGTCGCAGTTGGTGTCGAGGATGCCGATGATCGGGATGCGGAGCTTGCGCGCCTCCTCGACGGCGAGGTGCTCCTTCTTGGTATCGACGATCCAGACCGCGGACGGCGTCCGGGTCATGTCGCGGATACCACCCAGGGTGCGGTCGAGCTTGTCACGCTCGCGCTTCATCCCGAGGAGCTCCTTCTTCGTGCGACCGGAGCCGGCCACGTCGTCGAAGTCGATCTCGTCGAGCTCCTTGAGGCGGTTGATCCGCTGGTGCACGGTCTGGAAGTTGGTGAGCATGCCGCCCAGCCAGCGCTGGTTGACGTAGGGCATCCCGACGCGGGTGGACTGCTCGGCGATCGCTTCCTGGGCCTGCTTCTTCGTGCCCACGAACATCACGGTGCCGCCCTTGGCGACGGTGTCCTTGATGAACGCGTAGGCGCGGTCGATGTAGGCCAGCGACTGCTGCAGGTCGATGATGTAGATGCCGTTGCGCTCGGTCATGATGAAGCGCTTCATCTTGGGGTTCCAACGACGGGTCTGGTGCCCGAAGTGGACGCCGCTCTCGAGGAGCTGACGCATGGTGACGACGGCCATGGCCTTCGACTCTCACTTTCGTGTGCGCACCGCGGCGCGCGGCCCGGATCGTCCGGTGGCCGCAGGCGGAGGTGCTGTTCTCGGTTGTCGCGGGCCACGGGTTGTGGACCGCCCTGAGGCTCGGCGAGGACCCTCACCGACGAGACGTTCCTCGTGGGACCGAGAGGGTGCCTGCCCGCGGGCACCGGACCCTGGTGGGTGACGGAGCGCTGTGCGGTTGGACGAGCCTGCGATAGTCGACCCGGTTCGTGCAGGCACGGCGCGGGTCGCCACCGGCAAGTGTACGGCAGAGCGGAGGTGCCCGCGAACCGCCGGTCTCTCCACAGATCCGGGCTGCCGCGGTCCGGGCACGCCCGGGCGGGGCCGTCCTGGGCGAGCCTGGGGCATGCCCCTCCTCAGCGCTCCTCTCGCCCTCGCCACGGTCGCCGGCTCCGTCCTCGCCCCGGTGGCCGGTCTCGTCCTCTCCGGCCTCCTGGTGGGGTCGGGCCCGGAGCGTGGTGCGTCGACCGCGACCCGCTCCCCTGCCGGGCCTGCAGCCGCGCGGGGGCCCGGGGCTGCTGCGGCGTCCGAGCCCGCGCCGGCCCGTGGGACCTGGCCGTTGGCGCCGGTGCCGTCGATCGCGCGGCCCTTCGACCGGCCCGAGCAGCAGTGGTCGGCAGGTCACCGCGGCGCCGACCTCCTCGGCCGTCCCGGTCAGCCGGTGCGCGCAGCCCTGGCCGGGACGGTGTCCTACGTCGGCCGGATCGCCGGCCGGGGCATCGTCACGGTCGACCACGGACGGGTGCGGACGACGTACCAACCGGTCGCGGCCGTCGTGGCGCGCGGCGAGCAGGTGAGGGAGGGGCAGGTGATCGGGCGGCTGCTGCTGGCCGGCAGCCACTGCGCCCCGGCCGCCTGCCTGCACTGGGGACTCATCCGCGGCGAGACCTACCTCGACCCGCTGACGCTCGTCGGGGCCGTTCCCCAGCCGGTGCGGCTCTACCCCTGGTGAGGCCAGCCCGCGGTTCGGCTGCCGTCTCAGGCGCGGGGGTGCGCCTGCTCGTACGCCGAGCGCAGGCGGTCCCGGGTGACGTGGGTGTAGATCTGCGTGGTCGCCAGAGAGGCGTGGCCGAGGAGCTCCTGGACGCTGCGCAGGTCGGCCCCGCCCTCGAGGAGATGGGTGGCGGCGGTGTGCCTCAGCCCGTGCGGCCCGAGGTCCGGGGCGCCGGGCACCTCCGCGATCCGTCGGTGCACGACGGTGCGCACGGTCCGCTGGTCGATGCGTCCGCCACGGGCCCCGAGGAAGAGCGCCGGCCCGGAGCCGGGCCGGGCGAGCTGCACCCTGACGGCGCGCCACCGGTCCAGAGCGGTGGCGGCCGGGACGCCGTACGGGACGGAGCGTTCCTTGCGGCCCTTGCCGAGCACCCGCACGACGCGGCGGCCGTCGTCGAGGTCGTCGACGTCGAGGCCGCAGAGCTCACCGACCCGGATGCCGGTGGCGTAGAGCAGCTCGAGCACCGCGAGGTCGCGGCAGCCCACCGGGTCCTCGTGGTGGGCCTGCTCGGCCGCGGCGTCGAGCAGGAGGCGAACCTCGTCCTGCTTCAGGGCTGCCGGCAGCGGCCGGTGCGCCTTGGGTGAGGCCAGCGCGGCGCCGGCGTCGGTCGGGGTCCGGCCGGTGCGTGCGAGCCAGGCGGTGAAGGCGCGGGCCGAGGCGGAGCGACGCGCCATGGTGGCGCGGCTGCGACCGAGCGTCTGCTGCTGGGCCAGCCAGCTGCGCAGCGCCCGCAGGTCGAGCGTGTCGACCGAGTCGTGGCCCAGCGCCGTCAGGTGTGCGGTCAAGGAGCGCAGGTCACCGGTGTAGGCGCGCAACGTGTGGGGGCTGACGTCGCGGGCCGAGGAGAGGTGGCGCTCGAACTCGGCCATCGGCTCGACGAAGCCCTCCGCGACAGTCGTGCCCTCGTCCTCCACCCGCTCAGGCTAGGCCGCACGCGACTCCGGCCCGGTCATTCTCGCTGCGGCGCGCGGCGCCAGAGCGCCCCCTCTGCCTGCACCAGGCCGGCGGTCCGCAGCCGGTGCAGCGCCCGCGTGGTGTCGGCGACCGACAGCCCCGACGCGTGCGCGACCGAGATCCCGGCCGCCGCCTGCACCAGCGGGACCGCGTCGAGCACCCGCATCTCGAGCAGGTCCATCGCGTCGGTGGCCCGCTCGGGCGCTCGTCGGGGCGCGACCATGGCGGTGCCGACGGGAGAGAGTGCCTCGACCACGTGCTCACCGCGGGTGACCAGGGCGGCGGCACCGGTGCGCAGCAGCTCGTGCACTCCTTCCGACGGCGCGCTGGTGACCGGCCCCGGGACGCCCATCAGCACGCGCCCGAGCCGGGTGGCCCAGGTGGCGGTGTTCAACGCCCCGCTGCGCACGGCCGCCTCGACGACCACCGTGCCGCCGCTCATCGCGGCGATGACGCGGTTGCGGGCCAGGAACCGGACGCGGGTCGGTGGCAGCCCAGGCCGCAGCTCCGAGAGCACCGCGCCGTGCTGGGCCAGGTGGTCGAGCAGCGGCCGGTGGGCCGACGGGTAGGCCCGGTCCACCCCGCACGCCAGCACCGCGACCGTCGGTCCCCCGGCCCCCAGCGCCCCCCGGTGGGCCGCCTGGTCGATCCCGAAGGCGGCGCCCGAGACCACGGTGCGCCCCTCGGTGGCGACGGCCGCGGCGAGGTCGCCGGCCACGGCGGTGCCGTAGGTCGTCGCCGACCGGGAGCCCACGATCGCCACTCCGCCGGCCGCCACCTGGTCGAGCCGCAGCGGACCACGCACCCACAGCCCCAGCGGTTGACCGCCCAGCCCGCTGACCGCGTCGACGTGGTCGAGCCGGGCCAGCTCCTCGGGCCACTCCGCGTCACCGGGGACGACGTAGCGGATGCCCTGCCTGTCCGCGCGCGCCAGCACCCCAGCCGCATCGAGCCCGTCCTCACGCATCCGGACGTCGTCGCGCAGCCCGAGCAGGTCGCCGTCCTTGGCGAGCTCGGCCGCCAGCGCCTGCGGCCCCATCACCGCCAGCAACCGCGCCACTCGGGGGTCGCCGGGCTCGGTCAGCACGTTCAGGCGTACCCGCGCCTCCCGCTCGTCCCAGCTCGCGCCCACACCTGTCTTCGGGGCTGGCTCCCCGCTCGCGCCGGTGGTCGACCGCACCGGTGGCTGCCCGCTCATCCCGCGCTCCTCTCGAGCGTCGCCTCGGCCAGCGGCTCGCCGGAGCGCAGCCGCAGCGCGACCTCGACGGCCTCCGCACCGGGACCGACGCCGTCACCGATCGGCTCCAACAGCGCCGGGGCGAGGTCGGCGACGGTCCAGGCCAGGCGGTGCACCCGGGTCGCGCCCCGGCGGGTCAGCCCGCCCCGGACGAGGGCCAGGTCGACCAGTCGGAGGCCGGCGGGGGTGAGCGGCCAGCGGCTCGACAGCACCGGGCCGGGGACGTCGGCGTTGACCCGCCAGGGCGTGCCGGCGAACCGGGTCGCCTGCCGGACCCGCGCCGCCTCGACCCGCGCCCTGACGGTGGCGGTGTCCTCGGGGCGGCGCAGCGGGTCCCCGACCTCCCAGGGACGCACCGGCATCACGTGGCGCTCGATGTCGATGCGGTCCTTCACCGGAGCGGAGAACTTCTCGCGGTAGTTGCGGCGCTTGACCTCCCCGCACGTGCACCGGTCGGCGGCGGGATCGACCGCGTAGTCGCCACAGGGACAAGGATTCGCCCCGAGCACCACGATCGAGCGGGCCGGGAACGTCGCCACGTCGTCGCCGCGGGTGATGGTGATCTCCGCGCTCTCCAGCGGTTGGCGCAGCGCGTCCACGATGTCGGCCCGGAAGAGCGGGAACTCGTCCAGGAGGAGGACGCCGTGAAGGGCTCGGCTGATCTCGCCGGGGTGGACCCGGCCCGTTCCGCCGCCGAGGACGCTCACCTTGGAGGCACTGTGGTGGGGTGCCCGGAAGGGTGGCCGGGCGTCGGTCAGCCGTCGCGGCACCTCACCGGCCAACGACTGCACCGCCACCAGCTCGAGGGTCTCCTCGACGCTGAGGTCGGGCAGCAGACCCGGGAGCCGCTCGGCCAGCGTCGTCTTGCCGGCACCCTTCGGTCCGCTGAGCAGCAGGTGGTGGCCGCCGGCGGCGGCCACCTCCAGGGCGTAGCGGGTGTCGGCCATGCCGTGGACGTCGGCGAGGTCGAGCTCGTCGGTGCGGTCCTCGCCGCGCCAGCTCAGCACCGACCCGGACCCGAGCGGGTCGACCGGCGGCGCGTCGGGCAGCGGATCCCCCAGGAGCAGCGCGACCGCCTGGGCCAGCGACCGGACGCCCTCCACCTCGACGTCGGGCACCAGGGACGCCTCGTCGACGTGCAGGTCGGGCACCACGACACGGCGTACACCCCGGGCGCGGGCCGCCATCACCATCGGGATCACCCCGTGCACGGCGCGCACCCGACCGTCGAGGGTCAGCTCGCCGATGAACAACCGGTCCTCCAACGCCGCCGATGGGATCCGCGGCTCCTCGCGCGCCCCAGCGGTCAGGACCGCGAGCGCGATGGCGAGGTCGAAGTGCGAGCCGCGCTTGGGGAGGTCGGCCGGTGACAGCGCGATGGTGACGCGCCGCGTGGTGGGCCACTCGAAGCGGCTGTTGACGATCGCGGTGCGGCAGCGGTCGCGCGACTCGCTGATCGTGGGGTCGGGGCGACCGACCATCGTGGTGTTGACCAGGCCCTGACGCACGTCGGCCTGCACGTCGATCACGTGGCCGCGGATGCCGTCGAGGGTGACGGTGCGGGCGGTCGCGACGCCCATCAGCCGATCCCCCGCACGTGGCTGAAGCGCGCGTCGCCGACCCGGTCGAGCAGCACCCCCACCAGGTCGACCCGCACGTCCCGGGCCGGCACCTCGTGCTCACCCAGCCAGCGCGCCGCCAGCCGCCGCAGACGAGCCGCCTTGGCGGCGCTCACCTGCTCGAGCGGGCTCCCGAAGCGGTCGTCGGCACGCGTCTTGACCTCGCAGAACACCACCGTCGAACCGTCGCGCAGCACGAGGTCGACCTCGCCGAGCTCGCACCGCCAGTTGCGGTCGAGCACGACCATCCCGAGCCGTGCGAGGTACGCCGCGGCCTGCGCCTCGCCGTACCCCCCTGTCGCCAACCGCTGGCGTGCTGTCGCCATCTCGACCACCTCCGGGCACCACTGTGGTGGCTGGGACCGACGGCCCGCGGCCTCGCCGCCGGAGCCGGGGAGAGGGCGCCGGATCGCCGGGCTGGGGAGGGTTTCGGGCCGCTCAGGCCTCGCCCCGGCCACCGTTGCTTGCCACACTGGAGGAGGTGACGGGTGGGGAGCGACGGGAGGAACGATGACCAGCAGACGGACCGCCTGGGTCGTCGGCACCTGTGTGGTGATGCTGCTGGCCGCTGCCGCCGTCGGCGTGGTCCTGATGCGCGAGGTGCGCGCCGAGGAGGGCACCACGTGGGACGACTACCGCGTGACCGACCGCGGGCTCGTCGTGCACAAGAAGATGCGTGCCTGCGACACCTTGGAGGAGCTGGCGGTCACCGAGCGCCGGGGTCGCGTCGAGGTCACGGTCGCGGTGGAGCCCGGCGGGTTCTTCTGCGCTGACCTCGAGGACGACAAGCGGTTGCGGATCAGGCTCGGCAGGCCCCTCGGCAAGCGCGTCGTGCTCGACGGCGCCTGTCTGGCCGACGACGAGCCGCGTCGTCGCTGCCTGCGCGAGGAACCCCCGTCACGCGACAAGGAACGCGCCGAGGAACGCGACCGGCGCTAGCCGTCCTGCGGGTCCTGACCGGCCGTCAGGGCCGGGTTCTGATCCGCCTCCCAGCACCGGCTCCGTGAGGCGTCGACGCTGTCCGGGTCGTCCACGAGACGAGCGGTGACGCAGTAGCCCCCATCGGTCGTCATGACCCCGACCGAGACGCCGTCGTGCGGCTCGAAGGTCACCCCTGCGAGGTCGACCTGGTCGCCCGGAGCGACCTCGACCGGCTCAGGACCACCACCCTCGACGAGGAGGTACTGCAGCTCGGCCATGTCCTGCACGTCCAGGAACAGCGGCCGGACGTCGTCGACGCTGCTGTCGAGGCGGGCCGCGAGCGGCCACAGCGCCAGCAGGAGCAGCTCGACGGCGAGCGCCACGAGGAGGACCAACCGGTTGTCACGCCACGACTCCCGCACCCTGACTCCTAAGGCTTGGGCGGGTCCAGGTCGGACTCGGCCAGCTCCTCGACGTTGACGTCCTTGAAGGTCAGCACCTTGACGTTCTTGGCGAAGCGCGCCGGGCGGTACATGTCCCACACCCAGGCGTCGGTCATCGACACCTCGAAGAACACGTCGCCGGCCTCGGTGCGCGCCTTCACGTCGACCTGGTTGCACAGGTAGAACCGGCGGTCGGTCTCGACGACGTACTTGAAGATCCCGACGACGTCGCGGTACTCCCGATAGAGCTGCAGCTCCATCTCGGCCTCGTACTTCTCGAGGTCCTCGGTGCTCATCAGGCCTCCTGCCGGACGGGGGCGTCCAGTCTCTCATCCGGGACCTGCTCCGCCCGTGGCTGCGGCAGCGAGTCGCCGGACTCTGCTCCCTCGCCGGCCCCCTCGCCGGCCACCTCACCCTCTGCCCTGCGCACGTTGATGAACCGGCGGCGGTGGACCGCGCAGGGGCCGTGCTCGTCGAGCGCCGCCGCGTGCGTCGCGGTGATGTAGCCCTTGTGGGTCTCGAAGTCGTAGACCGGGTAGGTGTGGTGCAGGTCGGCCATCATCCGGTCGCGGGTCACCTTCGCGACCACCGAGGCCGCCGCGATGCAGGCGGCGACCCGGTCGCCCTTCCAGACCGCCAGGCCCGGCACCTCCAGCCCGTCGACGGGGAACCCGTCGGTGAGCACGTACGACGGGCGTACGTCGAGCCGAGCCAGCGCCCGCCGCAGCGCCTCCACGTTGGCGACGTGCATGCCGAGCCGGTCGCACTCCTCGGGCTCGACGACGACCACCGACCACGCCAGCGCACGTCGTACGACCTGGTCGTAGCAGCGCTCGCGTGCCTTGGGCGTCAGCAGCTTGGAGTCGGCGAGGCCCGGCACGATGCCGCGTGAGGTCGCCGGGAGGATCACGGCGCCGGCCACCAACGGGCCGGCACACGCTCCGCGGCCCGCCTCGTCGACGCCCGCGATGGGGTCGAGCCCGTGACGTCGCAGCGCACGCTCGTAGCCGTAGAGGCCGGCGTCGCGACGCACGGTGAGTCCGCGGGGCAGGTCACTCACCGGTCGCTCACTCGGCGGCCTCGCCCTCGGTGTCACCCTCCTCGGCCGCCTCCACCGCCGAGAAGGCGTCGGGACGGCTGAGCGTCTTCGCGTGGCCCAGCGGCCACACGACGGCGAAGACCTTGCCGACCACGTCCTCGACCGGCACGAACGCGCCCCCGGGGTCCCCGAGGTGGTAGCGGCTGTCAGCCGACTGGGAGCGGTTGTCGCCCATCACCCACAGCGACCCCTCGGGCACCTTCTGGTTGAAGGTGATCAACGAGGGCTTCTCGCCCTTGGCCAGGTACGGCTGCTCGCGCAGCGGCACGTTGTTGACCCGCACCCGCCCCTGGGCATCGCAGCACTTGACCCGGTCGCCGCCCACGCCGATGACGCGCTTGACGAGGTGGCCGCCGGTGGGGAACAGCCCGACGAGCTCGAGGCCCTTGCTCAGCACGTTGTCCGGCGCCGGGGCGTCGGTCTCGTCGAGCCAGCCGCCGGGATCGGCGAAGACGACGACGTCACCACGGCTCGGCTCCGCCTCGCCCCAGTAGGAGACCTTCTGGACCAGGATGCGGTCGTTGAAGACGAGGGTGTCGTTCATCGACCCCGAGGGGATGTAGAACGCCTGCAGGAACAGGGCCTTGATGCCCGTGGCGAGCAGCAGGGCGATGACCAGCAGCAGCGTCAGTTCCTGCCAGAACGGCACCGGCTTGCGGGCCTCGTTCTCGACCTCGGCCCGCTCGTCGTCGACCGGGCCCTCGTCGCCGAGGCGGGCGAGGTGGCGACCACCCTTGCGGTGCCGACCGGGGGGTGGGGTGGACCCCTCGTCCCCCGAGTCGGTCGTCGCGTCGCTCACGCGCCCGACCCTACCCAGGCCGCCCGAGCCGCCTGTACCGAACGCGCTCAGCGCGCGATCGGGTCGCGCTTCTCCTTGATCTTGGCGGCCTTGCCGCGGAGGCTGCGCAGGTAGTAGAGCTTCGCGCGACGCACGTCACCGCGGGTCACGACCTCGACCTTGTCGATGATCGGGGTGTGCATCGGGAAGGTGCGCTCGACACCGACGCCGAAGGAGACCTTGCGGACGGAGAAGGTGCGACCGATGCCGGAGCCCTGGACCCGCAGACAGACGCCCTGGAAAACCTGGACACGCGAGCGGTTGCCCTCGACCACCTTCACGTGGACCTTCAGGGTGTCTCCGGCGCGGAACGCGGGAAGGTCGGTGCGCTTGACGGCGCCGGCCAGCTCGTCGATGACGTTGGTCATGGTGTCTCCTCGTCGGCGCCACAGGTCGCCCACGGACGTGGGTCGGTCAGATCTCGGTCGGTCCCGGTGAGCCCTCGTGCGCGCGACCCCCTGTGGCAGGTGCGGCGCCGGCGCTCCACGTCACGCGCGGAGGTCACCGTCGAGGCTGTGGACCAAGGGTCGATTCTGCCACAGCGGGGAGGGGCGGAGGAAATCGGCGGTCAGCGGGTCCGACGCTCGGCCACACGCTTGGCCAGACGGACCGCGCGGGGGTCGCCCGCGGGGCGGTCGGGGCGGTCGGGCCGGTAACCGGAACGGCGGTAGCGCCGCAGGTTGGCCTCGCTGCCCGCGCCTGTGATGAGCGCGAAGCCCGTGGTCCCGCCGGGTGCGACCTCCTCGATGCGCTCCAGCAGCCAGCGCCCCAGCCCGCGGCCCCGCAGGTCCGGCGCCACCATGAGCCGCCCGACGAACCAGGTGCCGTCCGGCTCGGTGTGGGCACGGACGCTGCCGACCAGACGTCCCCCGGCACGCAGCACGAACGTGGTGTACGTCGCCAGCCCTGCCACGACGTCGTCGAGGGACTCCTGGAGCGGAGGGATGTCGAGGGCGTCGTTGGCCTGTGCCTCGTCGAGCCAGCAGGCCCGTTGCAACGTCAGGATCTCGCCGGCGTCGGCGCGGGTCGCCGGTCGCCACTCCGCCTCCCCCAGGTCGAGGAGCTCCTCGACTCGGTGGCTGGCGTGCAGCAGGTCGGGTCGCCGCTGCGCCGTACGTCGTACCGCCTGGGCGTGGCGCCAGGCCGCGATCCGCGCGTGGTCGCCCGACAGCAGCACCGGGGGTACGTCGTGACCGCGCCAGGAGGCGGGCTTGGTGAAGACCGGGTACTCGAGCAGGCCGGCCTCGCCGTGGGACTCCTCGGCGAGCGAGCCGGCGTTGCCCATGAAGCCCGGCAGCAGGCGGGCGACCGCCTCGACCACGGCCAGCGCGGCGACCTCTCCCCCGTTGAGGACGTAGTCGCCCAGCGAGATCTCGCGGACCTCGAGCCGGCCGGCGTAGTGGTCGACCACACGCTGGTCGATGCCCTCGTAGCGGCCGCACGCGACCACCATCCGGTCGACGGTGGCGAGGTCGGCGGCGGCGGCCTGGGTGAAGGGGACGCCGCTGGGGGTGGGGACGACCAGGACGGCGCGTCCCGAGGTGTCGGTGGCCCTGTCGGTGGCCCTGTCGGTGGCCCTGTCGGTGGGTGGGTCGAGGATCGCGTCGATCGCCTCGCCCCACGGCTCAGGCTTCATGACCATCCCGGCGCCGCCGCCGTAGGGGCTGTCGTCGACGGTGCGGTGACGGTCGTGGGTGAAGGAGCGGAGGTCGTGGACCCCGATGTCGAGGAGCCCCTGGGCGCGGGCCTTGCCGGCCAGGGACAGGTCGAGGACGTCGAAGTAGGCCGGGAAGATCGAGACGAGGTCGATCCTCACGTCGGGATCACTCGTCCTCGGCGGGGCTGAGCAGGCCGGGGCGGTCGGCCACGACCACACGTCCGCCGGCCAGGTCGACCTCGGGCACGAGCGCGCTCACGAAGGGCACGAGGGCGTCCTCCTGGCCCTCGCGCGCCACCACGAGGAGGTCCTGCGTTCCGGGGTGGAGCACAGCCTTCACCGTGCCGGCCGCGGCTCCGTCGGTCGTGACGACCTGGAGCCCGACGATCTGGAAGTCGTAGTACTCGTCGTCGGCGGCGGGAGTCGCGTCGGCAGGGACGACGACCTCGAGCAGCCAGTCCCGCGCCCGCTCGGCGGCGTCGCGGTCGTCGAGCTGCTCGAAGCGGACCAGGAGCCGCTCCTGGTGCCAGCGGGTGCCCGCGACGGTGAGCGTGGCGTGCTCGGGGGCAGGACACCCGGGAGTCGTGCGCACGGTGAGCACGGCGCCGTCGGCGTAGCGACGGTCGGGCTCGTCGGTGCGCAGCTCGACGCTCACCTCGCCCCGCACCCCGTGGGGCCGGCCGATCCGGCCGACCACCACGTCGCGCTGGTTGTTCTCAGGTGCGCTGCTCATCGCTGCCGCCCGCGGACGAGCGGGATCAGCGACGTCGGTCGACGTCGACGAAGTCGACGCGCGCCGCGCCCTTGCCGCCGATCGCACTGACGACGGTGCGCAGCGCGGTGGCGGTGCGGCCGTTGCGGCCGATCACCTTGCCGAGGTCCTCGGGGTTGACCCGGACCTCGAGCAGCGACCCGCGGCGCAGCTCCTTGTCCCGGACCGAGACGTCGTCGGGGTGAGCGACGATGCCGCGGACCAGGTGCTCCAGAGCTTCGGCGAGCACGAGGTCAGGCCTTCTCGTCGGCGGGCTTCTCGGCCTCGCCGTCCGCGGTGCCCTCGGCCTTGTCGGCCTCGGCCTCGGCGGTCTCCGCCGCGACCTCGGGGGTCTGGTCGGCCGGGGTCTCGACCGGGGTCTCGGCCTTCTCCTCGGTCGGGGCCTCCGCCTTGTCCTCGGCAGGCTTGTCCTCGGTCTTCGCGGCAGCCTTCTCCTCGGTCGGGGCCTCCGCCTTGTCCTCGGCAGGCTTGTCCTCGGTCTTCGCGGCAGCCTTCTTGGCCGGCTTGTCGGCCGACTTCTTGGCGGTCACGGCCTCGCCGGCCGCGCCCATGCCGGACTCCTTGAGGATCTCGTTGAAGATGTCCAGCTTGGACTTGCCCACCTCCTTGACGCGGAGGGTGCCTTCCTGGCCGGACTCGCCCGTGAACTTCTGCCAGTCACCGGTGACCTTGAGCAGCGCCGCGACGGCCTCGGTCGGCTGCGCGCCGACGGAGAGCCAGTGCTGCGCGCGGTCGGACTTGACCTCGATGAGCGAGGGCTCTTCCTTGGGGTGGTACTTGCCGATCTCCTCGATCACACGACCGTCGCGCTTGGTGCGCGAGTCGGCGACGACGATGCGGTAGAACGGCTGACGGATCTTGCCCATCCGCTTCAAACGAATCTTGACGGCCACGAGCTGTGGAGTCTCCTTGAGATGTCGGTTCCTGGTGAGCGTGCCGGGACCAGGTGGGGACCGGGCCGGCGAGCTGCTGGGCCTGCGTCTGCCGGGTGAGAGGGCCCGGCCGCACAGGACTCAGCGCGTCATTCTGCCAGACGCCCGCGCTGCCCCGAAATCGGCCGTCGTTCCCGCTGCCCGCTGCCCGCTCCCCCTCGACGCTCGTGCGGTGGGTCGTGACCGCCTGGCCGTCGCAGGCCAGCCCACAAGCGCTCAGGCGACGACGCGGCCGCGCAGCACGATGCGGCTCGGGGACCGCAGGATGCCCAGGTCGTCGAGCGGGTTGGCGGGATAGACGACGAGGTCGGCGGGGGCGCCCTCCTCCAGGCCCGGGTGGCCCAGCCACTCGCGGGCCCGCCAGCTGGCCGCCCCGAGCGCGTCGTGGGCCGGTACGCCGATGCGGTGCAGCGCCGCCACCTCGCCGGCGATGTTGCCGTGACGGCTGATGCCGCCGCCGTCGGAGCCGGCGTAGAGCGGCACCCCCGCGTCGTACGCCGCCATGATGGTGGCCGGCATCCGCTCGTACAGGTCGTGCATCGTGCCGGCGTAGTCGGGGAATCGCTCAGCTCCCGCCGAGGCGTGCTCGGGGAACTTGTCGAGCTGCATCACCGTGGGGACCAGGGCGGTGCCGCGAGCCACCATCTCGTCGACGAGGTCCTCGGTCAGGCCGGTGCCGTGCTCGATGCAGTCGATCCCGGCGCTGATGAGCCCGGGGAGCACGCCGGCGCCGAAGCAGTGGGCGGTCACCTTCGCTCCCTCCGCGTGGGCGGCGGCGATGGCGGCAGCGAAGGCCTCGGCCGGGAAGCTGGGCGCCAGGTCGCCCTCACCGCGGTCGATCCAGTCCCCCACCAGCTTGATCCAGCCGTCCCCGCGACGCGCCTCCTGGGCGGCGTACGCCGGCAGCTCGTCGGGCTCGACCTCGTGCGCGTAGTTACGGATGTAGCGCTTGGTGCGGCCGATGTGACGCCCGCAGCGCACCAACCGCGGCAGGTCGTCGCGGTCCTGCACCCAGCGGGTGTCGGCGGCGCTGCCGGCGTCGCGGATGAGCAGCGCGCCGCCGTCGCGGTCGTCGGTCGCCTGCTGCTCGGTGGCGGCGTCGCTGACCGCGCCGTCGTCGTCGAGCCCGAGGTGGCAGTGGGCGTCGACCAGTCCGGGCACGATCCAGCCCTCGGCCACCGTCTCGGCAGAGGCCACCTTCTCGTAGGTGATCCGGCCGTCGACGACGTACAGGTCGCGGCTCTCGCCGTCGGGCAGGACCGGTCCGGAGACGCGCAGCGCAGCAGCATCAGTTGCCATGCCCCGACCCTAGACGGCGGAGCGGGCTGGCTTCTGGTCACCGCCCGCACGAAGGCTTGCTTCTGGGCGCTCGCCGCAGCCGGAATGGCGTACGGCGTGCAGCGGGTGACCGGAACCAGGCCTCGACGCAGGGAGTGACCAGAACCCAGCCGACCGGGTGGGCAGCCGACCGGGTGGGCCCGAGCCGCTGAGCTCGAGTCCGTGGACCGGACTACTTGTTGAGGTACTTCGCGACCTCGGGAGGCAGCTCGAAGCCGGCGGTGTCGAGCTGCTCCTCGTCCGGGCCCTGCGGCAGGCCGAACGGGTTGGCCGCAGGGCGCTCGGCCGCCGCGGTCGCGGAGGCCTTCTCCTGCTCGGCCCGCTTGGCGGGGTTGCCCGAGACGCGCTTGCCCTTGCCCTTCTTGGCCGGCGGTCGCTTGGCCTTGGCGCGCTTGCCGGCGCCGGGCATGCCGCCCATGCCCGGGATGCCACCGCCCTGCGCGAGGTTCTTCATCATCTTGCGCGCCTCGAAGAACCGCTCGACCAGCTGGTTGACCTCCGAGACGTGCACGCCGGAACCGCGCGCGATGCGGGCACGACGGGAGCCGTCGATGATCTTGGCGTCCGCCCGCTCCCCCGGCGTCATCGACTGGATGATCGCCTGGATCCGGTCGATCTCACGCTCGTCGAAGTTGGCCAGCTGCTCGCGGAACTGACCCATCCCGGGCAGCATCCCCATGATCTTCGACAGCGAGCCCATCTTGCGCAGTGCCTGCATCTGCTCGAGGAAGTCGTCGAGGGTGAAGTCGCCGCCCTCCCCGGTGAGCTTGGCCGCGGCCCGCGCCGCCTGGTCGGAGTCGAAAGCCTTCTCCGCCTGCTCGATCAGGGTGAGCATGTCGCCCATGTCGAGGATGCGCGAGGCCATCCGGTCGGGGTGGAACAGGTCGAAGTCGTCCAGCTTCTCGCCGTTGGAGGCGAACATGATCGGCCGGCCGGTGATCGAGCGGATCGACAGCGCGGCGCCACCGCGGGCGTCGCCGTCGAGCTTGGTGAGCACGACACCGTCGAAGCCGACGCCGTCGAGGAAGGCCTGCGCGGTGTTGACCGCGTCCTGGCCGATCATGGCGTCGACGACGAAGAGGATCTCGTCGGGGTTCACAGCGTCGCGGATGTCCGCGGCCTGCTGCATCAGGTCGGCGTCGACGCCGAGCCGGCCCGCGGTGTCGATGATGACGACGTCGTGCAGCGTGCGCTTCGCCTCCGCGACACCCTCACGCGCCACGGAGACCGGGTCGCCCACGCCGTTGCCCGGCTGCGGCGCGAAGACGGTCACGCCGGCACGCTGGCCGTTGACCTGGAGCTGGTTGACGGCGTTGGGCCGCTGCAGGTCGGCGGCGACGAGCATCGGGCTGCTGCCCTGGCCCTTGAGCCACAGCGCCAGCTTGGCGGCCAGCGTCGTCTTGCCGGCGCCCTGGAGACCGGCCAGCACGATGACGGTGGGCGGGGTCTTGGCGAAGCGGACCCGCCGGGTCTCGCCACCGAGGATCTCGACGAGCTCCTCGTGGACGATCTTGACGACCTGCTGAGCGGGGTTGAGCGCGCCGCTGACCTCGGCGCCGCGCGCCCGCTCCTTGACCGAGGCGACGAACTGCTTGACCACGGGCAGGGCGACGTCGGCCTCGAGCAGCGCGATGCGGATCTCGCGCGCGGTCGCGTCGATGTCGGCCTCGGAGAGCCGGCCCTTGCCACGCAGGTTCTTGAACGTGTCGGCAAGGCGGTCGGAGAGAGTGGCGAACACGAAATACAGTCCTCGGGTCGTCCGGAAAACGGCGGTGGGAGCGGTGCTGGCGCCGTCAGGCGTCCAGAGTAGCCGCGGGCGCGAGTGTCTCACGGACCGCGTGCGCCGCCGTAGCCGCGCGCTCGTCGCTGAGCGCCCCCGCACCGGGCTCCTGGAGGTAGAACACGTCCAGCGACTGCGGGCCGAAGGTCGAGACGTGGGCCGAGCGGACCGAGACGTCCTGGTCGGTCAGGGCCCGGCACACCAGGTGGACCGCCCCCCGGCGGTCCGCGGTGCGCACCTCGAGCACGGTGGCCTCGACGGAGGCATCGTGACGCACCAGCACCGAGGGCTCCAAGGTGTCCGGGGCCGGGCGCAGCCGTTCGGCCGGGTCGAGCGTGCCGGCCACCACCGCCCCGAGCCGCTGGTGGAGCACCGTGGCGTCGACAAGGTCGTCGTCGACCTGCCACAACGACACCGCGACGGGGTCGACGGTCCAGGCGCGCGCCGAGCGCACCGACAGGCGCATCACCCCCAGCGCCCCCGACACGTCGGCCATCAGCCCGACCCGGTCGTGGGCCACGACGCGCACCAGCGTGCCGTCCTCCTCGCGGGTCACCTCGACGCGCAGGTACGTCGGGTCGGTGGCGGCCTCGGCGGGGACGTCCAGCTCCTCCTCGAGGTCGGCCACGTCACGCCGTACGCCGTCCTGGGTGAGGCGATCGCGCACCCGCCGGGCGAGGTCGGCCACGAGCCGGGCCCGCCAGCCGCTCCAGGCCTTGGTCGCTGTGGCTCGCGCGTCGGCCTCGGTGAGCACCTCGAGGAGGTCCAGCACGGACGCCTGCCCGACCCGCTGCTCGACGAGCGCCAGGGTGGCGGGGTCCTCGAGGTCGCGCGAGGTGGCGGTCTCCGAGAGCAGCAGGTGGTGACGCACCAGCGCGGCGACCACGGCGACGTCCTCGGCTGCGAAGCCCATGCGGGTCGCGACCTCGGCCGCCACCGGCTCCCCGGCGACGCTGTGGTCGACCAGACCGCCCTTCCCGATGTCGTGCAGCAGCGCGGCCAGCAGCAGCAGGTCCGGACGAGCCACCCGCCGGATCAGCCGGGATGCCTCCACACAGGTCTCGATGATGTGCCGGTCGACGGTGAAGCGGTGCACGGCGGTGGCGTGCGGCAGCAGCCGGACCCGTCGCCACTCGGGCAGCACCAGATCCAGGGCCCCGGTCTGGTCGAGGGTCTCCCAGACCGCCAGCAGTCCGGAGCCCGAGGCCAGCAGCCGCACCAGCAGGTCGCGGGCCTCGGCCGGCCACGGCACCGGGATCGGAGTGGAGCTGGCGGCCAGGCGTGCGGCGGAGGCCGGGGAGAGCACCACCCCGCGCTCGGCGGCGATCGCAGCGGCCCGCAGCACGAGCAGCGGGTCGGCGGCGGGGTCGGCGCCCCGGTCGAGCACCACCTCGTTGCTCGACAGCGCCACGCCCGGGCCGAGCCGGGTCAGCCGCGGCACCCGGTGGCGGGTCGGTGGCGGCGCTGGAGCCAGCACGTGGTCGACCCGGCTCCAGGTCAGCCGCGACAGATGGGCGGTGCGGCGCCCGATCTGACGCAGCCAGCGCTGGGCGGCGTCCTCCTTCGAGCCGCGTGCGGACCACTCCTCGAGGTCGAGGTTCGCCGGCAGCCCGGCCACCAGCGCCGACCACAGCTCGGGTGCGACCCGGTCGGTGGCGCGGCCGGCGGCGTCCTGGAGAAGGTCGCGCAGGTCGAGCAGCTGCAACCGGGACCGCTCGAGGTCGGCGTGGGGCACGTCGACCATCCAGGTCGCCACCAGCGCCTTGAGCACGGTGGCGTCGCGCAGGCCTCCCCCGGACTCCTTCAGGTCAGGCACGGCGGCGTGGGCCAGCTCGCCCACCCGGTCGACCCGCTCACGGACCAGGTCACGCAGCCGCGGCAGGTTCTCGCGCGCGTCGCGCCGCCACTGCGACAGCACGTCCGCGCGCAGCCGCAGGGAGACCGAGGTGTCGCCGGCCAGGTGCCGGGTGTCGAGCAGCCCGAGGGCGACGCGGACGTCGCCGGCCGCGGCGCCGGTCACCTCGTCGAGCGCGCGGACCGAGTGGTCGAGTCGGACGTTGGCGTCCCACAGCGGGTAGAGCACCTTTTCCGGGACCTCGCCGAGCTCCACCGACGGGTCGTGGACCACCACCACGTCGAGGTCGGAGTACGGCGCCAGCTCGCGTCGCCCGTAGCCGCCCACGGCCACCAGCGCGATGCCTGCGTCCCCACGCCCCGCGACCGCGTCCTCGAAGACCCGTCGACAGAGGGCGTCGGCCCGCTCGGTCCGCTCCTCGCGCTCGGCGGCGGTCATGGGTCCCTCCAGTCTGCGGGTGGGTCGGGGATGAGGGGTGTGGAGACAGCAATGCGCCCGGGCCACGAGGGCCCGGGCGCATCGTCTCAGTCGTGTCAGACCGCTGCGGAGTCTCGGTCCCCGGTGCGGACGCGGACGACGGTGTCGATCGGGCTGACCCAGACCTTGCCGTCACCGATCCGGCCGGTGGCCGCGGACTTCACGATGATGCCCACCACGTCGTCGGCGTCGCCGTCGTCGATCGCGATCTCCACGCGGACCTTCGGCACCAGGGCGATGTCGTACTCCGCGCCCCGGTAGACCTCGGTGTGGCCCTTCTGCCGGCCGTAACCGCTGACCTCGCTGACGGTCATGCCGGAGACTCCGAAGGACTCGAGGGCGGCGCGGACGTCGTCCCACTTGTGCGGCTTGATCACCGCGGTCACGAGCTTCATGCGTTTGCTCCTTCGTTGCGTGCTGTGGCGTCCGTGGTCTTGGGTCCCGAGGTGCCAGGGCGAGGACCGCCGCCGCGGCTGACCAGGTCGTAGCCGGTCTCGCCGTGCTCGGTGTAGTCGATGCCCTCGACCTCGTCCTCCTCGCTGATGCGCCACCCCAGCGTGAACTTGATGGCGAGCGCGATCACGAGGGTGATGATGCCCGACCAGGCGATGGCCACCAGGACACCGAGGGTCTGGTCGACCAACGAGCCGAAGCCGCCGCCGTAGAACAGGCCGTCGGCGAGACCGCCGACGATGCCCGAGCCCTCGGCAGCCGGAGCCGAGAAGAGACCGATCATGATCGTGCCGATGATGCCGCCGACGAGGTGGACGCCCACCACGTCGAGGGAGTCATCCAGACCGAACTTGAACTTCAGACCGACCGCCCAGGCGCACACCGAGCCGGCGACCGCGCCGATGGCGAGCGCGCCCCAGATGTCCACCGCACCGGCGGCCGGGGTGATGGCGACCAGGCCGGCGACGATGCCGGAGGCGGCACCCAGGCTGGTGGCCTTGCCGTGCATGATCCGCTCGACGAGCAGCCAGGCCAGGATCGCGGCCATGGGGGCCAGCGTCGTGTTGGTGAAGGTGACCCCGGTCTCGTTGAGGAACTGGGTGCTGATGTCGCCGACACCGTCGTCGATGATCAGCGAGCCGACGTTGAAGCCGTACCAACCGACCCACAGCAGGGCGGCGCCCAGCATCGTGAGCGTGAGGTTGTGCGGCCGCATCGGCGTCGAGCCGAAGCCGACGCGCTTGCCGACCACGGCGGCGAGCACCAGGCCGGCCATGCCGGCGTTGATGTGGACCGCGGTGCCGCCGGCGTAGTCCTGCGCGCCGATGGTGGTGCAGATGAGGGCCTTCTCGCTGCAGCTGAACACCATGTGCGCCAGCGGGAAGTACACCAGCGTCGCCCAGATGGGCACGAAGAGCAGCCAGGCGGAGAACTTCACCCGGTCGGCGATCGCGCCGCTGATCAGGGCGGTGGTGATCACCGCGAAGGTCAGCTGGAACATCATGAACGTGTAGCTGTCGTAGCCCACGTCCTTCAGCCCCAGGTTGGTGAACGGCGAGGCGAAGAAGATGCCGTCACCGCCGAACACCATCGAGTAGCCGATCATCACCCACAGGATGCCGACGATGGCGAGTGCCGAGTACGACATCATCATCATGTTCAGCACGGACTTGGAGCGGGTCATACCGCCGTAGAAGAGAGCCAGCGCGGGTGTCGTCATCATCAACACCAGCAACGTGGCCACGAGCATGAACGCGTTGTAACCGTCCACGGAACCTCCAGATCAGGACCGGGTCACGAGGGTGATCCCGATGTGGTCGTGCGGGGCGCCGTGCGGCGTACGACGTTGTGGCCGCGCGTCCCCACCCCTGCGGAGAAGATTCCGCGAGAGAGGTTTCGCCGGCCCACCCGCCTCGTTGCGGGCTCGTGACAAATGTCGCTCGTAGGTTTCGGGCAGGTAAACCCTGCGCACGACCCCACGGGCCCCCGTCGTACGACGGAGGGGCGGCGGGGCCTCAGGCCTCGAGGCCGAGGAGGGCGTCCACGAAGGACTCGGGGTCGAAGGGCGCCAGGTCGTCGGCGCCCTCTCCGATGCCGACGAGCTTCACCGGGACGCCCAGCTCACGCTGGACCGCGACCACGATGCCTCCCTTGGCCGAGCCGTCGAGCTTGGTGAGCACGATGCCGGTCACGTTGACGGCCTCACGGAAGACGCGGGCCTGGATCAGACCGTTCTGGCCGGTGGTGGCGTCGAGCACGAGCAGGATCTCGTCCACGGCGGCCTGCTTCTCCACCACGCGCTTGACCTTGCCGAGCTCGTCCATGAGGCCGGTCTTGTTCTGCAGCCGTCCGGCGGTGTCGACGACCACCACGTCGGCCTCGGTCTCGATACCGGTGCGCACGCTCTCGAAGGCGACGCTGGCCGGGTCGGTGCCCTCGGGACCGCGCACGGTGAGGACCCCGACGCGCTCGCCCCAGGTGGAGAGCTGCTCGGCGGCCGCGGCACGGAAGGTGTCGGCGGCCCCGAGCACGACCTGCTTGTCCTCGGCGACCAGGACCCGTGCGAGCTTGCCGACGGTGGTGGTCTTGCCGGTGCCGTTGACGCCGACCATCATCACGACGGCCGGCTTGCCGTCGCGGCGCTCCACCGCGAGCGTGCGGTCCATGGTGGGGTCGACGAGCGTGATCAGCTCCTCGCGCAGCACCGCGGTGACGTCGGCGGTCGAGCCGCCCTCGACGCGCACCCGGGCACGCAGCCGGTCCACCAGCTCCTGGGTCGGGCCGACGCCCACGTCGGCCCCGATGAGGAGGTCCTCGATCTCCTCCCAGGTGTCCTCGTCGATGCGCTCGCGCGAGAGCAGCGCCAGCAGTCCGCGACCCCAGGCGCTCTGGGAGCCCGCGAGCCGGCGGCGCAGCCGCACCAGGCGTCCGGCAGCACCTTCGGGGCGCTCGAGCGTGGGCGCAGCCGGCTCGACCGGCTCGGTCGGGGCGCGCGGCTGGGCCGGCGCCTCCGGTGCGGTCTCGACCGGGGTGTCGGTCGTGGTCCCGGCGGGCGGGGTGATGACGTCGGTGCCACCACGACGCTCGTCCAGGCGGCCGCGGCGCGCACCGGTGCGGCGTACGAGGCCGACGGTGACCGCGAGGCCGAGGACGGCGATCGCGACGACGAGGGAGATCAGCTCAATCACGTGCGCCATCGAATCACAGGACGCTCAGCTCACGAATTCGTTGCTGTACCCGTGGAACGCAATTGTTCTCGCTATGGACGCGACACGCCGTCGCGGCAGGCTGGTGCGAGAACAATTGCGTTGCTTGAAGGGTCAGCGGCGGGCGTTGTCGAGCGTGGGCAGGTTCTGCACACCGCGCTCGAGGGCGTCTCCGAGGGCCGGGGCCATCGGGAGCCGGCGGCCGCGGCGGGGGAAGGCGACGTACGCCGTCACGGCGCCGGCGAGCGCCAGGGCGAGGAGCATCATTGCGACGAGCCAGAGCATGGTCACCTCCAGGATCGGGACCGGGCACGGACGTGCCCACCCCAGCCACTCTGCACAGGCCCGCGGCGCGGGCCGACGGCCCCACGCGCGGGACGTGACTCGACTCACAACTGCCCGCGGGGGTGGTCAGGGCCTGCCCGGGTGCGGAGGCACGCGGGCCGAACTGCGCCCGGTTCAGGCCGGCTCGGCCACCAGCAGCGCCTCGGCGACGGCGCGGATCTCGTCGGGGATGGGGACGACCGGGCGCGGGCCGCCACCTGACCCGCCGCCCGACCCGCCACCCGCGTGGACGGCCTGGGCGACGTAGACGTGCACGAAGCGGCCCTCGGCGCACGCCTCGTCACCGTCGCCCTGGAAGAGGCCGATGCGGTAGACGATGGAGGAGGTCCCGACCCGGTCGGCGACCAGACCGATCTCGACGGGCCGCGGGAAGCGCATCTCGGCGAAGTAGCGGCACGACACCTCCGCCACCACGCCGATCGCCGGCAGGGACCGGACGTCGACGCCGGTGCTCTCGACGAGGTGGGCGTTGACCGCGGTGTCGATGAGCTCGAAGTAGGCGGCGTTGTTCATGTGGCCGTAGACGTCGTCGTCGGCCCAGCGCGTCGTGGCAGTGCGCCAGGCGACGTAGTCGGAGCGACCCGGACGGGCCGACGGGTCCGGGCGCCCGCCTCCCGTGGGCCTGCTCACGCGGGCTCGGCCTCGCGCAACCGCTGGCTGATCACGGCCGAGACGCCGTCGCCGCGCATGGTCACGCCGTAGAGGGCGTCGCCGACCTCCATGGTCCGCTTCTGGTGGGTGATGACGAGCAGCTGGCTGCTCTCGCGCAGCTCCTCGTAGATCTCCAGCAGCCGGCCCAGGTTGGCGTCGTCGAGCGCTGCCTCGACCTCGTCGAGGATGTAGAACGGCGAGGGACGCGCCTTGAACAGCGAGACCAGGAACGCGACCGCCACCAGCGAGCGCTCGCCTCCGGAGAGCAGCGAGAGACGCTTGACCTTCTTGCCGGCCGGGCGAGCCTCGACCTCCACGCCGGTGGTCAGCATGTTCGAGGGGTCGGTGAGGATCAACCGGCCCTCGCCGCCGGGGAAGAGCCGCGCGAACACGTGGTCGAACGCGGCGCGGACGTCCTCCCACGCCTCGGTGAAGACCTGCTCGACGCGCTCGTCGACCTCCTTGACGATGTCGAGCAGGTCGCGGCGGGTGCGACGCAGGTCCTCCAGCTGCTCGCTGAGGAACTGGTGGCGCTCCTCCATCGCGGAGAACTCCTCGAGCGCCAGCGGGTTGACCTTGCCGAGCAGGGCCAGCTCGCGCTCGGCGACCTTGAGCCGCTTGCGCTGCTGCTCGCGGTCGAAGGGCACCGGGTCTCCCTCCTGGGGCACGCCGTCGGCGTCGGCGAGGAGCACGGGCACCGGCTGGTCGGGGCCGTACTCCGCGGCCAGCGAGTCGAGCTCGAGGCCGAGCTCCTCCAGGGCCCGCTCCTCCAGCTGCTCCAGACGCATCCGCTGCTGGGTGCGAGCCATCTCGTCGCGGTGGACGTTGGTGGTGAGCTCGTCGTGCTCCACACCCAGGGTCCGCAGCCGGGCCCGGACGGCCTGCAACGACTCCTCGGAGCCGCGACGCGACTCCTCGACGGCCGTGCGTGCCGCCGCCGCGGCGTGGACGGAGACGGCGAGCCGGTCGCGGACGATCTCGGCGCCGGTCAACACGGCCTGGGCCACCTGGCCCTCGCGGCGCAGCCGCTCCCGGTGGGCGATGGCGCGTTCGCGGGCCTCGCGCTCCTCGGTCGCCGCACGCTCGAGCCCGTCGGCGCGCCCGGCCAGGGCGCGGCCGCGCTCCTCAGCGGTGCGCAGCGCGAGCCGCGACTCGGTCTCGGCGGTGCGGGCTCCCCGGGCGGCCTCCCCGAGCGCGTCGCGGTCATCGACGGACGGTTCCTCGTCGGGGGCGTCCTGGGCGGTCAACAGCCGCTGCTCGAGCTCCTCGAGACCGGAAAGGTCACCGGCCCGCGCCTCCTCGGCCTTCGCGATGGCGGCCTCGAGCCGGTCGCACTCTCCACGCGCCGAGCGCGCGGTCGATCCGTGCTGCGCCAGCTCCTCGGCCACGGCCGCCAGCCGGGCGTCGGACTCGTGCAGCTGGGCGAGCGACACGTCGACGCGGTGCTTGGCCTCCTCGCGCTCACGCTCGAGCTGGGCGACCTCGAAGGTCAGCCGCTCGCAACGGTGGGCGGTGGCGGTCAGCAGCTCGCCGGCCTCGTCGACCGCCGCCTGCACCTCGAGCAGGCTGGGCACCGCCGACGAGCCGCCGGCGACCAGGTGGCTGCCCACGACGTCGCCCTCACGGGTGACGGCAGTCAGCTCGGGCCGGGCGGCGACCACGCTGCGGGCCTGGTCGAGGTCGTCGACGACGACGACGTCGGCCAGCAGCCGCCGCAACGAGGCGCGCACGGAGTCGGGGCAGTCCACGACGTCGACCACGGCGGTGACGCCGGGCGGCAGGTCCGTGGGCGTGGCGTACGCCGACCCGCTCGCGTCACCTGCCGGGCCGGTGAGCAGCAGCGAGGCGCGCCCCTGGTCGGCCTCCTTGAGCCCCACGACCACAGCGAGCGCGGCCTGCAGTCCGTCGACGGCGACCGCGTCGGCGGCCGGGCCGAGGGTGGCGGCGACCGCCGCCTCGAAGCCGGGGCGCACGCTCAGCAGGGCCGCCACGGACCCGACCAGGCCCGGGGTGGGCTCGGTCGCTCCCAGCAGCGCAGCGGCGGCGTCCTTGCGCGCCAGGCCCATCTCGAGGGCCTCCTTGCGCGCAGTGAGGGCGCTGCGCTCGCGCTCGGCTCCCTGCGCCTCCTCGCGCAGCTTGCCCAACCGGTCCTCGAGGTCGCCCAGCACCAGGGCGGCCGCCTCGTGCTCGGCGTCGAGCCCCTCCTCGCCGTCGGCCAGGCCCGCGATCCGGGTCTCCAGCGAGGTGAAGTCGCGCTGGGCGCGCTCGGCGCGCTCGGTGGCCTCCTGGCGGGCGGCCCGCAGTCGCCCGATCTCCTCCTCGGCGGCACCGGCGCGGCTGCGCTTGGCGTTCACCTGCCCCTGGAGCCGAGCCAAGCCCTCGCGCCGGTCGGCGGCGGCGCGCACGAGCGAGGACACCCGGCGCTCCTCCGCGGCGTGGCGGTGCTCGGCCTCCTCACGGGTGGTCAGTGCCTCCTGCAGGGCGGCGCGACGGCGCTCGACCTCGGCGGCGATCTCCGCCTCCTGCGTGCGCAGGGCCCGCGCCTCGGACTCGAGCTCCTGGGGGTCGCGTCCCGAGGGCACCGTGGGCTCGGACTCCGCGTTGCGGACCCGCTCGCTCGCCAGGGCGACGGTGCCGCGCAGCCGCTCGCCCAGGCCCGACAGGCCGAACCAGGTCTCCTGGGCCGCGGCCAGCTGCGGCAGCCCCTCGCGCAGGGCGGCCTCGAGCTCGGCCTCCGCGGCCCGCTCGGTGGCCAGCGCGGCCTCGACCTCGGCCCGCCGCTCGAGCAGCACGGTCTCGTCGGCCAGCTCCTGGGCCAGCGTGGTGCGCACGGTGACCACCTCGTCGGCCAGCAGCCGGGCGCGGGCGTCACGGACGTCAGCCTGCACGACCGCCGCCTTGCGGGCGACCTCGGCCTGACGCCCCAGCGGCTTGAGCTGACGGCGGATCTCGCTCAGCAGGTCGCCGAGCCGGTTGAGGTTGCCCTCGGTCGACTCCAGCTTCCGCAGCGCCTTCTCCTTGCGCTTGCGGTGCTTGAGCACCCCGGCGGCCTCCTCGATGAAGCCGCGCCGGTCCTCCGGCGTCGCGCGCAGGATCGAGTCGAGCTGGCCCTGGCCGACGATGACATGCATCTCCCGGCCGATGCCGGAGTCGGAGAGCAGCTCCTGGACGTCGAGCAACCGGCACGACTGGCCGTTGATGGCGTACTCCGAGCCGCCGTTGCGGAACATGGTGCGGCTGATCGCCACCTCGGCGTACTCGATCGGGAGGGCGCCGTCGGCGTTGTCGATGGTGAGGACCACCTCGGCGCGGCCCAGCGGCGGGCGGCCGGAAGTGCCGGCGAAGATGACGTCCTCCATCTTGCCGCCGCGCAGCGACTTGGCACCCTGCTCGCCCATCACCCAGGCGAGCGCGTCGACGACGTTCGACTTGCCCGATCCGTTCGGCCCCACGATGCACGTGATGCCGGGCTCGAGCTGCAGGGTCGTCGCCGAGGCGAAGGACTTGAACCCGCGAAGGGTCAGGCTCTTCAGGTACAACGTCAGGCTCCTCACCGGTCGATCTGCGCCGAACAACGGATGGAACCACCCGCCGGGGGAAGCCAGCGCGTCAGCGCCGCCACCCTACCGCCGCCCGCCCCCGGTTCCGCGGACCCGGGCGCGCAGACACGCGGCCCGCTGCGACCCCGGAGGGCGGCGGCGGGCCGTGCAGAGACGTGCGGACGTGCGGGTCGCTCAGACCGGCTGGAGGTGATCCGGGAGCGTCAGCAGCTGGTCGGCGTCGAGCCGGGCGGCGAGCTCGTCGTTCTGCGCCTGCAGACGCAGGACGACAGCCTCGAGGTCGGTGACCCGCTCGCGGAGACGACGGTTCTCCGAGGAGAGCCGCGACACCACCCGGGGGTCTGTCGCGTTCATGTAGCCGACAAGGGCCTTGGCCATCAGTCGTTCCTTCACCTTGGAGCTTGTGCACGCAGCCCGAGACGCCCGTGGAGTGGGCCCGGCCGCAGTGGTGGTGGTCACCTCAGGGTCTCACGCACCCTCGGACAGGGTCAATGCTGCGCGCGCCTGGCCCGCGGCGCCGGTTGGCACCGAGGACAGAAGTACGACGACCGGTTGGCGAACGGCACCCGACGGATCAGGGTGTGGCAGCGCGAGCACGGTCGGCCCTCCTGGCCGTAGGCCTCCAGGGAGCGGTCGAAGTAGCCGCTCTCGCCGTTGACGTTCACGTAGAGCGCGTCGAAGGAGGTGCCGCCCTGGGCCAGCGCCGCCCCCATCACCTCGCGCACCCGGGCCAGCACGTCACGGACCTGGCGACCGGTCAGCGTCTCCCCGCGCCGCTCGCCGTGGAGGCCGGCGCGCCAGAGCGCCTCGTCGGCGTAGATGTTGCCGACGCCGGACACGACCGTCTGGTCCAGCAGCACCCGCTTGATGCCGGAGGCCTTGGCCCGCACCCGCCGCACGAAGGCCTCGTCGTCGAAGGCGTCGTCGAGCGGGTCCAGGGCGATGTGGGCGATCTCGGGCGGCACCACGGCGCCGCCGACCGAGACCAGGAGTCCCCCGAACATGCGCTGGTCGACGAACCGCAGCTCGCCGGACGAGGACCCGTCGTCCCCGGCGAGCACGAAGCGCACCCGCAGGTGCCGCTCGTCCGCGGCGCCGGTGGGCTGCACGAGGAACTGACCGCTCATCCCGAGGTGACCCAGGAGGGCGTCGGCGTCGTCCAGCGGCAGCCAGAGGTACTTCCCCCGACGGCGTACGCCGGTGACACGGCGACCGGCCACCGAGTCGGCGAAGTCGGCCGGTCCGGCCACGTGTCGACGCACCGGGCGGGGATGGAGCACCTCGACGGAGGTGATGCGTCGACCCACGACGTGCTGGGCCAGGCCGCGGCGTACGACCTCGACCTCGGGAAGCTCGGGCACCGGTGGCTAGTCGTCCGTGCCGGTGGCGGTGCCGGACTCGTCGGCGGCAGGGGGCGAGGGCAGCGGCGAGCCGCCGTCGGTCAGCTCCGCGGCGATGGCGCGGTACGCCGTCTCGGCGGCCTGCTGCTCGGCCTCCTTCTTGGAGCGACCGGTGCCGTGGCCGTAGGTCTGGGAGCCGACACGGACCTGCGCCACGAAGGTCTTGGCGTGGTCGGGGCCGTCGTCCTCGATGATGTACTCCGGGACGCCGAGGGAGTGCTGGGCCGACAGCTCCTGGAGGCTGGTCTTCCAGTCCAGGCCGGCACCGAGCCCGGCGGCCTCGTCCATGAGCGGGTCGAA
This sequence comes from uncultured Actinomycetota bacterium, assembly GCA_963714625.1. Taxonomy (GTDB): domain Bacteria; phylum Actinomycetota; class Actinomycetes; order Propionibacteriales; family Nocardioidaceae; genus Marmoricola_A. Next base: position 340,654 of record CAVQOY010000014.1, on the reverse strand, counting down.
GAGCAGGTGCACGACCGAGCGGGCGGCCTCGAAGCCGCCGCTGAGGTAGACCGCTCCGATGACCGCCTCGACGGTGTCGGAGAGGATGGAGGCCTTGGTGCGCCCGCCCGTGATCTCCTCACCGCGACCGAGCTTGACGTACTCCCCCAGGCCCACCGTGCGGGCGACGTCGGCCAGGGCGCGGGCGTTGACCACGGCCGCGCGCAGCTTGGCCAGCTTGCCCTCGCTGAGGTCGGGGTGGGTCAGGTAGAGCGTCTCGGTGACCACCACCCCGAGCACCGAGTCGCCCAGGAACTCCAGGCGCTCGTTGGTGGGCAGCCCACCGTTCTCGTAGGCGTACGACCGGTGCGTCAGGGCGCGGTCGAGCAGGGCGGCGTCGAGGTCGGGCCGCCCGAGCTGGTCGAGCAGCTCCTCGGTCGACAGGGCGTGCCCGACCACCGCGCGCGACTCGCGGGGCGAGTCGGGGGCGGGATCGGGAGCAGGCTCAGAGGCGGTCACCGGCGTGTCGGTCGACCTGTCGGTCAGAGAACCGGCCGACGGTTGGCGCGCGAGCCGTACTCGCCGCACTGGCCGCACGCACGGTGCGGGAGGTGCTTGGCACCGCAAGCCGGGTTGGCGCAGGTGACCAGGGTCGGCGCGACGGCCTTCCACTGCGAGCGACGGTGACGCGTGTTGCTCCGCGACATCTTCCGCTTCGGGACAGCCATGTCTTCTCCTTCGTCGTGCCACGTCCCGAGGGAGGGCCTCAGCCTTCTCGCCGGACGTGGGTGGTGCTCTGGTCGGGTGGAACGGGTTCTGTTCGGGTTCTGTTCGGGTTCTGTTTCGGGCTCTACTGCCGCTCGGATCCCTCGGTCAGGTCGCGCAGGGCGGCCCACCGTGGGTCCACGGCCTCATCGTGCTGGTGCTCCGGATCGTCGGCCAGCCGGGCTCCGCACTCCGCGCACAGTCCCGGGCAGTCCTCCCGGCACAGCGGCTGGAACGGCAGTGCGAGCACCACGGCGTCCCGGAGCGCAGGTTCCAGGTCGAGCAGGTCGCCCTGGAGCCGGCTGGTCTCGTCGTCCTCGTCGTCCGCCGCCTCGTCCTTGCCGTCGTCGTAGACGAACAGCTCGGTCAGGTCGCTGTCGATGGTCTCATCGACCTCGGCCAGGCAGCGCACGCACTCCCCGACCAGCCCCGCCGCGGCGGTGCCGGTCACGAGCACGCCCTCGACGACCGCCTCGAGCCTCAGGTCCAGCTCGACGGGTGAGTCCTCGGGGACGCGCAGGACTTCGATACCGAGATCTGCCGGCGCCGGCACCGTGAGGCTCACCCGTCGCTCCGACCCCGGGCGGCGGCCGAGCTCGCGGGTGTCGAGCACGAGCGGCGCTCTCGGGTCGAGACGCACAGGATCACTTCCAGGGTCGGGGTGACAGATCACGATCCTCGTCCCGACAAGCGCGCCGACACAAGGACCGTCGTCAAGGGTACCGCCCGGGGGGCGGCTGCCACAAAACCGGCGGCGCGGGCTCAGGTCTCGTGCGAGCCCAGCCGCTCGGTGAGCCGGGCCAGCACGTGGGGCGGGACCAGCCCGGAGACGTCTCCCCCGAAGGTGGCGACCTCCTTGACCAGGCTCGAGGCCAGGAACGAGTACTCCGGGCTCGTGGGCACGAAGACGGTCTCCACCGGGGCCAGGCTGGAGTTCATCTGGGCCATCTGCAGCTCGTAGTCGAAGTCGCTGACGGCCCGCAGACCCTTGACCAGGACGCTGATGTCGCGCTCCTGGCAGAAGTCGGTGAGCAGCCCGGAGAAGCCGTCGACCTTGACGTTGGGCCACGGCTCGACCACCTCGCGCAGCATGTCCATGCGCTCGTCGGGGCTGAAGAGGCGGTTCTTCGAGGCGTTCACACCGACCGCGACCACGACCTCGTCGAAGAGCATTGCCGCCCGTCCGATGATGTCGATGTGACCATTGGTGACGGGGTCGAAGGACCCGGGGCAGGCGGCGCGACGCACCCGGGGACCGTACCAGCCGTCCCGGTGGCTCGCAGCCGCCTCAGGCGGGGCGCCCGAGCAGCAGCACCGTCTCGCCGTAGCTGCGGCGCTCCTCCTCCTCGTAGCCCCCCGGCCAGGCCCAGCTGCGGTCGCGGGCGGAGCGCTCGACGACGACCAGCGCGGTCGGTGCCAGCCAGCGGGTCGCCAGCGCGGTGAGGTCCTCGGCGACCGCGGCCGAGGCCAGCGGGTAGGGCGGGTCGGCGAAGACCACGTCGACGAGGGCGCCCGCGGGTGTCCCGGACAGGAAGCGGGCCACGGGGGCGGCGACCACGCTGACGTCCAGCCCCAGGTCGTCGGCGTTGCGGCGCACCAGCGCGGCGGTGCGGCGGTCCTTCTCCACCAGGGTCACCGACGAGGCGCCCCGGGAGGCGGCCTCCAGACCGATGGCACCGCTGCCGGCGTACAGGTCGAGGACGGTGAGGCCGTGCAGCGGGCCGACGCGCGACTCCAGGATGGAGAACAGCGCTTCTCGCACCCGATCGGTGGTGGGGCGGGTGGCGTCGCCGGTCGGGGTGCGGATCGAGCGCCCGCCGGCGCTGCCGCCGATGATGCGGGTCACGTCTTCTCCAGGAAGTCGGCCCGGCTCCCGGTCTCCGGGTCCTCGGCGGCCTCGAGCCCCGCGACGGCGGCCCGCAGGTCGGGCTCGTGGTCGAGGCCCGGGTCGGCGGCCACCACCGCGCTCGCCGCCCCACGACTGAGCGTGATGAGGTCGGCGTCGCGAGCCACCGAGAGCAGCTTCAGCGAGCTGCGGAACCCGGACTGCCGGCTTCCGAGGACGTCGCCCTCACGGCGCAGCTCGAGGTCGCGCTCGGCGAGGGCGAACCCGTCGGTGGTGGCGGCGACGGCGTCGAGCCGCTCGCGGGCCGGGCTGCCGGGGTCGCTGGTGGTGACGAGCAGGCAGAGCCCGGGGTGGCCGCCGCGGCCGACCCGTCCGCGTAGCTGGTGCAGCTGCGACAGCCCGAACCTCTCGGCGTCGAGCACCACCATGGTGGTGGCGTTGCCGACGTCGACGCCGACCTCGATGACGGTGGTGGCGACGAGCACGTCGACCTCGCCGGCGGCGAAGGCGCTCATCGCGGCGTCCTTGGCCTCCGGGGTCATGCGTCCGTGCAGGGACTCGACGCGCAGCCCCGCGAGCGGTCCGGCGGCCAGCTCGGGCGCGACCTCCTCCACCGCGGCCATCGAGGGGGCGGGGCGCCTCGCCGGGCCGGACACGGCGACCGGGCCGTCCTCGGGTCTGTCCGGGTCCAGCGGCTCCGGCTGGTCGGGCTGGTCGGGCTGGTCCTCCCCGTCGTCGCGGGAGGCGTCGGCGGAGATCCGCGGGCACACGACGTAGACCTGTCGCCCCTTCTCCACCTCCTCCCGGACCCGCTGCCAGGCGCGGTCCAGCCACGCCGGCTGCTCGCGGACCGCCACGACGGTGGTCTGGATCGGGGCCCGTCCGGCCGGCAGCTCGGTCAGGGCCGAGGTCTCGAGGTCGCCGAAGACCGTCATGGCGACCGTGCGCGGGATCGGCGTCGCGGTCATCACCAGCTCGTGGGGAGGTGCTCCCCCACCCCCGCCGCCGCCGTCGGCGCCGCTCACCCCGCCCGACTTCGCCGCGAGGGCCGCGCGCTGCTCCACACCGAACCGGTGCTGCTCGTCGACCACGACCAGGCCGAGGTCGGCGAAGTCGACACCCTGCTGGAGAAGGGCGTGGGTGCCGATGAGGATGCCGGCCTCGCCCGAGGCGGTCAGCTCGAGCGCCCGACGGCGGGCCGCGGCCGGCAGCGAGCCCGTGAGCAGCTCCACCCGGGTGGCGTCGGGGTGACCGCCGAGCATCCCTCCACCGGCCAGGTCACCGAGCATCCGTGAGATCGAGCGGTGGTGCTGCTGGGCGAGCACCTCGGTGGGGGCCAGCAGCGCCGCCTGCGCCCCGGAGTCCACGACCCGCAGCATCGCGCGCAGCGCGACCACCGTCTTGCCCGAGCCCACCTCGCCCTGCAGGAGACGCTGCATCGGCCGGGGGCGGGCCAGGTCAGCGACGATCTCGGCCTCGACGGCCCGTTGCCCCTCGGTCAACGCGAACGGCATCCGCTCCTCGAACGCGTCGAGCAGGCCGGCGGACCGGCCCGCGCGCGGCTCGGCGTACACCTGGCTCTGGCGGTGACGGCGCTGCGCCAGAGCCGTCTGGGCGACGAAGGCCTCGGTGAACTTGAGCCGTTTGAGCGCTGCTCCGCGCTGCGCCCAGTCCTCGGGCGCGTGGTACCAGCGCAGCGCGGTCTCCTCACTCACCAGCTTGAGGTCGCCGCGGACTGCTGCCGGCACCGGATCGGGGACCGGCGGCATCACCGCGAGGACCGCCCGGACTGCCTTCTCCACCTTCAAGGAGGTCAGCTTGCCCTTCACCGGGTAGAGCGGCTTGGGGCCGGTGTGCTCGCTGTCCTCGTCGTCGACCTCGGGGTGGGCGAGCTCCCAGCGCTGGCGCCCTTGGAACGTGCGGATGCCGAACTTGCCCGAGACCATCACGCGGCTCCCCGGGCGCAGCTTCTTGTCGACCCGCCACTCGGCGGTGTGCTTGTGGCGATCGAAGAAGGTCAGCCAGATCGTGCCGTCGGAGAGCTCGGCGCGGACCTCGACGCGGTACATCGTCTTGTGGGAGCGGCGGTCCTGGTAGGGCTTGAGGTCGGCGGACACGATGTCGACGACCACCACGCCCAGCTCACCGGGCACCAAGTCCTTGCTGGAGCCGATCTTGGTGCGGTCCAGGTGGCGGCGGGGCAGGTGACGCAGCAGGTCACCGACGGTGCGGTGGCCCAGGGTCTCCTCGAGCGCCTTGGCGCCCCCGCCCACGACGCCAGGCAGCCGGCTGTCCCACGTCACCACGGGGTCACCACGGGATCACCACAGGCTCACTCCACCCCGAGGAGGACCGGGTAGCGAGCCTGGGCGCCGTCGTAGCGCAGCACGTCGATGCTCGGGTGCTCGCGGGCCAGGTGGGCCTCGCAGTGCGCCGCTGCCTCCTCGCCGCCCTCCCCCGCGATGAGCGTCACCAGCTCGCCGCCGCCGCGGAGCATCCGCTCGAGCACGTCGACGGCGACCGCGGGGAGGTCCTGGCCGATCACGACGAAGTCGCCCTCGACGGCACCGAGCACGTCGCCCGCCTCGCACGGGCCGGCGGAGGTGATGGCCTGACGGGCCGCGACGGTGACGGCCCCGGAGCGGGCGTGTCGTGCAGCCGCGGTCATCTCGACGAGGTCCTGGTCGAACGGACGCCCCGGCTCGTGCACCGCCAGGGCTGCCATCCCCTGCACCTGCGCCCGTGTCGGCACCACCGCGACACGGATGGCGTCCTCCTCCTCGACCAGCCGGGCCGCGGCCTCCGCCGCCGGCAGCACGTCGCGGCTGTTCGGCACCAGCACCACCTCGGCCGCACCGGTGGCCCGCACCGCCTCGACAAGCTGACCGGCCGACGGGCGCCGGGTCACCTCGGAGGTGACCACGCTCGCTCCGGCCTCGGCGAAGACCTGGGCCAGGCCCTGACCCAGCGCGACCACGACGACGGCACGGCCCGTGCGCGGGCCGTGCGCACGGTTCGCCGCACGACGTGCCTGCTCGACCTGCTCGGCGAAGTGGGTCACGCGGACCCGGTGCGGCCGTCCGGCGCGGATGCCGGCCTCGACGGCGGCGCCCACGTCGTCGACGTGCACGTGGACGTTCCACAGTCCTTCCCCACCGACGACCACGAGCGAGTCGCCGAGCGGGCGCAGCTCCTCCCGCAGCCGTGCCACCGCGTCATCCTCGGCGTCGAGGAGGTACATGACCTCGTAGGCGGGGCCGTCCTCGGTGAGGTCGTCGGTCGGCACCGGGTCATGCCCGCCGGACTGCCGGGACGCCTGCGGGGACCCCGGGGCCGGCGGTGTCAACAGTGTCGACAGTGTCGACGGGACCGGGCGACGCGGACGGCGTACGTCGGCGGCGAGCTCGCGGCGACCGCTGAAGGCGGCCGAGGCCGCCTCGAGCACCAGGCACAGCCCGCGACCCCCGGCGTCGACGACGCCGGCACGACGCAGCACCTCGAGCTGGTCGGGCGTGCGGTCCAACGCCTCACCGGCGGCCCGGGAGGCGGCCTCGAAGACGTGGGCGGTGCGGTGCTCGGGGTCCTGCGCCGTGGCCAGCGCGGCGTCGGAGGCCGAGCGGGAGACCGTGAGGATGGTGCCCTCCACCGGGTCACCGACCGCGGCGTAGCCCGCCTCGGTCGCCGCCCGCATGCCCTCGGCGACCACGCCGGCCGCCCGGTCGTCAGGTCCGGCCAGTGCGATGCGACGGAAGAGCGCGCCCACCAGCTGGGACATGATCACCCCGGAGTTGCCCCGGGCCCCCAGCAGCAGACCGCGGGAGTAGGCGGTGACCGTGACGACCGCGTCGGCGGACCCTGCTCCCCCCTGGTCCTCGAGGGAGGCGCGCAGGGCGTCGTCGGCGGCCTCGAAGGTGAGGAACAGGTTGGTGCCGGTGTCGCCGTCCGGGACCGGGTAGACGTTGAGCGCGTCGATCTCCTCGCGGGCCGACCGCAGCGCCTCGGTGACGAGCTCGGAGAAACGGACGAGGGGGCCGACCACGGCGAAGCCGACGGTCTGCTCGCGAGTCCCGCTCTCCACCGCCACCCTGCCTCCCTCGTCGGATCCTCGCCCCGGCGCCTTCCACCACCGGCCCCGGTGCGCCACAGGGTAGCGGGACCGACCGACAGGCCCGCGGCTGCTCGACCCCGGCGCACGATTGGCGTCGGGCTGTCCGGATCGGATACTCTGACTCGGTTGCCCGGACGCCTCAGGTTGTCCTGAGATGCGCTGGGCTCCCCAATCTGACCTCGAGCAACACATCAGGAGTTCACGGTGGCTGCCGTCTGCGACATCTGCGCCAAGGGCCCCGGTTTCGGAAACAACCGGCCGTGGTCGCGCAAGATCACGAAGCGTCGTTTCGACCCCAACATCCAGCGCGTGCGCGCCACCGTCAACGGTGCGCCCAAGCGTCTCAACGTCTGCACCGGCTGCCTCAAGGCCGGCAAGGTCAGCCGCTGACCGGCTGACCCCACCGACACCACCGACCGATCCCGGCTCCGGCCGGGGTCGGTCGCTGCTTTTCCGTGCGCTCCCCGGGACGGCTCAGAAGTGGCGGAAGCCGCCCACTCCCTCGGGGACGGCGCCGTCGACGAGCACCCTCCCCCGCTCCTCGGACGCCTCCACGACCCGGCCCACCACGACCCAGCCCTCGGGCAGCTCCAGGGTCGCCGGGAACGTGGCCACCAGCGCGTGGTCGTCGCCCCCGGTGAGCACGAACGACAGCGGATCGACCCCCAGCGCGGCTCCCACCGCGGCCACGGGCTCGTCGACGAGCAGGGCGGCGCTCTCGAGCGCGGCGTCGACGCCGCTCGCGGAGCAGACGTGGCCGAGGTCGGCCACCAGGCCGTCGGAGACGTCGACCAGCGAGGTCGCGCCGACCTGCACGGCCTGCGGCCCGGCGGCGTAGGGCACCGACGGTCGCCGGTAGGCCTCCACCACGGCACGCGGGGAGCGGAAGCCCCGCCCGAGCACACCCAGCCCCGCCGCCGCCCACCCGAGCCTGCCGTTGACCGCGACCACCTCACCGGGGCGGGCACCGCTGCGGGTCACCGGCTCACCGTCGACCTCCCCGATCGCCGTCACCGAGATGACGACGCTGTCGGCGCGCGTGAGGTCGCCGCCCACCACGGTCGCGCCGACCAGCGCCGCCTCCTCGGCCAGGCCGTCGGCCAGACCGGTCACCCAGGCCAGCGGTGTCTCGGACGGAAGCGCGAGCCCCACGGTCAGGGCGGTCGTCCGTCCTCCCATGGCGTTGACGTCGGAGAGGCTCTGGGCCGCCGCACGGGCACCGATGTCGGCGGCCTCGGCCCAGTCCAGGCGGAAGTGACGGCCCTCGACGAGCACGTCGGTCGTCATGACCACGCGCTCCGTGTCCACGGCCACGACGGCCGCGTCGTCACCGGGACCGAGCAGCACGTGCGACCTCAGTGGGCCCGTGCCGAACCGGGCCACGATCTGCGCGATGGTGCCGAACTCGCCGGCCTCGGCCACCGTCGCGCCCGTCGAGGGGGACGGCGGTGCCGGAGTGGACGGGGAGACGCGCGACGGGTCCATGCCCTGCATTCAAACCCATGTCCGACCGGGCGGTACCGGGCGGCCCGAGCACGCGGTAGGTTGAGCCAGGTTCGCCGCACCCGCCCCGATCCCAGGGCACGACGACAGGAGCGCCTCATGGTTGTCCAGGCCTACATCTTGATCCAGACCGACGTCGGCAAGGCTGCGGAGGTCGCTGCAGCGATCGCCGACGTCAAGGGGGTCACGCGGGCCGAGGACGTCACCGGACCGTACGACGTGATCGTGCGCGCCGAGGCCAGCAACGTCGACGAGCTGGGCAAGCTCGTGGTCGCGAAGGTGCAGGCCGTCGACGGCATCACCCGCACGCTGACCTGCCCCGTCGTCCACATCTGAGCCGACCCGTCCCGTCGTCCGAGGCGTCCGTGAGCCCGCTCCGGACGGGTCTCACGCGCCGCGACGACGTACGCCGCAGTGTGCTCACCGCAGCCGTCTCCACGCTGGCACTGACCGTTGCCGGGTGCACCCCGGCTGATCCCGCGGCTGACCTGCCGTCGGTCGAGGTCGACGCTCCGGCGGCCGGCGACCTGGCCGCGCCCCGGGCGGAGGCCTGCGAGGCGCTGCTGGCCGACCTGCCCGCGACCCTCGACGGTCAGCCGCGCCGCGAGCTGGCCGACCCCGACGCCCTCGCCGTCGCGTGGGGGGACCCCGCGATCGTGCTGCGGTGCGGCGGCCCTGCGCCGGACGCGTTCGACCGGGTGTCCGAGTGCGTCCTGGTCGACGACGTCGCCTGGTTCTTCCCCGGAGACGACCTGGTCGATCCGGCGGGACCCGAGGTGGTCTTCAGCGCGGTCAAGCGCCTGGTCGTCGTCGAGGTGACCCGCGCGGCGTCGTACGGTCCGCCGGCGGAGGTGCTGGCCGACCTGTCCGCACCGGTCGCGGCGAACGTTCCCGAGCGCGGCCGCTGCGTGTGACCGGCCGCTGGGGGTCAGCGCAGGCCGGTGGGTCGGTTCAGCGCGAGCTGGACCAGACGCTCCACCAGCGCGGGGTAGTCCACGCCGGAAGCCGCCCACATGCGCGGGAAGAGCGAGCTGGGGGTGAAGCCCGGCATCGTGTTGATCTCGTTGACCACGAGACGGCCGTCGGCGAGCAGGAAGAAGTCGACGCGCGCGAGGCCCTCGCACGACATCACCTCGAAAGCCTCGACCGCGAGCCTGCCGACCTCGGCGGTGACCTCCGCGTCGAGGTCGGCCGGCACGTCGAGCCGCGTCGCCTCCTCGGGGAGGTACTTCGCGGAGAAGTCGTAGAAGTCGTGGGCGGCGTCGACGACGATCTCGGCCGGCACGCTCGCCTCGGCCCGCCCGTCGCCCAGGGTGTCGAGCACACCGCACTCGACCTCCCGCGCGCCGGCACCGGCGGACTGCTCGACGACCACCTTGGGGTCCCAGCGACGTGCCTCCTCGATCGCGGCGTCGAGGTCCTCGACGGCGCCGACCTTGCTGATGCCGATGCTGGAGCCGCCCCGGCACGGTTTGACGAAGACCGGGAACCCGAGGGCCGCGACCTCCGTCCGGACCCGCTCGGGGTCGTGGCGCCAGGCGCGGTCGGTGACCACCACCCAGGGCAGGGTGGGAAGGCCGGCGGACTCGAGCACCATCTTCATGTACTGCTTGTCCATGCCGACCGCGGAGGCCAGCACCCCCGACCCGACGTAGGGCACGTCGGCGAGCTCCAGCAGCCCCTGCACCGTGCCGTCCTCCCCGAAGGGACCGTGCAGCAGCGGGAAGACGGCGTCGACCGCCCCCAGCTCCTGAGGCACCTCCCCCGGCGCCCGGACGGCGAGCTCGCGCCGCTGGTCGAGCACGAGGGTCGGACGGCTGTCGTCGACCTGGGGGAGGTCGTCGACGGAGGTCAGCGCGAGATGGGCGGCGTCGGCCGACTCGAGGACCCAGCGGCCGTCGGTCGCGATGCCGATCGGCACCACGTCGTACTTCCCGGTGTCGATCGCGGCCAGCACGCTGCCTGCGGTCACGCAGGAGATCGCGTGCTCGCTGGAGCGCCCCCCGAAGAGGAGGGCGATGCGCGGACGGTCGGTCGGACCCTCGGGGTGACCCTCGGACGAGGTGGTGGCGGGGGGCGGGAGGGCGCTCATGGTGAGGCGACCCTACCCGCCTACGCTGGCCGCATGAGTGACCCAGCCGCCCGCCGCGACGACGCGTCGCCCGCGTCCCCGCTGTCCCCCCGGACCGTGGTCGTGACCGCGGGACGCCCCCCTCACGAGCCCGACCAACCGCTCAACAGTCCGCTGACGATGGCCTCGACGTACGTCGCCGGCGGCGAGGTGGAGTACGGCCGCTACGGCAACCCGACGTGGTCGGCGTTCGAGACCGCGCTCGGCGAGCTGGAGGGCGGTCGGGCGCTGGCGTTCTCCAGCGGCCTGGCGGCCGTCAGCACCGTCCTCGGGCTGGTCGGGCACGGCGCGAAGGTGGTGGCGCCGCGGCACGCCTACAGCGGCACGATCATGCAGCTGGCCGACCTGGAGTCGCGTGGCCGGATCACCGCCGCGCTCGTCGACATCACCGACCCGGACGCGATAGCAGAGGCCTGCCAGGACGCCGCCCTGCTGTGGCTGGAGTCCCCCACCAACCCAGCCCTCGAAGTCGTCGACCTGCCCGCCGTCGTCGCGGCCGGGCACGCGGCCGGGGTGCACGTCGTGGTCGACAACACCTTCGCCACCCCGCTGCGCCAGCAGCCGCTGGAGGTGGGCGCCGACGTCGTGGTGCACTCGGCGACCAAGTTCATCGCCGGCCACTCCGACGTGCTGCTGGGCGCCCTGGTGGTGACCGACGCGCAGCTCCTCGACGAGCTCAAGAAGCGCCGTGACCTCGAGGGAGCGGTGCCCGGCACGTTCGAGACCTGGCTGGCGCTGCGCGGTCTGCGCACGCTGGCTGTGCGTCTGGACCGCGCCGAGGCCAACGCCCAGGTGCTCGTGGAGCGGTTGCGGGAGCACCCCGAGATCGGCGAGGTCCGCTACCCGGGCTTCGGCGCCATCATCTCGTTCGTGCCGACCCGCGGCCCCCTGGCCGCCGACCTGCTGTGCCGCTCGACCCGGCTGTGGGTGCACGCCACCAGCCTCGGCGGGGTCGAGTCGACCTTCGAGCGGCGCCGGCGGTGGAAGTCCGAGGCGGCCACGATCCCCGAGGCACTGGTGCGGGCCTCGGTCGGCATCGAGGACGTCGAGGACCTCTGGGCCGACCTGTCCGCTGCGGTGGACGCCCTGGCGCCGGCCTGATCCCCGGTCCCGCCGACGCGGGGATCGATGACGCGGGGATCAGTCGCGCTCGCGCTTGGTCTCGCGGGAGGCGAAGCTCTCCATCATCTCGTGGGTGGTCCACTTGCCCACCACGACAGCGTGGACGCCCCCGACCAGCGGTGCGTAGATCTCGTTGCGCTCGGCCAGCGCGAGGATCGAGGCGGCCGACTTCACACCCTCCGCGACCTGGCGCGTCGAGGCGGTGATCTCCTCGGTGGTCATGCCCTTGCCGAGCTTCTCGCCGAAGGTGCGGTTGCGCGAGAGCGGCGAGGAGCAGGTGGCGACCAGGTCGCCCATGCCCGCCAGGCCCATGAGCGTCAACGGGTCGGCACCGAGCCTGACCGCCAGCCGCGCGGTCTCGGCCAGCCCGCGGGTGATGAGCGAGGCGGTGGTGTTGTCGCCGAACCCGAGCCCGACGGCCATGCCGACCGCGAGGGCGATGACGTTCTTGTAGGCGCCGCCCAGCTCGCAACCCACGACGTCGACGCTGGAGTAGGGCCGGAAGCGCGGGCCGTGCAGCCACTCGCGCAGCTGGTCGGCCACCGGCTCAGAGGCACAGGCCACGACGCTGGCAGCCGGCTCCCGGGCGGCGATCTCACGCGCCAGGTTGGGCCCGGTCAGCACGGCGATCCGCTCGGGGCCGGCTCCGGTCACCTCCGCGATGACCTCGCTCATGCGCTTGAGGGTGCCGAGCTCGACGCCCTTCATCAGCGACATCAAGATGGCGTCGGGCGGCAGCACGTCGGCCCAGTCGACGAGGTTGGCCCGCAGTGTCTGCGAGGGGACGGCCAGCACGACGAGCTCCGCGCCCTTCGCCGCCTCCGCGGGGTCGGCGGTGGCGCGGACCGCGTCGGGCAACGTGATGCCGGGCAGGTAGTCGGTGTTCTCCCGCTTGGTGTTGATGGTGTCGCAGACCTCCGGTCGTCGACCCCAGATCATCACTTCGTGCCCGGCATCGGCCAGCACCAGCGAGAACGCCGTACCCCACGATCCGGCGCCGAACACCGCGACCTTCGTCATCTGCTTCTCCTTCTCGACGCCGGGCGTCGATGCTTGCCGCGCTGTGCGTGGGTGGTGGGGTGGGGGTTGCCGATCTCCAGCACCCCGGCCCGGCGAGGATCGAACCGGGTGCGTGGCGCCGTCTCCTGCCGGATCCCCTCGAGGAGCTGTGTGACCGAGTCCATGATCCGCGCCGTGGCCGTGTGCAGGAGCTCCGGGGTGATCGGCTGGTCGCGGAAGGCGTCGAGGTCGACCGGCGGACCGGCCGTCACGTGGATGGTGTGACGGGGCAGCAGCCGGGGTCGGGTGCTGTAGGGGTAGAGGATCTCGTGGGCTCCCCACTGGGCCGCCGGCACCACCGGAACCCCGGCACTCAGCGCGATCCTCGCCGCACCCGTCTTGCCCACCATCGGCCACAGGCCGGGGTCACGGGTCAACGTGCCCTCGGGGTAGACCACCACGAGCTTGCCCTCCCGCACGGCCGCGACGGCGGCGTCGAACGCCCGCGAGGCGTCCGAGCTCAGACGGTGCACCGGGATCTGGCCGCTGGAGCGGAGCACCCAGCCGGCGAAGAAGACGTCGAAGAGCGCGGCCTTGGCCAAGTAGCGCGGCACGCGGCCCTGCTCGTGCACGAAGTGGGCGAAGGTGAGCGGGTCGAGGTGCGAGGCGTGGTTGGCGACCAGGACGGCACCCCCGCGGCGAGGGACGTGCTCCTCGCCCGACCAGTCACGTCGGGTCAGCGCGAGCAGCACCGGCTTGACGATCATCACCCCGATCGTGAAGGCGAGGCCGCGACGCTCCCGCGTGCTGCGCGGCTGGTGCACGGCTTCCTCCTCACACGTCGATGCTCCGACCGAGGACCAACGGGTCGACGAGATCGGCTCCGCAGCGGCTCGGGGGGTGACACGAAACCCTACTGCTCGGCAAGCCCCTGTGGCGGCACGCCGCGAGGTCACCTCGGGCGGGCACCGCGGCTCGCAGCCAGCGGTGCTGAGAGGATCGGCGCGATGAATCCGACGGCCCCTGGCGACTCCGACCGACCCGTGCGCACTCTGCGCGACGCGGGAGCGCCGGGCTGGCACGTGGTGATCCCCGTGAAGCCGCTCGACCGGGCCAAGTCGCGCCTCGCCGGGCTCGGTGACGACGTACGCCGCGACCTGGCGCTGGCGTTCCTTCTCGACGTCCTCGACGCCGTGCGTGGCGCACCCGACGTCCTCGGCATCGCGGTCGTCACCTCCGACGACGGCGTGGCCGGACGCGTGCAGGACGACCTCGGCGCGCGGGTGCTCGTCGTGCCCGACGCGGAGCCGATGGAGCTCAACCACGCCCTCCACCGAGGGGCGGTCGCACTCGCCTCGACGAACGGTGCCGGTGCCGGTGCCGGTGCCGCACGACCGTAGCGAGCGGTGAGGCGGCAGTGCTCGCACTGTGCGCGGACCTGCCGGCGTTGACGGCGGTCGCGGTGGCCGACCTGCTCGCTGCCGCGCCCCGGTCCGGAGCCGGCTTCGTCGCCGACCACACCGGTGTGGGCACCACCGCCTACCTCGCCGCGCCCGCCCGCTTCGACCCGCGCTTCGGCGCCGGCTCGCGGGCCGTGCACGCCGTGCAGGGCGCTGCTGACCTGACCGCGTTCGCCCGGCCCGGGCTTCGAGCCGACGTGGACACCCCCGAGGACCTGTGGATGATGCTCGACGGGAGCGACGTCGGTCGGCCCCCACTGGAGCTCGGCCGCGCCACACGCAACGTCGTGAGGCGGCACGGTCTGGGCCGGAGCCCGCACGACCGCCGCTGAGGCGCACCACCTGCGCGGCCGCGGTTCCCGCGCCGGGTGATCCGTGCTTCGGGCCTCAGTGCCCCGCGACGACGACGGCCCCGCCCTCCGAGGAGGACGGGGCCGTCACCGAAGCCGGGGTCCGGCGTCGGTCGTGGATCAGGAGCTCGACGTGGTCTTCTTCGCCGTCGACTTCTTGGCGGTCGACTTCTTGGCCGGCGCCTTCTTGGCCGTCGAGCTGCTGCTCGACTTCTTCGCCGTCGAGCTCGAGGAGCTGGACTTCTTCGCCGGTGCCTTCTTCGCGGTCGAGCTGCTGCTCGACTTCTTCGCCGTCGAGCTCGAGGAGCTGGACTTCTTCGCCGTCGAGCTCGAGGAGCTGGACTTCTTCGCGGGTGCCTTCTTTGCCGTCGAGCTGCTGCTCGACTTCTTCGCCGTCGAGCCCGAGGAGCTGGACTTCTTCGCCGGTGCCTTCTTCGCCGTCGACGACGTGGCCTTCTTGGCCGTCGACGTGGTCTTCTTCGCGGTGGACGACGCCGACTTCTTGGCGGTGGTGGTCGTCTTCTTCGCCGTGGTCGAGGCCTTCTTCGCGGGCGCCTTCTTGGCCGTCGACGAGCTCGAGGACGTCGCCTTCTTGGCGACCTCCGCAGCCTTCTTCGCCGGCTGGGTCGCGGCGGCAGCAGCCTTCTTCGCCGGAGCCGTGGCCTTCTTGGCGACCTCGGCTGCCTTCTGGCCTGCGCTCGACCCGCGCGCGCTGGAGATCGCGCGCTCGGCGGGCTTGGGGAGCTTGGGGAGCTTCTTGGCGCCCGAGACGACGGCCTTGAGGTCAGCTCCCGCCGTGAACTTCGGGACGGCCGTCTTCTTGGCCTTCACACGCTCGCCGGTGCGGGGGTTGCGCACCCAGCGGGCCTCGCGCACACGCTTCTCGAAGGAGCCGAATCCGGTGATGGCGACCTTCTCACCACGCGCGACCTCACGGGTGATGGTGTCCAGGACGGACTCGAGCGCGTGCTGCGCCTGCTTGCGGTTCCCCTCGTAGCGGGTCGAGAGCGCATCGATCAGTTGGGTCTTGTTCACTGAGATTCCCTTTCGTGAACGGCTCTGGGCCGAACCTCTGCACGGCGCCTGCCTGCACGCTAGGGAAAAGTGAGGGGCCTCACAACGACTGTGCGGCCTTTTGTCGTTGTTTCTTTGGGGATTCGCCGCGCTCGCCGAAACCGGATTTCCCCGTTTCGAGCGGACCGACGATGCGCGTTGTCGAGATTCCCCAAGCAGGCAAAGGGAAACGTCCGCCCCGACGGCGACTCAGAGGGTGACGGGCTTGAAGGAGGGGCGCGTCGCCTCGTAGGCGGTGATGTCCTCCTCGTGCGACAGCGTGATGCCCACGTCGTCGAGACCGTTGAGCAGCCGGTAGCGCGTGTAGTCGTCGATGTCGAAGGGGGCCGTCAACGCGTCGGCCTGGATCGTCCGGCTCTCGAGGTCGACCACGATCTGGGTGGTGGGGTCGTGCTCGATCAGCTTCCACAGCTGCTCGACGACGTCCTGGCTCACCTGCGCGGCCAGCAGCCCGGCCTTGCCGGAGTTCCCGCGGAAGATGTCGGCGAAACGGCTGGAGACAACGACCTTGAAGCCGTAGTCCATGAGCGCCCAGACGGCGTGCTCACGCGACGAGCCGGTGCCGAAGTCGGGCCCGGCGACGAGCACGGTGGCACCGGAGAATTCCGGCCTGTTGGCGACGAACTCCGGGTCGTTGCGCCAGGCGGCGAAGAGCCCGTCCTCGAAGCCGGTGCGCGTCACGCGCTTGAGGTAGACGGCGGGGATGATCTGGTCGGTGTCGACGTTGCTGCGGCGCAGCGGCATCCCGGTGCCGGTGTGCTGGGTGAAGGCGTCCATGGTGTCGTCCTCTCGGGTGGGCCGGGTGTCGGGTCAGACCCGCGCGGGCAGGTCGGAGGGGCTGGCGAGGTGCCCGGCGACGGCGGTGGCCGCGGCGACCGGCACCGACACCAGGTGCGTGCGACCGCCCTTGCCCTGGCGACCCTCGAAGTTGCGGTTGGAGGTCGACGCGCTGCGCTCCCCCGGGGTCAGCTGGTCGGGGTTCATGCCCAGGCACATGGAGCATCCCGCGCCGCGCCACTCGGCACCGGCGGCCAGGAAGATCTTGTCGAGGCCCTCGGCCTCGGCCTGGAGGCGCACCCGCACCGAGCCCGGCACGACGAGCAGACGGGTGTTGTCGGCGACGGTATGACCCTCGATGATGTCGGCCGCGAGCCGGAGGTCCTCGATGCGGCCGTTGGTGCAGGAGCCGACGAAGACGGTGTCGACGTCGATCTCGCGCATCGGCGTACCGGCCTCGAGGCCCATGTACTCCAGCGCCTTGGCCGCCGCGACCTG
Organism: uncultured Actinomycetota bacterium; assembly: GCA_963714625.1. Lineage (GTDB taxonomy): Bacteria > Actinomycetota > Actinomycetes > Propionibacteriales > Nocardioidaceae > Marmoricola_A. The sequence goes on along the minus strand of CAVQOY010000014.1, from coordinate 324,042 downwards.
GTCGCTCTCGCTCTCGAAGGCCTCCGGGTCGGGCACCGCGCCGCCCAGCGGCACGCCCTGGCCGGGGTTGGTGCCCCAGGTGACGAAGGGGGTCATGGTGGAGGCGTCGAGGACGATCTCCTCGTCGAAGGTCGCGTCCTCGTCGGTGACCAGGCTCTTCCAGTGCGCGACGGCGGCGTCCCACTCGGGGCCCTTCGGCGCCTCGGGCTTGCCCTCGATGTAGTCGAAGGTGGTCTGGTCGGGTCCGATGAGCCCGGCCTTGGCGCCCCACTCGATCGACATGTTGCACACCGTCATGCGGCCCTCCATGGAGAGCTCCTCGATGGCCTCACCGCGGTACTCCACGATGTACCCCTGCCCGCCACCGGTGCCGGTGTGGGTGATGAGGGTGAGCACGAGGTCCTTGGCGGTGACACCCTCGGGCAGGCTGCCGTTGACGGTGACAGCCATGGTCTTGGGCCTGGCCTGCATCAGGGTCTGGGTGGCCAGCACGTGCTCGACCTCGGAGGTGCCGATGCCGAAGGCGATGGCGCCGAAGGCGCCGTGGGTCGAGGTGTGGGAGTCGCCGCAGACGATCGTCATCCCGGGCTGGGTGAGCCCGAGCTGCGGGCCGACGACGTGGACGATGCCCTGGTCGACGTCACCCAGCGGGTGCAGGCGTACGCCGAACTCGGCGGCGTTCTTGCGCAGCGTCTCGACCTGGGTCCGTGAGACCGGGTCGGCGATCGGCTGGTCGACGTTCAGCGTCGGGACGTTGTGGTCCTCGGTCGCGATCGTCAGGTCGGGTCGACGAACGGTCCGGTCGGCGAGGCGAAGCCCGTCGAAGGCCTGCGGCGAGGTGACCTCGTGGATGAGGTGGAGGTCGATGTAGAGCAGGTCGGGCTCACCTTCGGCCTGTCGGACGACGTGCTCGTCCCACACCTTCTCTGCCAGCGTGCGTCCCATGACGCCTCCTCCGTGAATCCGTGTGTGATCTGTCTTTCGCCTCTGATCCACGCTTGCATATCAGTATGCGAGACGGCATTATCAGAGTATGGACAACTCTAGCGGAGTCGGCGTCCTCGACAAAGCCGCCCTCGTGCTCTCGGCCCTGGAGTCCGGACCGGCGACGCTGGCCGGGCTCGTGGCGGCCACCGGCCTGGCCCGCCCCACCGCCCACCGTCTCGCGGTGGCGCTGGAGCACCACCGTCTGGTGGCGCGCGACATGCAGGGCCGCTTCGTGCTGGGACCCCGCCTGGCCGAGCTCAGCGCCGCCGCCGGCGAGGACCGGCTGCTCGCCGCCGCCGGACCCGTCCTGGCTCGGTTGCGCGACATCACCGGCGAGTCCGCCCAGCTGTGGCGCCGCCAGGGAGACCACCGCGTGTGCGTCGCCGCCGCCGAACGTCCCTCGGGCCTGCGCGACACGATCCCGGTCGGCTCGCAGCTGACCATGCGCGCCGGGTCCGCCGCCCAGGTGCTGCTGGCCTGGGAGGACCCCGAGCGCATGCACCGCGGCCTGCAGAACGCCGCCTACTCCGCGACCGCCCTCGCCGGCATCCGTCGACGCGGCTGGGCACAGTCGGTCGGCGAGCGCGAGGCCGGCGTCGCCTCGGTCTCGGCCCCGGTCCGCTCACCCTCGGGCAAGATCATCGCCGCGGTCTCGGTCTCCGGTCCGCTCGAGCGCCTCACCCGTCAGCCCGGCCGCATGCACGCTCCCGCCGTGCTGGCCGCCGCCGACCGGCTCTCGGGCTCGCTGCGCCGCGGCGACGACTGACCTCGGCTCGACTGCTGCCGCGCGGGCCGAGCCTCAGATGAGGCGGGGGGCGAGGGCACCCTCGAGCTCGAGCAGGACGCGCTTGCGGCCCATCCCGCCTCCGTAGCCGGTCATCGCGCCCGAGGCGCCGACGACCCGGTGGCACGGCACGATCACGGGGATCGGGTTCCGACCGTTGGCCACCCCGACCGCCCGGGCGCCGTGACCGGTCCGACCGAGCCCCGCTGCGATCTCGCCGTACGACGCCGTCGTGCCGTAGGGGATCTGCCGCAGCGCCGCCCACACCTCCTGCTGGAACGGCGTCCCGGTCGGCGCCAGCGGCAGGTCGAAGTCGGTCCGCTCTCCGGCGAAGTACGACGCCAGCTGCTCGGCGGCCGCGACCAGCACGGGGTCGTCGTCGGACCGCACCCCCTCGGCTGCGGCGCCGGCAGCGACCCCGTCGGTGTCGGCACCGTCAACCGCGACCTCCCGGGCCGCTGCTCGAGCCGCGTGCAGTCGCACGCTCGCCGCCTCCCCCGGGCCGTCGGGCATCTCACCGAGGAACTCCACGGCACACAGGGCGCCGTCGCCCGCCACCAGCCGCAACGGGCCGACCGGGCTGTCGATCTCGGTCCAGGCGAGGGGGCTCTGCTGTCCGTGTGGTCCCTGCGGCGTCATCGTGCGTCCTCTCGGGGTGCCGGACGGGTCCGGCGGGTGGTCGGTCGGGGGGCGGGTCGAGCCGTGTCGGCGGCAGCCAGTGCGTCGAGACGCTCGGCCCACAGGTGCATGACGGCGTAGGAGCGCCAGGGCCGCGTGCGCGACGAGAAGGTCTCCAGGGCCTCGGGTCCGCTCACGTCGCGGTCGGCGAGCACTGCGCGCACTGCCACGTCGCCGGGCAGGAAGACGTCCGGGTCCCCGAGGGCCCGCATCAGCACGTAGTCGGCCGTCCAGGGTCCGATCCCCTTCAGCGCCAGCAACCGCTCCCGCGTCTCCAGCCGGGCCACGCTGCGGTCCAGTGCGACCTCCCCGTCGGCCAGCGCCGTCGCCAGCACCGCCAGCGAGGCCTGCCGGCTGCGCGGCATCGGCATCGCGTCGCTCGGCAGCGCCGCCACGGCGGACGGGGTCGGGAAGACCCGCGTCACGCCGTCACGGTGGAGTGCGTCGGGCAGGTCGTCCCCGGCGAGCTCGACGAGCACGCCCCCGAGGCGATTGGCCGCCTTGAGCGAGACCTGCTGGCCGAGCACGGTGCGCAGCGCGACCTCGTCACCGTCGACGTGTCCGGGCACGCGGAGCCCGGAACGGCGCCGCAGCGAGTCGGCCAGCGCGGGTTCGTCCCTCAGCGCCGCGTCCACGGCGTCGGGGTCGCAGCCCGCGTCGAGCAGCCGTCGGCAGCGCTCGGTCGCCGAGCCGACGTCGCGGAGGTCGGTCACCGTCAGACGCCCGTGGACGACCCCGGTCCCGGCGGCGGCGCCCAGGTCGAGCCGCACCACGCCGTACCCGTGGGGCAGCCGGAGGCTGCGGGCGTACCAGCCGTCACCGGCGGCCTCGATCCCCGGCACGAGGTGGAAGGCGAGGAACTGCGCCATCCGCTCGGCGTCGAAGGGCAGCCGCACCGGGATGCGCACGTCGACGCCGACCACCGCCTCCCCGTCCCGTACGTCGTTCGCCCCCGTCGTGTGCGCCGGCTCGCCCCGGGTGCCCGCGGCACCCCCTGCCCGCTGTCCCCTCAGCTGGGTCGGCGTGGCGGCGTACACCTCCAGGAGCGTGTCGTTGAACTGCCGGACGCTGGCGAACCCGGCCGCGAAGGCGACGTCGGCCGCACGCCAGTCCGTCGTCTCCAGCAGCACCCGTGCGTTGTGGGCGCGACGGGCCCGGGCCAGCGCCAGCGGACCGGCGCCCAGCTCGGCCACGAGCAGCCGGTTGAGGTGGCGCGGGCTGTAGCCGAGCCTCGACGCGAGTCCCTCGACCCCTTCCCGGTCGACGACCCCGTCGGCGATGAGGCGCATCGCCCGCCCGGCGCTGTCCGCAGCGACGTCCCACCGCGGTGAGTCGGGGGTGGCGTCGGGCAGGCAGCGCCGGCACGCACGGAAGCCCGCGGTCTGGGCCGAGGCCGAGGTCGGGTGGAACGAGACGTTCCTCCGCAACGGGGTCCGGGCGGGACAGGACGGGCGGCAGTAGATCCCTGTGGTGTGCACCGCGGTGTAGAAGACCCCGTCGAAGCGCCGGTCGCGGCTCGAGACGGCGCGGTAGCACGCCTCGACGTCAGGGAGCGCGAGCTCAGCGGACGGGGTCATGCCCCCATCCTGCGTCGCGGACGGCTGCACCGCTAGCGGGAATCGGACATCGCCGGCGGTCACAGAAGGACAACAGACCACCCCCACGGGGGTGGAGCCGGCGCCGCGGCAGGCATCATGAGAGGCGGTCGTGCGCCTGAGCGGCTCCCGGGGCGGAGTCGCCCGCAGCAAGCACGGCGGACATCAGCCCCGACGCGAGGAGCCTCATGCGGTCCTATCTGAAGGAACACACCAACCCACCGGTCTTCGTCGGCTCCGCCCTCGTGGTGGTGGCCTTCCTGCTGTGGGGCGTCCTCGCCCCCGGCAACGTCTCGTCGGTCTCCGGCTCGACGCTGACCTTCATCACCACCAACTTCGAGTGGCTCTACATCTTCGGAGCGACCGGATTCGTGGTCTTCGTGGCCTGGCTGGCCCTGAGCCGCTACGGGTCGGTCAAGCTGGGCCCCAACGACTCGACCCCGGAGTACAGCAACCTGTCGTGGTTCGCGATGCTGTTCACCGCGGGGATGGGCATCGGCCTGGTCTTCTACGCGGTGAGCGAGCCGGTCTACCACTTCCTCAACCCGCCGACCGGCGAGGCCGGCACACCCGAGGCGGCCACGGCGGCCATGAACTACACCTTCTACCACTGGGGTCTGCACCCCTGGGCGATCTACACCGTCCTGGCGGTGGCACTCGGCTACTTCTCCTTCCGGCGCGGACTGCCGCTGCGGCCCGCGTCGGCGTTCTACTCGATGCTGGGCGACCGCATCTACGGCTGGCCGGGCGCGGTCGTCGACATCCTGGCCGTCTTCGGCACGCTCTTCGGTCTCGCGACCTCGCTGGGGATCGGCGGGCAGCAGGTCGGCGCAGGGCTCAACGAGCTCTTCGGGATCCCCAACACCACCACGACCCAGGTGCTGATCATCTGCGCCATCACCTCGGTGGCTGTCGTCTCGGTGATGCTCGGGGTCGACAAGGGCATCCGGAACCTGTCGTTGGCCAACCTGTGGCTCGCGTTCGCCCTGATGGTCTTCGTCTTCGTCTTCGGTCCGTCCCGCGAGCTGGTCAACAACCTGGCCGCGAACGTGGGGACCTACGTGCAGAGCCTGCCCCGCCTGGGGCTCGAGACCTTCCCCAACGGCGGTGAGCAGGCCCAGACCTGGCAGTCGGGCTGGACGCTCTTCTACTGGGGCTGGTGGATCAGCTGGGCGCCCTTCGTCGGCATGTTCCTGGCCCGGATCTCCTACGGGCGCACGATCCGGTCCTTCGTGGCCGGCGCCATGCTGGCCCCCGTGGGCGCCTCCATGGTGTGGCTGACGGTCTTCGGCGACTCCGCCCTGACCATCCTTCTCGACGACCCCGGCAGCGAGCTCAACACCGCAGGCGACGAGCCGGCGCGCTCCTTGTTCGTCCTCTTCGAGCAGCTGCAGGTGCCCAGCGTGCTGGCCACCTTGGCCTCGCTCCTGGTCGTGATCGTGGTGGTGCTGTTCTTCGCCACCTCGTCGGACTCCGGGTCGCTGGTGGTCGACATCCTGACCAACGGTGGGGACCCGAACCCGGTCTGGCAGCAGCGGTTGTTCTGGGCGATCACCGAAGGAGCGCTGGCCTCCGTGCTGCTGATCGCCGGGGCAGCGTCGGACAGCGACGCCCTGGGAGCCCTGCAGGCGGCCTCCATCGCCGCAGGGTTGCCGTTCTGCGTGGTTCTCGTGCTGATGGCCGTCGGGCTGGTCAAGGGACTGCGCCACGAGGACATCGAGAAGCCGGGCATCAGCGAGCCGCCGCCCCTCGCCGGCATGCGCGAGTACGCCGCGCGCTCGCGCGGCCCCCGCGGCGAGGCCGAGGCCACCGCGAGTGCGTCGGCCGCGTCCGGTCCCGACGAGCGCGGCGACACCGCGGTGCCGTCAGGACGGTCGACCGGCTGACCGCGGGACACCCGCACACAGCGAAGGGCCCGACTCCGGAGGAGTCGGGCCCTTCGTCGTTCTGTACCCCCGACCGGATTCGAACCGGCGCTACCGCCTTGAGAGGGCGGCGTGCTAGGCCGCTACACAACGGGGGCGTGAACCGCGAGAGAGCCTAGCGGAGGCCGGAGACCCCGACCAAATCCGGGCCCTGCCGACCCGCACGGAGCGGGACTCTCGTCGTTCGCTGGGGTACTAGGACTCGAACCTAGACTAACTGGACCAGAACCAGTCGGGCTGCCAATTACCCCATACCCCATGGGATGCAGGCCTCTTGCGAGGCCCGTCGGCTTCCTGCGAAGCCCGGTTGAGAATACACGTCCGGCCGGGTCTGACCAAAAGCGGGGACCCGGCGAGAGGTGCCTCACACCGCGGGGCCGGAGACCGTCCCCGCGGGTGCCTCGACGGGCTCGTCCAGGTCCGGTGGTCGGGTCGTCCGCTGCACCTTGGACCGCTTGGCCAGCCACAGCACGAGCACGGCGTACACGAGCGACTGGGTGAGCGTCACGGGGATGTTCCACCAGCTGATCTCACCGGGGTCGAGGGCGGTGTCGAGGTCGCTGAAGGCGATCGCGAAGCCGAAGGCGAGGTAGTTGTTGAGCACGTGCAGCGCGATCCCGGCCTCGAGCCCTCCCGTGCGGATCACCAGCCAGGCCGCGATCAGCCCGAACATGAAGCGGTCGAAGAACAGGGGCGGGTCGAACTGCAGGTGGGCACACGCGAAGAGCAGCGCCGTCAGGACGATGCTGATCCAGCGGTGCCGGGCCAGGGCCCCGATGGCCTGGAGCAGGTAGCCGCGGAAGGCGTACTCCTCCCCGGCCGCCTGGAAGGGCGTGGTGAGCAGCACGATGACCGCCAGCGCGATGGTCGTGCCGGTGAGAGCGTTGGCCTGTCCGGCGACATCGGGGTTGGCGCTCTGCGGCACCAGCGCACCGACGACGACCTGGGCGACGAGGGCCACGAACGCCATGCCCGCGCAGCCGGCCATGAAGCCCCACCGCAGCTTGGGCACCACCGAGGACGACCAGCGCAGCCGCAGGTGGTGCAGCACGCGCATGACGAGCCCGACCCACAGGATCATCGCGCCCAGCGCCACGTTCAAGTAGAGCAGACCCGACGGTGTGAGCTTCTCCATGGTCGCTGCCTGGAGGATGCGCTCGCCGTAGCTCATGTCGCCGGGCTCGAAGAGCGCTGCGATCAGCAGCACCGGGAAGGTCAGCAGCGGCAGCACGATGACCAGCCCCACCACGACCATCACGATGCCCACGATCGGCTTCCAGGTCCGGTAGGTCCACGTGCGCAGCATCAGGTGGTAGGGCCGCGGCTCGGGGTGCGGGAAGGACCAGCGAGGGTCCGGCGGAGGGGGCGGCGCCACAGGTTGCCAGGCCTGCGGAGCTCCCCAGCCGTGGCCCGGCTGGTGTCCGTACGGCGCCTGACCGTTGGGGGCCTGGCCGTACGGCGCCTGACCGTAGCCGGGCGGAGCGTAGGGATCCTGCCCGTAGACCGGCTGCCCGTAGACCGGCGGACCGTACGGCGGTGGCGCTCCCCCCGGGCCGCTCATCAGGCGACGGCCCCGGCGAGGCGGGCCAGGGACCGCTCGCGGCCCAGCAGCTCCATGGACTCGAACAGCGGCGGGGAGATCCGACGACCGGTGATCGCGACCCGCACGGCCCCGAAAGCGTTGCGTGGCTTGAGTCCGAGCTTCTCGATGAGCGCCTCGCGCAGCGCCGCCTCGATGGCCTCGGTGGTCCACTCGCCCAACCCACCCAGTGCCTCACGCGCCGCCCGCACGACGGTCTGACCGTCCTCGGTCTCCACGAGCTTGGCGGCGTCCGCGGGGTCGAGGGCGAAGCGCTCCTCGGCGACGAACAGGAAGCCGAGCATGTCGACCGCCTCGGTGAGCTTGCCCATGCGCTCCTGCACCAGCGGCGAGGCGGCGGCGAGCAGCGAGGCCTCCTCACGCGTCAGCGGCTCCGAGACCAGCCCGGCCCCGTGGAGGAACGGCACCATGCGACGAGCCGCCTCGTCGGCCGGCAGCGACCGGAGGTGCGTGGCGTTGATGGCCTCGGCCTTCTTGAGGTCGAAGCGGGCCGGATTGGGATTGACCCGGTCGATCTCGAACGCGGCGACCATCTCCTCCATCGAGAAGATGTCACGGTCCTCGGCGATCGCCCACCCCAGCAGGGCCAGGTAGTTCAGCAGTCCCTCGGGCAGGAACCCCTGGTCGCGGTAGCCCAGCAGGTTGGCCTCGGGGTCGCGCTTGGAGAGCTTCCGGTTGCCCTGACCCATCACGTAGGGCAGGTGGCCGAAGCGGGGCGGCGCACCGCTGCCGATGCCGATCTCGCCCAGGGCGGAGTGGAGCGCGATCTGGCGCGGCGTCGAGGACAGCAGGTCCTCACCACGCAGCACGTGGGTTATCTCCATGAGCGCGTCGTCGAGGGGGTTGACCAGCGTGTAGAGCGGGTGACCGTTGCCGCGCACGAGCACGTAGTCGGGCACGTGCTCGCTCTGGAAGGTGATCTCACCGCGCACCAGGTCGTCGAAGGTGATCGCCGCATCCGGCATCCGGAAGCGGACGACGGGACGCCGACCCTCGTCGACGTACGTCGCGCGTGCCTCCTCGCTCAGCTCGCGGCAGTGGCCGTCGTACCCCGGGGTGCGACCCTCCGCGCGTGCCTTCTCGTTGCGCTCGTCGAGCTCGGCCGTCGAGCAGTAGCAGTGGTAGGCCCGACCGGCGGCGAGCAGCTGGTCAGCGACCTCCGCGTAGGTGTCGTAGCGCTCGGACTGGCGGTAGGGACCGAAGTCGCCGCCCACCTCAGGGCCCTCGTCCCAGTCGAAGCCGAGCCACCGCATGACCTCGAGGATCGTGTCGTAGGACTCGACGGAGTCGCGCGCGGCGTCGGTGTCCTCGATGCGGAAGACGAACGTGCCGCCGTGGTGGCGCGCGAACGCCCAGTTGAACAGTGCCGTCCGGGCCAGGCCGACGTGCGGCGAGCCGGTCGGCGAGGGACAGAAGCGGACGCGGACAGGGGCTGTCGTCTCCGCGGAGGGAGCGTCAGTCACGGGAGACCACCTTGTTGGTAAGAGTGCCGATGCCGTCGATGACGACGTCCACCTCGTCGCCGACCTCCATCGGTCCGACACCCTCCGGGGTGCCGGTGAGGATGACGTCGCCGGGGAGCAAGGTCATGACCGAGGAGACGTGGGAGACCAGGGTCGGGACGTCGAAGATCAGGTCCTTCGTGGTGCCGTCCTGCTTGAGGTCACCGTTGAGGAACGTGCGCACGCGCAGGTCGCTCACGTCGAGGTCGGTCTCGACCCACGGCCCGAGCGGGCAGAACGAGTCGAAGCCCTTGGCGCGGGTGAACTGCCCGTCGGAACGTTGCAGGTCACGTGCGGTGACGTCGTTGCCGACGGTGTAGCCGAAGACCACGTCGGCGACCTTCTGCACCGGGACGTCGCGGCAGATCCGCCCGATGACCACGGCCAGCTCGCCCTCGTAGTGCAGCTCGCTGGTCTGGCGCGGGTAGAACACCGGGTCGCCGGTGCCGACCACCGAGGTGTTCGGCTTGAGGAACATGAGCGGCTCGGCCGGCAGGTCACTGCCCATCTCGGCCGCGTGGGCGGCGTAGTTGCGCCCGATCCCGACCACCTTGCTGCGAGGCAGCACCGGCGCCAGGAGCCGCACGTCGGCCAAACGGTAGCTCTTGTCGGTCGGCTTCATGCCGACGTAGAGGGGGTCTCCGGCGAGCGCCACGATGCTGGCGTCAGGATCGAGCTCGCCGTGCTGGTCAAGGTCTCCGGTGACGACCCCGAACTGGGGGTCCTCACCCGTGGTGAATCTCGCGATGCGCACCGACCGAGCCTACCTGCGGGGAGGCGCCGTTCCCGCGACTACTCTCGATGCTGTGGACGGCACGACGGATCTCGCTCGCGCGACCGTTCTGTCCCCGTCTGAGTGGCAGGCCCGTCAGGAGGCGCACGAAGCGCGCGTCGATCGCTGGACGGTGCCGTTCCTGGGGCGTCGTGGAGCCGGAGACAGCCACCCGGTCGAGGACTTCCTCTTCACCTACTACTCCCAGCGCCCGGCCGCGCTGCGGCGCTGGCACCCGGGGTACGGCGTCGCACTGGCCGACGGGTCGGACTGGCTCGGGCTCAAGGGGTACGTCGAGGGGCCGGCCGGGGTGGGCGTGTCCCCCGACCTGCTGGCCTCGCGACTGACCGTCGTCTCACAGATCCACCGGCTGCTGACCGCGACCGCCGGTCGGGCGCCGAACTTCGGCTGTTTCGGGATGCACGAGTGGGCCATGGTCTACCGCCTCGCGCCCGACGACGTCCGACACTCGTCCTGGCCGCTGCGCCTGGGGGCTATGGGGACCGACGAGGTCGTGGAGGGCCACCGCATCGCCTGCTCGCACTTCGACGCCTTCCGCTTCTTCACCGAGCCGGCGCGTGAGCTCAACACCCTGCAACCGGGCCGGGAGGACCGGCCGGCGTTCGAGCAGCCGGCCTGTCTCCACGCAGGGATGGATCTCTACAAGCACGCTTTCCGACTCACCCCGCTCATCGCCTCGGAACTCGTGGCCGACTGCTTCGAGCTGGCGTGGGACATCCGGGTCCTCGACATGCGCGCGTCGCCGTACGACTTCTCGGGGTTGGCAGGGTGGGACCACACGCCCGTGCGCGTCGAGACCGCCGAGGGCAAGGCTGAGTACGCCGCCGCTCAGCGGGGGTTCGCCGAGCGCGGTGCGCCGCTGCGGCAGCGGCTGGTCGAGGAGTGCGAGCAGCTGCTGTCCGCGACAGCCGGCCTCTGTCGCTGACCATCGTGATGTCCCTGCGAGCCAGGTTTTGTCCCCAAGACAAATTTATTCGAGAAGTTTCGCTGGGAGGGCTCGATCGGGGCTCAAACTGTCGGTGGGCGCTGGCATCGTGAAGTCATGGAGCAGCACACGAGCCCCCAGACTGAGAGTGGTTCCGTGCCTGCCGAGATGCCCATAGAGGTCGCCGGGGAGCTCGCTGCGACACCCGCCTCGGGCGCTGCTCCAGTCGAGGGTCGGCGGCGTGAGTTCTCCCCGCTCGAGGGGCGTTCGCAGCGGATGCACCGCTTCACCGGCAATCTGCTGGCTGCGGTAGGTGAGGCAACCGCCGGGGGCGTCGAGGGTGTCGCGCTGGGGTGTCTGAACGCGGCCGAGGCGGGTGAGGCGGTGCTGGAGCTGCACGAGGTGATGGCCCGGCTCACGGGCTTGCAGCTGGCGCTGTTGGCGCATGCGGACCAGCTGGAGGTCTACGCCCAGGCTGACGGGCCGGCGCCGGTGAACACGGCCGCCTGGCTGATGCACCGCGGACTGGTCTCGGGTCGTTCTGCTCGCGGGCAGGTGCGTCACAGTCGCGACCTCACCCGCGACTTCGCTCTGACGGGCTCAGCGTTGCTGGCCGGTGACATCGACGCCGCCCAGGCCGAGGTCATCGTCAGTGCGGTCAAGCGGCTCCCGGGCGACCTGGAGTCCGGCGCGCGGGAACGGGCCGAGAAGGTCATGCTCGCCGAAGCGCAGCGGCTCGACGCCTCCCAGCTGCAGCAGGTGGGGCGCCGGTTGTTGGAGGTCATCGACCCCGGCGCCGCCGACGAGGCCGAGGCCAACCGGCTCCGCAAAGAAGAGGACGCCGCAGCGGCCAAGACGTGGTTGACGACCTGGGACGACGGTGACGGCACCACCCACCTCAACGTCAAGCTCTCCACGAGGCATGCCGACATGCTCCGCACGGTCTTGCACGCGATCGCGAACCCCAGCCTGACCGACGCCATCAACCGCACCACCACCTCCGTTGACGCCGACGGGCAAGCGACCCACGTGGACAAGCCCGGTCAGCGGATCATGGGTGAGGCGTTCTGCCGCCTCCTCGAGACCCTCGACCCCAACCGCCTGCCCCACTCCGGCGGCATGAGTGCAACCGTCGTCGTCACCATCCCGCTCGAGACCCTCCAGGGTGGGCTGGGTGCGGCGACGATGGACACCGGCACCCGGCTCTCACCCGGTGAGGCGCGGCGGATGGCGTGCGACGCCGGCCTCATCCCCGTCGTCCTCGGCGGCCGGAGCGAGGTCCTCGACCACGGCCGGATGCGCCGGCTCTACTCGAAACCGCAGCGGGTCGCGATGGCGATCAGGCAGACCTTCCGCTGCGCCGCCGAAGGATGTGAACGACCCACTGCCTGGTGCGACGCTCATCATTTGAGACCCTGGAGCGAACAAGGCAAGACCGACCTCACCGACGGCGTCCTCATCTGCGGCCGCCACCACACCCTGGCCCACCACCCCGACTACACCGTCGAACGACGACCCGGCTGCCGCATCAGCATCACCCGTACCCAACGACAGGCACCCCGACGCCAATAGGCACCGGGAGCAGTATCCGCACATACCGAGATCCGGTCGCGTCTGATCGACCCGTCCGGCCGTGGGGCTACGTTTGCGACATGTCGACCTTTGAACGCGTGCTGGTCAGTCATCAAGGCGCTGCTTGGCTGCCCGATGGTGGTAGGGCCGACGTTGTGCTGGCCGGGGTGCCAGCAGTCGTCCCTTCGCCGATGTGCCTGGTCCGACTGCTAGTGACCCATGGCAGCCGCGTGCTCGTAGAGGCCCGCTCAGACGGCAGAGGGCTCGACATCCCGACGCGCAGAGTTCGCGATGGTGAGTGGGAGGAGTCAGTCGAGGGTCTGCTGGGCCAGACAGTGGGGAAGGATTGCCACCCCAGGTTGCTGGGGTACGTGCGCAACCACGTGGCCGGAGCGCCCGACGATTACCTGTGGCCCTCACCGCACGCCCACTTCGCGGTCTGGCACCACTTGTTGCCCGCGCACCAAGACGCACCTGGGATGTGGCTGGACGCGGCTGATGCCGAAGCAGAGTTGCGTGACCGCCACTGGTGGCCGCTGGCTGCCCATGCGACCCCGCTGAACCGGTAGAGCGCACCCCCGCTGGCACGCGACGTGCGCCTCGGGCAAACGTCCGGATCTGCCGCTGATAGTGCAGCTCGATCGTGCCGATGAGCGTCGGGCGGACCTCAGTGGCTGCACAATGGCCAACATGAAAGCCACACCGCCCGCCGATCGACCTCTGCACCCGGAGAACTCCGAAAACGGCTGTCTGGCGTTCGTCGCCCTCGCCCTCGTGGACGTGGCGACGGCAGGCACCCTCGGGCTCACTCCGAGCCGCTAATCGGTCGGCCCCCTAGCTCCCCGAGGCACAGCGCTCGATCAGTGAAAGGGAAACTCGAGCGGCGGGTGCACGCGCGGCGCAAGTGCCCGACGGGTCAGTCCTTCGAGGCGTAGTAGCAGAACGGGTGCCCGGCCGGGTCCAGCATGACGCGCACGTCGTCCTGTGGCTGGAACTCGGCGAGCTCGGCGCCGCAGCGCAGCCCCCACGCCACGGCTGCCTCGACGTCGGCCACCTCCAGGTCCAGGTGCAGCTGCATCTGCGGCACGCCCTCGACGGTCGGCCACGTCGGTCGGCGGTGGAGTGGCTCGGAGGCGAAGGCCAGGTTGTAGCCGGCGTCCTCGGACGGCGCCAGCGTCGTCCACTCGCGGCTCTCGTGGAAGATCGTCCACCCGAGCAGACGCTCGTAGAAGTGCGCCAGCGCCGGACCGTCCAGCGCGTCGAGGACCACGCCGAACCAGGTGGTCGCGACGGGCCGCGCGGTCTCGGGCTTGTTGTCATCACTCATGCAGGAGCTCCTCCACCATCCGACAGGGCGATCCGGTTGTCAGGCCTTCGCTCAGGGCCCTCCAGCATCGCACCCGGCCACCCGTCGGAGGAACACGACAGCCTGCGTGCCGCCGGCGCACCGGTGGACCTAGCGCCAATGCACGCCCCGAAGTCCGTACCTGGCGCTCATGCCCCACGCTGCGAGCGGGGCCAGACTGAAGGGGACGGCGGACCATGGGGCTCGTCGCGCGCGTCGAAGGACACCATGACTGTGACCACCACCGAGCCGGACCCGGCCGTCCACGTGACCACGGGAGCCGCGGCGGAGGCCGTCGCCCGGGCCGTGCGGTCGCAGGTCCTGCCCAGCCTCGCCGCGTTCTACGGCCAGGACCTCACGCTGCTGGCGTGCACCGAGTCCTACGCCGCCGACCACGGCGCCACCGCCGATGCGCTGTGGGGCCGCCAGCTGCAGGACGTCGTCGGCGCGGAGGAGCACGAGCAGCTGATCGGCCCGGCGCTGCGCGCCGTCGCGGGGTTCACCGTCCACACGGCGCTGCGCCGCCGAGACGGGCGACGTCAGAGGCTCACCCTCGTCGGGTACGTCGTGGACGGCGAGCAGCTGGGCGTCGCCGTACTCACCGGCAGCTGACAGCAGCCGACCGGCCGACGAGCGCTCGGCGCTCACCGGCTGACCGGGCCCGTCCGCGCGGCTAGCCTGACCCGATGAGCGCCCTCACCGACGTGCCCGGCATCCGCGTCGGGCACTGGACCGACGCCGCCGCCCGCACCGGCTGCACCGTGGTGCTGCTGCCCGACGAGGGCGCGGTCGCCTCCGTCGACGTACGGGGCGCCGCACCGGGCACCCGCGAGACCGACCTGCTGCGGCCCGAGGCCACCGTCCCGCGGGCCCACGCGATCGTGCTGACCGGTGGGTCCGCCTTCGGTCTGGCCGCGGCCGACGGGGTCACGGCGCACCTCGAGTCCCGCAGCATCGGTACGCCGACCCCGGCCGGCCGGGTGCCGATCGTGCCGGCGGCCGTGCTGTTCGACCTCGCCGTCGGGTCGTCCTCGGTGCGTCCCGACGCCGACGCCGGAAGGTCCGCGGTCCTCGAGGCCGAGCGAGCACTGCCGTGCGCCGGCGGCCGGGTGGGAGCAGGCACCGGAGCGACCGTCGGGAAGCTCTTCGGCGACCCGGTCGACGCCGGGTTGGGGACCGCCTCCGCGCGGCTGCCGTCCGGCGCCGTCGTAGGCGCCCTCGTCGCCGTCAACGCGGTGGGCGACGTCGTCGGCGCGGACGGCTCGATCCTGGCCGGAGCCGCCGCCCCGGGCACCGTCGTACGCCTTCTGACCGCCCCTCCGCCGGAGCCTCCGGTGGCCGGGTCGAACACGACGCTGGCCGTCGTCGCGACCGACGCCCCGCTGACCAAGACCCAGTGCCACCGGCTGGCCCAGGTCGCGCAGGACGCGTTCGCCCAGGCGATCCGCCCCGTGCACACCGCCTTCGACGGGGACACGGTCTTCGCGGTCTCCACCGGCGAGGGCGAGCCGCTGGACGACGCCGCGTTCCTCGTGGTCCAGGTGGCCGCCGTAGAGACACTGGCGCAGGCGATCCGAGCTGCGGCCTCGACGGCCTGATTCCCGTGCGTCGGCCGTGCCGCGCTCGCCGCAGCGGAGCGACGTACATCCGGGCGAGGGTTGTGGACGCCTCCCCAGGCTCCTGACCCGGGGTACCCGTCCATAACTCCGCGTTACATGCGGGTGGGGCGGCTCACATGCCGGTGCGGCGCAGGCCGAAGACGACGCCGTCGAGCAGCGCGGCCCAGGAGGCCTCGATGACGTTGGCGCCGACGCCCACGGTGACCCAGGAGGTCTGACCGTCGCTGGTCTCGATGAGGACGCGCGTCACCGCGTCGGTGCCGTGACCCTGATCGAGGATGCGCACCTTGTAGTCGATGAGCTCGAACTTCGCGACCTCCGGGTAGGCCTGCCCGATCGCCTCGCGCAGCGCGTGGTCGAGCGCGTTGACCGGGCCGTTGCCCTCCCCCACCGTCACGATGCGGGCACCGCCGGCGCGCAGCTTCACGGTTGCCTCGGACACCGCCTCGCCGCCCGGGTGGGAGTCGGTGATGACGCGCCAGGACTCCACGTCGAAGTACGACGGACGTGCGCCCTCGACCTCCTCGACGAGCAGCAGCTCGAAGGAGGCGTCGGCGGCCTCGAACGTGTGGCCCTGCTGCTCGAGCGACTTCACCCGGTCGGTCACCCGGGTCACGAGCTCACGGTCCTGCGAGAGGTCGAAGCCGAGCTCGCGGCCCTTCAGCTCGATCGAGGCGCGACCGGCCATGTCGGAGACCAGCAGCCTCATGTCGTTGCCGACGCTCTCGGGGTCCATGTGCTGGTAGAGGTTCGGGTCGACCTTGATCGCCGAGGCGTGCAGGCCGGCCTTGTGGGCGAAGGCGCTCACCCCGACGTAGGGCTGCCGGGCCGACGGCGGCACGTTGGTGACCTCCGCGACGGCGTGGGCGATGCGGGTGGCCTCGCGCAGGCTGCCGCTGGGCAAGACCGGGCGACCGAGCTTGAGCTCGAGGTTGGCGACCACGGAGACCAGGTCGGCGTTGCCGGTGCGCTCGCCGTAGCCGTTGAGCGTGCCCTGCACGTGGGTGGCGCCGGCGTCGACCGCGGCGAGCGAGTTGGCGACCGCGCAGCCCGTGTCGTTGTGGCAGTGGATGCCGACCTTCGCGCCGGTGCTCTCCAGCACGTCCTGCACGACGTCGGCGACCCACGACGGCAGCATGCCGCCGTTGGTGTCGCACAGCGCGACCACGTCGGCGCCGGCCTCGGCCGCCACCCGCAGCACCTCGAGGGCGTAGTCGCGGTTGGCGCGGTAGCCGTCGAAGAAGTGCTCGGCGTCGAGGAACACCCGCTGTCCCTCGGCGCGCAGGTGGGACACGGTGTCGCGCACCATCGCGAGGTTCTCCTCGAGCGTGGTGCGCAGGGCCAGCTCGACGTGACGGTCGTGGGACTTGGCCACCAGGGTGACCACCCCGGCGCCGCTGTCACGCAGAGCCGCCACCAGCGGGTCGTCGGCCGCGGCGACACCGGCCCGGCGCGTCGCGCCGAAGGCCGTCAGCTGGGCGTGCTCGAGGACGAGCTCCTCGCGGGCCCGCCGGAAGAACTCGGTGTCCTTGGGGTTGGCGCCCGGCCAGCCGCCCTCGATGTAGCCGACACCGAGACCGTCGATGTGCCGCGCGATGTGCAGCTTGTCGAGGACCGAGAGGTTCAGGCCCTCCTGCTGGGCGCCGTCGCGCAGCGTCGTGTCGTAGACGTGGAAGTCGGTCTGCTGGCTCACTTCGGATCCTGACGTTCTCTGGTTCGGGCAACAAAAAAACCCCTCGTGGGACGAGAGGTCGCGCGGTCGGGGAGATCCCGCCGCGCTAGCCGATAATCACCAGGCTCTGCTGCATGTACTCGAGTCTGCCACGCCACGGTCGACGTCGCCACGGGTGCCCGCCATGCGGGAGGTCAGGGCACGCGCACCCAGCTGTCGACCTGGGCCCGCCAGCCGCTCCAGGGGGCGCCGTCCGCAGGCAGCCACAGCGTGCCGGTGTCCGGCTGCACCAGCCACAGCAGAGCCGCCAGGGCGGCCAGGACCCCCACGGTCGCCAGGCCGCGCGAGGCCGGGCGGGCCAGACCGGTGAGCACCGGCAGCACGCTGCGGCGTACCCGACTGGAACCGGGTCCCCACCACACCGTCCACGCCAGCACCAGCCCGCCCGCGGCCAGCGCGGCGGGAGTCGCCACCCCGAGCACGCCCGCGACACCGAGCACGGTGACGCCGGTGGCGAGGGCGCCGGCCAGCACCAGCGCCAGGCTGCCCACGCCGGTGGCCAGCAGGTGCCACGGGTAGCCCAGGACCGATCGTGGGCCGTCGGACCAGGTGCGACCGCGCATGCTGCGTCGGCGCCACAGCGCGTCGCGGCTGCGGGTGGTCGCTCGAGCCGCGGCGGCGGCGGCGCCGACCAGCAGGAGCGCGGCGTACGGCGCCAGCCTGGTCGCGGCGGCGATCAGGATCACGAGCAGGACGAGCATCATCGCCCTCCGACCGCGCGCCCAGCCCGACAGCGGCGGCTGGAACGGCCCCTCCGGACGAGGACTGCCGCTCACCGGCGCCATCATCGGCACCGGCTGCATCGAGGTCGGGCTCGGCGGCGGCGGCCAGCTGCGCGCGATGTGGGCCGGGGGCTGGGTGAGTCGCGGGTCGCTCGGCACGGGCGCGATGGCCGGTGCGGGCGCGACCGCGGTGAGCGGGGTGGTCGCGGGGTGGCTCGCCGGATGACCGAACCTCGTCGGAGCGACTGAGCTGCCCGCGTCGGTGCCGGCGCTCTGCGGCGTCACCACGGTCGGCGGGTCGTGGCTGACCGACTGCCAGGGCGCGGTCACCCCGGGCTCCCCGGGCGTGTCGGGCGACGCGGTGGCCGGCGGGGGGGCGACCGAGAGCGCTGTGGTGGGTCGGTCGTCACCGCGCAGCCGCTCGAGCTCGGCGGCCACCTCGTGGGTGGTGGGACGCTCGAGCGGGTCGGGTGCCAGCGCCGACGCCAGCAGCGGCCGCAGGCCGGCCGGTACGTCGTCGATGGTGACCTCGCCGCGCCGGGTGCGGTCGAGGATGGCCATGGTGTGTCCCCGGCCGTACGGCGAGACGCCTTGGGCGGCGAACACGACGGTGGAGGCCCAGCCGTGGACGTCGACCGCGCCGGTCGGCTGGTCGCCCAGCAGCAGCTCAGGGGCGAGGTAGCCCGGTGTCCCGAGCAGGATGCCCGTCGCCGTCATCGCCGGGTCCTCGGCCAGCCGGGCCAGCCCGAAGTCGATGAGGACCGGGGAGCGGCCCTCCATCACCACGTTGGTCGGCTTGACGTCGCGGTGCAGCACCCCGGAGGCGTGCACGTCGCGGATCGCGGCGAGCAGGTGGTCAGCGAGGTGGTCGAGGTCGGCGCCGCGCACCGGCCCCTCCCGCTTGACCAGCTCGGTCAGTGAGTCGCCCGGGACGTAGCGGGTGACGATGAAGGCCAGCTCGCCCCACGGGTCGGCGTCGATGATCTCCGCGACGTGCCCGCTGCGCACCTTCCGCAGCGAGGCGACCTCGCGGGCCAGCCGCTCACGTCCCTCGTCGTCGCCCACGACGTGGGGTCGCAGCACCTTGAGGGCCACCCGGCGCCCGTCGGGCGCCTCGGCCAGGTGCACCACGCCCATGCCGCCCTCGCCGATCCGCGTCAGCACCCGGTAGGGCCCCACCCGGCGCTCGACCGGGTCGACGGTGCTGCCGCGGTGCGGCTGGCTCGGGGGGCTCACCCGCGTGAGGGTACCGTCCCGAGCCGGCTCAGCGGGCGTCGAGCGCCGCGAGCTGACGCTTGTTGGCCACGGTCCGGTAGGAGGCGTCCACCAGCTCCGCGACCTCGTCCCAGCCGACGTCCTCGCGGTCCAGGTCGACCGCGCGCCAGCCCGACGGCCCGTAGTAGGCGGGGACGAAGAACCGCTCGTCCGCGTCGAGGCCCGCGAGCTCACCGTCCTCGGGAACGAACAGCAGCGCGTGGTCGTGACGGACGTGCCCGTCAGGAGACCGCTGGCCGCCGCCGTAGACGGCGAACTGCTTGGCCAACCTCCAGGTCGGCCGGCCGTGGGAGACCCGCTCCTCGACCTCGGGCAACGCCATGGCGAGCGAGCGCAGCCGCTGCAGCAGCTGGTCGGACTCGTCGAACATCACCGGGTGTGCCATCGCTCGACCTCCGTGCCCTCGGTGACCCTCGAGAGCACGAGACTAACCCGCGGGTCCGGCCGTCCCCGAGCGTTAGGGTGCGGCCATGGCCTCACCTCCGCCCGGGACCTCTGCTGCGACGGACGCCTCGTCGGACCCGGCGACGGACACGCGTGGCACCACGGTGCTGGGCGTCGACGAGCACGGGGTGGTCGTCCTCGGCGACGACGCGACGACGGCACCCCACGCGACGGGAGGGGCTCCCCTCGTGCTCGACGTCAGCCTCGACGGCTCGCGGGTGTGGTCCTTCCGTCCCGACCGGGACGCGGTGGAGCCGGGGCGCCCGGACCCGACCCTGCCCGAGGGCGCACGCCGGGCCCCGTGGCCGCCCACGCTCGCGGCGCGGCTGGACGGCCGTGCGCGCATCGTGGTCAGCGAGCACGTCTCCGGTCGCGTGCACCACGACCTCGAGCGCAGCTTCGGGTCGGCGGACCGCCGCATCGACGTGGTGGACGCCGAGGGTCGCCGCCTGGCCATCGACAAGTTCGGCGACCTCGTGCCGACCTTCGCCGACCGCTCCACCGAACAGGTGGCCCCGCTGCTCGACGCGGTCGAGGAGGTGCTCGGCGCGCTGACCGAGGCCGGCTTGGAACCGTTCCTCTGCTACGGCACGCTGCTGGGGGCGGTGCGGGACGGACGACTCATCGGTCACGACGACGACGCCGACCTCGGCTACGTCAGCCGGCACTCCGACCCGGTCGATGCCAGCACCGAGTCGTTCCGCGTGCAGCGCCACCTCATCTCGCGCGGCTACCGGACCCGTCGCTACAGCGGCCTGGCCTTCAAGGTCGAGGTGGCCGAGTCCGACGACCTCAGCCGAGGCCTCGACGTCTTCGGTGGCTTCATGACCCACGGCCGGCTCTACCTCATGGGTGCGGTCGGGCTCGACTACCGGCCCGAGTGGATCACGCCGCGCAGCACGACGGTCCTCGAGGGCCGTCGGCTGCCGGTCCCGGCCGATCCCGAGCGACTCCTCGCCGCGATGTACGGCGCCAGCTGGCGGGTGCCCGACCCCTCGTTCCACCACGTGGTGCCGGCGAGCACCTCGACCCGCCTGACCAGCTGGTTCCGCGGCATCCGCAACAAGCGGGACGGGTGGGACCGGCACTACCGTGAGACCGCTCTCACGCCGCTCCCGGGCCCCTCCCCGCTGGTCCAGCACCTCGTGCAGCGGGAAGGCGTCCCCGCCCGTGCGATCGACCTGGGCGCCGGACGCGGCTCCGACAGCCTGTGGCTGGCCCGTCAGGGGGCCCACGTCACGGCCTACGACTTCGCCACGGGGGCCCTCGACGAGCTCGCAGCAACGGCTGCGGCCGAGGGCCTCGACGTCGAGACGCGTGCGGTCAACCTGCTCGAGCTGCGCTCGGTGCTCGCCGAGGGCGCCCGGCTGGCCCACCTCGACGACGGTCCCCAGGTGTTGGTGGCCGACGATCTCCCGGGGTCGACCACCCCGACCGGAAGGCTGGGTGCCTGGCGTTTCGCCTCGCTGGCGCTGAGGGGCGGCGGCCGCCTCTACCTCGAGGCCACCTTGCCCGGCGACACGAAGCCCGACCTGTTCCCGCTCCTGCGTCCGGTGCGCGCCCCCCAGGTCACCCGCGAGCTGGAGGAGGCGGGGGCTACTGTCGTCCACCACGAGACGACGCGCGTGCCCGGCCAGGACGGGCGGCGCAGAGCGAGATGGGTGGCGACGTGGCAGGGCTGAGGAAGCAGCGGGACGGTTCGGCCCCCGAGCAGGACCCCGGGCAGGCCCCCGAGCAGGACCCCGCGTCGTACGCCGAGCTGGCCGCCCGGGTCGAGGAGCTGGAGCAGCGGGTCGACGACGTCGTGGCGCAGCTCGACGAGGCCCGTCAGCACAACCTGCGGCTCGCCGAGATCGTCGACGTCGTGCAGGAGCTGCTGGTGCCGCTCGCCCACCGGGACGAGGCCAGGCTCGCCGAGGCGATCGAGTCGTTCACCCGCACCGTCTGAGGCACGCGGCCTCCGAGATCCGCGGGCGAGCTCTCCCGCCGCTCAGACCAGGCGGTGCATCCAGCCGAAGGTGTCCTCGGCGCGGCCGTACTGCAGGTCCACCAGGGCCTGGCGGATCGACAGCGTCACCGGCCCGGCCTCACCGTCGTGGCTGGAGTCGACCTCACCCGCGCTCGAGGACAGCACGCCGACCGGGGTGACCACGGCCGCCGTACCGCACGCGAAGACCTCGGTGATCCGGCCCGAGGTGACACCGTCGCGCCACTCGTCGATCGAGAATCGCCGCTCCTCGACCTTGTGCCCGAGCGAGCCGGCCAGGTCGATGATCGAGGAGCGGGTGACGCCCTCGAGGATGGTGCCGGTCAGCTCCGGGGTGACGATGGTGCCGTCGTCGTGGACGAAGTAGAGGTTCATGCCGCCGAGCTCCTCGACGTACCTCCGCTCGATGGCGTCGAGGAAGACGACCTGGTCGAAGCCCCGCTCGATGGCCTCGCTCTGCGGGGCCAGCGAGCTGGCGTAGTTGCCACCGGTCTTCGCGGCACCGAGGCCGCCGACGGCGGCGCGCGTGTAGTGCTCGCTGACCATGATCGAGACCGGCTTCACGCCGCGGGCGAAGTAGGCGCCGGCGGGCGAGGCGATGACCATGTAGGTCACGTGCTTGGCCGGGCGCACCCCGAGGAAGGCCTCGGAGGCGAACATGAACGGGCGCAGGTAGAGGCTCTTCTCCCCCGCCGCGTCAGGCACCCAGCGCTGGTCGGCCTCGACCAGCGCGGTGACCGTGGCCAGGAAGTCCTCCACCGGCAGCTCGGGCAGCGCGAGTCGCCGCGCCGAGCGGCGCAGGCGCTCACCGTTGGCCTCGGGACGGAAGGACCAGATCGAGCCGTCCGCGTGGCGGTAGGCCTTCATGCCCTCGAAGATCTCCTGGGCGTAGTGCAGCACCGCGGTGGCGGGGTCGAGGCTGATCGGGCCGTACGCCGTCACCCGCGCGTCGTGCCAACCCTTCTCGGGGGTCCACTCGACCGTCACCATGTGGTCGGTGAAGCTCACCCCGAAGCCCGGGTCGGCGAGGATCTCCGCCACCCGGTCGTCCGAGGTGGTGGTCGGGTTCGGGGACACGGAGATGTCGAGCGCGCTCATGGGGGCACCGTACTTCGTCGGGGGGGCGGATGAGGAGGGGCCGGCGTGCCGACGCGCCCGACGCGGCCGCGCGATTCAGCCGGTGACGCGAGCGGCGATGGCGTCGCCGATCTCGGAGGTGCGGCGAGGTGCGACGCCGGTCAGCTCGGCGCGGTCGGTCAGCACGGCTCTCTCGATGCTCGCGGCCGCCTCGGGGTAGCCGAGGTGGTCGAGCATCAGCGCGCCCGAGAGGATCGCCGCGGTCGGGTCGGCCACCTGCAGTCCGGCGATGTCGGGGGCCGAGCCGTGGACCGGTTCGAACATCGACGGGGTGGTCCGGTCGGGGTTGATGTTCCCGCTCGCGGCCAGCCCGATGCCGCCGGTGACGGCAGCGGCGAGGTCGGTGACGATGTCGCCGAACAGGTTGTCGGTGACGATGACGTCGAAGCGTGCCGGGTCGGTGGTCAGGAAGATCATCGCGGCGTCGACGTGGAGGTAGTCCACCGAGACGTCGGGGAACTCCTCGCCGACCTGCTTCACCAGGCGCGACCACACGGCGCCGGCGTGGACGAGCACGTTGGTCTTGTGGACCAGCGTGAGCTTCCGGCGCGGTCGCTTCTGCGCCCGGGCGAACGCGTCGCGCACGACGCGCTCCACCCCGAACGCGGTGTTGACGCTGACCTCGGTCGCGACCTCGGCCGGGGTGCCGACGCGCAGCGCGCCGCCGTTGCCCGTGTAGGGGCCCTCGGTGCCCTCGCGCACGACGACGAAGTCGATCTCGCCGGGGTCGGCCAACGGGGAGGTGACCCCGGGGAAGATCCTCGACGGTCGCAGGTTCACGTAGTGGTCGAGCTCGAAGCGCAGCTTCAGCAGCAGGCCGCGCTCGAGGATGCCCGGCGGGAGGTTCGGGTCGCCGGGCTTGCCGCCGACCGCGCCGAGCAGGATCGCGTCGTGCCCGCGGATCTCCGCGAGCACCGAGTCCGGGAGCACCTCGCCGGTCGCGAGGTAGCGCTCGGCACCGAGGTCGTAGCGGTTGGTCTCGAGCTTGACCTCCGCAGGCGCCGCCACGGCGAGGACCTTGAGGGCCTCGTCGGTGACCTCGCGGCCGATGCCGTCACCGGGGATGACGGCGAGTCGCTGGACCGAGGGCCCTTCGGCTCCCTGGGAAGCAGCGGGAGCAGAGGGTGCGGGCGGGGTGGCGGTCATGGGGCGGGAGCCTAGTTGTCGTCAGGACGGTCGCGATCGGCGTCTCGCGAGTCGGCACCGGTCCTGGCGCCGGTGGGCGCAGCGGCCACCCCGGCACCGACCAGCGCCGGCTCACGCCAGTAGCGGGTGCGTCGCGTCGGGGTCTGCTCGTTCTGGTCACGGTGACGCGAAGGGCCCCACTCGGGGTAGAAGTCGTACATCGGTGTCTCCTGGAGATCTGTCGGTCCCGCCGTGGGACGGGGACCGGGAACGGGTGGACGCGAGGGAGTCGGCGTGCCGCGTCGGCTGCCGGTCTGCGGACCGACGCGGGCGGGCCCTCCGTGGCGAGCGATGCGATCTCGAGGACGACGGGCGCGGGTCACGCGCTGGGGCCCTGGTCCCACGGACGTGGGAGGAGATCGGCCAGATCGCTCTGGATCTCAGGTGCGAAAGTGACTGCGTCACTCGCCGCGGAGGGTCAGGGCCCGAAGACACGCCAGACACCGCGGCGAGAGGGGCCCTGGTTAGCTGGCCTCGCCGCGGCGACTGATAAGTACGAAGGTCTTCCGCATGATGTCGACCACACTAGGGACTGCCCGCCACCGGCGCAGCCTTCCCGCCGCGCTTTCTCATATGCTGAGACATACGTCTCGGATGCTGGCGCGAACCGGCATGAACCGGGAGCGCTGCGACACTCGTCGCATGAGCGCACCCCCCGACGTCCCGGCCGTGGTGGAGCGCGCCTTCCAGGTCTCGCGCAAGCGCGGCTACGCCTCCTTCTGCCGCAACGAGACGGGTCGGCTGCTGGCCACGCTGGCCGCGACCAAGCAGGGCACGCTGGCCGAGTTCGGCACCGGCACGGGGGTCGGCACCGCCTGGCTGCGCAGCGGCGTACGCAACGGCGCGCGGATCGTGAGCGCCGAGCTCGACACCGAGCTCGCCGGGGCAGCGGCCGAGGTGTTCGCCGACGACGACCAGGTCGAGGTGCTCGCCGCCGACTGGTCGACGTTGAAGGAGCACGGACCCTTCTCGCTGCTGTTCCTCGACGCGCGCGAGCCCAAGGACAGCGGCGCCGACGTCGTCGTCGACCTCGTCGAGCCGGGCGGCGTGGTCGTCCTCGACGACTTCACCCCGTGCGAGTCCTGGCCGCCGGTGTACGCCGGCCGCGTCGACTCCCTGCGCGAGCGCTGGCTCACCGACGAGCGTTTCACCACCGTCGAGGTCATGGTCGCCTCCGACACCGCGGTCCTCATCGCCACCAAGCGCTGACTCTTCGTCGATGGTCACCGCGTTCGAGGTCTGCCGTCTGGTCCACGACGAGGTCGCCTACGTCAGCGACTCCACCGAGGTCCACGGCACCCCCGCGGCGGCCTGGCGCGAGCGCGCCGGCGTCTGCCAGGACCTCGCCCACCTGTGCCTGGGCGCGCTGCGGGTCGCCGGCATCCCGGCGCGCTACCTCTCGGGCTACCTGCACCCGTCGGCCGACCCGATCGTCGGCGCGACGGTGACCGGGGAGTCGCACGCCTGGATCGAGTGGTGGGACGGCACCTGGGTCGGCTTCGACCCCACGAACGCGGTGGTGCCCGACGACCGCTACGTGATCGTCGGGGCCGGTCGTGACTACGTCGACGTGGCTCCGCTGACCGGCATCTTCGGCGGCGGCGAGACCTCGGAGATGTTCGTCGAGGTCGCCCTCACCCGCACCGAGTGACCTCGCTCGCCCCGGGCGCTTCCGAGTCCACGACCGGCTCACGCACGCCGGGCAGCGCCACGACCACCCACGGCAGGAACAGCTGCAGCAGCGGGCCGATCGCCAGCGCGTAGAGGGCGGTGCCGATCCCCACGGTGCCGCCGAGCAGGAAGCCGACCGTCAGCACGGTGACCTCGATGCCGGTGCGGACCAGCCGCAAGGACAGGCCGGTACGCCGCGACAGCCCGGTCATCAGGCCGTCGCGGGGGCCGGTGCCGAGCTGGGCGCCGATGTACAGCGCCCCGGCCAGGCCGTTGAGGACGACACCGCCGACCAGCAGCGCCGAGCGTGCCCAGAGCTCGTCGGGGCGCTCGATCCACGACAGCCCCCAGTCGGTGGCCAGCCCGATGACGATCACGTTGGCGATCGTGCCCAGCCCAGGCATCTGCCGCAGCGGGATCCAGGCCAGCAGCACCGCGAAGCCGGTGATGATCACGATCGTGCCGAACGAGACCGGCATCAGCCGCGCCAGCCCGAAGTGCAGGACGTCCCACGGGTCGAGGCCCAGGAACGACTGCACCATCATGGCCATGCTGACGCCGTACAGCACGAGCCCGGCGAACAGCTGCGTCAGCCGACGGGGCATCCGCGGGCTGCGGATCTGCTGCCAGGGGGTCAGGTTGGCCAGGGAGTCCATGGGATCCATCATGACCCCGAAGTGGCCTTCTCATCCATAGCCACTTCTGCGACAGTGGTCTGGTGGCCACCTCTCTCTCCGCCCGACGCGCCGCGGCGCTGCTGCCGCCGGCCGGCGACCACACGCCGGCCTACGCCGCCTTGGCGGACGGCCTGCGCCTGCTGATCGCCGACGGCCGTATCCCGGTCGGCACCCGGCTGCCCAGCGAGCGCGAGCTGACCCTCGCGCTCGGCGTGAGCCGCACGACCGTGACCCGTGCCTACGCCGTCCTCAAGGACGCCGGCTACCTGCTGGCCCGCCACGGCTCGGGCAGCGTGGCGCGGCTGCCGCACGCCGTCAGCACGAGCGACGCCTTGCTGGGCCCGCAGGCCGGGGAGCGGAGCGACGACGTCGTGGACCTGACCTGCGCCGCCCCGGTCGCGCCCCCCGGGGTCACCGCGGCCTACGAGCACGCGGTGGCGCAGCTGCCCTGCCACCTCGCCGACATCGGCTACTACCCCTCGGGCCTGCCCGAGCTGCGACGCGCGATCGCCGACCGCTACGTCGCCCGCGGCCTGCCGACCGACCCCGAGCAGGTCATCGTGACGAACGGAGCCCTGTCCGGGCTGGCGATGGTGCTCGGCGCGCTCGTCCGGGCGGGCGACCGGGTGCTGACCGAGAGCCCGAGCTATCCCAACGCCCTGGCGGCCCTGCGGCGGTCCGGCGCCCGGCTCCACGGCGCCGACATCGACCAGTCCGGCTGGGCCACCGCCAGCCTCGGTGACGCCGTGCGTCAGCTCCGGCCGACGCTGGCCTACCTCATGCCGGACTGGCACAACCCGACCGGACTGCTCATGAGCGACGAGCAGCGCGCCGGGCTGGCATCCCGCCTCGTCGCCGCACGCACCCTGACCGTCGTCGACGAGACGACCGCGGAGCTGGCCGTCGACGAGCCGTGGACCGGGTCGATGCCGCTGCCCTTCGCCGCCCACCTGCCCGGTGCCGTGACGTTGGGCAGCGCCAGCAAGACCTACTGGGGCGGGTTGCGCATCGGGTGGGTGCGAGCGCCGCACGAGCGGGTGGCCGAGCTGCTGCACAGCCGCCTGACCCTCGACCTCGGCTCACCCGTCGTCGACCAGCTCGCCCTGGCCCACCTGATGGCCGACCACGACGCCGTCCTGGAGGTGCGGCGCGAGCAGCTCGCCGCCTCGCGGGCCGCCCTGGTGTCCGGGCTCGTGACCCACCTTCCCTCCTGGAGGTTCCGGGTGCCGGCCGGCGGCCTGAGCCTGTGGTGCGAGCTGCCGCGACCCGCCTCCTCGGCGCTGGTGCGCTCGGCCGCCGCCCAGGGGGTCCGGCTGGCCGCCGGTCCCCTCTTCGCGCCCGAGGGCGGCCTCGAGCGCTTCGTCCGGCTGCCTTACACCCGGTCGGTCGAGCAGCTCACCGAGGCGACCGAGCGGCTCGCCCGGGCCTGGCACGAGACGCAACCGGTACGACGTACGGCTCGTCCGGCCCCGCCGGCGCTCGTCACCTGAGACGGTCGGTCTCAGACCCGGTGGGCGTCGGGCGCAGCCTTCTCCGTGAGGTCGACCGCACGCACCTCGACGGCCTCCATCGACGTGGCGATCTCCTCCAGCGCGGCCGCCGGGATCGCGGTGTCGACCGACAGCGCGACCAACGCGTGGCCGCCCTTCTCGTCGCGACAGACCTGCATGCCGGCGATGTTGATGCCTGCCTGTCCCAGCACTCCCCCGACGGTGCCGACCATGCCGGGACGGTCCTGGTAGCGGAAGAACGCGAGGTGCTCGGTGGGCTCGATGTCGACGTCGTAGCCGTCGACCTCGACCAGCCGCTCCTTCTGGGCGATGCCGATCAGCGTGCCGCTGACCGACACCTGGCTGCCGTCGGCGAGGGTGCCGCGCAGGGTGATGAGATTGCGGTGGTCGGGGCTGTCGGGCTCGGTCACCAGGCGTACGGCGACACCGCGCTCGGCGGCCAGCAACGGGGCGTTCACGTAGGAGACCGACTCCTCGACGATGTCGGAGAAGATGCCCTTGAGCGCGGCGAGCTCGAGCACCTTGACGTCGTACTGCGTGATCTCGCCGCGGACCTCGACGTCGACCTGCTGGGCCACCTCGCCCGCCAGCGCGGTGAAGATGCGGCCGAGCTTCTCGGTCAGCGGGATGCCGGGGCGCACGTCCTCGGCGATGAGACCGCCCTGGACGTTCACCGCGTCGGGCACCAGCTCGCCGTTGAGCGCCAGGCGGACCGACCTGGCCACCGCGACGCCGGCCTTCTCCTGGGCCTCGTCGGTGGAGGCACCGAGGTGGGGCGTGGCCACGACGTTCTCCAGCTCGAACAGCGGGCTGTCGACGCACGGCTCCTTGGCGAAGACGTCGAGCCCGGCCGCGGCGACGCGACCCTCCTTGAGGGCGTTGTAGAGCGCCTGCTCGTCCACGATGCCGCCGCGGGCGGCGTTGACGAGGACGAGGTTCGCCCTGACCTTGGCCAGCTGGTCCTCGCCGATCAGCCCTACGGTCTCCGGGGTCTTCGGGAGGTGCACCGACATGAAGTCGGACTCGGCCAGCAGCTCGTCGAGCGTGACCAGACGGACGCCCATCTGGGCGGCGCGACCGGCCTGGACGTAGGGGTCGTAGGAGATCACCTTCATGCCGAAAGCGCTCAGGCGCTGGGCGACGAGGACGCCGATGCGGCCGAGACCGACGATGCCGACGGTCTTCTCGTAGAGCTCGATGCCGGTGTAGCGGCTGCGCTTCCACTCCCCCTGCTTCAGCGCCTGGTTGGCCGGGGCGACGTTGCGCGCGGCGGCCAGCATGAGCGCGACGGCCAGCTCGGCGGCCGAGACGATGTTGGAGGTCGGCGCGTTGACGACCATGACGCCGTGCTGGGTGGCCGCCTTGACGTCGACGTTGTCCAGGCCGACCCCGGCGCGCGCCACCACGGTGAGCCGCTTGGCCGCCTCGAGGGCCTCGACGTCGATCTTGGTCGCGGAACGGACGAGCACGGCGTCGGCCTCACCGATCGCGGCGAGCAGCTCGTCGCGGTCCGCGCCGTTGCAGTGGCGGATCTCGAAGTCGGGGCCCAGGGCCTCGATCGTGGCGGGGCTCAGCTCCTCGGCGATGAGCACGACGGGCCGGTTCACGTCGCGGGCCCCGTCGGGGCTCGTGCCGGCGGTCACGGCGGGGTTCACGTCAGGCGTCACGTCAGGGTCCTCACGAGATCGAGAAGCGCGGTGGGTGGAGTGAGCCGACCTCCGCCGCACCGCGGTGTAACCGGTGACGGACGGGTGGCTGCGCACGACGCTGTGCCCCGGGCGATGCTACCCCACCACGGGCGGCACTTCCGAGGCCGCAGCAGCGGTCTCGGGACGGTCTCAGGGCCGGGCGGGAGACTGCCCGGCGGCCGCGTCGTGGGCCTGCCGGAGGGCCTGGGCGAAGACCTCCTGCGGCTGGGCACCGGAGACGCCGAGGCGCCGGTCGAGGACGAAGAAGGGGACGCCCGAGATGCCGTAGGCCCGGGCCTGCTCGATGTCGGCGGCCACCTGCTCGGCGTACTCCTCGGAGGCGAGGGTTGCGTCGACGCGGTCGGCGGGGAGTCCGGCGTCCAGCGCCACCTCGCGCAGGACGTCGCGGTCCCCCATCGAGCGCCCCTGGGTGAAGTAGGCGGCCATCAGGGCCTCGACCAGGGAGTGCTGCCGCTCCGGCCCGCCCAGGTCGAGGGCGAGGTGGAGGAGTCGGTGGGCCTCCAGGGTGCGCGTGTGGGTGGCGTCGGCGTAGTCGAACGTCAACCCGACCTCGGCCGCCATCGCGGCCACCCGGTCCATCGCCGCCTGCGTCTCGGCCGGGCCGCCGCCGTACTTGCGCGCGAGCGCGTCGCCGATCGACTCCGTGCCGTCCTCGGGCGCGGAGGGGTCCAGCTCGAAGGAGCGGTAGACGACCTCGACGGTGTCGCGGTGCTCGAAGTCGGCCAGCGCGGACTCCAGGCGGCGCTTGCCGATGTAGCAGAAGGGACACACGACGTCGGACCAGATCTCGATGAGCACCCCGGCGCAACACCGGCTGCGGGGCAGGTGTTCCCGGGGTCGACCCCGAGAGGTTCTCAGGGTCGGGCTCGGGGGCGATCTCAGCGACTCCCCCGATGTGCGGGGAGGTGCTTCGCGGCGAGGCTTCGGAGCATGATCACCGTCGAATCACTCACCCGGACGTACGGCCGCTTCACCGCCGTCGACGACGTCACCTTCACCGCACAGGCCGGACGGGTCACCGGCTTCCTCGGTCCCAACGGGGCCGGCAAGTCCACGACCATGCGCGTCATGGCCGGCCTCACGCCGCCGACCTCGGGGAGAGCGACGGTGCTCGGCCGCCGCTACGCCGACCTGCCGAACCCCGGCCGCGAGGTCGGCGTCCTGCTCGACGCCTCCGCCCAGCACGCCGGACGCACCGGCCGCGAGATCCTGACCGTCGCCCAGCGCACGATGGGCCTGCCCGCCTCGCGCGTGCCGGCCATGATCGAGCGGGTCAGCCTGACCCCGGCCGAGGCCGACCGTCGGGTGCGTGGCTACTCCCTCGGCATGCGGCAGCGGCTCGGCATCGCCACCGCCCTCCTCGGCGACCCGCAGGTGCTCATCCTCGACGAGCCCGCCAACGGGCTCGACCCCGCGGGCATCCGCTGGATGCGCGACCTGCTCCGGGAGTACGCCGACGGCGGCGGCACCGTGCTGCTGTCCTCGCACCTCCTGCACGAGATCGAGGTGGTCGCCGACGACCTCGTGGTGATCGGTCAGGGCCGGATCGTGGCCCAGGGCACCAAGGCCGACCTGCTGGCCTCGGCCGGCACGCTGGCCCGCTCGCACGACGACCTACGCCTGGGGCGCGAGCTGCAGGCCGCCGGGCACGGCGTCACCCTCGTCGAGGGCACCCTGCGCACCGACGCGGACACCGACACGGTCGGCGCCGCCGCGCTCGCCGCCGGCGTCGCCCTGACCGAGCTGCGCGCCGCCGACGGCGCCGGGCTGGAGGAGATGTTCCTCGAGCTCACGGCGGACACCCAGCGCGAGACCGCTACGCCGTCCACCCCGACCACCCCGTCCTCACGAACCGAAGGAGCTGCGGCATGAGCGCCCCGACCGCCACCGTCACGTCCCCCACATCCCCCACCCTGCCGTCGCGAGCCGCCCCGCCCGAACCACGCCGCCTGGCCCCGATCCCGTTCACCCGGCTGCTCGACGTCGAGCTCCGCAAGATGTTCGACACCCGCGCCGGCTTCTGGCTGCTGGCGAGCATCGGCATCACCGCCGTCCTGGCGACGATCGCCGTCGTCGTCTTCGCCCCTGACTCCGAGATCCGCTACTCGTCCTTCGGCGCGGCCATCGGCATCCCGATGGCGGTCATCCTCCCGATCATCGCGATCCTCTCGGTGACCAGTGAGTGGAGCCAGCGCAGCGGCCTCACCTCCTTCACCCTGGTCCCGCACCGGCACCGGGTCATCGCCGCGAAGGCCGTCGTCTCCGTGCTCGTCGGGGTGGTGGCGATCCCGGTCGCCTTCGCCGTCGGCGCCCTCGGCAACGTCGTCGGGTCGGCGATCGCCGGGACCGACGCGGTCTGGGACATGACCTTCACGGCGTTCTGGCAGATCACGCTGGGCAACGTCATCGGACTGCTCATGGGCTTCGCCCTGGGCGTGCTGTTCCGCAACTCCGCGGTGGCGGTCGTCGCCTACTTCGTCTACGGATTCGTGATGCCGCCGCTGACCGAGCTGCTGTCGGCGACGCAGGAGTGGTTCCGAGACGTGCGCGGCTGGGTCGACCCCAACTTCGCGCAGGGCCAGCTCTTCAACGACACCGCTCTGTCGGGCACCCAGTGGGCGAACCTCGGCGTGACCAGCCTGGTGTGGCTCGTGGTCCCGCTGGCCGTCGGCCTCACGCTCGTCATGCGCTCCGAGGTGAAGTAGGACCCACGTGCAGGTGCCGCACCGCCACCGATGGGAAGGATCCCCTCATGAACAACACCCTCGTCCGCCCCCCGAACCGCATGATCGCCGGCGTCTGCTCCGGCCTGGCCGCGCGCTTCGGCTGGAAGCCGAGCACCGTCCGGGTGCTCTTCGTCCTCAGCTGCCTGCTGCCCGGACCGCAGTTCATCGCCTACCTCGTCCTGTGGGTCGTCATGCCCGACGGCCGGCGGACGACGTACTGAGGTCGCCTCGGCGCCCGCCGCAGACCGGCACCCCGGCACGCTGCACTTCCCGCCCAAAACTGTCACTTCCCACCGGTTGCAACCGGTGGGAAGTGACGAATTCACCGGGGACCCGGTGAAACCGACATCGAACCCGCTCAGCGGGTGGCGGTGCCCTCGACGTAGTCGGAGTCGTGGGACTTGACCCAGCTCATGAGCTTGCGCAGCTCACGGCCGGTCTCCTCGATGGGGTGCTGCTCGCCCTTCTTGCGGAGCTCTTGGAACTCCTTGCCGCCCTTGTCCTGGTCGTCGATGAAGCGCTGGGCGAAGGACCCGTTGACGATGTCCTCCAGCACAGCCTTCATGTTGTCCTTGACGTGCGCGTCGATGACGCGGGGACCGGAGACGTAGTCGCCGTACTCCGCGGTGTCGGAGACCGACCAACGCTGCTTGGCGATGCCGCCCTCGTACATCAGGTCGACGATGAGCTTGAGCTCGTGCAGGCACTCGAAGTAGGCGACCTCGGGCTGGTAGCCGGCCTCGATGAGGGTCTCGAAGCCGTACTGCACCAGCTGCGACGCGCCGCCGCAGAGGACGGCCTGCTCGCCGAACAGGTCGGTCTCGCACTCCTCGGTGAAGGTGGTCTTGATGCCGCCTGCGCGCAGGCCGCCGATGCCCTTGGCGTAGGACAGCGCGAGCTCCCAGGCCTTGCCGCTGGCGTCCTCCTCGACCGCGACGAGCACCGGCACGCCGCGACCCTCGGAGAACTCACGCCGCACCAGGTGGCCGGGGCCCTTGGGAGCGACCATGGCCACGTCGACGCCCTCGGGCGGGGTGATGTAGCCGAAGCGGATGTTGAAGCCGTGCCCGAAGAACAGCGCGTCGCCGGCCACGAGGTTGGGCTCGACGGACTCGGTGTAGAGCTTCCGCTGGATGTGGTCGGGCGCGAGGATCATGACCAGGTCGGCCTCTTCGCAGGCCTCGGCCGGGGTGAGGACGCGCAGGCCCTCGGCCTCCGCCTTCGCCCGGCTCTTCGAGCCCTCGGGCAGGCCGACACGCACGTCGACCCCGCTGTCGCGCAGGGACAGCGCGTGGGCGTGTCCCTGGCTGCCGTAGCCCAGGATCGCCACGTGGCGTCCCTGGACCACCGACAGGTCGGCGTCGTCGTCGTAGAACATCTCAGCCACGGTGGGCTCTCCTTCTGGGTTGGTTTCTCGGGTGAGGTGGATCCGGTGCCGTCCGCGCCAGGGCTGTGGACGCCCCGCATGGGGTGTGCGCCTTGGGGGGCGTCCATAACCCCGCGTTACATGCGGGAGGCGAGAGACTTCGGTGAGGGGGCGGCGGCCGAGGCGGTGGCTGCGGGCACG
Organism: uncultured Actinomycetota bacterium; assembly: GCA_963714625.1. GTDB lineage: Bacteria > Actinomycetota > Actinomycetes > Propionibacteriales > Nocardioidaceae > Marmoricola_A. Next base: position 290,374 of record CAVQOY010000014.1, on the reverse strand, counting down.
GCGCCGGGGGTGGGGACCGGGACCGGGACGGGCTTGAGGGTGCGCTCGCTGATCGAGCGCGAGCCGCGCCCGATCGCGACCATGCCGGACTGCACGAGCTCGCGGACCCCGAACGGCTCGAGGATGCGCAGGAAGTCGGCCAGCTTGTCGGCGTTGCCGACGATCTGCACCGTCACGGCCTCGGTCGAGACGTCGATGACCTTGGCCTTGAACAGCTGCACGATCTCCAGCACCTGACCGCGGCTCGAGGCATCGGCCCTCACCTTGACCAGCAGCAGCTCGCGGGCCACGGAGGCGTGGGAGTCGAGCTCGACGATCTTGATCACCTCCACCAGCTTGTTCAGCTGCTTGGTCACCTGCTCGAGCGGCGAGACGTCGACGTTGACCACGATGGTCATCCGCGACACCTCGGGGTGCTCGGTCGGGCCGACGGCGAGGCTGTCGATGTTGAAGCCGCGCCGGCTGAAGAGCCCGGCCACGCGGGCCAGGACGCCGGGCTTGTTCTCGACGAGCACCGAGAGGGTGTGGCGGCTCATGAGTGGTCCTTCTCCAGGTCGTCGTCCTCCCACGTGGGAGCCATGTCCCGCGCGAGCTTGATGTCGTCGTTGCTGGTGCCGGCGGCCACCATCGGCCACACCATCGCGTCGCGGTGCACCCGGAAGTCCACCACGACCGGCACGTCGTTGATCTCCATGGCCTTGCGGATCGTGGCGTCGACGTCCTCGGCCGAGTCGCAGGCCAGACCCACGCAGCCGTAGGCCTCGGCGAGCTTCACGAAGTCCGGGATCCGCTTGGACTGCAGGTCGGTGTTGGAGTAGCGCTTGTCGTAGAACAGCGTCTGCCACTGCCGCACCATGCCGAGCGACTCGTTGTTGATGATCGCCACCTTGATACCGATGCCCTCGATGGCGCAGGTAGCGAGCTCCTGGTTGGTCATCTGGAAGCAACCGTCGCCGTCGATGGCCCACACGGTCGCCTCGGGGCGACCGACCTTGGCGCCCATCGCGGCCGGGACGGCGTACCCCATGGTGCCGAGGCCGCCGGAGTTCAGCCAGGTGCGCGGGTTCTCGTAGCCGACGAAGTGGCTGGCCCACATCTGGTGCTGACCGACGCCGGCGCAGTAGACCGCCTCGGGTCCGGCGATGGCGCCGAGCCGTTCGAGCACGTACTGCGGCGACAGCGAGCCGTCCTCCGGGGTGTCGTAGCCCAGCGGGTAGCGCTCCTTGATGCCCGCGAGGTACTCCGACCAGGCCGCGTAGTCACCGGCGTGGCCGGCCTCGGACTCGGCCCGCAGCGCCACCACCAGGTCGGAGATGACCTCGCGGCAGTCGCCCACGATCGGGACGTCGGCGTGCCGGTTCTTGCCGATCTCCGCCGGGTCGATGTCGGCGTGGATGACCTTGGCGTGCGGGGCGAAGGAGCTCAGCTGACCGGTGACACGGTCGTCGAAGCGGGCACCCAGGCTGATGATCAGGTCGCTGCGCTGCAGCGCACCCACCGCGGCGACGGTGCCGTGCATGCCGGGCATGCCGAGGTGCTGCGGGTGGCTGTCGGGGAAGGCGCCGCGCGCCATGAGGGTCGTGACCACGGGGATGCCGGTCTGCTCGGCCAGCACGCGCAGCTCGGCGTGCGCGTCGGCGCGGATCACGCCGCCGCCGACGTAGAGCACGGGCTTGCGCGACGCGGTGATGAGCCGGGCGGCCTCCCGCACCTGGCGGGCGTGGGGCTTGGTCACGGGGCGGTAGCCGGGCAGGTTGAGCTCGGTGGGCCAGGCGAACGTGGTCTGGGCCTGCAGGGCGTCCTTGGAGATGTCGACGAGCACCGGTCCGGGTCGGCCTGTCGAGGCGATGTAGAACGCCTCGGCGATCGTGCGCGGGATGTCGGCGGGGTCGGTGACCAGGAAGTTGTGCTTGGTGATCGGCATCGTGATGCCGCGGATGTCGGCCTCCTGGAAGGCGTCGGTGCCGATGGCGGCGCTCGCGACCTGCCCGGTGACCGCGACCATGGGCACGGAGTCCATGTGGGCGTCGGCGAGCGGTGTGACCAGGTTGGTCGCTCCCGGCCCGCTGGTGGCCATGCAGACCCCGACCTTGCCCGTCGCGGCGGCGTAGCCCTGGGCGGCGTGGCCGGCCCCCTGCTCGTGTCGCACCAGGATGTGACGCAGCTTCACGGAGTCGAAGAGCGGGTCGTAGGCCGGGAGGATCGCACCACCGGGGATGCCGAAGATGTTCTCGGCCCCCGCGTGCTCGAGAGCGAGGACGAGGCTCTGCGCCCCGGTCACCGACTGACCCTCGACCGGCTGGGCTGCCGGCGCTCCCGACGTTGTCTCACTCATGACGTCCTCGTCCCTGCTCGTCCATCACTGCTCTTCCGTCCGGCCCGGCCCGGGCCGCCGTCACCCGCGAGGGAGTGCAGACAGGGCCGTGCCGAGGGTTCCACACCAACAAAAAACCCTCGCAACCCGGTGGGCTGGCGAGGGTGACGCGCGCGCTGGCGACGAAGCGTTCAGCTCACGCGTCGTGTCCTACGAGTACCAGAGTGCGCATGGGGCAACGGTCCCTCCCCCGCGTCCGCCGGTCAAGCCAGTGTGACACCCGTCCCATCATCCGAGACCGCCATCCTAGTCCGTGGACGCCCGACGCCGGCCGGACACGCCACGCGGGCCGCCTCCGGTGAGGGAGACGACCCGCGTCGTACGACGTGCGTCCGTGAGGTCGAGCGCTCAGACCTGCGTCACTCGGACAGCACACCCTCCGGCTCGGTCGGGCCGGGGGCCGGACCGGTGGCGGTGCCGGCGTTGACGAGCTCCTCGATGCGCTTGCCGCACTCCTCGTCGACGTTGCGCCAGTACTCGAAGACCAACGGGAGCCGCTCCTCCTTCACGCCACCGAGGATGTGGCCGGCGACGTTCTCCACGAAGCGGTCACGCTGCTCCTGGGTCCACACCTCGTTGACGAGGGCGCGGGCCTGACCGAAGTCGTCGTCCTCGGCGCGCAGCGTGTAGGCGCTGCGGACCATGGCGCCGTCGGCCTCCCACGAGTCCTCGACCTCGCCGATCTCGTTGCTGTAGCCGCGCCCCTCGGCGTTGGGGGCGTAGACCGGCTGGTCGCCGGAGTGGTCGTAAGCCATCGGGCCGTCGAAGACGAAGGTGTTGTAACCCTCGACGCGCGGCTTGTTCACCGGCAGCTGCAGGTAGTTCGGGCCGATGCGGTAACGGTGGGTGTCCGAGTAGGCGAACGTGCGACCGATGAGCATCTTGTCCGGGCTGAAGCTGATGCCCGGGACGACCGCGCTCGGCTCGAACGCCGCCTGCTCGATCTGGGCGAAGAAGTTGTCCGGGTTCTTGTTCAGCGTCATCTTCCCGACCTTGATGAGCGGGTAGTCGCTGTGCGGCCAGACCTTCGTCACGTCGAACGGGTTGAACCGGTAGGTCTTCGCGTCCTCGTAGGGCATGACCTGCACGTGGAGCGTCCACGACGGGAAGTTGCCCTCCTCGATGGCGTCGTGGAGGTCGCGACGGTGGAAGTCGGAGTCGTCGCCGGCGATCTTGTTGGCCGCCTCCTGGGTCAGACCCTTCACGCCCTGGTCGGACTTGAAGTGGTACTTGATCCACGACTTCTCGCCGGCCTCGTTGATCCACATGAAGGTGTGGGAGCCGTAGCCGTTCATGGTCCGGTAGGACATCGGGACGCCGCGGTCGCCCATGAGGTAGGTGACCTGGTGGGCCGACTCCGGGTTGAGGGTCCAGAAGTCCCACTGCATGTCGTTGTCGCGCAGACCGGGGCCGCCGCGGCGCTTCTGCGAGCGGATGAAGTGAGGGAACTTCATCGTGTCGCGGATGAAGAACACCGGGGTGTTGTTGCCGACCAGGTCGTAGTTGCCCTCGGTCGTGTAGAACTTCAGCGAGAAGCCGCGGGGGTCGCGCCAGGTGTCGGGTGAGCCCTGCTCGCCGGCCACGGTGGAGAAGCGCGCCAGCATCTCGGTCGTGACGCCGGGCTGGAACAGCGCCGCCTTGGTGTAGGCCGACACGTCCTCAGTGGTCTCGAAGACGCCGAACGCGCCCGAGCCCTTGGCGTGCACGTTGCGCTCCGGCACGCGCTCGCGGTTGAAGTGCGCCATCTGCTCGATGAAGTGCCGGTCGTGCAGCAGGATCGGACCATCGGTGCCCAGCGTCAGCGAGTGGCTGTCGCTGCCGGCCGGGGACCCGGTCACGGTGTGGGAGCCCCCCTGCGGGGTGCCCTCGATCTCGCCGGTCTCGCCACGGGTGGCTGTCATGGGTTTCCTCCTGCTGTCGGGTGTCGTCGAGGTACGTCGTTCACGTTGGGGCGGCGCCGGGCGCTGACGTCGGTCGCTCGTCGGTCGGCGGGGCCCTGACTGTGTCCTACCCGCTCCTCGCGCGGGCATGCCCCAGCCACCCAGCCAATCTGGAACGCGTCCAGAAAACACGCGTGGCCCAGCTCAGCGACGCCACGATCACGCCGCGTCACGGCACGGGTCAGCCGAGGACCACGGCCTGCCCCCAGGGCCCGAGCGTCCCGCCCGGCACCACCGCCTGCCCCAGCACCAGCGCACCGGCCAGCAGACCGGCGTCCTCACCCAGCTCGACCGCGGCCGGGGCTCCGGAGAGGTTGACCACCACCAGCAGCCGGACGTCACCGAGTCGACGTACGTAGGCGAAGAGCTGCTCGTGCTCGAGGAGCAGGAAACGCACGTCGCCCTCGACGACCACGGGGTGCTCGCGCCGCAGCGCGATCAGGCGGCGGTAGTGGTGGAAGACCGACTCGGGGTCAGCCACGGCGGCCGCCGCGTTGATCTCGACGTGGTTGGGGTTGACCGGCAGCCAGGGCGTGCCCGTGGTGAAGCCGGCGTGCTCGGTGCCGTCCCACTGCATCGGGGTGCGGGCGTTGTCGCGCGACTTCACCGCCAGGGAGGTCACGATCTCCTCGCGAGGTACGCCGCTCGCGGCCGCGTCGCGCGCCCAGTTGACCGACTCGACGTCGGCGTACTGATCCAGGGAGGTGAAGTGGGCATTGGTCATGCCCAGCTCCTCCCCCTGGTAGATGTACGGCGTTCCGCGCAGCAGGTGCAGCACGGTCCCCCACGCCTTCGCACTGACCACGCGGTGCGCACCGTCGTCGCCCCAGCGGGACACGATGCGGGGCTGGTCGTGGTTGTTCCAGTAGAGGCTGTTCCAGCCGGCCTCGGCGAGACCGTCCTGCCAGTGCTTGAGGTTGGCCTTGAGCGCCGGCAGGGACAACGGCGCGAGGTCCCACTTGCCCGACCCGCCGGGCCGGCTGTCGAGCTCCATGTGCTCGAAGGTGAAGACCATGTCGACCTCCGCGCGTGCCGGATCGGTGTAGAGCCGTGCCTCCTCGACGGGCGTGGCCGGGGTCTCCCCGACGGTGATGAGCCGACGCCCCTGGGCGGCTGCCGGTGCCATGACCGCGCTGTTCATCTCCTGGAGGAACTCGTGGATGCGCGGTCCGTTGAGGTACTGGTCGCCGCCGAAGCTGCCGGAGGTCGCCGTACCCCCGCCGTCGCTGAGCGAGCCGTCCGGGCCGACCCGCTTGGAGATCATGTTGATGACGTCCATGCGGAAGCCGTCGACGCCGCGGTCGACCCAACGTCGCATCATGGCGTGGACGGCCTCGCGCACCTCGGGGTTCTCCCAGTTGAGGTCGGGCTGCTTGCGGGTGAAGAGGTGGAGGTAGTACTCCCCCGTCGTCTCGTCGAGCTCCCAGGCCGGGCCGGAGAAGAACGAGCGCCAGTTGGTCGGCTCGGCGCCCTCGTCACCGGGCCCGTGGCCCTCGCGAGCCGGACGCCACCAGTACCAGTCGCGCTTAGGGCTGTCCGTCGCACTGCTGCTCTCGACGAACCACGCGTGCTCGTCGCTGCTGTGGTTGACCACGAGGTCCATGACGAGCTTCATGCCGCGCTCGTGGAGGCCGGCGATCAGCCGGTCGACGTCGTCGAGGGTTCCGAAGAGCGGGTCGACGTCCTCGTAGTCGCTGATGTCGTAGCCGTTGTCGTCATGGGGCGAGGCGAAGAACGGCGAGACCCAGACGACGTCGACCCCGAGCAGCGCGAGGTGGTCGAGCCGGTCGATGAGGCCGGGCAGGTCGCCGACCCCGTCACCGTCGCTGTCGGCGAACGAGCGCGGGTAGACCTGGTAGACCACGGCGGAGCGCCACCAGTCGTCGGGCCGGGCGGGTGCGGGGGTGTCGGTCACGACCGCGAGACTAGCGAGGCCGGGTCAGCGACCCGTCGTACGACGGACGCCGGTTCTCCACCACCCGGGGGCCAACCGGGACCAAGGTCCTGACATGACGCCTCGCGCGCCGTAGCCTGAGGAGCATGATCGGGGGAGATCCGGGAGTGTTCCGGGCAGATGCGACACGGGTCCGAGGGTGGGTGGACGCGCTCGAGTCCGACGCCGCCAGGCTGCGGAGCGGCGAGAACGTGCACTGGGTCGGCCTCGCCGGCGACTCCTTCCGCACCCGCATCGACGCGACGGCGCAGGAGGCCCTGGGCACCTGTGGCCAGTGCGAGGGCTACGCCACGGCGCTCGACGACCTCGCCGCCACGCTCGAGTCACGTCAGTCGCAGCTCGCGGCTCTGGTCGCCGAGGCCGGCGCCACCATGGACGAGGTCCGCGACGCCGTCGTGAACGGCGCCGGCGACGCGCTCGACGTGGCCCAGGGCATGGCCTCCTCGGCCCGCGAGCTGGCCGAGGACACCGCAGGCAACATCAAGGACGGGGCCGCCAGCGCGTGGGACGCGGTGACCCCGGGATGAGCACCTCGTGACCGCGTTGGCTCCCGAGCAGGGAGCGCTGCGCGCCCGTCTCGACGAGGACGAGCTGCGCCGGCTCCTCGAGGCCACGGACCGACCCGACCCCTCGTCCGGTGCCTCCACCGATGTCCTGGGCGAGGCCGTGCGGCTCGCGCTCGGCGCCGGGGCGGTCCGCGTCGAGGTGGCGACCTGGACCGGCGACCGCGCCGTCCGGGCGCATCTCGCCGCCGATCGGGACGCGGCGGCCGGGGCCGCTCGCGGCGGCGTCCTGCAGGACGGCTCGGTGGTCATGGCTCCCGGGGTCGAGGTCAGCGCCTTCCCCGTGGACCGGACGGCTGTCGAGGTGCTGCGACTCTTCCCCCCCGACGCGTCGACCGGCCCCCCGCTCGACCCGGGTTCCACACCCGAGGACCTCGCGTTCACGCTTCCGCCCGAGGCAGCGTTGATGATGTCGCGGGCGCTGCGCGAGGACGACGAGGCACTGGCCACGGCCACCGCCGAGCTGGCGGGTCTCCCCGACGTGCCCCCCTTGCTCGAGTCGTTGTCGGCCTCCCTGCGCGGCGACGCCACGGTCACCGTCGCCGTGGGCGAGGCGGTCCTGCCCAGCCGGCGCTGGCTGCAGTGCCACCTGGGGTGGGTGGCGGTCGCAGTGACGCCGGGCGGCATCACCCACCACCTCGTGACGCGCGCCGGGATCCTCGACACCGTCGTGCGCGACCTCGTGACGGCGTGGGAGATCGCCCTGGGCACCTCCGTCGGGCCCGACCGGGCCGCCAGGGAGGACGGAGCCGAATGAGCGACGACCTCGAGATCAGCGGAGGCGCCGGGGGCCTCGGCGCGACGTACGACGACATGCTGACCTTCGCCGGCGTCCTCGACGCCACGGCGGACGGCCTGCGTGGGACCACCGAGGACCTGGTGCGCCTCGGCGGCAGCCGCGCCGGCGAGCTGGCCGAGGCCTCGCTCCTGGTGCCCGACAAGGTGGTCGCCGCGGAGGCGGAGCATGTCGGGGCGATCGCGGCGACGGGCCTGCTGATGACCGAGATGGAGGTCAGCGCCCGGCTCGTGCGAGCGTCGGTGTGGGCCTACGAGACCACGGACGCGGCGCTCGCGGGGATGCAGGAGGACCTCTACGGCGCCGGCGGCTTCGCGCTCGGCATGGGTGCCATCCCCCTCGCTCTCACCGGATCGGCGGCGCTCCTGGTCGCGGCGTCGAGGAACCCGGCGCTGGCGGCAGAGCTGCAGCGGCAGCTGGCCACCCCGGAGGGCCGCGCCGCCCTCGCGGCCGACCTCAACCAGACTCTCTACGAGCACCCGTGGCTGCAGGAGGCCCTGACCCGCTCCGCTCCCGGACTGGTGCAGGGGCTGGCCACCAGCGTCCTGGGTTTCCCGGGCGCCCTCGCCCTCTCGGGCGGGCAGTGGCCCACCGGCGACTACCACGACTCGGTCAGCGGCCTCCTCGCTGCTGCCGGGACGGCCGGACTGCTCCAGGACACCGGCAGCTACCGGGTGCGGCCCGGGGGTGAACAGTCGGCGCTGCCCCCGGGTTCCTTCAGCGAGGACCAGTTCCTCGGCGACGTCTTCCGCGAGCAGGGTCTGCTGAGCGAGAGCTCCCGCCAACAGACCCATGTCCAGGTCGTGCAGGTCCCGCAGCCCGACGGCTCGGCCGCGTGGGTCGTCCAGGTTCCCGGCACCCAGGAGATGGCCGCGCTGGAGCACGGCGAGAACCTGTCGGACATGGTGTCCAACGTCCACGGCATCGAGAGCAACGGCACCGGGCCGCCGACCCTGCTCGAGGAACAGGTGCTCGCGGCCATGCGCGAGGCCGGCATCGGGCGTGACGACCCGGTCATGATGACCGGGCACAGCCAGGGCGGCATCGTGGCGGCCTCCCTGGCGGCGCGCCAGCCCGAGGACTTCCACATCACGAGCGTCGTGACCGGCGGGTCGCCCATCGGCCGCTTCGAGATGCCTGACAGTGTCTCGGTCATGTCACTCGAGCACGAGCAGGACATCATCCCCAGGCTCGACGGGTCCGACAACTCGGATGCGCCGAACTGGGTCACCGTCCGCCGTGATCTCTCCGGCGACTCGGCTCCCGCGCTCTCGGCGGCGCACGACACCGAGCAGTACCGCGCGACAGGTGGGCTCGTGGACGACTCCGACTCGGGCTCGGCCGCTGCGTGGCGCGAGCGGAACGCTGCCTTCTTCGCCGGTTCCGCGCCGGTGACGGCCGAGCAGTACACGATCGAGCGTCGGCCGTGACGTCGCGGCACCGCAGTCGACGGGCCGCAGCCCTCGTCCTGCTCGCTCTCCCGTTGATGGGCGCCTGCACGTCCCCGTCGACACCGGAGCCGACCTACGAGCCGGTGCCGGACTCCGAGCTCTACCAGCAGGTGGGGGCGCTGCCGGGTGTCCGTTCCGCTGACATCTCCTGGGACTCCACCTTCACCAACGGAGCCGTCTACTCAGGGACCGTGCGTCTCGAGCGGCGCGTCGACCCGGTGGCCACGCTCGACCACGTCACCGCCATCCTGTGGCAGGGGCGCCCGGACTCATCAGTGATCCTGGAGGTCGTGACACCGCGCGGGACCATCAACAACGCATCGATCCGCCTCCAGGGGTACCTCGAGATCGAGGAGCGTTTCGGCCCCCAGCCCGGGGACGGTGAGGTCCCCCCGGACGCACCCCCGCTGCCTCGTCCTACGCCCGTCCCGTGACCACGTACGGGCCGCGCCCACCGGGCCTGGCATGACGGACCGGCTCTACCGCGGCGTCGTCGGCGCCGGACGCGTGGCCCTGCGCGCGCTGGACCTCCGCGTCGACCTGACGGGCGACGAGCACGTGCCCCGCGCGGGACCCGCGGTGCTCGCGGCCAACCACGTCAGCTTCCTCGACTTCCTGCTCGTCGGTCTCACCGCCGACCGCAGCGATCGCCTGGTGCGGTTCCTCTCCCGGCACGAGGTGTTCGAGCACTGGGCCTCGGGCCGCCTCATGGCCGGCATGGGCCATGTTCCCGTCGACCGACGTGCGCCCGCCGCGGCGTACCTCCACGCGCGCCGGCTGCTGCGCGAGGGCGAGGCGGTGGGGGTGTTCCCCGAGGCCGGCGTGAGCCGCTCCTGGACCGTGCGCGCCCTCATGCCCGGCGCGGTGGCACTGGCACGGGACACCGGCGCGCCCCTGCTGCCGGTGGCGGTCTGGGGCCCGCAGCGGCTGCTCACGGCCAAGCAGCGCCCCGAGGTACGTCGAGGTCGACCCGTCACGCTGGTGGTCGGCCCGCCGCTCGACGTCTCCTCGGAAGCCGGAGTGGCCGACGCCACCGAGGGCACCCGGCTGCTCGGAACGACACTGCAGCGCATGCTCGACGAGGTGCAGCGTCACCCCCGCCACCGACCGGAGGCCGGGTCGCGCGCGGTCTGGCACCCCACGCACCTCGGGGGACACGGCCTCACCGTCGCGGAGGCCGAGGCTCTTCAGGACCTGCCCCGGTCCGCCGTGGCGCCGACCTGGCGCCCGCGCGACTGGGCACCAGGGACCGGCCCGACCGGCCCGACCGGCCCGACCGGCTACTCGTAGGCGAGCTGCTGGGCGACCCAGTCGGCCAGCCGACCGAGCGTCTCTCCGTCGGCGTCGGTCCACGGCATCTGGTGGTGCACGACCTGGCCGCCGATCGTCTCGAACGCGTAGCTCACCGCCTCGACGACCGCGACCTCGCGGTGACACGTGTCGACATGCCGCTTCGGGACCAGCCTAAACGGGCGGGACGGGCGGCACCTCGAGCCGGCGGCCCGCCGCCCGGCCCCGGACGACGCCCACGGCGCCGGCGCCGATCGCCACGCCGACGAGCGCGAGCACGCCCCCGACGACCGTGGCAGCGTCGAGGTGGTCACCGGCGACGCCCTGGATCACCAGCGAGGCCACCACCTGGCCCGCGACGGTGCACAGCCCCAGCACCAGGACGCCGTGGACCTTCACCAGCAGCGCGGCCCCGGAGATGAAGACCACGCCCATGAGTCCACCGGTGTAGAGCCACCAGTCCCCCGGGAAGCCCGTCAGTCCGCCGTCGAGGGCGAAGGAGAGCCCGAGCAGCAGGACCAGGCAGGTGGTCCCCACGACGAAGTTGACCAGCGCCGCCGCCATCGGGCCGCCCTCGGCCGAGACCCGGCCGTTGACCGCCTGCTGCCAGCTCGTGGCCGCTCCGGCCAGCAGCGGCAGGAGCGCGAGGAGCAGTGCGGCACCCGTCAGGGCTCCGGCTCCGTCGAGGCGTCCGCTCACGCTGACCACGACGGCAGCCAGGGTCAGCGCCGCTCCGAGCACGCGGGTCCCGGTGACCGCGCGCCGGCCGGCAGGCCCCAGACCGGCGTGGTCGACCGCGAGCCCGCTGGACGTCTGGCCGGCGACGACCGCGACGACGAAGAGCGCCACCCCGATCGTGCCCACGGTGATGCCCTGGGAGGCCACCAGGGAGGCACCGGCCACGCCGCCGAGGAGCTGCCAGGGGCGGAGCGCACCCGCGCGGGCGGCCGCGGCGATGGCGACCGTGCCCCGACGCATCCGGGGCACGAGCACGGCCAGCACCATCAGCCCGACCAGACCGGAGCCGAAGGAGACGACCGCGGCGAGGACGCCGGCTCGCAGGCCCGAGCCCAGCTCGCCGGCCAGCCGGCCGTTGAGGTCGGACTGCAGGGCGACGAGGCCGCCCATCGCGACCATGGCGGGCACCGCCACCAGCTCCAGCACCCGGGACGGGGCCGGGGCGCTCACCCGCAGACGGCGCCGTGCGCGGCGGACTGGACGACCTTGGCGTACTTCCCGAGGACACCGCGGGTGTACTTGGGGGCGTTCGGGGTCCAGCCGTCCTGGCGCGCCGCCAGCTCCTCGGCGTCGACGCTCACGTCGAGCCGTCCGGCGGCCACGTCGAGGGTGATCGGGTCGCCGTCACGCAGGAAGGCGATCGGTCCTCCGTCGACCGCCTCCGGGGCGATGTGGCCCACGCACAGGCCCGTCGTACCGCCGGAGAACCGCCCGTCGGTGACGAGCAGGACGTCCTTGCCGAGCCCGGCGCCCTTGATGGCACCGGTGATCGCGAGCATCTCGCGCATGCCCGGGCCACCCTTGGGACCCTCGTAACGGATCACCACGACGTCGCCGGCCTTGATGCCGCCCTCGCCGAGGGCGTCGAGCGCGGCGCGCTCGCCGTCGAAGACCCGCGCCACTCCCTCGAAGACCTCCTCGTCGAAGCCGGCCGACTTCACGACCGCGCCCTCGGGGGCGAGGCTGCCGTGGAGGATCGTGATGCCGCCGGTGCGGTGGATCGGGCGGGACAGGTCACGGATGACGTCGTCGTCGACGCTCGGCGGGTTCAGGTCGGCCAGGTTCTCCGCCATCGTGCGACCGGTCACGGTCAGGCAGTCACCGTTCATCAGGCCGGCGTCCAGCAGCAGCTTCATGACGACCGGGATGCCGCCGATCTTGTCGACGTCGTTCATCACGTAGCGGCCGAACGGCTTGAGGTCGCCGAGGTGGGGCACCTTCGCGCCGATGCGCGTGAAGTCGTCGAGGGTCAGGTCGACCTCGGCCTCCCGGGCGATGGCCAGCAGGTGCAGGACGGCGTTCGTGGAGCCGCCCAGGGCCATGACCACGGCGATGGCGTTCTCGAAGGCCGGCTTGGTCATGATCTGGCGCGCGGTGATGCCGTGGCGCAGCAGGTTGACCACGGCCTCGCCGGACCGGTGGGCGAAGCCGTCTCGCCGTCGGTCGACGGCCGGCGGTGCGGCCGAGCCGGGCAGCGACATGCCGATGGCTTCGGCCACCGAGGCCATCGTGTTGGCGGTGTACATGCCGCCACAGGCACCCTCGCCGGGACAGATGGCCCGCTCGATCTTGTCGACCTGCTCGCGGCTCATCTTGCCCGCCAGGCAGGCGCCGACGGCCTCGAACGCGTCGATGATCGTGACGTCCTGGCCGTCGACCTGACCGGGCATGGTGGAGCCGGCGTAGAGGAACACCGAGGCCAGGTCCAGGCGCGCGGCGGCCATGAGCATCCCGGGCAGGGACTTGTCGCAGCCGGCGAGCAGCACCGACCCGTCGAGGCGCTCGGCCATCATCACGGTCTCGACCGAGTCGGCGATGACCTCGCGGGAGACGAGCGAGAAGTGCATGCCCTCGTGGCCCATGGAGATGCCGTCGGAGACCGAGATCGTGCCGAACTCCAACGGGTAGCCCCCACCGGCGTGGACGCCGTTCTTGACGGCCTTGGCCAGCCGGTCCAGGGACAGGTTGCAGGGGGTGATCTCGTTCCAGGACGACGCCACCCCGATCTGCGGCTTGGCGAAGTCGTCGTCGCCCATGCCCACCGCGCGGAGCATGCCGCGAGCCGCGGCCCGCTCGAGCCCGTCGGTGACGTCACGCGAGCGTGGCTTGAGGTCGGGGCCGTCAGGCGTCGGGGCGGGGGTCTGGGGACCGTTCTCTGCCATGGCGCGAATGCTACGCGTGAGGGGATCCGCCCACCCGAGCCGTCCCACGCCGCTACCGTCGAGCCGTGACCAGACCAGCGCGCCGGCTGCTGCGCCGGGTACGGCGTGCTCTCGCTCCGGGCTGGCTCAGCGATCCGCCCGGCTGGTTCCGCCACCTGGCCGCCACCTGGCAGGTCCGCGCCGGCCTCGGCCTCGGGCTGACGCTGTCCAACGGGATCGGCATCGCGGTCGTCTACCTGCTGAGCATCCTCGTGATCCCGATGCCGGCAGCGGAACGCGACTTCCTCCTCGAGCTGTCCAACATCCTGCTCGCGGCGGCGTACGTCGTGGTCTTCGGCTCGATCGGCACCTTCCAGGCCTGGCGCGTGCTCCACCCGGTCGTCATCATGCTGCGGCCCGGCGACGACCCCAGCGACGACGACCGGCGTGACGTGCTGGCCGCGCCGCGGCGCATCTTCCTCTTCCAGGGGCTCCTCTGGGGCGTGGCCTCCGTCCTGATCCTGCTGCAGTTCATGCGCTACTCCTTCGACCTGGCCTTCTCGATCTTCCTGGTGGTGGCACTGGCGGGATGGACCACCACGAGCCTCACCTACCTGCTGTCCGAGCGGGCGCTGCGGCCGGTCGCGCGACGCGTCCTGCAGGGCGGGTTCCCCGAGCGGATGTGGGTGCGCAGCGTCGCCTCGCGCACGATGTTCGCCTGGGCCCTGGGCACCGGCGCCACCGTGCTGGGCATCGTCTTCACCGGAGCGATCGCGCTGATCGACCAGGGCTCCACCACCGTCGCGCAGCTCGCGGTGACGGTGACCGTCCTGGGCGGGATCGTGCTGCTGGTCGGCGGCATGTCCTCCCTCGTCGCCGCCCAGGCCAGCAGCGAGCCCATCGCGACCCTGCGCGAGGCGATCGCGCGGGTCGAGGACGGCGACCTCGACGTCCGGGTGCCGATCTACGACTCCACCGAGATCGGGCTCCTGCAGGCGGGCTTCAACCAGATGGTGCAGGGCTTGGCGGAGCGCGAGGAGATGCGCGACATCTTCGGCCGCCACGTCGGCACCGACGTCGCCAAGGCCGCCCTCGACGGGGGCGCCAAGCTCGGCGGGGAGGTCCGGGAGGTGGCGGTGCTCTTCGTCGACATCGTCGGCTCCACCGGTCTGGCCGAGAACGAGGACCCCGAGGAGGTCGTGAACCTGCTCAACCGGTTCTTCGAGGTGGTCATCGACGTCGTCCACGAGCACGAGGGCTGGATCAACAAGTTCGCCGGTGACGCGGCGCTGGCCATCTGGGGCGCTCCGTCGTCCAAGGACGGCCAGAGCACCTCGGCGCTGCGCGCCGCGCGCGTGCTCACCACGCGGCTGCGCGAGGAGATCCCGGACCTGCGGGCCGGCATCGGCGTCTCCTGCGGTCGCGTGCTCGCCGGGAACGTCGGGGCCTCGGAGCGGTTCGAGTACACCGTCATCGGCGACCCCGTGAACGAGGCAGCGCGACTCACCGAGGAGGCGAAGAAGGTCTCCTCGCTCGTGGTGGCCAACCAGGAGCTCGTGCGCGCCGCCGACTCCGAGGAGGGTCGGCACTGGTGCGAGCTCGAGCCCCTCCACCTGCGCGGCCGCAGCCAGGAGACCCGCGTCGCCACGGTGAGCGAGTTCACGCAGATGTCACATCGCGTTGACCCTCGGGAATCCTCCGCTGGCTAGCGTCCTGGATGTCGGGTCCGACCGCCTCTGCGGACCCTCCAGGAGCCCCCCATGACCTCATCTCTCGCCACCCCCTGGGTCGCACCGCTCACCCTCGTGCGCGCCGTGACCCGGTGGCCGGTGGACAGCCAGCTCCACGCCCGCCGCAACGCGCTGGTCGCCTCCACCCAGCTCGCTGCCCGTTCGCACGAACGGCAGCAGGTCGAGGCCTTCCTCGACCTGCACACGCGTCGCTGGGAGTCCCGCCGGGGCCCGCGCATCGGGCCGCCGGAGCTCGTCGGCGCGACCACCGAGCGTCCCCGGCTCCGGGCCGCGCTCTGAGCGGGCCCGCTGCGGATCTGACAACTCACGTGATCTCTCGCACCAATCACTGAGGAGCCGAGACGGTTCGGGCACACTCGAGGCATGTCCTCGTCGAGCTCCGCGCCGAACGCGACCCCCGACCAGCCGTCGTCCACCACCCTCGGTGACCGGACGCGACGGCTGCGCGAATTCCGCTCGGTGCGTTTCCACCAGGTGACCAGCAGCGACGGCACCGTCGTGGAGGCCTGGACCAACGCGGTCGAGGACGGTCCGGTGGTGCTGCTGTGCAACGGCCTGGGCACCAACCCCTACGCCTGGCCGGCCCTGCTCGACCCGGCCTGTGGCATCCGCGTCGTGTCGTGGAACCACCGCGGCGTCGGGCGCAGCGCCCGGCCCGAGGACGCTGCTCGCGTGGGCATGGACGCCTTCGTCGAGGACGCTCTCGCCGTCATGGAGGCCTTCGACCTCGAGCGCGTCGTCGTGGCCGGCTGGTCCATCGGCGTCAACACCGCCTTCGAGCTGGCACTGCGCCACCCCGAGCGGGTCTCGGGACTCTTCGCGGTCGCCGGCGTGCCCGGGGGCACCTTCGCCTCCATGGGCGCGCCCCTGTTCATCCCGCGCCCGCTGCGGCGCCCGATCACCGTCACCACGGCCCGCGCGATGAAGATCGCCGCGCCGGCGCTCACCCTCGTCGCGCGCCGGATCCCGATGGGGCCGGTCAGCACCACGGTGCTGAGGTTCAGCGGCTTCATGTTCCCCACCGCCCGGCCCGCCGAGGTACGGCGCGCGGTGCGCGAGTTCCTGACCACGCCGATCGACTGGTACATGCACCTGGCGCTGCACGCCTCCCAACACGGCCGTGTGTCCCTGTCGGGGGTCTCCGTGCCCGCGGTGTTCGTCGCCGGCAAGTACGACGTGCTGGCCGACACGAAGGACATGAGGACCGCAGCGGAGCGCATCGACGGCGCGACGTACCGCGAGCTGCTGGGCACCCACTTCCTGCCGCTGGAGCGGCCTGGCGCCGTCGTGCAGATGTTGCGCGAGCTGCTCGCGGCCGTCGAGGGCTGACCGCCCCGGGGTCACACGGATGCGGGCTTCGGGGCGCTGCCTACGCTGGCGGCATGCGCCTGCCCGCCGTCCTCACGCTCCTGGTGGCCCTTCCTCTCGCGGCGTGCGGGGGTGACCCCGACGGCGACCCGACCGGTCTCGGCTCTCCGGCGGAGTCCCCGCAGCCCACCACCCGCACCGCGACGATGTCGCCCGAGGCCTCCCGCGATCCGGACCCCACCGACCCCGCGGGCCTCGAGCCGCGGGTCGTGCGCACCGTGACGAAGGGCCTGCAGGTGCCCTGGGGCATCGCCTTCCTTCCCGACGGATCCGCGCTGGTCAGCGAGCGCGACACCACCCGGGTCGTGGCCGTCGCTCCGTCAGGGCGGGTCCGACCGGTCGGCACCGTCGACGAGGCGTCGCCGCAGGGAGAGGCAGGCCTGCTGGGGCTGGCCGTCAGCCCGACCTACGACGAGGACGGGCTCGTCTACGCCTACGTGTCGACCGCCGAGGACAACCGGGTCGTGCGGATGAGCTACGACGGCCGCCGCATCGGGCAGCCCGAGCCCGTGCTGACCGGCATCCCCAACGGCTTCATCCACGACGGCGGCCGGCTGCTGTTCGACGACGAGGGCATGCTCTTCGTCTCCACCGGGGAGATCGGCGAGCCCGAGCTCGCCCAGGACCGCGAGTCGCTCGGCGGCAAGGTCCTGCGGATCACCCCGGACGGTGACCCGGCTCCGGGCAACCCCGTCGCAGGCTCACCGGTGTGGACCATGGGGCACCGCAACGTGCAGGGCCTGGCCTTCGACGACGACGGTCGGCTGTGGGCCACCGAGTTCGGCGAGCAGACCTGGGACGAGCTCAACCGGATCGAGAAGGCACGCAACTACGGCTGGCCCGTCGTCGAGGGCGCCGGCGACTCCGACGACTACCGCAACCCTTTCGTCGAGTGGTCGACCGCCGAGGCGTCGCCCTCGGGACTGGCCTTCCTCGAGGGCTCGCTGTGGGCCGGGGCGCTGCGAGGTGAGCGACTGTGGCAGGTGCCCGTGACCGGCGACGGCGTGGGCGAGCCGCGCGGTTGGTTCGTCGGCGACTACGGCCGGATCCGCTCGGTCGCCGCCTCCCCCCAGGGCACGCTCTGGGTCACCACCAGCAATCGCGACGGCCGGGGCGAGCCTCAGCCCGGCGACGACCGCATCCTCGAGCTCGAGCTGCGGTAGGGGTCGCTGGTTTCACCGGGTACCCGGTGAAACCAGCACTTCCCCAGCGTTGCAACACGCGGGAAGTGCCAACATCGTGAGGGAAGTACGCCGTCCCCTGCGCGCCGGTGTCGAGGCCACGGCCTCACCGCCGGGTCGTCAGGTCAGGCGGGACAGGATGAGCTCCCGGACCTTGGCGGCGTCGGCCTGGCCGCGCATCTCCTTCATCACCGCGCCGATGAGGGCGCCGGCGGCGGCGACCTTGCCGTCACGGATCTTGTCGGCCACACCGGGGTTGGCCGCGATGGCCCGGTCGACCGCCTCGGTCAACGCGCCGTCGTCGGAGACGATTGCCAGGCCGCGGGAGGCCACCACCTGGTCGGGGGTGCCCTCACCGGCCAGCACGCCGTCGAACACCTGGCGCGCCAGCTTGTCGTTGAGCGACCCGTCGTCGACCAGCGCCTGGATCCGGGCCACGTCGGCAGGCGTGATGGCCAGCACGGCCAGCTCGACGTCGGCCTCGTTGGCGCGGCGGGCCAGCTCGGACAGCCACCACTTGCGGGCTGACGCCGGGGTCGCCCCGGCCTCGATCGTGGCGGCGACCAGGTCCATCGCACCGGCGCCGGCGGTGTCTCGCATCTCGAGGTCGGAGAAGCCCCACTCGGCCTGGAGCCGACGACGGCGCTCGACCGGCGGCTCGGGCAGCGTGGCCCGCAGCTCCTCGACCCACTCCCGCGACGGCGCGACCGGGGCGAGGTCGGGCTCGGGGAAGTAGCGGTAGTCCTCCGCGTCCGACTTCTCGCGACCCGGTGACGTGGAGCCGGTGTCCTCGTGGAAGTGCCGGGTCTCCTGCACGATCGACCCGCCCGCGTCGAGGATGCCGGCGTGGCGCGAGATCTCGTAGCGGGCGGCGCGCTCGACCGAGCGGAAGGAGTTGACGTTCTTGGTCTCGCTGCGGGTGCCGAGGGTCGAGGACCCGGTGGGCTTCAGCGACAGGTTCACGTCGCAGCGGAGCGAGCCCTGGTCCATGCGGGCGTCGGAGACGCCGAGCGCCAGTACGAGGTCGCGCAGCTGCTGCACGTAGGCGCGCGCGACGAGCGGAGCCTTGTCGCCGGGCACCTCGATTGTCCTGGTGACAATTTCGATGAGTGGGATGCCGGCGCGGTTGTAGTCGAGCAGCGAGTAGTCGGCACCGTGGATGCGGCCGGTGGCGCCACCCATGTGGGAGGACTTGCCGGTGTCCTCCTCCATGTGGGCCCGCTCGATCTCGATGCGGTAGGTCTCCCCCTCGACCTCGACCTCCATGAAGCCGTCGAACGCGATCGGCTCGTCGTACTGCGAGGTCTGGAAGTTCTTCGGCATGTCGGGGTAGAAGTAGTTCTTCCGCGCGAAGCGGCACCACTCCGCGATCTCGCAGTTGAGCGCGAGGCCGATGCGGATCGCCGACTCCACGGCCTTGCCGTTGACGACCGGCAGCGCACCGGGCAGGCCCAGGCAGACCGGGCAGACGTTGGTGTTCGGCTCGCCGCCGAAGACGGCCGGGCAGCCACAGAACATCTTCGTCGCGGTGTTGAGCTCGACGTGCACCTCGAGCCCCATCACCGGCTCGTAGCGGGACAGCGCCTCGTCGAACGGCACGAGCGTGCCGGTCTGGTTGCCGGTCATCGGGAGACCTCCGGGGGTGCGAGCGGGCCGCCCCACTGCTCGAGCAGCAGACGCTCGAGCGCCGCGGCGGCGTTGTAGAGACGGTCGTCGGCCTGCAGCGGTGCGAGGAACTGGACCCCGACGGGCAAGCCGTCCTCGGCGAGGCCGGCAGGCAGCGAGAGACCAGGCACACCGGCCAGGTTGGCCGGGATGGTGGCGACGTCCTGGAGGTACATCGCCAGCGGGTCGTCGAGCTTCTCCCCCAGCCGGAACGCCGTGGTCGGCGCCGTCGGCGACATGAGCACGTCGACCTCGGCGAAGGCAGCGTCGAAGTCGGCCGCCACCAACGCCCTGACCTTCTGGGCCGAGCCGTAGTAGGCGTCGTAGTAGCCACTGGAGAGCGCATAGGTGCCGAGGATGATGCGACGCTTGACCTCGTCGCCGAAGCCGGCGTCGCGGCTCGCGGCCATGACCTGCTCGGCGCTGGGGTCCTCCACCCCCGCGGGGAACGTCCGCAGCCCGTAGCGCATCGCGTCGAAGCGGGCCAGGTTGGACGACACCTCGCTCGGCATCACCAGGTAGTAGGTCGCGAGCGCCTGGACGAAGCTGGGGCACGAGACCTCGGTGACCGTGGCCCCGGCCGCGATCAGGAGCTCGACAGCCTCGTCGAAGCGGGCCTGCACGCCGGTCTGGAAGCCCTCACCCGACAGCTCGCGCACCACTCCGATCCGCAGCCCGGCGACGTCACCTCGGCGCGCTGCCTCCACCACCGGAGGCACCGGGGCGTCGATCGACGTCGAGTCCCGCGGGTCGTGCCCGCCCATGACCTCGTGCAGCAGCGCCGCGTCGAGCACGGTCCGGGTCACCGGCCCGGCCTGGTCGAGGCTGCTCGCCATCGCCACGATGCCCTGGCGCGAGACACCGCCGTAGGTCGGCTTGACCCCGACGGTGCCGGTCAGCGCACCGGGCTGGCGGATCGAGCCCCCCGTGTCGGTGCCGACCGCCAGCGGTGCCAGCCGGGCCGCGACGGCAGCGGCGGACCCGCCGCCGGAGCCGCCCGGTGTCCGGTCGGTGTCCCAGGGGTTGCGGGTCGGGCCGTACGCCGAGTGCTCGGTGGACGAACCCATGGCGAACTCGTCGAGGTTGGTCTTGCCGAGGATCGGCATGTCGGCCTCGCGGAGCCGGGTGACCACGGTGGCGTCGTACGGCGGCACCCAGCCCTCGAGGATGCGCGAGCCGCAGGTCGTGGGCTGGCCCACGGTGCAGAGCAGGTCCTTCACGGCGATCGGCACGCCGGCCAGGCCGCCGAGCTGCTCACCGGCGGCGCGGCGTCGGTCGACGTCGGCCGCGGTCGCCAGGGCGCCCCCGGCGTCGACGTGCAGGAAGGCGTGGATCGCGCCGTCGTGGGCCGCGATCCGGTCGAGGAAGGCCTGGGTCACCTCCACCGACGTGGTCTCCCCGGCGGCGAGCGCGGCGGCGATCTCGGAGCCGGTGAGCAGGGTCAGGTCGGTGGGGTCAGCAGTGTCAGGTGGGGTCGGCATGCTCACTCCTCGCCCAGGATCTTGGGCACCAGGAACCGGTCACCCTCGCGGGCGGGGGCGCCGGAGAGCGCCTCCTCGGGGGTCAGGCTCGGCCGGACCACGTCCTCGCGGTAGACGTTGGTCAGCGGGGTCGGGTGGCTCATCGGTGTCACGTCGTCGCGGCCCTCCAGCGCCTGCGAGACGGTCGCGACCGACTCCAGGATCTGGGGCAGCTCCCGACCCAGGCGGTC
The DNA here is from genome assembly GCA_963714625.1 of uncultured Actinomycetota bacterium. Classification (GTDB taxonomy): domain Bacteria; phylum Actinomycetota; class Actinomycetes; order Propionibacteriales; family Nocardioidaceae; genus Marmoricola_A. Next base: position 269,451 of record CAVQOY010000014.1, on the reverse strand, counting down.
CAGCTCGTCCTCCGACAGCTGGATCCGGGCCAGGCCGGCGAGGTGCGCGACGTCGTCGCGGGAGATCTCGGGCATGCCCGCCATCCTAGGAGCGTCGGAAGGGCGTCCCGACCACAGCCTCCGCCACGGACCCCGGGCCCCGGGCCTGAACGCCACGAGTCGTTTCCACGCCAGCCTTCGCGACCACTGGCGCGGCGCGCATGAGCCGCCCGCTGAGCCGTCAGCCCTCCGGCGGGACCTGGGCGACCTCGCGGGCCGCGTCCGGCCCCTGCTCGAGCAGCACCCGGAAGCCGTCCTCGTCGAGGACCGGCACTTTGAGCGAGACCGCCTTGTCGTACTTCGAGCCCGGCGCGTCACCGACCACCACGAAGGCGGTGTTCTTCGACACCGAGGACGCGGCTTTGCCACCCCGGCCGAGGATCGCCTCCTTCGCCTCGTCGCGGCTGAAGCCGGGCAGGGACCCGGTGACGACGACCGACAGCCCCTCGAGGACGCGTGGGGTCGACTCGTCACGCTCGTCGGCCATCCGCACCCCGGCGCGGTCCCACGCGTCGACGATGGCGACGTGCCAGTCGACGGCGAACCACTCGATGACGGCCTCGGCGATGGTCGGGCCGACCCCGTCGGCCGCGGCCAGCTGCTCCTGAGTGGCGGTGCGCAGCGCGTCCATGGACCCGAACTCCTGGGCCAGCGCCCGCGCGGCGGTCGGTCCCACGTGGCGGATCGACAGCGCGACGAGCACGCGCCACAGCGGCACGTCCCGGGAGGCCTCGAGGTTGGTCAGCAACCGCGCGCCGTTGGCGCTGAGGACGGGGTTCTCCCCCTCGCCCTTCTTGGGCGCCCGGGTGAAGAGCGGCGCCCGGAGCAGCTTGGCCTCGTCGAGGTCGAACACGTCGCCCTCGTCGGCGATGACGCCGGCCTCGAGCAGCGCCGCGGCGGCCTCGCTGCCCAGGCCCTCGATGTCGAAGGCACCCCGCCCGGCGACGTGGAAGACGCGGTCGAGCATCTGGGCCGGGCAGTGCTGGTGGTTGGGGCAGCGCAGGTCCTTGTCGCCCTCCTTCTGCTGGGCCAGCTCGGTGCCGCAGGAGGGGCACACCGTCGGCATGACCCACTCAGCCAGCCCGGCGGGGCGCAGCGGCAGCACGGGTCCCACGATCTCGGGGATGACGTCGCCGGCCTTGCGCAGCACGACGGTGTCGCCCGGCCGGACGTCCTTGCGCCGCACCTCGTGGGCGTTGTGCAGGGTGGCCCGCTCCACCGTCGAGCCCGCCACCTTCGTGGGCTCCATGACGCCGAAGGGCGTGACCCGGCCCGTGCGGCCGGTGTTGACCTCGATGGCCAGCAGCTTGGTGTTGACCTCCTCGGGCGGGTACTTGAAGGCGATCGCCCACCGCGGCGCCCGGCTGGTCGAGCCGAGCCGCCGTTGGAGGGAGACGTCGTCGACCTTGACCACGACGCCGTCGATCTCGTGCTCGACGTCGTGGCGGTGCTCGCCGTAGTGCTCGATGTAGGCCCGGACCTCGTCCAGCCCCTCGACGACCTTCGCCCGGTCGCTCGCCGGCAGCCCCCACGCCTGCAGGGCGTCGTACGCCATGGACTGGGAGGTCGGCTCGAAGCCGCGCCGTGCGCCGATGCCGTGGCAGACCATGCCGAGCGCCCGGGTGGCAGTGACGCGCGGGTCCTTCTGGCGCAGTGAGCCGGCTGCGGCGTTGCGGGGGTTGGCGAACAGCGGCTTGCCGGCGTCGGCCATCGACTCGTTGAGCCGCTCGAAGGCCTCACCGGGCAGGAACACCTCGCCGCGCACCTCCACCAGCTCCGGCACGGGGAACTCGTCGGTCGCCGCGAGGCGGGTCGGGATGCCGTCGATGGTGCGGACGTTGGGCGTGACGTCCTCGCCGGTGCGCCCGTCGCCGCGGGTGAGGGCGCGGGTGAGGCGGCCCTTCTCGTAGAGCAGGTTGATCGCGAGCCCGTCGACCTTGAGCTCGCAGAGGTACGCCGCGTCGCTGACGCCTTCGCGGGTCAGACGCTGCTCCCAGGCGGCCAGCTCCTCCAGCGAGAAGGCGTTGTCGAGGCTCATCATGCGCTCGAGGTGGTCCACCGCGGTGAACTCCGTCGACACCGCGCCGCCCACCTGCTGGGTCGGTGAGTCGGGGGTGCGCAGCGAGGGGTGCACGCCCTCCAGCGCCTCGAGCCGCTTCATCGCCTCGTCGAACTCGGCGTCGGACAGCGTCGGGGAGTCGAGCACGTAGTAGCGCCAGCGCGCATCTTCCACCTGCTCGGCGAGGGTGGAGTGCTCCTCGCGCGCGTCCGGGGGGACGGCGGCCTCGGCAGCGGTGTCAGGGACCGTGGCGTGGTCGGGGACGTGAACCATGCCTGCATCCTGCCTGGTGGCACCGACATCTTGCACCGGTCGGTGACAGGTCGTACCGTTGCGATGGAACGAAACCGTTTCGTTCCATCGACGTCAGAGTGGAGGCGCGCGTGCAGCCGGCCGGAACCTCACCCGCCACCGCACCCGAGGTCTCCCGCCCCCGCGTGACCGGGGCCCGCGAAGAGGAGATCCTCGACGCCTGCGTCAGTGAGCTGCTCGAGAACGGCTACGACCGGCTGACCATGGACGCCGTCGCCAAGCGGGCGCGTGCGAGCAAGGCCACGCTCTACCGTCGCTGGCAGTCCAAGCAGAGCCTGGTCGTCGACGCCGTCATCCGCTCCAAGCAGATGGACAGCCAGGACGTGCCGGACACCGGCAGCCTGCGCGGCGACCTGCTCGGGCTGTGGTCGCGCGGGAAGGGCAACGTCGAGGGCAGCCGCGTGCTCGGCGTCGTGGTCACCGCGATGCAGACCGACGAGGAGTTCGCCGCCGACTTCCGGGCCCGCTTCCTGGGCCCGAAGCTGGCCACCACCGTCGAGATCTACCGCCGCGCCGCCGAGCGCGGCGAGCTGCACCCCGACGCCGACCCGTCGCTGCTCGGACCCGCCCTGGCCGGTGTCCTGCTGCACCGCGCGCTGGTCCTGGGCGAGAGCGTGACCCCCGAGCGCATCGAGCGCGTCCTCGACCAGATCATCCTGCCGGCCGCCACCGGCCGCCCCCCGGCGGTCCGACCCCCGGCGCGTGCCACCGCCCACCACCTCACCGGGCCCAGAACGCCCCAGGAGACCCCATGACCACCACCGAACCGCCCGGCGGCGGCACCGGCCCCGGCGCGACCGCCGACGAGACGGCCCCGCCCGCGCGCACGACCAGCCACGGCGGTCTCGCTCTGGCGCTGATCTGCATCGCCCAGCTGATGGTCGTCCTCGACGCCACCATCACCAACATCGCGCTGCCCTACATCCAGGCCGACCTGGACTTCTCGGCCAACGCACTGCCGTGGATCATCACCGCCTACGCGCTGGCCTTCGGTGGCTTCCTGCTGCTGGGCGGGCGCTGCGGTGACCTGTTCGGCCGACGCCGTGCCTTCGTCTTCGGCCTCCTGCTCTTCGCGGTCGCGTCGCTGGTCGGCGGATTCGCCGAGAACGAGGCGATGCTGCTCGGCTCCCGCGCCGCCCAGGGACTGGGCGCGGCCTTCGCCTCCCCCAACGCGCTCGCACTGATCACCACGACCTTCGAGCCCGGTGCACGGCGCAGCCGCGCCTTCGCCGTCTACGCGATGATGTCCGGCCTCGGCGCCGCGGTGGGTCTCCTGCTGGGTGGCTGGCTCACCGGCATGGACCTCACCGTCCTCGGTGCCGACGTCAGCGGCTGGCGCCTCACCTTCTTCATCAACGTGCCGATCGGCGTGGTCGCCGCGCTCCTCGCCCCGATGGTGCTGGTCGAGAGCGACCGTCACGCCGGGCGCCTCGACGTGCCCGGCGCCGTCACCGCGACCACCGGGCTGCTGTCGCTGGTCTACGGCATCACCCGGGCCGGCGACCGGGACCACGGCTGGGGCGACCCGTGGACGCTCACCGCCATCGGCGTCGGGGTGGCGCTGCTCGCTGCCTTCGCCCTGGTCGAGCGCCGGGTCTCCCACCCGATGCTGCCGGGCCGCATCCTCGCCAGCCGCGACCGGATGTCGGCGTACGCCGTGATGATGCTGGTGCCCGCCGCGATGTTCGCGATGTTCTTCTTCCTCACCCTCATCCTGCAGAACGTCATGGGTGAGAGCCCGATGACCACGGGCCTGATGTTCCTGCCCTTCAGCGTCGCGATGATCATCGCCGCCACGCAGGTCTCGCGCCTGGTGCAGCGCGTCGATCCCGGCAAGCTGGCCGGGGTCGGGTCGGTGATCGCCGCCGGGGCCGTCTTCGGCATGAGCCGACTGCCGTACGACGACCGCGTGACCTCGCTCGGCGTGGACATCAACTACTGGACCGACGTGTTCCCGTTCGTCGTGCTGATGCCGATCGGCATGGCCCTGGTCTTCATCCCGATGACCATGAGCGTCGTGCACGGGGTGTCCCCGCGCGACTCCGGCGTCGCCTCGGGCGTGCTCAACACCATGCAGCAGGTCGGCGGCGCCCTCGGGCTGGCGTTCCTGTCCACGATGGCCTTCAACGCGACCTCGGCCAAGACCGAGGAGATCTGCGGCGCGCTGGCCGCCCGCGGCGACCAGTGCTCCCCCGCTGACCCCGCGCTCATGGGCGTCACGTTCACCCACGGTGCCGAGGTCGGCTTCCTGGTCGCCTCGGGCATGCTCCTGGTGGCCGGCATCGTCGCCTTCACCTTCAACCGCATCCGGCACGAGGATCTCGCCTCGGGCCACACCGCGGCACCTGCGGCGCCCGCCGCGCCTGAGGCGCACTGAGCCGACCAAGCGGGCCGACCGGGGTGGGTCAGGACAGCTGACGCGCCGCCTCGGCGCACAGCCGCAGCGCGGTGCGGGCCCAGGCCGGGTCGGCCCCGGCCAGCCCGCAGGTCGGGGTGAGCACGAGCCGGTCGGTCGGTTCGAGGCCGAGCACGTCCAGCAACCGCTCGACGCGGCGCACCACGTCACCCACGGCGGGCTCGGTGTCCGGTCGTGTCGAGGGCACCACGCCCAGGAACGTCCACCGGTCGGCCTCCAGGGCAGCGGCCACCTCGTCGTACGCCGAGGCGCCGAGCCGGTCGAGGTCGACCGAGAGGCCGACCCGGCTGCCGCCGACCCGCCCGAGCAGGTCGAAGGGCACGTCGTCGGCGCAGCAGTGCACCAGCGCCTCGACCCCGGCGTCGTGGGCGGCGCCCAGGACGGCGTCGAGCAGCGGCGCGGCCGCCGGGGCGTCGACCGTCCGGTGACGGTGGAAGCCTGAGGCGGTGGGGATCTGACCCGCCAGCACCGCGGGCAGCGCCGGCTCGTCGACCTGGAGCAGCAGCGTGGCGCCCGAGACGCGTCGCTTCATCTCGGCGAGGTGGTCGCTCAGCCCCGCGGCCAGCGACTGGGCCAGCTCGCGACGCAGTCCGTGGTCGGCCAGCACCCGGTCGCCGCGCGGGCGCTCCACCGTGGCGGCCAGCGTCCACGGCCCGGTCACCTGCAGCTTGAGAAGGCCGTCGTAGCCCTGCGTCTGCTCCTCGACGGTGTCGAGGTCCTGCCGCAGCAGAGAGACGGCCCGACGGTGGTCGATGCCGGAGGCGTCGGTGACGCGCCACCCGGCGGGTTGCAGGTCGACCCCCATCCCCTCGAGCAGCGCCAGGGTGCGCCCGACCATCCCGGCCGGGGCTCCCCTGCCGGGCACCTCCGGCACGTAGACCGTCTCGGGCACGTCGGCGAGCACGACCTGGACGGCGTCGTCGAACGCCTGCTGGTCGTCGCCGGGGTGCGACCCCACACCACTCGCGCGCGTCACGCGCTGGTCACCGGCGCGTCGACCCCGGTGCGGGCGGTCGCGGCGATGGTGCACGACCCGACGACGCGGGTGCCCTGGTAGACGACCGCGGACTGCCCCGGCGCGATGCCCTGGGCGGGCTCGAGCAGGTGGATCTCGACGCTGTCGCCGACGATCGTCACCTCGGCGCGGTGCTCGGCGCCGTGGGCCCGCAGCTGCACCGTGCCCACCAGCGGCTCGGACGGCGGCCGGTCGCACCAGCGCGCCCGAACCCCACTGATGCGGTCCACCGTGAGCGCCTCGCGAGGACCGACGGTGACGGTGCCCGAGACCGGCTCGATGTCGAGCACGAACCGGGGGCGGCCGTCGGGGGCCGGGGTGCCCAGCCGCAGCCCGCGGCGCTGTCCGACGGTGTAGGCGAAGGACCCGTCGTGGGTGCCGACCACCTCGCCGGTGACGTGGTCGACGAAGCTGCCCTCGCGGTGGCCGGCGCGGTCCCCCAGCTTCTCGTGCAGCCACCCTGAGGTGTCACCGTCGGCGATGAAGCAGATGTCGTGGCTGTCGGGCTTCTCCGCCACCAGCAGCCCGCGTCGCGCCGCCTCGGCACGGACCTCCGCCTTGGGGGTGTCGCCCAACGGGAACAGCGAGTGGCGCAGCTGCTCCTGGGTCAGCACCCCGAGCACGTAGGACTGGTCCTTGCCGGCGTCCTCGGCGCGGTGCATCTCCACCAGCCCGTCGGACCCGTGGGCCAGCCGGGCGTAGTGGCCGGTGGCCACGGCATCGAAGCCCAGCGCCAGCGCACGGTCGAGGACGGCGGAGAACTTGATCTTCTCGTTGCAGCGCAGGCAGGGGTTGGGGGTCCGTCCGGCGAGGTACTCGTCGGCGAAGTCCTCCACCACGTCGGCGTGGAAGCGCTCGCTCAGGTCCCAGACGTAGAAGGGGATGCCGAGCACGTCGGCGGCACGGCGCGCGTCGTTGGCGTCCTCGATCGTGCAGCAGCCACGAGCACCGGTGCGGTGGCTGGCGGGGTTGCGCGAGAGCGCGAGGTGGATGCCGGTGACGTCGTGGCCGGTGTCCACGGCCCGGGCCGCGGCGACCGCGGAGTCGACGCCGCCCGACATCGCGGCGACCACCCTCAGCGGAGAGCTGTCGCTCACCGGCGGGTTCGGAGGCGCGCTCATCGGCGTGCCGTCCGCGCCCGCTCGACGACCGGCCCCAAGGCCTCGAGCAGCACGTCGACGTCGGCCGCGGTGCTGGTGTGGCCCAGCGAGAACCGCAGCGAGCTGCGGGCCTCGGTCTCGTCGCGGCCCATCGCCAGCAGCACGTGGCTGGCCTGCGGCACGCCGGCCGAGCACGCCGACCCGGTCGAGACCTCGATGCCGCGGTGGTCGAGCAGCATCAGCAGGGAGTCGCCCTCGCAGCCGGGGAAGGAGACGTGGGCGTTGCCGGGCAGCCGGTGGACCGGGTCGCCGTTGAGGCGGGCGTCCGGGACCAGCGCGAGGAGCCGCTCGACCAGGTCGTCGCGCAGCGCGGCCACCCGCTCGGCGTGCTCGGCCTGGCGCTTGACCGCCAGCTCGGTCGCAGTGGCGAAGGCTGCGATCGCGGGCACGTCGATGGTGCCGGAGCGCACGCTGCGCTCCTGGCCGCCCCCGTGCAGCAGCGGGGTCAGGGACAGGTCGCGACGCACGAGCAGCGCGCCCACGCCGTACGGCCCGCCGAGCTTGTGGGCGGTGAGGGTCAGCGCGTCGACGCCGCTGGCGGCGAAGTCGACGGGGACGGCGCCGACGCCCTGGACGGCGTCGGTGTGCACCGGTACGCCGTGCCGGCGTGCGAGCGCGACGACCTCCTCGACCGGCTGGAGCGTGCCGACCTCGTTGTTCGCCCACATCACCGTGACCAGGGCGATCGAGGCAGGGTCGTGCTCGACGCGTTCGGTCAGCTCGGCGAGGTCGACCCGGCCGTCGGAGTCGACCGGGATCCAGTCGACACGGGCGTCGTCGTGCTCGCCCATCCACGCCACCGGGTCGAGCACGGCGTGGTGCTCCACGGCCGGGCAGAGGATGCGGTCCCGGCGCTCGTCGGCGGCCCGGCGGGCCCACGTGATGCCCTTGACGGCGAGGTTGTCGGCCTCGGTCCCTCCGGAGGTGAAGACCACCTCGCTGGGCCGGGCACCGAGCGCCGCGGCGATCCGCTCGCGTGACTCCTCGACGACCTTGCGACCGGCTCGTCCGGCGCCGTGAAGGCTGTTGGCGTTGCCGGTGCGCCCGAGCTGCTCGACCATGGCCTCGACCGCCTCGGGCACCATCGGCGTGGTCGCCGCGTGGTCGAGGTAGACGTGCGGGGTGGTGTCGGTCATCGCCGGACCAGCGTACGTCGTGCGGCTCCGGACCCGTGACGGTCTCCCGGGGCGCGAGCCCCCCACGGACCCGACCCACGGACCGACGACGGGCCGCCTCCCCACGAGGGGGAGACGGCCCGGGTGCCGATCGGGTGAGGATCAGCCCTTGCGCTTGTTGATGCCCTCCGTCGCGGCGGGCAGCACGGCGTGGAGGTCACCGACGACGCCGAAGTCGACCATCTCGAAGATGGGCGCCTCCTCGTCCTTGTTGACCGCCACGATCGTCTTCGACGTCTGCATGCCGGCCCGGTGCTGGATGGCGCCGGAGATGCCGTTGGCGACGTACAGCTGCGGGGAGACGACCTTGCCGGTCTGGCCGATCTGGAAGGAGTGCGGGTACCAGCCGGAGTCGACCGCGGCGCGGGAGGCACCGACGGCGGCGCCGAGGGCGTCCGCCATGTTCTCGACCGCCTCGAAGTCGCCGCCGGTGCCGCGGCCACCAGCGACCACGATCGCGGCGTCGGTGAGCTCGGGACGACCGGAGGACTTCTTGGGCTCGACGCCGACGAGCTTGGCGCCCTTGGCGGCCTCGGGCAGCGTGAAGGACACCTCCTCGACGGTGCCGGCGCCGTCAGCGGCCTCCGGGGTCGCGGAGTTGGGCTTCACGCAGATGATCGGCGTGCCCTTGGTGACCTTGGCCTGCACGGTGAAGTTGCCGGCGAAGACCGACTGGGTGGTCACGCCGCCCTCGGCCACGTCGACGGCGTCGGTGATGAGACCCGACTCGGTCTTGACCGCCAGACGGGCGGCGATCTCCTTGCCCTCGGCGGTGGAGGTGACCAGCACGGCGGCCGGCGAGGCCGAGCCGACGAGCTGGGCCAGGACCTCGGCCTTGGGGGTGACCAGGTAGGGCCCGAGAGCCTTGGCCGGCACGGTGTAGATCTTCTCGGCGCCGAACTCCTTCAGCGCCGAGGACGCCTCGTCGGACAGGTCGCCGATGAAGACAGCGGACGGCTCGCCGAGCTTGCGGGCGATCGTCAGCATCTCCTGGGTGGTCTTGCGCACGCTTCCGCCGACGTGGTCGACGAGAACCAGAACCTCGCTCATGTGAACTCTTCCTCGAAACGGTGGGGAGACGGGTCGGCGTACCGACTCCGGTCAGATGAACTTCTTGGACGCCAGGAAGCCGACGAGCGCCTCGGCCCCGCTGCCGCCGTCGTCGGTGACGATCTCACCGGCGCTGCGCGGGGGACGCTCCTCGGTGCCCTCGACCGTGGTCCAGGCCGCGGACAACCCGACCATCTCGGCGTCGACGCCGAGGTCGGACAGGGACCAGGTCTCCACCGGCTTCTTCTTCGCGGCCATGATGCCCTTGAAGGACGGGTAGCGGGCCTCACCGGTCTGGTCGGTGACCGACAGGACAGCGGGCAGCGTGGCCTCGACCTTGACGGTCGCGGCGTCGCCGTCACGACGGATCTTGACCACGTCGCCGTCGACCTCGAGCTCGGAGGCGAAGGTGACGCCGGGGTAGCCCAGGCGCTCGGAGACCATCGCGGGCACGACGCCCATGACGCCGTCGGTGGAGGCCATGCCGCAGAGCACGATGTCGTGCTCGATCTTCTTCACGGCCTCGGCCAGCACCAGCGAGGTGGCCAGCGAGTCGGAGCCGGCGATGGCGTCGTCGGAGACGTGGACGCCCTTGTCGGCACCCATCTGCAGCGCCTTGCGCACAGCGTCAGCGGCACCCTCGGGGCCGACCGTCAGGACGGTGACCTCGGAGTCGTCGGCCAGCTTCTCCTTCAGCTGGAGCGCCTGCTCGACGGCGTACTCGTCGAGCTCCGACAACAGACCGTCGACGCCGTCGCGGTCGACGGTGTTGTCATCCTCGAACCGGCGCTCTCCGGTGGCGTCGGGAACGTACTTCACACACACGACAATGTTCATATCCAGATACGGCCCGGGAGGGCCCCTCCTGTGCACTCGGTTGACTCGATGTTACCCGGCAGTCACATACACCCGCGACCGGCCGGAGGCGTGGGGTCAGTCACAGGGTCCCGTGACCGGACCGGCCACGGGACCCTGCGAACGACCCGGCGTCGCTCAGGGGCGGACGAGCCGCTCGATGATCTTGCCCAGGACGAGCCACACCACGGCGCAGATGCCCCAGTTGACGAGCACCGTCTTGGTGACGTCGACCCCGCCCTTCTTGCCACCTTCCTGGAACTCCTTGAGGGTGCCGAGGAAGTTCAGGTTGTCGGCGGTGTCGGTGATGAACTCGACGAAACCGTTCTGGCGGTTGAAGTCCAAGACGATCAGCAGCGCGCCGATGGCCAGGATGGCAGCCGCCGCGACGGCGACGCCCCAGATCACGCTGGCGAGCACCGAGCGCACCCGGTTCACGTCGACGGCGCCCCCGAGCCCGCCCCCGGAGCTCTTCTTCCGCTTGCCGCCCGACTTGGCGTCGGTCTTCTGGTCGGCCTTCTGGCCGCTCTTCTGTTCGCTCATGGCAGCAGCGCCTCCCTTTCCCCCGGGCAGGCTAACCGACGCGGTCGCGCCGCGCGGTCGAAGCCCGGAATGGGTGCGGGAGGGGCGCCGGTCCGGCGCCGGTCCGGTCCAGGTCGATCGTCCCCGGTCCGGTCAGGCACCGGTGAAGCGCGCCTTGCCGGGCCCGTTCTCGACGAACGACTGCATGCCGACGGAGCGGTCCTCGGTGGCGAACAGCGCGGCGAACTGCTGCCGCTCGATCTCCAAGCCGGTCTCCAGGTCGACCTCGATCCCCCGGTCGATGGACTCCTTGGCCGCCCGCAGCGCCAGCGCTGCGGCCGCGGTGAACTGACGCGCCCAGGCCACCGCTTCGACGTACACCTGCTCGGCGGGCACCACCCGGTCCACCAGCCCGATGGCCAGCGCCTCGTCGGCCTTGACGAAGCGACCGGAGAAGATCAGGTCCTTGGCCGTGCTCGGCCCGACCAGGCGCGTGAGCCGCTGGGTGCCGCCGGCCCCGGGAATGATGCCGAGCAGGATCTCGGGCTGGCCCAGGGTGGCGTTGTCGGCGGCGATGCGCAGGTCGGCGCACAGTGCGAGCTCGCAGCCCCCGCCCAGGGCGTAGCCGGTGACGGCCGCGACGACGGGCTTGGGAATGCGGGCGACGGCCGACAGGGAGGACTGCAGGCCGCCGGAGCGGGCGACCATGTCCTTGTAGGACATCTCCGCCATCTCCTTGATGTCGGCGCCGGCGGCGAAGACCCGCTCCCCGCCGTAGACGACCACGGCACGGACGTCGTCGCGCTCGGTGGCCTCGAGGGCCGCGGCGCGGATCTCCTCCTGCATCTGCTTGTCGAGCGCGTTCATCTTGGGCCGGTCCAGCCGGATCGTGCCGACCCCGTCCTCGACCTCGAGCCTGACGAACTCCACCGAGCACCTCCACCACGTCACACAGCGTCACGGCCCGGCGGTTGCCCGGCCACCGCCCGCACCCTACTCAGCCCCGGGCACAATGACCCGGGTGAGTTCCCCCTCCTGGCGCTGGAGCGCCCCCGGCGAGTTCGCGCCGGTCTGGCCCGGCAGCCCCCACCAGCTCGGCGCCACGTGGACCCCGGAGTCGACGACGTTCGCCGTGCACGCGCCGGACGCCGAGGCGATGTGGGTCTGCCTGGTCGACGACGCCGGCCGCGAGACCCGTCACCAGCTGACCGAGCACACCCTCGGCGTGTGGCACGGAGCCGTTCCCGGTGTGACCCCGGGACAGCGCTACGGCTACCGGGCCCACGGCCCCTGGCAGCCCGGCGCGGGACGGCGGTTCAACCCGAACAAGCTGCTGCTCGACCCCTACGCGCGCGCCATCAGCGGCACGGTGACGGCCTCGGCCGGCTCGCCCGAGCTGCTGCCGCACGACGTCGCCGACCCGTCCGCCCCGAGCGAGCTGGACTCCGCGGGGCACGTGCCACTGAGCATCGTGGTCCACGACGAGTTCGACTGGCGCGGGGACCGCCCACCCGCGGTCGGGTGGCAGGACACCGTTCTCTACGAGCTCCACGTCAAGGGCTTCACCGAGCTCCACGACCGGGTGCCCGAGCCGCTGCGCGGCACCTACGCGGGTCTGGCCTCGGCGCCGGTCGTCGACTACCTGCGGGACCTGGGGGTGACGGCGGTGGAGCTGCTGCCCGTCCACCACTTCCTCTCCGAGCGCGCGCTGGCCGAGCGCGGCTCGAGCAACTACTGGGGCTACAACTCCATCGGGTTCTTCGCCCCGCACGCCGGCTACTCCTCCGCCGGCGACCGCGGCGAGCAGGTCACGGAGTTCAAGGAGATGGTGCGTGCCTTCCACGTCGCCGGCCTCGAGGTCGTCCTCGACGTGGTCTACAACCACACCGCGGAGGCCGGTGCCGACGGGCCCGCGTACTCCTTCCGCGGGCTGGACGACTTCGGCACCTACAAGCGCGCACACACCACCGGGGACGCCTACTGGGACGTCACGGGCTGCGGCAACACCGTCGACGCGTCGCACCGCGGCACGCTGCGGATGGTCATGGACTCGCTGCGCTACTGGGTCACCGAGATGCACGTCGACGGCTTCCGCTTCGACCTGGCGCCGGCGCTGGCCCGCACCGGCCACGAGGTCGACATGCGCAGCGCCTTCCTCACCACCGTCGGGCAGGACCCGGTGCTGCGGCACGTCAAGCTCATCGCCGAGCCGTGGGACGCCAGCATGGACGGCTACCAGGTCGGGAACTTCCCGCCGCCCTGGGGGGAGTGGAACGACAAGTACCGCGACACCATGCGCGACTTCTGGCGTGCCGACGCCGGGGGCATCCGGGAGGTCGCGTCCCGGCTGGCCGGATCCTCCGACCTGTACGCCGACGACGGCCGCTCGCCGTACGCCTCGGTGAACTTCGTGACCTGCCACGACGGCTTCACCCTGCGCGACCTGGTCTCCTACGACCGCAAGCACAACGAGGCCAACGGCGAGGACAACCGTGACGGCACCGACCACAACCGGTCCTGGAACCACGGGGCCGAGGGCGAGACCGACGACGCCGCGATCGTGGCGCTGCGGCGTCGGCAGGCCGCCAACCTGATGGCGACGCTGTGCCTGTCCAGCGGCATCCCGATGCTGGCCGCCGGTGACGAGCGCGGGCGCACCCAGGGCGGAAACAACAACGCCTACTGCCAGGACAGCGAGATCTCGTGGGTGGACTGGCGTGCCGACGACGCCTGGCTCGATCTCTACGCGTTGACGAAGGAGGCGCTGCGGCTGCGCCGCGAGCACCCGGCGCTGCGGCAGCGCCACCACTTCCGCGGTCGGCCGGCCATCGACGGCGGACCCAAGGACCTGGCCTGGATGCACCCCGAGGGTCGCGAGATGACCGACCAGGACTGGTACGACGAGGCGCTGCACGTCGTGGGCATGTTCGTCTCCGGCGACCCGCTGCGCGCGCCCGGCCCCCAGGGTGAGCAGATGCGCGACCGGTCGTTCCTGCTGTGGTGCAACGCCCAGAGCAGCGACTGCGGGATCCGGCTCCCCGAGAACGAGTGGGTCGCCCGCGGAGAGGTCGTGCTCAGCACCGACCCCGCCCACCCGACCGGCTCGCACGTCAGCGCCGGCGACGAGATCATCCTCGCCGCCCGCGCCCTCCTCCTGCTGCGCGAGGCCTGACGCTGCGGATCAGGACGGGACGGCGACCAGGCCCATCTCGGCGATCGAGGCGAGCCGGTGGTTGCGCGGCACGACCCGGACGGTGTAGCCGAAGGAGCCGGAGGTGACCAACGTGACGGTGCCGTCGAAACGGTGCCGGTTGGCCTCGTAGGACTCGGTCGCCTTGAGCGGGACCGTGCCGGCCACCGTCATGACGTCCTCGTCGCGCACCCGGCCGTGCACCACCTGCACCTCGACGTCCTCGGGCGACAGCGAGCCGAGCGAGACGAAGGCGTGGACGGTCATCGTCGCCCCGACCTCCGGGGAGTCACCGACGCCCTCGGAGTCGACGTGCTCGACGGCGACGTCACCCCAGCCGGCGCGGACGCGGCCCTTCCAGGTGGCGAGGTCCTTGGCGCCGGCGTAGTCGTGGTTCAGCGTGCGCGAGGACTCGGCCGCGGGCACGTAGAGCGTGTCGACGTAGTCGCTGACCATCCGGTCGGCGAGCACCTTGGGCCCGAGCGACTTGAGGGTGTGGCGCACCATCTCGAGCCACCGGCCCGGCGTGCCGTCCTCGTCGTGGTCGTAGAAGCGGGGCGCGACCTCGCGCTCGATGAGGTCGTAGAGCGCCTCGGACTCGAGGTCGTCACGACGGTCGGGGTCCTCGACACCGTCGGCGGACGGGATCGCCCAGCCGTTGTTGCCGTCGAACCACTCGTCCCACCAGCCGTCGAGGATGGAGAGGTTGAGGCCGCCGTTGAGCGCCGCCTTCATGCCGGAGGTGCCGCACGCCTCGTAGGGGCGCAGCGGGTTGTTCAGCCAGACGTCGCAGCCGGGGTAGAGCGGCAGCGCCATCTTGATGTCGTAGTTGGGCAGGAAGACGATCCGGTGGCGCACCTCGGGATCGTCGGCGAACCGGACGATCTCCTGGATGAGCCGCTTGCCGCCCTCGTCGGCGGGGTGGGACTTGCCGGCGATGATCAGCTGGATCGGACGCTCGGGGTCGAGCAGCAGCGCCTTGAGACGGGCGGGGTCGCGCAGCATCAGCGTCAGCCGCTTGTACGACGGGACGCGGCGGGCGAACCCGATGGTCAGCACGTCGGGGTCCAGGGCGGAGTCGATCCACTTCAGCTCGGCCGGAGCCGCGCCGCGATGAGCCCAGGAGTCGCGCAGGCGCTTGCGGGCGTCGACGACGAGGCGCTCGCGCAGCTGCCGCTTGACCGACCAGATCTTCGTCGAGGGCACCTCGTCGGCGACCTCGAAGACGCGCTGAGGGGTGTCGGCGCCCGGGCCGGAGTCCGGCTGCACGCCGGCCTCACGGGCCAGGTCGAAGACCTCGCGGGCCACCCAGGTGGGGGCGTGCACGCCGTTGGTGATGGAGATGATCGGCCGGTCGGAGGCGTCGAACGCGGGCCAGAGGCCGCCGAACATGCCGCGGCTGACCTGACCGTGCAGCTTCGAGACGCCGTTGGCGCGCTGCGCGAGCCGCAGCCCCATGACGGCCATGTTGAAGACGCCGAGGTCACCGCCCTCGAAGTCCTCGGCACCGAGCGCGAGGATGCGCTCGACGGGGACGCCGGGGCACGCGTTGTCGCCGCCGAAGAACTGCGTGACGAGGTCGCGCGGGAACCGGTCGATGCCGGCCGGGACCGGCGTGTGGGTCGTGAAGACGGTGCCGGCGCGGGAGACCTCGACGGCGGCGTCGAAGTCGAGCCCCTTGTCCTCGGTCAGCTCGCGGATCCGCTCCAGGCCCAGGAAGCCGGCGTGGCCCTCGTTGGTGTGGAAGACCTCGGGCTCGGGGAAGCCGGTGAGGCGGGCGTGGGTGCGCACGGCGCGGACGCCGCCGATGCCCAGCAGCATCTCCTGACGTAGGCGGTGCTCGGTGTTGCCGCCGTAGAGGCGGTCGGTGACGTCGCGCAGGACGCCGTGGTTCTCCTCGATGTCGGTGTCGAGCAGCAGCAGCGGGACGCGGCCCACGCTGGCCACCCAGATGCGCGCGACGGCCTCCTCACCGCCAGGCATGCCGATGGCGATGCGGGCGGGCGTGCCGTCGGCCTCGCGCAGCAGCGAGAGGGGCAGCTCGTCGGGGTCGAGGACGGGGTAGGTCTCCTCCTGCCAGCCGTCACGCGAGAGCCACTGGCGGAAGTAGCCGTGGCGGTAGAGCAGACCCACGCCCACGATCGGTACGCCGAGGTCGCTGGCGGACTTGAGGTGGTCACCGGCGAGGATGCCGAGGCCGCCGCTGTACTGGGGCAGCACCGCGGTGATGCCGAACTCGGGCGAGAAGTAGGCGATGGCGCTGGGCGCGGACTCGTCGAGCCCCTGGTACCAGCGCGGACCACCGAGGTAGTCGGCGAGGTCGGCGCGGGCCGCCTCGAGCCGGGCCAGGAAGTCCGCGTCCTCGGCCAGGCGGGCCAGCAGGTCGGCGGGGACGAGGCCGAGCAGCTTGACCGGGTCCTGCCGGCTCTTCTCCCACAGCTCGGGATCGATGGACTCGAAGAGGTCCTGCGTCGGGGGGTGCCAGGACCACCGGAGGTTCCCGGCCAGCTCACCGAGAGCCGAGAGAGCGGTGGGCAGGACGGGGCGGACGGTGAACCGACGGATAGCGCGCACGGCAGGAAGGTACCGAATGGATCGTTCAAATCCAATCCGACTACCCAGATCCGTAACTGACAACACGTCCAGACGTTCCGCAGGTGAGATGGCACTCGCCACACCTCCGGTCGCCGACCCGGCGACCACCCGCATCCGGAAGGCACACCATGCCCCTCCCTCGTCGCGCCACCGGCCTCCTCGCCGCCGGGCTCGTCCTCTCCCTCACCCAGCTCCCGACCAACCCGGCCACCGGAGCGCCCGTCCCGGAGAGTCCACGGGTCGCGATCGACGCCGACGACTTCGTCGGCCTGGGCGACTCCCCGCTCGGGCTCGAGGACGTCGATGAGCGGGGGGTGGCGCTGCCGAGCGCCGCCCAGCGCACCGCCGCCCGCGGTCTCGGCGCCACCGTGCGGTGGAACTCCTTCGGCACGCCGTCGTCGATCCTGCCCAAGGACGGCAGCCTCGGGGCGGCGCGCGGCGATGCGCCGACCGCGGCCAAGTCGTGGCTGCGCCGCAACGCGAGCGTGCTGGGGCTCACCGTTGCCGAGGTCGACTCCCTGAAGCTGGTCTCGAGCCAGCCCTTGGCGCAGAGCGCGGCGCGTGCCGTGCTGTTCCGCCAGCGCTTCACCGGCGCCGGCGGCGCGCTCGCGCCCGCCCTGGGCAGCATGGTCACCGTCGGCGTGGCCAACGGCCGGATCGCCTACGTCTCCTCCTCGCTGACCAAGAACGCGGACCCCGTGCCCGCCCCCGTCCTCAGCGAAGCGGCGGGCTGGGTCGAGGCCGCCGACGCGGTCGGCCTCGACGTCCCGGTCGGCGACCTCCTCCCGGTCCAGACACCCTCCACGAAGTGGGTCACCTTCCAGGTAGACGGCCTCGCCCAGGACCAGCTCGCCCGCAAGCGCAGCCTGGCGATGGCCGACGGCACGGTGCGACCGGTCATCGAGGCCAACGTCGTCGACGTCGACGGCGACTCCATGGAGGCCTACACCGTCATGGTCGACGCCGTCACCGGCCAGGTGCTGCACCGCGAGCACCAGGTCGAGCAGTCCAACGAGTCCTCGGGCTTCGAGGGTGAGATCACCGCGACGGACTGCGGTCCGCAGCACCCCTTCGAGGTCACCGACGACACCACCAAGGAGATCGTCGCCACCGCGACAGCCGTCATCGCCAGCAACGACCTCGTCGTGAAGATCCTCGGCCCGGACGACGAGGTGCTGACCTCGGGTGACCTGCTCACCAGCCCCGAGACCGCGACGTACACCGCTCCGAACGGCGGGAACCTCCCACAAGGCACCTACAGCGTGCAGGTCTGCCCCTTCGACGCTCCCACCGCACCCTTCGTGTCCCCCGGCACCTACGCCGGGACGGTGAGCCTCTCCGAGAGCTCCGGCAGCACGCCCACGCTCCCCTACCCGCCGAAGTGGCGCTACTTCGACACCAACCCGACCCCGACGTTCGGCACCGACCACACACCGACCAACAGCGTCGTGGGCTGCTGGGTGCTCCGCGCCAACGGCGCCAAGGTGCCCGGCTGCACCGAGCCGATCGGGGCGCTTCAGAACCTCGCGTCGCGTGTGCCGTGGGACGTCAACACCGACAACAGCCTGTCCACCCTGACCACGGAGGGCAACAACGCCCGTGACCGCGAAGCGTGGGGCTCACCGCTGACCCCGGGCGGGTTCCTCCAGGCACCGGTGTCACCGACGCGGGAGTACACGACTGCGTTCACCGACGCGTGGAACAACAGCAAGTGCGACCCCGCCCAGCTGGTGCCCGGCGGCAACGACATCTTCGCCTCGGTGAGCAACCTGTTCGTCTCGCACAACCGGATGCACGACTACTCCTACTACCTCGGCTTCACCGAGAAGAACTACAACCTGCAGCAGGACAACTTCGGCAACGGCGGCGCCGACGGCGACCCGGAGATCGGCAACGTCCAGGCCGGCGCCCTCACCGGCGGCACGCCGTCGTACCTCGGGCGCGACAACGCCAACCAGATCGCGCTGCAGGACGGCGTCCCCGGCATCACCAACCAGTACCTCTTCCAGCCCATCGCCGGCGCCTTCTACGCACCGTGCACCGACGGCGGCCTGGACATGGGCATCGTCGGGCACGAGTACACCCACGCCATCTCGAACCGGATGGTCGGCGGTCCCGACGAGGGCCTCACCTCCGAGCAGGGCGGCGCCATGGGCGAGTCCTGGTCGGACCTGGTGGCCGGGGAGTTCCAGTTCGCCCACAACTACTCCAACGGGGGCAACCTCTGGGCCATCGGTCTCTACGCCACGGGCAACAAGAAGGTCGCCATCCGCGACTACGCCATCAACCGCAACCCGCTGACGTACGGCGAGTACGGCTTCGACACCACCGGTGACGAGGTCCACGCCGACGGTGAGATCTGGAACGCCACCCAGTGGCGCGTCCGCCAGGCGCTGGTCGAGAAGCACGACCGGCGCTTCCCCTACAGCGACGAGGTGCGACAGCTCCGTTGCTCGGAGAGCCGCGGCGCCAAGTCCCCGCTGCGCGCCGTCGACTGCCCCGGCAACCGCCGGTGGATCACGCTGATGTTCGACTCGTTCCTGCTCCAGCAGGGCGCGACGAGCATGCTCGACGCGCGCGACGCGATGCTGGCCGCGGACCGGATGCGTTTCGACGGGGCCAACCAGTCCGTGATGTGGAAGGCCTTCGCACGAAGCGGCATGGGCGCCGGCGCCAGCACCCCGAACGCCGACTCGGGCGACGTGGAGCCGAGCTTCGCCACGCCGTCGGGCAACACCGGCGTCCGCTTCCGCCCGGTCCTCGCCGACGGCACCCCGGTCACGGGCCAGGTCTTCATCGGCACCTACGAGGCCCGCGCCACCCCGCTGGCCGACACCCTCGCCGGCACCGCCCGTGACGCTGAGGCGCCGATGGCTCCCGGCACCTACCGCGGGCTCGTGCAGAGCGCGCAGACCGGCCTGACGCGATTCACCGCAACGATTCGCAGCGGCGGCCCGCAGACGGTGAAGATCACCGTGGAGCCCAACTTGGCGGCCAAGGCGAGCGGCGCGCGCGTGATTGAGGCGAGCGCCGGCAGCCTGAACCCGGGCTCGCTCATCGACTCCACCGAGGCCTCCAACTGGGCCGGGGTCAGCGAGGGCGTGAACGTCGACGAGAGCAAGCCCTTCGTGTCGGTCGACCTCGCCGGTGGCACCTCGACGATCCGACGCCTGGTCGTCAGCGCGATGCTGCGCCCGGCCGACACCGAGGGCGGCGAGGTCCCGCTCGCGCAGGTCGACGAGGACCCGGACTCGGGATCACGCTTCACCGCGCTGCGGAAGTTCGCCATCGAGATCTGCACCAGCGGGTGCGGCGCGGCCGACGCGAGCTGGCGGCGGGTCTTCACCAGCAGCCCGGACGCGTTCCCGGGCGAGCGCCCGCGCCCGACCGCGCCGAAGCTGAACGCCCGGACCTTCCGCATCGACCCGGTCCAGGCCCGGGCAGTGCGGCTGGTGGCCCTGGAGAACCAGTGCACCGGGTTCGCCGGCTACGCCGGTGAGCAGGACAACGACCCGCTGAACGCCACCGACTGCAAGACCGCTTCGGACCGCGGTCAGTCGGTGCGGGCGGCCGAGCTGGAGGTCTTCACCCGCTGAGCGACACGTGCGCAGGACGTCGTACCGGCACACTCACCGCACAGAACTGGCACTCCCCGAGCGAAACATCGCTCGGGGAGTGCCCAATTCACCAGGGACCTGGTGAAACCGACACGCGGACGACGAGGCGCTCAGCGCACCTTCGCCGCGACCAGCTTGGTCTGCAGCTTGGCCTCCGTGCCGGCGTGACCGGCCTCGCGGCGCAGGTCACGAGCGGCCCGCTGGGCGCGCCAGGCGACACCGGGCTTGCCCTCGGTGTCGACCGCGGCGAGGACCAGGCCGCCGAGCAGCGAGACGTTCTTGGCGAACGCCAGTCGCTGGTTGTTCTTGGCCTCCGGGTCGCTCTCCTGCCAGAACGCGTGGCCGGCCAGCGTGGTCGGCACGAGGCTGGCCGCCAGCACGGTCGCAGAGAGGCGCGGTGCCCGGTTGGTCGCCAACGCGGCGGCCGCCACCAGCTGCACGCCGGCGTTGGCCAGCACCAGGGTGTGGGGGTCGGAGGTGATCGGGACCTGCGGGGCGGTCTTCCTCACCGTCTTCACGATCGGGTCCGTCACCGGCTGCGCCTTCTCTGCCAGCGGCTTGGAGTTCTTGAGGGCCTCCACCGCACCGAGCGCGAAGGTGGTGGCGAGCATGGGACGGGCGAGTCGTCGGATCAGCGTCATGGTTGAGGTTCTACCCCATCGGCCGCCGGTTCAGACCGGAGAACGGCGGGCCGGTCCGGTCCGGACAGCCCCTCGACGGGACCCGGTCGCGGCCGGGCCCGGGGCCGGGCCAGGGCCGGGGCCGGGGCCGGGGCCGAGGGCCGGGCCGGGGCCGGACCGGGGCCGAGCCGGGTCTGGTTGGCAGCGATGGACTTGGGTAGGTTCGCGGGCATGGTTGGACGCATACCTGTCCTGGATGTCACGCCGCAGATCGAAGGAGGTACGTATCCGGCCAAGGCCGCCGTCGGTGAGCCCTTCGAGGTCACCGCGCTGGTCCTCCGCGAGGGCCACGACGCCCACAGCGCCGAGGTCGTTCTCGTCGACCCGACAGGCACGAGACGCCCTCCGCAACGCCTGACCAAGGTGCCCGCCGAGGCCGACCGGTGGTGCGCCACGGTCACCCCCGACACCGAGGGCGCCTGGGGCTTCGAGATCCACGGCTGGAGCGACCCGTACGGCACCTGGGTCCACGACGCCGAGATCAAGGTGCCGGCCGGCATCGACACCGAGCTCATGTTCACCGAGGGGGCGCAGCTGCTCGAGCGCGCCGCCGAGGGGCTGGACGTCGACGCCGCGGCCACGCTGACCGCGGCGGCCCGCGCCCTGCGCGAGACCGTCACCCCCGACATCGTGCGGCTCTCGGCCGGCATCTCCCCCGCCGTGCAGGCCGTGATGACGGCCCACCCGGTCCGCGAGCTGGTCACGGTCGCGGGTCCCTTCCCGTTCTTCGCCGACCGGCGCCGCGCTCTCTACGGCTCGTGGTACGAGTTCTTCCCCCGCTCGGAGGGGGCGTACGTCGACGACGACGGCCGGACCGTCAGCGGCACGTTCCGCACCGCCGCGAAGCGCCTGGCCGCCGTGGCCGAGATGGGCTTCGACGTGATCTACCTGCCGCCGGTCCACCCCATCGGACGCATCAACCGCAAGGGCAAGAACAACACCCTGGACGCCGGCCCCGACGACGTCGGCTCCCCGTGGGCGATGGGCTCGACCGAGGGTGGTCACGACGCGATCCACCCCGACCTGGGGACCTTCGACGACTTCGACGCCTTCGTCGCCGAGGCGGACCGACTGGGTCTGGAGGTCGCTCTTGACCTGGCGTTCTCGGCCGCACCCGACCACCCCTGGGTCACCGAGCACCCCGAGTTCTTCACCACCCGGGCGGACGGCAGCATCGCCTACGCGGAGAACCCGCCGAAGAAGTACCAGGACATCTACCCGATCAACTACGACAACGCGCCGGACGTCATCTACCCCGAGATGCTGCGGGTCACCAAGGTCTGGATGGACCACGGGGTCCGGATCTTCCGCGTCGACAACCCCCACACCAAGCCCGTCAACTTCTGGGAGTGGTTGCTCGGCGAGGTCCGCAGGACCGACCCGGACGTCCTGTTCCTGTCCGAGGCCTTCACGCGCCCCTCGATGCTGCAGGCGCTGGCGAAGATCGGCTTCCACCAGAGCTACACCTACTTCACCTGGCGCAACACGCGTCACGAGATCGAGACCTACTTCCAGGAGGTCTCCCACGAGACTTCCCACCAGATGCGTCCGAACTTCTTCGTCAACACCCCCGACATCCTCCCGGAGTACCTCCAGTACGGCGGACCGCCGGCCTTCAAGATCCGGGCGGCGCTCGCGGCTCTGGGGTCCCCGTCCTGGGGGGTCTACGCCGGCTACGAGCTCTACGAGCACGTCGCCATCCGCCCGGGTGCCGAGGAGTACCTCGACTCGGAGAAGTTCCAGATCCGGATCCGCGACTGGGACGGTGCCGAGGCAGCCGGCCGCACGCTGTCGCCGTACCTCAGGATGCTCAACCAGACCCGCCGTGACCACCCGGCCCTGCAGGAGCTGCGCAACCTGACGGTGCACAACCCCGAGGACGACTCGATCGTCTGCTTCTCCAAGACCACCGAGCTGCCCGACGGCAGCCGTGACACCGTCATCGCCGTGGTCAACGTCGACCCGCACAGCACGCGGGAGACCACGGTGCATCTCGACATGGCTGCCCTCGGCCTCGACTGGGCCGACCGCTTCCTCGTCCACGACGAGGTGACCGGGGCCGACTGGACCTGGGGCGAGCACAACTACGTCCGCCTCGACCCGTTCGACGAGCCCGTCCACATCCTGACCGTGAGGAGCCCCACCGCCTGATGACCGCGATCTCCCCCACCCCCACCGGTGCCCAGACAGGCACCCAGACGGGCACCCAGACGGGCACCGTCCCCGCCGTCTCGCCCGGGGCCGCTGCGGACACCGAGTGGTTCAAGACCGCGGTCTTCTACGAGGTCCTGGTGCGCTCGTTCTCCGACAGCGACAGCGACGGCTTCGGCGACTTCAAGGGCCTGACCGAGAAGCTCGACTACCTGCACTGGTTGGGCGTCGACTGCCTGTGGGTGCCGCCGTTCTTCACCTCGCCGCTGCGCGACGGTGGGTACGACGTGGCCGACTACACCGAGATCCTGCCCGAGGTCGGCACGCTCGAGGACTTCCAGGAGTTCCTCGACGAGGCCCACAAGCGCGGCATCCGCGTCATCATCGACTTCGTCATGAACCACACCAGTGACGCCCACCCGTGGTTCCAGGCCTCGCGCAACGACCCCGACGGCCCCTACGGCGACTTCTACGTCTGGTCCGACACCGACGAGGAGTACGCCGACGCGCGGATCATCTTCGTCGACACCGAGCCGTCGAACTGGACGTGGGACCCGGTGCGCCAGCAGTACTTCTGGCACCGGTTCTTCCACCACCAGCCCGACCTGAACTTCGACAACCCCAAGGTGCACGAGGCGATGTACGAGGCGCTCTCGTTCTGGCTCGACATGGGCATCGACGGGTTCCGGCTCGACGCCGTCCCCTACCTCTACGAACGACCGGGCACCAACGGGGAGAACCTCGCGGAGACCCACCAGTTCCTCAAGGAGGTCCGCGCCTACGTCGACGAGCACTACCCCGGGCGGGTCCTGCTCTGCGAGGCCAACCAGTGGCCCTCCGACGTCGTGGAGTACTTCGGCGACTTCGACAAGGGGGGCGACGAGTGCCACATGGCCTTCCACTTCCCGGTCATGCCGCGCATCTTCATGGGCGTCCGTCGTGAGTCGCGCTTCCCGATCTCGGAGATCATGGAGCAGACGCCGAACATCCCCGACGGCTGCCAGTGGGGCATCTTCCTGCGCAACCACGACGAGCTGACGCTCGAGATGGTCACCGACGAGGACCGCGACTACATGTGGGGCGAGTACGCCAAGGACCCCCGCATGAAGGCCAACATCGGCATCCGCCGTCGGCTCGCTCCGCTGCTGGAGAACGACACCAACCAGATGGAGCTGTTCACCGCGCTTCTGCTGTCGCTGCCCGGGTCGCCGGTGCTCTACTACGGCGACGAGATCGGGATGGGCGACAACATCTGGCTGGGCGACCGCGACGGTGTCCGGACCCCGATGCAGTGGACGGCCGACCGCAACGCCGGCTTCTCCAAGGCCACCCCGGGGCGGCTCAACCTGCCGCTCAACCAGGACCCGGTCTTCGGCTACCAGCGCGTGAACGTCGAGACCGAGCTGGAGAACTCGTCGTCGTTGCTGCACTGGACGCGCCGGATGATCCACGTCCGCAAGAACCACCCGGCGTTCGGCCTCGGTGACTTCCAGGACCTCGGCGGCTCGAACCCGAGCGTGCTGTCCTACGTGCGCGAGCACGACGGCGACACGGTGCTGTGCATCAACAACCTGTCGCGGTTCCCGCAGCCGGTCGAGCTGGACCTGCGCCGCTGGGAGGGTGTGGTCCCGGTCGAGCTGCTGGGCGGCACCCGCTTCCCGCAGATCGGCGAGCTGCCCTACCTGTTGACGCTGACCGGCTACGGCTTCCTGTGGTTCCGGCTGCCGGCTCCCGCGCCGCTGCACGAGCCGGCCGCCGAGACCGGCAGCGGGGCCGCTGTCGAGGCCGGCGTGACGGGCGCTCCCGGAGGCACGGCGTGACACCCGCGGCCCGCGAGCAGGTCCACCGCTTCGTCGAGCAGGCCCGGTGGTTCGGTGGCAAGGGGCGCACCTTCGAGATCGGCGTCACCCGACGGCTGCTGCTTCAGGAGGGTGCGGACGACCTCCCCACGGTGACCGTGGAGCTCGTCGAGCTCGCCTTCGACGGCGCGGAGAGCGACACCTACCAGCTGCCGACCGCCTACTACGCGACAGAGCAGGAGCAGCTCGCGCACGCCCACATCGGTTCGTGGGAGGACGAGCAGCTGGGCGCGGTCCACGCCTACGACGCCTTGCACGACCGTGCCTCCGCCCCGCTGTGGGTGCGGTCGCTTGCCGACGGGCGCACCGTGGGTGCCGGAGCCGACGAGGTCCGCTTCGTCCACGTCGGCAGCCACGAGCTCGACGTCGAGGCCCGCTCGTCGTTCTTCTCCGGCCAGCAGAGCAACTCGTCGGTCATCTTCGGCGAGGACAGCCTGCTCAAGGTCTTCCGTCGCGTGACCCCGGGCGTCAACCCCGACATCGAGATCCTCGCGGCCCTGAGCGAGGCGGGCAACGAGAACGTCGCCACCCTCTACGGCTACGTCGAGACCTCGGGCGCGAACGATGCCGGCGAGGTGCTGCAGCTGGGGATCCTCCAGCAGTTCCTGAGGACCGCCAGCGACGGCTTCGACCTGGCCCTGGCCAGCCTGCGGGGCCTGTTCGGCGACGGCGGCGACATGACCGCCCGCGAGGCCGGGGGCGACTTCGCCTCCGAGTCGCACCGGCTGGGTCGGGCCGTGGCCCAGATGCACGCCGACCTCGCCGATGCGTTCGGCACCGAGACGTGGGACCGCGAGCGGCTCTCCGGTCTGATGACGGCCATGACGGCCCGCCTCGACGCCGCGCTGCCCGTCGTACCCGG
This sequence comes from uncultured Actinomycetota bacterium, assembly GCA_963714625.1. GTDB lineage: Bacteria > Actinomycetota > Actinomycetes > Propionibacteriales > Nocardioidaceae > Marmoricola_A. The sequence goes on along the minus strand of CAVQOY010000014.1, from coordinate 243,894 downwards.
GCTGGAAGCGCACGCCGACGCGTTGCGGGCGCTGTTCGCCCGCGTGGGCGAGCACCCGCGGGAGGTCACGGCGCAGCGCGTGCACGGCGACCTGCACCTCGGCCAGACCCTGCGGACGGTGGCGAGCTGGAAGATCATCGACTTCGAGGGCGAGCCGGCCAAGCCCCTCGAGGAACGCCGGCTGCCGGACTCGCCCTGGCGCGACGTGGCCGGGATGCTGCGGTCGTTCGACTACGCCGCGGAGCTGACCCGGCTCGACCACGAGCAGGCGACCGGCGACTCCGACCATCACGACGCCGAGCGGGCCCGGGACTGGTCGTCGCGCAACGCGGAGGCGTTCCTGGCCGGCTACCGCGACGCCAGCGGCGCGTCGGTCGACCAGGTGCTGCTGACGGCGTACGCCGCGGACAAGGCGGTCTACGAGGCGGTCTACGAGGCGCGCAACCGCCCGACCTGGCTGCCGATCCCGCTCTCGGCCCTGGCCCGCATCGCCTCCTGACCGGAGCCCGGCCGCGACGGCCGGGTTCTGGTCACTCCCTGCTGTGAAGCAGGATCCTGGGCTCTGCCTGCACGAAAAGTGGTGCTCCGACTTGGTGCCATCGACCAGAATCATGGGGTGGAGGGCCGCCTGCGTGATCGTCTGATGCTCGGCCCCTATCGCCGTCGTCGGTGGATGCGCCGTCGGCTTGCGCAGCTCGACCGCGAGTACGCCGCTGCCGCTGCCGGCCGGGCGCCTCGCGCGCGGCGCACCCGCCGGGACCGCACCCTCAGCCCGCTGGCGGCCGCAGCGCTCTTCCTCGTGCTCATCGGCGCCGGCGGGATGGCCGTGGGCGCCTCCGAGCTCCTCGGGCGCCTGCCCGGTTCCGACGGCGCGCTGGGCACGCCTCCCGACGCTCCGGACGGCACCGGCGGCTACGCCTTCAGCGCCACGCAGCCCGGGCGCCCCGACGAGCCCGTCGGCTACTCCCCGTGCGAGCCGGTCCGCATCGTGATCAACGACACCGCCGCTCCCGAGGGCGCTGCCGGACTCGTCGAGAACGCGTTGGAGGAGGTCTCCACCCTCACCGGGCTCCGCCTGGAGCTGGTCGGCCGGACCGACGAGCTGCCCACCCAGGACGGGTCCCGCGATCTCGACGCCCCTGCCCTCGTGGCGTGGACCGACAAGGAGCTGGTGCCGGCGCTCGCCGGCCGCGTCGCCGGGCTCGGCGGAAGTACGGCGGTCGAGGTGCCGATGCGCAACCGGGCCTGGTACCGCACCGGCCAGGTCGCCCTCGACACCCCTGACCTGACGGTCATCCTGGACCGCCCCGACGGCGCCGAGCAGGCCTACGCGATCATCTTGCACGAGCTCGGGCACCTCGTGGGGCTCGACCACACCGAGGACAGCGCGCAGCTCATGCACAGCGAGAACGTCGGCGTCGACGTCTTCCAGCCCGGCGACCGGCGCGGCCTGGCGAGGCTCGGCAAGGTCCGCTGCCGCTGACCTGCCGACCCGTCCGGCCCGGGAGCCCTCAGACGCCCCAGAGCGCGCCGACGTGGCGGGCGTCGGTGCCGCAGCACCCACCGACCACGGCGAGGCCGGGCAGATGGGACCGCAACCGGGCGAACGACGTCGTGAGGACGTCGAGGTCGCCCTCGTCCAGCTCTTCCATGACGTCCAGCTCCGCGTGGGTCAGGGTCGAGGCGTTGGGCCGCAGCACCGCGACCCGGTCCTGCCAGGCGCCGCCGTGGAGGGCCGGCGCCACATGGACCGGGTGGGCGCAGTTGATGCCGAACCAGTCCGGAGCGGCAACGGCGTCGACGCGCTCCACCGCCTCAGCCAGCAACGTGCCGTCCGGCAGCCGTCCGTCGACCTCGACCGTGAACGACACGACGACGGGCAGGTCGCAGGCACGCGCGGCGCGGACCACCCCGATCGCTTCTTCGGGCGTCGTCAGGGTCATCGCGTGCACGAGGTCCACTCCCGCGGACGCGAAGGAGCGGGTCGCGGCGGAGTGGTAGTCGGCTGCCTCGTCCGGATCGGGCCGGGTGCCCGGCACGTAGCCGTCGCCCCGGGGACCGTGGATGCCCACCACCAGCGATCGCGCCACGTCGGCACGCTCCTGCACGCTGCGGGCGAAAGCGACGGCGTCGCGGTTGACCCGGTCCAGCGCCTCGCGTCCGTAGCCGATCCGCTGCCCCCACTCCGGGTTCGCCCGCCAGGTGGGCGTCTCGACGAGCAGGCCGGCACCAGCGGTGCGAGCGACGGCGGCGTACTGGTCGTAGTAGGCGTCCAGCGCCGCGCGTCCCGCAGGGTCCTCGAGCAGCGGGAACGAGGCGAACTCGGGCAGAGCGACCCCGTGGTTGAAGATCAGATCGGTCTCGAGCCCGCCGTCGGTGACGAACGGACCCTCCGCGAACAGGGTCGATGCGCTCATGCAAGGACTATCCCCCGCAGGATCGGCGTGCGGAACACCGGTGCGGACCAGGGCCCGGTCGGCTCACCGCGTTGCCCCCGTGTTGCTGCACTGCCAGAGTGGGTAGGACCACCAGACCCCGTTCTCGACCACAGGAGCAGCCTCCGTGCCGACATCCCAGCCCGTGCCCGTGAGCCACGGCGACCTCGCCCTGCTCGTCGAGGGCCGGTACGGCGACCCGCACGCACTCCTGGGCGTGCACCCGCACGACGGTGGCGTCACGATCCGCACCCTCAAGCCGCTCGCCGAGACCGTCACCGTGGTGTACGGCGAGGAGCGGCACCGGCTCTCCCACGAGGCGCACGGCGTGTGGTCCGGGGTGATCGCCACGAAGCACACCCCCGACTACCGGCTCGAGGTGACCTACGCCGACGGCCTCCCCCACGTCGTGGACGACGCCTACCGCTACCTCCCCACCCTGGGCGAGGTGGACCTGCACCTGATCAACGAGGGCCGCCACGAGGAGCTGTGGCGCGTCCTCGGTTCCCACGTGCAGCGCTACGACGGCCCCTTCGGCCAGGTCACCGGCGTCTCCTTCGCGGTGTGGGCGCCGCACGCGCAGGGCATCCGGGTGAAGGGCGACTTCAACGCCTGGGACGGCCGCGAGCACCCGATGCGGGCCATGGCCTCCTCCGGTGTCTGGGAGCTGTTCGTCCCCGGCGTCGGCTCGGGCACGAAGTACAAGTACGAGGTGCTCGGCGCCGACGACGTCTGGAGCGAGCGGGCCGACCCGATGGCCGTCGCCACCGAGACGCCGCCGCTGACCTCCTCGGTGGTCCACGAGTCCAGCCACACGTGGGGTGACCACGCCTGGATGGCCACCCGCGACTCCAAGTCGCCCGCTCGCGAGCCGATGAGCGTCTACGAGATGCACCTCGGATCGTGGAAGCGCCACCCCGACCAGAGCTACTGGAGCTACGACGAGGTCGCCGACGACCTCGTGCCCTACCTGAGCACCAACGGCTTCACGCACGTCGAGCTGATGCCGGTGATGCAGCACCCGTTCGGCGGGTCGTGGGGCTACCACGTGACGTCGTACTTCGCCGCGGACGCCCGTTTCGGTGATCCCGACGGCTTCCGGCGGCTCGTGGACCGACTGCACCAGGCCGGCGTCGGCGTCATCCTCGACTGGGTGCCCGGCCACTTCGCCACCGACGAGTGGGCGCTGGCCCGCTTCGACGGCACCCCGCTCTACGAGGACCCCAACCCGCAGCGCGGGTGGCACAAGGAGTGGGGCTCCCACATCTTCAACTTCGGGCGCAACGAGGTCCGCAACTTCCTCTACGCCAACGCCGTCTACTGGCTCGAGGAGTTCCACGCCGACGGACTGCGCGTCGACGGCGTCGCCTCGATGCTCTACCTCGACTACGCCCGCGAGGAGGGCGAGTGGGCACCGAACATCCACGGTGGCCGCGAGAACCTCGAGGCGGTGCAGTTCCTCCAGGAGATGAACGCCACCTGCCACCGTCGGGTGCCCGGCGCGGTCACGATCGCGGAGGAGTCGACCTCGTGGCCCGGCGTCACCGACCCGACCAACGAGGGCGGTCTCGGCTTCGACTTCAAGTGGAACATGGGCTGGATGCACGACACCCTCGACTACCTCAGCCGCGAGCCGATCCACCGGACCTACCACCACGGCGAGATGACCTTCTCGATGGTCTACGCCTACACCGAGAAGTTCGTGCTCCCCCTCAGCCACGACGAGGTCGTCCACGGCAAGGGCTCCCTGCTGCGCAAGATGCCCGGTGACCGCTGGCAGAAGCTGGCCAACCTCCGCGCCTACTACGCCTTCATGTGGGCCCACCCCGGCAAGCAGCTTCTCTTCATGGGCTGCGAGTTCGGCCAGGACGCCGAGTGGGCCGAGCAGCGCGAGCTCGACTGGTGGCTCCTCGAGCAGCCCGGCCACCGCGGGATGCTCGACCTGGTCCGCGACCTCAACCAGGTCTACCGCGACACCCCAGCGCTGTGGGCCGAGGACCACGACGAGGCCGGCTTCCGCTGGATCGAGGCCGACGACGCCGCCAGCAACGTCTTCGCCTTCCTGCGCACCGACAACGCCGGCTCCCAGCTGGCGTGCGTGGTGAACTTCGCCGGCGTCCCCCACCACGGCTACCGCCTCGGGCTGCCCACCACGGGCACGTGGCGCGAGGTCCTCAACACCGACGCCGAGGTGTACGCCGGCAGCGGCGTCGGCAACCTGGGCGCGGTGCAGGCCGAGAGCGAGGGCTGGCACGGGCTGCCCGCCTCCGCGACCCTCTCGGTGCCGCCGCTCGGCGCCGTGTGGCTGCGTCACGAGGGCTGACCGGGCGACGGTTAGGGTCGCAGGGTGGGCCGGGACAGCGACGCGTACGACGGGAGCGCCGACGTGTCCGACGCCGAGCTCCAGGACGGCACGTTCGACGGGGAGCACGTCAGCGACCGTGGGGTGCACCTGGAGCCGATCGGCAACGGCGTGGCCCGGGTCAGCTGGTCCGACGCCCTGCAGGCCGAGGGGTTCGACGCCGCTTCGACGGCCGTCCGCGAGGAGGTCACCCTCGCCCTGGAGGACCTCAAGCAGCGTCGCGTCGAGGCGCTGGTGGACCCCGACGACGTGACCGCGACCCGCATCGCGACCTGGGCCGGGCTGCAGCGCGAGGGCGTCATGCGCGGTGCCGTCGAGCGCTCCGGCGAGCGGCACGACCGCGTCGTCTTCGCACGCCTGCACACCGACGCCCCGGTCTCGAAGTCACGCGGCTTCCGTGCCCTCCTCAACTCGTTCCTGCCGCGCAAGCGCGCCATCGCCCAGATGCTGGTGCGCGACGACAGGGGTCGGGTGCTGCTGTGCAACCTGACCTACAAGCAGGACTGGGACCTGCCCGGCGGTGTGGTCGAGGTCAACGAGTCGCCCCGGATCGCGGTGGCGCGTGAGGTCGCCGAGGAGCTGGCCCTCGACATCGACGCCGGCCCGCTGCTGCTCACCGACTGGCTGCCGCCGTGGAGCGGGTGGGACGACGCCGTCTGCCTGGTCTTCGACGGCGGCACCCACCCGGCCGAGATCGCCGAGCGGATCGTGCCCCAGGCCCGCGAGATCAGGTCCGCCCGCTTCTGCACCATCGCCGAGGTGCACCAGCTCTGCGCCGACTTCACCGCCCGGCGCATCGACTCCGCCCTGGCCGGCCTCGACGGCGCCGCGGCGACCTACAGCGAGAGCGGCCGCCCGGTCTGAGTGGCGCGGCCCCTCGGGCGGTCGCCGTGACCGGTGGGGCCGGTCCGGTCAGCCGGACCGATCGGCTGGGGCCGCTCCGGCAGGCGTCGGGCAGGCGTCGGGCAGGCGTCGGGCAGGCGTCGGGCAGGCGTCGGGCCGGCGTCGGCTCAGAAGAGGGCCGAGGCCAGGTCGCGGCGCCCGGCGAGCACGCGAGGGTCGTCGTTGCCGACCACGGCGAAGAGCTCGAGCAGGTGGATGCGTGCGCGCGTGCGGTCCTCGTCGGAGGTACGTCGCACCACGTCGAGCAGGCGCGCGAAGGCGTCCTTGACGTGTCCCCCGAGCAGGTCGATGTCCGCCACCAGCAGCTGCGCCTCGACGTCGTCGGGCCGGTCCGCGGCCGCCGCTCGGGCCGCCGCGGGATCCGCGGCCGCGGTGCGCTGCATGAGCTTGGCGCGCGACAACCCGACCGCGGCCTCGGCGTCGGCGGGGGTGGCGTCGAGGAGCTTCTGGTACTCCGCCACCGCGGTGTCGAGGTCGCCGGCCATCAACGCGTCCTCGGCGGGGGCGTAACGCGGGTCGACGGTCTCCTCGGCCTCGGGCTCGACCTCCTCCGCAGCGGTCGCGAACGGCTCGTGGCGCCCGTTGATGCCCTGCGAGGTCATCTGCTGCAGCAGCTGGGCGAAGAAGGTGCGCAGCTCCTCCAGCGGCGGGATCTCCTGGAAGAGCGGCTGCAACCGCCCCTGGAGCACCAGGGCGACCATCGGCACCGACTGCACCTGGAGGGCCTGGCCGATGCTCGGCTGGGCGTCGATGTCCACCCGGCCCGCAGCGACGCGGCCCTCGAGCGCGTCGGCGATGTCGGCGACGTCGTCGGCGAGCTGGGCGCTCTCGGGCATCCGGCTGGGCGAGTAGACCACGAGCACGACGGGCGCGGCCATGGACGACTCGAGCAGCGACTGGAAGTTCTGGTCGTCGACCTCGAGCGAGTACGACGAGCGTCCTGCTCCACCCGCGCCCCCCGCGGACGGGGTCGGCCGTGGGGCCGGAGCCTTGAGGGCAGAGAGGTCGATCGCACCGGGACGGGAGAACGGCATGGTCATGGCGCCATTGTCCCAGCCCTGCTCAGTCCCGTCGCGACCAGGGCCAGCCACGGACACCCTCGGAGGTGCGCTGCTCGGGCGGGACGATCTCGGAGAGCATCTTGATGCGCTCGCTGCGCTCGGGCACGAGCCGCGGTCGCGCCCGCTCCCCCGACGGCGACCCGCCCCCACCGCCCGGCTCGATCGGCGTCACGACCGGACCGGTCGAGATGTCGGACACCCCGTCGCCGCCCTCCTGCCCCGGCTGGCGCTGCGCGCCCGGACCGGCCGGCCCCCCGCCGTACGCGCGGGCCTGGATCTGCTTGCTGACGCCCAACGGGTCACCGACGTAGTGGAACTTGTCGAGGCCCTGGCGCTGGGCGGCGGACTCGAAGGTGAGGTGGCCGTAGCCCAGGATCCGGCCGAGCACGGGCTGGTGGACGGTGAGGTCGACCAGCCCCCGCAGCGGCATCGCCCCCATGGTCTTGGACAGGAACGAGTTGACCTTGAAGACCCGTTTGGTGGTGACGAAGAGGACGTCGGAGCTCGTCGCCTGCCAGAGCCACTCCCCGCGCAGCCAGGCCACCGGGGCCACCAGGAGGAGCAGGCCGGACGGATCCTCGGCGCTGAGCAGGCCCACCGTGGCGTAGGCGTAGAGCCCCGAGGCCGCGAGCGCGCACCCGATCCGCATCGTGCGGCTCCACACGTCCTCGTCGACCGGCACCAACCGGCCACGGGACGCGGCGGCGAGGGCGGCGGCCAGCGCCACCGCGCCGACCAGGAGCGCGCCGTCGACGGTGCGGGGCACCCCCAGGACGCCCGCCACGACGGCGAGGACCGCCAGTACCCGGTAGAGCGCGGCCCGCGCGTGGGCGAACCAGTGGTGGTGGATCTCGAGGGTCGTCTCGCGGCTCTCGCGGGCGTCGTCCTCGCCCTCGAGCAGCTGCTCGAGCCACGGCGGGTCGGTGGAGGGCCGGAAGCGTCCGCGCAGCCACACCCCGGTCTGCCAGACCCCGCTGCCCAGGGCGCGGGTACGCCGCATCCGCTGCGGTGGGGGTGCGCCGCCGTCGGCGCCGGGGGACGCCACGGCCAGCTCAGTCGAAGAGGGCGCCGAGGAAGTCGATGAGACCGGTGAAGACGGTCTCGGTCATGCTCCACACCCAGGCGGCGCCGTCGCCGGCGAAGTCCGCGAACTGGCCGGGCGCCTGAACCATCCAGAAACCCACGAACAGCACGAGGAGCACGACGACCCAGGGCTTCATGAGACATGAGTACCAAATGCCGGTCGGCGGCGCTCGGAGGCGCGCGGCACGACGTATCGAACACCGGCAGATGTCACACCCGCACCACCGGCCCCACCCGGCTCGGGGCGGGTGACGGTGTCAACGCGCGGCGAGGACGTAGCCGCGCCGTACGACGGTCTTGACCAGTCCCCCGTCGCCGGTGTCGTCGCCGGTCGCGGCGCGCAACGCCTCGCGCAGCCGGGCCACGGCGACCTCCGCCGTGTGGGGGTCGGTCGAGGCGCCCGGCAGCACCCGCAGCAGCTCCTCCCTGCTGACGACGTGCCCCGGGGTCGAGGCCAACCGCCGCAGCAGGGCCAGTCCGCTGGGCGAGATCGCGACGGCCCGGTGATTCAGCGTGATGGTGCCGGCGCGCAGCCGCAGGAGACCGTGACCGGTCATCAGGGCGTGACGGTCGTCGCCCAGGTCCTCGATGACCAGCCGCACCAGGTCGGCCAGGCGCGAGGTCGAGGGCACCCGTGCGAGCAGCCCGACGAACGCCAACGGCTCGGCGGTGACCGGGCCCACCGCGCCGAGCAGCAGCTGGCGGCTGTCGATGCGCTCGCGCACCACGTCGAGGAGCTCCGCCCGGCGTACGGCGCGCAGCCACGCGTGGGCTCCCGGGGCGCTGGTGAACAGCACCGCGTCGAAGCGCCCGTGTCCCACCTCCTCCACCGAGGCCCGGACCTCAGGGCGGTCGTCGAGGGAGACCCAGCGGTAGGTCTGGACCGCGCGCACCTGTGCCCCGGCCGCGCGGAGCACCACCTCTCCGGCCTCGTCCCGGCCGCCCCCGTGGACCAGCACCACACGAGCCCCGTCCACGCCCTCGGCGAGCAGGAAGTCGGTGATCTCCGCGGTCGTCTCGGCCTCCCCCAGCCAGTCCGGGACGACGCCGACGGCCTCGAGGGCGGCCCGGGCCTTGGGCCCCCGCGCGACCACGCGGGACGCGCGCAGCAGGCGCAGGACGGCGCCGTCGATCCCCGCGTCGGCTGCCGCCGCGAGCCAGCGCTCGAGACCTGTCGCGGTGGTGACCACCACGACGTCGGCCTCCTCACCCACCACGTCGTGGGTCCGCCGCAGCAGGCGTCGCGTGCTCTCCGCGACCGAGGCGATCGTCGGTGCACGCAGCACCACCGCTCCTCGCGACTCCAGCGCGGAGGCCAGGTCGTCGCCCCGCCGGCGTGCGGTCAGCAGGATGCGGGCCCCCGAGAGCACCGGCGCGTTGCCTGTCCGCATGGCTCCACTGTGAGCCGGTGGTGTCACCGGCCGCCGTCGCGGAGGTTACGAACGTGCTACGGGTGTGCACGTTCCGGGCGGTGGGCCGGCGATGGCTGGCGCGCGTGCCGGGGGGTGCTGCCGGTGGGCCGGCCCGGCGGTCGGTACCTCACTCGTCGAGGAGGGTGTCCGCGGCGGCGTAGGGGTCGAGGTCGCGCGCGACGACCTTCTCGGCCAGCTCCTCGAGACCGCTGCGGTCCGCCACCCCGGCCCACCGTCGGCGCAGCGTGGCGAGCGCGATCGACTCGATCTCGTCGCGGGCACGCCGCCGGCGGCGGCGGTCGAGGGCGCCGGTGGCCCGCGACCAGGCGAGGTGCTCCTCCAGGGCGTCCACGACCGCGGGGACCCCCTCGCCGCTGGTGGCCGTCGTTCCCAGCACCGGTGGCCGCCAGGGTCGCTGGGCCGGCTCGGAGCCCGGCGTCGCCTCCGTCCCCTGCTGCGACCGAGTCAGCGTCAGCATCGACCGGAGGTCGCGCCGCACCTGGGAAGCACCGTCGCGGTCGGACTTGTTGACGACGTAGACGTCTCCGATCTCCAGGATCCCCGCCTTGGCGGCCTGGATGCCGTCGCCCATCCCGGGCGCGAGCAGCACCACGGTGGTGTCCGCGGCTCCGGCCACCTCGACCTCGCTCTGCCCGACACCGACGGTCTCGACGATCACGACGTCGAAGCCCGCCACGTCGAGGACCCGGACCGCCTGCGGCGTGGCCCACGACAGCCCGCCGAGGTGGCCCCGCGAGGCCATCGAACGGATGAAGACGTCCGGATCGGTGGCGTGGTCGCCCATCCGGACCCGGTCACCGAGCAGGGCTCCGCCGGAGAAGGGTGACGACGGGTCGACGGCGAGCACCGCCACCCGCTGGCCGCGTCGGCGCAGCTCGGTGACCACGGCCGAGGTCGACGTCGACTTGCCGACGCCCGGGGCGCCCGTCATGCCGATGACGTGGGCACGGCCGGTGTGGGGGGCGATCAGCGTGATCGCGCGCCGAAGGGCCGGCGACTCCTCCTCGACGAGGGAGAGCAGCCGGCCCACCGCGCGGGCCCGGCCGGCGCGGGCGTCCTCGACGAGGGCGTCGACGTCGGGGTGGGGCACGCGGGTGGGTCCGACCGGGTCAGGCCGGGACGCGGATGATCAGGGCGTCACCCTGACCGCCGCCGCCGCAGAGTGCGGCCGCGCCGGTGCCGCCGCCGCGTCGCTTCAGCTCCAGGGCGAGGTGCAGCACGATGCGGGCGCCGGACATGCCGACCGGGTGGCCGACGGCGATGGCACCGCCGTTGACGTTGACCAGCTCGTCGTCGATGCCGAGCTCGCGGGCCGACTCGATGCCGACCGCGGCGAAGGCCTCGTTGAGCTCGAAGAGGTCGATGTCGCTGACCGCGATGCCCTCCTTCTCGGCCGCCTTCTGGATCGCGCGCGAGGGCTGCAGCTGCAGCGTCGAGTCGGGGCCGGCGACCTGGCCGGAGGCGCCGATCTCGCACAGCCACTCCAGGCCGAGCTCCTCGGCCTTGGCCTTGCTCATGACCACCACTGCGCAGGCGCCGTCGGAGATCTGGGAGGCGGAGCCGGCGGTGATGGTGCCGTCCTTGGAGAAGGCCGGGCGGAGCTTGCCGAGCGACTCGGTGGTGGTGTCGCCGCGCACGCCCTCGTCGGCGGTGACCTGGGTGTCGCCGCCGCGACCCTTGATCGTGACGGGCACGACCTCGTCGTCGAAGACGCCGTTCTTCCAGGCCTCGGCCGCGCGCTGGTGGCTGCGGGCGGAGAAGGCGTCCTGCTCCTCGCGGGTCAGCTCGGCGCCGGCCGCGTTGCACTGCTCGGTGAGCATGCCCATGGCCTGGGTCGTGAACTGGTCGTAGAGGGCGTCGTGGGCCATCGAGTCGACCAGCGCGGTGTCGCCGTACTTGAAGCCCTCACGCGACTTCGGCAGCAGGTGCGGCGCGTTGGTCATCGACTCCATGCCGCCGGCCACGATGATCTCGTGCTCGCCGGCGCGGATCAGCTGGTCGGCCATCGCGATGGCGTTGATGCCGGACAGGCACACCTTGTTGATGGTGATGGCCGGGACGTTCATCGGGATGCCGCCCTTGACCGCGGCCTGGCGGGCGGTGATCTGACCCGTGCCGGCCTGGATGACCTGGCCCATGATGACGTACTCGACGTCCTCACCGTTGACGCCGGCCCTGGCCAGGGCGCCTTCGATGGCCACGCCGCCGAGGTCGGCGGCCGACTGGCTCTTGAGCCCCCCGAGCAGACGACCGATGGGGGTGCGAGCCCCCGCGACGATGACGGAACCTGACATGGAGCGCCTCCTGCTGCTGCGGATCGGGTGCGACGCGGCCCGGGCGCAGCCGGGAGGGCTGCGTGCCGTGGGCCCGGCGCGGGTGAGTCGGACGATACCCAGCGCTCGCGGTGAGCGGGAGGGGTCGTCCGGGCCAGGGGCTGTCGGACACGTCACAGTCCCTCGCCCCAGCGCCGACGGCGTACGACGATGTGCGCCATGAGTGTGGAGATCCCCGAGCACCTTTTCACCGCCATCGACCACGTCGGCATCGCCGTACCCGACCTCGACGAGGCGATCGCGCTCTACCGCGACACCTTCGGCATGCACGTCCTGCACGAGGAGACCAACGAGGAGCAGGGCGTCCGCGAGGCGATGGTCGGCGTCGGCGACTCCGGCTCCTGCATCCAGCTCCTCGCGCCCCTGGACGAGACCTCGACGATCGCGAAGTTCCTCGACCGCTCCGGCCCCGGTCTGCAGCAGCTCGCCTACCGCGTCACCGACGTCGAGTCCGTCTCCGCGGTGCTGCGCGAGCGCGGCGTCCGCCTGCTGTACGACGCCCCCCGTCGCGGCACGTCCGACAGCCGCATCAACTTCGTCCACCCCAAGGACGCCGGCGGGGTCCTCGTCGAGCTCGTGGAGCCGGGCCCCTCCCTCCACTGACGACCGGTCCGCACCACGAGCCAGATACGTCACACGGGGCTGACAGCGTGGTTACTCGCCGGTAGATTCGCCGCCACCTCGCCCCACCGACCTTCAGTAGGAGCCCACCCGTGAAGCAGATCCTCGACGCGATCCAGGCCGGAGACGCCTCCCCGGAGGACTTCGCCGCGCTGCCGATGCCGGAGTCCTACCGCGCCGTCACCGTGCACAAGGACGAGCAGGGGATGTTCGAGGGCGTCGCGACCAAGGAGAAGGACCCGCGCAAGTCGCTGCACGTCGACGACGTGCCGGTCCCCGAGCTGGGCCCGGGCGAGGCACTCGTCGCGGTGATGGCCAGCGCCATCAACTACAACACCGTGTGGACCTCGATCTTCGAGCCCGTCTCGACGTTCGGCTTCCTCGAGCGCTACGGCCGTGTCTCCCCGCTCTCCAAGCGTCACGACCTGCCCTACCACGTCGTCGGTTCCGACCTGGCCGGCGTCGTGCTCGCCACCGGCGCCGGTGTGCACTCGTGGAAGCCCGGTGACCGCGTGGTCGCCCACTGCCTGTCGGTCGAGCTGGAGGGCCCCGACGGCCACAACGACACGATGCTCGACCCCGAGCAGCGCATCTGGGGCTTCGAGACCAACTTCGGCGGGCTCGCGGAGGTGGCGCTGGTCAAGGCCAACCAGCTGATGCCGAAGCCCGAGCACCTCACCTGGGAGGAGGCTGCCTCCCCCGGCCTGGTCAACTCCACGGCCTACCGCCAGCTCGTCAGCCGCAACGGCGCCGGCATGAAGCAGGGCGACAACGTCCTCATCTGGGGCGCGAGCGGCGGTCTCGGCGGCTTCGCGACGCAGTACGCCCTCAACGGCGGCGCGACGCCCGTCTGCGTCGTCTCCAACGAGGCGAAGGCGCAGATCTGCCGCAACATGGGCGCGGAGCTGATCATCAACCGCTCCGAGGAGGGCTACAAGTTCTGGAAGGACGAGCACGACCAGGACCAGAAGGAGTGGCGCCGCCTCGGCGGCAAGATCCGCGAGCTGACCGGTGGTGAGGACGTCGACATCGTCTTCGAGCACCCGGGCCGCGAGACCTTCGGCGCCTCGGTGTACGCCGCACGCAAGGGCGGCACGATCGTGACCTGTGCCTCCACCAGCGGCTACATGCACCAGTACGACAACCGCTACCTGTGGATGAACCTCAAGCGCATCATCGGCTCGCACTTCGCCAACTACCGCGAGTCGTGGGAGGCCAACCGCCTCATCGCCAAGGGCATGATCCACCCGACCCTGTCGCGCACCTACGGCCTCGAGGACGTCGGCCAGGCCGCGCTCGACGTCCACCACAACCTCCACCAGGGCAAGGTCGGGGTGCTGTGCCTGGCCCCCGAGGAGGGCCAGGGCGTGCTGAACGAGGAGCTCCGGGCCACCCATCTGAAGCAGATCAACGCCTTCCGCGGCCAGTAGCGTCGTCCCGTCCCGGCCACCCGACGCGCCAGCACCCGGCTGCTGAGCGTCCGGTGGTCGGGACGTTCGTCTTTTTCGAGGGACTCGCCGGTGAGACACGCACCGGCGGACGGGCTTTTCGGCCCGGATCGGTGACACTAGGGAATGGCTCCCCCCCGCCCGCCCAGGAAACGCAAGCACGATGAATCGAGGGACACTCCCATGACCGAGCGCTCCGGACTCTCCATCTTCGACGAGACCGACGACAGCACCGAGACCTCTACCCTTCCCGCCGTCGCGCCGGCCAAGCCCTCCGCCTCCGCGCCGCCTCGCCAGAGCGCCCCGGTGCCCGCGCCGGCACCGGCGCCCGCACCCGTGGCGAGCGCACCCGCCGCGTCCCCGCGCGCCGATTCCCCGCGGGTCTCGAGCGGCTTCCCGATCGGCCGCCGCGGCTACGACACCGCCGCCGTGGACCGCAAGGTCGGCCAGCTGAGCTCGGAGAACGCCGCGCTCGCCCGCGACCTCGACGGCACCCGCAAGCGTCTGGCCGAGGTCGAGAAGCAGCTGACGGCGCTGCGCGAGCAGGCCAGCGAGAACGAGAACCCGACGTACGCCGGGCTGGGTGGCCGGGCCAGCGAGCTGCTCCGTCTCGCCGAGGAGCAGGCCGACGAGGTCATCGCCTCGGCCAAGCACCGCGCCGACGAGCTGCTGCGCACCGCCAGCGCCGACGCCTCCTCGATGAAGGCGCACGCCTCCCGCGACGCCGAGGACATGCGGATGGTCCAGCTCAAGGAGCTCGACGAGACCCGCACCTCGACGATGAGCGAGATCGAGCACCTGCGCTCGTCGGCGCAGGCCGACGCCGCGGACATGATCGCCTCCGCCGAGCGCGACGCCTCCCAGCGTCGCCTGGCCGCCGAGCAGGAGGTCAACGCGCTGCGCACGGGCGCTCGCCGTGAGGCCGAGCAGTCCCTGGCCACGGCCAACCGTGAGGTCCAGGAGCTCCAGCGTGCTCTCGCGGTGGAGAAGGAGCGCCTGACCCGCGAGGCCGCCGAGCACCACAGCAACGCGGTCGCCGAGACCACCGCCCTGGTGGCCGAGGCCGAGGCTCGCGCCGACGCCGCCGAGCAGCGCGCCCGCGAGGCGAGCGCGCAGGCGACCAACCAGCGTCAGGCCGCCGCGGACGACGCCGAGCGCCTGCTGACCCGCGCGCGTCGTGAGGCCGAGCAGCTCGTGGCCTCGGCCAAGTCCCAGGTCGCGACCTTCGTGGCCACGGGCCAGGCGGACTCCGAGCGCGAGCTCCAGGAGCTGCGCTCGGAGGTCGACCGCTACACCAAGCGTCGCGATGCGATCGTGGCCCAGCTCGGCGCCCTCCGCGACGTCGTCGCCGGGTTCGGCGACTCCCCCGAGCCGCGAGGCAAGGACGCCGGCACGGAGTGACCAGCCCTGCCCGCCCTCCGGCGGAGAAGCCCGACGCGCCATCGCACCTGTGGCACCACCACGGTCCGGTGGCGCTCGGCTTTCTCTTCGGAGTAGGTGCTCTGGTGGCGTACTGGCTCGGGAGCCTGCTGCTCTCGGTCAGCGGCGTCATTCTCCTCGTCGTCGTCGCGATGTTCCTCGCCGTCGGGCTCGACCCGGCGGTCGAGTGGCTCGTCGGTCACCGCTTCCGGCGCGCGTGGGCGGTGCTGACGGTCATCCTCGGCGTGCTGCTGGCGCTGGTGATGTTCTTCGTGGCCCTGGTGCCGGTGATCTCCGAGCAGGTCGGGCGCATCATCGAGCAGGCGCCGGGCTGGTTCGCCCAGCTGCAGGAGAGCCGCCGCGTCCAGGAGCTCGACGACCGCTTCGGGGTCGTGCAGAAGATCGAGGGATTCGTCACCAGCGGTGACTGGGCCTCCGGCCTGTTCGGCGGGGTGGTCGGCCTGAGCCTGGCGTTCTTCGGCTTCCTGGCCAACACGTTCTTCGTGACCGTGCTGATGCTCTACTTCCTGGCGTCGTTGAAGACGACCAAGGAGGCGCTCTACGACCTGGCGCCGGCGAGCCGCCGGGCCCGGGTCGCGCACCTCGGTGAGCAGATCTTCACCAGCGTCGGCGGCTACGTCGCCGGCGCCTTCGTGGTGGCCGCGTGCGCCGGGACCACCTCGCTGGTCTTCCTGATGATCGTCGGGTTGTCGGAGTACGCCGTGGCGCTGGCCGCCGTCGTGGCGCTGCTGGACTTCATCCCGATGATCGGGGCGACGCTGGGCGCGGTCGTGGTCTCGGCCATCGGGTTCGCCACCGACCTCAAGATCGGGATCGCCTGCGTCATCTTCTTCCTGATCTACCAGCAGCTGGAGAACTACGTCCTCTACCCCCGGGTCATGCAGCGCTCGGTCAACGTCCCGGGGTCGGTCACCGTCATCGCCGCGCTCGTCGGCGCCGGCCTCCTCGGCGTCATCGGCGCCCTCCTGGCCATCCCCACGGCCGCGGCGGTGCTGCTCCTCGTCCGCGAGGTCTGGACCCCCCGCCAAGAAGCCCGCTGAACCCCGCCTCCCCTCGCGAGACGCCACCCCCTGCAGGCGCAGGACGTCACTCCCGCAGGTGGCTCAGCACCAGGCGCGTACGCCGTCCGCGCTCAGCGCTCGGTCACGGCGTACGACGGGGTGGCCGGCGAACCGGGCACAGGTCCACGCGAAGTCGTCGGCGCGGTACTCCACCATGAGGACCGCCGGCCCGTAGACCTCGACGTACCCCTGGCACTCGCGCCAGCGGCCGCACTCCTCGACGACGGCGAAGTCGAAGCCGATCCGGGGGCCACGTGCACCCAGCTCGACCCAGTTCTTCTGCGCGACCGCGAGACCGGCGTCGTGCGCGCGGGTCACCAGCAGGCGGGCGAAGGTGCGCGCGTCCGCGGTCGAGATCAGCCCGCGGCTGCGGGAGAAGGAGTCGAGGTTGTCGAGCTCGACCGCGTCGAAGCCGTCCGCGGCGCACCGGGCGGTCCACCGCCCCACGAGGTCGGCCAGCCGCTGGCGCTTGCGGTCGGTGCGGATGTCGAGCAGCCACTCGCCCCAGGCGCCGTCGACGACCGGGTCGCCACCCTTCTTCAGCACCAGTTCCCAGCGCTGGCGCCAGAAGCGCTTCTCGTCGGGCTGGGTCTGGAATCCGTTGACGTAGCAGACGGAGTAGATCCCCTCGAGCGGGTCCTCGCGCCGGTCGCGCACGACCGTGCCGACGTTCTCCGCCGCGGCGACCGCTCCCCCCAGCTGGTAGTCCCAGTCGACGTCGGCCGGCGGCAGTGCCCGGGAGTCGTCCGGCGCGGACACCCCGGACGACTCGGCGGCTGGGGCGGAGCGTGCCGGGACGCCCGCCACGACCGAGCCCATGAAGGCGAGCAGCGCGACAGCGAGCAGCGCGACGGGACGTGGGGCTCGACGGGCGGTCACCCGCCCATCGTGCCCCGCGACGCGTCAGCGGGAGGAGTAGTCCCGGAAACCCTTCTTCGTCTTGCGCCCGAGGTAGCCGGCGGCCACCAGGTGCTCCAGGAGCGGTGCCGGCGCGAACCCGGGCTCGCGGAACTCGAGGTAGAGCTCGCGCTGGATCGCCAGCGAGACGTCGTTGCCGACCACGTCGAGCAGGGCGAAGGGGCCCATCGGCAGCGCACAGCCGTACTTCATCGCGGTGTCGATGTCGTCGGCCGTCGCGTAGTGCGCCTCGAGCATCTTGATGGCGTCGTTGAGGTAGGGGAACAGCAGCGCGTTGACGATGAAGCCTGCCCGGTCGCCGCAGGAGACCGCGTGCTTGCCGACCTTGGCGCACAGCGCCCGCGTGGTCTCGGCGACGTCCTCGCTGGTCGCGACGGTCGAGACGACCTCGACCAGCTTCATGACCGGGGCGGGGTTGAAGAAGTGCATGCCCACCACGTCCTGGGGCCGCGAGGTCACCGTGGCCAGGCCGATGATCGGCAGGCTCGACGTGGTGGTGGCCAGGATCGCGCCCGGCTTGCAGATCTCGTCGAGGTTCTCGAACAGCACGGTCTTGACCTGCAGGTCCTCGGCGATGGCCTCGACCACGATGTCGACCTGGCCCAGGTCGTCGAGCGAGGTGGCACCGGTCAGGCGCCCGAGCACGGCCTCCTTGGCCGACTCGTCGAGCTTGCCGCGCTGGATCGCCTTGTCCAGGGAGCGCTCGATGGTGGCGCGGACCCCGTCGACCTTGGCCTGGGACCGGCCGACGAAGACGACGTCGTACCCGGCCTTGGCGAAGACCTCGACGATGCCGCTGGCCATCGTCCCCGTGCCGACCACGCCGACGGTGGAGACGTCGTGCCTGAGCTGCGGGGCCTCGTCGGCGGAAGGCGTGCGCTCGTCCGGGACGACCGAGGAGGAGTCGACGCCCTCGTAGGTGTAGAAGCCGCGGCCGGTCTTGCGACCGAGCAGCCCTGCGGTGACCATCTGCTTGAGGATCGGGGCCGGGGCGTGGAGGCGGTCGCGGCCCTGCTTGTACATCGTGTCGAGGATCTCGTACGCCGTGTCGAGGCCGATCAGGTCGAGCAGCGCCAGCGGGCCCATGGGGTAGCCGCAGCCGAAGCGCATCGCAGCGTCGATGTCCTCACGCGACGCGTAGCGGCCCTCGTACATCGACACGGCGTGGTTGAGGTAGCCGAAGAGCAGGGCGTTGGCGATGAAGCCCGCCTTGTCACCGCAGACGACGGGGGTCTTGTCCAGCGACTCCACCAGCGCGGAGACGTCGGCCAGCACGTCGGGCTGGGTCACGACGGTGCGGACCACCTCGACGAGCTTCTGGACCGGCGCGGGGTTGAAGAAGTGGACGCCGACGACGCGACCGGGACGCGCGGTGGCGGTCGAGATCTCGGTGACCGACAGCGAGGAGGTGTTGGTGGCGATGATCGCGTCGTCGCCGAGGATGCCGTCGAGCTCGGTGATGACGGCGCGCTTCACCGGCAGCTGCTCGATGACGGCCTCGACGACGAACTGGCACTCCTTGATCGCCTGGAGGTCGGTGCTGTAGGTGATCCGGTCGACCAGCTCGCTCTGCTCGGTCTCGCTCAGCTTGCCGCGGGCGACCGCGCGGGCGGTGGAGTGGGTGACGTGCTGGCGACCGCGGTCCAGGGTCTCCTCGTCGATCTCGACGCCGACCACCTCGTAGCCGTGGCGGGCGAAGACCTCCGCGATGCCGGCACCCATGGTGCCGAGGCCGACCACGCCGATGGTGGTGAACTCGCGGGACGGGGTGGCGCTGGCCGGGGCGGTGGCTTCTGCAGACATGGCCGCATCCTGCCACTCCCGGGCCCGTCCGGCGCCGACCCGTGAGGTACTTCACTGGCCAGTAACTTGTGCGCTCCCGCGGCCGGTTTCTGGTCACTGCCTGCTGGATTGCCTGCTTCCGGGCGGTGGCCGCAGCCACGGGCCGGAATTGCTGCGGCGAGTGACCAGAAGCCCACGAGCGACCGGTAGATTGCCGCCCCGTGAGACTCGTCGTTGCTCGGTGCCAGGTCGACTACGCCGGACGCCTGTCGGCGCACCTGCCGATGGCCACCCGGCTCATCATGGTCAAGAACGACGGGTCGGTGCTCGTCCACAGCGACGGCGGCTCCTACAAGCCGCTGAACTGGATGTCGCCGCCCGCCACGCTGCGCGAGGGCACGACCGACGACGGCCAGGTGGAGTGGACGGTCACCTCCCCCAAGGCCGACGACACGCTGCGCATCCTCATCGAGGAGGTCCTCAGCGACACCCGGCACGACCTCGGCATCGACCCCGGGCTGCAGAAGGACGGGGTCGAGAAGCACCTCCAGGCCCTGCTCGCCGAGCACCCCGCGACACTCGTCGACGGCCTGACGCTCGTACGACGCGAGTTCCCGACGGCGATCGGTCCGGTGGACCTCATGTGTCGTGACGGCGAGGGACTGTCCGTCGCGGTCGAGATCAAGCGTCGCGGCGACATCGACGGCGTCGAGCAGCTGACGCGCTACCTCGAGCTGCTGAACCGCGACCCGCTGCTGACCGTCAACGGCTCGGTCCGCGGGGTCTTCGCCGCCCAGGCCATCAAGCCCCAGGCCCGCGTGCTGGCCGAGGACCGGGGCATCGCCTGCGTGGTCGTCGACTACGACGCCCTGCGCGGCATCGACGACCCGAGCCACCGGCTCTTCTAGGCGCGCTCGGTCGCCGCATGCTGGTGGCTGGACTCTGGTCAGTCGCTGCACGCCGTACGCCGCTCCGGCTGCGGTGAGCGCCCGCAAGCCGGCCGGCCTCAGGCGTCGGCGAGCGAGTAGTGGCGGGCCTCGCGGCCCTGGGCCCAGGCCAGGCCCGCGGTGCCGAGCCCGATGAGCGCGGCGCCGGCGGCGCCGTACGGCGGGAAGATGTGGTCCTCGAGCACCCACCACGTCCCGAGCAGCAGCGGTACGGCGCCCACGAGCGCGGGCCAACCGGTCCGACGCGCCACCTCGACCGAGGCCGCACCAGCCGCGACGAGCAGCCCCCACTCGCCCACGTCGCCCACCCGGCCGCCGATCTGGAAGATGTAGTCGACCTCGTCCGGACGCAGCTGTCCGGGCCCGAGCCGGTAGGTCACCCAGCCGGCGGTCAGTCCGCTGATGATGTCGAGGGCGGTGTAGCAGACGCCGTAGACGAAGGCCCCGGCGAAGATCACCAGCGCGAGCGGGTCGCGCCGACCCCACACCAGGGCGGCCAGCGCCACGCCGACCAGGGGGAAGACGAACATGCCGGCCAGGTGCATCGTCCACCAGTGGTGCGAGGTGGGGTAGCTCAGCGACCCGGGGTGGGTCGCGCCCACGATCCCCAGTGACAGACCGGGCAGGGCGAGCAGCACGAGGCGACGGGCGTCCATGGGGGCGAACCTACGGGAGGCCGGGTGAGCAGGGTGACCGGAACGCTCAGCCGACGAGCGCGGCCACCTCGGCGGCACAGCCCCATGACAACGTGACGCCGGCTCCCCCGTGGCCGTAGCAGTGGATGATCCGGTTGCCGCGCACCCCGGTCCGCTCCTCCAGCCGCACCCCGGGGCGCGCCGGCCGCAGTCCGACCCGGTGGCGCAGGACCCTCGCGCGCCGAATCTGGGGCACGAGCGCGGTGGCCCGGGCCAGGACCTCGCGCGCGACGTCCTCGTCGGGCCGGCGGTCCCAGACCCCCTCCTGGTCGGTGCCCCCCACGACGATGTCGCGACTGCGCGGCACGACGTACGTCGGACCGGCACTGTCGAGCCACCACTCCTCGAGACCGACCTGCTCGACCAGCACGACCTGCCCGCGTACGGGCACGACCGAGTCGTCGCCTCCCAGCAGCCTGCTGCCGAGGCCGCTGGCGTTGACGACGACCTCGGCCAGGTCCGGCAGGGCAGAGAGCGCCATCCGGGTGACGGTGCCACCGAGCTCCTCCACGCGGGTGCTCAGCCAGCCGAGGTAGACGGGCATCTCCGCGACCGGCACCTCGGCGGACCAGCCGGCGGCGTACCCCTCGGGCGTCACCGACGCCGACTCCAGGGACGGCACCGCGACGGCCCACCAGGGTAGGGCCTCGGGCGAGCGGAGCACCTGGGTGCCGCGCCGCATGGTGACGCCGGTGGTCTCGTCCCCGGCGAGTGTCGCGAGGTCGGCGTACGTCGTCGTCGCCCAGCCCAGCACGCGCTCGACCGGGTAGGCCCGGTAGGGGTACCACAGCGCGGCCGCGACCGAGGAGGTCGTCTCCAGCGGCAGGTCACGGGCCAGTACGGCGACCTCGTGGCCGGCCTCGAGCAGCCGGACCGCGCAGGAGAGCCCGACCACACCTGCCCCGATCACGGTCACCCGACTCATGCGCCCCAGTCTTCACCGTCCCGGCATCCGGCGCGCCGAGAATCGTGACCTTTCTCGGCGCCACGCGTTCTGACTGACAGGACGTCCTGTCAGATTGGACCGGCGACCCCTGCCGGCATGGGCGCTCCCGCCCGGCGCCGGTCCCCGTGGAAGAGCAGGTGTGCAGATGATCCGTTCGACGCCCCGCCGTCCGTCCTCCGAGGTGCGAACGGACCACCGGACCAGTCGGCGCACCCGTCCACCGGCGGGCCTCGCCGTGGTGCTGGCCGCGATCCTCACCGTCGGCCTGATCGCCCCGGCCGCGGTGGCCCACGAGGAGAGGGAGTCGAGGTTCCCGAAGGGCACCGGCGACGTCCCGCGCTTCCTGGGCTACGACAACCCGCGCAGCCGTGTGGTGTGCCAGCCGGAGAGCCGTCAGCTCGTCGACGACATGAAGAGCGGACCGCTGAAGAAGCGGAACCTGCGCCTGCTGAAGAGCTGTGACTTCAGCTCCATCCAGAGCGCGATCAACACCATCGAGGCTCGTAACACGTCCGTCTACGTCCTCCCCGGCACCTACCGCGAGAAGCAGTGGGCCTCCGACGAGCGTTCGGAGTACTGCTCGAACCTCGAGACGGACTCCAACGACCCGCTCGACGAGGTCGACTACATCGGGTCGGTGCCCGACCCCGAGGGTGGAGACGCCGAGGAGTCCGACCCGATCGCGCTGTCCTACTCCGACCAGCGTCGCTGCGCCCACAACCTCAACCTCATCGCCCTCTTCGGCGACGAGACCCCCAAGAACGACTCCATCGCCTGCGACAGCCGGTTCTGCGGCACGCAGATCATCGGCACCGGCAAGCGGCGCACCGACGTGCTCATCGAGAACCGGTTCAGCAAGCTCAACGCGCTGCGTGCCGACCGGATGAGTGGTCTCTACCTGGCCAACTTCGCGGTCCAGGAGGCGGAGTTCAACGCCGTCTACGTCATGGAGAGCGACGGCTTCGTCATCAACCGCCTGCTGACGCGCGGCAACGACGAGTACGGCATCCTCGCCTTCGCCTCCGACCACGGCGTCATCAAGCACTCCGAGGCCTACTACAACGGCGACTCGGGCATCTACCCCGGCTCGGCCTCCGACGTGAACGGCGACAACGACCGCTTCAAGCCGAAGCGCTACTCCATCGAGATCTTCAACAACCGCAGCCACCACAACACGCTGGGCTACTCCGGCACGGCGGGCAACTCGGTCTACGCCCACCACAACCGCTTCTACAAGAACGCGACGGGCATCTCGACCGACTCCCTCTTCCCGGGGCACCCGGGGCTACCGCAGGACCACGCGCGGTGGAGCCGCAACAAGATCTACTCGAACAACGTCAACTACTTCAAGCGGTACGTCGACAAGGGCGTCTGCGCCAAGCCGATGCCCCAGCGCGGCTACATCGACGGCACGGTCTGCCCGGTCGTCCCGGTGCCGGTCGGCACCGGCGTGCTGATCGCCGGCGGCAACTTCAACTCCACCGACAACAACGAGATCTACGACAACTGGCGCTACGGGACGATGCAGTTCTGGGTTCCGGCGCCGCTGCGGGACGAGTTCGACCCGGACAAGCAGTACGACACCTCCCACGGGAACCGCACCTTCGGCAACGAGCTTGGCTTCGGCCCCCGCGGCCAGAAGCTCTACAACGGCATGGACCACTGGTGGGACGACGAGGGTGAGAGAAATTGTTGGGAGGACAACACCTCCTCACGCGGCGAGCCGACTGACAACTTCGTCGTCGACCCCGCCGCGTGCGCCGACGGCGGGTCGGTCTTCACTCCCGGCACCTCGGCTGTCAAGGACGCCGGCTTCCTGTCGTGCTCCCAGTACGACCGCAACGACCCGACGCTGCGTCACCCGCCCGAGTGCAACTGGTTCGACAGCCCGCCGAAGCCCACCGCGACCTCCGGTGACCCGTTCCCGGTGGTTCCGGGAGCCGAGCGCGCCGCTCCGCGTTCCTCGTCGGTCGGCGCCCCCGGCGGCGGCTGGGCCGTGAACCTGATCGCGCTGGGCGCGCTGGTCGCCGTGGGCGCTGCGTTCCGCGCACGGCGAACGACGCGGGGCTGACGTGAGGCAGACGCTCACCGTCGCCGCCACCGTCACCCTGGCGACCGTTGCAGCGACCGGGGTGGCCGTGGCCACCGCGACGCCGGACCTCGACGGCAGTGGTGAGGGCTCGGTCACCGGCACGAGCGCATCGGCGGTCTTCAGCATGGGTGACCGGACGATCCGACAGATCCGTTACGTCGACGGCAACACCCTCGCCTACACGTTCACCGTCGACAACGACGGGTGGATGCCCCTGCAGGTGACGGGCCTGCGCGAGCCCGACCCTCAGCCGCGGCTCTTCGAGTACGAGCGTGTCGTGGGCGCTGACGGCCAGGAGACGTTCACGTTGCCCGCTCGGGGGTCGGCCCAGGTGACGGTCGAGCTCCTGATGCGCGGCTGCGAGACGCTGTCGGCGCGAGCCGGCAGCTTCGTCACCGAGGTGGAGCTCGAGATCGAGAGCGCCGGAGTCCCCCGGGACACCGTCACGGTCGAGTTCCCCGAGGAGGTCCGTGCCGGGTCCCCGCGCGAGGCCGGCTGCGCCAACGCGACCGCCAGCTCCCGCCCGCCCGGCTGACCACCGGAGGGACTCACCGTCCCGTGCGCACCAGTGGCCCCGTCCGTCCGCGGCGGGGAGACCAAAGGCCCGGAGCCCGGGCCCTGAGGCACCTCACGGCGTCCGGCACGCGTGCTCTGCTGTGGTCCGGGAGTCCACATGGGAGCACGCAGCACCGTCACCGCCGTCCTGCTGGCGCTGATCACCTCCGCCACGACAGCAGGCGTTCAGGCGACGGCAGACGCCCGACCGGCGTCCTCCGACGCGGTGGCGCGCCCGTCGCCGACCACAGCGGCTCGGCTCACCGACGACCGCCGCGACCGCGCGCGACCAGTCGTCGTCGAGGGCGTGGTCGAACGCCTGATGGCCGTCGGCACGGACGGCCGCGAGGCGGTCCGTTACCTGTTGCGCACGGAGGGGCCGACCTTCCACCTGCGCACGGACCGCCGGCTCGACACCGGTGACCGCGTCCGGGTCACCGGCACCAGGACCGGCCTCGTCGTCCGAGCCTCGGAGGTGGTCGTGCTGGCCGGGCCCGCAGAGCGACGCACCGGCGCGCGCGCTCCCGCCTCCACCAAGATCCTCGCCATGCGGGTCTACTGGAGCGCCACCGCGCCGGCCTCCCCGACCACGACGGACTTCCGCCAGTCCATGATCGGCGACGCGAACTCATGGTTCGCCGAGGTCTCGCACGGCCGCTACTCGGTGAGCGGGAAAGTGACGCCCTGGCTCAAGATCCGTCAGCCGCGCAGCTGCGGCGACGTGGACACGATCATGAGCCGCGCGCTGGCGGCCGCCAAGGCCAAGGGTTTCGCGGTCTCCACCTTCGGGCGCCGTATCGTCTACGAACCCTGCGGCATGGGGTGGGCCGCGGGGCTGGGGTCGATGCCCGGCCCGAACATCTGGCTCTTCAAGAACACCGAGCTGTCGGTCAACGTCCACGAGCAGGGTCACAACCTCGGGCTCGACCACGCGAACGCCCGTGGCTGCACGCGGGCGGGAGATCCCGTGACCTGGTCGAGCACCTGCACGGTCTACGAGTACGGCGACACCGCCGACGTCATGGGCAACGAGTCGACCGGTCACTACAACGCCTACTCCAAGCAGAAGCTCGGGTGGCTCCAGCAGGGCGCCACCCTCACGGCTGACGCGACGCGCACACTGACTCCCGCCGAGACGACCGGGCCCGGCCTCAAGAGCCTTCGGGTCAAGGTCAGCGCCTCCCGCTCCTACTGGCTGGAGCTGCGGACACCCACCGGCACGGACGCCGGGTGGGTCGACGGCAACTACGGCGTCCAGCTCCGACTCGCGCACGGGAAGGCCTCCCAGCTGGTCGACCTCGCTCCTGGCAGCTTCGACCCTCAGGAGTGGGAGGAAGGCGACTGGGGCGAGTTCTCCGAGTCGGCCCTCCCGGCGGGCGGGTCGTGGACCACGCCCGAGGGCGTCCGGATCACCGTCGTCGACCAGACCGCCGCCGGCGCGGAGGTGAGGGTCGACTTCGGTGCCGGCGCCTCCACACCGCCGGCTGCCCCCGGCCCGGTCGACGCCACACCGCTGGAGAACGCCGCCGCGGTCGCGTGGAGACAGCCGGACGACAACGGCACGCTGATCACCAAGTACGTCGTCACGGCCTCTCCCGGCGACGTGACCCGCACGATCCGGACCCTCGGAGGAGCCACGACGGAGACGACGCTGCCGAACCTGCCGGGCGGCACGACGTACACCGTCTCCGTGAAGGCCTACAACGAGAAGGGCGCGTCGGTCGCCGCCACCGACACCGTGACGCCGATCAACCTGGGCCCGACGGCGACGATCAGCTCCCCCACCGGATCCCAGAGCGGGACCGTCGCCGTCTCCGGGACCGCCACCCCGAACGCGACGTCGAACGCGGCGATCGACGAGGTCGACCTCCTCGTCGACGGGTCCGCCTGGGAGACGGACTTCTCGGCACCCTGGTCGTTCGCGCTGGACACGCGTTTCCTCGAGGACGGCGACCACCCCATCCGGCTGCGCGCCCGGGACGTGAACGGCAAGACCGGGCTCTCTCCTGTCCGCACGCTCTCCGTCGACAACCCGTCGGCGAGCATCACCGTCACGAACCCGACGGCGGGTGCGGTCCTGACGACCAGGGAACGGAGCATCACGTTCACCGCGTCTCCGTCGGTCGCCTGGTTCGAGGGGTTCGACGTCTACCTGGGCCCGAACTACGCCGGCTCCGCCGCTCCCGGCGAACCGCTGGTGGCCGACCTCTCCGAGATCGCGAACGGCACCTACGCCCTCAAGGTGGGCGGCTACGCCGGGTGGGAACCCACCTGGTCGCCACCGGTCTCCGTGACGGTCAACCTGCCGGCGCGGTCGGTCGCGTTCGGCAGCCGCCCGACCGCCGGGAGCACCGTGGGCGGCGACGGCGTCGCGGTCGACTACACCCTGGCGCCGACCAGCTGGCCCTGGGAGTACGTCGAGCTGGAGGTCGACGGGGTGGGCTCGACGGCGTACGCCGAGCCCGGTCAGCCCATGGCCTGGGACACCACCTGGCTCGACGACGGCGCCTACGACATCAGGCTCGTCGCCTACGACGAGGACTTCAACAGCTGGCGTTCGCCCTGGCGCACTGTCACCGTCGCCAACGGCTGAGCGGCGGACCGCGGAGGGCCGCGATCAGGCCAGGCCGCGGGCCCTGCGGATCTCGGCGACGATGCCGGCCATGATCCCGGTGAGCCCGAAGTCCTTGGGGGTGTAGACCGCGGCGACGCCCTTCTGCTTGAGGCGGGCGGCGTCGGAGGTCGGGATGATGCCGCCGAGCACGACGGGGACGTCGTCGAGCCCCTCGGCCCGCAGGCCGTCCAGGACTGCCGGCACCAGCTCCATGTGGGAGCCCGACAGGATCGACAGGCCGACACAGTGGACGTCCTCGGCGACGGCGGCCGCGACGATCTCGGCCGGGGTCAGCCGGATGCCCTGGTAGATCACCTCGAAGCCGGCGTCACGGGCGCGGACCGCGACCTGCTCCGCGCCGTTCGAGTGGCCGTCCAGGCCCGGCTTGCCGACGAGCAGCCGCAGCCGCCCGCCCAGCTCCTCACCGGTGCGGCGGACGGTCTCGCGCACCGCGGCGAGCTCCTCGCCGGGCTCGGCCACACCGACCGCGCCTGAGACGCCGGTGGGTGCGCGGTACTCCCCGAAGACCTCACGCAGCGTGCCGGCCCACTCGCCGGTGGTCGCCCCGGCGCGCGCCGCGGCCAGGGTGGCGTCCATCAGGTTGACCCCGGACTTCGCGTCAGTGGCAAGACGCGCCAGCGACTCCGCGACCTCGTCGTCGTCGCGCTGGGCGCGCCAGCGCTCGAGGCTCTCCAGGGCGGCCTGCTCGGCGGCCGGGTCGGCAACCTGGATGGCGGTGTCGAGATCCGCAGTGAGCGGCGACTCCTCGGTGCTCTGGAACTTGTTGACCCCGACCACGATCTCGTCGCCGGACTCGATCCGGCCGCGGCGAGCCGCGTGGGAGGACACCAGGGCCTGCTTCATGTAGCCGGTCTCGACCGCGGCGATCGCTCCGCCCATCGCCTGCACCCGGTCGATCTCCTCCCGAGCGCTCGCGACGAGGTCGGCGACCTTGGCCTCCACGACGTGGGAGCCGTCGAAGAGATCGGCGTGCTCGAGCAGGTCGGACTCGAAGGCCAGCACCTGCTGCAGGCGCAGCGACCACTGCTGGTCCCAGGGCCGCGGAAGGCCGAGGGCCTCGTTCCACGCCGGCAGCTGGACGGCGCGCGCGCGGGCGTTCTTCGACAGAGTCACGCCGAGCATCTCCAGCACGATGCGCTGCACGTTGTTCTCCGGCTGCGCCTCGGTCAGGCCCAGGCTGTTGACCTGCACGCCGTAGCGGAAGCGGCGCATCTTCTCGTCGGTCACGCCGTAGCGCTCCCGGGTGATCTCGTCCCACAGCTCGACGAAGGCGCGCATCTTGCACATCTCCTCGACGAAACGCACCCCGGCGTTGACGAAGAACGACATCCGGCCGACGACCTTGGCCATGTCGTCGGCCTCGACCTGACCGGAGTCGCGCACCGAGTCGAGCACCGCGATCGCCGTGCAGAGCGCGAAGGCCAGCTCCTGGGTCGGCGTCGCACCGGCCTCCTGCAGGTGGTAGCTGCAGATGTTGATCGGGTTCCACTTCGGGATGTGGTTGACCGTGTAGGCGATCGTGTCGGTGGTCAGGCGCAGCGAGTGCTCGGGCGGGAAGACGTAGGTCCCGCGCGAGAGGTACTCC
This sequence comes from uncultured Actinomycetota bacterium, assembly GCA_963714625.1. Lineage (GTDB taxonomy): Bacteria > Actinomycetota > Actinomycetes > Propionibacteriales > Nocardioidaceae > Marmoricola_A. The sequence continues at coordinate 215,559 of CAVQOY010000014.1, read as the reverse complement.
TTGATGATGTCGTTCTGCGTCGTCCCGGCCAGCTGCGCGTGCACCTCGCGCGGGTCCACGTCGGGGTTCTGCTCCTCGGCGACCACCTGGTAGAGCGCCAGCAGCCACATCGCAGTGGCGTTGATCGTCATCGAGGTGTTCATCGTGGTCAGCGGGATGTCGGCGAAGAGCTGGCGCATGTCCCCCACGTGGGGGATCGGCACGCCGACCTTGCCGACCTCGCCCTTGGCCAGCACCGAGTCGGGGTCGTAGCCGGTCTGCGTGGGCAGGTCGAAGGCGACCGACAACCCGGTCTGGCCCTTGGCCAGGTTGCGGCGGTAGAGCGCGTTGGACTCCGAGGCGGAGCTGTGCCCCGCGTAGGTGCGCATCACCCACGGACGGTCACGCTCGGGGCGCTTCTCGCCGCTTCCGGGGGCGGTCTCGGCGGCGGTCTCGGTGGCCGGTGCGGCCGGGGGCGCCTGATCCTGCTGCTGGGTCATAGCGGCACCCTAGTGCGGGGTTACGCCGCGGTAACCGGGTTGTGAGGTGATCCACTGAGGGCCCATCTCACACCCGGGACGTACCGGGGACACACCGTGGTCATCCCGGCTCGTCCGTCACTCCGACGCGGCGCGCTCCAGCCGGAAGAGCCGGCGCCAGCCCCGGTAGGCCACGACGCGACGCAGCGCGGGCGAGCAGCCCACGAGCACGACCTGTCCCCCGGCCCTGCGGACCTTGAGGGCAGCCGCGGCCAGCAGGTTCAGCGCCGTGACGTCGATGGACTCCACATGGGTCACGTCGACGCGCACGTCCTCGTCGGGGTGACGCTCGATGTGCTCGTAGAGGGCGTCGCGCACCTCTGCCGAGCTGCGCCCGTCGAGACGTCCTGTCAGCTCGATCGCGCCGTCGTTGTCCACGGTTTCCACTGGCCGTCCCGTCCCTGTGGTCGTCCACATCGTCCACGCGCCGCCAGCGTGGCTCACTCACTATGACGCACGACACGTCGAAAGCGTTGCATGCCGGGAGCGACGTTTTGTCTCAGGCGGCCTCGGGTAGGACCACACCATGACCGAGTCGAACACACATTCGAAGCCTCCCGCCGACGAGACGACCTCCCCCGCTGCCGCTCCGGATTCCCCCGAGGGCGACGTCCTCGGTGCCGGTGCCTCCGCCCCCGGCACCACCGAGAAGGACCCGGACGACTGGGTCACCGGCGACGAGCCGATGACCGGCGCCCAGCGCAGCTACCTCGACACCCTGGCCCGCGAGGCCGGCGAGACCCTGCAGGCCGACCTGACCAAGGCCGAGGCCTCCGAGCACATCGACCGTCTGCAGGAGGCCACCGGTCGCGGGGCCTGACGCGCGTCGCGACCCCTGGATCGGACCGCCGGATCCGGCTCAGCGGTCGTAGTCGGGCAGCTCCACCCGCTCGACGTCGACGCCGAGCCGGCGCAGCGTCTCGACGAAGCCCGGGTAGCCCCGGTCGATGTGGAACGAGTCGGCAACGGTGGTCCGTCCTGTCGCGGCCAGCCCCGCGAGCACGAGGGCGGCCCCGGCCCGGATGTCGTGGGCCACCACCTCGGCTCCGGACAGCAGCGGGCGGCCACGGACCACGGCATGGTGCCCGTCGGTGCGTACGTCCGCACCGAGCCGGGCGAGCTCCTGGGCGAACATGAAGCGCGCCTCGAAGACGTTCTCGGTGATCATGGCGGTCCCGTCGCTGACCGCGGCCAACGCCATCGCGAACGGCTGGAGGTCGGTCGGGAAACCCGGGTAGGGCAGGGTCACCACGTCGAAGGCGCTGAGCCTCCGCTCGACCGCCACGACGAAACCGTTCGCACGCACGTCCACGGTGGCACCCGCCGCGACCAGCTTGTCGAGCACGATGTCGAGGTGGCCCGCGACCCCGCCCTCGACGAAGAGCTCACCGCCGGCGATGGCGGTGGCGAAGGCCCAGGTGCCGGTGACGATGCGGTCCGTGACGGTGGCGTGCCGGACCGGCCGGAGCCGTGCCACGCCGTCCACCACCAGCGTGGAGCTGCCGATGCCCTCGATGCGGGCACCCATCTCGACCAGCATCGTGCACAGGTCGATGATCTCGGGCTCGCGCGCGACGTTGTCGATCACGGTCGTCCCGTCGGCCAACGTCGCAGCCATCACCAGGTTCTCGGTCGCGCCGACACTGGGGAAGTCCAGCCACAGCGGCGTCCCGATCAGCCGGTCCGCGACCGATGCGACGACGTACCCGTGCTCGATCTCGACCTCCGCGCCCAGGTCCTTCAGACCGCGGATGTGCATGTCGAGACCCCGGGAGCCGATGTTGTCGCCGCCCGGCAGCGACACCTCGGCGCGCCCGCAGCGCGCGACGAGGGGGCCGAGCACGCTGATCGAGGCGCGCAGCCGCCGGACCAGGTGGTACGGCGCGTGGTGGCCGAGGTCCTCGGGCACGTCGATGTCGACGCGCTCGGCCGGGAGGTCGAGGGTCACGGTGCAGCCGAGCTCCTCGAGCAGGCGGGCCATCACCGCCACGTCGAGGATGTCGGGCAGGTTGGTGATCGTCGTGGTGCCGGGAGCCAGCAGTGCTGCTGCCATCAGCTTCAGGGCGCTGTTCTTCGCCCCGCCCACCCGCACCGAGCCGTGCAGGGGCGAGCGGTCCTCACCGCTGGTGACGACGAAGGCTTCCATCAGGTGGCTCCCCCCGTCGTCGACGACGCGGCCAGGCCCGCGAGCCACTCCTCGGTCACGCGCGTGCGCCGCAGCCGCAGCACCGGCGGCAGCTCGGGATCGGCCTCCCACGCCGCGATCCGGCGGCGCTTGCTCGCGAAGGAGCGGAAGTGCCAGGCGAGGATCGACTCCCGCGACGAGAAGGTCTGCCCCCAGGTCTCGGTGTTGCCGTTGCACACCGGCCGCCGGTCGACGACGCGGACCACGGTGCGGCGCAGCAGGCGCGCGAGCGAGACCCAGCGCGGGTAGTCCAGAGCGACGACGAGGTCGGCGCGCGCCAGGGCGATGTCCGCCCACGCCCCCCAGGCCGAGTCGAGCACCCAGCACTCGCGGCTGCACACGTCGAGCATCAAGCGGCGCTGCTCGTCCGGGGAGACCTGCACCCAGCCGGGTCGCCAGCAGATGTCGTCGACCGCGACGTGCTCGATCCCCATCTGCTCCGCGATCCGGGCGGCGAGCGCCGTCTTGCCCGAGCCGGTGACGCCGTACACCAGCACCCGACGGCTCCGGCTGGCCTCCGGTCGGTCCTGGCTGGCGCGCATCCGGTGAGGATAGGCGACGACGAGCCGCTCGTCCCGCCCGACGTCCCGGCCCGCGGCCGGGTCTGCACGCCGGGCCTCTACGCTGGGCCGATGGTCAACCTGACACGCATCTACACCCGCACCGGCGACGCCGGCACCACCCGGCTCGGCGACAACAGCGAGACCACCAAGACCGACCCGCGGCTGGAGGCCTACGCCGACGTCGACGAGCTGAACAGCCACCTCGGCCACGCCCTGGCGACCGGCGCTCTCGACGAGCGTGTGGTCGCGGTGCTCGTCCACGTGCAGAACGACCTGTTCGACGTCGGCGCCGACCTTGCCACCCCGGTCGTCCCCGAGCCCGAGTTCCCGCCGCTGCGCGTGCTCCCGGAGTACGTCGACCGCCTCGAGGCCTGGTGCGACGAGTTCAACGAGCCGCTCGAGGCCCTCCGCTCGTTCATCCTGCCCGGCGGCACCCCTGGAGCTGCACTGCTCCACGTCTGCCGCACCGTCGCGCGCCGCGCGGAGCGAGCAGGGTGGCGCGCCCACGCCGAGCACGGCGGGAGCATGAACCTCGTCGCCCTGACCTACCTCAACCGGCTCAGCGACCTGCTCTTCATCCTGGCCCGCCACGCCAACCACGAGGTCGGCGACGTGCTGTGGGTGCCCGGCGGCGAGCGCTGACCTCTGGCTGCCTACGCCCGGGCCAGCGTCTCGTCGATGACCTCGCCGAGCCGGTGCAGTGCCGTGCCCTTCTCGACGTAGCGGGAGGCCCCCGCCTCCGCCGCCCGGTCGGCCATCACGCTGTCCTCGAAGCCGGACAGCACCACGACCCGCACCCCCGGCACGGCCTCGCGGATCAGGGGCAGGGCCTGGAGGCCGTCCATGCGCGGCATGGCCAGGTCCAGCAGCACCAGGTCGGGTCGCAGCTCGGTGGCCAGCCGGACGGCGTCCTCACCGTCCGCTGCCTCCCCCACGACCTCGACACCGCTCATCCCGGTCAGCTGCACCGACAGCAGGAAACGGACGTCCTCGGAGTCGTCGACGACCAGGACCCGTGCGCGCCGTCCCTCCGTCGTGCCGCCGGCCCGTGCCTCCGCCTCCGCCTCGGCCTCGCGGTGCCGGTCCGGCTGCCCACGGCCGTCCTCGGCGCCGGCGTCGCCCGCCGGCCCACCCGCGTCGGCGCCGGAGACCGTGCTGGCCCGCGACCGCACCAGGTCGCCGGGCCGGAGGTCGGTCCCGTCGAGCGGGTCGAGGAGGTCCGACATCATCTGTCGCGCGGCCGCCAGGGTGCGCCGTTGCAGGCCCACGGCGACCGGAGCGTCCCCGGCCTCGAGCGCGTACAGCGCGGCACTGAGCCCCTGCACCACGTTGTCGTTGATCTCCAGGGCCTGCCGCCGCCGGACCTGGGCCTCACGCAGGTGAGCGGCCAGCGCCTCGCCCTCGAGCCGCTCCCGGGCATCGCGCAGGAACAGCGCGACCAGGCCACGACCGGACGCGGGACCGGACGCGGGACCGGACGCGGGACCGGACGCGGCACCGGACGCAGCACCGGACGCTGGCACCCCGTCCTCGGCAGACGCGTCGCCCCCGTGCTCCTCCAGGGGCGCGGACCGGACGTCGAGGACGAGTGCACTCCCGTCGAGCCCGGCAGCTGCCACTCCCAGTCCGTCGACCCGTGCGCCCGCGGCGTCACCGAAGATCTCCCGCAGCGTGCGACCGGCCGGGTCGCCACCCAGCAGCGCGGCCGCCTGCCCGTTGGCCTGCACCACGACACCGTCGGGCCCCGACACGACGATGGAGTCGGGCGAGGCCTCGACCAGCTCCTGGAAGAGCGCGCGACTGCGCTCCCGCTCCTCCTCCGCCCGGATCCGGTCGGTGATGTCGATGCAGGTGCCGCGGAAGCGGACCGGGGCACCGTCGGAGTCCATGAGGACCTGGCCGTTGGAGGCCAGGTAGCGCAGCTCGCCGTCGGGCCGCAGGATCCGCTCGATCATGTGGTAGGGCTCCCCCGTGGCGTAGGCCCGCTGGTGGACCTCGGTCACCATCGTCCGGTCGTCGGGGTGGATGAAGGACACGAAGCGCTCGTACGAGGCGTTGAACGACTGCGGCTCGTGACCGTAGATGCGGTAGAGCTGGTCCGACCACTGGTTGGTGTCGCTGGCGATGTGCCAGTCGTAGTCGCCCATGGTCGCCAGCTGCTGAGCGTTGTCGACGCGGGCCTGCAGGTCCCTCAGCCGCTCGGCGGTGTCCAGCGCCTCCACCGCCCGCAGGACGAGCGCCAGCCCCACGTCGTACGACGAGGACGGGGTGCCGTGCCCGGAGGGCCACACGAGGACGAGGTGGCCCCACAGCCCCGGCAGCGGCTGGCACACGACGGCCGCGACACCGGCGTCGGCCCACTCCCCAGGGACGGCGCAGCCGGCGGCTGCCCGGCCCTGGTGGGGGTGCCCCTCGAGGGCGGAGACGTCGAGCCCGACGGCTTCGTGCCGCGCGGTCGCGACGAACACCCCGCCGCGGGCCTCGAGCACCACCGCACCAGTGGCTCCTGCCAGGCGGCACAGGTGGGGAAGGCAACGGGTGAGCAGGGCGTCGGGCGAGTCGCACTCCTCGCACGCCAGCGCGAGCGCGGTCAGCTCCGCGTCCGCGACGATCTCCACGGTCATGGCTCCTCCGAGGGCCGCCGCAGGTCGGGGGGATGCGCGGCCCGTCTGACGTCCTCCACACGTCTCCACGACGCTACGCCGCTCCGCCGGCGGGCGGCAGGTACCAAAGGCCTAGACCGGGCGGGGGCTCTGTCCCGGAGGTGCTGCCTCCATCCAGGCCAGGAACCCGGTGACGGCCGACTCCGCCATGGCGAGCTCGACGAGGCCGTCGGCCCGCCGGCAGGACACGATCACGTGTCCGGCGTAGAGCGCGCTGGCCTCGGACGCCTCCGGTGGTCGCTGGCCGAGGTACTCCACCTCGGCGCGCACCACGACGTCCATCGGCCGCGGCACGACCGAGAAGATCCGGAAGAATTCCAAGGTGTCCTCGGCGTAACGGCCCACCCCGAGCACCCAGCCGCGACCGGCACGGAGCTCACCGGCGCGCAGGCTGAGGTCGAACGTCCCGCCGGCGCGCGAGATCCAGCGGCGCCGGACCACGAGCACCACGGCGTAGAGCGCGACCAGCAGGAGGACGGCCGCGAGGACGTCCACCAGCCACTGCCACCACGGCATGAGCGAGGCCCTCTCCCGACCCCGTCAGCCAGGGTCGCACGCCATCACGACTTCGACGACTCCGCAGCTCGGATCCTGGCCTCGGCCCACGCCCGGGCGGCCGCCTCGGCGGCGTCGTCGTCGTTCTCCCCAGCACCCTTGGCCCGGTCGAGGTCGGCGCGCGCCTTCTCCAGGTCGATCTCGTGGGACATCTCCGCGTGCTCGGCCAGGATCGAGATCCGGTTGGCCGCCACGGAGAGGAAGCCCGCGTCGACGGCCGCGATCCAGGTCTCCCCGTCCGCGGTCGTCACGTCGACGATCCCGTCCACCATCAGCGACAGCATCGGGGCGTGGTTCGGCAGGATGCCGACGTCGCCCTCGGTGGTGCGGGCGACGACCATCGTGGCCTCGCCCGACCACGCGAGGCGGTCGGCCGCGACGAGCTCGACCTGCATGGTGGCGTCGCTCATGAGCGGCTCTTGCCGCCGGTCTGCTCCTGGATCTCCGACCACTTCTTCTCGACGTCGTCCAGACCGCCGCACATGAAGAAGGCCTGCTCGGCCACGTGGTCGTACTCTCCGTCACAGATCTTGTTGAACGCCTCGATGGTGTCCTTGACCGGGACCGTCGAGCCCTCGAGGCCGGTGAACTGCTTGGCCACGTAGGTGTTCTGCGACAGGAAGCGCTGGATACGACGCGCCCGGTGAACGGTGATCTTGTCCTCCTCGGAGAGCTCGTCCACGCCGAGGATCGCGATGATGTCCTGCAGCTCCTTGTTGCGCTGGAGGATCTGCTTCACGCGGATCGCGGCGTCGTAGTGCTCGCGCCCGATGTACTGCGGGTCGAGGATGCGCGACGTCGAGGTCAGGGGGTCCACGGCGGGGTAGATGCCGAGCGAGGCGATCTCTCGCGAGAGCTCGGTGGTCGCGTCGAGGTGGGCGAAGGTGGTCGCCGGCGCCGGGTCGGTGTAGTCGTCGGCAGGCACGTAGATCGCCTGCATCGAGGTGATCGAGTGACCGCGGGTCGAGGTGATCCGCTCCTGCAGCACACCCATCTCGTCGGCCAGGGTCGGCTGGTAGCCCACCGCGCTCGGCATGCGGCCCAGCAGCGTGGAGACCTCGGAGCCGGCCTGGGTGAAGCGGAAGATGTTGTCGACGAAGAGCAGCACGTCCTGCTCCTTCACGTCGCGGAAGTACTCCGCCATCGTGAGGGCGGAGAGCGCCACACGCAGCCGGGTGCCCGGCGGCTCGTCCATCTGGCCGAACACCAGGGCGACCTTGTCGAAGACCTCGGCCTCCTGCATCTCCTGGATGAGGTCGTTGCCCTCACGCGTGCGCTCGCCGACTCCGGCGAACACCGACACGCCGTCGTGGTCCTTGGCGACGCGGGCGATCATCTCCTGGATGAGCACGGTCTTGCCCACACCGGCGCCGCCGAACAGGCCGATCTTGCCGCCCTGCACGTAGGGGGTCAGCAGGTCGATGACCTTGATGCCGGTCTCGAACATCGTGGTCCGCGCCTCGAGCTGGTCGAAGGCCGGCGCCTTGCGGTGGATGGCCCACCGCTCGTCGACCTCGAGCTTCTCGCCCTCGGCGAGGTTCATGCAGTCGCCGGTCACGTTGAACACGCGGCCGAGGGTCACGTCCCCGACGGGAACGGAGATGGGGCCACCGCTGTCGGTCACCTCGGCGCCACGGACCATGCCGTCGGTGGGCTTCATCGAGATCGAGCGCACCATGCCGTCACCGATGTGCTGCGCGACCTCGAGGACGATCGTCTGGGTGTCGTCACCCAACGTGACGTCGACGCTGAGGGCGTTGTAGATCTCCGGCATCGAGTCGATGGGGAACTCGACGTCGACGACCGGGCCGATGACACGCGCGATGCGGCCAACGGAGCCCCCGGTGCGGTCGGTGGTCTCGTCGCTGATGGTGGCAGTCATCTCTCTCACTTCTCCGTCGTTCGGGGGGTCATCCAGATCATTCCTTGCCAGCGTTGGCGTCGGCCAGGGCGTTGACGCCGCCGACGATCTCGCTGATCTCTTGCGTGATGCCGGCCTGGCGGGCCTGGTTGGCGATCCGCTTGTACTTCTTGATGAGCTCCTCGGCGTTGTCCGTCGCCGACTTCATCGCGCGCTGCCGAGCGGCCAGCTCGGACGCGGCCGCCTGCAGCAGGGCGAAGTAGATCCGGGACTCGACGTACTTCGGGAGCAGTCCGTCGAGCACCTCGGAAGCGTTCGGCTCGAACTCGTAGAGCGGGAGCACGTCCTCCTTCTCCGGAGGCGTGTCCCCCTCGACGATCTCCAGGGGGAGCATGCGGACGGCCGTCGGCTCCTGGGTCAGCATGGAGCGGAAGCGGGTGTAGACGACGTGGACCTCGTCGACGGGAGCGCCGGGCACGCCGTCGTCCTCGTTGTCGCCCTTCTCGCCGCCCTCCTCCTTGACGAACGCCCCGATGAGGGCCTCGCCGATCTCCTTCGCCACGTCGTACGTCGGCTGGTCGGAGTGACCGGTCCAGGACTCCACGAGCGGACGGTCGCGGAACTTGTAGTAGGCCACGCCCTTGCGTCCGGAGACGTACAGGTCGACCTTCTTGCCCTCCTCGCGCAGCTTCTCGCCGAGGCGCTCGGCCTCCTTGAGCACGCTCGAGGAGTAGGCGCCGGCCAGACCGCGGTCGCTGGTGACGACCAGGATCGCCGCGCGGGTCGGGTTCTCACGCTCGGTGGTGAGCGGGTGCTCGACGTTGGAGAACGTCGCCACCGCCGACACCGCACGAGTCAGCTCGCGCGCGTAGGGCGCGGCCGCCTGGGCCCGCTGCTGCGCCTTGATGATGCGCGACGCAGCGATGAGCTCCATCGCCCGAGTGATCTTCTTGGTCGACTCGACCGACTTGATCCTGGCGCGGTACTCGCGCAGTGATACGGCCATGCGTCAGCCCCGCTTCTGCTTGACGATCTGCTCCTGCTCGACGTCGTCGTCCTCGAGCGCCTCGTGCTCCTCGCGACCGGCCTTGATGGAGCCGCCGTCCGAGGTCTCGAACTGGTCGGCGAACTTGTCGAACGCCTTCTCCAGCGCGTCCTCGGTGTCGTCGTCGAAGTTGCGGCTCTCGCGGATGCCCTCGAGGATGCCGGACTCCTGACGACGCAGGTAGTCGAGGAACTCGGACTCGAAGCGCAGGACGTCGTCGGTCGGGACGGCGTCGAGCTTGCCGCTCGTGCCGGTCCACAGCGAGACCGTCATCTCCTCCAGCGGGTACGGCGAGTAGGCCGGCTGCTTGAGCAGGGCCATCAGTCGCTGACCGCGGTCGAGCTGCTGGCGCGACGCGGCGTCCAGGTCGGAGGCGAACATGGCGAAGGCCTCCATGGCGCGGAACTGCGCCAGGTCGACCTTCAGCGAGCCGGTGACCTTCTTCATGGCCTTGGCCATCGCGGCGCCGCCGACTCGGGACACCGAGACGCCGACGTCGATCGCGGGACGCTGGTTGGCGTTGAAGAGGTCCGACTGGAGGAAGATCTGGCCGTCGGTGATCGAGATGACGTTGGTCGGGATGAAGGCCGACACGTCGTTGGCCTTGGTCTCGATGATCGGCAGGCCGGTCATCGAGCCCTTGCCCATGTCGTCGGAGAGCTTGGCGCAACGCTCGAGCAGCCGCGAGTGGACGTAGAAGACGTCACCGGGGAACGCCTCACGGCCCGGGGGACGACGCAGCAGCAGCGAGACCGCGCGGTAGGCGTCGGCCTGCTTGGTGAGGTCGTCGAACACGATGAGGACGTGCTTGCCGTCGTACATCCAGTGCTGGCCGATCGCGGAGCCGGTGTAGGGCGCGAGGTACTTGAAGCCGGCGCTGTCGGACGCCGGTGCGGCCACGATGGTGGTGTACTCCATCGCGCCGGCCTCCTCGAGCGCGCCACGCACGGAGGCGATGGTCGAGCCCTTCTGGCCGATCGCGACGTAGATGCAGCGGACCTGCTTCTCCGGGTCGCCGGTCTCCCAGTTGTTCTTCTGGTTGATGATCGTGTCGATGGCGATGGTGCTCTTGCCGGTCTGGCGGTCACCGATGATCAGCTGGCGCTGGCCGCGGCCGACCGGGGTCATCGCGTCGATGGCCTTGATGCCGGTGGCGAGCGGCTCGTGCACCGACTTGCGCTGCATCACGCTGGGGGCCTGGAGCTCCAGGGCGCGACGCCCCTCGGCCTCGATCTCGCCCATGCCGTCGATCGGCACGCCCAGCGGGTCGATCACACGGCCCATGAAGGCGTCGCCCACGGGCACCGAGAGGACCTCGCCGGTGCGGCGCACGGTCTGTCCCTCCTCGATCCCTTCGAAGTCACCGAGGACGACGACACCGATCTCGCGGGTGTCGAGGTTCAGTGCCAGCCCGCGGGTGCCGTCCTCGAACTCGAGGAGCTCGTTGGCCATCGCGGACGGAAGACCAGTGACCCGGGCGATGCCGTCGCCGGCCTCCGCCACGTGTCCGACCTCTTCACGGCTCGCGGTGTCCGGCTCGTAGTCGGCCACAAAGCGCTGCAGCGCGTCCCGGATCTCGTCCGGACGGATCGAAAGCTCCGTCATGGTGTCGTCCTGCTCTCTTCTGGGTTGAGGTCTACAAAGTCTGGATGGTCGGTGGCGAGGTGACCAGGTCTAGCCGGCGAGCTTGCGTCGCGCGTCGTCGAGGCGGCTGGCGACGGAGCCGTCGATGACGTCGTCACCGATCTCGACCCGCATGCCGCCGATGAGCTCGGGCTGCACGACCATGTTGAGGTGGATGTCGCGGCCGTACTGACGCCCGAGGGCCGTGCGGAGGCGGTCCTGGTCGCCCGCGTCGAGGGGCCGCGCGCTGCGCACGGTGGCCACCCGTTCCCCCTGCACCGACGCCGCCACCTTCTGGTACTCGGTGACAGCGAGCGCGACGGTGCGGTGGGTGCCCGCGACGGCCTGCTCGACCAGGCGCAGCGTCGAGACGAGCACCTTGTTCTCGAGGATGCCCCCGAGCAGCGCCCGCTTGTCCTCGGCCGAGCGGGCCGGGTCACCCAGAGCGTTGCGCAGCTCCGGGTTCTCGGTCAGCGCTCGACCGACCGCGAACAGCTCGTCGGCCACGCGGCCCGGGTCGTCGGCGGAGCGGACCGTGGTCTGGACCCCCAGCAGCTCGAGGCTGTCGGCGAGGTCGCGCGGAGAGGTCCACCGTTGCGCGGCACCGGTGGCCAGGATCTCCACGGACTCGTCGGCGACCTTGCCGCCGAAGAGCGACCGCACGAGCTCGGCCTTGGCCGAGTCGTCGAGCGAGATGTCGGTGACCACGCGCCGCAGCCGCGGCTCACGGCGTACGACGTCGGCCAGACCCAGGAGGTCCTGACCGATCTCGGCGGTCTTGCGCGCGCCCACCGCACCGATCGCGTCCGACAGCTGGCTCTCCAGCCGTCGCGACGCCTCGGCCGAGGGTCCGCGCAGGGAGGTCGACACCATGCCGGTCACCGACCCCCGTCGGTCGGGTCAGCACTCGCCCGAGCGGTCTCGAGGGTCTCGAGGTCGACGAGGAAACGATCGACCACGCGATTCGCACGGTCGTCGTCCTCGAGAGACTCCCCGACGATGCGACCCGCGAGCGAGGTGGCCAGGGTGCCCACCTCGGCGCGGAGCTGGGTGACAGCCTGCTGCCGCTCCGCCTCGATCTGCGCCTTGCCGTGGTCCACGATGCGAGAGGACTCGGTCTGAGCCTGCTCCCGCATCTCGGCCACGATCTGGGCACCCTGCTCGCGCGCCTCCTCGCGGATGCGCGCGGCCTCGTGCCGAGCCTCGCCCAGCTGCTTCTCCAGCTCCGCCAGGCGCTTGTCCGCCTCGGCCTGCTTGGTCTCGGCTGCCTTGAGGCCGCCCTCGATGGCGTCGGTGCGCTCAGCGAAGACCTCCTCGAACTTCGGCACCACGAACTTGCGCAGCGCGAAGAACAGGATGCCGAAGACGACCAGTGACAGCCCGATCTCGGCCACGTGGGGCAGGATCGGGTTGAGGTCTTCGCCTCCGGATTGGAAAACGGGTGTCTGGAGCATCAGCAGCAGTCCTCAGCAGTTGGGGCCGGGGTCGTCAGATGACGAAGGCGAGCGCGATACCGATGATGGCGAGCGCCTCGGCGAGGGCGAAGCCCAGGATGGCGATCGACTGCAGGCGGCTCTGGGCCTCCGGCTGACGCGCCACACCGTTGATGTAGGCGGCGAAGATCAGACCGATGCCGACACCGGGGCCGATGGCGGCGAGGCCGTAACCGACCATGTTGAGAGAGCCTTCCACGGCTTCTTCCTTTCTGTTGTTTCTATCTGCTCTCAGTGCTCTTCAGAGATCGCACTGGAGATGTACATGGCGTTGAGCAGCACGAACACGTAGGCCTGGAGGAACTGGATCAGCAGCTCCAGGAACGAGATCGCGATGAAGAGCACCCAGGCGAGGATGCCCACAGGCTTGACCAGGAGCGAGCCCTCCAGGAGGAGGTACTCACCACCCAGGGCGAAGAGGATCAGCAGCAGGTGGCCGGCGAACATGTTGGCGAAGAGTCGCAGGGCCAGGGTGACCGGCCGCACGAGGATGTTCGACATGAACTCCAGCGGCACCAGCAGGATCAGCATCGGGCCGGTGATGCCGGCCGGGACGCACTGGTGCTTGAAGTAGCCCAGGACACCGTGCACCCGCATGCCGGCGACGTTGTAGATGACCCAGCTCAGCAGGGCCAGTCCGTAGACCAGACCGGAGCGGGAGAACGTCGGGAACTGGATGAACGGCACGCTGGCCATGAAGTTGTTGACCAGGATGAAGAAGAACAGCGCGAACAGGTAGGGCACGTACTTGATGAATTCGTGTCCACCGATGATGTCGCGGCCCAGGCTGTTGCGCACGAACCCGTAGGCCTGCTCCCCGGCGAACTGCATCCGGCCCGGCACCATCGACCGCTTGGCGATGGCGAGGCGGAAGAACACGAAGACCAGGACGCCGGCGATGACGATCTGCAGCATCGGCTTGGTGACGCCGTAGTAGAACTCCTGCCCGAACATCGAGAAGGTGGCGTCACCACCGAAGATCGGCGGCAGGTTGAAGTCGGCGGGTCCTGGCGGTGTGAACTCCTCGCCGGACGCCAGCACGGTGGTGCCTGCGATCCTCACCAGCTCTCCTCCATCAGTCCTTCTCGACGTCTGTTTCGGGGTTCTGCTTCGGTGATGCCGCGCCTGTCGGCGAGCTGTCGACCGGTCGTGCTGCGTTGAAGCGGCTGAAGGTCAGGTACAGGCCCAGCACAGCGCCCGCGACGATGCCGAGCGCGACCAGGACAGAGGTCCCGAGCCACTGGTCCGCAAGCCAGCCGAGGAATCCGTACAGAGCCACTCCCGACACGAGATACCCGAACGCGTGCCAGGGATCCCCGCGGGGGGAGTCCTGGGCAGCAGCGGGTTCTCCGGACGAGGAGCTCGACTGACTCATTGCCACCCGGACAATAGCAGCCACTGCCGGTGCTCATCACCGGACCACCTCCGACGCGTGAGCGGTCCCACCTGGGGTCGCGTCCGGTCCCGGGCCGGAGCGCAGGGCTCCCACCAGCAGGGCGGCCATCCACGCCAGGGTGCCGACCATGACGGTGCCGCCCAGCCAGCGCGGCTCGAGGGTGTCCGGCGCGAGGTCGGAGCGCCCGACGGCCACCAGCACGACGGCCAGCAGCAGCACCTGGAGGGTGTAGGTCATCAGCGCGAAGAGCATCGAGGCCCGCGGTGCGACCGTGGCCACGAGGTTGACGCTGAAGGCACCGAAGGTGAAGAACGACACCACCAGAAGCGCCCCGGCAGCGGCGCCGAGAGCGGCGGCGGAGCCGTCGAGGAGCAGCGCCACCAGCGTGACGAGCACGCCGACTGCGGTCACGGTGACCGAGGCCAGCCCGAGGCCCTCGACTCGCACGCCGGTCCCCGCGGGGGCGGTGGCGGGTCCTTCGGTCGTCATGATCGGCGGCCGTTTCTGCTCGAGGACGGGCGGTGGTTGCGCTTGTGAAAATTAGCACAAGCGCCGACCGGCACCCAATTCGATCGATCCACCGCCACGTCCCTCAGGGCTCAGCGCCGTGGGGGCGGCGGGGTGTAGTCGTCGTGGTGGCTCCAGGCCGGTCGCTCCACGCGCGGGACGACCACGGTCAGCACGACCGTCAGCGCCAGCCAACCGGCCAGGGCGAGGAAGACCACGCGGTTCTGGTAGACCGCCACCGCGGTGCCGCCGAGGCTGATCATCGCCGCCCAGAGCCACATGATCGCCACGGCCCGGCGGTGGGAGTGCCCCAGCTCGAGCAGCCGGTGGTGCAGGTGCTCCTTGTCGGGGCTGAAGGGCGAGAGCCCCTTGCGGGTGCGCCGGAAGATCGCCAGCAGCAGGTCCAGGAACGGCAGCACCAGGATCGAGATCGGCAGCAGCACCGGCAGCAGCACGGGCAGCAGGCTGGCCTGCGTCGTCTCCCCCACCACGTCGATGGGGAAGTTGGCCGTCAAGGTCAGGGCCGAGCCGGCCAGCACCAGCCCGATCAGCATGGACCCGCTGTCGCCCATGAACATCTTCGCCGGGTGGAAGTTGTGACTCAGGAAGCCCAGACAGGCACCTGCCAGCGCCGCGCACAGGAGCGCGGCCGGGATCGCCAGCGACTCGCCGTTGACCGCCGCCAGCCGGTAGGAGAACAGGAAGAAGCCCAGCGCGCCGAGTCCCACCACACCCGCGGCCAGCCCGTCCAGCCCGTCGACGAAGTTCACCGCGTTCACCGTGGCGACCACGATGATCACCGTCGCCACGGCCGCCTGGGAGATGTCGAGGGTCAGCATGCCGTTGCCCGGCAGGTAGAGGTAGTAGAGCTGCACGTCGTTGTAGACCATGTAGCCGGCCGCCAGCACCTGGCCGCCGAGCTTGGTCAGCGCGTCGATCTCGAAGAGGTCGTCCACGACCCCGAGAGCACACACCATGGCTCCCGCGACGAGCACGACGCCGGCATCGGAGAGCGCCTGCTCCCCCGCCCGCGACAGGAACGGGAGGTGACGGGCGACGACGTACGCCGCCGTGAGGCCGCCGAGCAGGGCCAGACCGCCGAAGTACGGGATGGGCACCTCGTGGACGTCGCGGTCACGCACCCGGGCCACCGCGCCGAAGCGGAGGGCGGTCTCACGGGCCAGAACGGCCAGCAGGTAGGTGACGACGACCGCGACGAGGAAGACCGCGAGGTACTCGCGCACGCCCCGCCTCAGTCCTCGTCGGTGACGAGGGCGCCGAGCGGCTCGACCACCTCGTTGAGGGTCTCCAGGGTGACGACACCCTGCCGGAGCACCCGTCCCTGGTCGGTGGTGCAGTCCACGATCGTCGAGGGCAAGGGACCGGCGGTCGGGCCGGCGTCGAGCAGGACCCGGGCGGCCTCGCCCAGCATCTCCTCGGCCCCGTCGGCGTCGGTGGCGGCCGGCAGACCGGTGCGGTTCGCGCTGCTCACCGCGAGCGGTCCCGTGCGGGCCAGCAGCGCCAGCGTCACGTCGTGGTCGGGCATCCGGACCGCGACAGTGCCGCGGGTCTCCCCCAGGTCCCACTGCAGGCTCGGCTGCTGACGGAAGACGAGGGTCAGCGGGCCGGGCCACAGCTCCTCGATGAGGGCCTTGGCCCACACCGGGATGTCGACGGCCAGGGCCTCGACGGTGGTCTTCGCCGAGACCAGGACCGGTGGCGGCATCTGCCGCCCCCGTCCCTTGGCCTCCAGCAACCGGCTGACCGCCTCCGGGCTGAAGGCGTCGGCGCCCACGCCGTACACGGTGTCGGTCGGCAGCAGCACGAGACGGCCGCGCTGCACGGCGCGCGCCGCGGCCGACAGGCCTTCCTCGAGCTCGGCCTCGTCGGAGGTGTCGTAGCGGGTGCTCACGGCGTCAGTCTGCCAGCCCGGGTGCCAGCCCACCGGCCGGCCTCGCGGCCAGCCGCGCGGTCACGAAACGTGCTCGGCCCCCCAGGTCCTCGTGGTCGCGTACGTCGACCCAGCGCCCGGTGGCCGCGAAGACCGCCGGGGCCGCCTCGGCCTGAGCCTCGGCGTGCTCCACACCCACGACGCCGCCGGGTACGAGCAGCCGGGCCGCGACGCGCTCCACCACCCGGATCGCGTCCAGGCCGTCCTCGCCGCTCCACAGTGCGAGCGACGGGTCGTGGTCGCGAACCTCCGGCGTCACCGATTCGTAGGCCTCCAGCGGGATGTACGGCGGGTTCGAGACGACGACGTCGACGGTGGCGTCGAGATCAGCGAAGCTGCTCGCCATGTCGCCGGTGCGGAGGTCGACGCCGCTGCCGGCGAGGTTGCGCGCGGCCCACGAGCCCGCCTGCTCGTCCAGCTCCACGGCGTGGACGGTGCTCTCCGGCACCTCGGTGGCCACGCTGAGCGCCACCGCACCGCTGCCCGTGCACAGGTCGACCACCACGGGGGCGCGGTGGTCGGTGGTGGCGACCCCGGCAGCCTGCTCGACCGCCCACCCGGCGAGCAGCTCGGTCTCCGGACGGGGTACGAAGACCCCTGGGCCGACGGCCAGCTCGAGGTGGCGGAAGCCGGCTGTCCCCGTCAGGTGCTGCAACGGCTCCCGTGCCTCACGGCGTGCCACCAGCGCCCGGAAGCGCTCGGCCACGTCGGTCGGGACGCTCTCGCGGAGCAGCAGGCGTCCCCGGGGCTCCCCCGCGCAGTGGGCCAGCAGGGCTGTCGCGTCGTTGTCCGGCGAGGCCACGCCGGCGGCGTCCAGGCGCGCCGCGGCCTCCCGCACCAACGCGCGCAGGGGCTCGCTCACGCCTCGAGCTCCGCCAGGCGCGACTCGAGGTCGGCCGCCACGCACGATCCGACGAGCGGGTCGAGCTCACCGTCGAGGACCGAGTCGAGGTTGTAGGCCTTGAAGCCGGTGCGGTGGTCGGAGATCCGGTTCTCCGGGAAGTTGTAGGTGCGGATCCGCTCGGAGCGGTCCACGGTGCGCACCTGGGAGCGACGGGCGTCGGAGGCATCGGACTGCCGCTGCTCCTCGGCGAGCTGCAGCAGCCGCGAGCGCAGGATGCGGAGCGCCTGCTCCTTGTTCTGCAGCTGGGACTTCTCGTTCTGGCAGCTGACGACGAGACCGGACGGCAGGTGGGTGATCCGCACCGCCGAGTCGGTCGTGTTCACGCTCTGGCCGCCGGGACCCGACGAGCGGAAGACGTCGATGCGCAGGTCCTTGTCGTCGACCGTGACGTCGACCGGCTCGGCCTCGGGCGTCACCAGCACGCCCGCGGCGGAGGTGTGGACGCGGCCCTGGGACTCCGTCACCGGCACCCGCTGGACCCGGTGCACCCCGCCCTCGAACTTCAGCAGCGCGTACGGCGCCTCACCGGGGGCCGGCGTGCCCTTGGCCTTCACCGCGACCGTGACCGACTTGAACCCGCCGAGGTCGGAGGGCGTGGCGTCGAGCTGCTCGGTGCGCCATCCCCGCTGCTCGGCGTACCGGGTGTACATGCGCAGCAGGTCCCCGGCGAAGAGGGCTGACTCCTCGCCCCCCTCGCCGGACTTGATCTCCATGATCACGTCCTTGGCGTCGGTGGCCTCGCGGGGCACGAGCAGGTGGCGCAGCCGGTCCTCGAGCTCGCGGAGACGCTCGGCCAGCCGCTCCGCCTCCTGGGCGAAGGACTCGTCCTCGCCGGCCAGCTCGCGGGCTGCCTCGAGGTCGCCGAGGACCGTGGTCCACTCCTCGTGGGCGCGCTTGACCGCCGACAGCTCGGCGTAGCGCTGGTTGAGGCGCTTGGCCAGCACCTGGTCGGAGTGCACCGCGGGGTCGGCGAGCCGCTCCTCGAGCTCGGCGTGCTCACCGAGCAGCGCGCTCACCGCGTCGAGCACCGACACCGCCGCACCTCCCTGAGACCACCGGACGACCTGTCCCGCAGGGGTGGCCCCGCGGTCCCGTGCATGCGAAACGCCGGCCCCGAGGGGGCCGGCGTCGCATCGGTCGACTACTTGCTGTCGGCCTTGCTGGTGTCGGCCTTCTTGGCGTAGCGAGCCTGGAACCGGGCCACGCGGCCTCCGGTGTCGAGGATCTTCTGCTTGCCGGTGTAGAACGGGTGGCACGCCGAGCACACGTCGGCGTGGATGTTCCCGGCCGAGGCGGTGCTGCGGGTGGTGAACGTGTTGCCACAGGTGCAGCGCACCTCGGTGGCGGTGTAGCTGGGGTGGATGTCCTTCTGCATGATGTCCTCTCGTCGTGGCCGCCGGGTCGTCGGCTCGTGTCGAGCCGGACGTGAACCGGAGCCAAGGATCCAGTCTGCCAAACAACAGCGCCAGGAGGCGAATTCAGTCCCGCTCAGTCCCGTCGCAGCAAGTGCGCCGCGACCGTCTCCGACGGAGAGGGCTGGGTCAGCGGCAGCCGCACCGTGACCGTGGTGCCGGCGTCCTCGACCGACTCGATACCGAGGGTCCCGCTGTGACGGTCCACGATCGTCTGCACGATCCGCAGCCCCAGGCCGGTGCCGGCGATCTCCGAACGGGTGGCGTTGGAGGCGCGGAAGAAGCGTGACCCGAGGCCGTCGAGGTCGGCGGCGGGGATGCCGATGCCCTCGTCGACCACCTCGAGCAGCGCCTGCCGCCCGACCGGCGCGACGCGGACCTCCACGACGTCAGCGGGCTCGGAGAACTTCACGGCGTTGGAGACCAGGTTGGTCAGCGCCCGGAACAGCTGGGTGCGGTCGCCGAGCACCATGACCGGTGAAGCGCTCTGGATCGTCTTGAGGGTGATGGCGCGCGAGGCCGCGGTCAGCCGCAGGTCACCGACGACCTCCTGGGCCACCCCGCGCAGGTCGAGCGCCTCCACCTTCAGCCCCGCCTCCTCCACCCGCGAGAGCGTGAGGAGGTTGCTGATGAGCTCCTGCAAACGCATGAGGTTGCGCCGCACGACGGCCAGCATCGCGGTCTGGGTCTCGTCGAGCTGCTCGGCGATCTGGTCCTCGAGCAGCTCGAGATAGCCCAGCACGCTGGTCAACGGCGTGCGCAGCTCGTGGGAGACCGTCGAGATCAGCTCGGTGCGCACCCGGTCGATCTCGCCGAGCTGGGTGACCACCGTGTCCTCGACGTCGCGACTGCGCAGGCTCTCCTCGGTGAGCCGGTTGAGGGCGACGGCGATCTCGCGGATCTCCTCGGGCCCCTCCTCCCGGACCCGGGCGGTCAGGTCGCCCTCCCGCAGCCGGGCCAGCACGTGCGAGACCTCGTCCAGCGGCCCGTGCACGGCCTCGCCGAGCCTCCGGGTGACGGCGGTGGCCACGCCGATCATCAGCAGCGGCAGCAGCACCACGGCGGCCAGTGTCCAGAAGAGCACCGCCCGGGCCCGGTCGCTGATGTCCTCGGTCGTGCGCTCGATGGCCATGTCGACGTCGGCGTTGGCCGTGCGGACGTCGTCGAAGAGGCGCTTGCCCGTCGTGTAGAGGCGGTTCTTCTCCCCGGCGTTCATCGGGCTCAGCTGTGGCTCGACGTACCGCTCGAGCCAGCGGTCCGTGGCGTCCTCCTGCTGCTGGACCACCGTGGCCAGGTCGGAGTCGGCCCGCGCGAGCTCGCGCAGTCGCTGCTCGTCCTGCGGCAGGTAGCTCATGGCCACCAGGTAGGGCTGCAGCGAGCCGGAGTCCCCGCCGCTGAGCACGTAGCCGCGGATGGAGGTCTCCGCGTCGGTGATGTCCTGCAGCACCTCCTTGTTGGCGACCTGCAGCGGCACGGCGGTCTCGTTGAGCGAGCCCAGGGCGTACGCCGACCACACCACGGCGGTCGAGCAGACGCCGGCGAGGACCACCAGCAGCACGACCGTGCCGCGCAGGGTGACCGCGGTCTGGCGTCGCAGCGAGGTCGTGGCCCACGCCACCCAGCGGGTCGCCGGATCGGCCCGGACCTCCTGGCCCGGGGCCGTGTGGTGCGACCGGGACACGTCGCGGCTCCGGGTCAGCGCTCGCCTTGGGCGAGCAGGGCATCCACCCGCTCGGCGAGGTCACGCGGGCTGAAGGGCTTGGTGATGTAGTCGTCGGCGCCGGCAGCGAGCCCGGCCTCGACGTCGGAGGACTGGGCGCGTGCCGTCAGCAGGATGACCGGGGTGCGCGCCAGCTCGGGGTCGGCCCGGATGGTGCGACAGGCGTCCAGGCCGTTCATCCCCGGCATCATGAGGTCGAGGACCACGAGGTCGGGCGCGCCGCTGCGGCACTGCTCGACCGCGGTCGCTCCGTCGCCCACCTGCTCGACGTCGTGACCCGAGTGCTGGAGTCGCATGACGACGAGCATGCGGATGTCCTCGTCGTCGTCCGCGACAAGAATGCGTGCCATCGACTCCCCCCTTCCCTGGAACTCGCCCCCCCGCCCACGAGAGTCCGGCTACCGGAGCATATCGGCGCGGACCCGACCCTCGGGGCGTATCACTCGTCTTCGTGCGCCCCAGGAGTGGCCTTCTGCACCTGCATGAGGAAGTCGATGTTGTTGTGGCTCCCCCGCAGCCGCTTCAGGAGGAGCTCCAGCGCCTGCTGGGTGTCGAGACCCGCGAGCACCCGCCGCAGCTTCCAGATGATGGCCAGCTCCTCGGCGCTCATGAGCATCTCCTCGCGCCGCGTGCCCGACTGGACCGCGTCGATGGCGGGGAAGAGTTGCTTGTCGGCCAGCTCGCGCCGCAGCCGCAGCTCCATGTTGCCGGTGCCCGTGAACTCCTCGAAGATCACCTCGTCCATCGTGGAGCCGGTCTCGACCAGCGCCGTGGCGAGGATGGTCAGCGACCCGCCGTCCTCGATGTTGCGGGCCGCGCCGAAGAACTTCTTGGGCGGGTGGAGCGCGCTGGAGTCGACGCCGCCGGACAGGATGCGCCCACTGGCCGGAGCGGCCAGGTTGTAGGCCCGACCCAACCGGGTGATGCCGTCGAGCAGCACCACGACGTCGTGGCCGAGCTCGACCAGCCGCTTGGCCCGCTCGATGGCCAGCTCGGCCACGATCGTGTGGTCGGCAGCCGGCCGGTCGAAGGTCGAGGCGATGACCTCGCCCTTGACGGTGCGCTGGAAGTCGGTGACCTCCTCGGGCCGCTCGTCGACGAGCACGATCATGAGGTGGCACTCCGGGTTGTTGGAGCTGATCGCGTTCGCGATCGCCTGGAGCACCATCGTCTTGCCCGCCTTCGGCGGCGAGACGATGAGGCCCCGCTGGCCCTTGCCGATCGGCGCGGCGATGTCGATGACGCGTCCGATCATGTTGGTCGGGCCGGTCTCGAGCCGCAGCCGCTCCGAGGGGTAGAGCGGCGTCAGGCCGTCGAAGTCGACCCGGTCCTTGGCCGCGTCGACCTCGCCGCCGTTGATGGTGTCGAGCCGCACCAACGGGTTGAACTTCTCCTTGCGCTCGCCCTCGCGCGCCTGACGGACCGCGCCGGTGACGGCGTCGCCCTTGCGCAGGTGGTAGCGCCGCACCATCGACAGCGAGACGTAGACGTCGTTGGTGCCCGGCAAGTATCCGCTGGTCCGGACGAACGCGTAGTTGTCGAGGATGTCGACGATGCCGCCGACCGGGACGAGGACGTCGTCCTCGGTCACCTCGAGATCGGCGTCGTTCGGCGTACGGCGCTCCCGGTAGGGGGTGCTCTGACCGCCCTGGCCGCCCCCCTGGCCGCCCCCCTGGCCACCCTGGCCCCCTGGCCGCCCTGGCCGCCCTGGCCACCGCCCGGGCCCTGGCCACCGGTTCGCTCCCGGTCGCGACCGCGCCGACGGCGACGGCGGTTGCCGCCTTCGTCGGTCGACCGGTTCTGGTCCTCGCCTGCCTGGTTGCCCTGGTCACGGCTGCCCTGGTCACGGCTGCCCTGGTCACGGTTGCCCTGGTCACGGTTGCCCTGGTCACGGTTGCCCTGGTCACGGCTGCCCTGGTCACGGCTGCCCTGGTCGCGGCTGCCCTGGTCGCGGCTGCCGCGGGCGTCCTGCTGCCGGTCGTCCTGACCACCCTGCTGAGCGTCGTCCCGACCGCCCGGCTGACGATCGTCGCGGTCGCGGTTGCCCTTGTCACTCTTCTTGCGGTCCGGATGGCTGCCCTGGTCCTTCTGCTTCTTCTTCTTGGCCGGAGCCGTCTCGCCGCCCTGGTCGGAGCTCTCGCTCCGGGAGTGCTCGGAACCCTGGGTCCGGTCCTGGTCACCGCTGCGGTCCGAGCGCGCACTCTCGACCCGGTCGGGTCCGTCGGTGGGGACGCGGTCCGCGCTGCGGTCCGCTTCCTGCCGGTCGCCCTGGCTGCCCTGCTCGCCCCGGCTGCCCTGCTCGCCCTGGCTGCCGTGCTCGCCCTGGCTGCCGTGCTCGCCCTGGCTGGGACCGCCGCTGCTCGCCGCGCCGGCGCCACCCGACTGGGCGGCGCGGATGGCCTCCACGAGCTGGGCCTTCTTCATGCCACGGGCGCCCTTGATGCCCAGCCCGCCGGCGATCTGCTTGAGCTCCGGCAACAGCTTGCCGGACAACCCCGCGCCCGATCCGCCGCCCGCGCGGGCGTCGGCGGTCGGCGCAGCACCCGACGAGGGGGCCGAGGAGGGGGTGGATTCGACTGTCTCCGACACGTGAGGTCCTTCCCACGTCGAGGCCGGGGCGCGTGCCCGTCGGCCTGTGATCACAGTGACTCCGACCCACCGCCGCGGCCGACGACCCGATCAGGTGACGACGCCACGGAGAACCCGGAGAGATGAGAACGCTGTCCCGGCGATCGAGCCGGGCCTGGGCGACGTCATCCGTCGCGCCTCTAGCGCAGAGCCAATGTAGCACCGGCGAGCCCCTGCGGAGCACCGCGCCACCTCACCCGAGCGTCGTGACTCCCACGCCGAGGCCCAGGCTCAACCGTTGCCAGTCGGGGGGGACGACGTCGGCGACCACGCGGTCGAGGTCCGCGGTGGTGGTGCGGAGCACCAGCACGGTCGGGCCGGCTCCGGAGACGACGGCCGCGACACCGCGGCGGCGCAGCCCGTCGACGACGTCGAGGGTCGCAGGCATCGCCGCGGCGCGGTAGGTCTGGTGCAACCGGTCCTCGGTGGCGTCGAGCAGCAGCTCAGGACGCTGCGTCAGCGCGGCGACCAGCAGCGCAGCCCGACCGGCGTTGTGTGCGGCGTCCTCGTGGGGCACCTGCGCCGGCAGCAGGCCGCGGGCGACCGAGGTCGACACCGGGGACGGCGGGACGAACGCCTCGAAGGTCACCTCGGGGTGGACGGGCAGCCGGGCGGCCGCGTAGCCACCGTCGCGCGCGATCGCCACGGTGAAGCCGCCGAAGACGGCGGGCGCGACGTTGTCGGGATGCCCCTCGATCTCCGCCGCCTGCTCGAAGAGCTCCTCGTCGCTGCGCGCGCGGTCCGGTGTCAGGGCGCGTGCCAGCGCGAGCCCCCCCACGATCGCGGCGGCGGAGGACCCCAGGCCGCGACTGTGCGGCACCCGGTTGTGGCACCGCAGGCGCAGCCCCGGGACCGGGGAGCCCACGGTCGCGAGACCGGCCACCAGGGAGCGCAGCACGAGGTGGGTCGAGTCCCGCGGCACCGCGCCCGGCTCGGCGCCCTCCCCGTCGACCTCGATCTCGATCGCGTCGTCGTCGGCGAGGACCTCGGCCGTGATCTCGTCGGTCAGGTCGAGGGCGAGCCCGAGGGCGTCGAAACCCGGTCCCAGGTTGGCGCTGGTCGCCGGCACCCGCACCGTGACCGGTCCGGGCACGAAGCCCGAGCCGTCGAGGCGGGCGCTCACGCGAGGCCGGCCGCGCGAGCGGCCGCGGAGGCGTCGGCCTCGACGACGTTGTCGACGAGGTCGGTGAAGGTCGACAGCGCCGTGTCGATGTCCTTGAGACCGTGCCCGGTCACGGTGACGACCAAGGTCTTGCCGGAGAAGTCCGTGCCGGCCGCGACGTCCTGCAGCAGGCCGGCCACGCTCGCCGCAGAACCCGGCTCGACGAAGATGCCTTCGGACGCGGCGAGGCGTCGCTGGGCGGTGAGGATCTCCTCGTCGGTGACGGCTCCGAAGCGTCCACCGGACTGCTCGGTCGCCGCGACCGCGAGGTGCCAGGAGGCCGGATTGCCGATCCGGATGGCCGAGGCCACCGTCTCGGGCGAGGCCACCGGGGCGCCCTGGACCAGCGGGGACGCCCCTTCGGCCTGCCAGCCGATCATCATCGGGCGGTGCGAGGCACGACCGGCGCCGGCGTACTCCGTGTAGCCCTTCCAGTACGCCGAGATGTTGCCCGCGTTGCCGACCGGCAGCACATGCACGTCGGGGGCGTCGCCGAGGAAGTCGACGATCTCGAAGGCGGCGGTCTTCTGCCCCTCGAGGCGGTAGGGGTTGACGGAGTTCACCAGGGCGACCGGGTAGTGCTCGGCGAGCTCGCGCGACATCCGCAGGCAGTCGTCGAAGTTGCCGCGCACCATGATGACCTGCGCCCCGTGCACGATCGCCTGAGCGAGCTTGCCGGCCGCGATCTTGCCCTGGGGCACGAGCACGAGCGGCTTGACCTTCGCGCGGGCCGCGTAGGCGGCCATCGAGGCGCTGGTGTTGCCGGTCGAGGCGCACACGACGGCTTCCGCCCCCTGACCGACGGCCACCGACAGCGCCACCGTCATGCCCCGGTCCTTGAAGGAGCCGGTCGGGTTGTCGCCCTCGACCTTGATCCACACCTGCGCCCCGGTGAGCTCGGAGAGCCACGGGCTGTCGATGAGGGGCGTGCCGCCCTCGCGGAGGGTGAACGTCGGGGTGCCGTCCGGCAGCGGCAGCCAGTCGCGGTACTCCTCGATCACGCCGCGCCACTGGTGAGCGCCTCCCCGCCCGTCGGCGCGGCTCGCGGAGAGGTTGGCTGCCTGCACGCTCACTCGCCCTCTCCCTCGACCCGCATCACCGAGGAGACGTCGCGGACCTCGGGCATGGTGTGCAGCGCCGCGACCGTCGCCGACAGTGCGGCGTCGCTGGCGCGGTGCGAGACGACCACGAGCTGGGCGTCGTCACCGCGGCCCTCCTGACGCACGGTCTGGATCGACACGCCGTGCTCGGCGAACGCCTGCGCGACCGCCGCCAGGACACCCGCACGGTCGTCGACGTCGACTGCCACGTGGTAGCGCGTGGTGGTCTCCCCCATCGGGCGGACCGCCAGCTCGGCGTACGCGGACTCGCCGGCACCCCGCACGTCGACGAGCCGGTTGCGCGCCACCGTGACGAAGTCGCCCAGCACCGCCGAGGCCGTGGGGGCGCCGCCGGCGCCGGGGCCGTAGAACATCAGCTCGCCGGCCGCCTCGCTCTCGACGAAGACGGCGTTGAAGGCCTCCCGCACGCTGGCGAGCGGGTGGCTGCGCGGGATCATCGCGGGGTGCACGCGCGCCGAGACGGCGGGACCGTCCGGGCCGTCGGTCAGCTCGCAGATCGCCAGCAGCTTGACCACGGCGTTCATCTCACGGGCCGAGGCGACGTCGGCCGCGCTCACGTCGGTGATGCCCTCGCGGTAGACGTCCGCGGCCACCACCCGGGTGTGGAAGGCGAGGCTGGCCAGGATCGCGGCCTTGGCCGCGGCGTCGAAGCCCTCGATGTCGGCCGTCGGGTCGGCCTCGGCGTAGCCGAGCGTCTGGGCCTCCTCCAGCGCCTCGGAGAACCCGGCGCCGGAGGTGTCCATCTTGTCGAGGATGAAGTTGGTGGTGCCGTTGACGATGCCGAGCACGCGGCGGACCCGGTCGCCGGCGAGGGACTCGCGCAGCGGACGCAGGATCGGGATGGCGCCCGCGACGGCTGCCTCGTAGTAGAGGTCGCGGTTGTGCTTCTCGGCGGCGGCGAACAGCGTCGAGCCGTCCTCGGCCAGCAGCGCCTTGTTCGCCGTCACCACGCTGGCACCGTGCTCCAGCGCGCTGAGGATCAGGGTGCGGGCGGGCTCGATGCCGCCGATGACCTCGATCACGACGTCGACCCCGGAGGCGACGAGCCCGGCGGCGTCGGTGGTCAGCAGGTGGGTCGGCACGTCGACCTCGCGGCGCGCGTCGAGGCGGCGTACGGCGACGCCGACCAGCTCGACCGGGGCACCCACGCGCGCCTCGAGGTCGGTGGCCTGCTCGGTGAGGAGGCGCACCACCTGGCTGCCGACCGAGCCACAGCCCAGCAGGCCCACGCGCACGGATCGACGAGGCGAGCTCGTCGGGACGTCCTCGGGCATCGTGTTCACTGCTCTCGTTCCTCGTGCGGGCTGGTGGTCGGGCCGGTCCCGGTGGTGGTCGTCCCTGCATTGTCCCCGACCGGCTCCCCGACGACGGCCACGGCACCGACATCGGTGGCCAGCAGGTCGTCGACCGACTCACGGCGTACGACGACGCGGGCGCTGCCCCCGCGGACCGCGACCACCGGCGGGCGGAGGGCGTGGTTGTAGTTGCTGGCCATCGACCAGCAGTAGGCCCCCGTGCCGGGGACGGCCAGCAGGTCGCCGGGGGCGACGTCGCCGGGCAGGAACTCGTCCTTGACCAGGATGTCGCCGGCCTCGCAGTGCTTGCCCACGACGCGCCCGAGCACGACCGGCGCCTCGGAGGCGCGTGAGGCCAGCGACGCGGAGTAGTCGGCGTCGTAGAGCGCGGTACGGATGTTGTCGCTCATGCCACCGTCGACCGAGACGTAGGTGCGCACCGCGCCGCCGTCGAGAGCGACCTTCTTGACGGTGCCGACCTCGTAGAGCGAGCACATGGCCGGCCCCACGATCGCCCGTCCCGGTTCGATGGCCAGCCGCGGCACGGACAACCCGCGGGCACGGCACTCGTGCTCGACGATCGCGGTCAGCTCCGAGGCGAGGTCCTGGGGGTCGGCCGGGTCGTCCTGGAGCGTGTAGGCGATCCCGAACCCGCCGCCCAGGTCGAGCTCGGGCAGCTCCACGCCCAGCTCGTCGCGGACCCGCCCCTGGAGCGCGAGCACGCGACGGGTCGCGACCTCGAAGCCCGAGGTGTCGAAGATCTGCGAGCCGATGTGGCTGTGGAGCCCGAGCAGGTGGAAGCCGTCGCCCTCGTGGACGCGGCGCACCGCGGCCAGGGCGTCGCCGGCGTTGATGGAGAAGCCGAACTTCTGGTCCTCGTGCGCCGTGGCGATGTACTCGTGCGTGTGCGCCTCGACCCCCGCGGTGACGCGCACCATGACGGGAGCGACGCGACCGAGCTCGACGGTCAGCCGCTCCAGGCGGTCGATCTCGTCGAAGGAGTCCAGCACGATGCGGCCCACCCCGGCCTCGAGCGCGGCGCGCAGCTCGACCGTGGACTTGTTGTTGCCGTGGAAGCCGATCCGGGCCGGGTCGGTGCCCGCCCGCAGCGCGACCGTCAGCTCCCCGCCGGAGCACACGTCGAGTCCCAGCCCCTCCTCGGCCACCCAGCGCGCGACCGTGGTGCACAGGAACGCCTTGCCGGCGTAGAAGACGTCGTAGGAGGAGAAGGCCTCGCGGAAGGCGCGGGCCCGGGAGCGGAAGTCCTCCTCGTCGAGGACGTACGCCGGCGTGCCGACCTCGGACGCCAGGTCGCGGACGTCGACCCCGCCGACGTGGAGGACGCCGTCACGCTTCTCGGCGGTGCCGGGCCACAGGTGCGGCACCAGCACGTTGGCGTCGACCGGCTCGCGCAGCCAGGCCGGCCCGCGGACGTTGATGTCGGCGTGCAGGGCGCCCGCCTCGTGGGCTCTCATGCGAGAGGTCCGTGAGGTCGTCGGGCAGCGCGGCACAAGGGGGGCACCGGCTCAGGGTATCGGCGGGCGCCTCGCACCGTGGTGGCGATATCAGCGGTCAGACGGGCCCGCCGATTCATGTACGCTTTCCCGCGCACGCTGGGCCCCCGTAGCTCAGGGGATAGAGCACCGCCCTCCGGAGGCGGGAGCGTAGGTTCGAATCCTACCGGGGGCACCTTCTGGGGCCGGCCCGGTTCGCCCTTCACCCGACGGCTTCAGCAGGGGCGGTCGAAGCGGGCGTCGTTGCGGGCCTCGTTGCCCAGACGGCGTGCCTGGGCGACGTCGGGGAAGATGATGCTGGCGGCATTCACGAAGCCGTAGCTGCCGTCCAGCACGCAGGTCGGCATCGTCGAGGGGTCGATGCCGGTCAGTGCCTGAGCCAACCGGTAGAGCTCGGCCGGCGAGAGGTCCGTGGTCAGGTTCGTGGCGACCGACAGCAGCGCCCGTTCCATGAAGCCGGGCTGGTCCTGCATGAGCCGGACCCGGCGGAGGATGGCGCGCAGCATCTCCTGCTGGTTGGCCGACCGGTCGAAGTCGCCGCGCGGCAAGAAGTGCCGGGCCCGCGAGAAGAACAGCGCCTCCCACGGCTTCAAGGTGTTCTTCCCGCGACGGATCGACCCCTCCATGGCGTCGTCGGTGAAGGCGCGCCGGGAGTTCACCGTCACCCCACCGATGCTGCCGACCATCTGCTTGAAGCCGGTGAAGGACGTGAGGAAGACGTAGTCCGGCTGGACACCGACGAGGTTCCCGACGGTGCGTCCCATCAGCTCGGGTCCGCCGGCGGTCAGCGCGGCGTTGACCCGGTCCGAGCCGTAGCCGGGGATCGGCACCCAGGAGTCGCGCGGCACCCCGATGCTCACCGCGCTCCCGGTCTCCAGGTTGACCCCCACCATCTGGATGGCGTCGGCACGCTGGCGGGTGATGTTCTGGCCGGGGCGCGCGTCCGACCCCAGAGCCAGGATCCACAGCACGCGCTCGTCGTGGTCGACCCCGCGCGCCAGACCGGTCGCGACCAGGCCGGCCGGGGTGTGGCGCGAGGTGGCCGACGGTACGACGAGCAGGGTCGCGGCCAGCAGCGCGAGGCCGAGGAGCCGAGGCACCCCCCGGCCGGCGGAGGCGCTCATCGACCGGTCCTGATCACGTCGAAGCCGAAGATCTTCCACCCCTCGCCGACGGGGGTGAGCAGCAGCCGCCCCCGCAGCCGCACGTCCTCGGTCGACAACGCCCCCGAGTCGGCCGCCGTGTCGTCGTTCGGCTGTGGGGTCACCGTCAGGATCAGGTCGAGCCGGGCCGTCGCGCCCGCCGGTCGTCCCTTCGGCGCGAGGACGTTCACGGGCGCCTCGACGCTCACCACCTCGACGGTCGCGGCTCCCGCAGCGTCGGTGTCGGTGGCGCGGGCCGGGTCGACGACGAGGTCGGCACGCGAGAGCACGGCGCCCTGGGCGCGGGCGAGCCGGGTCGCTCCGGCAGTGAAGCCGGTGAACAGCTGGTCCGGCGGGGTGTCGGGGTCGAGGAAGGCGGCGGTCACGTAGTCGGCGAGGAGGGCCTCGACCTCCCTGCGCACCGCCAGGCGGTCCTCCTCGGAGAGCCGGCCGGCGACCCTCGTCACCGGCGCCGAAACCCGCAGCGGGGTCGTCTGCTCCTCCATCGCGGGCGTGGGGGTGTCGGGCACGGTCGCCTCGGAGGTGCAGGCCGACAGCACGGCCAGCACCAGCGCACCCGCCGCCACGGACCCGAGGGGTGGGCGCATGCCGCGGGGGGCCATTCCGTCCGCCGGGCCTCGACGCGCCTGGACGCGGCACGCAGACGGGGGCACGGACGGCGTACGACTCATGCGGACATGATCGTCCGACACCCCCGGTCGCGCAGGCGTACACGCCGGAACGCCCCCACCCCTGAGGGTGGGGCGCCGGGACCGTTTCGACGTGTTCTGTCTCACGTGAGGACCGGTCGGCCGCCCGACGCACCCCGGTTCGGGCGGGGCGAGTGTCGAGCCAGCCGCACGCGGCCGTCCCGCACGGTCTAGATTTGGTCCGGCCATCAGTTCCATACCGCAGCGGAAGAGGGCAGGCTTCAATCGTGGCCGAATCAGGTCCAGACAACCAATCCAGCGCCTCGGGCAGCCCGGTGGCGGAGTTCGGCGCCAACGAGTGGCTCGTCGACGAGATGTTCGAGCGCTACCAGGAGGACCCCCAGAGCGTCGACAGCGCCTGGCTGGCCTACTTCGAGGGGCGCTCCGAGGACACCTCCGACGCGTCCGCCGACGGCAGCAACGGATCCGGCCCGGCCGCGAAGAAGTCCGCGCCCGCCACGAAGACATCGGGGACCGCGACGAAGTCGTCGGGGACCGCGACGAAGTCGTCGGGGACCGCCACGAAGCCCGCCGCGAAGTCTGGGGGCAAGTCTGCGGACAAGCCCAAGACGTCGACCTCGACCCCGTCGTCCGGGTCCGCGGGCAAGGCCCCGGCCACGACGTCGGCCAGCTCCTCAGCGGCGTCGTCGTCGGAGAAGACGTCGTCGGCGAAGTCGGCCCAGGGCACCAAGGGCGCCGCAGCGGCGAAGCAGGCCGGCGCCAAGGAGTCGGCGGCCAAGCAGGACTCCAAGCAGGACTCCAAGCAGCGTGTCAAGAAGTCGGCGCCGGTGCCGAAGGAAACCCCACCCGCTCCCCCGTCGGACGCCAGCGACGACCCCAAGCTCACCGTGCTGCGCGGCGCGCCCATGCGCACCGCCCAGAACATGGACATGAGCCTCACCGTCCCCACCGCGACCAGCGTGCGCACGGTGCCGGTGAAGCTGCTGTGGGACAACCGCATCGTCATCAACAACCACCTCGCCCGTGCCCGCGGCGGCAAGGTCTCCTTCACCCACGTCATCGGCTACGCCCTGGTCAAGGCGCTGCGCTCCATGCCGGAGATGAACAACGGCTTCGACACCATCGACGGCAAGCCCAACCTCATCCAGCCCGCGCACATCAACCTCGGTCTGGCCATCGACCTGCCCAAGGAGGACGGCACCCGGCAGCTGCTCGTGCCCTCCATCAAGGGTGCCGAGACGATGGACTTCGCGGAGTTCTGGACCGCCTACGAGGAGCTGATCCGCAAGGCTCGCGGCGGCAAGCTCGGAGTCTCGGACTTCCAGGGCACCACCATCAGCCTGACCAACCCCGGCACCATCGGCACCAACCACTCGGTGCCGCGCCTGATGAAGGGCCAGGGCTGCATCCTTGGCGTGGGGTCGATGGACTATCCGCCGGAGTACCAGGGCGCCTCGGAGGAGACCCTCACCCGCAACGCGGTCAGCAAGGTGATGACGCTGACCTCGACGTACGACCACCGGGTCATCCAGGGCGCGCAGTCCGGCGAGTTCCTCAAGCGGATGCACGGCCTGCTGCTCGGCGAGGAGGGCTTCTACGACGAGATCTTCCGGTCGCTGCGGATCCCCTACGAGCCGATCCGCTGGTCGAAGGACATCTCGACCAGCCACGACGACGACATCAGCAAGCAGGCCCGGATCCTCGAGCTGATCCACGCCTACCGTGTGCGCGGCCACATGATGGCCGACACCGATCCGCTGGAGTACCAGCAGCGCAGCCACCCCGACCTCGAGATCGAGCAGCACGGCCTCACGCTGTGGGACCTCGACCGCGAGTTCGCCACCGGCTCCTTCGGCGGCGACCGCCGCTTCATGAAGCTGCGCGGCATCCTCGGGATCCTGCGTGACTCGTACTGCCGCACCATCGGCATCGAGTACATGCACATCCAGGACCCCGAGCAGCGCCGGTGGATCCAGCAGCGGGTGGAACAGCCTCACCAGAAGCCGCCGCGCGAGGAGCAGCTGCGCATCCTGCTCAAGCTCAACCAGGCCGAGGCTTTCGAGACCTTCCTGCAGACCAAGTTCGTCGGGCAGAAACGGTTCAGCCTGGAGGGCGGGGAGACCACCATCCCGCTCATCGACGAGATCTGCGAGGCCTCGGCCGAGGCCGACCTCAAGGAGGTCTGCATCGGCATGGCCCACCGGGGCCGTCTCAACGTGCTGGCCAACATCGTGGGCAAGTCCTACAACCAGATCTTCCGCGAGTTCGAGGGCAACATCGACCCGCGCACGGTCCAGGGCTCCGGCGACGTGAAGTACCACCTCGGCGCCGACGGCGTGTTCAGTGCCGGCTCCGGGGCGACCATCAACGTCTCCGTGGCGGCGAACCCGTCCCACCTCGAGACCGTCGACCCGGTCCTGGAGGGCATCGCGCGCGCCAAGCAGGACGTCCTCGACCGAGGCGCCGAGTTCCCGGTCATGCCGCTGCTGGTGCACGGCGACGCGGCCTTCGCCGGCCAGGGCGTGGTGGCCGAGACCCTCAACCTCTCGCAGCTGCGCGGCTACCGCACCGGCGGCACCATCCACGTCGTCGTCAACAACCAGGTCGGCTTCACCACCTCGCCGTCCGCGTCGCGGTCGTCGCTCTACTGCACCGACGTGGCCCGCATGGTCCAGGCCCCGATCTTCCACGTGAACGGCGACGACCCCGAGGCATGCATCCGGGTCGCCCGGCTGGCCTTCGAGTACCGCCAGGCCTTCAACAAGGATGTCGTCATCGACCTCGTGTGCTACCGCCGGCGCGGTCACAACGAGGGCGACGACCCGTCGTACACCCAGCCGCTGATGTACGACCTGATCGAGCAGAAGCGCTCGGTGCGCAAGCTCTACACCGAGTCCCTCATCGGTCGTGGCGACATCACGATCGAGGAGGCCGAGCAGGTCCTCAAGGACTACCAGCAGCAGCTCGAGCGGGTCTTCAGCGAGGTCCGGGAGGCCGACACGCAGCCCGACGAGTGGCTGACGGTCCCCGACTACCCGGAGAAGCCGAGCCCCGAGGCGAAGACCGCCATCAGCAAGGAGACCCTGAAGCGGATCTCCGACGCGCACGTCAACGCGCCCGACGGCTTCACCGTGCACCCGAAGGTGCTGCCGCAGCTGCAGCGTCGCGC
Organism: uncultured Actinomycetota bacterium; assembly: GCA_963714625.1. GTDB lineage: Bacteria > Actinomycetota > Actinomycetes > Propionibacteriales > Nocardioidaceae > Marmoricola_A. The sequence goes on along the minus strand of CAVQOY010000014.1, from coordinate 182,461 downwards.
CGCCGCGATCACCGAGGGCCCGATCGACTGGGGCACCGGTGAGATCCTGGCGTTCGGCTCGCTGCTCATGGAGGGCCGCCCGGTCCGTCTGGCCGGTCAGGACTCCCGGCGCGGCACCTTCGTGTCGCGCTTCGCGACGATCATCGACCGGCGCAACGCCGACGAGTGGACGCCGCTGTCGAACCTCGCGGAGGACCAGGCGAAGTTCTACGTCTACGACTCGCTGCTCAGTGAGTACGCCGCGCTCGGGTTCGAGTACGGCTACTCGGTGGCGCGCCCCGAGGCGCTGGTGCTCTGGGAGGCGCAGTTCGGCGACTTCGTCAACGGCGCCCAGACCGTGATCGACGAGTACATCACCTCCGGTGAGACCAAGTGGGGCCAGCAGTCCGGCGTCGTGCTGCTGCTGCCGCACGGCTACGAGGGACAGGGGCCCGACCACTCATCGGCCCGCATCGAGCGCTTCTTGACCATGGCCGCCGACGACGCGTTCGTGGTGGCCCAGCCCTCGACACCTGCGAGCTACTTCCACCTGCTCCGGCAGCACTCGCTGGGCGAGAAGCACCGGCCCCTCATCGTCTTCACCCCGAAGTCGATGCTCAAGCGCAAGGAGGCCGCCTCGCGCCCCGAGGACTTCACCGAGGGCACCTTCCGGCCGGTGACGGGCGACGCCGTGGTCGACGCCGAGAAGGTGGAGACGGTGCTGCTCTGCTCGGGCCGCATCACCTGGGACCTGATGAACGAGCGCAAGAAGCGGGAGGGTGACGAGCCCACGACCGCGATCCTGCGCCTCGAGCAGCTCTACCCGCGCCCGGTCGACGAGCTGCTGGCGGAGCTGGAGAAGTTCCCCCACCTCTCGGAGATCCGCTGGGTGCAGGACGAGCCGGCGAACATGGGCCCGTGGCCCCACATGGCGCTGAACCTGCGCGAGGAGCTGCCCGTGCCGATGACCCTGGTGTCGCGGTCGAGCTCGACCTCACCGGCCGTGGGTCAGGCCAGCCGGCACAAGAAGGAGCTGGAGGGGCTGCTCGCGGACTCGTTCCGCTGAGGGCTGCGGCACCACCGTGTACTTCACCGATCGAGGCATCGAGGAGCTCCTGGGCCGTCGCGGCGACGAGGACGTCAGCATCGCCTGGCTCGCCGACCGGCTCCAGGAGTTCGTCGACCTCCACCCCGACTTCGAGGTGCCCGTCGAGCGGCTGGCCACCTGGCTGGCGCGGCTCGACGACCCCGACGACGACTGATCGTCCGGTCGGTTTCACCGGGTCCCTGGTGATTTTGGCACTTCCCGAGCGATGTTTCGCTCGGGAAGTGCCGGTTTCACCGGGTCCCCGGTGAAACCGGCAACCCGTCAGCGGGTGAAGACGACCTTGCCGAACACGTCGCCGTCGGCCATGGCGGCGAAGCCGTCCGCGGCCTGCTCCATGGGCATCGAACGGTCGATGAGGGGCTTGGTGCCGGTGGCGTCGAGCATCTGCACGAGCGAGGCCAGCTCCTGACGGGTGCCCATGGTCGATCCGATGACGCGCAGCTGGAGGAAGAAGATCCGGGTCAGCTCGGCGTCGTCGAGCTTGGGCCCGCTCGTCGTACCGCTGATGACGATCGCGCCACCGGGACGCAGCGAGCGGATCGAGTGCGACCAGGTGGCGCGACCCACGGTCTCCATGACCGCGTCGACCTTGCCGGGGAGCTTGGCGTTGCTCTCGAAGACCTCGTGGGCGCCGATCTCGAGCGCGCGCGCCCGCTTGGCCTCGTCGCGGCTGGTCGCCCAGACGCGCAGGCCACCGGCGCGCGCCAGCGTGATCAGGGCGGTGGCCACGCCGCCGCCGGCGCCCTGCACGAGCACCGAGTCGCCCGGCTTGAGCCCGCCCTGGGTGAAGAGCATCCGGTACGCCGTCAGCCAGGACGTGGGCAGGCACGCGGCCTCCTCGAAGGAGAGCGAGGCGGGCTTGGGCACCACGTTGCTGCGGGGTACGGCGACCTTGTCGGCGAACGTGCCCTGGTGCCGCTCGCTCAGCAGCGAGCGCCGGGGGTCGAAGGTCTCGTCACCGGTCCACGACTCCGACGAGATGACCGCGTGGACGACGACCTCGTTGCCGTCCTCGTCGAGCCCGGCGGCGTCGCAGCCCAGGATCATCGGCAGCGCCTCCTCGCGCAGGCCCACGCCGCGCAGCGACCACAGGTCGTGGTGGTTCAGCGAGGCGGCCTCGACGGTGACGGTGGTCCACCCGTCGGGGACCTCGGGGTCGGGGCGCTCCCCCACCACCAGACCGTCGAGCGGGGCGTCGGAGGAGAAGGACTCGGCGTAGACGGCGAACATCTCTCGACCCTAGCCGCGGCGGACGGCCGAGCCTCCCGGTTGTGAGGTTTGCCGCGTCCGCAGAGCCTGATCAGCCGGGGTGGGCGGCAGCGGCGGCGACGGCCGCAGCGACGGCCGGGCCCACACGAGGGTCGAACGGCGAGGGCACGATGTAGTCGGGGCGCAGGTCGTCGCGCACCAGGCCTGCGATGGCGCCGGCCGCGGCCAGCTTCATCGCCTCGGTGATCGCGGTGGCCCGGGCGTCGAAGGCGCCCCGGAAGATGCCCGGGAAGGCCAGCACGTTGTTGATCTGGTTGGGGAAGTCCGACCGGCCCGTCGCGACCACGGCGGCGTGACGGTGAGCCACCTCGGGGTGGACCTCGGGGGTGGGGTTGGCCAGCCCGAAGATGATGGCGTCGTCGGCCATCGTGGCCACGACTTCTTCGGGGACGCTTCCTCCCGAGACGCCGATGTAGACGTCGGCGCCGGCCAGCACGTCGGCCAGCGAGCCGGTGCGGCCGGTCCGGTCGGCGGTGTCGACGGCGAGCGCCCGCTTCACCGGGGTGAGGTCGTGACGCTGCGAGTTCAGCACTCCGCGACGGTCGGTGACGGCCAGGTCGGTGATGCCGGCTGCGAGCAGGATGCGAGCCACCGCGACTCCGGCGGCGCCGGCACCGGAGATCACCACCCGGGTGTCCTCGTGGCGGCGTCCGGTCAGGGTCAACGCGCCTTCCAGGGCCGCGGCCACCACGACCGCGGTGCCGTGCTGGTCGTCGTGGAAGACCGGGATCGAGAGCCGCTCCTGGAGCCGCTGCTCGATCTCGAAGCACCGGGGCGCGGAGATGTCCTCGAGGTTGATCCCGCCGAAGGACGGCGCCAGCCGCACGACGGTCTCGACGATCTCGTCGGTGTCGGTGGTGTCCAGGCAGATCGGGACCGCGTCCACGCCACCGAACTGCTTGAACAGCACGGCCTTGCCCTCCATGACGGGCATCGCGGCGGCGGGGCCGATGTCGCCCAGCCCCAGCACCGCGGTGCCGTCGGTGACCACGGCGACGGTGTTGGAGACCCAGGTGTAGTCGCGCACCAGCGCCGGGTCGGCGGCGATGGCCTCGCACACCTCGGCCACCCCGGGGGTGTAGGCCAGCGACAGGTCGTCGCGGTTCTCCAGCGCCACCGTGCTGGCGATGGCCATCTTCCCGCCCTCGTGCAGCGCGAAGACGGGCGAGGCGGCGCGGGCTGCGGCGAGCTCGGCGGCGGCGGTGCTCACGGCGGGGTCCGCAACGGGGCCGGACGGTGGGAGGGGCGCGGTCATGGCGTGGCAGCAGGCTTTCGCGAGGGGGTTGCGGAGCGGGAGGATCCGTGGGGTGGTGGGATCCGTGGGAGGGCTCAGCGGTCGTTTCCGCCGGCGCCCTGCGGGCTCTCAGTCGGGCTCAGTCTGGCACAGCCCCCGCCGCCGCCACGGCCAGACCCGTCCCAGCACCCGGGCCACCACCCGGTCCTCGGGCACGGCCCCGACCAGCCAGGAGTCCACCCCCTCACGGGGGTTGTCCCGCTCCACCCACCAACCGTCGGGCCCACGTCGTACCGCCCGCTTCACCGCCACCGTCCCGTCCGGCAGGCGTACGACGACCAGCCGCCCGATCCGCGGACGCCCGCCGTGGACGACGAGCAGCAGATCGCCCGGGACCAGCGTCGGCAGCATGGAGCGCCCCTGGACCCGTGCCAGTCCCACGCGTCGACCCGTCACCGCGTCCTCACCCGGGCTCCCTCCGTCCTCACCGGCGACCGCTGCCGGCCCTTCCTGACCCCTCAGGGGTGAGGCTCGCCGGACTCTTCCCGAGCCGCCCCCACGAGCACTGGGCCACGGAGTAGTGTCGCAGGGGACCGAGGAAGTCTCCTCCGTCCGCACCGACGAGAAAGGACCCTGCATGCTCGCGCGAATCTTCGCTCCCACGCTCGAAGTCCACGCCCACTGCGACCTGCCCTGTGGTGTCTACGACCCCGCGCAGGCCCGCATCGAGGCGGAGTCGATCAAGGCGATCATCGGCAAGCTGGCCGACAACGACGACCCGGACTTCCGCACCCGCGCCGTGGTCATCAAGGAGCAGCGCTCCGAGCTCGTCAAGCACCACCTGTGGGTGCTGTGGACCGACTACTTCAAGCCGCCGCACTTCGAGAAGTACCCGCAGCTGCACACGCTGTTCAACGAGGCCACGAAGCTCGCCGGCGCGTCCGGCACCAAGGGCTCGATGGACGCCTCGGTGGCCGACGACCTGCTGGCCAAGATCGCCGAGATCTCCGAGATCTTCGCGGAGACCAAGAAGAGCTGAGCGTGACGGGGGCGCCCCACCGGGCGCCCCCTCCGCTGGTCCTGCACCACCACGACGACACCGCGACGGTCCCGATCTGCGACCGGGTCCGTCGCGATCGCTGAACGGGAGCCTCCACCACGTGGACATCGAGTCACCGCCGGACGCGCAGCTGCGGCTGCCGGCCGACAGCGCCTACCTGGCCGTGCTGCGTTCGGCCACGGCCGGCCTCGCCGCCCGCATCAACTTCACCCTCGACGACATCGAGGACCTCAGGATCGCCGTTGACGAGGCGTGCGCGATCCTGCTTCCCCAGGCCGCCCCGGCCACGCAGCTGGACTGCACCTTCTGGCTCGGCGGCGCCACCATGACCGTGGCCGTCGGCGCGACCTGCACCGAGCCGAAGCAGCCCTCCGAGCAGGGCTTCGCGTGGCGCGTGCTCACCGCTCTCACGACGCACGCCCGCTCGGAGGTCCACGACGACCGGCTCGTCCTCACCCTCTCGCGCAGCGCAGGGCAGCACCCGTGACGACCGACCAGACCGCGCCCGGGGCGTCGTCGAGGACGCACACGCGCAGCAACGACACGAACGACATCCACGCCCGCACCGCGGCGCTCTTCGCGCAGATGCAGGCCGCGGAGGGCGACGAGGCCGCACGTGTCCGTGACGCCCTCGTCGAGCTCCACCTGCCGCTCGCGGAGTACCTCGCGCGCCGCTTCGGCAACCGTGGCGAGCCCCACGAGGACCTCGTCCAGGTGGCGACGATCGGGCTCATCAAGGCCATCGACCGCTTCGACACCGACCGCGGCGTAGCCTTCTCGACCTTCGCGACGCCCACCATCATGGGCGAGGTCAAGCGCCACTTCCGTGACCGCGGCTGGACGATCCGGGTCCCCCGCCGGCTGCAGGAGATGCAGGCCATCATCAACCAGGCCGTCGCCGACGTCGGGCAGCAGCTCGGCCGCAGCCCTACGGTCGCGGAGATCGCCAAGCACGCCGGTCTGAGCGAGGAGGAGATCCTCGAGGGTCTGGAGTCGGCGAACGCCTACAGCCCGCTGTCCCTGGACGCCCCGGACCCCGGTGGCGAGGTCGGCGCGGTCATCGAGCAGCTCGGCGACTACGACGACGCGCTCGACGCGGTGGTGGACCGGGAGACGGTCAAGCCGCTGCTGGACGCGCTGGACCCCCGGGCCAAGCGCATCTTGCTGCTGCGGTTCTTCCGCAACATGACGCAGTCGCAGATCGCCGAGGAGCTCGGCATCAGCCAGATGCACGTCTCGCGGCTGCTGAGCCGCACCCTCGCCGACCTGCGTCGCAACCTCGAGGACCAACGACCGGGCTAGCCCACCGGCACCCCTCGGTGCGTCAGTGGTCGTGGTCCAGCGCGGCCAGCGAGCGGGGGTGGAAGACACCCGCGAGCACGGCCAGGCCGACCACGACGAGCACCACCGCCACCGCCGTGGTGTCGCCGCCCCAGAAGCCGAACCCCAGGAGCACCTGGATCAGCTGGGCGAGGACCACGGGGGCGCGGGCCCACGACTGGCCACGGGCCAGGCACCAGGCGCACCAGGCCAGCCCGACGCCGTACATCGTGAAGAACAGCGTCGAGGTCAGACCCATGGTGAGCCGCTCCCCCTCGAGGGCCGGCAGCAGCAGGAGGCCCTGCAGCACCAGGGCGACCGCCTCCAGCACGGCCAGCCCGCACGCCACCAGCAGCGGCGCGGGTGCGCCGGGCGGGAGCAGGTCACGGACGCGACGCGAGGGCCGTCGTGAGGGCGGGTTCGCGTCGGTCACACCCGCGATCGTACGGCGCGCCAGGTCAGCGTCCGGGGTCGCGCGCCGTCCGACGTCGTGGTCCGGCCGGGGCAGGCGCGTCTAGCGCATCGGTGGCATTTCCGCTGCTGGGACTGCTCCGCGAGCATGTGACCAAACCAACCAGGGCAAAACCTTGATCGGGCACCCCGGACTTTGACACGATCGACCAGTCATCGGTCATGGGGGCACCCTGCGACACGTCGGGCCCCCCGCCCGATCATCGCAGCGCCCCCGTTCTCGGATCCGTCGACCGGAACGTTGAACGCGAGGGGTTTCACGAGAACCGCGAGCGGCGACGATGACCCGTGCGGCAACCCCCGCCACACCCCCCTGAACCAGACAAGGAGCCGTCGCCATGGATTGGCGCCACCGTTCCGCGTGCCTCGAAGAGGACCCGGAACTGTTCTTCCCGATCGGCAACACCGGTCCGGCCATCCTCCAGATCGAGGAGGCCAAGCAGGTGTGCCGTCGGTGCGAGGTGCGCGAGCAGTGTCTCGCGTGGGCGCTCGAGGCGGGCCAGGACCACGGCGTCTGGGGCGGGATGAGTGAGGACGAGCGGCGCGCCCTGAAGCGCCGCAACGCCCGCGCCCGGGTGCGGACCACCGCCTGACGCCGGCGGCACCTGCCTGAAGGCTGCAAAGAGTTCGGGACCGGCGAACGCGCTCAGCGTGCCGGCACCACCAGTCGCACTGTCGTCCCCCCGTCCGGGCCGGCCCCGATCTCGATCGAACCGCCGAGCTCGGACTCCACGAGCGTGCGCACGATCGACAGCCCCAGGCTGGAGGATCGCTCCAGGTCGAAGTCGTCCGGCAGCCCCACGCCGTCGTCGCTGACGGTGACCAGCCACCCGGTCTCCCGGCGGTCGGCGGCGACCGCGACGTGACCGGGCCCCGTGGGGAAGGCGTGCTCGGCAGCGTTCTGCACGAGCTCGGTCAGCACCATCGCCAGCGCGGTGGCCACCTCCCCCGGGACGGTCCCGAAGGATCCCGTCCGCGAGGAGGTGATCACCCCGGACGACGACGCGACGCCCGAGCTGACGTCGGCCACGGTGGTGCGGAGCCGGTCGGCGATCTCGTCGAAGTCGACGTGCTCGTCGAGGGACTGGCTCAACGTCTCGTGGACCAGAGCGATCGAGCCGACGCGGCGTACCGCCTCCTCGAGCGCGTCCCGGGCCTCCGGCACCTGCATGCGACGCGCCTGCAGGCGCAGCAGCGCCGCGACCGTCTGCAGGTTGTTCTTCACCCGGTGGTGGATCTCGCGGATGGTGGCGTCCTTGGTGAGCAGCTCGCGGTCCCGGCTGCGGAGGTCGGTGACGTCGCGGAACAGCACCAGGGCCCCGAGGTGACCCTCGAGGTCGCGCAGCGGGATGGAACGGGCGATGACGACGCGGGCCCCGCCGCCGATCTCGGTGTCGCGCGGAACGCGCCCGCCGAGGACGGCGCTGAGCGTCTCCTCGTCCGCTCGGTGACCGGGTGGCACCAGGGAGCGGGTGGTCGCGGCCAGGTCGAGCCCGGTGAGGTCGGTGGCCAGGCCGAGCTGTCGGTAGACCGACAGGGCGTTGGGGCTGGCGTAGGTGACCGCCCCGGCGGCGTCGACGCGGACGAACCCGTCCCCCACCCGGGGTGAGTCCGTGTGGTCCGAGCGCTGCCCGGGGTAGGGGAATTGGCCGCGCGCGATCATCTGGGTCAGGTCGGTGGCGGTCTGCAGGTAGGACAGCTCCAGCCGCGACGGGGTCCGCACCCCCAGCAGGTTGGTGTTGCGCCCGATGACGGCGATGATCCGGTTCCCGCGGCGCACCGGGATGGCCTCGACGCGGACCGGCACCTCGTCACGCCACTCCGGGTCGCCCTCGCGCACCACCCGCTCCTGGGCCAGCGCGGCGTCGATGAGCGGCCGGCGACCCGGCGGGACGAAGGTGCCCACGACGTCGTCGACGTGGGCGGTCGGGCCCGTGGTGGGGCGCATCTGCGCGGCCGCCCAGAACCCGCGGCCCTCCCGGTCGGGCAGCCACAGCACGAGGTCGGCGAAGGACAGGTCGGCGATGATCTGCCAGTCGGCGACGAGGAGCGCCAGCCAGGCCTCGTCCGCCGGCGTCAGGTCGCCGTGCGCCTGGGCCAGCTCGGTCAAGGACGCCACGCCCCCAGCGTAGGGGGTGTTATCCGGTTGAGTCGCTGTCCGGGTCCGCCGGGCCGGATAGGTTCGGCTCCATGAGTCAGGACCCCAACCAGACCCCCGGCGCCGACGCGCCCCACGCCGCCGACACCCCGGCCGCCAACGCCCCCGCGGAGGTCGCAGACGGCGCCGTGGAGGGCCACAGCGGCACGCACGCGGTGGCGGTGGCCGCCTCCCACGGCGTCGAGACGATGTTCACCCTGTCGGGCGCCCACGTCTTCCCGATGTACGACGCCGCGGTCCACGCCGACCCGCCCATGACGCTGCTCGACGTCCGCCACGAGCAGACCGCCGTGTTCGCCGCCGAGGCCGTCGGCAAGCTGACCCGGGTGCCGGGTCTCGCCGTGCTGACCGCCGGACCGGGCATCACCAACGGCATCAGCCCCATCACCCAGGCCTACTTCAGCGGGTCCCCGCTCGTGGTGGTCGGCGGGCGGGCCCCGGCCAACCGCTGGGGCCAGGGCAGCCTGCAGGAGCTCGACCACGTCCCGCTCGTGGCACCGGTCACCAAGTCGGCACGCACCGCCCACCGGGCTTCCGACGTCGCCGACGAGATGCACCGGGCGTTCACCTCGGCCCGCACCTCCCACCGCGGCCCGGCGTTCCTCGACGTCCCGCTCGACGCGTTCTTCGACAACGCCACGGTGGAGCGCCCGACGTACTCCCCCGTCGAGGGCGCGGAGCCCGACCCGGACGCGGTCACGACCGTCGCCCGCCTGCTCTCGGAGGCCGAGCGGCCCGTGCTGGTGCTGGGCAGCGACGTGTGGCTCGACGGCGCGGAGGAGTCCGCCCGTCGCCTCGTGGAGACCGCCGGGCTGCCCGCCCTGGCCAACGGCATGGGGCGCGGCATCATCCCCGGCGGTCACGAGCTGTTGGTGACCAAGGCCCGCTCGGTCGCTCTCGGTCAGGCCGACCTGGTGGTCGTGGTCGGCACGCCCCTGGACTTCCGGCTCTCGTACGGCGTCTTCGGCGGCAAGGAGGGCGCGCCGGTGGCCAAGACCGTGCACGTCGCCGACTCCCAGGCCCAGGTCGCGGGCCACGCCGAGCTGGCCGCGTCGGCGTACGGCGACCTCGGCAAGGCGTTGGACGGGGTGCTGGCCGCCCTGGGGCAGCAGCGGCGGAAGCCCGACTGGTCCTCCTGGGTCGCGCGTCTCCAGGACACCGTCCAGGCCGCCGCGGAACGGGACCGCGAGCTGCTCGACGCCGAGGCCGACCCCATCCACCCGGCGCGGATCTACGGCGAGCTGCTGCCCCGGCTGGCCGACGACTCGGTCGTCATCGGCGACGGCGGCGACTTCGTCTCCTTCGCCGGCAAGTACATCGAGCCGCAGCGTCCCGGCGGCTGGCTGGACCCCGGCCCCTACGGCTGCCTCGGCGCCGGCATGGGCGCCGCGATCGCAGCTCGGATCGTGCGGCCCTCGGCGCAGGTGGTGGTGCTCTTCGGCGACGGTGCCGCCGGCATGTCGCTGATGGACGTCGACACCCTGGTGCGGCACGACCTGCCGGTCGTCATGGTCATGGGCAACAACTCCGCCTGGGCGCTGGAGAAGGGCCCCATGCAGATGCTCTACGGCTACGACGTGATCGCCGACCTCGCCCCGCGCACGGCGTACGACGAGGTGGTGACGGCCCTGGGCGGCGCCGGTGAGATGGTCACCGACCCGAGGCAGATCGGTCCAGCCATGGACCGGGCGTTCGCGGCGAACGTGCCCTACCTGGTCAACGTCATCACCGACGTCAAGGCCGCCTACCCGCGCAACACGCTCGGGATCTGATCCGGAGGTCGTCGACCCGGTCCGACGACCACCGCCTCAGCCCAGGCGGGCGAGGAAGCGCTCGGCGTCGACGACCACCCGGGTCACGTCCCCGTGGCCGAGCACCGACCCGGTGTCGTCGGCCACGGCGGTGACCTCGAAGCGCAGCAGCCGACCGTCGCGGTGCACCTGGCGCACCATCACGCGGACGACGTCGCCGACCCTGCTGGCCGCACGGTGCTCGAGGGACATCCGGGTGCCGACGGTGGTCTGTCCCTCGGTCAGCAGCTCCTCGGCGGCGGTGCAGGTGGTGGCCTCCGCCCAGGCCAGCAGTACCGGCGTGCCGAGCACCTCCAGCGATCCCGAGCCGACCGCTCGGGCGGTGTCGGACGTCGTGACGGTGAAGGTGCGCGTTGCCTCGTGGTGGCTCATGCCTCCAGCATGCCCGCACCTCCCGGCAACCCACCCGCGGACGTCACAGGAACTGGTCGTCGGGGCGGCCATTTCCTATGACGTCCGCCTCTCTGAGAGACTGGGGTGTTCCACAGTCCACCGGTCCGTCGATTCACGGGCCGTGCAGAGGAGACACCATGGGTAAGACCGGTCGCAAGCGCCGCGCGCGCAAGAAGAAGGGCGCGAACCACGGCAAGCGCCCCAACGCCTGACCGATCGAAGCGAGACACCACGACCCCGTGCACCAGGCACGGGGTCGTCGTCGTTTCATGGGGCCGCTGACCGGCAGCGGCAGGGCCTGGGAGCGCTCAGCTCAGGCAGGACCGGTCTCGCCGTAGCGGACCTGGATCTCCTGGCGGATGGAGACGATCACCTTCTGGCGCAGCTCGTCGGGCGCACGCTCGGCGCAGGAGCGCGCCACCAGGGCTTTGACCGCCCGCTCCAGCACGAAGTGGTCGACGCACGGCGCGCAGTCGTCGAGGTGCTGCTTGATGGTGGCGGCGTCGGCGTCGGCCAGCTCGTTGTCGATGAAGAAGACCATCCGCTCCAGAGCGGCAGCGCAGTCGGTGTCGTTCGGGTCCCCGCAGCTCATGTCGTCGCTCCTTCCACGGCTCGCACCGGGTTGCCGTCGGCGTCGACGCGCATGCCGCGATCGCGGGCGTAGTCGGCCAGCATGGTGCGCAGCTGGCGTCGGCCACGGTGCAGACGCGACATCACGGTGCCGATCGGCGTGTCCATGATCTCGGCGATCTCCTTGTAGGGGAATCCCTCGACGTCCGCGAGGTAGACCGCGAGCCGGAACTCCTCCTGCAGCTGGTTGAGGGCGTCCTTCACGTCGCTGTCGGGCAGGTGCTCCAGGGCGACCATCTCGGCCGACTTCAGCCCGCTCGAGGTGTGCGACTCGGCGCGCGCGAGCTGCCAGTCCTCGACGTCCTCGCTCATCGACTGCTGAGGCTCACGCTGTTTCTTGCGGTAGCTGTTGATGAACGTGTTGGTCAGGATGCGGTAGAGCCACGCCTTGAGGTTCGTGCCCTGCTTGAACTGGTGGAAGGCCGCATAGGCCTTCGCGAACGTCTCCTGGACCAGGTCCTCGGCGTCGGAGGGGTTGCGCGTCATCCGCATCGCGGCGGAGTAGAGCTGGTCGAGGTAGGGAAGCGCGTCGCGCTCGAAGCGCTCCGCCCGCTGCTCCTGCGTCTCAGGCGCCGGCTCGGAAGGGGTGGTGACATCGTCAGACATTGTTCGCCAGCCTACCGGCAGCGTCCGACTCACTGGTTCGGCCGCCATCGTCGCGCACACCACGGGGGTCCCCTTCCTGCTCGATCGGGTCTCGTCGAGGTCTCACGACCGCTCGACATGGGAGGAACGCCGGGCCCGCGCCGATGATTCCCGACGCCTGCCCGTCCGCTGCGCTCAGAGCAAGCGCTGCTCGATGAGCTCCAGCGCGCTCTCGACCACGATCTGGGCGATGTCGTCGGGGGTCACGCCGCTGCGCTGGGGCGCCTTCAGCCCGTGGTCCGCAGCGGGTACGACGACCAGCGGCTGGTCGGGGGGGAACTCCCCGGGTGTGCCGAAGGGATCACGCTCGCCCTGGACCACCAGCGTCGGCACCCGGACCGCCGCGAGCTCGTCGGCCCGCGACTTCTCGGGCTTGCCCGGGGGGTGCAGGGGGAACGAGAGCGCGAGGACGGCCGACGCACCGAGGTGGTGGGCGATGCGGCACGAGCTCCGGGCGCCGGCGCTGCGGCCACCGAGGATCAGGGGGGTCCGGGAGCGCAGGCGGTCGACGACGGCCACCGCCGCGGTGTCCAGGCTCGCCGGCGCCGTGGCGACCTTGCGCCCGGCGACGCGCCAGGGCTGCTCGAGCCGGATCACGGAGATCCCCTGGGGCGGCAGGGCAACCGCGAGGGCGACGAGGTCGGGAGCGTCGGGGCCACCTCCGGCGCCGTGCTGGAGGAAGAGGGTCGCCCGGGGGCTCCGAGCCCGGTCCACGTGCAACCGGGCGTCGCCCTGCGGGGTGCCCCACGTGCGGATCTCCGTCATGCCGACCCGCCCGCGGCGCGCTCGGCGACACCGTCGGGCACGTCCTCGGCCGGCAGCGGCTCGGCGAGCTCCCGCCCGTTGTGGCGCACGTTGTTGACCTGGGTCGACACCGGGTAGGCCTCCAACCGGCCGGGCGCCGCGGGCACGAGCAGCTCGCGGGCACGGTCGACGTCGACACCTGCGTCGAGCCACTCGGCGCGGCGCTCGGGCTCGACCAGCAGCGGCATCCGGTCGTGGATGTGCCCCACGGCGTCCTCCGCGGTCGTGGTCAGGACCGTACAGGTCCACCGGAACCGCTCCGGGTCGTCGTCCTCGCGGGTGGGGTCCTTCCAGATCTCGTAGAGCCCGGCCATGGCCATCACCGACCCGTCGGCCGGGTGGATGTAGAACGGCTGCTTGAGGGGCTTGCCGGCCTTCGTCCTCTGCTCGGTGGCGTACCACTCGTAGTAGCCGTCGGCAGGCAGCAGGCAGCGCCGCTTGGCGAAGGCCTGCCGGAAGGCCGGCTTCTCCGTGACGGTCTCCATGCGGGCGTTGATCATCCGGTTACCGATGGAGGGGTCCTTGGCCCAGAACGGGACCAGGCCCCAGCGCAGCACCCGCAGCTGTCGCTCGGCCGCGTTCCCGTCGCGCTCCGGACGGTCCACGACGGCGTAGACCTGCTTGGTGGGAGCGACGTTGTAGTCCGGTTCCAGCGGCGCCACCACGGTCTCGCTCAGCCGGGCGCGGTCGATCTCGAACTCCTCGGCCAGGTCGTCCGGCTTGCGGCTGGATGCGTAGCGCCCACACATGGGCCACACCCTACGGCGCGGCTGCTGCCGCCTGCTGCGCCTCGACCCCGGCGAGCACCGCTCCGACCACCCAGGACAGGTCGTCGGCGGTGCGCTCCGGCGGGTGGTGGGGCTGGGTGAGGTGGGACAGGGCCAGCCGGATGACCGACTCCAACGACACGGCCAGCTCCTCCCCGCGCAGCGGCAGGTCGGGGAAGTGCTCGACCACGAGGTCGAAGAGGAACCCCGAGGCGGTGTCGATGATCGTCTGCGACTGGAAGATGTAGGGCAGCAGGTCGGTGTCGCCGGTGTGCCCGCTCTCGAGCACGGCCTTGAGCAGCGCGTTGTCCCCGGCGATCGTCAGCGCGCCGAGCACCGCCGAGCGCACGGCGGGCTGGAACTCCGGCTCGGACTCGAAGGACTCACGGACCACGTCGAGGAACACGTCGAGCTCGCGCATGACGAGCTGCTCGGCGAGCTGCTGCTTGGTGCCGAACTCGTTGTAGACCGTCTGACGGCTGACCCCGGCCCGGTCGGCCACCTTGGCCATCGTGAGCCGGCGCCACCCCTCCGCCGCGAAGGCGGCGGCGGCGGCGTCGAGCAGCCGGTCGCGCAAGATGGTGCGCACGGCGGCCCGGAACGGTTTGCTCACCCGCTCAGGGTCTCATCCGCCAACAAGACCGCCCCGGGCGAGTGGGTCGCGAGGCGCTGCGCACCTCGCCGCGCGAGGAGCGCCTCAGACGGGTTCGAAGTCCTGCGCCTCGCGCACGCCGCAGTCCGGGCACGGCCAGTCCTCGTCGACCTCGGCCAGGGGCGTCCCGGCCGGCCACCCCTCCCGGGGCTCGCCGAGCATCTCGTCGTACACGTAGTCGCAGTTGGGACACCGGAAGCACCCGGTCCGCTGCTGATGCCGGTGCTGCTCCTGCTGACCCGTCGGGGTGGCGGTCTCCATAATCTCTCCCTCGTGCTCGTGCCGGTGGTGCCGGCGGTCGGGCGGTGTCGGCGCGCGTGGGTCAGGCGGCGTCCGCACGGGCGGTCGACGGCCGCCCGTGGGCAGCCAGGTAGCGCTCGGCCCGCCTGGGGTGCAGGTTGGCCCGGCTCACGTCGCCGTCGTAGTGCGCGACGACCCGGCGGTCCATGACGCGACGCCAGACCGCGGGCACCCAGGTGAGCACGATCATCCCGGCGTAGCCGGTCGGCAGCACCGGCGCCTCGGGGAAGTCGCGCAGCGCCTGGTAGCGCCGGGTCGGGTTCGCGTGGTGGTCGCTGTGACGCTGCAGGTGGTAGAGCAGCACGTTGGTGCCGATGTTGTTGCTGTTCCAGCTGTGGCTGGGGTTCACGCGCTCGTAGCGGCCCGACTCCAGGCGAGCCCGCTTCATGCCGTAGTGCTCGAGGTAGTTGACCGACTCCAGCTCCCAGACGCCGACGGCCGCAGCCACCAGCAGGTAGGGCAGCACCTGCCAGCCGAAGGCGATCATGAGCCCACCCCACAGCGCGACGGTCATGGCGTAGGCGTTGATGATGTCGTTCTTGATCGTCCAGTGGTTCTGGTCGCGTCGGGCGAACCGCTTCTTCTCCAGACGCCAGGCGCTCTTCCAGCTGCCGATGACGGTGCGGGGCAGGAAGCCCCAGACGGTCTCCCCCATCCGCGAGCTCGCCGGGTCCTCAGGGGTGGCGACGCGGACGTGGTGGCCGCGGTTGTGCTCGATGTAGAAGTGCCCGTACGCCGTCGGGGCGAGCGCCACGCGGGAGAGCCAGCGCTCGTGCTTCTCCTTCTTGTGGCCCAGCTCGTGAGCGGTGTTGATGCCGATCCCGACCACGATGCCCAGCGAGATCGCCATGCCGAGCCGGTCGAGGACGTCGTGCTGGGGCTGGCTGATCATCCAGGCGGTCCAGATCACCGCGACGTACTGCAGCGGGATGAACGCGTAGGTGATCCACCGGTAGAACCGGTCCTCCTCCAGGCGCTCGAGGACCTCGTCGGGCGGGTTGTTGGGGTCGATCCCCACCACGAGGTCCACCAGGGGCACGAGAACGAAGATGAAGACCGGGCCGAAGAACCAGAAGACGTCCAGGCCCGTGGCGCTGACCAGTCCCCACGACAGGAACGGGATCACCGGGACGATGGCGCCCACCAGCCAGGCGTAGCGCTTGGTGTCGCGCCAGGTCACGTCGCTGCGGGGGTCGCGGTCGTCGTACGTCGTCGTGCTCGCCGGGGTGTGCGTGGCAGTCATGACAGCCTCCTGCTCGCTGCGTCCCGCGTGAACAGCGGGCTTTACACGAGAGTAGGAGTTGTACACCTACTTGGCAACAACCTCGACTTTGTACATCCATGTGTCGCGCGTCATAGCCCCGTCAACCAGGGGCCGTCGGGCCCCGTGCGACGTCAGCGGGCGAGCAGGGTGCCGAGCAGGTCACCGGCGCGGTCCACGTCGCCGGGCAACCCCTCGATCCAGATGCGCGCGTCCGGCGGCACCCCCAGATCGGCGAGCACGAGCCGTGCCTGCACCACGTGGTCCCCCAGGTCCGCCGAGCGTCGCACCAGAGCGGCGACGGCGTCATGACCCAGCCGGGCGACGGTCTCCTCACCCGCGAAGGTGGCGCGCAGCCCCTCGGCGACCGAGGCCAGCTCGAGGGCGCGGACCAGTCGCAGGTCGATGGGCCCCGCACCGCGCAGGTCCTCGCGGTGACGTCGGGCACTGGCTGAGGTGTCCACCACGACGAGCGCGTGCGTGCGGCGTACGTCGTCCCCGGCACGCTCCGCGCCGCGGTAGACCTCCGCGAGCCGGCTGCGGAGGTGCTGCTGACTGGCGAGCCCGGTGAGCGGGTCCTCGCACGTGACGTCGGCGAGGAACTCGAGCGTGGCCTCGCTCCAGGCGACGCTCAACGCCTCGGCGGCGTCGAAGTCGGGGGCCGAGCCGCGGAGAGCCTCCCAGGTCTCCCGCAGCCCGGCCAGCGCCTCTCCCATGGACGCACCGTCACCGGCCTGAGCCCTCCCCACCAGGGCACAAGCCGCGATCGGGCACCTTCCCGAGGTCAGGGCGTCACCGACAGCGTCGAATCCCAGCGGCACGACGTGCCTCGACGCTGCGGCGCTCCCCCTCCCTGCCCCCGGGAGAACACCCGGTTGCCGCCGACGAGTGAAGGACGGCAAGCTGCCTCGCATGGCGTCCTCCTCCCCTCCGTTGGTCGCCCTCCCATGACGCGACCGGACGTCGGCGGCTCCGGGCGGTGCCGTTGCAGGTGAGACGCAGCGGGTCGCCGAGCATGACGCGGACTCGGGAAACTTTTTATCGACAGATCTGCTGGGGCGTCTGGGGTCCGTGGGACAGGTGAGGCGCGTCCACGACTCACGACGGGTCGCGCGAGCCGTCACCCGTCACAGACGTCGCGCTCAACCCTCCCCGAATCCGCCCAGTCCGGGGTATTTTGCTTGCGGCGCCGATATCTCGTGCGCCAGGAAGCGGGCACGGCGCCCGCTCCACCTGTGGGGCCATGACCGAAATCCAGCACCGGCTCGAAGCTCCGGGCGACGCGCTCAGCGACGCGGAGCTGATCTCGCGCGTCCGCGGGGGCGACCTCGAGGCCTACGGGGAGCTCTACGCCCGTCACGTCGACGCCGCCCGCCGGCTGGCGCGCCAGCTGGTGCGCGGACCCGACTCCGACGACCTGGTCTCCGACGCCTTCGCCAAGGTGATGGGGGTGCTGCGGCGCGGCGGAGGCCCCGACGTCGCCTTCCGGGCCTACCTGCTCACCGCGGTCCGTCGGCTCCACGTCGACCGGATCCGTTCGCAGTCCCGACTCACCACCACCGACGACCTCGAACCCTTCGCCCCCGGCGTCCCCTTCCAGGACACCGCCGTCGCCCAGTTCGAGAGCGGCGCGGCCGCCCGCGCCTTCGCCTCCCTGCCCGAGCGCTGGCAGCTCGTCCTGTGGCACCTCGAGGTCGAGGGACAGAAGCCGGCCGAGATCGCCGTCCTGCTGGGGATGAGCCCGAACTCCGTCTCGGCCCTGGCCTACCGGGCCCGCGAGGGCCTGCGCCAGGCGTTCCTGGCCGCCCACCTCGCCGAGGCCGACAAGGTCGAGTGCCGGTGGGTGACCGAGCACCTCGGCGGCTACGTCCGCAAGGGACTGTCGAAGCGCGACCACGACAAGGTCGCGCTCCACCTCGACGCGTGCCCGCGCTGCACCGCGATGTACCTCGAGCTGACCGAGGTCAACGACAACCTCGCAGGCATCATCGCTCCGCTCCTCCTCGGCGGCCTGGCCGCGGGCTACCTCACGACCGGCAGCGCGGGCGCCACCGGTGGCGTCGTCGCCCTCTTCACCCGCGCGAAGGACGCCGTGGCCGGCAACGTCGGCCCCGTGGTGGCCGGTACGGCGGCAGCAGCCGTCGCGGTGGCGACCATCGTGGCCATTTCCGTCACCGACGACGACCCGCCCGCCACAGCCGGCTCCGTCGGCGCCGACAGCTCCGAGTCCGCGGGCGACGGCACGACCCCCGCCGAATCGCCCGGACGGCCCTCCCGGATCCCCGCCCCCCGCACCTCCAGCGAGGTCGTGCGCGCCCAGGAGGTGGCCCGCGTCGCTCCGGCCCTGATCGCCGGCATCACTGCCCCGCTGCTGGCACCGGGGATCGACGCCACCACCGCCCCGGCCGATTCCGACACCGTCGCGGTCGCGGGTCCGGGGACCGACAGCACCGACGTCGCGACGGGTGGTCCGGACGGCACCCCGACCGACGGCAACCCGACCGACGGCCCCACGGACGGTCCCACCGACGAGCCGGGCGAGCCGGAGAGCAACCTGCGCATCAGCTCGGCGACCGTCTCGGACGACGCCGTGGTCGTGGACATCGAGGACCTGCCTCAGGAGCCCGTCACGATCCTGGTCGACCTGGCCTCGGACTCCGGCCTCGCGGCGTTCGTCCCCGGACAGCGGACCTGCAGCGTCGACGCCGCGGCACCGACCCGAGCGGTCTGCGTGACCAGCACGGCGATGGCCCGCGCCGCTGCCTCCCAGCTGGCGCCCTCGTCCTTCCAGGCCGTCATCCCGCTCGACTTCCCCGCCGACATGGAAGCCGACTTCCTCGACGTGACGGTCAACGTGCTCGGCTACCGCGAGATCGACGCCACCGACAACAGCTTCCGGTTCGAGTACCGACCCGACCGCGACCCGACCGACGGACCCACCACCGGCGTCCCGACCGACGGACCCACCACCGGCGTCCCGACCGACGGACCCACCACCGGCGTCCCGACCGACGGACCCACCACCGGCGTCCCGACCGACGGACCCACCACCGGCGTCCCGACCGACGGGCCGACGACCGAGGTCCCGACGGACGGTCCCACGACCGGAGGGCCGGATCCCGATCCGGTCGGCCCCGACCTCGCGGTGTCCCTGGCCCGGGTCTCGGAGGATGACGGCGCCTTCAAGGTCCAGGTCACGACGCCCCGAGGCAGCGCACCAGCCGGGGCGCCCCTGCGGATCGTCTTCTCACCGAAGACCGTCGACCTCACCTCACGCGAGCGCGACTGCACCGGCCCCGCCGACGGCGTGGTGACGTGCGACTGGAACGGCAACACCTGGGTCGGCT
This sequence comes from uncultured Actinomycetota bacterium, assembly GCA_963714625.1. Classification (GTDB taxonomy): domain Bacteria; phylum Actinomycetota; class Actinomycetes; order Propionibacteriales; family Nocardioidaceae; genus Marmoricola_A. The sequence goes on along the minus strand of CAVQOY010000014.1, from coordinate 163,252 downwards.
TCTTCGAGGTCCCGCTCGGGCCCGGCGACGAGGTCGACGTCTCGGCCACCGTCAGCCTGCCGGGCTACCAGGACCCGGTGAGCACGAACGACACCGACACCCTGCGGCTGCGCTCGGCAAGCCGGCCGTCCACCCCTGCCGAGCAGGGGCCGGGAGGTCAGGGGAAGCGGGACAAGCCGAACGAGCCCGACAAGCCCGCGACCGAACCCGACAAGCCCGTGAAGCCCGGCGCCGGGAAGCCCGACAGACCCGCGACCGAACCCGACGAACCGGCGAAGCCCGGCGCCGGGAAGCCTGACAAGCCGGCCGGCAAGCCCGAGGGCTCGTCCAAGCCAGACAAGCCCGCCAGGCCGGAGAGCGCAGGCAAGCCCGCCAAGCCCGCAGGTTCGACCAAGCCGGGAAAGACTGACGGACCGGGCACGAGCTCGGGCCCGGGCACGTCCCACGGCACGTCCGACGGCAAGGCGCACGGCAAGGCGCACGGCAGGGCCAGCGCACGATGACGACGACGAGACGACCGAGCCCGAGCACCGCTCGATAGGGTTCGCCGGTGCCCCTCGACTCGTCCTCCCCGCTCCCCCCCGAGCACACCGCGGGCCCTGCCGACCCCTGGCCCGCCCCCACCCCGGACGTCCCCGTGCGGTCCCGGGTCCGGCTGCCCGGCTCGAAGTCGCTGACCAACCGGGCGTTGGTGCTGGCCGCGATCAGCGACGGACCCAGCACCGTCGCCCGAGCACTGCGGTCGCGCGACTCGCTGCTCATGGCAGCCGCCCTGACGGCGCTGGGCAGCACCGTCGACACCGAGGGGCCTGACTGGCGGGTGACCCCCGGGCCGTTGCGCGGCCCCGCCCACATCGACTGCGGGCTGGCCGGGACGGTCATGAGGTTCGTCCCTCCGGTGGCCGCGCTGGCCGCCGGACCCGTCACCTTCGACGGCGACCCGCACGCCCGCACCCGCCCGATGGCCGAGGTGCTCCGCGGGCTGCGCGGGCTCGGTGTCGACGTCGACGACGAGAGCCGGGGGACCCTGCCCTTCACGGTCCGGGGCCGCGGCTCGGTCCCCGGCGGCCCGGTCGTCATCGACGCCTCGGCCTCGAGCCAGTTCGTCTCCGCGCTCCTGCTGGCGGGCCCGGCCTACGATGCGGGAGTCGACGTCCTCCACGACGGCAAGCCGGTGCCGTCCCTGCCCCACATCGCCATGACCGTCCAGGCGCTGCGCGAGCACGGGGTGGAGGTCCACGACGACGACCCGAACCGGTGGCGCGTGGCGCCCGGACCCGTCCGGGCGCTGGACGTGACCGTCGAGCCCGACCTCTCCAACGCCGCGCCGTTCCTGGCGGCAGCCGTGGTCACCGGTGGTGAGGTGACCGTCGAGGACTGGCCGCGGTCCACCACGCAGGCCGGCGACCGGTTGCGCGAGATCCTCGCCCTGATGGGCGCCGAGGTGGAGCTGGACGACGACGGCCTCACCGTCCGGGGCACCGGTGCCGTGCACGGGGTCGACCTCGACCTGCACGACGAGGGCGAGCTGGCGCCGGCGGTCGCGGCGCTCTGCGCGTTGGCCGACGGGCCGTCGGTGCTGCGGGGCATCGGGCACATCCGGGGCCACGAGACCGACCGACTCGCGGCGCTGGCCACCGAGCTGAGCGCGCGCGGCTGCGGCGTCGTCGAGCAGCCCGACGGCCTGGAGATCACCCCCGGCCCCCTCCGGGGCGGCCGCTTCGCGACCTACGCCGACCACCGGATGGCGCACGCCGCGGTCATCCTCGGCCTCGGGGTGCCCGGTGTCGAGGTGGTCGACGTCGCGACCACGGCCAAGACCTTCACCGACTTCCCGGGCGCCTGGACCGCCCTGGTCGGAGGCTGAGCATGGCCGGACGGGACCGCAAGGGCGCCGAGCGGCGCTACGAGGACCTCGACGACTCCTCCTTCGACCGTCCCCGCCGCCGCACCCGGCCGCGAACCAAGGACCGCCCCACCTACGACGACGCGACCGACGGGGTGGTGATGACCGTCGACCGCGGGCGCTACACCTGCGGCCTGGTCGGCGAGCAGCACCGACTGGTGACGGCGATGAAGTCGAGGCCGCTGGGCCGCAAGGGCGTCGTGGTCGGCGACCGGGTGCGCCTGGTGGGTGACCTCAGCGGCGGCGACACCCTGTCGCGGATCGTGGAGGTGTCGCCGCGGGAGACGGTGCTGCGTCGGACCGCCGACGACGACGACCCCGTCGAGCGTGTGGTCGTGGCCAACGCCGACCAGCTGGTCATCGTGGTGGCCCTGGCCGACCCCGAGCCGCGCACCGGGCTGGTGGACCGCGCGCTCGCGGCGGCGTACGACGCGGGCATCGATCCGTTGCTGTGCCTGACCAAGGCCGACCTGGCCGAGCCCGGCGCGTTCCTGGAGATCTACCGTCCCCTCGACGTGCCCTTCGTGGTCACCCAGCGCGGGGCGGCCGTCGAGGAGGTCCGTGACCGGCTCCGGGACCGCACGAGCGTGCTGCTGGGCCACAGCGGGGTGGGCAAGTCGACGCTGGTGAACGCGCTGGTGCCCGGAGCCCACCGCGCGGTCGGCGTGGTCAACGACCACACCGGGCGGGGTCGGCACACCTCCACCTCGGCCCTCATGCTGGCGCTGCCCGGGGGCGGGTGGATCGTGGACACGCCCGGCATCCGCTCCTTCGGTCTCGCCCACGTCGACGCCGCCGACCTCATCCGCGCCTTCCCGGACCTCCAGGACGCGGCGATCGACTGCCCCCGCGGCTGCAGCCACCAGCCCACCGAGCCGGAGTGCGGGTTGGACCTGGCTGTCGACCAGGACCGCATCGACGCCGCGCGGGTGGAGTCCTACCGCCGGCTGCTCGGCAGCCGGGACATACGCTGACCCCCATGCCCACCTCCTTCACCGACGACCTCCGGTTGGCCCACGTCCTCGCCGACGACGCGGACTCGCTGAGCACCAACCGGTTCCAGGCGATGGACCTGCGGGTGGACACCAAGCCCGACCTGAGCCCGGTCACCGACGCCGACCGCGCCGTCGAGGAGGGCATCCGCCGCACGCTCGGGCGAGCCCGCCCCCGCGACGCCATCCTGGGCGAGGAGACGGGCAGCACGGGCTTCAGCCAGCGCCGTTGGGTCGTCGATCCCATCGACGGCACCAGGAACTTCGTGCGCGGCGTGCCGGTGTGGGCGACCCTGATCTCCCTCATGGTCGAGGACGAGGTCGTCGTCGGGGTGGTCTCCGCCCCGCAGCTGAACCGCCGCTGGTGGGCGATGAAGGACGGCGGCGCCTTCACCGGCCGCTCGCTGCTCAAGCCGATCCCGATCCGCGTCTCCGACGTCTCGAAGCTCGAGGACGCCTCGTTCTCCTACTCCTCGCTCGACGGGTGGGACCACGCCGGGCGCCTCGACGACTTCCTGACGCTCTCGCGCCACTGCTGGCGCACCCGGGCGTACGGCGACTTCTGGAGCCACATGCTCGTGGCCGAAGGAGCCGTCGACTTCGCCGCCGAGCCCGAGCTGGAGCTCTACGACATGGCCGCGCTCGACGTGATCGTGCGTGAGGCCGGGGGCCGGTTCACCTCCCTCGACGGCCGTGACGGACCGATGGGGGGCAACGCCCTGACCAGCAACGGCATGCTGCACGAGACCGTCCTCGGGTTCCTCGGCTCGGTCGGCCCCGACGCCCGCCCCGGACCGGACGGCCGCCCGCAGGACGACCGGGACGACTCCGCCGGGGATGACCACACCCGGGACGGCTCCGACGACCCCGCGGGCGGGAGCTCTGCCTCCGCGACCACCCGGGCGTCCACCGACGAGCCTCCGGCCCGGTCCGGCGGCACGCTGCACCAGCTCAGCGACCGCCGTCGCGCGGCGCCGAGCGGACAGGGTCTGGACCTGCCTCCGATGTGACCGGCGGTTGCTCGAGCGGTTGCTCGAGCGGTTGCTCGAGCGGGGGCAGCTCCACGGCGCGACCGGCGAGGCGCTGCCAACCCGTCAGCACCACCGGCGCCAGCAGGAGTCCGGCCAGGTCGAACCACCCGTAACCTCCGGCCGCGCCGGTGGGCGGGTTGCCGATGCTGATCAGCCCGGTCGGGTCCGTCGACTGCCACGTCCAGGTGGCCAGCTCGGTGCCGAGGACCTCCAGCCAGGTCACGACGACGGCCGCTCCGACGTACACCTCGCGTGACGGTCCCCACCGCAGGAAGCCGACGAGGCAGAGGAACCAGAAGGCCCCGAGCACGTCGGGGCGGTCGCCGCGCAGAGCCAGCGCCGACCAGGTGCCCAGCCCCACCACGGCGATCCAGGCCGCCGCGGTGAGGTGGCGTCGCAGCCAGGGAGCGTGCCCGAGGGCGTAGGCCGACAGGTAGACCAGCCCGTGGCCGGGTGGGACGTAGGAAGGGACGTTGTCGAATCGGTAGACGTACACCTCGAGGCCGGGGCTGAAGACGTACTCCACGACGGTGGCGACGACCACCACGACCGCCGTCTGTGCGCGCACCGTCGGGCTGACCGCACGCAGGGCGAGGAGCAGCACGCCCCAGGTCGCCACGCCCAGCAGACGCTGGAGGCCCAGCGACCCGTCGTGGTCGGCGACCAGCACCACGCTGAGCCAGCCCATGAGCAGCAGGGCGGTCACGGCTCCCCGTGGCACGTCTGCCCGTGGCACGCTCCACCCGGTCGTCGGCAGCTGGCTCCCCGGGACCGACGTCATGTCCCCATCCTGCCCGTCGGCCCTATCGCGGCCGTCACCTCGTGGACTAGATTTCGGGTCACCTGCCACCGAAGGTCTCCGTCGCCCACCGTGAGGACCCACATCCATGCGCATCAAGGACGTGCTCGCCGCCAAGCCGCGTCACGACGTCATCACCGCCGTTCCCGGCAGCACCGTGCGTGACCTGGTCGCCCAGCTGGGCGAGCACAACCTGGGCGCGCTCGTGGTCAGCTCCGACGGCACCCGGCTGGACGGGATCGTCTCCGAGCGCGATGTCGTGCGCCACCTGGGACGCGACGCCGGGGTCCTGGAGGCGAGCGTGGAGTCGATCATGACCCGGTCGGTGCGCACCTGCTCGGGCGAGGACAAGCTCGACGACCTGCTGTCGCTGATGACCGAGCACCGGATCCGGCACGTCCCCGTCGTCGACGGCGACGCCCTCGTCGGCATCGTCAGCATCGGCGACCTCGTCAAGCACAAGATCAGTGCCCTGGAGTTCGAGCGCGACCAGCTCGACTCCTACGTCCACCAGAGCTGACCGCACCGAGCCGCGGCCCCGGGGATCCCCCGGGGAATCCCAGGGAATCACAGCCAGCCCGCTCCCTCGGCGACCAGCAGCAGCCCGAAGACTGCGAACGCGGCCGCGGCGCCGTACTTGATGGCCTTCTCGGGCAGGTTCTTGCCCAGCACCGCTCCGACCACGATCGCCAGCGCGTCGGCCAGGACCATGCCGACGGTGCTGCCGATCCAGGTGCCGAGCCAGCCCTCCTGGGTCGCCAGCGTCACGGTGGCGAGCATGGTCTTGTCACCCAGCTCGGCGAGGAAGAACGCGACGCCGACGGCGAGGATGGCCGCGCCCGTGCTGTGCCGCGCCTTGTCGGCCTCCTCGTCGGTGAGCTCGTCACCGCGCAGCGTCCACGCCGCGAAGGCGAGGAACGCCAGACCGGCCACGATCGAGATGAGGTCCTGGCTCTCGGCGAACTGGTCGCCGACGAAGCGCCCGAGGGCGACCGAGAAGAGGTGGACGATCGCGGTGGCGACCGTGATGCCGATGAGCACGTCGCGGGCGCGGTAGCGCGCGGCGAAGGTCATGGCCATCAGCTGGCTCTTGTCGCCGAGCTCGGCGACGAAGATGACGGCGGTGCTCAGCAGGAAGGCGTACATGAGGAAGGGTCTCCTTGTCGTGCGGTCGCCGCGGGTTGCGCCCGGACCGAGAAGACCGCCGGACGACGACCCTTCGACCAGGCACGTCCGCAGGGGTCGTGGAGCCGGTCGAAAGTCTCGTCCGCCACCGAGTGCTGATCAGGTGGCCTGCCGCACCGGACCCGAGGGTCAGTGTGTCGACGCGGCTGTTGGGGACTACTCCCTTTCAGCCGCTCACGTTACAGCCCCGGACGTGAGGCCCGGGACCGCACCCCGGTGCCGTGTCGGCTACCGTCGAGCCGCCCCGCAACCGAACGAGACAGGAACCCGCATGGACAAGCCAGAGATCGACTTCCCCGAGGGCCCGCCGCCCCACGAGCTCGAGATCACCGACCTCAGCGTCGGCGACGGTGACGAGGCCGCTGCCGGCCAGACCGTCAGCGTCCACTACGTCGGCGTGGCGCACTCGACCGGCGAGCAGTTCGACGCCTCCTACGACCGCGGCGACCCGCTGCAGTTCCGGCTCGGCGTCGGCCAGGTCATCTCCGGCTGGGACACCGGCGTGCAGGGCATGCGCGTGGGCGGTCGGCGTCGGATGGTCATCCCCCCGCACCTCGCGTACGGCGACCGCGGCGCCGGCGGGGTCATCAAGCCCGGCGAGACGCTGATCTTCGTGGTGGACCTGCTCTCGGTCCGCTGAGGCGCACGCACGCCACGGTGGAGCGCGGGGGCCCGGCTGACCCGGGTCCGCCGTGCTCCGGTGTGGACCGGATGCGCCCTCAGCGTTGCCCGCCGCGAGCGCGCGGGTCCATGATCGAGAGGTCGTACACCGATCGAGGGTGAGCGCGGTGGACCTGTCATCGACGGTCTCGGCTCCCACGCGCACGCTCGCAGGTCTCACGGTCCTGCTGCTGATCTGCGTCGTGCTGGTGTCGTGCACCTCGAGCGCCGAGCCCGACTCGCCGCCCGGTGCCGGCACACGCCTCTCGTCGGCCGAGGTCAAGGCTCTGACCACCGAGGTCGCCGCCTACCTCGGCTCCCAGGACATCTTCGACGACGTCCGGGCCGTCCTCGTGGCCACCGGTGACGAGGTGGTGCTCGCCGAGTACCAGCTCGCCGGCCCCGAGGACTTCTTCGGCACGGAGTCGGTCACCAAGTCCGTGATGTCGACGCTGGTGGGCATCGCGGTCGGCGACGGGCTGATCGAGGGGGTGGACGCCACGCTGGGTGAGCTGCTGCCGGACCGGGCCATGCCGCCGGAGGTCGCGGCGACGACGCTCGAGCAGGTGCTGACGATGACCGGAGGCTTCGCCGGGACGTGGTTCGACCCCGACCAGGAGTTCATGCGTGCGCCGGACTGGACCCTGGCCGTCCTGCGCGACGCGGCTCCCGCGGACGCCGGCACCTTCGCCTACTCCGACGGCGGCGCGCACCTGCTCAGCGCCGTGCTGACCGAGGCTACCGGCACCTCTGTGCTGTCCTACGCCCGCCGAATCCTCCTCGACCCGCTGGGGGTCGACTCCCGTCCTGCGGCCCAGCCGCTCGCCGTACGACGCAACGCCGCGGCCTACGATGCGGCCGATTTCGCCTGGCCGGTGGACCCGCAGGGACGAGCCCTGGGCTGGGTCCTGCTGAAGCTCCGCCCCGAGGACCTGCTGGCCTTCGGGCGGCTCCACCTCGCGGAAGGCCGGTGGGAGGGCAGGCAGGTGGTCCCCGCGGACTGGGTCGCCGAGGCGACACGGTCGCACGTGGAGGCGTCCGGCGCCGGGGAGGGCTACGGCTACCTGTGGTGGGTCGACGAGGCCGACGGGTCACCGTCGTACCGCGCCTGGGGGTACGGCGGGCAGCTGGTCGAGGTGGTTCCCGAGCGCGACCTCGTCGTCGTGGTCGCCTCCGAGGTGGACCTCGAGGGTCCCGTGAGCCGGCTCAGGCCGGACCTCTTCGACTACCTGGTCGACGAGATCGTCGCCCCTCGCTTCGCTGTCCGGTGAGGCCCGGCTCAGTCCACCTGGACCGAGACCGGACCGGTGGGCAGGTCGACGGTGACGACGTCGCCACGGACCAGCTGGCGACCACGCCGGGTCTCCACCTCGCTGTTGACCCGGACGTCGCCCTCGGCCAGCAGCGCCTTGGCGTCGGAGCCGGCGTCGGCCAGGTCGGCGAGCTTGAGCAGCTGGCCCAGGCGGATGCTTGCCTCGCGGACCGCCACCAGGCGCGGCTCCCCCGGCTTGCCGGTGCCCGCCGTGTGCCCGTCCGCGCCCCCGCCCGTCACAGCGTGACCGCCACGGCGTGGATGAGCACGCCGACGAGGCCGCCGACGATGGTGCCGTTGATCCGGATGAACTGCAGGTCCTTGCCGACGTGCAGCTCGATCTTCTGCGAGGCCTCCTTGCCGTCCCACTCGTCGATCGTGGTGGTGATGACGGCGGTCAGCTCGCGGCCGTAGCGGTCGATGAGGAACACCGCCAGGTCGGCGGCGCGGGCGTCGAGCCGTTCGCGACGGGCGGCGTCCCCGAGAAGGCGCTGACCGTAGGCCTGGACCTCGCGCACGCCACGTCGCACGATCTCCCCGTCGGTGTCGGCCAGTGCCTTCTCCAGCGAGCGCTTGAGCGCGTTCCACAGCGAGATGTAGGTGGTCGTGACCTGGGGGTGGCCGAGGAAGCGGGCCTTGAGCCGCTCCATCCGCTCGATGGTCGCCGCGTCCTCGAGCAGGTCGCGGGCCAGGTCGCGCAGAAGCCGGTCCAGGGCGATGCGCGAACGGTGGTGCGGCTCGCGCCGGATGTCCTCGAGCCAGTTGAGGATCTCGGTGTGGAGGCGGTGGATGACGCGCTCGTTGAGGGAGTCGGGTGCCCACCAGGGCGCCCGCTCGACCACGACGTCGTGGAAGGTGGACTCGTTGCCGCTGAGCCAGCGGTGCGCCTCCTCGAGGAGCAGGTCCACCACACCGTGGTGGGCGCCGTCATCGACGACCTCCTTGAGCAGGCTTCCGACGATCGGGCTGATCGGCTCCTCCAGGAAGCGGGGCACCAGGACCGACTCGACGAAGTCGGCGACGTCCTCGTCCTTGACCCGGCCGAGGCCCAGGCGCAGCAGGTCGGTGGCCTCGACCACGACGCGGCGAGCGTGACGCTCCTCGCCGAGCCACTGCCCCGCCTTGAGCGCGGGCTCGGCGCCGAGCACCCGCTCCTTGATGATGTCGGGCTGCAGGAAGTTCTCCCCCACGAACTCCTCGAGCCCGCGGCCAAGCATCTCCTTGCGCTTCTGCACCAGTGCGGTGTGCGGGATCGGCAGCCCGAGCGGGTGCTTGAAGAGCGCGACCACGGCGAACCAGTCCGCGATCGCCCCGACCATCGAGGCCTCGGCGCCGGCGTTGACGAAGCCGAGAAAGCCGGTCTCGTCGAGGGTGACGAGGTAGACGGTGGCGGCGAAGAGCAGCAGTCCGACAGCGACGACCCGCATGCGCCGCAACGCGCTCCGTCGCTGGTCGTCCAGGTCCGGGTCGACGTCGAGCGCAGGGGCGGAGCGAGGCGCGGGACGCGAGGTCGGCCGGGTCCCCCTGGTGGACGGGGTGTCGGTGGGGGTGTCGGTGTCGGGCATCGGCACGAACCTACCGGGCGCGCGGCAGCGGTCAGCCGGGCGGCTCGGTGACGGCTCGGTCCCCGACGAGCAGGGTGGGGGTGAGCCCGGCCACGACGGAGACGTCGACCCGGCTCCCGACCGGGTGCCGGACGGCGTGCGGCTGCCAGGACCGGATCTCCCGCCCGCTGGCCAGCGCCACGGTGTGCAGCACGAACGCACCGTGGTAGGCCACCGCGGTGACGGTGCCGCCACCGTCGGGGTCCGCGGTCAGGGCCACCTCGTGGGGGCGCAGCACCACGTCGACGTCGACGTCGGCGTCGCCCCAGCCGGGGACGGTCGAGACCACCCCGAGCTCGCAGGTCAGCAGGGCTTCGCGCACGTGCGCGGGCAGGAAGACGGCGTCGCCCATGAACGAGGCGACGAAGCGCGACGCGGGTCGCTCGAAGACCATCACCGGGGTGTCGGCCTGCTCGACCAGGCCGTCGCGCATGACCACGACCCGGTCGCCCACCGACAGCGCCTCGGTCTGGTCGTGGGTGACGAGGATCCCGGTGGTGCCGGTCTCGCGCAGCAACGTCACGGTGTCGGCCCGCAGCTGGCCGCGCAGCGTCTCGTCCAGGCTGCTGAAGGGCTCGTCGAGAAGGATGACCGCCGGTCGCGGCGCCAGCGCCCGGGCGAGGGCCACGCGCTGCTGCTCGCCGCCGGAGATCTCGTGCGGGTAGCGATCGGCGAGGGCGCCGAGCCGGGTCAGCGTGAGCACCTCGTCGACACGGGCACGCCGCGCCCTCGCGGGCAGCTTGTCGAGGCCGAAGGCGATGTTGCGCCGGACGTCGAGGTGCGGGAACAGCGCGTGGTCCTGGAACACCAGGCCGACGCGACGACGCTCGGGCGGCACCCAGCGACCGCCGGCCTGCACCTCACCGTCGATGTGGATGCTGCCCGCGTCGGGCTTCTCCAGCCCGGCCACGAGGCGGAGCAGTGTGGACTTGCCGCAGCCCGAGGGTCCGATGACGGTGACGAGCTCACCCGGAGCGGCCCGGAGCGACAGCCCGGTCACGGCCGGAACCTTGCCGTAGGCCTTCGACACGTCGGTGATCTCGAGGACGGGACGTTGCCCTCCCGCGGCCGGTGCCGGCTCGGCCAGGGCCGCTTCCTGCGGCGCGGTCAGCGTCGGCGCGCTCGCCGGGGTCACGGGACCATCCCCGCCTGCGCCGCGTCGTGGACCCGACGCTCCCGGCGGAACAGCAGGAAGACCGGCACCACCGCCGTCGCGACGATCACCAGCGCCGGGAGAGCCGCCTTCTCCCAGTAGTTCTCCTTCGCCAGCTCGTAGACCCACACCGACACGGTACTGAACCCGAAGGGGCGCAGGAGCAGGACCAGGGGCAGCTCCTTGACCGCGTCGACCAGCACCAGCACGAAGGCCACGAAGACCCCGGAGCGGGCCAGCGGCAGGTGCACCCGGGTGAGCACCCGTGAGGGCCGGGCCCCCAGGCTCAGCGCCGAGGCGGTCATGGACGCCGACACCTTGGTCAGGCTGGCGTCGACGGCCTGGTAGGCCGGGGCGAGGAAGCGGATGACGTAGGCGTAGAGGATCCCGAGGACCGACCCGGTGACGAGAAGCCCCGTGCCACCCTCGACCCCGAGGGCCCGCACCAGCCGGTCGAGGTCGGAGAACACGAGCAGCACCCCGATGCCGAGGACCGCCCCGGGAACGGCGTACCCGAAGGTGGTGACCTGGGCGGCGGCCGGCAGCAGCCGTCCCACGCTGGTGACCCGCTGGGCGTGCGCGACCACGAGCGCGAGCACCACGCAGACCCCGGCCACCGTGACCGCGACGGTCAGCGTGTTGGCGAGGTAGTCGGCGAACCGGGGGTCGACCAGCGTGCCGGACTCGCGCCGGGCCTCGCCCACCGCCCAGCCGACGAGCCGGGCCACCGGCAGCAGGAAGGCGACACTGAGCGCCAGCAGGCAGGCCGCGACCGCCGCGGCCGCTCGCCAGCCGGTGAGCGTCACCGCCTCGAGCCCGCGCCCGCGACCGCCGCGCTGGGTGAAGCGGGCCCGGCCGCGCAGGCCGCGCTCGGCGACCAGCACCGCGACCGCGAAGAGCAGGACGAGGACCGAGAGGCGGCTGGCGGACTCGAAGTCGTAGCCGCCCTTCCACTGGTTGTAGACCCCCACCGAGATGGTCTGCACGCCGAAGTACTGCACGGTGGCGAAGTCGGTGAGGACCTCCATGGCCACCAGCGCCAGACCAGCGGCCAGGGACGGGCGGGCCAGCGGCAGCACCACGTGGCGCAGCGCCCGGGTGCGGGAGGCGCCCAGCGACCGCGCGGCGTCGTACGTCGAGGCCGACTGCTCGGAGAACGCAGCCCGGGCCATCAGGTAGACGTAGGGGAAGAGCGTGAGCGTCATGACCACGACCGCGCCGCCCAGGGAGCGCACCGGGGGCAGCCAGAAGCCGTCACCGAAGGTGTCGCGCAGGGCGCTCTGGACGGGGCCGGCCTCGTCGAGGGTGGAGAGGAAGACGAAACCGAGGATGTAGGCCGGCATCGCCAGCGGCAGCACCAGCAACCACGTGAAGAGATCGCGGCCGGGGAAGCGCGCGACGGTGACCAGCCAGGCCAGCCCACCGCCGACGAGGAGGGTGCCCACGCCGACGCCGAGGATCAGCGCGAGGGTGTTCAGCAGCATCTCCGGCAGCCGCGCCGGGACGGCGGTGTCGGCACGCAGCCCGTCCACGACCACCGCGACGATGGGGGCGGCCACCAGCGCGGCCACCAGCAGCGCCGCCACGACCCAGCCGCCACGACCCACGCCGCTCACCCGCCGCCCGCGTCGCGACGACCGGCCCGACGCGGGTGCGCCCGTCGCCCCCGCGGAGGGCAGGGGGGCAGGCGCCGGGTCGAGGAGAGTCACTCGTAGCCGAGCTCGTCGAGCAGCGCGAGGGCGTCTGCGTTGAGCTCGCCGTAGGCCTCGGCGTCGACCGGCATGGTCGTGAACTCGCCGTAGGCGGCCACCTCGTCGTCGGGGGCGACGTCGGGGTTCACAGGGAACTCGTGGTTGTCGCCCACGAACTCCTCCTGCCCCTCGGTCGCCAGCCACTCGAGCAGCTTCTGGGCGTTCGCCTTGTCGTCGGAGGTGGACACCACGCCCGCTCCGGAGATGTTCTCCATGACGCCCTTGCCGTCCTGGCTGGCCCAGTAGAGCTCGACGTTCAGGTCGGGGTTCTCGTCCTGCTCGCGGGCGAGGTAGTAGTGGTTGACGATGGCCACGTCGCAGGTGCCGGCGTCGACCGCCTCGAGCAGCAGCACGTCGTTGCCCATGACGTCCACGTCGTTGTCGATCCAGCCCTGCACGATGGCCCGGGCCTCGTCCTCGCCGTACTGGTCCATCAGCGCCGCCACCAGCGACTGGGTGTAGGCCTCGGACGAGTCCCGCATGCACAGCCGACCCTGCCACGTCGGGTCGTCGAGGCCGGCGTAGCTGTTCACCGGGTCGAAGTCCGCGGGGTCCACGTTGTCGGGGTTGTAGACCAAGGTGCGCTCGCGGCGCGCCAGCCCGAACCAGGTGGAGTCGTCGGATCGGTACGCCGCCGGGACGGCTCGCTCGAGGGGGCGGCTGTCGAGGGGCGCGAGGACCCCGGCCTTGTCGGCGGCGTAGAGGTTGCCGGCGTCGACGGTCACGAAGAGATCGGCCGGGGAGCCCTCCCCCTCCGCCTCGAGCCGCTGCAGGAGGTCGGCGTCCTCGGCGAAGATGAACTCGACGCTCAGGTCGGTCTCCTCGGTGAAGTCCTCGAAGGCCTCCTCGAGGTCGTAGTGTCGCGCGGAGTAGACCTGGATGTCGGCAGGCTCCTCGCCACCGCCGAAGATGCCGCAGCCGGCGAGGGTGGTGGACAGGGTCAGGCCGGCGAGAGCCGCGGTGAGGGCCGTGCGCATGCGGGAGTGACCTCCGGGGACGGGGAAGACGTCGGTTAGGTGAGCCTAACCTACCCAGGAGGACGCCCGCGCGGGCGGTCGGATCAGTTGAGGAGCTTGGAGGCCAGCACCGCGGCCTGGGTGCGGCGCTCGAGGCCGAGCTTGGTGAGGATGCTCGTGACGTAGTTCTTCACGGTCTTCTCGGCCAGGAACAGCTGCTCGCCGATCTGCCGGTTGGTCAGGCCCTCGGCGACCAGCTCGAGGATGCGTCGCTCCTGCGGGGTGAGCGAGCGCAGCTCGGCAGGCTCGTTGGCGCCGCCGTCGCGGAGGCGGTCCAGCACGCGCTGGGTGACCGCGGGGTCGAGCAGCGACTGGCCGTCGGCCACCTTGCGGACCACGTCGAGGAGGTCGTTGCCCACGATCTGCTTGAGGACGTAGCCCGCGGCGCCGGCCATGATGGCGGCGAAGAGCGCTTCGTCGTCGTCGTACGAGGTCAGGATGATGGCGCGGATCGAGGGGTCGACCGAGCGCACCGAGCGGCAGACGTCGACACCGCTGCCGTCAGGCAGGCGGCCGTCGAGCACCGCGACGTCGGGTCGCAGGGCGGGGATGCGGGCCTCCGCGTCCTTGGCCGAGCCGGATTCACCGACGACCTCGAAACCCTCCTCGGAGTCGAAGAGGTCCTTCAGACCCCGGCGCACGACCTCGTGGTCGTCGAGCAGGAAGACGCGAACCACGCTCATGCCACCCATTTCCCTTCAGGCCCAGTCCGGCCCGCGTTGACTGCGGCCCATGCTAGCGGTTTCGGGAGTTTCCGCCCGCAAGCGGCGACATTTGCCGTGCTTTCGACACCCGTTCGGCACCGACGGTGGAAAAAGACTTCGGGCCGGCCCACCCCTGGACCGGCCCGCTGTGAGTCTCGTCGCACGCTGGGAGAGTCGCACGAGTGACTTTCTGTGCCCGAAGGCTCGTCACCTGTCCGTGGGAGGTCGGCGTCGGTGACGACTTCCAGCATGACGCACCCGACGATGGCGCGCCCCGTGGCCTCCTTCCCGTCCTCCCGGGACCAAGGTCCCGGGCCCTGAGGTTCTTGGGGCTCGTGGGGCGGTCGTGGTCGGTTCACGGGGTCCGCGGGTCAACGCGGGACGGGGAGGGGCACGCCGACGATCACCCGCACCACGTCGGAGAGCACCTGGACCGAGAGGACCGGGTCGACCGCGCGCTGGAGCCCCAGCCCGATGCCCAGGCTGAGCAGGGCGTGCGCGGCCTCCTCGAAGGGCATCGGAGGCCGCAGGCCGTGCCGCTCGCAGGTGCCGCGGAGCACGTCGGCGATGAGGTCACGGATGCGCCGGTTGCGGTCCTCCAGGGCGGCGCGCAGCTCGGGCTGCTGTCGGCACCGGGCGGCGAACTCCGCCTCCAGCGCCGACCAGTCGGGGTCGCCCAGCCGGGCGTCCGCCCAGACGTCCAGGGCGCGCAGCGCCTCGTCCAGGGAGACCGCCCCCTCAAAGGCGCCGATGACGGCCTCGGCGACCTCGGCGTGGATGGTGTCGAGCACGGCCAGGCACAGGTCGTCCTTGCCGGCGAAGTTCGAGTAGACGGCCCCCTTGGAGAACCCGGCCTCCTCCACCACCCGCTCCAGCGACGTGGCGGCGTACCCGTCGGTGAGGAACAGCGTGCGCGCCGTCGCCACGAGGCGCAGACGGGTCTGCGCCTGGCTCTCGGAACGGCTGACGCGTGTCGCGGATGAGGTCACTGCCTCAGCCTAGGCCAGCCCCCCGCCGTCGGGTCCGGCCAATCACGTCCGCGTCGTCCGTCCCGCCACTACCGTCGGGGCATGGCCCTGCTGAGCCGGTTCGACGTCTTCTCCCGCACCGCGGGACGCAGCGCCGTGCCCGTGCCCGTGCCCCGACAGGACGCCGGCAGGCAGCTGCGCCGGCTGCTCGCGGAGGCCGACGCCCAGGACGCCGCTGCGGGGCGCGCCGCATGGCTGGCCCGAGCCGTGGAGCACCTCGTTCCTGACGAGGCCCGGATCCTCGCCGTGCTCGCCGAGGAGTCCGCCACCGGCCCGGGTCGGGCCCTGGTCCACATCCACTGCATGACCCCGACCGGCCTGGCCGGGGAGTCGCTGCTCGAGAACGTCGCCGGGGTCGGCGACGCCTCGCGTCTCGCCCTCCCCCAGCTCGTCCCCTACTACGTCGGCCGTCTGCTGACCCTCGACCTCGCGGAGGTCGGCGCGGAGGACGCCCGGCTCGAGGACGACTACCCCGCCCTGCTGGCCGAGCCGCAGGTGCTGGCGGCGCTGACCGCGGCACGCCGGCAGGGGCTCACCCCCCGGGTCATGCGCCACTCGCTGCGACTCTCCGCGCTCGGTCGCGAGCTGTGGGCGCTACAGCTCGCTGAGGGCTGAGGCTCGACCCGCTCAGGTCGCCTGCTCCTGTCAGGTGGACAGCGGCACCGGCGAGCCGTGGCCGGCCCGCCGCAAGGATTGACCGGCACCCGCCCACCCAGCGCGGTGTCGCCGGCCCGGATCACCTGCGGCATCCACAACCCCCGGCGCCGGACGCACCCGCCGACCCAAATACTTGACCCTTCAACTAATGCGTGCCATGCTCTTGCTTGAGAGTTCAATCACCGACATCGAGGAGAGCCCCATGAGCGCCACCCTGCAGAGCACGATCCCCGCCGGCACCTTCACCGTCGACGGCTCGCACAGCCACGTCGGCTTCGTCGCGCGTCACGCGATGGTGACCAAGGTCCGCGGCTCGTTCAACGAGTTCAGCGCCACCGCCACCTTCGACCCCGCGAACCCCGCCGCCACCACGGCCGAGGTCAGCGTCGACGTGGCCAGCATCGACACCCGCAGCGAGCAGCGCGACGGCCACCTGCGCAGCGGCGACTTCTTCGACGTCGAGACCTACCCGAAGCTCACTTTCGTCTCCACCTCAGTCGAGCAGACCGACGAGGAGACCCTGAGCGTCACCGGCGATCTCACGATCAAGAGCACCACCAAGCCGGTCACCATCGACTTCACCTTCACCGGTGCGGCCACCGACCCGTTCGGCAACGAGCGCGTGGGCTTCGAGGGCTCCGTCGTGGTCAACCGCAAGGACTGGGACCTCACCTGGAACGCCGCCCTCGAGACCGGCGGCGTGCTGGTCAGCGACAAGGTCACCCTCGAGTTCGACCTGAGCGCCATCAAGAGCGCCTGACCCGCTGCTCCTCGAACCTCGCGGCCCCGTCCCGCCACCGTCTTCGGTGGCCGGGTCGGGGCCGGAGGTCGTTCGCGGTAGGCCCAAGGCACCACACGTGCCCGGGACCAACGCCCCCACCTGGGCCGAAACCGTGGTCAGGTGTCGATCGGTGGCCCACCATGGATACACACCCCACACCCGGACCCCGTGACGGAGCCTGTCCATGTCTGAGACCCGCGACCTCGAGCCGGTGGAGTGCCTACGCCTGCTCCGCAGCGGTGTCGTCGGCCGGGTCGCCCTTTCCACCCCGGAGGGTCCTCACATCGTGCCGGTGAACTACGCGATCTTCGAGGACACCGTCGTGGTGCGGACCTCGACGTACAGCCTGCTGGGCACCTACGGGCGCAACGCCATGCTGGCCTTCGAGGTCGACGACGTCGACCACGACCGACACGTCGGGTGGAGCGTCGTGGCCCGGGGTCGCGCCTGGGCGGAGCTCGACACCGCGGCGATCGCGGCGATGCGCAGCGCCTGGCGTCCGCACCCCTGGGCGGGCGGCATGCGCAACCTCTACCTCCGCATGCGGTGGGAGACCCTGACCGGCCGGGCCATCGGGTCCGGTGCGGCGAGCCGGAGCTGCTCCTCAGGCCTGACCAGCACCCTGAATGCAACCCTGAGCGCCAGCTGACTGACAAGATGGGCCCGTGAGCTCCGCCTCCGGCTCAGCGGGTGACGAGAGCAGCAGGTCGCCGACGCCCTCGCTGCCCTCCTTCCTGCGCGCCGTCGAGACCATCTCCTCCGACCTCGACACCACCACCCTGCTCGACCAGCTCGTGCTCGCGGCCTGCGACCTCGTGGGTGCGCGGTACGGCGCCCTGCTGGTCTTCAGCGCCGACGGTCACCTCTCCGAGTTCGTCACCCACGGCGTCGACCGCCAGCAGAGCCGCGTCAGCCAGCTGCCCAGCGGGTGCGGCCTGCTCGGGGTCGGCCGGCACCCGGGCGGGGCACTGCGTCTGGAGGACCTCACCCAGCACCCGCGGTTCACCGGCTTCCCACCTCACCACCCGGTGCTGCGGACGCTGATCTTCGCCCCGATCCGGGTCCGGGGCACCGAGTTCGGGAGCATCTACCTCAGCGAGAAGGCCGATGGCGACCTGTTCACCGCCGACGACCAGGCCCAGGTCAAGGCGCTGGCCCAGGTGGCCGGCTTCGTGGTGGAGAACGCCCACGCCTACTCCCTCAGCGAGCGGCGGCGTCGATGGCTGGAGATGTTCAGCGAGCTCAGCGAGGTGCTGCATCCGCCGGTGACGCTGGCCACCGCGCTCCGACGGGTCGCCTCAGCCGTCCGGACCGCCTCCGGGGCGGTCGCCTCGGCGATCATCCAGGTGCCCGACCAGGGCGGGATGGAGATGGTCGCCCGGTCCGGGGACGAGGCCGCGTTCGGCGCCGTCACGACCGAGTTCGAGCAGACCGTGCGCAGCGTGGTCACCACCGGCGAGGTCCTGGAGCTGGCGCTGGACAACGACATCAGCGCGCTCGTGGCTCCGCTGCGCGCCCACCTGGCCGTGCCCGGCGTGCTGCTGATCGCCCACGACCCCGCGACCCGGCCCGACTACGTCGAGGAGCGCGACCTGCTGGCCTCCTTCGCCGACCACGTCGCGCTCTCCCTCGACCGCACCCAGGCCCTCCAGGAGCGTGAGGAGATGGCGGTCGTGGCCGACCGCGACCGGATCGCCCGCGAGCTGCACGACGTGGTCATCCAGCGTCTCTTCGCGACCGGGCTGCACCTGCAGTCGGCACGCGCCGCAGCCACCGACCCCGACCTGAAGGCCCGCATCAGCGAGGTCGTGACCGACGTCGACCAGACCATCCGGGACATCCGCGGCACGATCTTCTCGCTGCAGAACCGCCCTCAGGACTCGCTGCGGGCCGAGGTCCGCGAGCTGGTGCGCGAGTTCGTCCCTCGGCTCGGTTTCGCCCCGTCGGTGCAGCTGCACGGCCGCGTCGACCAGGGACTCGGCCCGCAGGTCCAGCCGGTGTTCCTGGCCGTGCTGCGTGAAGCCCTCACCAACGTCGCCCGCCACGCCCGGGCCGGCAGCGCCTGGATCGACCTGCAGGTCTCCGACGAGCAGGTCCAGCTGCGGGTCAGCGACAACGGCCGGGGACTGCCCGAGACCCGGCGCGAGAGCGGGCTCCGGCACGCCCGGCGCCGCGCGCTGCTGCTGGGCGGCAGCCTCGACCTGTGGCCCTACGAGCCCAGCGGCACCGTCTTCGTCTGGTCGGTCCCGCTGCGGGCCACCTCCTGACGGGCCCTGACCGTGGCCCGATCCGACGAACCCGCCGCTACCGAAGGGCGCGCTGGGCCCGCTGGGCCCGCTGGACGCGACCCCATCCGCGAGGCGCAGCGACAGTGGGTGCGCCACGGCTGGGAGGACGCCGCCGACGGCATGGTGGCGGTGACCTCGCTGGTGCGGGTCCACCAGCTGCTGCTCGAGCGCGTCGATGCCGTCCTGCGCCCCCTGGACCTGACCTTTGCCCGCTACGAGGTCCTGCGGCTGCTGTCCTTCACCTCCACCGGCTCGATGCCCATGACCCGCCTGGGCTCGCTCCTGCAGGTGCACCCCACCAGCGTCACCAGCGCCGTGGACCGGCTCGAGCGTCAGGGCTTCGTGGTCCGGGAGCGTCAGGCCGCCGACCGCCGGGTGGTGCGGGCGGTGCTGACCGAGGCCGGACGTGAGGTGGTCGAGCGCGCCACCGACGGTCTGAACGGCTCCGTCTTCGCCGACGTCGGTCTCGCCACCGACGAGACCGCGCAGCTCACGCGCCTGCTCACGGCCTACCGCCGGTCCGCCGGAGACCAGGTCGAGACCTGAGCCGGGGCGTATAGTGAGCCGCATTACTTGGACGTCCAACTAAATCCGAGGTGTCATGCCCGAGCACGCCCGCCCCGCCCTGCACGAACCCCGTCACCCGGTGCGCCTGGTGACCGCCTCGAGCCTGTTCGACGGCCACGACGCCTCGATCAACATCATGCGGCGGATCCTGCAGTCGCAGGGCGCCGAGGTGGTGCACCTCGGCCACAACCGATCGGTCCAGGAGGTCGTGGACGCCGTCCTCGAGGAGGACGCCCAGGGGGTGGCGGTGTCGTCGTACCAGGGCGGGCACGTCGAGTACTTCGAGTACCTCGTCTCCGCGCTCGCCGAGCGCGGTGCGCCGGACGTGAAGGTGTACGGAGGGGGCGGCGGCGTCATCGTCCGTGAGGAGATCGAGCGGCTCGGCGGCAGCGGCGTCACCATCTTCTCCCCCGAGGACGGGCAGCGGCTCGGCCTGGCGGGGATGGTCAACCGGATCATCGCCGAGTGCGACATCGACGGCTGGAGCCGTGGCCCGGTCGACGCCGAGGCCGTGATCGCGGGAGGCGCCACCGCCGTCGCCCGCGCCGTCACCGGAGCCGAGAGCGGCAGCCTCCCGGCGGAGCTCACCCAGCGTCTGGCCGAGGTCGCCGCCGGACGCGACGTGCCCGTGCTGGGCATCACCGGCACCGGCGGCTCGGGCAAGTCCTCGCTCACCGACGAGCTGGTGCGCCGACTGCGGCTCGACCAGGAGGACAAGCTCCGGATCGCCGTGGTCGCGGTCGACCCCACCCGCCGCAAGGGCGGCGGCGCCCTGCTGGGCGACCGGATCAGGATGAACTCCCTCGACGGCGACCGGGTCTACTTCCGGTCGTTGGCCACGAGGGGGGCCCACGAGATCCCGCCCTACCTGGCCGACGTCATCACCGTCCTGAAGGCGGCCGGCTTCGACCTGGTCGTCGTCGAGACCCCGGGCATCGGTCAGGGTGACGCCGGGATCGTGCCCCTGGTCGACACCGCGCTCTACGTCATGACCCCGGAGTTCGGCGCGGCCTCGCAGCTGGAGAAGATCGACATGCTCGACTTCGCCGACGCGGTCGCGATCAACAAGTTCGAGCGCCGCGGCGCCGAGGACGCCCTGCGCGACGTCGGCCGTCAGCTGGTCCGCAACCGCGAGGCCTTCGGCAAGCGACCCGAGGACATGCCGGTCTTCGGCACCTCGGCGGCCACGTTCAACGACGACGGCGTCACCGCGCTCTACCAGCACCTGCGCGACCTCCTCGCCGAGCGCGGGCTCCCGGTGACCGCCGGCCGGCTGCCCCACGTCGACGTACGCCGCTCGTCGGTGACGGCGCGCATCGTGCCGCCCGAGCGGGTGCGCTACCTGGCCGAGATCGCTGAGACGGTGCGCGGCCACCACGCCGAGACCGAGCGGCTGGCCGAGGCCGCCTCGCGGGTGCAGCGCCTGGAGCTGGTCCTCGACGAGCTCACCGGTGGTCGAGCAGCGGCCGAGGCGCCGGCCGGGGGTGCGCCCGTCGAGACCCCGCACCTGCAGAGCCTGCTGGACGACGCGCGAGCCGACGTCCCCGAGGAGGTCAGGTCCCAGCTGGACTCGTGGCCCGAGATCGTCGAGGCCTACTCCGGCGACGAGCAGGTCGTGGTCGTGCGCGACAAGGAGATCCACACCGCGCTGACGCGCGAGTCGCTGTCGGGCAACAAGATCCGGCGGGTGTCGCTCCCCCGCCACCGCGACCGGGGCGAGCTGCTGCGGTTCCTGCGCCGGGAGAACCTGCCGGGCTTCTTCCCCTTCACTGCGGGCGTCTTCAAGTTCAAGCGCGACAACGAGGACCCCGCCCGGATGTTCGCCGGCGAGGGTGACCCCTTCCGCACCAATCGACGTTTCAAGCTGCTCTCCGAGGGTCAGCCGGCGACCCGGCTGTCGACGGCCTTCGACTCGGTCACCCTCTACGGCCGCGACCCCGACCTGCGCCCGGACATCTACGGCAAGGTCGGCACCTCGGGGGTGTCGGTGGCCACCCTGGACGACATGAAGGCGCTCTACGACGGCTTCGACCTCGTCTCCCCGACGACGAGCGTCTCGATGACCATCAACGGACCGGCGCCGACGATCCTGGCGTTCTTCCTCAACGCCGTCGCCGACCAGCAGGTCGAGGCATATGTCGGCGAGCACGGGCGGCAGCCCAGCACCGAGGAGCGCGCGGCGCTCGCGGCGCAGGGGCTGGCCACCGTCCGCGGCACCGTGCAGGCCGACATCCTCAAGGAGGACCAGGGGCAGAACACCTGCCTGTTCTCCACCGAGTTCTCGCTGCGGATGATGGCCGACATCCAGGAGTGGTTCATCGAGAACGGGGTGCGGAACTTCTACTCGGTGTCGATCTCCGGCTACCACATCGCCGAGGCGGGGGCGAACCCCATCAGCCAGCTGGCGTTCACGCTGTCCAACGGCTTCACCTACGTCGAGGCCTACCTCGCGCGCGGCATGGACATCGACGACTTCGCACCGAACCTGTCGTTCTTCTTCTCCAACGGCATGGACCCGGAGTACTCCGTGCTCGGCCGCGTCGCCCGCCGGATCTGGGCCGTCGCCATGCGTGACAGGTACGGCGCCGGCGAGCGCTCGCAGAAGCTGAAGTACCACGTGCAGACGAGCGGCCGGTCGCTGCACGCGCAGGAGATGGACTTCAACGACATCCGCACCACCCTGCAGGCACTCATCGCGATCTACGACAACGCCAACTCGCTGCACACCAACGCCTTCGACGAGGCCGTCACCACCCCGACCGCCCAGTCCGTACGGCGAGCGCTGGCGATCCAGATGATCATCAACCGCGAGTGGGGGCTGGCGATGAACGAGAACCCGCTCCAGGGTTCCTACGTCATCGACGAGCTGACCGACCTCGTGGAGGCGGCGGTGCTGGAGGAGTTCGACCGCATCACCGAACGCGGCGGCGTGCTGGGGGCGATGGAGACCGGCTACCAGCGCGGTCGCATCCAGGACGAGTCGATGCTCTACGAGCACCGCAAGCACGACGGCACCCTGCCCATCGTCGGCGTCAACACCTTCGTGGCACCGGAGTCGGACCAGGCACCCGTGACCATCGAGCTGGCGCGCGCCACCGAGGACGAGAAGCGCTCACAGCTCGACCGCGTCCACGGCTTCCAGGAGACCCACCGCTCGGAGGCCGAGGAGGCGCTTGAGCGCCTCAAGCGGTCCGCGATCGAGGGCGAGAACGTCTTCGCGGTGCTCATGGACGCCGCCCGCGTGTGCTCGCTGCAGCAGGTGACCGAGGCGTTCTTCGAGGTCGGCGGGCAGTACCGCCGCAACGTCTGAGGGACCACCGGCCTCAGGCGTAGGTGACGACCTGAGGCCGGCTGCGCGCCAGGACGGAGCCCGGTCGCCGGGCTAGCCTGACCTGGTGCCCTTCGCGATCCGGCCCGCCCACGCGTTCGACGACGTCGCGACGCTGCTCGGCCCGAAGAACCCGACCTCGTCGGTGTGCTGGTGCCTCAGCCACCGACTCGACTCGCGCACCAACCGGGAGCTGGTCGGTGCGGAGCGCGGCGACTTCGTGCGCGGCCTGTGCGACCGCGACGTCGCCCCCGGCGTCCTCGCCCACGACGAGGACGGCTCCGTCGTGGGGTGGGCCGCAGTGGCACCTCGCTCGGAGCTGCCCTTCGCGCGGTCGACGAAGATCCCGCACGTCGACGACCTCCCGGTGTGGTCGCTGTGGTGCGTCAGGGTCCGTCCGGGTCACCGGGGCCGGGGCATCGCGCGCGTGCTGGTCTCCGGCGCCGCCGACTACGCCCTGGACCAGGGTGCCCCGGCGGTCGAGGGCTACCCGGCCGACAACCAGGGCGCCAAGGTCGACCTCACCATGGCCTACGTCGGCACCCGAGCGCTCTTCGAGGGCGCCGGCTTCACCAAGGTCTCGGACACCGACGCGGTCTCCGGCGGCTTCCCTCGCGTGATCATGCGGCTCCTCGCCGAGGAGCGGCGTACCGTCTGAGCACCGGTCGACGATCCCGCACCGCCCCCGTCCCGCCCGTCATCCGTCCCGCCAAGCCGCCACCAGGCGTTCTGGCTCACCCCTGGAGGAACCCGTGCCCGCGACCCGCGTCCTGCCCACCGAGGAGGCCGCCGACCTGCTGCGGCTGACCCGCGAGATCGTCGAGGGCGAGCTGGGCCCGCGGGTGGCGCGGGCGGAGGCCGACGAGGTGTTCCCCCGCGAGGTCTTCCGCACGCTGGGCCGTGCCGGCCTGCTGTCGCTGCCCTACCCCGAGCAGTACGGCGGCGGCGAGCAGCCCTACGAGGTCTACCTCCAGGTGCTCGAGGAGATCGCGTCGGTGTGGTCCTCGGTCGGGGTGGGCGTGAGTGTCCACGCCCTGTCCTGCTTCGGTCTCTTCACGCGCGGCACCGAGGAGCAGAAGCAGCGCTTCCTGCCGGAGATGCTCTCCGGCGAGCTGCTCGGGGCCTACGCGCTGTCGGAGCCGCACGCCGGCTCCGATCCGGCGGCCATGACGGCCAAGGCGGTCCGGCAGGGCGACGGGAGCTACCTGCTCTCCGGCACCAAGGCCTGGATCACCCACGGGGGTCACGCCGACTTCTACAAGGTGATGGCCCGGACCTCGGAGGACCCTTCGACCGGCTCGGGACACCGCCGCAACGGCATCTCCTGCTTCCTCGTGCCCGGTGACGCCGAGGGTCTCAGCGCGGACCCGCCCGAGCGCAAGATGGGTCTGACCGGCTCAGCCACCACCACCCTGCGTCTCGAGAACGTGCACGTGGACGCCGACCGCCTGCTGGGCGAGGAGGGGGACGGGCTGAGGATCGCGCTCGAGGGTCTGGACTCCGGGCGGCTCGGCATCGCCGCGGTGGCGACCGGGTTGGCGCAGGGCGCCCTCGACCACGCCGTGGCCTACGCCAAGCACCGCGAGACCTTCGGCAAGCGCATCATCGACCACCAGGGGCTGGCCTTCGTGCTGGCCGACATGGAGGCCGCCGTCCAGTCGGCACGGGCCACGACGCTGCACGCGGCGCGGCTCAAGGACGCCGGACGCCCCTTCGGCCGGGAGGCGTCGGTCGCCAAGCTGGTGGCGACCGACAACGCCATGAAGGTCACCACCGACGCCGTCCAGGTGCTCGGCGGCTACGGCTACACACGTGACTTCCCCGTGGAGCGCTACATGCGCGAGGCCAAGGTCATGCAGATCTTCGAGGGCACCAACCAGATCCAGCGCATGGTGATATCTCGTGATCTTGACAAGAACCCGGGCGGAAAGATCTCACACACGTGAGCATCCTGCTCGAGCCGCCGCGGGGCGGGGCAGGCGGGGCCAGCTCACAGCACGTTCTCGCTGTCGTTCGGCTGGAGCTGCTCGGAGCGTGGCTGGTGGTGCTGTTCGCGGCTGGTCGTCACAGTCCCCGGGAACCGGTCGACCGTGATGCCGTCGAGCCGGGTCCCGTTGTGAGCGCCCTGACGAACGGTCCGGCCGCTGTCAGGGCAACCGGGCCGACCACCACGCCAGGAGGTCGTCGGCGGGCGGCCCCGCGCTCGTCGTACCCCCCAGGCTGAAGCCGTACGCCGCACAGAGCGTCCGGCCCGCACGCAGCAGCGCCTCGCGCCGCTGCTCGGGGTCGCCGATCTCCTGGGCGGCGCGCACCTCGTGCGACCCCTGCGCCCAGGCGTTCTCCACCGTCGGCGTCGGCAGGCCGGCGACCTGCTTGGCGCTCAGCTTGATGGCGCCGGGGTTGAGTGCGCTGCCGGCGTAGCGGGTCGCGGCCACCGCGCAGACCGGTGGGGCGAGGAGCACGGCGAGCACCCGCCAGAGGTCGTCGGGGTCGTGCGGGCGGACGGTGATCACCGGCACGGACGGCAACCAGGCGCCCTCGACGTCGGCGACCGCCTCGAGCACCTTGCCCTGGGTGGCGAGCAGTGCCTTGGGCACGAGCCGGCGCGTCGCCCAGGCGGCCAGCTTGGTGTCCTCGGCCATCGCGTCGAGGTCCACCACGGGGGCCTGCCACACCTGCTTGAGGAACCGTGTGCTGCGCTCCCCCCACCGGCAGGCGGCCGGGTCGATGAGCCCGGAGGTCACCAGGGGGGCCGTGGTCGGCTCGTCAGCGTCCTCGGGGGCGTCATCGGTGGCGGACTCTCGGACGTAGGGCTCGAGACCGTAGTACTGGTCGCGGAAGTCGGCGGTGCAGTCGGCCAGCTCACCGAGCGGACGCCCGCCGGTCAGCGACACCTCGGGCACGCCCAACGCGGCGGCCAGCAGGAACCCCCACTCCAGGCGCAGGTGGGCGGCCTCGACGTCGCGGTCCGGAAGCCGCGTGAAGGAGCCGCCCCGCCAGCGGCGTACGGACCTCTGCACCGCGCCGTGGTGCACCACCAGCGCGCAGGTGGGCACCGCGGCGTCGAAGAGCCCCGACTCCCCCACCCACAGCGACGTCAGAGCGCCGGCGCCGACCACCGCACTGCGCACGGAGGCGGCGTCGCGAGCGGAGAGCACCGACTGCGGCTGCACGAATCCGAGCCGACCGCCGGGCCGGACCCACGCCAGCGCGTGCAGCAGGAAGACCGCGCTCAGGTCGGTGTACGCCGAGACGCCTCGGGCTCCGCTGCCGCGCCGGTCGCGCGCGGTCAGCCGTTCCAGCTGGTTGGCGAAGGGCGGGTTCGCGACCACGACGTCGAAGCCTCCGGGCTCGAGCGCACCGGCGGCGAAGTCGCCCGCCTCGAACTCACCGATCTCGAACTCGCCGGCGGAGAACTCCCCGGCCTCCGCGCCGCCGTCGACGAAGACGTCGGGGAAGACCCGCTGCCACGACAGCTCGCCGACAGCGTCGCCGTGCACCAGCCCCACCGGCACCATGAGGTCGGCGGGCGTGGGCGGCTCGCCCCCGCGCAGGGGAAGGTCGCGCCAGCTGCCCAGCCACAGGACGACACGAGCCAGCTCCAGCACTGCCGGGTCCAGGTCGACCCCGTGCACCGCGGCGAGGGCCCGGCGTCGGGCCTCGGTGGGGGCGACCCCTGCTCGCCGAGCGTGGGCCGCGAGCCGCTGCGCGGCCGGCAGCAGGAACGCCCCCGCGCCGCACGCGGGGTCCAGCACCCGTGGCAGCGGAGCATCGGCAGGATGCACATCGGCACCCGGGCCCGCGCCAGGTCCCGCTCCGGGGTCGGGGGCGAGGAGCGGGTCGAGGGTCTCGTCCAGCAGGTGATCGACGAGAGCGGACGGGGTGAAGTAGGAGCCTCCGGCCTTGCGCAGCCGGCCGTCCTGGCGCCAGCCCCACCGGCCGTCCGCAGCGACCAGCCGCCACGCGAGCAGGCTCTCGTGAAGACGACCCAGGCCGCTCAGGTCCGTCAGATCGCTCGGCCCGCCGCTTCGCAACGTCGCCCGTGCGCGGTCGAGGGCCCGGATCGTCGCGGGGGCGGAACCGGAAGCACCCGAGCGCTCCGAACCGGTGGGAGCCCGGAGCCCGGTCAGTGCCTCCTCGGTGGAGACCTCGACCCCGGCGTCCGAGGCCAGCTCGGCGAAGAGCAGCCGGTAGCAGACGGCCAGCAGCTCCGAGCGGAGCCGGTCCTCGTCCGTCGCAGCCGTGCCGGTGGAACCGGGCCCGGCCCCCGGCAGGGGCAGCACCACGCTGAGCTGCTCGAGGGCGTCGAGCAGCGCACGCACGTCGGCGCGCTCGTCGGCCCGGTCGTCGGCCCGGTCGTCGGCCCGGTCGTCGCCCACGGCTCAGCCCACGCGCCGCGCCCCGGCCGCAGCCGTCACGACGAAGGCGCCGGGCTCGTCGAAGCCGTGCTCGGCGTAGGCGTCGCGCACCGCCTGCGCCACGGCCTCCGTGGCGTCGGCCTCCACGAGGGCGATGACGCAGCCGCCGAACCCGCCACCGGTCATCCGGGCCCCGAGAGCGCCGGCGGCGCCGGCCGCCTCAGCGGCGACGTCGACCTGCGGCACGGTGATCTCGAAGTCGTCACGCATGGAGGCGTGGGAGGCGGTCAGCAGCGGGCCGACCTCACGCAGGTCGCCGCCGGCGCGCAGCAGCGCCACCACGTCGAGGACCCGGTCGTCCTCGGTGACCACGTGACGCACGCGTCGGCGTACGACGTCGTCCCCGATCCGCGCCAGCGCCTCGTCGAGGTCGTCGACGGTGACGTCACGCAGCGCCGGTACGCCGAGGGTGCGGGCTCCCTGCTCGCAGGAGCTGCGACGCTCGGCGTACTCGCCGTCGACCAGGGCGTGCGGGGCGCGGGTGTCGACCACGAGCAGGGCCAGGCCGTGGGCGGCGGCGTCGAAGGCGACCGGCTCGACCTCGAGGGCGCGGGTGTCGAGGAAGAGCGCGTGCCCCTCGACGCCGTGCAGCGAGGCCATCTGGTCCATGATCCCGGTGGGTGCCCCGACGTAGTCGTTCTCGGCCGTCCGCACCACCTGCGCCAGGTCGGTCGCCCCGAGCTCGAGGCCGGCGTGGCCGAGCAGGGCACGGCCCACGGCGCACTCCACGGCGTGCGACGACGACAGCCCGGCACCGCTGGGCACGTCGGAGTCGAGGAAGACGTCGACCCCGCCGCGGGCGACGAGGTCGTGGCCGGCCTCGCGGAGCGCCCAGGCCACGCCGGCGGCGTAGCCTCCCCAGCCCTGCACCGACCCCGGCTCGAGCGCGGCCACGTCGAGCTCGACCACCCCCTCGGCCTGGGCGGAGCGGACGACCACGAGTGAGTCCTCGCGGCGTCGGATCGCCGCACCGACGCCGAAGGGCAGCGCCAGCGGGAGGACGAAGCCCTCGTTGTAGTCGGTGTGCTCGCCGATGAGGTTCACCCGCCCGGGAGCGAACCAGACCTGGTCCGGCTCCGCTCCCAGCGCCTCGCGCAGCTGGGCCGCCGCGCGTGCGGCGGGCTCGGGCCAGGTCTGCTCGTCGCCACTCATCGGGTCTCCTCCCGGACACAAGCGACCCCGCCGGGCTCGACCGTGAGGCGGCCCGTGACCGGCTGCCCGGTCACCAGGTCGGTGCCCGTGAGGTCGAGGCTGGCTTTGCGGTCGGTGTGGTTGAGCACGAGGGCGTAGCGGCGTTCCGCACCGTGGCGGCGCACCACCTCCACCCCGTGACCACCACCCTCGGGGACGACTCCCGCCTCGGCGAGCGCGACGGCCACCACGGCGGCGGTGAGGCCGGGGTCCGTGCGCGTGGCGACGTACCAGGCGCGACCGGCGCCGCGCTCGACGCGCGTCACGACGGGTCGTCCGGGCAGGGGGCCGTCGGTGGCGGTCGCCCAGGCCTCGGCGTCGCGCAGGTGGAGGTCCTCGACCCAGGTGTCGCCGCCGCCGCTCACCGCGGTGGACAGCACGCTGGAGACGGAGCTGGTGATGCTCACACCGACCGTCGCGCCGGGCGGCAGCGGGCAGAACTCCTCGACGCGCACGCCGAGCAGGTCGCGCAGCGCGCCCGGGTAGCCCCCGAGGTGGACGTGGTCGTCCTCGTCGACGATGCCGGAGAAGTACGTCGTCAGCAGGTGCCCGCCCGCCTCGACGTAAGCCGTGAGGTGGGCTGCCCGTTCGGCCCCGACGATGTGGAGGGTCGGGGCGATCGCGAGGGCGTAGTCGGACAGGTCGTCGTCAGGGTGCCGCACGTCGACGGTGACCCCGGCGTCCCACAGGGCGCGGTAGAAGGCGTGGGGCCGGTCGAGGTAGGTGACGTCGCTGCTGGGCAGGGAGTCGCGCTCGACCGCCCAGCGCGACTCGAAGTCGAGCAGCAGCGCGACCTTCGCCCGCACCCGGGTGCCGGCGAGCTCGGCCAGCCGGCCCAGGATCGCGCCCAGCTCGACGACCTCGCGCCAGACCCGCGTGTCCGTTCCGGCGTGCGGCAGCAGGGCGGAGTGGTACTTCTCCGCTCCGGCCCTCGACGCGCGCCACTGGAAGAACCCCACGGCGTCAGCGCCCCGGGCGACGTGCTGCAGGCTGTTGCGCGCCATCTGGCCCGCAGTCTTCGCATAATTGTGCGGCTGCCAATTGACCGCGCTGGTGGAGTGCTCCATCAGCAGCCAGGGGTCGCCGCCGGCCAGCCCCCGGGTCCAGTCCGCGCAGAAGGACAGCTCGACGTGCGGGTCCTCGAGCCGGCCGTCGAGGTAGTGGTCCTGGCTGACGAGGTCGAGCTCGGGCGCCCAGCGCCAGTAGTCGAGGGCGTCGATGTGGTGGGTGACCATGACGTTGGTGGTGACCGGGACGCCCGGGCTCAGCCGGTGCAGGAGGTCGCGTTCGGCGCGGTGCTGCTCGAGCAGCTCCTCGGAGCTGAAGCGGCGGAAGTCGATGAGCTGAGTCGGGTTGCACTGGGCCGTCGAGGTCCGCGGCGTCCCGATCTCGGCGAAGTCCGAGTAGCGCTGGGACCAGAAGTCGGTGCCCCAGGCCCGGTTGACGCCGGCCAGGTCGCCGTACCTCTCCTCGAGCCAGCGCCGGAACGCCGCGGCGCTGACGTCGCAGTAGCAGTGGGCGTTGTGGCCACCGAGCTCGTTGGAGACGTGCCACATCCGCAGCGCCGGGTGGCCGCGGTAGCGCTCGGCCAGCCGGCCGACCAGGTCCAGCGACCGCTCGCGGAAGACCGGCGAGCTGGGGCACCACGTCTGCCGGCTGCCGGGGTGCAGGCGACGGCCGTCGACGTCGACCGGCAGCACCTCGGGGTAGCGGTGCGAGAGCCACGGCGGCGGCGAGGCGGTGGCGGTGGCCAGGTCGACGGCGACGTCGTGGGCCTCGAGGAGATCGAGCACCTCGTCGAGCCAGCCGAAGTCGTGACGTCCTGGTTCGGGCTCGAGACGCGCCCAGGAGAAGACCCCGACGGTGGCAAAGGTGACGCCGGCCTCGCGCATCAGCCGTGCGTCCTCGGGCCAGACGTCGGCCGGCCACTGCTCGGGGTTGTAGTCACAGCCGTACCCGAGTCCGCGGCGGGGACCGTCGGGACCGGGACGCGCGCCGAGGGCGGAGGAGATCACGCGGGACACTCTGGCAGGCTTGCCCCGTGTCGCGGAACCTCACGTTCGTCGTTCTCCTGGTGATGCTGACCCTCTCTCTCGTGGCGCTGCTGAGCGTCACGGCGGCGCTGATCCGGCGCGGGCAGCGGATCGAGGAGCTGGAGGCGCGGCTGACCCCCGACCCGGACCGGCCGCAGAACGCCGCCCAGTGGGCCGTGCGGACGGTCGTCGACACGGCCACGCGGGTGCGCGAGCGGGGGTTGGTCTCGGGCCTGCTGCGCACGCCCATCGAAGAGCTGCAGCGCTGGTTCACCGAGGAGCGGGAGCAGATCCGGCGGATCGCCGGACCCGACGGCGACCTCACGGTGATGTTCTCCGACATCGAGGGCTCGACCGCACTCAACGAGGAGCTCGGTGACCGGGAGTGGGTCAAGGTGCTGCGGCGTCACGACACGGTCGTGCGCGACGCGGTGTCCAGCGCCGACGGCTACGTCGTGAAGTCCCAGGGCGACGGCTTCATGGTCGTCTTCCGCGACCCGGCCTCCGCAGCCCGGGCGGCCGAGCGCATCCACCGCAAGGTGCCCACCGCGGGACGGCGGCTGCGGCGCACGGCGCTCGCGGTGCGGATCGGCATCCACTCCGGCACCGTGGTGGCGCGCAGCGGTGACTTCTACGGCCGCAACGTGGCGATGGCGGCCCGGGTGGCCGCTCAGGCGGGCGGCGGGGAGACGCTCGTGACCGACGCGGTCCGCGACGTGCTCGCGGAGCAGGGCCGTGCCCTCGAGCCGGCGGGTGAGGTCGAGCTGAAGGGACTGGCAGGAGTCCACCGACTCTGGCTGCTGGAGCACGCCTGAGAGGGCATCATGGGCTGCCATGAGCCCCGACCCGCGACCTGTTGCGAGCCCCGAGCGGACCCCGGACCACCCGGTTCACGCCTTCACCGACGACGCGCTGGGCGACCTGGACGCGACCGGGCTGGCGGCCCGCGTCCGCGCGCGTGAGGTCTCCGCCGTCGAGGCGGCCGCGGCCGCCATCCACCGCGCCGAGGCGATGCAGCCGCTGCTCAACGCGGTCGCCCACCCCGACTACGACGGTGGCGGGTCGACCTCGGCAGGCGCCGCGCAGGGGGCGTTCGCCGGCGTGCCGACGTTCGTCAAGGACAACGTGGACGTGAAGGGCCTGCCCACCAACCTGGGGACCGAGGCGTTCCGCGCCCGGCCGGCGCGGTCCGACAGCCCGTTCGTGACCCAGCTGCGCTCCCTCGGTGTGACCGTGATCGGCAAGTCCCGCTTGCCCGAGTTCGGCTTCAGCGCCTCCACCGAGTACGCCGGCGCAGCGCCGGTCCGCAACCCGTGGAACCTCCGCTACTCCTCGGGCGCGTCGTCCGGCGGCGCGGCGGCCCTGGTGGCCTCGGGTGTGGTGCCGGTGGCGCACGCGAACGACGGCGGCGGATCGATCCGCATCCCGGCGGCGGCGTGCGGGCTCGTCGGGCTGAAGCCCACCCGGGGGCGGGTGGTTCCCGACCGCACCGACACCAAGATGCCGGTGCACATCGTCACCCAGGGCGTCCTCACCCGCTCGGTGCGTGACTCCGCCGCTTTCCTGGCCGCCGCCGAGCTGCACCGGCGTGCGCCCGGGCTGCCGCCGGTGCGGCTGGTCGAGGGTCCGGGACGGGCCCGGCTGCGGGTCGGGGTCACCCTCGACTCGCCCGGCGGCGCGGTCACCGACGAGGAGACCCGCAAGGCGGTGCTCCACGTGGCCGACCTGCTGGCGGGCCTGGGCCACCAGGTCGAGGAGATCTCGCCGCCGGTCCCGGAGCGGTTCCCCGAGGACTTCGCGGCCTACTGGGCGCTGCTGGGCGCCCTCATCTCCCGGACCGGGCGGCTCACGTTCGGCCGGGACTTCGACGTGTCGCGCACCGACCAGCTCACCCAGGGCCTGGCGCGGACCTTCCGGCGGCAGGTGCTGGGCGCGCCCGGCATGATCCGCCGGCTGCGGCGCAGCACCGCGGTCTACCGCTCGGGCTTCGCCGACGTCGACGTCCAGGTGTCGCCCGTGCTCAGCCACACCACGCCGGAGATCGGGTTCCTCTCCCCCGCCCTCGGGTTCGATGAGCTCTTCGAGCGGCTCAGGACCTACGTCGCCTTCACACCGTTGCAGAACGCCTCCGGAGGGCCGGCGATCTCGTTGCCGCTGGCGCAGTCGTCGGCCGGTCTGCCCGTGGGCGTGCAGCTCGCCACCGACCTCGGTGACGAGCGGACCCTGCTGGAGCTGGCCTTCGAGCTCGAGGCGGCCCAGCCGTTCACGCGGATCCAGGACGCCCCGGGAGCACAACCGGTCGAGCAGGGGCGCTGACATCGCCGGGCCCGAGCCGGGGCCTCCCGTGGTGCTTCGACACGGCTCGGTGAGGTGGGCCGGCTCGTGGTGGGTGTGGCATGGTGGGCCCCGCCTCGACGGTGCCGTTTCCCCATCCGGGGAGATCCACACCGGTCTGAACGTCCCCCTGGGGATGCCCTTGGACCGTGGTGACGGCTCCGGTGCGGTCCGTAGCGTGACTCGGGTCGCCGTACTCCGATGTCGGGGCGACCACGGACCGAGGAGGAGACGATGGGCTACGTCGTGCTCAGGCACGCCGGCGACCACCTCGGGCTCGTCCCCGACCCGGCGACGGGTGAGTCGAGGCTGCAGCCGGTCACCGGTCCGGTGACCTCCGCCGGTGTCTTCCGGCGGTTGGCGCTGTCGCACGACCGCATCGCGCTCCAGACGCTGGACGGCCGTTTCCTCAGCGTGCACGAGGACGAGGCGATGAGCTACGGCGTCTACGCCGGCGACGCCTTCACGACGGCCGCCACCTTCGAGGAGGTCCTGTGGCCCGGTGGCGAGATCTCGCTGCGCTGTGACCGGCTCACCTACGTGAGCGTGTCCCGTTCCGGTCAGGTCACCGCGAACCGCACGCTGACCGAGACCTCCGAACGCTTTGTGATGTCGCCGGCTCCGCGTGGACTCCGCCCGGTGGTCGCCGAGCCGGAGCCGGAGATCGCGCGCGTCGTGTCGATCCCCCGTCAGGCGGGGCCCCGCGGCGTGCTGCCCATCGGCCGACGCAACGGGGACTCCGCCGTGGTGCGCGGGACCGACTGACCGCG
Organism: uncultured Actinomycetota bacterium; assembly: GCA_963714625.1. Taxonomy (GTDB): domain Bacteria; phylum Actinomycetota; class Actinomycetes; order Propionibacteriales; family Nocardioidaceae; genus Marmoricola_A. The sequence goes on along the minus strand of CAVQOY010000014.1, from coordinate 129,744 downwards.
GTCGGTCGGAGACCGGACCGGCCGCCTATCCTCTCTGCGTGAAGCCCTTCCTGCTCGTCGCGACCCGAGCCGAGGACGCCGCCGCCGACGAGGAGTACGCCGCGTTCCTGCGGTTCTCCGGGTTGCCCGCCTCCAGCCTGGTCCGACACCGGCTCGAACAGGGCCCGCTGGGCCCGGTCGACCTGGACGCGTGGTCAGGGATCATCCTGGGCGGCAGCCCCTACACGACCTCGATCCCGGCCGCCGACAAGTCGGCGGCCCAGCTCCGGGCCGAGGCCGAGATCGCGCTGCTGCTCACCGACGTGCTCGAGCGGGACTTTCCCTTCCTCGGTGCCTGTTACGGCGTCGGGGTGCTGGGCCAGCACCTGTCCGGGGTCGTCGACGACACCTACCCCGAGCCGGTCGGGCCGACGCAGGTCTGGCTCTCGGACGAGGGTCGCGAGGACCCCCTGCTCGGGGTCCTGCCCGAGCTCTTCGAGGCGTTCGTCGGCCACAAGGAGGCGATCACGGTGCTGCCTGAGAGGGCGGTGCGGCTGGCGGGGTCGCAGGCCTGCCCGGTGCAGGCGTTCCGGGTGGGTGGTCGTGTCTACGCCACGCAGTTCCACCCCGAGCTGGACGTGCCGGGCATCCAGATCCGCATCGACACCTACAAGCACGCGGGTTACTTCGATCCCCACACCGCCGACGACCTCAAGGCCGCCGCTGCGGCCAGCAGCGTCGTCCACCCCCCGCGCCTGGTCCGGCGCTTCGTCGAGCTCTTCGCCACCGACTGAGGGTGTCCGCACCGCAACGGGCGGGGAACGACACGAGGGTCGACGAAAGGGTCGACGGACGACTGGCTCCGGGCCCCACACGTGCCGTTCGCCGGCCCTGGGTGAGGCGGTCCGTCGTCCGCCACCCGTTTCGTGCGCGGCCAGGGGCGGTGGGGTCGTGCCGGGGACCTCAGTCGTCGACGCCGCGCGCGATGAGCGCTTCGCCGAGGTCGTCGGCGTGACGCACGGCGCGGATGATCATCGGGGCCGCGTAGGCCCGGGCACTCGGACGCACCCCCCGAGCGCGTTGCGCGTCGCGCACCTCCTCGGCCAGGCCGAGCACGACCGGGACCGACCGGATGGCCAGCGCCAGCAGCAGGCCGATCCGCTCGGGATCGACCCCCACACGACGCAGCGGCCGCAGGGCGCCGACGACGACGTCGAGCAGGTCCTGGGTGCGGGTGGTCAGCGTGACGAGGCCCGCCAGCAGCACCAGCGCCGCGATCAGGCCCACGACCACGAACGCGCGCTCCCAGCCCGCGACCAGCACCTGGAACACCACCACGGCGCCGAGCACCAGGGCAAGCGGCTTCAGCTGCGCCAGCACCGTCCGCAGCGGGATCCGTGCGACCGCGTACGCCGCGACCACGACCGCCCAGAGGACCGCCACACGTGGGAGCGTGTCGAGCCAGACCGAGCCGATGCCGACCGCCACGAGGAAGCCGAGCTTCAGGCGGGCCGGAAGTCGGTGCACCACCGAGGTCCCCGGGACGAACAGTCCGAGCTGACTCACGGCCGCGCCGCCATCAGGTCCCGGTAGAACGCCACGGCCTCAGCCGGCGGCGCGTCGTGGACCAACCGGCCCTCGTCGAAGACCAGCACCCGCTCGTAGTCCTCGAGGAGGTCCAGGTGGTGGGTCACCAGCAGGACCTGTTGCGGCAGCGTCGCCACGGTGTGGGCCACGCGGCGCGCGTTGCGGAGGTCGAGCAAGGTCGTGGGCTCGTCGAGCACGAGGACGTCGGGCTCGGTGATCAACACCGATGCCAGCGCCAGCATTTGTTTTTGTCCACCCGACAAGAGGTGAGCAGGATGGTCGCCGTGGTCGGCGAGGCCGTAACGTTCGAGCATCTCGTCGACCCGAGCCCGGATCTCCCCCTTCGACAGGCCCCGACGTCGCAGCCCGAACCCGACGTCCTCCCGAACGGTGGGCATCACGATCTGCGCATCGGGGTTCGTGAAGCAGAAGCCGACCCGACGTCGTACGCCGCGGCTGTCCTCCCGGGTGTCGAGACCGTGCACCCGCACCCTTCCCTCGTCGGGCAGCACCAGCCCGTTCAGGAGGCGCGCGAAGGTCGACTTGCCCGACCCGTTGGCACCCACCACACCGACCCGGCGCTCCGGGATCGTCACGTCGACGTCGCGCAGCACCGTGCGTCCCGCGCGCGACCCGACCACCGGGTAGGCATGGGTCACCCCGGCGACCTCGATGAGGGTCTCGGCACTCATCGGACCGCCTCCACCACGACCGCGACTCCCTGGCCGCCCCCGGCCGCGACGGCGGCGAGCCCCACACCGCCGCGGCCGCTGCGCACCAGCTGGCTGAACAGTCGCACGACGAGAACCGCCCCCGACGCCCCCCACGGATGACCCAGCGCCAGCGCGCCGCCCTCGGGACAGACCCGCTCCGGGTCGAGACCGAGCTCCTGGCAGCAGGCCAGGACCTGCCCCGCGAACGCCTCGTTCAGCTCCACGACGTCGAGGTCCGCGAGCCCGAGCCCGGCCCGCTCCAGCGCCAGACGGCTCGCCGGCACCAGCCCGTGACCCGGGCGGTTGGGGTCGAAGGCCACGGTCGCCACGGACCGGATCCGCAAACCGGGCAGCCCCAGCGAACGGCGTACGGCGTCCGTCGTCAGCGTGACCACCGCCGCACCGTCGTTGACCCCGCAGCTGTTCCCCGCGGTGACCGTGCCGCCGTCACGGAAGGCCGGCCGCAGCCGCCCCAACCGCTCGACGGTCAACCCGTCGCGGGGCCGCTCGTCACGCACCAACCCGCCCACCGGCACCAGCTCGGCGTCGAAGCCCCCGGCCGCCGCCGCCGCGACCGCTCGGGCGTGCGAGCGAGCTGCGTAGGCGTCCTGCGCGGCCCGACTCACCCCGGCCGCCGCGGCCAGCGCGTCGTTCGCCAGCCCCATGCCGGGGTCGCCGATCTCGGCCGGCGCGAAGGGCGCTCGCTCGTACCTCACCGCGTCGAGCCCCCGTGAGTCGTCCGGTGGCCAGAACCGCCACGGCGCCGTCGAGGCCGACTCCACGCCTCCGGCGAGCAGGACACCCGCCTCAGGCCCCGCCCCCAGAGCAGCCGCGCCCTGCACGACCGCGGCCAGTCCGCTGGCGCACTGACGGTCGACGGTCAGCGCGGGCACCTCACGTCCCCATCCCGGCGTGGCCGGGGCGAGACCGGCTCGGAGCGTCGCGACCCGGGCCACGTCGCCGCCCGGGCCCATGCAGTTGCCGAGCACCACCTCGGAGACGTCAGGGTGCCCCTCAGCAGCAGCGCGAGCAGCATCCCAGCGCGAGACCAGCGCCGAGATGACCGCGGCGGCGAGCTCCGGGGCGGCGACATCGGCCAGCCCGCGGCCCGCCGTGCCCAGTGGCGTCCGCAGGGCGTCCACGACGCAGACCGCTTCACGCTCGCGTCCGGCCATCACGCCCGCCCCGGCACGAGCCGCCGCAGCTCCGCGCTGCCGGCGCCTGCCTCGCGCCGCATCGCCGCACGATCGGTCTTGCCGGCGGCGGAGACCGGCAGCTGGGCCCGGTGGAACCAGAGCCGCGGACGCTGCGCGGAGCCCAGCGCCTGGGCCGCCGCGCGGGCCGCGGGCAGGTCCGCCGGGTCGGTGAGGACCGCCGCGACCACGTGCCCGAGCGTGTCGTGCGGAACGCCCAGGACAGCCAGGCCACCGGCGACGACGGGGCGCAACGCGCCCTCGACGTCGGCCACCAGCACGGTCGCGCCGCCGGTGGTCACCGCGTCGTCACCTCGTCCGGTGACGACCAGGCGCCACTGTCCTGGCTCGCCGGGCAGCGCCTCCCACCGCCCCCGGTCCCCCACGGTCGCGAAGCCGTCGATGTCGGTCACCAGCGCGCCACGGTCGTCGCCCGGCGCGTAGCCCTCGCAGAGGTACGGCGAGCGAACCCAGATCTCGCCGTGGCGGACATCGATCTCCACGTCGGGGAACGGTCGGAGGACGCCGGCCCTCGCACCCCAGGCGACGAAGGACAGCTCTGCAGCACCGTAGTAGTGCGACACCGTCGCGCCCGCGGCCAGCGTCCGGTCGTGCAGGCGCGGGGCGAGGGCCTCACCGGCCACGGTCACGTGCAGGCCGACGAGGACGTCGCGGGCTCCCCTCCAGGGCTCGTCGAGCACCCGTTCGAGCTGGCCCGGCGTCAGGTGGGTGTGGGTGGCGTCATCGGGCCGCTCGACACTCTCGGCCCCGACGTGGCGCGCCAGCACGGCCGCGAAGAGGGGCAGCGTGGAGGAGAACGGACCTGGCAGCCACATCCGGCTCGAGGCGTCCAGCCGTGTCAGGTCGGCCACGAGGCCGAACGAGGTGAACCACGACGCCGTCGTGCGCAGCACCCGACGCGGACGGCCGGCCGACCCCGAGGTGAGCAACGAGATGCGCTGAGCGTCGCGGTGAGCTGCGAGCACAGCCTCCACCGGGTCCGCGGCAGCCGCGACGTCGACGACCCCAGGCGGCAGAGCGGTCCCGGCGTCGGGACCGCCTCCAGGGCGGGCGCCGGCGGAACGCCCCGGCACCGGCTCAGACAGAGGAGGGCTGCTTCCGTCGCTCCGGCCGGTCGAGGAGACCCGGGTAGCCGGTGTGGACGGCCCGGACGACGAGCGCCGCGACCACGGCCTTCACCAGGTCGCCGGGGATGAAGACCCACAGCAGGGTCGTCGCCTCGTCGATCGGGATGCGCAGGTTGACCGCCATGCCCAGGACACCGAAGACGTAGAGCACGAGCACGCCACCCACGATGTTGGCCACCAGACCCGCCGCCAGACGCCCCGCCGAGGACGTGGTCGCGCGCATGCGCTCCGACAGCACCCCCACGACGTACGCCGCGACGGGGAAGCCGATCAGGAAGCCGACCGAGGGCCCGGCGAACACGCCGAGGCCTCCGCGGCCACCGGCGAGCAGGGGCAGGCCGATGGCGACGAGCGCGAGGAAGACCAGCATGGAGAGCGCGCTACGGCGACCACCCAGGATGCCGCCGGCCAGCATGACACCCATCGACTGGGCGGTGATCGGCACCGTGAAACCAGGGGGGGTCCACGCCGGGACGAGCCCCAGCGCCGCCATCACACCGGCGAAAACCGCCACGAGCGCGAGGTCACGGGCGCTGAAGAGGTGCCCTCCCGCGGATCGGCCCGTCTGACGTCCGGTCGTGCCGGTCATGCGCCCACCTCTCGTCGACCCTGCGCGCCGGACCACCGGTCCGGGCGACTGTGCCTGCGCATTCTAAGCGGGGTCGGACACCCCTGGTGCGGGACGTCCGCCGACGGCAGCGGAGGCGACACGGGCTGCGTCCACCAGCCCGCGGAACAGGCCGGCGTCGGCGACCATCTCCGGGTGCCACTGGACGGCCACCTCGAACCGGTCGCCGGGCTGCTCCATCGCCTCCAGGGTCCCGTCGGCGGCCCACGCCACCGGCTCGTATCCGGGGTGCTCCAGCACGCCCTGGTGATGGTGGCAGCGCACCGTCAACCGGTCGCCGACCAGGTCGTGGATCCGGCTGCTCGCCGACACCTCCACCGCGACCTCGCCGAAGACGTCCCCGCCCGGACTGTGGTTCTCGTGACCCACCCGGTCCGGCACGTGCTGCTCGAGGCTGCCGCCGGCCGCGACCGCCATCACCTGCATGCCGCGGCAGATCCCGAGCACAGGCACCCGCCTCGTACCGGCCGCGGCCAGAAGGGCGACCTCCCAGGCGTCGCGGTCCTCGCGCCAGCTCTGCGTGCGCTCGTGCGGCTCCGCGGCGTAGAGGTGCGGTGACACGTCGGCGCCGCCGGTGACCACCAGCCCGTCCAGGGCGGCGACGACCGCCTCGGCCGCCCCCGAGCCCGGGTGCTGCGGAGGCAGCAGCACCACCGCGGCACCGGCCAGCTCGAGAGCGCGCGCGTAGACGGCCGGGAGCACGTCGGCGGTGGTGTCCCAGATGCCCCACACCGCGGTCTCGCGGTAGGTCGTCAGCCCAACGAGCGGTCGTCGCCCACCTTCCCTCTCGACCATGACGGACCGCTCAGAGCGGCGTGACGTAGGCGCCCGAGATGCCGCCGTCGACCAGGAAGGTGTTGGCGGTCATGAACGACGACTCGTCCGAGGCCAGGAACAGCACCGCGTTCGCCATCTCGACGGGCTCGGCGAACCGGCCCATCGGGACGTGCACCAGGCGCCGCGCGGCCCGCTCGGCGTCGCGCGCGAACAGCTCCTGCAGCAGCGGGGTGTTCACCGGCCCCGGGCACAGCGCGTTGACGCGCACGCCGTCGCGGGCGAACTGCACGCCGAGCTCACGCGACATGGACAGCACCCCACCCTTGGAGGCCGAGTAGGAGATCTGCGAGGTGGCCGCACCCATCACCGCGACGAACGACGCAGTGTTGATGATCGACCCCCGGCCCTGCTCGATCATGATCGGCAGGACTGCCTTGCAGCACAGGTAGACGCTGGTGAGGTTGACCTCCTGCACCTTGCGCCACGCCTCGAGGTCGGTGTCGAGGATCGAGTCGTCCTCCGGCGGCGCGATGCCGGCGTTGTTGAAGGCGACGTCGACCGAGCCGAACCTCTCCTTGGTCGAGGTGAAGAGCCGGTCGACGTCCTCCTTGCTCGTCACGTCGGTGTGGAGGTAGGTGAAGCCCAGCTCGGCGGCCAGCGCCTCGCCGCGCGCGTCGTCGAGGTCGCCGACCACGACGGTGGCATCCTCCTCGAGGAAGCGGCGGACCGTCGCCAGCCCGATGCCGGAGACACCCCCGGTCACGACGGCGACCTTGCCGTCCAGTCGTCCTGCGCGTCCCCCGGCGCGCCCCTTCTCGGGCACGGTCATGAGCGGTTCCTTCCCTGCGGTGCGTTGATGATCTGGTGCGGGTGCTGGTGCGGGTGCTGGTGCCGTGGACGCAGCCGAGCTCAGCTGCCGTCGGCGATGAACACGTTCTTCTCCTCGGTGAACGCCAGCGGGGCGTCGGGCCCGAGCTCGCGCCCGAGGCCGGACTGCTTGAAGCCGCCGAACGGCGTCCAGTACCGGACCGCGGAGTGTGAGTTCACGCTGAGGTTGCCCGCCGAGATGCCGCGGGACACCCGCAGCGCGCGTCCGACGTCGGAGGTGAAGATCGAGCCGGACAGACCGTACTCGGTGTCGTTGGCCATCCGCACGGCCTCCTCCTCCGAGTCGAAGGGCAGCACGGCGACGACCGGGCCGAACACCTCCTCGCGCCAGACCGCGTCGTCGGTGCTGCGGGGCAGCACGACGGTCGGCGGCACCCAGAAGCCGTCGCTGTCGGGGGCGGAACCGGTGAATGCGACGTCGACGTCGGTCAGGTAGGAGGTGACCTGGTCGCGCTGCTTCTCGGAGATGAGGGGGCCCATCTCGCTGTCGCGGTCGGAGCCGGGGTCGGTCACCCGCATGCCGGTGACCGCCTCCTGCATGCGCCCCAGGAACTCGTCGTACGCCGGACGCTCGACGAGGATCCGCGACCGCGCGCAGCAGTCCTGCCCGGCGTTGTCGAAGACGGCGTACGGCGCCGCGGCGGCCGCCCGGGCGACGTCGGCGTCGGCGAAGACCACGTTGGCCGACTTGCCACCCAGCTCGAGGGTCACCCGCTTCACCTGGTCGGCCGCTCCGGCCATGATCTGCTTGCCCACCGCCGTGGAGCCGGTGAAGCACACCTTGCGGACCAGGGGGTGGGTGACGAAGCGGTGGCCCACCACCGAGCCGGCGCCCGGGATGACGGTCAGCACCCCCTCGGGGAGGCCTGCCTCCCGACCGAGCTCGCCGATGCGGATGGCCGTCAAGGGCGTCAGCTCGGCGGGCTTGAGGACCACGGTGTTGCCCGCGGCCAGCGCTGGTGCCAGACCCCAGCCCGCGATCGGCATGGGGAAGTTCCACGGCACGATGATCCCGACCACGCCGAGGGGCTCGTGGAAGGTGACGTCGATCCCGCCGGCGACCGGGATCTGGCGCCCGTGCATGCGCTCCGGGGCCGCGGAGTAGTAGTTCAGGACGTCGCGGACGTTGCCGGCCTCCCAGCGGGCGTTGCCCCAGGTGTGACCGGCGTTGCGGACCTCGAGCTCGGCCAGCTCGTCGAGGTGCTCGTCGACCAGCGCGGCGAAGCGTCGCAGCAGCCGTGCCCGCTCACCCGGCGCGACGTCGCGCCAGGCCGGGAAGGCCTCGTGGGCGCGCTCGATGAGGGCGTCGGTGTCGGCCTCGGAGGCCAGCTGCACCTCGGTGACCGGCTCCGCGGTGGCGGGGTTCAGGACGGTGTAGGTCGTGCTCACGCCGGGGTCCTCCTCGGGACGGGGAAACGGATGGGCGCCGGTTTCACCGGGTCCCTGGTGAAACCGGCACTTCCCGAGGGAAACATCGCTCGGGAAGTGCCAAATTCACCAGGGACCCGGTGAATTCAGCACCACGTCACAGTCTCTCGAAACCGCGCCGAAGCTCCCAATCGGTGACGATGGCGTCGTAGTCGGCCAGCTCCACGTCGGCCATGTTCGTGTAGTGGTCGACGACCTCGTCGCCCAGCGCTGCGCGGGCGATCTTCGAGGTCGTGAAGGCCTCGCGCGCCTCGTGCATCGTGTGCGGCACCTTGGGGGCGTCGGAGTCGTAGGCGCTGCCGGTCAGCGGGGGCTCGAGCTCCAGTTTCTTCTCGATGCCGTGCAGGCCTCCGGCCAGCATGGCGGCCAGCGCGAGGTAGGGGTTCACGTCCCCGCCCGGCACCCGGTTCTCCATGCGCGCTGCCGGGCCCTCGCCGACCAACCGCACCGCGCAGGTGCGGTTGTCGTTGCCCCACGCGATGGCGGTCGGAGCGAAGGAGCCGTGGGCGAAGCGCTTGTAGGAGTTGATGTTGGGCGCGTAGAGCAGGGTGAAGTCGCGCATGGTCGCCAGCACGCCCGCGACGAAGCGGTCGTAGAGCGGGGTGGTCTTGCCGGCCTTCTCGTCCCAGAAGACGATCTCGCCGTCCTTGCCGCGCAGCGACAGGTGGATGTGGCAGGAGCTGCCCTCGCGCTGGTTGAACTTCGCCATGAAGGTGATCGACTTGCCGTGCTTGACGGCGATCTGCTTGGCGACCTCTTTGTAGACGGCGTGGTTGTCGGCAGTGACCATCACGTCGTCGAAGAGGAAGCCGATCTCGTGCTGCCCGAAGTTGCACTCGCCCTTGGCGGCCTCGGTGTTCATGCCGGCGGCGTACATCGTGTTGCGGATCTCGCGCAGCAGCGGCTCGACGCGGTGGGTGCCGAGGATCGAGTAGTCGACGTTGTACTGGTTGGAGGGCACGAGGTCGCGGTAGCCCTTGTTGAAGGCCTCCTCGTAGGTGTCCTCCATGATGATGAACTCGAGCTCGGTGCCGGCCAGGGCGACGAAGCCGAGGTCGGCGGCGCGCTTCATCTGGGCGGCGAGGATGGACCGCGGCGACTGGGCGACCGGGGTGTGGTCGGGCCAGGTCAGGTCGCACTGGATCATGACGGCCGCGGGCTCGTTGGGCAGCAGGCGGATCGTCTCGAGGTCGAGGACGAACTCCATGTCGCCGTACCCCTGCTCCCACGAGGTGATGGCGTAGCCGTCGACGGTGTTCATGTCCACGTCGACGCCGAGCAGGTAGTTGCACCCCTCGGTCTTGCCCTCGCCCAGCACGTGGTCGAGGAAGTAGCGGGCGTGCAGGCGCTTGCCCGCCAGGCGCCCCTGCATGTCGGTGAAGGCGACCACGACGGTGTCGATCTCGTCCTTCTCGATGGCGGCGCGCAGCGCCTCCTCGGTCAGGTGCCGGTCGTTTCGGGTCATGAGGGGACCTCCGAGGAGTCGAGCGCGTGTGGACCGTCGGTGGTCACTCTGGCAGACCGCGGGCGGTTTTGCGCCCTCTCGTGCAGACGGGTACCGTCCTCCGGTCGGGCCAGGGAGGCTGCTGCGGGCCCGCGACCGACGGCGACCCCCCAACGCCGTTCAGAACCCTCTGGTTCCCCCGGACCGAGGCACGTGCGCGTGCGCCCCGGCCCCTCCCTGGTCCGATCACCCCTCGACGAGCGACGCTGGTCAGCCGAGGTCGAAGCCGACGCCCGTCAGGTCCTCGCTGACCTGCCAGAGCCGCGCCGCGAGGTCCGCGTCGCGGGCCAACGGCTGCAACCGCGCCTCGCCGGGGTGACGCCCGCGGCTCTCCCGGAACCCCTGCGGTCCGGCGTAGGCCGGCGGGTCGTCGACGGTGGCGGCGTACAGCACGGGAAGCGCGCCCGCGCGCGCCGACTGCAAGGCGAGCTTGAGGAAGAGGGGCGCGACGATCCGGACACCCGGGATCGAGCCGAGGCCCTGCTCGCTGGTGACCAGGTTCGTCGCGGAGACACCGGGGTGGGCGGCGACCGAGGTGAGCGCGACGCCTGCCGCGTCGGCCCGGCGCTGCAGCTCCGCGGCGAAGAGCAGGTTGGCCAGCTTGGAGTTGCTGTAGCCCCGCGACGCGTTGTAGCCGGCCCGCGGGTTGCCCTCGCACACGTCGGGCCGACCGCCGTGGTGGGCGATCGAGGACACCGTCACCACGCGCGGGGCTGTGGCCCCGCGCAGAGCGCCGAGGAGCCGGCCGGTGAGGGCGAAGTGGCCGAGGTGGTTGGTGCCGAACTGCAGCTCGAACCCGTCGGAGGTCTGCTGGTAGCGGGGCGGTGTCATCACGCCCGCGTTGTTGACGAGCAGGTCCAACGGGCCCTGCCAGTCGGCGGTGAACTTCTCGACCGACTCGAGCGACCCCAGGTCGAGCGCGGCGACCCGGACCTCGCCGGCGCCGTCGCGACCGGCCAGGTCGGCGCGCAGCTCGTCGGCGGCAGCCTCGCCCTTCGACGGGGTGCGGACCGCCAGCGTGACCTCGGCGCCGTGACGGGCCAGCTCGCGGGCGGTGTGCAGACCGATGCCGCTGTTGGCCCCGGTCACGACGGCTCGGGTGCCGCTCAGCTCGCCGATGCGGTCAGGGGTCCAGTCGGTGGTGCGGGACATGCTGCTCCTCGGGTCGGTGACGCCGTACGACGCCCGGTGTCTACAGCGTGCCCGGGCCCCTGCCCCCGCACACGCGTTCAGGCCGTGAGCCACATCGCGCCGTACGGCGGCAGCTCGATCTCGCGCGCGGTGTCGAGGTGGTGCTCGCCCCTGGACCGCTGCACGTGGTGGTCGCGGTGGGCCACGAACCGGTCGACGACCCGGCCCCGCAGCCCGAGCTGACGCAGCTTCGCCGAGGTGACGGTCCGGCCGGTGTCGGTGACGTTGTAGACGCCCACGAGCGGCCCCTGCGGGTGGTCACGGACCGTCAGGAGCACGCCCGGGTCCTCGGGCCACTCCACCTGGGTGGGTATCGAGGCGTGCAGGTGCGGGGTGCTGCGGCGCGCCTCGACCAGGGCGGTGATGCGGGGCAGCAGACCGTGCGGGTCAGCGACCGTGCCGTCGGGACGCCACGGCATCTTCGGTCGGTGCGCCCAGCGGTTGTCGTCCTCGTGGCCCGGCTCGCGGGCCCACAGCGGGTCGCTGAGCATGCCGACCTCGTCGCCCATCCAGAGCACCGGCAGGCCGCCGAATCCGAGCACCATGCTGTGCACGAGCAGGATCCGGTTGAGCGCCCACGGGTCGCGGCACTCCAGGCCGGCCAGGCTCGCCAGCGAGCCGGAGATGCGGCGGTCGCGGGTCTCCTCGTTCTCCTGGAAGACCAGCCCCCGGGCCCAGGAGCCAGGAAACTCGCCGGAGTAGAAGTCCGACAGGAAGGCGCGGTGCGAGAACCCGCTGATGCCCATGGCTGCGGCGTCGCCGTCGTCGATGGCCCACCCGATGTCGTCGTGGCAGCGGGCGTAGGTGACCCAGGCCGCGGACGGCGGGGTCGCCGGCAGCTGCTGCAGGGCGTACGTCGCCAGTCGCACGTCCCGGCTGGCCAGCATCGACCAGATCTGGACCATGAAGCCGTTGTGGTAGGCCAGATCGCTGACCTTGCCGTGGTGCTCGCCCGTGCCGAGGTAGGCCGGCAGGTCCCGGGGCCCGACGATCGCCTCCGCCTTGAACACGACCGCCGGGCAGGCGATCCGCACCATCGTGCGCAGCGCCTGGGTCAGGGCGTGGACCTCGGGCTGGTTCTGGCAGGTGGTTCCCAGCCGCTTCCAGAGGAAGGCGATGGCGTCGAGGCGGAGCACCTCGACCCCCAGGTTGGCCAGGTGGAGCACGACGTCGGCGTAGGCGCAGAAGACGTCGGGGTTCGACCAGTCGACGTCCCACTGGTAGCTGTTGAAGGTCGTCCAGACCCAGGCCTCGACCTCGTCGTCCCAGGTGAAGCTGCCGGGAGCGAAGTCGGGGAAGACCTCCGGCAGCGTCTGCTCGTAGGCGTCCGGCATGCTGCGGTCGGGGAAGAGGTGGAAGTAGGCACGGAACTCGTCCTCGCCCGCCTTCGCCCGGAGGGCCCACTCGTGCTCGGTGGCGACGTGGTTGAGCACCAGGTCGAGGCAGAGGCTGATGCCGCGCTCGCGCAACCGGGTCGTGAGGGTGCGGAGGTCCTCGGTGGTGCCGAGGTCCTCGCGCACGGAGCGGTAGTCGGCCACGGCGTAGCCGCCGTCGTTGGGGGCGGGACGCGGCTGCAGCAGCGGCATGAGGTGCAGGTAGGTCACACCGAGGGCGCCCAGGTGGTCGAGGTGGTCGGCCACGCCCGGGAGGTCGTCGGCGAACCGGTCGGCGTAGGCGGCGTACCCCAGCGCGGACGGCTCCTGGAACCAGTCGGGACGCAGGGTGCGCTGCAGGTCCAGGTGGTGGAGGTCGGCGTCGCGGGCGGCGAAGGCGGCGGCAGCCAGCTCCACCACCCGGCCGGCGACGGCCTCGGGGTCGGGGTAGACCGACAGCCCCGCGACGAGGTCCGGCCACCACCGTTCCAACCGGGCCTCGAAGAGCTCGACCTGATGGGCGGGCAGGCCCTGGAGACCCGGCAGACGTGAGAGGCCCTGGAACGGCGACATGGGTGCATCCTTCCAGCCGGACGACCTGCTCGTCGTGGGACGATTGAGTTGAACAGGTTTCTCCACAACCTGTGAAGGTTTATCCTTTCTGCATGACGACATCGTGGGCCAAGGCCGGCACCGAGCGGGACGTCAATCCCGGGACGCTCACGATCGGTGAGCTGTCGCGGCGTACCGGCATCAGCGCGAGCAACCTGCGCATGTGGGAGAGCCGCTACGGGTTCCCGCTCGCCCTGCGGCTGCCCAGCGGCCACCGCCGCTACCCCGAGGAGGTCGTCGACTCGATCATGCGGGTCAAGCAGCGCCGCGAGGTCGGAGTGCGTCTCGAGGCCGCCATCACCGAGGTCTCGCAGTTCGCCGCCTCCCCTGCCACCTCGGTGTGGGCCGAGCTGCGCGAACGGCACCCCCACCTGCGCCCGCACCGGCTGCGCAAGTCGACGCTGCTCGCGCTGTCCTGGGCGCTGGAGGACGAGTGCTGCGCCCGCGCCTCGTCACCGTGGATCTTCGGCGCCTTCCAGCGCGAGAAGTACTACCGCCGCGCCGAGAACCGCTGGCGCGACCTGTCCCGGACCGCCCGCGGAGTCTGGGCGGTGGCCGACTTCCCCGAGAACGTCGCTCGCGCCCAGGCACCGATCGAGGTGTCGCTGCCCGACGGCGCCCCCATGCACCGCGAGTGGACCCTGGTCTGTCTCGCCGAGGACTTCCCGGCCGTGCTCACCGCCTGGGAGATCCCCGGACAGGTCGGCGTCGTCGATCGCGACCGCGTCTTCGAGTCGGTCTGGAGCCTCGAGCCCGAGCCGGTGAGCGAGGCCGCGCGAACCATGGCCCACATCGTCGGCGACGCCGGCTGGGACACCCGCGCGGTCCTCCACGACCTCGACCGGATGCGCCCCCCCGAGCCCAGCCAGCGCGATCTGCGCCGTGCCACCGACCTGTTCAACCGGGTGGTCGCCTACGTCGAGAAGGTGCGCTGAGGGCGGCTGCGGTTTCACCGGGGACCCGGTGAATTTGGCACTTCCCGAGAGTTGCAACCGCCGGGATGTGACAGTTTCGCGCGGGGAGCCCCCGGCGTACGGCGACGCGGCTCCCCCTTTGGGGGAACCCGGCCCGGGTGGACTGCGTCCCACCACCATGACGATGATGCGACGCGTGACGATTCCTCTGCTCGCCGTCCTCACGGTGCTGGTCCTGGCCGTGGCTGGGTGCGGCGACTCCACCGCCGGCTCGGGCAGCGGCTCGGGCAGCGGCTCGGGCAGCGGCTCGGCGGGCTCGGACGCCGGGCAGGGCGACGACGCGAGCGTGAGCGGCGCGCCGGCGGACGGCACGTACGTCGCGACGGACGTGACCGGGCAGACGCTCGTCGAGGGCACGACCCTGCGCCTGACCTGGGACGGCGAGAAGCTCTCGGCCGACGCCGGCTGCAACGGCATGTCGGGCCGGGCCCGGGTGGAGGACGGCCGGCTGGCCGTCGACGGGCTGGCCATGACCGAGATGGGCTGCGAGCCCGGTCGGATGGAGCAGGACCAGTGGGTCGCCGAGCTGCTGGGCTCCGGGCCGGAGATCACGACGACGGACCACGGATTCACCCTGACCGGTGCGACGACCACCGCCCGGTTCGCGACCGAGCCGGCCCCGGACGACGTACCGCTGGAGGGCACGACCTGGCTGCTGGAGTCGACCGTCGACGGCGACGTCGCGTCCAGCTCGGTCGGCGGCCCGGACGAGGCGCTCCCCCGGTTCCGGATCACCGACGGCCGGGTCGTGGGCTTCGACGGCTGCGACGAGTTCTTCGGACCGGTCAAGGTCACGGCGGACGCGATCCGAGCGGGCGGCGACCTGGGCGGGACCGAGCGGCAGTGCCTCGTCGCGGGCGCCCCGCTGGCCCAGCTGCTCGCCGGGTCGGCGTACGTCGTGGAGGGCGAGCGTCTCACGCTCACCCGCGGCGGAACCTCGCTGGTCTTCCGCGCCGAGTAGGCCGCCTGCCCGAGCCGCGGGCCGGGTTCTGGTCATTGCCTACTGGCAGGCCTGGGTCCTGGTCATTGCTTGCCGGCCGGCCCGGTCCTGGTCACTGCCTGCAGTTTTTCAGGCCTCTGCGCTGCAGCGAGCGACCACAAACAGGCACCCCAGCAGGGAGTGACCAGAAACCAGCCGGGGTGGGCGAGGAAACCAGCCGGGGTGGGCGAGGAACCAGCCGGGGTGGGCGAGGAGCCAGCCAGAGGTCGGCTGGGACGGGTCAGCGCGTGCGAGCGATGACCTCGCGTACGACGTCGAGCGTGGTGTCGGGGTGCAGGAACGCGAAGCGGCCGACCGTCTCGCCGTCCCACTTGCTCGGCGGGATGAACGCGACCTCGTCGTCGTGGAGCGTGCGTGCCCAGGCGTCGTAGTCCTGGTGCTCCCAGCCGATCCTGCGGAACAGCACGATCCCGAGGTCGGGCTCGCGGATCAGCTCGAGGTGGTCCTCGGCCCGGACCAGGTCGGCCGCCGCCAGCGCCAGGTCGACGCTGACCTGGATCGCCTCGCGGTAGGCCGCGACACCGTTGACGGCCAGCGAGAACCACAGCGGCAGACCCCGCGCCCGCCGGGTCAGGTGGTAGGCGTAGTCGGTCGGGTTCCACTCCCCGCCCTGGTCGCGGATGACGTCGAGGTAGGAGGCGTCCTGGGTGTGGGTACGTCGCGCCAGCTCGGGTCGCTTGTAGATCAGGGCGCAGCAGTCGAACGGCGTGAACATCCACTTGTGGGGGTCGACGATGAACGAGTCGGCCCGCTCGATGCCGGCGTACTTCGGTTTCAGCGACGGCACCAGCACACCCGCACCGCCGTAGGCCCCGTCGACGTGGAACCACCAGCCGCGCTCCTCGGCCAGCGCCCCGACCCCGTCGAGGTCGTCGATGATGCCGGCGTTGGTGGTGCCCGAGGTGCACACGACGGCCACCACGTCGTTGAGCACCCAGGGGTCGGTGCGCGCGATCATCCGCTCCACCGACGAGCGCGTCAGGCGGTGGTCGTCGGTCTCCACGACGAGGGCGTCCATCTCCAGCAGCATCAGGGTGTTGGTGATCGAGGAGTGCGCGTCGAGGCTGACCACGACCTTCGGCCGGTTCGTCAGCCCTCGCTCCCGCTTCGCGGTCTCGCGTGCCACCGCCAGCGCCGACAGGTTGCCGGCCGACCCGCCGGAGACGAAGCAGCCGCCGGCCGTCGGTTCCATGCCCATCTCGGAGGCCAGCAGGGAGAGGACCGAGTTCTCCGCCGCGATCGCGCCGGAGGCCTCCAGCCACGAGATGCCCTGGATCGAGGCGCAGGACACGAGCATGTCGAAGAGCAGGCTGGCCTTGGTGGGCGCCGCCGGGATGAAGCCCAGGAAGCGCGGGCTGTCCGCCGAGATCACACTGGGAGCGATCACCGAGGAGTAGACGCCGAGCACCTCGTCCGGCTGACGCGGCTCCTCGCGGATCACGCCCCGCAGGCGGTCGTGCAGCCGCGCCGGGTCGAGGGTGGCCTTGTCCAGCGGCACCGGGTCCATCCGCAACCGGTTCTCGGCGTAGGCCAGGACGCTGCGGACCATCTGCTCGGTGGTCTGGTCGACGGAGTGCATCACGCGTCCTCTCCCGACTCGGGGCCGGCGCTCGGGACGGCGGGGCTGCTCGGCCGTCCCGACAGCAACGGCTGGAGCGGGTTCCACGTCGTGCCGTCACGGGCGTCCTGGCGACGTCGCGCGATCGCGCTCAGCGACTCGAGGACGACCCTGTTGGCCAGGGCCGCGGTGATGCCGGCGTGGTCGTAGGGCGGGCTGACCTCGACGACGTCGACGCCCACCACGGGCAGCTCGAGACAGATACGTCGTACGGCGTCGAGCAGCTCGCGTGCGGTGAGGCCGCCCGGCTCCGGGGTGCCGGTGCCCGGCGCGTGCCCGGGGTCGCAGACGTCGACGTCGACGGAGAGGAAGACGCCCTCGCACTCGTCGGTGGCGATCGCGAACGCCTCGGTGAGGCAGTCGGTCAGACCACGGTGGACGATCTCGGTCATCTCGTAGGACCGCATGGTCCTGCCGGCCATCCAGTCCAGGGTGTCCGGCTCGGGCCAGTAGCCGCGCAGCCCCATCTGCAGGAAGCGGTCGCCGCGCAGCGCCCCGGACTCGATGAGCCGTCGCATCGGTTGCCCGTGGCCCCACAACGACCCGAACTCGATGTCGCCGGTGTCGGCGTGCGCGTCGAAGTGGATCATCGAGACCCGGCCGTGGCCGAGCACGTTGGCCACCCCCTTGGCGTCGGGGTAGGCGATGGAGTGGTCGCCGCCGAGCACGACCGGGATCGCTCCCGCGCGGGTCACCTTCTCGACGGCGGCCTCGAGGGCGGGCAGCGAGCGCTCGATGTCGCCGGAGTACATCTCCACGTCACCGGCGTCGACGACGCGCAGGTCCTTCAACCCGTCGGTGCGCAGCGCCAGGCTGGGCCGCGAGCCGTCGTGGGCCAGGTAGTCCTGCTCCCGGATCGCCTGCGGCCCGAAGCGCGCCCCGGGTCGGTGGGAGGTGCCGCCGTCGAAAGGGGCGCCGAGGATCACGACGTCCGCGGCGGCGTACGACGCGGGCTCGTCGAGGTCGCACCGGTCGACGCCGAGGAAGGTGAAGTCGGGGCCGAACTGCTGGCCGTAGCGGGTCATGCTCCGGAGTCTGACAGAGAAGAATGTTTCCCGGGACTGTCGATCGGACCGGTGCCACATCGTCCTGGGGGTGTCACGATGACCTGATCCGAGAGGACGAGACCATGCGCTGCACCCTGCTGATGCACCACCCCGAGATGACGGCCGAGGCCACCGGGGAGCTGGTGGTCCAGGACGGCCCTCTCGCCGACACCAAGGAGCAGCTCGGCGGCACCGTCTGATCGACGCGCCCGCCCCGAACGTGGGCCCCACCGGTGACCTCGACCCCGCCGCACCGTGATCCGTGGCAGCATCCTGGCCATGAGCCGCCCCCTGGACGTCACGACCGAGATCGTCATCCGGCGACCCCGTGCGGACGTGGCGGCGTACGCCGGTGACCCCGGGCACGCGCCGGAGTGGTACGCCAACATCGACTCGGTCGAGTGGCGCACCACCCCTCCCCTGGCCGTCGGCTCGCGCCTCGACTTCGTGGCCCGGTTCCTCGGCCGCCGACTCTCGTACACCTACGAGGTCGTCGAGCTGGTTCCCGGCGAGCGGCTGGTGATGCGCACCGCCCAGGGGCCCTTCCCGATGGAGACGACCTACACCTGGACCGACGCGCCGGGTCCGTCGGACCCGGGAGCCACGGTGATGCGGCTGCGCAACCGCGGCGAGCCCTCCGGTTTCGCCGCCGTCACCGCGCCGGTCATGGCCCGGGCGGTCCGCCGCGCGAACCGCGCCGACCTGGCGCGACTGGCGCAGCTCCTGGAGAGCTGATCCGGACCAGCCTCAGGGCGTGACGACCCGTGCCACGACCCCGGCGTGGTCGGAGGCCCACCAGACGTCGCCCGGCAGGTCGACGGGCTCGTCACCCACCACCTCGGCGCGTGTGGTGGTGATGTCGGGTGTCGTCATCACCAGGTCGATACGGCTGTCGAGCTGCGAGGTCAGGTTGATCAGCAGGTCCTCCTGGCAGCAGGTGTCACCGCCCGTCGGCCCGTTCGCGGCCACCCAGGAGTCGGTGAGCCTGCTCGCGAGCAGCACGTACGCCGCCTCGCCGGGAGTGGCGCCGTCGGGGGCGTCCGAGTTGTAGTCGCCGACGTAGACCGTCGGCAGCGCGCCGTGCTCGGCGGTGACAGCGGCCTGAGCCGCGAACAGCTCGGCCACCTCGCCGACCCGCACCGCCTCCGGCCCGAAGGCCTCGGTGTGGCTGTTGACGAAGCGGAACGAGGCCCGCTTGGTCCGCAGGTCGGCCGAGCCCCAGCCCCGGTCGATCGCCAGCGGGAAGGCCGGCGGACCCAGGATCGTGCGGAAGCTCCCGTTCTCGGCGTTCTCGGCCTTCACGTTGTCCCGCACGATGACGACGTCGCGGTCGAGCAGGCCGATCGCCTCGGTCGGGAACGGACGGCCCGACAGCACCGGGATCGGGTCAGAGGTGAAGTTCTCCGCGGTGGCACCCTCCACCACGCGGTAGCCCGCACCCCGCTCCTCGAGCTCCTCCATCAGCAGCCCGAGGAAGTCGTAGACGAGCGTCGGGTCGCTGGCTTCCCCGGTGGCCGGGTCATAGGCGTACGTCGTCCACTCGGTCACCTCCTGCAGCCCGACGGCGGCCGGCTTGGCCGCCACGATCTCGTCCGCGATCGCAGCCATGCGCGCCTCCGGTGCCGAGGCCTGCACCTCGCCCCAGGTCTGGGTCGCGGCGCCGACGATCTGGCCCGGGTCACCACCCGCCAGCGCGGTCACGATCGGGGTCAGGGAGGCGCCGAGGTAGAGGTTGCGCGTCATGACGTCGACCGTGCGGGCGGGGGCAGCCGGGCCCCGCGGCTTCGCATCGCCCTGGCCGGGCTTCGTGCCGGGCTTGGCCTGGGGCTTCTCCGCCGTCGTCCGGGAGTGTCCCGTCTCGGACGACCGACTGTCGCCGGGCCTCGCCTCGGCGGGGACGGCGAGGGCCGCCACGGCGAGCACGGAGCTCAGGACGGCGGCGGGCAGAACCGCCCGCGAGGTGCGGCGGTGCGGGGTGCGGTGGGTGGGTCGGGAGGCGGGGGTCATGCGGGGACTCTGTCACTGCTGTGAGCCAGGTCACAAGATTCCGGGACTTCTGGGAATATCTGACGGTCCGCCGGCGTCGATCCTGCGTGTCGTCCGCCGCATCGTCACCCTCCGCCGCCGTGGCCTACGCCGCCCCGGCGGGGCGCTGGATCCTGCTGGCCACCGTCCTCGGTTCGAGCATGGCGATGCTCGACGGCACCATCGTCAACGTCGCGCTGCCGGCGATCGGCGAGGACCTCGACGCCGGCATCGCAGGACTCCAGTGGACGGTCAACGCCTACACGCTGACGCTCGCGGCGTTCATCCTGCTCGGGGGCGCGGCCGGCGACCGGTTCGGGCGGCGAAGGGTCTTCCTCGTCGGGGTGGTGGGCTTCGCGGCAGCCTCGCTGCTGTGCGGGATCGCGCCGAACATCGAGACCCTGGTCGCCGCACGAGCGTTGCAGGGCGTGGCGGGCGCGCTGCTGACACCCGGCAGCCTGGCCATCCTGCAGGCCTCCTTCACCGGCACCGACCGCGGTCGGGCCATCGGCGCCTGGTCCGGTCTCGGAGGCATCGCAGCAGCGGTCGGCCCGTTCCTCGGAGGCTGGCTGGTCGACGTCGCCTCCTGGCGCTGGGTGTTCCTGCTCAACGTGCCGGTCGCGCTGGCCGTGGTGGCGGTCGCCGTACGCCACGTGCCGGAGAGCCGCGACCCCGACGCCGTGCCCGGCACCGACGTGACCGGCGCCGCCCTCGGCGTGCTGTTCCTCAGCGCCCTGACCTACGCTCTCGTCTCCTGGGGTGAGCGGGGGGTGACCGCCGCACCGACGTGGGGAGCACTGACCCTCGCCGTGGCCGCCGGAGTCTCGTTCGTGCGGGTGGAGCACCGAACCTCCCACCCGATGCTGCCGCCGGGCATCTTCGCCTCGCCGTTGTTCCGGGTCACCAACGTGGTGACCTTCGTGGTCTACGCGGCCCTCGGGGGGATCTTCTTCCTGCTCGTGCTGACGTTGCAGACGGCCGTCGGCTTCGGGCCGGTCCTGGCCGGGGCCGCGCTGCTGCCGATCACCGTGATCATGCTCGCGCTCTCCTCCCGCGCCGGCGAGCTGGCCGAGCGCATCGGGCCGCGGTTGCCGATGACCGTCGGGCCGGCCCTGTCGGCCGTCGGGACGCTGCTCCTGCTGCGCATCGACGAGAACGCCTCCTACGTCTCCGACGTGCTGCCGGGCGTCGCGCTGTTCGGGCTCGGGCTCGCCGCCACGGTCGCCCCGCTGACCACCACCGTGCTGGCTGCTGCGCCTGACAACCACGCCGGTCTGGCCAGCGGGGTCAACAACGCCGTGGCCCGCACGGCCGGTCTGCTGGCGGTCGCCGCACTCCCGGTCGTGGTCGGGCTCAACGCCGCCTACGGCGACCCCGCGGCCGAGATCGCCGCCTTCCACCGGGCCGCGCTGGTGTGCGCCGGCCTGCTGCTGGCGGGAAGCGTCGTGTCCTCGGTGAAGGTCAGGCGGCCCGAGCCCGCCGGACCCGACTCGCCCCTCCCCGAGGCGTCCCCGTGCCGGCGTCACTGCGCCGTCGAGGCCCCGCCCTGGCAACCCACCGACGAGCCCGCCGTCACGCACTGACATGGCGGTACACGTCAGGGCAGGTTCTCGACCTCGACGACCGGGACGTCACCGGCCGGGGTGAAGCCGAAGACCTGGCCGTAGAAGGACAGCTCGCTCTCCAGAGCCCTTGCCTGGTTGGCAGGGTCGCGGAAGCCGTGCCCCTCACCCTCGAACATCACCAGCGCCACCGGCAGGCCCTTGGCCCGAACCGCCTCGACCATCAGCTCCGCCTGGTTGGGCGGGACGACCTTGTCGACGGTGCCCTGGAGCAGGATCAGCGGGGTGTCCAACCGGTCGACGTGGTGGATCGGCGAGCGCTCGGTGTAGACGTCTTCACCCTCGGGCCACGGCGCCACCAGCCCCCACAGGTAGCGCGACTCCAGCTTGTGCGTGTCGCGGGCCAGCGCCGCGAGGTCGCTGACCCCGAAGTGGCTGGCGCCGGCGGCGAACGCGTCGGTGAAGGTCAGCGCTGCGAGGGTGGTGAACCCACCGGCGCTCCCGCCGGTGATCGCCACCTTGGCTGCGTCGGCGCGCCCCGCACCGGCGAGATGCCGGGCACCGCTCGCGACATCGGCGACGTCGGTGATCCCCCACCGGCCTGAGAGCCGCTGCCGGTAGGCACGGCCGTAGCCGGTGGAGCCGGCGTAGTTGACGTCGAGCACCGCGAAGCCCCGCGAGGTCCAGAACGTCCGGGCCCGCGTGAAGTACGCCGGCACCGCGGCTGTCGGCCCACCGTGCAGCGTCACGATCAGCGGCGGCAGGTCGCCCGCGGGCGCACGCGCCTCGGGGTTGGTCGGCGGGTAGAGGAAGCCGTGCGCCGTCGCTCCGTCCCCGCCGTCCTCGACACCGCTGATCCAGCTGAGTGCCTCGGGGGTGCTGACCCACTGTGCGTCGGGCGCGCCCGGCTCCTCGGCCACCGAGCGCGTCGTACCGTCGCGCAGGTCGATGGTGACCACGTCGGTGGGACGGTCGACGAAGCTGCCACGACACACGACGTGGTGCTCCCCCAGGACCCGGAGGTCGGCGACCCCGGTCACGTCGGTGTCCACCTCGGAGACGTCGCCGGTGGCCGGGTCGAGCAGGCACACCCGCGTCCAGCCCTCGTCGAGCCGCGTGGTCACGATCCGCCCGTCCGGCAGCAGGTCGTACGACGACTGGTCGGGCACCCAGCGCGGCTGGCCGAAGTCGCGCTCCTCAGGTGCCAGCGCCACCGGCTCCCCCGCCGGACCGCCCGGCCGCCCCTCGCCCGGAGCACCGCCCGGGTCGGCGACGTGCAGCGCGTAGAAGTTGCTCCAGCCGGAACGGTCGGAGAGGAACACCAGGCGTTCGTCGGAGAGCCAGCGCGGCTGCTCGATCGACTCGTCGTCCCCACCCGCCACCGCCCGAACATCCTGCAGGTCGCCGACCTCGTCGACCGACGCGACCCAGAGCCGGGTGCCGTCCCAGGACATGTTCGGGTGGTCCCACTGCAACCAGGCGATCCGTCGCCCGTCCGGTGAGAGCACCGGATCCAGCACGAAGTCGGGACCGACCGCGGCTGGGTCGTCAGCGCCGTCGCCCACGTCGACACGGCGCCGCTTGCCGGCCACCAGCTCGACGCCGAAGTCCTCGCCGGGACCGTCGAGGTCGACGCGCACCAGCGAGGTCACGGGCTCCACCGACGAGTCGCGCTGGTCCTCGCGCAGGCAGAAGGCGACGCCCCGCGCGGTGTCGATGCGGAAGCACGACCAGCGAACGCGTCCCTCGCAGTCCGGGGTGATACGTCGCGGCGCCCCGGCCGTGCCGTCATCGTCCAGGTCGACGCGGTGGACGCGCTGGTCGGCGTAGTCGACGTACAGCGCCAGGCCGTCGCTCACGCCTACCGCGCCTCCGCCGTACTCGTGGAACGTCGTCCGCACGTTGGCCCCGGCCGAGGACACGTCGACCGTCTCGCCCGAGCTCCCTCGCACCAGCGTGAGTCGACCGCCGTCGCTCGGTCGCGCCTCGAGCCACCACACGAAGTGGCCGGCGACGACGGGCGTGGACCGCACGGTCCCGCCGGTGACGGTGTCCTGGGCGGAGAACGGCGAGGGCCAGGCGCCGTACGCCGCGGTGGTCGGGTGGCTCGGTCCGGTCGCGTCGCTGCTCATCGAGCCACCCTAGGTCGACCGACCGACAGCTCCGGGTCACTGCGGGCCCGGACCGGTTTCCAGACCTTCACCGTGCGCGCCTTCTCGACGGCGGCCTGCTCGCCGTTCCTCCCGGAGCGGGCGCTGAGCCTGGAGACCGCCTTCGCGGCCTACACCAGCGGCTCGACGTGGGTGAACCACCACGAGGGCGAGACCCGCGTCGTGTCGACCTGGGTCGAGGGCCACCCCGTGCTCGGCGCCTGAGCCGGCGGGACGCCGTCAGGCGGGCGCGGGCTCGCTGACCACCACGTGGTGCACCGGTACGTCGTAGCGCTCGCGTGCGCGGCTGACGACGTCGTGGTGCAGCCAGGTCGAGACGTCCTCGGGCTGGGTGGAGATGACGATGTGGTCGGGCCCGAAGGACCGCACGGCGGCGTCGAGGGCGACCAGGGGTCGGTAGTCGCCGAGCTCGCCGTCGACGGTGAGGCCCTGCTCGCGCAGCGCGCGCTTGGTCTGCTCGAGCCGGTCGCTGGCCGCGGTGGCGGTGGCCTCCCAGACGTAGGCCGCCCCCTCGCGCTCGGCCTGCCCGGTGTCGACCGGATTCGTCGGCACCACCACGTGGTAGGCCGCCTCCTCACTGCCCGGCAGGTCGTGAAGGCTGCGGTGCAGCTCCTCGCCGGTCAGGGTGCGGTTCGCCAGCACGAGGACCCGGCGGGCGGGCTGCTGCTTCTTCGCATCCGCCTGGTCGTCCTGGTCGTCGCCCTGGCCGAGTCGGTCGAGCGCGTCGGCGCTGACCGACCCACCACGCCAGCGGGTCAGCAGGAAGAGCCCGAGCACGACGCCCCACGACAGCAGGCTCAGCAGGATCTGGGAGCGGGTGTCGTCACCGACGAACATCTGCACCAGCACCGCGACGATCCCCAGCCCGGCGGCGATGGTCAGCCACGGGAACAGCCACATCTTGACCGACAGGTCCTCGTCGCGGGTGCGGCGGCGGAGCACGAACTGCGAGATCGCGATCAGCAGGTAGACGAAGAGGATGACGGCGCCGGAGGAGTTGAGCAGGAACGTGAAGACGGTGTCGGGCGAGACGTAGGCGGCGACGACGCTGAGGAAACCGACCACGGTGGAGGCCAGGATGGCCAGCACCGGGACGCCGCGGGAGTTGGTGGTGATCAGGCGCATCGGCGCCTCGCGCCGCCCGGCCAGCACGAAGATCATCCGCGAGGCGGTGTAGAGCCCGGAGTTGAGGCACGACAGCACCGCGGTCAGGACGACCGCGTTCATGATGTGGTCGGCGTAGGGGATGCCCATCTCGCCGAAGGCCGCGACGAACGGCGACCCTCCGTCCTCGTTCTGGTCCCAGGGCACGATGCACACCAGCAGGAACACCGCGCCGACGTAGAAGGTCAGCACGCGCACGATCACCGACTGGGTGGCTCGGGCGAGCCCGAGCACGAAGGCGCCCCCGAGCACGAGGAAGGCGATGATCGCGACGACCTTGATGCCCGCGAACCAGTACTCGAACTCGCCGTAGGACGACACCGACACCAGGTTGGTGGCCGTCATCAGCACCATGAGGCCCAGCGACAGCAACCACAGCGGGGCATCGACCCAGTAGGTCAGGATCTCGGCGCCGGCGACGGCTTCGAAGCCGACGACGATGACCCAGAAGTACCAGTAGAGCCAGGCGACGCTGAAGCCCGCCCAGCCTCCGAGCGCGCGGCGGGCGTAGTCGGCGAAGGACCCGGTCGAGGGGTTGGCCGTGGCCATCTCGCCGAGCATCCGCATCACCAGGATGATGAGCACCCCGGTGACGAGATAGCTGAGGAACGCGCCCGGGCCGGTGTCGAGGATGACGGTGCTCGAGCCCACGAAGAGGCCGGCCCCGATGACGCCGCCGATGGCGATCATGGGATCCCCACGTAAGGGAACCCCAAACATGCCGGCTCAGCCCAGCCGGCGCACAGCTGCCACGAGCGTGTCCAGCTCGGTCTCGGAGTTGTAGTAGTGGATCGAGGCACGCACGACCTCGCTCAACCCGCGCGGCGCGAGGTCGAGCCGCGCCGACGTGGCGCTGGTGACCGAGGTGTTGATGTTCTGGGCCCGCAGGGTGTTGGCAACCTCAGTGGCCGAGCGGCCCTCGACGGTGAAGGTCACGATCCCGCCGAGCACCTCCCCCCGGTCCTGGACCGTGACGCCCGACAGCTCGTCGAGCTGCTGACGCAGGGCGGCGCCGAGACCCCGGACCCGTTGCCAGGTCGCGTCGATCCCCAGTTCGGTGAGGTAGCGCGCCGCGACACCGAGCCCGAGCACGCCGGCGATGCTGCGCTCCCAGGTCTCGAAGCGGCGGGCATCGTCACGCAGCTCGTAGGCGTCGTCGGCCACCCAGGTGGCGGCGTGCAGGTCCAGGAACGGCGGGCCGACCCGCTCCATGGCGCGGTCGCTGAGATAGAGGAGACCAGTGCCCCGGGGCGCGCGCAGGTACTTGCGTCCGGTCGCAGCCAGCACGTCGCAGTTGATCCTTGTCACGTCGACAGGAAGCTGGCCGACGGACTGGCAGGCGTCCAGGACGTAGAACACGTCGTGACCGCGGCACAGCTCCCCCACCGCCTCGGCGGGGTTCACCACGCCGCTGCTGGTGGGCACGTGGACCAGCGAGACCATGGCGGCTCCCCGGCGCAGCTCCTTCTCCAGGCCGGTCAGCGAGATCTGCCCGTGCTCGTCGTCCTCGACCAGCACGATCTCGACGCCGAGCCGCTCGCGCAGGTGCAGCAGGGAGATGGCGTTGCTGGCGTACTCCTGCCGCGAGACCAGCACCCGGTCGCCGGAGCGGAACGGGTAGCCGTAGACGGCCAGGTCCCACGAGCGGGTCGCGCTGTCGGTGACCGCGAGCTGGCGCTTCTCGGCGCCCACGAGGGCGGCGAGGCTGTCGTAGACCGCCTCGAGGTCGTCGGCGACGGCCCACTGCGCCTCGTAGCCGCCGATCTGCGCCTCACGCTGCAGGTGCCCCAGGACCGCGTCGAGCACCTGCCGGGTGGGCAGGGCGCTGCCGGCGTTGTTGAGATGGACGACAGACTCGGTGCCGGGGGTGTCGGCGCGGAGACGGTCGAGGTCGAGAGCGTGGTCGGGGCGCATGGGGCCATCCCACCACCGGGCCGGTTCAGGCGGCCGGCTGGCCGGCCGTGTGCCCCTCGACGTACGCCGTCACCAGGGCGCCGAGCGAGGGCAGGTGGTAGCCGCCCTCCTGGACCAGCACCGACGGCAGAGCGAGCCCTCCCAGCAGGTGTCCGGCCTCCCGGTAGCCGTCCGCGGTGACCAGCAGCGGGCTCTCCGGGTCGTCCGCGGCCGCGTCGACTCCCAGCGAGACGACCAACGCGGTGCAGTCCGCGTCAGCCACCCAGCCGGCCAGCGCCTCTACCGCCTCCAGCCAGGGACCATCGGCGCTGCCCTCGGCCAGCGGCAGGTTCCGGGTCGCCCCCTCCCCCGCGCCGGTGCCGGTCTCGTCCGCGAAGCCGACGTAGTGGGGGAACCAGCCGGCGCCCGGGTCGACGTGCACGGAGCCGTAGACCACGTCGTCGCGGTCGTAGAAGATCGCCGCCGTGCCGTTGCCGTGGTGGGCGTCGACGTCGACGATCCCGACCCGTGCGTGCCCGCCGTCGCGGAGCCGCTGGGCCGCCAGCGCGGCGTTGTTGAGGTAGCAGGACCCGCCGTAGCCCGCCGGTGTCGCGTGGTGGCCCGGCGGACGGCTCAGGGCGTACGTCGTTCGCTCGCCGGCCAGCACCAGGTCGGCCGCGTGCAGGGCACAGGAGGCGGCGGCCCGGATCGCGGTCCACGATCCGGGCCCGAGAAGCGTCATGGTGTCGTAGCCGAAGGTGCCGACCTCGGCGTGCACCGCGGCGGGACGGCGCACCGGGAGGCCGGCCGTCATGGCCGGGGTGGGGAACAGGTAGGGAACCACCCGGTCCTGCCCCGCGAGCTCGACGTACGGACCGGCGCGCCAGCGCTCCTCCGCAGTGGCCAGGAAGTCGATCAGACCCAGGTCGTGGACCGCGGCCATCGTCTCCGGCGCGGCCGGGGGTGCCTCCACCAGCCGGTGCCCGGCGGCCCGCAGCGCCTCACGGATCACCTCGACCCGGGCCGGGACCTCGGTCCCCGGGGTCGCCACGCCCACCCAGATCTCGCCACCCGGCTCGTGGCGGAGGGTGTCGGCGGACCAGACCACGGGGAGGAGAGCCGTCATCCCCGCATCCCACCACAGCGCACACCCAGGTCGCTCTCGACGACCGGCCAGGGTTCTCGGGCAAGATGAGGAACGTGCCCACGACGCGGGAGGGAACGCTGAGCCGAGCCCGGCGCCGGTTCCGGCTGCCCAGGCTCAGCGAATTCCAGTTCGCGCTGCGACTGACGGTCGCGGCGGTGCTCAGCTATGTGGTGGCCACGCTGATCTTCCCGGAGGTCCAGCCGCTGCTGGCGCCGCTGACGGCGATGCTGGTCGTCCAGGTGACGCCCGCCTCGTTGCTGGCGCGCGGACTGGACCGGGTGATCGCTGTCGTCGCGGGCGTCTCGATCGCGGTCGGCTTCGCCACCCTGGTGCCCCTGGAGTGGTGGACGCTGGGCCTGCTCATCCTCTGCGCGCTGACCGTCGGGCAGATGCTGAGGCTGGAGGCCAACCTCATCGAGGTGGCCATCAGCGCGATGCTCGTGCTCGGCGTCGGCTCCCTGTCGGCCGGATCGGCCGCGTGGGAGCGCATGGCCGAGACGCTCGTCGGGGCCGCCGTCGCGGTCGCGGCCAATCTGCTGTTCCCGCCGAAGGTCGCCGTCGCGGACGCCGGCGACGCGGTCGACGCCTTCGCCGACCGCGTCAGCGGCCTGCTCTCGCGGGCCGCCGAGGAGCTGACGGAGGCGGTTGGGCGGGGCCGGGACCTGACGTCGCTGTCGCCCGGGTGGCTCGACGAGGCCCGGACCATCACACGCGACTTCCCGGCCGTCGAGGCGGCCGTGCTCCACGCCGAGGAGGGGCGCCGCATGAACATGCGGGCAGCCTTCACCTCCGACGCCGGCCCCGGGCTGCGTCAGGGTCTGGAGGCCCTGGAACACACCGCGGTCTCGGTACGCTCGATGTTCCGAGCCGTCGACGACGCCGCCACCGGCTCGACCGAGGTCGACCGGGAGACCCTCGACGACATCGCGCTCGGGCTGGCCCAGACGTTCACCGAGATGGCCGAGGGCGTCGACACCTTCGGACAGCTGGTGCACGACGAGGCCACCCCCGGGTCCCGTGGCCGCGCCACCGACGTCCGCGCGGTCGCCGCCGCGCTCGAGGGGCTCCACGAGGCACGCACGCGCCTCGAGGAGGTGCTGGTGACCGCAGAGTCGCCCGAGCTCGTCGAGTTCACCGCCGCGATGCTGGCCACGGTGCGTCGGCTGCTCCAGGAGATGGACCTCGACGAGCGCATCAGGCGGCAGATGCGGTCCTCGCGCTACGCGGCCCGGCTGCGCACCCGACCCACCCGCCGCTCCCCGGCCATCCCGTCGGCCCGGACGGACCTCACCCACGAGGGCGCCCCCGACGTGCCCGCGGCCGACCCCGACGCCGCCACCCAGCTGATGGCACGCATCGACGTCGACGCCACCACCCAGCTGATGGCGCGCATCGAGCGCGACCGGTTGACCGGCGAGCCCCGCCTGCCCTCCGCCGACCCGGCGGCCCCCCCGTCGAGCGAACGCCGCGAGCAGCCCGACTGACATGGGAGTGTGTCGGCGGTCACAAGGACGGGTACGACGTACTCGGCGCTGGACCGGGACCACGAGCCCGACTCGGGTGAGCTCGGCCGGCCTCCGGGTCGCCGACCGGCACCCGGGCCCCACCGCACAGGGAGCACCGCATGGCTGACGACTCGAGCAACGAGAGCACGGACGACGTCGAGGACACCGGGTCCGACGAGAGCACCGGGTCCGACGAGAGCACCGGGTCCGACGAGAGCACCGGGTCCGACGAGAGCAGCAGCGACGACAACGACCTGTACGTCCGCGACACCGCCGGCGACGGACGCCCGGTCGTGCTCATCCACGGCTGGCCCCTGTCCAGCGACTCGTGGTCGGAGCAGATCCCGGTGCTGCGCGACGCCGGCTACCGCGTGGTGGCCTACGACCGTCGCGGCTTCGGGCAGTCCGACCCGGGTGACGGCTACGACTACGACCGCCTCACCGACGACCTCCACAACGTCATCACCAGCCTCGAGCTCTCCGACGTCACGCTCGTCGGCTTCTCGATGGGTGGCGGCGAGGTGGCCCGCTACGCCTCGAAGCACGGCACCGACAACCTGCACAGCGTGGTGTTCGCGGCCGCGGTGCCGCCGTACCTGAAGAAGAGCGACGACAACGAGGACGGACCGCTGACCGACGACGCGGCCACCGAGTTCCGCGAGGGCCTCGAGTCGGACCGGGACGGGTTCTTCGACGGCTTCACGACCGACTTCTTCAGCGCCGGGGGCGACCTCAAGGTCAGCGACGAGCAGCGGGAGGAGGCGCTGGCACTGTGCAGGAAGTCCGACGAGGAGGCGGCCCTCGGCTGCATGAGGGCCTGGGCGACCACAGACTTCCGCGACGACCTCACGAAGGTCGACGTGCCGACGCTGGTCATCCACGGTGACAGCGACGGCATCGTCCCGTTCGAGGGCTCCGGCAAGCGCACCCACGAGGCGATCGAGGGCAGCGAGCTCGTCGTCCTCCAGGGAGCGCCGCACGGCTGCAACGTCAGCCACGCGAAGGAGTTCAACCAGGCGTTGCTCGACTTCCTCGAGAACTAGCCCGCGGGCACCCGGTAGGCCAGGATGGTCCGGTGGTGCGCGCGCGGGACATCGGGATCGAGATCGGGGCGCTGCCCACCGGGCCCACCAACTCCGTGCTCGACGTCCCGGGGGTCGGGCTCGGCCACGCGACCGTGGTCCGCGACGAGCCTGCTCCGCCCGCGGGCAGGGGCCTCGCACGCACCGGCGTCAGCGTGCTGCTGCTCGCCGATGACGCCTACCGCCGCCCGCTGGCGGCCGGCGGGTCCGTGCTCAACGGCGCCGGCGAGTGCACCGGCTTCCTCAGCGCGGGCGAGTGGGGCGCCGTCGAGTCGCCGGTCTTCCTCACCTCCACGATGCAGCTCGGCCGGGTGTACGACGCCGCCTGCGAGCTGGCGCTCGAGCACGACGCCGGCGTGGCCGACGACGTGGTCATCCCGGTGGTCGCGGAGTGTGACGACTCGTTCCTCAACGACTGCCGCCGCATGCAGGTGACTGCCGACGACGTACGGTCCGCGCACGCCGACGCGCTGGCGTCGCGCGGGTCGACGAGTCCGCCCGACGAGGGGTCGGTAGGTGCCGGCACCGGGATGTCGTGCCTGGGGTTCAAGGGCGGGATCGGTACGGCCTCGCGCAGGGTGCTCTCGACGGGCGCGTCGCACACCGTGGCGGTGCTGCTGCTGACCAACTTCGGTGTGCGCGAGCAGCTCGTCGTGGCCGGGACCCCTCTCGGCCGACGGCTCGCCGGACCGGCCCCGGGCTCGAGCCCGCCCCAGCCGGCCGGGTCGTGCATCGGGATCGTCGTCACCGACGCCCCCGTGGACGCCGCCGGCTGCGCGCGCCTGGCCCGCCGTGTGGGCCTCGGCCTGGCTCGCACCGGGTCGGTCGCCCACCACGGCAGCGGTGAGATCTTTCTTGCCGTGTCGACAACATGTCGCACCGACCGCGACGGGACGGCACCGCCCGGAGCCCGGGTGGCGGGCCGCGGTCTCGACGCGCTGTTCGAGGCGGTCGTCGAGGCATCCGAGGAGGCTGTCCTCGACTCGATGCTCGCCTCGTCCACCACCGTGGGCCGCGACGGGCACGTCAGCGAGGGTCTCGACCCGGAGCTGGTCCGCGAGCACCTGGCCGGCCGCCGATGAGCGGCACCGCGCAGGACCTGCGCCTGACGATGGCCGACGGCACCGACCTGGCCCTCACCCTGCACCTGCCCGACCGGCCGGAGCCGCAGCCCTGCCTCGTCGAGGCGCTGCCCTACCGCAAGGACGACCTGACGTCGTCGTACACCGAGACCTACGAGCGGCTGCGTGACGAGTTCGGCTTCGCCGTCTGTCGGGTCGACCTGCGCGGCACCGGTTCGAGCCAGGGTGACGCGACCGACGAGTACCCGCCGGCCGAGCAGCGCGACCTCCACGAGGTGATCGCCTGGCTGGCCTCGCAGCCGTGGTGCAACGGGGCGGTCGGGATGTTCGGCACCTCCTACTCCGGCTTCAACTCGCTGCAGATGGCTTGCGAGCAGCCTCCCGCCCTGAAGGCGATCTGCGCGATCTACGCCACCGACGACCGCTGGACCGACGACGTCCACTGGCGCGGCGGCGCGTTGCGCCTGGTCGACCTCGTCGACTACTGCCACTACATGACGCCGATGACGATGCTGCCGCCCGTGCCTGCGGTGTACGGCGACGGGTGGCGCGAGGAGTGGCAGCGGCGGCTCGACACCCAGGAGCCGTGGCTGCTGACGTGGCTGCGGGAGAATCGGGACGGCGCCTACTGGCGTCACGGGTCCGTGCGCGACGCCGGCGCGACCGGCACGTTCGCCGGCTACGAGCGCATCGAGGCCGCCACCATGATCGTGGCCGGTTGGGCCGACGGCTACCGCAACAGCTCCTTCCGGACGGTCGCTGCCCTCGACGCCGCCGAAACGCCGTACCGCCTGCTCGCCGGCCCCTGGGCGCACGCCGCCCCGACCACCGCGATGCCCGGACCGCGCATCGACCTCGACGTGGAGATGGCGGACTTCTTCGACACCTGGCTGCGCCGCGAGGGAGAGGGGCACCGCGACGTCATCGACGTGTTCGTCCGCACGTCCACGCGCCCCGAGCCCGACCTCGACCGGCACGCCGGGTTCTGGATCCGCGACCGCTGGCCGTCGGCGCACACCGGCCCCACGACATACGCCCTGGCGGGCCCCCACCGACTCGCGGTCGACCCCTCGGTGGGCACCGCCGCCTGGATCGACTGCGCCGGCCACCTGCCCTGGGGGCAGTCGAGCGACCAGCGGCTCGACGACGCCCGCTCGATGACGTGGAGCTTCCCCGCCCCCGAGCTGCCCGTCGTGGGGCAGCCGCGAGTGCGGCTCCGGGTCGCGTCCGACGCACCCGAGGCCTCGGTCTCGGTGAAGCTCTGCGACGTCTTCCCGGACGGCACCTCAGCCTTGATCGCCCGCGGGACGCTCGACCTCCGCTTCCGCGACGGCGTCCACGGCCCCGCCGTGCCCCTCACGCCCGGAGACACCTACGACGTCTCGGTCGAGCTCGACGCCTGCGCCTACCGGGTCGACGCGGGACACACGCTGCGGCTCTCGGTCGCCGGTGCCGACTGGCCCAACACCATCGCTCCTCCGGCGCCCGTCACGCTCACCGTCGCGGACGGCACGCTGGAGCTGCCGCTGTGGAAGGGGACCGTCGAGCCGGACACCGGTTTCGTGCCCGGGGAGGCGCGCAGCAGCGAGGACCCGGCCGGGGTGACCTGGAGGGTCACCGACGACGTGCTGAGGCGCACCACCACGGCCGAGGTCCTCAGCGAGTCGACCTACGAGATCCCCCACGACGGCAGCGCCTCGGAGTCCTACGCCGGCTCGGTCAGCGTGGACCGGCGGACGTGCGAGCAGCGGGCCGAGGCCGAGACGACCTTCCGGCTCAGCTGGCCGGGCGTCGCCGTCCGGCTGACGTCATCGTTGTCGGTCGTGGTGACGGCCAATTCCTATGACGTCCGGGTGGAGGCCACGGCGTACGACGACGACGGGTTCGGCGAGGAGCAGGTCGCGCACCGCACCTGGCACGAGACGCTGCCCCGGTGAGGCCGGGAGAGAAGGCCGCGAAGGCGACCGTCCCGCGCGAGGACCCGCGGGCTACGGACGTCGTCGCCCTGCTCGAGCGGCCCCTGACCTTCGGCGACTACCTTCCGAGCGACTGGAGCACGTTCTCCACGCGAACGTCGTGACGCCGCGTCGGGACCTCAGGGTGCGGCGGTCACCGTCTGGGTGCGCGCCGTCGAACGGACGGCGGAAGCGCCCTTCGCCGCCTGGACGACGGCGCGGTGCTCGTAGACACCCTGGTCCGGCGCGGTCACGTCGAGCGTGAGCATCCCGCGTTCGTTCTGGACGCCGTGGGCGACGGTCTGCCAGGCGCCGTCCTCGGAGCGCTGTCGCAGCTCCACCGCGCGCCCGGGTCGGTGCGGGAAGCACTCGACGAACGCCCAGGTCTCGGAGCCGGCGGCGACGGTGTCCGGCATCCGGAGGAACGCCTTCTGCTGCTGCACCGTCAGGGTCCGGGCCGGCGACACGTCCGCGGTGTACGTCGTTCCGCCCCGGACGAGGCGCGGGGCGCGCACCCGGTACGTCGTGCTCGCTCGTGGGGTCGCCCGATCGAAGATCTCGACCCCCGTGTCGTCGGTGACCCCCCGGGCCACCTCGACCCAGCGGCCCCCGGCGCGCCGCTGGAGGACCACGACGCGTGGGACGCCCGGCGAGACCGAGACACGCAGGTCCACGCTCTCGCCCGTGATGGCCTGGGCGCGACTCAGCCGCAGGTCGGTCACCGACGTGACCGGTGCCGCCGCGGCACCCGTCACGAGCACGGACCCCGCCAGCGCCACCGCGCACGCTGCCGCACGGGCCTGTGCTCGGGCCGGCACACGGAGGTCCATCGGCCGAAGGTACGACGGCCCGGGCGGTGGCAGAAGGGACCTTCGCCCCTCCGCGCCCCGAGGTGGCGACCTCGTCGGGCCCGCGCCCGGCCCACCAGGCACCGGCCGGAACGTCAGCCCCGCGTGGCCGCGCCCTGCTCGTCGCGGCGGTGCAGCAGCGCCGAGCCGACGATGAAGAAGAAGCCGAGCAGGCACAGCCCGGCGCCCACCACGGCGGGGGCGCGGTAGCCCCAGCCGGCAGCGATCACGATCCCGCCGAGCCAGGCTCCCAGGGCGTTGGCGACGTTGAGCGAGGCGTGGTTCATCGCGGCTCCCACGGTCTGCGCGTCGCCCGCGACATCCATCAGCCGCAGCTGCAGGTTGACCACCACGACCGAGCCGAGCACCGGGATCGCGAAGGCGACGGGGAGGGCCCACCAGCCTCCCGGGATGACCAGGGCGAAGAGCAGCAGGGCCACGCCCATGCCCAGCGACGAGCCGAGCAGGGAGCGGAAGACCGACCAGTCCGCCAGCACCCCGGCCAGCCAGGTGCCGACCACCATGCCGAGCCCGAAGGCCATCAGGAACACCGGGATGGCACCCTTGCCCAGGCCGCCGACCTCGGTGACGGTGGGAGCGATGTAGGTGTAGACCGCGAACATGCCGCCGAACCCGATCGCCCCGGCCAGCAGGGTCAGCCAGACCTGAGCGCTGGCGAAGGCCTTCAGCTCGCGCATCCCGGTGGCCTCGGGTCGGCCCGGCGAGCTCGGCACGAGGAGCCGGATCAGCCCCATCGTGAGGGTGCTCAGCACCACGACCGCCCAGAAGGCCGAGCGCCACCCGAGGTGCTGGCCCATCCAGGTCGCCGCCGGAACGCCGACCACGTTGGCCACGGACAGGCCCAGCATCACCTGCGCCACGGCGCGCCCCCGCTTCTCCGGCGCCGCGAGGTCGGCGGCCACCAGCGAGGCGACGCCGAAGAAGGCGCCGTGCGGAAGGCCGGCGAGGAAGCGGGAGGCGGTCACCAGCTCGAAGGAGACCGCGATCGCCGTGAGGGCGTTGGCCAGGGTGTAGGCCGCCATGAGACCGATGAGCAGGGCACGGCGCGGCGCCCGCGCGCCCAGGAAGGCGATGACCGGAGCACCCACGACGACGCCGAGCGCGTAGGCGGAGATGACGTGGCCCGCGGTCGGGATGGACACCCCGACCCCCTCGGCCACCTCCGGCAGCAGTCCCATCGTCACGAACTCCGTCGTACCGATGGTGAAGCTGCCCGTCGCCAGAGCCAGCATCGCCGCGGTCAGCTGCGCCGTCGAGAGACGGGGCGGGCGGACGTCGGTGCTGTCGGTGGTGGGGACGGTCGTCATGCATCCATTGTCAGGCCTGCCGTGACGCCTCCGTGCCCGCGAGTCGTACGGTGGCCGCGGGTGCCGACACACCGAGCGTGTGCCGGGAGTTCACCGGCAGGACAGTGACGGGACACTGACAGGGGGATCGGACATGAGCAGACAGAGGACCCAGCCGGCTCGAGCCGCGCGGCCGGGCGGCGCGTCGGACGACGAATCCCCAGGTGGAGCGGGAGCTTCCCCGGTCGGTCGGACGTCCAGCCCGACGACGGCGCACTCCCCGACCCCGCCGTCGACCCCGCCGTCACGGGCGGGCAGCCGGCGCCGGGTCGACCTGCGTCGGGAGGAGATCCTCGCGGCGACTGTGACGCAGATCGCGACCGTCGGCCTGGCCCAGACCCGGGTCGGAGACGTGGCGACCGCCCTCAAGGTCAGCTCGGCGCTGATCTTCTACCACTTCGGCACCAAGGACGACCTGCTCGCCGAGGCCTTCGCCTACGCGGTCGACCAGGACCTCGAACGCGTCGACCGGGCCGCCGCCCGGGGCCGTACGGCGACCGAGCGGCTGCGCGCGATGGTGCGGGGCTACGGTCCCACCGGCAACGCCATCGGCTGGAAGCTGTGGATCGACGGGTGGGCGCTGGCCCAGCGCGACGCCGGCATCCGCACGGTGCTGCGCCGACTCGACAAGCGGTGGCGCGACACCTTCGGCGAGATCATCCGCGAGGGTGTCGCCGACGGCTCCTTCACCTGTGCCGATCCCGAGGGCACGGTGGTGCGCATCGGGGCCCTGCTCGACGGCCTCTCGGTCGCCTCGCTCGTCAACCGCACGGTCACCCGCGCCCAGGTGAGGGCGTGGGCGGCCTCCGCGCTCGCAGGCGAGCTGGGGCTGTCCGACGACTGGGCGGGCTGAGCCCGATCCGCCGCCGGGGTCGTCCCGGCGCGGATCGGCCCGGGATCAGATCAGCCAGTGCGGGCGGTACGCCGGGTCGGTGAGCCCTGGGCGGTCGAGCCCGTAGGCCGAGACGTCGCTCGTCGTACGCCCCTCGGTGACGAGGTCGGCCAGCACCCGGCCGAAGGTGGGGGTGAACTTGAACCCGTGCGCCGCCCCCAGGCCGACCACGACCTGGGGGTGCTCCGGCAGCGCCGCCATCACGAAGTCACGGTCCGGGGTGAGGGTGTACTGGCAGCGCACCGAGCGGACCGGACGACCGCTGCCCGGCAGCATCGCCGCGAGGTGCGCGGCGAGCTGGTCGCGCATCGCCGGGTCCTCCTCGTCGGTCCGGTCCTCCGGGTCGGCCGGCGGTCCGCCGCAGTCGTGGGCGGCCTTGACGGTGTCCTCTCCGAAGGTGGGGAAGCCGTAGAAGCAGGGGTCGTCCATCCAGATCCACAGCGGCAGCCGCCCCGGTCGGAACGGCTCGGGGTCGGGCGGGGCGAAGTAGGTGACCTGCTCGAGGGTGACGTCGAGCGGCAGCCGGCGACCCAGCGGATGGATCACGTCGTTGGTCCAGGCGTCGGCGCAGACCACGAGGCCGCCCGCCGACACCCGGCCGGCGGGTGTCTCGAGCTCCACACCGGACGTCGTCGCGCGTACGGCGCGCACGGGGCTGGCGTCGCGCAGCACTGCGCCCTCCTGCCGGGCGAGGTCCTGCAGGATCCGCGTGCCCCGACCGGCCGGCACGATCGCCGCGTCGCGCTGGTGCAGCACGAGCGTGCCCTCCGGCAGGTGCAGCTGCGGCCAGCGCTCGCGGACGTCGTCGACGCCCAGCACGTCGTGCGCGATGCCGACCGCGGTCAGCGAGTCCACGTAGTCGGCCGCGGGGATCGCCGGGTCCGGCGGGAAGAGGTCGAGCCCGCCCACCACCGTCACCAGCTGCTCGCCCGAGGCGCGCTCGAGGGCGGTCCAGTCGGCGTACGCCTCCTGCGTCAGCCGCACGTAGGCGGGCGTGTGGTAGCTGTGACGCAGGATCCGGCTGGTGTCGTGGCTCGCACCGCGGCGGTGGCCGAGCTCGAAGCGCTCCAGGCCCAACACGCGGTGTCCGCGCCGGGCCAGCTCCCAGGCTGCGGCACTGCCGAGCGCGCCCAGGCCGGCCACGACGTAGTCGAAGCGCTCGGTCACGGCCGGTCCGGCAGGTCCGTCGTCGGGGAGCTCACAGCCGCCCGCTCAGCCACCGGCGGATGTCGAGGCTCTCGTCCTCCATGGGGGCGAACCAGCCCTGGCGGTAGCCCCGCGAGGTCATGCCGCGCTGCACCGACTCGCAGATCGCCCAGTCCTGGCGGTTGACCAGGTCCCACAGCTCGACCGCGTCGCCGGGGTCGAAGGAGGCCGAGCCGACCTCGTCCGCGGCGAAGAGCAGGGAGCAGGTCACGGTCGTGCGGTCCACGGCCTGGGGCTGGAGCACGAACGCGGCCACGTG
The DNA here is from genome assembly GCA_963714625.1 of uncultured Actinomycetota bacterium. Taxonomy (GTDB): domain Bacteria; phylum Actinomycetota; class Actinomycetes; order Propionibacteriales; family Nocardioidaceae; genus Marmoricola_A. Next base: position 91,927 of record CAVQOY010000014.1, on the reverse strand, counting down.
GTCGGCCGAGGCCGACAGCATGAGGTTCGGGTAGGCGAGATCGCCCTTGTGACGTTGACGTTCGGCGTCGTCGAGACCCGGGAGCGGGCGCCGGTCGGTGGTTCCCGTGGCGGTGAAGGTCCAGGCGCCCTCGCGGTGCGGGATGCCTGACTCCCAGTCGAGGTCGTCGCCGCCGCCGGCGAAGGCGGGGACGAGCCGGCAGAGCTCGGGGTGGACCGGGCCGCAGTGGTAGCACTCGTTGTAGTTCTCCAGCAGCACCTTGTAGTTGGCGGCCACCTCGTAGGTCAACGTGGCCCCGGTGACCAGCGCTTCGAGGCCGTAGCGAGCCAGGTGGCGGGCCGGGCTCGCCACGGAGTCGGCCAGCGGCGCGGCCCGCTCCGGAGTGAGGTGGACGAACACGAAGCCGCCCCAGGTCTCGGCGCCGACGGAGGTGAGCCCGAAGGCCCCCGGGTCCGTCACGTCGGCGTGCGGCGCCTTGAGGAGCCGCCCGTCGAGGCCGTAGGTCCAGGAGTGGTAGGGGCACCGGAGAGATGAAGCCGGACAGGTGACGGGGGATGGCACCTGCCCGGCGGAACGTGGGGTGACGGGGACGAGCTGTGAACCGCGGTGGCGACAGACGTTGTAGGCCGCGTGCAACCGGCCCTGCTCGTCACTGGTGAGGAGGACCGACTCTCCGACGACGTCGACCACCGCAAGTCGTCGTGACTCCTCCAGCCCCAGGTCGTCCGCCCGCCCGACGCAGAACCACTCGCCGAACAGGACTGTATCTCTCTCGCTGACCCAGTGGGAGGGGTCGACGTACGTCTCGCGCGGCAGGGCGGCCTGGAGTGCCACGCCACCCTCCTCTGCGCTCCGCACGATGTTACTGACTCGCGAGTCAGTAGTATCGTGACACGGGGCCGGCGTCGCCGTACAGGGGCTTTGGTGCTCTGCTTGCCGACCGGATCTGACATCCCCGCCCGATGCGACGCTCGGGAGGCGCCGGTTTCAGCGGGGCCCCGGTGAGACCGACAGCTCCAGGTGGCACGCCGAGGCGTGGGATCCACGTGCCGGAAGCACAGCGAGTGGCGTGGTGCGGCAGTCCTCGGCGATGCCTGCGGCCTCCGCGGTGCCGTCGGCCAGGGCCGGGCAGCGGGGGTGGAAACGGCACCCCTTCGGGATCCGGGTGGGGTCCGGGATCTCGCCGCGCAGCACCACCGGCTCGAGTCGCTCGATCTCGGGGACCACGGAGAGCAGCGCCCGGGTGTAGGGGTGTCGCGGGTGCAGCAGGATCTGCTCGGTGGTGCCCGACTCGACCACGCGGCCGAGGTACATCACCGCGATGCGGTCGGCGATGTTCCAGGCCAGTCCGAGGTCGTGGGTGACCACGGCGACACCCAGCTGGAGCTCGTCGCGGAGCTGGAGCAGCAGGGCGAGCACCTCACCGCGGATCGAGGCGTCGAGACTCGAGACGGGCTCGTCGGCGATGATCAGCTCGGGCCGCACGGCGAGGGCGCCCGCGATGAGCACCCGCTGCCGCTGCCCGCCCGAGAGCTCGTGGGGGTAGCGCAGGAAGAGCCGCTGCGGAGGCCTCAGCCCGGCGGCGGACAGTGCCTGCGCGACCTGCTCGGCCTCGCTGCCGCGCTCGCCCCCGCGCACCAGCCGGTGCAGCCGGATCCCCTCCGCGACCGACTCGTAGACCGTCTGGCGGGGGTTGAGCGACCCCGAGGCGTCCTGCAGCACCATCTGCACCCGGCGGCGCAGCGCCCGCAGCCGCCGTGTGGAGTAGTTCATCGGACGGCCGTCCACCCGCACCTCGCCCGCGACGGGCCGCTGGAGACCCACCAGGGTGCGAGCGAGCGTGGTCTTGCCCGAGCCCGACTCCCCCACGATCGCCAGGATCTCGCCGCGGTTCATCGAGACGTCGACGCCGTCGAGCGCGCGTGCGACGGCGCCCCCACGGGTGCCGAACTCGACCACGACGCCTCGCGCCTCGAGGAACGCCTGTTCGCCCACGGTCGTGCGGCCGGTCTCGCCGGCGGACTCCGTCACGTCGCCTCCCCCACCCGGATGCACGCGACCCGGCGTGCCTCACCGGCCGGTTGGAGCGGCGGCTCCGCCTCGACGCAGGCATCGACCACCAGGGGGCACCGTGGCGCGAAGGAGCACCCGGGGGGCAGGTCCCGGAGGTCCGGCGGATCGCCGGCGAGGCCGGCCGGGGCGTAGCGTGCGGCGGTGTCGCCGATCCGTGGGAACGCGCCGGACAGGGCCCGCGCGTAGGGGTGCCGCGGGTCGGCGAAGACCTGCGAGGCCGGACCCACCTCCACGATGCGGCCGGCGTACATCACAGCGACCCGGTCGCTGATGTCGGCCAGCACCGAGAGGTCGTGGCTGATGATGAGCATCGCCAGCCCCTGGCCGTCGACGTCCCCCCGGACGAGCCCCTCCAGCAGGTCGAGGATCTGCGCCTGGACCATGACGTCGAGCGCGGTGGTCGGCTCGTCGGCGACGATGAGCTGCGGGCGGCAGGCCAGCGCCATCGCGATCATCACCCGCTGCTTCTGCCCGCCGGACATCTGGTGGGGGTAGGCGCGAGCCCGCGCGCGCGGCAGCCCGACCTGCTCGAGCAGGTCGCCGACGCGTTGCTCCAGCTCGTCCTTCCTCGTCCAGGGCTCGTGCAGCCGGATGGGCTCGGCGACCTGGTCGAAGATCCGCTTCACCGGGTTGAGCGAGTGCAGGGCCCCCTGGAAGACGATCGACGCCTCCGCCCACCGCACCGCCCGCAGATCGCCCCATCCCATGGTGAGGACGTCGGCGCCGGCGACGAGCACCGATCCGGACACGTCTGCGTCCTTGGGCTGCAGCCGCAGCACGGTGCTGGCGAGGGTCGACTTGCCGCACCCCGACTCTCCGGCGACCCCGAGGATCTCGCCGGCCCGGACCTCGAGGTCGACGCCGCGGACAGCCGGCAGCGGGCCCTCGGAGGTGCGGTAGGAGACGGACAGGTCACGGATCTGCAGCAGGGGCACGTCGCCGTCGCGCCGCTCCGTCCCGGCCGGTGCCGCTGAGGTCGTCATCAGCGCCTCCTCAGCCGCGGGTTGAAGATCTCCTCGAGCGCCTGCCCGACGAGGGTGAAGGACAGCACGACGAGGACCACGCAGACGCCGGGCGGGACGATGTACCACCACGACCCGGTCGTCATGGCTCCCACGCTGAAGGCGCTCTCCAACATCGACCCCCACGAGACCCGCGTGGGGTCACCCAGCCCGAGGAAGCTGAGCGTGGTCTCGGCCAGGATCGCCAGTGCCACCGTGAGCGTGGTGTTGGCGAGGACCATCGGCATCACGTTGGGCAGGATGTGCCGTGACATCTGGTGCCAGCGACCGGCGCCCAGGACCTGGGCGCGCTCCAGGTACGGCCGCTCCTTCAGCGACAGGGTCTGGCTGCGGATGAGCAGCGCGGTGCCGGCCCAGCCGGTGACGCCGATGACGATGACGATGTTGAGCAGCGAGCGCCCGAGCACGCTGGCCAGCACGATGGCCAGCGGGATGAACGGGATCACGAGGAACCACTCCGTCACGCGGAAGAGCAGCCGTCCCGGCCAGCCGCCGAAGAAGCCCGAGCACAGCCCCATGAGCGTGCCGATGACCATGGAGATGACCGTGGCCAGCAGCCCCACGAACAAGGAGATGCGCGCCCCCCAGATGAGCAGCGTGAGGATGGAGCGGCCTCGGTCGTCGGTGCCGAGCCAGAACTCGCTCGACGGCGGATCCAGAACGCCGCCGGTGGCCCTCGAGACCTCCAGGCCCTCCCCGTCGGCGATGAGGGGCGCGGAGACGGCCAGCAGGATGAAGAAGCCGAGCACCATCAGGCCCGCCACCCCTGACCGGTGCCGGCGGAACTCCTGCCAGGTACGCCGCGTGGCCTGTCGCCGCCGCCGCCAGGCCACCTGCCGCGGGGTGAGAAGGGCCGCGCCGCCGAGGTCGCCGTCCACGCCGGCGCTCATGACCGCACCCTCGGGTCGAGCAGGCCGTAGATGAGGTTGGCAGCCAGGTTGGCGAAGATCACCGCGGCGGTGGTGACCAGGAAGGTGCCCTGCAGCACCCAGAAGTCGGGGATGGAGATCGCCTCGACAGCGAGCAGGCCGAGGCCCGGGATCGAGAAGACGAACTCGACGGTGATCGCGCCCGACACGACGAACCCGATCGAGAGCGCGATGAGGGTGGTGGTCGGCAGGAACGCGTTGCGGACGGCGTGGTGTCTGCGCACCTCGACGTCGCGCAGACCCTTGGCGCGCGCCGTGACCAGGTAGTCCTCGCCGATCTCGTCGAGCAGTGAGGAGCGCATGATGAGCGCGAAGTCGGCCAGGTAGACCAGCGTGATCGTGAGCACCGGCAGCACCAGGTGCCACGCGGTGTCGGCGACGTACCCGACCGTGCCGGGATCGGCCCCGGTCGAGTGCAGCCCACCCGTGGGGAAGACCCCGGGGAGGGGGCCCACGCCCACCGCAAGGGTGGCGATGAGGAGCAGACCCAGCCACCACTCGGGCATGGAGTAGAGGGTCAGCGTCCCCCCGGTCGTGATCCGGTCGACGGCGCGGCCCCGGTTCCAGGCCGCGATGACCCCGAGGTAGATGCCGATGACCGCTGCGAACAGCGTCCCCAGGCCGACCAGCAGCAGCGTGGGCCACAGTCGGTCGAGGATGAGGTCGGAGACCGGGACGCGGTAGCGCAGCGAGACACCGAGGTCGCCTTGCGCCAGGTTCTTCAGATAGGTGAGGAACTGCTCGGGCAGGGACTGGTTCAACCCGTACGTCGCGCTGAACTCCTCGAGCTGCTCCTCTGTGCGGAAACGCCCGCGACCCAGAGTGCGCGCGGGGTCGCCCGGGAGCACCCGGAAGAGGAAGAAGTTCAGCACCAGCACGAAGGCGAGGCTGCCGAGCGAGCCGAGCACCTTGCCCCCGACGTAACGGCCGTAGCTGCGTCGCTTCGGTGAGGCGGTGGTGGCGGTCGGCTGCTCGGCAACCGCGAGCGTGCTCACTCCCGGTCCGACACGGTGGCCCGCCGTCGTGTCAGCCAGAACCCGCCACCGGCCAGCAGCACCAGGATCGCGACCCCTCCGCCGACGAGGACCGCCGTGCTGGCTCCCCCGTCGTCACCGGAGCCGCTGGAGCTGCCGGACGCCGCCGCGGCGTTGATGGCCGACGTCACCCCGTCGCAGTCCCCGGCCTGGTCGGCCGGGCGCATGGTCAGGTAGTTGTTGACGCCGTACTGGAACAGCCAGATCCCTCCCGGGTCCGGTTGTGGCCGGATGCAGGCCCAGCGGTCGGTGCGCAGGGCCTCGCCGGTCGCACCGTACGCCGTCACCAGGTAGGCCGCGTCCATGTAGAAGATCTCCTGCATGCGCCGGACCGCCTCGACCCGTTCCTCCTCGTCGAGGGCGCGCTTCTGCTCCTGGTAGAGCTCGTCGTACTCCTCGTTGCAGAACCACGCGTCGTTCCAGACGCCGAGCTGGCCGCAGGTGAGGTAGCCCAGCATCGAGTCCGGGTCGGGCTCGACGAACCAGCCCCACTCGAAGGCGTCGAACTCGCCGTCGATGATGACGCTGGTGAGGCGGTTGCTCTCCATCTCGGTGATCTCGGCCTCGATGCCGAGGTCGGCCAGCCACTCCTTGAAGAGGTCCATCACCGTGACCGAGGTGTCGCTCTCGCTGCGCGCAAAGAGGCGCAGCGTCCCGAAGTCGCTGCCGTCGGGCATCAGCCGGTTGCCGTCGGCGTCGGTCTCGTAGCCGGCTTCGACCAGCAGCTCGTCGGCCTTCTCCGGGTCGTAGCTGAAGGCGTTCTCCTCGTCGGGCTCCCAGCGGTAGGTGTCGAAGGTGGGCGGGATGATGCTGTCGCCCGGAGTCCCGACACCCTGGTACGCGGTCTCGACGATCCGCTCCCGGTCGATGGCGTAGCCGAGTGCCCATCGGAAGTCCCGGTCCTGCAGGGCCTCGTGGCCGTCCCCGATCGGCTTGCCGGTGTCGGGGTCGACCGCGCCGGCGTTGAACGCGATCTCGTCGAAGCCGGGCGCGTCGCCGAAGTGCGTGGTGATGCCGTTCTGGCCGTCGAGGGACTCTGCCTGCAGGGCCGGCACGTCCTCGACGTAGTCGACCTCGCCCTTGATCAGGGCCTGGCTGGCGGAGTCCTTGCTCTTGATGACCCGGAAGACGACCTCGTCGAGGTACGGGTCGGCCTTCCAGTAGTCGTCGCGCGCCTCGAACCGGATCGTGGACCCGCCCGCCGTGCCCTCGACCAGGTTGAAAGGACCGGAGCCCACGACCGGCTCCCCGCCGGACGGCTCGTTGCCGAAGCTCTTGACCTCGTCCTCCGTGACGTCGCTCCAGACGTGCTGCGGGATGATCGGGATGGGCAGCAGCGGCAGCACCGCGTTGGGCTTGGACAGCTCGAGGACAACGGTCGTCTCGTCGGGAGCGGTGATCTCCTCCACCGAGGTCAGGTAGCCACCCCAGGTCGCAGCCTCGGCGCCGCCGTCCAGGATGCGGTTGTAGGTGTAGGCGACGTCGTCAGCGGTGAGTGGCTCGCCGTCGTTGAAGGTGACGCCGTCGCGGATCGTGAAGGTCCAGGTGAGGCCGTCCTCCGAGGTCTCCCACTCCTCGGCCAGGCCGGTGGGCTCCAGCGACATGTCCTCCATCGAGTAGCCGACGAGGTAGTCGTACATCAACGCCCACATCTCGTAGGACTCCGCCTCGATGCCGAGGAACGGGTTGAACGAGTCCACCTCGTTGTCCATCGCGACGGTGAAGGTCAGGTCGTCCTCCGTCTCGGCGGCGGCGGCGGTCCCGACAGGCACCATCCCGAGCGGTGTCACCAGCACGCCGAGCAGGGCCGTCGCCAGGCCGACCCTGGCGGCGCTACGGTTCCGAGCATGATCCCTGGCCCTCCGGCGCCACCGCGCCGACCGTCCCGGCACACCGAGCACGGGGTCGTCCGGGAGGACCCCTACGGCTGGCTGCGGGAGGTCGGGGCGCCCGAGGTCGTCGCCCACCTCTCCGCCGAACGGGCCTGGTACGACGCTGCCACCGGACATCTGCACTCCCTGGTCACCGGAATTCTTGCGGAGATGAAGGCCAGAACCCCGGAAACCGACCCGTCAGTCCCCTGGTCCCATGGAGCCTTTTCCTACTACACCCGGGTCCCCACCGGAAGGGACCACGAGCAGTTGTTGCGTGATCTACACCCGTCGGGAACACCGAATCCGTCGCCACCGGACGTTTCGGCCACGGGATCCGTCATCCTCGACGTCAACGAGATCGGCGCCGGATCGGCGTACGTCGAGCTGGGAGTGTGCCTGGTCAGCCCCGACGACCGGTGGCTGGCGTGGTCGGCGGACCTGGTCGGCGACGAGGTCTACCGGCTCCGCTTCCGCGACCTCGAGACGGGCACGGACCTGACCGAGGAGGTGCCGCGCAGCTACTACAGCGGGGCGTGGAGCGCCGACAGCCGGCACTTCTTCTACACCCTCCACGACGAGGCCTACCGACCGTTCCAGGTCTGGCGCCACGAGCTCGGCACGGCCGTGGCCGCGGACGTGCTGGTGCGCGAGGAGCCCGACGAGCGCTTCGAGCTCCAGGTGCGCGCCACCCGCAGCGGTGGTCTGGTCGTCCTCTGGTCGCAGTCGCGCGACACCAGCGAGGTGTGGGTGGTCGACGCCGCCTCGCCGACCGACACTCCCCACTCGGTCGGCGGGCGCCGCGCCGGCGTGGAGTACCACGCCGAGCACGTGCTCGCGCGGCGACCGGCTGCTGGTCGTCACCGACGACGGGGCGACCGAGTTCCGGCTGGCCGAGGCGCCGGTGCCACGCGCCGCCGACCAGGACCACACGGTGTGGCAGCCGCTGCGACCCGAGGACCCCGACGCCCGGTTGGAGCGGGTCGAGGCCTTCGCGACCCACGTCGTGATGCAGGTGAGGACGGCCGGTGAGCGCCGGCTGCGGGTGGTGCCGGTCGACGACCTCACCGGCCCGGCGCTCGAGGTCGCTCCCCGCTTCGAGGCCGGCACGCTGGCGCCGGCTCGCAACGAGTCCTACGACGCGGGGCGCGTCGTGATCGCCGAGCAGTCCTACCTCCATCCCGTCGTGTGGTCGGCGGTCGACCTCGACAGCGGGGAGCGGACCGAGCTGCTGGCCCGCGACGCCCCGGGGCACGACGCCTCGGCGTACGTCTGCGAGCGGCGGACCTTCCCGGCGCCGGACGGCACCCCGGTCGGCGCGACCCTGGTGCGGCGACGCGACACCCCGCTCGACGGCACCGCCCCGGCGCTGCTCTACGGCTACGGCGCCTACGAGTACTCCTTCGAGCCGGAGTGGGACGCCGCGCTGCCCAGCCTGCTCGACCGCGGGGTCGTCTTCGTCCACACCCACGTCCGCGGTGGGGGCGAGGGCGGGCGCCGATGGTGGCTCGACGGTCGCCTGGAGCACAAGCAGCACACGTTCTCCGACCACGCCGCGGTCGCCGACGGGCTGACGGCCGAGGGCCTGGTCGACGGGTCCCGCCTCGCCACGCGCGGCCTCAGCGCCGGCGGGCTGCTGCAGGGCGCCGTCTTCAGTCAGCGTCCGGAGCGGTGGCGCGCGGTGGTCGCCGAGGTGCCGTTCGTCGACGTGGTGACGACGATGTTCGACGCGTCGATCCCGCTGACGGTCAACGAGTGGGACGAGTGGGGCGACCCGCGGCGACGGGCCGACTTCGACTGGATGCGCGCCTACTCCCCCTGTGACAACCCGCCGCCGCCCGGTGGTCGGCCGGACCTGCTCGTCACCGGCGCGCTGCACGACCCCCGGGTGATGGTGTGGGAACCGGCGAAGTGGGTGGCGGCGCTGCGGGAGAGCGATCCGGAGTGGGGCCCTCGCTGCCTCTTCCGCTGCGAGACCGGCGCAGGCGCGCACGCTGGACCTTCCGGACGCTTCTCGCACCTCGCCTACGAGGCCGAGATCCAGGCCTGGCTCCTGGACCGGCTCTCTGCTCTAGGCTGACCGGCGAGTCAGCAGCGCCAGCGTCAGGAAAGGAAGTCGATGATCCGGACAACGCCGTTCCACCCACGGCTGAGCGAGCTCGACACCCAGGGTCTCTACACGCACTGGCAGGGCTTCCTCTCGCCGCTGCGCTACGGTCAGACCGCCAAGCACGAGTACTTCGCGGTGCGGAACGCCGTGGGCGTCTTCGACACCTCCCCGCTGTTCAAGTACGCCGTCACCGGCCCCGACGCCGAGCGGTTCCTCGCCGGCATGCTGCTGCGCGACGTACGGCGGTTGCGGCCCGGTCGTGCGCAGTACACGCTGTGGTGCGACGACCGCGGGTTCGTCATGGAGGACGGCGTCGTCTTCCGCCACTCCGCGACCGACTTCCTGCTCACCGCGGCCCGGCCGAACCTGGGCTGGCTGGCCGACCACCGCGGCCGGCTGCGTGTCGAGATCGAGGACGTCTCCGACGACCACGGCATCCTCGCCGTCCAGGGCCCGCGCTCTCGCGCGGTGCTCGAGGCGCTCGTCGAGGGCGACGAGGTCACCGGGCTCGGCTACTTCGGCCACGCCCCGGCCAAGGTGGCCGGGGTGCCGGTCACCCTGAGCCGCACCGGCTACACCGGGGACCTCGGCTACGAGCTGACCGTCCCCGCCGGCGACGCGGTGCGGGTGCTCGACGCGGTGCTCGAGGCCGGCGAGCCCCACAGCCTGCGCCCGTTCGGCGAGCAGGCTCTCATGACGCTGCGCATCGAGGCGGGTCTGCCCCTGGTCGACGTCGAGTGGCACAACAGCCGTCTCGTCATGACCGACCACGACCGGGTGACCCCCACCGAGCTCGGCATGGGCTGGATGGTGAGGCCGGCCATCAAGGACGACCGTGCCTTCGTCGGTGGCGCCGCGGTCCGCCGCGAGGTGGCCGAGGGCACGTCGCGCTGGGCGACCACCGGCATCGTGCTGGACTGGGCCGAGTGGGACGCGCTGCACCGCGACGCCGGGGTCTTCCCGACCAAGGACGACCAGCCGCTGCCCCACGAGTCGGTGCTGCGGATCTCGACGGGCTCGACCGACGGGGGCGAACAGGTCGGCTACTGCACGAGCCTGGTCTACTCGCCGGTGCTCCAGAAGCACATCGGCATCGCCCGGGTCCGACCCGACCTCGGCGCCCCCGGCACGTCGCTGCGGCTGGAGACCACGCTGCACCACCGCACGACCACCGTCGGGGCGACCACCACGACGATGCCCTTCTTCAACCCCGACCGGAAGGTGGCCCCGTGACGGTCCCCACGACCTCCCCCTCCTCGCCGACCGCCGGCGGATCGACGTACGACGCGATCGTGGTCGGCGGCGGGCACAACGGGCTCGTCAACGGCGCCTACCTGGCCAAGTCCGGCCTGCGCACGCTGATCCTCGAGCGGCGCCACCTCGTCGGCGGGGCGGCGATCACCGAGGAGCTGGTGCCGGGCTTCCAGTTCACGACGTTCTCCTACGCCCTGAGCCTGCTGCGCCCCGAGATCATCCAGGAGCTCGACCTGGTCCGGCACGGGTTCATGCCACTGATGATGCCGTCGGGCTTCCACCCCACCGGGGACGGCGACCACCTGCTGCTGGGCGAGGACCACGCCCAGAACGTGCAGGAGATCCGGCGCCACTCGCGTCACGACGCGGACGCCTACGACCGCTACCACCACGACCTCGACCTCGTGCGGCGCGCGGTCCGGCCGCTGTTCGACAACCCGCCTCCGAACGTGTTCGGCAAGGACCCCGAGGACCAGGCCGACGTCCGCTGGCTGCTCGACCATCTAGGTAGCGTCGAGAAGAAGACCATGCACGACGTCGCGCGCCTGCTCACCGGGAGCGCCGCGGACTGGCTCGACGACTACTTCGAGCACGAAGCGGTCAAGGGCTACCACGCCTCGTCCTCGATCATCGGCTCCAAGGTGGGGCCGATGTCCCAGGGCTCCGGTCTGGTGCTGCTGTTCCACAAGATGGGCGAGCACGACGGCGCCATGGGCGCGTGGGCGTTCCACAAGGGCGGCAACGGCGGCTTCACCCAGGTGCTCGCCCGGGCCGCGGAGTCCTTCGGCGCCGAGGTCCGGCTCGAGGCACCGGTCAGCTCGGTGCTCATCGACGGCGACCGGGCGACCGGCGTGGTGCTGGCCGACGGCACGGAGATCCGCGCGACGACCGTCGTGTCGGCCCTCGACGCCCGCCGGACCTTCACCGAGCTCGTCGACCCGCGCGCACTGCCCGACGACCTCGTCGACGCTGTCGAGCGGACCCGCTACCGCGGCGTCTCGGCCAAGGTGAACTTCGCCCTCGACGGGCTGCCCACCTTCCCGGGGCTGCCCGACACCGTCGACCACTTCGGCGGCTTCCTCAACATCGGCCCCACCATGGAGTACGTCGAGCGGGCCTTCGACGCCGCCAAGTACGGGTGGTACAGCGACCGGCCGTTCATCGACGCCGCCGTGCAGTCCGTCGTGGACCCTGACATGGCACCGCCCGGCAAGCACGTCATGTCGTGCTTCGTGCAGTACGCGCCCTACGAGCTGCGCGGGTCGGACTGGGAGACCGAGCGGGAGCCCTTCGGCGACAAGGCGCAGGCCGTGCTCGAGGAGCACTTCCCGGGCTTCGGCGACCTGGTGCTGCACCGCGAGGTCGTCACGCCGAAGGACATCGAGACCCACACCGGGCTGACCGAGGGCAACATCTTCGCGGGGGAGTTCCTCGCGCCGCAGATGTACTTCTTCCGACCCGCGCCGGGGTGGAGCCAGTACCGCACGCCCATCGAGGGCTACTACCAGTGCGGCTCGGGCACCCACCCGGGCGGCTGCGTCATGGGGTCCCCCGGCAAGCTCGCCGCCCAGCGGATCCTCAAGGACCGCCGGGGCTGAGCCTTGGTGAACCATCGTCTCGTCGCCGCCGTCCTGACAGCCCGCGCACACGATGTCGGGCACAGTGGCGCCATGCGCAGTCGTCTCCTCGTCGGGCTCCTCCTGCTGGCCGCTCTCTCCGCCTGCGGCGACCGTGGGGACACCGGGGAGGGCGAGCCGTCGGATGCCGCCTCCGGCGACGTGCCCGTCACACCGCAGGCCCTGGCCTGGATCGCGACGCAGAGCCTGCCGGAGCCCGACCGCGCCTCGGCCACCGACGACTTCGACGAGCTGGGGCGCGACGCCGTGGCCGTCGACCTGCGCTACGGCAGCAACGGCGAGTACGACGGCGATCTCTTCGCGCTCGGCGTGACCTCCCGGCTGCCACCCGAGCTGCTGGACTGTGACGCGCCGGACAACGACTACCTGGCCGGCTGCGTCACGACCGACGAGGGAGCAGTCCTGCAGTGGGAGCAGGTCACCCCCGAGGAGGACCCCGGCACGATCGTCGTCATCGTCCCGCGCGGGCGGGGCGGGGTGGTCATGTTCCAGGCGGGTCAGGCCGTCACCGGCGATCCCCGCGAGCTCGACCTACGGGTTCCCGTGGCCGAGATGGTCGCGCTCGGACAGGACCCCCGGGTCGCGCCGACGACCACGCAGGAGGCTGTCGACCGGGGCGCCGAGCTGTCCTTCTGGGTCGACTTCTAGCGGTCCCGGCTGCCGACGAGGCGAGTCGCCCGGCGGCCCGCTCCTACGACCGCTGGAAGCACTGATCGACTGACCTCGCCGCTCCCCGGTGCCGCTCAGGTCAGGCGCACGCGCAGGTCGGCGCGTGACCGGGTGGCCGCGACGAGCTCGGCGTTGGGCTGGTCGACCTTCTCCACCCAGGCCCGGGCCTCTGCGGGCGACTTGCCGAACCTGACGTGACGCTCGACGAGCCGCTCGCGGCGTACGGCGTCGTCGGACTCGACGAACCACGTCTCGTCGAGCGCACCCGCGACGGCGTGCCACCGCGGATCGTCGAGCAGCAGGTAGTTGCCCTCGGTCAGGACCACCTGCGCCGCGGCGGGGACGGTGACCGCTGCAGCAAGGGGTTGCTCGAGGTCGCGCTCGAACCCAGGGGCGTAGACCGGCCGCTCCCCGACGAGCCGCAGGCGCTCGAGCAGCGCGGCGTAGCCGTCGGCGTCGAAGGTCTCCGGAGCACCCTTGCGGTCGCGCAGCCCGAGCGCCTCGAGGGTGACGTCGGCGAGGTGGAAGCCGTCCATCGGGACCACCGACACCGCCTCGGCCCCGATCAGCTCGGCCAGCTCGTCGGCCACGGCCTGGGCCAGGGTCGACTTGCCTGCCCCGGGCGCCCCGACCAGCCCCACCAGCACCCGGTCGTGCGCGCCACCGCGCCCGTCACCGGTCAGCAACGCTGTCACCCGCTCGACCAGCACGCCGAGGGGCGGAACCGTCACAGCCTCCGGCGTCGCAACGTCCGCCAGGCCGTCGTGCTCCGCGCCGCGGCCGGCGCTCATGAGGCCTGCGCCTGGAGGGCGTCCGGGCCGGGGCCGGGCTGACACGTCGGGCACCACCAGGTGCGGCGCCGGGACGGATCGTTGACGACGGCGTCCGCGACCTTCACCTCGGTGCCGCACCGCAGGCACGGCCTCCGTGCACGGCCGGCCACGTAGTGCTGCTCGCCGCGGCGGGTGTTGCCGGTGGTGACCTGGTAGGCACCGGTCACCTTCGCCGACCGCCGCAGCGCCCTGACGCCGAGCCGCACCAGCGCCGGCACGTCGACCTCCCCGATCGGCGTCCACGGACTGTGGCCGCGCAGGAAGCACAGCTCATTGGCCCACAGGTTGCCCCAGCCGGCGACGAGGGTCTGGTCCAGGATCGCGGCGGCCAGGGGCACCGACGGGTCGGCTCCGAGACGCCGCACGGCTTCGGCCTCGTCCCAGTCCGCGCGCAGCGGGTCGGGCCCGAGGTGGCCGATCACGGTCTGCTCCTGGGAGGTCCGGACCAGGTCGACGACCGGCAGCAGCACGCCGTACGCCGTGGCTCCGGAGTCGACCCCGATCACGACCCGGACGTCGGGCATGAGCCGTCGGGGCAGCTGCTTGCCGGGGCCGGTGACAGTCCACGAGCCGTCCATCCGCAGGTGCGTGTGGAGCGTGAGGTCGTCGGTCAAGCGGGTGAGCAGGTGCTTGCCGTGGGTGTCGTGGGCGAGCACCCGGTGGCCCGTGAGGTCAGCGGTGGCGTGCTGCGGCACGCGGAGGTCCGAACGCGTGACGGTTCGCCCGTCCAGGCTCCGCTCGAGCCGACGGGCGAGGAGGTACACGCTGTCTCCCTCGGGCACGGGACCATCCAACCAGGCGGCTCCAGGCCCCGGCCGTGCTGGCCGAGCACCTCTGGCGGCCGCACACCGAGCAGGACGCCTTTCGCTACCAGGTCAGCGAGAACTGGCCCCTCCTCCGTGCCGGGGACCAGGAGAGAATGGACCGGAGCGGCAAACGGCACCTAGACTTCCTGACTCACGAGTCAGCAAGGAAGCGACATGGCACACCCTCCCGCTCCGGTCGACCCCGACGAGGTCCGCCTGAGCCTCGCGCCCTTCGGCGAGAGCCGCATGCTGCCTCGCGCGGCCTACCTCGAGGACGACGTCCTGGCCTGGGAGCGCCGTCACCTCTTCTCCGACTGGGTCTGCGTCGGCCGCGCCGAGGGTCTGCTCGGTCCCCGCTCGGCCAAGGCCGTCGCGGTCGGTGAGGCTTCGGTGCTGCTGACCCGCGACTCCGCCGGGGCGCTGCACGCCTTCGAGAACGCCTGCCGTCATCGCGGCCACGAGATGCTGCCCTGCGGCGGCTCCTCGGACGCCAAGCTGCTGGCCTGCCCGTACCACGCGTGGACCTACACCCACGACGGTCGACTCAAGCGCGCCCCGGGCTATCCCGAGGACGGTTCCTTCGACCTGTCGCGCTACTCCCTCAACCCGATGCCGGTGCGCGAGTGGCACGGCTGGGTGTTCGTGAACCCCTCGGGTCTCGAGCCGGCGTTCGACAGCCACGTCGGCGACCTCGAGAGCGTCGTTTCGCCGTACGACGGTGACGATCTTGTCACCGTGACAACCCATGCCTACGACGTCGCGGCGAACTGGAAGCTGGTGGTCGAGAACTACCAGGAGTGCTACCACTGCCCCTCGATCCATCCCGAGCTGTGCCGGGTCTCCGCGCCCCAGAGCGGGGAGAACCTCGACACCGACGGGGACTGGGTCGGCGGCTGGATGGCCCTGCGCGACGGCGTGGAGACGATGTCCTTCGACGGCCGCAGTGCCGGGCAGAGGATGGCCGGCCTGTCGGACCACGAGCAGGCGACGGTGATGTACGCCGTGCTCATGCCCAACCTGTTGATGAGCCTGCACCCCGACTACGTGATGTCACACCTGCTGACCCCGGTCTCCCCCGACGTCACGCGCATCGAGTGCTCCTGGGCCTTTCCTCGGAAGGTCGCGGAGTCCGCCGGATTCGACCCGGCGTACGCCGTGGACTTCTGGGACCTGACCAACAAGCAGGACTGGGCGGCGTGCGAGTCGGTGCAGCGCGGCATCCGCAACCCCGGCTTCGTGCCCGGACCGCTCGCGCCCGCCGAGGACGGCGTCTACCAGTTCGTCACCAGGCTGGCGCGGTCCTACCTCGGGACCGCCTGAGCCTGCTCCTGGTCACTCGCTGCTGGGCGGCTTGGTTCTGGTCACTCCCCGCAGGCGAGCCGGCTTCTGGTCGACGCCTGCAGGTTTCCGGGCCGAAAATGTGCGGGGAGTGACCAGGATCCCGCCAGCGCAGGGAGTGACCAGAAGCAGGCCGAGGGACGGTCAGGCGTCGAAGTCGACGGTGACCTCCTCACTGACCGGGAAGCTCTGGCACGTCAGCACGAAGCCGCGCTCGACCTCGACCGGCTCGAGGGCGTAGTTGCGCACCATCTCCACCTCGCCGACGCTCACCCGGGCCCGACACGTCCCGCAGACCCCGCCCTTGCAGGCGAAGGGCAGGTCGCTGCGCACCCGCTGGGCCGCGTCGAGCACCGTCTGGGCCTGGGGCATCGGGCCGGTCGTGGCGCGCCCGTCGAGCACGACGGTCACCTCGCTGGTGGCGCCGTCCACCGACCCGCCGGGGCGCTCCGCACGGTGCAGCTCAGGCGGGGGCTCGTCGACGAAGAACAGCTCCACGTGCACCTGCTCCGGTCGTACGCCGAGCGCGGTGAGGACCTCCTGCGCCGCGCTCGTCAGCGTGTGCGGGCCGCACAACCACACGTGGTCGACGTCGTCGAGGGGCACCAGCCGGGTCAGCAGCTCGCGCAGCCGATCGGCGTCGAGCCGCCCGGTGAAGAGGTCGACCTCGCGCGGCTCGCGGGAGAGCACGTGGACGAGGTCGAACCGGGCCGGGTGCCGGTCCTTGAGGTCCGCCAGCTCCTCGGCGAACATCACCGAGGTCGTCGTACGGTTCCCGTAGAGCAGGGTGACGCGGGCGTCGGGGTGCGTCAGCGCGGTGGAGGCGACCGACAGCATCGGAGTGATGCCGGACCCGGCGGCGATGCACACGTGCCGCTCGCCGGCTCCGACGGCGGCACGGAACCCGCCCGACGGGGGCTGGACCTCGACGACGTCGCCGGGCCGCACGTCCCGGGTCAGCCACCGGGAGAACAGCCCACCCGGGATCTCACGGACCGCGATGCGCAGCGGTTCACCTTCAGCGGCGCAGATCGAGTAGCTGCGTCGGTGCTCCTCACCCTCGAGCACCCGGCGCACGGTCACCGACTGTCCCGCGCTGAAGACGAATTCCCCGCTCAGGTCGTCAGGGACCGCGAACGTGACAGCGACCGCGTCGTCGGTCAGCGGCTCGACCCGGGCGACCGTGAGGGTGTGGAAAGCCGGGCGGCGCCGTCGCGCACCGGGAGTGCCGAGCGCTCCTGCGACCGTCGTGGCGCTCACTCAGATCTCCTTGACGTGGTCGAAGGGCTCTCCGCAGGTGCCGCAGGCGTAGATCGCCTTGCAGGCGGTCGACCCGAACTCCGAGACCAGTCGGGCCGCGTGACTTCGGCAGCGAGGGCAGGCCACCTGTCGCGGCCGCGGGACGAGGGAGAGCGCCACGGGACCGGAAGCCCCGCGACCGGCTGGTCCGGGGGGCGAGATCCCGTGACGGCCCAGCACCTCCCGCCCGTGGGCGGTGATGTCGTCGCTGCTCCACGCCGGGCTGAGCTCGACGCGCACCTCCCCGTCGTACCCCGCCGCTGCCAGCCGCGCGACGAGGTCGTCGCGCATGGTCGCCATCGCCGGGCAGCCGGAGTACGTCGGTGTCAGCCCGACCACCACGCGACCGTCCTCCTCGCTCACCGAGCGCAGGACGCCGAGGTCGGCCAGCGTCAGCATCGGCAGCTCGGGGTCGGTCACCGTCGCCGCCACCGACCGGGCGTGGTCGAGGTCGAGCGCCTGCGAACGCGTCGGCGCGGTCATCACCACACCCCCGCCGGGTGGGCTCGAGCCACGACCTGCATCTCCGCCAGCATCCGGCCGAGCGCCTCGGTGTGGAAGCCGTCGCGTCCGGCTCGGCCCGCGCTCACCGCACCGACCGCGGGCACCCGGGGTTCGTCGAGACCGGCGGCGTCGAGCACCTGTGCCAGCACGACGCGGACCTCGGCGGCGACCGCGGCCGGGGCGACCCCCACACCGGCGGCGGCGGTGCGCTGCTCGACCGGGTGGGCCCGCAGCGCCTCGTCGAGGTGGGGCCAGACCCGCTCCAGGCCGGCGACGGTGCGGGTGCGTGACTCGGTGGTGCCCTGCGCGAGCGTGACGACCCACCGGGCCGCCCAGTCGCGGTGGTAGGTGAGCTCCTTGACGCCCTTGGCCGCGATGGCGGCCAGCACCGGGTCGCGGCTGTCCCGCAGACGTGACAGCACGGCGAGGCGCACGGTCGCGGCCAGCAGCAGCCGCGCCACGGTCTGGGCGAAGTCACCGTTGTCGACCTCGACCAGACGCACGTTGCGGAACCCGCGGTCGTCGCGGAAGAAGGCCAGCGCGTCCTCGGGCGGGACCGGGGATCCCTCCGGCAGTGTCGGCACGACGGCCGGGTCGGCCGCCGCCGCCCGGCTCAGCAGCAGCCGGGCCTGGCCCAGGAGGTCGAGCGCGATGTTGGACAGCGCGATGTCGTCCTCGAGGTCCGGCCCGCGACTGCACCACTCGGCCAGCCGCTGGGACAGCACGAGCGCGTCGTCGCCGAGCATCAGGCAGTACGCCGCCAGGTCGGCCCGGTCGACGCCGTCCGGCACGGAGGTGTCCACCCCGGCGAGCGGATCCTCGAAGGCGGTGCCGAAGGCCCAGTGCGTGTCGCCCTGGCCCTCCATCGGCAGGTCGTGGTCGAGGAGCCCGTCGTACGGCGAGGCCTCGTCAGGCGTGGGGGCGGTGGGGTCGGGGGTCATCACAGGTGCGGGACGTCGTCGGGGATGTCGTAGAAGGTCGGGTGCCGGTAGGCCTTGTCACCGCTGGGGGCGAACATCGGGTCCTTCTCGTCGGGACTCGAGGCGGTGATGTCGCTCGACCGCACCACCCAGATGCTGACGCCCTCGTTGCGCCGGGTGTAGACGTCGCGCGCGTTGAGCAGCGCCGCGCGGTCGTCGGCCGCGTGAAGCGATCCGACGTGGACGTGGTTGAGGCCGCGCTTGCCCCGGACGAACACCTCGTAGAGGGGCCACTCGGCCCGGGGCTGCTCGCTCATGCGCCCCCCTCGCTTGTCTCGGCACGCCCGGCATGGCCTCGCGCGCTCGGCCGCGAGGCTTGCTCGACCTCCTCGCTCCGCCGCTCTCGCTCGTTCCTCGCGAGAGCGGCGGCTCGGACCCACTCGCCCTCGTCCCGAGCGCGGCGGAAGTGGTCGAGGCGTTGGGCGTTGCAGGGGCCGCCGCCCTTGACGACGGTCCAGAAGTCGTCCCAGTCGGGCTGCCCGAAGTCGTGGGCACCCCGCTCCTCGTCCCACCGCAGGTCGGGGTCCGGCAGCGTGACGCCGAGCCGGTCGGCCTGCGGAACTGTCATGTCGACAAATTTCTGTCGCAGCTCGTCGTTGGTGTTGCGCTTGATGCCCCAGGCCATGGAGCGCTCGGTGTGGGCACTGTCCGCGTCGGGGGGGCCGAACATCATCAGCGAGGGCCACCAGAACCGGTCCACCGACTCCTGCACCATCGCGCGCTGCTCGTCGGTGCCGCTCATCATCGTCATGAGCAGCTCGAAGCCCTGCCTCTGGTGGAAGGACTCCTCCTTGCAGACGCGGATCATCGCGCGACCGTAGGGCCCGTAGGAGGTGCGGCACAACGGCACCTGGTTGCAGATCGCTGCCCCGTCGACCAACCAGCCGATGGTCCCGACGTCGGCGTACGACAGCGTCGGGTAGTTGAAGATCGAGGAGTACTTCTGCGCGCCGGAGTAGAGCTTGCCGAGCAGCTCGTCACGGCTGACGCCGAGGGTCTCGCACGCGGAGTACAGGTAGAGCCCGTGGCCGGCCTCGTCCTGCACCTTGGCCAGCAGGATCGCCTTGCGGCGCAGGCTGGGCGCCCGGCTGATCCAGTTGCCCTCCGGCTGCATCCCGATGATCTCGGAGTGCGCGTGCTGCGCGATCTGCCGCACCAGGGTGGCGCGGTAGTCCTCAGGCATCCAGTCGCGCGGCTCGACGCGGTCGTGGCGCGCCAAGGTCGCCTCGAACCCGTCCGCCAGCGCGGCGTCGGGGCCGTCGGGTCGTACGTCGTCCAGCGTGCTCGTCATGACCACCTCATTAACCGACCGATCAGTCGGTTAATCATCCCACGGGTCGACGACCCTCACAAGGCGAGCGGGACCAGCCGCTTCGACGCGCCCCCAGACCGCCCCCCGCCCCGCCCGCGACGGCTACGCGCTCTCGGCGGACCCGGCGACCGGCTTGGTGAAGTGGTGCGCCGTGGCTGCCATCCGCTCCCGGAAGTAGAACCGGTGGGCGTCGAACCGGGTCACGCCGGAGTCGAGGGTCAGCCACGCGCTGCCCGCCTGCGCGGCGCGCCGCTCGAGCTCGCCGAGCAGGGCGCGACCCACACCTCCCGAGCGAGCGGTCGCGGAGGTGACCAGGTCGTCGACGTACAAGCGGCGGATGAGGCTGGTGCAGGCGATCATGCGCCAGCCGGCGACGCCGACGCATCTGTCGCCGTCGTAGGCCCCGAGGAACCGCAGGCCCTGGGGGTGGCCCTCCTCGTAGACGGCGGTGAAGGACTCGGCGGTCAGGTGGGGCCGCAGCTCGAGGAGCACCGGCAGCGCCTCGGAGACGAGACGGGCGTCGCCCGGCTCGAGGTCGACCAGGTCCAGATCGCGGGTGTCGTCGCTCATGCACGCCACGCTAGCCAGCGATCGGCGTGATCTCCGCGCGAGGTGGGTATCACTGACAACGAGCCCCCGGAGATCTCGGGATTCCGGGGACCCCACACCTCTCCCACACTCCCGGAGCGCAGGAGGACGTCGTGCCGCAGCAGGCCTGGAGCAAGAAGCGCGAGCGACAGTACGAGCACATCAAGGACGGCCTGGAGGATCAGGGTCGCCCCGAGAAGGTGGCCGAGGAGATCGCCGCGCGCACCGTGAACAAGGAGCGGGCCCGCGCCGGCGAGAGCGACGAGGCAAGCGCGACCTCGACCGAGGACATCTCCTCCGGCCGTCGCGGCGGGCTCCGGTCCCACCGGGGCGCCGGCGGCCGGACCAAGGACCAGCTCTACGACGAGGCCAGGAAGAAGAACGTCGAGGGTCGTTCCTCGATGTCCAAGGCTGAGCTCGAGAAGGCCGTCGACGACGCCTGACCCGACCCCGTCCCCACGAAGGGGCGCGCACATTCGCGCGAGACGTCACTGCCGTTCGCGCGAGAGGTCAATGCGGCCGCGATTGACGCTTCGACCGTACGTAGCCGCCTCCTCGCGCGAACGCCAGCGCCCCTTCGCGCGAACGTCAGCGCCCCTTCGCGCGAACGTCAGCGCCCCTTCGCGCGAACGCAAGCGCCCCTTCGCGCTTTCGCGGGGCAAGGGGACCGGCCGGTCGTCGGGAGTAGTTTGCACCCATGAACGGGAGCGAGTCGTACGACGTCGCGGTGCTCGGCGCCGGGCTGTCGGGGCTGGTGACCGCCCGCGAGCTCACCCGGGCCGGCCGGTCCGTCGTGGTGCTCGAGGCCCGCGACCGGGTCGGCGGACGCATCCTCGACCACCCCCTCGACTCCGGTGGAGTGGTCGAGTCCGGCGCCGCGTTCATCGGCCCGACCCAGGACCGGCTCGAGGCACTGGCCCGGGAGCTCGGAGTCGTGTCCTTCCCGTTGCCGCGTGGGCTGAGCACCTACGTCACCCCGCGCCTCGGCGTACGCCGCATGCCCACCACCCTCGTTCCCGCCGACCCGCTGCTGTGGCCTGACAGCGTCCAGCTCCTGCTGCGGCTGAACCGGATGGCCGCCGGCATCGACGTCGACGCGCCATGGGATCACGCGCACGCCGCCGCGTGGGACGCCGAGACCTTCGGATCGTGGCTGCGACGCTCGACCCTCGCGACGCGGCGTTCGCTGGACTACCTGTCCGGCTGGAGCCAACCCTGCTTCGGCGCCGACCCCGACGAGCTCTCGTTGCTCTACGTCCTCTGGTACGTCGCCTGCTCGGGCAACGAGACCAGGACCGGCACCCTGGAGCGCAACGGCGGCACCACCCGCGCCGCCCAGGAGCGCCGGTTCGACGGCGGTGCCCAGCAGATCCCGCTGCGGCTGGCCGCGACTCTGCCCGAGGGAACGGTCCGGCTCTCACGCCCGGTCAGCGCTGTGCGTCAGGACACTGATGGCGTGGACGTCGAGACCGCCGACGGACCCGTCCGCGCCGGTCGTCTCGTCCTGGCCGCCCCGCCCCAGCCGCTGACCGCCCTCGACTGGGGCGACGCCGTCCCGCCCGCCCGTCTCGACCTGTGGCGGCGGATGCCGATGGGCCGGCTGATGAAGGTCGACGCCGTCTACGGCCGTCCCTTCTGGCGCGACCAACGACGCAACGGCTTCGGCATGGCGCCCGACGGGCCGGTGCGCGTCACCTTCGACAACACCGCTCGCACGCCCGGCGCCCCCGGCGTCCTGCTCGTCTTCATCGGCGGTGAGGCGTGGCGCGAGGTCGCCGCCCTCTCCCCCGACGCCCGGCGCACCGCGGTGCTCGCCGGCCTGGCGCGGTTGTACGGCGAGCGCGCGCTCGCCCCGATCGAGTACGTCGAGTACGACTGGGCCGAGCCACGACCCGGCCCGGACGACCCGGCGCGCTGGACCGGCGGCGCCCCCGTCCCGGTGCTGGCCCCCGGCGTGATGACCGGCGGCTTCGACCAGGTCCGCACGTCGATGGGACGCATCCACGTCGCCGGCACCGAGACATCGACGTACTGGACCGGCTACATGGACGGCGCCGTCCGCGCCGGCGAACGCGCGGCCCGCGAGGTCCTCACCGCCCGCTGACCCAGCGCAGGTCAGGGGCGAGCAGGAGGCCGACCGTCCCCAGGGCGGTCGTGCCGAGCAGCAGCACCGGGACGGTCCCCCCTCCACTTCCCGCCACGCGCCGGTCCGCCCGTCTCAGTGGTGAGGAGGGCCGGTCAGTGCCACGATGCCAGGGTGACGGCGGCCAAGGACGACTTGAGCTCCTGGGTCGTGGGCCCGAGGAGCGAGCGACGCGTGCACCGCGTCGACCTGTACTCCGCCCTCGGCGTCACCCTGCTGGCCGCCACCGCCTACCTCGTCGCGATCCTCACCCGGGCCCAACCCCCCGAGGGGTTCTCGGTGTCGCTGTTCACCGTCGCCCCCGTCGCTGGTGCGCTCGCGCTGGGCATCCTGTGGTTCTGCGGTCGCACCTTCAACGATCCGCTGCTGTCGTGGTACGCCGTCGGCCTCGCGATCGCCGTACCCGCGATGGCGCTCCAGCTGATCTCCTTCCCCCTCGTCTCCGCCGACGGCGGCCCGCTCGCCACCGGACGGGACAGCAGCGCGGCGCTCTACCTGCTCTTCCACGTGGCGCCCGCCGCCTGCGCCCTCGCCGGGGCACGCCGGGCCGGGGCCACCTGGGCGCGTCCGGTCGCCACCGGTGGGTTCCTCACGGCCGCGCTCCTGGCCATGGACCTCCTGCCCCTCCCGGCGCTGCTGGAGCCCGACGGTGCCTACACGACCGTGCTGCTCGTGCTCGAGGCCCTCTGCGCCACGCTGGTGCTGGTCGCTGCCGTCGTGTGGACACGCGCCGTGGGACGCACCCCCTCGGCGCTGCACGCGTGGATCGGCGTCTCGCTGATGCTGTCGTTCGCCGACCTGCTGTTCAACCTGCTCGGCGGAGCCCGCTTCACGCCGGTCTGGTGGGCCAGCCTCTCCTTGCGCGCCGCGACGTACGTCGTGCTCGTGGTCGGCTGCCTGGTCTGGCTGCTGCTCTCGCTCGGCAACGCCGAGCGCTACACCGAGCAGGAGCTCTCCCGGCGCGAAGGCCAGCTCGGCGTCGCCTTCGGTCTCACCCGCCGCCTGCTCGGCGTCTCCGAGCGGCTCTCGCTGGCGGTCTCGCTCCCGGACGTCACCGACAGCCTGGTGGAGCTGGCGCGCGACGGCACCGCCATGACCTCCGGGCGGCTGCACGTGCCCGGCGAGGACGACGAGCCACCCAGCCACGCCTTCGCCTCGATGATCGCCGCGCACCGCCGCGGCAGCGGGGCGGTCCTGGCCACCGACCGCGCCGAGCTGAGTCGACTGCTGCCGGGGGTCGAGCTGCCCGAGGAGGTGCATGCCGTCGCGCTGGTCCCGATCGCGCTCGGCACCCGCGGGACCGCCTACCTCGCGCTGTGGTCGCACCAGCACCACCGCTGGACCCACGACGACGCCCAGTTCCTCGCCGGTCTGGCCGACCAGGGCGGGCAGGCGCTGCAACGCGCGCTGGCCTACGAGTCGATGGTCAACGCGGCGACCACGCTCCAGGAGTCGCTGCTGCCGGCGCGTCTGCCCACCCTCGACGGCCTCCGCCTGCTCTCGGCCTACCGACCGCTCACCGAGCACACGCAGGTCGGTGGCGACTGGTACGACTGTGTCGAGATCGACGAGCGGCGCGTCGCCCTGGTGATCGGCGACGTCATGGGCAAGGGCCTGCGGGCGGCCGCGGTCATGGGGCAGGTGCGGGTCGCCATGCGCACCGCGATCAGCTTCGACCCCAGCCCGACCTCGGTCCTGCGCGCCCTGGACACCGGTGTGCTCGACCTCGAGGACGACGAGATCGTCACGCTCACCTACGCCATCCTCGACCTCGAGACCGGCCTGCTCGGCGTCGCCCGCGCCGGCCACCCGCCGGTCCTCATCGCCCGCCCCGACCAGAGCGTGGAGACGCTCGAGGACGGCGGCTCGCCCCCGATCGGTGTCCCGGTCGGGGCGCGTGCCGAGGTCTGGACGCAGCTCGAGCCCGGCTCGGCCCTCGTCCTCTACACCGACGGCCTGGTCGAGAGCCGCCACGCCAGCCTCGACGTCGGCATCGACGAGACCGCCCGTCAGGTCGAGCGCGTGCACGCCGAGGCCTCCGGCCGCGACGCCGCCTGGGCCGCGTGGCTGGCCGACATCCAGGCCCGCAGCGGCTGGCAGGACGACGTCGCCGTCCTCATCGCGCTCTACCGCTGAGGACCGCTGAGGACCGCTGAGGACCAGTGCGTCAGGCGACCGGCTCGAGCAGGAACACCGGGATCAGCCGGTCGGTCCTCTGCTGGTAGGAGGCGTACGTCGACCAGGTCGCGACCGCGTGCTCCCACCACGCGGTCCGCTCCTCTCCCTCGAGCTCGCGCACGGTGTAGCTGCGCGGCTCGGGGCCGTCCTGCAGGTCGACGAGCGGGTGCGCGCGGAAGTTGTCGGCCCACACCGGGTCGTCGGGCGCACCGCCCTTCGACGCGATGGCGACGTACACCCCGTCCTTCTCCACGCGCATCACCGGGTTCTTGCGCAACTTGCCCGAGGTCGCGCCGACCGAGGTGATCACCACGATCGGGTCGCCGGTGCGCGGGAGGATGTTGGCCTCCCGACCCCCAGAGGCCTCGTACGCCGCGACCTGGTCGCGGACCCACTTCTCACTGCTCGGGACGTACTCACCCTGAAGAGTCATGCCGGGCACAACCCCGTCGGGCCGTGGCCTGTTCCAACCCCCCGCTGCGGGTGGGTTTCCGCGGCGCGGCACGGGCTACGTTGGATCACATGAGCACCAACACGCGCACGATGGACGCGACCCCCGACCAGGTCTGGCAGGTGCTCGCCGACGGCTGGCTCTACCCCCTGTGGGTGGTGGGCGCCTCCCGGATGCGCGAGGTCGACGACAGCTGGCCCGCGACCGGCGCCAAGCTCCACCACTCCGTGGGCAGCTGGCCGGCCCTGGTCAGCGACGAGACCGAGGTCCTCGAGTCCGTCCCCGGCTCGCTGATGCGGCTCCGTGCGGCGGCCTGGCCGAGCGGGGAGGCCGGCGTGACGATCCGGCTGCAGCCCGTCGGCGGCGGCACCGAGGTCACCATCGAGGAGGACGCGATCGCCGGGCCCGGACGACTCGTGCCCAAACCGCTGCGCGACCTCGGCCTGACGTGGCGCAACACCGAGACGCTGCGCCGGCTCGCCTTCGTCGCCGAGCGACGTACCCACGCGTGAGCGGCGCCACGGACGCGACGACGTACGACGCGGTCGTCATCGGCTCCGGTCCCAACGGGCTGGTCGCGGCCAACAGGCTCGCCGAGGCCGGCTGGAGCGTGCTGCTGCTCGAGGCCCAGCCGGAGATCGGCGGCGCGGTCCGCAGCGACCGGGGCGTCGACCCGGCGTTCGTCCACGACACCTTCAGCGCGTTCTACCCCTTGGCGCTGGCCTCGCCGGTGATCCGCAGCCTCGAGCTGGAGAAGCACGGGCTGGAGTGGAGCCACGCGCCTGCTCCGCTCGGGCACCCGCTGCCCGGTGGGGGCTGGGCGATGATCCACCCCGAGCGGCACGACACCGCCGCCGGGCTGGACGCCCTGCACAACGGTGACGGCGAGGCCTGGCTGACGCTGTGCGCCGACTGGGACCGCGTCGGTGACCCGATCGTCGAGGCCCTCATGGCGCCGTGGCCGCCGGTGCGCGGAGGGCTCGGCGCGCTCGCGAGCATGCGGCACGTGGGCGGCCTCTCCTTCGTCAAGGAGCTGCTGACCCCGGTGGTCGGGCTCGGTCGCGCCCGCTTCGGCGGCGAGGCCCCCCGGCTGCTGCTGGCCGGCAACGGGGGGCACTCCGACATCCCGCTCGACGCCCCCGGCTCGGGGATCTTCGGGATGCTGCTGACGATGCTGGCCCAGACCGTGGGCTTCCCCGTGCCACGCGGTGGGGCCGGCGAGCTGACCCAGGCCATGGCGCGACGGTTCACCTCCCTCGGTGGCGAGATCCGCGTCGACTCCCCCGTCGTGCGCCTCGAGGTCGACCGCGGCCGGGTCCGGACCGTGCTCACCGCTGACGGCGAGCGCTTCGCCGTACGGCGAGCCGTGGTCGCCGACGTCTCCGCGCCGGTGCTCTACGAGCGGTTGGTGGCACCCGAGGACCTGCCGGCACCGGTGGCGAAGGCGATGACGCGCTTCGAGCTCGACCCGGGCACCGTCAAGGTCGACTGGGCCCTGGACGGGCCGGTGCCGTGGACCTCGGCACCGCCGGTGCCACCGGGATGCCTCCACGTCGCCAACTCGGTCTCGGCGATGCAGGAGTCGTTGAGCCAGGTCGTCGCCGGCGTCGTGCCGCGGGAGCCGTTCCTGCTGGCGGGGCAGATGACGACCGCCGACCCGAGCCGCTCGCCGGAGGGCACGGAGTCGATGTGGGCCTACACGCACGTGCCGCACAAGACGTCGTACGACGCCGGGTCGGAAGCCGGGTCGGACGGCGGGTCGGACGGCGGGAGCATCCGCGGGGTCTGGGACCACGACGACTGCGAGCGCTTCGCCGACCGCATGCAGGCGCAGATCGAGAAGCACGCGCCCGACTTCGCCTCGCGGATCCGCACGCGCCGCGTCCTGGGACCGCGCGAGCTGGAGTCTCGTAACGGCAGCCTCATCGGTGGCTCGGTCAACGGCGGCACGTCCCAGCTGCACCAGCAGCTGGTGTTCCGTCCGGTGCCGGGCACGGGCCGCCCGACCACGGGGATCAAGGGGCTCTACCTGGGCTCCTCCTCGGCGCACCCGGGAGGCGGGGTGCACGGCGCGTGCGGGGCGAACGCCGCGCGGGCGGCCGTGCTGGGGGCGAGGGTGCCGCGGCTGCGAGGATGACCCCATGCCGACGCAGCTGAAGCTCCCGTCGGGCGGGTCGAGCGCCGTCGACGCCGACCGGCTCTACGACCTTTTCGCCAGCTGGGTCGCCGAGCAGGGCCTGGAGCTCTACGAGCACCAGGACGAGGCGGTCATCGAGCTGCTCAGCGGCGCCAACGTCATCCTGGCCACCCCGACCGGCTCGGGGAAGTCGCTGGTCGCGACCGCGGCGCACTTCGCGGCGATCGCCACCGACCGCGTCACGTTCTACACCGCGCCCATCAAGGCGCTGGTGAGCGAGAAGTTCTTCACCCTCTGCGACGTCTTCGGGGCCGACAACGTCGGCATGCTGACCGGCGACGCGTCGGTGAACCCCGACGCGCCGATCATCTGCTGCACCGCGGAGATCCTCGCCCACCTGGCGTTGCGCGAGGGCCCGGACGCCGACGTCGGCCTGGTGGTGATGGACGAGTTCCACTACTACTCCGAGCCTGACCGCGGCTGGGCCTGGCAGGTGCCGCTGCTGGAGCTGCCACAGGCGCAATTCCTGCTGATGTCGGCCACGCTCGGCCCCGTCGACCGGTTCGTCGAGGACCTGACGAGGCGGACCGGGCGCCCCACGTCGGTCGTCGACGACGCCGAGCGGCCGGTGCCGCTGAGCTTCACCTGGGCCGTCACCCCGCTCGACGAGACCGTCGAGGAGCTGGTGAGCACCCGCCAGGTCCCGGCGTACGTCGTGCACTTCACGCAGGCCAACGCCGTGGAGCACGCCACGAACCTGAAGGCGGGTCTCCGGAGCCCGCGGGGCACTGTGCTGGTGGACGCCGAGGAGAAGGCGCGGATCACCGAGGTGATCGGCGACTTCCGGTTCGGTGCCGGCTTCGGACGGACCCTGTCGGGCCTGGTGCGCAACGGGATCGGCGTGCACCACGCCGGCATGCTGCCGCGCTACCGGCGACTGGTGGAGCAGCTGGCCCAGCAGGGGCTGCTCAAGGTCATCTGCGGCACCGACACCCTCGGGGTCGGCATCAACGTCCCGATCCGCACCGTGCTCTTCACCGCGCTGGCCAAGTTCGACGGCAACCGGCAGCGGATCCTGCGGACCCGGGAGTTCTTGCAGATCGCCGGCCGCGCGGGGCGGGCAGGGTTCGACACCGTCGGCTACGTCGTGGTCCAGGCCCCCGAGCACGTCATCGAGAACGAGCGCCTCGTCCGCAAGGCGGGCGACGACCCGAAGAAGCTGAAACGGATCCAGCGCAAGAAGCCACCCGAGGGTCAGGTGGTGTGGACCGAGCAGACCTACGACAAGCTCGTGGCAGGGGTGCCGGAGCCGCTGGTGTCACGGATGCGGGTCGACAACGCGATGCTCATCCACGTCGCGGCGCGCGAGTCCGACGGGGTCGAGGTGATGCGCCGGCTGCTGACCGAGAACCACGAGGACCCGCGCAACCAGCTGCGGCTGGTCCGACGGGCGCTTCGGCTGGCCCGGTCGCTGCTGCGCTCGGGCATCCTCACGCGCCTCGACGAGGTCGACGAGGTCGGGCGCCGCTACGTGTTGACCGTGGACCTGCCCCCCGACTTCGCTCTGAACCAACCGCTGGCGCACTTCGCGCTGGCCGCGCTCGACGTGCTCGACCCGGCGGAGGACACCTACCCGCTCGACGTCATCTCCGTCATCGAGGCCGTGTTGGAGTCACCGCGACAAATAATTTTCGCCCAGCAGCACGCCGCGCGCGGTGAGGCCATCGGCCAGATGAAGGCCGACGGGCTGGAGTACGACGAGCGGATGGCCCTGCTCGACGAGGTGACGTGGCCGAAGCCGCTCGCCGAGCTCCTCGGTGCGACGTACGAGATCTATCGGGAGACCCACCCCTGGCTTCCCGAGGACGCCCTTGAGCCGAAGTCGGTCGTGCGCGAGATGTGGGAGCAGGCGATGAGCTTCACCGACCTGGTCTCCCGCTACCAGCTCGCGAGGTCGGAGGGGCTGGTGCTGCGCTACCTCACCGACGCCTACCGGACGCTGCGCCAGACCGTGCCCGACGCCCACCGGTCGCCCGAGCTCGAGGAGATCATCGAGTGGCTGGGCGAGACCGTTCGGCAGACCGACTCCTCGCTGCTCGACGAGTGGGAGGCGCTGACCGACCCCGAGCACCACGAGCTGCACGGTGTCGGCCCGGGCGCAGCGCCGGCCCCGCCCCGGGCCCTGTCCCAGCAGGAGCGCCCGCTGCGGGTGATGGTCCGCAACGCGGTGTTCCGACGCGTCGAGCTGGTCGCGCGCGACGACGTACCGGCCCTGGCGGCGCTCGAGCGCACCGCCGCCGGTCGCGTCGACCCGCCGCTCGAGGTCGTGATGACCTCCGAGGAGTGGGACCGGGCGCTGGAGAAGTACTTCGAGGAGCACGAGCGGGTCGGCACCGGGCCGGAAGCCCGGGGCCCCGAGCTGTTCACGGTCGACACGCACCCAGCCGCCGACGACCCTGTTGAGGATCCCCTCACGACGGGCACCGTCGGCGCGGGCGCCACCGAGGACGCGGCGGCCGAGGTCCGGCCGCGTCGCACCTGGCGGGTCCGCCAGACCCTCGACGACCCGGCCGGCCACCGCGACTGGATCCTCGAGGCCACCGTCGACCTCGATGCCACCGACGACGCCGGCGAGGCCGTTGTCCTCGCCACCGCCCTCCGCCGCCTCTGACCGACCCCCTCTCCCCCACGAAGGGGCGCGCGCGTTCGCGCGAAGGGGCGCGCGCGTTCGTGCGAAGGGGCGCGCACGGTCGCGCGAGACGGCGCTCGCGTTCGTCGTCAACGGGCGCTCAAAGGTCATGGATCAAGCCCCGGCGAGAGGTACGACGTGCGCGGGACCGCTGAGCGACCTCCTCGGTGGATGAGCCGGTCCAAGGCTCGATCACACCGGCGGGCCACCGCCGCACCGCGGAGGACCTCATGACCACGCTCACCCCGGTCGCCGTACCGCCGTCGCGCGCGGCCTGACCGCCGCCGTGACCGCCGTGACGCTCACCGCACCGACCGGAAGCGCCGAGGCAATCTCGATGCTTCACCGTGGATGGCCGCACGAGCTGACGGTCGACCCACACGCGCAACGTCACACCCGGTGATCGAGCACCGTGTCGCGCCCGCACCCAGCACAACAATCGCCGCTTCGCACGAACGTAGGCGCCCCTTCGCACGACGCGCCCCTTCGCACGAACGCAACGCCCCTTCGCACGAACGCAAGCGCCCCTTCGCGCGAACGCAAGCGCCCCTTCGTGAGGACAGAGGGGGCGGGGCGGGGCGGGTCAGGTCAGGTGAGGGCGCGGAGGAGAGCGGTGGTGACCACCGCGACGGCCACCGCGAGCACGAGGGAACGTCCTCGCCAGAGCAGGACTCCGGCGAGGGCGACCCCGACGGTGTGGGCTCCGACGGCCCAGCGCTGACCGTCGGCGAAGGTCGAGGTCACCACGAGCGCCGCCAGCAGCGCCGCCGCCATCAGCGCGATCACGCGCCCGAACCAGACCGGCAGTGCGCGCCCACCCAGCGCGACGGGGCCGGCGGCCTTGATCACCGCGGTCACCACGACGAGGCCGAGGATCAACCACCACAGGTTCATCCGTCCTCACCTCGACGGGCGTGCGGCTCCACCGCACCTCGCAGGGCGCGCGGCTCCACCACACCTCGACGGGCGAGCGGCTGCACCACACCTTGACGGGCGAGCGGCTCCACCGCAGCACGCGGGGCGTGCGGGGTCATCGCGGGTCCCCGTAGCGGGTCAGGCCGATGAGCGCGGCGGCTGCCGCGGCCAGGATCGGTACGCCGGGAGGGGTCAGCGGCACGAGCGCCAGGGCGATCACCGCACCCACCAGCGCCGTGAGCCGCGACTTCGCGTCCTTGAGCTCGGCGATGACGAGCCCCAGGAAGAAGGTCGGGTAGACCGCGTCGAGGCCGAAGCGCTCCACGTCCCCGAGCAGGTCACCGGCGAACGCGCCGGTCGTCGTCCCCAGCACCCACGAGAGGTACTGCGGCAGCGTCGCTCCGAACAGCAGCCACCGGTCGAAGGAGCCGTCCCGCCGGTTGGCCATCGCCCACGAGCTGTCGACCACCGCCTGCCCCTGGGCCGCCCGGCTCGCCGCCTGCCCGGGCAGCGACGGCGCCAGCGCGATCCCCATGGCGAGGAACCGGGCGTTCATCAGCCCCGCGGCCGACACCGCCGCTCCGAGGCCGCCGCCGGCGACCACGATCGAGAGCGCCGCGAACTGGGCCGAGCCCGCGAAGACGAACGCCGAGGTCACCACCGCCTGCAGGGCGGTGAAGCCCGCCTGACGGGCCAGGACCCCGAAGCTCAGCGAGAGCACGAAGCCGACCGCCGCGAACGGCAGGCCGCGCCGGACCCCGTCGCGGAACGCCGCCCGGGGGGCCAGCGGCGCCTCCGGGTCATCGGGGTCGCGAGGCACGAGCGCAGAGTACCCGGTCGGGCAGCCCTCTCCTCCAGACGGAGCATACCGGCGAGTAGAACGCGTTCTACCGACGAATATCCTGACAAACCACCCTTCCCACGGATGGATTTCGCAAACTACGGTCCGTAAGTTACGCTCTGTAACCAGCCCACCAGTGACAGTCGTCGCCGGGCCGGCGGACGCGGAAGGCGTTGCGCCGAAACACATCCTCGAAGGGAACGCACCAGCATGCGCACATCGTCGCTGGCCGGACTGAGTCTCGCCCTGACCACCGCTCTCGCGGTGCTCGTGAGCTCGTGGTTCGACCTCCAGATCGAGTCGGTCGCCCTGCTGGGCGCCGCGGCGGGCGCCGTCCTCGCCCTCGTCCCCGACACCACCCCCCTGGCCCGGCTGGGCGGTGCGCTGCTCGGCATGGTCGCCGCCCTGGTCGGCTTCGTGCTGCGTGCAGCCGTGCTGCCCGACTCCGCCGGTGGCCGCGCGGTCGCCGTCGCGATCGTCGTGCTGCTGTGCACCGTGGTGGCCGTCCTCACCTTCCAGCGCATCGCCCTGTGGGCGCCGCTGCTCGGTGCCGCGGTCTTCGCCGGGGCCTACGAGCGTGTGTACGCCGCTGCCCCCCCGGAGCTGCCCGAGACCTCGGTCAGCACCCTGACCGCCGTTCTCGTGAGCGTGGCCATCGGCTTCCTCGCCACCATCTGGGCCGCCCCACGGGCGTTGCGCGCCGAGGGCGACCACGACGACCACCCGGGCCACCCCGACCACGACGGGTTCGGTCTCCGGTCCGACGAGCAGACCGGCCAGTCGTCCGACCTCGACACCCTGCTGGACGACTCCTCGTCCCGCACCACCACCGACGCCCGCATGGAGAACACCCGATGAGCCCCCGACCCATCCTCTTCCGCGCTGCTGCCGTCGCCGGCGCGAGCGCCCTCACGCTGGCCGCCGTCAGCGGTCCCGCCGCCGCGGCCACCGGTGACGACGTCTCGGTCGTCAACACCGAGACCGTCCAGGCCTACACCGACGCCAGCGGCGAGGTGGAGAGCCAGCGCATCTACGAGCAGCTGCACTTCACCGGTGAGGGCGCCTCGAGCGTCGAGAACCCCGCTGTCCTCGAAGGCCTGCGCAACCTCGACGGTTTCGGCGGCTTCGACACCAAGGACGGCGAGCAGCTCGTCGAGGTCGACGTCGACGGCACCGAGGACGTGCGCACCGTGAGCGACTACGAGGGCGACCTGCCCCTCGACATCGCCGCGGCCTACACCCTCGACGGCAAGCGCGTGGAGCCTGCCGACCTCGTCGGCGCCACCGGCGACCTCGAGGTCGAGTACACGATCGAGAACGTCACCGGCCGCATCCAGACCATCGCGTTCGACGACGGCACGGGCGGGACCGCCACCGACGACGTCGAGGTCTCCGTGCCGATGGTCGGCAGCCTCACCACCGTGCTCCCGGATTCCTTCCGCGACGTCGCCTCCGACCAGGCCAACATGGCCGGCGACGGACGAGGCAACACCAAGATGAGCTTCACGATGACGCTGGTCCCGCCGGTCGGTGCCGACACCGTCACCTTCGGCTACTCCGCCGACATCACCGACGCGGTCCTGCCGCGCGCCACTGTGACGGCGCTGCCGGTCAACCCCCTCAAGAGCCCGACGTTCAAGGCGGCGGGTGAGCAGTACGCGTCCGGCGCCGCAACCGGCTCTGAGCTCACCGACGGCGCGAGCCAGATCGACTCCAACCTCCTGCTCCTGCGCGACGGTTCCAGTGACCTGCTCGCCGGGCTCATCAAGCTCCGCGACGGCTCCGCCGAGCTGCAGGACGGCCTTCAGGGCAAGGCCGCTCCCGGCTCGGACAAGCTCGCCGACGGCGCGAACCAGCTCGCCGACGGCCTTCAGGACG
Source organism: uncultured Actinomycetota bacterium (assembly GCA_963714625.1). Lineage (GTDB taxonomy): Bacteria > Actinomycetota > Actinomycetes > Propionibacteriales > Nocardioidaceae > Marmoricola_A. The sequence continues at coordinate 58,436 of CAVQOY010000014.1, read as the reverse complement.
ATGCAGCCCCAGGCTCGGAGAAGCTCGCCGACGGCGCGGGCAGGCTCGAGGACGGCCTCGGCAAGATCGACAACGGCGCCGGCAAGCTCGCCGACGGCTCCGGCCGGCTGGCCGACGGCACCGGCGACGCCGCTGCCGGTGGCGCCAAGCTCTCCTCGGGTCTGACCCAGCTCAGCGACGGTCTCGACCAGCTCGCTGCGGTCGACGGCCTCCCGGCCGCCCAGGACGGCATCAAGCAGCTCAAGGCCGGTGTCGCCGCGCTGAGCGCCGGTCTCGGCGACCCGAGCAACCCCGACTCCATCATCGGTGGCCTCATCCGCCTCCAGGGCGGTCTCGGTCAGCTCGAGACCGGAGCCCAGCAGCTCGTCGGTGGCCTCGGTCAGCTGACCGGCCCCGAGGGCCTGCCCAAGGCCAAGGGTGGTGTCGACCAGGTCAAGGCCGGTCTCGACGCCGCCACCAACGCGGGCGGCAGCGCCGACCGTCTCATCGGCGGCCTCCAGTCGCTGCAGCAGATCCCCGAGTGCCGCGACACCCCCCAGTGCGCCGGCACCGTGAGCGCCCTCATCACCGGTGCCCAGGGTTCCAAGGCCGACCTCACCGCGGCCGCGGGCGGCCTCGGCCAGGTCTCCACGGGTCTGGGCAACGCCATCGAAGGCCTGAACACCCAGCTCGATCCCGGGTGCCCGTGAGATCAGCGCCGGACTCACCGACGCCAAGGCCGGCGCCGGCAAGATCCTCGGCGGCGCCCAGCAGGTCAAGGGTGGTCTCAACCAGCTCGATGGTGGCCTCGACGCCCTCAACGTGGGCATCACCAAGGCCGTCGGAGGCGTGCTCCAGCTCGCTGACGGCGCCGACACCGCCGAGGGCGGCTCCGCGGAGCTCTCCGACGGACTGGGTCAGCTGGACGCCGGCGCGAACGAGCTGGCCGACGGCGCCTTCAAGCTCTCCGACGGCACCGGCGACGCCGCTGACGGCTCCGGCGACCTCTCGGCGGGTGCCCAGAAGCTGGCCGAGGGCCTGCTCGCTGCGGCCACCGGCTCGGGCGAGCTGGCTGCCGGTGCGGAGGAGCTGGCCTCGGGCCTCGGCGACGCCGCCGACGGCTCCGGCAAGCTGACCGAAGGCCTCGAGACGGCCGCCGGGGGCGCCCCGAAGCTCGTGGACGGCACACAGAGGCTCTCCGACGAGGGCACGTCGGTGCTGGTCGGCAAGGGCGCTGAGACCGCGCAGACCTTCGGCGCGAAGTTCGCCACCCTGGAGGCCGGCGCCGAGCGGGCCGACGAGGAGGAGATGGTCGTCGGCGCCCCCGAGGGTGCGGTCGGTCTCGCGGCGTACACCTTCGAGATCAAGGGCGAGGACGGCGAAGGCAGCCGCAACCTGGCCCGCGGCGTGGCAGCCCTCGGGCTGCTCACCGCAGCCGGCGGCGCGCTCCTGCTCCGCCGTCGCCTGATCTGATCACTCCGATCTGACCGATCCGGTCCGGGGCGCGGTCCCCCGCCGCGCCCCGGACCACCCGCACCAGCACCAGCACCAGCACCAGCACCAGCAAAGGTCCTCCGTCGCCGCGTCACCCGACACGCCGGCTCTCGTTAGACTCATGACCGATCTCCCACGACGACGGAGAGGCCGATGGCCACCACCCGCATGTCCCACGACGACCGCGGCGCACAGCTGCTCGATGTCGCCGAGGAGCTGTTCACCACCCGCGGCTACGACAAGGTCTCGGTCGAGGACATCGCCCGCGGCGCCGGCGTCAGCCGCCCGGTGATCTACCAGCACTACGGCTCGAAGGAAGGCATCTTCCTCGCCTGTGCCCACCGCGCCCGCGAGGAGTTCGAGACCTCCCTGCTCGCCGCCCACCACTCCTCGGACGGAGACCTCGCGGTCTTCGTCGAGCGCGGCGGCAACCTGCTCTTCGACCTGCTCTTCGACCAGCCGAGCCGTTGGGCCCTGCTGTTCAGCGGCGCCGTGGGTGAGAGCGGCGAGCTGGCCGTGCACCTCTCCCGCCTCCGCTTCTCGACGGTGGAGAAGCTCGGGCTGCTGGCCGGCGAGTACGCCCCGGGTCTCGACACCGAGGAGCTGCAGGCCTTCGCCAACGCCATCTCCGGCATCAGCGAGTCGTTCTGCCGCTGGGCGCTGCACAACCCGGAGATCCCTCGAGCGCGCATCCTGACCTACTACCGCGACTTCATCACCGGCGCGATCGCCGCGGCGCAGCATCGCACCGCCGAGCGCGCTCGCGAGCGCATCACGTCACGCTCCCGCGAGGACCACGCACTCGTCGAGAAGTGACCCCGGGCGACGCGCACGACGGCGTACGCCGTCCGGGCTGAGCCCGGCGACACAGAAGGGCCGACCCCGGATGCCGGGGTCGGCCCTTCTGTCGTTCGCTCCCGCCGGAAGTGCCACCGACGGGCGGGGTGGGGGCAGGCTCAGGGGGCGATGCCCTGGGCCGCCAGGTAGCTCTCGGGGTCGACGGGCTGCTTGCCCTGGCGCACCTCGAGGTGCAGGTGCGACCCCGTGGTGTTGCCGGTCATCCCGACGTAGCCGAGGACCTCGCCGGCGGAGAGGCTCTGCCCCTTGCTGACCGCGATGCGGTCCTGGTGGCAGTACCAGACCTCGCTGCCGTCGGGCAGCGTCACGACGGTCTTGTAGCCGTAGGAGCCGTCGTAGCCGGCCTCGGTGACGACGCCGTCGGCGACCGAGCGGATCGGGGTGCCGCTGGGGGCGGCGAAGTCCAGCCCGGTGTGGCTGCTGGACCACAGCCCGCTGACCGAGCCGAAACGGCCCGTGAGGTCGTAGCCGCTCACGGGCAGCACCCAGCGGATCTCCTCCTTGATCACCACGGGCGTGGAGACCGGCATAGGCTTCTGGCTCACCGCGGGAATGACGCGGGTGCCGCTGCGCGAGACGCGTGAGTCCCGCGCGAGGATCTTGTCGGAGATGGTCGGCTTCGCGGTCGGCTCGCTCGCGGAGCTCTCCGCAGCACCCTCGCCGGATCGCAGGCTGGTGGCGACCAGGCCTGCGTCGGACAGGGATCCTGCCTCGGAGACAGTGGCGCTGACGGCAGCTACTCCGGCGACCGGGGACGCACCCGCGGCAATGGCAGCGGGGGCGACGACCAGGGTGGTCACCACGGTCATCCCGAGCGTGCGCCGGATGACGGTTCGACGTGTCGACATAACGGAATGGGGTCCTTGCCCCATGGTCCCTACCGACTTCGTGTGCACGAACAGCGGCCAGCCTGGGCGGGTAGGGAGTGCATCGTTCCCCGGTGGCGCCTGGATCCGAGATGCGCTTGCTGTTGCAAGCAACAGATTCCAGTACGCCACACGAGGCGCCTCGTCTCAAATCGAGAGCATGTTTCGTGACCAGGACCACGTCAGTCGCGTGGGCCACGTCACCGACCGTCGCAAGTTGAACGCATATATCCGATTCACCCGATTGTCGCGGGCCGGGGCCATCGCGCTGCGGTCGCCCGAGGTGTCCGGCGACCGCAGCGCGGCGTTCGTCAGCGCTTGCGCAGCTTGCCGAGGACCGACCGCACACCGCGGCCGATCGCCTCGTTCTGCGCGCTGTTTCCGGAGCGCGCGCCCGCGGCGCCGGTGTGTCCACCCGTCGGGCGTCCTCCGGCGCGTCGTCCTCCTGCGAAACGTGAAGCCAGCTGGCTCAGTGCTCCCATGTCGTGCTCCCTCCGAGTCAAGTACCGCCGCGACGGCCGAGGCAGCCGTCGTCGGTGGGACCTTGCCCCGTCGGCGCCGCTTCATTCCCCCGGCTGGTCCCTCAGCCCAGCCCCAGCCGATCGGCCCGGCGCGCCATCGGCCTGGGTGTCGTCGTCGACGCCACGGTGAGGCCACGAGGACCGAACGAGCGGCGCGCCGTGACGACTCACCGGGTCGGAGGCCCCCGCGACCGCCACGACGTACGCCGCCGGACGTGCGGTTGCCCCCTCCCATGGGCCAACCACGCGGGCGCTCCTGCTCTCCCTTCAGCAGCGCCTCACTCATGGTGCGTCACCGTGCGGACCGGGGACAGGTGCGGACATACCGACCTGCCGTGGTGCCTGTGCACCAATCCGGCCGATGAGGTGGGGTCCGAGGGGGCTGCTCGGACGGGGCTGGATCAGCTGCCGGGCAGGAGCCCGCGGCGCACGGCGATCGACAGGGCCTCGAGCTTGCTGTGCGCCCCGAGCTTGGCCGACATGTTGGCGACGTGGTTGCGCACGGTGTGGACGCTGACGAACAGCGACTGGGCGATCGCGGCGTTGGACTTCCCCTCGGCCAGCAGCTCGAGGACGTCCAGCTCGCGGGGGGTCAGCTCGACGGTCGGCCCCCCGCTCCGCGTCAGCTTGGGCAGCAGCCGGGAGAGCATCTCGCCCGAGATCACGGCCTCGCCCGCGGCGGCGGCTCGCACCGCGCCGATCACCTCGCCGAGTCCGCGGCTCTTGGACAAGAAGCCGGAGGCGCCCGCCTCGATGGCCTGCACGAGCACCTGGTCGGTGTCGCTGGCGGTGAGGACGACGACCTTGGTGTCGGGGCTGAGGGTGCGCAGCTCGGCGATCGCCTCGATGCCGTCGCCGTCGGGCAGCCGGCGGTCGAGGAGAATCACGTCCGGTTGGCGGTCGGCCACACGCCGCCGCGCCTCGGCCAGGTCGCGGGCCACGCCTACCGACTCCATGTCGGCTTCCGCATCCACGACGAGCGCCAGGCTGCCGCTCAGCACCTCGTGGTCGTCGACGACCAGCACGCGTGTCACCGGACGAGGCCCGTCGTCGTCGGGTGTCCCCTCTACGGGGGAACCAACCGCACGCTCCTCACCGTAGGACATGCGGATGACCCCCTCGTTGGCCGCGTCGGACGAGCACGTGCTCCTAGTATGCAGGCACTAGGCCCTCTTCGGTGCGGCTGCACCTTTCGGATCTCGCACCCTCAGCGGATCCTCGTGACCCGAGGGCAGGATCGGAGGGACATGAACGGCAGACGCGCGATCCGCGTGGTTGTCGCCGACGACCACGCAACCGTGCTGTCCGCGATGGTCAAGGTGATCGAGGGCGAGCCGGGTTTCGAGGTGCTCCGCGCCGTCGACAACGGACTCGACGCCGTCTCCGCCGCGCGCGAGACGGGCGCGGACCTGGTCGTCATCGACGTCCAGATGCCCTCCGGGGGCGCCGTCGCCGCCGCTGCGCTGGCGCAGCTGCGACCGGCTCCCGTCGTGGTGGCCATCTCCGGCCAGACCGCAGCCTCGACCCTGGAGGACCTCCTGAGGGCCGGTGTCACCGGTTTCGTGACCAAGGGTCATGCCGGAGCCGACCTCGTCGAGGTGCTGGTGCGCAGCGCCCGCGGCGAGGTCGTGCTCGCCTCTCCCGCCGCCGGGACGGCACTCGCTGCTCTCACCTCCCAGCGTTCCGAGCCCGCCCGCACCTGAGCGACGTCACCGGAACGCGCGGGACGACCGGAGGAGGACGCCTCCGCAGAGCCTGCCCACGGGCACCGTCGGCGGCTACCATGCGACGACGCTCACCCTCACGGGTTCTCGGACGGGAGGCAGCATCGCGTGGACACTGTGATCGTCCCGCCGTCGGACTGGCTGCGTGCCACACCGTCGATCGTGTACTCGTTCGACGCCCAGGGTGTGTGCACGATGTCGGAAGGGCCGGGACTGGTCGCCCTCGGGCTGCGACCCGGCGAGATGGTCGACCAGAACCTGTGGGAGGTGTACTCCGACGACGCGGAGCTGCGCCGACACATGCAGCGCGTGCTGGCCGGCGAGACGTTCACCTTCCAGCGTGAGATCGATGGACGGGTCCTGGAGACCTTTCTGCAGCCCCTGAGCCCGCAGGACGACGGGGCTGCCGGGGCGCTCGGCGTCGTCAGCGACGTGACCGATCAGCGTCGCCTGGAGACGGAGGCCCACGAGAACGACCGCCGCCTCCGGTCCCTCGTCGACCTCGACACCGCGCTCGCGCGCGACGTCGTCGACGTACCCGCCCTGCTTGACACCGCGGTCGAGGCAGTCACGGACGGAACGGCATCCTCAGGAGCCCTGTGGATGCTGGACCGCACGGACGGGCACATGCGCATCGCCGCCTACCGAGCCGCGCGCCGGGGCTCCGGCGCACCGCTGAGACCCCCAGCGGACCGAGCGCTGCCTGAGGAGCTGTGGTTCGACCAGGACGTGGCCGACAGCATTCCCCGCGCCAGCCTGGTGGACCTCGACACCCTGGAGGACGCGGCGACGTACTTCGGCAACGAGTTCATCGGCTCGTGGCTGCGCGAGACAGGCGCGCACTCCTTGCTTCGGATCCCGCTGAGGGCTCGCGGCACCCTGCTCGGGGCTCTCGACCTCGTACGGCGCGCCGACGCGCCCCGCTTCACCGACAAGGACACCGACTTCTCCGTCGACGTGGCCGAACGGGTCGCGCTCGCCCTGGACAACGCGCTGCTGCTGCGCGCCCAGCGGGAGGCGCTCGACGAGCAGGTGAAGTTCAAGGCTCTCGCTGATGCGACCAGCGACCTCATCGCCATGACTGACACCAGCTCCGTCGCGACCTACGTCAACGCACGCGTCGCCGACGTCGGGTCGCAGTGGGTGGGCCAGCGCATGCGAGACATCTTCAGCGCCTCCATCGCGGAGGACGTCGTGGAGGAGGTCGAGCGAAGCCTCGCCGCGCGAGGGCGTTGGCGCGGCGACCTCACGTTGAACACCGACGCGATCCCCACGGTCGCGCGCACCGAGGCGTTCCACATCTCCCACCCCGAGTCCGGAGAGCCGCTCGGCACCGTGTGGGTGGCGCAGGACGTCACCGAGCTGAGATCGGCCGAGCGTGCCCTGCGCGCGGCCAACGTCGACCTGCTGCGCTTCAAGGCCCTCGTCGAGGCCTGCCCCGAGTTCATCGCGATCGCTGCCCTCGACGGGACCCTGCTCTACGTCAACCCTCCGGGCCGCGCGATGGTCGGCATGGACGTCGACGCGGACGTCTCCGTCACCCGCATCTCGGACTACCTCACCGAGGAGGGATTGGAGCTGTCGTTGACCGTCGAGCAGCCTGCCGTCATCGCGAAGGGGTTCTGGGAGGGCGAGTCGACCCTGCGCGACCTGCGGGGCGGTCCGGCCATCCCCGTCCAGATCGCCAGCTTCCTCATCCATGACCCGGAGAGCGACGAGCCCTTCGCGCTGGCGACCGTCCAGCGAGACCTCTCCGACCGAGTGGCGGCCGAGGAGGCGCTGCGCGAGCTGGCCGAGCAGCGCCAGCACCTGCTCAGCCGTCTGGTCGACGCCCAGGACGCCGAGCGGGCGCACATCGCCGCCGAGGTCCACGACGACTCCGTCCAGGCCCTGGCTGCGGTCGACCTGCGCCTGGGGCTGCTGTCGCGACGGATCGCTGAGGAGGCGCCCGCCCTGATGGAGTACGTCGACCCGCTCCGCGCCACCGTCTCGGAGGCGACCGACCGGCTGCGCATGCTCCTGTTCGACCTCACCCCGGTCGACCTCGAGCACGGGCTCGCCCCCGCACTGCGCGAGACCGCCCGCGAGATCTTCGACGGCAGCAGCACCGCGGTGAGCGTGATCGAGCGTGACCCCGATGGCACGTCGGGTGCGGCAGCCTCGGTCCTGCGGGTGGCCCACCGGATCGCCAAGGAGGCCTTGTTCAACGTGCGCAAGCACGCCCACGCCGCTCACGTGACGCTCACCCTCGGCTCCCGCGACGGCGGCCTCGCGCTGAGCGTGGTCGACGACGGCGTGGGCATCCCGGACGACCGGGTGTCGTCGGTCGCCGGCCACCTCGGGCTCTCGAGCATGCAGGACCGTGCTCAGATCGCCGGCGGTGAGTGGTCGGTGGCTCGGCGGCCCGACGGTGGCACCGAAGTCGCGCTGTGGCTTCCCCAGGACCCTGACCGGGCCACGACAGGTCGGGCGACCAAGCCATCGGTCCCCACACGAGTAGCGCAGCGGCACTAATTCAAGTTCGTACACGTGCACCGCGTGGACAGCGGGCTCTCGCGCTCAGAATAGGACTGCGTCGGCCAGCTCGTTCCCCCGTCGAGCTGGTCGGCGCCCGCATCACCCACCCACCACGGGTCCTGCCCGGAGCCACGTCGCCTGGCCCGGCAGGACCACTCACGATGGCGGCGCCTCCCAAGCTGGCGCCGCCATCGGCCCGGCCTCGGTGCACTTCCTTCCCGCGGGCAGCCACGAGGCACGGCCCCCGCCCCTCCTTGCCGGAGGGGCGGGGGCCGTGACTTGCTGGTGCCTCGTGCGCCGGGTTACTCCTGCTGGCTGATCCGGTCGGTCGGCGCGTTGGACGCCACCGGGTCGTTGGCGAGCAGGTAGTCGCGCAGCGCGTCGATGTCGAGCCCCTCGGTGATGCGGTTCGTTGCCTGCTTGAAGGTGGCGAAGTTGTCGCCACCGTCGGCCAGGAAGTTGCTCGCGGCCACCCGGTAGGTGTCGCCGTCGACCAGCGGCACCGCCTCGGTGTTCGCGTCGTGGTCGTGGTCGATGAGCACGGCGCCCACCAGGGCGTCGGTCGCCGGCTCACCCGCGAGCGAGGCGTCCCAGGTGTACTCCAGGCCGGAGACCTGCAGGATCTTCCGCGACGTCGACGGCTCGTTGGGCCCGTTCCACTGCTCATTGAGCAGCTGCTTGATCTGCGCCCCGGTCAGGTCGAAGGACGCCATGAAGTTGTTGAACGGCTGCATCTCGAACGCCGCGCCGTAGGTCACGTCGCCGGCCTGGTTCTCGATCAGGTCGGCACGGATGCCTCCGGGGTTCATGAAGGCCACCACCGGGGCCGGGGTGCCCTCGGGGGCGATCGGCGCGAACACCTTCTGGGCGTCCGCGATCAGGTTGCCGGCCGGCGAGTCACCACCGTTGGGGTCGGCCGTGCGCGTGATCGTCGAGCCCGGCTCGATGTGGCCCAGGACCTCGCCGGCGATCGGCTGCACCAGCTCCTTGTAGGTGGCGATCAGGCTGGTGATCGACGCCATCGGCGTCACTGCGGTGTTGTTCTCGGCGATCAGGTTCTCCGCGTGCGCGGCGGGGCGCACGATGTCGCCGTTCCTCGGGTCGATGAGGAAGTGCAGCTTGCTGACCATGCGCCCGAAGGAGGCGGCGCTGGTGAGCAGGCGGTTGCGGCCCTTCGGGTCCTTGACCACGCAGTTGTAGGGCTGGTGGGTGTGGCCCGAGACGACCGCGTCGATGGCGGGCTTGAGGTTCTCCGCGATCTCGAGCGCCGGGCCGGTCGGCCCGGTGCAGTCGTTGTACGCCGTCGGGTCGCCGGCCGGGGTGACTCCCTCGTGGAGCAGCACGACGATCGACTCGATGCCCCGCGCCTTCAGCTTGGGGACCAGCGCGTTGGCGGTCTCGACCTCGTCCTGGAACGAGATGCCCTCGATACCGGCCTGGCTGACGATGGCGGCGGTGCCCTCGAGCGTCATGCCGATGAAGGCGACCTTCTCCCCCTGGACCTTCATGACCTTGGTGGCGGGCAGCACGGTGTCACGGGCACGCGAGCCCGGGTCGTCGTACTTCACGTTGGCGCCGAGGTACTGGAACTTGGCTCCGCCGAAGCCCTGGTCCCCGGGACAGGAGTTCTGTCCGTCCGCACCGTCGGGACCGTCGGCGATGCAGCCACCGCGCTGCATGCGCAGCAGCTCGCGGTAGCCCTCGTCGAACTCGTGGTTGCCGACCGAGGCGACCTGGAGACCCACCCGGTTCATGGCCTTGACGGCCGGCTCGTCGTGGAACGCGGCCGAGATCAGCGGCGAGGCACCGATCAGGTCGCCCGCGGCGACCGTGATCGGCGTGGCCCCGGCGGCACGGGACTTCGCGCGCTCGTCGGCCAGGAGCGTGCCGAGGTAGGCGGCACCGCCCGCAGGCGTGGCGTTGATGCGACCGCTCGAGCTCTTGGTGGGGTCGATCGTCTCGAGGTTGCCGTGGAAGTCGTTGAGCGCGAGCAGGTCGAGCTTGATGTAGTCGGCCGTGCCCTTCTGGGCGTCCAGGCTCCGGTAGACGCGCTGGGCGTCGCGCGGGGTGGGGTCGGCGGCGGTCGCCGACACCAGGGCGCCGGCCGCGAGGCTCAGGGACGCCGCGGCGACGACGGGGAGGGCGAGGGCACGACGGGGCATGCGAGGCATACAGGCTCCTTGGGATGACGGGTCGCGGGCACCATATGTCGCGTTCGGGGCCTTGGGAACCCACCCGAAGGCGTGCGTCGCCCAAACGTTGCGTGAACGAGACCCGGGGGGGTCCGCGCCCGACCACTACCCTGCGTGCATGGCAACCCTCGTGCTCACCGTCCTCGGTGACGACCGGGCCGGTCTGGTCTCGGCCGTCTCGGCCGCCCTCGACGCCCATGGCGCCAGCTGGGAGCGCAGCCAGCTCGCGCGGCTGGCCGGCAAGTTCGCCGGCGTCGTGGAGGTCGCGGCCCCCGACTCCGTCGTGGCCGCCCTCGTGCCCGCCCTCGAGGCGCTCGCGGCCTCCGGTCTCACCGTGGTCGTGGAGCGGACCGACGCGACGGTGGAGGACGACTCCGATGCTGACCCTGCCCGTGGCCCGGACTCCGACCCGTCCTCTTCCCCTCGTCGGTTGGTCCTCGACCTCGTCGGCGCCGACCGGCCCGGCATCGTGGCCAGCATCTCCTCGCTGCTGGCCGACCAGGACATCAGCGTGGAGCAGTTCCACTCCCAGGTGCAGGACGCCCCCATGGCCGGCGGCACCGTCTTCGAGGCGCACGCCGTCCTCGTCGCGCCGGCGGCGCTCTCGACCGGTCATCTCCGGGCCACCCTGGAGGCCCTGGCCGACGAGCTGCTGGTCGACGTCGAGCTCGCCGAGGACCCCACCGCGGGCTGAACGCGCCCGGACCGCGGCCGGAGGTCAGCCACACCGATGACTTGTGGCACCCCGACGTACGACTGCCAGCACTGACGGCCACCCCCTGAGCGGGTCGATGCTCGAGACGTCCCGAGCACCGAACCCCCGAGGAGACCGTCATGAGCCACACCACCGACCGCGGCGACACCCGAGTCTCCGGAGCTCGGGCCACCCGCCACGACCCGGACCACGGGCAGACCACCGTGAGCACCCGAGCCGTCCCGTTCCTGGCCGCAGGCCTACGACTGGCCCTCGGGTGGACCTTCCTGTGGGCCTTCCTCGACAAGACCTTCGGCCTGGGTCACGAGACCGCCTCTGCGGACGCCTGGCTCGAGGGCGGCAGCCCGACCGAGGGCTTCTTGTCCTTCGCCACCGCCGGACCCTTCGCGGGGGCCTACCAGGACATCGCCGGTGCGGCCTGGGCCGACTGGCTGTTCATGCTCGGCCTGGCCGGGATCGGCATCGCCCTGGTGCTCGGGGTCGCGATGCGCATCGCCGCCGTCAGCGGCGCGCTCATGCTGGTGCTCATGTGGACCGCCGTCCTGCCTCCGGCCAACAACCCCTTCATGGACGACCACCTCATCTACGCCGGTGTGCTCGTCCTGCTGGCAGCCCTCGGAGCCGGACGCACGCTCGGCCTCGGCACCTGGTGGGAGAACCTGCCCCTCGTGCGCCGCAACGACTGGCTGCGCTGATCGCCGGCCGGTCCACAGCTGAGAGACAGGAGTCGTCACCATGAACGAGCCCATCCCTGCCGGTGCCGTGGTCGTCGGGATCGACGGATCGGACCACAGCCACCGCGCCCTCGACGCCGCCTCGGCCGTGGCCGCCCGCGAGCACCGGCCCCTGCACCTGCTGCACTGCTACGAGCCCTACCCCGCCGCCATGGGCCCGGTCATCCCCTCACCGGACGTGACCACCACGCTCCGCAGCATCGCCGAGGCCGTGGTGAAGCACGGCCGAGAGCGCGTCACCTCCACGGACCCCTCGCTGGCGGTCACCACGAGCCTGAGCACCCACGACGCCCGGGAGAAGCTCTCGGCGGTCTCCCACCTCGCCTCGCTGGTGGTGGTGGGCTCGCGAGGGCGCGGCGCCATGCGCAGCCTGCTCATGGGATCGGTGAGCGTGTGGGTGGCCAACCACAGCGCCTGCCCGGTGCTGGTGGTCCGTCCCGAGCCCGACCCGGAGGACCGCGAGCCCGCCACCCACGGTGGCGAGGGCGACCCGGTCGACCAGGTGGACCACGGCGTGGTCGTGGGCGCCGACGAGACGGCCCGGTCGCAGGCAGCGATCGAGTACGCCTTCCTGCAGGCGTCGCTGCGGCGGCTGCCTCTGAGGGTCGTGCACTGCGTCCCGCCGGTCCCCTACCACGAGGAGTACGTGCCCCTCGACGAGGAGCGCGACGAGCTCCCGTTGCACCGGCTCGAGCTGTCGGAAGCGGTGGCCGGGTTGCGGGAGAAGTTCCCCGACGTGCAGGTGGAGCTGACGCTGGCGAGGGGTCCCGCCCCGGCGCACCTCGTGGAGGAGTCGCGCCGCGCCCGGCTGCTGGTCCTGGGGGCGCACCACCGCAGCGTCTGGGACCTGTTCCTGGGCTCGGTCAACCGGTCGGTCGTCGAGCACGCGCTGTGCCCGGTCGCGGTCGTGCCCGGCACCCGCGCCTGAGCGCTCGGACCCGCCTCAGGCCGCGGGGACCCACCACGAGACCGTGGTGCCGGTCCCCGGCTCGGGCGAGGTGACGGTCATCGACCCGCCGCGCTGCCGGGCTCGGTCACCGAGGTTGGCCAGCCCGCTGCGGCGCTCGAGACGCTCGGGTTGCGCCCCCAGCCCGACGCCGTCGTCGGTGACGGTCACCGTGAGGCCGGCCTCGTCGGCCGCGACCGTCAGCGCCACGCGCGTCGCCGAGGCGTGGCGCGCGACGTTGGAGAGCGACTCGCGCACGACCGCGCGCACGTCGCCCGTCAGCTCGGTGTCGCTGAGGGCGTCGAGCGGCCCCTCGAACCGCACGTGCGGGGCGAAACCGAGCGCAGGACGGACCTCGGCGACCGTGGCCAGCACCGAGCTCCGCAGCCCGTCCAGGTCGTGCGGCTGGGCCCGCAGCTGGAAGATCGAGGTCCGGATCTGGCCCACGGCGTCGTCGACGAGGTCGACCACCCGGTCGAGCATCTCCGCCTCCGGGCGGTCCGCCAGCGAGGTGGTGACGCCCTGGACGGTCATGCCGGCGGCGAAGAGCTGCTGGATGACGTGGTCGTGCAGGTCACGAGCGATGCGGGCACGCTCCTCCAGCAGCTGGATGCGCTCCTGGTCACGATGCCGCGACGCCACCTCCAGCGCCAGGGACACGTGCCCGGCGAAGGTGAGCGCGATCGACACGTCACCGGCGGCGAAGCCACGCTCCCCGGTGGCTCGGGTGATGACCAACGCGTGGCGTGGCTGACCGGAGCCGATCAGCGGCACCACCATGAGCGCCCGGTCACGGTCGCGTCGCAGGGAGGGCAGGCCCCCGACGGCCGCCGACTCCAGCTCGCCGTCCTCGTCGCGGCGGATGGGCGTCCCCGTGCTCAGCACCCACGACACCAGGGCGGTCTCGTCGGCGTCCGTCATCGACGGCTCGCCCTCACCCTCCGTCGTCGTACGCCGCACCGGCACGCCCTCCGCGGCGATCTCGCCGACGTCGAGGTGCGGGTCAGGGAGTGAGTAGGCCGCCACCCGGTCGGCCGCTGCCAGCCGGAGCACCGTCCGTGCGATGAGCACGCGGGCGTCGTCCCCCGGGCCGCTGAGCAGCTCCCGCGTCAGCTCGCTGGTCTCCTCGAGCCAGGTCTGACGGCGGCGCGCCTCCTCGAAGAGCCGGGCGTTCTCGACCGCGATGCCGGCGGTCGCGGCCAGGGCGGTCACCAGCTCGATGTCGTCGTCGCTGAAGTCCCGCGGCGTGAGGCCGCAGAGGTAGAGGTTGCCGAACACCGTGCCGCGCACCAGCACCGGCACCCCGAGAAAGCTGGCCATCGGGGGGTGGTTCGCGGGGAAGCCGACCGAGCGGACGTCGTCGCCCAGCCGGCGCAGCCGGATCGGTCGGGGGTCCTCGATCAGGGCACCGAGCAGGCCCTCGCCCCGCGGCAGCCGGCCGATGGCGGCCACCGAGGTGTCGTCGATGCCCACGTGGACGAACTCCTCCAACCCGTGACGGTTGGGCGCGATCACCCCCAGGGCCCCGAACTCCACGTCGACGAGGTCACGCGCCGCCTCGATGATGCGCCGCAGCACCGCTGCCAGGGACAGCTCTCCGACGATGCTGCTCGTCGCGCGCAGCAGACCGCGCAGCCGCGCCTCGACCTCGGCGGCCTCAGCGGCCACGGAGTCCGTCCGAGCCCAGCAGCTTGGTGGCGAGCACCGCGGCCTGGGTGCGGCGCTCCAGCCCGAGCTTGCCGAGCAGCTGGGAGACGTAGTTCTTGACGGTCTTCTCCGCGAGGAACATGTGCTCGCTGATCTGTCGGTTGGTCAGCCCCTCGGCCACGAACCCCAGCAGCGTCAGCTCCTGCTCGGTCAGTCCCTCGAGCTCGGGAGCCACCGTCGGCCCGTTGCGGACGCGGTCGAGCACCCGGGTCACCAACGAGGGGTCGATCAACGAGTGCCCGGCGTGCACGCGCTCCACGGCCTTGAGGAGGTCACCGCGCTTGACGTCCTTGAGCACGTAGCCCATGGCGCCGGCCATGATCGCGGAGAAGAGCGCCTCGTCGTCGTCGTACGACGTGAGGATCAGCGCCTTCAGCGTCGGGTCCACCGACCGGATGGCTCGGCAGACCTCGATGCCGGACCCGTCGGGCAGGCGTACGTCGAGCACGGCGACGTCGGGGTGCACCGCCGGGATCCGGCTGGTGGCCTCCTCGGCCGAGTCCGACTCCCCCACGACCGTGACCCGGCCACTGGCCTCGAGCATGGTGCGGATGCCCTGGCGCACCACCTCGTGGTCGTCGAGCAGGTAGACGCGGATCTTCGCCTCGTCCTGACCAGCCGCTGGGGAGGGTTGCGTGCTCTGTCCGTTCTCGTCGCCGACCATGGCGTCATTGCAGCAGCGATCCAGCCGCAGGGGAAGGGCCCCGTGCGCCAGGTGGTGCCCGAGTGAGGTCACGGCGGCGCTCAGTGACCGAGCACGCGCCGTCCGCTGATGCTGGTGGTGGGCACCCGGATGGTGACCGGGCGCACCCCCTCGGCCCAGGGCTCCGGGTCCGGCCCCGAGCCTGGCACCGGCCCGAGCAGCACCTCGGCCACGCCCCGGATCAGCACGCTCCACCCCGACTCGGTGAAGTCGTCGGTCTCGTCGACCTCGAAGGCCACCACGGAGCCGCCGACCTGCTGGGCGACGCTGGAGTAGGGCGAGGTGCGGAAGCGGATGCCGTCGCTGTCGGCGACGTAGTTCACCGGGAGGACCGTCGGCCCCTGGTCGGACCAGAAGGCGATGCGACCGACCTCCTTCTGCCCCAGCATCTCGCGGCACTCACTCACGCTCAGCTCGTGGAAGGCACCACGAAGCCACGCGGAGGGACCCGCAGGACGTCCCGCATCCTTGCCCACCAGGACCATCTCCTCCCGACCGGGCCGGCGTCACCTCGCGTCCGGCTCTGCCTCCAGTCAACTCCGGCGCGCGCCACTGCCGGAGAGGAGGAAGTCACCTGGGCGATGGTCCTTCGGCGAGTCAGGCGGGTCAGGCGTGCTGCAGGCACCGGGCGGCCCAGGGCCGGGCCTCGAGGCGCCCGGCGGGAATGACCGCGTCGCAGACCTCGCACCGGCCGTAGCTGCCGTCGACCACCCGCTCGCGCGCCCGTCGTACGTCGTCGAGCATCGTCAGCAGCTCCTCCTGGGCCGAGACCGCCGTGAGCCGGTCGACCGCCATCGACGTGCCTTCACCGACCCGCTTGCCGAAGGAGATGTTGCCGAGCTCGGTGGGCTTGGCGGTGAGCGTCGCGAGCTGGTCCACGAGTCGCGCCTCCCGCTCGGCCAGGAGTGCGTCGGCCTGCTCCGGCGTCGGCTCAGTCATGGGTCGCGTCGCGCGCCTCGGCGCGCAGGCCGGCCTTCAGCTCGGCCAGGGAGTCGTCGAGCCCCATCCGGGGCGTCCAGCCCCAGCGCCGGGCACGGTCGGCGACGATCCGGCCGGTCCAGGCCTCACCCTCCTCCCAGACCGGGTCCAGACCCAGCGCCTCGGTGACCGCGCCCAGGTAGTCGCGCTGCGTGCCCGTTCCGGCGGCCACGTTGACCGGGGTGCACGCGCCCTCGACCGGTCCCCGCTCGGGGTCGGCGGCGCAGGCGACGTGGCCGGTCGCGACGTCGGCGGCCAGCCGCGCGAGGTCGTCGACGTGGACCCACGCGAACGACTTCTCGGGCACGGCCCGGCGCTCGCTCTCGTCGTCGCGGATCTGGGCGGGCCGCACGCTGTTCCAGATCGACGACTCCCCCGTGCCGAGGATGGCCGGCGGGCGCAGCAGCACCCGCGTCAGCCCGTCGACCTCGGCCAGTGCTGCGTCGGTGTCGCGCTTGGTGGTGGCGTAGATGTCGGCGTCGTCGTCGACCAGGGCCGAGCCCTCGTCGACGTCACCGGCGGAGGGTGACCGGTCGTAGACCGCTGCCGTCGACACGTGGACCAGCCAGGTCACCCCGGCGTCGCGGGCGGCCCTGGCGATCACCGGGGTGCCCTCGACCGCGACCTGCCGCTGCGCCTCGTCGTCCCCGCCGAGCGGGTGGACGGTGGTGACGAGCGCGGTGGCACCGTCGCTCACGCGCGCCGCGAGCTCGGGGTCGGCGAAGTCGCCGACGTGCTCGGTGAGGTCGGGCAGGTCGGGCGCGGTCCCCTCACGTCGTACGACGGCGCGCACCTCGGCGCCCTGCTCGACCAGCGCCGCGCAGATGCGCGAGCCGACGAGGCCGTTGGCTCCGGTGACGACGACGACGGGGCTCGTGGTGACGGACGTGCGGGTGGTGGTGGGGTCGGTCATGACCTCACCCTCCCCACCCGCGAGCACCGGCACACCGGGCCCGCGCCGGCGGGACCGGTCGCGCCCGGCCGAGCCGGGTCGAGCCCGGTCGAGCCCGGTCGAGCCCGCTCAGCGTTGGCGGCCGCTGCGCGGCAGCCAGAGCTCCGGGTCGTCGCGCAGGTAGCGCGCTCGCGCGCGGACCCGGTAGCGCCAGATCTGGACGATCCCCAGCCCCCAGAGGAGGTACTGGAAGGACATCGCCCAGCGGAACGCCTCGGGCGTGTAGGCCGTCGACTCCCCCGGGGTGCGCCAGTCGAGGATGAGACCGACGGCCGCGACGAGCATGAGGCTGGCGTAGAAGCCGCCCTGGTTGATGATCCCGGTGGCGGAGGCGAGCCGCTCCTGGGGGTTCGAGGTCCGGCCCAGGTCGAAGCCGATCATCGAGGCCGGGCCACCGATGCCGGTGACCACGACGAGCAGCACCAGCAGGGGCAACGGCGCGTTGCCCGGCCAGACGAGGACCACCGTCCACACCGCCACGATGGCGGCCACGATGATGAGCACGAGGGTCGAGCGGTGCCAGGGCTGCACGGTGATCCGCCACCCCAGGACCGGTCCGGCCGAGATGACGGCGACCACCATGATCGTCAGCAGCACACCGGCGGTGGCCTCGCTGAGGCCCTCTCCGCGGACCAGGAACGGATAGCCCCACAGCAGCCCGAGCGTGGTGGCGCTGAACTGGGTCGAGAAGTGCATCCAGAAGCCGAGCCGGGTGCCCGGGTGCTCCCAGGAGGCGGCCAGGCTGGCACGGATCGCGGTCACCGACATCGCCGCGCCGCGGCGCGAGCGCTCCCCCGGCCCGTCGTGGACCAGCACCAGCAGCCCGAGCGTGACGAGGACACCGACCGAGGCGGCGGCCAGGTAGGCGCCGGTCCACCCCAGCTGGCCGAGCGCCCAGGTCATCGGCACGGCCGCCACGATGGCGCCGCCCTGGCCGATGACGCCGGTGAGCTGGGTGATCAGCGGGATGCGCCGCGGCGAGAACCAGGAGTTCACCAGCCGCAGCACGCAGATGAAGGTCATCGCATCGCCCAGACCGACGAAGAATCGGGCCAGCAGCGCGACGGGGTAGCTCTCGGCCAGCGCGAAGCCGACCTGCGCCAGCGTGAGCACCCCGGCGCCGGTGAGCAGCACGGCGCGGGGCCCGAACCGGTCGACCAGCAGCCCGACCGGGATCTGCATCGCAGCGTAGACGAGCAGCTGCAGCACCGCGAAGGTCGCCAGCTGGGAGGCGTTGATGTCGAACCGCTCCGTGGCCAGCAGGCCGGCCACCGCGAGGGAGGACCGGTGGAACACGGCCAGGAAGTAGGTCGCCAGCGCGACCAGCCAGATCACGACTGCCTGCCGCAGCCGGCGTTCGACCTCCCCCGACGCCTGCACCGACGCAGGGGGCTCGGGGGGTGTGCTCACCCCCCGATCGTAGGGAGGCGTCCTCGCCGGCCTCGCGTCGGCCGATCCCGGCGTTCACCGGGTGGTCGCCGGCCGGGTCGGTGACCGGCTCGCGGGGTCGGCGTCGTACCTGGCAGGTGCACCTCGAGCCCGCATCCTCACACGCACGCGCACCCGTCGGTCCCGCCGGTCCTGCCGCCCCCGCCCGACGACGACCTCGACGGCCGGGTCACCGCGGAGCTCACCCGTCGGGGCGTGATCGCGGCGGGCGGCGGCCTGCTGGCGGCTGCCTCAGGCGTGGGGGCGGCCGGCGGCTACCGCTCACCGTGGTGGCTGGCCCGGGCCTGAGCGCGCCACCCCCTCCCATCCCCACGAAGGGGCGCGTACGTCGCGCCGAGACGTCACGTACCCGCGCGAAGGTGAACAGAATGTCGAGGGACGAGGGCTGAAACCTCCACCGCATGGGTAGATCGTGTGCGGACCCGGCGAGCGCCGGGAGCCTCTCGGGAAAGGGAAGCCCATGATCCGCACCGGCAGCGACGTGTCCTGGAAGTGGGGCAGCAGCACCGCCTCCGGCAAGGTCACCGAGGTCCACCACGACAAGGTGACCCGGAAGAGCAAGGGCGAGTCGATCACCCGCGACGGCTCCGACGACAACCCGGCCTACGTCATCGAGCAGGAGGACGGCACGACCGTGCTCAAGCTGAAGAGCGAGCTGCAGGAGAGCTGAGCCGGCGCGTCGAGCTCGGCCGGCCCTGACCCGAACCCGGGCGCGGTCCCGGCACGCCGTCGTACGACGCGCCGGGACCCGGCCGGACGGACCTGCGACCCGGGGCCGCTCAGAGCTCGACGGTGCGGTTCTCGGCCGGGAAGGCGTCGGGGTTCTTGGTCACCGCGGCCTTGAGAGCACCCACGGCGGTCTTGATCTTGCTGTTCGGGGCGTCCCAGTACTCCGCGGAGGTCGTCTCGACCTTGAGAAGGGCGATGCCCGGAGTCTCGAGACCGTCGGGGAACCAGACCTTGAGCGCCGGGGAGTAGAGCTCCTCGGCCTTGGCGGGGTCGTGGACGACGCTCGCTCGACCGGCGACGGAGGTCCAGGTGCTGTGCTTGTCGTCGGAGAAAGCGACGTTGACCTCGGGGTGGGCCGCCACCTGACGGGCCTTGTCGGAGTCGTCGTAGGTGAAGAACCACAGGTCGCCGTCGAACTCGGCGTCCTGCACGGCCATCGGTCGGCTGACGTGCTTGCCGTCCTCGGTCATCGTCGTCAGCATGCAGATGCGGGCGTTGCCCAGCAGGTCGCCGAGGTCCTTGACGGCCTGGTCGGTGGTCTGTCCGGTGTCGCTCACGAGCGGTTCTCCCTCTCGTCGGCGAGCAGCGCAGCGGTGTTGAGGACGCCCCAACCGATGGTCACGGCCAGCACCTTGGTGCGGACCTTCTGGTTGGGGGCGTAGCGGGACAGGATCGTGGCGTCGCTCAGGTCGCCGGCGATGCGCAGCGCCATGGCGGCGCGGACGAGGCTCGGGGAGCCCAGGATGCCCAGGGCGGAGATGCCGAGGTCACGGGCAGCGTAGGTGTAGGCCACCTGGTCGAGCGCGGGGCGCTGGACGTGCGGCGCCTCGAGGGCGTCGCCGAGGTGACGGGGCTTGGCGAGGGCGAACAGGCCGTAGGCGGCCGTGGCGGCCGAGATGGCGCGGCTCCGAGAGTAGGTCATGCTCTCGAACGTACCCGAGGCCGGTTCCTGGTCACTCCCTGCGCGCTGGCCCGCTTCTGGTCGCTGTCCGCGTGACCGAGGACAGGACAGCAGCCAGAACGCCGTACGCGTGCGGGCGGTGCCCAGAAGCCGGCCGGCGCGTGGCGGGCCGCCGGGTCAGCGGGCGCGCAGGTCGTGCGAGTCCTCCGCGAGGGCGACCACGCGGTCCCAGTCCCGGTCGGCCAGAGCGTCGGCGGGGGTCAGCCAGGACCCGCCCACGCAGCCGACGTTGGGCAGCGCGAGGTACGACGCCGCGTTGCCGGGCGTGATGCCGCCGGTGGGGCAGAACCGGGCCGCGGGCACCACGCTCGAGATGGCCTTGAGGAAGCCTGCTCCGCCCGACTGCTCGGCGGGGAAGAACTTCAGCTCGGTGACGCCGGCCTCCAGGGCGGACAGCACCTCCGAGACCGTGGCGGTCCCGGGCAGGAACGGCAGCCCGGTGTCGGTCATGGCCGCGAGCAGGGTCGGCGTGCTCCCGGGCGAGACCAGGAACGACGCCCCCGCTGCTCGGGCGGCCTCCGCCTGGCGGGGGTCCACCACGGTGCCGGCGCCGACGCGGATCTCGGGCACCTCGGCCGCGATCGCGTGGATCGCCTCCAGGGCGACGGAGGTGCGCAGGGTGAGCTCGATGAGGGGTACGCCGCCGGCGGCCAGGGCGCGCGCGACGGGGACGGCGGTGGCCAGGTCGTGGACGACCACGACCGGGATCACCGGCGCGAGGTCGAGCAGCGAGCCGGAGGCGACCTCACGGTCCAGGACGTCAGATGTGCTCGGCAACGCGGTTCTCCTCGTGGCTGAAGTCGTAGGGCTGGAGCGCCGGGAAGACGCTGGCCCCGGTGTCGGCGGCGCCGACGGTGGCGCGGAACCCGGCGAAGAGCTCGCGGCCGGTGCCGACCCACTCCTCGCCGCTGGGGGCGCGGCCGGTGGACTGGCGTGAGCGCAGCTCCTCCTCGCTGACGACCAGGTCCAGGACGCCGCGCTCGGCGTCGACGGTGATGATGTCGCCGTCCTGCACCCGGGCGAGCACGCCGCCCAGAGCGGCCTCCGGGGTGACGTGGATGGCAGCGGGCACCTTGCCGCTGGCGCCGGACATGCGGCCGTCGGTGACGATCGCGACCTGCTGACCGCGATCCTGCAGCACCCCGAGCGCAGGGGTGAGCTTGTGCAGCTCGGGCATGCCGTTGGCGGCCGGGCCTTGGTAGCGGATGACCGCGACGAGGTCGCGGCCGTCGAGCCGTCCCGCGCCGAACGCCTCCAACAGGTCGCCCTGGTCGTCGAAGACCATGGCGGGGGCGGTGACCACGCGGTGCTCGGGCGTGACCGCGGAGGTCTTCAGGACCGCGGTGCCCAGCGGGCCGTGGAGCACGCGCACCCCGCCGTCGGCGGCGAAGGGGTCCTCGACGCCGCGCAGGACGTTCGTGTCCAGCGACGCCTTCGGACCCTCCTCCCACGCGACCCCCGGGGCTCCGGTCGTCCCCCCCAGGCCGTCCGGAGCCAACCGGGGATCGGTGGTGTAGCGCCACAGGCCGCGGCCCATGACCGTCTGCACGTCGTCGTGGAGCAGGCCTCCCCCGAGCAGCGTGTGCACGAGGAAGGCAACTCCGCCGGCGGCGTGGAAGTGGTTGATGTCGGCCTCCCCATTGGGGTAGACCCGCGCCAGCAGCGGGACGACGGCGGACAGGTCCGCCAGGTCCTGCCAGGTGAGGACGATGCCGGCGGCGCGCGCCATGGCGACGAGGTGGAGCGTGTGGTTCGTGGAGCCGCCGCTCGCGAGCAGGGCCACGCAGGCGTTGACGATCGTCTTCTCGTCGACCAGGCGGCCGATCGGGGTGGGCTCGCCGCCCTGCGGGGTGAGCGCGGTGAGCCGGGCGGCGGCGGCGCGGGTCAGCGCCTCGCGCATCGACGTGCCGGGGTTGGCGAAGGAGGCGCCGGGCAGGTGCAGGCCCATGACCTCCATGAGGAGCTGGTTGGAGTTGGCCGTGCCGTAGAAGGTGCAGGTGCCGGCGGAGTGGTACGACGCCGCCTCGGCGTCGAGGAGCTCCTCGCGCCCGACCTTGCCCTCGGCGTGGAGCTGGCGGACCTTGGCCTTCTCGGAGTTCGGCAGTCCCGACGTCATCGGACCGGCCGGCACGAACACGGTCGGCAGGTGGCCGAAGGACAGCGCGCCGATCATGAGTCCGGGCACGATCTTGTCGCAGACCCCGAGCATGAGCGCGCCGTCGAACATGTCGTGGGAGAGAGCGACAGCCGCCGACATCGCGATGAGGTCGCGGCTGAACAGCGAGAGCTGCATGCCGTCGCGGCCCTGGGTGATGCCGTCGCACATCGCGGGCACGCCGCCGGCGACCTGGGCGATGCCGCCGGCGCGGAGGACGGCGTCCTTGAGGATCGGCGGGTAGGCGCCGTAGGGCTGGTGGGCCGACAGCATGTCGTTGTAGGACGTCACGATGGCGACGTTCGGCTTCGCCCGGCGGCGCAGCGCCTGCTTCTCCTTGGGTTCCGCGGCGGCGAACCCGTGGGCCAGGTTGCCGCAGGCGAGCTTGCTGCGGGCCGGGCCCTTGTCGGTCGCGGCGTCGATGCGCGCCAGGTAGGCGTCGCGGTGGGGACGGCTGCGGACGGTGATGCGGCGCGTCACCTCGGCGACGGTGGGGTGGATCTTGTCACGCTGGTGAGAAGTCACTGGTCGGTCTCCTGCCAGGCTCGGCCGTCACGCTCGAGGAGGGTGGCGGCGGCGGTCGGTCCGGTGGTTCCGGCGGGGTACTTCCGGGGGCGCTCGGGCGTGCTCGCCCAGCGGTCGAGGATGGGCGCGACCCAGGTCCAGGCGGCCTCGACCTCGTCGCGACGCATGAAGAGGGTCGGGTTGCCGCGGATGACGTCCATGAGCAGCCGCTCGTAGGCGTCGGGCAGGCGCTGCTCGAAGGTGGCGGCGTAGCTGAGGTCCAGCGACACCGGCCGCAGCCGGATCCCGCCGGGGCCGGGCTCCTTGGCGGTCATGTGCATCCGCATGCCCTCGTCGGGCTGCAGGTGGATGTGGAGCCGGTTGGACTCGTGGACGCCCTCGCTGTGCGGGAACATCGCGTGCGGCGGCCGCTTGAAGACCACGACGATCTCCGAGAGCCGGCGGTCCATGCGCTTGCCGGTGCGCAGGTAGAACGGCACGCCGGCCCAGCGCCAGTTGTTGACCTCGGCCTTGAGCGCCACGTAGGTCTCGGTGCGCGTGTCCGGGACACCGACCTCCTCGGCGTACGACGCGACGGGGTTGCCGTCCACGAGGCCGGCGCCGTACCTGCCGCGCACCGTGTCGCGGTCGACCTCGGCGGCCGTCATCGGCTTGAGCGCCTTGAGGACCTTGAGCTTCTCGTCGCGGACGTCCTCGCGGGAGGCGACCGTCGGGGGCTCCATGGCGACCAGGCAGAGCAGCTGAAGGAGGTGGTTCTGGACCATGTCGCGCAGCGCGCCGGCGCGGTCGTAGTAGCCGCCTCGGCTGCCGACGCCGAGGGACTCCGCGACCGTGATCTGGACGTGGTCGATCCAGTGGGCGTTCCAGACCGGCTCGAGGAAGGTGTTGGCGAAGCGCGTGACCAGCAGGTTCTGGACGCTCTCCTTGCCGAGGTAGTGGTCGATGCGGAAGACCTGCGACTCGTTGAAGACGCGGCCCACGGCGTCGTTGACCTCGCGGGCGGAGGCGAGGTCGTGACCGATCGGCTTCTCCATGACCACGCGCGAGCGCTCGTCGACGGCGCCGACCTGCTCGAGGCGGTCGCAGATGACGCCGAAGAGGCTGGGCGCGACGGCGAGGTAGAAGACGCGGACCGGGTCGGCCTCGCCGAGCGGCCGCTTCTTGAGCAGGCCCTGGAGGAGGTGCCAGTCCTCGGGGTCGTCGAACTCGAGGGGCACGTGGTGGAGCCGGGCGAGGAAGCGGTCGACGGCCGGGGTCGCGGCGTCGGGGACGTGGGTGGCCAGGTTGGCGCGGACCTCGGCGCGGTAGGCGTCGTCGTCGGTGTCGGCGCGCGAGACGCCGATGATCCGGGTGTCGTCGGCGAGCTGGTGCTCGGCGTCGCGGAGGAAGAGCGCCGGCAGCAGCTTGCGCAGCGCGAGGTCGCCGGTGCCGCCGAACACGACGAAGTCGCAGGAGACCGGGCCCGAGGGGGCTGAGGGAGTGCTCACCCGTTCGACGGTAGACACGAGATTGGACCGTTGCAAGCGGAACTTACGTTTTATCACGCTCAAAGTGGCCGGGAGTTAGGCTCTGACGGCGCCGGGACGGCGCGTTGCTCACGACACGCCGTCGTCGGCTGGCAGGGTTCTGGTCACTCCCCGCACGGGGGCCTGCTTGTGGTCACTGCCTGCTGGCAGAACGCCCCGAGCGTGCGGACATCGACCAGGAACCGGCCAGCGTGGTCACCCCGGGCGACCACGACGAGGAGAGGGAGGGGTCCGTGACGAGCGAGGTGGCCGTGCCGACGGGGTCCGGACCTGCGGGCGGTGGTACGGCGTCCGCCGGCGACCTGCTCGAGCTGGTCCGCACCGGCCGCGCCAGCACCCGCACCGAGCTGGCCCAGGCCACCGGGCTCTCGCGTACGGCGGTCATCACCCGCGTCTCCGCGCTGCTCGAGGCCGGACTGCTGCTGCCGGGCGAGGAGCTGGCCTCCACCGGCGGCCGCCCTCCCGCCTCGCTGGTCTTCGACAGCCGCGCCGGTGTGGTGCTGGCCGCCGCGGTGGGACGCTCGCGCTCCCAGCTCGGCGTCTTCGACCTCGACGGGCAGGAGCTGGCGGGCGTGTGGTCCGACCACGAGGTCGGCACCGGCCCCGAGACGCTCATGCCCGTGGTGGCCTCCCGGTTCCGCGAGCTGCTGGACGGAATCGAGCCACGCGTGCTCGCGGTCGGTATGAGCCTGTCGGGCACGGTCGATCCCGTCCGGGTCATGAGCGTCGACTCCCCCGTCATGCGCGGTTGGGACGGCGTACCGCTCGCGCCGTACCTCGCCGAGGTCACCGACGCGCCGGTCCACCTCGCCAACGACGCCACCGCGCTGGCGACCTCCGAGCTGCTCAACCAGCCGCACCCGCCGCGCGACGCGCTCGTGCTCAAGGCCTCGACCGGGCTGGGGATCGGGATCATCGCCGGCGGCGACGTGCTGCACGGCGCGGCCGGGGCGACCGGCGAGATGGGCCACAGCAAGCACGCCGCAGCCGACGGGCTGACCTGCCGCTGCGGCGCGACCGGGTGCCTGGAGACCATCGCAGGCGGGTGGGCGCTCGTGCAGCGGCTGCAGGAGTCCGCGCCGGAGCTGGGCGCCGGGCACGTGCGCGACCTGGTGCGGCTGGCGCTCGAGGGCGACCCGGTCGCGCGGGGGCTCGTGATCGAGAGCAGCCGCCACGTCGGCGACCTGCTGGCCAACGCCGTCAACCTGCTGAACCCCGAGGTCGTCGTCATCGGAGGCGACATGGGCGGTGCGTTCGACCTGTACGTCGCCGGCGTGCGGCAGCAGGTCTACGCCAACGCCGCGGCGATGAACACCCGTGACCTGGAGTTCCGCCCGGCCGTCCACGGCGACCGGGCCGGGCTCGTCGGCTGCGCGGCCATCGCCATCGAGGCCGTGCTCAGCCCGGCCGCCGTCGACGCGTTCCTCGCCGCCCGCGCCTGACCCTGGCGGACCCCGGGCCTGCTTCTGGTCGCTCCCAGCACGGATGCCTGCTTCCGGTCACTGCCCGCTGCCAGAACCCCGCCTCCGTGCGGTCGGTGACCAGTACGCCGCGTTCGTGTGGTCGGCCGGACCCGCTCGCGCCGTACTCCATCGCTCCTGCGCCTGACCGGGGGTCGCGCGTGGCAGGCTCGGGTCGTGCTGCTGCGCGCCACCACCTCGACCCCGGAGCCGGACCTGCGACTCGCCCTCGTCCTGATGGCCCTCGTCGGGCTGGCGGTCGCCGCGTCGTACGTCGGGCGGCTCGGCGCGGGGCGCGACCAGATCACCGCTGCGGTCCGCGCGGTGCTGCAGCTCGCCGTGGTCTCGCTGGTCATCGCCGCGGCGCTGGAGTCGGTGTGGTGGTCGCTGGCCTTCGTCGCCCTGATGTACGTCGTGGCGACCCTGACGTCCGCGCGCCGCCTCGACGTCGAGCGGCGGCAGGTGGTGTGGGTGGGGGCGGCGGTGGCGGCCGGGGCACTGCCGGTGCTGGTGCTGTCGCTGGCCTCGGGGGTGGTGCCGTTCAACGGGGCCGGCGTCATCCCGATCGCCGGCATCGTGATCGGCGGCATGATGACCGCCTCGACGCTGACCGGTCGGCGCGCGTTCGACCAGCTGGTCGGTCAGCGCGGCACCTTCGAGGCGGCCCTGGCGCTGGGGCTCCCCGCACCTGAGGCGGCGATGCTCGTCGTACAACCGACGGCGCGGGAGGCGCTGCTGCCGGGTCTCGACCAGACCCGGACCGTCGGCCTGGTCACGCTGCCCGGGGCGTTCGTCGGCGTACTGCTCGGAGGCGGGACGCCGTTGCAGGCCGGCGCCGCCCAGGTCCTCGTGCTCATCGGCCTGATGGCCGGCCAGGCCGTCACCTGCGCGGTCCTGCTGCGGCTCGTCGCCACCCGCCGGATCGTCCGCTCCGACCTCCGCGCCCACCCGCTGCCGCGCTGACTCGTTCACGAGAACGTTCAGAACCCCGGACCCGCCCGACGAGAGGGGTTCTGCACGGACGATCGAACGACGTCTGAGCCCTCAGGTGGCGCGGGTGTAGCGCTCAGCGAGGAGGCGTACGGCGGCCGCCAGCTCGGGTGAGTCGACGACCTCGAAGTCGTGCTCGAGGATCCCGAGCCAGAACGCCAGGTCGGTCATCGACGGCCCGCCGATGCGGACCAGGCAGGTGTGCTCGTCCTCCACCTCGACGGTCTCCTCGTTCCACCGGCCCATGCGCTCCTCGACGAAGACCGCCGAGGCGTGCACCCGCACGGTGGCGCTGACCTGGTGGCGGACCTGGCGGGTCTTGCCGGCCACGTAGTCCGCGAGGTCGTCGGCCGGCAGGTCACGGGGGCGGAAGCGGTGGCCGACCGAGCGGGCGTCGCGCATCCGGTCGAGCCGGAAGATCCGCCAGTCGTCACGCTCGAGGTCGAAGGCGACGAGGTACCACCGCGACCCCATGCTCACCATCCGGTAGGGCTCGACGCGCCGCTCGGTGCCGGCCCCGGCGTGGTCGGCGTAGCCGAACCGCACCACCTCCCGCGCCCCCACCGCCGCCGCGAGGTCGGTCAGCAGCCCGACCGGGACGGAGGTGCGCGGCGGTCCGAAGCGGACCCGTTCGGTGGCCGACCCCAACGCCTCGACCTGGCCGCGCAGCCGGCGGGGCAGCACCTGCTGGAGCTTGGTCAGCGCCCGCAGGGACGACTCCTCGATCCCTGACAGGCCGACGCCGCTGGAGGTCCGCAGCGCCACCGCGACGGCGACGGCCTCGTCGTCCTCGAGCAGCAGCGGCGGCATCGCCGTACCGGCGGCGAGTCGGTAGCCGCCCGTCGACCCGCGCGTCGCGTCCACCGGGTAGCCGAGCGACCGCAGCCGGTCCACGTCGTTGCGGACCGTGCGCTGACTGACCTCGAGGCGTCGGGCCAGCTCGGGTCCCGGCCACTCGCGCGGTGTCTGGAGCAGGGAGAGCAGGCGCAGGAGGCGCCCTGAGGTGTCGGCCATGGGTCCGAGACTAGGCGCCGATCAGGAACGAAATCTGCCTGATGCACTCCTGGCGTTTCCCTCATGAGACCGGTCGTCACCGACGAAGGAGAGCCGGCGACCACCGCCCTCACGCCCGCCGGCCCCACGCCATGCACTGACGGTCGGACATCAGCGCAAAAGTTCTCGCACGAGGGCCGACACGCCGAGTCGACGCCCGATTGCGAGAACTTTTGCGCGACCTCCAGCGGTCAGCGGGCGAGGCGGGAGGCCACGGTCAGCCAGACGTCGGGGTCGATCCCCATGCCGAGGTGGGTGGAGCCGACCTCGACGTGCTCGACGTCCGCGGTGACCCGGTCGATGCAGGCCTGCCAGGACACGATCCCGTCGCGCCGGCTGAAGATCGCGGTGACCGGCACCCTCAGCGGGTTGGCCCGGTCATGGCGCTCGGAGATCTCGGTGATCCGCTCGCACTCCGCCGCGCCGTAGGACCGCGCGACGACGGTGTGGGTGGGCCCGCCGACCACCGGAGTGCCATAGGTGACGACCTGCGCCACGGCGTCGGGCAGGTCGCGGGCCACCTCGCGCGCGATCACCCCGCCGAGGCTCCAGCCGACCAGGTGCACCGGGCCGTGGCGGTCCGCCCACTCGGCGACCTTCGCGGCGAGACGATCCTTGTCGGCCTCCGCGTCGCCGCGGTTGATGCCGAACCCCCACCCGCGCGCGTCGTACCCGAGCCGCTTGAGGAAGGCGCGCAACGGTGCTCCCGAGAGCTCCGGCGCCTGCCACCCCGGGATGTCGACCACCACGGGGGCCGGCGCACCACGCGGCGCCCGGGGCGCCCGCAGCAGCCGGGGCGAGGCCAGCACGAGGCGCGGTCCCTGCACGAGCGCAGCCACCTCGCCGTTGCGGGTCCGCGTCGACGGCGGGCCGGTGGGGCGGGGCAGGTCCGAGACGTCGTCCCACGGGGTGGTCGCCGCCAGCACACCCGTACGTCGTGCCACCCGCGTCACCATGTGCTCGCCTCGTCCGTCACGTCACCAGCGTAGGTGCGAGGCCCTGGCTGGTTTCTGGTCACTGCCCGCAGTGACCCGGGTTCCTGGTCAACGCCCGCAGAATTCTGGCCCCGCTTCCTGCGGCCGGTGACCACAACCGGGCCCTGCTGCGGCCGGTGACCAGAATCAGGCCAGCCAGCCAGCCAGCCAGCCAGCCAGCCAGCCAGCCAGCCAGCCAGCCAGCCAGCCAGCCAGCCAGCCAGCCAGCCAGCCAGCCAGCCAGCCAGCCAGCCAGCCAGCCAGCCAGCCAGCCAGCCAGCCAGCCAGCCCAGGTCCCGGGCGACGTCAGCGCGGGAGCGAGACCCAGACGGTCGTGCCGCCACCGACGGCGGGCCCCAGGCCGATCTCGCCGCCGTGGGTCTCCACGATGCGGCGGGCGGTGGCCAGGCCGATGCCGCTGCCCGGCGTCTCGGTGTCGACCCGCGCGTAGAGGTCGAAGACCCGCTCGCGCTGCGGGGCCGGAACGCCCGGCCCGTTGTCGCTGACCTCGATCCGGTGCCCCCGGCCCTCCGCTCGCGCACGTACGTCGATCACGGGCGCGACCCCGGGGCGCCGGAACTTCACGGCGTTCGAGAGCAGGTTCAGCATCACGGCGTAGAGCTGCTGGGCGTCCCCGCGCAACACCGGCAGGGGACCCACCTCGACGCGCGCTCCCGCCTCGCTGATCGCCGGACGCAGGTCGCGCACCACGTCGGAGACGACCTCCGCCAGGTCCACCGCCACCGGGAGCAGGTCGGCGCCGAGCAGGGCGTGCTCGTGGATGTCGGTGATCATCCCCGCCATCCGCCGCCCGGCGCGCAGCGCCCCGTCGGCGAGTGTGGAGGACATCCGGTCCTCGGTGACGGTCGGTTCCTCGGCCAGCATCTCGACGTTGGCCAGCAGCGCGGTCAGCGGGGTGCGCAGGTCGTGGCTGATCTGCCCGGCGAACAGCGCCAGCTTCTCGTTCGAGCGGTGCAGCTCGTCCTGGGCCTGGGTCAGCCGGCTCAGCGACTCCTCCAGCTGCCGGCTGCGCAACCGCAGCTCGAGCGCGTCGACGACCCGCTCGGCCAGTGAGGTGAGCATCTCGCGTTGCTCGGCCCGGAGGCCGCGGGGCTGGGCGTCGAAGACGCACAGCCGTCCGATCACCGTGCCCTCCGGTGTCGTCAGCGCGGCGGAGGCGTAGAACCGGACGTGGCCGATCTCACCGGTGACGAAGGGGTTGTCGCGGAAGCGTTCGTCGCGGCTCGCGTCGGCCACCAGCACCACGCCGGTGTCGTGGAGGACCGCCGCACACATCGAGTCCTCGCGCGCGCACACCGACGCGTCGAAGCCGGCGGCAGCCACCTGGTGCTGCTCGGTCTCGGTGACCAGGTTGATGGCCGCGTGACCGACCCCGCACACCTGCGCGGTGAGGTCGGCGAGGGCCTGGAGGTCACGACCCACAGGCGCGCCGAGCACGCCGTACCGCTCGATGACGGCGTCGGTGCGACCGCGTTCCCGGACATGCATGGTCAAATCATGCCGTGTCCGACATGTTTGTGGGTCACATTGGTGGGGTAAATCCGGCATTCTTCTCGAGACGTACGACGACGCCGGCGCCCGCGTCGCCCCGCGGGCTCAGCTGACCGCCCAGTGCCCGGGCCAGCTCCTGGGTCGCGGTGTCCCCCGACAGCAGCGTCGCGACCGCCTCTGCGGAGGTCCCGTCCGCCGCGTCCACCCGGATCTCGACGTGGGGGCCGACGTCGACGGTCTCCACCAGCACCTCACCCTCGGTCGCCTCGAGGGCCTGCTCGATCAGCGTCACGACCAGGAGCCGCAGGGTCACCCGGTCCACATGGACCGGGCCCGCCCCGCCGGCCTCGTGACGCACCCGCCGCCGGTCGTCGGCGCCGTGGCGGCCTGCGCCCGGGTCAGCGCCCAGCACCGCCACCGCAGCCGCCACCAGCGCGTCGAGGTCGACGTCCTGCGCAGCGGCCCGCCGCTGGTCGCGCGACCGGTCGAGCAGCTGGGAGATCGCGGTGGAGAGCCGGTCGAGCTCGGTCACCGACGTGCGCAGCTGCGCGGCCACCTCCGGCGGCGTCTGGGGCCACAGCGCGAGGTCCTCCAGCTCCAGGCGCAGCGCGGTCACCGGGGTGCGCAGCTCGTGCGAGGCATGGACGGCGAGGTCACGCTCGTGCCGGCGCAGCTCCTCCAGCTGCAGCGCGCTGGTGCGGATCGCCTCGCCGATCTCCTCCGCCTCGGGGATCCGCGAGTGCGGCAGGTCGTCCACCGGCTCGCCCGTGCCGAGTCGACGGGCTGCGACGGCGAGACGTTGGAAGGGGCCGGCCAAGCGACGCGCCAGGAGCACGCCGGCGACCACCGAGAGCGCCAGCAGTGCAAGCACGACGAGCACCAGCGGCAGCAGCGCGTCCGAGACCCGCTCCTGCACCAGCCCGCCCGACCGTTCCAGGGTCACGCTGCCACCACCGGGCAGCTCGCGGGTGGCGCGCAGGTTCTCCGTGTCCCCTGTCGGCGCGGCCGCCGACGAGGTGAGCGTCGTGCCGTCGGCCGCGACGTACTCCAGGTGCTCGCCCTCGTGCAGCAGGTCGTCGAGCAGGGCCGGGGTCACGGGCTGGTCGTCGGCCACCTTCTCGCGTACGACGACCGCGGCCAGGTCGGCCGACCGCGCCACCTTGCGCTGCTCCTGCGCCTCCACGAGGTCGCCGAGCTGGTAGGCGCGAGGCACCCCGAAGAGGACCAGCACGACCAGGGTGAAACCCACGAACGCGGCGACCAGCCGCTCACGCATCCGGGCGGCCGACCTCGAGCCGGAAGCCGACGCCCCGGACTGTCACGACCTGCGCCGGCACGTCGTTGTCGTCCAGCTTCTGCCGCAGCCGTCCGACGGTGACGTCGAGGGTCTTGGTGGAGCCGAACCAGTTCTCGTCCCACACCTCGTCCATCAGTCGCTCGCGGGTCAGCACGGCGCCGCGCTCGGAGTCGAGCAGCGCCAGCACGTCGAACTCCTTCGACGTGAGCACGACCTCGGAGCCGCCGACCCACACCCGGCGGGACTGCACGTCGACCCGGAAGCCGGTCGAGTCACCCCCGGCGGTTCGGTCGGTGGACCCGGTCCCGGACGCGCCGGCTCCGACGGTCGCGCGAGACGTCGCGCCCGGCGCCACGGCCCCAGCCGCCGGAGCAGCTGCCTGAGCAGCCACCTGAGCAGCCGCCGGGCCGGCCGCCGAAGCAGCCGATGGGCCAGCCGCCGGAGCAGCCGCCACACCGCCGGTCGCGCCGTGCCCCGGATCGGCCGCCGCGTCTGCGCCCGCCGCCGCGCCCGCCGTACGCGTGAATCGACGCAGCAGCGCCCGGGTCCGCGCCAGCAGCTCGGCGAGCGCGAAGGGCTTGGCGAGGTAGTCGTCGGCACCGACGTCGAGCCCGACGACGCGGTCGAGCTCACCCCCGCGGGCGGTGAGGATCAACAGCGCGTCCTGGTAGCCGTCGGCGCGCATGCGCCGACACACCTCGAGCCCGTCGAGGTCGGGCAGCCCCAGGTCGAGCACCACGAGGTCGACGCCGCCCTGGGCGACCCTGTCGAGTCCGGCCTGGCCGGTGGCGACTCGCTCCACGGTGTAGCCCTCACGCTCCAACGTCCGCTGCAGGGGCGCGGCGATCCCGTCGTCGTCCTCCACGACCAGCAGCTGGGGTGCCATCTGCCGAAGCATACGGATCCGCGACGCCCGCAGGGCGCACCGCGCGACCCGCGTGGGCGCGAAGAGTCGCGAGACCGGGCACCGCCAGCACCGTGACCGTGCCCAGAGCGACGACGAGGACGCCGCCGACGGTCCAGCCCGCGGACTCGCCGCCCGGGCCGCCCACCGTCGCGACGAGGACGTGTCCACCCGCCACCAGAGCGGCGACGGTGACGGCGAAGAACCGGCACTCGCGCATCCGCCCGGTCCACAGGCTCGCCGCGATCGGCAGCGCCAGCAAGCACAGCGCGGCCACGAGGACACCGACCCACGCCGGTCGCGCGCCCCCGCTGACGTGATCGGTCAGCTGCGCGGCGACGAGGACGACGACGAGGACGGCAGAGACCGGGCAGCCGGAGCCCGCCCGGACCACCGACCCGGCGCCCGTCGCGCCACGCCCTCCCGCGCTGCGCTGCCGCGGGACACCCCTGCGGGACCCCATCAGAACTCCCGGTCCGCAGCGCCGGTCTCGGTGGCGAGGGCCGACGAGCAGGCCAGGCCGGCGAGGTCGGTCGCGGCGGTGCTGGGCGTCCACTGCATGGCCGACGTGGCCGTCACGGTGCGCAGCGAGGTGCTCCCGCTGGCCACCGACCCCATGGTGAGGGTGATCTGCGTGGCCGGCACGCCGTTCACGGTGACGGTGCTCGCGGTCATGGTGGCGTTGAGCACCGCGGTCGCGTTGTTGTTCACGTAGTCCTGGTTCAGCTGCACGGAACCGAGCGGCACCACGGTGCTGCTGCCGACCGAGCGGAGCACGTCGACGGTGTCGCCCATGGTCCCCGTTCCGAGCAGGCCCCCGTCGCGCAGCCGCACCGCCACTGCGAGACCCGAGCCGTTCCAACCCGCGCTGAGCGAGCTCAGGTTCACCTGCTCGGAGTAGGTGAGCGTCATCACGTCGCCGCTGCTCAGCCGGCCGAGAGTCGCCGCACCGGTGGTCTGCACGTCGACGGCACGCAGTGGGGTGTTGTCGACGACGTGACCGTTGGACACGGTCGAGGTGGTGGTCTTGCCTGACCCGTCGAGCAGGACGGCCCGCAACGAGTAGGTGCCGTCCGCGACGCCGGTGGTGTTCCAGCTGCAGCTGTACGGCGAGGTGGTGTCGGTGCACAGGTCGGTCCAGGTGGACGAACCGTTGGGGGCCCGCTGGATCCGCACCGAGGTGACCCCCGCCGAGGAGCTGGCGACCGCGGTGAGGGTCACCGTCCCGCTGAGGTAGGTGCCGGGGGCGTTGAGCGAGACCGAGGAGACGGTGTTGTCGACGACGCGGTTGGCGATCGTCGCCGAGGTCGTGGTGTTGCCGGCGAGGTCGGTCGCCACGGCGCGCATCGAGTAGCTGCCGTCCGCGAGCCCGGTGGTGTCGAACGTGCAGGAGTACGGCGCGGTGGTGTCGGTGCACAGGTCCCTCCACGTCGAGCTGCCCGTCGCGGCGTACTGCAGGACGACGTTGGCGATGCCGGAGTGGGCGTCGGCCGCGGTGGCGGCGAAGATCACCGAGCCGCGCAGCGGCGTGCCCGGGTCGGTCATGGTGACGGTGGGAGCGAGGTTGTCGACCTCGATGTCGCTGACCACGGCGGAGGTGGTGCTGGCGGTGCCGGTGACCGCCACGGCGCGCAGGTCGTACACGTCGTTGGCGAGGGACCCCGTCGCCCAGGAGCAGGTGTAGGGCGAGGAGAGGCCGGCGCAGCCGGTGATCGTGCGCCAGTCGGTGCCGCCGGCGAGGGCGTACTGGACGTCGACCTGGTAGGTCAACGAGCCGGTGCCGCTCAGCGTCGTCGTCAGTGCGACGGTGCCGCGGACCACGTCCGCGGGGCGGGTCAGCGCGACGACCAGGTTGTTGGCCACCGTGGTGCGGACGGTGCTGGAGACGGTCGAGTAGCCGGCGTTGTCCGTGGCGCGGGCTCGCAGGTCGTAGTCTCCGTCCGCGACGGTGGTGGTGTTCCAGGAGCAGGAGTACGGCGCCGTGGTGTCGGTGCAGAGCGTGGTCCACGTCGAGGCGCCGTCGACGCGGTGCTGGACGACCACCTGGGCGACGCCGGACTCGCCGTCCGCGGCGTCGGCGGTGACGGTGACGGTGCCCTTGACCGAGGTGCCGGGGTTGCGGACGCTGACGCTCGGGGGCGTCCAGTCGCTGGACGCCGACACCGAGCTGGCGGTGTTGGCGCTCGTCGCGACGTAGGAGGCCCCGGAGAACGACGGCATCCCCAGCAGCACCAGCCCGGCGCTGAGCGCCAGGGCGAGGAGTGCGAGAGGACGGGACATTCGGGGGTGCTCCTGGGGTGACGTAGGGCTGGAACCGTGAGAACAACGCTAGGAGCCGGCCGCCCACCCGTCGGCAACGCGACTGCCACAGCCGCTCCACACCTCGGCAACACCGCGAGACGTCTCTCCCGCGGGCGCGAGACGCCACCTGTGCAGGACGCGGGCAGGACACCGCCCCACCGCACGGCGGCGCACTGCGGGGCCGCGACTCAGAGGGGTCAGGCCCGGGCGGGCTCGGCGTGCGGCTGGGCGTGCGGCTGGGCGTGCGGCTGGGCCGCAGGCTCGACGCGGGTCTGGGCCGGGACGAACGGGCCGTCCGCCGGGGCGCCGGCCCCGGAAGGGGCGGCGCCTGCGTCGACGGAGCCGGAGACGTCGGCGTCGCGTCGAGGCCGCAGCGCCTTGCCGACCTCGAGGAGCGCCAGGAGTGCGACGAGGCCCGCGGGGGCGCCGACGAGGAGCATCCGGGTGTCGCGGTCGGCAAGCGCGATGAAGGCGTAGCCGACCATCGGGACGGTGTGCTCGACCACGGGCTGGGTGGCCCCGGTGAGCTCGAACCGCCACGGGTCCGGGTCCGGGTTGGCGTCACCCTGGGTGCGGTAGAGGGTGCCACCGCCCTCGGCCGGCTTGATCGAGGTGATGCGGTGCGTGACCAGGTCGGTCACGCCGGAGGCGGCGGGCGGCTGGTAGGTGATGACGTCACCACGCCGGAGCTCGGTGACCGGCACCGGCTTCTCGAAGGCGACCGAGCCCTTCTCGAAGGTGCCCGACATCGACCCGCCGGTGATCACGTAGCGCTCGTAGCCCAGCGCGCTCGGCACCAGCCAGGCGGCGCACACGAGGACGCTGAGGACGACGGCGGCGTTGACGAGGAAGCGGCCGGCGCGACGGATCGCGGTGGACGGCGCGGTCTGGGTCATCGGAGCTCCTCGGGGTCGGCGCGGGTACGGCGGGCGGTGCGGCTCGAGCGGTGCGGCTCGAGCGCTGCGGCTCGAGCGCTGCGGCTCGAGCAGGTGGTGCTCCTGGCGGGTGACGCGGGGGCCGTCGTACGGCGGCCCGGTGGGCGTCCCCGAGGCCTCAGGAACCTCGGGGACACCCGGGGTGGAGCTCAGGCGTCCTCCCCGACGCCCGAGCCCGGGATCACTGGTTGGTGACCGTGGGGGTGGACTCCTGCACGGAGTTCCACGTGTAGACGGCGCTGGCGGTCTTGCCCTGGTCGGCGTTCGGGGCGCTGGGGTCCAGCGTGACGCTGAACTTGTAGGTGTGGGCCTCGTCCTTCGCCCACGCGGACGAGCCGAGGGCCACCGGGGTCCCGTCGACGAGGTCGCCGAAGTTGCCGTTGTAGACGGTGGCGCCGCTGGCGGTGTCGGTGATGGACAGCGACAGGTTGCTGACCGCGGCGTTCGGGGCGGCCTTGTTGCCGAACCCGTTGACCGAGCTGGACTCGGTGACGGTGAACTTGGCCGGCAGCGAGCCGGTGTTCGTCAGGGTCACGGTGCCGTTGACGGTGTCGCCGGGCTTGATGTTGGTGAGGGCGAAGATCGCCGCGTCGGCCTTGCTGTTGGTCTGCTTCAGCGTCCCGGCGGTGACCGCGCTGATCGTGTTGCCCGTCTCCGAGCTGAAGGTGGCGCCCGACCCGACGGCGAGGGTGCCGGCGGCGACGGCGGTGGCGAGGGGGACGAGGATCTTGCGGTTCATCGGAACTCCTGAGTGGACTGCTGCGGTGGGTGCGGCGGGCTTCGTGCTGATGTCCACAACGCTAGGAGTCCCGACACCACGGCCGTCCTACACACAACCCTCAGGTGTTCCACACTTCGGTAACATTACTTTTCCGGACAAACCGTCAGGTCGCGCCGAGCCGCAGCGCCTCGCGCAGCCCGATCCGGCCGCCGGAGCGCAGCAGCGTCCGCTCGTAGATCCGCGACCCGACGCGCACGAACAGGACCGCCGCGGCGACGGTGGCCGCGATCGCGACCCCGATCTGCCAGGCCGGTACGGCGCCCTCGGCCATCCGCGCCGGCATGATCATCGAGGACGCCACCGGCACCATCGACATCACGACCTCCACGCCGTCGCTGGCGAAGGCGACCACGAAGTAGGGGATGAACAGCAGCATCTGCATCGGCAGCGTCGTCGACTGCAGGTCCTCCTGCCGGCTCGAGAGCGACCCGGCGACGGCCCACAGGGCGGCCAGCGCGAGGAAGCCGAGCACGAAGAACACGACGTACCACCCGACCGCCCAGCCCACCCCGCCGAGCACCTCGCCGCGCTCGGTGACGAGCATGCCGACGACGCCGACGGCGACGACCACCAAGAGCTGCCCCAGGGCGAGCACGGTGTTGCCGATGATCTTGCCCCACAGCAGCGAGCGGATCGGGATGGCCGCGGCGAGGATCTCCACCACCCGGCTCTCCTTCTCCTGCACCACGCTCTGCGCGATCGTCATGCCGTAGCCCAGCGCGGTGACCAGGAAGATCAGCGTGAAGGCGAAGGCGATCGTCGACCGGGTCCCGCTGTCCTCGGCGTCGGGGTCCAGGAAGCGCTGGTCGACCTGGGTGCCGGCGTTGAGGGCCGCGAGGTCGACGCCCTGCTCCTCGGCGTTGGCCTGCAGCTGCACCCCGGAGACGGTCTGGGACGCCGCCGCGGCGAGGGCCGGGCCCACCTCGGTCTCCCCGACCAGCTCGTAGCCGTCGTCGGTGAGCAGCAGCGCCGCGTCCGCGTCCCCGTCGGTCACGGCCCGCTCGGCGGCGTCCGCGTCGGCGACCCGACGGCGGTGACGGTCGTGGCGTCCGCGTCGCCCCCACCGCCGGCCGTCAGGGTGTCCTCGACCTGCTGCACGAGCGCGGCGTCGGAGTCGCCGACCACCGCGACGTCGTACTCCTCGGGGCCACCGCCGAAGGACGCCGCCACGAAGAACCCGACGACGAACGCCACGGTGATGCCGAGCCCGATGAGGAACGACTTCTCCCGCACCCGGGTGGTGACCTCACGCTCGGCGACCAGCCGCCACCACGGCGTCTGCTGGCGCTGCTGGCTCGACAGGCTGTGCGTGCTCATGCGACCACCTCCCGGTAGATCTGGGACAACGGGCGTACGACGCGCGCGAACTCGGCCACCGGCCCGCACCGCTCCATGAGCCGGCCGAGGGCGGCCTCGGGGGCGATCCCGTCGAGCTCCACCAGACCCTGCCGCCCGTCGGCCTCGACCAGCCTGAGACCCGGGATGCCCGCCAGCGCGTGGGCGTCGTGGTCACCGGCCAGCACGACGCGGTAGCGCGACGCCGCCTCGGAGCGCAGGCCGTCGACCGAGCCGACGGCGACGAGGCGGCCCGCCGAGAGGATGACCAGGTCGTCGCAGAGGCTCTCGACCAGCTCGAGCTGGTGGCTGGAGAACAGCACCGGCACCTCGGTGGACACCTCGTCGCGCAGCAGCGAGATCATCGCGTCGACGGCGAGGGGGTCCAGGCCGCTGAAGGGCTCGTCGAGCACCAGCGCGGCAGGCCGGTGCATCAGCGCGCACGCGATCTGGACGCGCTGCTGGTTGCCCAGCGACAGCTTCTCCAACGCGTCGCCCGACCGCTCGCCCAGCCCGAGCCGCTCGAGCAGCTCCTCGGCCCGGGCGCCGGCGCCGCGGACGTCCTGGCCGTGGAGCCGCCCGAAGTAGACGAGCTGGTCGCGCACCTTCATCTTCGGGTAGAGGCCGCGCTCCTCCGGCATGTAGCCGATGGCGCGGCGCTGCTCGACGGTGATCGGCTCACCGGCCCAGCGGACCTCCCCCGCCGACGCGGCCAGCACCCCGACGATCATGCGCATCGTCGTGGTCTTGCCGGCTCCGTTGGCTCCCACGAAGCCGGTCATCCGACCCGGGTGGACCTCGAAGGAGATGTCGTCGACGACGGTGGTGTCGTCGTACGTCCGCCTCAGGTCGTGGACGCTCAGCACGGTTGCCACCTTAGGCAGATCGTGGTCGAGGACATGGTCGGCACCCCCGTTCAGCTCGCACCGAGCCACTCCGTCAGCCGGGGCACGCGCCGCAGCACGAGCTGGTCGAGAGCGAGCACCAGGAGGAGGCTGACACCGAAGAACGGCAGCAGCACGCCGAGGACGACCAGACCGACCAGCAGCAGGGGCGTGGCCTTCAGAGGCATCCGGCCGCGCGGGGCGCCGAGGGTGGCCGGCCGGGAACCCCCAGCGCGGGGCCGTAGCTGACAGACCTCGGGATCCTCTCATCCGTGCCACGAACGCGGGACGTCATCCGGATCGCTCGTCCCAGCAGCCAATTCCTAGGACGTTGTGGGGCGTGGGTGGCGGGGGCCCGGTCTCAGCGAGTGCGGCGGGCGGCCAGTGCCGCGACGTCGTCGTTGCGGCCGGGGTCGGTCAGTGCCTTACCGAGGTCGCTCAGTGCCGCCGACAGGTCGGGCTGGGCCAGCCCCGGGAGCGCGTCGACGACGCGCTGCTGTCCGGTGTTGATGTCCTCGTCACGCCGCTCGATGAGGCCGTCGGTGAAGATCAGCACGGTGTCGCCGGGGCAGAACTTCACCGAGCGCTCGCTGCGCTCCTGCGGCACGGTGCCCAGCGGCGCTCCGTCGGCCAGCGGCAGCTGCTCGGTGGTGCCGTCGGCGCGCAGCAGGACCGGGGGCGGGTGGCCGGCGTTGGTGAAGGTGAGGGTGTCGTTTCCGGGGTCGACGAGCAGGTAGGCCAGGGTCACGAGCTGGTCGGTCGGGTAGAGACCGAACATGGCGTCCAGCGCTCCGACCACGGGAGCCGGACGGGGGTCAGCGGCGGCGTAGGCACGGACCGCGGCGCGCATCTGGGCCATGTTCGCCGCGGCGGCGACCCCGCGCCCCATGACGTCGCCGACGAACAGCGCGACCCGGCCGTCGGTCAGCGGGATGGCGTCGTAGAAGTCGCCGCCGACCTCGGTGCGCCCCGAGGGGCGGTACCAGGAGGCGAGCTCCAGCCCCGGCACCTCCGGCATCGCGTCGGGCAGCACCGCGCGCTGCAGCTGGACGGCGGCCGCGAGCGTCTGACTGTGCAGCTCGGCGTTGTCGATGGCGATGGCTGCCCGCTTGGCGAGGTCCTCGGCCAGAGCGAGGTCGGCCTCGGTGTAGAGGCGTCCGGACTCGGCCGAGACCCAGCTCATGACGCCCAGGACCCGACCGCGGGCGATGAGCGGGACGGTGATGGCGCTGCGGAGCTCGAGGTCACGGACGAGCTGCTTCTGCTCCTCCTCGATCTCGAGCGCGTCGACCATCTCGTCGGTGAGCTCGTGGATGAACTCGCTCTCACCGGTGCGCATGACGTTCCAGGCGCCGGTGGGGGCGTCCGGGTCCGGGGGATATCTCTCGGCCAGCTCCTGGGCGAGCTCCACCTTCTCCGGGTCGACGTGGGCGACCGCCAACCGGCGCAGCACTCCGTCGTCGACGAGGTCGATGGTCGACCAGTCGGCGAACTCCGGGACCACGAGCTGGGCGACCTTGGCCAAGGTGATCTGGTAGTCGAGGCTGCTGGAGAGCTCGATGGCTGCCTCGGCGAGGAAGGTCAGCTTGGACCGTTGCCGGTCGGCTTCCTTCTGCGCGGTGATGCGCTCCACGGCCTGTGCACAGTTGTCAGCGAGAATGTCGAAGAAGTCGAGCTCGACCGAGTCCAGCACGCGGATACCGGGAAAGGACAAGGCGATCGCCCCGATGGTCGCCCCGCCGGTGTGCAGCGGAACGCAGAGCACCGTGCGCTCTCCTCGCTCGGTCAGGTCGGGGTACCGGCGACGGATCTCCGCCGCTCCCACGGCCATCGTCCGCTGCCCGGTGCGCACTGCCTCGGCGGCGGGGTTCTGCGCGTCCACGGCATACGTCGCGTAGCGCACCTCGTCATCGGGCCGCCCCCCTCGCATCCCTACCAGTCGGAGCCTCTTCCGGTCTTGAGGGTCGCGGAGGCTGAGGGACGCCGCGGTCGCACCCACGGCGTCGGCGCTCTGTGCCACGACGATCTGGGTGACGTCCTCGAGAGAGCGAGCCGCGCTGAACGCGGAGGTGACCCTTCCCAGGCGGGCCACACGCTCGTGCCAACGGCGGGGCTCGGGACGGTCGCCATCACCGGAGGCGACCTCGAGGAGCACGAGCAGACCTTCGACCTCGTTGCCCTGGCGCAGCGGTGAGCACGTGAGCCCCACTTGGTGGGCCGAGCCGTCGGCGTGACGCAGCTCCATGATCCCGCGCCAGCGCTCGCCGGCGAGCACCCGCGCGACGACCGTCTCCACCTGCTCCTGCTCGCGCTCACCGAACAGGGCAGTGACGAGCAGGCGACCGGTCAGCGCCCCGTCGGAGCGGCCGTAGAGCCGTTGCGCCAGCTCGTTGGCGGCCAGGATGCGCCCTCGGTGGTCGACCAGCAGCGCAGCACTGTCCAGTGCGTCGAGCAGGCCGGACCGCGCAGGCCAGCCCGAGTGCACGACGGTAGTCACCCGCACATCGTGGCAGGCCGCGAGGTTCCCGACATGGTCAACTCGGACGATTCCGAGTGGTCCCCACCGCCCGATCTGAACAAATGCCAGGAATCGGGCGCCGCCAGGACGGGCCCGGACCGGGTTGGTCCGCGTCGCCGGAGCGGCGGGTCGCCGTGGGCTCGGCACCTGCAGCCCCCAGGCAGCGGGATCAGCAGATGGAGTCGGAGGGCTTGGGGTTGCCCAGCCCGAAGACCGGGCGCAGCTTCAGCCCCAGGAACGTGCCGCTCAGCGCCAGCACGCCCCAGAGCCAGCCGTGCAGGCTGAAGGAGGCGATGCCGCCGAAGTAGGCCCCGATGTTGCAGCCGTAGGCGATCCGGGCGCCGTAGCCCATGAGCAGCCCTCCCACGACCGCGCCGAGCGCGAGCCGCCCGGGGATCCGCTTGTGCAGCGTCCACGAGCCGGCGGCGGCGGAGGCCACGAGGGCGCCGATGATGATCCCGATGTCCATCACCGAGGTGACGTTGCCAAGCACGCCCTGCTCGTAGGACGCCGCGTTGTCCTGCCAGTAGTCCCAGCTCTGCACGTCGACGCCGACGAGGTCGAGCAGCTTCGAGCCCCACAGCGCGAAGGCCGAGGTGATCCCCCACGCCTTGCCTGAGAGCCACAGCGTCAGCGCGTTGAGGCCGGCGAGCAGCAGGGCGCCCACCCACAGCGGCCACGAGCCGCGCAGCGCGCGGGCGATCCCCTGGGCGGCCGGCGGCCGGTCGAGCGCGGGCACGCGACGGTCGCGCTGCACGGCGTACGTCAGGGCGACGACGGCGCCGATGATCGCCATCGTGATCAGCCAGGCGCCGAGGTAGCCCGCGCCGGTGTCGGCGAAGGAGACCGGGTCGGCGTTCGGGAGGGTGTCGGTCCAGAACGACAGCGTGTAGGCGCCGAGGACGGAGCCGACGATGAAGGCGGCGAGCGTGATGACGATGGCGCTCTGCCCGCTGCCGACGGCGAAGAGGGTGCCGGAGGCGCAGGCGCCGCCGAGCTGCATCCCGACGCCGAAGAGGAAGGCGCCGATGAGCACGCCGGCGCCGATGGGAGCCAAGGAGGCCGCCGGCGGGACCCCGCCGTACGACGCTCCGCCGGCCAGGATCGGCGCGAAGAGAGTGGCGGCGACGGCGAGCATCAGCATGTGGGCGCGCAGGCCCGCGCCCTGGCGGACCGAGACGAGCTGGCGCCACGCGGAGGTGAAGCCGAAGCGGGAGTGGAACAGCACGAACCCGAAGGCCAGCCCCACGGCGAACAGGGTCGTGATGACGCCCCCGGCCTGGAGGAACACGACGCCACCGAGCGCCAGCGCGCCGAGGAGGCCGGCAATGACGACACCGGCCTGAGGCGGGTTGGGCCGCGCGGCCGGCTCAGGCGCCTGGTCGGCTGACAGGGTGGTGTCGGTCGGGGCGGAGGGTCTGCGCATACCGGGCCCAACACGGCCCTCCCGCCCCGATGTTCCCGCCGGGTGACACCAGTTTCGCGTGGTGTGGGGGGGCCGTTGTCCCTGCGGTGACCACCGAGGTGCGGGGAGGGGGTCGAGAGGGCCTACTTTGGAGGATGCCCAATTTCTCCGCCGTCCGCACCGATCACGTCCTGAGAGCCGTCCGACTGCACGACGAGCTGGGTGAGGAGGGGTTCCTCGCGACCCACGGCTACGACCGGGACCGGGGCTACTCGTTGGTCCACGACGGCGGCACCTACGCGTCCAAGGCGATCGTGGGGGTTGCCTACGGCTTCGCGACCGGAGAGCCCCTCACGTCCGCGGAGTTCAGCGGCGGGAAGGACGGCGCCGCGGCGGTGCTGCGTGGCCTGGGCTTCACCGTGACCGACCCGGCCGACGTGACGACCGGCCCGCCGGCCGAGGGTGAGTGGCGCACGGTGCAGGAGGTCGGGGGCGAGGCGGCGCGCGAGGCGTGGGCCGGTGCGGCGTACGACGTGCTGCGCGACGCGGCGACGTCCTACGGCGCCACCGTCTCCTACAAGGAGCTGGCCGCGCAGATCCAGTGGCTGACCGGCGTCAGCACCAAGCAGCTGCTCCACCAGTGGGTCGGCGAGGTCCTCACCCGGGTCGGTGCGCGGTGCGCGGCGGCCGGCGAGCCGCTGCTGTCGGCGCTGTGCGTGGACACGAAGGGCTACGTGGGGGCCGGGTACGCCGGCGCGCTCGCCGCAGCGGGCATCGACGCCCCCGACGACGCCGACGCGCATGCCGCCCAGCAGCGCCTGGAGTGCTACCGCCGCTGGGCCGGCGACGTGCCCGAGGACGGCGGGGAGGCGCAGGTGATGGCGCCCAAGAAGACGCGCGCACCGTCGGTCAAGAAGGCCGCGGTCGTCGAGGCCGCGCCTCGGCCGACGTGCCCGACCTGTCACATGGAGCTGCCGATGACCGGTGGCTGCAACTACTGCGACTGAGCTCGGCTGAGCGACGTGGTCCCGCTGGAGGAGCTGCTCGTCCCCGACCCCGAGGGTCTGCGCGCGTGGCTGCTCGCGAACCACGCCACCTCTCCCGGGGTGCTGCTGGTGCTGGGCAAGGCCGGCGGCGCGGCCACCACCCTGCGGTGGGGCACCGCCGTCGAGGAGCTGCTGTGCGTCGGGTGGATCGACGGGGTGGCCGGAAAGCGTGACGAGGAGAGCTACACCGTCCGCGTCACGCCGCGGCGCCCGCGCAGCAGCTGGTCGGCGCGCAACGTCGCGCTCGTTGCCCGCCTCGAGGCCGAGGGCCGGATGCAACCGGCGGGCCGGGTCGCGGTGGAGCAGGCGAAGGCCGACGGCCGGTGGGAGCGGGCCTACGCCGGGCCCGCCACC
Organism: uncultured Actinomycetota bacterium; assembly: GCA_963714625.1. Classification (GTDB taxonomy): domain Bacteria; phylum Actinomycetota; class Actinomycetes; order Propionibacteriales; family Nocardioidaceae; genus Marmoricola_A. The sequence goes on along the minus strand of CAVQOY010000014.1, from coordinate 14,456 downwards.
ACGGAGGCGCCCGAGGACCTCGCGGCCGCGGTGGCCGCGAGTCCGGCGGCCCAGGCGTGGTGGGAGGTGCTCACCAGCCAGAACCGGTTCGCCTTCGTCAACCGGGTGACCTCGGTCAAGCGCCCCGAGACCCGTGCCCGCAACATCGTCAAGGTCGTGGAGATGCTGGCGCGCGGGGAGACGCCGTACCCGCAGAAGGCGCGCCCGCCGGCCTGACGCGGGGCCGCCCTCCGTCCGGTCAGTCGGCCAGCGCGTAGGTCGCGACGTAGAAGGACAGGAACTCGTCGACTCCGCTGATCGCCCGCAGGTCGATGGTCATCGACTCGCCCCTGTCGAGGCGGATCTCCAGCCCGGGGCTGGAGCTTCCGGAGGGTCCCTGGGAGGAGCGGCCGACCCAGGTGCCGTCGATGCGCGTGGACCACTGGACCTGGCGGCCGAAGCCGGACGCCGACGCAGGCCCCGGGTCGTTGGCCGCGCCCGTCTCGACGTAGGTCCGCTCCTCGAACGGCCCGATGCGCACGACGTGACGCTCGGAGCCGGGCGTCGAGACGTCCAGCTCGTCGAGCGCCCAGGTGTGGCCCTCGGTCTCGATGAGCTCGTCGAGGGTGGTTTCGGTGACCCCGATGCTCCGCCCGGGGGCGTCGTCGTAGGCACCGAGCCCGAGGACCGCGCCGGGCACGACGACCGGCTCGCTCCGCCCTCGCTGATCGGGGTGGATCTCCGCGGTGACCCGGACGGTGTCGGAGCCGCTGCCGTCGACCTCGACGCCGAACCAGCCGCCTCGGGCCGCATCGGCCCCGACGTCACCCGAGCACGAGGAAGAGCTGTAGCCGCGCTGACCCTCGATCCGCACGTGCACCATGTAGTCGCGCGGGGAGGCCGTGCAGAAGTCGGAGAGGCGCAAGAGCCCTTCGGGCGGCTCGATGTCGACGGAGACGCGCGCCTGTCCCGGCTCCCCGATCGCCGCCCCGAGGAGCTCGGCGCCGTCGACCACGTCGCGGAACGTGACACCCTGGCCGCTCACGCCCTCGGGGGCCGCGTCGGTGAGGGTGTAGACGGCCATCGCCATCTCGCCCGTCGCCCCGGCGGTCGCCGGGGTCAGCCGGAACTCGGCGGGCGCGTCGGCCTGGACGTACTCGAAGGTCTCGAAGCCGGTGCCGCCGGCGGTCCAGGCACGGTCGTAGGTGTCGCCGTACCTCCGGTCGACCAGGCGCCCGTCGACGCCCTCGCCGCCCGTGTTGACCGTCCAGCTGACCAGGCGCGGCTCGTCGCTCCGGTCGAGCCGGAGGTCGAGCGGCTCGTCGGCGGTGCCCTCGATGCCGCGCTCGAACTCGTAGGTGAAGCCGTTGGAGACCAGGGTCTCCGGCGCCGTCCGCCCGGCGAGGTCGCGGCTGTCGGCCGGCTCGGGCGGGGTGACCTCGAGCGCCTGGAGGGCCGGCACCGCGAGCACGGCGCCGGCCACGCAGGCCGCCGCGACAGCCGCGCGGCGTCGACGGACGGTTCGGACGCGGCCCCGCACGGCCCCGGCGCGGTCGCTCAGGCCCTCGTCGTGGGTCAGGTCGGCGTGCTCGGCCAGCGTGGTCCTCAGGTCGTCGATCCTCATCGTGCCTCCCCTTCCTCGGGGCATGTCTCGTTGCCGGCGACGAGCGCCGGGTCGATCCGCAGCTTGGCCAGGGCCTTGCTGGTCTGGCTCTTGACGGTGCCGGTGCTGCACTCGAGGACTCGGGCGGTCTCGGCCTCGGAGAGGTCCTCGAAGAAGCGCAGCACCACGACGGCCCGCTGCTTGCGCGGCAGCCGTCCGAGGGCGTCCCACAGGTCGTGACGGTGGGTGCTCGTCGTGGCGAAGTCGTCTCCGGGGCGCTCCGGGAGCTCCTCGGTCGGGCGCTCGCCGTTCCACTTGCGGCGCCAGGCACTGGCGAAGGTGTTCACCATGACGCGGCGGACGTAGGGCTCCGGCTCACCCTCGATGCGACCCCAGGCGAACCACGCCTTGGTCAGCGCGGTCTGGAGCAGATCCTCGGCCAGGGCGTGGTCGCGGGTGAGGAGGTAGGCGAGGCGCAGCAGCCGGCTGGAGCGGGCCTGGACGAAGTCGTCGAAGCTCACCCGTTCACCGTCCCCGGTCCTCGTGCGAGGGCGGGGCCCGGCCTCGTCGCGGCTGGTGGTCGTCGTGTTCACACCCTCTGTACCGCGCGGCATGGAGGAATGGTTGCCCAGGTTGTCCGACTTTTCCGACGAACTCGCCGCCGGTGCGGCCGGTCTCGCCGGGCGGAGGGTCCGTCGGACGTGCAGTTCAGGGCATCTCGGGGCTCCTGGGCCCGGATCGGGCGCGAACTGCACGTCCGGCGGACCCCACTGACGAGGTCACCTTTCCGGTCGAGCCGGTCAGCGCTTCCGAGAGATCCGGTCAGCGTTCCTCGAGGCGCTTCTTGCGGATGACCTCGACGACGTCGAGGTGGCTCGCCTTGCGCCACTCGCTGACCCGTTCGAGGTCGTTCCACAGCGCTGAGCTGCTGTTGCCGAGCCGCTCGTGGTGCCACACCAGTGCGTCGCCGGCGTAGTCGACGTAGGCGATCTCGCGCACCTCCCGGATGGCGGTGAGCGCATCGACCGGGTCCCACCCCTGGTGCAGCAGGATGGCGAACCCCAGCGACGGCCCGCGGTTGATCCCCATGTGGCAGTGCGCAAGCACGACGCCGCCGGCGTCGATGGCCTCGACCGCGAAGCCGACCGTGGTGTCGAAGAAGTCAGCCGCCACCCGCTGGCCGGCGTCGTCGATGCCGTGGTGGAGGTAGCCGACCTGTGGGGCCAGCTCCGCGACCAGCGGGGCGTCGTTCGCCTCGACACGCACGTCGACGATGTGCGTCACGCCGGCGCCCACGAGCTCCTCGAGCTGGGCCGCGGCTGTCCTCTCGTCGAACGACAGGTCGCCCCCGATCAGCAGCTGGGGTGTGACGAAGTGGGCGTTGGCGTGACGCAGGCTGGGCAGGCTCATGAGGTGACCAGTTCACCTTGCGGTGGCGAATGGCACAACACGGGCCGCCCCCTCGCGCGATCTCCAGGAGCGTCCCGCACCCCGCCCGTTGCCTCAAACGGCACCGGGGACCGCACGGACCACCTCACCCCCAGGAGCAACGCATGACTGACCGTCTTGTCGCCGACCTCGTCGTGGAACGACTCCGCGCCTGGGGTGTCCCTCGCGTCTTCGGCTACTCCGGCGACGGCATCAACGGACTGATGGGCGCCCTGCGGCGGGCGGACGGTGACCCGGCCTTCGTGCAGGCGCGCCACGAGGAGAACGCCGCACTCATGGCGGTCGGGCACGCGAAGTACACCGGCGGCGTCGGGGTGGTCGTCAGCACCCAGGGGCCCGGTGCCGTGCACGTGCTGAACGGGCTCTACGACGCCAAGCTCGACCACCAGCCCGTCGTCGCGATCGTGGGTCAGCAGCCGACGACGGCGTTGGGTGCGGAGTACCAGCAGGAGATCGACCTCACGGGGCTGTTCAAGGACGTCTCCGCCCAATTCCTGCAGGCTGTGCTGGCTCCTGAGCAGGCAGGCCTCGTGCTGGACCGCGCCTTCCGCACCGCGCTCGCCACCCGCTCGCCCTGCGTCGTGGTCCTCCCCCACGACGTGCAGGTCGCCCCGGCTCCCGAGGAGCCGCCGCACACGCACGGGGTGGTCGTCACCACACCGGAGTGGCGGGTGCCGCGCGTGCTCCCGCGCGAGGCGGACCTGACCGCCGCCGCCGAGGTGCTCAACGCCGGCGAGCGCGTCGCGCTGCTGGTCGGCCAGGGCGCGAAGGACGCGACCGAGGAGGTGCGCGCGGTCGTGGACCGGCTGGGCGCCGGCGTCACCACGAGCCTGCTCGGCAAGCCCTGGTGGGACGAGACCGCCCCGGACAGCTGCGGCGTGATGGGCCACCTCGGCACGACCGCCTCCGGCTGGCTGATGCACCACTGCGACACCCTGCTGATCGTCGGCAGCCACGACCCGTGGACCGAGTTCTACCCCGCTCCGGGCCAGGCGCGGGCGGTGCAGGTCGACATCGACGGCCGCCACCTCGGCAACCGCTACCCGGTGGAGGTCGGCCTGACCGGGGACGCCGCGGAGACGCTGGCGGCCCTGCTCCCGCTGCTGGAGGAGAGGACCGACTACGCGTGGCACAGCGACGTGGTCGAGCAGGTCGAGCGCTGGCACGGGATCGCCGCGGACCGGGCGGCAATGCCTGCAGAGCCGCTCAGCCCCGAGCTCGTCGTGCGCGAGCTGTCGCCGCGGCTGCCCTCCGATGCCCAGGTCAGCGTCGACGTGGGGTCGGTCGTCTACTGGTACGCCCGCCACCTGACGTTGCCGCCCGGCGTGCCGGCGCACCTGTCCTCGACGCTCGCGTCGATGGGATCCGCGCTGCCCTACGGGCTGGCGGCGAAGCTGGTCGACCCGCGTCGGCCGGTGGTGGCGCTGGCCGGTGACGGAGCGATGCAGATGAACGGCATCGCCGAGCTCGTCACCGTCGCCTCGCGCTGGCAGGACTGGGCCGACCCCCGCTTCGTCGTGCTCGTGCTGCACAACCAGGAGCTCGCCGAGGTCACCTGGGAGCAGCGGGAGACCGAGGGCGACCCGCGCTTCGCCACCAGCCAGGCGCTTCCGTCCTTCCCGTACGCCGACTACGCCCGGCTGCTGGGCCTGGAGGGAATCCGCGTCGACGACCCGGCCGACGTCGGGTCGGCCTGGGACCGCGCGCTCGCGGCCGACCGGCCGGTGGTGCTCGAGGCCGTCGTGGACCCGGACGTGCCGCTGCTCCCGCCCTGGCCGGCCGGTGAGCAGATGCTCGACTCCTTCCACCGGGGGCTCGACCAGGAGGGCGCCGAGGGAGTGCACGCGCGCGAGCTGCTCGACCGGCAGGCCGCGCAGGAACCCACCTGGTAGCCCCTCAGGCGCCGGCGACGACCAGCCCCGACTCGTAGGCGATCACCACGCACTGCGCGCGGTCGCGGGCGTGCAGCTTGAGGAACAGCCGCGACACGTGGGTCTTCACGGTCAGCGGTGAGAGGACGAGCTCCTCGGCGATCTCGTGGTTGGACAGCCCCCGGCCGACCAGCGCCAGGATCTCCCGCTCCCGGGGCGTCAGCTCCTCCAGCCGGTGGTCGAGCCCTCCCCGTGGGCCGGGCTGATCTCGGTGGTCGAGCTTGTCGAGACCGCCGTCCCCCGCGACGAACGCCTCCACCAGCCGTCGCGTCACCCGGGGTGCCAGCAGCGCGTCCCCGCCGGCGACCGTCCGCACCGCCTCGATCAGCGCAGCCGGCTCCATGTCCTTGAGCAGGAACCCCGAGGCACCCACCCGCAGCGCCCCGAACACGTAGTCGTCGAGCTCGAACGTCGTGAGCACCACGACCCGGGTGGCGGACAGCCGGGGATCGGCCACGATCCGTGCGGTGGCCTCCAGCCCGTCGAGCCGCGGCATCCGGATGTCCATGAGGACGACGTCGGGACGGGTCTCGACGGCCAGCGCCACCGCCTGCTCGCCGTCGGCGGCCTCACCGACGACGGTGATCTCGGGCTCGGCGTCGAGGAGCACACGGAAGCCGGAGCGCACCAGCGCCTGGTCGTCGACCAGCATCACGCGGATCACCGGAGCGAGGTCTCCCGCTGCGCCGCCGGCTCGGGTTCCCGTTCCGTCGCCAGGTCCTGGTGCGGCGCCACCGGGAGGGGCAGCTCGGCGCACACCAGCCATCCGCCGGTTGCCGTGGGGCCGGCGTGCAGCGTCCCGCCCAACGCCACGGCGCGCTCGCGCATCCCCTGCAGCCCGTGCCCGCTGCCGGGTGACGGGTGACGCTCTGTCGACGGTGGGTCGTTCTCGATCTCGAGCCGCAGGGTGGCGCCCGTGCGTCGGAGGGTGACGCGCGCCCGCGTCGGCCCGGCGTGACGCATGACGTTGGTGAGTGCCTCCTGCACGATGCGGTACGCCGTCGCGCCGGCCGTGCCCGTGACCGTCCTCGTGTCGTCGTCCAGGTCGAGCTCCACCTCGACGCCCGAGGTGCCCAGCACGCCGACGAGGTCGGCGACCTGTTCCAGCCCGGGTGTCGGCGCCACCGGCGCCTCGACGTCGCCCGCGCGCAGCACGCCCAACGTCGTACGCAGGTCGGCCAACGCCTCGCCGCTGACCTGCTTGATGTCGCGGAAGATCTGCCGGTTCGTCTCCGGGTCGGGGTCCTGCACGTGGGCGGCGACGCCGGCCTGCACGTTGATGGCGACCAGGGAGTGGGCGACCATGTCGTGCAGGTCACGGGCGATGCGCAGCCGCTCCTCGTCGACGCGGCGCCGGGCCTCCTCATCGCGGGTCCGCTCGGCGGTCTCGGCCCGCTCGATGAGCGCGGCGAGGTGGGCGCGGCGCTCGCGTACGGAGTTGCCGAGGGCGAGCGGGAAGGCGACGAACGCAAGGTTCTTCAGGGTCTCGAACGAGACGATGCTGTGCTCGCTGACGACTGCCAGGTTGAGCAAGACGGCGGGAGCGACGACGAGCCCCACCTGCACGATCCGGCGGCAGGGGACCACCAGCGCCAGCGAGAAGCCGGCGGCCATGCTGGGGAACGGGATCGTCTGGTAGATCGGGAGCACGGTCTGCAGCGGGGCGAGCGCGAGCATCGACCCGGCGAGCGCCCATCCCGGGTGGTGGCGCCGCCACAGGGCGACGGGGAGCACCGCCAGCAGGATGACGACGATCCCGGCGGCCGTGACGTCGGCATCGGTGTCGGTGTCGACGGCGAGCTCGAAGAGCATCGCCGCGGCCAGGACCGCGGCGATGCCGACGTCGACGAGGAGGGGGTGGAGCTTGAGGCTCATGCGTCGACGGTAGTCGCCGCTCCCCCTCCCGGGCATCCTCCTCAGGGAGTAGGTACGAGCTCACGCTCGTCGCTCGCCGGCGCGCCCTCCTCCCGGAAGCCGATCCGGTCGTGGAGGCGACGCAGCCACATCGGCGCCCACCAGTTGTACTTGCCGAGCAGGCCCATCAGCGCCGGCACCAGCAGGGAGCGGACGATGAAGGCGTCGACCAGCACCCCGAACGCGGTGGCGATGCCGATCTGCTGGATGAACGAGATCGAGCTGGTGGCGAAGGCCCCGATCGCGACGGCCAGCAGGATCGCTGCCGCGGTGACGACCGCGCCGGTGCGCTGGAGGCCGAGCGCGACCGCCTCCCGCTCGCCCTCGCCGGCGTCGCGCAGCTCCTTGATGCGGCCGAGGAGGAAGACGCCGTAGTCGGTGGACAGCGCGAAGACGAGCGCGGTCGCGACCAGGAAGTCGGTCGGCTCGATGCCGCCGTTGGGCGTGTAGCCGAGCAGGTCGGTGAACCGCCCGCCCTGGTAGACGAACACCAGCGCTCCGAGCGAGGCACCGACGGTGAGCACGTTCATCAGCACCGCCTTGATCGGCAGCACGACCGAACCGGTCATCAGCCACAGCACGATGACCGTCATGCCGACAAGAAGTCCCGCTGCAAGAGGCAGCGCGTTGGCGATGGCCTGCTGCTGGTCGACGAAGTCCGCGGCCGGGCCGGCGACCTGGGCCTCGAACGGTGCCTCGAGGTCGCGGACCTTGGTGACGAGGTTCTGCGCCGTGTCGCCGGCAGGGTCACCGGTGACGGCCACGTCGACCTGCCAGAGCTCCGGGTTCAGCTGGACGGGTGGGCTGACGGCGGCGACCCCGGGCAGGTCGGCGATCTGGTCGGCGTACGACGAGACGGCGGCGGTGCTGTTGCTGCCGGCCGCGACCGCGATGGTCATGGGCGAGCTGCCGCTGCCGGCGAACTCGTCCTCGATGGCGTCGGACACGACGCGGGCGCTCTGGTCGGGGGGCACGACGGTGGAGTCGACCGGCGTCCAGACCGCGGAGAGCGCGGGCAGGGCGAGGCCGAGCATGACGAGCATGGTGGTGGCCGCGACGGCGCCGGGGCGACGCATGACGGCGTGGGAGAGGCGGTACCAGCGGCCTCGGTCGTCCGCGGCCCTGTTGCGGCTCGAGCGGCGCAGCAGCTTGGCGCCCCAGAGGCCGAAGACCATCGGGGAGATCAGCAGCGCGGCGAGCGCGGCGACGACCGCGACGACGGCGCCCGCGATGCCCATGGACTTGAGGAAACCGAGCGGGAAGACGGTCAGGGTCGCCATCGCGACCGCGACCGTGGCGGCGGAGAAGACGACCGAGCGCCCGGCGGTGCGCATCGTGGTGGCGATGGCCTCGGGTGTGGCGCCGACGCGCGCGACCTCTTCCCGGTAGCGGGTGACGAGGAAGAGCGTGTAGTCGATGGCGAGGCCGAGGCCCAGCCCGATGACGAGGTTGAGCGCGAAGATGCTCAGGCCGTAGACCTGGTTGATGCCCTGGAGCGCCAGGAAGGTGCCGAGGATCGTCGTCACACCGACGACGAGGGGCATGAGGGCGGCGCGGCCGCCGAAGAAGATGAGCGACAGCACGAGGAGGAGCGGGAAGGCGAAGGTCTCGGCGCGGGCGAGGTCGGACTCGACGGTCTCGCCGAGCTGGTTGCCGCCGACGACCTCGCCCCCGACGGTGATCTCGGCGTCGTCCGCGAAGGCCTCGACGACCGCCTCGGTCACCTCGCCGTCGTCGGCGCCGGCGGCCAGGGTGCCGAGGACCAGGGAGCGACTGCCGTCCTCGGAGACGAGGCCCTCGCTCGCCGCGGGTGGCGCGTTGGCGGCGGAGACGACGCTGCTGATGCCGTCGATCTCGCCGAGCCGCTCGGTGGCCGACTCGACCTGGGCCGGGGTGGCGGCCGGGCCGCCGTCCTCGCCCACCAACAGGACGACGCCGGGTGAGGGCGACTCGCCGGTGGCGTCGGTGATGGCCTCGATCGCGGTCACCGACTCGGCGTCGGCCGGCGCGAAGCCGCCGTCGTCGCTGAGGGCGCCGGCGACGGATCCGCCGAAGAAGCCGGCGAGGACGACGAAGAGGAGGAGGCCGGCCAGGGACCGGCGTGGATGCGTGCTGAGGGTCTGCGTCAGGGAGGTCATGGGTCCACCGTCGCGGCGCGGGGCCCTCCCCCGCGTCCGCCGTGGGGTGGCTGTTGGGCGAGCGCCTACTCCCGGTGGAGTACGCCGTGGGAGGTGCCGACGCGTGCGGAGCTTGATCATCGGGACGAGGTGGACGAGCTCTGGACCGAGAGCAGGGTGGCGCCGAGGTCACGGATGCGTCCCAGGACGCCGTGAAGAGCGGCCTGGTCGTCGACCTCGCCGCACAGACGCGTGGTGCCGTCGGGCTCCTGGGTGACCGACCACCCCTCGAGCCAGGCCGACCAGCGGCCGTCGAGATGACCGGCCACGCGGAGCTCGTAGCGCGTCATGACCGGCCTCCTGCCAGCCGGGCTCGGCGTACGGCGGGACGGCGGATGACCCACTCCGCGACCGCGATGTTGACGAGCCAGCCGGCACTGACCGAGAGGGCCTTGCTCAGATCGCCCTCCCCGAACGCGGTCTTGCCGATCCCCTCGGTGAAGATCTGGGTCCCCGCTCCGAGGCCGAGCGCGTAGGCGCGGATCATCCAGGCCCGGTGCGCGGTGACGTCCCGGCGGCGGATGGCGGTGATCCCGAGCACGAGCGCGGCCGCCATGGCGGAGCCGACCACCAGCCGCACCGCCCACAGCAGCGCGCCCCCGGGGGCGCCGGCGTAGAAGAGCGTCATCCAGAGCCCGGACAGCGCGACGAGCAGACCGGCCACGACCAGCACCCGTCCGGCGCCGCGGTGCCAGCCGCGGTGACGCCGGCGCAGGCGCGCGGGGAACTGGAAGGCCCCCACCAGCGCGTAGGCCGCCGCGGCGAGGACGTGGACGACGATCGGTGCCGGGGAGGCGTCGATACGGGGGTTCGTGGGCAGCGCCGCCGGCCCGCCGAGCACCTCCACCAGCCGCAGCGACCCCGCGACGAGCGGCACCAGGCTCAGCAGAACCAGCGCCCCCGGGACGGCGTACGACGAACCGCGCCCCGGCCGGCTCGGTGCCGGCCGGGACGTCGGCGAAGTCGCCGTCGTCACCGCGCACCCGCCGCGGTGAGGGGCGCCGCCTCGGTGGCCGCCGTGTCGTCGGACGTCACCGAGCGCCACAGCGACCAGCCCAGGGCGATCATGGCGATGCCGTTCGGGTAGGCCAGGAAGCGGTAGAAGGCGTCGGGCAGGAAGGTCAGCGCCGCGGAGACCAGGCCGCTCACCGCGAGCAGCGCGGAGGCCCACCGGGTGAGGACGCCGGCGCGGTAGAGCGCGATGCCGAAGATCAGACCGCCGACCAGGTAGCCGAACCCCTGGAGCTGCTGCAGGGTCGCCCACGCGCCGACGTCGACGCTCGTCGGCTCACCCTTCGCGACGGCGATCAGGCCGTCGACGTAGGCGGGGTCGGTCTCGGCGACCGCCGGGAGGATGAAGGCCGCGGCGTACGACGAGCCGAGGATGAGCAGGTAGCCGGCGGAGTAGATGGCGTAGCCGACGAGACCGAGGACGCCGGTCTGGCGGACCTGGCGCAGGTAGATGCCTGTGATGGCGACCAGCGCCAGCGCCGCCATCAGCACCTTGAGCGAGCCGCGCACGGCCAGCTCGGTCGTCTGGATGCTCTCGGCGTCGAGGTGCGGGTGGCCGATCTGGATCCCGATGAAGACGGCGCCTGCACCGACGGCGGCGGCCGCTGCGCCGCGGGTGAGGGTGGTGGGGGTGATGCTCATGTCCGGCTCCTGTCCTGGCGCCGCGGTGTCGCGGCCTGTCTGGACGCTAGGGACGGACGTGGTGAGCGGGCGTCACCACATGAGGTGATCGACGATGTGACACCGGCCCTGGTGTCAGAGCAGCCCGACCTCGCGGGCACGGCGTACGGCGGCGGCCCGCGACGTCACGTCGAGCTTGGTGAAGATGCGCTTGGTGTGGGTGCGCAGGGTGTTGACGCTGACGTAGAGGTGGCGGGCGATCTGCGGACCGGTCAGCTCACTGCTCAGCAGCCGGAGCACCTCGTGCTCGCGTTCGCTGAGGGGGTCGGCGAGACCCGGAGACGATGTGACGACGGGAGTGGCGGGGCGGACGAGCCGCCGGGCGTGCTCGTTCCCCGCGGCCGCGGCGCGAGCGAGCAGGTCGCGCATCGGCGCACCGTCGTCCAGGTAGAGCCGGACATTGCCCTCCGGCTCGGGCGCGTCGGCGAAGCTGCGCGCGAGCGCCTCGAGCGCGCGCCGCTCGTCGCCGGCGGCGTGGTGGGCCAGCGCCTGGAGCACCTGGATCTCCCTCCGGCTGCCGTGACGCTGCATCGCCGCCGCGGCGGCGTGGAGCCGGTCGAGGAGCGCCGACACCGGCGCGACGTCGTCGCCGTCGGCGCGGGCTCGCGCCAGGAGCAGCCGCACCAGGGTGAGCAGCTCGTGCTCCTTCAGGTAGTCGGCCGGGCCGTCGACGGTGACACTGCGCTCCTCGGCCCACGCCGCGGCCCCGGCCAGGTCACCGGCGGCGATCCGGACCCGGGCCCTCGTCGAAGCGATCGGCCGGACGTCGGGGTAGAAGCCCGGCCGGTACGCCGCCGCCGCCTCGTCCAGCAGCCGGGTAGCGGCGTCGTGCTCGCCACGGGCGGCGTGGACCCCGGCGCGGACGACCGACCACCGATGCCGGTTCTCGCTGATCGAGGCGCGCTGCCCCGACACGCGGGCGGCCTCCAGGTGCTCCTCGGCGCCGGCCAGGTCGTCGACCTCGAGGTCGAGCTGCGCCAGCCCGACGTGGAAGTCGGCGATGCCCCGAGGGCGCGGCTCGGTGGCCAACGCCTGGGCGAGCGCGTCGTCGTACAGCCGCCGGGCGCGGCTCGGCCGACCGGCCGCGACCCACAGGTCGGCCAGCACGACCGTCGCGTCCAGCGCGTCGACCAGGTTGCCGGCGAGGCGCAGGCTGCGCACGCCCTCCCCGAACGCGGTCAGCGCCCGGTGGACGTCGCCGGCCGCCCACGCGGCCAGACCGAGGAACGCCGAGCCGGCCGCCCGCACGAAGTGTCCCTCGTCCCCCGCGTGGTCGATCGCGAGCTGGGCGTGACGCACCGTGCCGGCGACGTCGCCGCGCGCCTGGGCCAGCGAGGCGCGATACATCTCGATGTGCCCCGCGGCCGTGCGCAGGTCCTCGGTGTCAGCCCAGCCGGCCCGCAGCTCAGCGTCGGACTCCCCCGCGGCCAGGACCGCCTCCGCGTGGTCGAGCCACGCGTCAGCACCCTCCAGGTCGCCGGACATCAGCCGAGCGAAGGCCGTCAGGATGCTGAGCACCGGGCTGCGTCGTACGACGTGCTCGGGCAGCGCGTCCGCCCACGCCAGCAGCAGCCCGTCCTGGCGCTCGAGCCGTACGTCGCGGATCGCCCGCTCGACGAGGAGACCGGCGTGGGCGGCGTCGCCCGCTGCCAGCGCGTGGTCGACGGCGTCGACCGGCGAGCCGTGGGCGGTGTACCAGTCGCTGGCCCGTCGGTGCAGGGTCGCCACCTCGTCGGGTCGCTCGGCGAGGAGCCGCGCGTGCAGGACATCGGCGAAGAGGTGGTGGTAGCGGTACCAGCTGCGGTCCGCGTCGAGCGGTACGACGAAGAGGTTGCTGCGCTCGAGCTGTTCGAGGGTGACCGCTCCGTCGCTGCGACCGGTGACGGCGTCGCAGAGCGGACCGGTGAGCCGCTGCAGCACGGCGGTCGTGAGGAGGAAGTCGCGCGTGGCCGTCGGTTGCCGGGCCAGGACCTCGTCGGCGAGGTAGTCGATGACGAACCGGTTGCTGCCCGCGAACGCTCCGACGAAGGCGGCCACCTCGTCGCCGTCGGTGACGCCGCGCAGCGACAGGGCGGCCAGCTGCAGCCCGGCGACCCAGCCCTCCGTCCGCTCGTCGAGCACCTCGGCGTCCTCGACCGTGACGGCGAGCCCCATGGCCGAGGTGAGGAAGGCGTGGGCCTCGGCGGGGGTGAACCGGAGGTCGGCGGCTCTCAGCTCGCACGAGCTGGCCGCGGGCGCGCAGCCTCGGCAGCGCCAGCGGCGGGTCGGCCCGGGTGGCCAGGACGACCCGGAGCCGCTCGGGCAGGTTCTCGACGAGGAACGCGACCGCCTCGTGCACCTGGGGCTCAGTGATGACGTGGAAGTCGTCGAGGACGAGCACACGCGTGCCGGCGTCGTCGGCGAGGTCGTTGACCAGGCCGGCAACCGTGTCGAGGCCCGGGGTGGAGGGGTCGGGCGCGGCGCTCGGATCCAGCCCGGTCCGCTGCAGGGCGGCCACGAGGTGGGCGAGGAACCGGGGGACGTCGTTGTCGCCCTCGTCGAGCGCGACCCAGGCGACACGGACGTCGGGGCGTCGCTCGGTGAGCCGGCCGATCCACTCGGTGAGGACGGTCGTCTTGCCGAACCCCGGCGGTGCGGAGACCAGCCCCAGCCGGTGGCCGGGGGTCAGCAGCTCGTCCAGCCGGTCCGTCAGCCGCTCGCGCGCCACGGCCTCCGACCGGCGGGTCGGGATGAAGAGCTTGGTGGCCAGCACCGGTGTCGCCACGAGCCTGAGCATAGGCACCGCGCGCCCCGCGTCTCCTCAGCCGCCATGAGCCTGCCACTCGAGTTCGACCCGACGTTCGGCAAGCGTGACGAGTTCGCCCGGCTGACGATCAGCTCTGGGCCAGCAGAGCAACGAGCAGTTCAACGCCCAGACGGACGGCGCGACGAACCCTCTCCTGCGGCGATGAAGCATCTTGCGGCCGGCGATGAGCCGAAGGCGGAACGGTTCATCCGGCGCGTGGCGGCCATGCCGTGGGACGACTGGCAGGAGGACAACCCCGGCGTCCACGCCGCCACCATGCTCGTCTACGACGAGGTCAGCGACGAGCTCGATGAGAGCGACGCCGGCGACACGACGTGGTTGGACGTCGCCCTCGACGTGCTCGCCCAGGTGGACGGCTACGGCAAGGCCGACCTGGCCTCCACGCTGCACGGGTTCGTGCTCCAGAGCGACCTGTTCGATCTCAGCCGGGCGGAGGCGAGGCGCATCAAGCAGGCCGCCGGAGATGCTGCCGCTGGAGGCCGACCTCGGGGACGGGCCGGAGGCGACTGCCGCCCATCGTCACGTCGTCATCGACTCGTTGGTGCGGACGGCCCTGGCTCTCATCGACGCCTACGAGGCCGTGTACGACGAGGAGCTGGCCGACCCGAGCGAGCAGTAACCCTCAGATCCGGGCGTTCAGTCCCGCTGGTCGTCCTCGGGGATCTCGATGCGCGCCACCGCTTCAATGTCCGGCTCCATCCGACGACCGCGGCGCTGCGCGTCCAGGACGAGGGCACGCGCCAGACGGATGGTCGACGCGGGCAACTTCGCTCCTGCCGGTGCTGTGCTGGCTGTCATACGGGATCCTCCTCGTCTCCAGTGTCCACCACCGGTTCAATCGCGTCTACGACGCGTGTCTTCGAAGCGAGCTTCTGGCGGACGCGGATCTCGGCAACACGCCGCGC
>CAVQOY010000013.1:0-27811 GCA_963714625.1 uncultured Actinomycetota bacterium | reverse complement strand
GGTGCCCTCGACGACGCCGTCCTCCTCCTTGACCTTCTCGATCGTGCCCCAGGCGCGCTCGTACTGTGCGCGCTTCTTGGACAGGATCAGACGGCCTTCCTTGTCCTCCTTCTGGAGCACGAGGGCCTCGACCTGGTCGCCGACCTCGACGACCTCCGAGGGGTCCACGTCGTGCTTGATGGAGAACTCGCGGCTCGGGATGACACCCTCGGTCTTGTAACCGATGTCGAGGAGGACCTCGTCACGGTCGACCTTGACGATGGTGCCTTCGACGATGTCGCCGTCGTTGAAGTACTTGATGGTCTCGTCGATGGCGGCGAGGAAGTCTGCTTCCGACCCGATGTCGTTGACCGCAACCTGCGGAGTCTGGGAGTCGGGGAGAGCAGAAAGTGGACTGGTCATAAGGTGATGTGAAGACCTTCGGATGGATGGAGGTCGAGCGGGCACGCGCGAAGCCGTTTTCACTACCGAGGTCGGTTTCCGCCGACTCGGGGTCGGGTCGAGCCCGGCCGAAGGCGAACGCAGCAAACGCTGCTGATAGCGAGCGGGAGCCATCTCTGTCCGTGGCGCAGCCGGACTCCACACGCGCCTGTCAGGAATACGCCGCTCGGCCTCCCGAGGATCCAACCGAGCCCCGCCCGCCTCCCTCGGCTTGCCCTCGCGCCCCGGATTGCGTACAAGTCAGGGGTGAGCGAACTGCCGGAGGGCGTCCAGCCGGCCCGCTGACCCGCCTCGGAGGCGGAGACGCTGCGTGCGAACCGCCGCGAGTGGGACGCCTACGCCGACGAGTACCAGTCCACCCACGGCGACTTCCTCGGCGACGTCGGCTTCGTGTGGGGGCCCGAGGGGCACCAGGAGGCCGAGCTCCAGGTCCTCGGCGACGTCTCCGGCTGCACCGTGCTCGAGATCGGCAGCGGCGCCGGGCAGTGCTCGCGCCGGGCTGCGCAGCCAGGGCGCGGTCGCCTTCGGGCTCGACGCGTCAGCGAGCGCCAGCTCCAGCACCCTCACGACGCCATCCACGAAGGCGAGCGGCACCCCGGTGCCGTCGGTCTGCGCCACCGCCAGCCGGTTGCCCTTCGCCGACGACTGCCTCGACGTCGTCTTCTCCTCCTTCGGCGCTCTGCAGTTCGTCGCCGACGGCGACCAGCTGCTCGCCGAGGTCGCCCGCGTGCTGCGCCCCGGGGGCCGCTTCGCCTTCTCCGTCACCCACCCGGTCCGCTGGTCGATGCCCGACGACGCCGGCGAGGCCGGGCTCCACATCACCAGCTCCGACCCGGACCGCACGCCGTACGTCGAGGAGAACGAGGACGGCGTCGCGCAGTACGTCGAGCACCACCGCACCCTCGGCGACTGGGTCGCGCTGCTGGCCGAGCAGCGCTTCATGCTGACCGCGCTCCACGAGCCGCAGTGGCCCGAGGGCCTGGAGCGGATCTGGGGCGGCTGGGGCCCGATGCGCGGTCGGCTGGTGCCCGGCACCGCCATCTTCGTGGCGCGCCTGCTCGCGCCCTGACCCTCAGCCCTAGGCTGGCCCGCATGCGGTCCCCTTCCCGGCTGATGGCCGCGGCGCCTCCATCGCGCTCGCCATCGCGGTGATGAACCTGGCGACCTACGCCTCCACGGTGCTGGCCGCCCGACTGCTCGGGCCGCGGGAGTACGGCGGCTTCGCCGCCTTCACGGGTCTGCTCCGTGGTCGGCGCGCTGATGCTCGGGCTGCAGACCGCCGGTGCGCGCCGCGTGGCGTCCGACCCCGACCGGGTCGGACAGATCGAGGGCATGCTGCTGCGCGTCACCTACCGCTGCGCCTGGGTGCTGGCGGCCGCGTGCCTCCTTCTCACCCCGGTCTTCGAGATCGTGCTGGACCTGCGCTGGCCACGGCTGGCGCTGGTGGCGCTCGTGGTGTGGCCCATGACCGTGGTCGGCGGCGTCTCGGGCATCCTCCAGGGCGAGCGTCGCTGGTTCCCGCTGGCGCTGGTCTACCTCGGCATGGGCCTCTCGCGCCTGGCCGCGACCCTGGTCCTGCTGTGGCAGCCGACCGAGACCGTGGCCGCCTTCAGCATGCTCGTCGGCTTCGTGGTGCCGGCGCTGGTCGGGTGGGCGGGCGCTGCGCTCGGGCGCCGACCGGCGTGCGCCGTCGGGCACCGGCGACCACTCCGGGTCGGAGGTGCTGCGCGAGGTCGCCTCCAACTCGCACGTCCTGCTGGCCTTCTTCGCGTTGTCCAACGCCGACGTCATCCTCGTCCGGGCGGTCCTCGACAGCCACGACGCCGGGCTCTACGCCGGTGGCCTCATCCTCGTCAAGAGCCTGCTGTGCTCCTCCCGCAATTCGTCATCGTGGTGGCCTTCCCCTCCCTCTCCACGGCCCACGCCCGTCGTACGGCGCTGACGCGAGCGTCGCCCTGGTGCTCGGTCTCGGCGCCGTGGGCACGATCGCGGCCTGGGCCCTGAGCGGGGTCGCGCTGGTCTTCGTCGGCGGCCAGGAGTACGCCGAGATCCAGGACCAGCTGTGGCTCTTCGCCGTCCTCGGCACGATCCTGTCGACCATCCAGCTGCTCGTCTACAGCGCCTGGTGGCCCGGCAGTCGCGACCGCACCGTCTACCTGGTGTGGGCGGCGCTCCTGGCGGTGGCTCTCCGGGATCAGCCAGGCCACGACCGTCACCGAGACCCTCGTCGCGGTCACCACCGTCGACGCGGTGCTGCTGGTCGTCCTGCTCGCCGTCAGCTGGTGGCGGCTGCGCGAGGACGACCGGGAGCGCGGGCCGCCGGGGCGGGGCCGGGGCGGCGGCCCCTCCCGTGACGACCAGGGGTCAGTGAGCGGCTTCGTGCCAGCTGTGTCCGGTGCCGACCGAGACGTCCAGCGACACGGTGAGGTCGGCCGCGGCCGCCATCTCGCGGCGTACGAGCCCCTCCAGCGCCTCGCGCTCCCCCGGCGCCACCTCGAGCACGAGCTCGTCGTGGACCTGCAGCAGCATCCGTGAGGCCAGGCCCTCCGCGCCGATCGCGGTGTCGACCTTGAGCATGGCGACCTTGATGATGTCGGCGGCCGAGCCCTGGATCGGGGCGTTCAACGCCATCCGCTCGGCCATCTCGCGGCGCTGGCGGTTGTCGCTGGTCAGGTCCGGCAGGTAGCGGCGGCGGCCGATGATGGTCTCGGTGAAGCCCGAACGGCGCGCCTCGTCGACGACGCCACCGAGGTAGTCGCGCACGCCCCCGAAGGTCTCGAAGTACTCGTCCATCATCCCGCGGGCCTCGGCCGGCTCGATCTCGAGCCGCTGGGAGAGTCCGTAGGCCGACAAGCCGTAGGCCAGGCCGTAGTTCATCGCCTTGATCTTGGCGCGCATCTCGCCGGTGACCGCGGACGGCTCCACGTCGAAGACCCGCGACGCGGTCGCGGAGTGGAAGTCCATGCCCGAGCGGAACGACTCGATCAGGGCGGCGTCCTCCGAGAGGTGGGCCATGATCCGCATCTCGATCTGGCTGTAGTCGGCCGTCATCAGCGACTCGTAGCCCTCGGCGACCACGAAGGCCTCGCGGATGCGGCGCCCCTCCTCGGTGCGCACGGGGATGTTCTGCAGGTTCGGGTCGGTGCTGGAGAGCCGCCCGGTGGCGGCGATGAGCTGGTTGAAGGTGGTGTGGATGCGGCCGTCGGGCTGCACCGTCTTGAGCAGGCCCTCCACGGTCTGACGCAGCCGGATGACGTCGCGGTGGCGCAGCAGGTGCTGCAGGAACGGGTGCTCGGTCTTCTCGAGCAGCGACTGCAGTGCGTCGGCGTCAGTGGTGTAACCGGTCTTCGTGCGCTTGGTCTTCGGCATGTTCAGCTCGTCGAAGAGCACGACCTGGAGCTGCTTGGGCGAGCCCAGGTTGATCTCCTTGCCGATGACGTCGTAGGCCTCCTGCGCCGCGGTGCGCACGCCCTCCCCGAAGCCGGACTCCAGCTCCTCGAGACGCTCGGTGTCGACCGCGATGCCGAGCTGCTCCATCTGGGCCAGCACGGTGACCAGCGGCAGCTCGACGTCGGCCAGCAGGGCGGTGCCGCCCCGGTCGGCCAGCTCCTCGTCGAGGGCCTCGGCCAGGTCGAGGATGGCGCGGGCGTGCACCGCCCCGATCTCAGCGTCGCGGGAGTCGCCCATGTCGAGGGTGAGCTGGTCACCGTCGTCCTCGCCACCCACCTTGAGCTCGCGCTTGAGGTAGCGCAGGGTGAGGTCGGCCAGGTCGTAGGAACGCTGGTCGGGCCGCGAGAGGTACGCCGACAGCGCGGTGTCGCGGTCGAGGCCGAGCAGCGTCCAGTCACGGGCGGCCAGGGCCAGCATGGGTCCCTTGGCGTCGTGGAGGACCTTGGGCTGCGCGGGGTCGGCCAGCCACGCACCGAGCGCCGCGTCGTCCTCGGGCGTGATCGCCGAGGCGTCCACCCACACCGCCTGGTCGGCGGTCGCGAGAGCCAGGCCCTGCACGTCGCCGGTACCGGCGCGCCAGACCCCGCGGACGTGCACCCCCACCCGCTCGCCGGTCGAGGCGTGCGAGACCAACCACGCCCCCGACCCGCCCGGGGCGAGCTCGGTGACACCGACCTCGAAGCCGTCGCCCTCGATCTCCTCCTCCGAGGTCAGGGTCTCGAAGAGCCGGTCGCGCAGCACCCGGAACTCCAGGCTGTCGAAGACCTTGTGGACCTCGGTGCGGTCCCACGGCTGGATCTTGAGGTCCACCGGCGTCAGCGGCAGGTCGAGGTCACGCACCAGCGCGTTGAGGCGGCGGTTGCGCAGCACGTCGGTGAGGTGCTCACGCAGCGACTCGCCCTTCTTGCCGGTGATCTTGTCAGCGTTGGTGATGACGCCGTCGAGGTCGCCGTACTGCTTGATCCAGCGGGCCGCGAAGCCCGGTCCGACGCCCGGCACGCCCGGCAGGTTGTCGGAGGTCTCCCCCACGATCGCGGCGAGCTCGGGGTACTGGTGGGGAGGGACGCCGTAGCGCTCCTCGACCGCGTCGGGCGTCATCCGCTTCATCTCCGAGACGCCCCGCATCGGGTAGATGACGGTGGTCAGCTCGTCGACGAGCTGGAAGGAGTCGCGGTCCCCGGAGCAGACCAGGACCTCGTAGCCCTCGGCCCGCGCCTGGGTGGCCAGCGTGCCGATCACGTCGTCGGCCTCGAAACCGGGCTTCTCGACGTAGGGGACCCGCAGGGCGTCGAGCACCTCCTTGATCAGCGACACCTGGCCGTTGAACTCGGTCGGCGACGAGGACCGGTTCGCCTTGTACTCGACGTACTCCTCGGAGCGGAAGGTCTGCCGCGAGACGTCGAAGGCGACCGCGAGGTGCGTGGGGGCCTCGTCGCGCAGCACGTTGATGAGCATCGAGGTGAAGCCGTAGACCGCGTTGGTCGACTGACCCGTGGTGGTGGAGAAGTTCTCCACCGGCAGCGCGAAGAAGGCGCGGTAGGCCAGGGAGTGACCGTCGAGCAGCAGCAGCCGGGGCCGGTCGGTGGGGACGGCAGGAGTCGCGGACATGAGGGCGATGCTAGTGCCGACCACCGACAGGTCCGGCCGGGGTCGGGCCCGGGGGTGGGGCCGGGGTCAGAGGCTGACGTCGCCGGCCCGGAGCCGTCGTTGCGAGCGGCGCATGGCGACGACCTGTCCGGTGCGGCGGGTGCCGCGCGCCAGGCCTCGCGGCGCGACGGTCTCCTCGCGCAGCAGCCGCGACCGCAGCGCAAGAACGGTGCTTGCGCGCAGCACTCCCACCTGGCTCAGCCCGAGCCGGGCCAGGAAACGGTTGGAGTCGCGGTCCGCAGCGGCGGACCCGGCGAGCAGGGTGCTGACGCCGCGCTCCTCGGCCCAGCCGAGGGCCGCCTCGAGCAGGGCCGCGCCCACGTCGGCGGACGGCAGGTCGGGGTCGACCTGGAGGTGGCTGACGTGGACCGCCGGATCGGAGTCGAGCGGGAAGACGAACGCGATCCGCAGGTAGGCGCAGCCGGCGACCGTGCCGTCGACCTCGGCGACCACGACGCGGGTGTCGACCTGGTCGGCGTGGCGCTCGATCGAGCTGGCGACCCGCTCCTCGTCCGGGGCGTCCCACAGTCGGGACAACGCAGGTACGTCGCCGCACTCGGCCTCACGCACCAGCACCTGACCACGCGTCACCGCGGTACCTCCCAGCTCTGCCCGTACCCCACGCGTACCGGCACGTCGCCGGCGCACGTCACCACACTCCCCCGAGTTCTCCCAAACCAGAAGAGGATACCTGCTGGGGTACCGATTCCCCACCTCGGCGGAACGAACTGGTACATCCGTCCCAGACGGGCGTGATGCACCGACACGCTGTGTGACGGCGAGGAAACGATTCGCGCGCCGATCTCGCCCCTCGGACCCCGACACCCTAGGGTGATCCCCCAGAGCCCAGAGGTGACGAAGACGACAACGTCGTACGCGTCGTCCCCGAGCCCTGCACACGTCAGCCGAGGCTGAAGGAGCCCTATGCCCGCCCGACCCTCTCGGACCGTTCTCACCTTTGTCGTGTCCGTGATCGTCTCGTTGATGGGCGCGGTGCTTCTGCTCGCCGCCCCAGCGAACGCCACGGCCCCGTCGAGCGCGGCCGGTCCGAGCCACACGTCAGCCGCCGAGTCGGCCGCACCCTGCGTGCTGCCCAAGGCCAGCGACGACGACACCATCTCCATCATCGGCCGCATCTGCGACCGCCGGGAGACACCCGCTGCGCCCGTCGAAGGCGTCGACTTCACCGTCGAGGACAGCAGCGGCAACCCGGTCGGCGAAGCGACCTCCGCGGCCGACGGCACCTTCGAGGTCCCGCTCCCGGGCACCTCGGTGGAGAACCTCGGCAAGGAGTTCGTCGTCGTCATCGACGAGGAGACCCTCCCCGAGGGAGCCGCCCTGACCAACGGCGAGGACCTCGAGCGGAGCATCTCGATCAACCTCGACAACGACGTCTCGATCACGTTCCCGGTCGGCGAGAACCCCAACAGCGTCTCGGGCAAGCTCACCCAGGCGGCGCAGCTCTTCGTCGGCGGCCTGGTCTTCTCGGTGCTCCTCGCGATGGCGGCGCTCGGCCTGTCGATGATCTTCGGGACCACCGGGCTGACGAACTTCGCCCACGGCGAGCTGATCACCTTCGGCGCGATCATCGCCTACGCCGTCGACCAGCTGCCCGGGGCGATCCGGATCGGCGGGCTCAACCTGACGGTGGTCTTCGCGGTCCTCATCGCCTTCATCGCCTCCGGCGCCTTCGGCTGGGTCAACGACGCCGCGCTGTGGAAACCGCTGCGGCGTCGCGGCACCGGCGTCATCGCGATGATGATCGTCAGCATCGGTCTGTCGATCTTCCTGCGCAACATCTTCCAGTTCTTCTCCGGCGCCCAGAGCCGCAACTACTCGCAGTACGCCGCCGTGCGGCCCTGGGAGTTCGGCCCGATCCTCATCACCTCGCGCGACCTCGCGGTGATCCTCCTCGGGATGATCGTGCTGGTGGCGACCACCTCGCTGCTGCAGTTCACCCGGCTGGGCAAGGCCACCCGCGCGGTGGCCGACAACCCGGCACTGTCCGCCTCGACCGGCATCAACGTCGAGCGGGTCATCTCGCTGGTGTGGATCGGCGGAACCGCGCTCGCCGGACTCGCCGGCGCGCTGCTGGCCCTGACCCAGGGCTTCGACTACCAGGTCGGCTTCAAGATCCTGCTGCTGGTCTTCGCCGCCACCGTGCTCGGTGGTCTCGGCACCATCTGGGGCGCGATCATCGGGGCCTTCTTCGTCGGCCTCTTCACCGAGCTCACCACACTGTTCGTACCGGCGGAGTTCAAGTTCGTCGGGGCCCTGCTGGTGCTCATCATCGTGCTGCTCATCAGGCCACAGGGACTGCTGGGCAAACCCCAGCGGGTCGGCTGAGGAAGGAAACCCATGGACATCCAACAGATCCTCACCCTCTCGCTCCAGCAGGCCCTCGGCCCCACCGCGGTGATCTACGCCCTCGCGGCCATCGGCCTCAACGTGCACTTCGGCTACACCGGACTGCTGAACTTCGGCCAGGCCGGCTTCATGATGGTCGCCGGCTACGCCTTCGTGTCGGTCTCGGTCATCTGGGGCGGCAGCCTCTGGCTCGGCATCCCGATCGCCTTCGTGCTCACGATCATCCTGGCCCTGCTGCTCGGTGTGCCCACGCTCCGGCTGCGGGCCGACTACCTCGCCATCGTGACGATCGCAGCGGCCGAGATCATCCGGCAGACCATCAGCGCGGCCAGCTTCTCCGAGACCTTCGGCGGTCAGGACGGCGTCACCGGGTTCGTCACCCCGTTCCGCGACCTCAACCCCTTCTCGGGCACCATCGGCATCGAGGGGATCGTCCAGTGGCGGGCCTACGACTTCTGGGTCATGACCGTCGGCTGGACACTCGTCGGGCTCTGCTGCCTCATCGTGTGGGCGCTCATGCGCAGCCCCTGGGGCCGCGTCCTCAAGTCGATCCGTGAGGACGAGAACGCTGTCCGGTCACTGGGCAAGAACGTCTACTCCTACAAGATGCAGTCGCTGATCATCGGCGGCATGTTCGGTGGTCTCGCCGGCATCATGACCGCGCTGCGGTCGGCCTCCATCGGCCCGTCGTTCTTCGCCACCGACGTCACCTTCTTCGCCTACACCGTGCTGCTCATCGGTGGCGCGGCCCGCGTGCTGGGACCGGTGGTCGGCTCGATCATCTTCTGGTTCCTCATCACCGCCCTGGGCGTCTTCTTCGCCCAGGCCACCTCCGGCCCGGACCCGATCATCCCGGCCTGGATCATGACCAACACCCAGGCCAGCCTGATGCGCTTCATCTTCCTGGGCCTGGGGCTGATGCTCTTGATGATCTTCCGACCACAAGGGATCTTCGGAGACCGAAGGGAGCTGGCCATCGATGCCCGCTGACACCTCATCCACCAGCTCCGGCTCGACCGTCGACCCGACCGTCGACCCGACCGTCGACGCGGCCGTCAGCCCCTCGCGGGCTGCCCGTGACGCGCTGAAGGGCGTGCCCCACGAGCCGGGCGCCCCCAAGCCGGACCCCATCGTCGTCGCCGACAACATCACCCGCCGCTTCGGCGGACTCACCGCGGTCGACGTCGAGCACGTCGAGATCCAGCGCGGGGTCATCACCGGCCTCATCGGGCCCAACGGCGCGGGCAAGACGACGTTCTTCAACCTGCTGACCGGGTTCGACCGCCCCGACACCGGCGACTGGGCCTTCAACGGCAAGAGCCTCAAGGGCGTGGCGGCGTACAAGGTGGCGCGGCGCGGCATGGTCCGCACCTTCCAGCTCACCAAGGTGCTGTCGAAGCTGACGGTGCTGGAGAACATGCGCGTGGGCGCCACCGGCCAGAAGGGCGAGTCCCTGGCGTCGGCCCTGTTCGCGCCGCTGTGGCGGGCCCAGGAGAACGCCAACACCGTCAAGGCCGACGCCCTGCTCGAGCGCTTCCTGCTCATCAAGAAGCGCGAGGACTTCGCCGGCTCGCTGTCCGGCGGTCAGCGCAAGCTGCTCGAGATGGCACGTGCCCTCATGGCCGACCCCGAGCTGGTCATGCTCGACGAGCCGATGGCGGGGGTGAACCCGGCGCTCAAGCAGAGCCTGCTGGGCCACGTGAAGGCGCTGCGTGACGAAGGCCGATCGGTGCTCTTCGTCGAGCACGACATGGACATGGTCCGCGACATCTCCGACTGGGTCATCGTGATGGCTCAGGGCAAGATCGTCGCGGAGGGCCCGCCGGACGCGGTGATGGCCGACCCGCGGGTCATCGACGCCTACCTCGGTGCCCACCACGACACCGACCTCTCCGAGGAGGAGGAGGCGGCGATCCTGGCCGCCGCGGAGGCCGAGCTGGCCCGCGAGGCCGAGGGCTCCACGAGCAGCCCGAACGAGGGAGACAAGGCATGAGCGACCCGACCCCACCCCCCGCCGACAGCCCGGCCGACACCCCGCGTGAGACCGCGCTCACCGGCGGTGGCGAGGGCTCCTCGGAGGTCCCCGGCCGCGCGGAGCACCTCGCGGCCGCGGAGAACGCCGTCCTGCGCGCCGACGACCTCATCGCCGGCTACCTGCCCGGGGTGAACATCCTCAACGGTGCCGACCTCTACTGCCAGGAGGGTGAGCTCGTCGGCATCATCGGCCCCAACGGCGCCGGCAAGTCGACGCTGCTCAAGGCGCTCTTCGGTCTCGTCAAGATCAAGACCGGCTCGGTGAAGCTGCGCGGCGACGACGTGACCAACGCACGCGCCGACGTGCTGGTGGCCAAGGGCATCGGCTTCGTGCCGCAGACGAACAACGTCTTCCCGTCGCTGACCATCCAGGAGAACCTCGAGATGGGCGTCTACCAGCGCCCCAAGAGCTTCAAGAAGCGCTTCGAGTTCGTCGGGGAGCTCTTCCCGGCCCTCCTGGACCGTCGCGCACAGCGGGCCGGCTCGCTGTCCGGCGGTGAGCGTCAGATGGTGGCCATGGGCCGGGCTCTGATGATGGAGCCGTCCGTGCTGCTGCTCGACGAGCCGTCGGCCGGCCTCTCCCCCGTCATGCAGGACGAGGTCTTCGTCCAGACCCGCCGGATCAACCGGGCCGGGGTCTCGGTGGTGATGGTGGAGCAGAACGCCCGTCGCTGCCTGCAGATCTGCGACCGCGGCTACGTCCTCGACCAGGGCCGCAACGCCTACACCGGCACCGGCCAGGAGCTCTCCAAGGACCCCAAGGTCATCGAGCTCTACCTCGGGACGCTCGCCAAGGCCCAGTAGCCCTCGGCCTCTGGGGCGCGGTCGCGCCGCTCCCGACGGCACGACGGCGCGGGCGCTCACGAGGCGTGGGCGTCCCGTCGCCTGTCGCCGCCACAGCGCAAGCCACCGGACGACACGGCGAGGCCCGCGTCGTCGTACCGGCCGGAGCGGCGCGACCGCGCCCACAGCACGGCCCCCAGCACGCGGAAGGGCCCGGCCGCCGTGGCGACCGGGCCCTTCACTGTCGTGCGGTGTGGTGCGTGAGGACGAGCCTCAGGGTGAGTCAGATCAGTCGACGACGCCGGAGACGCTGTCGACCTGCTCGAACGTGTTGCCCTTGCTGTACTCGTTGACGCCGATCGTGCCCGACGCCGGGCTACCGGTGTCGTTCATGTCGGTCGGACCGCTGGCACCCTCGTAGTCGATGTCCTCGCCGTCCTCGAGAAGCGCGGCGCACTCCTCGAACGTGCTGCACTGCGTGCCGTCCTTGGTGACGTTGATGATCTCGGCGCCAACGGCCTCGCCGCTGTCGTCACCCGCGGCGATGGCCGCGAGCGCGATGATCATCGCTGCGTCGTAGGACTGCGGGCCGTAGCTGAAGTCCTTCAGCTTGGGGTCGACCTCGAGCAGACGGTCGTTGAAGCCCGGGTCCGGGTTGCCCGACACGGGCAGGGTGCCCTTGACGCCGGCCAGGTCGAAGGACTCCTTGGAGTAGTCGGCCAGGTTGCCGTCCACGAAGTAGAGCTGGATGTCCTGGGGCCCGATGCCGTTTCCGATGAGCTGCGGGATGATCTTCGTGGTCTCCTCGAAGCCCACGAGGACGAGCGCGTCCGGCTTGGCGGCGGCGATCTTGGCGACCTCCGCGCTGTACTTCGTGGCGTCCGCGGCGTAGAGCACGAACTCCGCGACGTTGGCGCCCTTCTCCTCGAGCGTGGACTGGACCTGCTCGGAGAGACCCTCGCCGTAGAAGTCCTGACGACCCATGATGGCGACGTTCTCGAAGCCGTCCTCGACCGCGAGGTTCGCCAGGACCTGGCCCTGGAGCCGGTCGGAGGGAGCCGTGCGGAAGTAGAGGCCGTTGTCCTCGTAGGTGTCGAAGCCCGCCGCGGTGTTGGCCGGCGAGAAGTGCACGACGCCGGCACCGGTGATCTTGTCGATCACGGAGACGGAGACGCCCGAGGCCGCGGCGCCGATGATGGCGTCGGCGTCCTCGCTGAGCAGGTTGTCGACCTCGCTGCCGGCGATGTCGGGGGTGCCGTCACCGGAGTCGGCGTCGATCTTCTTGACCGGCTGGCCGAGCACACCGCCGGCCTCGTTGATCTCGTCGACGGCCAGCTGGACGCCCGCGAACTCCGGGGGGCCGAGGAAGGCGAGGTCACCGGTCTGCGGGAGCAGCGTGCCCATGGTGAGGGTGCCGTCGCCCGTGGGCTCGGCGGCTGCCTCGCTCGACGACTCGTCGCCGCTGGGGCTGTTGGACCCTTCGCTGCTGCTGGAGTCGTCGCCGCAAGCGGCGAGGACCAGAGCCGACGCGGCGCAGGCCACGGCGAGGCGCTGAGCGCGGTTCGGGCGTTTCATGGAGCCTCCGGATGAGTTGTGCAGTGTGGAAGCGTGCCTCGCACGTGCTGCGGGGTGCGCTTGATATTGGGGTGCAACCTATCCACAAAAACCCGTGTGACAGCAGAGCTAAAGGCCCGACCGGCCCGTGTTGTTGCAAATTCGTGACCGGGTGACTGATCCGTCCGTAATGATCCGGGCACACTGGCCCTCCACCAGCGGGCCGTCCGAGCTCAGTCGGTGGGTTCGGTTCCGCCCTCGTCGGGGTCGTCCGCCGGCCGCTCGGCCAGCTCGGGACCGTGGGTCAGGACGCCCTCGGCGACCTGCTTCATCGACAGCCGCAGGTCCATGGCGGTCTTCTGGATCCACCGGAAGGCCTCGGGCTCGGACAGGTCCAGGCGCTGCTGCAGGACGCCCTTGGCCCGGTCGACCAGCTTGCGGGTCTCGAGCCGTTCGGTCAGGTCCGCGACCTCTGACTCGAGCTGCCCGAGCTCGGCGAACCGGCTCAACGCCATCTCGATGGCCGGCACGAGGTCGTTCTTGGTGAACGGTTTGACGAGGTAGGCCATCGCCCCCGCGTCACGGGCCCGCTCGATCAGCTCACGCTGGCTGAAGGCGGTGAGGATGACCACCGGGGCGATGCGCTCCGAGGCGATGGCCTCGGCCGCGGCGATGCCGTCGAGCCTGGGCATCTTGACGTCGAGGACGACCAGGTCGGGCCGGTGCTCGCGCGCCAGCGCGACGGCCGTCTCCCCGTCACCTGCCTGGCCGACGACCTCGAAGTCCTCCTCGACCAGCATCTCGGCGAGATCCATGCGGATGAGCGCCTCGTCCTCGGCGATGACGACGCGGCGCCGACGGTCGACGACGTCCGCCGGTGGGGGCGCTGCGGGCCCGGTGGATGTGGTGGGCGCACTGGATGCGGCGGGCGAGGTGGATGCCGTCGCCGCCGGGGGCCTGGAAGGCGCGACCGAGGTGGCCGGTGCGGAGGGCACGGCGGCCGGGGACGGCGAGGACGGCGGAAGGGTCACGGCAGCCCAGGGTAGTGGCTGGTCAGGCCCGGTCGCGCCGCGGGGGCGCCAGGTCGTCGCCCTCGGAGTCGCGAGGGGCGTCGATGCCGTCGAGGAAGAGGCGGACGTCCTCACGCTCGACCCGCTGACGCGACATCCGGGTCGCCTCGTGACGGGCGTTGGTGATCGCGCGCGCCTGTCCGAAGCGGGCTGCGGAGAGGTCGAGCCACGTCCGGACGCTGTGCGCCACAGCCTTGCTCACACTCACTCGCCCACCATGTCCTTTCCCGAGACCCCTCAGAGGCCCACCCTGCCACCGCGCCGTACGGATGTGAACCCTGAAGCTAGCCCGGTCCGCCGGCTGAGACCGACCTCCGCGACCCGTCTCGGAGAGCGCTTCGCCGGCAAATCGGGAACCGGCGCTCGACCACCGGGACCCGCTTCCGGGGACCGTGCTCCCGACCTGACCGCCCGGACGAGTGCGAGGTCGGCTAGCGTGTGCCTGGCTCGACCGGGTGCATCCGGCTCGACCGGCCCCGGTAGCCCAATGGCAGAGGCAGTGGTCTCAAACACCATCCAGTGTGGGTTCGAATCCCACCCGGGGCACCCCTCCCCTCACCTCGACTCCCATCCCTCGCGAGACGTCACTTACATGCGTGCGAACGGGCGCTGAGTTTCGCGCGAAAGGGCGCTCACGTTCGCGCGAGAGGTCAGTTGCGTCGTACGCCGTCCGCGCCCCTGCGCGAGTGCCCTCTCCACGCGACGCCAGTGCCGTCTCGACCGACGGTAGGTGCCCCTTCGCGCAAACGCACGCGCCCCTTCGCGCAAACGCGCGCGCCCCTTCGTGCAAACGCGCGCGCCCCTTCGTGGAAAAGGGAGGGGGTCAGCGCTTGCGGCGGTAGGCGGGGGCGACCTCGTTGATGGCGTCACCCATCCGGTGGATACGCAGCGCGTTGGTCGAGCCGGGGATCCCGGGCGGGCTGCCGGCGATGATGACCACCAGGTCACCCTCCTCGACGCGGCCGATCTTCAGCAGCGCCTCGTCGACCTGGCGCACCATCTCGTCGGTGTGGTCCACGGCCTCGCCGATGAACGTCTCGACCCCCCACGACATGCACAGCTGCGAGCGCACGTGCGGCACCGGGGTGAAGGCCAGCACGGGGATCTCGCTGCGGTAGCGCGAGAGCCGGCGCGCGGAGTCGCCGCTGACCGAGAACGCCACGAGGTACTTCGCCCCGACCCGCTCGGCCACCTCGGCGGCGGCCTTGGCCACGACACCGCCCCGCGTGCGCGGCTGCCAGTCGATGGCGGCCATGCGCGGCAGGACGTGGTCCTCGGTGGACGCGATGATCCGGGCCATCGTGGAGACGGTCTCGATGGGGTACTCCCCCACGCTGGTCTCGCCGGACAGCATCACCGCGTCGGTGCCGTCGAGGACGGCGTTGGCGACGTCGGAGGCCTCCGCGCGCGTCGGGCGCGGGGCGCTGATCATCGACTCGAGCATCTGGGTGGCAGTGATGACCGGCTTGGCGTTGCGCCGGGTCAGCTCGATGACCTGCTTCTGCAGGAACGGGACGTCCTCCAGCGGGCACTCCACGCCGAGGTCACCTCGGGCGACCATGGTGCCGTCGAAGGCCCGCACGATCTCGGCCAGGTTCTCGATGGCTTGCGGCTTCTCGATCTTCGCGATGACCGGCAGGTGGACGCCCACCTCGTCCATGATCGCGCGCACGTCGTCGACGTCGGCGGCCGAGCGGACGAACGACAGCGCGATGATGTCGGCGGACAGCTTCAGCGCCCACCGCAGGTCGTCCTTGTCCTTCTCGCTCATGGCGGGCACCGAGACCGCCACGCCGGGCAGGTTGATGCCCTTGTTGTCGCTCAGGCGCCCGCCCCCGTTGCTGCGGCACAGCACGTCGGTGTCGTCGACCGAGACCACCTCGAGGCGGACGCGGCCGTCGTCGATGAGGACCTGGTCGCCGGCGCTCACGTCGCCGGGCAGCCCCTTGTACGTCGTGCTGACCGCGTCGGCGTCCCCGGGGACGTCACGCGTCGTGATCGTGATCTCCTGGCCGTCCTCGAGGTCGATCGGGCCGACCTTGATCTTGCCCAGACGGATCTTGGGGCCCTGGAGGTCCACGAGGATGCCGACCCCGCGCCCGGTGGCGTCCGAGGCGTCGCGGACCATCCGATAGACCGACTCATGGTCCTCGTAGGTGCCGTGGCTGAGGTTGAGCCGAGCGACATCCATGCCGGCCTCGACCAGCTCACGGATGCGCTCGGGGGTGGAGGTCGCAGGACCCAGGGTGCAGACGATCTTGGCTCTACGCACGCTTCGACCCTACCGTTCCGGCGAGCACCCCAACCCTCCAGGTGGAACGTTCCAAAGAATTCACGCGACCGGAACGGACCGGTCCCCCGACGCGTGTCCGCTCAGACGACGAGCGGTCGCGCGGTCGGTGGGATCGGCGACGGCAAGGTGGTCGAGCCGCGCAGGTAGGTGTCCACCGCGGCGGCCGCCGCACGGCCCTCCGCGATCGCCCACACGATCAGCGACTGGCCACGACCGGCGTCGCCGGCGACGTAGACACCCTTCGCCGAGGACGCGTACGTCGAGTCGCGACGCACGTTCGTGCGGTCGTCGAGGTCGATCTCGAGCTGACCGACCAGGTCGTCGCTCTCGGGGCCGGTGAAACCCATGGCGAAGAGCACCAGCTCGGCGGGGATCTCGTGCGCGGTGCCCTCGATCTCCTGGAACTTCGCGTCGACCTCCACGATCTGCAGCGCGCGCACCCGGCCTTCGTCGTCGCCGAGGAACTGCTTGGTCGAGGCCGAGTAGACCCGGTCGCCGCCCTCCTCGTGGGCCGAGGAGACGCGGAAGAGCATGGGGTAGGTCGGCCACGGCTGGTTGCTGGGGCGGTCCTCCCCCGGCTGCGACATGATCTCCAGCTGCGTCACCGACGCGGCCTCCTGGCGCAGCGAGGTGCCCAGGCAGTCGGCGCCGGTGTCACCGCCG
This sequence comes from uncultured Actinomycetota bacterium, assembly GCA_963714625.1. GTDB lineage: Bacteria > Actinomycetota > Actinomycetes > Propionibacteriales > Nocardioidaceae > Marmoricola_A. The sequence goes on along the minus strand of CAVQOY010000013.1, from coordinate 11,509 downwards.
CCGATGATCACGACGTGCTTGCCGGTGGCGGTGATCTGGCCCTCGACCTCCTCGCCGAGCGCGACGCGGTTGGCCTGCGGCAGGAACTCCATGGCCTGGTGGATGCCGTCGAGCTCACGTCCCGGCACGGGCAGGTCGCGGGCGATGGTGGAGCCGATGGCGAGCACCACGGCGTCGAAGCGCTCGCGCAGCTTCGACCAGCTGATGTCCTTGCCGACCTCGACGCCGTTGCGGAAGACGGTGCCCTCACGCTCCATCTGGCGCAGCCGGCGGTCCAGGAAGCGCTTCTCCATCTTGAACTCGGGGATGCCGTAGCGCATCAGCCCGCCGGGCTTGTCGGCCCGCTCGTAGACCACCACGGTGTGACCGGCGCGGGTCAGCTGCTGGGCCGCGGCCAGACCGGCCGGCCCGGAGCCGATGACGGCCACGCGACCGCCCGAGAGCCACTCCGGCGGCTGGGGACGAACCAGGCCGTCGTCCCAGGCGCGGTCGGCGATGGCGACCTCGACGTTCTTGATGGTGACCGGGTCCTGGTTGATGCCCAGCACGCAGGAGGTCTCGCACGGCGCCGGGCACAGACGGCCGGTGAACTCCGGGAAGTTGTTCGTCGCGTGCAGCCGCTCGACGGCCTCCTCCCAGTTGTCGCGCCAGACCAGGTCGTTCCACTCCGGGATCAGGTTGCCCAGCGGACAGCCCTGGTGGCAGAACGGGATGCCGCAGTCCATGCATCGCCCGGCCTGCGTGGTGATGATGGGCAGCACCGCGCGCCCGGCGCTGTCGGGGTAGACCTCGTTCCAGTCCTTCACCCGCTCGTCGACCGGGCGACGCTCGGCGCCCTCCCGACCTGCCTTGAGGAATCCGCGTGGGTCAGCCATGAAGCACCTCCATGATCCGGGCGTTCGCCTCGTCCTCGTCGAGGCCCTCTTCCAGGGCCTCGGCACGGGCGTCCAGCACTCGCTTGAAGTCCCGCGGCATCACCTCGGTGAACCGCTGGACCGATGTCGACCAGTCCGTCAGCAGCTTCTCGGCGACCGTCGACCCGGTCTCCTCGAAGTGACGACGGACGAAGCCCTCGAGCTCCTCGACCGCGTCGTCGGTGACAGCGTTGAGCTCGACCAGCTCGGGGTTGACGTCGCCTTCGTCCAGGTCGAGCACGAAGGCCACACCGCCGGACATGCCGGCTGCGAAGTTGCGCCCGGTCGGGCCGAGGATCACCGCGCGTCCGCCGGTCATGTACTCGCAGCCGTGGTCGCCCACGCCCTCGACGACCGCGACCGCGCCGGAGTTGCGGACGCAGAAGCGCTCACCCACCTGCCCGCGCAGGTAGATCTCGCCGCGGGTGGCGCCGTACCCGATGACGTTGCCGGCGATGATCTGCTCGGCGGCGTCGAAGGTCGCCCCCTGGTCCGGTCGTACGACGATCCGGCCGCCGGACAAGCCCTTGCCGACGTAGTCGTTGGCGTCACCTTCGAGCCGCAGCGTGATGCCGGCGGGGAGGAAGGCGCCGAACGACTGGCCGGCCGAGCCGAGGAAGGTGATGTCGATCGTCCCGTCGGGCAGGCCCTCGCCCTTGTAGCGCTTGGTGACCTCGTGGCCGAGGATCGTGCCGACCGTGCGGTTGACGTTGCGGACCTCGAGCTGCGCCCGCACCGGCTCCCCCCTCTCGAGGGCGTCGGCGGCGATCTCGACCAGCTTGTTGTCCAGCGCCTTGTCGAGCCCGTGGTCCTGGCCGGTGGTGTGGTGACGCGAGGCGCCCTCGGGCAGCTCGGGCAGGTGCAGGATCGGCGTCAGGTCGAGACCGGAGGCCTTCCAGTGGTCGACGGCCGGGGCGACGTCGAGCGCCTCCACCATGCCGACGGCCTCCTCGAGCGTGCGGAAGCCGAGCTCGGCGAGCAGCTCACGCACTTCCTCCGCGACGTACTCGAAGAACGTCACGACGTGCTCGGCCTTGCCGGTGTAGCGCGCCCGCAGCGTCGGGTTCTGCGTGGCCACGCCCACCGGGCAGGTGTCGAGGTGGCAGACCCGCATCATGATGCAGCCCGAGACGACCAGCGGCGCGGTGGCGAAGCCGAACTCCTCGGCGCCCAGCAGGGCGGCGATGACGACGTCGCGGCCGGTCTTGAGCTGGCCGTCGGCCTGCACCACGATCCGGTCGCGCAGCCCGTTGAGCAGCAGCGTCTGCTGGGTCTCGGCCAGGCCGAGCTCCCAGGGTCCGCCCGCGTGCTTGAGCGACGTCAGCGGCGAGGCGCCGGTGCCGCCGTCGTGCCCGGAGATCAGCACGACGTCGGCGTGCGCCTTGGACACCCCCGCCGCGACCGTGCCGACGCCCACCTCGGCGACCAGCTTCACGTGCACCCGTGCGGTCGGGTTCGCGTTCTTCAGGTCGTGGATGAGCTGGGCGAGGTCCTCGATCGAGTAGATGTCGTGGTGCGGCGGCGGGGAGATCAGGCCCACGCCGGGCGTGCTGTACCGCGTCTTGGCCACCCACGGGTAGACCTTGTGACCCGGCAGCTGGCCGCCCTCGCCGGGCTTCGCGCCCTGCGCCATCTTGATCTGGATGTCGTCGGAGTTGGTGAGGTACTCCGACGTCACGCCGAAGCGCCCGGAGGCGACCTGCTTGATCGAGCTGCGGCGCTCGGGGTCGTAGAGCCGGTCGGCATCCTCGCCGCCCTCGCCGGTGTTGGACTTGCCGCCGAGGCGGTTCATCGCGATGGCGAGGGTCTCGTGGGCCTCCTGGCTGATGGACCCGTAGGACATCGCGCCGGTGGAGAACCGCTTGACGATCTCGGAGACCGGCTCGACCTCGTCGATGGAGATCGGGGTGCGCCCCAGCGCGTCGGCGTCCTTGAACTTGAACAGACCGCGCAGCGTCATCAGCCGCTCGGCCTGCTCGTCGACGCGGGAGGTGTACTGCTTGAACACGTCGTACTTCCCGGCCCGCGTCGCGTGCTGCAGGCGGAAGACGGTCTCGGGGTCGAACAGGTGCGGCTCGCCCTCGCGGCGCCACTGGTACTCCCCGCCCACCTCGAGCGAGCGGTGCGCCGGCGGCAGCCCGTCGACCGGGTACGCCGTGGCGTGGCGTCGGGCGACCTCCTGGGCGATGGTGTCGAGGCCGATGCCACCGAGCTTGCTGGTGGTGCCGGTGAAGTAGTGGTCGACGAGGTCCTGCGAGAGCCCGACGGCCTCGAAGATCTGAGCGCCGGTGTAGGACGCGACGGTCGAGACGCCCATCTTGCTCATGACCTTCAGGACGCCCTTGCCGAGCGCCTTGACGAGGTTGCGGACGGCCTTCTCGGCCTCGATGTCGACGAAGTGCCGGTCGCGGGCCATGTCCTCGACGGTCTCCATCGCGAGGTACGGGTTGACGGCGGCGGCGCCGTACCCGATGAGCAGCGCGACGTGGTGGACCTCGCGGACGTCACCGGCCTCGATGACCAGCCCGACCTGGGTGCGCGTCTTCTCGCGGACCAGGTGGTGGTGGACAGCGGCGGTGAGCAGCAGCGACGGGATCGGCGCCCGCTCGGCGTTCGAGTGGCGGTCCGACAGCACGATGATGCGGGCGCCGTCGGCGATGGCGCGCGACACCTCGCCGCAGATCTCCTCGAGCCGGGTGGCCAGCGCGTCTCCCCCGCCGGTGAGGTCGTAGAGGCCCCGCGAGACGTGGGTGATGAAGCCGGGCATGTCGCCGTCACGGTTGATGTGGCGGATCTTGGCCAGCTCGTCGTTGTCGATCACCGGGAACGGCAGCACCACCTGGCGACAGGAGTGCGCGCTCGGCGTGAGCAGGTTGCCCTCCGGACCGATGCTGCCGTTGAGCGAGGTGACGAGCTCCTCGCGGATGGCGTCGAGCGGCGGGTTGGTCACCTGGGCGAACAGCTGGCTGAAGTAGTCGAACAGCAGCCGCGGCTTCTCCGACAGTGCCGCGATCGGGGTGTCGGTGCCCATCGAGCCGATCGGCTCGGCGCCGGTCTTGGACATCGGCGCCAGCAGGACGCGCTTCTGCTCCTCGGTGTAGCCGAAGACCTGCTGCCGGCGGGTCACCGAGGCGTGGGTGTGGATCACGTGCTCGCGGTCGGTGACGTCGTCGAGCTTGATCAGGCCGGCGTGCAGCCACTCGTCGTACGGGTGCTGGGAGGCGAGCTCGCTCTTGATCTCCTCGTCCTCGATGATCCGGTGCTCGTCGGTGTCGACGAGGAACATGCGGCCCGGCTGCAGCCGGCCCTTGCGGACCACGGTGTCGGGGTCGATGTCGAGGACGCCGACCTCGGAGGCGAGGACGACGAGGCCGTCGTCGGTGACCCAGTAGCGGCCGGGACGCAGACCGTTGCGGTCGAGGACCGCGCCGACCTGACGGCCGTCGGTGAAGGTGACGCAGGCCGGGCCGTCCCAGGGCTCCATCATCGTGGAGTGGAACTCGTAGAACGCGCGGCGCTTGGCGTCCATCTCGGCGTGATTCTCCCACGCCTCGGGGATCATCATCAGCACCGCGTGGGGCAGGGTGCGCCCGCCCATGTGCAGCAGCTCGAGGACCTCGTCGAAGGAGGCCGAGTCGCTGGCGCCGGTGGTGCAGATCGGGAAGATCCGCTCGAGGTCGCCGGGGATGACCTCGCTGGCCAGCAGCGCCTCGCGGGCCCGCATCCAGTTGCGGTTGCCCATGACGGTGTTGATCTCGCCGTTGTGGGCGATGAACCGGAACGGGTGAGCCAGCGGCCAGCTCGGGAAGGTGTTGGTGGAGAAGCGGGAGTGGACCAGACCGATGGCCGACTCGACCCGCTCGTCGACCAGGTCGGGGAAGAACCGGTCGAGCTGGTCGGTGGTGAGCATGCCCTTGTAGGCCAGGGTGCGTGAGGACAACGAGGGGAAGTAGACCTCCGCCTCCTTCTCCGCCCGCTTGCGCATGACGAAGGCGCGCCGCTCCAGGGCCATGCCGATCTCGCCCTCACGGGAGGAGACGAAGAGCTGACGGAAGGCCGGCATGGTGCCGTGCGCGATGGAGCCGAGCAGGTCGGGCGTGGTGGGGACCTCGCGCCAGCCGAGGACCGTCAGGCCCTCCTCCTCGGCGATCCGCTCGATGGCGGCGACGGCCTCGGCGGCCGCGTCGGCGGCACCCTCGGCGTCGGTGAGCTGCGGGTCGGCGGCGTCGGTCTCGGCGGCCTCGGGGGCGCCGGCGCGCGGCAGGAAGGCGGTGCCCACGGCGTAGTGGCCGGCGGCGGGAAGCTCGAAGTCGACGACCGCGCGCAGGAACCTGTCCGGCACCTGCATGAGGATGCCGGCGCCGTCACCGGAGTCCGGCTCGGCGCCCACGGCGCCACGGTGGTCGAGGTTGCGCAGCGCCTGGACGGCCTTGGCCACGATGTCATGGCTGGCGACACCGGTCAGGGTCGCGACGAAGGCGACACCGCACGCGTCGTGCTCGAACCGGGGGTCGTAGAGCCCAACAGGGCCCTGCGGCGAGGAGAAGGCCCGCATGGCGCACCCTTTCGCGTCATCGACACCCTCCCGCGCAGGGCCGGGTGCGAACACGCGATCCGGGCCATGAGGTGGACCCGAAGGATCACCTGTTTCACGAGGGGTGCCATCTGTGCATGGCGGCGCGGGACGACGTTGGCCCAGTGCCGGAATCGTACCCCATCACATCACTCGCCCCCGGGTTCGAGAAGGGGTGCACGAGGGGTGGACAGGAGGGGTTCCTCACCCTGCCCAGCCCGTGCTCAGCCCAGACCGGCGCCGCCGACCAACGATCCGAAGCCGTAGGTCAGCGCGGCGGCCGCGGCACCCAGGATGGTCATCCGGGCGCCGCCGTACCACCAGGCGCGCGAGGTCACCTGCGTCACCACGGCGCCGCAGGCGAACAGCGCGACCATCGTCAGCAGCAGCCCGGGCAGGATCGAGGTGGCGCCGAGGAAGTAGGGCAGCAGCGGCACCAGGGCGCCGAGCGCGAAGGCCACGAACGACGAGCCGCCGGCCAGCAGCGGGGAGGCCAGGTCGTCGGGGTCGATGCCGAACTCCTCCTTGGAGTGCACAGCGACCGCGTTGTCGAGGTCGCGGTGGACCTGGACGGCCATCTGCATGGCGAGGTCCTCGTCGATGCCCTTGGCGGCGTACATCGCCGCGAGCTCGGCGGTCTCGGCCTCGCCGTTGCGGCTGATCTCGCGCCGCTCCTTGGCGACCTCGAACTGCGCCGCCTCGGACTGGCTGGCGACCGAGTTGTACTCCCCCGCCGCCATCGAGAACGCGCCCGCCGCGAGGCCGGCGAGACCGGCGAGGACGACGGCGGTGGACGCGTCGTCGGCGTTCGCAGCCGCGGTGCCGCCGGCGACACCGGCGATCAGCGCGACGTTGGAGACCAGCCCGTCCATGGCGCCGAACAGCGCCGGGCGCAGCCAACCGCCGGTGACGTCGGCGTGCTCGTGCTGGATCTCCTCGACCACCTCGTCGGAGCCGAGACCCGCGAGATCGGGGCGGACCTCGTCGAGGTCGGGCACGTCGGCGGGGTCGGTCGGCTGGTTCGCGTGCTGGGGTCGGGTGTCGCTCACGCGCCCACGGTAGCCAGGCGCGACCGACATTTCACCGAAGGTGAGGCTCACCTTCGTCGGGCTCACGCCCGCTCGTGGAGGGTCCGTGAGCGGTCTCACCCGACGCATCGGGTGAGGTCGCGGCTGCTTCGGCGCGCGCCTCGGCGGGCTCGCCCGTCTCGTCGGTGGTCTCGCCTGCGGTCCCACCAGCGTCGGCCTCGGCGTCGGGGCCGTGACCCTCCCGGTAGACCCGCTCCTCACGCCCCGGATGGCGTCGCGAGGACCAGACGAAGAAGGCGACCGCGGCCAGGCCGACGACGATCGAGGTCCAGACGTTCAGCCGCAGCCCGAAGACGTCGCTGGCCTCGACCGGGTCGATGCGGAGGTACTCGATCCAGCCGCGACCCGCGCAGTAGCCGGCGACGTACAACGCGAAGACGCGCCCGTAGCCGAGGCGGAAGCGCCGGTCGGCCCAGATGATGACGAGCGCGATCGCGACGTTCCAGATGGCCTCGTAGAGGAACGTCGGGTGGAAGGTCTCGAACTGCTGGTAGCCCTCGGGGCGGCGGGCGACGTCGGGGATCTCCAGGGCCCAGGGCAGGTCGGTGGGCCGGCCGAAGAGCTCCTGGTTGAAGTAGTTGCCGAAGCGGCCGATCGCCTGGGCGACGAGCACGCCCGGCGCCAGGGCGTCGGCCACGGGGAGGAACTTGATGCCCATCCGGCGGGCGCCGATGTAGGCGCCGAAGGCACCGAGCGCGACCGCGCCCCAGATGCCGAGCCCGCCCTGCCAGACGTAGAGGATCCCCCAGGGGCCCTTGTAGACGCCCTCGCAGCGGTCGGCGCCGCCGATGTAGCAGCCGCTGTCGGTGATCACGTGGTAGAGCCGGCCGCCGACGATGCCGAAGGGCACCGCCCAGATGGCGATGTCGGCGATCTCGCCGGAGCGGCCGCCGCGGGCCACCCAACGCCGGTCGCCGATCCAGACCGCGGCGATGACGCCGGCGATGATGCACAGCGCGTAGGCGCGCAGCGGGAACGGGCCGAGGTACCAGACGCCCTGCTCGGGGCTGGGGATGGACTGCAGGATCAGGTCGTTCACGTCAGCTCTCCTGGTCGGGGACGCCGTCGGTCAGCAGCACGGCGATGTCGTCGGCCAGCTTGGAGGCCGAGGTGCCCTCGGTCCACAGGATCGGGACGCTGCCGTCAGGAGTGACGGCCAGGATCGGGGTGCCGTGGTTGACCTCGTAGCCGCCGGTGGGCAGCTTGCGGCCCTCCTCGACCCCGACGTAGACCTGCTTGGCCAGCTTCGTGATGACGTCGAGGTCGCCGGTGAAACCCTCGAAGCCGGGGTCGAAGCGGTCGAGGTACTCCCGCAGGGTCGTGGCGTCGTCGCGGGCGGGGTCGGTGGTGACGAACCACATCGCAACCGCCTCGGCCTGCTCGGCGTCGAGGCGCGCCAGCGCGGAGGTCACGTCGGCCATCACGGCCTGGCAGATGTCGGGACAGTTGGTGTAGCCGAAGAACACCAGCGTCAGCGGCTTCTCCAGCGCCTCCCGGGTGTCGACGACCTCGCCCGAGGTCGCGGTGAGCTCGGCGCTGCCCCAGGTGTAGGGCTCGTCGAGGACGGCGCCGTTCATGCCGTCGTTGTCGGAGGTGGTGAGCCCCTCGACGACGGCGCCGTCGTCGCCCTCGGCGCTCGCGCCGGAGCCGCAGGCGGTCAGCGCCAGGCTCGCGGTCAGCAGCAGCGCCGCGAGGGTACGCCCGGGCCCCGGCTGCCGATCCGGCCCGCGCCGCTCAGCCACGCCGCACGCCCCCGGCGAGGTCGACGGTCAGGGTCTCCAGGTCCTTCAGCGCGGTGGCCCGGTCGGGGGCGTCGAGCATCGCGCGGACGAAGGCCGAGCCCACGATGACGCCGTCGGCGTAGGCCGCGATCTCGGCGGCCTGGTCGCCGTTGGAGACGCCGAGGCCGACCCCGACGGGCAGGTCGGTGGCCTTCTTGGTGCGCGCCACCAGCGGCGGGGCGAGGTCGCTGGTCGAGGTGCGAGCGCCGGTGACGCCCATGACGGCGGCGGCGTAGACGAAGCCGCGGCAGTGCTCGACGGTGTAGGCGATCCGGGCGTCTGTGGAGGAGTGCGCGACGAGGAAGATCCGGTCGAGGTCGTGGGCGTCGGAAGCCTCCAGCCACGGTCCGGCCTCGTCGGGCGTGAGGTCGGGGGTGATGAGGCCGGAGCCGCCCGCGGAGGCCAGGTCGGCGGCGAACCGCGCGACGCCGTACGCCTCGACGGGGTTCCAGTAGGTCATGACGACGGTGGCGACGCCGGTGTCGGCTACCGCCTCGACGACGCGCAGGACGTCGGTGGTGCGGATGCCCTGGTCGAGGGCCTGCTGGGCGGCGGCCTGGATGGTGGGGCCGTCCATGACGGGGTCGGAGTAGGGCAGGCCGATCTCGATGACGTCGCAGCCGTTGCCTACCATCACCTTGATGGCCTCGATCGAGCCGTCGACGTCGGGGAAGCCGGCGGGCAGGTAGCCGACGAGAGCGGCGCGGCCCTCGTCGCGGGCGCGGGCGTAGGCCTGGGTGACCCGGCTGGCAGGACGCGTGGTCTCACTCATGGCTGTCCCCCTCGCGGACAGGCTCGCCGCCACCGGCGCCGGTCAGGCCGAACCAGTCCTTGGCCGTCTGCATGTCCTTGTCGCCGCGACCCGACAGGTTGACCAGGTAGGTCTTGTTCGGGTTCTCCTTCGCCAGCCGCAGCGTGCCGGCGACGGCGTGGGCGGTCTCGATGGCGCAGATGATGCCCTCGGTGCGGGCCAGCAGCGACATCGCCTCCATCGCCTCGACGTCGGTCACCGACTCGTAGCGGGCGCGCCCGGAGTGCGACAGGTGCGCGTGCTCGGGGCCGACACCGGGGTAGTCCAGGCCGGCGGAGATCGAGTGCGACTCCGCGGTCTGGCCGTCCTCGTCCTGCAGCACGTAGGTGCGGGCGCCGTGGAGCACGCCGATGCTGCCGCCGCCGATGGTGGCTGCGTGGCGCGGGGTGTCGGTGCCCTCGCCGCCGGCCTCGAAGCCGACGATCTCGACGCTCGGGTCGTCGACGAAGCCGGCGAAGAGGCCGATGGCGTTGGAACCGCCGCCGACGCAGGCGGTGACGACGTCGGGCAGCTCGCCGGTCATCGCGATGCACTGGGCGCGGGCCTCGTCACCGATGCCGCGCACGAAGGATCGGACCAGGCTCGGGAACGGGTGCGGCCCGGCTGCGGTGCCGAAGAGGTACGCCGTGTAGTCGACCGAGGCGACCCAGTCGCGCAGCGCCTCGTTGATGGCGTCCTTGAGGGTGGCGGAGCCGGTGGTGACCGGGATGACCTCGGCGCCGAGCAGGCGCATGCGGGCGACGTTGAGGGCCTGGCGCTCGGTGTCGACCTGGCCCATGTAGACGGTGCAGTCGAGCCCGAGGTACGCCGCCGCGGTGGCTGAGGCGACGCCGTGCTGGCCGGCCCCGGTCTCGGCGATGACGCGCTTCTTGCCCATCCGCTTGGTCAGCAGAGCCTGGCCCAGCACGTTGCGGATCTTGTGGGCGCCGGTGTGGAGCAGGTCCTCGCGCTTGAGCAGGATGCGCGCGCCGGCGTGCTCCGACAGTCGGTGGGCCTCGTAGAGACGGCTGGGTGTTCCGGCGTACTCCCGCATGAGCTGGTCGAGCTCGGCGAGGAACTCCGGGTCCGCCATGGCCTCGCGCCAGGCGACCTCGAGGTCGTCGAGCGCGGCGACCAGCGCTTCCGGCATGAAGCGGCCACCGAAGTCGCCGAAGTGGCCGGTCGCGTCGGGCAGCCAGGCGCTGGCCAGGTCAGCGGTGTCAGCTGGGCCGGCGGCCCGGTCGGTGTCGGTGGTCACGGTGTCTCCTGTCAGGGGACGTCAGGATCGGGAGGGTCGGATGGCTCGTGTCGAGGCGGCGCCGGCCTCGACCATGGCAGCGACGGCCGCGCAGGGGTCTCCCCCACGCACGAGCGCCTCGCCCACGAGGACGGCGTCGGCACCGGCCGCAACCACGCGGCGTACGTCGTCGGGGCCGGTGATTCCGGACTCGGCCACGGCGACCGCGTCGGCGGGCAGGGAGGGCGCGATCCGCTCGAAGGCGGAACCGTCGACCTCGAGGGTCTTGAGGTTGCGGGCGTTGACGCCGATGAGGGTGGCGCCGACGTCGAGCGCGCGCTGCACCTCGGCGGGGTCGTGGACCTCGACGAGCACGGTGAGGCCGAGCCCGCGGGCCTCGGCGTGGAGGTTCTCCAGCGTGGCCTGGTCGAGCCCGGCGACGATGAGCAGGACGAGGTCGGCGCCGGCGGCACGGGCCTCCCACAGCTGGTAGGGCGTGACGATGAAGTCCTTGCGCAGCACCGGGATGGTGACCTGCTTGCGCACGGCGCGGAGGTCGTCGAGCGAGCCGCCGAAGCGGCGCTGCTCGGTCAGCACGCTGATGACCGACGCGCCGCCGGCCTCGTACTCGGCAGCCAGCGCGGCGGGGTCCGGGATGTCGGCCAGGTCGCCCTTGCTCGGCGACTTGCGCTTGACCTCGCTGATCACGCTGACGCCTGGCGCGCTGAGCGCGGGCATCGGGTCGAGCGCCGGCGCGGCGTCGGCGACGAGTCGCTCCAGCTCGGCCAGCGGCGTGGCCTGCTCGCGGGCGGCGAGGTCGACACGCACCCCCTCGATGATCTGGTCGAGGACGGACATGACTGACCTTTCGCGCAGACGGGGTGCGGGACTCGGATGGTGCCGCCGGTGGGCGGGAAACCCCAGGTCCCAGCCTCTCACGAGCGCCAACTCCGCTCCCACTCCGTTCCGAGGGCGGGTCGGTTTCACCGGGTCCCTGGTGACTTTGGCACTCCCCCCACGTTGCAACAGTCGGGAAGTGACGGTTTCCGTCGGGGAGTACGGCGACTCAGGGGGCGAGCCAGCTCCCGGCCGGCACGTTGCGGGCGATCCAGAAGGCCACGATCGC
>CAVQOY010000012.1:0-63444 GCA_963714625.1 uncultured Actinomycetota bacterium | reverse complement strand
GATCATGCAGTCGATCGATCTGCTGAACGAGAACCCGCAGCCCAGCGAGGAGGCCATCCGCCACGGGCTGGAGGGCAACCTGTGCCGCTGCACGGGCTACCACAACATCGTGCGTGCCGTGCAGCACGCATCCGGCGTCGCGACCGACGACGTCCCGAAGTTCGAGGGGAGCGCCCAGTGACCACCACCGCCAACGAGTCCCGCAAGGCCGAGGTCGGCGCCGCGCGTCGCCGCAAGGAGGACCAGCGCCTCATCACCGGGCGCACGCGCTGGACCGACAACATCACCCCCACCGGCACGCTGCACCTGGCCATGGTGCGCAGCCCCTTCGCGCACGCGAAGATCACCAACATCGAGGCCACCGAGGCCAAGAACGCCCCCAACGTGGTCGCGGTCTTCACCGGCGCCGAGGTGGCCGAGGAGCAGGGCACGCTGATCACCGCGTGGCCGCTCAACGACGAGCAGAAGACGCCGAACCATGCGCCCATCGCGGTCGACCGGGTCGCCTTCGCCGGCGAGATCGTCGCCGTGGTCGCGGCTCGCAGCGCAGCCGCCGCGCGTGACGCCGCCGAGCTGGTCGAGGTCGACTACGAGGAGCTGCCGGCCGCGATCGACCTGGCGGCCGCCGCCAACGACGAGGTGCTGGCCCACCCCGACCTCGGCACCAACACGAGCGCCTTCTGGCAGCTCGACTCGGCCGGGCAGGGCTCCGGCGGTGACGTCAACGAGGCCATCGAGAAGGCCGCGAGCGACGGCATCCTCATCGAGCGCGAGTACCGCCAGCAGCGCCTCATCCCTGCCTTCATGGAGCCCCGCTCCTGCGTCGTAGACCCGACGGGCGAGCAGATCACCATGTACTCCGCCACCCAGGTGCCGCACATCCTGCGCTTCGCGCTGGCCGCCACCACCGGCGTGCCGGAGTCGAAGATCCGCGTCATCGCCCCCGACGTCGGCGGCGGTTTCGGCGGCAAGCTGGCCTGCGCGGCGGAGGAGTGGATCACCTTCCTCGCCGCCCGCAAGACCGGCAAGCCCTGCAAGTGGACCGAGACCCGCTCGGAGTCGCTGGTCTCCGGCCACCACGGCCGCGACCAGATCCAGAAGCTGACGCTGGCCGCGACCAAGGAGGGCAAGGTCACCGGCCTCAAGGTCGACCTCATCGCCGACATGGGCGCCTACATCGCCCTCGTCGGCGGAGGCGTCCCGGTGCTCGGCGCGTGGATGTTCAACGCGATCTACAAGTTCGACTCCTACCAGTTCAACTGCACCACGGTGCTGACGAACAAGACCTACGTCGACGCCTACCGTGGCGCCGGCCGGCCGGAGGCGACGTACGCCATCGAGCGGATCATGGACGAGCTGGCCGCCGAGGTCGGCGTCGACCCCCTCGAGATCCGCGAGGCGAACTGGATCAAGCACGAGGAGTTCCCCTTCACCACGGTGGCGGGGATGGAGTACGACTCCGGCAACTACGAGGCCGCCACCGCGCGCGCCAAGGAGATGTTCGGCTACGACGAGCTGCGGGCCGAGCAGAAGCGGCGCCGCGAGAGCAAGGACCCGGTGCAGCTCGGCATCGGCGTCTCCACCTTCACCGAGATGTGTGGCCTCGCCCCGTCCCGGGTGCTGGGCGAGCTGAACTACGCCGCCGGTGGCTGGGAGCACGCCGAGGTCCGGATGCTGCCGACCGGCAAGGTCGAGGTCGTCACCGGCACCTCGCCGCACGGCCAGGGCCACGAGACCGCCTGGTCGCAGATCGTGGCCGACCGCCTGGGCGTGCCGTTCGAGGACATCGAGATCCTCCACGGTGACACCCAGAGCTCGCCGCGCGGGCTCGACAGCTACGGCTCGCGCTCGCTGGTGGTCGGCGGGGAGGCCGTGGTCCGCGCCTCGGACCGGATCATCGAGAAGGCGCGCCCCATCGCGGCCCACCTGCTCGAGGCCTCCGAGGACGACCTGGAGTTCAGCGACGGCCGCTTCGGCGTCAAGGGCACCGAGCAGGGCGTCACGGTCCAGGAGATCGCCATGGCGGCCTTCACCGGGCACAACCTGCCCGACGGCGTGGAGCCCAACCTGGACGCGTCGTCGACGTTCGACCCGGTGAACTTCTCCTTCCCCCACGGCACCCACCTGTGCGCGATGGAGATCGACACCGAGACCGGCGCCTCGACGATGCGCAAGTACGTCTGCGTCGACGACATCGGCACCATCGTCAACCCGCTCATCGTGTCCGGGCAGATCCACGGTGGTCTGGTGCAGGGCATCGCGCAGGCGCTGTGGGAGGAGGCGGTGTACGACGAGGCCGGCACGCTCGTGACGGGTTCCTTCGTCGACTACACGCTCCCGACCTCGGCCGACACGATCTCGTTCGAGACCGACCACACGACCTCGCCGGCGACTTCCAACACGCTCGGCACCAAGGGTGTCGGCGAGGCCGGCACCATCGCCTCGACGCCGGCCGTGGTCAACGCGGTCGTCGACGCGCTGCGGCCCATGGGCGTGCACGACATCCGGATGCCCTGCACCCCGGAGCGGGTGTTCCGGGCCATCCAGGCCGCCGGTGACGGCGCCGTGGTGGACGCGGCCCCGGCCGCGCAACAGGCGCACTTCGACACCGACACCCCCAACCAGGATCCCAGCGTGGGCTCGTCCGAAGGAGACGTCCAGTGATCCCCGCAGAGTTCGACTACAAGGCACCCACCTCCATCGAGGAGGCACTGGCGCTGTTGGCCGAGGCCGGTGACGACGCCAAGGTCATGGCCGGTGGCCAGAGCCTCATCCCGGTGCTCCGGATGCGGCTCAACGCTCCTGAGCTGCTCGTGGACCTCGGCAAGATCGAGGCGCTGCAGTCCATCCGCGACGACGGCGACCAGATCGTCATCGGGTCGATGGTGACCTACCAGCAGATCCTCGACGACGCCTCGATCGCGGAGCACCTCGGCCTGCTGGCCAAGGCCACCGCGACCGTGGCCGACCCGCAGATCCGGCACCGCGGCACCCTGGGCGGCGCGCTCTCGCACGCCGACCCCGCGGGCGACCTCGGCGCCCCGGTGCTGGCCCTCGGGGCGACCTTGGTGATCGCCGGATCGGGTGGCACCCGCGAGGTGGCGGCGGCTGACTTCTTCACCGGGCTGTTCGAGACCGCGGTGGCCGAGGGTGAGCTGCTGACCGAGATCCGCATCCCCAAGCACACCGGCTGGGGCTCGCACTACGAGAAGTTCGTGCGGGTCTCCCACCAGTGGTCGATCGTCGCGGTCGCCGCCGCGGTGAAGGCCGAGGGCGGGAAGATCAGCGAGGCACGGGTCGGCCTGACCAACATGGGCGACCGGCCGCTGCGGGCGACGTCGGTGGAGGAGGCGCTCGTGGGCGCCGACGCGACGGAGGACGCCGTACGCGCGGCCGTGGCGTCGGTGGCCGAGGGCACCAACCCGCCCAGCGACCTCAACGGCGACGCGGACTACCGGCGCACGATCCTGCCGGTGCTGACCCGCCGGGCCGTGCTCGCCGCCGCGGGGGCGTGAGCCCGTGGACCTGAACCACACCTTCACCGTCCCGGCGGACAAGGCGACCGCCTGGGCGGCGTTCGAGGACATCTCCTCGGTGGCCGAGTGCTTCCCGGGCGCCAAGGTGACCTCGTTCGAGGGTGACGAGTTCCAGGGCACCTGCAAGGTGAAGCTGGGGCCGATCGCGCTGCAGTACTCCGGGCAGGGCTCGTTCCTCGAGCGGGACGCCGAGGCCGGGAAGCTGGTCTTCGACGCCAAGGGTCGCGACAAGCGGGGCAACGGCACGGCCGGAGCCAAGGTGACCGCGACCTTCCACGAGGAGGGGCCGACCACGACCCGGGTCGACGTCCACACCGACATGCAGATCACCGGCAAGCCGGCGCAATTCGGCCGCGGCGTGATGCAGGACGTCTCGGACAAGCTGCTCGAGCAGTTCGTGGTGTGCCTGCAGTCGAAGGTGGGCGCGGCTCCGGCCACCGACGCCTCGGCTGAGGCGGCACCCATGGTCGACGCCGCTGCGGCGGCTCCAGGCCCGACCGACACCCCGGCCGTCCCTCCGCCGTCAGCGGGGCCGACCGCGGGGGCGGCGACCGGTCCGGTGGCCGGTGGCGCGCCGAAGCTGTCAGCGGTGGGGTCGAACGGGGCGTCGTCACCGTCGGCGGCTCCTGCTGCTCCAGCGGCGTCCTCCGGCAACGACGACGCGCTGGACCTCGGCGCGACGGTGATCCCGATCCTCCTCAAGAGCTACGGCAAGCAGATCAGCATCGCTCTCGCCGTGCTCGTCGTCCTCAAGTGGTTGCTGGGTCGTCGACACTGACGCTCCGCCACTGAGGGATCCCCCTGGACACGGCTGGTCCGCGCCGGTCGACCCGGCCCGGACCAGCCGTCCCCAGTTCACGCCGGTGTCGCAGTCCCCGGAGTCCGTACGTCGTCGACGACGTGGGCCGGTCAGGACGGGCCGACTCGCCGTCGTACCTGCTGGGGGTCAGGCGGGAGGCACCTCGCGCAGCGAGCCCAGGGGTGCGACCGCGCGCGCGCTGTCCTCGCAGACCCATGTCGGGTCCGGGCCACCGAGGTCAGGAGAGATGAACACGGCGTGGGTCGCGTCCTCGCAGAGCGGGCACAGCGGCCACCGCCCGCGGGTCTCGAGCAGAGCATCCTGGACGTCTTGCGCCACCAGCCCGGCGGCGAAGACGGCGCCCTCGGGCCAGGCCTCCACCCAGGTGCGCCGTTGTGCGACAGCGTCCTCGAGGATCGACACGGTCTCCGGCTCGGCCGCTCCGCTCGCGGTCAGGTCGGCCAGGACGAGGGCCCGGGCCGTCGCCAGCGCCGGGTCGACGCCGGGGTCGCTCATCGGACCGGCTCCGGCGGTGAGGTCACGGTCGGTGCTGCGCCGTGGTGATCGCCCGGCGGCCCGCCCAGCTCCTCCGGGAGGGGCTGCTCGTGGAGCACGACGAGCGAGGTGACCGCGCGGGTGAGGCAGACGTAGAGGCGCCGCAGGCCGGTGATCCGGTCGGGTTCGCCGGCGACGATGCCGGCCGGCTCGAGCAGGATGACGTGGTCGTACTCCAGCCCTTTGGCCAGGGTGGCCGGGACGAGCTCGGTGCGGGGACGGCTCGGGTCGGAGCTCTCGTTGTCGGGTTCGTCGCCGGTCATCCCCGCGACCGGCTCTGCCCCCAGCAGGATGTGGGCCGTCCCGTGGCCGGTCAGCGCCGCGGCCATGGCGGCCACCAGGGCGTCGGGGACGATCACGCCGAGGGACCCGGGACGGGTCAGGGCGTCGACCACCGCACGAGGGGACCCGGCCACGGCGTCGTCGACCTGCCGCAGGTCCAGCTCGCCGCGCGCTCGCCGTACGGAGGTGGGCGGGCGCAGACCGGGGGCGATGTGGGGGAGCAGGCGAGCTGCGTACTCGATGACCTCTCCGGGCACACGGAAGCCCCGGGTCAGCTCCTCGACGTGCGCGGAGTCCTTGCCGAGGTGACGCAGCGACTCGAGCCACGAGCGGGTCGCCCACGGGGTGGTCGCCTGGGCCAGGTCGCCGAGCACCGTGACCGAGCCGGTCGTGGCGCGCCGACCCACCGCACGCAGCATCATGGGGGAGAGGTCCTGGGCCTCGTCGGTCACGACGTGACCGAGCGAGGCGGTGCGCTCGACGAGGTCAGCCGCCTCGTCCACGAGCACGGCGTCGGCGAGCGACCAGCGCACCGAGCCGGCGGCGCGGGCGGGCTTGGTCCAGCGCAGCAAGGCCCGCTCGTCGTCGGTGAGCAGCCCCTCGGAGCACTCGGCAAGAAATTGTTTGTCTGACAATAGACGGTGGACCAGCTTGGCCGCGTCGACCGCGGGCCAGACGGCGGCGACGTACTTCTTGACCGGCTGGCTGCGCGCCACCGCGTTCTGCACCCGGTCGTCGGGGCTGTCGCCGGCCTCCTCCATCGCGAGCAGGATCGCGTGGGCGAGACGTTGGGGCAGCATGGCCCGCGCGGCGCCGTACCGGACTCCGCGGACGCGCAGCTCGGCCACGACCTCCTCGACCCGGTAGGCCGGGACGCGCCAACGGCGGGCACCGCGCGGGACGACGAGGCCCTCGGTCGGAGCGGCGAGATGGCTCCACACCGCGCGCCGTAGCACCTCCGCGAGGCGGACGTCGCCCTTGAGGGTGGCGACGTCGGCGGGGTCCTCGCCGCGGATGACGTACGTCGCCCTGACGCCGGCCAGCGTCTTGCCGACCAGCTGCTCGATGGTGGTCTGCTGCGCCTCGATCTCACCCAGGGCCGGGAGGACGTCGCCGATGTAACGCAGGAAGCTCTCGTTGGGACCGACCACCAGGACGCCCCGACGGCGGAGCTGCTCGCGGAACGCGTAGAGGAGGTACGCCGCCCGGTGCAGCCCGACAGCGGTCTTGCCGGTGCCGGGGGCACCCTGGACGCAGATCGACTCCGACAGGTCGGCGCGGACGATGACGTCCTGCTCGGGCTGGATGGTGGCGACGATGTCGCGCATCGGACCGACGCGGGGGCGCTCGATCTCCTCCTCGAGGATCTTGGAGTAGTGCTCCCCGTCGGTCCAGCCGGCGTCGGTCCAGCCGGCGTCGGTCGGGCCGGCGTCGGTCGGGCCGGCGTCGGTCGGGCCGGCGTCAGTCGGGCCCGTCGAGACCCCACCCAGCCGCTCGTCCTCGAACGCCGTGACCTGCCCGGCCTGGAAGCCGAAGCGGCGCCGCGTCTCCACACCGAGGGAGTCGCGGGTGCTGGCGCGGTAGAACGGCAGGCTGATCGGGGCGCGCCAGTCGACGACCATCGGGTCGCCGGTCTCGTCGCTGACGTGGCGGCGCCCGATGTAGAACGGGCGACCGGTCTCGGGGTGGTCCGCTGCGTAGTCGAGCCGCCCGAAGAACAGCGGGACGGTCGGGTCGTCCTCGAGCGCCGTGAGGCGCCGCCCCTGGGCGGTCTCGAGCAGCATCCGGCTGACCCAGTCGGCGGCGGCCGAGGAGTCCAGGGAGGCGGCACGCTCCCGCATCCGGGCCAGGTGCGCTCGCGACGAGGTGAGGTGGGCGCGCTCGGCCGCCAGCTCGTCAGTGGGCATCCGAGAAGTCTCCCACCGCCCCGCAACCCGATTTCCCCGCGAAGGGGCGCTGGGCTGGGGTGCGCGCGAAAGGGCGCGCGCGTTCGCACGAAAGGGCGCGTGCGTTCGCACGAAGGGGCGCGTGCGTTCGCACGAAGGGGCGCCGCGGTTGCAGCGAGACGTCACTGCGGTCGCCGTACGACTCGCGCGACCGCGTTGCGACCCCTCACCGGGGACCGGGATGGGGCACAACTGACCTCTCGATGCGACCTGAGCGACGTTTCGCGCGAACGGGAGAGCCCCTTCGCGCGAGCGGGAGAGCCTCTTCGGCGAGAATGGCGGGCGTGGAGCGGGCTGGCGAGACGGTGGCAGAGGTGCGGCGGCAGGAGGAGCTGACGCGCGCCGAGCTGGTCGAGATCCGGGCGCTGCTCGACGACGCCTTCGCTGACGACCCGCTCAGCGAGGACGACTGGCAGCACTGCCAGGGCGGGCACCATGTCCTCACCCGTCAGGACGCCCGGCTCGTTGCGTACGCCGCCGTGGTCGAGCGGGTGATGCTGCTCGACGGGCATCCCCTCGCGGTCGGGTACGTCGAGGGCGTCGGCGTCCTGCGCTCCCACCACCGACGCGGTCTCGGGAGCACCGTGATGGCGCCCATCGAGTCCATGGCCGCAGGCGGGGGAGCTGCCAGCGTGGGCGCTGGCGGCGGGGCCGAAGCCTTCCATGGCCCCGCGGACCGCCTGACAGCGAGCGACGTCGGGTACGCGGCGTTGGCGCTGTCAAGCAGCGACGAGGGGCTGCCGTTCTACCTCGCCCGGGGCTGGCGGCCCTGGCCGGGCCGGACGTACGTCGACACCTCGGCCGCCCCGCACCGGCGCCCGCAGCTCCTGCGGACCCGCGACGAGGACGAGTCGTTGATGGTCTGGCCTCACGGCCCGTTCGCCGACGTCGGCCCCGACAGCGACCTCGCGTGCCGCGCCCGGTCAGGGGACGACTGGTGAGCCTCGTGCGCGTCCTCCGGTCACGACCCCCGAGTCGAGCAGGCAGCGGCTGATGAGCGAGCCCGCGCTGTCGGCGACCTTCACCGGCGAGCTCTACCTCTGGCAGGCCCGCACGGACTCCTGGACCTTCGTCGACGCACCCGTGGACCTCTCGGAGGAGATCCGGGACTCCCTGCCGCTGCCGCCGCGCGGCTTCGGCTCGGTACGCGTCGAGGTGACGCTGGGTACCACGACCTGGCGGACCAGCCTGTTCCCCGACAAGGCCAAGGGCGCCTACGTGCTGCCGGTCAAGCGGGCGATCCTCAGGGCCGAGCAGGTCGGGGCGGGTGACGAGGTGACGGTCTCGCTCGCCGTCCTGGCCTGACGAGCCACGCGCCGGGCGCCTCGGTCACTACGCTCGCGCCATGACGTTCCTGGACTCCTGGACCATCGGCGAGCACACCTTCGCCGGCAGCACCCATCCGACCTACCGGAAGGGGAGCGGACCAGGTGTCGTGGTCATCCACGAGATCCCCGGCGTGACCGAGAAGGTGATCGAGTTCGCCGACGAGGTGGTCGCCGCAGGGTTCACGGTCGTGATGCCGCGCCTCTTCGGCAGCGAGCCACCGACGCCGTACAACCCGGTCACGATCGGCCGGTCGATGGCCCAGGTGTGCGTCAGCCGGGAGTTCACCAAGCTCGCTACCGGCGAGACGACCCCGATCGCGGGCTGGCTGCGCAGCCTCGCCCGCGAGCTGCACGACGAGCTCGGCGGTCCGGGCGTCGGCGCGCTCGGGATGTGCTTCACCGGCGGCTTCGCGCTCGCGATGATGGTCGACACATCGGTCGTCGCGCCCGTGCTGTGCCAGCCGTCGGTGCCGTTCCCCGTCGGTCGCGCCCGCGCCGCCGACGTCAACCTCTCGCCCGAAGACCTCGCCACCGTCAAGGGGCGAGCCGCCGCCGGCTGTGCCGTGATGGGGCTGCGCTTCACCGGGGACGTCGCAGTCGGGACCCGCTTCGACACCCTCACCCGCGAGCTGGGGGACGCCTTCATCCGTGTCGAGTTCGGTGGCCGCAAGCACTCCACCGTCACCGAGCACCGACAGCAGGAGGGTGTGCGCCGCGTGCTCGCCTTCTTCGCGGAGCGGCTGGACGGGAACGACGCCCGGCCGGGCGGAAAGCCACGAAACGGCTGAAATCGGACACGCGGTGCGGCATGCTCGTCGTAGTGGCTCCGATGCGCGGGGCCGGCGGAGAAAGCTCACCCCTATGACCCTGTTCCACACCGCCCGCGGCCACCGGGCTGCCGGCCGCCGCCCCCCCGCCCTGGCCCTGGGCGCGGGAGTCCTCACCGTGACGCTGGCCGCTGCCGCGCTGGGCGCCCCGGCCCAGGCCGCCGGCGACCGTGACCGCGACGGCATGCCCAACCGGTGGGAGTCCCGCCACGGTCTCAACCCCGACCGGGCCGGCGCGGCCGCCGACCGCGACCGTGACGGCCTGGTCAACCTCCTGGAGTTCCGCCGCGGGGCCGACCCGCGTGACCAGGACTCCGACGACGACGGCCACGACGACGGTGACGAGGTGCGCGACGGCGACCCGGAGACCGATGTCGGCGACCGCGACACCGACGACGACGGCACGCTGGACGGTGACGAGGACTCCGACGAGGACGGCGTCGAGAACGAGGACGAGGACGACGCCGGCGAAGTGTGTCTCCGCGACGACGACGACCGCGACTCCGACAACGTCGACGACGAGGACGAGAACGATTACGGGCACCGCGTGCGCGACGCCGACTCCGACGACGACGGCACCCTGGACGGAGACGAGGACTCCGACAGGGACGGCCAGAGCGACGAGGACGACGACGACTCCGACACCGACGAGTGCGACGACAGCGACGAGGACAGCGAGGACCTGCTCGGCACCGTGGTGTCGTTCGACGGCCAGTCCGGGCTGCTCCGCATCGACACCGCGCATGCGGGTGAGCTGTCGTTCAGGGTCACTGAGGACACCGAGATCGAGTTCGACGACGGTGAGGAGGAGGGCTCCGTCGAGGACCTGACCCCGGGAATGACGGTGCTGGAGATCGGCCTCGAGGACGACGGCACCTTGGAGGAGATCGAGCTCGCCGGCTCAGGTGGTTTCGACGACGAGCGGTGACGAGTGGAGAGCGCCCCGTGCCCGCCGCGGGGCGCTCTTCGCGTCCCGAGAGCGGTGATGCTCAGACGTCGGCGGCGTCGGTGATCGCGTAGGCGTAACCCTGCTCGGCGAGGAACCGCTGCCGGTGCTGGGCGAAGTCGGCGTCGACGGTGTCGCGGGTGACGATCGTGTAGAAGTGCGCGGCGTGCCCGTCGGGCTTCGGGCGCAGCAGCCGCCCGAGGCGCTGGGCCTCCTCCTGGCGCGACCCGAAGGACCCCGACACCTGGATGGCCACGGTCGCCGAGGGCAGGTCGACGGAGAAGTTGGCGACCTTCGAGACCACAAGCAGCCGCTCCTCGCCGCTGCGGAAGGCGTTGAAGAGCCGCTCGCGCTCCTTGACCGTGGTGTCGCCCTTGATGACCGGCGCTCCGAGCGCCTCGCCGAGGTCGTCGAGCTGGTCGAGGTACTGCCCGATCACCAGCGTCGGCTCGTCGCCGTGCTTGGCCACCAGCCGCTTCACCAACGCGGTCTTCTCCGCCGTGCACGAGGCGAGGCGGTATCGCTCCTCCGGCTCGGCGGTGGCGTAGACGAGGCGCTCGCCCTGCGGCAGCGTCACCCGCACCTCGGTGCACTCGGCCGGAGCGATCCAGCCCTGCGACTCGATGTCCTTCCACGGCGCGTCGTAGCGCTTGGGTCCGATGAGGGAGAACACGTCGCCCTCGCGGCCGTCCTCGCGCACCAGCGTCGCGGTCAGCCCGATCCGGCGCCGCGCCTGCAGGTCGGCGGTCATCCGGAAGATCGGCGCCGGCAGCAGGTGGACCTCGTCGTAGACGATGAGCCCCCAGTCCCTCGCGTCGAGCAGCTCGAGGTGGGTGTAGGTGCCCTTCCGGCGGGTGGTCAGCACCTGGTACGTCGCGATGGTGACCGGCTTGACCTCCTTCTTGGCCCCGGAGTACTCGCCGATCTCGTCCTCGGTCAGCGACGTCCGCTTCACCAGCTCGTCACGCCACTGGCGCGCCGAAACAGTGTTGGTGACAAGAATCAGCGTGGTCGCCTTGGCCTCCGCCATCGCGGCCGCACCGACCAGGGTCTTGCCCGCGCCACAGGGGAGGACGACGACACCCGAACCGCCGTGCCAGAAGGAGTCGACGGCCTCACGCTGGTAGGCGCGCAGCTTCCACTCGCGTTCGTCGAGCTCGATCGGGTGCGCCTCGCCGTCGACGTACCCGGCATGGTCCTCGGCCGGCCATCCCAGCTTGAGCAGCACCTGCTTGAGGTTGCCGCGCTCCGAGGGGTGCACCGCGACGGTGAGGTCGTCGAGCCGCTCGCCGATCATGCCGGCGACCTTCTTGGCCCGCACGACCTCCTCGAAGACGGCCTTGTCGACCGACGCCAGCACCAGCCCGTGGACCGGGTGCTTCTCGAGCCGCAGCCGGCCGTAGCGGTCCATGGTCTCGGCGATGTCGATCAGCAGCGCGTGGGGCACGGCGTAGCGGCTGTAGGTCAGCAGGGTGTCGATGACCTGCTCGGCGTCGTGACCGGCGGCACGGGCGTTCCACAGACCCAGCGGTGTGAGCCGGTAGGTGTGCACGTGCTCGGGGGAGCGCTCCAGCTCGGCGAAGGGCGCGATCGCCTTGCGGCAGTCGACAGCCGAGGCGTGGCCGACCTCGAGGAGGAGGGTCTTGTCCGACTGGACGATGAGGGGGCCGTCGTTCACCCCCCGATGCTACGGACCCGTGGGTGAGGCCCCGACCACGTCGCCTGCGGTGGAACCGGACCGACCGGACTGGACCACTCTTCTAGCCTGGGGCCATGGCCGCGCCCCCGAAGAACCCCAGCTGGTCCGTCGCCGCGCCCGTGCTCGGCCTGGTCGTGCTCGCCGCGACCTGGAACCGCGAGCTGCCCGTGGTCGCTGCGACGCTGGTCGGGGTGGTGCTGGCCGGCGCGGTGCTGACGGCGGTCCACCACGCCGAGATGGTGGCGGCGAAGGTGGGCGAGCCCTTCGGCACCCTGATCCTGGCCGTGGCGGTCACCGTCATCGAGGTCGCGCTGATCCTCACGCTGATGCTGACCACTCCCGACGAGGCGGCCACGCTGGCCCGCGACACCGCTTTCGCGGCGGTGATGGTGATCCTCACGGGGGTCATCGGCGCCTGCCTGCTGGCCGGCACGATCAAGCACCACGCGCAGGACTTCAAGGCCGAGGGTGCTTCCGGGGCGATCTCCGGCATCACCGTCCTGGTCACGCTCACGCTCGTGCTGCCGGCGTTCACCACGAGCAGCGGCGGTGCGACGTACACCACCGCGCAGCTGCTGGTGATGTCGGCCATCGCGGTGACGATCTACGGCGTCTTCGTGCTGGTGCAGACCTCGCGGCACCGCGACTACTTCCTGCCCGACGAGGTGGAGGGCGAGACGGAGGCAGCGGCCGCGACCCACCCCGAGCCCTCCAGGGCCACGGCGCGCAACAGCCTGCTGCTGCTGATCGGGTGCCTGGTCGCGGTGGTGGGGCTGTCGAAGACGCTCTCGCCCAACCTCAAGGACGTCGTCAGCAGCCTGGGCGCGCCCGCCTCGACGGTCGGTGTGCTCATCGCCGTGCTGGTGCTGGCCCCGGAGACGGTGGCGGCGATGCGGGCAGCGGCGGCCAACCGGCTCCAGACCAGCATGAACCTCGCCGTCGGGTCCGGCATGGCCAGCATCGGGCTGACGATCCCCACCATCGCCGTCGCCTCCCTCTTCCTCGACGTGCCGCTCGAGCTCGGCCTCGGCGCCCCCGAGATCGTGCTGCTCACCCTGGCGGTCTTCATCTCCGGCGCCACGGTGCTGCTCGGACGGGTGACGGTGCTGCAGGGCACGGTCCACCTCAGCGTGTTCGCGGCGTTCCTGTTCCTCGCCTTCGTGCCCTGAACCACGCCACGACCTGCCTGTCCCTCATCGCGAGCGCGGGGGGCGGGGGAAGAAGAAGGCCACCCGCTTCTGGTAGTCGCGGTAGGCCGGACGCTGCTCCATCCGCTTCTCGGTGCGTCTGGCGCCGGTGGCGTAGATGAGGAAGTAGGACATGGCCACGGGCGCCGGGAAGGTCCACGCGGCGGGGGCGGAGGCCGCGGACGCGAGCCAGACGCCGTCCCAGAAGAGGGAGTCCCCGAGGTAGTTGGGGTGGCGCGACCACCCCCACAGGCCGCTGTCGAGGATCTCGAGCGCCTCGGGGACCTCGCCGTCCTCGCTGCGCGCCTTGGCTTGCTTCTTCTCGTCCATGAAACGAGCCTTCTGCTGGTCGGCAGTGGCTTCGACGACTGCGCCGATGGCCATGACCGCCACACCGGTCGGAAACAACCACCGGCGCCTGCTGCCGGGCAGCTCGCTGGCGGCGGCCGCCTGGAGCGGGGCTGAGACCAGCAGCTGAGCCAGGCCCTGGGTGCCGAAGACCTTGCCTGCGACCACGAGGGCGGAGTCACCCTCGAGGAACTCGGTGTAGCGGGGGTCCTCCTCGTCGCTGGAGCGCAGCCGGTCCACGATCAGCCTCGCCAGCCGCGTTCCCCAGGCGGTCGTGGCTCCCGCCAGCGCCCAGCGACGCCACGGGTCTCCCTGACCCACAACCGCGCTGGTGACGGCCACCGCAGCCAGACCGGGTCCCCAGACGGCATCGGCGTAGTCGCGCCTTCCTCGCGCCAGTGCGAGGGCCGCGGTACCTGCCTGCAGGGTGGTCACCGCCACCGTGCTGGCAGCCACCACGCGACTCACGTTCTTGGTGTAGGGACTCATCCGGCTGGCCTCTCGGTGTCCAGGTCTCCCGCAGCGATGGCCCCGGGGTCGTGCCCCCAGCAAACCCCACGGGGACGCAGTTGTCGCGTGTGGAGGTGAACCGGCGACGCAGGTTCTCGCTGCCCGAAGCCCGCAATCTCCGCGAGATCCGTCGCCTCGCTGGTTGCCAACTGGCGAGATCCTTCGTCTTGGAGTGGTCTTCCTCACGGATCCACGGCAGGCTGGGGCCCATGACCACGCCCGTCGCCCACTGGCTCGACAATGCTGCCTTCGCCGGCTCCTCCGATCGCACCGCTGACGTCACCAACCCCGCCACCGGTGAGGTGACCGGTCGCGTGGCCCTCGCCTCGACCGCAGACGCCGAGCGCGTCATCGCCAGCGCCGCGGCCGCCGCTCCCGGCTGGGCCGCCACCTCGGTGGCCGCCCGCACCCAGATCGTCTTTCGCTTCCGCGAGCTGCTGAACGAGCGCAGCAGCGAGCTCGCCGCGATCATCACCGCCGAGCACGGCAAGGTGCTCTCCGACGCCGCCGGTGAGGTGGCGCGCGGCCAGGAGGTCGTGGAGTTCGCCTGCGGCATCCCGCACCTGCTCAAGGGCGGCTACAGCGAGCAGGTCTCCACCGGTGTCGACGTCCACTCCAAGCGGCAGCCGCTCGGCGTGGTCGGCGTCATCAGCCCGTTCAACTTCCCCGCCATGGTGCCGATGTGGTTCTTCCCGCTCGCCATCGCGGCCGGCAACAGCGTGGTGCTCAAGCCCAGCGAGAAGGACCCGTCCGCCTCACTGTGGATGGCCGAGCTGTGGCGCGAGGCGGGCCTGCCCGACGGCGTCTTCAACGTCCTCCAGGGAGACAAGGAGGCCGTCGACGCGCTGCTCGACCACGCGTCCGTCAAGGCGATCAGCTTCGTCGGCTCCACGCCGATCGCAAAATACGTCTACGAGCGTGGCAGCGCTGCCGGAAAGCGCGTGCAGGCCCTCGGCGGCGCCAAGAACCACATGGTGGTGCTGCCGGACGCCGACCTCGACCTCGCTGCCGACCAGGCCGTCAACGCCGGCTTCGGCTCCGCAGGCGAGCGCTGCATGGCGATCTCGGTGCTGGTCGCGGTCGGCCCGGTCGCCGACGACCTCGTCGCCAAGATCGCCGACCGCGCCCGCGGTCTGGTCACCGGCGACGGCACCCGCGGCGCCGACATGGGTCCCCTGGTCACCGAGCCCCACCGCGACAAGGTGGCGGCGTACGTCGACCAAGGCGAGCAGGCGGGCGCCAAGGTGGTCGTCGACGGCCGCGACGTGCGGGCCGACGGCGCGGACCAGGGCTTCTGGCTCGGCCCGACCCTGCTCGACCACGTCGGCGTGGACATGAGCGTCTACACCGACGAGATCTTCGGCCCCGTTCTCTCGGTCGTCCGCGTCGACACCTACGACGAGGCGGTCGCGCTGGTCAACGCCAACCGCTACGGCAACGGCGTCGCGCTGTTCACCTCCAGCGGAGGAGCGGCGCGCAAGTTCGAGGTCGACGTGGAGGTCGGCATGATCGGCATCAACGTCCCGATCCCGGTGCCGATGGCCTACTACTCCTTCGGCGGCTGGAAGAGCTCGCTGTTCGGCGACAGCCACGCCCACGGCACCGAGGGCGTGCACTTCTTCACCCGCGGCAAGGTGGTCACCTCGCGATGGAACGACCCGGCCGTCAAGCCCTTGGGCGGGCTCGAGCTCGCCTTCCCCCAGAACAAGTGAGCAGCACCGGAGGAACCATGAGCCGCGCCTACGACCTCGACCGCGCCCACGTCTTCCACTCGTGGTCGGCCCAGGCGACCCTCGACCCGATGGTGATCGAGCGTGCCGAGGGCGCCCGGGTGTACGACGAGCAGGGCCGGTCGTTCCTCGACTTCTCCTCCCAGCTCGTGTTCACCAACATCGGCCACCAGCACCCCAGGGTCGTGGCGGCGATCCAGGAGCAGGCGGCCAAGCTCTGCACGGTCGCACCGCAGCACGCCAACGACGCCCGCTCCGAGGCGGCCCGGCTGATCGCCGAGATCGCCCCGGCCGGCCTCGAGCACGTCTTCTTCACCAACGGCGGGGCGGAGGCGATCGAGCACGCCGTACGCATGGCGCGGCTGCACACCGGACGCATCAAGGTGCTCAGCCGCTAC
Organism: uncultured Actinomycetota bacterium; assembly: GCA_963714625.1. GTDB lineage: Bacteria > Actinomycetota > Actinomycetes > Propionibacteriales > Nocardioidaceae > Marmoricola_A. The sequence goes on along the minus strand of CAVQOY010000012.1, from coordinate 47,353 downwards.
CGCAGCTACCACGGCGGGACCAACACGGCCGTCAACCTGACCGGTGACCCGCGTCGGTTCCCGAGCGACTACGGCTCTGCCGGCGCCGTGAAGTTCTTCGGGCCGTTCCTCTACCGCTCGGAGTTCGACGCCACCACCGAGGCCGAGGAGTGCGAGCGGGCGCTGCGCCACCTGCGCCGCACCGTCGAGCTCGAGGGCCCGAGCACGGTCGCCGCGATCGTGCTGGAGACCATTCCAGGCACCGCCGGGATCATGGTCCCGCCGCCGGGCTACCTGCGCGGCGTCCGCGAGATCTGCGACGACCACGGCATCGTGCTGGTGCTCGACGAGGTCATGGCCGGCTTCGGCCGCGCCGGTTCCTGGTTGGCGCTCGACGAGCACGACGTGGTGCCCGACCTGGTCACCTTCGCCAAGGGCGTCACGTCCGGCTACGTCCCGCTCGGCGGGGTCATCGTGTCGGAGGGGATCCACGAGACCTTCGCGCACCGCGTCTACCCGGGCGGACTGACCTACTCCGGGCACCCGTTGGCCTGCGCCGCCGCGGTCGCCACGATCGGAGCCATGCGCGACGAGGGCATCGTCGAGAACGCCGCCCGCCTGGGGCGCGAGGTCATCGGGCCCGAGCTGGCCGCGATGAAGGAGCGCCACGCGTGCATCGGCGACATCCGCGGCACCGGCGTCTTCTGGGCGCTCGAGCTCGTGAGCGACCGGGCCACCAAGGAGCCGTTGGCACCCTACGGCGCGAGCAGCCCGGCGATGAACGAGGTGATCGCGGCGTGCAAGAAGGCGGGTCTGCTGCCGTTCGCCAACTTCAACCGGATCCACGTCGTGCCGCCGTGCACCGTGACCGACGACGAGGCCCGGGAGGGGCTGCGGATCCTCGACGAGGCGCTCGCGGTCGGCGACGCGCATGCCGCGGGCTGACCGGCGCGGCGCCTCGACGGTCTTCGAGCGGCGTCGGCCGGCCGACGCGGTCGTCGAGGCCGCACTGTCCGACACCGTCGACGGATGCTTCTGGACCGAGGACGCCGTCGGCTCGCCGTACCCCTCGCTGCGCGGGGAGACCCGCGCCGACCTGGCTGTCGTCGGCGGCGGCTACACCGGGCTGTGGACCGCGGTGCGCGCGAAGCAGCGCGACCCCGGTCGTCAGGTCGTCCTGCTCGAGGGCGAGCGCCTCGGCTGGGCGGCGTCGGGCCGCAACGGCGGCTTCTGCGACGCTTCGATCACCCACGGCGAGGAGAACGGACGCAGCCGCTGGCCCGACGAGTACGACGACCTCGCGCGGCTCGGGCGCGAGAACCTCGACGGGATCGTCGCGACCGTGGCCGAGCACGACATGGACGTCGACCTGGAGCTGACCGGCGAGCTGGCGGTCGCCGTCGAGCCCCACCAGGTGGCATGGCTGCGCGAGGCGGCTGCCGAGGGCGGCGGGACCTTCCTCGACGAGGCCGCGGTGCGCGCGGAGGTGGCCAGCCCGACGTACCTCGCCGGTCTCCTCTCGCCCGACTGCGCCCTGCTGCACCCGGCCAAGATGGTCCACGAGCTGGCGCGGGTGGCGACGGAGCTGGGCGTGGAGATCCACGAGGACAGCGCCGTCACCGGGCTGGCGTCGCAGCGCAGCGGGGGACCGGTGGTCGTGTCGACGGAGTCCGGGCGCGTGGTCGCCGCCCGGGTGGCGCTGGGGACGAACGCGTTCCCCGCGCTGGTGCGGCGGTTCCGGGCGTTCACGGTGCCGGTGTGGGACTACGTCGTGATGACCGAGCCGCTGACACCCGAGCAGCGCGCGTCCCTCGGGTGGGCGGACCGGCAGGGGCTGGCCGACTCCGGCAACCAGTTCCACTACTACCGGCTCAGCGCCGACGACCGGCTGCTGTTCGGCGGGTTCGACGCGATCTACCGCGGCAAGCGGCTGCGCCCGGAGCACGAGGACCGGCCGGAGTCCTACCGCTCCCTGGTCTCGCACCTCCTGACGACCTTCCCGCAGCTCGAGGGCGTCCGGGTCGGGCACCGGTGGGCCGGAGCGATCGACACCAGCACGCGCTTCAGCGCCTTCTTCGGCCAGGCGTACGGCGGGCGGGTGGCCCACGCCGCCGGCTTCACCGGGCTGGGCGTGGGGGCGACCCGCTTCGCGGCCGACGTCGTCCTCGACCTGCTCGACGGGGTGGAGAGCGAGCGGACGTCGCTGGAGATGGTGCGGCGCCTGCCCGTGCCGTTCCCGCCCGACCCGGTGGCGCGGGTCGGCATCGACCTGACGCGTTGGTCGCTGGACCGCGCCGACCACCGGCAGGGTCGACGGAACCTCTGGCTGCGGTCGCTGGACCGGATGGGCCTCGGTTTCGACTCCTGACACGTGGGGCGCCGGCCGGACGCCACAAGGCGACCAGGACGTGCTGCGGTGCTCCTCGCGTGCGTCCTCAGGATGATTCCGCGCGTCGCCGGAGCCCACGCTGCTGAGGGGCTCGCGCCGGCCCCAGGACTGCGCCCACGACGTGTCGATGCCGCCGACGTGGAGTGCTGCGGCTGTCGGCGGGGCGGCGTAGGTTCGCAGCCATGACGGAACGACTGACCTCCCAGCAGTTCACCGACCTCGGCCTCGACGACTGGCGTGTCGTGCGCGGCGGCGCACAGGCCAACTTCCACTGCGGCTCGTACGGCGACGCCGGCCGGTTCGCCGCCGACGTGGCGGCGCTGTGCGACGAGCACAACCACCACGCGAACCTCGACGTCCGCTACCCCGACCTGGTGCACGTCACGACGACGTCCCACGACGCCGGCGGCCTGACCCCGCGCGACGAGCGGCTCGCGCGTGCCGTCAGCGCCCTCGCCGTCGAGCGCGGCCACCGGGCGGATCCCCGGCCCTCGACGTCGCTCGAGGTCGCCATCGACGCGCTCGACATCGCCGCCGTCCTGCCGTTCTGGCGGGCTGTGACCGCCTACGCGCCCGAGAACACCCCTCGTGGGCCGGCCGACGACAGCATCGTCGACCCGCGCGGGATCGGGCCGGCGCTGTGGTTCCAGCAGATGACCGAGCCGCGTCCGCAGCGCAACCGGATCCACCTCGACGTCGTGGTGCCCCACGACGAGGCGGAGGACCGGATCGCCGCTGCGCTGGCCGCCGGTGGCCGGCTGGTCAGCGACGACCGCGCGCGGGCCTTCTGGATCCTCGCCGACGTGGAGGGCAACGAGGCCTGCCTCTGCACGTGGCAGGACCGCGACTGAGCGTGCGGTTCCGTCTCGCCACCCCCGACGACGCCGCGGCCCTGCGCGACCTCGAGCACGACGCCAACCTGGTCGCGCTGGAGCACGTCTTCGGTGACACCCCGTTCCCGGACGCCGAGGTGCTGGCGCGGTGGTCGGCCGAGCTCGCCGACCCGACGTTCCGCATCCACGTCGTCGACGGGCCGGGCCGTCTCGACGCCTACGTCGCCCACGACGGGTCGGTGCTGCACCACCTCGCCGTACGCCCGGAACGGTGGGGTGACGGTCTGGGTCGGGCGGCCATCGCGCTGGCGGTCTCGGAGATGACCGACCCGAGGTTGTGGTGCCTCGACCTCAACGTGGTGGCTCAGACCGTCTACCGGCGGTTGGGGTGGGTTCCGACCGGTCGCACCCGCACCGACGAGTGGCCGCCGCACCCGACCGCCAGCGAGTGGGCCCTGCCCGCGCGTGCCCTCAGCAGGGACGGACCGAGTTGATCCGGTGCACGGCGTACGACGAGACCTGCTGCGAGCGCTGGTCGAAGGCCCGCAGCCAACCGCCCTCGACCCGATGCGGGTCGACGATGCGGTCGTGGACCGAGCCGTCGCCGTCGACGTAGCCGATCCACACCGAGGTCTCCGCCTCGCACGCCTCCCTGAGCAGCGCGAGCGTGAAGGCCGGCGACTGCTTCACCGGGCTGCCGCTCGAGCGCGCCACCGAGACCCGGTCGCCGGCCCGCAACGCGGTCACGGTCGCCGCAGCGCGAGCGGCGTCGCGCTCCGCCACCGTCCGGGGGTCGGCGGTGGACCGTCCGCGGTGACCGCGGGCGCGCAACGGCTCCTTGCCCGCGATCCGGACGATCCCGTCAGGCCCCTCGACGACCGGAGCCGCCCCGAGCTCGCGCAGCCGTGGCAGCAGCAGGTCGACGGGCAGGTCGCTGATGAGCACGGTCGGGGCCAGCCGGCGCAGCCGCAACGACTCTGCGGCGCTGTCGTGCAGCAGGGTGGCGAGCGCGGCCTCGTCGTCGCTGCGCAGGAACGACTCGGCGGCGCCGACGCGCACGGTGCCGAAGGTGCGGGCCACGTCGTCGACGAGGTAGGTCAGCGGCTGGGGCACCTCGTTGCGCGCGGCCCGGGCGATCGCGTCGTGGACCTCGACCGCCGACCAGCCGACGTCGAAGGCCTTGCGGACCGACCTCTCGGTGAAGCGGTAGACGGTCGCCCCGCCCCGTGACTCCACCTCGGCCACCAGGGCGAGGTCGCGGGCGAGCCCGTCCTCCAGCGGCCCGGGCGCCACCGCAGTGAGGTCGGCCTGCAGCAGCACGTGGTCGACGGGTGTGGGCAGCAGCGGCGCCAGCGCGGCGGCGGGGTCCTCGGAGCCGGAGACCAGGGCGGCCCCCTGCCGGCTGAGCCCGCCCAATCCGACGAGCCCGAGCACGGACGCCTCCTCGATGGTCCAGCCGACCAGCTCCGAGGCCGTCGAGGGCAGGCGCGGTCGCAGCCAGGCCACCGACGCGACCAGCGACGTCTCACCGGCGGAGGGGTCGAGCACGGTGCCGCGCGGCAGGGCGGCGAGCTCACCGAGGGTGCGGCGCCGGGTCTCGACCGTCCAGGACCGCTCCAGCTCGGGGGAGAGGGCGTTGACCTTGGAGCCCCGGACCGCCCGCCCGACGTAGCCGGCCGGGCGGGGGTTGGCCCACCACGCGCGGACCAGCATCGCCCAGCGCTCGGCGGTCGACGCGGCCCGCCACGCGTCGTACGCGTGGGTCGGCAGCCAGGCCACGTCGAGGGCGTCGGTCGCGCCCTGGGCCAGCAGTCCGGCGGCCGAGGCGGTCTCCACGAGCAGCGCCGCCACCCGCTCGTCGGTGTGCAGGAGGGCCGCGGTGGCCTTGAGGTCACGCACGCCCAGCCCGCCCTGGCGCAGCACGGTCGGCGGGCGCGCGCTCCACTCGTCGAGCAGCAGCTCGGTGCGGTGCACCAGCTCGTACGCCGCTCCCGCGGCGGCCCGGTCGACCAGCGTGGCCGCGCGGCTCGAGGTCGCCGGCGGAGGAGGCCCGTCCACCGGCTCGTGGGTGGTGCGACCGCCTCGCAGCGCCATGCCCACCTCACGAGGTACGACGACGTGGCGGGCGTCGCGCGGGACGAGCAACCCGCGGGCGAGCAGCTGCTCGACGGGCGTGGTCGCGTCGGCCCGCCGGACCTGGACCCGCGCGGACTGGGTCGTGCCCTCCGAGCCGGACCGGTCGAGGTGGTCGAGCATGACGCGGGCGTCCTCGTCGACGCCGGCGACCACGCCGGCCACCAGGTCGACGTCGCGCAGCAACGTGGCCAGCGTGCGCAGGTCGGCGGCCAGGTCGCCGCTGGAGCGTTGGTCGAGGTCGGTGAGGATCGCGGCCACACGCTCGGGGCCGGTCGAGCCCAGCAGCTGGTCGACCGCGGGGCCGAGCCCGCTCATCTGCGTGCCCAGGGTGTCGCTGACCGCGCTGACCACGCGCAGGTCGTCGTCCTCGCCCCACAGCAGGACCAGCTGGCGCAGCCGCGCCACAGCACGCTCGGTCGACTCGGCCCGAGCGTGGACGACCGTGAGCAACGCGTCCGCAGAGCAGCGTGCGCCCAGCGCCACGGCCGCGTCGAGGGTGACGAGCTCGAGCCGGTCCAGGGTGTCGAGGGAGCGCAGCACCGACGCCCTGGTGCTGGCCCGCGAGGCCAGCTGGGCGGAGTCGTGGGGGGCGGGGTTGGCCAGGTCGGGCCGGGCGACCAGGAGCGCCGTCAGCTGCTCGTCCGACCAGCCGCGGAGCTGGTCGGCCAGGGTGCGGGGGGCGGCCGAGGTCATCCGCACCACGATACCGGCGGGGGTGAGCGGGCCGCGCCGCGCAACGGTGTGACGTCGCAGGCGTGACGGGGCCGGGACGTCAGGCTGCCCGGCGGGAACCGTCGACGGGCCCGCCTACGCTGGAGCCGTGAGCGCTCCCCTCGTCGTCGGCTTCGACCTGGACATGACCCTGATCGACACCCGGCCCGGTTTCGCGGCCTGCCTGCGCGAGCTGGGGAGCCGGACCGGGCTGAGCCTGCCGGTCGACGAGCTCGTCGAGCAGCTCGGCCCCCCGCTGGACCTCATGCTCGCTCCCCACGTGCCCGACGCCACGGCCGAGACGCTGGCCGACCTGGTGGCGCAGTTCCGTGCGCTCTACCCGACGATCGCGGTGTCCCCGACCCCAGCGTTCGACGGCGCTCACGAGTCGCTGGCCGCCGTACGCCGTCACGGGGGCCGGACCCTGGTGGTGACCGGGAAGTTCACGCCCAACGCCCGGCTGCACGTCGAGGCCCTGGGGCTCGACGTCGACCACGTCGTGGGGGAGGTGTGGGGGCCGGGCAAGGGGCCGGCGCTGGCCGAGCACGGCGCCGCGCTGTTCGTCGGCGACCACGTCCACGACATCGAGGGAGCCCACGCCGCCGGTGTCATCGGCGTCGGGGTCACCACCGGTGGCTGTGACACCGCCGAGCTCCGATCCGCCGGGGCGCACGTCGTCCTCACGTCGCTCGCCGAGTTCCCGTCCTGGCTGGAGACCCACCTCGCCGCCTGAGAGGCGCCCGCTGGACGCCTCACGGGACCGGAGCGCGGAGACCCCGGCGGCGGCTGCGGGGTTCCGCGTAGGCTTTCGACGCAACTCACATGTGTCCGGAGGTACCGGACCACGACGCGGGAGGTCCCTGTGCCCACGGGCAAGGTGAAGTGGTACGACACGGAGAAGGGCTTCGGCTTCATCTCCAACGACGACGGCGGCGACGTCTTCGTCCCCTCCTCGGCGCTGCCCGAGGGTGTGCCGAGCCTGAAGCCCGGCACCCGGGTGGACTTCGGGGTCGCCCAGGGACGCAAGGGCGACCAGGCCCTCCAGGTCCGCATCGTCGAGGCGCCCAAGTCGGTGGCGAAGTCGGTGGCGAAGGCCAAGCGCAAGTCGCCGGCCGACATGGTCAACATCGTCGAGGACCTCTACCGCCTGCTCGAGGGCATCGAGCACGGCTACCGCGCCGGTCGCCACCCCGACCCCAAGACGGCCAAGCCGACCGCGATGCTGCTGCGCGCGCTCGCCGACGAGCTCGAGGCCTGACCCCCACCCACGAAGGGGCTCGCGCGTTCGCGCGAAAGGGCGCTGCCGTTCGTTCGAGACGTCAATCGACGTCTCGAACGATTTCACGTGACGCTTCGCGCGTATCTGATTGACGCTTCACGCGCACCTAAGCGCCGTTTCGCGTGGGGGTGGGTTCGCGGATGGTCGTCGACACCCAGGCCAGGATCCCGAGCAGGATCACCGCCAGCACACCGAGGCCGAGCCGGGGGATGAGCGGCATCGCGATGCCGAGGAACCCGCCGACCACCCAGGACAGCTGGAGCAGCGTCTCGGAGCGTGCGAAGGCACTGGACCGGGTCCGCTCGGGCACCTCGGTCTGGATCAGCGAGTCCAGCGACAGCTTCCCCAGAGCCTGGCTGAGACCCGCCACCAGCCCCAGCAGCATCACCGCGACCAGGCTGTAGAGCGCCGCCGCGACCACCGCGGCGACCGTGTCGGCCACCAGGACCAGCACGACGACGTACGCCGGCTTGACCTCCCGCAGCAAAGAGCCCAGCGCGATGCCGCTCGCGTTGCCGACGCCGGCCGCGCCGATGACGAGGGCGAGCAGGACCTCGGGTCTGTCCTCCCAGCCGGGCAACGGGTTCTCGCGCAGCAGGAACGCCATGAAGAGTGTCAGGAAGCCTGAGACCAGGCGCAGTCCGCCGTTGCAGCGCAGCGCCCGGACCACGAGCGGCGGCACCTTCGTCCGAGTACGACGACCGCGCAGCTTCGCGCGCTCCTCGCCGGCGGCGTCGTCGACCCTCGAGGGCAGCAGGATCGCCAGGACGGTGGCCGCGACGAAGACCGCGAACGCGTAGCGCAGCGACCACTGCGGGCCGGCCAGCGAGGCCAGCACGGCCAACGGGGCCGAGATGCCGGCGCCGGCCATGCCGGCCAACGAGATGCGGGAGTTGGCCTTGACCAGCCCCAGGCCGGGTGGAGTGAGCCGAGGCACCGCCGCCGCGCGGGTCACGCCGTACGCCTTGGACGCCACGAGCACACCGAGCGCGGCGGGGAACAGACCGATCGAGTTGCCGGTGACCTCGGTGGCGAGCACCCAGCACAGGAAGGCCCGGATCGCCATGGTGCTACCCAGTGCCCAGCGACGGCCGTGGCTGAAGCGGTCCAGCACCGGACCGATCAGCGGCGCCACGATCGCGAACGGCAGCATGGTGAGCCCGAGGAAGAGCGCGACCTGGCCGCGCGCCTCGTTGGTGGGCACCTGGAAGAACAGTGTGCCGGCGAGGCTGATCGCGACCGCCGCGTCGCCGGCGGCGTTGAAGGCGTGCAGCTCGATGAGGCGCGCGAGCCCGCTCTCGCCGGCTCCTTCGGCGTGGCTGGCGCGGCGGGCCTGGCGGTAGACGTAGGTGGCGGCCCGGGCGCTGCCGGTCCCGGTCCGCCGGATGCCGCGCCCGGTGGCGGCGCCAGCAGCGGCGCCCGCTCTACGGGCACCCGGGAGTCGTGTCCGCGACGCCGCGGCCGGGTCGTTGTCCGGGCCCGTGCCCGGGTCGTTGTCCGGGTCGGTGTCCGCGGCGCCCGTGGGATCGGCAGCATCACTGGGAGCACGCCCGGGTGGCTCGCCTGTCTCCGGGGAGGGCCCGCGGGTGCCGTCCGGGGTCTCCAACGGCGGCTGGTCGTCGGCCGCAGGGTCCCCGTCCATGGGGCCATCTTGCCTGCCCGTGCCCCACCGATCGTCTCGGCCCCGCCGGACGAGGCGACAGGGAGCGCGGGGTTTGGCACAATCCCCCGGGTGACCAAAGCCAGCAAGCCGGCCAAGCTCGACAAGGTGGGCGCCGACGCCGTGGACGCGGCGCGTCAGGCGCTCCTCGAGCTCGTGCCCGTCGGCGACGTCGGCGAGCACCTCGGCGTCGACATCGAGGGCAAGAAGGTGGTCACCCACCGCTTCGCCTGCACCCAGAACGGCTACCGCGGCTGGAGCTGGTCGGTCACCGTCGCCCGCGCGCCCAAGCAGAAGACCGTCACCGTCGACGAGATCGTGCTGCTGCCCGGTGAGGAGGCCGTGCTGGCCCCCGAGTGGGTTCCCTACAAGGAGCGCATCCGCCCCGGCGACCTCAGCCCCGGCGACCTGCTGCCGACCGAGGACGACGACGACCGCCTGGTCCCGGCCTTCACCGGCGCCGACGAGCTGCCCGACCCCCGCGAGGCCAAGCGCGTGGCCGAGGAGCTCGGCCTGGGACGACCCCGGGTGCTGTCGGTGGAGGGTCGCGAGTCCGCCGCCCAGCGCTGGTACGACGGCGACCACGGACCCGAGTCGCCGATCGCCCAGTCGGCGCCGGCTGCCTGCGTGACCTGCGGTTTCCTCGTCAAGCTCTCCGGCCCGCTGGGCCAGGCCTTCGGGGTCTGCGCGAACGCGTTCGCCAACGACGACGGCAAGGTCGTCTCCCTCGACCACGGCTGTGGCGCGCACTCCGAGGCCCAGCTGAGCAAGAAGCAGCTGCCCCGGCCGCTGCCCGAGCCGGCCCTCGACGCGATCCGCCGCGACGACCTCGAGCTCTTCTGACGCTGACGTCGTACGGCGCCGCGTGAGATGCGCGCCCGCCGGGGCAGGATGGCGCCATGCCCCTCGACCCCCAGATCGCCGGCCTCCTCCAGTTCATCGCCGACGCCGGCTACCCGCCGATGCACGAGGGTGATCCCGAGACCGCCCGCACGGGCTTCCGGGCCCTGACCGTCGACATGGTCTCGCCGGACCAGGTGATCGCGGTCGCCGAGGTGCGCGACCTCGACGTACCGGGTGGTGACGGGCGGCGCCCGGCCCGGCTCTACCGGCCCGAGGGCAGGGGCCCCTGGCCCACCACCGTCTTCCTGCACGGCGGCGGCTTCGTGATCGGCGACCTCGACACCCACGACCAGACCTGCCGCCGGCTCTGCCGTGACGCCGAGACCGTGGTGCTCTCGGTCGACTACCGGCTGGCGCCGGAACACCCGTTCCCGGCCGGCCTCGAGGACTCGCTGGCCGCCACCCGGTGGGCGCTGGAGCACACCGACGAGCTCGGCGGCACCGGCCGCGTCGGCGTCGGCGGCGACAGCGCCGGGGGCAACCTGTCGGCCGTGGTCTCCCAGCACGTGCCGGGGCTGGCCGCGCAGCTGCTCTACTACCCGGCCACCGACGCCTTCACCGACCGGCCCTCACGCCAGGAGAACGCCGAGGGCTACTTCCTCGAGCTCGCCACCATGGAGTGGTTCTTCGCCCACTACGTCGGCGAGGGCGCGGTCTCGGCCGAGGACGAGCGGCTCTCCCCGATCCTGCGCGAGGACCTGGCCGGCCAGCCGCCCGCGGTCGTCGCCACCGCGGAGTTCGACCCGCTGCGCGACGAGGGCGAGGCGTACGCCGACAAGCTCGCCGAGGCGGGAGTACAGGTGGAGAAGGTCCGGTTCGACGGGCTGATCCACGGGTTCGTCGACATGACCCTGATGAGTCCGGGCGCCGACGCCGCGGTGGCCGACGTGACGGCGCGCTACCGGACCCTTCTGCACGGGTGAGGGGTGCCAGTTTCACCGGGTCCCCGGTGAAACTGGCACTTCCCCACGGATGCAACCGGCGGGAAGTGTCGGTTTCACCGGGTCCCCGGTGAAACCGACATGGGCCCGCGCCCGCCCGGGAGGGCCGCACTAGGGTGGAGCGACCCACCGACCGCGACCAGGAGCGTGCCCGTGACGGCCCAGCCGACCAGCCAGGACCAGCCGAGTGACCAGCCCGACGCCGCGACGCGTCTGGCGGACCTGACGATCGCCGTCCTCGGCGGCACCGGCCCCCAGGGGCGTGGACTGGCGCGGCGCTTCGCCGCCTCGGGTCTCAGCGTGGTCATCGGCAGCCGCAGCGAGGAGCGGGCCCAAAGCATCGCCGCCGAGATCGCCGACGTGAGCCCCGTCGAGGGATCGTTGACCGGGGCCGACAACGCCGGCGCCGCTGCGCAGGGCGACATCGTCGTCGTGGCGGTCCCGTGGGACGGGCACAGGGAGCTGCTGGCCTCGCTGGCCTCCGAGCTGGCCGGCAAGATCGTCGTCGACTGCGTCAACCCGCTCGGCTTCGACAAGCAGGGCGCCTACGCGCTCGCCGTCGAGGAGGGGTCGGCGGCCCAGCAGGCCCAGGCCGTGCTGCCCGACAGCACGGTCGTCGGTGCCTTCCACAACGTCAGCGCCGTTCTGCTCGAGGACCCTGAGGTCGCCTCGGTCGACACCGACGTGCTCGTGCTGGGCGACACGCGTGAGGCCACCGACCTGGTGCAGGCGCTCGCCGACCGGATCCCCGGCGTGCGCGGCGTCTTCGGTGGGCGCCTGCGCAACGCGCACCAGGTCGAGGCCCTGACCGCCAACCTGATCTCGGTCAACCGTCGCTACAAGGCGCACTCCGGGCTGCGGGTGACGGACCTGTGATCTACCCCGTCATGCCGACCCCCTCTGACGAGGCGGTCGAGCTCCACAGCAGGCTCCACACCTTCATCCAGGACCACGTGATCCCCGGCGAGGCTGCCTACCGTGCCTATCGCGCTGAGCACGACCACGACGACCACTCGGTCCCGCCGGTGGTCGAGCAGCTGAAGGTCGCGGCCAAGGAGCAGGGGCTGTGGAACCTCTTCCTGCCGGCCGAGTCCGGGCTGAGCCAGCTCGAGTACGCCACCCTCGCCGAGCTGACCGGGTGGAGCCTCGAGCTCGCCCCGGAGGCCACCAACTGCGCGGCCCCCGACACCGGCAACATGGAGCTGCTCCACCTCCTGGGCACCGAGGAGCAGCAGAAGCTCTGGCTCGAGCCGCTGCTCAACGGCGAGATCCGCTCGGCCTTCGCCATGACCGAGCCGGACGTCGCCTCCTCGGACGCGACGAACATCGAGACCCGCATCGTGCGGGACGGTGACGAGTACGTCATCAACGGCCGCAAGTGGTGGATCTCCGGCGCGGCCGACCCGCGCTGCAAGGTCTTCGTGGTCATGGGCAAGACCGACCCCAGCGCCGAGACCCATCGCCAGCAGTCGATGGTCATCGTGCCGGCCGACACCCCCGGCATCGAGATCGTCCGCTCGCTGCCGGTCTTCGGACACCAGCACCAGCCCGGCCACTGCGAGATCGTCTTCCACGACGTGCGGGTGCCGGTGGCGAACATCCTCGGCGAGGAGGGCGGTGGCTTCGCGGCGGCCCAGGCCCGCCTCGGCCCGGGCCGCATCCACCACGTGATGCGGGCCCTCGGGGCCGGGGAGCGGGCGCTGGCCCTCATGGTGGCCCGCTCGACGGCCCGCTCGGCGTTCGGCAAGGAGCTCGCCCGCCAGGGCGTCGTCCAGGCCAAGATCGCCGAGGCCCGGGTCGCGCTCGACGCCGGTCGCGCACTGTGCCACCGAGCGGCCGCCGTCATCGACGCCGAGGGCAACAAAGCGGCACGCCATCTCGTCGCCGAGGCCAAGGTCTTCGTGCCGCGCGCGGTCCTGCAGATCATCGACGACGCCATCCAGGTCCACGGCGGGGCCGGCATGTCCGACGACACCCCGCTGGCCGAGATGTACGGCTGGCACCGGGCGATGCGGCTCTTCGACGGTCCCGACGACGTCCACCTCATGACGCTGGCCCGCTCCGAGCTGCGCAAGGAGCCGCTCTTCCGCTTCTGAGGATCGTCGGAAGTGAAGGACCGTGCATGTGCACGGTCCTTCCGCGCTTTTCTAGCGCGAAGGTGCCCACGATCGTGCACATGCACGAACCTCGATGCGCGGGGCTCAGGGGAACGGGGACCCGGTCCGCAGGTGCTCGAAGATCAGGTGCGTCTCGGTCATCGCGACGTCCCGGTTGGCCGACAGGTTGGCCACCACGAACTCGCGCAGCGCGTCGGGCGAGGCCGCGGCCACGTGCACCTGGAAGTCGTCGCCGCCGGCGAGGAAGAACACGTTCAGCACGCCCGGCAGCGAGGACAGCCAGCCCCCGAACTCCCCGATCCGGGCCCGCGCGTTGCCCTGCAGGCGTACGACGACGATCGCCTGCAGCGGCAGCCCGAGGGCCTCCGGCGACAGCTCGGCGTGGAATCCACGGATCACCCCTGTCTCCTGCAGCCGCCGCACGCGCATCAGGCAGGTCGACGGCGCGATGCCCACCGTCTGGGCCAGCACCGAGTTGGGCGTCCGGGCGTTGGCCGCGAGCAGGGCCAGCAGCTGCCGGTCGATGTCGTCGAGCTCGGGGGTCCGGTCGGGACCGTCGGGTCGAATGTTGTTCACCTCACACCCCTCCATCGCCACCTGAGCCGAACGATTGGTCGGTTTGGAACGTTCCGCACGAATAGCCAACACCTGGATAACCATCAGACCAAAGAATCGGGAGAATGTAACGTCCCCAACGGCAGGAGAGTGCGATGAAGGTCGGCGTCCCGAAGGAAGTCAAGAACCACGAGTACCGGGTGGCCATCACCCCGATCGGCGTCCACGAGCTGACCCAGCACGGCCACGACGTGTACGTCGAGAAGAGCGCCGGCCTGGGTTCGCAGATCCCCGACGAGGAGTACGCCGCTGCCGGCGCCACCCTGCTGGAGACCGCCGACGACGTCTGGGGCACCGCCGACATGGTGCTCAAGGTCAAGGAGCCCGTTGCCGAGGAGTACGCCCGCATGCGGGAGGGCCAGATGCTCTTCACCTACCTCCACCTCGCCGCCGACCAGCCGCTGACGCAGGAGCTCGTCGACCGCAAGGTCACCGCCATCGCCTACGAGACGGTCCAGCTGCCCTCGGGTGGGTTGCCGCTGCTCTACCCGATGTCGGAGGTCGCGGGCTGCCTCGCGCCCCAGGTCGGGGCGCACTCGCTGCTGAAGGCCGAGGGGGGTCGCGGCGTGCTCATGGGCGGCGTCGGCGGCGTGGCCAACGCCAAGGTCGTCATCATCGGCGCCGGTGTCTCGGGCCAGAACGCGGCCAACATCGCGCTCGGCATGGGCGCCGACGTGACGCTGCTCGACACCGACCTGGACAAGCTGCGGATGTCGTTCTGGCGCTACAACAACCGCGTCCACGGCCTGGCCTCCTCCAAGCTGGCCATCGAGCAGCAGGTCACCGAGGCCGACATGGTCATCGGCGCGGTGCTCATCCCGGGCGCCAAGGCGCCGAAGCTGGTCAGCAACGAGCTCGTGTCGCGGATGAAGCCCGGCTCGGTGCTCGTGGACATCGCGGTCGACCAGGGCGGCTGCTTCGAGGACACCCACGCCACCACCCACGCCGACCCGACGTACACGGTGCACAACTCGGTCTTCTACTGCGTGGCCAACATGCCCGGCGCGGTGCCGAACACCTCGACCTACGCGCTGACCAACGCCACGCTGCCCTACACCGTGGCGCTGGCCGACAAGGGCTGGCAGCAGGCCCTGCGCGACGACAAGGCGCTCGCGCTCGGGCTCAACACCCACGACGGCCGTCTCACCAACGCCCCGGTCGCCGAGGCCCACGGCATGGAGTCGGAGTCGCTGGAGTCGGCTCTCGCCTGACGCCCGGCGTCCGGAGGTCGCGTGGCGACCCTTCGCGCGCGTGTCACCACCAGCCGGCCCGATCGGACCCCCGGTCCAGACCTCCTCTGGACCGGTCGGCGCACGCCGGTCAGGCTGCAGGCGCGGGGCGGGCAAGGGGACGTGTCATGACCGGACGACACCGCGGCACCATGCAGGGAGCGCCGGCCGTGCCGGCGCAGACCACCACGGTGGCCGGGCGGAGCGGCCCCGACGTCGCGCTCGAGGCGCGGCACCGGGCGATGTGGGCGCTGGGAAGCGATCCCACCGTGGCCCGTGAGATCGTCGCGCCGCTCGGCCCGGCGCTGGTCACGGCCACCGAGATCCAGGCCGACGACCGCGTGCTCGACGTCGCCGCCGGCAGCGGGAACGTCGCCATCCCCGCGGCGCGCATCGGCGCGCAGGTGGTGGCCACCGACCTCACCCCCAGCCTGCTGTCCGCGGGGAGGCGGACGGCCGCACGTGCCGGGGTGGAGCTGACGTGGACGCCCGCCGACGCCGAGGCTCTGCCGTTCGCGGACGGCTCCTTCGACGCCGTGCTCTCCGCGGTGGGCGTGATGTTCGCCCCTCACCACCAGGTCGCGGCCGACGAGCTGGTGCGGGTCTGCCGACGGGGCGGGCGGATCGGCCTCATCAGCTGGACGCCGCGCGGCTTCATCGGCCAGATGTTCGCCACCATGAAGCCGTACGTCGCACCGCCTCCGCCGGGTGCCTCACCGCCGCCGCTGTGGGGCAACGAGGAGCACGTGATCTCGCTGCTCGGCGATCGTGTGGTGCTGCTGCGCTGCGAGCTGCGGCAGCTCAGGGTCGACCGCTTCGAGCGCCCGGAGGACTACCTCGACTTCTTCACGACCCACGACGGGCCGACGATCGCCGCCTTCCGGGCGCTGGCCGACGAGCCGCAGCGGGCCGCCGCCCTCGACGCCGAGCTGCGCGCGCTGGCACCCCGGTTCCTCGAGCCCGACGGGTCCATGAGCTGGGAGTACCTCCTGCTCGTCGCCGTCCGCCGCTGAGCGGCTCCGGCCGGCCGATCGGCCGCCACCACGTGCTCGACCGCCCACCGGACTCCCCTCACCCCACCCTCAGGGGTGGGTCAGTAGCCTCGGGCACGTGGACCAGCGGGTGCAGGAGCGCGTCGACGCCTGGTTCGCGCGCCGCACGCACGGTTGGCGCGACTGGTCGCTGGAGCAGCTGGTGGCGACCAAGGCTGCCACCGGGGCCACCGTCAGCCTCGTCGTGCCGGCCCGCAACGAGGCCGCCACCGTCGGCGTGGTGGTGGCCAAGGTCCGTGAGGCGCTCATGGGCACGACCGCCCTGCTCGACGAGATCGTCGTCATCGACAGCGACTCCGACGACGCGACCTACGACGTCGCCACCGACGCCGGCGCCGTGGTGCACCGGGCCGCGGAGATCCGCCCCGACCTCGGGGTGGCGCGGGGCAAGGGAGAGGCGATGTGGAAGTCGCTCTTCGTGACCACCGGCGACCTGGTCGTCTTCATGGACGCCGATCTCGTCGACTGGGACACCCACTTCGTGCCCGGACTCCTCGGGCCGCTGCTGACCGACGACGACGTCCTGCTCGTCAAGGGCTTCTACCAACGGCCCTTCCGCGACGGCGAGGCCTCGACCTCCTACGAGGGCGGCCGCGTCACCGAGCTGGTGGCACGCCCGCTGCTGGCCCTGGAGGCGCCTGAGCTGAGCGGTCTGGTGCAGCCGCTCGCCGGTGAGTGGGCGGTCCGCCGCGACGTCTTCGCCTCCCTGTCGGTGCCCACCGGCTACGGCGTCGAGGTCGCCGCCCTGCTCGACGTCCACCGCACCCACGGCCTCGACGCGATCGCCCAGGTCGACCTCGGGCGCCGCTCGCACACCCACCAGCCCCTTCTCGACCTCGGCATGATGGCCACGCAGATCCAGGCTGCCGTCTCGGCACGCACCGACCGGCCCGCCCGCCCCGGCGGCACCTACGAGGAGCTCGTGATCCGCCAGCCCCACCCCGGCGACGCCGGCCCGCGCAGGGTCGCCGTACCGGTGGGGGAGCGCCCGCCCGCCGCACCGCTGCTCGAGGCAGCCCAGTGAGTGGCGCGCTGCGGCTGGGCCGTCACGAGTTCGACGCCGACACCACCCTGATGATGGCGATCGTCAACCGCACCCCCGACTCCTTCTACGACCAGGGCGCCACCTGGGCCGAGGACAAGGCCTTCGACCGGGTGGCCGAGGTCGTCGACCAGGGCGCCCAGATCGTCGACATCGGAGGCATCAAGGCGGCCCCGGGCGTCGAGATCGACGCCGAGGAGGAACGCCGCCGCGTCGTGGCGTTCGTGGCCCGCGTCCGCGCGGCCCACCCCGACCTCGTCATCAGCGTCGACACCTGGCGCGCCGAGGTCGGCCGCGCGGTCTGCCAGGAGGGTGCCGACGTCCTCAACGACGCCTGGGGCGGTGCCGACCCGGCTCTCGTCGACGTCGCCGCCGAGTTCGGCGCCGGGCTGATCTGCACCCACACCGGTGGCGTCACGCCGCGCACCCGCCCCTTCCGCATCGAGTACGCCGACGTGGTCGCCTCCGCGATCGCCGACACCACGGCGTACGCCGAGCGCGCGCTGGCCGCCGGCGTCCCCCGCGACGGCATCGTGATCGACCCGGCCCACGACTTCGGGAAGAACACCCTGCACTCGCTGGAGATCACCCGACGGCTGGGGGAGATGGTCGCGACCGGCTGGCCGGTGCTGGTGAGCCTGTCGAACAAGGACTTCGTCGGCGAGACCCTCGACCTGCCCGTCGGCGAGCGGCTGACCGGGACGCTCGCTGCCACTGCCGTGTGCGCCCTCGCCGGGGCCCGGATCTACCGGGTGCACCAGGTGGTCGAGACCCGCCAGGTCGTCGACATGGTCTCCTCGATCGCTGGCCGCCGCCCGCCGCAGCGGCTCGTGCGGGGCCTGGCGTGAACGGCCTCGCGAGCACCGCCGTGCGCAGCGTGGCCCTGGTGCCCTCGAGCCTGGCCCTGCTGCCCGAGCTGGCCAGCCCCGACGACCCGCTGCGCGAGGTCCGCGAGCACGCACATGCCGCCGCCGCCTGGCTGTGGCGACGCCACGCCGACGACGTGGCCGTGCTCGCCGCGCCGCAGCGTCCCGACAACCGTGCCCGCGGTGTCACGGAGTCGCCCGGTCTTCGCATCGGTCGGGCCCTGCTGTGGGCCGGCGGGGCCGCGACGACAGCACCCGCCCTGCGGCCGGGCGAGGCCCCGACGGCGGCCGGGCTGCTGGTGGTGGCCAACGGCTCGGCGACCCGGTCCGAGAAGGCTCCGGGGCACCTCGACGACCGCGCGTTCGCCTTCGACGACGCCCTCGCGGCGGCTCTGCGCAGCGGGCGTCCGGAGCAGCTGACCGCGCTGGACCCCGATCTGGCCGAGCAGCTGTGGTGCTTCGACGCGCCGGCCTGGTGCCACCTGGGTCAGCTCGCGCCGGCGCCGGACGGACCGGTCTGCATGGACTACGACGACGACCCCTTCGGGGTCCGCTACTGGGTGACGAGGTGGACGTGCGCATCCTGATCGACGAGCTGGGCGGTCGGGTCGGCGAGACCGACCTGGACGCCGACGACCTGGTCGAGGTCTACCGACCGCTGCGGTCGCCGTGGTGGCGGATCAACATGGTCAGCACGGTCGACGGCTCCGCCACCGGCGCGAGCGGCCGCAGCGGATCGATCAACAACGGTGCCGACAAGGCCGTCTTCGAGACCCTGCGCGCCCTGTCCGACGCCATCGTGGTGGGTGCCGGCACCGCACGCGAGGAGGGCTACGGTCCCGCCGCGGTGCCGATCGTGCTGGTCAGCCGCCGCGGCCACGTGCCGGAGACCTTGCGCGACGCGCGTCGGGGGTCGGTCCTGCTGGCCACGACGACCAGCGCCGACGGACTGGACGAGAGCCGCGCGGCCCTGGGGGAGGAGAACGTCCTCGTCACCGGCGACGAGGTCGACCTGGCCGCGCTGCGGGGTGTCCTCGCCGAGCGTGGCTTCTCGTCGGTGCTGTCCGAGGGAGGCCCGAGCCTGTTCGCCGACCTGGTCGCAGCCGACGTCCTCGACGAGGTGTGCCTCACCGTCGTGCCCCAGCTGGTCGGGGGAGAGCACCCTCGCATCGCCACCGGCCCCGACACCGAGACGCCGCTCCGGCTGACCACCCTGCTGGAGCAGGACGGAACCCTGCTCGGCCGCTGGTCCGTCCAGCGGCCCGACTAGCTGCCGCTGGCGTCGCGCAGCCTCTCCAGCAGCGGGCCCGCGGCCTCGGACAGGAACTGCTCCTGGGTGTCGCCGCCGATCTGCACCAGCGCGACGTCGGTGAAGCCGGAGTCCCAGAAGGCGCTGACGGCGTCGACGATCGCGTCCAGGTCGGGACCGCAGGGGATGTTGTCGGCCACGTCCTCGGGACGCACGAACTGCGTCGCCCCGGCGAACCCGGCCGTGGTCGGCAGGTCGGCGTTCACCGACCAGCCGCCGGCGAACCACCGGAACTGCTCGTGGGCGCGCTTGATCGCGGCGTCCTCGTCGGGGTCCCAGCAGATCGGGATCTGACCGACCGCGCGGGCCGATCCCGGGATGCGCGGGGCGCCCTTGGTGCGGTTCCACCGCGACACGATGTCGGGGTCCGGCTCGGTGGTCATGAGGTGGTCCGAGAGCGGGGCCAGCAGCTCGATGGAGGCCGGACCGCTGACCGCGACGCCGATCTCGACCGGCTCGGCGGGCAGATCCCAGATCCGCGCGGAGTCGACCTGGAAGTGGTCGCCCTGCAGGTCGACGAGCTCGCCGGTGTGCAGCTCCCGGATGATCTCGATGGCCTCGGCGAGCATCTCCTGGCGCGTGGTCACCGTCGGCCAGCCCTTGCCCACGACGTGCTCGTTGAGGTTCTCACCACTGCCGAGCCCGAGCACGAAGCGGCCCTCGGACAGGATCCCCATCGTGGCGGCCTTCTGCGCCACCACCGCGGGGTGGTAGCGCATGGTCGGGCAGGTCACGTAGGTCATCAGGTCGACCCGCTCGGTCACCTGGGCGACTGCGCCCAGCACCGACCAGGCGTACGGCGAGTGGCCCTGCGCCGAGAGCCACGGGAAGTAGTGGTCGCTCATGACCTCGAAGTCGAAGCCGGCCTCCTCGGCCTGCGCGGCGTCACGCACGAGGCCGCGCGGGTCCCGCTGCTCGGTCATGAGGGTGTAGCCGAAGCGCGTCATGGAGGTTCCTCTGCAGAACGGGGAGGGTGCGTGCTCACCGTTCCCACCCGCCCGGGGTCCAACCCGGCTGGGTGGGGCGGAAAGCGTGAGGTGGCGAGGGGTCGACCCGGCTCAGGCGCCGGCGTTGCCCTCGAGCGGGCGCATGAGGCCTTCCCAGTCGACGTCGGCGTAGCCCGACAGGTCGTCGAGCACCTCGGCAGCACCGGCCTCGGTCAGCTCGTCGACGCCGAACCCGCCCGTGCGGACGGCGAGGCAGCGCAGGCCCGCGCGTGAGGCCGACTCGACGTCGTAGGGGGTGTCGCCGACCATGACGGCCCGGTCGATGTCGACGCCCTCGGTGTCGTGCAGCTTGCTCAACGTGGCGTGCAGCAGGTCGGACTCGGGCTTGGACTCCTCGGCGTCCTCGGAGGTGGTGAGGATCGTGACGTGCTCGCCGACACCGAGCGTCTTCACGGCGTTCTCGGAGAAGTGCTTCTTGCCCGACGAGGCGAGGGCGACGACGAAGCCGGCCTCGACGAGGTGCTCGATCATCGCGGCGGCGCCGGGCAGGGCGGGCACCTCCTCCTCGACCTCGGCGTACTTCTCCTCCCAGGCGTCGCGCAGGGCGTCGCCGTGCTCCTTCTCGACGTCCTCACCGGCGACCTCGGTGACGAGCTTGTCGCCGCCCATCCCGATGGTGCGGTGCAGCCGCCACAACGCGGGGGTGCGGTCGGCGCCGAGCACGGCGTGGAAGGCGCGGAACCAGGCCAGTCCGTGGTGGTAGGTGGAGTCGACGAGGGTGCCGTCGATGTCGAGCAGGACGGCGGCGCGGGCGCCGGAGGGGGAGTCACTCATCGTCCGACCGTAGTGGAGGCCGGGAGCCAGACGCGCACCTGTCAGGATTGGTCCATGACAGACGACGGGGGCGCCGACGGGGCGGACCGGGTGGACGTGGTCGTGGTGGGGGCGGGTCTGGCCGGGCTCCGGTGCGCCGGGAAGCTGGCCGGCACCGGTCTCGAGGTCGCGGTCCTCGAGGCCTCCGACGGGGTCGGGGGGCGGGTGCGCACCGACGCCCACGAGGGGTTCCTGCTCGACCACGGGTTCCAGGTCCTCAACGACGCCTATCCCGAGGTCCGCCGGGCCCTCGACGTCGACGCCCTGCAGCTGCGGCGCTTCGACGATGCCATCACCGTGCGCGCCGGCGGCGAGCTGCACCACGTCGTCAACCCGCTGTCGATGCCGACCGACGTGCTGACCCTGGCCACCAGCTCCCTGATCCCGCTGACCCAGAAGGCCAAGTTCGCCGCCTACGCCGCCACCGCAGCCGCGCTCCCGACGAGCAGCATCCGCGGGCGGCGGGACGTCTCGGCGCTCCAGGCCTGGCGCGACGCCGGGCTGAGCCAGGAGACCGTCGACCGGGTGCTGCGGCCGTTCTTCAGCGGCGTCGTGCTGGACACCGAGTTCGACACCTCGCGCCGCTTCCTCGACCTGATGATGCGGATGTTCGTGCGCGGCCGCTCCACGCTGCCCGCCGCCGGCATGCAGGCGATGCCGCAGCAGCTCGCCGACCGGCTGCCCGCCGGGGTGGTGCGGCTCGCGTCGCCCGTGCGCGAGGTCGCGGCCGACGGCGTGCTCACCGACGGCGGGCGTGTCACCGCCCGGGCCGTGGTCGTGGCCACCGACGCGTGGACCGCGCACCGGCTGGTGCCTTCGCTCGGCGTCGCTCCCGAGGCGCGAGGGGTCTCGACGGTCTACCACGCGGCTCCCGTGTGGCCCGGGCAGCGCAGCCGGCTCATCGTGGACGCCGACGGCGGGCCGGTGGCCAACACCGTGGTGCTCTCCGTCGCAGCCCCCGACTACGCCCCCGCAGGCCAGGCCCTGGTCTCGAGCTCGGTGCTCCACACCCGCGCGACCACGGTGCCCTCCGACGAGGAGCTGCTGCCGCTGCTGGCCGAGCTGCACCAGCAGGACACCCGCTCGTGGCGCCGGATCAAGGAGTACGCCGTCCCGCACGCGCTGCCCTTCATGGGGGCGCCCCACAGCTTCCGGCGACCCGTGAGGTTCCCCGTCGACGGCGGCACGGTGCACGTGACCGGCGACCACCGCGACACCAGCTCGATCCAGGGCGCCCTGGTGTCAGGTCGCCGTACGGCGGAGTCGGTTCTCGCGTCCTTGCACCGGGCCTGACGGACCCGGACGGCTCGGTCCGAGCGACCCGCAGGTCTCAGACGCGGGACGCGCCGCGGGCGATGGCCCGGGCCCGCCTGATGCAGAAGCCCACCCCGAAGACGCCCAACCCGAAGCCGGCGGCGCAGGTCCACAGCCACCACTCGCGGTCGGTGTCACGCAGCCAGTCGTAGGAAGGCAGCAGCCCCAGGCCGGCGCCGAGGAACATCAGGGCGCCGAAGGCCACGGTCCGCACACCGGTGACGTCGAGCGGCTCGACGTCGGCGACGAGGTAGGTGCGGTTGCCGATCTCGTGGACCTCGAGCACCGGCGGCCCACCCTCGGGCGCGCGAGCAGTCTCGCTCTCGGGGGTCTCCACGTGGTGAAACCTAGCCGAGCGGTGACAGCGCCGTCACGACGCTCTGGCAGCATGTGCCCCGACCTCGGCCCCGCAGGCGGCCGGCAGCAACGCGAGCTTCGGCTCGACACCGTCTCAGGGGGCACCTCGGTGGACCAGTTCTTCAAGATCAGCGAGCGCGGATCGACCGTGGGTCGAGAGGTGCGCGGTGGGATCGTGACCTTCTTCACGATGGCCTACATCATCGTGCTCAACCCGCTGATCATCGGCACCCAGACCGACGGCGCCGGGAAGTTCCTCGGCGGCGGCGACGCCCCCGACATCCCGCTGGTGGCGCTGGCCACGGCGGTGGTCGCCGGTCTCATGACGATCCTCATGGGGGTGGTCGCGCGCTACCCGCTGGCGCTGGCCACGGGGCTGGGCCTCAACGCCTTCGTGACCTTCTCGATCGCCAAGGCCTACACCTGGACCGAGGCGATGACCTTCGTCTTCCTCGAGGGCGTCATCATCCTCGTGCTGGTGCTCACCGGCTTCCGGGTCGCGGTCTTCAAGGCCGTGCCGACCTCGCTGAAGACCGCCATCAGCGTCGGCATCGGTCTGTTCATCGCCCTCATCGGCCTGGTCGACGCGGGCTTCGTGCGTCGTACGGCGGCGGGGCCGGTGCCGGTGGAGCTCGGCATCGGCGGCGTGCTCGACGGCTGGCCGACCCTGGTCTTCGTGTTCGGGCTCGTGCTGGTCGTGGGGCTCTACGTGCGCCAGGTCAAGGGCGCCATCCTCATCGCCATCGCGGTCACCACCGCCGTGGCGATCGTGGTCGAGAACCTCGCCGAGGTGGGGCCGTCGTTCATCAGCCCCGAGAAGACCAACCCCAAGGGCTGGCAGCTCAACGTGCCCTCGCTGCCCAGCGACGTCGCCAACATCCCGGGGATCTCGGACCTGAAGGACCTGTGGAGCCTGGCGATCTTCGACGACATCGGCGGCCTGGGCGACGCGCTCGGCTCCTACGACGCCGCCGCGTTCATCGGGATCGCGCTGCTGATCTTCACGCTGCTGCTGGCCGACTTCTTCGACACCATGGGCACGATGACCGCGATCGGCGCCGAGGCGGGCCTGCTCGACGAGCAGGGCACGCCGCCGCGGGCGCAGCAGATCCTCATCGTGGACTCGGTGGCCGCGGCCGCCGGCGGCGCGGCGGGTGTCTCGTCGAACACGTCCTACATCGAGTCCGCCACCGGGGTCGGGGAGGGTGCCCGCACCGGCCTGGCCTCGGTCGTGACCGGCGCGATGTTCCTGCTGGCCACGGTCTTCACGCCCCTCGTGGCGGTGATCCCCTACGAGGCGGCCACCCCGGCCCTCGTGCTCGTCGGCTTCCTGATGATGACGCAGGTCCGCCACATCGACTGGGACGACGTCGAGGTGGCACTGCCGGCCTTCCTCACCATCGTCCTGATGCCGTTCACCTACAACATCACCGTGGGCATCGGCGCCGGCTTCATCGCCTTCGTGCTCATCAAGGTCGTGCGCGGCAAGGTCGGTGAGGTCCACGCCCTCATGTGGGTGGTCTCGGCGCTGTTCGTGGTCTACTTCGCGATCGAGCCGCTGCGGCAGGCCCTGGGTGTGGGCTGAGCGGTCACCGTCTCCGGCGACCTCCCGTCCCATCCCACACCCAGGACCCTCCGTCCCCGTGTCAGCTGACGCCCTCACCCGTGAGGTCGTCGAGCAGGCGCAGCAGTCTCTCGCTGCGCTGCGCGACCATCGTCGCCAGCTGTCGGAGGACCTCGGGAGTCAGGTCCTCCAGTCCCTCGCTCATCTCGGCCGCGGCGGCCTTGAGCACTGCGGCTGAGTTCCGCAGGTCGTGGATGAGCTCCTCTTGTGTGTTCCCCATGTGGATACCCCTATCCCCATACACAGCATGGGTCAGCGACGCCGGGGTCATGCACGATTGCGGGGTGGTCTGGCCGTTCGGCTTCTGGTCTAGTCCACTGGGGTGGTCGCCACAGGACGTTCGACCCACTCCCTCGTTCGGAGGATGGGCTCCAGGGTGGCGTCCAGGTCGGTGCGCAGGGTCGTGGCGGCGTCGATCACGTAGTTCTGGCGCACCCGCCACACGCCCTTGTCGCCCTGCCGCGGCAGGAAGGGCAGGGCGCGGGTGACGTAGCCGGACGACAGGTCGAGCAGCGGTCGCTCCTCGAGCCCCTCCTCCCGCGGCGGGACGACGGCTCCGAGCCCCCGCTCGTCGAGGTGGCGCAGCACCTTGCAGACCAGTCGCGAGGACAGGTCGGCCCGCAGCGTCCACGAGGCGTTGGTGTAGCCCACGCAGACGGCGAAGTTGGGCAGCCCCGTGATCATCGCCCCGCGCCAGACGAACTGGTCGCTCATCGTGACGGTCTCGCCGTCGACGCTGGGCCGGACCCCTCCGAAGAGCTGCATCTGCAGGCCGGTGGCGGTCACCACGACGTCGGCGGGCAGCTCGCGGCCCGACTCCAGCGTGATGCCGTCCTGGGTGAAGCCGAGGATGCGGTCGGTGACGATCTCGGCCTCGCCGCGGCGGATCGCCTTGAACAGGTCGCCGCTGGGGACCAGGCAGAGACGTTGGTCCCAGGGGTCGTACGGCGCGGTGAAGTCGGCTGGGTCGAAGCGCTCGGCGCCGACCCCCTTCTCGACCCCCTGGAGCAGGAGCTTCTTGGCCTGGGCCGGGAAGCGCTGGCAGAACTGGAACAGCGCCTGGGTCACCAGCACGTTCTTGGAGCGGATCAGCCGGTGGGCGAGCTGGTCGGGCAGCCGGTCGCGCAGGGTGTTGGCCAGCTTGTCGACCCGGGGCGCCACGGCGATCCACGACGGCGTGCGCTGCAGCATCGTGACGTGCTCGGCCTCGACGGCCATCGACGGCACGAGGGTCACCGCGGTGGCGCCGCTGCCGATGACCACGACGCGCTTGCCGGCGTACTCCAGGTCCTCCGGCCAGAACTGCGGGTGCACGACCTCGCCGCCGAAGTCGGCGATGCCCGGGATGGTCGCGGCGTAGGGCTCGGCGTAGTTGTAGTAGCCCGAGCAGGCGTAGAGGAACGAGCAGGTCATCGTCGTGCGCTCGGCCGCGGACTCGGGGTCGGTCGACTCGACGGTCACCGTCCAGCGCTGGTCGGACGTCGACCAGTCCGCCGTCACCACACGACGGTGCAGGCGGATGTGCTCCTCGATGCCGTGCTTGGCGGCGGTGTGCTCGATGTAGCGCCGGATGGCGGCGCCGTCGACGATCGACTCCTTCTCCTGCCAGGGCTCGAAGGGGTAGGCAAGCGTGAAGATGTCGGAGTCCGAGCGGATCCCCGGGTAGCGGAAGAGGTCCCACGTGCCGCCCAGGTTGCCGCGCGACTCGAGGATCGCGTAGGTCTTGTCGGGACACTCGGTCTGGAGGCGGTAGCCGGCCCCGACACCGGAGAGGCCGGCGCCTACGACGAGGACGTCGACGTGCTCGGTCCTGGCGGGTGCGCCGGCATCCGGAGGGGGCGTGTCTGCGGTCATCGCGTCAGGATAGGGCGGCCGTGGGAGCCCGGGGGAGCGAACGTGCCAGGGGTCACGCGCGGGCCCGCACCGGCCTCAGCGGCCGACCCGCACGACTCCCGCAGGAATCATTAGCGGAACTAATGAGTTATGCTATCGATATGTCACCCACCGCCGAGAAGGTCGTCCGCACCGACGCCGGGCTGGCCTCATCCCTCCGCTTCTCCGTCGCCCGCCTCCACCGTCGGATGCGCACCGAGGACCTCGGCGACCTCGGTGTGAGTGTCGGCGGCCTGTCGGTGCTGGCCAAGCTCTTCCGCGACGGTGAGAGCACTGTCGGGCAGCTCGCCGCCGCCGAGCGCGTCCGGCCGCCGTCGATGACCCGCACGGTCTCGTGCCTGGAGGCCGATGGTCTGGTCGAGCGGGCCCCCCATCCGACCGACGGCCGCCAGGTGATCATCCGGCTCGCCGAGGCCGGCGAGGCGGTGCTGGTCGCCGAGCGCCGCCGCCGCGATGCCTGGCTGACCCGACGGCTGCGCGACCTGACCCCCGACGAACGTGCCCTGCTCCGGCAGGCGGCCCCGATCCTGGAGAGACTGAGCAACAGTTGAGCCCCACCTTCCGTGCCCTCGCCCACCGCAACTACCGGCTCTACTGGACCGGTGGATTCGTGTCGAACATCGGCACGTGGATGCAGCGGGTGGCGCAGGACTGGTTGGTGCTGCTGCTGACCAACAACTCCGGGACGGCGCTGGGCATCACCACCGGCCTGCAGTTCCTCCCGATCCTGGTGCTCTCGCCCTTCGCCGGGGCGGTGGCCGACCGGCTGCCCAAGAAGCGGCTGCTCCGGATCGCCCAGGTGATGATGGCCGCTCCGGCCGTCGCCCTCGGCGTCCTGGCGGTGACCGGCCTGGCCCAGCCCTGGCACGTCTACCTCATCGCGCTGCTCTTCGGCGTCGGCACCGCCTTCGAGGCCCCGGTCCGGCAGTCGTTCGTCTCCGAGCTCGTCAGCGCCGAGGACCTGCCCAACGCGGTCGGTCTCAACGCGGTGTCGTTCAACCTGGGACGCATCGTCGGCCCGGCGGTCGCCGGCCTCACGATCGCCTTCTTCGGCTCCGGCGTGGAGGCCACCGGCGTGGTCATCCTCATCAACGCGGTCAGCTACGTGCCCGTCTTCTTCGCGCTCGGCCGGCTGCGCGACCTGCCCAACGACGGTGACGCCGACCGAAGCCGGCGCCCCGGCATGGTCAAGGACGGCATGCGCTACGTCCGCAGCCGCCCCGACCTGGTGCTCGTGCTGGGCGTGATGTTCTTCGTGGGCACCTTCGGCCTCAACTTCCAGCTGACCTCCGCCCTGATGGCCACCGAGGTCTACGTCAAGGGTGCAGGGGAGTACGGCATCCTCGGCTCCACCATGGCGATGGGCTCCATCGTCGGCTCGCTGCTGGCGGCCCGGAGGACGAGCGTGCGGCTGCGTCTGGTCGTGCTGTCGGCCCTGGCCTTCGGGATGGCCGAGATCGCGATCGCCACCATGCCGACGTACGGCACCTTCGTGCTGCTCACGCCGCTCGTCGGCATCACCGCGATGACGACCATCACCGCCGCCAACACCGTCATGCAGCTGACCGTGCCGGCCGAGCTCCGCGGCCGCGTGATGGCGCTCTACCTCATGGTCTTCATGGGCGGCACCCCGATCGGCTCACCCATCGTGGGCTGGGTGGGGGAGACCTTCGGCGCCCGCTGGTCGCTGGCCGGCGGGGGCGCGATGTCCATCCTCGGGACGCTTCTCTGCGTGGCCGTCTTCCTGCACCTGCAGACCCGTCGTGAGCGGGAGTCGGACCCGGATCCGGTGACCGACCCGGACCGCGGGGCAGACCACGATCCCGACCGGGGTCCGGACCTCGAACCAGCCAGGGACCCGGGGCGCGTCGGGTCCGTGTCGGCCACCCACCCGGTTCCGTAGACTCCTGGGGTGAACCCCCGCTACCGACGCATGGTGATCCCGGGCGCGTTGCTCCTGCTCATCGTGATCGTCGTGGTCTCTGCGGTGACCCGTGGCTGAGTCGGCCGGCTCGTCGGGTGCGCCGGACTCGTCGGGGCCCTTCGACGAGGTCGCCGCGACGCTGGCCGACGACGCCCTCCTCGAGCGCGCGGTCGCCGCGGGACGCCGCCGCGGCACGGAGAACCCCTGGCGCCGCCTCGAGCTCCGGTACGTCGACCTCAAGGGTGGGCGTCACCTCCAGGTCACCCGGCTCGACGCCACCCAGGCGTTCACCGAGAATCACCCGCTCGACACCGTCCCGGCCGTGGTCGCCGCGCTGGTGGCCGAGCCCTGGGCC
Source organism: uncultured Actinomycetota bacterium (assembly GCA_963714625.1). GTDB lineage: Bacteria > Actinomycetota > Actinomycetes > Propionibacteriales > Nocardioidaceae > Marmoricola_A. The sequence goes on along the minus strand of CAVQOY010000012.1, from coordinate 19,005 downwards.
AACTGGCACGTGTGGACCCCCACCGGCACCCTCCAGCTGCGGGTGACCAAGAAGGGCCGTCCGCTGCTGCACCGCGAGCGCATCGAGCCGGCCGACCTCGATCCGGAGGCCACGGGCCCCGTCGGGGAATCCCCCGGGAAGCCAGGCGGAGACGGCCGTCCTGCGCGGGAGCACGACCGGGCCAAGAGCCGGCTCCTGCCCGAGGACGACCCGGTGCTCGTGGCGCTGGGGATCTCCGACGCCGCCGGCCGCGTCAAGCCCAGCAGGCAGGCGAAGTACCGCCAGGTCGAGGAGTTCCTGCGTCGCCTCGACGCCGCGCTCGGCGACGCGTTCGACGCCGGCGCCCTGCCCCGCCCGACCGGCGAGGCGCCGCTGACGGTCGTGGACCTCGGTTGCGGCAACGCCTACCTGACCTTCGCCGCGCACCGCTACCTCGCGGCGGTCCGCGGGCTGCCGGTGCGCCTGGTCGGGGTGGACGTCAAGGAGCAGTCCCTGCGCCACAACAGCGGGCTCGCCCACGAGCTCGGCGTCGACGCGGAGGTCACCTTCGTGCAGGGCAGCATCGGCGACGTCGCGCTGCCGTCGACGGTTGGCCCGGTCGGGGTGGTGCTGGCCCTGCACGCCTGCGACACCGCCACCGACGACGCGCTGGCCCAGGCGCTGGCCTGGCAGGCCCCGCTCGTGCTCGCGGCCCCGTGCTGCCACCACGACGTCGCGGGCCAGCTGCGGTCCTCGGTCCGCGGCGGCTCGGTGCCGGCCACCTACGCCCCGCTGGTGCGCGACGGGATCCTGCGCGAACGGTTCGCCGACACGTTGACCGACGCGGTCCGGGCCGCCGAGCTGCGCCAGCACGGCTACCGCGTGGACGTCGTGGAGTTCGTCGAGAGCCGTCACACCCCGCGCAACACGATGATCCAGGCCGTGCTCACCGGTGCCCCGGTCGACCCCGACGCCGTGGCGGAGCTGCGCCGTCTCCGCGAGGACTGGGGCCTGACGCCCCGGCTCAGCGAGCTCCTGGCATGACCGTCACCTCGCGGGACCGGGGCAGGCGACGCCGTGGTGCGGGCCGCTTCGCCCGGTCGCTCCGTCGAGGTGAGCGCTGGAGCGTCGACACCGGCTCCTCCGACGCGCCCGTCGTGGCCGCGGTCGCCGTGCTGGCGGTGCTCGCCGGGGCCGGGGCGCTGGTCCTGCCCGTCCTGGTCCCCTCGGCCGACGCGGCGCCCGGGTCGCGCCAGGAGCTGACCTTCGCCGACCCCGCCATCGCCGAGTCCAGCGGCCTGGTCGTCCGAGGGCCCGACGTGCTGACGGTGAACGACTCCGGCGACGGGGCGGTGGTCTACGTCGTCGACGCCGCATCCGGGGCGACGGTGGGCCGCACGACGTACACCACCGACGAGGTCGTCGACGTGGAGGCCCTGGCGGCTGGCCGCAACGGCACCGTCTGGGTGGGCGACATCGGCGACAACGGCCGGGACCGACCGGTGGTCAGCCTCTACCGGGTGCCTGCGGTGACCCGGGGCGACCGGACCGTCACCGCCCGGCGCTTCGACCTCGTCCACCCCGACGGTCCCCGTGACGCGGAGGCGCTGCTGGTGCAGCCCTCGACCGGCCGGATCTTCGTCGTGACCAAGGGCGTCTTCGGTGGCCAGGTGCTGGCCGCGCCGCGCACGCTGCGGACCGACCGGCCCAACCGGCTGCGACCGGTCGGGAGCGTGGGCGGGCTCGTCACCGACGGGACCTTCCTGCCCGGCGGCGCGGTCGCGCTGCGCGACTACGCCGACGGTTTCGTCGTCGACCCCCGGACCTGGCGCACGGTGGGGAGCTTCCGACTGCCGAGCCAGCAGCAGGCCGAGGCGATCGCGCCGTGGCCGCAGCGCCGCGTGCTGGTGTCCTCCGAGGGGGAGACCCAGCCGCTCTTCTCCGCCCCGGTGCCGCCGCGCCTGCTGCAGCAGGCCTCCCCGAGCGCCGACCCGCCCGGTGAGGGCGGCTCCAGGACGGGGAAGGGAGCGTCCGACGGACGTCGCGACGCCCGCGGGACCCGGATCGACACCGACGAGCCCGCCCAGTCGGTCATCCCGGTCGGACCCGCGGTCGCCGGTGGCGGCGCGCTCGCGCTGGCGACCCTGACCGGCTTCTGGCTGCTCCGCCGACGCGTGCACCGCGACCCCCGCTGACCCCGGGGGGCCGATTTCTGGTCACTCGCTGCAGGCCTGCCTGCTTGTGGTCGCCGTCCGCCTGATGTCGGCGTTCTGGCCGCGGGCAGTGACCAGAAACCGGCACGGGCTCGTTCAGAGGCGCTCGACGATGTAGTCGATCGAGGCCGTGAGCGCCTCGACGTCGGAGGGGTCGATCGCGGGGTACATCGCGATGCGCACCTGGTTGCGGCCCAGCTTGCGGTAGGGCTCGGTGTCGACGATGCCGTTGGCGCGCAACGTCGCCGCGATCGCGGCCGCGTCGATGCCGTCCTCGAAGTCGATGGTGCCGATCACCAGTGAGCGGTGGTCGGGGTCGGTGACGTACGGCGTCGTGCACGCCGTCTTCTCCGCCCACCCGTAGAGCGCGTCGGAGCTGGCCGTCGTCCGCCGCACCATGCCCTCGAGGCCACCCTCGGCGTTCATCCAGTCAAGCTGCTCGGCCATCAAGAAGAGCGTGGCGACCGACGGGGTGTTGTAGGTCTGGTTCTTGCGGCTGTTGTCGATGGCCGTCGGCAGGTCGAAGAAGGCCGGGATCCATCGGTCGCCGGCGGCGATCTCCTCGGCCCGGGCGAGCGCGGCCGGCGACATGATCGAGATCCAGAGTCCACCGTCGGAGGCGAAGCACTTCTGGGGGGCGAAGTAGTAGGCGTCGACCTCGGTCAGGTCGACCGGGAGGCCGCCGGCGCCGGAGGTGGCGTCGACGAGCACGAGCGCGTCGGGGTCTGCCCCCTCCACCCGACGCACCGGGGCCATCACCGCGGTGGAAGTCTCGTTGTGCGCCCACGCGTAGGCGTCCACGCCGGCCTCGGCCTGCGGCGACGGGCGGCTGCCGGGGTCGCTGCTGATGACGGTCGGGTCGGCCAGGAACGGCGCCTGCTTCGCGGCCGTGGCGAACTTGGAGCTGAACTCCCCGAAGGTCAGGTGCTGGCTCTTCTCCCGGATCAGCCCGAAGGTGGCGATGTCCCAGAAGGCCGTGGCGCCGCCGTTGCCGAGGACGACCTCGTAGCCCTCCGGCAGGCCGAACAGGGTGGCCAGGCCGTCGCGGACCCGACCGACGGTCCTCTTGACCGGGGCCTGCCGGTGGCTGGTGCCCATGAGCGAGGTGCCAGTGGCGGCCAGCGCGTCGAGCGCGGCGGTGCCGACCTTGGAGGGGCCGGCGCCGAAGCGGCCGTCGGCGGGCTTGAGCTCTGCAGGGATGGTGATCGCGTCGGTCACGGCACTTCTCTCGTCTGATCGGGTCGGACGGGGGCAAGGGACCTGACGGCGTTGTCAGCGGCCCTATTCTGGCACCTGTCTACTCCCCGGACCGAAGTGAGGCAGCACCCGTGGACACCCAGGAGACCCCCCGGTCGGTCGACGTGACGCTCGAGCGTGTGTCGTTCGGCCATCCCGACGTCGTCCACCTCGTGGCAGACCTGCAGCAGGAGTTCGTGCTCCGCTACGGCGGACCGGACGAGACCGTGCTGGGCGTCGACACCTTCGACGACGAGTCGGGGCAGTTCTTCCTCGGTGTGGCCGACGGTCGGCCGGTCGTCATCGGGGGATGGCGGCTGCGGCGCGACGTCACCGCGCTCGGCGGGGTGGTCGCGGCGGAGATCAAGCGCATGTACGTCGTCCCGGCGGCCCAGCGGCGAGGGTTCGCCCGCGCCATGCTGGCCCACCTGGAGACCACGGCGCGCGATTCCGGCGCCGACGTCCTGGTGCTGGAGACGGGCATGGAGCAGCCCGAGGCGATCGCGCTCTACGAGTCCTCGGGCTACACACCTGTCGAGGGCTTCGGGATCTACCGCGACGAGCCGAGCGTGCGCTACCTCGGCAAGCGCCTGGCCTGAGCCTCGACGGCTGCTCAGCCCACCAGGGGGGACCTTGAACGGTGCGCGGGTGGGTAGGAGTGCGGCATGACCTCCACACCGGGCTCGAGCCCGCACACCGACGAGAACCTCGCTCCTGACGAGTCGCACGCCGACGACCGTGACGGGCGCCCCGATCTCGACGCGGACGCCGCGGGCGAGGAGGCCGCCCAGCCGGGCGTGGACCCGGACTGGTCGCAGACCACCCAGGGCAGCACCTCGGAGGAGGGGCGCTGACGTGACGAGCGCCGGTGGGCCGGGCGCGACGGCACGACGGCTCGTGGTTCACGGCCGGGTCCAGGGCGTGTTCTACCGCGACTCGTGCCGCCAGGAGGCCGAGCGGCTCGGGGTCGCCGGCTGGGTCGTCAACGAGCACGACGGCAGCGTGCGCGCCCACGTCGAGGGCGACCCCGACGCGGTTCGGGCGCTCGTCGAGTGGAGCCGCAGTGGGCCGACCCGGGCGGTGGTGCGCGGCGTCGAGGTCACCGACACCGCGGTCGAGGGCCTGACGTCGTTCGAGGTCCGCTAGCCGACGCCGAGGAGGACGGCCGCCACGACGGCGGCCACGAGGGCCACCAGCACCACGACCGCGGCCGCCCGCGGTAGTGCCGCGAGCCGCGGCTGACGCCTCGCGCCCGGGGCAGCCGCCGAGGCCGGGGCGAGACGGTCGTGCGCGACGACGGCCGTGGTGGCGCCCGTTGTGCGTTCCGACCGCGGGCCGGCTGATGTCTGTCCACCTGACGGTGCCGTCGGGCGGGCGACGGCGCGCGGAGAGGCCGAGGGGGAGGCCGCGCCGGAGAGCGTGACCTCCGTGCGGATGACCGCCTCCGGGGCGGCCACGACCAGCTCGAACGGCGCGAGGGCGTCCACCGCCGCCACCGCCCGCCCGCCGTCGCGCCAGCGCGAGGCGTCCACGGTGAGGGCCGGGCCGTAGCGGGGCACCAACACCCGTCGGGTCGGTCCGAGCTGCTGCACGGCGACCAGGTCGTGCCACGACACGACCTGACGGGTCTCGCCCGCGGTCACCTCGCAGGTGTGCTCGGACAGGGTGAGCACTCCCGACGAGCGTCGCCGGGATCGAAACTGGTTCCGCACCGCGCCGGGCGGAACGTGGTCCGGCCCCTGCACGAGCCGCAGGTCGGCGTCGCCACCCTCGGCTCGGTCGCCGAGCATCAGCACGGTCGGGACCGCGGCACGGGCCTCGGCCATCGCCTCCTCGACGGTCACCTCCCCGAGGTCGCGGAGGCCCGGCACGCCCCACATGTGCGACAGAGCCTGCCGCTCGGCCCTGGCCAGGGCCGAGCGGCGTGGCACTCCGGAGAGACGTCGCACGGTCTCGTCCAGCTCCTCCGCGTCGAGCTCTCCGTGGGCCACGTCGCGCAGCGCGGCGTACAGCTCGTTCGGTCTGCCGGCGCCGTGCTCGTAGAGCCAGAGCAGCTGGTCGCCGACGGGCAGGGCGCGGGTCCGGGTGCGCGCTCCGGCCGCACCATTCCGGGCGTTGAGCCGGTTGGTCAGGATGCCGGCCAGCACCCGAGTGGCCGCAGGATGGTGGGTCAGCGCCGTGATCGTCGCCGAGCCGTGTCGTGTCGAGATCGGCACGCCCTCACGGTCCACGCGCGCCGTCAGCGCGGGCAGGGGCAGCGCCAACCCGGAGCGGGTGTCGGGTGGGACGGCGGGGCCTGGCGGCAGCAGCAGCCCGAGCTCGCCCATCGAGGAGTGGTCCGCCACCAGACAGGAGTTCCCGGCGGTCAGGTACTCACGACGCCAGGTGTCGAGCTGCTCGACCCCGCAGCGTGCGAGACCTGCCGGCGCCAGGCCGATCAGCCCCACGCCGCGGCGGCCCCAACGGCTCAGCGCGGCAGCGGCGAGCTCGTCGTCCGCGCCTTTCAGGACGATGTCGTCGGCGAGGACCCGGGCGGTGACGGTGCGGCGTTCCGACCAGTCGGGGCCGTTCAACCAGGCCGCCATGGCCTCGAGCGCCTCGGCGACGTCACCCGGCGCACCGGTCACCGCGACCGAGCTGGAGACGGCGCCCACCAGGGCGCGCCGCTGCACGGGCAGGTGGCTGGCCGCCGAGCTCACGAGCCGGACCAGCACGTGCAGCTGACCGTGCTGAAGGTAGTCGGTGTCGGCCACGCCGACCCGGAAGACCAGCGCGGCGCTGGCGGGACCGGCCTCGGCCGCGTCCGGGTCGGTCTCGACGTACGTCGGGAGGGCAGGGGTGCTCACGTCACGACCCCGTCAGGACCAGGAGTCGTTCCAGCCGTCCACCTCGGAGGCCTGCCGCTCCGCGGGGCCGGTGTAGATCGCCGAGGGTCGGATGAGTCGCCCGGTCTTCTTCTGCTCCAAGATGTGCGCCGACCACCCGGCGGTCCGCGCGCAGGTGAACATGGAGGTGAACATCCGCGGCGGCACCTCGGCGAAGTCGAGCACGATGGCGGCCCAGAACTCCACGTTCGTCTCGAGCACCCGGTCGGGACGTCGCTCGCGCAGCTCGGCCAGCGCAGCCTTCTCCAGCTCCTCGGCCACCTCGTAGCGCGGGGCGTTCAGCTCGCGGGCGGTGCGCCGCAACACCCGGGCGCGGGGGTCCTCGGCCCGGTAGACCCGGTGCCCGAAGCCCATGAGGCGCTCCTTGTTGTCGAGCAGCTCCTTGACGTACGCCGCGGCGTCGCCACGCTTCTCGACCTCCTCGATCATGCCGAGGACGCGGGAGGGGGCGCCGCCGTGCAGGGGGCCGCTCATCGCGCCGATGGCGCCCGAGAAGGCGGCTGCCACGTCGGCCCCGGTGGAGGTGATGACGCGGGCGGTGAACGTCGAGGCGTTCATGCCGTGCTCGGCCGCGGAGCTCCAGTAGGCGTCGATCGCCTTGGACTGCGACGGGTCGGCCTCGCCCTTCCACCGGATGAGGAAGCGGTCGGCGAGCTTCTCGCCCTTGTCGACCTCGCTCTGCGGGACGACCGGCTGGCCCAGGCCGCGGGCCGACTGTGCCGCGTAGGACAGCACCATGACGGCGACGCGGCTGAGGTCCTCGCGCGCCTGCTCGTCGGAGATGTCGTAGGTCTGCTGCATGCCGAAGGTCGGCGCGAGCATCGCGACCGCCGCCTGGACGTCGGCGCGTACCTCACCGGTGTGGATCGGCAGGTTGAACGGCTCGGCGGGTGGGAGACCGGGCTCGTAGGCCCCGTCGATCAGCAGCCCCCAGACCTTCTCGAACGGCACCCGGCCGACGAGCTCCTCGATGTCGACGCCGCGGTAGCGCAGCGCTGAGCCCTCTTTGTCGGGCTCGGCGATCTCGGTCTCGAAGGCGACGACGCCCTCGAGACCGTGGTGGACCTCGGGGCCGCTCTCCGCGCCGCCCGAGCCGCCCGTGCCACCCGAGCTGCCCCCGTCGGACTCTGCCATCGTCGACTCCTTCGTCGATTGTCTCCCCTGCTCGCGCATTCTGCCCCACGGCGCCGCGGGCGGGAGCCGAAAGCCCTGCCTAAGGTGGTCCAGTGACCCGAGACGTGACCCCGGACCCCCTGCCGGACGCCGGGCCGGACCTGGCGGCGCTGCGCGAGGACTACGCGCTGGGCGGGCTGTCGGAGGCCGACCTCGACCCCGACCCGATGCGGATGCTGCGTCGCTGGGTCGACGACGCCGTGGCTGCCGGGCTGCACGAACCGACCGCGATGGTCGTGTCCACCGTCGACGCCACCGGTCGCGTCGCCAGCAGGACGGTGCTGCTCAAGGGGCTCGACGAGCGGGGGCCTGTGTTCTACACGAACTACGCCTCCCGCAAGGGCGAGGAGCTGGCCGGTCAGGCGCAGTGCGCGGTGCACTTCGGCTGGTACGCGTTGGAGCGGCAGGTCCGCCTCGAGGGGCGCGCCGAGCGGATCTCCGAGGCCGAGAGCGACGCCTACTTCGCGAGCCGGCCCCGGGGTTCCCAGCTGGGGGCGTGGGCCTCGCCGCAGTCGAAGGTGGTGGAGGGACGGGGAGTCCTCGAGCAGCGCTACGCCGACGTGGAGGCCCGGTTCGCCGGGGGAGAGGTGGCGCGGCCGCCGTACTGGGGTGGGCTGCGGGTGGTGCCCGACCGGGTGGAGCTCTGGCAGGGACGGCCCAGCCGGATGCACGACCGGTTGCGGTACTCCTGGAGCCCGACGCTGTCCCGCTGGTCGGTCGACCGCCTGGCCCCCTGAGGCCCTGAACTGGGTTGCGGGAAGCCAGCCGACCGGAGGGGCGTGGAAATGCAGACGCCCCGCAGGCGGTTGATGACTCTCCGTTCGGACGAGCACGGAACGCCTGCGGGGCGGGTGACTGCTGTTGGATTCGCCAGCGCGCACTCGAACGAAGGTCGCTCGAAGGTGGCCGGCGTTGGTGCGCTGCTAGCGAGCAGCCACCTCACGTGTCCGCAAAGAACTCATTCTCTGGACCACCTCCTTTCCCGTGTGGCTCCACGGTAGATCGCCCACCCAAGGCCCCACAACGGGTTTCCGCGAACCTGTGGGCTTCGCCCGGCGGGCGGTCCAGACCTGACCGATCAGGTCCTGTCCGACATCCGCCTGCAGAGCGGGCGGCACCTCGCGATCGCGCACTGGCCCGGGAGCGCCGCGCGCTCAGCCCTTGTTGTCCTTGACCTTCTCGTAGCGGCGCAACGACTCCGCGCGCTCCTCCTTGTGCTCCACGATCGGGGCGGGGTAGCCGGTGACGTCACGCGGCTCGTGGATCTCCTTGGCCGGCAGGTCGGCCAGCTCGGGCACCCACCGCCGCACGTAGGTGCCGTCGGGGTCGAACTTCTTGCCCTGCGTGGTCGGGTTGAAGATCCGGAAGTACGGCGACGCGTCGGTGCCCGACCCCGCCATCCACTGCCACCCGTGCTGGTTGGAGGCCACGTCGCCGTCGACGAGCAGATCCATGAAGTGGCGCGCGCCGTGGCGCCACCACACGTGCAGGTCCTTGACCAGGAAGGACGCGGTGATCATCCGCACCCGGTTGTGCATGAAGCCGGTCGCGGCCAGCTGTCGCATGCCGGCGTCGACGATCGGGTAGCCGGTCTCGCCCGTGCGCCAGGCCTCGAAACCCTCACCCGGGTCGTCGTACTCCATGGCCGAGAAGGCCTTGTTGTAGTCCTGACGTGCACTGTCGGGGTTGTTCCACAGCACGTCGGCGTAGAACTCGCGCCAGGCGATCTCCTTGCGGTAGGTCTCCGCGGCGCTGCTCCGCTTGGTCGCCAGATCGGCCAGGATCGTGCGCGGGTGGATCTCGCCCCACTTGAGGTACGTCGACATCCGGCTCGAGCCCTCGCCGCCGGGGATGTTGCGGGCGTCCTCGTAGTCCGCCAGGCCGTCGTCGCGGAACGAGGCCCACCGCGACAGCGCCGCCTTCTCCCCGGCCTCGAGGATCTCCATGGCGCCGGGCAAAGCGGCCTCGGGCCACTGGTGGCTGGTCAGGTCCGCCCACGTGACACCCGTCGGGGCGTCGACGGGCTGCCGCCAGCCGTGGTCGGCCCAGGCGCGCTGGAAGGCGGAGTAGACCTTGTACGGCGACCCGCTGCCGTTGAGGATGCGCCCCGGTGCCACGGCGTACGGCGACCCCACGACCTGGACCTCGACGTCTCCGCCGGACTGGTCGGCCAGCGCCTCGGCGACGTCGCGGTCGCGCTGCGCGCCGTAGGGGCCGTAGTCGGCGGCGTGGTGGACCGAGGAGGCCGACGCCTCGCGCGTGACCTTGGGCAGCACCGCACGGGGGTCGCCGGTGCGGACGACGAGCGCCCCCCCGAGGGACGCGTCGAGCGCCTGCAGCGAGTCCAGGAGGTAGCGCCGACGCGCCCGGCCCGACGGTTTCCACAGCGCGGGGTCGATGACGAACAGCGGGACGACCTCGTCGGACTCACAGGCGGTGAGGAGGGCGGGGTTGTCGGCGAGCCTGAGATCGCGCCGGAACCACATGATGGAGGTGCTCACGCCGACCACCCTGCCAGGCGCTGGAAGCCGCGGCATGCCGTGCGGGAAGGACCGTGCCGGATCATCAGTCACAATGGGCGCGTGAGCGACCTCATCGACACCACCGAGATGTACCTGCGGACCATCTATGAGCTGGTCGAGGAGGGCATCACACCGTTGCGCGCGCGTATCGCCGAGCGGCTCCACCAGAGCGGGCCGACGGTCAGCCAGACGGTGGCGCGCATGGAGCGCGACGGGCTCGTGACGGTCGAGGGGGACCGCCACCTCGAGCTGACCGACGAGGGACGCCGCCTCGCGATCCGCGTCATGCGCAAGCACCGCCTCGCCGAGCGGCTGCTCACCGACGTCATCGGGTTGCCCTGGGAGCTGGTCCACGCCGAGGCGTGCCGCTGGGAGCACGTGATGAGCGAGGACGTCGAGCGCCGGCTCATCGAGCTGCTCGGCCAGCCCACGGAGTCGCCGTACGGCAACCCGATCCCGGGGCTCTCCGAGCTCGGCGGCACCGGCGGAGAGGCGTTCATGGATGGCGTGGAGTCCCTGAGCGAGGTCGTCACCGGGGAGGGTCCGGTGCGGGTGCGGATCCGTCGCATCAGCGAGGAGGTCCAGAAGGACGAGACCCTCATGGCTGCGCTGCACCGGGTCGGAGCGACCCCGGACCGCGACGTCCAGGCCACCCAGGGCCCCGAGGGCGTGCTGCTCGGCTCAGGTGGCGAGACGGCCGAGATCGACACCGAGCTCGCCACCCACGTCTTCGTCCGGCGCCTCTGACCGACGTACGTCGCTCAGGTGCCGTAGCGCAGCTGGGCCCGGGCGCGGGCCTTGACGGCCTCGGCCTCCCGGTCCTTCGGCGGAGCCGTGGTCGTGAGGTTGTCGAGCAGGCGCTGCGTCGTCTCGGCGATCTCACGCACGGCCAGGTCGTAGGCCTCGGCGTTGGCCTGGGAGGGGCGCGTGGCGCCCCCGACCTTGCGCACGTACTGCAGCGCTGCGGCCTGCACCTCGGCGGAGGTGGCCGGCGGCTCGAAGTTGTTCAGCGGTCGGATGTTGCGGCACATGGCACCCACGGTAGATCCCCGGTGCGAGAATGGCGCGTCCCTTCTTCCCCGATCTTCGCGATCGCACCGATGACCCGCAGGAGCTCCCGTGGCCGACGGCCCCCAGACGCACGACGACCGCAACGCCCGGACCTACGACATCGTGCTCCTCGGAGCCACCGGCTTCACCGGTGAGCTGACCGCTGCCTACCTCGCCGAGCACGCTCCGGCCGACTGCCGCTGGGCGCTGGCGGGTCGCAACCGGTCCAAGCTCGAGGCGGTCCGTGACCGGCTCGCGACGCAGGACCCGGCGCTGGCCGAGCTGCCCCTGGTGATCGCCGACAGCAGCGACGCCGCCTCCCTGCGCTCCCTGGCCGAGTCCGCGCGCGTCGTCATCACCACCGTCGGCCCGTACCTGGCGTACGGCGAGCCGCTGGTGGCTGCCTGCGCCGCCGCCGGCACCGACTACGTCGACCTGACCGGCGAGCCGGAGTTCGTCGACCGGATGTACCTCGGTCACCACGAGACCGCGGTCCGGTCCGGAGCACGCCTCGTGCACTGCTGCGGCTTCGACTCGATCCCGCACGACCTCGGCGCGCTCTACACGGTCAAGCAGCTCCCCTCCGACGGCCCGATCTCGGTGCGCGGGGTGGTTCGGGCCGAGGGCATGGCCTCCGGTGGCACCTTCCACTCGGCGCTGGCGCAGTTCTCCCGGGGCCGTCAGATGGGCCAGGCGGCCAAGGCCCGTCGCAGCCTCGAGCCCCGCCCGGTGGGCCGTCGCGTCCGCAGCGGCGACACCAAGCCGACCCGCGACGGCGGCCTCGGCTACTGGCTGCTGCCGCTGCCGACCATCGACCCGGCCGTGGTCAAGCGCTCGGCCGCGGCACGCGACGAGTACGGCCCGGCGTTCTCCTACGCCCACTTCGCAGGCGTCAAGACACTGCGGTACGCCGTCGGCGGCTCGCTCGGTCTCGTGGGCCTGGTCGGCGCCGCGCAGGTTCCGCCGGTGCGCAAGCTGCTGCTCAAGCGGCTACCGCAAGGCCAGGGCCCCTCGGAGTCCAAGCGCGCGAAGTCGTGGTTCACCGTCGACTTCGTCGGTGAGGGCGGCGGACAGACCGTCCGCACCCAGGTCAGCGGCGGCGACCCCGGCTACGAGGAGACCGCGAAGATGCTGGCCGAGTCGGCGCTGAGCCTGGCCTTCGACGACAACCCGAGCGTCAGCGGTCAGGTCACGCCGGCCACGGCGATGGGCGACAACCTCATCGACCGGTTGTCGAAGGCCGGGATTTCCTTCACCACGGTCTCGACCGCGCCCTAGCATCGAGGGTCGACCCGGACCGGGGTCGAGCCAGACGGCGATCGACACGTCGCACGGGTCACGAGGGAGGCGCGCATGGTCACCACGACGTCGCGGCGTCCGCGGCGCGCCCGCGCCGCTGCCGCCGTCGCCGCGGCCGCGCTGGCGTGGGGCGCCGCCCCGTCCGCGATCGCGTCGGAGAGCGATCCCGTGGACGGCTCGCAGGCCTGGACCGACGCGGCGGAGGCACCGCAGCGCGTCGAGCGGCAGGTCACGCTGCACGCGATCGGCGGGGGCCCGTCCCGCGGGCCGTCGGTGAAGGAGGCCACCCGGCTGGCTGCGGTGGTGACCGCCTGGATCTCCGAGAACGGCACCGACCTCGCTGCGGTCAGCGCGACCGGCAGCAACGACCTGCCGGTCAGCGCGGACCGGGCGTACCGTCGCGCGGCGCTGACCATGGCCGAGGAGTCGCCGGGCTGCGGCTTGCCCTGGACCCTGCTCGCCGCCATCGGGCGCGTGGAGTCCGACCACGGCCGCTACGGCGGCTCCGAGGTCGGCTTCGACGGCCGCCCGCAGCCGGCGATCGTCGGCATCGCGCTGAACGGCCAGGGGCTGGTGCGCGCCATCGGCGACACCGACGACGGTCGCTGGGACGGCGACCAGGTGTGGGACCGGGCGGTCGGACCCATGCAGTTCATCCCGGGCACGTGGGCGACCTCAGGCCGTGACGGCGACGAGGACGGCGTGGCCACGCCGCACGACCTGGACGACGCGGCGCTGGCGGCAGCGGCGTACCTCTGCCGGGCCGGCGACCTGCGCGACGGCGCCACCCGGGCGCGGGCAATCCTGTCCTACAACAACTCCTCGGCCTACGTGGCGCTCGTGGATGCCTACGAGCGCGGCTACCGGACCGGCTCCTTCGACGTGCCCACACCGTTCGGACCCTGATCGCGGGCCGCTACCGGCGCGTCGTGCGTCCCTCACCCGGACGGGGGAGGTCGGGAGTGCTTCAGACAGGCACCCTGGGGGCCGCGGTGGTGGGTGGGACGGTGATCTCGGTCGTCATCGCGTCGCGCGAGCTGCTGCGCCCTCACCGACATCAACGCGCAGATGCCGTGTGAGATGCGCGGTGCGGCAGGTCAGCCGTGGTGGACGAGAGGGTCGGCCGCGCCCGTCGCTGTCAGCCGCTGGAGGGCTGCTCCGGTGCCCCGGAGCTGCCGACGGCGTCCTCGAAGAGGAAGAACGACAGCCGGCCGTTGGGCTCGAGGATGACGTGCTCGACCTCGGCGGAGTGGCGGATGCCCTGCTCGCGCATGGCCATGAGCAGGTCGGCCTCGGCCACCCGGTGGCGCTTCATGGTCCTCGCGTCGGGCTCGCCGTCCCGGATGATGAAGACCGCGCGCCCGGTGATGACCGAGCGGGAGCCGGGGAAGCGCCACTGCACCCAGGACAGCCCGACGGTGGCGAGGGCGAAGGTGCCGACAGCGAGGACGGCGCCGGTGACCGAGGTGTCCTGCTGGGTCACCGCCTGCTGCACCAGGTCGCCCATGGTGACGTAGAGCAGCAGCTCGAACGTGCTCAGCTCGCCCAGGGTCGAGCGGCCCACCGAACGCGTGATCATCCACAGGAACGCGAAGACCACGAGGGCCCGGATCACGATCTCCATCAGCGGTTCCTCACGGCAGCAACCGGGTGCGGAACTCGACACGGGCCGTCTGCACGCCCTGGTCGACCACGGCAACGCCGCCGTCCTTGCCGCGCTGGCTGCCGGGCTGGATGTAGGCGTCGTAGGCCACCACGAACACCTCGCCCGCCGGGGGCGGGTCGAACTCGAGGAACAGGGTCGAGGCGTCACGCATCGAGGCCGAGGGCTCGGGGTGGAACGCCTGGGTCTCGTAGATGTCGAGGTAGTCGCCGGTGAGGGCGAGCGTGATGGGCCCGTCGAAGCCTCCCTCCCGCTCGACGGTCACCTCCCAGGGCACGTCGAGCCCGCCGCGTGCCACCTCGGCGTACTCCAGCTCCAGGGTCCAGCCGTTTTCGCTGGAGCTCGCGGTCGTGCTGTGCACGCCGAGGAACCCGACCGCACCGGCCACGATGAAGAGGAGGAAGAACGTCAGCACGGCGCGGCGGACCGTCACCGAGGTCCGGGACTGGCTCGCGGACTGCTCGTCGTCGATGGTCGACCCCGGGAGCTGCAACGCCGCCGCCTCCTCCTCACCCGATCCGCCCGATCCGCCCGATCCGCCCGATCCGCCCGATCCGCCCGACCTTCGCTGGAACCGCGGCCTCGGACGGGGCCGCGCCGGTGGGAGGCGGTGGCTGATCATAGACCCGTTCGGGGTGCCTCGGGGAAGACTCGATCGGGCTGTCTGCGGCGCGATCCGACGGACGCGAGGATCACGCCGTGATCGGCTGGTTCAGCGTCGACGAGCTGTCGACGCTCCTGCTGTCGGGCCCGCGCTGGGTCAAGGCACTGGTGTCCCTGTCGCGGTGAGGGCGGCCGACGCACCGGGTCTACCCTGACGGACATCATGGACCTCGCGGCGGCATACCTGACAGCGGTGTTCCTGGGTGGCGTTCTGGCCCTCCTGATGCGGCTGCCGCCGCTTGTCGGCTTCCTGGCCGCCGGGTTCGTGCTCAACGGGGTCGGTGCCGAGCGGCTCACCGGGCTGGACCTCGTCGCCGACCTCGGCGTGACCTTGCTGCTCTTCAGCATCGGGCTCAAGCTCGACGTACGCATCCTGCTGCGTCGTGAGACCTGGGTGACCACGGGTCTCCACATGGCTGCCTCGGTTCTGCTGGTCCTCGGGCTCGTCGTGGTCCTCGGCATCCTGGGTCTGGGGCTGCTCGGTGACGAGGGGCTCGCGACCCTGGCGCTGCTGGCCTTTGCGATGTCGTTCTCCAGCACCGTGCTGGTGGTCAAGACCCTGGAGGAGCGTAGCGAGACCCAGTCGCTCTACGGCCGGCTCGCGATCGGGATCCTGGTCCTGCAGGACATCGCTGCCGTCGCGTTCATCGCCGCCACGTCCGAGAGCCCCCCAAGCCCCTGGGCGGTCCTGCTCCTCCTCCTGCTGCCGGCAGCGCGGCCGGTCCGAGCCCTGTGGACCCGGCTGGGTCACGGTGAGATGCAGGCGGTGTTCGGCCTCTTCATCGCGTTGGTCCCGGGCTACTGGCTGTTCTCCACGCTGGATCTGAAGGGCGACCTGGGTGCGTTGGTCGTGGGGATCCTGCTGGCCGGGCACCCGGCCGCGTCCGAGCTGTCGCGCAGCCTGCTCTCGGTCAAGGACCTGCTCCTCGTCGGCTTCTTCGTGAGCATCGGGCTGACCGGCGACCTGACCGCGGAGACGGTCGGCACGGGGCTGTTCCTGCTGCTGGTGCTCCCGGCGCAGGGGTGGATGTACATGCTGCTGCTGCGATGGGCCCACTTCCGGCGTCGGACCGCGGTCCTGACAGGGCTGTCGTTGACCAACCACTCCGAGTTCGCCCTGATCGTCGTGGCCATCGGGGTGGAGAGCGGGCTGATGCCGGCCGAGTGGCTGGTCGCGGTGTCGGTGTCGGTGGGCGGCAGCTTCGTCGTCTCGTCGGTGCTCAACGGACGCAGCGGACGTCTCGTTCCGTGGCTCATCACGACCCTGCCGCCGCTGAGCGCCGAGCGCCTCCATCACGAGGACCGCTACGTCGACCTCGGTGACGCGAACGCCGTCGTGCTGGGCATGGGGCGGATCGGGAGCGCGGCCTACCAGCAGCTCCAGCACCACGGCCTGGTCGCGGTAGGGGTCGAGAACAGTCCGGCACGGGTGCAGCGGCTACGGGAGCGGGGCGTGAACGTCGTGGAGGCCGACGCGGCCGACGGAGAGTTCTGGGAGCGGGTGGTCAACGCCTCGAGTGTGCGGGTGGCCGTGCTCGCCATGCCCTTCCACGGCACGAACCGGGTGGCGCTGGAGCAGCTGCGCGACAGCGGCTTCCAGGGGCGGGTGGCCGCGGTCGCACGGTGGGATGACGAGGCGCGTGACCTCACCGAGCGGGGAGCCGACGAGGTGCTGCAGATGTACGACGGCGCCGGCACCGAGCTGGCGGACCGCGCACTGTCCCCGTGACGTGCGTGACGGTGGTGACCCAGGCCAGAGTCGAACTGGCGACCTTTCGCTTCCCAGAGGCGCATCTCGCGGCACATCATCAGGGGTCGTTCTGTATTCAGATCTTGGCTGTGTGAGCGGGATTGGTCGCTATCGGGGGTCACCAGGCTCCATCCGGGATCGAGGCACTTCAGGTTCAAAGTGGGTCACGGACCGGCGTCAGAGATGGATCGCCAGGTCGGACTTGTCGCCCTCGAAATCTCGTCCGAGGTAGACCCGTGCGGTCATCGCGGGGTCGGAGTGCCCGAGCTGGTCGGCGATCCGGACGATCGGAACGTTGGCCTCGTGCAGCAGGTCGGCCACGGTGCGTCGGAAGGTGTGCGGTACCGCCCAACCGAAGCCGGCGGCGTCGAGGACCTCGCGGACAGCATGGTTGCTATTGGACTGGTCCCACCGTTGCTCGCTGTTCCCGAGGAGAGCCGGTGCGGCGAATATGAGTCCGTCGGCGTCGACCCGCGAGGCACGGGCGTCGAGCCGGGTCTGCAGCCAGTCGGGGAAGTACCGATTCGTCGCCCGCTCAGCCGACGACGACACGGGCGCTGCGACGACCGTACTTGAAGGCGCCACCTTCCCCATGCTGCCCTTTCTAGACCTCAACGCCGTGCAGGAGCCCAACCCATCTACCGACATCGCACAACGGTTGGCGCACCTGGACCGCGACTTGGTGACGGACGGGTGGCGTCGACGAGAGACGTCCGGACAGTATTGGTGGTCACGTACCTATGAGAAAGCCTGTTGACTTCCCTGGGCGTTGGCCCGAAGTGCCGGAGCAACTGTTCTCCAGATGCAGGACCGTGAATCCCCCTGACCCCAGGGTGTCCGCCGCGGGCGCTAGGAATCGCTCCTGATGAAACCGCGGCGCCGCACGTAGACCAGGACGCGTGCAAGGATCTTGACTGGAGCGCGTCCCGCGTGGGGGTGCTGGCGGGCACGACTGCTCCTCCGGCGATCGGCCCGACCTGGCAGGCGAAGGACCAAAGGCACTGACCGGAGCGGGCGGCGCCACCTAGCGCTAGCGTCGAGCACGGGCGACTGCGTGACCGAGTTCCGGCTGAGGCTGATCGTCCATCAGTGGACGGGAGACACATCATGGCCGACGTTGATGAGGCGACCGTGCGGAGTGACGCACGGCAGTGGCGCGGGCTCCTCGTTACCGGGGCGTGGTGCGCCTTCGCGAGTGTCGTGATGATCGTTGTGCAGATCCCCATCTACGTCTTCTGGCCACCGCCTGAGACGGCGGAGGGGTTCTTCGAGCTGCTGCTGGACAACCCGGTGCTGGGGCTGGTCTCGCTGGACGTGTTGTACGTCGTCTCGAACGCCGTGATCTACCTGGTCTATCTCGCGCTGGCCGTCGTGCTGTGGAGGGTCAGCCGGTCGGCCGTTGTGATCGCGGTGGCGTTCTGCGTCGTCGGGATATCCGCCTTCATGGGCAGCTCGCGCCCCGTCGAGATGCTCTCCCTCGCCCATGCCTACGCCGACGCGGACGCCGAGACCCGCACCGCCTTGCTCGCGACCGGAGAAGGCATGATGGCGACGTGGGCGGGCACGGGCTATGACATCTACTACTACTTCACTTTCGTGACCTTGGCGGTCCTGGCCGTTCTCATGCTGCGATCTTCGATCTTCAGCCGAGCCACGGCGGTGTGGGGCCTGGTGAGCGCCGCGCTCATGACAATCCCGACCAACTTCGGAACGGTCGGCATGGTGTTCGCGATCGCGTCGTTGGTGCCGTTCTCGGTGTTCGCCGTCCTGGTCGGGATGCGCCTGTTGGAGCTCGCAAGCCCGGAGAATCCCGCCGCGGTCACATAGGGTTCACCAGCTCGGGAAGCGGGCAGGTCGGGCCGAGAACGCCTACCGTGACCCCAGAGCTTGCTGTGGAGCGAGCGTCCCGGTCTTGCGGTGACTGCACTGGCGCAGCGACTCCGCCGCGGTCCCGCGCGACTCTCGGCTCTTCAGGGCCCGGCGCAGGCTCGGCGCGGAGTGACCCAGCCCGCGAACCGGGCCACTCAAGCGGGCTCGTCCGAGTGTTCGCTCGACTGGCCGCGGTCGTCCCCGAGGAGATCAGTGACCACCTGGTTCTCGGCCAGCAGCGGGGTGAAGGTCTGCACCGGTTCGTCGATGAGGCTGTCGACGGCCGCGCCGGCCTTGTCCCTGATCAGGGCCTCGCCATCGGGGGTCGACTGCCGCTGGACCACCTTGTCGGTGACTTCCTCGACCACTCGGTCGCGGTACTCGCCCATGGGGCCTCCTAGTTGCGCGTCGGGAGACTTCAACGTTGCGGGCCGCAGCGCTGGGTGTCACCCCCTCGGTGCGGGAGTTCGCCTGGTGTTCAGCGCTGCGCTACCGAGGGTGCCTCGCATGTCATGGCAACACCACGATTCCAGCTCGCCTCCCCGGCACCTGAGAGGCTCGGTGCCTCGACTCGGAGGCCGAGCCTGTCAATGAACTACATGGCATGGGCAGTCGAAGGATGAAAGTGGGGAGTGCCGGTTCGGACAATGTCTCGTCGCGAGGTGACGATCGTGAACTGTGCCCCAGGCAGGAGTCGAACCTG
>CAVQOY010000011.1:0-235759 GCA_963714625.1 uncultured Actinomycetota bacterium | reverse complement strand
GTCGCGCTGCTGGAGAGAGCTGGCCCTGACCTGCTGCGGAGCGTTTCAGGCTGAAGCCATCGGCTCGCCAAGACCGGGCTCAGGGGGTCCGGGACTGGTAGCCGTGCCAGCCTTCGGGTGCGTTCTGCAGGGGCTGCCAGCGCGGAATGTAGTGCTCGAGGAATACCTGCCCGAGCAGCGCTCCACGCGACCGCACACCCGTCTTCCCGAAGATCGCCTTGAGGTGGTCTTGGACCGTGTACGCCGAGAGGTGCAACTGGTCGGCGATCTCCTTGGTAGCGAGGCCGGCGATGCACATGCGGGTCACGTCCACCTCGCGTGGGGTCAGTCCGTACGCGAGAGCAACGAGCGGCGCGACCTCCGACGGCGAGGCCTGCTGAATGACGACCACGGTCCGACCCTCTCCACCGCTGAGACGACTTCCGTAGAGCAGGAGCCAGGTGCCGTCGGCGGCCCGCAGGCGGGCGCGTGCCGCCGTCTCCAGTGGGTCACCATTCGTCGCGTTGCGAGCTCGGGCCCCCACGGCCTGAAGGACCTTTGATTCCCCGGGCGTGTGCGGTGGCGGGTTCTCGGTCATGAGGCCGATCCACTGCTCGGCCGCGGGTGTCAGTGACTCGACGTTGCCGTCTGCGTCGAAGGTCACCACCCCGGGGCCGACCGTGTCCGACTTCGCCTCGGCTGCAATTGTGCTCACCAGCGCGCGACGAGCGCCGGCAGCGATAACAGCGGAGAGGCGGGCGAGCAGGGTGACATCCGCGTCGGCGAACTGGGCACGGCCTTCGTCGCGGAGCAGCCCGACGGCGGCCCAGTAGCCGTCTCCTTCAACCATGCTGCCGCGCAGCTCGTCGCCGATCCCGACCTCGCGGTGGGATCGGTGGCGCGCGCTGCGCATCAGGTCGCCGTGGGTTGCTTGGCTGGTGGCTCCGGCCAGTTGCCCGGAGCGAGCGAGGAAGCTCCACTTGTTGACGTCCTCGACGACGTACTCGTACTGCGCAAGCCACGAGCCACTGCAGGTCACCGCGCGGTTGACGCTGCCGGTCAGAAGGACGGTGCCCGGGTCGACCGTGTGCCAACACGACCGGTCGAAGTCGATGGTTCTACCGAGCAGCTGATCGGCTGCGGCCACGTACTCGGTCCATCCCAGACCGTCACGCGCCAAGCCGCGCAACTGCTCGGCGAGCCGCTCGGCGTCCATGGTTCCACGATAGGCCCGCAGCCGTGGGGAACAGCCCAGAAATCTGGGAGTTACCTTCGGAGGCAGGAGCCTGATGCTGGAGCAATGGACGAACATCTGCCCATCGACGCGGTGCTCTCCGGCCCGCGGAGCGCCGTGAACGCAAGGCGGGTCTGACATGCAACCCCACCAGGTCGTGATCATCGGTGCCGGTACCTCAGGCCTCTCGGCCGCGGTCGCGCTGGCCGACCGCGGCATCCAACCAGTGGTGATCGACCGGGCCGACCAGGTCGGTTCATCCTGGCGCAGCCGCTACGACCGACTCCGCCTGAACACCGGACGGCAGTTCTCGCACCTACCGAAGCGCCCATACCCCAAGGGAACACCGACCTACCCCACCCGCGACCAGATGATCGCCCATCTCGAGCAGCACGCCATGGATGGCGGCATCGAGCTGCGATTGAGCTGCGCGACCGAGCGGATCGACCGGAGCAGGGACGGCTGGCGGGTCCTCACCTCCGACGGTGCCATCGACGCTCCCCAGGTCGTGATGGCGACGGGCTACGACCACGAGCCCTTCGTGCCCGAATGGCCCGGTCGCGAGTCGTGGATCGGTGACCTGGTGCACTCCTCGCACTACGCCAACCCCGCTGCCTTCGCCGGGCGAACGGTCCTCGTCGTCGGCTCCGGCAGCTCCGGCCTCGAGCTTGCTTTCGACCTGGCCAGTGGCGGCGCGGGCAAGGTCTGGCTTGCAGTACGAACACCGCCGAACATCATGCTGCGCGAAGGTCCGCTGGGCCTGCCCGGTGACGTGATCGCGATCCCTCTCCACAACTCGCCGATCCGGATCGCGGATGCGATCGCCCGCTTCGGGCGCCGAATCGCCATCGGCGACCTGAGCGAGTTCGGACTCCCGGCACCCGCAGAGGGAATCTTCACCCGGAGTGAGCGGCTCGGGGTCGCTCCCGCGATCGTCGACCGCGAGGTCATCACCGCCATCCGTGACCGTGCCTTCGATGTCGTCGGCGCAGTCGAGTCGCTGACGCGTGACACCGTGCGCCTCGTCGACGGCAGCACCATCCGCCCGGACGCCCTCGTCTGCGCGACCGGCTTCCGACGCGGGCTGGCGAAGCTGGTCGGCCACCTCGGCGTGCTCGACGAGCGGGGCCGCCCCACAGCCACCGGCAGGGTGCCCGCTGCACCCGGGCTGCGCTTCATCGGCTTCGTCCCACGCGCCGCACAGATTGGGTATGCCGCCAAACAGGCCAGGCACGCGGCCAGGGCAATCGCCAAGGAACTTGGCGTTCGCTGATCGGCAGGCTCCACGTCCAAGATGTCGCTGCACACCGTCTGGACCTGCGTCGCCCAGCCCCGGTCGACTCGGCGGGCTGGGCGTCGAGCAGTTCGATCAGTTCGTCATCGATGTTGCCCAACAGCTCTGCCCATCGGGGCTCGCCAAGGGCTGCCGCCGGCTCGATCTCAGCTACCCTGCGGGGCCCCCGCTGGCCAGAGGCGAAACATGAGACTGCGGTCGTCCGCGCTCAACCGACGCCGGGTGCTCGGTGGCGCACTCTGGGCGCGCTTCCACTCCCAGCGGGCCGCAGACGTGTGCCGACGATCAGGGTGACCCAAGCAGCAAAGCCGCAGTTCAGCGGCTACTTCGGGCTCCTGATCGCAGCCGATCACGACGAATCGCGCCCACGCTCAGAACGAGCAGTGTCTTCCCGATGATGACTCACCACGTGGAGTGCGTGGGTCTGCTGCCAAAGGCCCGGCTCCGACCTGCGCTCACCCGTCCCGGTTCGTGCGAGCCTCGTCGAAGTCGAGCCCGGTGTCGGCCCGGACCTGGTCCATCACGTCCATGGTCGCAACCGTGTCCTCCCACGGCCGCAACGGCGAGCCGGTCTCGCCCGCCGCCACCCGGTGAGCGACCTCGGCGGCTTCGAAGTGAAGCGCGTCGTGCTCGATCTTCGGTTCGACCCACGACAGCGACGGCCCACCGCGCTGGTGCAACGTCATCGGCCCCGGGAGGTAGAACCTGGTGCCGAGGTCGATACGCCCCTCGGTGCCGATGACGCTCGCTGTCGTTGCCGTGTCGGCGAGGATGGTCGTGTGCAGGGCAGCGGTACCACCCCCGAGGGTCCTCAAGGCGATGGCGAGCTGGCCGTTGACCCCGCTGGGGGCGGGCGTGGCGACCGCGGCGACCTCGTCGGGCACGCCCAACGTCCACGTCGCGAAGGTGACGGCGTACGTGCCGAGGTCGAGGAGCGGCCCACCCGCGAGCTCCGGGCGCGTGATCCGGTGAGGTTCGTCGAACCGCTCGCCCATGTCGGCGTGAGCCGCGACGACGTGGCCCAGTGCTCCACCATCGAGCAGCTGGCGCACCACGTCGAACTTCGGCAGGAAGAGGGTCCACATCGCCTCCATGCAGAAGACGCCGGCGCGTGCGGCCGCCGCCCCGATGGCGCGGGCCTCGGCTGCATCGAGCCCCACGGGCTTCTCGACGAGCACGTGCTTGCCGGCCTCGATCGCGAGCCCGGCGTGCCGGTGGTGGAAGTTGTGCGGTGTAGCGACGTACACGACGTCGACGGACGGGTCGGCCACCAGGGCTTCATAGGATCCGTGGGCCACCGGGACCTGCCAGGCCGAGGCCGCTCGGGTCGCAGACTCCGCTGTGCGCGACCCGACGGCGTGCACGACCTGGCGCGTGTGGCGTTGCAGGGACCTGACGAAGTTGTCGGCGATCCATCCCGTGCCGAGGATCCCCCAGCGCAGGGGGGGTGCGTCCAGGGAGGGCGCAGTGCGCGGCGCGGGTAGTGAGGTCAGCGGCACGGGGAAACGGTCCCTTCAAGGGTGTGGCTCGGGTGTGGGCCATTGCAGCGGCAATCGACCGCCGCGCCGAGGGCAGGTGCGGCCGCCGTTGTTCGACGCACGACGAGTGCGGGTGCCAGCCGTGTGGAGGATGCACCCGGCGGTTCTCCGTCGAGCTGCTCGCAGAGGAGGGCAACCGCGCGCGTCCCGAGCTCGACCAGGGGCTGGGCCACGGTGGTCAGCGACAGGGGCCGGACGCCGGCCAGCCGTGTGCCGTCGTAGCCGACGACCGAGACGTCGTCGGGGACCGACAGTCCGCGTTCGGCGACGGCGGCGAGGGCACCCATTGCCGCGAGGTCATTGGCCACGAAGAGGGCGGTGGGCGGGGCAACGGCGTCGAGTGCTCGCGAGGCACCCCGGTAGCCCCCGCTCTCGGTGAACGACCCCGCGACCACGGTGAGGTCGTCGCTCAGGCCGTGTCGCCGCATCGCGGCACGGAACCCGCGACGTCGGTCCCGGGCGACCGTGCTCGGCCCGCCGTCGACGTGCGTGATCCGTCGGTGACCGAGCGCGACGAGGTGGTCCACCGCGAGGCCGGCGCCGAGTACGTCGTCGTTGCAGATCGACCCCAGGTGAGGGATGCCCTGCTGGTCGCTGCCAATGGTGACGGCTGGGCAGCTGGAGTTGATGGCCTCCCGCGCCCCGTCGGGTAGCCGGTGACCCAGAGCGATGATTCCCTCGACGCGAAACTCAAGAAGCTTCTCGAGCTCGGCCCGCTCAGCAGCGGCGTCCTCGCCGCCGACCACGACGATGGTGCGGTAGTCCCGGCGACGGGCCTCGGACTGGACCGCGTCGAGGACGTCGGCGGTGATCGGGTTGTGCAGGTCCAGGACGAAGACCCCGACGGTGCGCGTGCGGTGCGCCCCCAGCGCCCGGGCGGCGGCGTTGCGTCGGTAGCCGAGCTCCTCGGCTACCTCGAGGATCGCTCGGCGGGTCGCCGGCGCGACCCGGGGGGCGTCCTGGAGCGCCAGGGACACCAGGGTCTTGGAGACCCCGGCCCGGGCCGCGACGTCGCGGATCGTCGGGTGCGACGCGTCCTGTCCGCCCTCTCGTGCCCCCAGAGGTGTCGGCCGGCATCAGACGCCGCGGCGCTGCGACGCCATTCCCGCCTCGTGTGCCGCTCGGGCCTCCCGCACCGTGCTCAGGTCACTGACCTCCGGCACCCCGACCTGCCAGAACAGGCTGCCCTCGGTCCAGTCCGACTCCCGGACACCGACCACGATGACGCTTGTCCGGTCGTGGGTGCGGGCCTGCGCGAGGGCGGTCTCCAGCTCGCCGATGGAGGACACGCCCACGGCATGAGCGCCCAAGGCGGCTGCGTGCGCCACGAAGTCGACCCGCACGTCGCTGTTGGGTCCGCGCGCGTCGCGCAGCATGTTGTTGTACGACGCGCCGCCCTGGTTCCTCTGGAGCCGCTCGATGACCGCGAACCCGGCGTTGTCGCACACGACGAGGATGAACTTCTTCCCGGAGAGGACCGAGGAGTAGATCTCGCTGTTGAGCATGAGGTAGGACCCGTCGCCGACGAGGCACAGCACCTCGCCGTCGGTGCGCGCGAACGCCGCGCCCCAGGCTCCGGCAGTCTCGTACCCCATGCAGGAGAAGCCGTACTCGCAGTCGAAGCTCGCCACGGACTTGCTCAGCCAGTTGATGTTGAGCTCGCCCGGCAACCCTCCGGCAGCGGTCATCACGTAGTCGTCGGCGGTGGCCGTGCGGTGCAGCGTCCCGATGATCTGCGCGTAGCTCAGGGGCAGCTGACCGTCGTCGGCCACCCGGCCCGCGATGAAGTCCCCCAGCCGCTGACGCAGCTCGGTCCCGCGGTCGGTCCACTCCTGCGGGGCCGACCAGTCGCCGAGCAGCGCGGACAGCTCGACCAGACTCTCACGCGCGTCCCCGACCACAGGGGTCGCGAGATGTTTCGTCGCGTCGAAGCGCGCAGCGTTCAGTGCCACGATGCGGGCGTCAGCGTCGAAGAGGGTCCACGACCCGGTCACGAAGTCGTTGAGGCGGGTGCCGACGGCGAGCACCAGGTCGGCGTCTCGGCACGCTTCGTTCGGCTCATCTGCGCCCGTGACCCCGACCGGCCCGCTGTACCTCGGGTGGTCGGCCACGAGCGAGGACTTGCCGGCCACCGTCTCCACGACCGGGATGCCGTGCCGCAGGGCGAAGTCGGCCAGCTCGGCCTCAGCGAGGGAGTAGTGCACGCCACCACCGGCGATGAGCACCGGACGCTCGGCGGCGCGCAGCGCGGCCGCAGCCTGCTCGAGCTCCGCGCGGTCGGCCCGCGGCCGCGGGATCCGGTGCACCACCGGCTCGAAGAAGCTCGCCGGGTAGTCGTACGCGGTCGCTGCGACGTCCTGTGGCAACCCGAGGAAGGCGGGCCCGCAGTCCGCGGGGTCCAGCAGGGTGCGGATCACCTGCGGCAGCGAGCTGAGCAGCTGGGCGGGGTGGGTGATCCGGTCCCAGTAGCGCACGACGGGGCGGAAGCTGTCGTTGACGGTCGTGCTGGGGTCGCCGAAGTGCTCGACCTGCTGCAGGACCGGGTCGGGAAGCCGCGAGGTGAACGCGTCGCCCGAGATGAAGAGTGCGGGGATGCGGTTGGACATGGCGACACCGGCGGCGGTGACCATGTTCGTGGCGCCTGGGCCGATCGAGCTGGTCGCGACCATCACCTGCTGTCGTCGGGTGGCCTTGCCGAACGCGACCGCCGCCAGGCCCATCCCCTCCTCGGTCTGGCCGCGCCAGACCGGGATCTCGTCCCGGTGCTGCTCCAGGGCATGGCCCAGGCTCGTGACGTTCCCGTGGCCGAAGATCGCGAAGACGCCCGGGAACAGCGGGACCTCCTGACCGTCGACCTCCGTGCGCTGGGCGACGAGGTAGCGCACGAGCGCCTCTGCGGTGGTGATTCTCACGGTGCTCATCGGTCGATCTCCTTCAGGTCCTGCACGGTCTGCCAGCCCCGCGACTCCCACGAGTCGATGAGGGCTTGTTGCACACTGGCGACGTCGACGGCCTCCGAGAACCCGGGCGTGAACCGCTCGCCGGTGGCGAGCGCCTCGAGGAAGGCGAAGTCCTGGATGGTGATGAGGTCCTCGAAGCCGATGCTGTTGGCCTGCCCGGGGACGAAGGCGCCGTGGAAGGGGAATCGCTCGCCGCCGTAGATCGTCGTGTAGCCGGAGTTGGGTGAGTCGGTGACCGAGTAGTACTGGAGCTCGTTGATCCGCTCGTGGTTCCAGATGAGCGAGCCCTTCGTGCCGTAGATCTCGAACGCGTTCTGGCTCTCCGGACCCACGACGGTGCGGCTGGCCTCGAAGGTTCCGGTGGCCCCGGCCTCGAAGCGGCACAACATCGAGGCGAAGTCCTCGTTCTCGACCTCTCCCGTCGGGTCCTGCGGCCTTCCCACGCCGTAGTGGCTGGCTGCGCCCGTGGGGAGGGGACGACGCGGGATCGTCGTGTGGGCCATGCCGACGACCTCCGAGATCGGGCCGACGAGGAACTGCGCCATCGCCACCGAGTGGCTCAGGACGTCGCTCGTCACGCCGTAGCCCGCCTGGTCGAGGAAGAAGCGCCAGGTGAGCAGGCCCAGGGGGTCGCTGCCGTACATCGACAGGAAGCGGCCCCGGTAGTGGGTGATCTCGCCGAGCGCGCCGCTCACGATGAGCTGGCGGGCATGCAGGACCAAGGGTGACCAGACGTAGCAGTAGCCCACCCCGGTGGCGACGCCGGCTGCCTGCGCGTGCCCGAGGGCGGCGACGGCGTGCTCGGGCTTGCCGCCGATCGGCTTCTCGCTGAAGATCGCCTTCCCGGCGGCCGCGGCGGCCTCGATCATCGGCAGGTGCAGCATGTTGGGTGCAGTGACCCACACGGCGTCCACGTCGGGCGCGGTGACGGCTTCCTGCCAGTCCTCCACCGCCCGCTCGAACCCGAAGTCCTCGACGGCCTGCCTGCGACGCTCGGCCACCGGGTCGGCGCACACCACGAGATGTGGGTCGAAGGAGCGCTGGGGGAAGTGGCCGGGGATGCGTCGAGCGGAGCGTGAGTGGGCCTGGCCCATCCAGCCGAGGCCGAGCACGGCGATGCCGAGACGCTGCTTCATCGGGTCACCCGCCCCGAGGCCGACGTCATCGGGAGCCGGTGGTCCTGACCCTGGTCGGCCCACGCCTCGCGGATCCAGTGGTGGTCGGGGTCGTCACAGAAGGCCATGGTGCGCTCCTCGCCGGGGCCGGCGAGCACGTTGAGGAAGTACATCGGGTACTCCGGCTGGGCGGTCGAGGGGCCGTGGTATCCCTGGGCGACGATGTGAACGTCTCCGTCGAGGACCGTCACCGTCTCGTCCGAGGACCCGTCGACGGTGTAGACGCGGAACAGGCCCTGTCCGTGGGGGTGGCCGTGCGATGCGTCGAGCCGGCCCATCCGGAAGTAGTAGATCTCTTCGTTGGTCGGCTCGCAGTCGCCGATGCCGTCGTGGCGATGCGGCGGCCAGGACGAGACGTTGCCACCTGGCGTGATCACCTCGCAGACGTTGATCCGGTCCGCGCCGGTGAAGGAGTCGGGCGTCGCGATGTTCGTGACCTGGCGGGAGGCGCGGCCCCCGCCGCGGACCTCCACGGGCACGTCCTCGGCCGCGGTCACGCACACGGGGAACCGCTCGGTCGCCCTGGCGGTGCACAGCGCGACCTCGCCGGCGGCGGCCGCGATCTCGACGGAGGCCCCCACGGGGAGGTACATCCAGTCCGAGACGGCCTCGAAGACGCCGACGCGTCCGCGCAGAGTGTGGGTGTCCCCGTCGACGGTGACCCGCAGGTCGGTGGCGGACAGAGGGACGAGGACGCCTTCGAGCCCGTCGAGCACCCGGGTGACCGGCCCGGCAGCGAGATCGAAGACCTCGAGCCCGCTGTAGGCCCAGCCTGCCTGCTCGGGGGTGACGGTGACCAAGGTGTCGGCGGTCGTCAGAGTGCCGGCCCGGTGATGGTTGCTCATGAAGGGTCCTCCTGGGAGAGCGGGGTGGCTGGGGGATGCACGAGGGTGCCGGCGCGGTCGACGGCGTCGCGCACGCTCAGCACCTCGGGGTAGAGCAGGGCACGACCGGGGACGAGCCCACGGATGTTCGGGACCGCCAGGGCGCGCTGCCAGGCGTCGAAGACCTGCTCGTGGTCGCGGCCGACATCACCGCCGAGCAGCAGCACAGGGCAGGTCGTGGCGGCGGCGACGCGCGCAGGGTCGGCGCTGGCCGGGATCTTGAGCCAGGTGTGCGCCGACGACGACCCGAGCCCGCTCGCGAGGGCGACCATCCGGACCAGCGCGTCCTCCGACGGGTCGAGCTCGACGCCGCCTTCCGGTCGGGTGCGGTAGGGGAGCGGCTCGATGAGGGCCATGATCCCGGCGTCGGCCAGGGCCGTGGTGAGTCGCGCGACCGTCTCGAGGGTGCGCGGCACCCCCCGGTCGGTCGGCTCGATCCGCAGCAGCGTCTTCCCGCCGTCGAGCCCGAGGGACACGATGTGCTCGGCGTCGTAGGCGGTGAGCCGGTCGTCCAGCTCCCACGAAGCCCCGGCGACACCGCCACGGTTCATCGTGCCCACGGCGAGCCGACCGTCCAGCGCGCCGAGGAGCGCGAGCTCCTCGAGGACGTCTGCGCTGCCGAGCACACCGTCGACCCGGGGGTCCGCGAGCCCGGTGACGAGCCGGTCCAGCAGCGAGTGGCGATCCGCGGCGGCCATCGGGTCGGAGCCGATGGCCAGCTTGCCGCGCGAGGTGTGGTCGGCGGCGAGCAGGAGCATCCGGCCGTCCCGGCCCACCAGGGGCCGACGTCGGCGGCGCTTCAGCGCCTGAGGGAGCCGCCCGGGCTCACGGACCCTGGCCTCGGTGACGGCTTGATAGTCCTTGTCGCTCACGGCGCCCATGTGGTCAGCCACCGGAGGTCACCGCCGTCGACGTCCGATCGGCGCCCGCCAGGAAGTCCTCCAGCTCGGCCAGGCTCGGCATGGCGTCGGCACAGGTGAGGCGGGAGGTGACCAGGGCGCCTGCCGCGTTCGCGAGCCGACCGGTCCGAGCCAGGGGCCATCCGTTGACCAACCCGGCCGCCAGTGCCCCGCCGAAGGCGTCGCCGGCCCCGGACCCGCACCGAGCCTCCACCCTCACCGGGTCGATGACGACGCGCTCCTCGGCGGTGGCGAGCAGGACGCCGTCGGCGCCCATCTTCACCACGGCCGTCGTCACGCCCCGCGAGAGCAGGGCGTCGGCCGCTGCGTGCGGCTCGGAGACCCCGAGCGCCATCGTGCACTCGGCACGGTTCCCGATCACGACGCTCGAGAGCGCGATCGCGCGCTCGGCGGCCGCGGTCGCCTCGGAGGGGGCGGACCACAGGGCCGGTCGGAGGTCGAGGTCCAGGACCGTGTGGGGCCGACGGGCGCGCTGCTCGAGCCACCGCAGCGCCGTGCTGGCGGTGCTGCCGGTTGCGAGGGTGGCGCCGCTGGTCCACAGCACACGACAGGTGGCGACCGTGTCCTCGTCGACCGCGTCCGGGTCGATCGTGGTGTCGGGCGCCTCCGGCTCTCGCAGGAACGTGATGGTCGGTTCGGCCGGGTCCTCCAGCGCGACGAGCACCACCGGAGTGCGCCCGCTCTCCCGAACGGCGACGTACTGGGTCTCCACCCCGAGTGCTGCGAGCTTGGCGATCGTGTACTCGCCGAGGGGGTCGGCGCCGACGGCGGTGACGACTGCGGACCGCAGCCCGAGGCGAGCCGCGGCGACGGCGACGTTGCTCGGACTTCCGCCGATCGACTTCACGAAGGTCTGCGGATCCAGGAAGGTCGCGCCCGGCTCCTGCGCGTAGAGGTCGACGCTGATCCGTCCGAGCGCGAGCAGGTCGAGCGTGCCGACCGTCATGCGTCCTGCTCCACCAGCGGAGCAACCACGTCACGGAGGTAGCGCATGGATTCGGCGACGCCGATGACCGGCCCCTCGCCTTCGCCGGGAAGGGCCCCGGTGATCGCCGAGTCCTGCTCGATGACGTACCAGCCGTCGTATCCCGCGCGCTCGAGGGTGCAGACGACGTCGGCCAGTGCGAGGTCGCCCTGGCCGAGTGCCGGGAACAGACCGGCCTGCACGCCCTCCATGATCGAGGTCGAGCGGTCGAGCAGGGCCGGCACGAGGTCCAACCGGACGTCCTTGAGGTGGACGTGCCCGACGCGGTCGGCGGCCTGGCGGGCGAACTCCACGGGGTCGGTGCCGCCGATGGCCAGGTGGCCGGTGTCGAGACACCAGGAGACGTCGCAGTCCTGGAGGATCCGGTCGACGTCGCCCGAGGTCTCGACCACGGTCTGGACGTGCGGGTGCAGGACCTGACGAAGGCCCGCGTCGGCGCAGATCGCGTCGACCTCGGCGAGCATCCGGACGAGGTGGCCGTGCTCGTCGCGGTCGAGCGGGCGGGGCACGGACCAGTCGTCGTCCATCACGGGGCAGGACACCAGGGTGGAGGCGCCGGAGCGGCCGAAGAGGTCGGCCACCGCACGTGTGCGGGCCAGCGTCTCCTTGCGACGGGTGGGGTCGTGCAGCACGAGCGGCATGAACCCCCCGAGCAGGGACATGCCGTGGCCGTCGAGCACCCCACGGATGTCCTCGGGGTCGGTGGGCAGGAATCCAGGGGCGCCGTACTCCGTGGCGGAGATCCCCAGGTCCGTCATCTCGGTCAGCACACGTTCGGTCGGGAGCATGTGCCCCCAGCCGGGGACCTCACAGACACCCCAGGAGATCGGGGCGGAAGCGATGCGATCAAGGAAGCTCACGGGACATCTCCGATGGTGTGCTGGAACGGTCCAGCAAGAATGGCACACCTCCCACCGAAGAGTCACGGGTCACGCCACGATGTGAGCGCTGGAGGGGTCGACGGGGCGTGACGATCCACAGGCAATCGCGTTCCGGGACGTCGGCGAAGGTGATATCTTGATGTCAAGATAAATGCACGAACGCGGGGTCCGGTCGCCACGATCGGCCCCGAGCGGCAAGATGGACCAGCGAGCAGTGCAGAGCGTTACTGACGACGAGGAGACGGTTGATGGCGAGCCAGGACAGCTTCGGGGCAAAGG
Source organism: uncultured Actinomycetota bacterium (assembly GCA_963714625.1). Taxonomy (GTDB): domain Bacteria; phylum Actinomycetota; class Actinomycetes; order Propionibacteriales; family Nocardioidaceae; genus Marmoricola_A. Next base: position 223,630 of record CAVQOY010000011.1, on the reverse strand, counting down.
CCACGTTGGACGTGGACGGCAAGGAGTACGAGATCTTCCGTCTCGACGCCGTGAGCGGCGAGGGGCTGGACGTCGCGTCGCTGCCCTACAGCCTCAAGGTGCTGCTGGAGAACCTCCTGCGCACCGAGGACGGCGCCAACATCACGGCCGACGACATCAAGGCACTGGCCGGGTGGGATGCCGAGGCCGACCCGTCCAAGGAGATCCAGTTCACGCCCGCCCGGGTGATCATGCAGGACTTCACCGGTGTGCCGTGCGTCGTCGACCTCGCCACGATGCGCGAGGCGATGGAGGAGCTCGGAGGCGACGCCTCGAAGATCAACCCGCTCGCCCCGGCCGAGATGGTCATCGACCACTCCGTGATCGCCGACGTCTTCGGCTCGCCGGAGGCCTTCGAGCGCAACGTCGAGATCGAGTACGAGCGCAACAAGGAGCGCTACCAGTTCCTGCGCTGGGGCCAGGGCGCCTTCGACGACTTCAAGGTCGTCCCGCCCGGCACCGGCATCGTGCACCAGGTCAACATCGAGCACCTGGCCCGCACCGTCTTCACCCGCGAGGTCGACGGAGGCGACGGGGGCACCGTGCTGAGTGCTTACCCGGACACCTGCGTAGGTACCGACTCGCACACGACGATGGTCAACGGCATCGGCGTCGTGGGTTGGGGCGTCGGAGGCATCGAGGCCGAGGCGGCGATGCTCGGCCAGCCGGTCTCCATGCTCATCCCGCGCGTGGTCGGCTTCAAGCTGAACGGTGACCTCCCCGAGGGTGCCACCGCCACCGACCTGGTGCTCACCATCACCGAGATGCTGCGCAAGCACGGCGTGGTCGGCAAGTTCGTCGAGTTCTACGGGCCCGGCGTCTCGGCGCTGCCGCTGGCCAACCGCGCCACCATCGGCAACATGTCCCCGGAGTTCGGCTCGACCATCGCCGTCTTCCCGATCGACGAGGAGACCATCAAGTACCTCGAGCTGACCGGTCGCGAGGCCGAGCAGCTCGCGCTGGTCGAGGCCTACGCCAAGGAGCAGGGCCTCTGGCACGACCCGGACGCCCCCGGATATGTGGAGCCCCGCTACTCCGAGCGCCTCGAGCTCGACCTGGCCACGGTCGTCCCGTCGCTCGCCGGCCCGAAGCGGCCGCAGGACCGGGTCTCGCTGTCGGACGCCAAGGAGGCGTTCCGCACCTCGCTGGTCGACTACGTCGACGACGGCAACGCCGAGGGCGGCTCCGACCAGGACGGCGTGCCCGCCCAGGAGCAGCCGGACGGCGCCCAGGCGTCCAGCGTCGACGAGGCCTCCGACGAGTCCTTCCCCTCCAGCGACGCCCCCGGCACCAGCCCCGGTGACGAGGGCGGCAACGGCGCGGGTGCTCCCGACGACTGGCACAACCACCCCGCAGGCAGCCCCGACGGCCGCCGGTCGAACCCGGCCAAGGTCACGCTCGACGACGGCACCGAGTTCGACCTCGACCACGGTGCGGTCGCGATCGCGGCGATCACGTCGTGCACGAACACGTCCAACCCGTCGGTGATGATCGGGGCCGCCCTGCTGGCGAAGAAGGCTGTCGAGAAGGGTCTGCAGCGCAAGCCGTGGGTCAAGACGACGCTGGCGCCGGGCTCCAAGGTGGTCTCGGACTACTACGAGCGCGCCGAGCTGACGCCGTACCTCGACAAGCTGGGCTTCAACCTCGTCGGGTACGGCTGCACCACCTGCATCGGCAACTCGGGGCCGCTCATCCCCGAGGTCTCGCAGGCGGTCAACGACAACGACCTGGCCGTCGTCTCGGTGCTCTCGGGCAACCGCAACTTCGAGGGCCGGATCAACCCCGACGTGAAGATGAACTACCTCGCGTCTCCGCCGCTGGTCGTCGCCTACGCGCTGGCCGGCTCGATGGACTGCGACCTGTTCAACGACAGCCTGGGCAAGGACACCGACGGCAACGACGTCTACCTCCGCGACATCTGGCCCTCCGCGGCCGAGGTCGAGGAGGTCGTGGCCAGCGCCATCACCTCGGACATGTTCACCGACGACTACGCCGACGTCTTCGCCGGCGACGAGCGGTGGAAGTCGCTGGAGACCCCCGACGGCGACACCTTCGCCTGGGACGAGGACTCCACCTACGTGCGGCGCCCGCCGTACTTCGACGGCATGCCGCAGGAGCCGGAGCCGGTCGAGGACATCGAGGGCGCGCGCGTGCTGCTGAAGCTCGGCGACTCGGTGACCACCGACCACATCTCGCCGGCCGGCGCGATCAAGAAGGACTCGCCGGCCGGGTCCTACCTGCGTGAGCACGGGGTCGACCAGCGCGACTTCAACTCCTACGGCTCGCGTCGCGGCAACCACGAGATCATGATCCGCGGCACCTTCGCCAACATCCGGCTGCGCAACCAGCTGGCCCCGGGCACCGAGGGCGGCTTCACCCGCGACTTCACCCAGGGTGAGGGCGACGACGCCCCGACCACGAGCGTCTACGAGGCCTCCGAGAACTACCAGGAGGCCGGCACGCCGCTGGTCGTGCTGTCGGGCAAGGAGTACGGCTCCGGCTCGTCGCGCGACTGGGCGGCCAAGGGCACCGCGCTGCTGGGCGTCAAGGCCGTCATCGCCGAGTCCTACGAGCGCATCCACCGCTCGAACCTCATCGGCATGGGCGTGCTGCCGCTGCAGTACCCCGAGGGCGAGAACGCCGAGTCGCTGGGCCTCACCGGTGAAGAGACGTTCTCGATCACTGGCGTCACCGAGCTGAACGAGGGCTCGACGCCCCGCACGGTGAAGGTGAAGGCCGGTGACACCGAGTTCGACGCCACGGTGCGCATCGACACCCCCGGCGAGGCGGACTACTACCGCCACGGCGGGATCATGCAGTACGTCCTGCGCTCCCTGCTCACCAAGTAGCACCCGGCGCAACACCCCTGCTCATGTGACGCGGGGTCATGGACGCCTCGCAAGGGTCACGACCCTTGCGAGGCGTCCGCAAGCCTGGGGCGCAGGCGTTCGCTGGAGCCGGTACGACGAACGTCGAGAGGGGGCCGGATGCTCGGGATCACGCCCCTCGACCTCGGGGTGATCGTGACGGCACTCCTCGTGGGCGCCGTCGTGCAGAGCATCGTCGGTCTCGGGCTCGGTCTGGTGGCCGCCCCGGTCGTCACGCTCGTCGAACCCTCGGTGATGCCGGAGCTGATGCTGTGGCTCGCCGTGGCGATGCCGCTGGTGACCCTGGCCGGCGAGCGCGAGGACATCGACTGGCACGGGCTCACCTGGGCCTTCCCGCCACGACTGGTCGGCACCGTGGGCGGCGTCGCGGTCGTCGTCGCCGCCCCGGACCGCCTCATCGGCGTGGCCGTCGGCATCATGGTCCTCGCCGCGGTGCTGCTGACCTGGCGCACCGTGCACATCCCGGTCACGCGACCCACTCTCGTGACCGCCGGGCTGGTCTCCGGCGTCACCGGCACGGCCACCTCCATCGGCGGCCCGCCGCTGGCGATCCTCTACCAGCACCGGCCGCCGCGGGAGATCCGCACCACGATGGCGGTCTACTTCCTCGGCGGCGCGGCCCTCTCGCTCGCCGGGCTCGCGGTCGCGGGCGAGGTGAACGCGCACGACGCCCTGCTGGCACTCGCGATGGTGCCGGTCCTGCTGGTCGGCGCCTGGGCGGGCCAGACCCTCCGGCCCCGGCTGGCGGCCGAGCGGGTGCGTCCGGCCGTGCTGGTCGTCTGCGGCGGCTCCGCGCTGGTGCTGCTCGTGCGTAGCATCACCGGATGAGCGAGGTCGAGATCCGCCCCGAGGGGCCAGGGGAGCAGGGCGCCGTCCTCGATGTCGTGCGACACGCGTTCGGCGCCGAGGACGCGGCCGAGGCCGGCTGCCAGGCCGATCGGGCGACGGGCACGGGCGCAGAGGCACGAGAGGGAGGAGCCCCATGAGGTCGGAGACCAGGAGCTACGACACCGGCGAGGACGAGGTGGTGCTCGACCTGACGCGCGACGTGGCCGACTTCGTGCGCGGCCAGGGCGACGGTCTGCTGCAGGTGTTCGTGCCGCACGCGACCGCCGGGATCGCGATCATCGAGACCGGGGCCGGCTCCGACCTCGACCTGCTCAGCGCGCTGGGGGACCTCCTGCCCGCCGACGACCGCTGGCGGCACCGCCACGGCTCCCAGGGGCACGGCCGCTCCCACGTCATGCCGGCGATCGTGCCGCCGCACGCCAGCGTGCCGGTGCTCGACGGGCGGCTCCAGCTCGGCACCTGGCAGAGCGTCTGCCTGGTCGACCTCAACGTCGACAACCGCACCCGCGAGGTCCGCTTCAGCTTCCTGCCCGGCTGACCCCCGCGGCAACGTCATAGGTCCTGGTCGCTCGGGCGACCAGTTCCGACGACGTCAACGTCGAGCCTGGGTCGAACAAACGTTCGATTCGGGCGTAGGGTGGACCCATGTTCGGCCCACCCCCCACCCCTCGTCCCTCCGGTCGCGGACCGGTCCGCCCGGTCGCCGGCCGCCCGCCCGTCGCCCCGGCCGGTTGGCCCCGCCAGGTCCGCCCGCCCGACGCACCGCGCTGGGAGGACACCGCGGTCGGGTGGCTGCTGGACCTCTGCCCGCCGGAGTACCGCTCCTACGGCGTGCTGCGTCGCCACCCGGTCGTGCTGGCCCGCTTCGCCGCCCTCCACGTGGAAGCCGGCCAGGCCGCCGTACGTCGAGGCCTGAGCGAGGCCCGGGCAGCCTTCCGCGACGTGGCCGACGGCGGCGTGGTCGACGAGGCCGTGCTGACCTGGCAGGCCGAGGAGTCACGGCTCATGGCCGAGCGGCGGGGGATCGGGCTGGTCGAGGAGGCGTTGCGCGGTCGCCGGTTCGTCGAGCGGTTGTGAGTCGGTGCGACTAGGTTCGTCCGGTGAGCCCGACACCGCGCGACCTCCCGGCCCCGACCGTCGTCCCCGTCCCGTCGATGGGTGCCGAGGACGTGGTCCTCGCCCCCGACGGCACGATCTACACCGGCACCGAGGACGGCGTGGTCTGGGCGCTGGCCCCTGACACCCACGAAGCCCGCGAGGTGGGGCGGCTCGACGGCCGCCCGCTCGGCCTGGAGCTGCTGGCCGACGGCCGGGTCCTGGTCTGCGACGCGCACTGGGGCGGAGGCCTCTACGCGCTCGACCCGCGCGACGGAGCCGTCGAGACGCTGGTGACCGAGGTCGAGGGCGGTCCGCTGGGGGTCTGCAACAACGCCGCGGTGGCCGCGGACGGCACGATCTTCTTCTCCGACTCCACCCTCGCCTTCCCCCTCGAGCAGTGGCGTCGCGACCTCGTGACCGACCCGCACGCTGGCCGGCTGATCCGCCGCGACCCCGACGGGGCCGTCACGGTCGTTGTCCGCGGGCTCCGTTTCGCCAACGGCGTCGCCCTCGCCCCCGACGAGTCGTTCGTCTGCGTGGCGCAGTCCACCGGCCGCGACGTCGTACGCGTGTGGCTGAGCGGACCGCGTGCAGGCGAGCAGGACGTGCTGCTGCCGGACCTGCCCGGCTACCCCGACAACATCGCGCGCGGCAGCGACGGCCTGATCTGGGTCACCATCGGCTCCCCGAAGGTCCCGCTGCTGGAGCTCCTGCTGCGGCTGCCGGCGCCCGTGCGAAGCACCGTCGCCCGGATCCCGGAGTCCCTGCTGCCGAACCCGGCCCGAACCGCCCGCGTCCAGGCGTACGACGTCACCGGTCCCGCTCCACGGCTGGTCCACGACCTCGACCTGGACCCCACCGACTTCCACATGGTCACCGGGGTGCGCGAGCACCACGGACGGGTCTGGATCGCCAGCCTCGTCGAGGCAGCCTTGGCCTTCTACGACCTCGGCCAGGACGCGCGCGACAGCTCCTAGCGGCCGGGGTGGGGCACGGCGCACGGCGCGGAGGAACGGGCCGAGGAGCGACCCCTAGACTGGGCCGGTGAGTTTCCCCGCGAGTCAACTGGCGTCGATCACCGAGCCGCGCGTGCTCCGCGACCTCGACGACGAGCAGCTGTCGTCGCTCGCGGCGGAGATCCGCCAGCTCCTCATCTCGACCTGCTCCGCGCGGGGCGGCCACCTCGGCCCCAACCTCGGCGTGGTCGAGCTGACGCTGGCGATGCACCGGGTCTTCGACTCCCCGCGGGACCGGATCGTCTTCGACACCGGCCACCAGGCCTACGTCCACAAGATGCTGACCGGCCGCGCCGGCGACTTCGACCGGCTGCGGCTCGAGGGTGGGATCTCGGGCTATCCCAGCCAGGCCGAGTCGGCCCACGACATCGTCGAGAACTCCCATGCCTCCACGGCCATCTCCTGGGCCGACGGCCTGGCCAAGGCTGCCCACCTCCAGGGCCAGGACCACCACATCGTGGCCGTCATCGGCGACGGTGCGCTGACCGGCGGCATGGCCTGGGAGGCGCTGAACAACATCGCCTCGACCGAGGGCACCGCCGAGTCGCGTCGCCTCGTCATCGTGGTCAACGACAACGGCCGGTCCTACACCCCGACGGTGGGCGGCCTGGCCAACCACCTGACGGCGCTGCGCACCAACCCGCGCTACGAGCCGACGCTCGACGCGGTGAAGCGGCGCCTGAACGGGGTGCCCGGCGTCGGCCCGGCCGTCTACGACGCGCTGCACGCGATGAAGAAGGGCATGAAGGACGCCCTCGCTCCCCAGGGCCTCTTCGAGGACCTCGGGCTGAAGTACGTCGGCCCCGTCGACGGCCACGACCGCGCCGCCCTGGAGCACGCGCTGACCCAGGCCAAGCGCTTCAGCGGGCCGGTCATCGTGCACGCCATCACCGAGAAGGGCCACGGTTACGAGGCGGCCGTGCGCCACGAGGCCGACCAGTTCCACTCGCTCGGACCCTTCGACGTCGAGACCGGCAAGGAGGCCGTCCGTGGCCTGGTGTGGACCGACGTCTTCGCCGACGAGCTGGTCGAGATCGGCGAGGACCACCCCGAGGTCGTGGCCATCACTGCGGCGATGCTGCACCCCACCGGGCTGGACCGCTTCGCAGGGCGCTTCCCCGACCGCACCTTCGACGTGGGCATCGCCGAGCAGCACGCCGCCACGTCTGCGGCCGGGCTGGCCGCCGGCGGGCTCCACCCGGTGGTCGCCGTCTACGCCACGTTCCTCAACCGGGCCTTCGACCAGGTCCTCATGGACGTGGCCCTGCACCGCTGTGGCGTCACCTTCGTGCTCGACCGTGCCGGCGTCACCGGCGACGACGGCGCGTCCCACAACGGCATGTGGGACATGTCGGTGCTCCAGGTCGTGCCGGGGCTCAGGCTCGCGGCCCCGCGCGACGCCACCCGGCTGCGGGAGTCGCTGCGCGAGGCGGTCGTGGTCGACGACGCCCCCACGGTGCTCCGCTTCCCCAAGGGCGCGCCGAACCCCGACCTCGAGGCGGTCGAGCGCCGCGGCGGCGTCGACGTGCTGCTGCGCCGGGGCGAGCTCGACGTGCTGATCGTCGCCGTCGGCGCGATGGCACCCACGTGCATGGACGTCGCCGATCGGCTCGCCGAGCAGGGGTACGGCGTCACCGTGGTCGACCCGCGCTGGGTGAAGCCGGTCGACCCCGCCCTGCTCGAGCTCGCGGGCGAGCACCGCCTGGTCGTCAGCGTCGAGGACAACGGCGTCGTGGGCGGTTGCGGCTCGGTGCTGCTGCAGACGCTCAACGCGGCCCGGGTCGACACCCCGGTCAGGCTGCACGGCGTGCCCCAGGAGTTCCTCGCCCACGCCAAGCGCGCCAAGATCCTCGAGGACGTCGGCCTCACGGCCCAGGCGCTGGCCCGCGGCGTCGTGGAGGACATGACCGCCCTCGACAGGGGAGATGCGCTGGTGGAGGTCGAGTGAACGACTCCCGCTACGAGCCGCCCCAGCAACCCAGCCTGGTCCACATCGTCGACGACGTCCCCGAGCTGTCCCAGGGCGACGAGAACACCCCCGGCCCGGTGATGCTGCTGTCGCTGTCGGGCTTCCTCGACGCCGGCAACGCCGCCAGCGTGGCCGTCGATCACCTGCTCGCCGACGGCGCCGGTCGCGTGGTGGCCAGCTTCGAGCTGGACGGGTTCTACGACTACCGCGCCCGCCGGCCTCCGATGACGTTCGTGGAGGACCACTACGAGGGGTACGTCGCCCCGCGCCTGGTCGTGCGCGTGCTGACCGACCAGCGCGGCACGCCGTACCTCCTGCTGCACGGGCCCGAGCCCGACACCCATTGGGAAGCGTTCGCCCGCGCGGTCCGTCGCGTGGTCGAGCACTTCGGCGTGCGCCTCACCGTCTCGCTGGGATCGGTGCCGATGGCGGTGCCCCACACCCGGCCGGTGATGGTGACCAACCACGCCACCCGCAGCGAGCTGCTCGTCGCGGAGAACATCTGGCAGGGCGTCATCGCGATCCCGGCCAGCGCGCAGTCGCTGCTCGAGCTGCGGATGGGGGAGTGGGGTCTGGACGCGCTCGGCTTCGTCGCCCACGTGCCGCACTACGTCGCGCAGGTCGACTTCCCGGCCGCCGCGGCCAAGCTGGTCGAGTGCGTCGAGGGCGTCACCGGGCTGGAGTGGTCGATCTCCGAGCTCAACGAGGCCGCAGGCCGCCGCGACGCCGAGATCACCGAGCAGGTCGCCGACTCCGAGGAGGTGCGGGCGGTCGTCGCCGGCCTCGAGCAGCAGTACGACGCGATCAGCCCGATGGGCGGGAGCAGCGAAGGCGGCCTGCCGATCGCCGAGTCCCGCGACCTGCCCACCGCCGAGGAGCTGGGCGCGGAGTTCGAGCGCTTCCTCGCCGACCTCGACCCGGGCGACCCGGGAGACCCAGGAGGAGACGGCGATGCCGGCTTCCGTTGACGAGCTGCTGACCCTGCTCGACCTCGAGACCATCGACCTGAACCTCTTCCGCGGCACCCAGCCGACGACCCAGATGCAGCGGGTCTTCGGCGGCCAGGTCGCGGCCCAGGCGCTGGTCGCTGCCAACCGGACGGTGCCCGACGAGCAGCTGGTGCACTCGCTGCACAGCTACTTCCTGCGCCCCGGCGACACCGCCGTCCCCATCGTGTACGACGTGGAGCGGGTCCGCGACGGCCGTTCCTTCGCGACCCGCCGCGTGCTGGCGCGCCAGCACGGACGGCCGATCTACGCCCTCACGGCCAGCTTCCAGGTCGGCGAGGGTGGCTTCGAGCACCAGGACCGGATGCCCGACGTCGTCCCCCCGGAGCAGGCCTTCGACGTCAACGAGATGATGCGGACCGCCGACGAGCGCCGCCGCGAGGAGTGGGCGCGCGAGTGGTCGGTGATGGACCTGCGTCACGCCGGTGACTCCAAGCCCGGCGGGGTGCTCGACGGCTCGGAGATGCCGTCGCGCGTGCACTACTGGATCAAGGTGTCCTCGGCGCTGCCCGACGACGCGGTGATCCACCGGGCCGTGCTGACCTACATCAGCGACATGACGCTGTTGGGCGCCACGCTCCTGCTGCACGGCAAGACGCCGAGCAGCAGCGACGTGCAGGCGGCCTCGCTCGACCACACCGTGTGGTTCCACCGGCCGTTCCGCGCCGACGAGTGGCTGCTCTACGCGCAGGCCTCGCCGACCGCGAGCGGCGCCCGCGGGCTGGCGTGGGGTCGGCTCTTCAGCCAGGACGGGCGCCTGGTGGCGTCCGTGGCGCAGGAGGGCCTGATCCGCCCGCGACCGGAGACGGCCTAGCACAGCCCAGCCCCGAAGGGCTGACAGACACGCCGAGGGTTGTTACGTTTGTTTCTCCTGAGGCGGGTGTTAACCATGTGACTCCTCGCCGCGCACCCGAGGAGCACCCTGCATGCGCCCACGCCACTCCGGCCTGCCCACCACCGCCCGCGGCCGGATGGGGGGTTCGGCTCGTGGGCCTGCCCGGAGCTCCGGGATCGGGCTGCCGGTGCTGGCCGCGACGCTCGCGGCGCCGCTCGTGGTGGGCGTGCTGACCGCCGCTCCGGCCCAGGCGCGGCCGGAGACCGGCTACGAGATGCCGTTCCCGTGCGGCCAGAGCTGGACCGGCAGCACCCGCGCCAGTCACTCGCCGAGCGTGCACTCCATCGACTGGAACCGCACCGACGACGTCGACGACCCGGTGGTGGCCTCGGCGGCCGGCACGGTCTCGCGCGTCACGAACCTGGGCGGGCGGAGCTACGGGCTCTACGTCATGGTCGACCACGGTGACGGTGCGGTGACCCTCCACGCCCACCTGGCAGCGGAGTACGTCACCGTGGGGCAGCGGCTCGACCAAGGACAGCTGATCGGGCGCGTCGGCACCTCCGGCGGCAGCACCGGACCCCACCTGCACTACGAACAGCGCGAGGGCAGCGGCGTGGCCCGTCCGGTCTTCGGCGACACCGCCTTCGCCATGCCGACCACCCAGGCCTCCGCGAACTGTCCCCACACCCCGGTGGCGGGCGACTGGAACGACGACGGGGTCGACGACCTCGCGGTGTTCCGACGCAGCACGGCGCCGGGCTTCCGGCTCCGTGGGGTCCCGGCGGTGCCCCTCGGCGTCGGGTACGCCGACCCGCTGGTCGGTGACTGGAACGGCGACGGTCGCGCCGACCTCGGCGTACGCGACCCCGCGACGGGTGGCTTCACCCTGCGCAGCTCCGGGGGAGCGGTCACGCAGCTGCCGTTCGGCACCACGACCGACCGTGGCGTCACCGGGGACTGGAACGGCGACGGTCGCGCTGAGGTGGGCGTGTTCCGACCGTCGACGGCGGCCTTCCTGCTGCGCGCGGCCGACGGCAGGGTCACGCAGCAGGTCCTCGGCTCGATCGGCTCGCTGCCGGTGACGGGGGACTGGAACGGCGACGAGGTCAGCGACCTCGCCGTCTACGACCAGGGCACGTGGACGCTTGCCGTGCGCGGCGCGGCCCCGGTGACCCGGTCCGTCGCCTTCGGCGACGCCGACGACCTGCCGGTCACCGGGGACTGGGACGGCGACGGGGACACCGACCTCGGGGTGTGGGACCCCGCCACCGCGACGTGGACGATGCGGGTGGCGGCGCGTCGCTCGATCGGGGCCGGGACGCAGACCACCGCGGTCTTCGGACGCGCTCGCTGAGCGAGGGCGGCGTCACGCCGGCTGCTGCAGCCGGTGTCCACGCCGCTCGATGTCAAGCTGCGTGAGGGTGGGCGCACCCCTGGGTGGAGTGGTCGGAGGTCTCTCCGAGCCCACTTCCATGCGCCCGCGGCCCGGGTATTGTGCACAGGACAATTTTCGCTGAAAAGGTTCCCTGGGAAGGGCTGGTCGGGGCTCAAACTGTCGGTGGGCACTGGCATCGTCGAGTCATGGAGCAGCACACGAACCCCGAGCCGGAGGGTGGGTCCGTGCCCGGCGGGGCGTTCACTGCGACACCCGACCCGGGAGCTGGATCGGGTGAGGGGCGGTGGCGTGACTTCACCCCGCTCGAGGAGCGCTCGCAGCGGATGCATCGATTCACCGGCGATCTCCTGGCCGCGGTCGGTGATGCGACCGCCGGTGGGGTGGACGGGGTCGCGCTGGGCTGCCTGAGTGCGCTCGAGGCCGGCGAGGCGGTCTTGGAGCTGCACGAGATCCTGGCCCGGCTCACGGGGTTGCAGCTGGCGCTGCTGGCCCGTGCGGACCGGCTCGAGGTCCACGCGCAGGCCGATGGGGGTCCGGCGCCGGTGGACACCGCCGCCTGGCTGGCACACCGCGGACTGGTCTCGGGGCGTTCTGCGCGCGGGCAGGTCCGGCACAGCCGCGACCTCACGAGCGACTTCACGTTGACGGGGTCGGCTCTGTTGGCCGGTGACATCGACGCCGCCCAGGCCGAGGTCATCCTCGGCGCGGTCCAACGGCTCCCCGACGACCTCGAGACCGGCACCCGGGAACTGGCCGAGAAGGTCATGCTCACCGAAGCGCAGCGGCTCGACGCCGACCAGCTGCGCGTCGCAGGGCATCGGTTGCTGGAGGTCATCGACCCCGACGCCGCCGAGGAGGCCGAAGCCAACCGGTTGCGCAAGGAGGAGGACGCCGCAGCCGCCAAGACGTGGCTGACGACGTGGGACGACCGTGACGGCACCACCCACCTCAACGTGAAGCTGTCGACGAGGCATGCCGACATGCTCCGCACCGTCCTGCACGCGATCGCGAACCCCAGCCTGACCGACGCCATCAACCGCACCACCACCACCACCACCACCTCCACCGGCGTCGTCACCGGGCAAGCGACCCGCTCCGAGAAGCCGGGTCAGCGGATCCTGGGTGAGGCGTTCTGCCGCCTCCTCGAGACCCTCGACCCGAACCGGCTGCCCCACTCCGGCGGCCTGAGCGCCACCGTGGTCGTCACCATCCCGCTGGAGACCCTGCAAAGTGGTCTGGGGGCGGCGACGATGGACACCGGCACCCGCCTCAGCCCAGGCGAGGCGCGGCGGATGGCGTGCGATGCCGGCCTCATCCCCGTCGTCCTCGGCGGCAAGAGCGAGGTCCTCGACCACGGCCGGACGCGCCGGCTGTTCTCCAAGCCGCAGCGGGTCGCGATGGCGATCCGGCAGAGCTTCCGCTGCGCCGCCGAAGGATGCGACAGACCCACCGCCTGGTGCGACGCCCACCACCTCCAACCCTGGAGCCGCGACGGTGGGACCGACCTCGCCGACGGGGTCCTCATCTGCGGACGCCACCACACCCTGGCCCACCACCCCGACTACACCGTCGAACGACGACCCGGCTGCCGCATCAGCATCACCCGCACCCCACGCACCACCCCCCGACGCCAATAGGCGTCGTCGCGCGAACGAGTGTGCCCGCACAAGATCGCGAGTCTTACCCGACGTGGGCCCAGGGCTGGCGGTCGACAGCGGCCAGCCACTTCTGAACCGCTGCCACGGGTGTAGCGGAGGCAGCCTGCCCGGGACCAGGTGCGATGACTATCCGCACAGCACGAACACGAGCTCCTCGATGCCGCCGTCGGACGTAGGCGCCTTCGCCTCCTGCGTGCGATCGCGCTCGAATCCACACTTCTCCAGCACGCGGATCGAGCCGACGTTGTGGGCCACGACGTGCGCGTGCAGCGGTCGGACCGACACCTCCTCGATGAGCAGGGCGAGCGCCCGTGTGGCGACGCCGCGGCCCCACCACTCGCGTCCGATCCAGTAGCCGAGGAGCTGCTGCCCCTCCTCCTGCCAGCTGCCGATGTTGCCCGCGACGCTGCCGTCGGCGACGATCGTGCGCGCGACCAGGGTGTCGTCGGCGCGGACCTTCGCCCAGTGCGCCTCGAACCGCTCCCGGTCGCGAGCCGGGAACGCCGCCATCTCGACCGACTGCGGATCCGCCTGGTGCTCGAAGAACAGGTCGATGTCCCGGTCCTCGACATGCCTGAGTCGCACCGCAGGAGTCCTGCTGTCCGCACCGGTCACGTCCGCACCCTACGCATCCCGGCTCCGCGTCGAGGGTGACTGCGACGCGCGACTCTCCGGTCATCGTCAGGCGGGCGCGGCGCGACCGACGACGTGCGGGGCGCCGGACTTCGGGTTGGCGAGCGTGAAGCGCTGCTGGTCGCCCTCGACGTCGGCGTGGAAGCGGACCGTCGTCGGCAGCAGGATCGGAGTCTTGAACGCGACCTCGACCCGGACCTGCTCGGGCAGCCGGTTCTCCAGTGCCGCGACGCAGCGCGCCTTGCTCCACATGCCATGAGCGATCTGGCGCGGGAACCCGAACGCCTTCGCCGTGGTGGCGTAGAGGTGGATCGGGTTCCGGTCGCCGCTGACGGCCGCGTAGCGCCGACCGAGGTCGCCGTCGAGGCGCCAGTCGGCACCGCCCGCGTCCACCGCGGTCAGGTCCATGCCGGCGCCGGCGGACTCGTCACCGCGCCCGCGGCGCAGGTACGTCGAGACCTCGTCCCACACGACCTCGCCGTCGACACGGACCTCGGTCAACATGTCGAAGACCCGACCCTTGGCGTGGCCACGCAGGTTCGCCGCACGCACGCTGACGTCGTACTTCTCCTCGGCCGTGGTCGCGCGGTGCTGGGTGATGGTGTTCTCGAGGTGCACCATGCCCATGGCCGGGAACGGGAACGACGCGTCGGTCAGCATCGTCATGTGCAGACCGAACGCCAGCATGTGCAGGTAGGGCAGCGGCAGCGAGTCCTTGCGCGGGAAGCCGCACACCGACGCGTACGCCGCCACGTGGCTGGGATCGACCGCGACGCCGCGGCGAAGCAGCTCGAGGTCGGGCAGGTCGCTGCCCTTGGCCTTCCTCAGACCGGGGAGCGAGCCGACGCCGGGGAGGGCGGGCAACGCCGCCTTGAGCATCAGCGGAAGGGAGCCGGGGGCGCCGTCGAGGACGCGGGTCTCGGTCATGGGTGCGATCACGCCCCCAGCATCATCTGGCCGCAGACGCGGACCACGTTGCCGTTGACGGCGGTGGAGGCGGGGTTGGCGAACCACGCGATGGTCTCGGCCACGTCGACCGGGAGCCCGCCCTGCTGGAGGGCGTTGAGGCGGCGTCCGACCTCGCGGGTCATCAGCGGCACGGCGGCGGTCATCTTGGTCTCGATGAAGCCGGGCGCGACCGCGTTGATGGTGATGCCGTGGGAGACCACGGGGGCCAGGGCGTCGACGAGGCCGATGACACCGGCCTTCGAGGCGGCGTAGTTGGTCTGGCCGACGTTGCCGGCGATCCCGGCGATGGAGGCGACGCCGATGACGCGGCCGTTGGCGTTGACCACACCCTCCTCGAGCAGCGTCCGGGTGATGCGCTCAGGCGCCGTGAGGTTGACCGCGATCGCGGAGCTGAAGACGTCGTCCTTCATGTTCTGCAGCTTCTTGTCGCGCGTGATGCCGGCGTTGTGCACCACGATGTCGACGCCGTCGTAGTTGGTCTGCAGGTAGTGCGCGATGCGCGCCGGGGCGTCCTTCGCGGTGATGTCGAGGGTGAGCAGGTCACCGTCGATGTCCTTCATGACGGCGCTGAGCTCCTCGGCGGCCTGCGGCACGTCGACGCCCACGACGGTGGCGCCGTCACGGTGCAGCACGCGCGCGATCTGCTCGCCGATGCCGCGGCTGGCGCCGGTGACGAGGGCGATCTTGCCGTCGAGGGGACGGGCCCAGTCGGCGGTCTCGGCGGGCGTCTTCTCGCCCACCGCGCCGATGCGCACGACCTGGCCGGAGACGTAGGCCGACTTGGGGGACAGCAGGAAGGCCAGCGTGGAGGCGGTGGCCTCCTCGGCGCCCTCGGCGACGTAGACGAGCTGCACGGTGGTGCCGCGGCCGGCTTCCTTGCCCAAGGAGCGGGTGAAGCCCTCGAGCGCGCGCTGGGCGATCCGCTCGCCGGCGTTCTCGACCTGCTCGGGCGGGGTGCCGAGGACGATGATGCGGGCGCACTCGGTGAGGCTGCGGAGCTTGGGGGTGAAGAAGTGCTGGAGCTCGACGAGCTGCTCGGTGGTGGTCAGCCCGGTGGCGTCGAAGACGAGGCCCTTGTACTTCTCGCCGTCCTGGGTCGCCTCGACCGAGACGACCTCGAGCGAGTCCAGCGTGGTGGCCAGCGCGGTGCGCAGGCGGCCCTCGCCACCCATGACGACGGTGCCGGTGACCAGCGGGTCGCCGGCGTGGTAGCGCTCGAGCTCGACCGGGTTCGGCAGGCCCAGGTTCTTGGCCAGCAGCTGGCCGACGGGGGACTGGATCAGGGACTGGTAACGGTCGCTCATCGCGAGGGTCTCCTCCGGGGGCGCGACGGGTCGGCCGCGCATCGACTAGGTGGTACTGAACGGTAACTTCGTGTGTAACTCTCAGTCCACTTTCGTGATCTGAGCCTCATTCGGTGCCGCCGGAGGCCTTCGGACGGCACTATGGCGGCGTTGGTGACTCGTGAGTAACCTGAGTCGAGCCTAGCCGTGCGCCATCGGCGGCACCCGGCTTCTCAGACCTTCGTGCCCGACCAGCCCCACCCGGCCGTCCACACCGGCGGCCTCCCCGACCCTCAGGAGTCCTCGTGCAGGCCAAGCCCCGCCGCGTCGCTGTCATCGGTGGCAACCGCATCCCGTTCGCTCGCTCGAACACCGTCTACGCCGACGCCTCCAACCAGGAGATGCTCACCGCGGCCATCGACGGTCTCGTGACCCGCTACGGCCTCGAGGGTGTGCGCGTCGGCGAGGTCGTCGCCGGAGCCGTGCTCAAGCACTCGCGCGACTTCAACCTGACCCGCGAGTCGGTGCTCGGCAGCAAGCTCTCGCCCGAGTCGCCGGCCTACGACGTGCAGCAGGCCTGCGCGACCGGCGTCCAGGCTGCGATGACAGTGGCCGGCAAGATCGCGCTCGGCCAGATCGAGGTCGGCATCGCCGGTGGCACCGACACCACCTCCGACGCCCCGATCGCGTTGAACGAGAAGCTCCGCAAGATCCTGCTCGAGGCGAACCGTTCGCGCACCACCCAGGGCCGCATCGCCGCCCTGGCCAAGATCCGGCCGCAGCACCTCGCGCCGTCGATCCCGCAGAACAGCGAGCCCCGCACCAAGATGTCGATGGGCGAGCACGCCGCGCTGACGGCGCTGGAGTGGAAGGTCAAGCGGGAGGACCAGGACGCCCTCGCGGTGGCCTCCCACCACAACCTGGCGGCGTCGTACGACCGCGGGTTCCAGGACGACCTCGTCACGCCGTTCCGCGGCCTCGAGCGCGACCAGAACCTGCGCGCCGACGCCTCGATCGAGAAGCTCTCGACCCTCAAGCCGGTCTTCGGCAAGGGCGAGACCGCCACGATGACCGCGGCGAACTCCACCCCGCTGACCGACGGCGCCTCCGTGGTGCTGCTGTGCTCGGAGGAGTACGCCGAGGCGCAGGGCTGGGAGCCGCTGGCGTTCCTCACCGAGTACGAGACCGCAGCCGTCGACTTCGTCCACGGCGGCGAGGGACTGCTCATGGCCCCGGCCTACGCGATGCCGCGGATGCTCGACCGCGCCGGCCTCGGCCTGGGCGACTTCGACTTCTACGAGGTCCACGAGGCCTTCGCCTCGCAGGTGCTCGCCACGCTGGCGGCCTGGGAGGACCCGGTGTTCTGCAAGGCCCGCCTGGGTCTCGACGGACCGCTTGGCTCGATCCCGCGCGAGAGGCTCAACGTCAACGGCTCCTCGCTGGCGGCCGGCCACCCGTTCGCCGCCACCGGCGGTCGGATCATCGCCAACGCCGCCAAGCTGCTGGCCGAGAAGGGCTCCGGCAAGGCGGTCATCTCCGTCTGCGCCGCCGGCGGCCAGGGCGCTGTTGCCATCCTCGAGCGCTGACACGGCCGAGATCACGCATGTAACGCGGAGTTATGGACGCCTCGCAAGGGATGGAACCCCCGCGAGGCGTCCACAACCCTTGGTCGGGTGGCGCCGCTGGGCGCGGGGCTGGTCCGGGTCGGGCTGGGAGCGTCAGTCGTCGTACGTCGCCAGCCGGTCGCGCAACCACGTCGTCGTACCGGCCGGCAGGTACTTCAGCTTCGGCCGGCCCGCCAGCGGTGCCACCAGCACGGCGGCGTCGTCGGGCAGCGACCACTTGATCTCGTGGTAGACCCGCGAGAGCGAGTCGTCGCTGACCACGAAGCACAGGTCGTCGGCCACGACGAGGATCTCCTGCCACGGGCCGGCGAGGCCGTCCTCGACCCGCGCGCCCGTCCAGGCGATGAAGACCGTCACGAGTCGGTACGACGTACCAGGGCGAGCGTCGAGGCGACCAGCTGCGCCTTCACTCGCTGAGCGTCGAGGGAGGCGATCACGGGTACGCCCGGAGTCTCCTCGCGGACCATGACGCCGAGGCGCGCGAGCTGCAGCCCGCCGAGCCCGAGGGCGTAGAGCACGTTGGAGACCTGGTCGACGTCGTCGACGGCGAAGTCGCCGCTCGCGTTGCCCGCCTCGATCACCTCGGTGACGCACCTGAGGCAGTCCGTCATGCCGCGGCCCAGCCGGTAGAGCGCCGAGGAGCTCAGCTCGTCGAGGATGGCCGGTCCCATGCGCAGGACGGTGACGCCGCAGTCGACGAAGGCGGGGTACTCCAGCCCGAAGTCGACGAACGCCTCGGTGATCGCGCTCAGCCGCGCCTCGGGCGCCGCGCTCGTGTCGCGGGCGTCGGTCTCGCGCAACCGCGACTCGAGGTCCTGGAGGTAGTCGACGAGCGTGAGCGCGAAGAGCTCCTCCTTGCCGGTGAAGTGGCGGTAGATGATCGCGCGGTTGATGCCCACCGCCTTCGCGACGTCCTCGACCTGGGCGTCGCGGACGCCGCTGGCGTCGAACAGCTCGCGGGTGGCCGCGATGATCGCGGCCTCGCGCTGGCGCCGTCGGTCGGCGGGGGAGCGCTTGGGCCGGGCGCTCGCCGTCGAGGCGGGCGCGGGCCGGGCGGACGTCGTCTCAGCCATGGACCAAGCGTAACGCACGTGTAACTCCGAGTTGCAGCCTGCGGTCGCTCCGCTCCCGCCTCGACGACACACCCCAGGAGCCCGTTGCTGTTCGATCTCGCGGGGTCGATGGTGGACCCGACAGCGATGACCGCGACGGGGGACCGTACGAGCGCAGAGGGCAGCACCCACCAGATCCGGCTTCCCGGGCAGGCGCACGTCGCCGATGGTCCGCACGACCAGACCGGCATGTATCTCATGCACCACGCATTCCGCCGTGACCTGACCGTGTTCGAGGTCGCCGTCCGCCGCACGCCGTGCCACGCGGAGACCACCTGGCGCACGCTCGCCGGCCGCTGGACCCGCTTCGCCGAGGTTCTGCACCACCACCGCGCGGTCGAAGACGCCTCGATCTGGCCACAGGTGCTGGGGGCGGTCACCGCCGAGCCCGATCGGCTCCTGCTCGCGGCGATGGAGGCCGAGCACGCCCACATCGATCCCGCCCTCGCCGCCACCGGGTCCGCCTTCGCGACGATGGCCGCGCACCCGTGCGAGGAGCACCGTTCCGCACTCGAGACCGAGGTCACGGCGGTGCACCGGCTGTTGCACGAGCACCTCGCGCACGAGGAGACCGAGGCGCTGCCGCTGCTCCAACGCACGCTCAGTGCGGAGCAGTTCTCGCTCACGGAGAAGGCGGCCAAGAAGGCCTACCCGGTCCGGTTGCTGCCGTTCCTCGTGCCTGGGCGATGGAAGAGCTGCCCCCGCCGTTCGCAAGCGCGTTCATGAAGGAAGCGGGCCGCGTCTCCAGCGGTCTGTCGACCCTCACCCGGCCGCGTTTCCGCCGGGCGGAGCAGCGGGCCTTCCGGTACGCACGGTGAGCTCCGTCAGGGAGCTCCGTCAGGCTTTGACGAGCCGTCCGAGGGCGAACCGGGCCAGCGGGAGGTAGCCGACCACCACGGGGAGCAGACCGGTGACCCGCAGCCACGTGCTGCCGTCGGGGTCGACGCCGTGCACGAGGTGCATCCGGACCAGCCCGACCGGTCCGACCCGCACCCGCCAGGCCCAGGTGCGGGCGGCGGCGTCGACGTCCTCGACCACGAAGCGGACGCCGGGGCCGACGAGCGGCCGGACGGTGCCGGAGAGGCCGGCGCGCAGGGTGTCGCCGTCGGCGTCGACCCGGCGGATCTGCGGTGCCCACTCGGACCAGCGGCGCACGTCGGCGTACCGGTTCCAGACCTCGTCGGCGGTGGCAGTGCCTCGAGCGCTGGTCGCCAGGGTCGTCAGCGGTGTCAGGGTCTTCACCTCGCCCAGCCTACGGACGCCCGGGCGCCGGGCACACTGGCGCCATGAGCTCAGCAGGAGGCGCACGCGCCGGCATCGTGGTGACCGGCACCGAGGTGCTGACCGGAAGGGTCACCGACCGCAACGGGCCCTGGTTGGCCGAGCAGCTGCGGGTCGAGGGCGTGGACATCGCGCACGTGGTCGTCGTCGGCGACCGGCCCGAGGACCTGACCCGGTCCCTGGAGTTCCTCGCGACCTCCGGGATGGACCTCGTGATCACCTCCGGCGGGCTCGGGCCGACCGCCGACGACCTGACGGCCGAGGTCGTGGCGCAGGCACAGGGCCGCCCGATGCGGCTCGACCCCGACCTCGAGGCGCGGGTGGCAGCCATCGTCGAGGAGCTCTCACGTGGTCGCGGCTGGCGCACCGACCCGGAAGCCACCGCGGCCGGCGTGCGCAAGCAGTCGATGGTGCCCGAGGGGGCGACGGTGCTGGAACCGGTGGGGACGGCGCCGGGGCTGGTGGTGCCGGCGGCCGACGGGCGCGGCGGACCGCCCGTCGTCGTGCTGCCCGGACCGCCGAGCGAGCTGCAGCCGATGTGGCCGGACGCGTTCGCGACGGCCCTGGTGCAGGAGGCACTGCGCGGCGCGGTGGAGGTGCGACAGAGCACCGTGCGGATGTGGGGCGTGCCGGAGTCGCAGCTGTCGGCGACCATGCGCGCTCTCGACCTCGCCAACCTGGAGGTGACGACCTGCCTGCGCGACGGCGAGCTCGAGATCGTCACGCGCTACGGCCCCTCGGCGCAGGAGCGGTACGACGCCTTCGTCGCCGGGCTGCTCTCCGAGCACGCCGACCGTGTCTTCTCGGCCGACGGTCGGACGATCGACGACCTCGTCGTCGACGGCCTGACCGGGCGCGGCTGGACGATCGCCACGGCGGAGTCGTGCACCGCCGGGCTGCTGGCCGGTCGGCTCACCGAGCGGGCCGGCTCCTCGGCGTACGTCCTGGGTGGGCTGGTCGTCTACTCCGACCAGGCCAAGCACGACCTCGCCGGTGTCGACAGCGGGCTCATCGAGCGCGTGGGCGCGGTCAGCGCCGAGGTCGCCGAGGCGCTCGCCGCGGGCGCCCGCGAGCGGCTCGGCACCGACGTCGGGGTCGGCATCACCGGCATCGCGGGACCCGGGGGAGGGACTGACGACAAGCCCGTCGGCACGGTCCACTTCTGCGCCTCGACCTCGGAGGCCTCGCTCGCGCGCCTGGTGCGGGTGCCCGGCGACCGGGCCGCCGTCCGCAAGCGCTCGACCACCATCGCGCTGCACCTCGTGCGGGAGCTCCTCGAGCGGTAGTCCCTCAGCCCAGGTGCGACCGGACCGCGTCGATGGTGTCGACCTCGGCGGGTGGCTTGTCGTCGCGGTAGCGCAGCACGCGGGCGAAGCGCAGTGCCACACCGCCGGGGTAGCGGGTCGAGCGCTGCACCCCGTCGAAGGCGATCTCGACGACCTGCTCGGGTCGGACGAGGACGACGTGACCCTCCCGGTGCGTCTCCAGCTCGAGGAACCGCTCGGTCTGCCAGGCCAGCATCTCGTCGGTCATGCCCTTGAACGTCTTGCCGAGCATCACGAAGCCCCCGCCGTCGCGAGCCCCGAGGTGGATGTTCGACAGCGTGCCGCGACGTCGGCCGCTGCCCCACTCGACGCCGAGCACCACGAGGTCGAGGGTGTGGCGCGGCTTGACCTTGACCCACCCGGACCCGCGCCGGCCGGCGTCGTACGGCGCGTCCAGCCGCTTCACGACCACGCCCTCCTGGCCCTCGCCGACGACCCGGTCGAAGAACGCCTGGGCCTCCTCGGCCGAGTCGGTGACCAGCCGTGCCGCTCGGAACTCCTCGGGCACAGTCGCGTCGAGCCGCTCGAGCCGGTCAGCAGTGGTTGCCTCCAGCATCGAGTCGGCCTCGTGGAGGAGGAGGTCGAAGAAGAACGGACGTACGCCGCGCGCCGGCTCGCCCTCGGCCACCAGCGTCGAGGTGGTCGACGCGGTCTCCTGGAAGGGCCGGGGGCGTCCCGACTCGTCGACCGTCAGGGCCTCGCCGTCGAGGATGAGGTCGGTCGCCTCGAGCGAGCGCGCGACCTCCACCACCTCGGGCAGCCGGGACCCGATCTCGTCGAGGCTGCGGGTGAAGACACTGACGTCGTCGCCCTGCTTGTGGACCTGGATCCGGATGCCGTCGAGCTTGGTGTCGACGGCGAACGCTCCGTCGACCTTCTCGACCGCCCCCGGCACGTCGGGCGCGGACCCGGCCAGCATCGGCCGGACCGGTCTCCCGACCACCATCGCGAAGGCCTCCAACGCCCCGGCCCCGCCGAAGAGCGCGGCCGTGGCGACCGGTCCGGTCGGCGCGCTGAACATCGCGGCGCGTCGTACGGTCTTGGCGGGCAGGCCCGCCGCTTGGGCGATCGCATCGAGCATCACCGAGTCGAGCGCGCCCTGGCGGACGTTGCCGGTCATGAGGGCGCGGAGGTAGTCCTGCTCCGGCGCAGTCAGCGCCCCGAACAGCGAGGCCACCTCGTCGCGTCGGCGACCGGCCGAGCCCTGGCCCTCGAGCCGGCTGATGGCCTCGAGCCGGGCGTCGACCTCGGCCACGGACAGGCTGGGCACCTCCGCCGGCTCGGGCAGCGAGGCCAGCCCGCGGTGGCCGACGCCCGTGCGGCGTTGGCGCAGCGTGCCGGACAGGTACGTCGCCACGACGTCGACGGTGTCCTCGTCACCCTCGGCGGCTTCGGTGAGCAGAGCGGCGATCAGGTCGCGCTTGGCCAACCGGGAGGAGGTGGCGGCGACCTCGGAGGAGACGGAGACGAGGCGGGCGAGCAGCATGCGGTCCATTGTGTCCGGGCGCACCGACATACTCTGCGGCCATGACCTCAGGGACGCCCGACAGCTCGGGCACCGGCTCCGAGGCGCCCCTCACCCGTGAGTGGCGCCCGGACTGGCCCTGCCCGGTCGCCGCGGTCCTGTCCACCCACCGCCGCGGGGGTTCGGACCCCACGTTCCGCCGCGCTGGGGACGGGTCGATCTGGCGCGGCATCCGCACACCCGAAGGTGCCACCAGCCTGAGGATCGCGGCCCGTCCGGCCGCCGGAGTGGTCGACGCCACCGCCTGGGGCCCCGGCGCCGCCTGGGTGCTGCAGCAGCTGCCCCGCATGCTCGGCGCCGACGACGACCCGTCGGGTTTCGAGCCACCCGTCGCGCTGGTCGACGCCTGGCGACGCCACGGCAACTGGCGCCTCGGCGCCACCGACCTCGTCATGGAGTCGCTCGTGCCGGCGATCATCGAGCAGAAGGTCACCGGTCAGGAGGCGTTCTCGGGGTTCCGCCAGCTGGTCCACCGGTACGGCGAACGCGCGCCCGGCCCCCCGAGCGAGCCGGACCCCGCCGTACGCCTGTGGCTGCAGCCGACCTCCGAGCAGCTGCGGATGGTCCCGTCCTGGGAGTGGCTGCGCGTCCACATCGACATCGGGCGTTCGCGGCCCCTGGTCGGAGCCGCCCGGGTCGCCACCGCGCTGGAGCGCGCCGGGAAGCTGGGTCCGGTCGAGTTCGACCGGCGTCTGCGCACGCTGCCCGGCATCGGCGTGTGGACCAGCGCCGAGGTCCGCTCGCGCGCGCTCGGCGACGCCGACTCCGTGAGCTTCGGCGACTACCACGTCGCCGCCAACATCGGCTGGGTGCTGACGGGGGAGCCGGTCGACGACGCCGAGCTCGCCGTCCTGCTCGAGCCGTATGCCGGGCACCGCCACCGCGTCCAACGGCTCGTGGAGCTGGCCGGTCTGCGCCGGCCCCGCCACGGCGCCCGCATGTCCCCTCGAACCCACCTCCCCGGGAGCATCCGATGACCTCGACCACGACCACCCCGACCTCGGCCGAGGTGCGCGAGCAGGCCGAGGCCCACCTGCGGGCCCTCGTCGGCCGCGACGACGCCGTGCTGCGCGAGGACCAGTGGACCGCGATCGAGGCGCTGGCGGTGGGGCGTCGCCGCGCCCTCGTCGTGCAGCGGACCGGTTGGGGCAAGTCGGCCGTCTACTTCGTCGCCACCGCGCTGCTGCGAGCTCAGGGCGGGGGACCCACCGTCATCGTCAGCCCGCTGCTGGCCCTGATGCGCAACCAGATCGCCGCCGCCGAGCGCGCCGGCATCCGTGCCGCCACCATCAACTCCACCAACATCGAGCAGTGGCAGCCGATCCAGGACGCCGTCAACGCCGGCGAGATCGACGTGCTGCTGGTCAGCCCGGAGCGGCTCAACAACCCCGGCTTCCGCGACGAGGTGCTGCCCGCGCTGACCCGCGCCACGGGGCTGCTCGTGGTCGACGAGGCGCACTGCATCTCCGACTGGGGCCACGACTTCCGGCCCGACTACCGCCGGATCCGGACGTTGCTCGACGAGCTGCCCGACGGCATCCCGGTGCTCGCCACCACAGCGACGGCCAACGCCCGGGTCACGAACGACGTCGCCGAGCAGCTCGGGGGTCTCGACCCTTCGACGGGTTCAGGACACCGCAAGGTCGACCGGCGCGCTGCCGCGCAGCCGGGGGCCTCGACGAGCTCGACCGACGAGGTGGTCGTCCTCCGGGGGTCGCTGGACCGGGAGTCGTTGAAGCTCGGCGTCCTCACGCTGCCCGTCCCCGAGATGCGGCTGGCCTGGCTGGCCGAGCACCTCGGCGACCTGCCCGGCAGCGGGATCATCTACTGCCTCACGGTGGCCGCCACCCAAGAGGTCGCCGAGCACCTGCGCAAGCACGGCCACGCCGTGGCGGCGTACTCCGGGCAGACCGAGACCACCGAACGGCAGGGCCTCGAGCAGGACCTCATCGACGGTCGGGTCAAGGCGCTGGTCGCCACCAGCGCGCTCGGGATGGGGTTCGACGCCAGCCTGGGCTTCGTCATCAACCTCGGGGCGCCCGCCTCCCCGGTCGCCTACTACCAGCAGGTCGGCCGCGCCGGGCGTGGCACGAACGAGGCCACCGTCGTGCTCATGCCGCAGCGCGAGGACCGCGACATCTGGAAGTACTTCGCCTCGCTCGCCTTCCCGCCGGAGTCCGTGGTCCGCCAGACCCTGGGCGCCCTCGAGGCTCACGGCGGCGCGATGTCGACGGCCGGCCTCGAGGCCCACGTCGAGCTCAGCCGCACGCGGCTCGAGACGATGCTCAAGGTGCTCGACGTCGACGGGGCCGTGCAGCGGGTACGCGGCGGCTGGGTGTCCACCGGGCAGCCGTGGAGCTACGACGCGGAGCGCTACCGCCGGGTCGCCGAGGCCCGCAGCCGGGAGCAGGACGCGATGCTCGACTACCTGGCGACCGATCGCTGCCGGATGGAATACCTCCGCGACCAGCTCGACGACCCGGACGCCGCGCGGTGCGGGCGCTGCGACAACTGCGGGGGACTCGAGCTGCCGGGTGCGGTCTCCGAGGCGTCCCTCGACAGCGCCCGGACCCAGCTCAGCCGCCCCGGGGTGGTGATCCAGCCCCGCAAGATGTGGCCGACCGCCCTCGACTCGA
The DNA here is from genome assembly GCA_963714625.1 of uncultured Actinomycetota bacterium. GTDB lineage: Bacteria > Actinomycetota > Actinomycetes > Propionibacteriales > Nocardioidaceae > Marmoricola_A. Next base: position 198,483 of record CAVQOY010000011.1, on the reverse strand, counting down.
TGGGTCTCGACCTCAAGGGCAAGATCAAGGTCGCCGCCTCCGAAGGGCGGGCCGTGGCGCGCCTGACCGACCTCGGGCACGGCCAGGCGCTCCGCGAGCTGTTCCGCGAGCCGGCCACCGACGGCCCGGTCCCGGTCCCGCTGGCGCGTGCCGTCGTCGAGGTGCTGGGAGACTGGAAGCCGAATGTCGACGGGATCGTCCACGTCGGCTCGCTGCGGCGACCGACCCTGACCCGCGACCTGGCCGAGGGACTCTCGCGCTACCTGCAGGTCCCGCTGCTGGGGGAGTACGACCTCGTCGACCCGTCGGTGCCGCCCGGCGCCGGGGCGGTCAACTCCGCCCAGCGGGTCAACGCCGTCCACCGCCGGTTCCGGCTCGCCGTGGCCGACGGCCAGACGCTCGGCGGTCGCCGGGTGCTGCTCGTCGACGACCTCGTCGGCACGGGCTGGACCCTGACCATGGCGGCCCAAGACCTGCTCGGGGCCGGCGTCGCGGAGGTCGTCCCGCTCACCCTCGGCGTCGAGGGGTGAACGTGGAACGCCTCCGGTCGAGCTACGACGGAGCCGGGTGGTCAGCGCCCGCGGCGCGGGATGGAGCACCATCGCGCGTGGGGACGATGGTCGCTCCGACGACGGTGAGACCTGCCACGAGGAGGAGCGCTGTCGGCAGGCCCACGGCGGGGATCAGCAACCCCATGCCCGCGGGCGCCGCGATCGAGGACGCGGCTCCGACCACGAGCGCAGCGGTGAAGGCGTCACCGGGTCGGTCCTCGGCGACCTGCGCGGTCCAGATCGCCAGCACCGCCGACCCCACCATGTAGCCGGCACCGAAGACGGGGGCGGAGAGCAGCACCAGCGGCAGCGACCCCCGCCCGAGGGTCAGCAGTGCGAGCGAACCACCGACGACAGCGATTCCGGCGGCCGCGGTTCGCGACGGCCCGACACGTCTGCTGAGCCTGCCGGTGACCAGCCCCACTGCGCCTCCGACGCCGGCGAGGCAGTAGACGATCGCGACGGCCGCTGCGCTCAGCCCTCCCTCGCGCGCCGCGTCAGCGGCGTAGGTGAAGTACACGGTGCAGCTGGCGAAGTAGACGACAGCGTAGAGCAGAGGGCGGGCGAGGGCCCGCCGGGCGAGGGGCCGTTGCGGTCGCCCGGGGTCGAACCTGCGTGGAGGGACGCGCGGCACGGCCACCAGGTTCGCTGCGGCCGCCACGGCTGCCGCCGCGGCGGTCCCCGCCCACACCACCCGCCAGCCGGCGCCGGCCGCGACCAGCCCCAGCGCTCCCAGTGCCACCAGGCCGAGTCCGGTGCCGGTGGTGATGACGGCCAGCACGAGCGGTCGATCGCGCTGCGGGACGAGGTCGACTGCGAGGTCGGAGTACGGTGCCCACACCCAGCCAGCGGCGCTCCCGCCCAGCACGACCCCGGCCGCCAGCACTCCGGGCGTCGTCGCGAGGCTGACGGTGAGGCACCCCAGCGCGCCGCACACGCCACCCACCGTGGTGGGAGCCCGGGCACCCTTGCGGGAGGCGAGCCGGGGCGCTGCGAGCAGGCCCAGCAGGTAGCCGGCGAAGGCCCCGCTGGCGAGGAGCCCCAGCAGCTGCTCGGACAGACCGAAGGTCGCGCGCACATCCGGCAGCGTCAGCCCGTAGGCGTAGCGAACCATCCCGAAGGCGACACCCACCACGGCGGCGCCGCCTGCTCCCACCTTCAGGGTCGTCGTGTCCATCACGGTCTCAGAGCAGGGGGCGCAGGGGCACGAGGATCGTCTCGGTGAAGCGGGCGTAGACGTCGCGCGACTCCCACTCGGCCATCGTCAGCGGCAGCGAGTTGCCGAGGTCGGTCTCGAAGATCCGCTCCATCTCGCGGGCGAGCCCGGCGTCGATGACCTCGATGTTGACCTCGTAGTTGCCCGACATCGAGAGCCGGTCGATGTTGGCGGTGCCGATGGTCGTCCAGCTGCCGTCGATGGTGGCGGTCTTGGCGTGCACCATCGCGTCGCGGAAGCGGTGGATCGAGACCCCGGCGTGGAGCATGCGCCGGAAGTAGCCGCGCGAGATCCAGTCGGCCACGATGTGGTTCGACTTCGCCGGCAGCAGCAGGCGTACGTCGACCCCGCGGCGGGAGGCGGCCACGAGGGCGTCGACGAACCCCTCGTCGGGGATGAAGTAGGCGTGGGTCATCCACACGTTGCGCTGAGCCCGGTTCACGGCCTCGAGGTACATCGCCCGGATCGGGAAGATCCACAGCCGCGGGATGTTGCGGTGCACCCGGATCCGCGGTTCCCAGTCGCTGGGGGCCGACAGCAGCATCGGAGGCTCACGGTGACGGAACCGGCGGTGCCGGTGCAGGTTCCAGAAGTCGGCGAAGGCGCGGGTCAGGTCGGCCACGGCCGGACCGCTGATCCGACAGTGGGTGTCGCGCCACTCCGTGGCGTAGGCCGAGCCGAGGTTGTAGCCGCCGACGAACCCGACGGTGTCGTCGACGACCAGGATCTTGCGGTGGTCGCGTCCGTAGCGGCGCAGGTCGAAGAACCGCCAGCCCGCCGGGTAGACGGGGTAGGCCAGCACCCGCACCGACGACGGGAACCGCAGGAAGCTGGGACGCACGACCAGGTTGGCGAACGAGTCGTAGATGACGCGCACCTCGACCCCGCGCTCGGCGGCGTCGATGATGGCCTGCTTGAACCGCTGGCCGATCCCGTCGGCCTTCCAGATGTAGGTCTCGAGCAGCACCTGACGCTCGGCGCCCTCGATGGCGGCGAGCATGTCGTCGTACAGGTCCTGGCCGAAGGTGTAGGTCGTCACCGCGCCGTCACCGACCGGGACCTCGGCGGCCTTCCGGGTGGGGAACGGCTTCGGCTTCTTGCCGCGGCGTCGGTAGGAGTCCACGACGCTCATGCCCAGCGCCACCAGGAGGGGGATCCCGAAGGTGACCGCCACGAACCGCCTCGCGGCGCGCGCCACCGGGTGGTTCAGGTTCACGAGCGGGGTCCGGGTGGGCACAGCAGCATCCTGACAGAGCGCCCGTCTGCTGCGGCGGCGCGTCCTGTCGGAGGCCGCACGTAGGCTCGGTCCCATGCGTCCTGTGACCGACCTGAAGCGTCGGGTGGCCCCCTTCGAGGTCATCTCCGACTACGTGCCCTCGGGCGACCAGCCGACCGCGATCGAGGACATCGAGAAGCGCATCCGCGGTGGTGAGGAGGACGTCGTCCTGCTCGGCGCCACCGGCACCGGCAAGACCGCCTCGGTGGCGTGGGCGGTGGAGCGGCTGCAGCGCCCGACCCTGGTCATGCAGCCCAACAAGACGCTGGCCGCGCAGTTCGCCAACGAGCTGCGCCAGCTGCTGCCCAACAACGCGGTCGAGTACTTCGTCTCCTACTACGACTACTACCAGCCCGAGGCCTACGTCCCCCAGACGGACACCTACATCGAGAAGGACTCCTCGATCAACGAGGAGGTCGAGCGGCTGCGGCACTCCGCGACCAACTCGCTGCTGACCCGCCGCGACGTCATCGTGGTCTCGACGGTGTCGTGCATCTACGGCCTCGGCACCCCGCAGGAGTACGTCGACCGCATGGTGCGTCTGCGCGTCGGGGACGAGGTCGACCGGGACCAGCTGCTGCGCCGCCTCGTCGAGATCCAGTACACCCGCAACGACCACGCCTTCACCCGCGGCACCTTCCGGGTCCGCGGCGACACCCTCGAGATCTTCCCGGTCTACGAGGAGCACCCGGTCCGCATCGAGATGTTCGGCGACGAGATCGAGAGGCTCATGTCGCTGCACCCGGTCACCGGTGAGGTGCTGACCGAGGACACCGAGCTCTACGTCTTCCCCGCCACCCACTACGTCGCCGGCCCGGAGCGCATGGAGCGGGCGATCAAGGGCATCGAGCTCGAGCTGGAGGACCGTCTGGCCGAGTTCGAGAAGCAGGGCAAGCTGCTCGAGGCGCAGCGGCTCCGGATGCGCACGACGTACGACGTCGAGATGATGCGCCAGGTCGGCAGCTGCGCCGGCATCGAGAACTACTCGATGCACATGGACGGCCGCTCGCGAGGCTCGGCCCCGAACACCCTGCTCGACTACTTCCCCGAGGACTTCCTGCTCGTCGTCGACGAGTCCCACGTCGCGGTGCCCCAGATCGGCGGCATGTACGAGGGCGACATGTCCCGCAAGCGCAACCTCGTCGACCACGGCTTCCGGCTGCCGAGCGCCATGGACAACCGGCCGTTGCGCTGGGAGGAGTTCCTCGAGCGGATCGGCCAGACCATCTACCTCTCCGCGACGCCGGGCAACTACGAGCTCGACAAGGTCGGGGGAGTCGGCAACGTCGTCGAGCAGATCATCCGTCCCACCGGGCTGATCGACCCCGAGGTCATCGTCAAGAGCACCAAGGGGCAGATCGACGACCTCATCGGTCAGATCCGCGACCGCACCGAGAAGAACGAGCGCGTGCTCGTCACGACCTTGACCAAGAAGATGTCGGAGGACCTCACCGACTACCTGCTGGAGGCCGGCATCCGCACCCGCTACCTCCACAGCGAGGTCGACACCTTGCGCCGCATCGAGCTGCTGCGCGAGCTGCGGCTGGGGGAGTACGACGTCCTGGTCGGCATCAACCTGCTGCGTGAGGGGCTCGACCTCCCGGAGGTGTCGCTGGTGGCGATCCTCGACGCCGACAAGGAGGGCTTCCTGCGCTCGGACAAGTCGCTGATCCAGACCATCGGTCGCGCCGCCCGCAACGTCTCGGGCCAGGTCATCATGTACGCCGACAAGGTCACCCCGTCGATGGAGAACGCCATCGAGGAGACCAACCGACGTCGTGAGAAGCAGGTCGCCTACAACACGTTGCACGGGGTGGACCCCCAGCCGCTGCGCAAGAAGATCGCCGACATCACCGAGATGCTCTCCCGCGAGGACGCGTCGACCGAGGAGCTGCTGCAGACCTGGCAGCACCTCGACACCAAGTCCAAGAAGGCGCCGGTGCCGGCGCTGGCCTCCACCGCCCGCAAGGACGACATCGCAGGCATGCCGTCGGGCGACCTGGCCAACCTCGTCCAGCAGCTGACCGACCAGATGCACTCGGCCGCCGCCGAGCTCCAGTTCGAGCTGGCGGCGCGGCTGCGCGACGAGATCTCCGAGCTGAAGCGCGAGCTGCGCCAGATGATCGAGGCGGGTGCGCGATGAGCGAGTTGCGCGAGGTCCAGGTCACCTTCGACTGCGCCGACCCGCGCGCGTTGTCATTGTGGTGGGAGCCGGCGATCAGTGACGCCGACGGCCGCGGCCCGCGCCTGTTCTTCCCGAAGGTGCCGGAGCCCAGCTGGACCGAGAACCGTCTCCACCTCGACGTCCGCGCGGCGCCCGGCACCGACTCGGAGGGCAACGGGTTCTGTCTCGACTGAGAGGTGAGAGACTGACCCGGCTCAATCGCACCCGCCTGCTTTCGGAAGGCCCTCATGAACGTTCCCACCTGGCTCTGGTGGACCACCATCGGCATCACGGTCGTCATCTTCACCGTCGACATCCTGATCGTGGGTCGCCGTCCGCACGAGCCCTCCAGGCGGGAGCTCATCGTGGCGCTGAGCACCTACATCGGCATGGCGCTGCTGTTCGGTCTGGGAGTCCTCTACTTCTCGGGCGGCGACTACGCCACGCAGTTCTATGCCGGCTGGTTGACCGAGTACTCCCTCTCGGTCGACAACCTCTTCATCTTCATCATCATCATGAACAAGCTCGCGGTGCCTCGGCAGTACCAGCAGGAGGCGCTGCTGATCGGCATCATCCTGGCCCTGGTGTTCCGCGGCATCTTCATCGCGCTCGGCGCGGCCGTCATCGCGAACTTCAGCTGGGTGTTCTACCTCTTCGGAGCCTTCTTGATCTACACCGGCGCGAAGCTGGCCAAGGAGGGGCCCGAGGACGAGGACGAGTACCAGGAAGCCGGTCTGGTCACCTGGGTCCGCACCGTGCTGCCGCACACCGACGAGTACCGCGGCGGCAAGATCTGGCTGCGCGACAACGGCAAGTTCCTCTTCACTCCCATGTTCGCGGTCATCGTGGCGCTGGGCACCACGGACCTGCTCTTCGCGCTCGACTCCATCCCGGCCATCTTCGGCCTCACCCGCGAGCCCTACATCGTGCTCACGGCCAACATCTTCGCCCTCATGGGCCTGCGCCAGCTCTACTTCCTGCTGGGCAACCTGCTCGAACGCCTGGTCTACCTCAGCTACGGCCTGGCCGTGCTGCTCAGCTTCATCGGCGTCAAGCTCATCCTGACCGCGATGCACGAGAACGAGCTGCCGTTCATCAACGGCGGCGAGCACATCGAGTGGGCGCCCGAGATCCCGACGCTCGTGTCGCTCGGCGCGATCGTCGTCATCCTGGGCGTCACCACCATCGCGAGCCTGATGTCGTCGAAGAACCTGCCGGCCGAGGAGCGCGACCGGCACACCGGCCCCCGCGGCCACTGAGTCGCAGGGGGCGTGTCGCCGTCGCCGCGGGTGGTGCGGCCGTCGCGGTCCACCACGGTGCGGCCGGCGAGACGGCTCAGCCCGTGACGACGCGCTCGCAGCTGCGGAGCCGATCACGGGGGTCGGCCGAGCCGGAGTAGTAGACCTCGTCACGCCCTGCTCCACAAAGGACGCGGTCCGCGGCGCCGTCGTTGCCGAGGTAGACCGTGTCGTTGCCGTCTGAACCCTCCACCACGTCGGCCTGGGTGCCGGGGTCGAGGTAGTCGGCGCCCGGGCCGCCGCGCAGACGGTCGAGACCGGCTTGGCCACCGAGGTAGTCGCCATCGCCTTCGCCGAGGAGGAGGTCGTCCCCGCGGTTGCCGGTGATGAAGTCCGGGCCGGACTGGCCGTAGACGGTGTCGTGCCCGTCACCTGCCTCGGCGTAGTCGCCGTAGTCCCCGGCGAAGCTCCCCGGGCCGAGGGCGATCGTGTCGTTGCCCGAACCACCCTCGACGTGGTCGATGCCCTGACGCGCCCGGATCCGATCGGCGCCCTGGAGCCCACGGATCGTGTCGTCGTCGGCGGTGCCGACCAGGGTGTCCGCGCGGCGGGTCCCGGTGATGTCAGCCGCCGACGCGGGACTGCCGGTCAGTGTCGTGCCCACGACGAGCGCCGCCGCCACGATCAACGACGTACCGCGCCACCGTCCCGGCCGGGTCTCGAAGCGGCGTGCCAACCGGGCGTGCGTGTACGTGCTCATGTGAAGACTTCCGTCTGCGGGCGCCCCAGGCGGCGCCGTCGGCAGTGTAAGCACGAGCCGCGTGCCGCGGGAAGACCGTCGGGGACATCTCGGCCGCCGAGGACCGTGCCGCGCTCACGGCCGCGACGTTGCAGACCTCAGCAGCGATCACGTGGCGGTTCTGCCACAGCGACCTCGGCAGCCGGTCGGGGACACGACGACAGCCCCGCCTCCGACTCCGGCGTCGCCTGCCGCGCGCGTGGTCGTCACGTTCCCGACCTCCTGAGCGAGAGGGTCACCCGGCGCCCGACCGGGCCGGTGACAGGCTGGCCGCAGGACACCGACCGGGCCGGCGATCCGCGTGGGCCCGGAGGTGCAGCGAGGAGTGACATGGAGCCGATCGTCGTGGTGGGGGCCGGGCTGTCCGGCGTGACCTGTGCCCGGACCGTGGCAGGAGCCGGACTGCCGGTCGCGGTGCGGGAGCGCAGCCGCAAACCGGGGGGCCGGATGGCCAGTCGCCAGATCGAGGGGCGCCGCGTCGACCTGGGGGCGTCCTACCTGACAGTGTCCGACGACCGCTTCGCCGCCGTCGTCGAGCGGTGGCGGTCCGCCGGGCTGGCCCGACCCTGGACCGACACCTTCGACGTCCGCGACGCCGACGGCAGCTGGCAGTCGAAGTCCGGGCCGGTGCGGTGGGGCGCTCCTCAGGGCCTGCGCTCGCTGGTCGAGCACGAGGCCGAGGGGCTCGACCTGCAGGTCGGCACGGTCGCCGAGGTGGGCATGGTCGACGGCGCGCCCCGGGTCGACGGCCGGGCGTCGACGGCGGTCGTGCTGGCGATGCCCGACCCGCAGGCCCGGCGGCTCCTGGCGCCCGACCTGGCGGACGTGGTCGCTGAACTCGACGACCCGTTCGACCCGATCCTCGCGCTGACGGCGGTGTGGGACGAGCGGCACTGGGACCACGACGGCGTCTTCGTCAACGGCAGCGACGTGCTCTCCTGGGTCGCCGACGACGGCCGGCGACGCGGCGACGGAGCCCCGGTCCTCGTGGCCCACTCCACGCCCGACCTCGCGCGAGGTCACCTCGCGGACCCGGCTGGCGCCCGCGACGTGCTCGTCGCGGAGCTGTGCTCGGCCCTGGCCGTGCCCGAGCCGCGCCACGCCGAGGTCCACCGCTGGACGTTCGCGAAGCCGTCGGGGTCGCGGGACCGGACCTTCCTGCTCACCGACGACGGGGTCGGCTGCTGCGGCGACGCGTGGTCGCGGACGGCGAAGGTCGAGAGCGCCTTCCTCTCCGGGCTGCAGCTCGGGGAGGCGCTGGTCGCGCGGTTCGGGTGAGCGGCCTTCACCTCGTCCGCCGGACGCCACCCCGTGGTAGGAAGAAGCGGCCGACTCGGCTAGATGAGAACACGTTCTATAGTGCCGGCCGCTCCGGACCGGTGAGGAGGCAGCCATGACCGAGACGGTGGGGAACCCGAGCGGGATCCTCGGCGCGGACGACCGTGGGCACCACGTCGTCGACGTGCTCATCGTCGGCGCCGGGCCGGTGGGTCTCTACGCCGCCTACTACGCGGGGTTCCGCGGGCTCTCGGTGGCCGTGGTCGACTCGCTGCCGGAGCTGGGTGGCCAGATCACCGCGATGTACCCCGAGAAGGACATCCTCGACGTGGCCGGCTTCCCCGTCGTCAAGGGCAAGGGGCTCGTCGAGGGGCTCGTGGAGCAGGCGGCGACGGCCAAGCCGACCTACCTGCTGGACCGCACGGCGGCGACCCTGGTCTCCGACGAGGCCGCCGGGGAGGTCCGCGTCGGGCTCGACGACGGCACGACCCTGGTCGCCGGCGCGGTCATCATCACCGCAGGCATCGGCAAGTTCACCCCGCGCCCGCTGCCGGCCGCCGAGGGCTGGGACCACGGCGGCGTCGCCTTCTTCGTGCCGTCCTTCCTGGAGTACGCCGGCAAGGACGTGGTGATCGTCGGCGGCGGCGACAGCGCCTTCGACTGGGCCCTGGCGCTGCAGTCGGTGGCGGCGTCGGTGACGCTGGTCCACCGGCGCGAGAAATTCCGCGCCCACCAGGCCACCGTGGCCAGGGTCGAGGCCGGTGAGACGCAGATCCTCGTCAACGCCAACGTGACCCGCCTGCTGGGGGAGCACGCGCTCGAGGCCGTCGAGGTCGAGGACGTCAAGTCCCACGAGACTCGCACCCTGCCCTGCCAGGCCGTGGTGGCGGCCCTCGGCTTCATCGCCGACCTGGGCCCCATCCAGGAGTGGGGCCTGGAGGTCAACAAGCGCCACATCGTCGTCGACTCGGCCACCCGGACGAACCTGCCGCGCGTCTTCGCCGCCGGCGACATCACCGACTACCCCGGCAAGGTCCGGCTCATCGCGGTCGGCTTCGGCGAGGCCGCGACCGCGGTCAACAACGCCGCGGTCGTGCTCGACCCCGACGCCCACCTGTTCCCCGGCCACTCGTCGGAGGGCTGAGCCTTGCCCCCCGCTCCCACTCCCGCACCCGCCTCCACGACCTTCACGACCTCGTCGTCACGACCGGCCGGCCGGGCGAAGGTGGCCATGACCGAGGACGAGGTGGCGGCGTACCTCTCGCGCTCGATCAAGGTCCAGGTCGCCAGCAACGGACCGAACGGCTGGCCGCACCTGTCCACGCTGTTCTACGTCGTGCACGAGGGTCGCATGGCGTTCTGGACCTACGCCACCTCGCAGAAGGTGAAGAACCTCGAGCGCGACGACCGCATCACGTGCCTGGTCGAGACCGGCACCGAGTACGCCGAGCTGGCCGGGGTCTCGTTGCAGGGCACCGCCGAGATCGTGCGCGACCAGGACCGGATCCGCGAGATCGGCAGCGCGGTCGTGACCGCGATGGCCGGGGGTCAGGATCTCGGCGACCTGGGACGCGACATCGTCGAGGCGCAGGTCCGCAAGCGCGTCGCGATCGTCGTCACCGCGACGAGGACAGCCAGCTGGGACCACAGCAAGATGCCGCAGATTCCTGGAGGAGGAACCCGATGAAGGTCAAGGCCGATTTCGACCTGTGCGAGGCCAACGCGCTGTGCACGGCTTTCGCACCGGACACGTTCGAGCTCGACGACGACGACTACTTGCAGATCCTCGACGACGAGGTGACGCCGGACAACGAGCAGCAGGTGCGTCAGGCGGTCGCGGCCTGCCCGCGCGCGGCGCTGTCGATCGTGGAGTGAGCGGTCAGAGGGTGCTGGACGGGGGGACCACCCTGGAGGCGCCGGCGGCGGCCGGTGCCCCGGTCGTGCTCCACGCCCTGCCGGGCGCCACCCACGCGTTCGAGGGCTGACCCGCGACCACTAGCGTGGGCGCATGTCGACGGCGTTCGTGCTCGGAGGTGGCGGGGTGCTGGGCGCCGCCGAGGTCGGCATGCTGCGCGCCCTCATCGAGGCCGACATCTGGCCCGACCTCATCCTCGGCACCAGCGTGGGCGCGCTCAACGGCTCGATGGTGGCCGCCTACCCGGGCCCCGAGGTCGTCGAGCGACTCGTCGAGCTGTGGCAGACCGCCTCGGGCGGCGAGATCTACTCCGACGGCGTGATCCGGCAGGTGCGCCGGGCCGTGCGCACCGGGACCCACCTGCACTCGAGCGAACCGCTGCGCCGACGCATCCACGCCGAGCTGGGCGACCGCACCTTCGAGGACCTCGAGATCCCGTTCCAGTGCTGCGCGGCCAGCATCGAACGCGCCGCCGAGCACTGGTTCACCGCCGGGCGGGTGGTGGACGCGGTCGTGGCCTCCGCTGCCGTGCCAGGGCTGCTTGCGCCCGCCCGCGTGGGTGACGAGCACTACCTCGACGGCGGCATCGTCAACTCGATCCCCGTGGCGCGCGCGGCCCAGCAGGGCGCGGACCGGATCTTCGTGCTCCAGGTCGGTCGCATCGAGCGACCGCTGACCAATCCACGGCGTCCGTGGGAGGTCGCCCGGGTGTCGTTCGAGATCGCGCGTCGTCACCGGTTCCACCGTGAGATGGCCGAGCTGCCCGAGGGAGTCTCGGCGTACGTGCTGCCGAGCGGCGGTGGCTCGGCCAGGGACGACGCGATCCTCGCCTACCGCAGCTTCACCGCCGTCCGGGACCGGATCGATCGCGCGTACGACGCGTCACGGGCCTATCTGGAGGCGGAGCTCTAGCGGGTCGTCGCGGTCAGGGCGCGGGTTCGCCGCCGTCGGTGGCCTGCAGGATCCGCTCGATCTCGTCCACCAGGGCCCGGGGGTCGAAGGGCTTCGAGATGACGCCGGCGAGGCCCTCGCGCTCGCCGTGGTCCATCCCGACCGGCACCTTGGCCGTCAGCAGCACCACCGGGATGTGCGCGGTGGTCGGGTCGGCACGCAGGGCGCGGAAGGTCGCCGGCCCGTCCATCCCGGGCATCATCACGTCGAGCAGCACAAGGTCGGGCAGGTGGCTGCGGGCCAGCTCGATCGCGCGTGCGCCGCCGTTGGCGTCGATGACCTCGTAGCCACCGATCAGCTCGAGCGAGAAGGTGGTGACCTCGCGGACATCGTCGTCGTCGTCGACGACGAGCACCCTGCGTCGGGTCATGCGGGTCCCCCGTCTGAGTCAGACCCCCCGTCCGATCCAGCTCACACGTTAATCCTTTGGCCGGGAAGCCGCTGGATAACGTCGGTGCCGACGCTCGCCACGGGCACGGCGGCGTAGTAGGTCTGGGTGTCCACGGCGCGTACGTCGATGGGCGCGACGCTCTGGATCATCGCGCCGACCGCGTTCCCCAGGCCGATGGTCTCGTTGTTGTGCTGGCAGATGTCGTAGGCGCACATGGCGTTCTCGGCCACCAGCGTGCGGCTGACCTGCGTGATCAGCTGGGTGAACAGCTGGGCTCGGCGGCGGGTGGCGCCGACCAGGGAGAACCCGAGGTAGTAGACGCCGTTGCGGGCGGCGTGCTCGGGGTAGTGGTGGGCGAAGTACTGCGCACTGACCCAGGTCACGGTCTCCAGGTGGTTGGTCAGGGTGCACATCGCCAGCGCCTCACCGGTGAGGTCGTCGCGGACGAGGTACTTGTCGACGCGCTCGTCCTCCATCACCTCCATGAACTCCGACTCGAGCAGCAGGTGGCGGTTGACCGCGGCGATCGCCAGCGGGCCGAAGGTCGACTGGTAGAGGGCCCAGTAACGCCGGGCGGTCTCCTCGTCGACCCGGCCGACGACGTGGACCGAGGTGCTGCCCGCGGGCTGCGGGACCGCGACCAGCGCGGGCGCCGTCCGGTCGGCCGAGGACGGTGCAGCCGAGGAGGCCGCGCCGGGGGTCTGGGAGACGACGGTGGAGGGGGTGGCGGACGGGGGGAGGGACGTGGACGCGGCGTGCTGGGGGACTGCGGACATGGTGGGGGCTCCATCTCGGGCGCATTGGGGGGAGATGTCACCGTATGGCCCGACAAGGCCGGTCAGGTAGAAACGCGCGCGGGCAGACCGCCGCGTCTAGACAGGGGGCACGGGTGGCGCGGCACTCGCAGGCGCGGGCACGGGCGCCCGGACTCGTGGCTCAGCCGGCGCCGGCGCCGGGGCCTGGGGGAGCGTGAAGCTCACCGTGGTCCCGCGCCCCGGCTCGGACTCCGCCCAGATGCGGCCACCGTGCCGGTCGACGATGCCCCGGCTGATCGCCAGCCCGAGGCCCGTCCCGCCCTGCGCACGCGAGTCGGAGGAGTCGACCTGCTCGAAGGGCTCGAAGATGGTCTCGAGCATCGACGAGGGCACACCGCGGCCCTCGTCGTGCACCCGCACCACCACCTCGCCGTCCTTCTCGACCGTCCCGACGCTCACCGCGGCGCCGGCGGGGGAGAACTTCACGGCGTTGCCGAGGATGTTGGTCAGCGTCTGGACGACCCGGTCCGCGTCCGCCAGGACCCGGCCCGGGCAGGCCAGCACGCTCAGGCGCACCTGCGACGAGGCGGCCAGACCGTTCATCTCGCGTGCGGCGGTCTCCACGAGCAAGGCGACCTCGACCGGCTCGGGCGCCATCGGGAGCTTGCCGGAGCGGATGCGCTCGATGTCCAGGATGTCGTTGATGAGCCGGATCAGCCGGTCACTGCTCCGGGTGGCGATGTTGAGCATGCGCAGCGCGGGGGCCGGGAGGCCGTCGAAGGCGCCGCTGCTCAGCATGCCGAGGGAGCCGCGGATGGAGGTCAGCGGCGTCCGGAGCTCGTGGCTGACGATGGAGAGGAACTCGTCCTTCATACGGTCGACCTCACGACGTTCCGTGACGTCTCGGAAGACGACCACGGCGCCGATGATCTCCTCGTCGTCCACCAGCGGGCTGGCGGTCACCTCGACCGGGAACGTCGTCCCGTCCGCGCGCCGGTAGCAGTCGGCGCGCGAGGAGACGACCTCGCCCGCGGTGATGGCACGGGTGATGTAGCAGCTGGCCTCGTCGTGCGTGCCCTCCTCGTCGGCGACGCCGTCGGGCTCGACGTGGAGGAGTTCGTGCGCGCGCACGTCGGCCAGCTCGGCCGGCTGGTAGCCCACGGCGGCCAAGGTCGACGGGGTGGAGAACGTGATCCGGCCCTCGAGGTCGACGACGTAGATGCCGTCGCCCACCGAGGTCAGCATCACCTCCGTGCGCCGCTTCATGCGCCGCAGGTCGGCGGTCTGCTCGGCGACACGACGCTCCAGGCTGTCGCGCAGGGCCTGGTTGTCGGCGACGAGCAGCACCTGCCGCACGCCGACGGCCAGGACGAGCAGCACCCACAGGGCGGTCAGCGTCTGGGTGAGCGGGCCGTGGGCGAACATCGTCTGGACGCCGGCGGCGAGCACCAGCAACGAGAAGACCAGCAGGGTGGCCTGGACGTCGAGGCCGGCGCGGGACGGCGGCGCCGGCGTGCGACGGCCCGTGGCGGCCGGGTGCCAGGCTGACGCGGCCAGGACGAGGTAGGCCGTGATCCACATCAGGTCCTGCGGGGTGCCGACGGTGTACGTACCGCGGGCGTTCTGCACCGCGAACACCAGGTCGGCCACGGAGTACAGCACGAAGCCGAAGCTGACCATCGTGTAGAAGGAGCGGTCGCCCTGGTTGCGCACGACGAGCAGGAACGCGACCGTCAGCACGGCCACGTCGAGCAGGGGGAACACCAGGACGCTGGGCTGGTCGGCGATGTTCTCGGCGGCCACGAGGCGTGAGAACACCAGCACCAGCGCGATGATCAGGACCGCGCAGCCGGTGACCACGCCGTCGAGCCAGCTCACCATGAGGCGCGCCTTGCGCGACGGGGCGTCGGAGAGCATCAGCAGACCGAACACCGTCATCACGAGCGCCAGGCCGACCAGGAGGTCGCCGATGACCGAGGGGTTGAGCACCGGGTCGCCGCCGACGAGAGCCGTCCAGATGTTGCCGGCCAGCGCCACGGCGGCCGCTCCCGCCACGACGGACCAGGCGTGACGACGCTTCCCCTCGCAGCGACGTGCGGCCACGCCCCCGCTGACCATGATGGCCAGGGCCCCGACCATGAACCCGAGCGCGCTCACGCTCTCGCGGACCGACACGGGGAAGGGGCCGGCCAGGACCACGGCGAAGACGGCCGACAGCGCGACGGCCGCCGCGACCGTCCAGATGAAGGGCCGCCTCGCGTCCGGAGCAGCGCCGGTGTGCTCGGTCATGATGGCCTCAGACTAGGTTGCGCAGCGCCTGTATGAGGGTGACTCGTCTGCATCTGGTGCATTCATCCCGTCCCGACTCGCCCCTCGCCCGTCGTCCTGCCGCCACCGGGGAGGCCCTAGCGTGGGGGCCATGACGGCGGCGTGGTGGTTCCGGTTGCTGCGTCGCACCGTCGGCGCGGCGCTGGTCGTGGTGCTCACCGCCGTGTTCCTCGTGCTGCTGCCGATCTCGCTCCTCGTCGCGGCCGTCGTGTCGCCGTTCAGCGAGGGGCGGTGGCGTCCGCTGCGCCTGGTGTGGATCGTGACGGTCCAGCTGGTCCTGGAGAGCCTGGTCCTGATGGCGCTGCTCGTGCTGTGGTTGATGTCCGGCTGCGGGTGGCGGATCCGGCACGCGTGGTTCGAGCGCCGCCACTACCTGCTCGCCCGGTGGTACCTCGTGACGCTCTTCCAGGAGGCCCGCCGCGTGCTGCGGCTGCGGGTGACCACCCAGGGCCCTGCGCCGGACGCGCACCCGGGCTCGCCGTTGCTGGTCTGCTCGCGCCACGCCGGCCCGGGGGACTCACTGGTCCTGATGTACGCCCTCATGCACTGGTACGACCGGGAGCCGCGGGTGGTCCTCAAGGACACGCTCGCCTGGGACCCCATGGTCGACACGTTGTTGAACCGGATCCCCAACCGGTTCATCTCCGGGGGGGCCGGGGACGACGTCGAGGAGCACATCGCCCAGCTGGCGACCGATCTCGACCACGACGACGCCTTCGTGATCTTCCCCGAGGGCGGCAACTTCACCCCGGAGCGCCGCACACGGGCGATCGCGAAGCTCCGCGAGCGCGGCTTCCACCAGATGGCTGACCGCGCCGAGGGCATGCGCAACGTGCTGGCGCCCCGCCCCGGCGGGTTCCTGGCCGCGCTCGAGGCCTCGCCCGACACCGACGTGCTGCTCGTGGCGCACACCGGGCTCGACCACGTGCTGACCGTCGGTGACGTGTGGCGCGAGCTGCCGATGGACAAGGAGATCGTCACCCGTTGGTGGCGGGTTCCGCGCGCCGAGATCCCGCAGGGCCGGGAGGCGCAGATCAGCTGGCTCTACGGCTGGTGGCAGGACATCGACCACTGGGTCGAGGAGCACAAGCCCCAGGATCTCGGCCCGATCGACCCCCTCGGCCGACTCGGCCGACGCCCCCACCAGGACGTCGCCGACGACGAGCGCCGCCGGGCCGACTGACCTCGCTGGTCGAGCAGGTCGCGCAGCGACCGTCGTCGAGACCTGAGGAGCCCGGCACCTACTCCAGCCGGGCGAGAGTGAGCGCGAAGTCGCCCGCTGGGTCGGTGAGGATCTCGGTCACGGTGAAGCCGGCTGAGCCCAGCTCGGAGCGCAGGGTCTCGGGCCGGAACTTGGTCGAGATCTCGACCCGGATCTCCTCACCGCCGGCGATCTCCACCGACAGCCCGGCTCCGGGGATCGACACCGTCTGCGGCACGTCCGCGCGCAGCCGCAGGTCCATCCGCTCCACCGCCGGGTCCCAGAACGCCACGTAGGTGAACGCCGCCACGTCGAAGTCGGCGCCGAGCTCCCGGTTGAGCACGTGGAGGCAGTTCGTCACGAACGCCTCGGTGACCCCGGAGGCGTCGTCGTACGCCGCGATCAGCCGGTCGGCACTTTTGACCAGGTCGGTGCCGAGAAGCAACCAGTCACCGGACTCCAACGAGTCGGCGAGCGCCCCCAGGAAGGCCGCGCGCTCCTCGACGTACAGGTTGCCTATCGTGCCGCCGAGGAACGCGACCATCGTGGGGCCGCCGGCCGGGAGGTGCCCCAGGTGGAGGGTGAAGTCGCCCACGAGCGCCTCGACCCGGACGCCGGGATACTCCGCGGCCACCTCGTCGGCGGCGTCGCGCAGCGTCTGCTCCGAGACGTCGACCGGCACGAAGGTGTCCAGCCGGCCCGCGCGGGCGAAGGCGTCGAGGAGCAGGCGCGTCTTGTCGCTGGTGCCGCTGCCGAGCTCGACCAGGGTGGTGGCGTCGCTGGCGGCGACCACGTCGTCAGCGTGCCGGCGGAGGATGGTGCGCTCCGCCTCGGTCGGGTAGTACTCCTCCAGACGTGTGATCTTGTCGAAGAGACGAGAACCCTCGTCGTCGTACAGCCACTTGGGTGGCAGCTGCAGTGGCCGGGAGCCCAGCCCACGGCGCACGTCCTCGACCAGACCGCCCGCCGCCCAGTCGGAGTCCAGCGCGACCGACACCACGGGTGGTCGGACGGCGCTCATCGAGCGGCCACCGGGGCGCCGCCGTCGGCGAGGCGGACGCCGGAGAGGGCCCAGCGGGCCGGGGGCGGGAAGAAATTGCGGTACGTCGCGCGCGCGTGGCCCGACGGGGTGAGGGCGCAACCCCCACGGAGCACCATCTGGTTGCTCATGAACTTGCCGTTGTACTCGCCGATGGCTCCCTCCGCGGGGTGGAAGCCCGGGTAGGGGAGGTAGGCCGAGGAGGTCCACTCCCAGCAGTCCCCGTAGACCTGGCGCAACCGGGGTGAGGAGCCCGGGGTGGTCGGGGAGGTGGGGCGAGCTGCGGGTCGGGGGTGGAACGTCGTGGTGTCGGCGAGGTTGCCCACCACGGCGTGTTCCTGGCCGTCCTCGCGTACGGCGTGCTCCCACTCGGCTTCGGTCGGAAGCCGCTTGCCGGCCCAGGTGGCGAAGGCGTCGGCCTCGTAGAAGCTGACGTGGCTCACCGGGAGTCCGGGATTGACCGGCCACGTGCCGTTGAGGGTGTGCTCGAACCAGGTGTCGTTGCGCTCCGACCAGTAGAACGGGGCCTCCCAGCCCTCACCGGTGACCTTGCCCCAGCCGTCGGAGAGCCAGAGGTCGGCGCGGCGGTAGCCGCCGTCGGCGACGAACTCCAGCCACTCGCCGTTGGTGACGAGCCGGTCCGCGAGGCGGTAGGGCTCGAGCCACGTGCGGTGCGGGGGCAGCTCGTTGTCGAAGGAGAAGCCGGCTCCGCGGTGGCCGACGTCGACCAGCCCGCCCTCGACGTCGACCCAGCCGAGGTCGTCGGTCGCGCAGGGCTCCGACGGGCGCCCGCCGTACACCGGCTCCAGCGGGTTGAGCGAGAGCACGTGCTTGACGTCCATGAGCAGCAGCTCCTGGTGCTGCTGCTCGTGGTGGAAGCCGAGCTCGATGGTGGCGGCGAGCCGCTCGAGGGTGCCGCCGTCGACGCTCCCGAGCAGGTCGCGCACGCGGTCGTCGACGTTGCGCCGGTAGACGCCGACGTCGTGTGCGCCCGGGCGGGTGATGACGCCGCGCTGGGCACGTGCGTACCGCGGTCCGACCGCCTCGTAGTAGCTGTTGAAGAGAAACCAGTAGCGGTCCTGGAACGGCGCGAAGCCTGGCTCCTGCTCGGCGAGCAGGAAGGTCTCGAAGAACCAGGTCACGTGGGCGCGGTGCCACTTGGTGGGGGAGACGTCGGCCATCGACTGGACCGTCTGGTCCTCCGGCGTGAGCGGTGCGGAGAGGACCTCCGTGTGGCCGCGCACCTGGTCGAAGCGGGTGCGGAGCGAGTCCGCGTCCCAGGTCGGCGCCGGGTTCGGTGCTGGGGTCGTTCCAGGGCGGAAGATCGTGCTCGTCATGGTCCGGGCCTCCTCGGTTCGGGACGCCGACGACAGAGTTTCGTCCGCGTCCACATGACGGTGATCACGAGTCTAGGCAGTGGGGCCCACACGTCCAGGGTGCGACGGAGCCGTCACGCGACGTCCACCCGTGAGAAGGTCGGCTCCGTGAGCACGTTGAGGCGCGTCCGCGCCACCCGGTACGTCGTACCGCTGCGGGAGGGTGGGTCCCTCCCGGGCATCGTCGAGGGCGAGGACCTCGGCACCTACGTCTGCAAGTTCCGCGGCGCCGGCCAGGGGCCGCGCGTCCTGGTGGCCGAGATCATCGTCGGCGAGCTGGCGCGGGCGCTGGGCATCGCCACCCCCGAGCTCGTCACCGTCGAGCTGGAGCAGGCGATCGCGCGCTACGAGGCCGACGAGGAGGTCCAGGACCTCCTGACCGCCAGCCTGGGCACGAACCTCGGCATCGACTTCCTGCCCGGAGCCTTCGGGTACGACGTGGCCGCGCAGCCGGACCCGGTCGAAGCGGCGCGCATCCTGTGGCTCGACGCGTTCACCGCCAACGTCGACCGGTCGTGGCGCAACCCGAACCTGCTGGTCTGGCACCGCCGGTTGTGGGCCATCGACCACGGGGCGGCGCTCTACTTCCACCACTCGTGGCCGGGCGGTCTCGGCTCGCCGGAGCGGTTCGCCGCCCAGCCCTACCGCCTCGACGACCACGTGCTCGTCGCTCACCTCGCCGGGCTGCCGGCCGCGGACGAGGAGCTGGCGTCGATGGTCACCGAGGACCTCCTGCGCGACATCGTCGACAGGGTGCCCGAGGAGTGGCTGGGGCCGGTTCCGGACGCGGACGCCGAGGCCGTGCGAGCGGCGTACGTCGGCTTCCTGCTGGCGCGGCTCCAGGGTGGGCGCGCGTGGCTGGGCGGGGGTGCCTCGTGACCGGCGGGGACGAGCGTCTGGGCTACCAGTACGTCGTGCTCCGGTGCGTGCCGCGCGCGGACCGCGAGGAGTTCGTCAACGTCGGACTGATCCTCTACTGCGAGGAGAGCGGGTTCCTCGGGTGCGCGGGTCGCGTCGACGAGACCCGCCTGGCGGCGCTGGCGCCCGCGCTCGACCCGCGCGGCGTGCACGCCGCGCTGGCGGCGGCCGAGGCGGTCTGCCGCGGGCAGGCACACGTGCCGGCGCTGGTGCGCGACGAGCGTTCCGGAGGCACGGTGCTCGGTGCCCGGTTCGGTTTCCTCAGTGCACCGCGGAGCACGGTCGTTCGTCCAGGCCCCATCCACGGCGGCACCACGACGGACCCCGACGCGGAGCTGGCGCGTCTGCTTGTCGTCCTCGTGCACTGAGCCCCGACGAGATAGGTTGGCTGCGGCCCCAAGGTCCGTGATGCAGGCCTCTTTCGACGGCGTGCCGGACCCGTTCACCGACCTGAGGAGACGCGCATGTCCAGCCCCACCTACCAGGTGACCGACCCGTCCACCGGCGAGGTCGTCGAGACGTTCGACCACGCGACGGACGACGAGATCGAGGCCGCCCTCGCGGCGTCGCACCAGGCCTACGGCACGTGGAAGGACGTCCCGATCGCCGAGCGCGCGGAGGTCGTGAAGCGCGTCGCGGCGCTGTTCGGCGAGCGCGCCGACGAGCTCGGGGCGCTCGCGCACCAGGAGATGGGCAAGCCGGCCAGCGAGGGCGTCGAGGAGGCGGAGTTCTGCCAGGCGATCTTCGACTACTTCGCCGACGAGGGCCCCACCCTGGCGGCCGACCAGCCGATCAAGTCGTTCTCCGGTGGGAAGGCGATGGTGCAGAAGCTGCCCATCGGCCCGCTGCTGGGGATCATGCCGTGGAACTTCCCCTTCTACCAGATCGCCCGCTTCGCGGCGCCGAACCTGATGCTGGGCAACACCATCGTCCTCAAGCACGCCGAGTCGGTTCCGCGGTGCGCGAAGGCCTTCGAGCAGATCATGAAGGACGCCGGGGTGCCCGACGGCGTCTACGTCAACGTGTTCGCCACCCACGACCAGATCGAGACGGTCATCGCGGATCCCCGGGTCCAGGGCGTCTCGCTGACCGGCTCCGAGCGCGCCGGTGCCGTCGTAGCAGCGCTGGCCGGCAAGAACCTGAAGAAGTGCGTCCTCGAGCTCGGTGGCTCCGACCCGATGATCGTGCTCGACAGCGACGACCTCGACGCCGTCATCGACGACGCCTGGGACTACCGGATGTACAACACCGGCCAGGCCTGCAACTCCAACAAGCGGATGATCGTGATGGAGGACCTGTACGACGACTTCGTCGCGAAGATGACCGAGAAGGCCCGGGCGGCCGACGCGTTCACCCCGCTGTCGTCGCGCCGTGCCGCTGAGACGCTGGCCGCCCAGGTGGACGAGGCTGTCAGCCAGGGCGCGACCCTGCACGCCGGCGGCGTGCTCGGAGACGGCCCGGCCGCGTTCTACAGCCCGGCCGTGCTGACCGGCGTCACCAAGGACATGGCGGCCTTCCGCGAGGAGCTCTTCGGTCCCGTCGTCGTGGTCTACAAGGTCGGCAGCGACGACGAGGCGCTGGCGCTGGCCAACGACACGACGTACGGGCTGGGAGGCTCGGTCTTCAGCGCCGACCCCGAGCGCGCCACGCGGGTCGCCCAGCGGCTCGAGGTCGGGATGGCGAACGTCAACACGACCGCCGGCGAGGGGGCCGAGATTCCCTTCGGCGGCGTGAAGCGCTCCGGCTTCGGCCGCGAGCTCGGGCCGCTGGGCATGGACGAGTTCGTCAACAAGCGGATGTTCTACGTCGCTGACTGAACGAGTCACTGAGGTCGAGCAACGTCAGTGACCTCGGCGGCCAGGGCGTCACCCCGAGCCTTCAGCACCTGGCAGCGGCACGCACGCGACAGGCGCGCCGGAGGAGTCCTCCTCCCGTACGGTCCGCCGAGCATCCGGTCGCTGTTGCGAGGGTCGCCCAGGGCGGGACCCCCGGAGGCGCTACCTTCTCCCCATGACGGAGATCCGGGAGTGCGGCCGCGCCGTCGGGGGCGGCATCGTCGTCTTCGACGTGACCTGGGACGGCGACCTCGCCGGGGGCACGGTGGCCTGGGTGGTCACCATCGACAACGAGGACTCCTCCGAGCGGGTCGTGCTGTGCCACGAACGCACCGGTGACGACGGACGCCAGTTCGTCGCCGCCGACGGACGTCAGCAGGACGTCCGCGTCGACGCCACTGTCGAGGACGACCACGCGACCGTGCGGTTCCCCGAGGAGATCGTCGGGGTCGCCGCCGGCTGGCCGGTCTGGCAGGCGCTCCTCGTCGTCGACGGCACCGCCGTGTCCGAGAAGGTCATCCCCACCACCTGAGCGCGACCACGAGATGTGCGCCGAGGTCAGAGGTTGATCATGTGGCCGGCGATGCCCTCGACGGCCTCCTTGACGGCCTCGGACAGCGTCGGGTGGGCGAAGACGTTGCGGGCCACCTCGTCGGCGGTGAGGTCCCACTTCTGAGCCAGGGTGAGCGCGGGCAGCAGCTCGGTGACGTCGGGCCCGATGAGGTGGGCGCCGATGATCTCGTTGTACGTGGCGTCGGCGACGATCTTGACGAAGCCTGCCCCGTCGCCGAGCCCCTGGGCCTTGCCGTTGGCCGAGAACGGGAACTTGGCGACCTTGACGTCGTACCCCTTCTCCTTGGCCTGCGCCTCGCTGTAGCCGAAGGAGGCGATCTGCGGCTGGCAGTACGTCGCGCGAGGGATCATGTCGAAGTCGATCTCGACGGTCTCGGCGCCGGCGATGGTCTCGGCCGCGACCACGCCCATGGCCTCGGCGGTGTGGGCCAGCATGAGCTTGCCGGTGACGTCGCCGATGGCGTAGACACCCTCGACGTTGGTGCGGCCGCGCTCGTCGATCGCGATGGCGCCGCGATCGGAGGTCTCGACGCCGGTCTTGTCGAGCCCGAAGCCGTCGATGCGGGGGGCGAAGCCGATCGCCTGGAGGACCTTGTCGGTCTCGATGGTCTCCTCCTTGCCGTCCTTGGAGACGGTGACTGTCACCTTGTCGCCGGAATCGTCGATCGACTCGACCTTGGTGCCGGTGAGGACCTTCACACCGAGCTTCTTGTAGTGCTTGGCGAGCTCCTTGGAGACCTCCTCGTCCTCGGTCGGGACCATCCGGTCCAGGAACTCCACGATCGTCACGTCGACGCCGAAGTTCTTCATGACGTAGGCGAACTCGACGCCGATCGCGCCGGAGCCGGCGATGACGATGCTCTCGGGGAGGGTCTCGTCGAGGATCTGCTCCTCGTAGGTGACCACGCGCTCGGAGAGCTCGGTGCCGGGGATCAGCCGCGTCGTGGCACCGGTGGCGATGATGATCGTGTCGCCGGTGATCTCCTCGGTGTTGCCCTCGTCGTCCTCGACCGAGATGGTCTTGGCGTCGACGAAGGTGCCCCACCCGTCGATCTCGGTGATCTTGTTCTTCTTCATCAGGTAGTGCACGCCCTTGACGATGCCGTCGGAGACCTTGCGGCTCCGGGCGTGCGTGACGCCGTACGACATCGTGGCGTCGCCCTCGATGCCGAACAGCTTCTTCTCGTGCTGGAGGATGTGCGACAGCTCGGCGTTGCGCAGCAGCGCCTTGCTGGGGATGCAGCCCACGTTGAGGCAGACACCACCCCAGTACTTCTTCTCGATGACACCGGCCTTCAGGCCGAGCTGCGAGGCGCGGATGGCAGCGACGTAGCCGCCGGGTCCGGCGCCGAGGACGAGGACATCGAAGTGCTGGCTCATGGGGTCGAGCCTAGTCCGCGACCGGGGGCGGGCGCGAAGGGGATGGCCGGATCGGACGGCGGCTCGTGGCGGCGACGCGGACGGTGGCCGACGAGCCGGTCGACTCATCGCCCGGCTGGTCTCCGATGAGGGACGCTGGATGGTCGGTCAGGTGCTGTGCACCGAGGGCGGGTCTCGGCGCTGACCCCTCTGCACGACGTACTCCCCACGAGAGGTTGACGCTCCCCATCGCGCCGACGCCATGGGGAGTGACAGTGTGCCTGCATCCCTTGAGAAGCCGTCAGACCGGGACGAGCTCGACGGCCCCGACCGCGTAGCGCGCCAGCACGGTGCGAGCGACCTCCTCGTCGGCGCCGAACGGTTCGGACACCGCGACGGCGCCGGCCTCGAAGGACAGCTCGGACACCCGGTCGTGCAGGAAGCCGGGCGCGAGGAACAGCGACCCGACGGCGATGTGGCGTCGCCCCTGGCCACGGAACAGCCGCACGGCCTCACCGGGCGCCGGGGGCGTGGCCGAGGCGAAGGCGGTGATGACCGGCAGGCGGTGCTCGGCACCCCAGACCCGGGCCAGCCGGGCGATCGACTGGGTGGCCAGCGCGTCGGACGTGCCGGCGGCGGCGAGCACCAGGGCGTCGAGCTCGCGCACCCGCGACACCGCGAGGGCCTCGCGCAGACGCCGGTCGAGGACGCCCAGGAAGGAGGTCTCCAGGCCGAGCACGTTCGTGGTGCGGATCTGGAGTCCCTCGTGGCGGGCGGCCGCGGCCGCCACGACGCTGGGGACGTCGATCTTCGCGTGGTAGGCCTCGCTCAGCAGGAGCGGGACGACGACGATCTCGTCGTGGCCGGCCTTGACGAGCCGATCGACCACCGTGCCGAACTCGGGCTTCGAGAGCTCCAGGAACGCAGCCTCGATCCGCAGGTCGGGACGCATCGCGCGCACCTCCCGGACGAGGTCGCGCACGGTGGCGGCGGATCGGGGGTCGCGGCTGCCATGAGCGAGCGCCACCAGGGCAGGTGCGGTCATGTTCTCAGCCTCCTGTCGCTTCTCGTCCGGGCCGGGCCCGGGATGCTGCTGTGGGTGGTGGTGCGTCCGTCGGCCTCGTTGCCGTCGGGGTCGATCGGTCGTGGGTCAGACGTGGATGCCGCACTCCGTCTTGCCGGTGCCCGACCAGCGGCCGGCGCGCGGGTCCTCGCCGGGGGCCACGCGACGGGTGCAGGGGGCGCACCCGATCGAGGGGTAGCCGTCGTACTGCAGCGGGTTGACCAGGACACCGTTGTCGGCGATGTAGGCGTCGACCTGGGCGTCGTCCCAGCGCGCGAGCGGCGAGACCTTGACCTTGCCCTTCTTGGCGTCCCATCCGATGACGGGGGCGATCACCCGGTTCTGGGTCTCGGCACGACGCAGGCCGGTGGCCCAGGCGTCGTACCCGGACAGGGACTCCTGCAGCGGCGTGACCTTGCGCAGCGCGCAGCACAGGTCGGGGTCGCGGGCGAAGAGGTCCTTGCCGTACTCCGCGTCCTGCTCGGCCACGGTCTGCTTCGCGGTGATCGTCAACAGGTTCACGTCGAGGGTCGCGGCCACGGCGTCACGGGTGCCGATGGTCTCGGCGAAGTGGTAGCCGGTGTCGAGGAACACGACGTCCACGCCGGGCTTGACGGTGGAGGCGAGGTGGGCCAGCACGGCGTCGCCCATGGAGGAGGTGACGCAGAAGCGCGGTCCGAAGGTGGCCACGGCCCACTCGATGATGTCGGCGGCGGGCGCGAGCTCGAGCTCGGCGCCGGCGTGCCGCACCAGGTCGCGCAGCTCGTCCTCGGAGCGCCCCTGGGTCGCGGTCCCGCGGGCCTTGAAGGCGCGTACGGCGGTGGCGGCGGTCATGACTCGACCCTCTCCTCGGGAGCCGGAGCGGGGACGCTGTCGTCCGCCGACGTCGTGGGGCGGAGAATTCCGAGGAACGACACCTTGAACGCTCGCATGCACGACCGGCATTCCCACGCGCCGTGGCCGCTCCCGGCCTGCGCGCTGTCCCCCTCGTGCGGCCAGAGGTTCTCCTCGCCGCAGTAGGGGCAGTGGAAGGGGGTCATGCGCGCGCTCATGACGCGCCCGCGGGCTCACGCGAGTCCCCGCGCAGCAGGCTCTCGTCGGCGCGGGCGACCCAGTCGGCGAAGGACTCGCCGTCCGTGCGGTCCTCGAGGAAGGCGCCCACGACGGCGGTGACGTAGTTGTCCAGTCCAGAGCTGGTGACCTTGTGGGCGCGCAGCTTGCGGCCGAACGGCGTGCCCTGCTCGGCGACCAGCCCGAGGCCGCCGCCGAGGTGGACCTGGAAGCCCTCGACCTGCTGGCCGTCGGCCATGACGAGCTGGCCCTTGAGGCCGATGTCGGCGACCTGGGTGCGCGCGCAGGCGTTGGGGCAGCCGTTGACGTTGACGGTGATCGGCGTGTCGAGGTCGGGGAACCGGCGCTCGAGCTCGGCGACCAGGTCGGCGGCGCGCTGCTTGGTGTCGACGATGGCCAGCTTGCAGAACTCGATGCCCGTGCAGGCCATCGTGTTGCGGCGCCACTGGCTCGGGCGAGCCTCGAGGCCGATGGCGGTCAGGTCGGCCACCAGGTCCTCGACGCGCTCGGGGTCGACGCCGAGGACGACGATCTTCTGGTGCGCGGTCAGGCGGGCACCGGCGGCGCCGTACTGCTCCACGAGGTCACCGAGTCCGGACAGGATCGCGCCGTTGACGCGTCCCACGACGGGAGCGACGCCGACGTACTTCAGGCCGTCCTTCTGGTCGTGCACGCCGATGTGGTCGCCGTTCCGACCGGTGGCGGTGGGCGACTCGCAGTCCGGCAGCTCGCGGCCGAGGTAGCGCTCGCTCTGCAGCACCTCGCGGAACTTCTCGACGCCCCAGTCGGCGACGAGGAACTTCAGGCGGGCACGGCTGCGCAGGCGCCGGTAGCCGTAGTCGCGGAAGATGCCGACGACGCCTTCCCAGACGTCGGCGACGTCTTCGAGAGCGATCCAGACACCGAGCTTCTTGGCCAGCATCGGGTTGGTCGACAGGCCACCGCCGACCCAGAGGTCGAAACCGGGGCCGTGCTCGGGGTGGACGGTGCCGACGAAGCTGACGTCGTTGACCTCGGGCGCGGTGTCCAGGCTCGGGTGGCCGGTCGCGGACGTCTTGAACTTGCGCGGCAGGTTGGCGTACTCCGGGTCGCCGATGAAGCGGCGCTTGATCTCGGCCAGCGCGGGGGAGGCGTCGATGATCTCGTCCTGGGCCACGCCGGCGACGGGGGAGCCGAGGAAGGGGCGGGGGGAGTCGCCGCAGGCCTCGGTGGTGCTGAGGCCGACGCCCTCGAGCCGCTGCCAGATGGCGGGGACGTCCTCGACGCGGATCCAGTGGTACTGGATGTTCTGGCGGTCGGTGACGTCGGCGGTGCCGCGGGCGTACGCCGTCGAGACCTCACCCAGGGCGCGCAGCTGCTCCGCGCCGAGGAGGGCGCCGTCGCTGCGGACGCGCATCATGAAGTACTCGTCGTCGAGCTCGTGCTCCTCCAGCGTGGCGGTCTTGCCGCCGTCGAAGCCCGGGGCGCGCTGGGTGTAGAGGCCGAGCCAACGGAAGCGACCGCGGAGGTCGCCGGGGTCGATCGAGGCGAAGCCGCGGTGAGCGTAGATGTCCTCGATCCGCGCCCGCACGTTGAGGGGAGCGTCGTCCTTCTTGGTCTGCTCGTTCTTGTTGAGCGGCTCGCGGTAGCCCAGGGCCCACTGACCCTCGCCCTTGCGGGCTCGTGCACGCGGCGCGCGGACGGGGCGCGCGGCGGCAGGGGTGCCGGTCGCGGTGGCGGACTCGGCGGGAGCGGTCGTCATGGGTCTTCCTCTGTGCGGGCTCTCGGGGGCCGGGCACGAGCGCGGACGGGCCGACGACGGTGTCGGAGGACTGTCGGCGACCGTGGTGCCCGGCGTGCTGGTGGGTGAGCATCGGGGCGGGTCAGACCGACATACAGATCGACGAACGGGTGCGCCCGAGGTCCACGTGGCGTCGTGCCACGAGACGGAGGGCGGTCGCCGAACTGATCACGAAAGTCAGTGTCCTCGCCGAAATGCGGTCCCGACAAATGTCGATCTCGTGGAGTGAGACGCCTGTCCAGCATCTGGTATGCCTCGGCGAGGGGCGAACCGTCCCGTCGGAGCCAGGGTCTAGGCTCCTGCCATGGTCGCCAGCAGCCCTGAGTCCCGGTCCCTCGACGCCTCCGGCACGCCGGACACGGTCCTCGCCGCCGGCTCCGAGCCGGTCGCGAAAGCCACCAGTACGGCGTACGCCTCGGCGCTCGAGGTGATCGCCTCGATCGAGCCCCGGATCGCCGAGGCGACCCGCGCCGAGCTGGCCGACCAGCGGGCCTCGCTCAAGCTGATCGCCAGCGAGAACTACGCCTCGCCCGCGGTGCTGCTCACCATGGGCACCTGGTTCTCGGACAAGTACGCCGAGGGCACCGTCGGTCACCGGTTCTACGCGGGCTGCCAGAACGTCGACACCGTGGAGTCGATCGCCGCGGAGCACGCCAAGGAGCTGTTCGGCGCTCAGTACGCCTACGTCCAGCCGCACTCCGGCATCGACGCGAACCTGGTGGCGTTCTGGTCGATCCTGGCTCACCGGGTGGAGTCGCCGGCGCTGGAGAAGCACCAGGCCAAGAACGTCAACGACCTCTCCGAGACCGACTGGGAGGCGCTGCGCCACGAGCTGGGCAACCAGCGCATGCTCGGCATGAGCCTCGACGCCGGGGGGCACCTGACCCACGGCTTCCGCCCCAACATCAGCGGCAAGATGTTCCACCAGCGCTCCTACGGCACCGACCCGGAGACCGGCCTGCTCGACTACGACCGGGTGCGGGCTGCGGCAAAGGAGTTCAAGCCCCTCATCCTGGTCGCCGGCTACTCCGCCTACCCGCGACGGGTGAACTTCGCGACGATGCGTGAGATCGCCGACGAGGTCGGCGCCACGCTGATGGTCGACATGGCGCACTTCGCCGGGCTGGTCGCCGGCAAGGTCTTCACCGGCGACGAGGACCCGGTCCCGCACGCCCACGTCGTCACCTCCACCACCCACAAGTCGCTGCGCGGACCGCGCGGTGGCATCGTGCTGGCCACCGAGGAGTTCGCCCCCTCGGTGGACCGCGGCTGCCCGATGGTGCTGGGCGGCCCGCTGTCGCACGTGATGGCGGCCAAGGCCGTGGCGTTCGCCGAGGCCAAGCAGCAGGGCTTCCGCGACTACGCCCAGAAGGTCGCCGACAACGCCCAGTCGCTGGCCGAGGGGTTCAACTCCCGTGGCGCCACGCTGGTCACCGGCGGCACCGACAACCACATCGTGCTGCTCGACGTGACCTCCTTCGGGCTGACCGGGCGGCAGGCCGAGTCGGCGCTGCTCGAGGCCGGGGTCGTCACGAACCGCAACTCGGTGCCCGCCGACCCGAACGGCGCCTGGTACACCTCCGGCATCCGGTTCGGCACTCCGGCGTTGACCACCCGCGGCTTCGGGCACGACGAGTTCGACACGGTCGCCGAGCTGGTCGTCGACGTGCTGTCGTCGACGACGCCGACGACCACGTCGACCGGCGCCGGGTCGAAGGCGAAGTACACCCTCGCCGACGGCATCGTCGAGCGCACCCACGCCGCTTCCGCCGAGATGCTCGACAAGCACCCGCTCTACCCGGGCCTCGACCTGGCCTGAGTGTGTCCGTGCGGGGCCGCGGTGTCGACCGAGCGGGCCGACGCGGTGCTGGCCCGGCTGGGCAAGCGGTTGATCCATAGTGACGCGACCGAGCTCTCGCGCCCGATCCGGGAGCGGTCCGGGCTGGTGAAGGTGTCGACCACGACGCCGTACGAGTGGTGGCGCTGAACGCGCCTCAGGAGCGTTCCTCGGCGACCGAGTTGCCGCCGTCGACGACGAGGCACTGGCCGGTGACGTAGGACGCTCCGGGCGAGCAGAGGAAGGCGATCGCGGTGGCGACCTCGTCCGGGTGGGCGCTGCGCCCCAGTGGGGTGCGGGCCGCCTGGTGAGCCTCGTCGGCGGTCTGGCTGCCGGTCGCGATCCAGCCCGGCGCGACCGTGTTGGCAGTGACGCCGTCACCCGCGTAGTCGACGGCAAGGGACCGGGTGAGCCCGAGCATGCCGGCCTTCGCCGCGGCGTACGCCGCTTCACCCCGCATCGACATCACCGGGCCGGTCACCGACGAGACCATGACGACACGTCCCCACCCGGCGGACTTCATGCCGGGCAGCACCGCCCGGGTCGTCAGGAAAGCGGTGTCGAGATTGCGGGCGACGGCCGTCTGCCACTGCGCGTAGGACATGCCGGTGACGGTGCCGGACTCGGAGCCGCCGGAGGAGGCGGTGTCCAGGGCTGGTGCGGCGACGCTGGTCATGCCGGCGTTGTTCACCAGCACGGTGGGCGGGCCGAGGGTGCGCGCGACGTCGGCGACGCCCTCGCGCACCTGGTCCTCGTCGGTCAGGTCGGCGACGAGGCCGAGAGCAGTCACGCCGTCGGCGGCCAGCTCAGCTGCCCGCGCGTGGGCCCGGTCGGTGGTCGCGGTGACGGCGACGGCGGAACCCAGGCTGCCCAGGAGGCGGGCGGCGGCCATCCCGATGCCGTCGGGAGAGCCGGCGCCGGTCACGAGGGCCACCCGGCCGGACAGGTCGAACGCGCCGGGGAGGATTCGTGTCATGCTCACAACATGTCCAGCAGCCAGGACGGGCTCATCGCGCCGGCGCCGAGGTTCTCCACCGCGCCGCGCAGCACCCGGTCGGCGGTGATCACGGTGATGCGTTCACCGCGGGCGACGGCCTCGTTGACGACGCCGACGATCGCGCTGTCGCCGTCACGTCGGGCGTGGACGGTCGTCACGTGGAGGTCGCGGCCGGCCTTCACCCCGCCCTTGGCCTTGCCCTCGAGGACGAGCACGATCTCGTCGTACGCCGTGTCGGCGACGAGCAGCCGCTCGTGGAGGCGGCGGGCTGCGCCGGCGCGGTCCTTCCACCAGCCATCAGGGGTCGCGCCGACGACGTTGGCGCCGTCGACGACGAGCACGCGCGTCACGTGTCGACCTTGGCGCCGAGGTGCTCGGCCAGCAGGACCGCGCCGGCGAGGTCCAGCCGGGTCTCGCACATCTCGGCGGCCCCGAGGTCGCAGCGGTCGAGGGTGGCCCGGCGCAGGTCGGTCCGGGTCAGCCGCGCGCCGCGGAGCTGGGCGCCGGTGAGGTCGCAGCCACTCAGGTCGGCGTCCGTCAGGTCAGAGTCGGTGAGGTCGCTCTCGGCCAGGTTGAGGCCGGCCAGGCTGACCTTGCTCAGGCGGGCGCCCCGCAGACCGACGGCCCGCCACAGACCTCCGCGCACCGTCAGCGGCCGGAGGGTGCAGTCGACGAAGGTGCTGCCGGTCAGCTTGCAGCCCTCGAGCTCGGCGTCGAAGAGGCTGGTGCGGACGAACTCGCACCCCACGAACGCCGTCGCGGCGTGGTGGGAGGCGTTGAGCTTGGAGTGCTCGAACGTGCAGCCGGTGAACGTCGCACCGTGCGAGGTCGCCTCGGTCAGGTCGACGTCGGTGAACGTGCAGTCGGTGAAGACCCGGTCGGCCAGGTCCTCGGCGTACCAGTCCTCGTCGCGGAACCGCACCCCTGTCGTCGCGTCCTCACTCCCGGTCCCGGCCACCCGCGAATCCTGCCACGCCGTGCCGAGGCGGCGGGAATTCGTACAATTGTTCGGTCAGTTCGGCCGACACGCCGAGCTAGGGGCCAACTGGCAGAACAATTGTGCGGAATTCGACGTCCCCGGCGATGCGGTACGGCCGGGTCGCGACGAGGGCGCCGACCGTACGCCGCAGCCGGCTCACCTCGGCGCGGACCGTGACCTGGTGGGCCTCGTCGCCGAACAGCTCGCGGCTCAGGTCGGCGGCACTGAGACCGGCTCGCCCGGCGGCGTGCAGGTGCCGCAGGATCGCGGCGTGCCGCGGCGAGAGCGGCGTACGCCAGCTGCCGTCGCTGGACCTGACCTCGAGCACGGCCTCGTCGGCGCTGGTGTCGAGGGTCGCCGTCACGGTCGCGTCGCCGGGGGACGGGCGCACCAGCCAGCCCTCGGAGAGCCGCTCCGGCAGGCACAGCCCGAGCCCTGGCACGGCGAGCGCCCGGCGCTCATCCGGCACGGCGATCCGGTCCCGGGCCGCTACCCCTGTGTGGTGGGCCACCCAGCCGTGGTCGTCGACGAGCAGCAGCGGACCCGACGTGGTGGCCAGGACGTGCTCGGCCGACCGGCGCAGCCGCTCCA
Source organism: uncultured Actinomycetota bacterium (assembly GCA_963714625.1). Taxonomy (GTDB): domain Bacteria; phylum Actinomycetota; class Actinomycetes; order Propionibacteriales; family Nocardioidaceae; genus Marmoricola_A. Next base: position 167,002 of record CAVQOY010000011.1, on the reverse strand, counting down.
GCCGCTCCTGGTGGTGGCGCCACAGCTGCGCCTCGGCGAGCTTCGCCGCGGTCTCGACCAGCGCGATGATCGCCGGGTGCAGCGTCAGCGCGGGCCCGCTGACGTCGACGACACCGAGCAGCTCACCGGTGCGGGGGTCGTGAAGGGGAGCGGCCGTGCAGTACCACGGGATCTGCCCCTCCTCGAAGTGCTCGGCCGAGAACAGCTGCACCGGCGCGGCCTCGGCCAGCGCGGTCCCGATGGCGTTGGTGCCGACGTGGTCCTCGGTCCAGGTGGCCCCCTCGCTGAAGCCGAGCGAGTCCGCCTGCTGGAGGACGCGTGCCGAGCCCTCGCGCCACAGGATGACGCCTTCGGGGTCGGTGACCACGGTGATGAACCGGGAGGCGTCGGCCACGCTGCCGAGCACGGCGCGCACGTCGTCGATCACCAGCGAGAGCGCCGAGCTGCGTCGCCGCCGCTCGATCTCGGCCCGGCCGAGAGGGTCTCGGGCGTTGGCACGGTGGGGGTCCAGGCCGAGCTGCATCACGCGCGTCCACGACCGGGCGACCAGCGGCCGGGGCGCCAGCAGAGGGCTGGCACCGCCGAGGACGGCGTCGTGCACCCGCCGGAGGGCGCGGGCGTGGACGCCCAGGTCGGTGCCGGGCTGCACCGCGCCGTACGCCGGAGTCCTCACTCCGTCACCCTAGGCGCCGGGTGTGACCGGCACCACAGTCAGGCCGGTTCCCGTTGCAACGTCGTGCAACCCTTCCGCGCCCGTCGTACGACGCGGTCTGCTGGGCACGGCGTGACCGACGCCACACGCCCCACCGAGCCCGCCGCTCACCCGAGCCGCCGGCCACCCGCCTGCTGCGAAGGAGTGTCCTCGATGACCGACACCATGGAACGACCCGCGGAGACCGCCGACCCGTCCTCGGCGGCGGCTCGCGCCGACGCCTGGCTGGCATCCTTCGACAGCGCGCTGAAGGCTCGTGACGTCGAGGGCGCCTCCCGCCTCTTCGCCACCGAGAGCTTCTGGCGTGACCTGGTGTCCTTCACCTGGAACATCACAACCGTGGAGAACCCGGCCGGTGTCGCGGACCTGCTGAGCGCCACCATCGAGCAGACCGACCCGTCGGGGTTCCGGACCACCGAGCCGCCGACCGAGGACGGCGGTGTGGTCACGGCGTGGTTCGGCTTCGAGACAGCGGTGGGCCGCGGCACCGGGCTCGTGCGGCTGGTGGTCGACGACGGGCAGGACAAGGCGTTCACCTTCCTGACCACGCTCGACGAGCTCAAGGGGCACGAGGAGCCCAGGCGCGACCGCCGTCCCCGGGGCGCCGAGCACGGTGCCAACAAGCACCGGGCCACCTGGAAGGAGCAGCGGCAGGCCGAGGCCGAGAGCCTCGGGTCGACCACCCAGCCCTACGTGCTGGTCATCGGTGGCGGCCAGGGGGGCATCGCCCTCGGCGCTCGGCTGCGCCAGCTCGGCGTACCCGCCCTGATCATCGACAAGCACCCGCGACCCGGCGACCAGTGGCGCAACCGCTACAAGTCGCTGTGCCTGCACGACCCGGTCTGGTACGACCACCTGCCCTACATCAAGTTCCCCGAGAACTGGCCGGTCTTCGCGCCCAAGGACAAGATCGGCGACTGGCTGGAGTCCTACGTCAAGGTGATGGAGGTGCCCTACTGGTCCAACACCGAGGCGAAGTCCGCGCACTGGTCGGAGGAGGCCGGCGAGTGGACCGTCGAGATCGAGCGTGAGGGCAAGCCCGTGACGCTGAAGCCGACCCAGCTGGTCTTCGCCACCGGGATGTCGGGCAAGCCGCGCATGCCCGACGTCCCCGGCATGGACGTGTTCGAGGGCGACGTCCACCACTCCTCGCGCCACCCCGGGCCGGACGCGTACGCCGGGAAGAGAGCGGTCGTGATCGGCAGCAACAACTCCGCCTTCGACATCTGCGGCGCGCTGTGGGAGAACGACGCCGACGTGACCATGGTGCAGCGGTCCTCGACGCACATCGTCAAGAGCGACAGCCTGATGGAGATCGGGCTGGGCGCGCTCTACTCCGAGGAGGCCCTGGCCAACGGCGTCACCACGGAGAAGGCGGACATGATCTTCGCGTCGCTGCCCTACCGGATCCTGCACACGTTCCAGATCCCGCTCTACGACCAGATGAAGGAGCGGGACAAGGACTTCTACGACCGGCTCGAGAAGGCCGGTTTCTGGCTGGACTTCGGTGCCGACGAGTCGGGGCTGTTCATGAAGTACCTCCGCCGCGGATCGGGCTACTACATCGACGTGGGCGCCGCCGAGCTGGTGGCCAACGGGGACGTGAAGCTCGTCCACGGACAGGTGACCCACCTGACCGAGGACGCCGTCGTGCTCGACGACGGCACCGAGCTGCTGGCCGACGTGGTCGTGTTCGCCACCGGCTACAACTCGATGAACGGCTGGGTGGCCGACCTCATCGACGCCGAGACCGCCGACCGGCTGGGCAAGTGTTGGGGTCTCGGCTCGGACACCACCAAGGACCCCGGGCCGTGGGAGGGCGAGCAACGCAACATGTGGAAGCCGACGCAGGTGCCGAACCTGTGGATGCACGGCGGCAACCTCCACCAGTCGCGGCACTACTCGCAGTTCCTCGCGCTCCAGCTGAAGGCGCGCTGCGAGGGGCTCGAGACTCCGGTCCACGGGCTGGCGGAGGTGCACCACACGTCATGAGCGACCAGATGAGGGCAGCCCGCTTCCACGGCCGTGGTGACGTCCGGATCGACGAGATCCCCGAGCCGGCGACGCGACCGGGCACCGTGAAGGTCGAGGTGGAGTGGTGCGGCATCTGCGGCACCGACCTCCACGAGTTCCTCGAGGGGCCGATCTTCGCGCCGACCGTCGAGGCGCCGCACCCGCTGACCGGCGAGAGCGTCCCGGTCACGCTGGGCCACGAGTTCGCCGGCGTCATCGTCGAGACCGGCGACGGCGTGGACGACGTACGTCCGGGCGACCGGGTGGTCGTGGAGCCCTACATCGTGTGCGGACGGTGCGACGCGTGCCAGCAGGGGAAGTACAACGTCTGCGCGACGCTGGGCTTCGTGGGTCTGTCCGGCGGTGGCGGTGGCTTCTCGAAGTACGTCGTGGCCGAACGTCGGTGGATCCACCCGCTCGGTGAGCTCGGGACCGACGTCGGGGCGTTGGTCGAACCGCTGGCCGTCGCCTACCACGCCGTACGCCTGTCGGGGGCGCAGCCGTCGCACACCGCGCTCGTCTTCGGAGCAGGACCGATCGGGCTGGTGACGACCGCGTCGCTGAAGGCCGTCGGCGTCGAGGAGGTGGTCGTGGTCGAGCCGGCCGGCGTGCGCAAGGAGAAGGCCGTCACCGCGGGCGCCGACCACGTGCTCGACCCGCGCGAGATCGACGTCGTCGAGGCGGTCAACGAGATCACGCGCGGGCGTGGGGCCGACGTGTCCTTCGAGTGCGCCGGGATCGACCAGGTGCTGGCGACCGCGATCCGCTCCACGCGAGCCGGTGGGACCTGTGTCAACGTCGCCATCTGGGGCCACGAGGCGTCGGTGGCGATGAACGACCTGGTGTTCCGCGAGATCAACCTGCTCGGCAGCCTGGCCTACGCCGACGACCACCCCGCCACGATCGCGCTGATCGCCGAGGGCAAGGTCGACCCCTTTCAGTTCATCACCGGCCGGATCGGCCTCGACGACATCGTCGAGGCCGGCTTCCGGGAGCTGATCGACAACAAGGAGGAGAACGTCAAGATCCTCGTCCACCCGTGAGAGTCGCGCAATTGTTCTCGCACTAGGCCCGGCACGCCGTGGTCACCGCCTATTGCGCGAACAATTGTGCGATCTGGTGGCTCGAGGCGAGGGATCGGGATCGACTCGTCAGCGATCGAAGTGCGGCCGCCACTCGTCCTTCAGCGGCCCCAGGCCCGGCCACCCCAGGGCTTGGAGTGCGCCATGGACCCGGCGAACAGTGTGCTCTGAGTTGCGGTGCAGCCCGCCGGCGGTGACACGCAGATGCACAAGCCGCAGTGCGATGAAGGCATCTTCGCGCTCGGCGTCCTTCTCCCACCGGTTCCGTGACTCGAGGTGGTCGCGTCCGTCGTAGTCGATGGCGAGACCGACGAACGCCGGAGGGTCTCGCCGAGGCGCGGAACAGGTGCGTGAGAGCAGGTAGAGCAGGTCGATCTGCAGCAGCGGAGTCCCGTCGTCATCGCGGATCTCCTCACCTACGTCAGGCTCTGGCAGCCCCGCGAGGACCAGAAGCATTCGCGTTCGGGACTCCTGGGGAGAGTCGACACGGTCGCGCACGAAGCGGGCAGCCTCCAGAGCGCGTACGGCGTACCGCGCCGGCGACTCCGCGCAGAACGTGACGAGGTCGTGGGGTGTGGTGTGTCCGCGTCGCACCAGCCAGTCACCGAGCACGACGAGCTCGACCAACGGGAGTCGGCGCGCCATGTCGATGAACGTGCGTTCCGGAACCGTGGCGGGAAGCCCCCCGAAATCACCGACGTCACGGACTCGCAGTGCCATGGCGTGCGGCCTGACCGCTCGCCGTGGTCGTCGATCGTCAGCATGGGTGACGGTGACGTGCTCGACGGGGTCCAGGGCGATCGGGGCGCCGAGCATCCGCAGCACGCTGTCGTGGCTGACGACGGCGCCCGGGGGATGGACGTGCAGCGCGGCCCGTGCCCGGAGCTTCGGCGTCACCCTGACGGTCGAGGCGACGTAGACGCCTTCGATGACGCGGGTGAACTCGGTGTGCAGCTGTTGGTGGGTCAGGCCGGCTGCGAGGCCGGCGGCCACGGTGAAAGGCATCTCCGGATCGAACATGGGGACTACGGTCCACTCGCCGGCACCCAGCGCCCAGGGCTCGGCCCGCGTCGACGTACAACTCGCACGTCCTCAGAGGTGTGGGGAATTCCCGGCTCAACCGGGGGCCCTCCTCCACGCAATTGTTCTCGCACCAGCCCCCAAGGTCGGCGTGTCGGGGCTAGTGCGAGAACTTTTGCGCTGAATCAGACCACCGGGGTGGTGCGGGCGACGATGGCGCGCAGATCGGCGGGGGAGCACGTCAAGGTCCCGAGCGTGCCGCCGTACTCGCCGCCCAGCCGCGACCCGCAGAACGCGTCGGCGATCTCGGGCGGCGCGAAGCGCACGAGCAGCGAGCCCTGCAGGCACGCCGCCATCTGTCCGGCCAGCCGGCGGGCCTGACCCTCGGCCGCCCCGGTGTCGGCCAGCGTCTCCAACGTCGACTGGATCGCCCGGTCGAGGCGCGCGTCGGCCCCCTGGGCCAGCCCGACCTCCTCGATCCACGCCGTCACGGTCTCCGGCTCCCGCGACAGCGCCCGCAGCACGTCGAGCGCGTTGACGTTGCCCGAGCCCTCCCAGACCGAGTTGAGCGGCGACTCGCGGTAGATCAGCGGCATCACCGACTCCTCGACGTAGCCGTTGCCGCCCAGGCACTCCAGCGCCTCGGCCGTCATCATCGGCGTCCGCTTGCAGACCCAGAACTTCGCCAGCGGCAGCGCGATCCGCCGCAGCGCCGCCTCGTGGGGGTCCGCGAGCCCGTCCACCGCCGCCGCGAGCCGCACCGCCAGCGCGGTCGCGGCCTCCGACTCCACGGCCAGGTCGGCGATCACGTTCTGCATCAACGGCTTGTCGGCGAGCACCGACCCGAACGCAGACCGGTGCGCCACGTGCCACGACGCCTCGGCCAGCGCGCGCCGCATCAGCGACGCCGACCCGAGCACGCAGTCGAGCCGCGTCGCGGCCACCATCTCGATGATGGTGCGCACCCCGCGGCCCTCGTCGCCGAGCCGCTGGGCCCAGGTGCCGTCGAACTCGAGCTCCGACGATGCGTTCGAACGGTTGCCCAGCTTGTCCTTGAGCCGTACGACGTCCAGCCGGTTGCGCGAGCCGTCGGGCCGTACCCGCGGCACCAGGAAGCAGGTGAGCCCGCCGGGCGCCTGGGCGAGCACGAGGAACACGTCGTTCATCGGCGCGGACGTGAACCACTTGTGCCCGAAGAGCTCGTACTCCCCGTCCACAGCCGTCGCCACCGCCGTCGTCACGTTGGCGCGGACGTCCGAGCCGCCCTGCTTCTCGGTCATGCCCATGCCGGCCAGCGCCCCGGCCTTGTCGGCCACCGGACGCACCCCGAAGTCGTACGTCGTCGACGCCAGCTTCGGCGTCCACTCCTTGGCCAGCGCGTCGTCGACCCGCAGGGCCGGAACGGAGGCGTACGTCATGGAGATCGGGCAGCCGTGCCCGGGCTCGGTGTGCGACCAGGCCATGAACCCGGCGGCTCGACGCACGTGGGCGTGCGGGTCGTCGGAGGTCCACGGGGTCGCCCCCAGGCCGAACCCGACGCCGCGCTCCATCAGCCAGTGCCACGACGGGTGGAAGCGGACCTCGTCGACGCGGTTGCCGAACCGGTCGAACGGCACCAGCTCGGGATGGTGCTTGTTCGCCAGCATCCCGTGCTCGCGGCCCTCCTCGCTGCCGGCCAGGAGACCCAGGGGCGCGAGGTCCGAGACGACCGTCCTCGAGGCGTGCCGGGTGATCGCTTCCACCAGCGCGGTGTCGGAGGTCACCACGTCGTGGCCGACCAGCGGCGGCGCCTGGTTCGTCGCTACCCGGTTGTCAGCTCGCATGGCTTTACCGTAGTCGCATGACAACCGAGGGTCGGCGCGTGGCAGCAGGCGCCGATCCGCCCCCCGTCAGCCCCCGGCGCGCGACCGAGACCACGACCGGCGAGCCGCTGTGGGTCCAGGTCCGCGAGACGGTCTGGCGCCTGGTCGTCTCCACCGTCGGCGCCTGCCTGCGCAACCGCGTCACCGGGCTGGCCGCCGAGGCGGCCTTCTTCGCCCTGCTGTCGCTGCCGCCGCTGATCTTCGGCCTCGCCGGCTCCATCGGGTACGTCGTGCAGCGGTTCACCGACAGCCGCATCAGCGAGTTCAAGGCCGAGGTGGTCGAGCTGGCCCTCCAGGCCTTCACCGAGGACACCGTCACCAAGATCATCGTCCCGACGCTCGACGACACGCTCGGCGCTCCCCGCTACGACGTGATCTCGATCGGGTTCGTGCTGGCGCTGTGGTCGGGCTCGCGCGCGCTCAACGTCTTCGTCGACACCGTGACGATCATGTACGGCCTCGGCGGTCACCGCGGCATCGTCCGCACCCGGGTGCTGTCCTTCGTGCTCTACGTCCTGGGCCTGCTCACCGGCATCATCACGATCCCGCTCGTGGTGGCCGGCCCCGGACTGGTCGATCAGATCCTGCCCGAGCGTCTCGACGGGCTCAACGCCCTCTACTGGCCGGCCGTGCTGGTGCTGTGCATCTGCTTCACCGCCACCCTCTACCACGTGTCGGTCCCGGTGCGGACCTCGTGGCGCTACAACCTCCCCGGCGCGGTGCTCACGATGGTGATCTGGGTGGCCGGCTCGGCAGTGCTGCGCTGGGTGCTGACCGCGACAGCCGCCGACTCGACCTCGATCTACGGCCCCCTCGCGGCGCCCATCGCCATCCTCATCTGGCTCTACATCATCGCCATCGCGGTCCTCATCGGCGCCGCCCTCAACGCCTCCTTCGACCAGCTCTGGCCCGAGTCGGGCCCGGCGCGCGCCCGCATCGAGCTGGTCCGCCGGCTCCGCCGCGCGCGGATGCTGCGCCTGCACCGCCTGGGGGAGCGGGCCGCCGACGAGGAGGACCAGCTGGAGGACCCGCTGGCCGACCCGGCGCTGCTGGAGCAGATCGCCGACGACGACACCCTGGTGCTGCGGCGCGAGCCCCGCATCTGACCGGCTTCCGGTCGACGGCAAATCCGGTGCCGACCCCACCCCCACCGCCGTACCGTTGACCTCGTGACCGACCACGTCCGCCGCCCGCGGCGCCGAGGAGCCTCAGACGCGACCCGCTTCGCCGGGTCCGGGTCGGGGCGCGTCCTGGCCGTGGAGCCCGGTGTGGCCGAGGTGGTGCTGCGCGGACAGCTCACGCGGGCGTCGTACGGCGGTGGTCTGCTGGCCGACATGGCACGCGATCCGAGCCGTGAGCCTCGGGTCGGCGACCGGGTGCGCCTGACCTGCTGGGCCGACGGACACGTGATCGTCGATCGGGTCGTCGCGCGCCCCGTGGCACCCTGAACCCATGGCGAACGTGACGATCCCGACCCCGGTCGCGCTCGCAGGAGGCGCGCTGTGCCTCCTCGGCGGCTACCTCGTGGGGGTCGTGGCAGGCCCGGACACCGAGGACACCGACACCGCCACCGTGGTCAGCTACGACCCGGACAGCGACCGGCTCTGCCTCTCCGGGGAGGCCGTCACCGACGAGACGGAGAGCGACGAGGGTGAGCTGTGCGGGCAGTGGCGACGCATCAACGGCGGGCCCGACCCGCGCGAGGGCGACCAGTTCCGCTTCGCCACCCTGTCGAGCGATCCCGGCGATGCCGGCGACGTGACCACGCTGATCTACGGCGACGTGGTGCGGTGAGGCGACCGCCGCCCCGCCCCCGGACCGCGTAGATTCGTCGCCGTGCCCGACCAGAACGAGTCCTCGACGCCGCTCGGGATCAAGTTCCCCGTCGTCCGGCACTCGCCGTGGTGGATCCTCACCCGCAGGGTTCTGCTGGCGATCGGCATCCTCGCCTTCACCGTCTTCCTGGTCTACGTCGACCGCGACGGCTACGTCGACAACAGCGACCCCGAGAACGAGGTCTCGCTGGTCGATGCGATGTACTACACGACGGTCACCCTCAGCACGACCGGGTACGGCGACATCGCGCCGGCCTCGCAGGGGGCCCGCCTCGTCAACGCCTTCGTGATCACCCCGCTGCGCATCGCCTTCCTGGTGCTGCTCATCGGTACGACGATCGAGGTGCTGGCCAGCCAGGGCCGCGAGATGTTCCGCGCCGCACGATGGAGGAAACGCATGGACCAGCACGTGGTCGTCGTCGGTTACGGCACCAAGGGGCGCAGCGCCATCGGGACCCTGATCGGCAACGGTCTGAGCCGCGAGGACATCGTCGTGGTCGACCCGACCTCGGCGGCCATCCAGGAGGCCAACAACGACGGGCTCACCGTCGTCGTGGGCGACGCCACCCGCCGTGACGTGCTGCGTCGCGCCGGTGTGGGCAAGGCACAGCAGATCATCATCACGACCGACCGCGACGACTCCACGGTGCTGTCGGTGCTCAACGCCCGCCAGCTGAACTCCACCGCCTACATCGTCGCCGCGGTGCGGGAGGGCGACAACGTGGCCCTGGTGAAGCAGAGCGGTGCGGACGCCGTCGTGACGTCGTCCGACGCGGTCGGCCGGCTGCTCGGGCTGTCCGCGGTCAGCCCGGCGCTCGGCGCCGTCATCGACGACCTGCTCAGCTACGGCGACGGGCTGGAGGTCGCCGAGCGGGACCTGCTGGTCCCCGAGGTCGGCAAGCAGCCCCAGCAGCTGCCCGACCAGGTCATCGCGGTGGTGCGTGAGGACACCGTCCACCGCTACTACGACCCCGTGGTGACCCAGCTGGCACGCGGCGACAAGCTCGTCGTCGTACGTCCGGCCAAGGAGCTGCCGTGGGCTCCGCGCCCGGGCACGCACAACGAGGACACCGCCGACGACGAGTGAGCCGGGCACGACCGGGCAGGGTGGAGACATGACCCGGTTCGACTTTGCGTTCGCCGCCGCCTACCGCGGCCCCGCCCTGCTCTTCGGCATCACCCCGTGGACGGCCTGGGTCGAGCTCGACGAGCGGACACTGCACGTCCGCTACGGGCCCTGGTCGTTGACGACGCCGGTGAGCAACATCGCCGACGTGACGCGCACGGGAGGCTTCAGCTTCGTCAAGACCGCGGGCCCGCCGCACCTGTCGTTCACCGACCGCGGGATCAGCTTCGCCACCAACGGCGACGACGCGCTCTGCGTCAGCTTCCACACGCCCGTGCCCGGCATCGACCCCACGGGGCGTCTCAAGCACCCCGGTGCGACCCTGACCGTGGCCGATCCCGAGGCGCTCGAGAAGCGGATCCGCGGGCTGCTGCCTGGCTGAGCCCGAGGCTCAGTACGCTGGGGCCCATGTCCGATCCCGTCCCCGCCCGACGCCCCCGGTCGTCGCGCTGGGACCCGCTCACCGTCGGCGTCGACATCGGTGGCACCAAGGTGCTGGCCGGCGTGGTGGACTCCACCGGCCACGTCCTCGCCGTGCAGCAGCGCCCGACGCTGGGCCACGACGTCGCCGCCGTCGAGGACACGATCGTGGCCCTGGTGAAGGAGTTCTCGCGCGAGTACGACGTGGCGGCGGTCGGGGTGGGTGCGGCGGGCTTCGTCGACGCCACCCGGTCGGTCGTGATGTTCTCCCCGCACCTGAACTGGCGGCGCGAGCCGCTGCGGGCCCGGGTGGCGGAACGGGTGAAGGTGCCGGTGGTGGTGGACAACGACGCCAACACGATGGCGCTGGCGGAGAGCAACTTCGGCGCCGGCAAGGGCCACCGCTTCGTCCTGTGCATCACGCTGGGGACCGGCATCGGCGGCGCGCTGGTGCTCGACCACCGGGTCTATCGCGGCACCCACGGCATGGCGGGGGAGTTCGGGCACATGCAGGTGGTGCCCAACGGCCACCGCTGCGAGTGCGGCAACCGGGGCTGCTGGGAGCAGTACGCCTCGGGCAACGCACTGGTGCGCGACGCCCGCGAGCTGATCCGCGCCCGTTCCCCGATGGCGCACCACCTGCGTGAGCTGGTCGATGGCGACCCGATGCTGCTGCAGGGCCCCCAGATCACCCAGGCCGCCCGCGACGGCGACCCGCTCTCGATCGAGCTGATCGCCGACGTCGGCAACTGGCTGGGCGTCGGCCTGGCCGGCATGACGGCGGCCTTCGACCCGGGCTGCATCATCGTCGGCGGCGGTCTCTCCTCGGCCGGCGACCTGCTGCTCGACCCCACCAAGCAGGCCTTCACCCGTGCCCTGACCGGCCGCGGGTTCCGTGACGAGCCGGTCATCGTGGCCGCCGAGCTCGGCCCCCGGGCCGGCTTCATCGGAGCGGCCGACATGGCCCGGTCGGCGGCGCGTCGCTCGCGCCGCGGCCGCCGGTCCGGTGCGCGTCGCGAGCGTCGTCGGCTCGCCCGTGCCGAGACCCCCGTCGAGGGCGTGCTCCGCGCGTTCCGCGACCCCTCTCGCTGAGGTCAGCTGAAGGCGGCCCGGAAGGCCTCGACGGCCGCGAGCGGGTCGCCCGACGCCCAGGCCTCCAGGCCCACGACACCGCCCCAGCCCGTGGCCCGCAGGGCCGCCGCGACCGCCGGGTAGGCGATCTCGCCCGTGCCCGGCTCACAACGACCGGGCACGTCGGCCACCTGCACCTCACCGATCCACGGTGCGCTCTCGCGGACCAGCTCGATGAGGTTCCCCTCGCCGATCTGGGCGTGGTAGAGGTCCAGGTTCATCCGCAGGTGGGGGCTGTCGACCGCAGCCACCAGGGCTCGGGTGTCGGCCGCCCGCGCGAACGGGGTTCCGGGGTGGTCGACGGCGGTGTTGAGGTTCTCCAGGCAGAACACCACGCCTTCCCGCTGCCCGAGCTCGGCCACCCGGCGCAGGGTGTCCACGGCCGCCACCCACATCGGCCCGGTCGCCTCGGTCACGGGCTGGACCGGCAGCCCGTCCCCGTCCAGCCCGGTGCCGTGGAGGTTCAGGTTCGGCGTCCCCAGGGTGCGGGACGCGCGGACCGAGTCCTCGGCGGTCCGCAGCAGGGCGTCGGCCGCCGCAGGGTCGGTCAGGTTTCCCTCGACGTAGCCGGTCATGGAGGTGAACTGCGCCCCGGTGGCCGCGAGCGCGGTCAGGTCGTGGCGGGTCCAGTCCCAGATCTCGACCGCGAAGCCCAGGTCGTGCAGCCGTGCGGCGCGCGCGACGACGGGCTCGTCGCGGAAGACCATCTCGGCGCACACGGCGAGCGTGAACGGCGACGTCGGGTCGGTGCTCATCGGTCCACCAGCATCGTCTCGTAGGAGTAGAGGTCGGGTCGGTAGAGGTGGTCGGCGTACTCCACCGCCCGGCCCCCGTCGTCGTACGACGTGCGTTCCATCGTCAGCAGGGCGTCGGCGACGGCGACCCCGAGCAGCCCGCTCTCCCGCTCGTCGGCGAGGCGCGCGCAGATGGTCTGGTGGGCCACCCGCAGGTGGATCGCCCGGCTCCGGAACAGCTCGTAGAGCCCGGTGCCGGTGAAGTCGACACCCTCGAGGTCGGTCACCGACTCGGGCACGTAGTTGCGCATCAACGCCAACGGCTTGCCGTCGACGTGGCGCACCCGCTCGAGGCGCCACAGCGACGTTCCCACCGGTACGCCGAGCCGGGCGGCGGTGTGCTCGTCGGTCCGGGTCCGGCTGAGGTCGAGAACGTCGGTCGAGGTGTGGTGGCCCGAGCGCTTGAGGTCGTCGTACAGGCTGGTGAGCTCCACGGTGCGCCGGATCGGGGCGCGCACCACCTGGGTCCCGACGCCGCGCTTGCGCACGAGCATGCCCTTGTCCACGAGCAGCTGGATGGCCTGGCGCATGGTGGGTCGGGAGACGCCGAGCTGGTCGGCCCACGTCACCTCGTTGGCGATGCGGTCACCCGCGACGAGCTCCCCCTCGTGAATGGCGCGCTCGAGCTGCTCGGCCACCTGGAAGTAGAGCGGCACCGGGCTGGAACGGTTGAGCACGACGTCCGGCTGAGGCACGCACAGGAGCATAACGGCGCCAACGTACTGACGTACATATGTCTGGACAAACTCTTGACGCGGGCTACGAGGTGTGACGACAATCTCAGCCATGACGGAGGTCACCCACCCCCAGCGTCCCACCCACGCGTCGGTCCGCGACCGCATCGCCGGAGCCCCGATCTCCTGGGGCGTCTGCGAGGTCCCCGGCTGGGGACACCAGCTCGAGGCCCCCGTGGTGCTCGAGCAGATGCGCTCGCTCGGGCTCACCGCCACCGAGTTCGGCCCGGTCGGCTTCCTCGGCGGCACCTCGGCCGAGCTGACCGAGCAGCTGCAGACCCACCAGCTGACCGCCGTCGGCGGCTTCCTGCCGGTGCTGCTGCACGACCCCGGCCACGACCCGCTGCCGGAGGTCGACCGCTTCGTCGACGACTGCCTCGCCACCGGCGCCGGCGTCGTCGTGCTGGCCGCCTTCACCGGCGTCGAGGGCTACGACGACCGCCCGGTCCTCGACGACACCGGCTGGCAGACGCTGCTGGACAACCTCGACCACATCACCGACCTCGCCTCGCGGCGAGGCGTGGTCGCCGCTCTCCACCCGCACGTCGGCACCATGGTGGAGAACGGGGAGGAGACCGAGCGGGTGCTCGCGGGCTCGCGGGTCGGCCTGTGCGTCGACACCGGCCACCTGCTCGTCGGCGGCGCCGACCCGGTGGCCCTGACCGCTGCCCATCCCGAGCGCGTGGTCCACGTCCACCTGAAGGACGTCGACGGGGCGCTGGCCGACCGGGTCATCGCCGGGGAGACCAGCTTCGGTGACGCCGTGCGCGACGGTCTGTTCGTGCCGCTGGGCCAGGGGTCGGTCGACGTCGCGGCCATGGTCCGCACGCTGGAGGCCGCCGGCTACCAGGGCTGGTACGTCCTGGAGCAGGACGTGAAGCTCGCCGGTCCGCCCGAGGGTGAGGGTCCGGTCGCCGACGTGCGTCGCTGCCTGGACTACCTCGAGGAGGCCGCCCGATGACCGCGACGAGCGAGCACGGCCGACACCTGGAGGTCCTCACCATGGGCCGGGTCGGGGTCGACATCTACCCCGAGCAGATCGGCGTACCGCTCGAGGACGTGCGCTCCTTCGGGAAGTTCCTCGGAGGCAGTCCCACCAACGTCGCCGTCGCCGCCGCCCGCCACGGGCGCCGGTCGGCGGTCATCACCCGGACCGGCGAGGACCCCTTCGGCCGCTTCGTCCACCAGGCGCTGCGCGGCTTCGGGGTCGACGACCGCTTCGTGACCGCGGTGCCGGACCTGCCGACACCGGTCACGTTCTGCGAGATCTTCCCGCCCGACGACTTCCCGCTCTACTTCTACCGACGACCCACCGCACCCGACCTCCAGATCCGCGCCGGGGACCTCGACCTCGAGGCGATCGCCGCGGCCGACATCTTCTGGGTCACCGGCACAGGCCTCTGCGAGGAGCCCTCCCGGGAGGCCACCATGGCCGCGCTGGCGGCGCGGGGCGACCACGGCACCACCGTGCTCGACCTCGACTACCGGCCGATGTTCTGGTCCTCTCGCGACGAGGCCCACACCCACATCAGCAAGGCGCTGGGCCTCGTCGACGTCGCCGTCGGCAACAAGGAGGAGTGCCAGGTCGCGGTCGGTGAGACCGAGCCGGAGCGCGCCGCCGCTGCCCTGCTCGCCGCCGGCGTCGAGCTCGCCGTGGTCAAGCAGGGACCAGAGGGCGTCCTGGGCGTGCGGGGCGACACCTCGGTCGTCGTTCCGCCGGTGCCGGTCGAGGTGGTCAACGGCCTGGGCGCCGGTGACGCCTTCGGCGGGGCGCTGTGCCACGGGTTGCTGGCCGGGTGGGACGTGGAGCGGATGCTTCGCTTCGCCAACGCCGCCGGCTCGTTCGTGGCGGGACAGCTCGCCTGCGCCGACGCCATGCCCACCACCGCAGAGCTCGAGGCCGTGCTGGAGGGGGCGGCGTGAGCGCCGACCGCGACGCCGTCGACGTCGGCCACCTCGTCACCACCCGGGTCCGTGAGCCCGGACGCATCGCCGAGCTCGCCGCCGCACGCACCCGCCCGACCAGCCTGGTCGGAGCCACCGGTCGGCTGATGCTCGTCGCCGCCGACCACCCGGCCCGGGGTGCCCTCGGCGCGGGCTCGGACCCCCAGGCGATGGCCCACCGGGGCGACCTTCTCGGCCGGCTGGCCACCGCGCTCGCCCGCCCCGGCGTCGACGGAGTCCTCGGCACCCCGGACATCCTCGACGACCTGCTGCTGATGGGCGCCTTGGAGGACAAGGTCGTCATCGGCTCGATGAACCGCGGCGGCCTGGCCGGCACGGTCTTCGAGCTCGACGACCGGTTCACCGCCTACGACGCGGAGCAGATCGACCGGGTCGGTCTGCAGGGCGGCAAGATGCTGCTGCGCATCGACCCCGACGACCCGGCGAGCGTCGTCACCCTGGAGTCGTGCGCCCGGGCGATCAGCGAGCTCGCCGACCGGGGGCTCATGGCGATGCTGGAACCCTTCATCTCGCACCGGGTCGACGGTCGTGTGCGCAACGACCTCAGCACGGAGGCGGTCGTCCGCTCCGCGGCCATCGGGGCCGGTCTGGGCCGCTCCAGCGCGCACACCTGGCTCAAGCTGCCCGTCATCGACGACATGGACCCCGTCCTGGACTCGACCTCGCTACCTGTGCTGCTGCTCGGCGGCGAGGTCTCCGAGGACCAGGACGCGCAGTTCGCGCGCTGGGAGAAGACGCTGGCCCACCCGCAGGTGCGCGGCATGGTCGTCGGCCGGTCGCTGCTCTACCCACCCGACGGCAACGTCGCCGCCGCCGTCGACACCGTCCTGGAGATGATGTGAGCACCACCGTCCACGTGACGCCCGAGTCGGCCGGCTGGGGCTACAGCGGCCTGGCTGTCCTCGTCCTGGCGGCGGGGGAGTCCACCGCCTGGTCCACCGGCGAGGCGGAGACGCTCGTGCTCGCGCTGCAGGGCTCGTGCTCGGTCACCCTGGGTGAGCAGACCTTCACGGTGGCGGGGCGCCGCGACGTCTTCGACGGACCCAGCGACTTCGTCTACGTGCCCCGTGACGCGGAGGTCACCCTCACCTCCGAGGCCGGCGGACGATTCGCGCTCCCGTCGGCCCGCTGCGAGCGGACGATGCCCTTCCGTCACCAGCCCGCCGACGCCGTACCTGTCGAGCTGCGTGGGGCGGGGCAGGCTTCGCGTCAGGTCAACAACTTCTGCACACCCGACGCCTTCGACGCCGACTCGCTCATCGCGTGCGAGGTGCTCACCCCGGGCGGGAACTGGTCGTCGTACCCACCGCACAAGCACGACGAGAAGAGCGACATCGAGTCCGAGCTCGAGGAGATCTACTACTTCGAGGTCGCCGACGGCCCTGCGGGCGCGAGCCAGCCGGGGATGGCCTACCAGCGGGTCTACGGCCACGCCGGCAAGGAGATCGACGTCCTGGAGGAGGTCCGCACCGGCGACGTCGTGCTCATCCCGCACGGCTGGCACGGCCCGTCGATGGCGGTGCCGGGCTACGACCTCTACTACCTCAACGTGATGGCCGGTCCCGGAGACGAACGTGCCTGGCGGATCTGCGACGACCCCGACCACACCTGGGTGCGCGCCACCTGGGACAGCCAGGAGGTCGACCCGCGGCTGCCGTTCCGTCGCCGGGACGACGGTCAGGCCCAGCAGTCAGCCCAGCAGCAGCAGCAGGAGAACGTCCGATGAGCACCACCCGGCTCACCGTCGCCCAGGCGATCGTGCGCTTCCTCGAGGCGCAGCACGTCGAGCGTGACGGCGTCGAGACGCCGTTCTTCGCCGGCTGCTGGGGCATCTTCGGTCACGGCAACGTGGCGGGGGTCGGCCAGGCCCTCCTCGAGCGCGAGGTCGCGCTCGGCGAGGGTGCGGCCGGTGCCGGTCGGGGACCCGACCACGTGCTCCGCTACCACCAGGCCCGCAACGAGCAGGCCATGGTGCACGCCTCGGTCGGCTACGCCCGCCAGCGCGACCGGCTGGCCGCCTTCGCCTGTACGGCGTCCGTGGGCCCCGGCGCGACCAACATGCTCACCGGCGCCGCCCTGGCCACCATCAACCGCCTCCCCGTGCTGCTGCTGCCCGGTGACGTCTTCGCGACCCGGGTGTCCAACCCGGTGCTTCAGGAGCTGGAGGACCCGACCTCCCTCGACGTCAGCGTCAACGACTGCTTCAAGCCGGTCTCGAAGTTCTGGGACCGGGTCAACCGGCCCGAGCAGCTGCCGCTGTCGCTCCTGGCCGCGATGCGGGTGCTCACCGACCCGGTGGAGACCGGTGCAGTGACGCTCTCGCTGCCCCAGGACGTGCAGGCCGAGGCCTGCGACTTCGAGGACGACCTGTTCGCCCGTCGGGTGTGGCACGTCGCCCGACCCGCGGTCGACGACGGCGCCCTCGCCCGCGCCGTCGAGGTGGTCCGCTCCGCCCGTCGGCCCCTGCTGGTCGCCGGGGGAGGGGTCATCTACTCCGACGCCAACGACGCGCTGCGCACCTTCGTCGAGGCCACCGGCGTCCCGGTCGCGGAGTCCCAGGCGGGCAAGGGCTCGCTGCCGTTCGACCACCCGCAGTCCGTCGGCGCCATCGGGGCCACCGGCACCACAGCGGCCAATGCCCTGGCTGCCGAGGCGGACGTCGTCATCGGCGTCGGCACCCGCTACAGCGACTTCACCTCCGCCTCCAAGACCGTCTTCGCCGCCGCGGGCGTGCGCTTCGTGAACCTCAACGTCGCCTCGGTCGACGCCCACAAGCTGTCGGCCGTGGTCGCGCAGGGTGACGCCCGCCGCGGGCTCGAGCAGCTCACGGACGCGCTGGCCGGCTGGGCGGCACCGAGCGACCACACCGCGCGCGCCACTGCGCTGGCTCGGCAGTGGGACGAGACCGTCCAGCGCTCGCACGAGCTCGGACACGCCCCGCTGCCGGCGCAGTCCGAGGTGATCGGCGTGGTCAATCGTCTCAGCCGGTCGCAGGACGTCGTCGTCTGCGCCGCCGGCTCGATGCCCGGGGACCTCCACAAGATGTGGCGCACCCGGGACCGCAAGGGCTACCACGTGGAGTACGGCTTCTCCTGCATGGGCTACGAGATCGCCGGCGGGCTGGGGGTCAAGATGGCCGCCCTCGACGCGGGCGAGGACCGCGACGTCGTGGTGATGGTGGGGGACGGCTCCTACCTGATGATGTCGCAGGAGATCGTCACGTCGGTCCAGGAGGGCGTGAAGCTGATCGTGGTGCTCGTCCAGAACCACGGTTTCGCGTCCATCGGTGCGCTGTCGGAGTCACTGGGCTCCCAACGGTTCGGCACCCGGTACCGCTACCGCACCGAGCGCGGTCTCGACGGCGACGTGCTGCCGGTGGACCTCGCCGCGAACGCCGCCAGTCTCGGCGCCCACGTCATCCGGGTCTCGGGCGTCACCGAGCTGGAGAAGGCGTACGCCGAGGCCCAGGCCGCCGAGGTCACGACCGTGATCCACGTCGAGACCGACCCCACCGTGCCCGCCCCCGACAGCCCCGCCTGGTGGGACGTCCCGGTCGCCGAGACCTCGGCGCTGGAGAGCACCAAGGCGGCGCGCACGACGTACGAGCAGAACAAGCAGCGGCAACGGAGCCACCTGCGCCCGTCCGACCCGCACACCGAGGAGAATCCGTCATGAGGACGATCGAGCACTGGATCGCCGGCAAGAGCACCAGCGGATCGGGGGAGCGTCGCTCCCCGGTCTGGAACCCGGCCACGGGCGAGCAGCGGGCGGAGGTGGCACTCGCCGACGCCTCGGACGTCGACGCCGCGGTCGCCGCCGCCCGCGAGGCGTTCGTCGAGTGGTCGCAGTCGTCGCTGAGCACCCGCACGAAGGTGCTCTTCGCCTTCCGCGAGCTCGTCAACGCCAACGTGAACCGACTGGCCGAGGCCATCACCGACGAGCACGGCAAGGTGCTCTCGGACGCCGCCGGCGAGGTGCAGCGGGGGCTCGAGGTCGTGGAGTTCGCGTGCGGCATCCCGCAGCTGCTCAAGGGCGACTTCTCCGCCCAGGTCTCGCGCGGGGTCGACCTGTTCTCCTTCCGGGAGCCGGTCGGCGTCTGCGCCGGCATCACGCCCTTCAACTTCCCGGCCATGGTGCCGATGTGGATGTTCCCGGTGGCCATCGCCTGCGGCAACACCTTCGTGCTCAAGCCCAGCGAGCGAGACCCCTCGGCATCGCTGATCCTGGCCGAGCTGTGGGCCGAGGCGGGACTGCCCGAGGGCGTCTTCAACGTCCTGCACGGCGACAAGGTCGCGGTCGACGGGCTGCTCGAGCACGCGGACGTGGACGCGGTCTCGTTCGTGGGGTCCACCCCGATCGCGCGCTACATCCACGAGACCGCCGGTCGCCACGGCAAGCGCGTGCAGGCCCTCGGCGGCGCGAAGAACCACGCCATCATCCTCCCGGACGCCGACCTCGACTACGCCGCCGACCAGCTGGTCGCGGCCGCCTTCGGGTCGGCCGGGGAGCGGTGCATGGCGATCTCGGCCGCCGTCACCGTGGGCGGGGTCGGTGACGCGCTCCTCGAGCAGGTCAACGCCAAGGCCCGAGCCATCCAGGTCGGCTCGGGACGCGACGCGGACAGCGAGATGGGCCCGGTCGTGACCGCCGAGGCCCGCGACCGCATCGAGCGCCTCGTGGGGACCGGCGAGAGCCAGGGTGCCCAGGTGGCCGTCGACGGGCGCGGGGTCACCGTGCCCGGTCACGAGGGCGGCTTCTTCGTCGGCCCCACCGTGGTCGACCAGGTCACTCCCGAGATGGACGTCTACCGCGAGGAGATCTTCGGCCCCGTGCTCTCGGTCCTGCGCCTCGACGACGTGGACGCGGCGATCGACCTCGTCAACGCGAACGCCTACGGCAACGGCACCGCGATCTTCACGTCGAGTGGCGAGGCGGCGCGCCGCTTCCAGCGCGGCGTCCGGGTCGGCATGATCGGCATCAACGTGCCGATCCCGGTGCCGATGGCCTACTACTCGTTCGGCGGATGGAAGGACTCCTTGTTCGGTGAGCACCACATGCACGGACCCGAGGGCGTGTCCTTCTACACCCGCGCCAAGGTGGTCACCGCCCGGTGGCCCCACGTCGAGCACGCCGAGCACCAGCGGGCCCAGTTCAGCTTCCCCACCGCCCAGTGAGAACCCTCATGAGGGCACCCAGATCAACCGATGACCAAGCATCGGTCACAGTCCGCGACACGCGGTCGACAAGGAGGAACACCATGAAGATCCGACGGATTCTCTCCGTGGGCATCGCGGCGAGCGCGCTCGTGCTCGCGGGCTGCAGCACCGGTGAGGACAGTGGAGGCAGCGAGGGCGGCGGCGAGGAGACCGAGGCCAGCGGCGGCGGCGGGTCCGCCTCGGCCGAGGACATCCGCATCGACGTGGTCACCCACGCGGCGCCCGGCGACTCGTTCTGGGACGTCGTCAAGGCCGGCAGTGACCGAGCCGGCGAGGACCTCGGTATCGACGTCCGCTACAACTCGTCCCCGGACCCGGGCGAGCAGAGCACCCTGATCGACAACGCGGTGGCCGACGGCACCGGCGGGCTCGTGGTCTCCATGGCCAACCCCGACGGTCTCGAGACTGCCGTCCGCGCCGCCGTCGACGCGGGCATCCCGGTCATCACGATCAACTCCGGCATCGACGACTGGCAGGACTTCGGTGCCATCACGCACGTCGGCCAGAGCGAGACCATCGCCGGCGAGACCGCGGGCGAGCAGCTCACCGAGGCCGGCGTCACCAGCGCGATCTGCGTCATCCAGGAGCCGGGCAACATCGCGCTCGAGGAGCGGTGCCGCGCGGCGGCGTCGACCTTCGGCGGCGACATGACGAACCTGCAGACCGACAACACCGACCTGGCCGGCTCGCAGGCGACGATCGAGTCGGCGCTCAGCGCGGACGACTCCGTCGACGGCATCCTCGCCCTCGGTGGCGACATGGCCGGGCGTGCGGTCGCGGCGGTCGAGACCTCCGGGCGTGACGTCCAGGTCGGCACCTTCGACCTGAACGCCGACGTGGCGGGACTGGTGGAGGACGGCAGCCTGCTGTTCGCCATCGACCAGCAGCCCTACGTCCAGGGCTACCTCGGTGTCACCGGCGCCTACCTCAAGCTGATCAACGGCAACGACGTGGGTGGTGGCCTGCCCATCAACTCCGGTCCCGCCGTGGTCACCCAGGAGAACGCCGCCGACGTCCTCGAGTTCGCTCAGGGCGGCACGCGCTGACCCGTGCCGGGGCCGGGGAGGTTGCGAGAACCACATGACCTCCCCGGCCCCGGCCGGCAGCACCCCGATCCACCACCGATCCACCCGATCCACCCGATCCACCAGATCCACCAGATCCACCGCGCACCACCCAGCAGCACCGGTCCACAGACGGGGACACCCGGCGAAGGAGACGCACATGAGCACCACGACAGCACCGGAGCGGACCGATCCGCCCGCACCACAACCGGACGAGAGGGTCGCCTCGTCGGGCCGGTTCACGAAGGTCCTGCGACGACCCGAGATCGGCGCCATCGCGGGAGCGCTCGTCATCTTCCTCTTCTTCGCCCTGCGCACCGACTCCTTCTTCGAGCCGGCCGGCGCGAGCACGTGGATCTTCAACGCCTCGACGATCGGCATCATGGCGGTCGCGGTGTCCCTGCTCATGATCGGCGGCGAGTTCGACCTGTCCGCCGGGGCGATGATCGGCACCACCGGCCTGACCACCGGCATCCTCATGACGCAGTACGACATGAACGTGTGGCTGTCGATCCTGATCTCCTTGGTTCTCGCGCTGGCGATCGGAGCCCTCAACGGGTCGCTGGTGATGTGGACCAAGCTGCCGAGCTTCATCGTCACCCTCGGCACCTTCTTCGTGCTCCAGGGCGTGAACCTGGCCGTCACCAAGATCCTCATCGGCAAGGTGTCGGTCACGGGCCTGCAGGAGTCCGGCGGCTACTTCGACGGCAAGCAGATCTTCGGCTCGTTCGTGAACATCGACATGGCGTGGGTGCCGTGGCTCGAGGACACCGACGTCAAGACCACGCTGACGCTCTACGCCGCCACCTTCTGGTTCGTCGCCGTGACCGCGGCAGCGACCTGGGTGCTGCTGCGGACCCGGGCCGGCAACTGGATCTTCGCCGTCGGCGGCGCCCAGGTCAGCGCCCGTCAGGTCGGCGTGCCGGTGTTCAACACCAAGGTGGGTCTCTTCATGACCACCGCCTTCGCCGGCTGGCTGGTCGGCATGCTCCAGCTCTTCAAGACGACCTCTGTGCAGAGCACCACCGGGGTGGGGCAGGAGTTCATCTTCATCATCTGCGCCGTGGTCGGCGGTTGCCTGCTGACCGGTGGCTACGGCTCGGCAGTCGGAGCGGCCTTCGGTGCTCTCATCTACGGCATGGTCCAGCAGGGCATCCCCCAGGCCGGCTGGGACAACGACTGGCTCTACGCCTTCCTCGGCGTGATGCTCCTCGGAGCGGTGCTGGTCAACAACTGGGTCAAGACACGAGCGGAGTCCATGCGATGACCACCACCACGGGAGACACCGGCAGCACGCCGGAGAGCCCGCGCGACGCGCGGGCCGACACCGAGAAGGGCGCGACCCTCATCGAGGTCCGCGACATCGGCAAGTCCTACGGCTCGGTCATCGCGCTGCGCGACGTGACCACCACGGTCAACGCCGGCGAGGTGACGTGCGTCCTCGGCGACAACGGTGCCGGCAAGTCGACGTTCATCAAGATCCTGGCCGGCGCCCACACCCACACGGACGGGTCGCTGGTCGTCGACGGCGAGGAGCGCCACTTCTCCTCGCCGCGCGAGGCGCTCAACCTCGGCATCGCGACCGTCTACCAGGACCTCGCCGTCGTGCCGCTGATGCCGGTCTGGCGCAACTTCTTCCTGGGGTCCGAGCTCACCAAGGGTGCCGGACCGCTGAAGCGACTCGACATCGCCGGCATGAAGAAGGTCACCAAGGCCGAGCTGTCCGCGATGGGCATCGACCTGCGCGACGTCGACCAGCCCATCGGCACGCTCTCGGGCGGTGAGCGCCAGTGCGTCGCGATCGCGCGCGCGGTCTACTTCGGTGCGCGGGTGCTGATCCTCGACGAGCCCACGGCCGCGCTCGGCGTGCGCCAGTCCGGCGTCGTGCTGAAGTACGTCGCCAAGGCGCGCGACCGGGGCCTCGGCGTCATCTTCATCACCCACAACCCCCACCACGCCTATCCCGTGGGCGACCGCTTCATGCTGCTGCGTCGTGGCCGCAGCATGGGCAACTTCCCGAAGGCCGAGATGTCCCTCGACGACCTGGTGCAGATGATGGCCGGTGGGGCCGAGCTCGAGGCGCTCAGCCACGAGCTCGCCCGCGAGATGCCCGACTCCGAGGTCGCCAAGGCGATGCAGGCCGAGGTGGCGGACACGCTGACCACCGGCTCGGGCCCGACCGGAGGGACGTCCACGCACCCGGCAGCCGGGGCGACCGCAGCCGGCACGGGCGCGACCACCGGCTCCACCACCACGGGCACCGGCAGGGACGAGGGCACCCGGCCATGACCGCACGCGACCTCGGCGTCGCGGTGATCGGCTTCGGTTGGATGGGGCAGGTGCACGCCCGGGCGTGGGCACGGCTGCTCCAGCACTACCCCGACAGCCCGCTGCGCCCGCGGCTGGTGGCGGTCGCCGACCCCGACGCCGGGCGCCGCGACGAGGCGCTGGCGGCGTACGGCTTCGCCGACGCCCGCGCCGACTGGCGCGACCTGCTGGCACGCGACGACCTCGACGTGGTGAGTGTCTGCGGCCCCAACTTCGTCCACCGCGACATCGGCGTTGCGGTCGCGGAGTCCGGGCGTCACCTGTGGATCGAGAAACCGGCCGGTCGCACGGCGGCCGACACCCAGGCCATCGCCTCGGCGGTGGACAAGGCGGGGGTGCGGTCGGCGGTCGGGTTCAACTACCGCAACGCGCCGGCGGTCGAGCGGGCGCGGCAGCTGGTGGCCGACGGCCGGCTCGGCACGGTGGAGACGGTCGAGGTACGGCTGCTGGCCGACTACTCCGCGCACCCTGACGGGGGGCTGTCGTGGCGCTTCGACCCCGAGCGCGCCGGCACCGGCGTGCTCGGCGACCTCGCCAGCCACGGCTTCGACCTCGCGACGTACGTCGGCGGTGAGCGGGTGGGCGGGATCGCCGAGCTGGTCGCCGACCAGGTCACCTTCATCACCGAGCGCCCGGTCGTCACCGGAGCCGTGTCGCACTTCGCCCGTGGGGACGACGGGCCGCGAGGGCCGGTCGGCAACGAGGACCAGGCCTCCGCCCTGCTGCGGTTCTCCCGGGGCGCCCGGGGCTACCTCACGGCCTCCCGGGTCGCGGTGGGGGAGCAGTGCGCCTACGGCATCGAGGTCCGCGGCACCCACGGCGCGCTGTCGTGGGACTTCCGACGGATGGGAGAGCTGCGGGTCTGCCTGGACCAGGACTTCCAGGACGCCGCGTGGCAGACGCTGCTCGTGCGGCCCGGGGACGGGGAGATGGCCGCGTTCCAGCCGGGGTCGGGGGTGGCCATGGGCTACGACGACCTCAAGGTCGTCGAGGCCCAGCGGCTGGCGACGAGCATCAGCACCGGGGTCCCGCACGGGGCCACCATCGAGGACGCGGTCGTCACCGCCGCCCTCGTCGACGCCATGGTGACGTCCTACGAGGAGAAGCGATGGGTGAGTCTGTGACGAGCACGAACAGCACGGTGCGGGTGGGTGTCGTCGGCGCCGGGGCCATGGGCGCGGCACATGTCGAGACCCTGGCGCGCTGGGTGCCCGGCGCTGAGGTGACGGCGATCTTCGACGCCGACCCGGCGCGGTGCAACGAGATCGCCGACGGGGTCGGCGCTCGACCCGCCGACTCCGCGGAGTCGGTCATCACCGGCGACGACGTCGACGCGGTGCTCATCGCTGCCCCCGACCCGCTCCACGAGGACCTGGCGCTGGCCTGTCTCGCCGCGGGCAAGGCGACGTTGTGCGAGAAGCCGCTGGCCACCTCGGTGGAAGGGTCGCGACGCGTCGTCGAGGCGGAGGTGGCGCTGGGCCGCCGGCTGCTGCAGCTCGGTTTCATGCGGCGCTTCGACCCGGCCTACCTCGAGCTGCGCGAGGCCGTCCACGACGGGTCCATCGGGGAGGTCCGCGCGATGCACTGCCTGCACCGCAACGCCCAGTCCCACCCGTCGGCGACGTCGGAGGGCGTCCTCGTCAACTCGATGATCCACGAGTTCGACTCGGTGCCGTGGCTGCTCGACGACCCGCTGGCGGCCGTCACGGTCTTCGCCCCCGAGGTCCCTGCGGGCACGCTCCAGGACGTCCAGGTGGCGGTGCTGGAGACGCTCGGTGGCCGCGTGGTGACCGTCGAGGTGTCGGTCAACGCCCGCTACGGCTACGACATCCACACCGAGGTCACCGGCACCGAGGGAACCGTCTCGCTCACGTCGCCGTACGGCATCGGGCGGCGGACCGCCAACCTGGACGGGCGCGAGGTGAAGTCGGACTTCGTCGCTCGCTTCGCCGACGCCTACCGCATCGAGCTGGCCTCGTGGATCCGGGGCGTGCGTTCCGGTGAGCTGGCGGCACCGTCGGCCTGGGACGCCCACCTGGCCAACCTGGGCGCCTTCGCAGCGGTCGACTCCCTGCGGGGCGGGGGACGTGTCGAGGTGCCGGCCGAGGCGCGGCCCGACCTCTACGCCTGAGCCGGCGTCACTGGGCTGGGTGGGTGCCGAGCAGGCCGCGCACGTAGGCGGCCTGGCCGCAGTGCTGGAGACAGTCGTCGAGCACGCTGACCAGGCGCACACCGAGGGTGACCGGTGGGTCCCACCGCTCGTCCACCACCCGGTCGAAGTCCTCGTCCTCCAGGCCTTGGACGACGAGCACCGAGCGGTCGTGGACGGCGTCGTGGTAGCCGCGCAGCAGCTCGCCGCTGGGCCGCACCTGGGCCACCTCCGCCGCGTCGTGGCCGTAGCCGGTGTCCCCGACCTCGAGCGGCAGCGCGAACCCGTCGGCCCAGCCTTCGGTCCACACCTGGTCGAACCCGTCGTCGAGACCGGCGAGGTGGTCGTCCTGGACGCGGGTCAGGTGCCACAGCAGCCAGGCGATGTGGTTGGCCCCGGGGGCGGGGCGACCCAGCAGCAGCTCCTCGTCGGCCCCGTCGAGGAGGTCGTGGACGTGCTCCTGGATGCGTCCGAGGAGGTCGGTCAGCAGGGTGTGTGACGCCGTCATGGCACCAGCCTGACAGGGTGTGTCCCGTGGAGGTACTCCCCGACGTCGTCGCCCCCGACCCGGTCGTCGCCTTCTGCGGTCGCGCCGGCGCCGGCACGCGCGCGCGGGACCACTACTACGAGACCCCGGGCAACAACTTCTGGGAGATGCTGCACCGCAGCGGCCTCACCCCCGAGCAGCTCGGCCCGGAGCAGCAGCACCGGGTGGCCGATCACGGCATCTGCCTGACCGACCTGATCGGTGGTCGCGAGCGGTACGACGTCGACGTCGACGCGCTGGTGTCCAGGGTCGAGGCCTGGCGCCCGGAGTGGCTGGCGTTCACCAGCAAGGGCACCGCCCAGGAGGCCGCCCGGGTGCTGGGCGAGCGGCGGTTCCACACCGTCGGGCTGGGCCCAGCCGACTGGTACGTCGGGGGCGCGCAGGTCTTCGTGCTGCCGGGCACCTCGGGGGCGAACCGGCGCCGGGACTACGACGGGCGGGTCGACCGGCTCTCCTGGTGGTGCGACCTCGCGGCCCTGCTCGGACGCTGAGTGCGGTCGGGCCGTGCCCGTGCCGCGATTGGCGCGCAACCGGGCCGGGTACCCCTTCGCCATGAGCAGCGACGCCCCCGAGTCCCCGTCCCCCTCTCCTTCCCCCGGTGGGGACGGCATGGACGACCATCCCGGCAGCAGCCCCGACGAAGGTCGGGTGGAGGCCGAGGAGATGGACGGCGACTCCGACGGCGGTGACAGCCGTCAGCAGGGCTGAGCAGACCGCCCTGACGTGAACGGCCCGATCCGCGTCACCGGATCAGACCCTCACGGCCTCGACGCCGACGGTGTGGCTCGCGAGTCGTGATCCTCGGTCGCGACGCCCGGAGCGGGCAGCACGGGCAAGGACAGCCGCACCTCGGTGCCGCCCTCGGGCGTGGGCCCCACCCGCAGCTCTCCGCCGGCGACAAGGGCCCGGTCGCGCATGCTGGCCAACCCCTGGTGGCCGGGACGCTCCTGCTCGTCCCCGGCACGGATGCCACGGCCGTCGTCTCGCACCGTCACCAGGAGCTCCTCGTCGCCGCGGAGCAGGGTGAGCGTCACGTGCTGAGCGCCGGCGTGCTTGCGAGCGTTCACCATCGCCTCCATGGCGACGCGGTAGGCCGTGATGCGCTCGGCGTCCCCGAGCCCGAGGTCCTCGTCGCCGGTGACCTGCCAGACGACGTCGGTGTCGGCGAAGACCACCTCGGCGGCGGTGGTCAGCGCGGAGCGGAGGCCTGCCTCGCGGGCTGGGGACTCCAGATCGAAGAGGAGGTGACGCAAGCGATCGGTGGCCGCGGACACCGCCTGCTGGACGTCGTCGACGGTGTCGAGCAGCTCGGGTGCCCTCCGGGCGATGCGCCGGCGCAGCATCCCCATGCGCAGGTCCACGACCGCCAGCGCCTGCACGGAGTCGTCGTGCACGTCGGCGGCGATCTGGGAGCGCTCGGCCTCCTGGGCCCGCACCAGCCGGCCGAGCAGACGGGCGCGCTGGTCCGCGACGTCCCGCAGCACCGCCTCCTGGCGCCGGATGTCGCGGATGTCGCGCTGGATGGTGGCCAGCGCGAAGGGCCGGCGGGCCCCGGAGTCGTACATGACGAAGGTCGAGATCGCGACCGGGATCGGGGTCGACCCGTCGAGGGGCACGAGCTCGGACTCACCTTCCCAGGTGCCCCTCTCGAGCAGGAGCGGCCATCGCTTGCTGAAGGAAGCATCGCCCGCTCCTGGCACGACCTCGGCGACCGTGAGTGACCGCACGTCGCGATCGGTGGGCATCCGTAGCAACCGCCGTCCACCGGGGTTGAGGTAGAGGATGTTGCCCTCGGAGTCGGACATGCCGATGAGGTCGCTCGAGGCCTCGACCAGCGCCTGGAACTGGTGCAGGTCGGTGGTCGCGACGCCCAGCACCGTTGTGGCCGTTTCCCGGTCGTTGAGGAAGGTGGTCACCCCCCGCGCCACGGCGACCAGCGCCGCTGCGACGAAGGGCAGCGTGGCGCTGGCGGACTGCGTGACGCTGGTGAACGCCAGCCCGAGGACGGCGACGGCCACCATCGTGGCGGGGATCACGACCCCCGGCGCCGCTGTCTTCTCGGGCAGCTGGCCGAGCAGGCGTCGCGGGACCGTGGTGCGCCCGGGTGCCAGGGCGACGGCGAGCGCGAGCACGGCCGTCGACAGCAGGGACACTCCGGCGAGGGGGCTGCCCGGACGCCACAGCCCCTCGGCGAGCAGGGCGAAGTAGGTCACGTCGACGAGGGCGAGTCCACTGGCGGCGGCGGCGAGGAGCCAGTCGGCGGGGCGCAGCCGGCCCCGGCCGGCCGAGATGAGGGCGGCCAGGGCGACCAGCAGCGCGACGTCGAGGACGGGGTAGACGAGGTTGAACGCGATCGACTCCACCGCGGCCCCCGGCGCCTCGGTCAGCTTCTGGAGCGGGCCCTGCAGGAAGTGGCTGGCGGTGCCGATGAGCAGCAGGGACGTGGCGAAGGCGTCGAGGACGACGAGGAGCGGCAGCCGTGGGGCCAGGTCACGGACCCGCAGCACCACCGCGATGATCAGCATGACGCTCGAGGCCGTCCAGGCCAGGTCGGCCACCGACGGATAGGGCAGGGGGTCCCCGACGCCGAGGAAGGTGAGGGTCAGGACGAAGCCGAGGGCGCGCAGGCCGAGCGCCGCCACCACGCACCAGGATGCGGGAACGCTGGCAGGCGGTCTCCTGGCCCAGACGGCGGCCAGCACGGCGACGAGGGTGTACGCCGACCCCTGCAGGACCCCGTCGGGGAGGACGCGGAAACCCGGGGCATCGGGACGCACTCCCGGCACCGTCCAGACCAGGTGAGCCAGGACCAGAGCGGCGACGACGTACGCCAGGGGGCGGGCGGTCCGCAGCCGCGAGCGCGGCGCGGTCGTCGGTGCGGTCGTCGGTGCGTCAGAGGACGTCATGACCCCCCTCGGCGTTGCAGTGTCCGGGAGACGTGTGGGCTCACCGTACTCGCCTCGTGCTCATCGGAGCAGGACGTGAGGAACCCCGGTCAGACGGGGGAGACTGACCGGGGTTCTGAGTCAAGAGTAGGACACTTGTCCAAGTTATCTCGTACCGGGTCTGGTCCACCGTGTGTCGCGCCGTGGCAGAGTCGGATCCATGACCGTCAAGCTCGTTGTCCTGTACACCCGACCCGACGACGTCGAGGCCTTCGACGAGCACTACCGGGGCACCCACGCACCGCTCGTGGAGAAGCTCCCCGGCCTGCTCCGCTGGGAAGGGGCGAGGCTCGTGGCGAGCCCGGACGGCGGCGAGGCGACCTACCACCGGATGGCGGAGCTGTGGTTCGAGGACCAGGCGGCGCTGGACGTGGCCCTGGGGAGTGCGGAGGGGCAGGCGACGGCCGCCGACTACGGCACGATCGCGCCGCCCGGATCGCGCATGTTCGTCGCTGTCGTCGACTGATCGCGGGCGGGTCCGTTCGCCTCGGGCATGGCACAGACCCCCCGTGAGCACGAGGGGCCTGTGACGTCGCTGCCTTTGATGGATCCGTCCCGAGATGAGCTGGGAAGTGGACCAGGGTCTCAGAGCAGCAGGAACAGCAGGATGACGACTGCGATGACGAGTGCGGCGATGGCGATCGTGCGTGTGTTCATGTCCATCCCTCTTCCCCGGCCCGGGTGGCCGATCCGGTGAGTGTGGCAGAGCCCGCGGGCGCTTGTGGTCCACTTCCTCCCGTGTCGGGGGTTTGTTCTCGCGGGTCAGCCGAGGACGGCGTCGACGGTCTTCTTCAGGGCGCTGGGCTGCGAAGGACGGGTCGGGGCCTTCTTCCTCGCCTCGAGCATCGCGGTGCACATCTCCCCGACCGAGCCCTCGGGTGAGCGGCTCAACCGTCGAGCTTGTGCCGCGCCCGGGTCGGTGTGAGGCCGTGCTCGACGCCCCAGAGCACCGCCTGCACGCGCGTGGTGACGCCCATCGTGCGATAGGCGTCGCGGATGTAGCTCTTGACAGTGTTGAGGGTGAGGTACGTGCGCTCGCAGATCTCGCTGTTGCTCAGGCCCTGCGTGATCAGGCAGACGATCTCGGCCTGTCGCGCGGTCAGTCCCTCGGTGCGACCCGGCCAGTCGCCCAGGATCTGCTCGTGAGCGGCCGGGCCGTCCCCGTCCGAGCGGGCACCCGTCTCGCGGACGACGACCTGCTCGCCGGACGCGATGCGCTCGAGCGCGGCGACGAGCGCCGTGGCATCCATCGCCTTCGAGAGGTAGCCGCGCACGCCCTTGGCCAGTGCGGTCTCCACGAGGTCGTCGCGCGAGCTCCAGGTGTAGACGGCCACCGCACCGATCTCCGGCTGGGCCACGAGAGCGTCGAGGTCGTCGGAGGTCAGAGGCAGGGCCGAGAAGCAGTCGTAGAGAGCGACATCGACATGCTGGTCCACTTCCACACCGAGGTCGATCTCGACGACCTGCACGCGCTCGGAGAAGTCGGCGAGCATGTCGCGCAGCCCCTTGACGACGACCTCGTAGTCGTTGACCAGGGCGACGCAGACCGGTCCAGCGCTGTCGTCAGGCACGCCTGTGAACTCTACGCGCCCCTCGGCCCTGGCGGGGGAGCCCCCGGAGGTCCCGGCCCTCCTCCCAGTGGAGCCGGGACCCACGTGTGACAAACGACGCAGCCACATGCTCGACCGTATGGGGCGAGCGGGATGAGTGGGGCGCAAAGCGACTAGAGGTGACCTTGGTCCCGGACCTCACCCGCGAAGGACGACGCGGTGGTGGCCGCGAATGGGACACTCGTCCTAGTGTGAGAGGTATGGACAGCCCGATCCTGGTGCCTACCTGTCCACCGTCACTACCAGCGAGGGAGACCCCATCAGCTCTGTGCCCACCGCGAGCGAGCCGCCGTCACCGACCGGGCCGCGCAAGATCCGGATCTACCTGCTGGACGACCACGAGATGGTGCGCCGCGGGTTGAAGGACCTCTTCGAGTCGGCGGACGACTTCGAGGTCGTCGGTGAGTCGGGACTGGCCAAGGACGCCGAGGCACGGATCCCCGCCCTGCGGCCCGACGTGGTCATCCTCGACGGTCGGCTGCCCGACGGCTCCGGTGTCGACGTCTGCCGTTCGGTGCGCTCGGTCGACCCCTCGATCCGCGCTGTCATCCTCACGTCGTACGACGACGACGAGGCGCTCTTCTCGGCGATCATGGCCGGCGCCGCCGGCTACCTGCTCAAGCAGATCGTCGGTGCGGACTTCCTCGAGGCCGTGCGCCAGGTCGCCGACGGCCAGTCGCTGCTCGACCCCGCGGTCACGCAGCGGGTTCTCGACCGGCTCCGTCACAAGGGCACCCAGGGGCCCGACGAGCTGCGGTCGCTCACGTCGCAGGAGCGGCTCGTGCTCGACCTGATCGCCGAGGGCCTGACCAACCGGCAGATCGGCGAGCGACTGTTCCTCGCCGAGAAGACGGTCAAGAACTACGTGACGAACGTGCTCGCGAAGCTCGGGATGCAGCGCCGGACCCAGGCCGCGGTGTTCGTGTCGAAGCTGCTGCAGTCTCCCTGATCCCTCTCGCCCGTCGGGTGCTGGCGGTCCCGGGTCGAGCAGCGCGCCATCAACGAGGCCACATCGCGCTGGTTCGATCGCGTGTCGCTACTCGCAGGTGAAGGTCTCCCGCTCGACCGTCGCGACTCCGTTGGCGTTGACGGTCACCTTGCCGGAGAGCGTGAGTGCGAAGCTCGAGCCGTCCGTGCCCTCCAAGGTGCTGCGCAGGCGATACTGCGCCACGCGCTCGACGTCACCCTCGTCCGTGATCTCGGTGAGGATGCCGTTGACCTTCTCGCGGTAGTCGCCGGAGTACGTCGGCAGCGCGGCGTCGTCGGGGATCAGCTCGACCAACCCGTGGATGACGCCGTTGATGTGCAACTCACCCGACTGCCGGCCCCCGGGCGGGGCGACCAGGCGGTAGCCGCCCTGGCGCACCTCGTGGAAGGTGCCGGCCCACGTCACACAGAAGCCCTGGTCGGCGGCGAAGTGCTCGTGGGCGTCGTACTCCTCGGGGAAGAAGCCGTGCTCCGCCCCGGCCGCCGAGGCCGGACCCGCGGTGGCGGCGACCAGCATGGCTGCGCTTCCGACCGGGGCGATGAGTCGTCTGTTCATGGGGGTTCTTCCTCCGTGGGTGGGGGGTGGTCAGCCGACCAGGCAGATGAACGAGGTGGCGACGAACGAGATCGCGCCGATGACGAGGGCGGCGGTGGTGACGCCCGAGAACGCGCCGACGCGCCGGCGGTGCTCGAGGGCCAGGGCGATCGCGACCGCGGCGAAGACGTGGGGCCAGCCGGACCAGAAGCCGACGAACGTCGCGGCCGAGGCAAGAGCCAGCCCGAGCGCGGTTCGTGAGAGACGACCGGGCGCCCCGGCGCGGGAACGGGTGCCCAGCCAGACGGCGAGGCCGTAGCCGGCGGTGACCAGGCCGGCGTAGGCGGCCAGATCGAGCAGGCTCGTGCCCGGCCCACCGTCGGTGTCGGCGTTCAGGTCGAGCAGGTCGCCCGCGATCATCGTGGTGGCGAACGTGAGCGCGCCGAGACCGGCGGCGATCGCGGGGTGCAGTGCATCGAGCCGACGGTCCGACCTGACGGCGAAGGTGCTCATGTGAGGCTCCGTTCGGGGTGTGGTGGCGACGCGCTGCGAGCACACCACCTGGGGCGGCCGGGCGGGATCTGTCACAGGACCTGGTCCGGCCGGGAGGACCTCCCGTCTGGACCGGGACGACAGTCCCGGGAAGGACCGCTCGATCGGGCGCACACTTCAGGAATGGGGACCGAGGAGGGTGACCTGGCGCGCCGGTGGGGTGGTTGGTGCGTGTCCGGCCTCAGCCTGGCGCTGCTGGCCACGTTGCCGCTCTCCCTGGACGGAGGCGTGATGTCCAGGCCGGGTGTCATCACCTCGGGTCCGGACGCCTGGGCTGCGGCCTTCGTCACCGCCTACGCCTTGTCCGGGGGCCTGCTCATCCACCAGCGGCCGCACAATCTCATCGGATGGCTGCTAGCGGTCTCCGGGCTGCTTCAGGTGACCAACCTCGCTGCCGACGCCTATGCCACCCGCGTGCTCACCGATCCGGACGGTTCGCTGCCGCTCGGAATTGCGATGGCCTGGCTGGCGTCGTGGACGTGGATGCCGTCGCTGCTGCTCCCCGCCCTGGTCCTGCCTGCGCTCTACCCGACCGGCCGACCGTCGAACCGCTTCTGGCGGTGGCACACCCGAGCGGCCCTGTGCGGTGTCTCGCTGGGAGTGGTCGCGATGGCTACAGGGCCTGGCGGCTTGGACGACACCGTGCGCGGTACCGAGCTGCCGTGGGTGGCGCCGATCTGGTTCTCGTACGTGCTGGGCCTCACGGCCGCGGCGCTGTTGATCCCGACCGCGTTGACTGCCACTGTGGGCACCTTGGTGCGTGCAGTGAGGGCATCGAGTCCCGAACGCCAACAGCTGCTCTGGTTGTTGAGCGTGGTGGCCGGGATGCTCGGCACGGTCTTCACAGGACCGGAGCTGCTGTTCCTGCTGTCCTACACGCTGGTGCCGGTCGCGGTGGCGGTGGGGGTGTTGCGCTACCGACTGCTCGGCATCGAGGTGGTGCTGCGGCGCACCCTGCTCTACGTGCCGTTGGCCGTGCTCGTCGCGCTGGTTGTCGCGGGACTGACCGCGGGGCTCGCGCGCCTGGTCCCGGAGGGCCCGGTCCCGCTGCTCGTGGCCTCCGCCGTGGTCGTCGTCGTGGTGGTGCCGGTGACGGGTCAGCTCCGTCAGGTCGTGGACCGGTTCGTGCTGGGCGATCGCGCAGACCCGTTGGTGCTGGTTGACCGGGTCGGAGCCGGTCTTGAGGTCCAGCACGACGATCCGGTTGCGTCGATGCTGGAGGCGGTCGCCTCGGCGACCGAAGCGTCGTACGCAGTTCTGCGTGGCGCCGACGGCCGTCCGGTCGCAGAGCTCGGTCGGCCGGCTGGACAGCCTGTCGAGATGGGGCTGCGCCATGCCGGCGTGGAGCTCGGGAGCCTGGCGGTCGGGCCGCGTCGCGGGCAGGTCCGCGTGGGCGATCGCGACCGGCGACTGGTCGCCGCCCTGGCACCCCATCTCGCAGTGGTGGTGTGGTCTCTCCGGCTGACCGCCGACCTCGAGCGGGAACGAACCCGGGTCACCACCGCCACCCTGGCCGAGCGGGACCGGCTCCGGCGAGACCTGCACGACGGGTTGGGCCCGTCGCTGTCCGGCATCGCGCTCGGGCTGCAGGCCGCCGCGATCGCTCACGACCGGGACCCGGCTGCGGTCCCCACCCTGTTGGAGCGCACTCGCGCCGAGGCCGACTCGGCCGTCCGCGAGATCCGCCGGGTCCTCGACGGACTCCGTCCGAGCGCTCTCGACGTACACGGACTCGAGGGAGCCGTCCTTGACACCGCGTCCTCGCTGGGCATGGGCGGGCCGGCGGGGCCGGAATTCCACCTGCACGTCGATCCGCTTCCTCTGCTCCCGCCACAGGTCGAGGAGGCCGCGTTCCGGATCGTCGCCGAGTCGTTGACCAACGTGGTGCATCACTCCTCGGCCGACCATTGCGCCGTCAGCCTCCAGAGGTCCCACGGCGACCTGCGGGTCCGGGTGAGCGACGACGGCTGCGGTCCCGGGTCCGGACCCGGTGCGGGACACGGGCTGGAGTCGATGCGGCGCCGAGCCGTTGCCGTCGGCGGCAGCCTTCGATTCGAGTCTGCCGAGCCTCACGGCACCGCGGTGACCGCCACCTTCCCCCTGGAGACACCGTGACCCTGCGCGTGGTGGTGGCCGACGACCACCCGATGTACCGGTACGGACTGAACGCGGTCCTCGACCAGGCCGAGGGCGTCGAGGTCGTGGCCACGGTCGCCGGCGGCGTCGCACTCATCGCTGCCGTCAAGGAGCACGCACCGGACGTGGTCGTCACCGACCTGGCGATGCCGGACGTCGACGGGACCACCGCCATCCGGCGGCTGCTCGAGACGCAGCCGGACCTGCCGATCCTCGCGCTGACCATGCACGAGGACGACACGCACGTCTTCGCCGCGCTCCGGGCCGGCGCCCGCGGCTACCTCGTCAAGGGTGCTGACGCCGAGGAGATCCTGCGCGCGGTGCGCGGTGTCGCCTCCGGTGACGCCGTGTACGGCGGGAGCGTGGCGCGACGCATCGTGGCCTTCTACTCCGGCCACGAGGCCGCGTCACCCACCGAACGCGCCTTCCCCGAGCTCACGCCGCGCGAGCGGGAGGTGCTGGACCTGCTCGCGATCGGCTGCCGCAACCACGAGATCGCTCGCCGACTCGGTCTGTCGGAGAAGACGGTGCGCAACCACGTCTCGCAGGTTCTGACCAAGCTTCACGTGCCGGACCGCACCGCCGCAGCCATCAAGGCTCGCGAGGCCGGGCTCGCCTGAGAGCTCTCGCGGTCGTTGGGCGCCCGGTCAGGCGCGGTGCCTCGCGCCATGCCACGCTGGAAGGGACTGCTGCACGATCAGGTGACAGGTTGGGTCAGGCGGCTTGAGTGGCCGGTGCGGTCATGATGGGTCTCGTACTCGATGGGGGTCAATCGGCCGAGGCTGTCTTGCCTGCGGCGGCGGTGGTAGGTCCGTTCGGTCCAGGTCACGATCGCGATCCGGAGGTCGTCGCGGGTGGCCCAGGGCCGGCGGTCGAGGACGTTGTTCTGCAGTAGCGCGAAGAAGCGACTCCATGGCGGCGTTGTCGCCGGCGGCGCCGACGCGGCCCATCGATCCGACCATGGCTTGGCGGTTGAGGGCGTGGACGAGTGTTTTGGAGCGGAATTTGCGAGCCTCGGTCGGAGTGAACGATGCAGCCGGCGACCGAGTGCCCCTCGGCGACGCGCCTGGCGACGGCGTTGTTGAGCGCTGCGACCGTCAGGCGTGACTTCATCCGCAAGTCGATGCAGTAGCCCACGATCCGGCTGGAGAACCCGTCTTTGATGGCGCAGAGGTAGAGCTTGCCTTCGGCCGTCCAGTGCTCGGTGATGTCGGTGAGCCCCCTATAGGGAAGTAGGTCCCTTACACGGGATACGGCGATAGGCAACACTGGCGTGCACATCGTCGAACCGGGGAACTCCATGGTCTTCCAGGTCGCACCACCAGGTCGTAACAGGGCACGCCGTCCGACCACGCAGCGTGTAGCCGCGGCTGCCGCCACGAGTGCTCTGTTCGCAGCAGCGTCGCTGATGCCCTCCCAGCCGGCATCGGCTACGTTCCCCGGGGTCAACGGGCCCCTCCTCACGCCGGGCGGCACGGTCGACACGGCGGGGAAGACAGTGACCGACTTCGACTTCAGCTTCTATCCGACTCGTGGCGTCTTCTCGGCCGACGGAGCGTCAATCGCTTACAGCAAGTTCATCTCGGACACCCGCGAAGCCCTGCGCGTCCGCACGAGCGCGGGTCAGGACACCGAGATTCTCCAGCTTCCCACCGGGTTCGACGTCTCGAGCATCTCTTGGTCGCCGGACTCGACGCGGCTCGCGGTCGGTGTGCGAAACGAGGACTTCACCTCCTCCATCCTGCTCGTGACCATCGCTGACGCTTCGTCGACCTACCTGGTGCAAGGCACCGGGAACTGGGACTCGGAGAGCGCGGCCTGGCAGCCGCATGGCAACCTCGTCGCCTTCACGCGAGGCAACGACCTGTTCACGGTCGATGCGACGACCAAGGCGGTCACGCAGCGGACGTTCGAGTGCACCTACGACCTGACGCCCGGCGGAGCCGCCGATTGCGGCAACGACCCGCAGGAGCGCACGATCAGTTATCCCGCCTGGCATCCAGACGGCACCAAGCTCGCCATGGATGTCTACGATTACAACAGAGACACCGGCGCTACAGACGCCTACGTCGGGAGCCTCACCCTGGGCTCCTCCACCGTGAACAAGTTGTTCGACATTCCGCAGAGTGGCGACAACAGTCACGGCTTCTCCGAGCCGCGGTATTCACCCGACGGCACGAAGCTCACACTTCAGCACAACGTCAACCTCAACGACCCGAACCAGTACATCAAGAACCTTTCAACAGGGGCGTTGACGTCGATGAACGACGACTTCTGGATTTCGGACTGGCAAGCGTGCCCCGCGCCCGATCCCTGCCCGTCCTTCGCTACCGACAAGCAGACGCCCACGCTCAAGATCACGGTCCTCAAGAACGCAGGTCTCAGCGTCCTGGCGGCACTGTCTCCGGCTCATCCCGGCGTACCGCTGACGATCACGCTGGCACGAAGAACCACCACCGGGTGGAGGAACGTAAAAACGGTGTCGGTGGCCCAGAACAGGCAAGGCTTCGCGGTGGCCGCCTTCACCCGACCCGACGCGTCGCGGTGCCGCTTCGCCTCGAGCTTCGCTGGCGACAGCGATCACCTTCCTGTCACCCAGACCAAGGCATTCGCATGCTGAAAGGACGCCCCGTGCTCACCACTTCGCCCACCCACCCGCCGCGACGGCGCGGCGCCCCGCGAAGGCGGATCGGACGCGCGGCGGCCGTAGCCCTGTGCAGCGTCGTTCCCCTGACCCTCGTGCCGGCGCCCGCCATGGCCGCCCCTCAGACCACGCACAGCTTCAACGCAACCCCGCAGTGTCCGGCCTCGCTCACGGACGTCACCATGACGGCCAGGAGTCGCTGGGTGAATGCGCCCGCCAACGGGTATATGCATCTCGCTCGTCAGCGACAGGCGGTCTCCGACGACGGAAGCATCGCGGTGACAGCGCACAAGACCTTGCAGACGAAGGACACTCGATTCGAAGGGTCGCGCGTCCAGTTCCGGTGGACTGACTTCACATCAACGGCCCAAGCGGCGCAGTGGGGCTATTGGACCCGAAGCGTGTTCGTGCTGAAGTGGATGAAGGACGACGCCCTAAGAGACACCGTGGTGAAGAAAGCTGTTTACGCCACCGAGTGGTGCCAGCAACCAGCATAACTTCGATCGTGAGTTCGACGGCCGCCGGCGGGTGCTGGGTTCACCAACTCAGTCGCAGCCCGCCTGCACATCTGTGCCGTTCGAGTTGGCCTGTTGCCAGCCGTGATTCCGGACGCCTGGGCCATGGCAGCGAAACAGCCGCCGTGTCGTGAGCAACCTCGTGGGAGTGAAACCGCACCAGCCGCAGACGTCGTGCCGATCGGTCATTTGACCGTGCCATGACGATGAAACATTCTCGCGTTGCGTCAGATCTCGCCTGATGACCCTTCCTTGTGGGGGATGTCGAAGGAGATCAAGACTTATTAGGGCGTCGACACGCTCACGCTCGTCACCCCGTTCATCCCCTCCGCAATCTCGCGCCCAAGGCGGTTGAGGTCGGCCATCGCGGACTGCGCGAGCTCGACGCCGTGCTCAGCCGCGGTGGCGTCGAGGGTCCTGTCTGGCCGGACCACTCTGCGATCATCCCGAGTAGGTATGCGCCATGCTCCCGTTCCTTGATCTGAGTGGCGGTGTCGACGACCAGGCCGAGGCGGTGCTCGAGCCAACAGCTCACACGGTCGATACCTCGGCAGGCGTGCATTGTTGCGGACATTCCGGGTCTCCTGCGTGAGGGAGCCTCCGACACGTAAGCGACACGCGCTGGCATGACTAAGGCCCCTGATCTTGCGTTTCCGCAGGTCAGGGGCCTAGTCCTTTCGGTGGGCGATACTGGGTTTGAACCAGTGACCTCTTCCGTGTCAAGGAAGCGCGCTACCACTGCGCCAATCGCCCGGGAACTGCGAGGTGGAGACGGGATTTGAACCCGTGTAGACGGATTTGCAGTCCGTTGCCTCGCCTCTCGGCCACTCCACCAGTGGAGGGGCCGATCACGCCGGATCTGCGACCCTTCTCCGAGCGGACGACGAGGCTCGAACTCGCGACCTCAACCTTGGCAAGGTTGCGCTCTACCAACTGAGCTACGTCCGCCTGCAACTCCGGGCCCCTTCCGGGGCCTGTCGTGCGAGACGAAACTGTAGCGGAGAGTCCCGTCAGCACCAACTCGGGGGTGCTCCCGCGCGTGCCCGCTGTGTCCTAGGTTGGGGACATGCACGCGTGGGTGAACGGACAGCTCCTCCCCGACCCGACGGCACCGGCGCTGCCGGTCACCGATCACGGCTTCACGGTCGGCGACGGCGTCTTCGAGGCGGTCAAGATCGTGCAGGGGCGACCTTTCGCCCTCACGCGCCACTTGGAGCGCCTGGTGTCGTCGGCGCGGGGTCTCGGGCTGCCCGAACCCGACCTGGAGCTGCATCCGCGTCGCCATCGACGAGGTCCTGGCTGCGGAGCACCTGCCCCTGGGGCGTCTCCGTGTCACCTACACCGGCGGCCCGGCTCCGCTCGGTTCGGGCCGTGGGGACGCCGAGCCCACCCTGGTCGTGGTCGCAGCCCCGCTGAAGGCATGGGAGGGCCCCGCACGGGTCACGGTGGTGCCGTGGCCACGCAACGAGCGGGGGGCGGTCGCCGGCCTGAAGACGACGTCGTACGCCGAGAACGTGGTGGCGCTGGCGCACGCGGCGTCGGTGGGGGCGGGGGAGGCGATCTTCGCCAACACCAGGGGCGAGCTGTGCGAGGGCACCGGCTCGAACGTCTTCTACGTCGTCGACGGTGAGCTGCGCACACCGACGCTGCGGTCGGGGTGCCTGGCCGGCATCACCCGGGCGCTGCTGCTCGAGTGGTGCGACGTCGTCGAGGTCGACGAGCCGGTGGGGGTGCTGGCTCGGGTCGACGAGATCTTCCTGGCCTCCACCACACGCGACGTGCAGGCCGTCGCCTGGTGCGACGGGCGGGAGCTGGGCGCGCCGGGACCGGTCACCGCCCGTGCGGCGGCGCGGTGGTCCGAGCGTGAGGCAGCCGACCTCGACCCCTGAGAGGTCCCTGACCCCCGACCGCAGTGGGGTCGGGGACGAGGTGACGTCAGGCGGCCTCGGTGAGGATCGCGGCGATGGCGCCGTCGATGTCGATGAGGTGCGTCTCGGCGCCGGGGGCGACCAGCTGCGTCATGGACTCGACGAACGCGGTGATGTCGGAGGTGCGGGCCTGCACGAGCGCCTCGCCGTCGGGCGAGCACAGCTCGATCATCACGACGGCGTGGGCGTCGTTGTCCAGGCACGGCCAGACGTGGACGTCGCCGTCGCCGGTCGGCTCGTACAGCCCGGCGATCAGAAGGTCGCGTCCGAAGGTCCAGCGGACCTCGCCGGCAACCGTGAGGAAGGTGGCGGTGACCGCGAACGGGTCGGCCGCGTTGTACGCGAGCTCGGTGTCGAGCGGAGTAGCCGCACCTGTTGCGTCGATCAGGTCGAGCGTCAGCGTCTTGGTGACGGTGGTGACGACCCGCTTGGTGTTGATGTGCTGTTCCATCTGAGTGCCTCTCCCTTGGCATTGACATCAAGGAGACGGCCTCCCAGGGCCTCCATGACGCCGACTCCGGAACTTTTCCGAGACTTTTTCCCGGGCCCTTCGTCTTGCTCAATATTCCTCTGAAGCCGGGACCAAAGTCCATTGGAATGGCGAAAATGCAGCAGGATTGAGCCCAGATGACTAGTCAGGTATGGCTATGGGTCACTCACCCGTTGTCCGTTCGGGTGGGGGATCAACCCGAACATGGCACCGATACCCCGCCCAATCGGACATCGGAGCCGCGAGGCCGGCTCACAGGCGGTAGTCACCGCCCGCGACGGGGAGCAGGTGCGTGCGCACCAGGACCTTGGTCCTAGTCGGGTCTGCCCAGGGGATCGCGGGTTCGGATCGGAGGGGCCCGAATCGGACACGAGGCGAGGTCTGAGCGGCCCTCGGGGCCGAGATGAAAGGCCCTCCGGTGATGCGATACTGTGGCCCGCGC
Organism: uncultured Actinomycetota bacterium; assembly: GCA_963714625.1. Lineage (GTDB taxonomy): Bacteria > Actinomycetota > Actinomycetes > Propionibacteriales > Nocardioidaceae > Marmoricola_A. The sequence continues at coordinate 126,220 of CAVQOY010000011.1, read as the reverse complement.
GTCGCCCGGCCGAGCCGAGAACGACGTACGAGGGCGATTGGCGCAGTGGTAGCGCGCTTCGTTCACACCGAAGAGGTCACTGGTTCGAGCCCAGTATCGCCCACCTGAGGAGTTCAGGCGTGAGGCCGGTTTCAGAAGACTGAGACCGGCCTCGGTCAGGTCCGGCGCCTGACGCCCCCAGCGGGGGTGAGACCGGCTGCGCCCGCTGGATACCATCGCCACGGCCGACGTACGTCGACCCGGTGGCCGCCAGCGCGGGCTCACCGACCGCACCGACCAGGGAGTTCCCGTGTCCGAGATCAAGGTGACCGTCGTCCACGCAGCAGAGCGCGCGGAGCGAGCCGTCACCACGGGCACCAAGGCCTGGGAGCTGTTCGCCGACACCCCCGAGGTGATCGCCGCCCGGGTGGTCTCGACGGGCTCGACCGACGCAGTGCTGCGTGACCTCGCGCACGAGCTCGGCGACGGCGACGAGGTGGAGGGTGTGCAGATCTCCGAGCCGGACGGTCTCGACATCCTGCGTCACTCCACGGCTCACGTGATGGCGCAGGCGGTCCAGGAGCTCTTCCCCGACGCCAAGCTGGGCATCGGCCCGCCGATCGAGAACGGCTTCTACTACGACTTCGACGTCGCCGAGCCCTTCGTCCCGCAGGACCTCGAGAAGATCGAGACCCGGATGCGCAAGATCGTCAAGGAGGGCCAGCGGTTCTCCCGGCGCGCGGTCAGCGACGGCGAGGCCGTCGACGAGCTCGCCGAGGAGCCCTACAAGCTCGAGCTGATCGGGCTGAAGGGGGGTCTCGACAAGCTCGACCACCGGGTGGAGGACGCCGCCGAGGGCGCGAACGTCGAGGTCGGCGCCGGCGAGCTGACGATCTACGACAACCACCGCCGCAACGGCGACCTGGCCTGGAAGGACCTCTGTCGCGGCCCGCACCTGCCGACCACCAAGCGCATCCCGGCCTTCAAGCTGATGCGCTCGGCGGCGGCGTACTGGCGCGGCGACGAGAAGAACAAGCAGCTGCAGCGCGTCTACGGCACCGCCTGGCCCTCCAAGGAGGAGCTCGAGGCGCACCTCGAGCGGATCGCCGAGGCCGAGCGCCGTGACCACCGCAGGCTCGGGCGCGAGCTCGACCTGTTCTCCTTCCCCGACGAGCTGGGCTCCGGGCTGGCGGTGTTCCACCCCAAGGGCGGCGTCATCAAGCGGGAGATGGAGGACTACGTCCGTCGTCGCCACATCGAGGAGGGCTTCTCCTACGTCGGCACGCCGCACATCTCCAAGGACGGCCTGTTCCACACCTCGGGCCACCTGCCCTACTACGCCGACGGCATGTTCCCGCCGATGAAGCTCGACGGCGCGGAGTACCGCCTCAAGGCGATGAGCTGCCCGATGCACAACCTCATCTACCAGGCGCGCGGGCGCTCCTACCGCGAGCTGCCGCTGCGGCTGTTCGAGTTCGGGGGCGTCTACCGCAACGAGAAGTCCGGCGTGGTGCACGGCCTCACCCGCGTGCGCGGCATGACGCAGGACGACTCCCACTCCTACGTCACCCCCGAGCAGGCGCCGGCGGAGATCAAGCACCTGCTCGACTTCTGCCTCAGCCTCTTCCGCGACTTCGGGCTCGACGACTTCTACCTCGAGCTCTCGACGCGAGACGACTCCAAGCCCGACAAGTTCGTCGGCACCGAGGAGGAGTGGGAGGTCGCCACGAAGGTGCTCTCCGACGTCGCCACCGAGTCCGGTCTCGAGCTGGTCCCCGACCCTGGCGGCGCGGCCTACTACGGACCCAAGATCTCGGTGCAGGCGCGCGACGCCATCGGCCGCTCGTGGCAGATGTCGACCATCCAGTACGACTTCAACCAGCCGCGCGGCTTCGAGCTCGAGTACGTCGCCGCGGACGGTTCGCGTCAGCGTCCGGTGATGATCCACTCGGCCAAGTTCGGCTCGATCGAGCGCTTCCTCGGGGTGCTCGTCGAGCACTACGCCGGCGCCTTCCCGCCCTGGCTCGCGCCGGTGCAGGTCGTGGGCATCCCGGTGGCCGAGCGCCACCAGGACTTCCTGTACGAGATCGCCGGGAAGATGCGGCGGCTCGGCCTGCGCGTCGAGATCGACAGCAGCGACGAGCGGATGCAGAAGAAGATCCGCAACGCCCAGCTGGAGAAGGTGCCGTTCATGATGCTGGTCGGTGACCGGGACCTCGAGGCCGGCGCGGTGTCGTTCCGCTACCGCAACGGCGAGCAGGACAACGGCGTACCGGTGGACGAGGCGATCGCGCGCGTGCAGGCCGCGGTGACCGGCCGCGAGCAGGTCTGAGCCGGTGAGTGATCGCGTGAGCGACCGGGTGGACGACCACGGGGGCGGCACGACCCATCAGCAGGACGGCGTGGGGGAGCCCGACGCGCTCGAGCGGCTGTGGACCCCGCACCGGATGGCCTACATCTCGGGGGAGAACAAGCCGTCCGACGGCACCGCCGAGACCTGTCCGTTCTGCCAGATCCCGGAGATGGGCGACGAGGACGGGCTGATCGTCCACCGCGGCGAGCAGTGCTTCGTCGTGCTCAACCTCTACCCCTACTCCTCGGGCCACCTCATGGTCTGCCCCTTCCGCCACGTCGCGAGCTACCCCGACCTGACCGAGGACGAGACCGTCGAGGTCGCCCTCCTCACGCAGCGGGCGATGCGCGTGGTCAAGCAGGTCAGCGGTGCCCACGGCTTCAACATCGGGATGAACCAGGGTTCGGTCGCCGGCGCCGGCATCGCGGCCCACCTGCACCAGCACGTCGTGCCGCGCTGGGGCGGCGACGCCAACTTCATGCCGATCATCGGACGCACCAAGACGCTGCCCCAGCTGCTGACCGAGACCCGTCGGCTGCTGGCCGGGGCCTGGGGGTCGGGGTGACCCGCGGGACCGTCTAGTCTGGCGGCGCCATGATGGATAGATTCCGCGCGTTCTGGACCGCCCTCTTCAACCCGGTGGTCTCCGGCCTGCTGCGCGCCGGGGTCAGCCCCGACGTCGTGACGCTCGTGGGCACCCTCGGTGTCAGCCTCGGTGCGGTGGTCTTCTTCCCGCAGGGGCAGCTGCTCGTCGGCGTCCTGGTCATCACCGCCTTCGTCTTCTCCGACCTCATCGACGGCGCCATGGCACGCCAGTCCGGGCGCACCAGCAGCTTCGGCGCGTTTCTCGACTCCACCCTGGACCGGGTCGCGGACGCCGCCATCTTCGGAGCCCTGGCGATGTACTTCGTCGGCCCCGGCGAGAACGACCTCTTCGCCGCGCTGGCGATCTACTGCCTCACCATGGGCTCGGTCACCTCCTACGCCCGCGCCCGCGCCGAGTCGCTGGGCATGCAGGCCAAGGTCGGCATCGCCGAGCGCGCCGACCGGCTCGTCGCGATCCTGGTCATGACCGGGGTAGCCGACCTCCTCAACGTCCTGGGGGTGGGGGAGGGCGCGCTCGTGCTCATCCCGATCACCCTCGCGGTGCTCGCGCTGGCCAGCACGGTCACCGTGGTGCAGCGCATCCTCGTGGTCCGGCAGCAGGCTCACGGCCTGACCCCGTGAGCGTGCACCCGGTCCTGGCCACCCTGGAGCGGGCGCTCGCCTCCGGCACCGAGCAGGCGGTCGCGGCCGCCTACGTCGCCGGCTGGCGCGGCGTCGGCCGGCTCTCGGAGGACCACGCCCGCGCCCTGTTCGACCGCATCGCGGCCCGCATGTACGCCCGGCACGGCACCTCCGTCCACCGACTGCGCACCAACTTGTCGCGGGTCCGCCCCGAGCTCGAGCACGACGCCCTCGACGACCTGACCCGCGCGGCCGTGGACTCCTACCTGCGCTACTGGTGCGAGTCGTTCCGGCTGCCGTCGTGGCCGACCGGCGACCTCGTCGCCCGCGTGAGGACGGTCCACGAAGAGCGGCTGCGCACGCCGTACGACGCGGGGCGGGGTGTGGTGGCCGCGCTGCCGCACCAGGGCAACTGGGACTGGGCGGGCGCCTGGGCCTGCGCCACCGGCGTCCCGGTCATGACCGTCGCGGAGCGGCTGCGCCCCGAGCGCCTGTACGACGAGTTCGTCGCCTTCCGGTCCTCGCTGGGCATGACGATCCTGCCGCTGACCGGAGGCGAGCCTCCGACCCCCCGGCTGGCCGAGCACCTGCGCGCCGGCGGGTTCGCCCCGCTCCTGGCCGACCGCGACCTCAGCCGCAGCGCCGTGGACGTGAGGCTCTGCGGCCACGCGGCCCGGATGCCTCGCGGCCCGGCCACGCTGGCCCTGGAGACCGGTGCCGCGCTGGTCCCCATCACGACGGCATATCGGGGCGCGGACCTCCAGATCACGTTCCACGAGGAGGTCGACGTCGCCGCTCTCGGCGTCGTCGCCGCCACCCAGCAGGTCGCCGACGCCTTCAGCTCCGCCCTGGTCGCCGACGCTGCTGACTGGCACATGATGCAGCGGGTCTTCGTCGACGACCTGGAGCCCCGGTGACCGCGCCGGTGACCGGGATGTCGCGCGCGGACGAGGCGCCGCGGACGTTGAGCATCGGCCTCGTGTGCCCCTACTCCCTCGACACCTTCGGCGGTGTCCAGCAGCACGTCTCGGGTCTGGCGGCGGGGCTGCAGGCGGCCGGCCACCACGTCGAGGTGCTCGCCCCCGGGGACCCCGACCGCGACCGGCCCGCCGGGGTGACCGCCGTGGGGGAGGGCCCGGCGCTGCCCTTCAACGGGTCCGTCGCGCCGGTGCGCATCGGGGCACGTCGCCAGGTCCGGGCATGGCTGGCCCAGGGCGGCTTCGACGTCGTGCACGTCCACGAGCCCGCCGCCCCCAGCACCTCCTTCACCGCCGTCCGCGCGCTGCTCGACGACCCGGTGCCGGTGGTGGCCACCCACCACATCGCCCAGGACCGGGCGCTGGCGCTGCGGATGGCGGCGCCGACGGTCCTGCGCCAGGTGCTGCCGCGCATCGACGCCCACATCGTGGTGTCCGAGGAGGCCCGCCGCACGCTGCTGCGCTACCACCTCGTCGACGCCGTCCCGGTGCCCAACGGAGTGACCGTGGCCGACCTCGACCGGACCGCGGCGGCCCCGCCGTTGGCGCAGCGTCACGACCTCGTCTTCGTGGGGCGTCCCGACGAGCCCCGCAAGGGCCTCGACGTCCTGCTGGCGGCGCTGCCAGCCGTGGTGGCCCGGTTCCCCGGGACCCGGCTGATCGTCGTGGGCGGCGACCGGCTTCCTCGCGAGCTCGTCGGGCCGCTGCGGCGCAGCCTGGCTCCGGCGGGACTCGTCCCCGGCGACGTGGTCGAGCTCGCCGGCCGGGTCAGCGACGACGAGAAGGCCCGGCTGCTGGCCCGGGCGCGTGTCCTGGTCGCCCCCAACACCGGCGGGGAGAGCTTCGGCATCGTGCTCACCGAGGCGATGGCGGCCGGCCTGCCGGTCGTGGCCAGCGACCTGACGGCCTTCCGTGACGTCCTCGACGACGGCCGGCGCGGGCTGCTCGTGCCGCCCGGGGACGCGACGGCGCTCGCCGCACGCATCAACGACCTGCTGGGTGATCTCGCTCTCAGCGAGCGGTTGGCGCGGAGCGGGCAGGAGGCGGCGTACGCCTGCTTCGACTGGTCGGTGGTGGTGCCGCAGGTCCTCGCGGTGTACGCCGAGGCGAGCAGCGCCCGGGGCGGACGCCGAGGGCCCCGGCTCGGTTGGTCTCCAGCACCGTCGGGGACGTAACCTGGAGAGGTGAACGCACCGCAGACCTCCCCCCAGCAGTCCCACCAGCAGCCCCCCCACGACGGCCGCCTGACCGGCACCGACGGCGTCAAGCGCGGCATGGCCGAGATGCTCAAGGGCGGCGTCATCATGGATGTCGTCACCGCCGAGCAGGCCAAGATCGCCGAGGACGCCGGCGCCGTGGCCGTGATGGCCCTCGAGCGCGTCCCGGCCGACATCCGCGCCCAGGGCGGGGTGTCGCGGATGAGCGACCCGGACATGATCGACTCCATCATCGAGACCGTGTCCATCCCGGTGATGGCCAAGGCCCGCATCGGCCACTTCGCCGAGGCGCAGGTCCTGCAGAGCCTGGGCGTGGACTACATCGACGAGTCCGAGGTCCTCAGCCCCGCCGACTACGCCAACCACATCGACAAGTGGCAGTTCACCGCCCCCTTCGTGTGCGGCGCCACCAACCTCGGTGAGGCGCTGCGCCGCATCTCCGAGGGCGCCGCCATGATCCGCTCCAAGGGCGAGGCCGGCACCGGTGACGTCTCCAACGCCGTGACCCACATGCGCACCATCCGCGCCGAGATGCGTCGGCTCTCCTCGATGCCGACCGACGAGCTCTACGTCGCGGCCAAGGAGATGCAGGCGCCCTACGCGCTGGTCAAGGAGGTCGCCGAAGCCGGCAAGCTCCCCGTCGTGCTCTTCACCGCCGGTGGCATCGCCACCCCGGCCGACGCCGCGATGATGATGCAGCTCGGCGCCGAGGGCGTCTTCGTCGGCTCCGGCATCTTCAAGTCCGGCAACCCGGTGCAGCGCGCCGAGGCCATCGTGAAGGCGACCACCTTCTTCGACGACCCGGACGTCGTGGCCAAGGTCTCCCGCGGTCTCGGCGAGGCCATGGTCGGGCTGAACGTCGACGAGATCCCCGAGCCGCACCGGCTCTCCGAGCGCGGCTGGTGACGACGCCGGTCCCCTCGAGCCCCCGGAGTGTGCCAGCCCCGGCGCCCCGCATCGGGGTGCTGGCGCTCCAGGGCGACGTGCGTGAGCACGTCGCGATGCTCGCCGCGTGCGGGGCGCACGGCGTCCCGGTACGACGGGCGCGCGAGCTCGACGAGGTCGACGGGCTGATCCTGCCCGGCGGCGAGTCGACCACGATGTCGACGCTGGCCCGGACCTTCGACCTGCTCGAGCCGCTCCGGGAGGCGGCCCGCGGCGGACTGCCGATGTTCGGCACCTGCGCGGGGATGATCATGCTGGCCGACCGCATCGAGGGCGGCACCTCCGACCAGGAGACCATCGGCGGCCTCGACGTCGTCGTCCGCCGCAACGCCTTCGGGCGCCAGGTCGACTCCTTCGAGGCCGACCTCGACCTCGAGCACCTCGGCGAGCTCGACCGGCCCTTCCACGCGATGTTCATCCGGGCGCCCTGGGTGGAGAAGATCGGCCCCGACGTGGAGGTCGTCGGCACCGTGGCGACCGGCCCGGCCGCGGGTAGGATCGTCGCGGTCCGGCAGGCGCACCTGGTCGCCACGTCGTTCCACCCCGAGGTCACCGGTGACCCGCGCGTGCACGCGTTCTTCGTCGACGTGGTGCGCAGCACCGCTCGGTCCTGACGCCAGGACCGGTCGCCGGACCTCCGACCGACTCGACACACGTCGCCGCAGGAGAGGAAGAGGGGACCATGTCAGGCCATTCCAAGTGGGCGACCACGAAGCACAAGAAGGCCGTCGTCGACGCTCGGCGCGGCAAGATGTTCGCGAAGCTCATCAAGAACATCGAGGTCGCAGCGCGCATGGGGGGCGGGGACATCTCCGGCAACCCGACGCTCTACGACGCGATCCAGAAGGCCAAGAAGTCCTCGGTCCCCAACGACAACATCGACCGTGCCGTCAAGCGGGGGTCGGGCGCCGAGGCCGGCGGGGCCGACTACACCACGATCATGTACGAGGGGTACGGCCCGGGCGGCGTCGCGATCCTCATCGAGTGCCTGACCGACAACAAGAACCGTGCCGCGATGGAGGTCCGCACCGCAGCCACCCGCAACGGTGGCTCGCTGGCCGACCCGGGCTCCGTCGCCTACCTCTTCCACCGCAAGGGGGTCGTGGTGCTGCCCAAGCACCAGGAGAGCCGTGAGGTCAGCGAGGACGACGTCCTCGAGGCGACCCTCGACGCCGGCGCCGAGGACGTCAACGACCTGGGTGAGTCCTTCGAGGTGCTCAGTGAGGCCACCGACCTGGTCGCCGTACGGACCGCGCTGCAGGAGGCCGGGCTCGACTACGACTCCGCCGACGCGCAGTTCGTGCCGTCGATGGAGGTCACCGTCGACGCCGACGGTGCCGGCAAGGTGATGCGGCTGGTCGAGGCCCTGGAGGACCTCGACGACGTGCAGAACGTCTTCGCCAACGTCGACATCCCCGACGAGGTGCTGGCCTCGCTCGACGCCTGACCGGCGCGTCGTTGGTGGCTGCCCGGGAGGTGCTGGGCTAGCGTGAGTCCGAACATGTGTTCGGACGGAAGGCTGCCCATGCTGGTCCTCGGGATCGACCCCGGGCTGACGCGCTGCGGTGTCGGCGTGGTCACCGGTGACGTGGGCAGGCCCGCTGTCGCTCGTCGACGTCGGGGTGCTCAAGAGCCCGTCGGACGCGCCGTTGGCCGACCGGCTGCTGCTCATCGACCAGCAGATCGGCTCACTGGCTGGACCGGCACACCCCCGACGCCGTCGCGGTGGAGCGGGTCTTCAGCCAGCACAACGTCCGCACCGTCATGGGCACCGCCCAGGTCAGCGGCCTCGCCCTCGTGGCGGCCGCCCGGCGCGGCATCCCGGTGGCGACCTACACGCCCAGCGAGATGAAGGCCGCCGTCACCGGCAGCGGCCGCGCCGACAAGCAGCAGGTCGCGGCGATGGTCACCCGCCTGCTCCGGCTGCCCCACCGGCCGACCCCGGCCGACGCCGCCGACGCGCTCGGCCTGGCGATCTGCCACGTCTGGCGCGGGGGAGCCCAGGCCCGGTTCCAGACCGCCGTACGACGCACACCGCCACGGCGGCCCCCCGACCCCGGTGGCACCCGGCACCCGGGCCGCGCGCGGGGCCGCGGTCCGACCAGGAGGACCAGCACATGATCGCGTTCGTGCGAGGAGAAGTGGCCCAGGTCGGGCTGACGTCGGCGGTGCTCGACGTCGGGGGCATCGGGATCGAGCTGCTGTGCAACCCCGGCACGCTCGCCACGTTGCGCAGCGGGGCGACCGCGAGCCTGCCGGCGAGCATGGTCGTCCGCGAGGACTCCCTGACGTTGTTCGGCTTCCTCGACGAGGACGAGAAGCAGCTGTTCGTCATGCTGCAGACCGCCAGCGGGGTCGGCCCGAAGCTGGCGCAGGCCATGCTGGCCGTGCTCTCGCCCGACGACCTCCGACGCGCCGTGACCACCGAGGACGTGCGCACGCTGACCCAGGTGCCCGGCATCGGCCAGAAAGGCGCCCAGCGCATCATCTTGGAGCTCAAGGACCGGATCGGGCCGCCGACCGGCGACTCCTCGCCCTCGTCCCCGGCGCCCGTGGCGGGCGAGCCGGCCTGGCGGGTCCAGGTGCGCGAGGCGCTCGTCGGCCTCGGCTGGTCGAGCAAGGAGGCCGACAAGGGCATCGCGCTCGCGGTGCCCGACGAGGACGAGGTGCCCGACGTGGCCACCGTGCTGCGGCTCGCGCTGCGCTCGATGAGCGGACGCTGAGGTGGACCGCGACCTCGAGGAGCTCAGCGCGGCGGAGATCGCCTACGTCGAGAGCCGCGCGCTGATCGACGCGCAGGCCGACCTCGACGACCGTGCCGTCGAGGCGGCGCTGCGGCCCCGCACCCTCGACGAGCTGATCGGGCAGGAGCGGGTCCGCGAGCAGCTCGCGCTCGTCCTGCACGCGGCGCTCGGTCGGGGCAGGGCGCCGGACCACGTGCTGCTCAGCGGCCCGCCCGGCCTGGGCAAGACCACGATGGCGATGATCATCGCGGCCGAGGTCGGCGCCCCGCTGCGCCTGACCAGCGGGCCGGCGATCACCCACGCCGGCGACCTGGCGGCCATCCTGTCCGGGCTCAACGAGGGCGACGTGCTCTTCGTCGACGAGATCCACCGGATGGCACGGCCGGCCGAGGAGATGCTCTACCTGGCGATGGAGGACTTCCGGGTCGACGTCGTCGTCGGCAAGGGGCCGGGCGCCACCGCCATCCCGCTCGAGCTTCCTCCGTTCACCCTCGTCGGTGCCACCACGCGGGCCGGGCTGCTGCCCGGACCGCTGCGCGACCGCTTCGGCTTCACCGCCCACCTCGACTTCTACGAGCCCGCCGAGCTCGAGCTGATCGTGCGGCGCAGCTCCCGCCTGCTGGACGTCACCCTGACCGACGACGGTGCGGCCGAGATCGCCGGCCGCAGCCGGGGCACGCCACGCATCGCGAACCGGCTGCTGCGACGGGTCCGTGACTACGCCCAGGTGCGCTCCGACGGGGTCTGCACCCTCGAGATCGCTCACCGGGCCCTGGACCTCTACGAGGTCGACGCCAGTGGCCTCGACCGGCTCGACCGGGGCGTGCTCGACGCGCTCTGCCGACGTTTCGGCGGCGGACCCGTGGGCCTGAGCACGCTGGCCGTCGCGGTAGGGGAGGAGCGCGAGACCGTCGAGGAGGTCGCCGAGCCCTTCCTGGTCCGGCTCGGTCTGCTCGCCCGGACGCCGCGCGGGCGGATCGCCACTGCCGCCGGGTGGGAGCACGTCGGGCTGCGCCCGCCCGCCGCCGGCGGCTCCTCGGCGCCCGACACGCTCTTCGACTCCTGAGCAGCTGTGGAAGGTCGCGCGAGAGCGGGGGACCCGTGGCTCCACCGCCGCGCGGGCGAATCGGTTCTGGGAGTCGCGGGGGCTACACTCGGCCGTTGACCGGCCGACCACCGGTCCCTGTGTCGTGCCGTCCGGCGGACCCGTCCGCGGCGGAGCGACACAGATCCGATCTACGGTCCGGGCCGGTCCCGGACCCCGACGAGAGAGGTGCAGCGCGTGAACGGACTGGAGCAGCTGCTCCCCTTCGTGCTCATCTTCCTCGCGTTCTGGCTGCTGCTGATCCGGCCCCAGCGCAAGCGGCAGCAGGCGCTGCAGCAGGCCCAGAGCGCGGTGGTCGTGGGTGACCAGGTCCTCCTCGGCTCCGGCATCGTGGGACACGTCGTCGAGGCCGGGCCGGAGTTCATGCTGCTCGAGATCTCGTCGGGCGCCCACATGACGGTGGCGCGCCAGGCGGTCGTCCGCACGCTGAGCGAGCCGGTCGTGACGAGCCACGACGAGTCCTACGACGACGACGGTGCGACGTACGACGACAGCACCACCTACGAGGACGGCACGTCGTACACCGACGAGACCGACCCGGGCGCCTCCGGCACGGACCCGCACCGACCCAGCACGTCCTGACCTGCGCGGCTGCGCCGCGACCCGGAACCGAACGAATCTGCGAGGAGCAGCATGGCGAACAAGGCGTCCCGACCCGGGCGCACGCTGATCGTCTTCGCCCTGGTGGTCATCGCCATGTACGGCGGACTGGCTCTCAACGGCGTGTGGGCCCCCAAGCTGGGCCTGGACCTTCAGGGCGGCACCCGCATCACGCTGAGCGCGAGCACCACGACGGGCGAGGAGATCACCCCGGAGAAGCTCGAGGAGGCCGCGACGATCATCGACAGCCGCGTCAACGGCCAAGGCGTCGCGGAGTCCGAGGTCGCCACCCAGGGTGGCGACACGATCATCGTCGAGATCCCCGGGGAGAACCGCAAGGACCTCGTGGAGACCGTCCAGCAGACCGCGCAGCTGCGTTTCCGGCTCGTCGCGGCGGCAGCGCCAGGCACGCCTGAGGCGACCCAGCCCCAGCCCGAGCCCTCTCCGTCGGAGAGCAACGGCGGCAACGGCGGCAACGGCGGTAACGGCGGCGGGGCCAACGGCGGCGGGGCCAACGGCGGCGACGACGCGGCTGAGGACCAGACGGTCGAGCCCAGCGACGACGCCTCACCGGCGGGTCGCGCGGTCTCCGAGGGTCTGCTGCGGCTCGGCAACGCCAACAACGACACCGGCGGCGCCGACGACGGTGCCGGCGAGGGCGCTGGAGGGGGAGCCGGGGACGGTGCCGGAGGCGGCGCGCAGACGCCGCCCGCCCCCGAGGCCGCACCCGTGCCCGACGGCGACTCCGACCTCGCCGAGCTGCTGGCCTGGGTCCAGGCTCCCGACGCGAAGTCGCTGCAGCAGTTCCAGCGCTTCACCTGCGAGGGCGACCGTCCCGACGTCCCGGGCAAGCCGTTGATCGCCTGCGACGAGGACGGCATCAAGTACCTCATGACGCCGGCCGTCATCGAGGGCACCCAGCTCAACGACGCCAGCTCCGGCATCCCGCAGAACGACGTCCAGTACGTCGTCAACCTCGACTTCGACGGCGAGGCCACCGACGTCTTCGCCGACGTCACGCGCGCCCTGGTCAACACCGACGACCGCTTTGCCATCGTCCTCGACGGCGAGGTGCTGAGCGCCCCGGGCGTCAACAGCGCGATCATCGACGGGAACGCCCAGATCAGCGGCGACTTCACCCAGGTCTCGGCGCAGTCGCTGGCCAACAGCCTGAAGTACGGCGCCCTGCCGCTGGAGTTCGACGACTCGGTGGTCTCCGAGGAGGGCCCGACCCTGGCCGCGGACCAGCTGTCGGCCGGTCTGCTCGCCGGCGCCATCGGCATGGCCCTCGTGCTGATCTACTGCATGGTCTACTACCGCGGCCTCGGCGTCGTGGTGGTCGCCTCGCTGGCGGTGGCGGGTGCGCTGACCTACGCGGCGGTCATCTTCCTGTCCGAGACCGCAGGCTTCACGCTCACGCTGCCCGGCATCGCCGGTCTGATCGTGGCGGTGGGTATCACCGCCGACTCGTTCATCGTCTACTTCGAGCGAATACGTGACGAGATGCGCGACGGGAAGTCCGTGCGCGTCGCCGTCGAGGCCGGCTGGGTGCGTGCCCGCGCCACCTGTGTCGCCGCTGACGCGGTTTCCCTGCTGGCCGCCGTCGTGCTCTACATCTTCGCCATCGGCGTGGTGAAGGGCTTCGCGTTCGCTCTGGGCATCAGCACGCTGATCGACCTCGTCGTGTTCTTCCTGTTCACCAAGCCGATGACCACCTGGCTGGCCCAGTTCCGGTTCTTCTCGACCGGCCACAAGCTGTCGGGCTTCTCGGCCGAGCAGGCCGGGATCGACCACATCGGCGCCCGCCCCCTCCACGGAGTAGGTGCCCGATGAGCCGCCTCGCACGTCTGGGCCAGTCGCTCTACGACGGCCGTGTCTCGATCGACTTCGTCGGCCGCAAGTGGCTCTGGTACGGCTTCTCGGCCGTCATCATCGCCGTGGCGCTCTCCGGGCTGGTCTTCAAGCAGCTCAACTACGGCATCGAGTTCGAGGGCGGCGTCGAGTACCGCGTCTCCTTCGTCTCCGGACAGGCCGACGACGACGCGGTCGTCGCGGTCCGGGACGCCGTGATGGGCACCGAGATCGAGGACGCCTCCTCGCCGACCGTCAACACCTCAGGCTCCGACGGCAACCTCATCCGGGTCCAGACCGAGCCGCTGACCACCGAGGAGTCGATCGTCGTCGACGACGCCATCCGCGGCGTGGAGGGGGTCGAGGACCTCAGCTCGTCGCAGATCGGGCCCTCGTGGGGCCAGCAGGTCGCTGAGCGGGCTCTGACCGGCCTGGTCGTGTTCCTCGTGCTCGTCGTGCTGATGATCTGGGCCTACTTCCGCGAGTGGAAGATGTCGGTGGCCGCCCTGGTGGCGCTGGGCCACGACCTCATCATCACCATCGGCATCTACGCGCTCGTCGGGTTCGAGGTCACCCCTGCCACCGTCACCGGAGTCCTGACGATCCTCGGCTTCTCGCTCTACGACACCGTGGTCGTCTTCGACAAGGTCCGGGAGAACACAGCAGCCCTCAGCCGGACCCACCAGACCTACGCCGAGGCGGCCAACCTGGCGGTCAACCAGACGTTGGTGCGGTCGATCAACACCTCGATCGTGGCGTTGCTGCCCGTCGGTGCGCTGCTCTACGTCGGCGCGTTCGTGCTCGGGCTCCGGTGCCCTGAAGGACCTGTCGCTCGCGCTCTTCGTCGGCATGGCGGCCGGCGCCTACTCCTCGATCTTCATCGCGACCCCGCTCCTGGTGCAGCTCAAGGAGCTCGAACCGGGCGTCAAGGCAGGCGACCAGCGGGTCCGGCGCCACCGCAGCCGTCAGCCGGTCGACCGCTTCGCCGAGGTGCCGGTGTTCCGCGAGGACATGCCGATCCTCGACGACCCGGACGACCCCGATGCTCCGCCGCCGGGGCGCGGTGGTGACACTCCCGGCCCGGCCCGACCGACGACCTCGGGCGGCAACCGTCCGGTGCCTCCAGGAGCACCGAGCCGGGTCACCGCCGGGGAGCGCCCCGGCACGGCCCGTCCGGTGTCGGACTCGACGGCCGCCCGACGGCCGCAGCCCAGCCGCAAGCCCCGCTCGCGGCGGGGCAAGCAGTGAGCGACAGTGACACCGTCGCTCACCTGCAGAGGCTGATCCGCGACGTCCAGGACTTCCCCGAGCCCGGCATCGTCTTCAAGGACATCACGCCGCTGCTGGCCGACCACGTGGGCTTCCGATCGGTCGTGCTCGCCCTGGCGGCTGCCGGTCGTGACGACGCCGGGGCGACCGCGGTGACCAAGGTCGTGGGCATGGAGGCGCGCGGGTTCATCTTCGCCGCTCCCGTCGCCCTCGAGCTCGGCGTCGGGTTCGTGCCGGTCCGCAAGGCCGGGAAGCTTCCCGGTGACACCCACGAGGTGTCGTACTCCCTGGAGTACGGCGAGGCGGTCCTGCAGGTCCACCAGGACGCGATCGGTCCGGGGGAGCGCGTCCTCGTCGTCGACGACGTCCTCGCCACCGGCGGCACGGTCGCCGCCACCCGCACCCTCATCGAGCAGTGCGGCGGCGAGGTCGCCGGGGTCGCGGTGCTCATGGAGCTGTCCTTCCTGCCCGGCCGCGACCAGCTCGGCGGAGCCCCGCTCACCGTGCTGCACACCGTCTGAGCGGCGTGCGGCTCCGCACGGGTTCCCCGGCTGCATAGACTGGCCGGACCACGGCGGAAGGGGCCACGCGTGCCGGACGAGCGGTCAGCAGGACCGGTGTCCACCGACACCGCGGACACCACCGCGCCCACTCCTGCGCCCACTCCTGCGCCCACTCCTGCGCCCGTCCCCGACGCGCCCCCCGAGCAGGCCGTCGCCGCTTCCGCCCCGACCGTCGCCCCGCGAGCCCCGCCCCGATGGGTGGACCGGCCACGGGGGCCGGAGGCATGCGGGCCCGCCTGGCGCGGATCGGCACCAAGGGTCAGGCCACCAACCCTGTCCTGGAGCCTTTGTTCCGCGTCGTCAAGGCCAACCACCCCAAGGCCGACCTGGCTCTGCTCGAGCGCGCCTACTACACCGCCCAGCGGCTCCACGCCGAGCAGAAGCGCAAGAGCGGCGAGCCCTACATCACGCACCCGTTGGCGGTGACCACGATCCTGGCCGAGCTCGGCATGACCGAGCCGACGCTGGTGGCGGCGCTGCTCCACGACACGGTCGAGGACACGCCGTACACGCTCGGCGACGTGGCGCGGGAGTTCGGCGAGGAGGTGGCGCTGCTCGTCGACGGCGTCACCAAGCTCGACAAGGTGAAGTACGGCGAGAGCGCCGAGGCCGAGACGATCCGCAAGATGATCGTGGCGATGTCGCGCGACATCCGGGTGCTGGTCATCAAGCTCGCCGACCGGCTGCACAACATGCGCACGCTGCGCTACCTCAAGCAGTCGACCCAGGAGCGCAAGGCCCGCGAGACGCTCGAGATCTTCGCGCCGCTGGCCCACCGTCTGGGCATGAACACCCTCAAGTGGGAGCTGGAGGACCTCGCCTTCGGCACCCTGCACCCCAAGATGTACGACGAGATCGTGCGGCTGGTCGCCGAGCGGGCACCCTCGCGCGACAACTACCTGGCCCGGGTGATCGCCCAGGTCGAGCGTGACCTGGCCTCCTCGCGCATCAAGGCGACGGTGCGCGGGCGGCCGAAGCACTACTACTCGATCTACCAGAAGATGATCGTGCGGGGCCGCGAGTTCTCCGACATCTACGACCTCATCGGCATCCGGATCCTCGTCGAGGACGACCGCGACTGCTACGCCGCGCTCGGCGCGATCCACTCGCGGTGGAACCCGGTGCCGGGTCGGTTCAAGGACTTCGTGGCGATGCCGAAGTTCAACATGTACCAGTCGCTGCACACCACGGTGATCGGCCTCGAGGGCAAGCCCGTCGAGCTGCAGATCCGGACCTACGCGATGCACCGTCGCGCGGAGTACGGCATCGCGGCGCACTGGAAGTACAAGGAGAACATGCGGGCCGGGGTCGACACCGACCGCAAGGCCGCCGACGGCAACACCGCGGAGATGGCCTGGGTGCGCCAGCTGCTCGACTGGCAGCAGGACACCGAGGACCCCGGTGAGTTCCTGGAGTCGCTGCGCTTCGAGATCAACGCCTCCGAGGTCTACGTCTTCACCCCGGCCGGCGACGTGATCGCGCTGCCGGCGTCCGCGACCCCCGTCGACTTCGCCTACGCCATCCACACCGAGGTCGGCCACCGCACCATCGGCGCCCGGGTCAACGGTCGCCTGGTGCCGCTGGAGTCGACCCTGGACAACGGCGACGTCGTCGAGGTCTTCACCTCCAAGGCGCAGTCGGCCGGCCCGAGCCGGGACTGGCTGACCTTCGTGCGGTCCCAACGCGCGCGGACCAAGATCCGGCAGTGGTTCACCAAGGAGCGTCGCGAGGAGGCCGTCGACAAGGGCAAGGACCAGATCGCGCGGCTGATGCGCAAGGAGGGGCTGCCCCTCAAGCGCGTGATGACCCACGAGACGCTCTCGACCGTGGCGGCCGAGATGCGGCTGGCGGACGTGTCCGCGCTCTACGCCTCGGTCGGCGAGGGGCACCTGGGCGCGCAGACCGTCGTACGCCGTGTCATGGACCTGTTCGGGGGCGAGGACGGCGCGACGGAGGACCTGGCCGAGGCCGTCCAGATCACCGGGCGGCGGTCGGGACGGCGCCCCTCACCGGGCGACGCGGGCGTCATCGTGCGCGGTGACGCCGACGTCTGGGTCAAGCTCGCCAAGTGCTGCACACCGGTGCCCGGCGACGAGATCATGGGCTTCGTGACCCGCGGGGCCGGGGTCTCGGTCCACCGCCGCGACTGCACCAACGCCGACTCGCTGCGCCAGCAGTCCGAGCGCATCGTCGAGGTCGACTGGGCCCCCACCGAGCGGTCGATGTTCCTGGTCAACATCCAGGTCGAGGCGCTCGACCGGGCCCGGCTGCTCTCCGACATCACCAAGTCGCTCTCGGACATGCACGTCAACATCCTGGCCGCGTCGTTGAACACCGGCCGCGACCGGGTCGCCAAGAGCAGGTTCACCTTCGAGATGGGCGACCCCAAGCACCTCGGCCACGTCCTGCGCGCCGTACGCCAGGTCGAAGGCGTCTTCGACGCCTACCGCGTCACCTCCTGACCCGACCCCTCAACCCCCGCGAGCCGACGTGGCGTCTCGGCCGTTGCGTGACGTCTTGCGGGGAGAGGCAGGGTCAGGAGAACTCGGTGAGCGCCTTCTGGGCCTGGGCCAGCCAGGCCGAACGGGCCTCGATGGCGGCGGCGTGCTCGGCGGCCTTGCGGTCGTTGCCAGCCGCCTCCGCCGTGGCGCGCTTGGACTCCAGGTCGGCCAGCGACGCCTCGAGCTGAGCCACCGTGTCCGCCGCCCGGGCCCGAGCCTCGGGGTTGGAGCGCTGCCAGGCCTGGTCCTCCACGTCGCGGATCGCCTTCTCGACGGTCCGCATGCGGCCCTCGAGCTCCTTGATCCGCTCGCGCGGCACCTTGCCCGCCTCGTCCCACTGGTCGGCGAGGTCGCGGAAGACCGACTTCGCCGCCGCGACGTCCTTCACCGGCACCAGCGCCTCGGCCTTGACCAGGATCGCCTCCTTGACCGTCGCGTTGGCGGCGAACTCCGCGTCGGTCGCGGCCGCCTCGGCGTCGCGGGCTCCGAAGAACGTGTCCTGGGCTGCGCGGAAACGGCGCCAGAGGTCCTCCTCGACGTCGCGGGGCGCCGGGCCGGCAGCCTTCCAGCGCCGCATGAGGTCGCGGTAGGCGCCTGCGGTCGGGCCCCACTCGGTCGAGCCGGACAGCTTCTCGGCCTCGGTGACCAGCCGCTCCTTGACCACCCGCGCACCTTCGCGCTTCTCATCGAGCTCGGCGAAGTGCGCCTTGCGGTGCCGGGTGTACGTCGTGCGGGCCGACGAGAACCGTCGCCACAGGGCGTCGTCGGCGGCCTTGTCGAGCCGGGGAAGCGACTTCCACTCGTCGAGCAGCGCCCTCAGCCGGTCGGCGCCGGAGCGCCAGTTCTCCCCGGCGGCCAACGTCTCGGCCTCGGAGACGAGCTCCTCCTTGCGGGTGCGCGCCGCGGCGACCTTCTCGGCCCGCTCTGCGCGTCGGCGCTCCCGCTGCTCCTTGATCAGGGTCTCGAGCGCGGAGACACGCCCCGCGAGGGCGTCGGTGTCGCCCACGAACGCGGCCTCGTCCAACGTCGGACGGATCTGCTTGAGGGCCGCTCCGGCGTCTTCGGGCGACGCCGTGCCGGCCTTGACCCGCTGCTCGAGCAGCCCCACCTCGAAGGCGAGGGCGTCGTACTTCCGGGCGAAGAGCGCCAGCACCTCCTCGGGGTCGCCGTCGGGCCACTGCCCGACCTGACGCTCGCCGTCGCGGGTCCGCACGAACACCGCGCCCTCGGAGTCCACGCGACCCCAGGTGGCGGAGTCGCTGGGCTCCAGAGCAGGGGTGGGTACGACGGGCGCGGGTGAGGCGCCGGGTCGCTTCGGCGGCGCCGGCCGCGGGACCGGTCGCGGACCGGGCGGACGGGGCACCGGCCGTGCCGGTGCGGCTGGTGCGGGCTCGGCCGGTGCGGGCTCGGCCGGTGCGGGCTCGTCCTGAGCCTGGTCGACGGTCGGCTCAGCCGCGGCCTCGCTGGGGACCGGCTCGGCCACCTCCGGGGGGGTGGGGGGTGGCTGCTCCCCGGACGCCTGATCGGGCGTCTGCTCGGAAGGAGTCTGCTCGGAGGGAGTCGGGGCCGGGGTGGGGTTCACGGAGGGTCACCTCGTGTCGGCGCCGACAAACTGCCGGCGCGTGTCGGTTTGCGCACGTCGCGCCGCGGGGCACGGGACCCTCAGCGGCACTGCGTGGTCATGGTAGTCGTTGAGGCGAAGCCGACCCCGGAGCGGTAGGAAACGGATTCTTCGATGGACCCCCGCCCTCGGTAGGCTTCGCCGGGTCCAGCAGCGTCCCCCGACGTCCATCAGCACCCGCAGGAGAGATCACCGTGTTCATCGCCGGATTCCCCGCGGGGCCGTGGGGGACCAACTGCTACGTCGTGGCCCCCCAGGCCGGCGCCGAGTGCGTCGTGGTCGACCCGGGCAAGGATGCCGCCTCCGGAGTCGACGACGTCGTGCGCGAGCACGGCCTGAAGCCGGTCGCGGTGCTGGTCACCCACGGTCACATCGACCACATGTGGTGCGTGGCCCCGGTGGCGGGCAGCTACGACGCCACGGCCTACATCCACCCCGCGGACCGCCACCTGCTCTCGGACCCGATGGCCGGCATGTCGCCGGAGACGGCCGGGATGCTGCTCGGCGGGAAGTACGAGTTCGCCGAGCCGGACGCGGTCACCGAGATCGGTGACGGCGCCGACCTCGAGCTCGCGGGCCTGACGTTCAGCGTCGACCACACCCCCGGCCACACCCCGGGCTCGATCACCTTCCGCACGCCGTACGGCGGTGCGCCCGGCGAGATCAGCCAGGTCATGTTCTCCGGCGACCTGCTCTTCGCCGGGTCCATCGGGCGCACGGACCTGCCCGGCGGCGACCACGCGGTGATGCTGGAGTCCTTGACGAGCAAGGTGCTGAGCCTGCCCGACGACATCGCCGTCCTGCCCGGTCACGGCGAGCAGACCAGCATCGGCCAGGAGCGCGCCACCAATCCGTTCCTGCTCGAGCTGCAGCGCCCGTCCGACCGGGCCGGCACCAGCACGCGGCCGCCCTCCCGGGGGCTGTGATGGCCAAGAAGCCCACACCTCTCAGCGGCTTCCCCGAGCTGCTGCCCGAGCAGCGCATCGTCGAGCAGCACGTCCTCGACACGCTGCGCCGCACCTTCGAGCTGCACGGCTTCGCCGGGGTCGAGACCCGCGCAGTCGAGCCGATGGACCAGCTGCTGCGCAAGGGCGACACCTCCAAGGAGGTCTACGTCCTGCGCCGGCTCCAGGAGGTCGAGGCCGGCGCCGACGCCGGGATCGGCCTGCACTTCGACCTGACGGTCCCCTTCGCGCGCTACGTGCTCGAGAACGCGGGCAAGCTGGAGTTCCCCTTCCGCCGCTTCCAGATCCAGAAGGTGTGGCGCGGCGAGCGGCCGCAGGAGGGCCGCTACCGCGAGTTCACCCAGGCCGACATCGACATCATCGGCCGCGACACGCTGCCGACCCACCACGACGTCGAGGTCGCGCGCGTCATGGTCGAGGCGCTGACCGAGCTCGAGGTGCTGCCGCCTTTTCGTGTGCAGGTCAACAACCGCAAGCTGATCCAGGGCTTCTACGCCGGCCTCGGGGTCACTGACTCCGACGAGGTCATGCGGCTGGTCGACAAGCTCGACAAGCTGTCTGCCGACGATGTCCGCCGGCTCCTGGTGACGGAGGCGGGCGCGTCCGAGGAGCAGGCCGACCAGGCGCTCGCCCTGGCCGCGATCGCCACACCGGACGAGTCGTTCGTCGAGCAGGTCCGCGCCCTCGGCGTCGAGCACCCGCTGCTCGACGAGGGCCTCGCCGAGCTCGCTGCCGTCGTACGCGGCTGCGCGCCGCTGGTCTCCGGGCGCGTCCAGGTCGTCGCCGACCTCTCCATCGCCCGCGGCCTGGACTACTACACCGGCACGGTCTTCGAGACCCGGCTCCAGGGAGGCGAGAGCCTGGGGTCCATCTGCTCCGGCGGGCGGTACGACGCCCTGGCCGACGACGGGCGCACGACGTACCCCGGGGTGGGCATCTCGCTCGGCGTCAGCCGTGTCCTGGTGCCCCTGCTGGCCCGCGGCGAGGTGACCGGCAGCCGCAAGGTGCCGTCCGCCGTGCTCGTGGCGCTGGCCGACGAGGACGCCCGCGAGGCCTCCGACGCCGTCGCCACCGCGCTTCGCGCCCGCGGCATCCCCTGCGAGGTGGCGGCGTCCGCGCAGCGCTTCGGCAAGCAGATCCGGTACGCCGAGCGCCGCGGCATCCCGTTCGTGTGGTTCCCGGCCGGTCCTGCGGCCGAGCCGGGCGAGAGCGGGACCGCCCACCAGGTCAAGGACATCCGCAGCGGCGACCAGGCCGACGCCGATCCCGGCACCTGGGCCCCGCCGGCCGAGGATCTCCGCCCCCACGTCGTCTCCACCCACGCACTGTCATCAGGGCCTTCCGAGGCTCCCGAAGGAGAATCCCGTTGATCCGCTCCCATGACGCCGGCGCTCTGCGCGCCGAGCACGTCGGACAGACCGTCACCCTCGCCGGCTGGGTGGCCCGTCGTCGTGACCACGGAGGCGTCGCCTTCCTCGACCTGCGCGAGTCCAGCGGCGTCGCCCAGGTCGTCGTCCGCGACGAGGACCTGGCGCACCTGCTGCGCTCGGAGACCTGCATCGCCGTCACCGGCGAGGTCTCGACGCGCCCCGAGGGCAACCAGAACCCGAACCTGCCGACCGGCGACATCGAGGTCATCGCGACCGGGGTCGAGATCCTCGGCCCGAGCGCGCCGCTGCCGTTCCCCATCGACGACCACGTCGAGGTGGGGGAGGAGGTGCGCCTGGCGCACCGCTACCTCGACCTGCGGCGCTCCGGACCGGCCGCCGCGATGCGCCTGCGCAGCAAGGTCAACCACGCCGCCCGCTCGGTGCTGCACGACCGCGAGTTCGTCGAGGTCGAGACCCCGACGCTGACCCGCTCCACCCCCGAGGGCGCCCGCGACTTCCTGGTGCCGGCGCGGCTGCGGCCGGGCTCCTGGTACGCGCTTCCCCAGAGCCCGCAGCTGTTCAAGCAGCTGCTCATGGTCGGTGGCATGGAGCGCTACTACCAGATCGCGCGCTGCTACCGCGACGAGGACTTCCGCGCCGACCGGCAGCCGGAGTTCACCCAGCTCGACATCGAGATGTCGTTCGTCGACCAGGACGACGTCATCGAGCTGGCCGAGGCCGTGCTCGCGGCGCTGTGGAGCCTCATCGGTCACGAGATCAGCACGCCGATCCCACGCATGACCTACGCCGAGGCGATGCGCCGCTACGGCAGCGACAAGCCCGACCTGCGCTGCCCCGGCGAGCTCGTCGAGTGCACCGAGTTCTTCGCCGGCACCCCCTTCCGGGTGTTCCAGGCGCCGTACGTCGGCGCGGTCGTCATGCCCGGCGGCGCCTCGCAGCCGCGCAAGCAGCTCGACGCCTGGCAGGAGTGGGCCAAGCAGCGCGGCGCGCGCGGGCTGGCCTACCTGCTGGTCAAGGAGGACGGCGAGCTGACCGGCCCGGTGGCCAAGAACATCAGTGACGAGGAACGGGCCGGCATCGCGGCCCACGTCGGGGCCCAGCCGGGCGACTGCATCTTCTTCGGCGCCGGTGCGCCGAAGTCCTCCCGTGCGCTGCTCGGGGCGGCGCGGCTCGAGATCGGTCGACGGGCCGGCACCATCGACGAGTCGGCCTGGGAGTTCCTCTGGGTCGTCGACGCCCCCCTGTTCGAGCCCGCCGACGAGGCCACCGCGGCCGGTGACGTCGCCGTCGGCAGCGGCGCGTGGACCGCCGTCCACCACGCCTTCACCTCGCCCAAGCCCGAGTCGGTCGACACCTTCGACACCGACCCCGGCAACGCGTTGGCCTACGCCTACGACATCGTCTGCAACGGCAACGAGATCGGTGGCGGGTCGATACGTATCCACCGCGAGGACGTCCAGAAGCGCGTCTTCGCGATCATGGGGCTCAGCGCGGAGGAGGCTGACGAGAAGTTCGGCTTCCTGCTGCAGGCCTTCAAGTTCGGCGCTCCCCCGCACGGCGGCATCGCCTTCGGGTGGGACCGGATCTGCGCGCTGCTGTCGGGTGCGGACTCGATCCGCGATGTCATCGCCTTCCCCAAGAGCGGGGGAGGCTACGACCCACTGACGGCCGCGCCGGCCGCCATCACGCCCGAGCAGCGCAAGGAGGCCGGGGTCGACGCCAAGCCGTCGGCGCCGAGCGCCCTCACGGACGCACCGGTCAACGAGCCGGCTGCCGGCCCGCGGGTGAGCTGAGCGACGTACGGCGGCCAACCGACCGAGGTGCGTGGACGCCTCGCCAGGGTTGTGACCCAAGCGAGGCGTCCATAACCCCGCGTTACATGGGGGGATGGTCCGGCCGGACGGGTGTTACTGGACGGCGTGGACGACGTCGCGGTGCTCGGCGAAGTGGCAGGCGGCCAGCTGTCCCGCGGCGCCGTGCGGCTCCAGCGGGGGCTCCTGCTCGGCACAGATGTCCTGCGCCTTCCAGCAGCGGGTGCGGAAGCGGCACCCCGAGGGCGGGTTGGCCGGCGAGGGCAGGTCGCCCTCGAGCATGATCTGCTCGCGGTGGCCGCGCAGCGTCGGGTCCGGCACGGGCACTGCGGACAGCAGCGCCTGCGTGTAGGGGTGCATGGGGCGCTCGTAGATCTCGTGCTCGTTGCCGATCTCGGCGAGCTTGCCGAGGTACATCACGGCCACGCGGTCAGAGATGTGGCGCACCACCGACAGGTCGTGAGCGACGAACACGTAGGAGAGGTCGAACTCCTTCTGCAGGTCACCCAGCAGGTTGACGACCTGGGCCTGCACCGAGACGTCGAGGGCGGAGACCGGCTCGTCGCAGATGATCACGCTCGGCCGCAGGGCGAGGGCCCGGGCGATACCGATGCGCTGCCGCTGACCACCGCTGAACTGGTGGGGGTAGCGGTTGATGTGCTCGGGGTTCAGCCCGACCACCTCGAGGAGCTCCATGACCTTCTGCCGGCGCGACCCCTTGGGAGCGACGTCGGGGTGGATCTCGAAGGGCTCACCAACGATCTTGCCGACGCTCATGCGTGGGTCGAGGGAGGTGTAGGGGTCCTGGAAGATGATCTGCACGTTGCGGCGCACCGCCCGCAGGCGCTTCTGCGACATGCCGACGAGCTCCTCGCCGTGCAGCTTCACCGACCCCGAGGTCGCCGGGATCAGGCCCATGAGCACACGGGCCAGGGTGGACTTGCCACAGCCGGACTCGCCGACCACGCCGAGGGTCTCGCCCTTGCGCAGCTCAAGCGAGACGCCGTCGACGGCCTTGACCTGCCCGACGGTGCGCTTGAAGACGATGCCCTCCTGGATGGGGAAGTGCTTGACCACGTTGTCGGCGGTCAGCACCACCTCGTTGGTCGTCGCGCTCATGATCCGAGCACCTCCTCGTAGTAGTGGCAGGCACTCTGGCGGGTGCCGTCCACCTCGTAGAGCGGCGGCTCCTCGGTGGCGCAGCGGTCCTTGGCGAAGCCGCAGCGGGGTCGGAAGCTGCACCCGGTCGGCAGGTCGACCAGGCTGGGCGGCAGGCCCTTGATCGACGCCAGCGCCTGGCCCTTCATGTCGATGCGGGGGATCGACTCCAGCAGGGCCTTGGCATAGGGGTGGGCCGGACGGGCGTAGATGTCCAGCACGTCTGCGCGCTCGACGACGCGGCCGGCGTACATCACGCAGATGTCGTCGGCGACGTCGGCCACCACCCCCATGTCGTGCGTGATGAGGATCAGACCCATGTTGCGCTCGGACTGGAGGTCGGCCAGCAGCTTCATGATCTGGGCCTGCACCGTCACGTCGAGCGCCGTGGTCGGCTCGTCGGCGATGAGCACGTCAGGGTCGAGCGCCAGCGCCATGGCGATCATGACGCGTTGGCGCATGCCGCCCGAGAACTGGTGCGGATAGTCGTCCACGCGGCGCTTGGCGTCGGGGATGCCGACGAGGTCGAGCAGCCGGACCGACTCGGTCTTGGCCTGCTTGCGCGAGAAACCGCGGTGCACCCGGAACAGCTCGCCGAGCTGCCAGCCGACCGAGAACAGCGGGTTCAGCGCGCTCAGCGCGTCCTGGAACACCATGCCGACCCGGTCGGAGCGGACGCGGCGACGTGTCTCCTCCGGCAGCTTCAGCAGGTCGACGCCCTGGAGCAGGACCTCGCCGCTGGAGATGCGGGCGGGGGGCATGTCCAGGATGCCCATGACGGCCTGCGCCGTGACGGACTTGCCGCAGCCCGACTCGCCGAGGATGCCCAGCGTGCGTCCGGCCTCGACCGTGAAGTTGACGCCGTTGACGGCGTGCGCGACACCCTCGCGGGTGTGGAACTCGACGTGGAGGTCCTTGACCTGGAGCAGGGGAGCGGCCTCGTCGAAGGAGACGTTCCTCAGCGCCTCCTTCGCGACGCGCGCCTTCTTCCCCTGCCCGCTGTCGCCCCCGCCGCGTTGGTTCTCGTTGCCGGTCTGAAGGGTCTCGGAAGCCATCAGCGTCCCTTCGGGTCGAGGGCGTCGCGCAGCTTGTCACCCATGAGGATGAAGCTGAGCACGGTGAAGATCAGGGCGATGCACGGGAAGATCAACAGGTGGCTGAAGCCCGCGGTCGCCAGGTTCTGCCCCTCCTGGATCGTGATGCCCCACGACAGGGTCTCGCCCTGCGGGAGGCCGACGCCGAGGAAGGTCAGCGTCGCCTCGGCGGCCACGAACGAGCCGACGTAGAGCGTGGCGAGCACGATGACCGGCGCCAGCGAGTTGGGCAGGATGTGGCGCAGGATGATCCGCGTGTCACTGGCCCCCATGGCGCGGGCGGCGTCGACGAAGTCCTGGTCGCGCAGGGACAGCACGCTGCCGCGCACGATCCGGCTCATCGAGGTCCAGCCGAGGGCCACCAGCACCAGTGTCAGGGGCCAGATGCCCTGGGTGCCCAGCAGCGCCAGGAACACCAGCGCGCCGAGCAGGAACGGCAGGCCGAGCACGATGTCGGTGATGCGGGAGATGATCGTGTCGGTCCAGCCGCCGAAGTAGCCGGACAGGATCCCCAGGGTGGTCCCGATGATCGTGGTGAAGAGCGTGACCATCACCGCGACGATGATCGAGGGCCGCGCGCCGTAGATGATCTCGGAGTACATGTCGCACCCGAGCACGGTGGTGCCGAAGATGTGACCATCGACGAGGTCACCCTGCTCGACGCCGGGCGGCAGGGCGAAGGGCCACCACGTCGGAGGCAGCCTCGCCTCGTTCAGGACGCACTCGTCGCGTCCGTAGGTCGCCCAGACCCCGGGGGCCACGGCCCACGAGACGACCACCAGGAGGACGACGAGAGCGGCGATGAACATGGGACTGCGCAGGAGGTCGCTGCGCGCGTCGGCCCACAGGCTCTTGCCGCCGGACGTGCGCTTCTTGTCGGAGGGTGGCTCGTTCGCGGCAACGTCCGCGTGGTGCGCCTCGACGCTGCTGCCGGACGTGGGGCCGCTGTTGTCACTCATAACGGATCCTTGGGTCGAGGACGGCGTAGAGCAGGTCGACGAGCAGCGACGCCACCAGGAACACGAGCGTCAGCAGCGTCACCACAGCCAGGATGACCGGGGTCTCGCCGTTCTTGATCGAGGTGAAGGTGAGCCCGCCGATCCCGGGGATGTTGTAGATGCCCTCGGTGATCAGGGCGCCCCCCATGAGGACCCCGATGTCGATGCCGATGAAGGTGACCACAGGGATCAGCGAGTTGCGCAGGGCGTGGACGCCCACCACGCGGCTCGACTTGAGCCCCTTGGCCCGGGCGGTGCGCACGTAGTCCGACCGCAGGCTCTCGATGAGGCTCGTGCGCGTCAGTCGAGCGATGAACCCCAGTGAGAGGGCGCCCAGGACGAACGCCGGGATCACCAGGCTGGCCCAGGGATAGTCCTCCTGGTAGGACACCGAGAACATCGCCTTCAGAGCGTCCGGCACCTCACGGCTCCGCAGCCAGTTTCCGAAGTAGAGGCCGAGGAAGATCTGGACCAGCACACCGAGGACGAAGATCGGCACCGAGATGACCAGGGTGGTCGAGATGCGCACGAGGTTGTCGGTGAGCTTGTCCTTGCGGAGGCCGGCCATCACGCCGGCGATGATGCCGATGACGGTCTCGAAGACCACGGCCATGAAGGTCAGCTTCAAGGTGAAGGGGAGCGCTTGGACGATCAGGTCGATGACGTCGCGACCGTTGAAGTCCTGCCCGAAGTTGCCCGAGGCGATGTTCTTCAACCGGTCGACGAACATGCCGAGACAGGGGTTGCCGGTCTGCTCGAGGCACGGGTCGTCGAGCCCGTAGGCGCGGGTGATGTTCGCGATGGTCTCGGGAGGCGGCTGCCGGTCACCGAAGATCGCGCGGATGGGGTTGCCGTTGATCTGGAACGACAGCGTCTGCATGTAGTGCAGGAGGAAAAGGGTGCCGAGGATCACCGGGATGAACTGGAGCAGGCGTCGAACGGTGTAGCGGCCCATGGAGATCCCTTCTGGGGGCTCGCGCGTCAGGCCCCGAGGTCAGGGTGGCAGGAAGCGTACAAGGGTGTGCGGGTGTGGACCAGACGAACCGGTCCACACCCGCACAGGGGCTTGATCAGCTGGTGACGCTCACTTCGGAGAGAAGCAGCTGGTCGGTCGGGCTGTACTGCACGTTCTCGACGTTGTCGCTCAGCACGTAGAACGTGTTGCCGAACCACAGCGGGATGACCACCATCTTGTCGAGCACGACGTCAGCGGCGGCCTGGTAGGACGGCAGCCCCTCCTCGGCGCTCGTGGCGGCGTCGCCCTCGGCGACCAGGTCCAGGAACTCCTGCTGGTCGGCGGCGGTGTCGCCGACGCCCCACTTGCCGTAGTTCGACGAGCCCTCGCCGTACAGCGGGTCGAGGTAGTTCTCCGGGGACGGGTAGTCCGGGAGCCAGCCGAGACGGTAGGGACCGTCGACCTCGGACTGGGTGCCCAGGGCCTTGAGGTACGGCGTGAACGGCTGCGACTTGAACTCGAAGTCGAGACCGAGGTCCTGCTTCCAGCCCTGAGCCATGGCCTTGACCCACTGCTCGTGGCCACCGTCGTTGTTGAACCAGATCGAGATCTTGTCGCCCTCGATGCCACCGGCGCCGTCGTACAGCTCCTTGGCCTGCTCGGGGTCGTAGACGCAGAAGTCGCAGGCGTCGTCGCGGCTGCCCGGGACGAAGGGCGAGATCACGTCGGTGGCGGGGGTGTCGATGCCGCCGGTGACGTTGTCGATGATCGACTGGCGGTCGATGGCGAGCGACAGGGCCTGACGGATCTCAGGCTTCTGGAAGTCCTCCTCGTAGAAGGGGAACCCGAAGTAGGCGAACGAGCCGTCGTCGACCTGCAGCAGGTTGTCGGGGTACTGCGCCCGGGCCTGGTCGTACTGCGAGGGGTCGGGGACGACGATGTCGAGGCTGCCACCCTGGAAGTCACGGAAGGCCGTGCTCAGGTCGGCGTAGATCTTGAACTCGATGCCGTCGGCCAGGCCGGCGGTCTCCTCGTCGCTGTAGTCGGCGACCTTCTCCAGCGTGATGGACTGGTTGTGGTTCCAGGCCTCGGCGAACTGGTAGGGGCCGTTGCCGATGGGCTGCTCGTTGCAGGCCTTGATGTCGTCGAGGCACTCCTGAGCCATCGGCGCGGAGGCCGGGGTGTAGCTCATGGTGAGCGGGAACTGCGAGAACGGCTCGCTGAGCGCGACCTCGAAGGTCAGGTCGTCGACGACCGTGAGGCCCGACATCTCCTCGGCCTTCGGCTTCTCACCCTGGAGGTCGTCGTAACCCTCGATGCCGGAGAAGAAGAAGCCCAGCTGGGTGGCGTTGGGGGCGTACGCGGCGTAGTTCCACGCACGGACGTAGGACTCGGCGTCGACGGGCTCACCGTTGGTGAACGTGAAGCCGTCCTTCAGCGTGATGGTCCAGTTCTGGCCGTCCTCGGACTCGAAGGACTCCGCCATCTGGAGCTTCTGCTCCGAGGTCTCGGGGTCGACCTTCAGCAGGCTCGTCCAGACCAGGTTGATGATCTGCGAGCAGTCGGACGAGTAGCAGTTGCTGGTCGGGGCGAACGCCTCCGGCTCGCTGCTGTTGAGGCTGAACGTGCCGCCCTCGGTGGCAGCGGCCTCGCCGCCCTCCGAGCCCTC
Organism: uncultured Actinomycetota bacterium; assembly: GCA_963714625.1. Classification (GTDB taxonomy): domain Bacteria; phylum Actinomycetota; class Actinomycetes; order Propionibacteriales; family Nocardioidaceae; genus Marmoricola_A. Next base: position 97,227 of record CAVQOY010000011.1, on the reverse strand, counting down.
CGAGCTCGGTGAGTCGGACTCGGCGCTGCACGCCGTCAGCGTCAGGGCAAGGGTCAGCGGAATCGCAAAGAGCAATCTCTTTGGTCGCCTCATACGGGGTCCTCCAGTCAGGAAACGCGTCGTGGTGTTCACGAGCCAGGAATGACGACGCCCGGTTGGTGACCGGTCGCCGCACGGGCAACCTATGCAGTGGGCAGGACGTTCGTCACCCTGTGTTCCCGAACGGAGACCGAGTCGTGAACGAATCGTTACCTCCCTCATGCACCGGTCTCGACGATCCGGGTAGACCTGTCGGACGGTCCCCGGCGATCTTCCTGTGCTGCCGGCACCGCGCCGCGGGCCGGCCGGTCGACCTCCGCGTCGACGCTCTGCGCCCGTGGACCGGTCGTCGGACACGGCGGGACCTGGGTCCCGAGACGGCCGGGGTTACGCTGCGGCCTGTGGAGGGCCTCTTCGACGCGACGGCGGTGACCCCGGGCGTGCCCGGCGGCGGTACGCCGACGGCGTCCCACGTGCCTGGGCGGGGCCCCGGCGCCGGCACGCTCGCGGGCAACCAGCACGGCTCGGCCCCGTTGGCCGTGCGGATGCGGCCCGAGACCCTCGAGGACCTCGCCGGCCAGGAGCAGCTGCTCGCGCCCGGGTCGCCGCTGCGTCGCCTCGTCGAGGGCGACCAGCCGATGTCCCTGCTGCTGTGGGGCCCGCCGGGCACCGGCAAGACGACCATCGCGAGCATCCTCAGCAGGCAGACCCAGCGCGCCTTCGTCGAGGTCTCCGCCGTGACGGCGGGGGTCAAGGAGGTGCGGGCCGCCATCGACGCCGCTCGCCACCGGCTGGCGACGTCGGGCGAGGAGACGGTGCTGTTCGTCGACGAGGTGCACCGCTTCACCAAGGCCCAGCAGGACGCCCTGCTGCCAGGGGTGGAGAACCGCTGGGTGACGCTCGTGGCCGCCACCACCGAGAACCCCTTCTTCAGCGTGATCTCGCCGCTGCTCTCCCGCTCGCTGCTGCTGACCCTCACCTCGCTCACCGACGACGACGTGCGCGGGGTCATCGAGCGGGCGGTCGCGGACCCCCGGGGCCTGGCCGACCGGGTGACGCTGGAGGAGGAGGCGCTCGACCACCTCGTGCGGCTGGCCGGCGGGGACGCCCGGCGAGCCCTGACCTATCTCGAGGCGGCGGCGGGCGCCGCGGACTCCCTGGGCACCGACCGGGTCGACGTACGCGACCGCGGAACGGGCCGTGGACCGCGCGGCGGTGCGCTACGACCGGCAGGGCGACCAGCACTACGACGTCACCAGCGCCTTCATCAAGTCCATCCGCGGCTCCGACGCCGATGCGGCGCTGCACTACCTGGCCCGCATGGTGGAGGCGGGGGAGGACCCCCGCTTCATCGCTCGGCGGCTGGTCATCCTGGCCAGCGAGGACATCGGCCTGGCCGACCCGACAGCGCTGACCACGGCCGTGGCCGCAGCCCAGGCCGTGCAGCTCATCGGGCTGCCCGAGGGGCGTCTGACGCTGGCCCAGGCAGTGATCGCGCTGGCCGTGGCCCCGAAGTCGAACGCCGTCATCGCCGCCATCGACGCCGCGCAGGCCGACGTGCGCGCCGGCAAGGTGGGGAGCGTCCCGGCCCACCTGCGCGACGGCCACTACCCGGGCAGCAAGGACCTCGGTCACGGCACGAGCTACCGCTACGCCCACGACGGCGAGTTCGGCGTGGTGGAGCAGCAGTACGCCCCGGACGTGGTCAAGGACGCCGTCTACTACCGGCCCACGGCACTCGGGGCGGAGGCCGCGGTCAAGCAGCGGTGGGAGAAGCTGCGCCGGCTCGTGCGCGGCGGACGCTGAGTCGGGTCCGGCCAGGCACCCGGCACCCCGTCCCGAAGCCCGCCGAGCGGGGGTAGGGTCACGTCTCATGGATCCGCTCGTCGCGCTCGCGCTGACGGCCGCCGCGACTCTCGGTCTGACCTCGCTCGTCCTGCTCGTGGTGGTCGCCCGACGTGCGCGGCGCCGTCGGAACACCCGCTCCGACGCCCGTGCCCGGGCCTACGAGCAGCAGCTGGCTCGGTCGCAGCAGCAGATCGACCGGCTCGGGGCCCGTGTGGAGGAGCTCTCCGCCGACGTGGCACGGGCCGAGTCGGTGGCTCGGACCCGACGTCCGGAGCAGTACGTCATCACCACGCTGACCGACGTCGTCGCCGACGACGCGGGCGCCGATGCGTCCCCGCGGCCCTCCGGCGAGGTCGCCGTACCGTCCGCGCCGCCGCGCCGGCCGCAGCTGGGCGCAGCCCTCGAGGGGCGGATCGTCGGCTCGCTCGCCCGTCACCAGGGCGTCTCCTCGCTGCGGGACCGCGCCGTCGACCTGGCCGTCCAGGGAGTCGCGCTCGCCCACGGCGTCCGACGCGCTCTGCATCCGGAGGCGCTGGACCGTGCGGCCGCCGAGGCCCACGTCGCCCGACGGCGCTCCCGGCGCGTCCGTCGCGCCGAGGTCCGCGAGGCCCGTCGCCTGGTGCGGCACCTGCGGACCAGCGAGGGCCCCGTGACGATCCAGACCGCCCGCGCCCAGGACGTGGCTTGAGGCGGCGATGAGGCGGGGACTGTGGTTCCTGGCCGGGACGGCGGCCGGCGTCTACAGCACGGTCCGCGCGCGCCGTGCGGCGGAGTCGCTGAGCGCCGACGGGATCCACGACCGCCTGCACGGGTGGGTGGCCGGCGCCCGGGTCCTGCGCGACGAGGTGGCCACCGGCAAGGCTGCCAAGGAAACCGACTTGCGGGCCCGGCTGACGCTGGTGCCTGATGAAGAGAACACCCCAGGGGACACCCCCGAGATCACCACAGGAAAGGTCGACGACTGATGGAGACCGCCGAGATCCGGCGACGGTTCATCGCGCACTTCGAGCAGCGAGGACACACCCCGGTGCCATCGGCACCGTTGCTGGTCGACGACCCCAACCTGCTCTTCGTGAACGCCGGCATGGTGCCGTTCAAGCCCTACTTCCTGGGGCAGGAGACGGCGCCCTACGCGCGAGCCACGAGCGTCCAGAAGTGCATCCGCACCCCTGACATCGAGGACGTCGGCAAGACCACCCGGCACGGCACGTTCTTCGAGATGTGCGGCAACTTCTCGTTCGGCGACTACTTCAAGGAAGGCGCCGTCGAGCTGGCCTGGGACCTGGTCACCAAGCCGGTCGACCAGGGCGGTTTCGGGCTCGAGGAGAGCCGGCTCTACCCCTCGGTGCTGGCCGGCGACGACGAGGCGCTGCACCTGTGGATGAAGGTGACCGGCCTGCCGGCCGAGCGGATCGTCAAGCTCGGCCCGAAGGAGAACTACTGGTCCATGGGCGTGCCGGGGCCGGGCGGGCCCTGTTCGGAGATCCTCTACGACCGCGGCCCGGAGTTCGGCCCCGATGCCGACTGGGAGGAGATGGGCCCGGCGATGGCGCCGGCGCTGGAGGACCGCTACCTGGAGTTCTGGAACCTCGTCTTCATGCAGGACGAGCTCAGCGCCGTACGGTCGAAGGAGGACTTCGACATCGTCGGGTCCCTGCCCCGCAAGAACATCGACACCGGGATGGGTCTGGAGCGCGTCGCCTACCTGCTCCAGGGCAAGCAGAACATGTACGAGATCGACGTCATGTTCCCCGTCATCGAGCGCGCCCAGGAGCTGTCCGGTCGCCGCTACGGCGCCGACCCGGGTGACGACGTACGCCTGCGGGTCGTGGCCGACCACGTCCGCAGCAGCCTCATGCTCATCGGCGACGGCGTGACCCCGGGCAACGAGGGCCGCGGCTACGTGCTGCGCCGTCTGATGCGCCGTGCGATCCGCTCCATGCGCCTGCTCGGCGTCGAGGACCGCGTGCTTCCCGAGCTGCTGCCGGTCAGTCGCGACCGGATGGGCGAGACCTACACCGAGCTGCACCGCGACTGGGACCGCATCTCGACCGTGGCCTACGCCGAGGAGGACGCGTTCCGCGCCACCCTGCGCGCCGGCACGCAGATCTTCGACCTCGCCGCGGGTGACGCGAAGAAGACCGGGAGCACCGTGCTCAGCGCGGAGCGTGCCTTCTCGCTGCACGACACCTACGGGTTCCCGATCGACCTGACCCTCGAGATGGCCTCCGAGCAGGGCCTGGCCGTCGACGAGGAGGGCTTCCGACGGCTGATGGGCCAGCAGCGCGACCGCGCGAAGGCCGACGCGAAGGCGAAGAAGACCAAGCACGGCGACGCCACGGCCTACCGCGAGGTGGCCGAGGGGCTGGGCGAGCGCGTCGAGTTCACCGGCTACGACGAGGTCGTCTCCGAGGGCACGGTGCGCGGCATCGTCTCCGGCGGCGGCTCGGTCGCGACCGCGCACGCCGGCGACGAGGTCGAGCTCGTGCTCGACCGCACGCCGTTCTACGCCGAGGGCGGTGGCCAGCTGGCCGACCAGGGCATCATCGAGCTCGGCAACGGCGCCCGCGTGGAGGTGCTCGACGTGCAGTCCCCGCTGACGGGTCTCATCGTCCACCAGGTCCGGGTTCTCGACGGCGAGATCTCCCTCGGCGAGGCGGCCCAGTCGCTCGTCGACGTCGAGCGTCGCCGCTCGATCAGCCGCGCCCACACCGCCACCCACATGGTGCACAAGGCGTTCCGTGAGGCGCTGGGCGACACCGCCACGCAGGCCGGCTCGGAGAACGCGCCCGGCCGCTTCCGCTTCGACTTCTCCGCCACCGGCTCGGTGCCGACCTCGGTGCTGGCCGACGTGGAGGCGCGGGTCAACGACCTCGTGCTGGCCGACCTGCCGGTCGAGGCCGAGATCATGACGCAGAAGGAGGCGGTGGCCTCCGGGGCGATGGCCCTCTTCGGTGAGAAGTACGGCGACCAGGTGCGCGTGGTCTCGGTCGGCGACTGGGCCCGTGAGCTGTGCGGCGGCACCCATACCGGCCGCTCGGCCCAGCTCGGCGTCGTGAAGCTGCTCGGGGAGTCGTCCATCGGCTCCGGCGTCCGTCGGGTCGAGGCGCTCGTGGGCGCCGACGCCTACCGTTTCCTGGCGCGCGAGCACGTGCTGGTGGCTCAGCTCAGCGAGGCCCTCAAGGCACGCCCCGAGGAGCTGCCCGAGCGGGTGTCCGACCTCGTCGAGCGGCTGCGCTCGGCCGAGAAGGAGATCGAGTCCTTCCGTGTCACGCAGCTGCTGGCCGCGGCCGGCCAGCTCGCCGGCTCCGCCGAGTCCATCGGTGAGGTCGCCTTCGTGGGCCACCGCGCCGACGGCGCCGACGCCGGCGACGTACGACGTCTCGCGCTCGACGTGAGAGGACGTTTGGCCCATGACCGTCCGGGCGTCGTCGCGATCGTCGGCTCGGCCAACGGCAAGCCGTCCGTCGTGGTGGCGGTCAACGACACCGCGCGCTCGCGGGGGATCTCGGCCAACGCGCTGGTCAAGGCCGCGGCCACTGCTCTCGGGGGCCGTGGCGGCGGCAAGGACGACGTCGCGCAGGGCGGTGGCGCCGACACCAGCAAGGTCGAGCAGGCGCTGGCCGACGTCCGCGCCGAGCTGGCCCGGGGCTGATGCCCGAGGGCATGCGTCGCGGTCGCCGCCTCGGCGTCGACGTCGGAGACGTGCGCGTCGGGGTCGCCCTCAGCGACCCCGACGGCTTGATCGCCACCCCGGTGGAGACCGTCGCGCGGGGCCGGGGAGACCTGGCCCGGCTGCGCGACCTCGTGGTCGAGCACGCGGTGCTCGAGGTGGTGGTCGGTCTGCCGCGGTCGCTGTCGGGCGGCGAGGGGCCGGCGGCTGCGAAGGTCCGGGTCTTCGCCGACACCCTCGTCGGGGCGGTCGCCGGCACGGGCGCCACGGTGCGGCTGTGCGACGAGCGGCTCAGCACGGTCTCGGCCGAGGCGGTCCTGCGACAGCAGGGGCGGAAGGGAAAAAGAGGCGAGCCGTCGTAGATCAAGCGGCGGCGGTCGTCATATTGCAGAATGCTCTTGACACAGAACGCGCCACGGGGCGGCCTCCTGGGGAGGACGTGGCCGCTCCGGCACAGGGGTCCACCCGGGATCCGGCAAGCGACCAGGGAGAGTCTTGAGCGACGAGCGCGAGGACCAGTGGGGTGACCACCCCGTCCCGGTCGACCCGACGGGGGATCATCCCGACGGGGTGTCGGACACCGGCGAGCACGGTGACTGGGGCGGCTCGCTGCTCGCCCGCGACGACGAGCACGCGCACGACGATCTTGGGCACGACGATCTTGGGCACGACGATCTTGGGCACGACGATCTTGGGCACGACGAGCACGGCGACGACCACGGGCCCTACCTCAGCGGCGATGACGGCGTACGACCGCGACGCACTCGCAGCGCGGCGTCCTGCCTGGTGGTGCTGCTCGTGATCGGCGCCGTCGTCGGCGGTCTCGGGTTCGCCGTCTTCACCGGCATGGACAAGCTCCAGGGCCTGTTCGACAGCGCCGACGACTTCTCCGGCGAGGGCACGGGCTCGGTGATCTTCGAGGTCAAGGAGGGCGAGACGGTCGCGGCCATCGGCCGCAACCTCAAGGCCGACGGCGTGGTGGCCAGCGTCGAGGCGTTCACCGATGCCGCTGCGGCCGACCCCGACGCCAACGGCATCCAGGTCGGCTTCTACGACCTGAACGAGGAGATGTCGGCCGACTCCGCGCTCGCGCTCCTCGTGGATCCCGACAATCTGCTCCAGTCCGAGGTCACCGTGCCGGAGGGCCTGCGCGTCGAGGAGGTCCTCGAGACGCTGGCCAAGGGCACCGAGATCCCGCTGGCCGACTACCAGGCCGCCGTCAAGCGTGACCAGGCGATCGGGCTGCCCGACTACGCCGAGGGCAACCCGGAGGGCTACCTCTTCCCCGCCACCTACGCCGTGCCGCCGAACGCCGACGCCGTCGACGTGCTGTCCATGATGGTGACCCGTTGGCAGCAGGCCGCCGAGGACGCCGGCCTGGAGGCGGCGGCCGAGGAGCTGGGCTACACCCCCGGGGAGCTGATGATCGTCGCCAGCCTCGTGGAGTCCGAGGTCAACCGCGCCGAGGACCGGGGCAAGGTCTCGCGTGTCATCTACAACCGGCTGGAGGGAGACGAGACCGCCGGTCTGCTGCAGATCGACGCCACGGTCAACTACGCCCTCGGTCGTGACCTCGGTCTGGCGTTGACCGAGGAGGACCTCGACGTCGACTCGCCGTACAACACCCGGAAGTTCCCCGGGCTGCCCCCGGGACCGATCGAGTCGCCGGGCGAGGCGGCGATCGAGGCTGCGGCGAACCCGGCCGACGGTGACTGGCTCTACTACGTGACCGTCGACCTGGACACGGGCGAGACCAAGTTCACCGGCGACTACGACGAGTTCCTGCGGTTCAAGAACGTCGAGCTGGCGGCCTACTGCGACGGCTCGGACCGCTGCTGAGCGGGGACGGGCCCGTGGTCACGCCCGGGGTGACGCACTGCGCGGTGCTGGGCAGCCCGATCAGACACTCGTTGTCGCCGGTGCTGCACCGGGCGGCGTACGCCGAGCTGGGGCTGGACTGGTCCTACGACGCGGTCGAGGTCGACGAGGCCGGCCTGCCGGGGTTCGTGTCCGGCCTCGACGCGACCTGGCGCGGGCTCTCGCTCACGATGCCGCTGAAGCGGACGGTGCTGCCGCTGCTCGACGAGGTCGCCGACAGCGCACGCATGGCCGGGGCGGCCAACACCGTCGTGATCGACGATGGCCGCCGCCTCGGCGACAACACCGACATCCCCGGGATCGTGGCGGCGCTCGCCGAGGGTGGCGTCGACGGCGTCCGCTCCGCCCTGGTCCTCGGTGGGGGCGCGACCGCGGCATCGGCGGCGCTCGCGCTGTGCGACCTGGGTGCCCGGGCAGTGACGCTGGCCGTGAGGGACGCCGGGCGGGCCGCTGAGACGCTCGAGGCGGTCGCACGGCACCCGAGACCCGTCCCGGTCGACGTCGTGCCGCTGGACGGGGTCGGGGACGCCGCGGGGGGCGGACCGGCGGCGTGGGACCTGGCGGTGTCGACCATCCCCGCCGCGGCGCAGACCCCGGAGCTGGTGGGGCTCGTCGACGCCGTGGCGGTCGTCTTCGAGGTGCTCTACGAGCCCTGGCCCACCCCGCTGGCCCGGGCGGCGGCCGACGCCGGCCGCGTGCTGGTCGGGGGACTCGACCTGCTGGTGCACCAGGCGGTGCTCCAGGTCGAGCTGATGACCGGGCGGCCCGGACCCCTGGCGGCGATGCGGGCCGCGGGCCAGCAGGCGCTCGACGCCCGCTCCGCCGGCACGTGATCGGGGTCGATCGCTGTCACCGGGTGACACCGATCGTCCCCGATCGTCCCCGATCGCCTCGGTCGCCTCGGTCGAGCCCTCGGTTGCTCCCAGGTCGCCGCGCCGCCCGTCGTACCCCGTCCGACTCGCCTAGGCTCCCCGGGTGACCTGGGGCGACTGGGCGGGCGACACCGCCGCCGTGACCGGCGTCCTCGGCGTGTTCGGGGGCCTCCTGGTGCCGCGGATCATCGCGTGGCTGCCGGAGCCGGCCGAGCCGGCGGCTGACAAGCAGCCCTACGCCGACATCGCCCGCAGCCCGGGCCTCCCGCTCCGCAGCGCGCTGCTCAGCGGGGTCGCCGGCGCCGGCGTGGGGGCGGCCGTCGGCTGGTCGTGGGCGCTGACCTTCCTGCTCTACCTCTGCGTCATGGGTTCGGCCCTGGCCGTCATCGACTGGCGGACCCGGCTGCTGCCCACCAAGCTGGTCGCGCCGTCGTACGTCGTGGTCGGGGCGCTGGTGCTGGTGGCCGGCGGGCTCGAGCGCAGCGGCGACGACCTGCTCCGCAGCCTGTGGGGGTGGCTGGCCGCGGGCGGGGTCTTCTGGCTCATGTGGCGGATCTACCCCCGCGGCATGGGGTACGGCGACGTCCGGCTGGCCGGGGTGCTGGGGATCGCGTTGGGCTACCTGGGGTGGGGCGAGCTGCTGCTGGGGGTCTACGCCGGGTTCCTGCTCGGCGCCGTCGTGGGCACGCTGCTGAGCCTGCTGCGGCTGGTGGACCGCAAGGCCTACCCGTTCGGGCCGTTCATGCTGCTGGGGGCGTGGGTCGGGGTGCTGTTCGGCTCCGGGGTGGGTGCGCTCTACCTCGGCGCCTGAGACCTGGCGCGGTCGCGGCCACCCGCCGTGAAACACTGCTCCCATGCTGCGTTGGCTCACTGCGGGGGAGTCCCACGGACCCGCTCTTGTCGCGATCCTGGAGGGACTGCCGGCGCACGTGGCGGTCACCTCCGCCGACATCTCCGACGCGCTGGCGCGCCGTCGGCTCGGCTACGGTCGCGGGGCGAGGATGAAGTTCGAGCGCGACGAGATCGAGGTGATCGGCGGCATCCGGCACGGTGAGTCCCAGGGCGGCCCGGTCGCGATCCGCATCGGCAACAGCGAGTGGCCCAAGTGGGAGAAGGTCATGTCGGCCGACCCCCTGGACGAGGCCGACGCCGCCGCGCTGGAGGGTTCGGCGCGCAACGCCGCCCTGACCCGGCCGCGACCCGGCCACGCCGACCTGGTCGGCATGCAGAAGTACGACTTCGACGAGGCGCGACCGGTCCTCGAGCGGGCCTCGGCCCGTGAGACCGCCGCGCGCGTGGCCCTCGGTGCTGTCGCCGGCGCGTTCCTGGAGCAGACGACCGGCGCCCGGATCGTCTCCCACGTCGTGAAGATCGGCACCGCCGAGGCGCCCTACGGCTCGGTTCCGCGGCCCGAGGACGTCGTCGCGCTCGACGACGACCCGGTGCGCTGCCTCGACGCCCAGGCCAGCAAGGCGATGGTGGCCGAGATCGACCAGGCCCACAAGGACGGCGACACGCTCGGCGGCGTCGTCGAGGTCTGCGTCCACGGACTGCCTCCGGGCCTGGGCTCCCACGTGCACTGGGACCGTCGGCTCGACGCCCGGCTGGCCGGGGCGCTCATGGGCATCCAGGCCATCAAGGGCGTCGAGGTCGGTGACGGGTTCGCCCTCGCGGCCGACCCGGGGTCGCTGGCCCACGACGAGATCGTGCAGACCGACGAGGGCATCCGTCGTACGTCCGGACGCTCGGGTGGCACCGAGGGCGGCATGACCACCGGCGAGACCCTTCGGGTCCGCGCCGCGATGAAGCCGATCGCGACGGTGCCGAAGGCGCTGCGCACGATCGACGTCGCCACCGGCGAGGCGACGGTGGCCCACCACCAGCGATCCGACGTCTGCGCCGTCCCTGCCGCCGGCATCGTCGCCGAGGCGATGGTGGCGCTGGTGCTGGCCGAGGCGGTCCTGGAGAAGTTCGGCGGCGACTCCGTGTCGGAGACCCGACGCAACGTGACCGGCTACCTGGAGGCGGTGAACTACCGGTGACCCAGGCTGCGCCGGGACCGCTCGTGGTCCTCGTGGGGGCGATGGGAGCGGGCAAGACCACGGTCGGGCGCCGGCTGGCGATGCGGTGGCGCGTCGGCTTCCGCGACACCGACCTCGACGTGCAGGACGGCGAGCGCCGTACGGTCTCCGACATCTTCGTCGACGAGGGCGAGGCCTACTTCCGCGAGCGCGAGCACGACGCGCTGCGGGTGGCGCTCGAGACCCACGCCGGGGTGCTCGCGATCGGCGGCGGAGCGGTGCTCGACGCACGCAACCGCGCGCTGCTGCGCGACCACGTCGTGGTCTTCCTCCAGGTCGGTCTGGCCGACGCCGCCAAGCGGGTCGGGCTCGGTCAGGGCCGTCCGCTCCTGCTGGGCAACGTGCGCTCGCGCATGAAGAGCCTGCTCGACGAGAGGCTTCCGCTCTACCTCGAGGTCGCCGACGTCACGGTCGCCACCGACGGGCTGGCCGTGGACGAGGTCGTCGAGGAGGTCGACCGCGCGGTCATGGCCCACATGCGCGCCCACGCCGGCGACGGCGAGGCCGGCGGGTGAGCGAGGCCGGGTCCGACCGTGGGCCCGACCGTGGGCCCGACCGTGGGCCCGGCTCGTCGACGCTGTCGGTGGGAGGCCCCGGCAGCCAGGCCGGACCGTACGACGTGGTGGTCGGCGTCGACCTGCGCGAGCGCCTCGACGGGCTGGTCGTCGGGGTCCGCCGGGTCGCGGTGATCCACCCGCGCGCGCTGGCCGACGGAGCGGAGGCGCTCCGCGCCCACCTGGCCGGACTGGGACTGGACGCCCACGCGATCGAGGTGCCGGACGGCGAGGACGCCAAGACCGCTGAGGTGCTCGCCTTCTGCTGGGGGGTGCTGGGGCGCAGCGGTTTCACCCGCTCGGACCTGGTGGTGACCTTCGGTGGTGGCTCCACCACCGACCTGGGCGGCTTCGTGGCGGCGTCGTGGCTGCGCGGGGTGCGCGTCGTGCACGTGCCGACGACGCTGCTGGCCATGGTCGACGCGGCCGTCGGCGGCAAGACCGGCATCAACACCGCCGAGGGCAAGAACCTGGTCGGGGCCTTCCACGAGCCGGCCGGGGTGCTCTGCGACCTGACGGTGCTCGAGACGCTGCCGCGCGCCGAGCTCGTCAGCGGCATGGCCGAGGTCGTCAAGTGCGGTTTCATCGCCGACCCCGAGATCCTCACCATCGTGGAGCGGTCGCCCGAGGCGTCGCTGACCCCCGGCACGCCCGAGCTGCGCGAGCTGGTCGAGCGGGCGATCCGGGTCAAGGTCGACGTCGTCGCCGGCGACCTCCGCGAGACCGCGCGCGGGGCCGGGGGACACCCGGGCCGGGAGGCGCTGAACTACGGACACACGTTGGGTCACGCCATCGAGCGGGCCGAGGGCTACCGGATGCGTCACGGCGAGGCGGTCGCCCTGGGAATGGTCTTCGTCGCCGAGCTGGCGCGTCTCAGTGACCGGCTCGACGACGCGACGGCCGAGCGGCACCGGTCGACGCTCGAGCTCGTCGGGCTGCCGACGTCGTACGACGGTGGCTCCTGGGAGGACCTGCTCGCCACCATGCGGATCGACAAGAAGACGCGCGGCGACCTCTTGCGCTTCGTGGTGCTCGAGGGGCTGGGACAGCCGGTCGTCCTCGAGGGGCCGACCGAGGCAGTGCTGCAGGAGGCGTTCGGAGCGGTCTCGGAGCAGCGCTCGCGCTTCCCGTTCTTCCGGGACTGACCGCGACTGAGCGGGACTGACCGCGACTGACCGGGGCCGGATCGGGGACGGCCGGTCAGGTCGGGCGTGGCGCGCGACGGGGGTGGGGCTCGGCGACCTGTTGGATCCGGGCGGTGGCGAGCTCGATCATCAGCCGTGCGGCCGGACTGAGGACGGCCCCGGCGCGGTGGACGATCGCGAGGGTGTCGTACTGCTTGGGTCGGAGCGAGACCATGCCGGCCCCGGGCGCGAGCCGGGGGATCAGCTGGATGGCGGCGCCGCGGTTCATGACCGTGTCGGCCAGGCCCATGCCCACCAGCTCGACCGCGGTCTCGACGTCCTCGACCTCGATGCGGGTCTGCGGGTTGCGGCCGGTCTCGTGGAGCATCTGGCGCAGCACGATCCGGGTGGAGTCCTCGGCCCGCCAGGTGGTCTCGGGCATGACGAGCTCGGCCTGGCTGAGGCGCAGCGGCGTGATGGGGGCGGTGAGGCGGTCGGGGTGAAGACTGACGTAGACCAGCTCGTCGCGAGCCACCGGGAGCACCGTCATGCCCTCGCTGGTGACGCTGGAGACCGCGATCATCGCCGCCTCGATGCGACCGCGACGCAGCTGCTCGAAGACGTCGGTGGAGTTCTGGCCGATGAGCTCCACGCGCACCCCGGGGTGCCGGGCCAGGACGTCGGCCACGAGGCCGGCTCCGGCGTACAGGCGTGCCGTGCCGAACATGCCGAAGCGGATGGTGCCGGTCTCCAGCGACCGAGCCTGCTGCACCGCCTGGCGGGCGTCGTCGACGGCGGCGAGCACGCGTTCGGCGTGGGGCCGGAGCGTGTCGGCGACCGTCGTGGGCACGACGCCGCGGCCGACGCGCCGGAACAGCTGGACGCCCAGGGTCTGCTCGAGGGAGCGGACCTGCTCGGAGACCGACGGCTGTGCGTAGCCCAGCTCCTCGGCGGCAGCGGTGAGGGATCCGTGCTCGTAGGTGGCCAGGAAGCAGGTGAACTGGTGGAGTGAGAGCACGGTCACATTCTTCCATAGGGTCAGCCTTGGACTCGTCAAGGCAACCAAGGCTACCCCTGTGGCTGGCAAGGCGTCACCATGGAGGTGTACCCGATCCGTATCCGAGGGAGGTTCCCCGTGTTTGCCCGTCACTGCACCGCTTGCGACCGTCGCCAGCTGATCTTCTCCACCCAGATCACCGGCCTGAAGAACACCGAGCACGGCATCGAGGTGAACTACACCTGCTGGTGTGGCGAGCCCCAGATGCTGCTCACCGGCAAGAAGGCCGCGGCGCTGAACGAGCGTCTGCACGCAGTCGCCGTCGCCGCCTGACTTCACAGCCGGTCGAGCTCGTCGAGACCCACGCTTGCCTGTCCTGAGCCCGTCGAGGGGTCGAGACCCCGCCCGAGCGCCGTCCCTCCTGGGTCGGCGCTCGTCGCACGTCCGGGGCTAGGTCGGATCGGGGTCAGATCACGTCACACGATGTCGTGGACGAACTCGGTGAGCTGCGCGAGGTTGCGGCACTCCGCCATGGCGACCACGTCGGCGTACTCGGGGGCGGCGGAGTCGCCGGTGCCCCACTGGCGGGTGTGCTCGGGGTTGAGCCACCACGCGTGCCGGGCAGCACCGGCCATCTCACGCAGGTGGTGCAGCCCGGGGTCGGTGTAGTTCGACCGCCCGTCGCCGAGGACCAGCAGGCTGGACTTCGGGTTCAGTGCGTCGGCGTGCCGTTCCTGGAAGAGGCCGAACGCGCGCCCGTAGTCGGTCCGGCCCCACATCGAGGCGTGTCGGGCGCTGTCGGCCAACCGGGTCAGCACCAGCTCGGGGTCGGCCCCGGGGGTGAACTCGGCGGTCACCTCGTGCAGGTCGTCGACGAAGGTGAAGGCACGCACCTTGGTGAACTGCTCGCGCAGCGCGTAGACGAGCAGCAGGGTGAAGGAGGCGAAGTTCGCCACCGACCCGCTGACGTCGCAGAGCACGACGAGCTCGGAGCGGTGCGGCCGCTTCGGCCTGTGGTGGGTGGTCAGCGGCACGCCGCCCGTCGAGAGCGAGGCGCGCACGGTGCGACGTACGTCGAGGGGGCCACGACGTCGCGCGTGCTGCTCCTTGGCCAAGCGGGTCGCGAGCCGACGTGCGAGGGGGTAGACCTGACGGCGCATCTCGGCGATGTCGTCACGACGCGCCGAGGTGAACGCGAGCTGGTCGATGCTCGGGCGCAACGTCGTGCGGGCGACGTGCTCGGCGCCCCTGTCCTCGGCGATCCGGCGACGGACCTCGGTCTCGACGCGTCGGCGCCACGCGTCGACCCGCCGCGTGGCCGTGGTGGTGACGACGGTGCTGCCCGGGTCCTCGCGTCCGGCCGCGGCGAGCGCGCGGGCGAGGCGGAGGACGAGGGTGTCGGGGGAGACCGCCCGCATCGTGTTGTACGACGACCACTGGGACAGCCCGGGGCTGCGGCCCGGCATGGCCCCGAACTGCTCGACGCCCTGGATGGCGAGCGCCTGGAGCGCGGTGGAGTCGTCGGCAGCCATCGCGTCGACGAGATCACCCCGGAGCTCCGCCAGGCGTGCCTCACGCTCGGCGGCGGATGCCTGAGCGCTCGGACCGCGCTGGGTGTTCCGAGGTGCGTCGTCGCCCTCCTGCTCGACCTGGGGAGCGAGGGAGGCGCCGCCACCGAGGAGGGACGGGTAGTAGAGGTCGAAGAGGGCGTCGAAGCTGGACCGGTGGTTCTCGCGCTTGAGCAGGGTGGCCGCCAGACCGGCGCGGAGCGTCTCCCGGTCGCCGAGCCCCAGGTCGGTCATGGCCCGGACGGAGTCGAGGTCCTCGGCCAGCGAGACCGGCAGTCCCGCCGTCCGCAGCGCGCGGACGAAGGCGAGGTGGCGGTCGAGGAGGCTCATGGTCGCGAGTCGTCCGCTCTCAGCGGCTCGATCGCGCGCGAGGACCGGGGCGGCCGCGGCCGGCGCCGCCGCCCTCGTTGCGCAGCGCGGCGAGCGCCTTGTCCTGGTCGGAGGCGTGCTTGAGGACGACGCCGAGCGTCGCGTCGACGGCCTTCTCGTCGAGGTCGTCGACCTCCAGCGCGATGAGGGTGCGGGCCCAGTCGACGGACTCGGCGATCGACGGCGCCTTCTTCAGCTCCATCTCGCGCAGCCGCGCGACCATCTGCACGAGCTGGGTGGCCAGCCGGTCGTCGAGGTCGGGCACCTGGGAGAGGACGATCTCCTTCTCACGCTCGACGTCGGGGTAGTCGAGGTGCAGGAAGAGGCAGCGACGCTTGAGCGCCTCTGAGAGCTCACGGGTGGCGTTCGAGGTCAGCACCACGAAGGGTCGCCGTACGGCGGTGATGGTGCCCATCTCGGGGATGGTGACCTGGAAGTCGCTGAGGACCTCGAGGAGGAGGCCCTCGACCTCGATGTCGGTCTTGTCGACCTCGTCGATGAGCAGGACCGTCGGCTTGTCGCGGCGGATGGCCGTCAGGAGCGGGCGGGTGAGCAGGAACTCTTCGGTGAAGATGTCGTCGTGGGTCTCCTCCCAGGCCTGGTCGCTGGAGGTGGCCTGGATGCGGAGGAGCTGTTTTTTGTAGTTCCACTCATAAAGAGCGCGTGCCTCGTCGAGACCCTCGTAGCACTGCAAGCGGACCAGGTCGGCGCCGCTCGCACGGGCCACCGCCTTGGCCAGCTCGGTCTTGCCGACCCCGGCCGGGCCCTCGACCAGCAGTGGCTTCTCCAGCGCGCCGGCGAGGTAGGTCGTCGTCGCGGTGGACGTGTCGGCGAGGTAGGCGGCCTCGTGGAGCTGCTCGGAGGCGTCCGCAGGGGACTGGAACCAGGTCACCGGCGCAGCCTAGTTGGACGGTCTCGCTCGCTGATCCCGGCGGGGGTTGGGCGTCCGGGTTCTGTTGGCCGGCTGGGTGTGCCGGCTGGGTGTGGCCGGCCTCTGGTGGTGGCCGGCTTCTGGTCACTCCCCGCAGGTGGGCGGGCTTCTGGGCGTCCGCCGCACGGATGGCCTGTTCTGATTGCGGGGAACGACCAGAACTGTGGTGAGTCCCTCGGAGCAGGGGGCGGGGTCCGATGTGCAGCCGTGCCGGTTCTCCACAGGCGTCGTCGAGGGCTCGGCATGGGGGTCGGATCAGGTTATGTTCGGTAGCAGTCATGAGGCGGGCAGGGTTGTCCGTCGCTCGTCCTGTCGGCCGGGGGAGTCGATGAAGTCATCAGGAGTACGACGCACAGCGGGTCTGCGTCTCCGAGGTGTCGCGTACGCCGAGCCTGGGGCGCCCGGCGCTGCCGACCGAGCCACCGATGGGGCGTTGGTGTCGGCGCGGTTCCCGTCGTTGGCCGCCGCCACTGGCGGGCGGCGGGCTGGTGCGTCGCGACTCTGCTCTCCGATGGCTCCGCCGACCCGCGCCTCGACGATGACACCGCCGGGGCGAACGTCGCGCCAGGCCGCCTCACGAGGTGCAGCCTGGCCAGCGGCCGTCCTCTTGTCGGTCATCGCGTTGGCGGGGTGCAGCGGAGAGAGCGCGCCGAAGCCGGCCCCACCGTCGTCCTCGCCGACCGCATCCGACTCTGCCTCGGACGAGCCGAGCAACGCCGCACCCTCACCGTCCGTCGAGGAGCCGCCCGAGATGCCTGCGGCAGCAAAGGGCACCTCGAAGAAGTCCGCCGAGGCGTTCGTGCGGTACGCCGTGGAGGTCCTGAACTACACGAGCCAGACACTGCGACGCGAAACCGCTGCACGCAGATCGCGTCACGAGGACTGCGCTGGCTGTGCATCGCTCGCGCCGTACGTCGAGGGTATCCGCGCGGCGAGGGCAGCGTGCGTGGCGGGGATGTGGACATCGAAGAGGTGTTCGTGGTTGGAGGCGCCGCATCGGGTGCCCGTGACCTCGCTGATTCAAGGTCGTGGTCGAGTGCGATCCCCAGAAGGTGCGGGAGAGCAGTAATGGGGAAGTCGACCAGCTATCCCGGAGGGCCAGCATCCTTCGACTTCATGACGTCACCGGTCCGGGGCCGGGCTGGACGACTCACTGCGCATTCGAGCAGGTCGTCGGAATGACGCTGTGGCATCGCGATGTGCAGTCCTGACTGTCGCTGCTTCTGTCCTCGTGGCCTGCCATGCAAATCGTTCCGCAGGCGGATGCGGGTGGATGCACTGCGACGGGCGGTTGCGAACGCAGGTCTATATCTGATTGGCGTGCAGTTGCCTGAACCACGGTGGCCAAGACCCTGGGAGCCGCGGCCGCTGTCGAGGCGTCGGCACGGATGCCGAGAGCCCTACTCGCGACTACCGCTGGAGTGATCTCGTGCTTTGGCGTCGACGCCTGACGACGCCCGTGCGAGTCGAGTGCTCGGTGCGCAGACATGTACTGACCCGCTAGCAACGGGAGTTCGGCTCTGGGGACAGTGCAGGAGGGCACGTGGACGCCACTTGGAGCGTCAGTGCTTGGGCGGCGAACGCCAGAGGAGTACGTGCCACCCGAGGTCACGCCGGGCGACGTACTCTCAGCGCTCCAGCGCACCGGCCTTCCCTACCTGACGGTCCAGACCCAGCCGGCCGGCGAGACCCTGGTCAACTTCGACACGATCTTCTACGTCGACCCCCAGCAGGTCACGGTCGACCTCACGATCCTGGGGCAGGCGGTCGACGTGGTCGCGACGCCTGCCGGGTACACGTGGAGCTTCGGAGACGGGAGTGGTCTGTCGACCCGGTCGCCCGGCGCGCCGTACCCGTCGAAGGAGATCACCCACCGCTACGCCGACGCGCACGTGACCGTGCAGCCGTCGGTGAGCGTCAGCTACACCGCGCGGTTCCGGGTGGGCGGCGGCGCGTGGCAGGACATCGACGGAACGGTCAGCAGCGACGGACCCGGCACCCCTTTGGTGATCAGCGAAGCGACACCGCTGCTGACGGCGGGGCAGGGCTGACGGCGACGGAAGTTCACCCGTGTCCGCCCCTGGGGGAGGCGGGTGACCGACACTGGGCATCTGTCAGCGAGGGGAGACAGGGCGGAGATCACGGGAACCAGACGGTGTCCGAGCTGCGGCCGCGAGGTGGCCAGGCGGCTGACCATCTGCCCGCGGTGCGGTGCTGATCGCGAGGGTGTCGGGCGTGTCGACGACCAGCCCGCCGTCAGTGGACCGGTCAGCACGCCGCCGAGGTCACCGCTCTTCCGGCCATCGGCGCAGAAGGGGTGGAGCCCGGAGGAGTACCTCGTCCACGGCTTCGGTGCGCTGCTGTGCGTCGTCCTGGGGGTCAGCCTCGGGCTGGGCACCGGACTGGGGTTCCTCGAGCTGCTGCTCCTGACACCGTTCTCCGTGCTGTCCACCCTGTGGCTCACCATCGGCGTGATCGCCAAAGGTGTCGAGGTCGGCCGCCGCGCGTCACGTGGGGACTGACCCGGTCAGCGCGTCTCGGTCCACGCGTAGTCGATCTGGCGAGCGGTCGCCTCGGCGAGTGCGCGGTCGACGTACCTCTCGACGAGGTGCAGCGACATCGCGATACCCGAGCTGATCCCGCCCGAGGTGACGAGCGAGCCGCTGTCCACCCAGCGCACGTCGTTGTGCACTCGTGCGCCGTTCTCGCGCAGCAGCTCGACGTCCTCCCAGTGCGTGGTGATCTCGCGCCCCTTCACGAGTCCGAGCCGCTGCAGAAAGAACGCGCCGGTACACACCGAGGCGAGTACGTCGCTTCGCGGGGCGAGGGTTCGGATCGCCTCGTCGGGCTGCGCGGCGTCGATGTCGATCGCGCCCGGTACGACGAGCAGGTCGAGTCGCTCGACGTCCTGGACCGCCGCGTCGGGTGAGAGGCGCAGCCCGCCGTAGACCGTCACCTCCTGCTCGCCGATCACGAGCACGTCGAACGCCGGCGATCGTCCGTGGCGCTCGAGCAGCCGGTTCGCGGTGAGCAGCACCTCGTAGGGACCGATCAGGTCCATGGCGTCGCAGCCGTCGAAGGCGAGCAGGCCGAGTCGGATCGTCCTCATGGCCGACAGCCTCGCGTCGTACGCCGCCGCGCGACAGCGGGCACGCTGCCACCCTGCCGCTAGATCCGGTCAGCAGTCTGCCGAGACGTACCGCAGAGACGCCTCGGACATACCGCAGTGACGTCTCGCGCTCGCGCCAGCGCCCCTTCGCGCGAACGGCGGCGCCCCTTCGCGCGAACGGCGGCGCCCCTTCGCGCTCGCGCACCTGCCGTTTCGAGCGCACCGGAACGACGTCTCGACGGGGGGCTACATCTGGGTGGGGGTCTGGATGCCGAGCAGGCCCAGGCCGGTCTCGAGCACCTCGAGGGTGCGCGAGCACAGCGCGAGGCGGGAGGCCCGGACGTCGGCGTCGTCGGTCTTGAGGACCGGGCAGCTCTCGTAGAAGCCCGTGAACGCCTGGGCCAGCTCGAAGAGGTAGCCACAGAGCCGGTGCGGCTCCAGGGTGTCGCCGACCGCCGCGACCACGTCACCGAAGCTGAGCAGCGTGAGCCCCAGGGTCCGCTCGGCCTCCTCGCCCAGCACCACCGGGCCGGGCGCGTGGCCGGCGTCGGTGGCCTTGCGCAGGATGGAGCGGATCCGCGCTGCGGCGTACTGCAGGTAGGGGCCGGTGTTGCCCTGGAGCGACAACATGCGCTCGAAGTCGAAGGTGTACTCGCTGTCGTGGGAGACCGAGAGGTCGGCGTACTTCACCGCACCGATCCCGACCTGCCGGGCGATCTCCGAGCGCGTCTCCGCGTCCAGCTCGGGCCGCGACTCGGCGATGACGCCCTCCGCGCGCTCGATGGCCTCCTCCAGCAGCGACATGAGCCGGATCGGGTCGCCGCTGCGGGTCCGCAGGATCTTGCCGTCGGGGCCGAGCACGTTGCCGATCTGGACGTGGACGACCTCGACCGAGTCGTCGAGCCAGGCCGCCTTGCGAGCCGTGTCCCAGACCATCTTGAAGTGCATCGCCTGGGGTGCCCCCACGACGTACAGGGCGCGGTCGGCACCCAGGTCCTCGACCCGGTGCTTGATGGTCGCGAGGTCGGTGGTGGCGTAGCCGTAGCCGCCGTCGCTCTTGCGGATGATGAGCGGGACCGGCTTGCCCTCGCGACCGGTGTAGCCGTCGAGGAACACGCACAGCGCGCCCTCGCTCATCGTCGCGATACCGGCGGCCTCGAGCTCGTCGCAGATCCCGGCGAGCGCGTCGTTGTAGATGCTCTCGCCGGCCAGGTCGGCATCGGTCAGCGTCACGTCGAGCAGGCGGTAGATCCGGTTGAAGTAGGCCTTCGACAGGTCGATCAGCTCGCCCCAGAGCCGAAGCGTGTCGGGGTCGCCGGCCTGGAGGGTCACCACCCGCTGTCGGGCGCGCGTGGCGAAGGCCGCGTCACCGTCGAACTTCTCCCGCGCCGCTTGGTAGAAGTCGTTGGGCCTGGCTTCGAGGGCGTGCGCCTCCGGGGAGTCCTCACCCACGTCCAGCAGGTGCTCGATCAGCATCCCGAAGGGCGTCCCCCAGTCGCCGACGTGGTTCTGGCGCACCACCTCGTGGCCCAGGTGCTCCAGGGTCCGGGCCAGGGCGTCGCCCACGACGGTCGTGCGCAGGTGGCCGACGTGCATCTCCTTGGCCACGTTGGGCGCCGAGTAGTCGATGGGGACGACCTGCCGCGGCTGCTCCGGTACGCCGAGTCGGTTCCCCAGAGACTCGACCTGGGAGGCGACCCACTCGGCCCGGACCCTCAGGTTGACGAAGCCGGGACCGGTGACCTCCGGGGTCTCCACGATGTCGTCGACCTCGAGGGCCGCGACGATCTGGCCCGCCACGTCGCGGGGCTTGGAGCCCAGGCGCTTGGCCAGCGCCATTGCGGCGTTGGCCTGCAGGTCGGCGAACGACGACGGCCGGATCACCGGGTCGGCGTCGGCGTACTCGTCGCCGAACGCCTTCCCCAGGGCCTGCTGGAAGCGCTCGGTGAGGGCGACGGTGGGGCTGGTCATGCGTCCAAGGTTAGGGGCCACCGCCCACCCGCGATAAACTGCACCGCTGGCCGGTGACCAACCCCATGCAGTGCCCCCGGCGCTGCCCGCCCCGGCCGATCCCCGATCCCCGACCCACGAAGAGGTTCACGCGCGCATGGCGACGACGAACGACCTGAAGAACGGCATGGTGCTCAAGCTCGACGGCCAGCTCTGGCAGGTCATGTGGTTCCAGCACCACAAGCCGGGCAAGGGCGGGGCCGTCGTCCGCACGAAGCTGCGGGGCATCGAGTCGGGCAAGACCGTCGACAAGACCTTCAACGCCGACGTCAAGGTGGAGGTGGCCAGCGTCGACAAGCGGACGATGCAGTACCTCTACAACGACGGCACCAGCTACATCTTCATGGACAACACCGACTACGAGCAGCTGGAGATCACCCCGGAGATCGTCGGCGACGCCTCCAACTTCCTGCTCGAGCAGCAGGAGGCCATCGTGGCCACCAACGAGGGCCGCGTGCTCTACATCGAGCTCCCGGCCTCGGTCGAGCTGCTCATCGAGTAC
This sequence comes from uncultured Actinomycetota bacterium, assembly GCA_963714625.1. Taxonomy (GTDB): domain Bacteria; phylum Actinomycetota; class Actinomycetes; order Propionibacteriales; family Nocardioidaceae; genus Marmoricola_A. The sequence goes on along the minus strand of CAVQOY010000011.1, from coordinate 75,672 downwards.
ACCGAGCCCGGTCTGCAGGGCGACCGGTCCAGCGGCGGCACCAAGCCCGCCCGCCTGGAGACCGGCCACGAGATCCAGGTCCCGCTGTTCATCACCAACGGCGAGAAGGTCAAGGTCGACACCCGCGACAGCAGCTACCTCGGCCGCGTCAACAGCTGACGCTCGTCCTTCCCCGTCACTCCAGCAGGTCTGAGGCTCCCATGTCGGCACGGTCCAAGGCACGCAAGCGTGCCCTCGACGCCATCTTCGAGAGCGAGGTCCGCGGGCTCGCGCTCGACGGCACCCTCGCGCAGCGCCTGGACGTCGTGGACCGCCCGGTCAACGACTACACCGTCGAGCTGGTGCGCGGCGTGACCGCGCACCGTGCGGAGGTCGACGACGTCATCGCGCAGTACGCCGAGGGCTGGTCGCTCGACCGGATGCCGGCAGTGGACCGCAACGTCCTGCGCATCGGCGTCTTCGAGATCCTCCACGTCGACGACGTTCCCGACGCGGTGGCGGTCAGCGAGGCGCTGGCGCTGGTCCGCGAGCTCTCGACCGACGAGTCGCCCGGCTTCGTCAACGGCATCCTCGGGACCGTGGTGCGCAACAAGAAGTCGATCCTGGCGTCGATCACCCCCTCCTGACGCGCCGGATCCCGTCCGGCCGACCCCAGCCTCGGGGATCCGCCTCCGCGCTGGGTGCGTCCTGGCAGGCTGACGGCATGGCTTCCGGGGACGCGACAGACCAGCTCGAGGACGAGTACGACGTGATCGTCGTGGGGCTGGGGCCTGGAGGCGAGTTCGCCGCCAACAAGCTGGCCAAGGGCGGGCTCACGGTGCTGGCGATCGACAAGCACCTCGTCGGTGGGGAGTGCCCGTTCTACGGCTGCGTGCCGAGCAAGATCATGATCCGGGCGGCCGACGCGCTCACCGAGGCCGGCCACGTCAACGAGATCGCCGGCGAGGCCACGGTGATTCCGTCGTTCGCCCCGGTGGCCGAGCGGATCCGCACCGAAGCGACGTACGACTGGGACGACCAGGTCACCGTCGACCGGCTCCGCGAGAACGGCGCGACCGTCGTCCACGCCCACGCGCGGCTGTCCGGCGAGCGGCAGGTCGAGGTCGAGGGGCGCACCGTCGCGGCCCGACGCGGCGTCATCCTCGCCACCGGCACCCACCCGACGGCGCCCCCGATCGACGGACTGGCCGACACGCCGTACTGGACCAACCGGGAGGTCGTGAAGGTCACCGAGGTGCCCGGGTCGCTGGTGGTCATCGGCGCCGGCGCCATCGGCTCGGAGCTCGCCCAGGTGTTCTCGCGCTTCGGCGCCCGCGTCACGCTGATGGAGGCCGCCGAGCGGGTCCTCGCGAACGAGGAGCCCGAGGTCGGCGAGCTCATGAGCACGGTCCTCACCCGCGAAGGGATGCGGGTCATGCCGGGTGTCGAGATCTCACAGGTGACGTACGCCGACGGCCGCTTCACCGTCGCCACGTCGGAGGAGACCGTCGAGGTTGAGAAGCTGCTCGTGGCGGCGGGGCGCCGGACGAACCTGCCCGACCTGGGACTGGAGTCGGTCGGGCTGGACGGCGCGGTCGACGCGCTGGACACCGACGGCTGCCTGCGGGTGCTGCGCGACGGCGAGCCCGTGGAGGGCCTGTACGCCGTGGGCGACATCGTCGGCAAGGGGCCCTTCACCCACACCGCGAAGTACCAGTCCGGGATCGTCATCCGCGCGATGCTCGGCCACCCGGGGCCCGAGGCCGACTACCGGGCCGTGCCGCGGGTGACGTTCACCGACCCCGAGGTCGGGGCCGTCGGCCTGACCGAGGAGCAGGCCCGTGAGGAGGGCGGCGAGGTCCAGGTCGCGCTGGCCGACCTCACCGAGTCGACCCGCGGGCACATGCACGGACCCGGGAGTGACGGCCTGATCAAGCTGGTCGTCCGCGACGGCCTGCTCGTGGGGGCGACCTCGGTCGGGCCCAGCGGGGGAGAGGTGCTCTCGATGCTCACCCTGGCCGTCCACGCCCGGGTGCCGGTCGAGGAGCTCAAGAGCATGATCTACGCCTACCCGACCTTCCACGGCCACGTCCGCGTCGCCCTCGCCCAGATCGACTGACGCCGGGTCTCGCTCAGAAGGTCGGGGGTGCCAGCGAGAAGGTGGAGCGCTCGACGAGGGCGCCGAGGTGGCGGCCGGGCTTGAGCCAGGTCGCCAGGTCGCCCTCCGAGCTGACCTCGACGTCGACGAGAGCCGGGCGGATCTTGGCCGAGGCGCTGAGACGGCTGTCGCCGATCCGAGCGCCGTCGAGCTCCTGACGGGTGATCGCGCGGCTGCGCGCCGGTAGCCGAGGGCCTCTCACCCGCGGGGTGGCCGTGACGGACCACTCGACCTCGTCGGCGCCCCGCGCGACCACCGCCGACCCGGTGGCGATCTCACCCGCGAAGGCGCCCAGCGTCTTCGGCATCCCCCAGTTGGCCCGCCCGCCGACCAGCGAGGCGGGGGAGTCCACGGACATGAAGCACACCGATCCCCACCCACGGCGGCCGGTGCGGGAGCCGACCAGCCCGAAGACCTCGTCGTACGGGCCGACCGGGGTGTCGCTGTAGCGCACCATCCCGCCGACGACGACCAGCCCGCGGCTGCCGCTCGCCCGGAGCGCCGACGGCAGCGCCCGGCCGGCGGCCTCCCCGCCTCGACAGACCCAGATGACGGCCTCGCACGTCACCGTCCAGGGCGCGGGAGCGTCGTTGGGCGGCAGCCGGGCGAGGAGGGCGGCGCTGATGGCCGACTCCGCTACGCCGCCGACGCCGGTGATCTCGGGACGGATGGTGGTCATGGGCATCCCCTGGTCGACGGATGGTCCGTGTCGTCGTCCGACCCTAGCGAGGCCCTCCGGTCTGCGGCACCGGCACTGTTAGGGTGAGCGCGATCGACATCCTTTAACGAGCCGTCCCGTGAGGCGGAGAAGGAGGTCAGGCGCGCTGATGTCTTCCGAGAAGCAGCCAGGCACCCCCAGCTTCATCTCCGGCACCACACCGGCCCCGGGCACCCCCGACCGCGTGGTCCTCGACGCCCGTGACATCGCCCGGGCGCTGACCCGCATCGCGCACGAGATCCTCGAGCGCAACAAGGGCCCGGCCGACCTCGTGCTGCTCGGCATCCCACGCCGCGGCGTGCCGCTGGCCGAGCGCGTGGCCGACCGCATCGCCGCCGTGGAGGGCGCGACGGTCTCCGTCGGCTCCCTCGACGTGACGATGTACCGCGACGACCTCCGCCTGCGGCCCGCGCGCGCCCTGCTGCCCACCGAGATCCCCCACGACGGGATCGACGGCAAGGTCGTGGTGCTGGTCGACGACGTGCTCTACTCCGGGCGCACCATCCGCGCCGCCCTCGACGCGCTCAACGACCTGGGCCGGCCCCAGGCGGTCCGGCTCGCGGTCCTCGTCGACCGCGGCCACCGTGAGCTGCCGATCCGTGCCGACTTCGTCGGCAAGAACCTCCCGACCTCACTGGCCGAGAACGTCGAGGTCCGGCTCACCGAGTTCGACGACGGCGACGCGGTGGTCATCACCGGCGGCGCCGGCCCGGCCGCGGCCACAACGACGACCGGGGAGACCGCGTCGACCGGGACGGAGGACGTCCGATGATGAAGCACCTGCTGAGCGCCGGCGACCTGACCCGCGACGACGCCGAGCTCGTCCTGACCACCGCCGAGGAGCTGCGCAGCCTCGCCGACCGGCCCATCAAGAAGCTGCCCGCGCTGCGCGGCCGCACCGTGGTGAACCTCTTCTTCGAGGACAGCACCCGCACCAGGATCTCGTTCGAGGCAGCGGCGAAACGCCTGTCCGCCGACGTCATCAACTTCGCTGCCAAGGGCTCCAGCGTCAGCAAGGGCGAGAGCCTCAAGGACACCGCCCTCACGCTGGAGGCGATGGGCGCCGACGCCATCGTCATCCGGCACGGTTCGAGCGGCGCGCCGCACCGGCTGGCGAACACCGGCTGGACCCGCTCCAGCGTCATCAACGCCGGCGACGGCACCCACGAGCACCCCACCCAGGCCCTGCTCGACGCCTTCACGATGTGGCGCCACCTCGGCTCCCTCGACGGGCGGCGCATCGCCCTGGTCGGCGACGTCCTCCACAGCCGGGTCGCGCGCTCGAACGCGCTTCTCCTCCGCACGCTGGGCGCGGAGGTCACCCTGGTCGCCCCACCGACACTGCTGCCGGTCGGCGTCGAGGGCTGGGACGTCGAGACGTCGTACGACATCGACTCGGTGCTGCCCAAGGCTGACGCAGTGATGATGCTGCGCGTCCAGCGTGAGCGGATGAACGCGTCGTTCTTCCCGACCGTCCGGGAGTACTCACGCCGCTACGGCCTCGACTCGCGACGCATGGCGAGCCTGCAGGAGCACGCGCTGATCATGCATCCCGGGCCGATGGTGCGCGGCATGGAGATCACCGCCGACGTGGCCGACTCCCCGCGGTCGGTGATCGTCGAGCAGGTCACCAACGGCGTCGCCGTACGCATGGCGGTGCTCTACCTCCTGCTCGGCGGCAGCGGCCCGGCCGGTACGACGACCGCGGCGCCCGTCGGTGCCCGCGCCGACGTCGCCGATGTCGCCGCCGACGCCACCCTCGAGACCCCCGCCCCACTGATCGACGGAGCCGACCTGTGAGCACCTACCTGATCCGCGACGTCCGTCCGTACGGCGGCGAGGCCGTCGACGTGCTCGTCACCGACGGGACCGTCGCCGAGATCGGCGCCGGGCTCACCGCCGACGGAGTCACGGCCGAGACGACCGTCGAGGGCGGCGGCGCCGTGCTCCTGCCAGGCCTGGTCGACCTGCACACCCACCTCCGCGAGCCGGGGCGTGAGGACGCCGAGACCGTCGACACCGGCACCCGGGCCGCCGCCCTCGGCGGCTTCACCGCCGTCCACGCCATGGCCAACACCGAGCCGGTGGCCGACACCGCGGGTGTCGTGGAGCAGGTCTGGCGGCTGGGCCGCGAGGCTGGGCACTGCGACGTCTTCCCGGTCGGCGCCGTCACGGTCGGGCTGGGGGGCGAGCGGCTGGCCGAGCTCGGCGCGATGGCCGACAGCGCCGCCCGGGTGCGGGTCTTCTCCGACGACGGCAAGTGCGTCAGCGACGCGGTGCTCATGCGCCGGGCGTTGGAGTACGTCAAGGCCTTCGACGGCGTCATCGCCCAGCACGCGCAGGAGCCGCGGCTGACCGAGGACGCCCAGATGAACGAGAGCGAGCTCTCCGGCCGACTCGGTCTGCGTGGCTGGCCCGCCGTCGCCGAGGAGGCGATCATCGCCCGCGACTGCCTGCTCGCCGCCCACGTCGGCAGCCGCCTGCACATCTGCCACGTCTCGACCGCCGGCTCGGTGGAGATCGTGCGCTGGGCCAAGAGCAAGGGCTGGAACGTCACCGCCGAGGTGACGCCGCACCACCTGCTGCTGACCGACGCGCTGGCCGAGACCTATGACCCGATCTACAAGGTCAACCCGCCGCTGCGCTCCGACGTCGACGTCGAGGCGGTCCGAGCGGGGCTGGCCGACGGCACCCTCGACATCGTCGCCACCGACCACGCGCCGCACCCCCACGAGGACAAGGACTGCGAGTGGGCGGCCGCGGCCTTCGGCATGCTCGGCCTCGAGACCGCGCTCTCGGTGGTGCAGCACACGATGGTCGACACCGGCGCCATGACCTGGGAGCAGGTGGCCCAGCGGATGTCGGTCAAGCCCGCCGAGATCGGTCGGGTCGGCAGCCACGGCCGCCCGATCTCGGTGGGGGAGCCGGCCAACCTGACCGTCTTCGATCCCGGCGCCACCCGGGTCGTCGACTCCGCCGACACCGCCAGCCTGTCGCGCAACAACCCCTACGCCGGCCGGGAGCTCCCGGGTCGCGTGGTGGCGACGTTCCTGCGCGGCGTCCCGACGGTCCTCGACGGCAAGCTCGCCTGACCCTCAGAGGCGGACGCGCTGGGCGTGCAGCCGTTCGTAGACCGGGCGGCAGGCCTCGGCCACGGCAGCGTCGTGGGCGTTGAGGTCGACCTCGCGCGGACGGTAGGGCGCGAAGCCCGTCGAGGCCCGGACCGCGTCGTACCAGTGGGGCGCCCACACGCCGTCGGAGTCCCGCGGACCGGCCGGCCACGCCAGCATCGCGTCGGTGAAGTCGATCCCGAGCCAGACGCACACCCAGCGCAGGTGGCCCTCCGGGTCGCGCAGGAAGTCGGCGGCGTCGATCACCGGTGGTGCCTCGGCGCCCTGGGATGCCAGCTCGTCGAGCAGCCGCCCCTGCTGCAGCAGTCCGATGTCCTCGGGCTCGCAGGCCTCCCGTGACTTCACGTACGACGCCACCACCTCGCGCGGGTCGCGCACCAGCAGCACGGTGCGGAACTCAGCCACCCAGGACAGGTCGTCCTCGGGCAGCAGGTGATGGGCCATGTGCTTGGCGTAGTGCACGCTCGCGCCGTCCGGCAGCGGTGCGCGCAGCGCGGCCACCGCGTCGGCGAGCGCGGTCGGCTGCGAGGCGATGACCTCCTCGCGGGCGGGATGGTCGAGCCCGGTGCGGTGCAGGTACGACGCGTAGAGCGGCTCGTCGACCACCACGGTGTCGGGGCGGTTCTCCCAGGCCCGCATCATCGCGGTCGAGATGTTGCGGGGCCCCGACCACATCGCGACCCGCACCACCGCGTCGATCACGAGCCCGCCCCCGGTGCCACCCGCCCCGCGACGTCGGCCCGCACGTGGTCGGCGTACAAGCCCTGGAGTCGCTCGACGACCGGTCCACGGGCGCCGGAGCCGATGGTGCGGCCGTCGATGGTGCGCACCGGGACGAGACCGGCGAAGGTCCCGGTCACGAACGCCTCCTGGGCGGAGTAGACGTCGGTCAGGCTGAACGTCGTCTCCCGTGCGGCGATGCCGGCGTCGCGGCACACCTCGAGGACGTTGCCCCGGGTGATGCCGCCGAGGCAGAAGCGCCCGTCGGAGGTCCACACCTCGGGCTCCTCAGGCGTCCCGAGCACCACGAAGAAGTGCGTGGAGTTGCAGGTCGCGACGAAGCCGTGCGGATCGAGCATCAGCGCCTCGTCGGCGCCGGCGGTGTAGGCCTGGATGCAGGCCTGGATGTCGTTGAGCTTGCTGTGCGCGTTGAGCTTGGGGTCGAGGGTGTCCGGCGTGGCGCGGCGGACGTGCGTGGTGAACAGCGTGATGCCCTCGGTCACCGTCGCCGGCATCGGCTCCTTGTGCTCGGCGATGATCACCACGGTGGCCGGACCGACGGTCACCCGCGGGTCCTGGTAGGGCGTCGACTTCACGCCGCGGGTGGTCATCAGCCGGATGTGGACCCCGTCGTGCATGTCGTTGGCGGCGATCGTGTCGTAGATCGCTCGGGTGATCTCCTCGCGCGTCATGCCGAGGTCCATGAGGATCGCCTGGGCGCCCTGGAACAGACGGTCGAGGTGCTTCTCGAGGAACGCCGGGTGCCCGTCGTGGACCCGCAGTCCCTCCCAGACCCCGTCGCCGAGCACGAACCCGGAGTCGAAGACGGACACGACCGCCTCCGCCCGAGGCTTCAGCTCGCCGTTGACCCAGATGAGGATGTCGTCGTTGCGGGGGTCGCCCGCGTGGTCGTGCGTGCCCGTGGCCATGGCGTCACCCTAGGGCCGGCCACCGAGGGTCGCTGATAGGGTCGGCCTCGCTCGACATCCTTTAACGATCCGTCCCGTGAGGCGGAGAAGGAGGTACGACGCGTGGTCTCGCGCGCACCTGCGATCCTCGTCCTCGAGGACGGCCGCACCTTCCACGGCGACGCCTACGGCGCCGCCGGGGAGACCTTCGGTGAAGCCGTGTTCAACACCGGCATGAGCGGCTACCAGGAGACGCTCACCGACCCGTCGTACCACCGACAGGTCGTGGTCATGACCGCTCCCCACGTCGGCAACACCGGGATGAACGACGACGACCCCGAGTCACGTCGCATCTGGGTCAGCGGGTACGTCGTACGGGACCCCGCCCGGGTGCCCAGCAGCTGGCGCTCGGTCCGCACCCTCGACGACGACCTGCGCGATCAGGGCGTGGTCGGCATCAGCGGGGTCGACACCCGTGCCCTCACCCGTCACCTGCGTGACCGCGGCGCCATGCGCGTGGGCATCTCCACCACCGAGACCGACCCGGCGCGACTCCTCGAGCGTGTGCTCGCCTCCTCGGAGATGACCGGGTCCTCGTTGGCCGAGGAGGTGACCACGCCCGAGACCTACGTGGTCCCGCCGACGTCGAGCACGCAGGGGACCCGGCCGCTGCGGGTGGCGGCCCTCGACCTCGGCATCAAGACCAACACCCCGCGGATGATGGCCGAGCGTGGCCTCGAGGTGCACGTGCTGCCCAGCACCGCCACCGTCGAGGAGGTGCTCGCGATCGCTCCCGACGGTGTCTTCGCCAGCAACGGTCCGGGTGACCCGGCGACCGCGGACCACACCGTGGCCACGATCCAGGCCGTCCTCGACGCCGGCGTGCCCTACTTCGGCATCTGCTTCGGCAACCAGCTCTTCGGCCGGGCCCTCGGCCTGGGCACCTTCAAGCTGAAGTACGGCCACCGCGGCATCAACCAGCCGGTGATGGACCGCACCACCGGCAAGGTCGAGGTCACCGCCCACAACCACGGCTTCGCCGTCCAGTGGCCCGAGGGCACGTCGCTCGACCAGTCCGTCAGCACGCCGTACGGCGACGCCAGCGTCAGCCACGTCTGCCTCAACGACGACGTCGTGGAGGGGCTCGAGCTGCGCGACACCGACGGCACGCTCACGGCGTTCTCGGTGCAGTACCACCCCGAGGCGGCTGCCGGTCCGCACGACGCGGCGTACCTCTTCGACCGCTTCGTCGACCTGATGTCCGAGCGAGGCGAGCAGGTCGAGCAGCGAGCGTCAGCGAGCGTCGTCGAGACCCAGGATGAGGAGGGCTGAGATGCCCAAGCGCGAGGACATCCGCTCGGTCATGGTGATCGGCTCCGGGCCGATCGTCATCGGCCAGGCCTGCGAGTTCGACTACTCCGGCACCCAGGCGTGCCGCGTGCTGCGGGAGGAGGGCATCCGCGTGGTGCTGGTGAACTCCAACCCGGCCACGATCATGACCGACCCCGAGTTCGCCGACGCCACCTACATCGAGCCGATCACGCCCGGGTTCGTCGAGAAGGTGATAGCCCACGAGCGCCCCGACGCGCTGCTGGCGACGCTGGGCGGACAGACCGCGCTCAACACCGCGATGGCGCTCGACGCCGCCGGTGTGCTGGAGAAGTACGGCGTCGAGCTGATCGGTGCCTCCATCGAGGCGATCAACCGCGGCGAGAATCGCGAGTCCTTCAAGAAGATCGTCGAGGAGCTCGGGGGAGAGGTGGCCCGTAGCGCGGTCTGCCACACCCTCGAGGAGTGCTTCGCCGCGTCGGAGGACCTCGGTTGGCCGATGGTGGTCCGGCCCAGCTTCACCATGGGTGGCACCGGCTCCGGCATGGCCTACAACGAGACGGACCTGCGCCGCATCGCCGGCGCGGGGCTGGCCGCCAGCCCGACGACCGAGGTGCTCCTCGAGGAGTCGATCATCGGCTGGAAGGAGTACGAGCTGGAGGTGATGCGCGACACCGCCGACAACGTCGTCATCGTCTGCTCGATCGAGAACCTCGACCCGATGGGCGTCCACACCGGCGACTCGATCACCGTCGCTCCGGCCATGACGCTCACCGACCGGGAGTACCAGCACCTGCGCGACCTCTCGATCGGCATCATCCGCTCGGTCGGGGTCGACACCGGCGGCTGCAACATCCAGTTCGCCGTGAACCCCGCCGACGGCCGCGTGGTCGTCATCGAGATGAACCCGCGGGTCTCGCGCTCCAGCGCCCTGGCCTCGAAGGCGACCGGCTTCCCGATCGCCAAGATCGCCGCCAAGGTCGCCATCGGCTACACCCTCGACGAGATCCCCAACGACATCACCCAGGAGACGCCGGCGTCCTTCGAGCCGACCCTGGACTACGTCGTGGTGAAGGTGCCGCGCTTCGCCTTCGAGAAGTTCCCCGGCGCCGACCCGACGCTCACCACCCACATGAAGTCGGTCGGCGAGGCGATGGCGATCGGTCGCAACTTCACCGAGGCGCTGCAGAAGGCGCTCCGCAGCCTGGAGAGCAAGACTGCCCCCTTCGACTGGTCGCACGCTTTTGTCGAGCTTGACAAAGATGCGCTGCTGGAGGAGATCCGCATCCCCCACGACGGGCGGCTTCGGAAGGTCATGGACGCCATCCGCGCGGGTGCTACGCCGGAGGAGGTGTTCGACGTGACCGGGATCGACCCGTGGTTCGTCGACCAGCTGCTGCTGCTCAACGAGGTCGCCCAGGAGCTCATCGACGCCCCCGAGATGACGGCGCCGCTGCTGCGTCGCGCCAAGCGCCACGGCTTCTCCGACCACCAGATCGGTCGGATCCGCAACCTCGCCGAGGACGTCGTCCGCGGGGTGCGCCACGCGCTCGGCATCCGGCCTGTCTACAAGACCGTCGACACGTGTGCGGCCGAGTTCGCCGCGCGGACGCCGTACCACTACTCCTCCTACGACGAGGAGACCGAGGTCCAGCCGCGCGAGCTGCCCGCCGTCCTCATCCTCGGCAGCGGGCCGAACCGCATCGGGCAGGGCATCGAGTTCGACTACTCGTGCGTCCACGCCGCCCTGGCGCTGTCGGCGTCCAAGGGCGGGGCCGGCTACGAGACCGTGATGGTCAACTGCAACCCGGAGACGGTCTCGACCGACTACGACACCAGCGACCGGCTCTACTTCGAGCCGTTGACGCTGGAGGACGTGCTGGAGATCTACCACGCGGAGAAGGCCGCGGGCCCGATCGCCGGTGTCATCTGCCAGCTCGGTGGGCAGACCCCGCTGGGTCTCGCGCAGGGGCTGGCCGACGCGGGCGTCCCGATCGTCGGCACCTCCCCGGAGGCGATCCACCTGGCCGAGGAGCGCGGCGCCTTCGGGCACCTCCTCGCCGACGCCGGTCTGGTCGCGCCCAAGCACGGCATGGCGACGTCGTTCCCCGAGGCGCAGGGGATCGCGGCCGAGATCGGCTACCCGGTGCTGGTGCGGCCCTCCTACGTCCTCGGCGGACGCGGCATGCAGATCGTGTACGGCGACGACGCGTTGCGGTCCTACATCGAGGCCGCCACCGAGATCAGCCCGGACCGACCGGTCCTGGTCGACCGCTTCATCGACGACGCGGTGGAGATCGACGTCGACGCGATCTTCGACGGTGAGGACCTCTTCCTCGGCGGGGTCATGGAGCACATCGAGGAGGCCGGCATCCACTCCGGCGACTCGGCCTGCGCGCTGCCGCCGATCACCCTGGGCGCCGCTGAGATCCTGCGGATCCGCGAGGCGACGCGTGCCATCGCCGAGGGGATCGGGGTGCGGGGCCTGCTCAACATCCAGTACGCGCTCGGGTCGGACGTGCTCTACGTGCTCGAGGCCAACCCGCGCGCCAGCCGGACCGTTCCGTTCGTCTCGAAGGCCACCAACGTCTCGCTGGCCAAGGCTGCGGCCCGGGTGATGCTGGGTGAGTCGATCGCCTCCCTCCGCGAGGCCGGCGTGCTGCCCGAGCGCGACGGCGGGCAGCTGCCGGGTGACTTCCCGATCGCGGTGAAGGAGGCGGTGATGCCCTTCAACCGGTTCAAGACCCCCGACGGCATCAACGTGGACACCGTGCTCGGACCCGAGATGAAGTCGACCGGCGAGGTCATGGGGTTCGACTCCGACTTCGGAGCCGCGTTCGCGAAGTCGCAGGCAGCGGCGTACGGCTCGCTGCCCACCGAGGGCCGGATCTTCGTCTCCATGGCCAACCGGGACAAGCGGACCATGATCTTCCCGATCAAGGTGCTGGCCGACCACGGTTTCGAGATCCTCGCCACCCAGGGCACCGCCGAGGTGCTGCGCCGCAGCGGCGTCGACGCCCGGGTGGTCCGCAAGCACTTCGAGGGCCGCGGTCCGGCGGGGGAGCCGACGACAGTCGACCTCATCGGCGAGGGGCAGATCCACCTCATCGTGAACACGCCCCACGGCGCCACGGCCGGGTCGTCGGCCCGCGTGGACGGCTACGAGATCCGCACCGCCGCGGTGCTCGCCGGAGTCCCGTGCATCACCACGGTGCAGGGGCTGGCGGCCGCGGTGCAGGGCATCGAGGCGCTCCGGCGCGGCGACATCGGGGTGCGGTCGCTCCAGGACTGGGCGGCCGCGACCCGCTGAGCCCGTCGCGTCGTCGGGTGCGCGCGCGACGGCGTACCGGATCCGCTGGTGTGGCCCGGCTACCGTCGAGGCATGAGCTGGCAGCAGGCACCGACGCCCACGCGGCGGCGATCGACCGCGGGCGCTGCCCTGCGCGTCATCCTGCTCTTCGTCGTCGGCCTCTACCTCGTCGAGCTCGCCGACCAGGTGTCCGGGAGCTGGCTGCAGAGCAACGGTGGCATCGAGCCGCGACGCACCGAGGGACTCGACGGCGTGCTGTTCGCGCCTGTGCTGCACGGGCCGTGGGAGCACCTGATGGCCAACACGGTGCCGTTGCTGGTCTTCGGGTTCCTTCTGCTGCTCGCCGGCGTGCGCCGGTGGCTGGTCGTGACCGCCGCCGTGTGGCTCGTCGGTGGCGTCGGGGTGTGGCTGACCGGCGGTGCCGGGACGATCCACGTCGGCGCCTCGGTGCTGGTCTTCGGCTGGCTGAGCTACCTGCTGCTGCGTGGCGTCTTCTCGCGACAGGCGGGGCAGATCGGGCTCGGAGTTCTCCTGCTCGTGCTGTACGGCGGGGTGCTGTGGGGTGTGCTGCCCGGCCAGCCCGGCATCTCGTGGCAGGGGCACCTCTTCGGAGCGCTCGGCGGCGGAGTTGCTGCGTGGTGGCTGGGGCGTCTCGACCGGGCGACGGGGGAGTCGCCCGGTTGGCCGTGAGGGCTCCGTCCGGACGACGCGGGGGCGGGATGGCGGCGTGCGGCACCCCGGCTGGGTCGTCAATCCGACGCGGTCGAAGAAAAGTTCGAATAGTGTCTCAGATCCTGGGATGCCACTGTGGAAGTGTCGGTGGCTGCCGGAATCCTGAAGGCATGAGCAGCCCACCGCCTTCCTCCGGCAGCTCGGGCTGGGGCGTGCCGGGCGTGGACCTGTCGGCGCCGGAGCTGGCGGGCTCGAACGGACAATCGGGGCGCGGGACGGCCGAAGTCCCGAGCCAGATCGCGGGTCCGCTGCAGCACGGACCGGTCGGATCGCTGGGTCGCGCGTGCGCTGCCGTGGACGAGGCCGCCACGACGATGTGGGCCGCGCGGCCCGGGGCTGAGCTGGTCGCGACGGTCGAGGCGGTGGCGCGGCTGCGCGCCAAGCTCGACGGGCTGGAGCTCGCGGTGGCCGTTGAGCTGGAGAGCGGGGCTGCAGGCCAGCAGGCACTGAAGGACGACGGATGGGCGTCGGCGCGGGACTACCTGACCCACGTCACCGGCGGGCGCCGACGCAGTGGTCCCGCCACCACGCGGCTGGCCGGTCAGCTCCGCAGCCTCCCCGCCGTGTCCGAGGCGCTGGCCGACGGCTGGCTCTCGCGCACCAAGGCCGCCGTCGTCGCTGCTGCCATCGAGCGGCTGCCGCAGGATGCGGCGCTGCGTGAGCGTGGTGTCACCGTGATGCTGGACGAGGCGAAGCGCCTGGGTGCCGAGGATCTCGAGACCGCCGGCAGCAGCCTCGTCGAGACCCTCGACCCGACCGGCGACACGGCCCGTCGCGAGCGCGACCTCGAGCGCACCGAGCGCTCCGCCCACCTCAACCGGTCACTGCGGATCGGCTTCGACGGGCTGGGTGGTGGGGCCGGGCGCTTCAGCGGGTCGAAGGAGGACCTGCTCCTGCTGACGACCGCGCTGCTCTCGCTGGCCGCGCCGCAGCCGGCCGAGCCGGGCGCCTGCGGGGGCGACGGGGTGTGCACCGACCTGCAGTGCCGGACCGTGCGCCATTCGGGGCGCGACCTGCGCGAGCACGGCACACGGATGTTCGACGCGTTGATCCAGCTGGCGGGCATGGCGCAGGCGGCCGGCATGCTCCCCGAAAGTCACGGTGGTGTACCGCAGGTCGTGGTCACGATGGACCACGACGACCTCAAGGGCGGAGCCGGGGAGGCGATCACGTCGCTGGGGGAGGATCTCGACCCCACGACGGTGCGGCGGCTGGCGTGCGACGCAGACGTGATCGCGACCGTCCTCGGCGCCGACGGCAGCGTTCTCGACGTCGCGCGCACTCAGCGGCTGGTCACCGCCGCGATCTGGGTCGCCCTGGTCGTCCGCGACCAGCACTGCGCCTTCCCGGGGTGCCGTCGCCCGCCGGTGATGTGCCATGCCCACCATGTCGTGCACTGGGTCGACGACGGACCGACCTGCCTGGACAACCTGGTGCTGCTGTGCGGCACCCACCACCGCATCGTCCACGGCACCCCGTGGCGCGTGCGGCTCAGCCCGTCGGATCGTCGGCCGGAGTTCCGAGCCCCCGGCAGCGACATCTGGGTCCGGGACCGACGCGCAACGGGATCGCCCGATCGCCACGAGAGCCCGCCTGGTGAACGACATCAGCGGCCCGCCGCATGAGGCGGGCGGGAGCGCGAGGGAGGAGTGCCCGGGGCCACGGGGCCTGACCGCGCGTGTTGCTGTGCGTCGGAACGGGGCCAGCGCGCTGATAGGTTCGGGCTGCGCGACACCCCCGACGACACCCCGCTCACGAAGGGCAGACCGAGGACTCCATGACCCCCTCCTCCCGCCTGGTCGACAGGGTCCGCTGCCTGTGACGGCGTACGACTGGGCCTTCCGGCACGCCGCCGTGCGTGTCGACGCCGAGAAGGCGCACCACGCCGGCTTCGCTGCCATCCGGGCCGCTGGGCCCGTGCTCGAGCAGCAGGGTCGACGGTTGCGACGAGACCTGCCGACCATGACAGCCCTGGGGCGCACCTTCCACGGCCGCCTCGGCCTGGCCGCCGGGTTCGACAAGAACGCCTTGGGCGCCGACGCCCTCGGCGGCCTGGGTTTCTCCTTCGTGGAGATCGGCACCGTGACCGGGGAGCCACAGCCCGGCAACGACCGGCCGCGGCTGTTCCGGCTGCCGGACGATCGCGCCATCGTCAACCGCATGGGCTTCAACAACGACGGAGCCGAAGCGGTCGCCCGACGTCTCGCCGAGCGTGCCCGGACCCACCGGACCCGGCCCGGCCGCCACCGCGTCGGTGACGTGGTCCTCGGTGTCAACATCGGCAAGACCAAGGTCGTGCCCGAGGACCAGGCGGCCGCCGACCACGAGAAGAGCACCCGCCTGCTGGCGCCGTACGCCGACTACCTGGTCGTCAACGTCTCCTCGCCCAACACCCCCGGTCTGCGCGACCTGCAGGCCGTCGACAAGCTGCAGCCGCTGCTGGCAGCGGTGCGGCACGCCGCTGACGACACGACCGCTGCATCCGGACGACGGGTCCCGCTGCTGGTGAAGATCGCCCCCGACCTCGCCGACGACGACGTGCTGGCCGTGGCCGACCTCGCCGTGGCCGAGGGGCTCGACGGCCTCGTCGCCACCAACACGACCATCGGGCGCGACGGCCTGACGGCTCCGGCGGCGGTCGTCGAGCGCGCCGGTGCAGGCGGACTCAGCGGCGCGCCCCTGACGGCGCGCGCCGAGGCTGTCACCCGGCTGCTGCGCGACCGGGTCGGCCCGCACCTCACGATCATCGGGGTGGGAGGCATCTCCACCCCCGCGGACGCCGTCCGCCGGGTCCGGGCCGGTGCCACGCTGGTGCAGGCCTACACCGGCTTCGTCTACGGCGGGCCCACCTGGCCCGCACGCGTCCAACGTGCCCTGGCCCTGGAGACCGGCGACGGAAGGCAGGACAGCTGATGGACCCCCTCGGCACGCGGCTGCAGGGCGCCATGGCTGCGCACGGACCCGTGTGCGCCGGCGTCGACCCCCACACCTCCCTGCTGGCGGCCTGGGGTCTCGACGACGACGCCGAGGGCGTGCGTCGCTTCTCCCAGGCCTGTGTCGAGGCCTGGGCCGGCGAGGTCGCGCTGGTCAAGCCGCAGTCGGCGTTCTACGAGCGGCACGGCTCGCGCGGCATCGCTGCCCTCGAGGAGATGGTCGCGGCGTTCCGGGAGGCCGGCACACCGGTCCTCCTGGACGTCAAGCGCGGCGACATCGGCTCCACGGCGCAGGCGTACGCCGAGGCCTACCTCGACCCGGCCGCCCCGCTGGCCGTGGACGCCATCACCGCCAGCCCCTACCTCGGGATCGGCTCGCTGGACCCGATGGTCGACCTGGCCCGTGCCCACGGTGCCGGGCTCTTCGTGCTCGCGCTCACCTCCAACCCCGAGGCCCCTCAGGTCCAGCTGGCTCGCACGACCGTGGGCGCCACCGCGGGCAGCACGGTCGCGGAGACCGTCCTGGAGGCGCTGGGCGAGCTCAACGGGGCGGGTGCGGGTGACCCGGACGCGCACGCCGCCGGTGTCGACGGTGTCGACGGTGTCGACGGTGTCGACGGTGCTGGCGCGGCAACCAGCGCCGGCAGCAGGCCTCTCGGATCCTTCGGGGCCGTGGTCGGCGCGACCGTGGAGCCGAGCCCCGAGCTGACCGCCGCGCTGGACTTCGGCGGACCCGTGCTCATGCCTGGTGTCGGAGCCCAGGGCGGGACCGTCGAGTCGGTGCTGGCACTGGTCGGCGACGCCCGGCAGCGGGTGCTTCCCTCGATCAGCCGTGAGCTGCTCCGTGCCGGCCCCGACCCCCGTGCGCTGCGCGACGCCGCACGCCGCTCCAACGAGCAGTTCGCGGCAGCCCTCCGTGGGTGAGCCTGTGGCTGAGTCCGGTGTCAGTACGGCGTCGTGGCCCGCCGGAGCGGACGCCACAGAGGCTCGACACCGGCGGCGCGTCGTCGTACCCCTGTTGGCGCTGGCCCTGGCGGCCGGCACGGCCGCGTGCGGCGGCAGCGAGGAGGAGGACTACTGCGCGGCGTTCCTCGATCGCCGTGAGGAGCTCTCCGACCTCGCGGGTCAGCAGGCCGAGGCGGCCAGGACCGGCGGCGACGTCGACGTCCTCACCCCGACCCTGGCGGCCTTCGAGGATCTGCGGGCGGTGGCACCTGCGGACCTGCAGGACGAGTGGGACACCTTGGTGTTCGCCTACCGCGACCTGGCGGAGGCGGTCGAGGCCAGCGGGGCCGACCCGGCGGAGTTCCGCGTCGGCGAGGTCCCCGAGGGGTTGGCTCCTGCGGACCGGAAGGCGCTGGCACGAGTGGCGAGCAAGCTCGGGGCGCCCCGGGTGGTGGAGGCGGCCAACGGCATCGAGGGCTACTCCGCCCAGGTCTGCGAGGAGACCGACGAGGGGTCCGACGAGACGGCCGAGCCGACCGAGGAGCCCTGACCCGCGTCTCGTTTGCGGCTCGCGTGACGGCATGACTAGATTGCCCCCTGTATCGACCCCGTCCCTGCCCGTCCTCGACCCCCGTGAGGTGCCCCTGTGGCTCTGCCCCAGCTCAGCCCCGAACAGCGTCAGGCGAATCTCGAGAAGGCGGCAGCCTCCCGACGCGAGCGGGCCGAGGTGAAGAACCGCCTCAAGCACTCGGGCGCGTCCATCTTCGAGGTGCTGGAGCAGGGCCGGAGCAACGAGGTCATCGGCAAGATGCGGGTCGTCGACCTGCTCCAGTCGATGCCCGGACTGGGCAAGGTCCGCGCGAAGCAGATGATGGAGCGCCTGGCGATCTCCGAGAGCCGACGGGTCCGCGGCCTGGGCACGAACCAGCTGGCGGCGCTGCGTGAGGAGTTCGCGCGCCGGGAGTCGGGCGCGACCGAGGGGTGAGCGGCCGGCTGACGGTCCTTGCCGGGCCGACCGCGGTCGGCAAGGGCACGGTGGCGGCCTACGTGCGCGCCCACCATCCCGAGGTCTGGATCTCGGTGTCGGCAACCACCCGACCGGCGCGTCCGGGCGAGGTCGAGGGGGTCCACTACCACTTCGTCGACGAGACCACGTTCGCGTCGATGGCCGAGCGCGGCGAGCTCCTGGAGTGGGCCGTGGTCCACGGCCGGCACCGCTACGGCACCCCGCGCGGCCCGGTCGAGCGGATCCTGGCCGAGGGCCGGCCCGCCCTTCTCGAGATCGACCTGCAGGGCGCGCGGCAGGTCCGCGGCACGATGCCGGAGGCTCGGTTCGTCTTCCTCAAGCCCCCGTCGTGGGAGGAGCTCGTCAACCGGCTCGTCGGCCGGGGCACCGAGTCGGAGGAGGAAAGGGCCCGTCGGCTCGAGACCGCGCTGGCCGAGCTGGCCGCCGAGGAGGAGTTCGACGTGACCGTCGTGAACACCGACGTTCACCAGGCAGCCGAAGAGTTGGTAACCTTGATGTTGGACCCATCCGTCTGACGCGGTCGCCGCAGGCTCTCCTCGCCGCCGTCGTCCCCCACCCGGGGCTCGACGAACCGCTGACCGACATCCATCTGCACCCGAATCTGTGAGGCTCACCCACGTGTCTGGCACCCCTGTCGCTGAAGGCATCACCAACCCCTCCATCGACGAGCTCCTGACCAAGACCGACTCGAAGTACCGCCTGGTGCTCTACGGCGCCAAGCGCGCGCGCCAGATCAACGCCTACTACGCCCAGCTCGGCGAGGGCCTGCTGGAGTACGTCGGCCCGCTCGTGGACACCCACGTCCAGGAGAAGCCGCTGTCGATCGCGCTCCGCGAGATCAACGAGGACCTGCTGACCTGCGAGGAGTACGACCCCGAGGCCGAGCCTGAGGTCACCGCCGAGGGCACCGTCCCGGCCAGCTCCACCACCGCGGACGACCTCGAGCTCTGAGGTCCTCCTCGTGAGCGGTGCCGCACCACGGGTGGTGCTGGGCGTCAGCGGCGGCATCGCGGCCTACAAGGCGTGCGAGCTCCTGCGACGCCTCGCCGAGTCCGGGCACGACGTCACGGTGGTGCCCACCGCGGCCGCGCTGCGGTTCGTGGGCGCCCCCACCTGGGCGGCGCTGTCCGGCAAGCCGGTCAGCGACGACGTCTGGACCGACGTCCACGAGGTGCCCCACGTCCGGATCGGGCAGCAGGCCGACCTCGTCGTCGTCGCTCCGGCCACCGCGGACGTGCTGGCCAAGGTCGCCCACGGCCTGGCCGACGACCTGCTGACCAACACCCTCCTGACGGCGCGGTGCCCCGTGGTGATGGCTCCGGCCATGCACACCGAGATGTGGGAGAACCCGGCCACCCAGGCCAACGTCGCCACCCTGCGCTCGCGCGGCGTGGTCGTGCTCGAGCCCGCCGAAGGCAGGCTGACGGGCGCTGACACGGGCAAGGGTCGGCTGCCCGACCCGGCAGAGATCTTCGCTGCCGCGCTCGACGTCCTCGGGCGTGGTGGTGCCGAGGACGACCTTCGGGGACGCCACGTCGTGGTCTCGGCCGGCGGCACCCGGGAGTACCTCGACCCGGTGCGCTTCCTCGGCAACCGGTCCTCGGGACGCCAGGGCGTGGCGCTGGCCCGCACCGCGGCGGCGCGCGGCGCCCAGGTCACCCTGGTGGCGGCCAACGTCGACCTGACCGATCCGGCCGGGGTGAAGGTCGTGCGTGTGGAGACCACCGCCGAGCTGCGCGAGGCGGTGCTGGCCTCAGCAGCCGACGCCGATGCCGTGGTGATGGCGGCCGCGCCGGCCGACTTCCGGCCCGCCTCGACCAGCGCGAGCAAGATCAAGAAGGCCGACGACGGCGGCGGCGCCGAGGTCCGACTGGTGCAGAACCCCGACATCCTCGCCGAGCTGTCGGCACACCGACCCCGCAGCGGGCTGGTGGTCGTCGGATTCGCCGCCGAGACCGGCGACGAGAGCGGCTCGGTGCTCGAGCACGCCCGGGCCAAGCTGGCCCGCAAGGGCTGCGACCTGCTGGTGGTCAACGACGTCAGCGGCGGCCAGGTCTTCGGCAGTGAGGACAACGAGGCCGTGGTCCTCGACCGCGACGGCGGGTCCGCCAGCGTGCCGCTGGGGTCGAAGTCGGCGCTGGCGCACGTCATCTGGGACCGCGTCGCGTCCAGGTGGCAGACGCCCTGATCCACGCTGGGGACGGGTGACTAGGGTGGCGGCGGATCAGCACGCGCGCGCGAAAGCACCCGCACCCGCACCAGGAGTGTTGAGCACAGGTCAGCCGGGCCGAGCAGGCCGGACGTCGTACGGATAAGGGGCAGCACACGTGGCGGGACGACTTTTCACCTCGGAGTCAGTGACCGAGGGGCATCCGGACAAGATCGCCGACCAGATCAGCGACAGCGTCCTGGACGCCATGCTCGCCGACGACCCGCGCAGTCGCGTCGCGGTCGAGACGCTGGTGACGACCGGACTGGTCGTCGTGGCCGGCGAGGTCACGACCGAGGCGTACGTCCCCATCGCCCAGCTCGCGCGCGACCGCATCCTCGCGATCGGCTACGACAGCAGTGACAAGGGCTTCGACGGCGCGTCCTGCGGCGTCCAGATCGCCATCGGCCAGCAGTCGGCTGACATCGCCCAGGGCGTCGACAGCGGCCACGAGGAGCGGACCGGCGGCTCGGTCGACGAGCTCGACAAGCAGGGCGCGGGCGACCAGGGGATCATGTTCGGCTACGCGTGCGACGACACCCCGCAGCTGATGCCGTTGCCGATCACCATCGCCCACGGTCTGTCCGAGCGGCTCTCCCACGTCCGTCGCAGCGGGGAGATGCCCTACCTGCGTCCGGACGGCAAGACCCAGGTCACCATCGAGTACGACGACGAGGACCGGCCCGTCCGCGTCGACACCGTGGTGCTCTCGACCCAGCACGCGCGGGGCATCGACCTCGACAACATGCTGACCCCCGACATCAAGAAGTACGTCGTCGACCCGGTGCTGGCCCAGTACGAGGTGCCCTCCGACGACTACCGGCTCCTGGTCAACCCGACCGGCGTCTTCGAGATCGGCGGCCCGATGGGCGATGCCGGCCTGACCGGCCGCAAGATCATCATCGACACCTACGGCGGCATGGCCCGCCACGGCGGGGGCGCGTTCTCCGGCAAGGACCCGTCGAAGGTCGACCGCTCCGCGGCGTACGCGATGCGCTGGGTCGCCAAGAACGTCGTGGCCGCCGGCCTGGCGCGCCGTTGCGAGGTGCAGGTCGCCTATGCGATCGGCAAGGCGCAGCCGGTAGGCCTCTTCGTCAACACCTTCGCCACCGAGACGGTCCCCGACGCGACGATCCAGAAGGCGGTGCTCGAGGTCTTCGACCTGCGCCCCGCCGCGATCATCCGCGACCTCGACCTGCTCCGGCCGATCTACGCCAAGACCGCCGCCTACGGCCACTTCGGCCGCGAGCTGCCCGAGTTCACCTGGGAGCGGACCGACCGGGTGGACGCCCTCAAGGCTGCCGCCGGGGTCTGACGCTCCCGCCCACCCCGAGCATGTAACGCGGGGTTATGGGCGCCTGGCAAGGGTCGCGACCCCTGCCAGGCGTCCACAACCCTCGCGCGGTCACGGGTGGACACCAGCGCGGTCAGAAGCGTCGGGCCGGCCTGGTTGAATCGCGGCCATGACGCCACCCGACGACACGCCTGACGGCCAGGGCACGCTGCTCCCGGCCCTCGTCGGCGCACGCCGGAAGGCAGCCACGGCCACCGCGGAGGTACGGCGTCGCGAGTCCCGCACGTCGGCCGTGGAGCCCGCGGAGCACCTTCCCGTGGCGCGGGTGCTCGTCGACGTGCCGTTGGCCCACCTCGACCGCCCCTTCGACTACCTGGTGCCGTCCGGCATGGACGACCGGGTGGTGCCGGGCTCGCGCGTCAAGGTCCGCTTCGCCGGCCAGGACGTCGACGGGTTCGTCCTCGACCGGGTCGCGGAGAGCGAGCACCCCGGTCGGTTGGCGCCGCTGCGCCGCGCGGTGAGCGCGGAGCCGGTCCTCACCCGCGAGGTGGCCCGGCTGACCGGACTGGTCGCGGCTCGTTACGCCGGCACCCGCTCCGACGTGCTCCGATTGGCCGTCCCGCCACGTCACGCCACCGTCGAGCGCGAAGAACCGGGGACCGGCGTGGTCGACGCCGGGACCAGGACCGGGCGCGAGACCGCGTCCGACGGCAGGACCGGTGCCCTGGTGGGCCCACGGGAGGCAGCCGCGAGCTGGTGGTCCCGCTACCCGACCGGTACGGCGCTGGCGGCCGCCTGGGCGCGCCCGCCCGGCCCGCTCACCCCGCCCGGCCCGCTCACCCCGACGCCTGCCCCGACGAGCGCGTCTGCTCCGACGAGCGTGTCTGGCCCGGCGAGCGTGTCTGGCCCGGCGAGCGTGTCTGGCCCGGCGAGCGCGTCTGCCTCACGTGGCACGCCCCCGCGTGTGGTCTGGACCGTCGCGCCCGGCGACGACTGGGCCACCGGCGTGGCGCACGCTGCTGCCGTGACCCTCGCCGCCGGCCGAGGGTCGGTCCTGTGCGTTCCCGACGCCCGCGACCTCGCCGTGCTCGACGCGGCTCTGACGAGCGTTCTCGGCCCCGGCAGGCACGTCACCCTGACCGCCGACCTCGGCCCGGCGCCCCGCTACCGCTCGTTCCTCGCCGTCGCGCGCGGTCACGTGCAGGTGGTGGCCGGCACCCGGGCGGCCGCCTTCGCCCCGGTCCACGACCTCGGCCTCGTGGCGCAGTGGGACGACGGTGACGACCTCTACGCCGAGCCGCGCGCGCCGTACCCGCACACCCGCGAGGTGCTGCTGCTGCGCGCCCACGACGCCGGAGCAGGTGTGCTGCTCGCCGCACGGTCGCGCAGCGTCGAGGCGGGCGCGCTCGTGGCCTCCGGCTGGGCGCGCGAGGTGGTCGCCGACCGCGCCGAGGTCCGGCGGCAGGCCCCGCGCATCAGCGTCACCGGCGACCGCGACGTCGAGCTGGAGCGCGACCCGAACGCCCGTGCGGCGCGCATCCCGAGCACCGCTCACGCCGCGATCCGCGAGGGACTGACCGTGGGTCCGGTCCTGGTGCAGACCCCGCGGTTGGGCTACGCCGCCGCGCTGACGTGTCGGTCCTGCCGTACGCCGGCGCGCTGCGGTCACTGCCAGGGGCCGTTGGTGGTCGCCCGGGCGGGGGAGCCGCCGACGTGCCGGTGGTGCGGGCAGAGGGAGGTGGGTCACACCTGCCGGGTCTGCGGCGACCAGGCGGTGCGCGCCCCGGTCGTGGGCGACCGTCGCACCGCGGAGGAGCTCGGGCGCGCCTTCCCCCGAGTGCCGGTGCGCCGTTCGAGCGGCGAGCACGTCCTGACCGACGTGGGCCCCGAGGCCGCCCTGGTCATCGCCACGCCCGGCGCCGAGCCGACCGCTCAGGACGGGTACGCCGCCGTGGTCCTGCTCGACACCTGGCTGCTCCTCGCCCGTGTCGACCTGAGGGCGGGGGAGGAGGCCGCTCGTCGCTGGTTCAACGCCGCCGCGCTCGCCCGCCCCGCCGAGCGAGGCGGTCGCGTCGTCGCCGTGGGCGAACCGTCCGAGCCGGTCCTGCAGGCGCTGGTGCGGTGGGACCCGGCCGGTCTCGCTGCCCGCGAGGCGCAGGAGCGGGCGACGGCCCACCTGCCGCCTGCGTCGCGGATCGCGGTGGTCTCGGGCGAGCCGCAGGCCGTCGACGACGTGCTCGCCGCCCTCGAGCTGCCCGCGGGGGCGGAGGTGCTGGGCCCGGTGGTGGTCGCGCCAGCCGGTTCAGCAGGCGGTCCAGCAGGCGGTTCAGCGGCGGGTTCAGCGGCGGGTTCAGCGGCCGGGTCAGCGGCTGGTTCCACGACCGCCGGCCGGGGCGCCGGGCCCGCCGAGCCCGAGGCGCGCGTCGTCGTACGCGTGCCCCGGGCAGCCGGAGCGGCGCTGTCGCGGGCGCTGCTCGAGGTGCAGGGTGTGCGGGCCGCGCGCAAGCAGCCGGCCGTGCGGGTCCAGGTCGATCCCTGGTCGCTGGGCTGAGCCGTAGACTGTGCGCCGCTCCCGACCCGAGAGGCCCCTGTGACCGTCCAGCCCATCCGACTCTTCGGCGACCCCGTGCTCCGCACCCCGGCCACCGCGGTGGTGGACTTCGACGGCGAGCTGCGCCGCCTGGTGAAGGACCTCACCGAGACGATGCTGGCCGCCCCGGGGGCGGGGCTGGCCGCGCCGCAGATCGGCGTGGGTCTGCGCGTCTTCACCTGGAACGTCGACGGGGAGGTGGGCCACCTGGTGAACCCCGACCTGACGTTGTCGGAGGACACCCAGCACGGCGAGGAGGGCTGCCTCTCGATCCCCGACCTGACCTTCGACTGCACCCGTGCTCTCAGCGTGGTAGCCCGCGGCTTCTCGATGTACGGCGAGCCCGTGACGATCCAGGGCTCGGACCTCCTGGCCCGCGCGATCCAGCACGAGACCGACCACCTCGACGGGGTGCTGTTCGTCCAGCGGCTCGACGCCGAGACCCGCAAGGCCGCGATGCGTGCCATCCGGGAGGCGGAGTGGTTCGGGGAACCCCCGACCATCAAGGCCAGCCCCCATCCCATCGCGCCCGGACTGGGGCTCTGAGGACGTGCGCATCGTCTTCGCCGGCACCCCCGAGGTCGCCCTCCCGTCCCTGCGTGCCCTCGTGGCCAGCGATCACGAGCTGGTCGGCGTGGTCACGCGTCCCGACGCCCCGGCCGGACGCGGCCGTCGCCTGGTCGCCTCGCCGGTGGCCGCCCTGGCCGAGGAGCTGGGCCTTCCGGTGCTCAAGCCCGACCACCCGCGCGACCCGGACTTCCAGACCGCCCTGCGCGAGCTGGCCCCCGAGGCGTGCCCGGTGGTCGCCTACGGTGCGCTGCTGCCGCAGTCGGCGCTCGACATCCCCACCCACGGCTGGGTGAACCTGCACTTCTCGATCCTGCCGGCCTGGCGGGGAGCCGCACCCGTGCAGCGGTCGCTGTGGGCCGGCGACGAGATCACCGGCGCCACCACCTTCCGCATCGTCAAGGCGCTCGACGCCGGACCGACCTTCGGCGTGGTGACCGAGCGGGTCCGACCCGAGGACACCTCCGGTGACCTGCTCGCTCGTCTGGCCGAGGCCGGAGCGCCCTTGCTGACCGCCACCCTCGACGGGATCGAGAGCGGCGAGGTCGAGGCCCGTCCGCAGCCCGAGGAGGGCATCTCGCTGGCACCGAAGATCAGCGTCGAGGAGGCCGAGGTCCTCTGGACCGAGCCGGCCTGGGCCGTCGACCGCCAAATCCGGGCCTGCACGCCCGCGCCCGGAGCATGGACCACGCTGGCCGGCGAGCGCGTGAAGCTCGGACCGGTCCGTCCCGATCCTGAGGTGGGCGCGGCCCCGGGAGCGCTCGTGGTGACCAAGAACGCCGTGCACGTCGGCACCGGCACCCACGCCGTGCGGCTCGGCGATCTCAAGGCCTTCGGGAAGAAGCAGATGGCCGCCGCCGACTGGGCGCGTGGAGTGCGGCTCGACCCGGACGCGCGGTTCGGCGTCTGATGGCCGACCCCCGGTCACGCCAGAACGCCGACGACGCGCGCCGGCCCCGCCGAGGCGGGGCCCCGCGCCCCCGCGGCGCCCGCGGTGAGCCCGGCGACCCACCCGAGGCCGACCGTGCCCGGTCCGCGGCGCTGGCCGTGCTGCGGGCGGTGACCGAGGACGACGCCTACGCCAACCTCGCGCTCACCACGACTCTGCGCGAGCGGGGTCTGTCCGGGCGTGACGCCGCGCTGGCCACCGAGCTGGCGGCCGGCACCCTGCGACGCCAGGGCACCTACGACGCGGTGCTCGCCGCCTGCGCGGGGCGTCCGGTCGAGAAGATCGACGCCCCGGTGCTCGCCGTGCTGCGGCTGGGCACCCACCAGCTGCTGTCCACCCGGGTGCCGCCGCACGCCGCGGTCGCCACCTCCGTCGACCTGGCCCGGCAGGTCGGCGGCCGGAAGGTGACCGGCTTCGTCAACGCCGTGCTGCGTCGCGTGGGCGAGCAGGACCTCGCCGGCTGGGTGCGCAGGCTCGCCCCGGACCCGAAGAAGGACCGACACGGCTTCGCCTCGATCGCGCACGCCCACCCCCGCTGGGTCGTCGACGCGCTGGCGGAGTCCCTGGCGGCCACCGGCCGCGCCGCCGAGCTCGAAGACCTGCTGGCCGCCGACAACGCCTCCCCGACCGTCACCCTCGTCGCGAGGCCAGGTCTGGTCACGCCCGAGGAGCTGCTTGGTGACGCGGCCGCCGAGGGGGCCACGCTCACGTCGTACTCCCCGGTGGGGGTGCGGCTGGCCGGAGGTGACCCCGGTGCTCTGTCAGCCGTCGCCCAGGGGCGCGCCGGCGTGCAGGACGAGGGCTCGCAGCTGGTCGCCCTGGCTCTCGCCGACGCCCCGGTCGAGGGAGCGGACCAGCGCTGGCTCGACCTGTGCGCGGGGCCGGGCGGCAAGGCCGCCCTGCTGGGCGCGCTGGCTGCGCAGCGTGGCGCCCACCTGACGGCGGTCGAGCCCCAGCCCCACCGGGCCGACCTCGTACGACGAGCCACCGCGGCTCTGCCGCTGGGCACGGTGACGACCGTGGTGGGCGACGGCCGGGCACCCGACTGGGAGCCCGGACGCTTCGACCGAGTGCTCGTCGACGCCCCGTGCACGGGCCTGGGGGCCCTGCGTCGTCGTCCCGAGGCCCGGTGGCGGCGTACACCCGAGGACCTGGCCGGGCTGGTTCCGCTGCAGCACGCCCTGCTGACCACGGCCGTGGAGTCGGTGCGTCCGGGCGGCGTGGTCGCCTACGTCACGTGCTCACCCGTGCTCGCCGAGACCACCGGAGTCGTCGGCGCCGTCCTCGACGAGCGCACGGACGTCGAGCTCCTCGGCGCAGGGACCGTGCTCGAGGTGCCTGACGCCACCGGGGCGTTGCCGGGCACCCTCCAGCTCTGGCCCCACCGGCACGGCACCGACGCGATGTTCCTGGCGCTGCTGCGGCGGCACTGACGTGCGACGGCGCCGCGCGACCGAGGTCGCGCGGCGCCGTGGTGCGAGCACTCAGGCGCTCAGGTGCGCGGGGGCTGCCCGGTGGTGCCGGGCGGCGTCACGCCGGTGGTGCCGGGGTGGGTCTGCTCGGTGGTGCCGGGAGCGCCGGAGCCCGGCGTCTCCACGGTGGTCTCGTGCGTGTGACCGGTGGCCTGCGGCTGGTAGCCCTCGGAGCGGTGGTCGACACCAGGGTCGAGCCGGTCCGCCTCACGGATCACGTCCTCCTGGCGGGCCTGCTCGACGTGGGCACCCTGCTTGGCCTGGGCGGCGTCCGCCTCGGCGCGCTCGGCCTCGAGCTTGGCGCGCGCGGCGCGAGCCTCGGCTTCCTTGGCCTCGACCTGGGCGTGGGCCGCACCGGTGGAGTGCTGGCTGGCCTCGTGGCGCAGGCGCTCGGCCTCGACGCGCTTGCGCTCGTCCTCCTCGCGCTGACGCTCGGCCTTCTTGCGCTTCGCGGCCATCGACAGCGCCGCGAGCGCGGCGAGCACGACCAGGGCGATGACGACGACGATGACGACGGTGCTGGTTTCCATGGGACCTCCCGAGTTCGGTTCCGCCCGCCCAGATGGGCAGGAGGCCTCGGGTAGGCCATACCCGGTCCCGCCCGGCGCAACCCCTGCCCGCTCACCACCACTAGAATATGGCCACCATGGCTGCCCAGATCTCGCCCAGCATCCTGTCCTCGGACTTCGCCCACCTCGCCGACGAGGTGGCACGGATCCGCAACGCCGACTGGCTCCACGTCGACGTGATGGACAACCACTTCGTGCCCAACCTGACCCTGGGTCTGCCGGTCGTGGAGTCGCTCCGGGCGGCCACGGAGACCCCGCTCGACCTGCACCTGATGATCGACGACCCCGACCGCTGGGCACCGGCGTACGTCGAGGCCGGTGCCGGATCGGTGACCTTCCACGTCGAGGCCGCGGCCGCACCGGTGCGACTGGCGCGCGAGCTGCGGCACCAGGGTGCCCGGGCGGGCATGGCGCTGAAGCCGGCCACACCGGTGGAGCCCTACGAGGACCTGCTCGGTGAGCTCGACATGCTGCTGATCATGACCGTCGAGCCGGGCTTCGGCGGCCAGAAGTTCCTCGACCTGTGCCTGCCGAAGATCCGGCGGGCCCGTCAGCTGATCGATCGTCACGGGCTCGACCTGTGGCTGCAGGTCGACGGTGGAGTGTCGGAGGAGACCATCGAGCGGTGCGCCGAGGCCGGTGCCGACATGTTCGTGGCCGGATCGGCCGTCTTCGGCGCCGACGACCCCGCCGCCATGGTCGACCGGCTGCGCGGTCAGGCCGAGGGGGCGACCGGTAGGTCCGCGCCGGCGTGACCGGCGACACCCCGCCCTCCGGCTGACGCACCCGCGGCCCCTGTGGCACGCTTGGTCCCGACGAGCCAGTGCTCGCGTGCTCTGGGGTCGGTGAAATTCCGAGCCGGCGGTGACAGTCCGCGACCCGGCCACATCCAGTGGTCGGTTGACCAGGTGAAAATCCCGGACCGACGGTGAGAGTCCGGATGGGAAGCGCACGCAGTGCCCTCGGTCGACGCGTCCTCCGTGTCGTCGAGCGCCCGCGTCCCCTCCCTGCCCGGTGTCCGTGAGCGGACCGAGAGGGCACACACGCACATGACCGGGCAGGATCGCTTCGCACCCGCCGAGGTGGCGGCGATGCAGCGTGCCCTGAGCGTCGCGGCGTCCCCGGACGCCCCGCTCGGACCCACCCCTCGGGTGGGCTGCGTCCTCCTCGACGCGGGCGGTGCCGTGGTCGCCGAAGGTCACCACCGCGGAGCCGGCACGCCCCACGCCGAGGTCGACGCCCTCGCCGACCTGGCCGCTCGGGGCGGTTCGCCGGCCGGCACGACCGCCGTCGTCACCCTCGAGCCGTGCAACCACACCGGTCGCACCGGTCCCTGCGCGGAGGCCCTGCTCGCCGCCGGAGTACGGCGGGTGGTGCACGCCCAGTCCGACGCCGGCCCGGTCTCGACCGGGGGAGCAGCCCGGTTGCGCTCCGCCGGTGTCGAGGTGCTCGGCGGTCTGCTGGTCGACGAGGCGCGTGCCCTCAACCCGGTCTGGACGTTCTCGGTCGAGCACGGACGCCCTTTTGTGACCTGGAAGCTCGCCACCTCCCTCGACGGACGCAGCGCCGCCGCCGACGGCACCTCCCGTTGGATCAGCAACGCCGCCTCGCGCCGTGACACGCATGCACTGCGCGGGCTCAGCGACGTCGTGATGGCCGGCACCGGCACGGTGCTGGTCGACGATCCGCGCCTCACCGTGCGCGACGAGCACGACACCGACCTGCCCCGGGGACGGCAGCCGTTGCGGGCAGTCATGGGGCTGAGGGACCTGCCGGCCGACCGGCGCGTGCTCGACGACGCGGCCGAGACCGTCCGCCTCCGCACCCGCGACCCCCACGAGGCGCTGGCCGACCTGCACGCTCGTGGCCGTCACCACGTCCTCCTCGAGGGTGGGCCCCACCTGGCCGGCGCCTTCCTGGAGGCCGGGCTGGTCGACGAGGTGGTCGCCTACGTCGCTCCGGTGCTCGTCGGCGGCGGCACCCACACCGTCGAGGGGCTCGACGTGCCCACGCTCGCCACGGCCCACCGCCTCGACGTCGTGGACGTCGCGGTGCTGGGCGAGGGCACCGACCGCGACGTACGTCTGCGGATGACGCCGAGGCCGCGCGACGTTCCGGATGTATCCGAGCGACGTCTCGGGCGTACCGGAGAGCCGTCTCGGGCGCACCCGGACGACGTCTCGCGTGACACCGACCAGCAGCAGAAGGAGGACTGAGGCCATGTTCACCGGCATCGTCGAGGAGCTCGGCACCGTGGCCGCCCTCACCGACCTCGGGGACGCGATGCGTCTGACCGTCACCGGCCCGACCGTGGTCGAGGACGCCGCCCTCGGCGACTCGATCGCCGTCAACGGCTGCTGCCTCACCGTCGCCGAGCGCGTCGACGGCGGCTTCACTGCCGACGTCATGCACGCCACGCTGGCCGCCACCGGCCTCGGCGGGCTGCGCGAGGGCAGCCGGGTGAACCTCGAGCGCGCCGTGACGCCGGCGACCCGGCTCGGCGGCCACGTCGTCCAGGGTCACGTCGACGCCACCGGCACGGTCCGGAGCCGGACCCCCAGCGAGCACTGGGACCTCGTCGAGATCGACCTGCCCGCCGACCTCGCCCGCTACGTCGTGGCGAAGGGCTCGATCACCGTCGACGGGGTCAGCCTCACCGTCGCCGCCCTCGACGACGGTGCGGGCACCTTCACCGTCTCGCTCATCCCCGAGACCCTGGCGCGCACCACGCTGGGCGCCGCCGGCCCCGGCACCGTGGTCAACCTCGAGGTCGACGTGATGGCGAAGTACGTCGAGCGCCTGCTCAGCCACGGCGGGACCCCACCCACCCCGCCCAGCGACCCGGCCGGCACCCCGGAACCCCCGACCAGCAGGACCCCCGAGCACCACCCGGAAGGACAGTCATGACAGGCCACGAAGGCATCCGTCTCGACGACGTCGAGGAGGCCATCGCCGACATCGCCGCCGGCCGCGCGGTCATCGTCGTCGACGACGAGGACCGCGAGAACGAGGGCGACCTCATCTTCGCCGCCAGCAAGTCGACGCCCCAGCTGATGGCCTTCACCGTCCGCCACAGCTCGGGTGTCATCTGCGCCCCCATGCCCGGCGACATGCTCGAGCGGCTCGAGATCCCGCTCATGACGCCGCACAACCGCGACAAGATGCGCACGGCGTACACGATCTCCGTCGACGCCCGCGACGGCGTCAGCACCGGCATCAGCGCGGCCGACCGCTCCCACACGGTGCGCACGCTGGCCGACTCGGCCACCGAGCCGTGGGAGATCACCCGGCCCGGCCACGTCTTCCCGTTGCGCTACCGCGAGGGCGGCGTCCTCGTGCGCCGCGGCCACACCGAGGCCGCCGTCGACCTGGCCCGGATGGCCGGACTCACCCCGGTCGGCGTGCTCGTCGAGGTCGTCAACGACGACGGCACCATGAAGCGCGGGCCCGAGCTGCGGGCGTTCGCCGACGAGCACGGCCTGAAGATGATCTCCATCGAGCAGCTGGTCCACCACCGCCGCCGCGTCGAGTCCCACGTCGACCGCGTCGCCACCACCCGGCTGCCCACGCGGGCCGGCGACTTCACGGCGGTGGGCTACCGGATCTCCATCGACGGCTCCGAGCACGTCGCCCTCGTGTACGGCGACCTCGCCGACGTCCAGGGAGGGGAGCCGGTGCTGACCCGCGTCCACTCCGAGTGCCTGACCGGCGACGTCTTCGCCAGCAGTCGCTGTGACTGCGGCCCCCAGCTCGAGGAGGCCATGGAGCGGATCGTCGCCGAGGGACGCGGCGTGGTGATCTACCTCCGCGGCCACGAGGGCCGCGGCATCGGCCTGCTGGCCAAGCTGCAGGCCTACCAGCTGCAGGACGGCGGTCGCGACACCGTCGACGCCAACCTCGACCTGGGACTGCCCGCCGACGCCCGCCACTACGGCGCCGCCACCCAGATCCTCAAGGACCTCGGTGTGACCTCGGTGCGGCTGATGACCAACAACCCGGCCAAGACCGACGGCTTGGAGAGCTACGGCGTACCCGTCGTCGAGCAGGTGCCCCTGACCCCGCACCCGAACGACCACAACGTCGCCTACCTGCAGACCAAGCGCGACCGCATGGGCCACGCGCTGCCGGACCTCGCGGCCAGCCCCGCGACGAGCACCACGCCCAGCACCGTCACCACGAACACCGCCACGACCACCACCACCGAAGGAGCCGGACGATGAGCGGCGAAGGATCCCCGACCGCGCAGTACCAGGCCGAGCCGTTCGACGGCAGCGACCTCCGCGTGGCCGTGGTCGCGGCCAGCTGGCACGACCAGGTGATGGACGGCCTGCTGGCCGGCGCCCTGCGCGCGCTCGACGACTTCGGTGTGGGCACGCCAGAGGTCGTCCGTGCCCCCGGCTCCTTCGAGCTGCCGGTCGTCGCCGACGCCCTCGCCGCCCAGGGGTACGACGCCGTGGTGGCGCTCGGCGTCGTCATCCGGGGAGGCACGCCGCACTTCGACTACGTCTGCAACGCCGCCACCGACGGGCTCAGCCGGGTGGCGCTCGACCACGGGGTCCCCGTGGGTTTCGGGCTGCTCACCTGCGACACCGAGCAGCAGGCTCTCGACCGCGCGGGCCTCGAGGGGTCGGTGGAGGACAAGGGCTACGAGGCCACGGCGGCGGCGCTCGTCACGGCCGCCACCGTGCGGGCCATCCGCGGCGGTGACGCCGACGCCCACACCGCCGACTAGCTCCCTTCCCGGGGCCGTACCCTGGGGACGCCCGCGACGGGCCCCGAGCAGGCCCCGGAACGGGCCCGAGAGAAAGCGTGGAGATGAAGACGTTCGAGGAGCTGTGGACCGAGCTCAGCGAGAAGGCCCGTGACCGCCCCGAGGGGTCGGGCACGGTGCAGGCGCTGGACGCCGGCGTCCACAGCATCGGCAAGAAGCTCGTCGAGGAGGCCGCCGAGTCGTGGATGGCCGCCGAGCACGAGTCGCCGGAGCGCGCCGCGGAGGAGATCAGCCAGCTGCTCTACCACGCACAGGTGCTCATGCTCGCCTCCGGTCTGACCCTCGACGACGTCTACACGCACCTCTGAAGGACCACCCCATGACCAGCACCACCCCCGGCATGAGCGCCGCCGCCACCGCGGACGAGCGTCGCACGCTCCTGCGCGTCGCCGTGCCCAACAAGGGCTCGCTGAGCCAGAGCGCCTCCGACATGCTGCGCGAGGCCGGCTACAAGCAGCGTCACGACTCCAAGCAGCTGACCCTGGTCGACCTCGCCAACGGCGTGGAGTTCTTCTACCTGCGCCCGCGCGACATCGCCGTCTACGTCGGCGAGGGCACGCTCGACCTCGGCATCACCGGTCGCGACCTGCTGCTCGACTCCGGGGCGAAGGCCGAGGAGTCGGTCCGCCTCGGCTTCGGCCGCTCGACCTTCCACTTCGCCGCGCCCCCCGGCGTGCTCACCACGCTGGACGACCTGGCCGGCAAGCGCATCGCCACGTCGTACGACGGTGTGGTCGAGCGGTGGCTGGAGGACAACGGCATCGCCGCCACCGTGATCCGTCTCGACGGGGCGGTCGAGACCAGCGTCCAGCTCGGCGTCGCCGACGTCATCGCCGACGTCGTGGAGACCGGCAGCACCTTGCGCCAGGCGGGTCTGGAGATCGCCGGCGACGTGGTGCTCGAGTCCGAGGCGGTCCTCGTGGGGCGCGTGGGCGCGGAGGAGACCCCCGCTCTCGAGATCTTCCTGCGTCGCCTGCAGGGCGTCCTGGTGGCCCGCTCCTACGTGATGATGGACTACGACATCCCCTCGGTGGAGGTGGAGCGCGCGGTTGCGCTGACCCCCGGCATCGAGAGCCCGACGGTGTCGCCGTTGCATCGCGAGGGCTGGGTGGCGGTGCGCTCGATGGTCCCGCGCGACCAGGCCCAGCGGATCATGGACGAGCTGTTCGAGATCGGCGCCCGTGGCATCCTCACCACCGACATCCATGCCTGCCGGCTCTGACACCGGGGACACCGGGGACACCGGGGACACCGGGGACACCGGGGGCCCGGGGGACGCGGGCCCGAC
Source organism: uncultured Actinomycetota bacterium (assembly GCA_963714625.1). Lineage (GTDB taxonomy): Bacteria > Actinomycetota > Actinomycetes > Propionibacteriales > Nocardioidaceae > Marmoricola_A. The sequence continues at coordinate 42,073 of CAVQOY010000011.1, read as the reverse complement.
CCGACGGCGCTCCCGGTCACCTTCCGGCCGCGGGGCGTGCGGATCGCGGCGGTGGTCTTCGGGGGCCTGCTGCTGGCCACCGTCGTGGTGCTGTGGGTGTCGTTCCCCAACGACGTCCGGGAGTCCTTCACCACGTTCCAGCGGCTGACGGTCCTGGTCCTCGGGCTGATGGTGCTCGGCATCGAGCACGGGCTGTCGCGCTGCCGGATCGACGCGACGCCCGCGGGGCTGCACGTGGTCAACGGCTACCGCAGCCACGACTACTCCTGGCCTGAGGTCGTGGCCGTGACGCTGCGGCCCGGCAACCCCTGGGCGGTGCTCGACCTCAGTGACGGCACCTCGCAGGGCGCCATGGGCATCCAGGGCTCCGACGGGCCGCGCGCGCAGGCGCAGGTGCGCCGGCTCAGGGCGCTGGTCGAGGCACACGCGGCGGACGAGCCGCCCCGTCCCTCGACCGCGTAGCGCCGCTGACGCCGTCGACCAGGACGTCGGCCCGCTCCCGGGTGCGTTCGCGCGCGTGGAGCCGGTCCTCGTCGGGCACGAAGGCGTCCCAGTACGGTGCCAGCGCCTCGCCGTCGCGCGCCAGGCCCCGAGCCCGCCGCAGGACCGGGGGAGCCTCGACCCACGCCAGGGCCGCGATCGCCTCGACGTACCCGAGGTGGCCGGAGCCGACGCCCTCGAGGACCACCAGGTCCACGGCCGGCACGACGACGCTCTCGGCCAGGTCGCGGGAGTGCCAGTCGTAGCGCCGGTACGCCCCGTCACGACCCGCCCGCAGAGGAGCGACCACCTCGGCCAGCAGCCGGGGCCCGAGCTCGTCGAGACCGTCCCAGCCCCGCAGCACGTCGTCGGTGGGGACGACCGTCACGGTCAGCCCGTCGGTCCGGGCGACGTCGGCCAGCGCTGCCGCGAGCGTCGTCTTGCCGGACCCGGCGGGCCCGTCCACGGCGACCAGCCGACCGTGCCGGGCACCCGGGGTGCCCAGGGTCGCCGGCCTCGACCGCGCCAGGTCGAGCAGGAGGCCGGCCGCCTCGGCGGCCGGAGGCCGGTCAACGGGGTGCCCGCCGGGGGGATCGGCGGGCTGACCGGGGAATCCGCTCACGTGATGCCGCGACGGCGCAGGATCGCCTCGATCTCGTCGAGCTCCGGGGTCGCCGGTGCTGCTGCCCGTTGCGCTGCTGCTCGTGGCGCTTCCCGTCGCGGGGCGCGGAGGTGTGGCCGGGGGAGCGGACGTCTGGCTGCCGAGGGCATCCGGAGCGGGGGCGGTCGTCGCGGCCCGTCGTGCCTTCCGTGAGGTCAGGTCGCGACGGATCAGCCGACCGCTGAGCACGAAGAGCGCCGCGGAGACGCAGGCGACAGCGATGCCGGTCCACGTCAGGGGGTCGAAGACCAGCCGGGACGACCAACGGGTGACTGCCCCGACGATGTCGCCGGCCAGCCGCAGGGTGCCGGTCAGGGCGGCGGCGAGGGGGATGAGGCTCCACGCGACGGCGCGCAGGCCGCGCGCCGGACCGCGACGGGACCACACCCGGACCGACGCGCCGAGACCGAGCAGGGTGAGGAGCAGGCCGAGGGCCTGCCAGGTCGCTGCGTCGAGCCCGCTCATGGCCCCAGACTACGGGGGAGCCGTGAGGTCGGTCGGGGGGCGGACCGGACCAGCGGCGCGTGCCACGATGGTCGCGTGCGCACCCTTCTCGACACCGGATTCGGCGACGACGACGGCTCGGCGTCCCCGGACGTGGAAGCGGCGCTGGCGGCGTACCAGCAGCCCGGCGGCAGCCGCCTGGCTGCGCTCCAGGTCCTCCAGCACGCGCGCCTGCTCGTGCCCGTGGTGGCGGTCCTCGGCGAGGTGGAGCACGACGAGGCGGGGCTGGCGCACGACAAGTCCTCCGACATGGCCACCGTGCTCATGACCTCGCCCGACGGGCGACGCGGCCTGCTGGCCTTCACGTGCTCGGAGACCATGGGCCGGTGGGACCCGACCGCCCGGCCGGTTCCGGTGGCGGCCCCGTTGGCGGCCCAGGCGGCGCGGCAGGACCGGGCCGACGCGCTCGTGGTCGACGTCGCCGGCCCGGTGCCCTTCGCGGTGGAGGGGGACTCGTTGGCGAGCCTGGCCGACGGGCTGGTGCTGACCCGGCTGCGCACCGACGGGGGCGCGGGTAGCCAGGGGGCGGACGTGCGCTGGGGCTGGGTCCGCGTCGAGCACTGAGCGCGCAGGCACGACGTACGGCGGGCCTGGGGCCGCCCCGCGGTCGGGAATGTGCGTCCGGCGCCGTCGGTTGCTACTCTTGTCGGGACCGATCTGCCTGCCGGCGCGAGCCACTGGGCGGATCCGACAAGCGGAGCTCGTCTCCCACCCGCACCGACCGCACCAGGTCGTCGGGTCCGGTCACGGAGTGCACGCCACGGGAAATCGCGGTGCGCCTCTGGCAATGCCTGTGCAGCAGTGAGGCGGGGAACGACCCGTCCGCGGCACCGGCGTTGGACTGGCTTCCGCTGTCGCAGACGCGGAAGCCTTTTCTATGCGGGTTCCCGGGTCGGGGTCCAACACCAGACCACCCCAGGAGGACTCACATCACCACCGAGCTGCGCATCAACGACCGGATCCGGGTACCCGAGGTCCGACTCGTCGGTCCCAACGGAGAAACCGTCGGCATCGTCCGCATCGACGACGCCCTGAGGCTGGCCCAGGAGGCCGACCTCGATCTCGTCGAGGTCGCGCCCATGGCCAGGCCGCCGGTCTGCAAGCTCATGGACTACGGGAAGTTCAAGTACGAGAACGCCCAGAAGGCCCGTGAGGCACGACGGAACCAGACCAACGTCGTGATCAAGGAGATGAAGCTCCGACCGAAGATCGACGCGCACGACTACGAGACCAAGAAGGGTCACGTCGTGCGGTTCCTCAAGCAGGGCGACAAGGTCAAGATCACGATCATGTTCCGTGGTCGCGAGCAGCACCGTCCCGAGCTGGGCCTCCGCCTGCTCGAGCGCCTGGCCGACGACGTCACCGAGCTCGGGTTCGTCGAGTCCTCGCCCAAGCAGGACGGCCGCAACATGATCATGGTCCTCGGACCGGTCAAGAAGAAGGCCGAGGCCAAGGCCGAGGTCAAGGCGGCCAAGGCCGAGCGCGCCGCCGAGCGTGCCGCCGAGGCCGAGGCCGAGCGCCTCGAGTACAAGGAGCGCGCTGCCGCTTCGCACCACGGCCCCAAGCCCGAGTCTCCGACCCGGACGTCGGAGAACCTCGAAGACGTGTGACCTGCAGGTCGGACCGGGTGGACACCCGCGCCCGACCTGCCCCGATCCGGCCCGCGCCGCCGCGCGAGCCGCACCAGATGAAGAAGTAAGGACGATCTGACATGCCGAAGAACAAGACCCACTCGGGTGCCTCCAAGCGCTTCCGGGTGACCGGCTCCGGCAAGCTCCGCCGCGAGAAGGCCGGCCTGCGCCACAACCTGGAGAAGAAGCCCTCCAAGATGACCCGGCGCATGTCCGGCACCACCGAGGTCTCCAAGAACGACACGAAGACCGTCCGCAAGCTGCTCGGTCGCTGAGCGTCCAGCACCACTCGCACCACCAGCACCGAAGCTCAGCTTCCCGAACTACCTAGGAGAACCACGTGGCACGCGTCAAGCGGGCGGTCAACGCCCAGAAGAAGCGTCGAGTAACCCTCGAGCGCGCCTCCGGCTACCGGGGCCAGCGCTCGCGCCTGTACCGCAAGGCCAAGGAGCAGGTCACCCACTCGCTGACCTACAACTACCGCGACCGCAAGGCGCGCAAGGGCGACTTCCGCAAGCTGTGGATCCAGCGCATCAACGCGGGCGTCCGTCAGCACGGGATGACCTACAACCGCTTCATCCAGGGCCTCAAGGCCGCCGAGGTCGAGGTCGACCGCAAGATCCTCGCGGACCTCGCGGTCAACGACGCCGCGGCCTTCGCCGCGCTGGTGGAGCTGGCCAAGGCCAACCTGCCCGAGGACGTCAACGCGCCCCGCGCCGAGGCCGCTGCGTCCTGATCGCGTCCCGTCGGCACCTCACGGGGTCCGACACGCGACTCGCACCCCTGTGTCGGGGCCGTCCCTCCGGGGTCGGCCCCGTCACTGTTTTCCGACCGCTCCTCCGGCCCGGAGTCCACGGGCTCCGTCCCCGACCGCCCTCCCTCCTCGTCGTCCCCAGGAGATCCGATGACCGAGCCGAACGAGCCGATCGGGCTGACCGCGCGCAGCGGCCGGGTCCGCACGGCCCGCAAGCTGCTGCGTCGTCCCGGTCGACGTGAGGCCGGTCTGTTCCTGGCCGAGGGGCCGCAGGCCGTGCGCGAGGCGCTGCGCGGCGGACACGTCCGGGAGGTCTTCGCCCGACCGGACGCGCAGCCCGAGCTGCGCTCCGCCGCTGAGCAGGCGGGCCTGCCCTGGTACGACGTGGACGAGGACGTCCTGACCGAGCTGACCGACACGGTCCACCCCCAGGGTGTGGTCGCGGTCTGCCGCGTGCTCGACGTACCGGTGGCAGAGGCGCTGCGCCCCGGGATCCGGCTGGCCGCGGTGCTCGCCGACGTGCGTGACCCCGGGAACGCCGGGACGGTGCTGCGCTGCGCCGACGCCGCGGGGGCGGAGGCGGTCGTGCTCGCCGGGCACAGCGTCGACGTCTACAACCCCAAGACGGTCCGCGCCTCGGTCGGGTCGTTGTTCCACCTGCCGGTCGCGACGGGCGCGTCGCCCGCCGAGGCCGCTGACGACGTCCGGCGAGCGGGGCTGACGTTGCTGGCCGCCGACGGTGCCGGCGAGCTCGACCTCTTCGAGGCGGAGGCGGCCGGGCTGCTGGCCGGCCCGACCGCGTGGTTGTTCGGCAACGAGGCGTGGGGCCTGCCCGCGGAGGTGGCGACGCTCGCCGACCACCGGGTCCGCATCCCGATCTTCGGCGAGGCGGAGAGCCTCAACCTCGCCACGGCGGCTGCCGTGTGCCTCTACACCAGCGCCCGCGTCCACCGCGCCACCTCGCCTGCCTGACCCCCGCGAAGGGGCGCTCCCGTACGCGCGAAAGGGCGCTCCGATGCGCGCGAAGCGGCGCTCCCGTACGCGCGAAAGGGCGCTCCGGTGCGCGCGAAGCGGCGCTCGGGTTCGCGCGAGACGGCGCTGCGGTACGTCCGAGACGACGCTGCGGTACGTCGTCAGCGCTCGGCGAGACCCTCCCAGGCGGCGGCGGCGACGATCCGCCCCATCGTGACGGCGTCGGTGTCGCCGGCCGGGTCGTACCACTCGGTCAGCGAGTTGACCATGCCGAACACCAGGCGCGACGCCACCTCGGGTGCCACGTCGGAGCGCACGCTGCCCTCCTCGACGGCGGCCGCGACCAGGTGGGTCAGCCGCGCGTCGATGCCACGTCGTCGCGCGAGGGCCTCCTGCTCGGCGTCGCTGTTGCCCCGCACCCGCAGCACGAGCCGCACCGACGGCAGGTGTGCGGCGAGCACCTCGACGCTGCGTGCGACCGTCCAGCGCAGGCGGTCACCGGCGGTGCCGGTCCGCCCCTCGGCGGTCTCGAGCAGGGCCTCGAGGGCGCCGAGCCCGTCCTCCAGCGCAGCGCGGAGCAGGTGCTCCTTGGTCGGGACGTGGTGGTAGATCGTGGACTTCGACAGCCCGAGCTCGCGGGCCACGTCGTCCATGCTCGTGGCGTCGTAGCCCCGGCGGTTGAACACCTCGACCGCACGCCGTACGACGGTCTCCCGGTCGTAGCCGGGCCGACCCCGGCGCGCCGGACCGGGGGACGGCGGGGGACGCGGGGGACGGCGACGACATGGCGCCCACCCTGCCACGCCGTACGGGCTCGGCCTCGGGGCCGGACGGGTCATCGGCGCCTAGGTTGGCACCATGCCCATCGAGGTCCCGGGGACCGCCGACGCCCAAGCGCTGCTGGATGCGCTGCCGGACGGCGTCGTCCTGGCCGGGGCCGACCAACGGGTCACCCACGTGAACGCCGCTGCTCGCCGGCTGCTGGGGGCGGCCGCGGTGACGGGGATCCCGTTGCGTGAGGCCCTGCCGCTGCAGGACCTCGACAGCTGCGGGTGGTGGGAGACGCTCAAGCCGTACGGCGGGCTGGCGACCCGCACCGGCCTGGCCGAGTCGGCCTGGCTGCTTCCCGACGGCACCGAGCTGCTCGTGACCGCCCGACTCGACCGCGTCGCGCCCCTCGAGCCGGTGCAGGCCGTCGCCGTCTCGCTGCGCCCGGCTCGGGCGCGCGCCCGTCTGGAGCAGGAGCGGGCCAACCTCGTGACGACGATGGCGCACGAGCTGCGTTCGCCGCTCACGGGTGTGCGGGGGTTCACGGCGACGCTCCTGGAACGGTGGGAGGACTTCGACGACGGTCAGAAGCGGCTCATCATGGAGTCGGTCCACCATGACACCGACCGGCTCGCCCGGCTGATCAACGACCTGCTGGAGGTGGCGCGGATCAGCGCGGGCAGGCTCCCGCTGGCCGCCAGCGCGGTGGACCCCCTGCTCGCCGCGGAGAAGGTGGCGCGCTCGGTGGCGGTCGGTTCGGGACGCGAGGTGGTGGTGCGCGTCGTCGACGGGGCGGACCTCCGGCTGCACGCCGATCTCGACCGCCTCGCCCAGGTGCTCACGAACCTGGTCGAGAACGCCGTACGCCACGGACAGGGAGAGGTGCGGGTGCTGCTCAGTGCGTACGACGACGACGCCGTGCAGCTCGTCGTCGAGGACGACGGTGACGGCATCGCCCCCGACCTGCGTCGGCGCGTCTTCACCAAGCACTGGCGCCACGGCGACCGGGCCGGCACCGGCTTGGGGATGTTCATCGCCCACGGCATCGTGCGCGCCCACGGGGGCGACATCGAGGTCACCGACGCCGCCTCGGGCGGGGCGCGCATCGAGGTCCTCTGGCCGCGGGCGCTCGACCTGCACTGAACAGCTCCGGGGTCAGCTCCCACCTGGCCTTCGTCATACACCTGGACGGTTCTCGGGCCGCGAAACCGTCCAGACGTCTGACGGAGCGCCCTCTCGAGGAGCCAACCGGGGCTCGCCCCCTTGCTGCCCCTCTCGCTCGCCGCCGTCCCCGCGCTGAGCGCCTGCGGCTCCGATGACACCTCGGACACGAGCGCCACCAGCGACACGAGTGCCCGCAGCAGCTCCCCGTCGCCCGCGGACTCCGCCGGGCGCGGCGGCCGCGGCGGCAACGACCGCGACACCTGCGACGACCGCGACGACCGCGACGACCGCGACGACCGCGACGACCGCGACGACCGCGACAACGACAACGACACGACAACGACAACGACAACGACCGCGACGACCGCGACCGCGGCTGACCAGCGGCGCACCCCGGTCGCCAGGCGGAACCGGGTGGGAGGACGGGGCCCGGGCTTCCTAGACTGTCCCGGTTCCTAGACTGTCCCCGCCCCCGCGCGTCCGGCGTGGGGGAGCAGCGCGTCGAAAGGCACCGATGTCCGGCCCGAACACCGAGTACGACCCGGTCGAGGTGACCCCCCTCAAGGCCGAGGAGGTCGACGCCTCGGTCGCCGACGCCCTCCAGGCCATCGAGGCCGCCGGAACGCTCGAGGAGCTGAAGGACGCCCGGCTCGCCCACGCCGGCGACCGCTCACCCCTGGCCCTGGCCAACCGTGAGATCGGTGCCCTGCCCCCGCAGGCACGCAAGGAGGCCGGCCAGCGCATCGGCAAGGCACGAGGACGGATCAACCAGGCGCTGGCTGCCCGCCAGGCCACGCTCGAGGAGGAGCGCGAGGCGCGCATCCTGGTCGAGGAGGCCGTCGACGTCACGCTGCCGTGGGATCGCGAGCCGGTCGGCGCCCGCCACCCGATCACCACCCTGTCCGAGCGCATCGCCGACGTCTTCGTCGCGATGGGCTGGGAGGTCGCCGAGGGCCCGGTCGTCGAGGCGGAGTGGCTCAACTTCGACGCCCTCAACCTCGGGCCCGACCACCCGGCCCGCACGATGCAGGACACCTTCTGGACCGACCCGGTCGAGAATGCGATCGTCCTGCGCACCCACACCTCGCCGGTGCAGGCGCGCACCATGTTGACCCGCACGCCGCCGATCTACGTCGTCTGCCCGGGCCGGGTGTTCCGCACCGACGAGTACGACGCCACCCACAGCCCGGTGTTCCACCAGGTCGAGGGTCTGGCCATCGACGAGGGCCTGACGATGGCCCACCTCAAGGGAACGCTCGACCACTTCGCCACCGCGATGTTCGGCGACGGCATCACGACCCGCTTCCGCCCGTCGTACTTCCCCTTCACCGAGCCCAGCGCCGAGGTCGACCTCGTCTGCTTCGTGTGCCGCGGCGCGGCCGTCGACGCCGAGGGCGCGACCTGTCGCACCTGCCGCGGTGAGGGCTGGATCGAGTGGGGCGGCTGCGGCGTCGTCAACCCCCGTGTGCTCACCGCCTGCGGCGTCGACGCCGACCGCTACACCGGTTTCGCCTTCGGCATGGGCATCGACCGCACGCTGATGTTCCGCCACGGCGTGGAGGACCTGCGGGACCTCTTCGAGGGCGACGTCCGACTGACCGCTGCGTTCGGGACGGAGATCTGATGCGCGCCCCCGTGTCCTGGATCCGGGAGCTCGTCGAGCTTCCCGAGCCGCTTGAACCCGTCACCACCGAGCAGATGGCCGCGCGCCTGACGATGCTCGGTCTCAAGCTCGAGGCCCTCGAGCAGGGCGGCGCCGACGTCACCGGCCCCCTGGTCGTCGGTCGCGTCCTGACGATGGAGCCCGAGCCGCAGAAGAACGGCAAGACCATCAACTGGTGCACCGTCGACGTCGGCGACGCCAACGGCACCGGCGAGCCCCAGGGCATCGTCTGCGGCGCCCACAACTTCACTCCCGGCGACCTCGTCGTCGTGGTGCTGCCCGGTGCCGTGCTGCCCGGGAGCTTCGCCATCAGCGCACGCAAGACCTACGGCCACGTCTCCGCGGGCATGATCTGCAGCGCCGCCGAGCTCGGTCTCGGCGACGACCACGACGGCATCATCGTGCTGCCCGCCGACGCGGGTGAGCCCGGCGACGACGCCTTCGACGTCCTGCACCTGCGCGAGGACGTCATCGAGATGGAGATCAACCCCGACCGCGCCTACGCGTTGTCGCTGCGGGGGGTGGCACGCGAGGTCGCGCTGGGCTTCGGTGGCTCCTTCACCGACCCGACCCAGCGTGACGTGCCCGCCCCCGACGACGCCGGCTACCCGGTGCAGGTGGAGGACTCCGAGGGCTGCCCGATCTTCGTCGCCCGGACGGTGTCCGGCTTCGACCCTGCCGCCCCCACGCCGTCCTGGATGGCCAGCCGCATCCGGCTGGCCGGCATGCGCCCGATCTCGCTGGCCGTCGACGTCACCAACTACGTGATGCTCGAGACGGGCCGGCCCATCCACGGCTACGACGTCGACAAGCTCCAGGGCCCGCTCGTCGTACGTCGAGCCCGTGACGGTGAGCGCCTCACGACCCTCGACGGCACCGACCGCACGCTGTCGACCGAGGACCTCGTCGTCACCGACGACTCCGGCCTCATCGGCCTCGGGGGTGTCATGGGTGGGGAGACCACCGAGATGTCGGCCACCACCACCCGCGTGCTCGTCGAGGCCGCCCACTGGGACGCGACCACGATGTTCCGCACCGGACGTCGGCACAAGCTGACCTCCGAGGCCGGCAAGCGCAACGAGCGTGGCGTCGACCCGACGATCTGCGAGGCCGCGGCCGACCGCGTGGTCGAGCTGCTCACGACGTACGGCGGCGGGACCGTCGAGCCCGGCGTCACCGTCGTGGGCACCCCGCCGGCGCAGCCGGCGATCACCATCGACGCCGACCTCCCCGCCCGCATCACCGGCATGGAGATCGGCGCCTCGACCGCCCTCGCCGACCTGCGCGCGGTGGGCTGCGAGGTCACCCAGGACGGGGGGACGCTCACCGCGACCGTGCCCCCGTGGCGCCCGGACCTGGCCGACCCCTTCGACCTCGTCGAGGAGGTCGCCCGCATCGTCGGCTACGACCGCGTGCCGTCGGTGCTGCCGACGCCGCCGTCCGGACGCGGACTGACACCGAGCCAGGCGCTGCGCCGCCGGATCGGCCGCACCCTCGCCGGCGAGGGGTACGTCGAGGTCGTGTCCTTCCCGTTCGTGGGCACCCACGACCTGGACCGGTTGGGGCTCGACGCCGACGACACCCGGCGCACCCTGCTCCGCATCGCGAACCCCATCAGCAGCGAGCAGCCGTTCATGACCACCACCCTGCTGCCCGGGCTGCTCGAGGCCGCCGGACGCAACGTGGGTCGCGGCCAGTCCGACCTCGGGCTCTTCGAGGTGGCGACCGTGACCCTGCCCCGCGGCACGACCGCCGCGCCCATCCTGGGCGTCGACCGCCGACCCACCGAGGGGGAGTGGGACGACCTGCAGAAGGCGCTGCCCGAGCAGCCGCTCCACCTGGCCGTGGTGGCCACCGGTGAGCGTGAGCGCAGCGGCTGGTGGGGCGCCGGCCGACCCGCCCAGTGGAGCGACGCCGTCGCCGCCGTGCGCTCGGTCGCCCGGGCGCTCGGCGTCGAGGTCGACGTCCGCGCCACCACCCGCGCGCCGTGGCACCCCGGCCGGTGCGCCGAGGTGGTCGTGGGCGACCGGATCGTCGGGCACGCCGGCGAGCTGCACCCCACCGTCTGCCAGGTCTTCGGCCTGCCGCCGCGAGCGGTCGCCGCAGAGGTGGACCTCGACGTCCTCATCGAGCACGCGACCTCGCCACGTGGCCCGGAGTTCTCGTCGTTCCCGGTGGCCAAGGTCGACATCGCCCTCGTGGTCGCCGACGACGTGAGCGTCGCCGACCTGACCGCCACGTTGCGCGAGGGGGCCGGTGAGCTGCTGGAGTCGGTGCGGCTCTTCGACGTCTACACCGGGGAGCAGGTCGGCGAGGGCAAGCGCTCGCTGGCGTTCGCCCTCCGGTTGCGGGCGGCGGACCGGACCCTGACCGACGACGAGGTCAAAGCCGCTCGCGACGGCGCGGTGTCCCTGGCCGCCGAGCGGCACGGGGCGTCGCAGCGCACCTAGGTGAGCGGGCGGCGCAGGACAGCCCGCACGGCGTCGATCGCGGCAGGGTCGCCGTCGAAGGAGAGCGCCTCGTCGCCGCGGCGGTGCCAGAGCCAGGCGTCGACGTCGTCGGCGGTGCCGCTGATCGTCGCGGCGACCTCGGCGTCGGCGACCAGCGCCAGCACGTCCTCGTCGTACGCCGTGCCGTCGTCGGGATCGGTGCCGGCGAACCGGCCGGACCGCACCGTGCCTCCGGCGTCGGACCGGTCCGTCAGGTGGAACCGTACCGGCGCAGCGGCAGGGGTGAAGGTGCCCCAGCCTTCCGGGATGCCGCCGTACATGATCGCGAGGCACTCGTCGACCCCGTCGGCGGCCAGGTCGGCGTCGAGCGGCGTGACCGCACCGACCGTCAGCTCGGCGTCGAGACGGTGGATGAGCGCCTCGTGGGCCTGCCGCCGGCGGATGTAGCCGACCGTCTTGTCGTCGGCCCACATGTAGACCTCCGTCTCCGGCGCGGTCTCGGTCAGGACGCGGGCCAGCCGGTCGGACTGCTGGGCGGCGAAGGTCAGCAACGCGTCGCGATCGGTGGGCCGCTCCGGGTGCTCGATCCCCTCGGTGTCGGTTCGTCGCTCCTCGACGATCGTGGCCCAGAACCACTGCACCTCCGCGAGGTGCCAGAGCAGGTCGGCCGCGGCCCACTCGGGGCACGACGGCACGCGCGCCGAGGGGTCGGCCTCGGCGAGGACGTCGAGGAAGCGGTCCGACTCGCGGCGCAGGTGGGGGAGAAAGTCCAGGCTCATGCCCGCGACCCTGTCATCGGCGCGGGCTGGTTGCCACCCCGACGATGTGGCGTGGCGCGGCGTCGGGACCCCCGGATGAATGAAGTTCCAGGCTTCTGTATAGTCATGCGCATGACGATCAGAGTCGCCGTCGCGGGTGCGAGCGGGTACGCCGGGGGAGAGCTCCTGCGCCTGCTGCTGTCCCACCCGGAGGTGGAGATCGGCGCCCTGACGGCCGGCTCCAACGCCGGCGCCACGCTGGGCTCCCTCCAGCCCCACCTGCTGCCGTTGGCCGACCGCGTGCTGGACGCGACCGATGCGGCCACCCTGGCCGGCCACGACGTCGTCTTCCTGGCCCTGCCGCACGGGCAGTCCGCCACCCTGGCCGCCGAGCTGGGTGACGACACCGTGGTGGTCGACTGCGGCGCCGACTTCCGGCTCACCGACCGCGACGTGTGGCAGCAGTTCTACGGCGGCGAGCACGCCGGCGCCTGGCCCTACGGAATGCCCGAGCTCGGCGACCAGCGCGACGTGCTGGCGGGCGCGCGGCGGGTGGCCGTCCCCGGTTGCTACCCGACCGTCTCGACCCTGGCCCTCGCCCCGGCCGTCGCCGCCGGCCTCGTCGACCCCTCCGACATCGTGGTGGTCGCAGCCAGCGGCACCTCGGGCGCGGGCAAGGCCCTCAGGACGAACCTGCTGGGCAGCGAGGTCATGGGCAACGTCAGCGCCTACGGCGTCGGCGGCGTCCACCGCCACACGCCCGAGATCGTGCAGAACCTCGGCTCCCTGACCGACGCCGAGGTCCGGGTCAGCTTCACCCCGGTCCTGGTGCCGACGAGCCGCGGCATCCTCGCCACCTGCTCGGCCCCGGTCGTGGAGGGTACGACGACCGCGTCCCTGCGCAGCGCCTACGTGGCGGCCTACGAGAAGGAGCCCTTCGTGCACCTGCTGCCCGAGGGCACGTGGCCGCAGACCCAGTCGGTGACCGGCTCGAACGCCGTGCACCTCCAGGTCACCGTCGACGGGTCGGCGGGCCGGCACGGCCGCGCCGTCGTGGTCGGCGCCGTGGACAACCTGGCGAAGGGCACCGCCGGCGCCGCCGTGCAGTGCATGAACCTCGCCCTCGGTCTCCCCGAGACCACGGGCCTGTCGAGCGTAGGGATGGCACCGTGAGCGAGCAGACCGACCAGAGCGACCAGTCCGCGTCGCCCGACCCGTGCCGAGCCGACAGGGGATCAGCCCCTCGTCCTGCTCCGCTACCCCGAGCACCTCGCCGTCGTACGACTCGGACCCGGCACCGACGTGCCGGCCTGGGCCACCTCGGCCACCGTCTACAGCATCACCGCGACGGCGAGCGAGACGTCGATCGTGTGCGCCCGCAGGGCCGTGCCGCGCAAGGCCACGCAGGCCGGGCCGTTCCTGGCCTTCGCGGTCGAGGGCACGCTCGACTTCGCGCTGACCGGCGTCCTGCACCGGCTCCTGGGGCCCCTGGCCGAGGAGAAGATCTCGGTGTTCACCCAGTCGACCTACGACACCGACTGGCTCCTGGTGCCGGTCGGCGACGCCGACACGGCGGCCGAGGCGTGGCGACGATCCGGCCTCGAGGTGCGCGACGCGCTCCTCGACGCCCGGTCCTGACCCGTCTGCCTCCGTCCCCGAAAGCGATCCCATGAGCATCACCCACCCCCAGGGCTTCCGCGCCTCCGGCGTGCCCGCCGGCCTCAAGAGCACCGGCGCCAAGGACCTCGCCCTGGTCGTCAACGACGGCCCCACCTTCGACTCCGCCAGCGTCTTCACCGCCAACCGCTGCAAGGCGAATCCCATCCTGTGGAGCCAGGAGGTCGTCAAGGACGGCACCGTGCGCGCGGTCGTCCTCAACTCCGGCGGCGCCAACTGCTACACCGGGCCCGAGGGCTTCCAGACCACGCACGCCGTCGCCGAGCGCGTCGCCTCCGGACTCGGGATCGGCGCGCTCGACGTCGTGGTCTGCTCCACCGGTCTCATCGGCCTGTCGAACCCGCGCGAGCTGCTGCTCGACGGGGTCGACGCCGCCACCGCCGCGCTCTCACCCGAGGCCGGTCTCGCCGCCGCCGAGGCGATCATGACGACCGACTCGGTCGCCAAGCAGGTCGTCGTCGAGGGCGCCGGCTGGTCGGTCGGCGGGATGGCCAAGGGTGCCGGCATGCTCGCCCCTCAGCTGGCGACCATGCTCGTCGTCCTGACCACCGACGCCGTCGTGCCGGCCGCCGCGGCCGACGCCGCGCTCCGGGCCGCCACCCGCGTCTCCTTCGACCGCCTCGACTCCGACGGCTGCATGTCGACCAACGACACCGTGACGTTGATGGCCAGCGGCGCCTCGGGCATCACGCCCACCCCGGAGGACTTCACGGCCGCGCTGACCCGCGCCTGCACCGACCTGGCCATGCAGCTGCTCGCCGACGCCGAGGGCGCCGACCACGAGATCGCCATCACCGTGCTCCACGCGGCCACCGAGGACGAGGCGGTGGAGGTCGGGCGCAGCATCGCGCGCAGCAACCTCTTCAAGGCCGCCGTCTTCGGCAAGGACCCCAATTGGGGCCGCGTCCTGGCCAGCATCGGCACGACGAGCGCGGCCTTCGACCCTGCCGACCTCGACGTCGCCATGAACGGCGTCTGGGTCTGCCGGCACTCCACGCCCCACGAGCCGCCGGACAAGGTCGACCTGACCGGCCGCGAGGTGACGGTGACCGTCGACCTGAAGGCGGGCGGCGAACGCGCCACGATCTGGACCAACGACCTGACGCACGCCTACGTGCACGAGAACTCCGCCTACAGCAGCTGAACGGCCCCGGTGACGCAGGGCCCACGAGGGAGCAGAGCATGGACGAGGACCAGAGTGAGATCTGGAGCCGGGCGACCGCGCAGGCGGTGACGCTGGCCGGCGCGCTGCCGTGGCTGAAGAGCTACCACGGCAAGACGATCGTGGTGAAGTACGGCGGCAACGCGATGACCGACGAGACCCTCAAGCGGGCCTTCGCCGAGGACGTCGCGTTCCTGCGCTACGCCGGCTTCCGACCGGTCGTGGTGCACGGCGGCGGCCCCCAGATCTCGTCGATGCTCGACCGCCTCGGCATCGCCTCGGAATTCAAGGGCGGGCTGCGGGTCACCACCGAGGAGGCCATGGACGTGGTCCGCATGGTGCTGGTCGGCAAGGTGCAGCGCGAGCTGGTGGGGCTGATCAACGAGCACGGACCGCTCGCCGTCGGTCTCTCCGGCGAGGACGCCGGCCTCTTCACCGCCACCCGCACCAACACCGTCGTCGACGGTGAGGAGGTCGACCTCGGCCTGGTCGGCGAGGTCACCGGCGTCCGGCCCGAGGCGGTCCTGGACCTGGTGGACGCCGGCCGCATCCCCGTCATCTCCTCGGTGGCCCCCGACGTCGACGGCGTGGTCCACAACGTCAACGCCGACACCGCCGCTGCGGCCCTCGCCGCGGCGCTCGGCGCCGAGAAGCTGCTCGTCCTCACCGACGTCGAGGGCCTCTACGCCCACTGGCCGGACTCCACCGACGTGATAGGGGAGATCAGCCCCGAGGCGCTGGCCGAGCTGATGCCGACGCTGTCCACCGGCATGGTGCCGAAGATGGGCGCGCTGCTGAAGGCCGTCACCGAGGGCGTGCCGCGGGCCACCGTGATCGACGGCCGCGAGCCCCACGCGGTGCTGCTGGAGATCTTCACCGACGAGGGCGTCGGCACCCAGGTGCTGCCCGGGGTCCCCACCAAGATCCGCAGCGCGATGTACGCCACGAGCGTCGCCCCCACCCCTGCCTCCACCAAGGGGGCCCCGTCATGAGCCGGACCCTGGAGCGCTACACCGGCAGTGTCATGAACACCTTCGGCACGCCGAAGCTCGTGCTCACCCGCGGCAGCGGCGCCGAGGTGTGGGACGAGGACGGCACGCGCTACCTCGACCTCCTCGGCGGCATCGCCGTCAACGCGCTGGGCCACGCGCACCCGGCCGTGGTCGGAGCGGTCACCGACCAGCTCTCGACGCTGGGCCACATCTCCAACTTCTTCACCTCCGTGCCCCAGGTCGAGCTCGCCGAACGGCTGCTCGGGCTGCTCGGGACTGACGGCCGGGTCTTCCTCACCAACTCCGGCGCCGAGGCCAACGAGGCCGCCATCAAGCTCACCCGGCGCACCGGCCGCACCCACCTGGTGGCTGCCGAGGGCGCCTTCCACGGCCGCACCATGGGAGCGCTGGCACTGACGGCCAAGGCCGCCTACCGCGAGCCCTTCGAGCCGCTGCCCGGCCACGTCACCTTCGTCCCGTACGGCGACGTGGCGGCCCTCGAGGCGGCCGTCACCGACGAGACCGCGGCCGTGGTGCTCGAGCCGATCCAGGGCGAGGCCGGCGTCGTCGTACCGCCCGAGGGGTACCTCGCCGCCGCCCGCCGCGTCACCTCCGAGCACGGCGCGCTGCTGTGGCTCGACGAGATCCAGAGCGGCATGGGACGCACGGGCGACTGGTTCGCCCACACCGCGAGCGGCGTGGTGCCGGACGTCGTCACCCTGGCCAAGGGGCTCGGAGGCGGCTTCCCGATCGGGGCCTGCATCGGTCTCGGGGACGCCGGCACCCTGCTGACCCCGGGCAACCACGGCACCACCTTCGGCGGCAACCCGGTGGCGTGCGCCGCAGCGCTGGCCGTCATCGACACGATCGAGAGCGACGGGCTGCTGGCGCACGTCACCGCCGTGGGCGAGACCCTGCGCCGGGGACTTGCGCACGAGCACGTGACCGAGGTCCGCGGGGAGGGCCTCTTCGTGGGCCTGTCGCTCGACGAGCCCCGGGCGACGGCCGTGGCGAAGGCGGCGCTGGCCGACGGCTTCATCGTCAACGACTGCGCCCCGGACCGGATCCGTCTCGCGCCGCCGCTCGTGCTCACCGACGAGCAGGTCGCCGAGGTCGTGTCCGCCTGGCCCGGCATCCTCGCCGCGGCCTGGGCACCGACGGGGGAGGAGCGGACCGCATGAGGCACTTCTTGCGCGACGACGACCTCACCCCGGCCGAGCAGGCCGAGGTGCTCGACCTCGCCCTGCACCTGAAGGCCGAGCGCCAGGCCGACCGGGCGCCGGACTCGCCGTTCGGCGTCCGGAAGGCGGTCGCGCTCATCTTCGACAAGCCGACCCTGCGCACCCAGGTCTCGTTCTCGGCCGGCGTGGCCGAGCTGGGCGGTTCGGCGATGCTGGTCGACGGCTCGCTGGCCCAGATCGGCACCCGCGAGTCGGTGCCCGACGTGGCCCGGGTCCTCGGACGCCAGGTCGCCGCGATCGTGTGGCGGACCTACGGTCAGGAGCGGATCGACGCCATGGCGTCGTACTCCGGGGTCCCGGTCGTCAACGCCCTGACCGACGAGTTCCACCCCTGCCAGCTGCTGGCCGACCTGCTCACGATCCGCGAGCACCGCGGCACCCTGGCCGGGCAGCGGCTCACCTTCCTGGGCGACGCGGCCTGCAACATGGGGCACTCCTCCCTGCTGGCCGGCGCCACGGCGGGCCTGCACGTCACGGTCTCCGGGCCGGTCGACTTCCGTCCCGACCCGGCCGTCCTGGCGCGCGCCCAGGAGATCGCGGCCACCACCGGGGGGTCCGCGACCGTCGAGCCCGACCCGGTGAAGGCCGTCACGGGCGCCGACGTGGTGGCCACCGACACGTGGGTCTCCATGGGCAAGGAGGGCGAGGCGGCCGAGCGCAGCGCCCCCTTCCTGCCCTACGCCCTCGACGAGGCCCTGCTGTCGCACGCCGCGGACGACGCGATCGTGCTGCACTGCCTGCCGGCCTACCGCGGCAAGGAGATCGCGGCCGACGTCATCGACGGGCCGCAGAGCGTGGTGTGGGACGAGGCCGAGAACCGGCTGCACGCCCAGAAGGCCGTCCTGGTGTGGCTGCTGGCGCGGGCCGGCACCACCGTGGAGGGCGACGCATGACCACCCCCGCCCTGGTGCCGACCACCAAGAACGCCCGGCAGCAGAAGATCATCGACCTGCTGACCAGGCAGGAGGTGCGCTCGCAGTCCGAGCTCGGCGAGCTGCTCGCCGGCGACGGCCTGCACGTCACCCAGGCCACCCTGTCGCGCGACCTGCTCGACCTCGACGCCGTCAAGGTCCGCACCGCCTCCGGCTCGCTGGTGTACGCCGTACCCGCCGAGGGCGGCGACCGCACCCCGCGTGCGGCCGGCGAGACCGGCGCCGCCGAGTCCCGCCTGGCCCGGCTGCTCGGCGAGCTGCTGGCCACCGCGGACTCCTCGGCCAACCTCGTCGTGCTCCGTACCCCGCCCGGGGCCGCCCAGTTCCTGGCCTCGGCCATCGACCGCGTCGAGTGGCCCGACGTCCTGGGCAGCATCGCCGGTGACGACACCGTGCTCGTCATCAGCCGCGAGCCGCTGGGCGGGGAGACCGTCGCCCGCCGCTTCATCCGGCTGGCCACCCCCGAGAGCCACCCCGACCCCGAGACCCCCCAGAATCCCGAGAGCAAGGAAGTCCCCACCCCATGAGCAAGGTCCTCACCTCCCTCCCGGTCGGCGAGCGCGTCGGCATCGCGTTCTCCGGAGGGCTGGACACGTCCGTCGCCGTCGCCTGGATGCGCGAGAAGGGTGCGGTGCCGTGCACCTACACCGCCGACCTCGGGCAGCACGACGAGCCCGACGTCTCCGGAGTGCCCGCGCGGGCGCTGGCCTACGGCGCGGAGATCTCGCGGGCCGTGGACTGCCGACGGCCCCTCGTCGAGGAGGGCCTGGCCGCGATCGCGTGCGGCGCCTTCCACCTGCGCTCCGGCGGACGCGCCTACTTCAACACCACCCCGCTGGGGCGCGCCGTCACCGGCACGATGCTGGTGCAGGCGATGCACGAGGACGGCGTCGACATCTGGGGCGACGGCTCGACGTTCAAGGGCAACGACATCGAGCGCTTCTACCGCTACGGGCTGCTGGCCAACCCGGCGCTGCGCATCTACAAGCCGTGGTTGGACGCCGACTTCGTCACCGAGCTCGGCGGCCGCGCCGAGATGAGCCAGTGGCTCAACGAGCGTGACCTGCCCTACCGCGACAGCCAGGAGAAGGCCTACTCCACCGACGCCAACATCTGGGGCGCCACCCACGAGGCCAAGACGCTCGAGCACCTCGACGTGTCCCTGGAGAGCATCGACCCGATCATGGGCGTGAAGTTCTGGGACCCCTCGGTCGTCATCGAGACCGAGGACGTCACCATCCGCTGGGACCGCGGTCGCCCGGTGGCGGTCAACGGCACGACGTACAACGACCCGGTGGCGCTGGTGCGCGAGGTCAACGCCATCGGCGGACGCCACGGGCTCGGCATGTCCGACCAGATCGAGAACCGCGTCATCGAGGCCAAGTCGCGGGGCATCTACGAGGCACCGGGCATGGCCCTGCTGTGGATCTCCTACGAGCGGCTGCTCAACGCCATCCACAACGAGGACACGATCGAGAGCTACCACAACGAGGGTCGCCGGCTCGGTCGGCTGCTCTACGAGGGCCGGTGGCTCGAGCCGCAGGCGATGATGCTGCGCGAGGCCATCCAGCGCTGGATCGCCTCCCTGGTCACCGGCGAGGTGACGCTCCGGCTGCGGCGCGGCGAGGACTACTCGGTGCTGTCGACCGAGGGGCCCGCCTTCTCCTACCACCCCGACAAGCTGTCGATGGAGCGCACCGAGAACGCCGCCTTCGGCCCCACCGACCGCATCGGGCAGCTGACGATGCGCAACCTCGACATCGCCGACTCCCGCGCCAAGCTGGAGCAGTACGCCGCCCAGCCGCTCGACCAGGGCAACGTGCTGGTCGAGCACGGCACGCTGCTGCGCGGTCTGGAGCGCGGCGGTGCCGAGCTCATCGCGGTCAACCCGGGGGCGGCCACCGACGAGGAGCAGGCCGCGCTCGACGCCGCAGCGTTCGAATTCGGCTCCGACTGACCCGAGGCCCCCGCCCGGCCCGGCGCCCCTGCCGCCGCCGGCCGGCTTCTGGTCACTCCCCGCACGGATGCCTGCTTGTGGTCATCGGCCACAGTCGTACGCCGTTCTGGTTGCGGCGAGCGACCAGAAACCGGCCCGGGGCGCCCGGCACCACCCCGCACGCACGAACGGCGCACCACCTCGGGGTGGTGCGCCGTTCGCTACGCGCCGACGCGGGGCCGTGTCGGGTCTGGTGACCATTCTGGTCGATGCCCGCCATCGCCCACGGCGTGTCGTCGCAGGCGGTGACCACAACCGGGCCGGCCTGCGGGGAGTGACCAGAAGCCCGCCGGGGGTCAGTCGGAGTCGACGTCGTCGTCGACCCAGTCGAGGGTCTTGGTGACCGCCTTCTTCCAGTTGCGGTAGAGGCGCTCGCGCTCGTCGTCGTCCATGTTCGGGGTCCAGCGCTTGTCCTCGCCCCAGTTGTTGGTGATGTCCTCGTCGTTCTCCCAGTAGCCCACGGCCAGGCCCGCCGCGTACGCCGCACCCAGGGCCGTCGTCTCGGCCACCTTCGGCCGGACCACGTCGACGCCGAGGATGTCGGCCTGGAACTGCATGAGCGTCTCGTTGACGACCATGCCGCCGTCGACCTTGAGCTCGGTCAGCGGCACTCCGGAGTCGGCGTTCATGGCGTCGAGCACCTCACGGGTCTGGAAGGCGGTCGCCTCCAGCACCGCCCGGGCGATGTGGCCGCGGTTGACGTAGCGCGTCAGCCCGACCAGCGCACCACGGGCGTCGGAGCGCCAGTGCGGGGCGAAGAGACCCGAGAACGCCGGCACGAAGTAGGCGCCGCCGTTGTCGTCCACGCTGGCCGCGAGCTCCTCGATCTCCGAGGCGTCCTTGATCATCTTGAGGTTGTCACGCACCCACTGCACCAGCGACCCGGTGACGGCGATCGAGCCCTCGAGGGCGTAGACCGGCTTCTGGTCGCCGATCTTGTAGCAGACCGTGGTCAGCAGGCCGTTCTCGCTGGGCACCTTCTCCTCACCGGTGTTGAGGAGCATGAAGTTGCCGGTGCCGTAGGTGTTCTTGGCGGTGCCCTTCTCCAGGCAGGCCTGCCCGAAGGTGGCGGCCTGCTGGTCGCCGAGGATGCCGGCCACCGGGGTGCCGTTGAGCACGCCGGGCTTGCACTCGCCGTACACCTCGGAGGAGGACTTGATCTCGGGCAGCATCGACATCGGGATGCCCATGTCGCTCGCGATCGACTCGTCCCACGACAGGGTGTCGAGGTCCATCAGCATCGTGCGGCTGGCGTTGGTGACGTCGGTGACGTGCACGCCGTCGTTCTCGGCGCCACCGGTCAGGTTCCAGAGCACCCAGGTGTCGGTGTTGCCGAACAGCAGCTCGCCCTTCTCGGCCTTCTCCCGCGCGCCCTCGACGTTCTCGAGGATCCACATCACCTTCGGGCCGGAGAAGTACGTCGCCAGGGGCAGGCCGACGGTCGACTTGTACTTGTCGGCCCCCTCGTCGCCGGCGAGCTTGTCGACGATCTTCTGGGTGCGGGTGTCCTGCCAGACGATGGCGTTGTAGACCGGCTCGCCGGTGGACTTGTCCCAGACCATCGCGGTCTCGCGCTGGTTCGTGATGCCCACCGCGGCGATGTTCTTGCTGTTCAGGTTCGCCTTGGACAGCGCGCCACCGATGACCTTGCGGGTGTTCTCCCAGATCTCGATGCCGTCGTGCTCGACCCAGCCGGCCTTGGGGAAGATCTGCTCGTGCTCCACCTGGTCGACGCTCACCACGCTTCCGCTGTGGTCGAACACCATGGCGCGGGTGCTCGTGGTGCCCTGGTCGATCGCGAGGATGTACGTCTTGTCAGCCATGTGGAAAGCCTCCGGTGAGGTCGGTTGATGTGCGGTCAGATGGCGGTACGCAGGGTCCGTCCTCTGCGCGGACGGGGGCGGACGGGGGCGGCCGGGGATGGCACGTGGTTCTCAGGTAGCCGGGTAGCCGACGGCAGCCGCCAGGAAGCCGCCCAGCATGCCGCCGATGATGGGGCCGACGATCGGCACCCACTGGTAACCCCAGTTGCTCGAGCCCTTGCCCGGGATGGGGAGGATGGCGTGGGCGATGCGGGGTCCGAGGTCGCGAGCCGGGTTGATCGCGTAGCCGGTCGGCCCGCCGAGGCTGGCGCCGATACCCACGACCAGCAGCGCCACGGCCAACGGGCCGAGGCCGCTCGGCGTGGAGCCGAAGGCCACGATCACGTAGACCAGCACGAAGGTGCCGATGACCTCGGTGACCAGGTTCCACACGGGGGACGCGATCGCGGGACCGGTGGAGAACACCCCGAGCTTGGACCCCTCGTCGGCCTCGGGGTCGTCGAAGTGCTTCTTGTACGCCGCCCACGCGAGCACGGCACCCAGGAACGCGCCGACGACCTGCGCGGAGATGTAGGTCAGGATCTCGGTGAGCGAGAGGTCAACCCCCGAGGCCCACAGGCCGAGGGTCACCGCGGGGTTGATGTGCGCGCCGGACTTGACGCCGACGAACACGCCGGCGAAGACCGCGAGGCCCCAGCCGAAGTTGATCATCAGGAAGCCGCCGCCGGAACCGTTGGTCTTCGGCAGCACGGCGTTGGCCACGACGCCACAGCCAAGCAGGAGCAGCGTCGCGGTGCCCAGCACCTCGGGCAGGAAGATGTCGGTGAACATGCTGTCCTTTCGTCCTCCCCCGTGCAGGGGACGTGTGAGCGGGGTCACTCCGCGGACTCACCGTAGAGACAAGTGCCTGTGGAAAGCCAGACGTCGGGCCGAGAAATCCTGAGGGGTCCGCAGAGGTTCACCCCGCTGGCCCCGGGGCATAGGTTGGGCGCAGCGAAGCCGCGGACTGCGCGGCGCGATCTTTCTCGAAGGAGACGGCGCGATGGTGGCACCGGCACGGCTCGACCTCGACCGACGTGAGCAGACCTGGGAGTCGCTGGCCGACCAACCCGTCGACGTCCTGGTGATCGGCGGCGGCGTGACCGGCGCCGGTGTGGCGCTCGACGCGGCCACCCGCGGCCTCAGCGTGCTGCTGGTGGAGCAGCGTGACTACGCCTCGGGCACGTCCTCGCGCAGCTCCAAGCTCTTCCACGGCGGCTTGCGCTACCTCGAGCAGCTGAACTTCACCCTCGTGCGCGAGGCGCTGCGGGAGCGTGAGCTGATGCTGACCCGGCTGTGCCCGCACCTGGTCAAGCCGGTGTCGTTCGTCTACCCGCTCAAGCACCGCATCTGGGAGCGGCCCTACGTCACGGCGGGCCTCACCCTCTACGACACGATGGGCGGCAAGAGCTCGGTGCCGCGCCACCAGCAGCTGACCAAGAGCAAGGCGCTGCGCATGGTGCCGGGCCTGAAGAAGAGCGCCCTCACCGGTGCGCTGCGCTACTACGACGCGAAGGCCGACGACGCGCGCCACACGCTCATGGTCGCCCGGACCGCGGCGTCGTACGGCGCGCGCGTGCTCACTTCCGCTCGGGTGGAGTCCCTCCAGCGCGAGGGCGAGCGGGTGGTCGGCGCTACCGTGGCCGACGTCGAGTCCGGGCGTACGGCGGCCGTGCGGGCCGCCGTCGTCGTCAACTGCACCGGCGTGTGGACCGACGAGGTCCAGGAGCTCGCGGGCGGTCGCGGCCAGTTCCAGGTGCGGGCGTCCAAGGGCGTCCACATCGTCGTTCCGCGCGACCGCATCAACTCCGAGAGCGGCCTGATCCTGCGCACCGAGAAGTCGGTGCTGTTCGTCATCCCGTGGAACATGCACTGGATCGTCGGCACCACCGACACCGACTGGAACCTCGACCTCGCCCACCCCGCGGCCAGCCGAACCGACATCGACTACATCCTCGACCACGTCAACACCGTGCTGGCCCATCCGCTGACCCACGACGACATCGAGGGTGTCTACGCCGGACTGCGCCCGCTGCTCAAGGGCGAGAGCGAGAGCTCCTCGCAGCTGTCCCGCGAGCACGCCGTCGCGCGCCCCCAGCCCGGTCTGATCTCCATCGCGGGTGGGAAGTACACCACCTACCGGGTGATGGCCGAGGACGCCGTCGACGCGGCCCGGGCCGACCTCCCGGGGACGGTGCCGCCCAGCGTCACCGAGAACATCCCGATCGTGGGGGCCGAGGGCTACCACGCCCTCAGCAACCAGGTGGACACCATCGCGCGGCGTCACGAGCTGCCGGTGTGGCGGGTCGAGTCACTGCTCAACCGCTACGGGTCGCTGGTCGAGGAGATCTTCGCGATGACGAAGGAGGACCGCTCGTTGGCCGAGCCGGTGCCCGGTGCGGAGGAGTACCTCATGGTCGAGCTGCTGTACGGCGCCACCCACGAGGGCGCCCTGCACCTCGACGACCTGCTGGCGCGACGGACGCGGATCTCCATCGAGACCAAGGACCGCGGCGTGACCTGCGCGCGTCCCGTCGCCGAGCTGGTGGCCGACTCCTTGGGCTGGGACGCCGAGCGGGTCGAGGACGAGGTCCGGGCCTGGGAGGCGCGGGTCACCGCCGAGCGGGAGTCGCAGACAGAGACCGAGGACCAGGAGGCCAACGCCGAGCGGCTGGCCGCACCCGATGTGCGCGCCCGCAGCGTCGGGCGAGCCCTGACCTGACGCCTCACCAGTTCTGAGAGTCTGGCCCGGTGAACGACACCGACAGCAGCGACGGGCGTGGCACCACCAACAGCGGCATGCTCTGGGGCGGCCGTTTCGATGGTGGCCCGAGCCCGGCGCTGGAGGCGCTCAGCCGCAGCACCCACTTCGACTGGGTGCTCGCGCCGTACGACCTGGCGGGGTCGCGGGCACACGCGCGGGTGCTGGCGGCGGCCGGGCTGCTCACCGACGACGAGCTGACGCGGATGCTGGGCGGCATCGACGACCTCGACCGGGCGGTCGCGGAGGGCTCGTTCACCGCGGCCGCGAGCGACGAGGACGTGCACGGTGCCCTCGAGCGGGGGCTGGTCGACCTTCTCGGTCCCGAGATCGGCGGCAAGCTACGGGCCGGGCGCAGCCGCAACGACCAGATCGCCACGCTCTTCCGCCTCTACCTCCGCGAGCACGCGCGGACGGTGGCGGGCATGGTGCTCGACCTCGTCGACGCGCTGAGCGACCAGGCCGACGCACACCTCGGCGCCATCATGCCCGGACGCACGCACCTCCAGCACGCGCAGCCGGTGCTGCTCAGCCACCACCTGTTGGCTCACGCCTGGCCCCTGGCCCGCGACGTGGCCCGGATCCGGGACTGGGACGCCCGGGTGGCCTCGGACTCGCCGTACGGCTCGGGAGCACTGGCAGGGACCAGCCTCGGTCTCGACCCGGAGGCGGTCGCGAGCGACCTGGGGTTCGACGGCTCGACGCCCAACTCCATCGACGGCGTCGCCGCGCGCGACGTCGTCGCCGAGCTGGCCTTCGTGCTCGCGATGATCGGGGTCGACGTGTCGCGACAGGCCGAGGAGGTCATCCTCTGGGCCACCAAGGAGTTCGGGTTCGTGCGTCTGCACGACGGCTACTCGACGGGGTCGAGCATCATGCCGCAGAAGAAGAACCCCGACATCGCCGAGCTCGCCCGCGGAAAGTCCGGCCGGCTGATCGGCAACCTCGCCGGGTTGCTGGCCACCCTGAAGGCTCTCCCGCTGGCCTACAACCGCGACCTCCAGGAGGACAAGGAGCCGGTCTTCGACTCCGTGGCGACGCTCGAGGTGCTGCTGCCGGCGTTCACGGGGCAGGTCGCCACGCTCGTGTTCGACACCGCGCGGATGGCCGAGCTCGCGCCGCAGGGATTCTCGCTGGCCACCGACGTCGCGGAGTGGCTGGTGCGTGAGGGCGTGCCCTTCCGCGAGGCTCACGAGCTCGCCGGCGCCTGCGTGCGGGTGTGCGAGGAGCGCGGGATCGAGCTGGCCGACCTGACCGACGCCGACTTCGCCGCCATCGACCCGCGGCTGGGACCCGGCGTGCGCGACGTGCTGACCGTCGAGGGGTCCGTCGCGAGCCGTGACGGTCGCGGGGGCACGGCCCCGGCTCGTGTGGGCGAGCAGCTGGCGGAGCTGCGGGCCGTGGTGGCCGACCACCGCTCCTGGGTCGGGTGAGCGCGCGCGACGACGCGTGGGACGGGCTGCTGGACGGCCCGGTGCTGGAGGTCGCGCCGCGACTGCTGGGCGCGACGCTGCGCCGTGCGAGCCCGGAGGGGGTCGTCGCGGTGCGTCTCACCGAGGTGGAGGCGTACGCCGGCGCCGACGACCCCGGATCCCACGCCTTCCGCGGCAGGACGGACCGCACCGCGGTGATGTTCGGGCCCGCCGGTCGGCTGTACGTGTACTTCACCTACGGGATGCACCACTGCTGCAACGTCGTGGTGGGCGAGGAGGGGACCGCAGCCGCGGTGCTGCTGCGTGCTGGTGAGGTCGTCGAGGGTCTCGAGCTGGCGCGTGCGCGGCGGGCGCGCCCCGACGGTCGGCTGCCACCCGATCGCGACCTGGCTCGTGGTCCGGCGCGCCTGTGCCGGACGCTGGCGATCGACCGGTCGCTCGACGGGGCGCCGCTCGACGACGGGGCAGACGTCCGCGGTCGTGTGTCGCTGAGTCCCGGACCGGCCGTGGGGCGGGGTTCGGTCTCGACCGGTCCTCGCGTCGGCCTGCGCGGCGCTCCCGACCGGCCCTGGCGGTTCTGGCTCACCGGAGAGGCGAGCGTGTCGACGTACCGCCCGGCGAAGGGGTTGGAGCGCCGCGCATCGTCGGCTTCGGTGGAACACTCAGGCTCCCGGACCCAGGAGGCCTGATGCGTGCTGCGGTGCTGACCCGGTTCGGCGGTCCCGACGCCGTGGAGCTGCGCGACGTCCCGGACCCCCGACCGGGTCCGGGACAGGTCCTCGTCCGGGTGGCGGCCGCCGCGACCAACAACACCGACCTGTGGACCCGGGAGGGCGCCTACGGTCTTCCCGGAGACCCCGACGCGCTGGCCGGCTGGTTGGGCCCGGTGGAATTCCCGCGCATCCAGGGGGCTGACGTGTGCGGTCGTGTCGAGGCCGCCGGCGACGGCGTCGAGGACACCCTGGTCGGTCAGCGCGTTCTCGTCGACCCAGCCACGTTCGAGGATGCCGGCGACAGGTCGGGACGGGAGCCGCGACTCGCGGCGGTGCTCGGCAGTGAGTACGACGGCGGGTTCGCCGAGCTCGTGGTCGTCGACGCCGACCACGTCCACGACATGTCGGGCTCGCCGCTCTCCGACGCCGAGCTGGCGTGCCTCCCGATCGCCTACGGCACGGCCATGGGCATGCTCGAGCGCGGGTCTCTCGGCGCTGGGGAGACGGTGCTCGTGACCGGTGCTTCGGGCGGCGTGGGTCTGGCGGCCGTGCAGCTGGCTGCGGCCCGGGGCTGCCGGGTGGTGGCGCAGACGAGCGCGGGAAAGGAGCAGCTGGTGCGCGACGCGGGCGCC
Source organism: uncultured Actinomycetota bacterium (assembly GCA_963714625.1). Lineage (GTDB taxonomy): Bacteria > Actinomycetota > Actinomycetes > Propionibacteriales > Nocardioidaceae > Marmoricola_A. Next base: position 14,867 of record CAVQOY010000011.1, on the reverse strand, counting down.
GACGCCGTCGTCGACCGGAGCGGGGAGGGACTGGCCGTCCTGGTCCGCGACGGGCTGGACGCGGTCATCGACGTGGTGGCGGGGCCGCAGGTCGACGCGCTGCTGCCCCTGGTCCGGGAAGGGGGACGCTGGGTGGTGGCTGGTGCGGTCGTCGATCCGGTGGTGCGCCTCGACCTCCGCAGGCTCTACCTGGGCAACCGACGACTCATCGGCTCGACCATGCACACCGCGGCCCACTTCGCGGCCCTCGCCGAGGAGGCGCGGGCGGGGTCGCTGGCACCGCGCGTCGCTGCGACGTACGCCCTGGAGCAGATCCACGAGGCCCACGCCGAGCTGGCGTCACGGGCCCACGTCGGCAAGATCGTGGTCCTGTCCGCGACCTGAGACACGTCCGGTCCGGTCCGCGGAAGGTTTTGAACGGCGTTCAACGGGAAAACCCTTGTCGGCAATCCGCCCAGACCTGGAGGTTCCATGGCGTTCGACGTGCTTGCTCGGGAAAGAACCGTCGCGCCGGCGGGTTACAACCGGTGGCTCATCCCTCCGGCCGCCCTGGCCATCCACCTGTGCATCGGCCAGGTGTACGCCACGAGCGTCTACAAGAACTCTCTCGTCGAGCACTTCGACACCAGCCTGACCAGCATCGGCATCGTGTTCTCCATCGCGATCGTGATGCTGGGCCTCTCGGCCGCCATCTTCGGCACCTGGGTCGACACCGGCGGCCCGCGCCGAGCGATGGCGGCCTCGGCGATCGCGTGGTCCTCCGGCCTGCTCATCGGTTCGGCGGGCATCGCGACCGAGCAGCTGTGGCTGCTCTACCTCGGCTACGGGTTCATCGGCGGCATCGGCCTGGGCATCGGCTACATCTCGCCGGTGTCGACGCTCATCAAGTGGTTCCCGGACCGTCCCGGTCTGGCCACCGGTCTGGCCATCATGGGTTTCGGCGGCGGCGCCCTCGTCGCGTCCGCCGTCAGTGGCAAGCTGCTGTCCGTCTACGACAGCGGCTTCGACCCGACCGACCCGACCTCCATCGCGAGCGGCTCCTCGGTCGCCACCCTTTTCCTCACCCTGGGCATCGCGTACCTCGTCGTCATGTCATTGGGTGCCTTCCTGGTCAAGGTCCCCGCCGACGACTGGACTCCCGACGGCTGGGAGCCGAAGGAGGAGGCCGAGGGCAACGCCATGGTCACCACCGCGTCGGTCTCAGCCAACAACGCCATCAAGACCCCGCAGTTCTGGCTTCTGTGGATCGTGCTGTTCTGCAACGTCACCGCAGGCATCGGCATCCTCGAGCAGGCGGCGCCGATGATCCAGGACTTCTTCCGCGTGGATGGCAGCACCACCGTGTCCGCCGCCGCGGCGGCGGGCTTCGTCGGCCTGCTGTCGGTGTGCAACATGCTCGGACGCTTCGTCTGGTCGTCGACCTCCGACGTCATCGGCCGCAAGATGATGTACGTCGTCTACCTCGGTCTCGGCATGGTGTTCTACGCGATGCTGGCCCTCCTCGGCGGGTCGTCCACGCTGCTCTTCGTGCTCTTCGCCGGCGTCATCATCTCGTTCTACGGTGGTGGCTTCGCCACGATCCCGGCCTACTTGAAGGACATGTTCGGCAGCTTCCAGGTGGGCGCCATCCACGGTCGCCTGCTCATCGCGTGGTCGGCGGCCGGAGTGGTCGGGCCGCTCATCGTCAACGGTTTCCTCGACGCCGAGGGCACCCCTGGCGAGCTCACGTCGGACGCGTACCGTCCGGCCCTGCTGACGATGGTCGGCGTCCTGGCGATCGGCTTCGTCGCCAACCTGCTCGTACGGCCGGTGGCCGAGAAGCACCAGGAGGACGAGACCGACGACGACGGGTCCGACGAGCCGGCGGACACGACCTCGCGGTCCACGAGCAGCAAGAAGCCGGCGCTCGCCCTCATCGCCTGGGTGGTGGTCGGAGGGCCGTTGCTCTACGGCCTGGTGGAGACGATCCGCAAGACGACCACCCTGTTCGGCTGAGACGCGGTTCGGCCGGGCGCGGGCGATGCGGCAGGCTAGGGGCGGGCTCGTGACACCCACGAGCCCGTGACCCCGACGACCGGAAGGCGGGTCCGTGCCTCAGCAGCACCTGCTCGACGACCTCCTGTGGCGCGGCCTCGTCGCGCACTCCACCGACCTCGGCGCGCTGCGCGAGGAGATGGACGCCGGCCCGGTGCGGTTCTACGTGGGGTTCGACCCGACGGCTCCGAGCCTGCACATGGGCAACCTGGTGCAGCTGCTCACCGCGCGGCGGCTGCAGGAGGCCGGCCACGTGCCCTATGCCCTCGTCGGCGGGGCGACCGGGATGATCGGGGACCCCAAGGAGTCGGGCGAGCGGTCGATGAACCCGCTCGAGACCGTGCAGGAGTGGGTCGGGCGCGTGCAGCGGCAGATCCAGCCGTTCCTGTCGTTCGAGGGTGACAACGCCGCGACGATGGTGAACAACTACGAGTGGACCGCGAATCTCTCGACCATCGACTTCCTGCGCGACGTCGGCAAGCACTTCCCCGTGAACCGGATGCTGGCGAGGGACGTGGTCCGCTCCCGGCTCGAGAGCGGGATCTCCTACACCGAGTTCAGCTACGTGCTTCTGCAGTCCATGGACTTCCTCGAGCTCTTCCGCGCCCACGACGTACGGCTGCAGTTCGGTGGCTCCGACCAGTGGGGCAACCTGACCGGCGGCGTCGAGCTGATCCGCCGATCGGCGGGCGAGCGCGTGCACGCGTTCGCCACTCCGCTGGTGACCAAGGCCGACGGCACGAAGTACGGCAAGACCGAGGGCGGTGCCCTGTGGCTCGATCCCGAGATGATGTCGCCGTACGCCTTCTACCAGTTCTGGTTGAACGTCGAGGACACCAAGGTCGGGGAGCTGTTGCGCGTCTTCACCTTCCTGCCTCGTGAGGAGATCGAGGGGCTGGAGCGGCAGACCGCGGAGAAGCCATTCCTGCGGGCCGGCCAGAGGACTCTGGCGCAGCACGTGACCTCGACCGTCCACGGCGCGGAGGAGACCGAACGGATCAAGGCAGCGTCAGCCGCCCTCTTCGGTGGCGGTGAGCTGAGCTCCTTGGACGCGGCGACGCTGGGAACGGCCCTGAACGAGGCCGGAGGCGTCGAGGTGTCGCGCAACGACCAGCCCACCGTCGTCGACCTCCTGGTCACGTCCGGACTCTCCGAGAGCAGGGGAGCAGCCCGCCGAACCGTCGGAGAGGGCGGCGCCTACCTGAACAACGAGCGCGTCACCGATCCCGAGCTGCGGCCTGGACCCGAGGACCTGGTCGCGGGGGAGTGGCTGGTGCTACGACGGGGCAAGAAGAACTTCGCCGGGGTGCGTCTGGTCTGAGGCCGCCCCATCCGCCTGCTTGCCCGTCCGAGGAGGATCCCGTCGTGTCGTTGCCGTACCTGCGAGAGGCGCGCCGCACCGCCGAGGAGCGACTTCCGGCCGAGGTGGTCCGCTACTTCGCGCAGGGGGCCGGCGAAGGTGTGAGCGCCTCCGAGGCGGAAGAGTCCTGGAGCAGGCGGCGCCTCGTGCCACGAGTCCTCATGGACGTCACCCACGTGGACCTGGCCACGCAGTTCCTGGGCACGGAGGTGGCGACACCGGTGGGAGTGGCGCCCACGACGTTGCAGCGCGCTGCCCACGAGGACGGGGAGATCGCCACGGCCCAGGCCGCCGCCGCCGCCGGCGCTCTCATGGTCGTCTCCAGCAACGCCGGGTCGCCCTTCGAGCAGATCGCGGCGACCGGCGTCTCCTGGTGGCTGCAGATGTACGTCACGTCCGACCGCACCCGCACCACCGACGTCGTGCAGCGCGCAGTGGACGCCGGAGCTGCCGCGGTGGTGCTGACCGCCGACACCCCCGTGGTCGCGCGCAAGGACGTGGGGGACCGTGCGGTGTGGGACGTCGTCGACCCCGGGTGGGTACGGGTGAACTTCGCCGAGGACGGCGCGGAGAAGGCGCGTGACCTCGGGCCCCAGGACATCGCCTGGCTCGCGGGGCGCTTCGACGTGCCGGTCGTCGTCAAGGGCGTGCTGCACCCGGCGGACGCGCGACGGGCCGTCGACGCGGGCGCCCGAGCCGTGTGGGTGTCGAACCACGGCGGGCGCCAGCTCGACCGCGCGGTCTCGCCGGCTGACGTGCTGGGGGAGGTCGCGGCGGAGGTGGGAGGCGACGAGGGGGTCGAGGTCTACGCCGACGGAGGGATCCGCTCCGGGCTCGACGCCCTGGTGGCGCGTGCCCTCGGCGCAGGCGGCGTCTTCGTGGGGCGGCCTGTCTTGTGGGGACTTGCGGCCGCAGGCGCCGACGGTGTCCGCAGCGTCCTCGATGAGCTGACCGCGGACCTGTCCGAGGCAGTGACCCTGGCGGGTGCAGCCGGGTGGTCGGCCGTGTCGCGTGACCTGCTCCGCGCTACCACGACGGACGCCCCCTGACCGACTCGGCGGCGCCGAGAATCGCTGTGATCGTGGCAACGCAGCCTCGATTTGACCCGCGCTGGCGAGGAGCCCTAATGTCTTCCATGTCGCCAGGGAGCGGCGGGACGCAAGGCCAACAGGCCGGGCGGCCGGCCCCGAGGCAGACCCCCACCACTGATGCCAGTCAGGTCGGGACGATCACGCCGCAAGGATGATCCGATCGACGGACAGGACGCGACGCTGGGGTTCGGACAGGCAGGGGCCCGCTGATGCGGGCCGATCTGAAGTCCGGTAGATTCAACCAGGTTGCCCCCGAGGGCTCGGCCTCAGAAGTCGGGTCGCGGAGTGCGCTTGATCCTTGAGAACTCAACAGTGTGCCAAAAGTCGACGAATTAATTTGTAACGCCCCGTTGGCAGGCTACGAGGGCTGGGCTTCGGTCTGGTTCTTGGTGTTTGTTGACGGTTCCTTTGGTAAGACCGGTTCTGGGTTCGCTCAGGGCCACTCTTGCCGGGATGCTCCATGAGTCGATGAATCCTGCTTCGGTGGGACATCAGATGATTTCAACGGAGAGTTTGATCCTGGCTCAGGACGAACGCTGGCGGCGTGCTTAACACATGCAAGTCGAGCGGTAAGGCTCCTTCGGGAGTACACGAGCGGCGAACGGGTGAGTAACACGTGAGCAATCTGCCCATCACATCGGGATAACTTCGGGAAACCGAAGCTAATACCGAATACAACCACTTCAGGCATCTGACGGTGGTGGAAATGTTCCGGCGGTGATGGATGAGCTCGCGGCCTATCAGCTTGTTGGTGGGGTAATGGCCTACCAAGGCTTCGACGGGTAGCCGGCCTGAGAGGGTGACCGGCCACACTGGGACTGAGACACGGCCCAGACTCCTACGGGAGGCAGCAGTGGGGAATATTGGACAATGGGCGAAAGCCTGATCCAGCAACGCCGCGTGAGGGATGACGGCCTTCGGGTTGTAAACCTCTTTCAGCGCCGACGAAGCGAAAGTGACGGTAGGCGCAGAAGAAGCACCGGCCAACTACGTGCCAGCAGCCGCGGTAATACGTAGGGTGCGAGCGTTGTCCGGAATTATTGGGCGTAAAGGGCTCGTAGGCGGTCTGTCGCGTCGGGAGTGAAAACTCAGGGCTTAACCCTGAGCCTGCTTCCGATACGGGCAGACTAGAGGTATGCAGGGGAGAACGGAATTCCTGGTGTAGCGGTGAAATGCGCAGATATCAGGAGGAACACCAGTGGCGAAGGCGGTTCTCTGGGCATTACCTGACGCTGAGGAGCGAAAGTGTGGGGAGCGAACAGGATTAGATACCCTGGTAGTCCACACCGTAAACGTTGGGCGCTAGGTGTGGGACTCATTCCACGAGTTCCGTGCCGCAGCTAACGCATTAAGCGCCCCGCCTGGGGAGTACGGCCGCAAGGCTAAAACTCAAAGGAATTGACGGGGGCCCGCACAAGCGGCGGAGCATGCGGATTAATTCGATGCAACGCGAAGAACCTTACCTGGGTTTGACATATACCGGAAAGCCATAGAGATATGGCCCCTTTTAGTCGGTATACAGGTGGTGCATGGCTGTCGTCAGCTCGTGTCGTGAGATGTTGGGTTAAGTCCCGCAACGAGCGCAACCCTCGTCTTATGTTGCCAGCACGTAATGGTGGGGACTCATAAGAGACTGCCGGGGTCAACTCGGAGGAAGGTGGGGATGACGTCAAGTCATCATGCCCCTTATGTCCAGGGCTTCACGCATGCTACAATGGCCGGTACAAAGGGCTGCGATACCGCAAGGTGGAGCGAATCCCAAAAAGCCGGTCTCAGTTCGGATTGGGGTCTGCAACTCGACCCCATGAAGTCGGAGTCGCTAGTAATCGCAGATCAGCAACGCTGCGGTGAATACGTTCCCGGGCCTTGTACACACCGCCCGTCACGTCACGAAAGTCGGCAACACCCGAAGCCGGTGGCCCAACCCTTGTGGAGGGAGCCGTCGAAGGTGGGGCTGGCGATTGGGACGAAGTCGTAACAAGGTAGCCGTACCGGAAGGTGCGGCTGGATCACCTCCTTTCTAAGGAGCACTTGGCGGTTCACCTTTGGGTGGGTCGTCCATCGTCCGATTTCGTAGGCGAACGTCCTACGGTCGGGCAGCTCACTAGTGGAACGTCGATTATTTGGCATCGTCACGGATTTCTCGAGCTAGTACAGCTGGTTCGCCGGAGTGGAAGGCTTCGAGTTTGATGTGGCGGTTTCAGGCACACTGTTGAGTCCTGAGGGATCGAGTATTCGACCTCTCTTCGGGCTATTCGTCCCGCGAACTGCGGCGCATGCGTGCGTCGTCAGCGTGGACTCGGTGAATAGCGCCGCCCGTAATTTGAGAACTACACAGTGGACGCGAGCATCTTTAGTAGATTATGACAAGCTACTAAGGGCACATGGTGGATGCCTTGGCACCAAGAGCCGATGAAGGACGTAGAAGCCTGCGATAAGCCCCGGGAAGTTGGCAATCAAGCTGTGATCCGGGGATTTCCGAATGGGGAAACCCAGCTGGAGTCATGTCCAGTTACCTCTACCTGAACACATAGGGTAGTTGGAGGGAACGTGGGGAAGTGAAACATCTCAGTACCCACAGGAAGAGAAAACAAAAGTGATTCCGAGAGTAGTGGCGAGCGAAATCGGAAGAGGCCAAACCTCATACGTGTGATAGCCGGCAGGCGTTGCGTGTGAGGGGTTGTGGGGTCGTCGAGTCAGTTCTGCCGATCTGACACAGAGTAAGAAACCATCGTTGAAGTTGAAGCGGACTGGAAAGTCCCGGCGTAGAGGGTGATACCCCCGTACACGTAAGACGATGGCTCTGCGACGTCACCCCAAGTAACACGGAACCCCTGAAATTCCGTGTGAATCTGGCGGGACCACCCGTTAAGCCTAAATACTCCTTGGTGACCGATAGCGGACAAGTACCGTGAGGGAAAGGTGAAAAGTACCCCTGGCGGGGAGTGAAATAGTACCTGAAACCATGTGCCTACAATCCGTTGGAGCTCGTCCTTGTGACGGGTGACAGCGTGCCTTTTGAAGAATGAGCCTGCGAGTTTGCGTTGTGTGGCAAGGTTAACCCGTGTGGGGAAGCCGTAGCGAAAGCGAGTCCGAATAGGGCGTCTGAGTCGCACGATCAAGACCCGAAGCGGAGTGATCTATCCATGGGCAGGTTGAAGCGCGGGTAAGACCGCGTGGAGGACCGAACCCACTTAGGTTGAAAACTGAGGGGATGACCTGTGGATAGGGGTGAAAGGCCAATCAAACTCCGTGATAGCTGGTTCTCCCCGAAATGCATTTAGGTGCAGCGTCGCGTGTTTCTTACCGGAGGTAGAGCACTGGATGGCTAATGGGCCCGACAAGGTTACTGACGTCAACCAAACTCCGAATGCCGGTAAGTGAGAGCGCGGCAGTGAGACTGCGGGGGATAAGCTCCGTAGTCGAGAGGGAAACAGCCCAGACCATCAGCTAAGGTCCCTAAGCGATAACTAAGTGGAAAAGGATGTGGAGTCGCAGAGACAACCAGGAGGTTGGCTTAGAAGCAGCCACCCTTGAAAGAGTGCGTAATAGCTCACTGGTCAAGTGATTCCGCGCCGACAATGTAGCGGGGCTCAAGTTATCCACCGAAGCTATGGAATTCACACATTATCTCGGCCCTGTCCTTGCGACTGGGTCCAGGAGTGTGGATTGGTAGGGGAGCGTCGTATGGCGAGAGAAGCGGCGGTGTGAACCAGCCGTGGACGCCATACGAGTGAGAATGCAGGCATGAGTAGCGAAAGAAGAGTGAGAAACTCTTCCGCCGAATGATCAAGGGTTCCAGGGTCAAGCTAATCTGCCCTGGGTAAGTCGGGACCTAAGGCGAGGCCGACAGGCGTAGTCGATGGACAACGGGTTGATATTCCCGTACCGGCGAAGCAGCGCCCATGACGAACCTGATAATGCTAAGTGCCCGAAACCGCGCCATCTCCTTCGGGAGAGGTGTCGGCGGAGCGCACGACCCAAATCAGTAGTAGTCAAGCGATGGGGTGACACAGGAAGGTAGTCCAACCGCGGCGATGGTAGACCGTGGCCAAGACCGTAGGGCGAGACATAGGCAAATCCGTGTCTCATGTGCCTGAGAGTCGAAAGCGCGTACCTTTAAGGGAAACGTGGATGATCCTATGCTGTCGAGAAAAACCTCTAGCGAGCTGCGAGCCGCCCGTACCCCAAACCGACTCAGGTGATCAGGTAGAGAATACTAAGGCGATCGAGTGAACCATGGTTAAGGAACTCGGCAAAATGCCCCCGTAACTTCGGGAGAAGGGGGGCCGGATCCGTTACTCACCTTGCGTGAGGACGCGGTGATGGCCGCAGAGACCAGGCCCAAGCGACTGTTTACTAAAAACACAGGTCCGTGCTAAGTCGCAAGACGATGTATACGGACTGACTCCTGCCCGGTGCTGGAAGGTTAAGGGGACGTGTTAGCCAACTTGTTGGCGAAGCGCAGAACTTAAGCCCCAGTAAACGGCGGTGGTAACTATAACCATCCTAAGGTAGCGAAATTCCTTGTCGGGTAAGTTCCGACCTGCACGAATGGAGTAACGACTTGGGCGCTGTCTCAACCATGGACTCGGCGAAATTGCACTACGAGTAAAGATGCTCGTTACGCGCGGCAGGACGGAAAGACCCCGGGACCTTTACTATAGTTTGGTATTGGTGTTTGGTTCGGCTTGTGTAGGATAGGTGGGAGACTGTGAAGCGGCCACGCCAGTGGTTGTGGAGTCAACGTTGAAATACCACTCTGGTCGTACTAGATATCTAACCTAGGTCCGTGATCCGGATCAGGGACAGTGCCTGATGGGTAGTTTAACTGGGGCGGTTGCCTCCTAAAATGTAACGGAGGCGCTCAAAGGTTCCCTCAGCCTGGTTGGCAATCAGGTTTCGAGTGTAAGTGCACAAGGGAGCTTGACTGTGAGAGTGACAACTCGAGCAGGGACGAAAGTCGGAACTAGTGATCCGGCGCTGGCATGTGGAAGCGGCGTCGCTCAACGGATAAAAGGTACCCCGGGGATAACAGGCTGATCTTCCCCAAGAGTCCATATCGACGGGATGGTTTGGCACCTCGATGTCGGCTCGTCGCATCCTGGGGCTGGAGTAGGTCCCAAGGGTTGGGCTGTTCGCCCATTAAAGCGGCACGCGAGCTGGGTTTAGAACGTCGTGAGACAGTTCGGTCCCTATCCGCCGCGCGCGCAGGAAACTTGAGAAAGGCTGTCCCTAGTACGAGAGGACCGGGATGGACGAACCTCTGGTGTGCCAGTTGTTCTGCCAAGAGCACGGCTGGTTAGCTACGTTCGGAAGAGATAACCGCTGAAAGCATCTAAGCGGGAAGCTCGTTTCAAGATGAGGTTTCCCACCGGGTAACCGGGTAAGGCCCCCAGTAGACTACTGGGTTGATAGGCCGGAGGTAGAAGACAGTAATGTACGCAGCCGACCGGTACTAATAGGCCGAGGGCTTGTCTTCACTACTAATCAAAGTATGCACGCGTCCACTGTGTGGTTCCCGAGTTACGGTCGGGGACCTCGATCAAGCACCGCCCTTCACGGGTGGAGGTTGATCGTATGAAGGTCACACTGATAACTCCATAGAGTTTCGGCGGCCATAGCGAAAGGGAAACACCCGGCTCCATTCCGAACCCGGAAGTTAAGCCTTTCAGCGCCGATGGTACTGCAAGTGAGAACTTGTGGGAGAGTAGGACGTCGCCGGACATTTCTTTCGTAAGGGCCACCCTCGGGTGGCCCTTACGCATTTTTCACCACCCTCGTGAGTCGACGCCGTTGCGTGGTGTACCGAGGTCGGCTGGGTCGTCGTTGGTGTGTTCGTCACACGATGACCGCGCCCTGCTGTTCGCTGATGCCGACGCGGTTGTCGGAGCCGAGTGGGGCCGGCCCAGCACCGAGCGCACGGTCCAGCGCAACCGCCACCGACACAGACCCCTCGACACCCTCGTCGCCACGATCGATGTTGCGGTTCCCGGATTGCGTAAGGGCAGCTACAACCCCGAGTGGCTGCTCGAGCGCCGCAGGCGCGTCGAGTCGGTGTTGATCACGGTGGCGGCCTGTTACCTCGCTGGCGTCTCCACGCGGCGCATGGACAAGCTCGTCAAGGCCCTCGACATCGAGTCTCTGAGCAAGTCGCAGGTCTCATGGATGGCGGTGATCTCGACCAGCTCGTCGAGGAGTTCCGCCACCGCCCTCTCGACGCCGTCGGTCCGTTCACCTTCATCGCCGCCGACGCGTTGACGATGAAGGTCCGCCAAGCCGGCCGCGTGGTCAATGCCGTGGTGCTGATCGCGGTCGGCGTCAACGGTGCCCTGAATGTGACGGACATACATCGTGGCAGCGATGCCGCACCCATTCATCGACTACCTCGCCGAGAAGCTCCCCGCCGTCGCTGGTCCAACAACCCCGCCGAACGCCTCATCCGAGAGATCCGCCGCCGCACCGACGCCGTCGGGATCTTCCCCAGCCGCGACGCCATCGTCCGCCTCGTCGGCGCCGTCCTGGCCGAGCGGGCATTGACCCTCGTTGCCGGTGCGGACCGGCGCTGGGTCGGACGGCCATCCTCGATTGCCCGACACGAGAAGCGGTCCTGTGGGCAGGCTCGAGGATGAACGTGACGTCCTGCCCCATCCGCGCCCCAGCGTCGCCGTGCGACGCATGCCACCGAGGGGCGCAAGCGACCACTGAGGGGTGTCCAGGTCCCGATTGGGCGGTTCGTCGAGGCTCCGCTACACTCGTGCAAGCGAGTTCGGACGTGGCTGATGCCCTTCGAATACGCAGGTTCAGGATCGTCTGACGAGGTCCTGGACATGCCGGATGCACGGCGCCCCAGAGGCGGAAGTCGATTTGACGGGGTGCACCGGAACCGGTAAGTTTGACCAGGTTGCCCCCGAGGGCTCGGCCTCAGAAGCCGGGTCGCGGAGTGCGCTTGATCCTTGAGAACTCAACAGTGTGCCAAAAGTCGACGAATTAATTTGTAACGCCCCGTTGGCAGGCTACGAGGGCTGGGCTTCGGTCTGGTTCTTGGTGTTTGTTGACGGTTCCTTTGGTAAGACCGGTTCTGGGTTCGCTCAGGGCCACTCTTGCCGGGATGCTCCATGAGTCGATGAATCCTGCTTCGGTGGGACATCAGATGATTTCAACGGAGAGTTTGATCCTGGCTCAGGACGAACGCTGGCGGCGTGCTTAACACATGCAAGTCGAGCGGTAAGGCTCCTTCGGGAGTACACGAGCGGCGAACGGGTGAGTAACACGTGAGCAATCTGCCCATCACATCGGGATAACTTCGGGAAACCGAAGCTAATACCGAATACAACCACTTCAGGCATCTGACGGTGGTGGAAATGTTCCGGCGGTGATGGATGAGCTCGCGGCCTATCAGCTTGTTGGTGGGGTAATGGCCTACCAAGGCTTCGACGGGTAGCCGGCCTGAGAGGGTGACCGGCCACACTGGGACTGAGACACGGCCCAGACTCCTACGGGAGGCAGCAGTGGGGAATATTGGACAATGGGCGAAAGCCTGATCCAGCAACGCCGCGTGAGGGATGACGGCCTTCGGGTTGTAAACCTCTTTCAGCGCCGACGAAGCGAAAGTGACGGTAGGCGCAGAAGAAGCACCGGCCAACTACGTGCCAGCAGCCGCGGTAATACGTAGGGTGCGAGCGTTGTCCGGAATTATTGGGCGTAAAGGGCTCGTAGGCGGTCTGTCGCGTCGGGAGTGAAAACTCAGGGCTTAACCCTGAGCCTGCTTCCGATACGGGCAGACTAGAGGTATGCAGGGGAGAACGGAATTCCTGGTGTAGCGGTGAAATGCGCAGATATCAGGAGGAACACCAGTGGCGAAGGCGGTTCTCTGGGCATTACCTGACGCTGAGGAGCGAAAGTGTGGGGAGCGAACAGGATTAGATACCCTGGTAGTCCACACCGTAAACGTTGGGCGCTAGGTGTGGGACTCATTCCACGAGTTCCGTGCCGCAGCTAACGCATTAAGCGCCCCGCCTGGGGAGTACGGCCGCAAGGCTAAAACTCAAAGGAATTGACGGGGGCCCGCACAAGCGGCGGAGCATGCGGATTAATTCGATGCAACGCGAAGAACCTTACCTGGGTTTGACATATACCGGAAAGCCATAGAGATATGGCCCCTTTTAGTCGGTATACAGGTGGTGCATGGCTGTCGTCAGCTCGTGTCGTGAGATGTTGGGTTAAGTCCCGCAACGAGCGCAACCCTCGTCTTATGTTGCCAGCACGTAATGGTGGGGACTCATAAGAGACTGCCGGGGTCAACTCGGAGGAAGGTGGGGATGACGTCAAGTCATCATGCCCCTTATGTCCAGGGCTTCACGCATGCTACAATGGCCGGTACAAAGGGCTGCGATACCGCAAGGTGGAGCGAATCCCAAAAAGCCGGTCTCAGTTCGGATTGGGGTCTGCAACTCGACCCCATGAAGTCGGAGTCGCTAGTAATCGCAGATCAGCAACGCTGCGGTGAATACGTTCCCGGGCCTTGTACACACCGCCCGTCACGTCACGAAAGTCGGCAACACCCGAAGCCGGTGGCCCAACCCTTGTGGAGGGAGCCGTCGAAGGTGGGGCTGGCGATTGGGACGAAGTCGTAACAAGGTAGCCGTACCGGAAGGTGCGGCTGGATCACCTCCTTTCTAAGGAGCACTTGGCGGTTCACCTTTGGGTGGGTCGTCCATCGTCCGATTTCGTAGGCGAACGTCCTACGGTCGGGCAGCTCACTAGTGGAACGTCGATTATTTGGCATCGTCACGGATTTCTCGAGCTAGTACAGCTGGTTCGCCGGAGTGGAAGGCTTCGAGTTTGATGTGGCGGTTTCAGGCACACTGTTGAGTCCTGAGGGATCGAGTATTCGACCTCTCTTCGGGCTATTCGTCCCGCGAACTGCGGCGCATGCGTGCGTCGTCAGCGTGGACTCGGTGAATAGCGCCGCCCGTAATTTGAGAACTACACAGTGGACGCGAGCATCTTTAGTAGATTATGACAAGCTACTAAGGGCACATGGTGGATGCCTTGGCACCAAGAGCCGATGAAGGACGTAGAAGCCTGCGATAAGCCCCGGGAAGTTGGCAATCAAGCTGTGATCCGGGGATTTCCGAATGGGGAAACCCAGCTGGAGTCATGTCCAGTTACCTCTACCTGAACACATAGGGTAGTTGGAGGGAACGTGGGGAAGTGAAACATCTCAGTACCCACAGGAAGAGAAAACAAAAGTGATTCCGAGAGTAGTGGCGAGCGAAATCGGAAGAGGCCAAACCTCATACGTGTGATAGCCGGCAGGCGTTGCGTGTGAGGGGTTGTGGGGTCGTCGAGTCAGTTCTGCCGATCTGACACAGAGTAAGAAACCATCGTTGAAGTTGAAGCGGACTGGAAAGTCCCGGCGTAGAGGGTGATACCCCCGTACACGTAAGACGATGGCTCTGCGACGTCACCCCAAGTAACACGGAACCCCTGAAATTCCGTGTGAATCTGGCGGGACCACCCGTTAAGCCTAAATACTCCTTGGTGACCGATAGCGGACAAGTACCGTGAGGGAAAGGTGAAAAGTACCCCTGGCGGGGAGTGAAATAGTACCTGAAACCATGTGCCTACAATCCGTTGGAGCTCGTCCTTGTGACGGGTGACAGCGTGCCTTTTGAAGAATGAGCCTGCGAGTTTGCGTTGTGTGGCAAGGTTAACCCGTGTGGGGAAGCCGTAGCGAAAGCGAGTCCGAATAGGGCGTCTGAGTCGCACGATCAAGACCCGAAGCGGAGTGATCTATCCATGGGCAGGTTGAAGCGCGGGTAAGACCGCGTGGAGGACCGAACCCACTTAGGTTGAAAACTGAGGGGATGACCTGTGGATAGGGGTGAAAGGCCAATCAAACTCCGTGATAGCTGGTTCTCCCCGAAATGCATTTAGGTGCAGCGTCGCGTGTTTCTTACCGGAGGTAGAGCACTGGATGGCTAATGGGCCCGACAAGGTTACTGACGTCAACCAAACTCCGAATGCCGGTAAGTGAGAGCGCGGCAGTGAGACTGCGGGGGATAAGCTCCGTAGTCGAGAGGGAAACAGCCCAGACCATCAGCTAAGGTCCCTAAGCGATAACTAAGTGGAAAAGGATGTGGAGTCGCAGAGACAACCAGGAGGTTGGCTTAGAAGCAGCCACCCTTGAAAGAGTGCGTAATAGCTCACTGGTCAAGTGATTCCGCGCCGACAATGTAGCGGGGCTCAAGTTATCCACCGAAGCTATGGAATTCACACATTATCTCGGCCCTGTCCTTGCGACTGGGTCCAGGAGTGTGGATTGGTAGGGGAGCGTCGTATGGCGAGAGAAGCGGCGGTGTGAACCAGCCGTGGAC
>CAVQOY010000010.1:0-33293 GCA_963714625.1 uncultured Actinomycetota bacterium | reverse complement strand
CCGCCGCGTCGAGGCCGCGCGCCTTGAGCAGCTCGCGCTGGTTGGGGTTGACCGAGGGCCGGAAGGGCATCGCCACCACCTCGGCCTCCACGGGCACGCCCGGCGACGCGGCGTACTCGTCGGGCAGGTGCACCAGCAGCTCGGTCCCGATGGCGGAGGAAGCGATCGGGACGTGACCCATCGCGATGTTGCCCTCGAGCTCGGGGGAGAACCAGGGGGAGGTGACGTAGCCGATCGGGTCGCCGCCGTCGCGGGGGCTGATCAGCCAGAAGTCGGGCGCGTAGTCGTCGATCGGCAGCCCGCCGAGGCGCAGCCCCACCAGCGTGTGGGTGTAGGGCGGGTGGCCGGACTCGACCTCGTCGCGGGCGGCCTCGAGCGCCGCCTTGCCGATGTAGTCGGCCTCCTTGGTGCGCGGCACCTGGTAGCCGAGGTTCACCTGGAAGGGCAGCGTCTCGACGTCCATGTCCTGGCCCCACGACAGGATGCCGGCCGCGATCCGGCGGTGGTGGGCGGGCGCGATCACAGCCAGGTTGTGCTTCTTGCCGGCCTCCAGCACGGCGTTCCACAGCTTCTCGGCGTGGACCGTGGCGTCCATCAGGTAGATCTCGTAGCCCTTCTCCCCGGAGAAGCCGGTCTGCGAGACGATCACGCCGCAGCCGTCGACAGCCCCGGCGTGCAGCCCGTACGACGGCAGCTCGCCGATGGCGGGCCCGAAGAGGTCGGTCATGAGGTCGATGGACTTCGGTCCCTGGATCTGCACCGGCGCGACGTCGATCTCGTTGATGTCGACGTCGAAGCGGCGTCCGACGTTGACGCCCTGGAGCCAGAACATGAGGTCGGAGTCGGACAGGCTGAACCAGTACTCGTCCTCGGCGATGCGCAGCAGCACCGGGTCGTTGAGGATGCCGCCGGCCTCGTTGCAGAGAATCACGTAGCGGGCCCGCATCGGGGGGATCTTGGTGGCGTCGCGGGTGATGACGAAGTTGACGAAGTCGGCCGCGCCAGGGCCCTTGACCTGGATCTGCCGCTCGACGGCGACGTTCCACATGGTCACGTGATTGACGAGGGAGTCGTACTCGACCATCGCGCCGCCGTCCTCAGGGCGCACGTAGCCGCGCGGGTGGTACATCCGGTTGTAGACCGAAGCGCGCCAGCAACCGGCTTCGGCGGAGAGCTGCCAGTACGGCGACTTCCGGACGCGGGTGTCGATCAGCATCTCGACCGGGGTGCGGCCCGACTGGCGCAGGTTGATCGGGACGAGGCGGTCGGACTGGTCGACCGAGGGGTGGTTCGTGCTCATGCGGTGCTCCTGGTGTGGTCGGACCCGAGAGGGGTCACAGCTGGCGAGGCGGAGAAGGACCCCGGAGGGTCGGGCGGGAGCGGGCACCTCCTTCCCGCAGCCGCTCGATCAGTCGGACCCGCCACGCCTCGGTGGCGGCGATCTGGTTGAAGGTGAAGACGTGGAGCCCGGCGACGACTGCCTCGTCGCGGGTGATGGCGGGCGCGAGCTTGCGCAGGAACTTGTCGGCGTCGAAGCCGCGGGGGTTGACCAGCCGGGCGACGGTGCGCGGCTGCTTCATCAGGAAGCGCACGGAGTCGCCGACGCCGATCCGGGTGGCGACGGCGAGCATCTTGGCCGGGTCGACCTGCCCCGGCACGCCCAACCAGAGGGGGAGAGAGACGCCGCGCCCGCGGACCTGGGTCAGCCAGCCCTCGACGACGCCGGCGTCGAAGGTCAGGTTGCTGACCATCTCGGTGGCGTAGCGGCTCTTGTCCCACATCGCCTGGATGGTGACGTCGTCGGGGATCGTGGGGTGTGACTCGGGGTACGCGGTGATGCCGACGGCCCGGAACGGGTTCCCCATCTCGTGCAGGGTCTGGAGCAGAGCCACCGCGTCGGGGTAGGCGCCGGGCTCGATGGCGTCGCCGCTCGGGACGAAGATGTTGTTGATCCCGGCCTCGTGCAGGCGGTCGACGATGTCCTTCAGGTGGGCGTCGTCGGTGACCATGCGGGCGGCGACGTGGGGTACGACGTCGTAGCCGAGGGCGGCGAGGCGGACGGAGGTGTCCAGGGTGGCGTCGAGGCCCTTCCGCGGGGAGGCGGACACCGTGACCGAGCGCCCTGGCGGAAGGTGCTCGGCTACGGCATCGGGAGCTCCGGCGGTAGGCAGGACCTCGAAGCGCGGGCGCTCCAGCAGATCGGCGAGGCCGCCGTTGGTTGCTGTGCTGAAGTTGCGCATAGCGCATTCCGTTTCATGATGCGCACCGGACGGGTCTCACGCTAGCCACAGGAGGGCTGGCGGCGATAGAGCGCCGTTGGTGTCATTTCTGGCGCCAAAGGTCCCGTCCGCCGCTCGCTCTCCGTCGCGCCGGCAGGCTGGCAACGGTCAGTCCCGCCTAGCAGGGTGTGGCACAGATCACACTCGCCCGTTACCGTCGAGGGGTCCGAGCGGCGGGAGATCGCCGCTGACCACAAGGGGTGGCTCATGCGTCGTCGTCGCACTCTCGTCTTCCTCACCGTCAGTCTCCTGGCGCTCGTCGGCGCCGCTGCCGCAGGGCAGAGCGGGGTTGCGGCCAAGCCGAAGCCGGCTGCGATGCCGGACAAGGTCGTGATCATCGTCGTTGACGCCCTCAGCAAGGAGATCGTCGAGAAGTACGACATGGCGAACATCGAGGCGCTGATGGCCGAAGGCGTCGACACCCCGCGCGGATACCTGGGCCACACCGGCTCCGTGACCGTCGTGACCCACAACGTCATCACGTCGGGCATGCTCCCCAAGAACATGGGGTGGACCAATGAGGGTCACCGCGACGTCGACGGCGTTCTCGGCCCCGAGGGTGGTCTCTACATCACCAGCAACTTCGGCTACGACCAGATGGCCCCTCTGCAGGAGCACGCGGGCTACCCGCATCTCTCGGACTACCTCGACGAGACGGGCAAGGTCTTCACGGTCAGCCCGAAGGGGTACGCCGCGTACGGCCTCGCCGGGCCCGGATCGCCCGACACGGCTGTCACCACGTTCACCAGCGGCCCTTCCTGCGACGGGGTGCGCTACCGGATGCCGACGGGCGTGCCCGCACCGCCGTCGTACCTCGTTGGGTCCTGCGGCTCGCGCTACTGGGTGGAGCGCGACAAGGGTTACGACACACGGCAGTTCCCCGCTCAGCTCTACCCGGCGACCGATGACCGGTACGTCGTGGGCGACGAGCCGGACAACCAGGGCGGTGACGTCTGGGCCACCGATGCCGTGCTCGACATCATGGCCAACGAGGAGGACGACTGGAGCGGGATCTTCGTCAGCCTCCCCGGGGTCGACAAGGCCGCTCACATGTGGGGCGGTGTGAACGACCCTGAGGGCGAGACACCGGGCTACGACCCGATGACCCACATGGAGTTCGCGGCGGACACCGCCGACGATCAGGTCGGCCGGATCATGGACGCGCTGGAGGACAGTGGCGCGCTCGACAGCACCTTGGTCGTCCTGACCGCCGACCACGGCTCGGTCGCTGCCGGGGACGGGCACTTCCACGGTGACTTCGAGCCGGTCGACGACTACGGCTACTCCAACTGGTACTACGGCGACCCTGAGAACGACGTGTTCTACGACCAGCCCCAGGACGCCCTGCAGCCGCTCATCGACACCGACAACGTCGGGTTGTCCTACAGCGACTCCTCGCTCAACGTCTGGCTGAAGGACCAGTCCCCGGCAGCGGTCACCGAGGCTGCAGCGGTCATGAGAGGCCTTCCCGATGTGACCGCCGTGTGGCGCCGCAGCGGCGACCACTTCGAGCGCGTTTCCCCGATTCGCTGGGACCGCATGCACTCCGGCAAGGAGAAGTCGTGGTTCGCCCGCAAGGCCCAGGAGCTCGTCGACACCCAGGCGGCCCCCTACGGGCCCGACCTCGTCGCCACGCTGCCCGACGACACCACGTACTCAGTGCTCGGGGACCACGGTGGCATCCAGCGCAGCTCCCAACAGGTCCCCATCGTCTTCGCCGGTGCGAACCTGTCCGCCAAGGACCTGCGCGCCGAGGTGCGGTCGGTCGACATCATGCCCACGATCCTCCGAGCGATGGGCATTGCGCCGACCCACACCATGGACGGCACGGCGTACACCCTGCCCCGAGCCAAGCGCTGACGCCCGCCGGACTCGAGTCGCGCTTGTGGTCGCCCCGGCGAGGGGCGGACCGCTACCCACCGCCCCTCGGCTGGCCACGTGGTCGCCCACCCTCGGGACACGATCTCGTAGCACGGGTGATCGAGGCCGTCTTCCGGCGCGTACCCCGCCCTCGGCCGGGACACACAACGAACAGAGACTGCTGTCGGTCAAGAGAACAACCGTCCTCCCGGCCGCACGAGCCTTGCGACCTCGGGCATGGACCAGGGGGAAGGTGGGCCCGAGCCGGGCTTGGAGGTGCCGCGCGGTTGCGAGCTGCTCACCGGAGAGATCGAAGAGGCACGGCGGACACGCCCCACACCACCGCCGGCGTGCCCCACGTGCTCCCGGCTGCGCAGTTCCCGGCTGCGCCGGTGGGGGATCTCCCCATCAGCCCTGCCTCGTGAACGACTCGGTCATGTAGAGCGCGCGTTGGAACACCTCGTCCGGGATCCCGCGATAACCGGGCAGCGTCGACTGGACGAAGTGCAGCGTGAGGGTGTTGTGGTCGACCTGCCAGCGGTAGGTGTTCGAGCCGTCGGAGTGATGGAACACCACGGTGTCGCCGTCGACCTCGTACTCTGCGTCGTAGTCGATCGGCTCCGGCTGCCCGCTCCCGGACGTGCCGTAGAGATCCCACGCCCCGTTCTCGACGGTGAGCGTCAACACGGTGTCACCGAAGAAGGGGGCGTTCTCGCGGTAGTCCTTGACGTATCGGCCGAGTCCGTGGCGGCGCACGGTGGCCTCGGTCTCCTCGAGCGTGATGGGCCCGGTGTGCCAGCTACCTTCCAAAGGCGACGCTGCCGGGGTCCGCGAGGGGGCCGGTTCCTCCGAGGTCGCAGAGGTGCTCGCCCCGCCGTCTGGCGTGGCCGTTTCCGGCTTGGAGTCCTCGGAGCCGCAGCCGACCAACAGCATCGAAATGCTGATGAGCGTGGCCGCCCGAGCCGACCGGCGGGTGACGTCGGCTCCGCGCACCGCCTCGCAGGCGAGGACCAGCGAACTCAGCGCAAGCAGGGACAAGGCGGAGACCAGGGGGACCGTCAGCTGGCCGAAGTCGCGCACGAGCGGTGGGAGTTTCTCAGGGTCGGCGAACAGTCCCAGTCCGAGCCCCACGTAGATCCACCACACGAACAGGGTGGCCAGAGCCGTCCACCATCCCAGCCGGGCTAGCCGACCCCCGGCCCCGGCGCGGATTCTGCCGGCGGCCCGGAGCAGGAATGCCGGGGGTAGCAACAGGAAGAGCCCGGTGATGAATGCGTACAGCGGGTGGTCATGGGTGATCAGGGCCTGCGTGGAGGTTGCCACCGCGTTCGCCGCCACCCCCTCACGCTCGGCGGCCGCCGCCAGGTCCCGCTCGAAACCGGCTCCGAGGGTCAGGGCGACGACGGCGTACCCGACCAGTGCGAAGGCGGCGCCACTCAGCGCCCATCCGACCGTGCCAGCCCACGGTCGTGAGGGACGCTGCGACGTACTCGTGGGCGGGTCGCGGCGGGCGGCGGTGCCTGCGGTCGCGGCTCCTCCGTTTCCCGTGCGCCCAGGCACGGTGGATGTCGCGTCCCGAACCTCGCGCCAGTGGGGGTTCGTGAGCCACTCACCGGCGACGTGGACCGTCGGCGAGATCTCGTTGCCGTCGTTCGCGTCGCGGACCCGGGCGGCACCGTCCTCATCGTCGCGGAACCGCACGGACTGGTGACGCACCCGGTGCAGGGTCAAGGCAGTCCTCAGCCTGATCCCGAACGGACATCCCGGCTTGAAGTACACCACCGGCTCGGTCATGGTCCCTCCTTGGCCTCAGACTCGTCATAGTGCAACTATGACAAACATAGTGCTACTGTGGCGTGTGGCTGTCAAGAGATCCAACGGGCACCGCCAACGCCAGGCCGAAGCCACCAAGCGCGAGGTAGCACGCGTCGCCCGTGCGCTCTTCGCAGAGCACGGCTACGTCGCGACCACGATCAGCGCCATCTCCGCCGAGGCGGACATCCCGGTCCAGACGATCTACTCCGCCTTCGGAACGAAGGCGAAGATCCTCGACAAGATCACCGAGCTCTGGATGAGCGAGGCCCAGACGACCTCACGTGCCACCGAGTACCTCCTCGAGCCCGACCCCGCCCGGCAACTGAGGATGCTCGCCGAGCTCAACCGGCACCAGATGCAGGTCGGCTCCGACGTCGTCGTGATCTACCAGGAGGCGGCGGCGTCGGACCCGCAGATGGCGCAGACCTTGCGCAACGTCCTGGCCGCACGCGAGCGCGAGATCCGCAAGCTCATCGAGGCCCTCGCCCCCCGGCTCCGCTCGGACCTCACGATCGACTCGGCCCTCGACCTCACCCTGGCGCTCACCCTGCCCGAGGTCTTCCACCTCCTGGCCGTCGAGCGGGGATGGGGCCACCTCCGCTACGAGACATGGCTGGGCAACGCCTTGGTCAGCCAGCTTCTGCGAGATTGATCCACGGCCGTATGGCGGGCGACGACTGCCGAGGCCACGCCGATCTGCTCAGGACCGGTTGCCCATCGGTGACCCGCTCGCGGCGCTGTGACGCCCATGCCCAGGCAGCCCGAGGGTGGGCTGCGCGTCAAGGTCGCGTACGGGTGGCCGAGCCGCGCGTCCCGCGAGCGGCCGGCAGGGCTCGGATCAGTGCCTGAGGAAGTGAGCAGGTCTCAGTGGATCCAGCGACGCATGAGGTAGGCATCGGGACCCGCTGGATCGGCGAAGGTGCTGAGCACCTCGTACCCCAGGCCAGTGTAGAAGTGGACTCGATCAGGTGCGCACTCAAGAACCAGCTTCGCTGGCACTCCCACCTCGAGAGCTGTGACAGCTGACTCAAGCAGCCGCCGTCCGATGCCCAGGCCGTGAAGCCCAGGTTCGACGGCAGCCTTCTCCACCCAGGCGTGCACCCCAAGCTGTCCATGAACCTGGGCGACGTTCTGGTGGAACTGCCAGTCGACAAAGAGGTGGTGATCGTCGGGCCGTGGCTCGGGCGCCAGCACCTGACACAGCCGGCAATGACCTGGCGTGCTTCCCATGACGACGCCGACCAAGACCTCACCGACTCGAGCCCCTAGAGCGACAGTCGAGTTCTCGCTCCTCAACGAGGAGTACAGACTCCACGATCCGCCCCACCGATCGAGCAGCTCGGGACCATACATCTCCTGGGTGAAGGGTTCGTTGACGAAGGCGCGATGGAGCAAGGCGCGGGCAGCCGGCCACTCGGTGCTGGTGAGAGGACCGATCCGCAACTCCATGCGCTGGAGTATCCCCCAGGAGGCTCGGCCCGACGGCGCCCCCGCACCACCACCACCACCATCAACCAGCCGTCTGGTGATCGGCGACAGGGCTGGCACTCTGCATGGCAGAGCGCTTGCAGGAGGGAGCAACATCATGGCCGGGGTCACGGTGGCCCGACCTGAGGCGCTGCGCGACAGGGTGCGTGCGGATTCCCTGGCTTGATGACGCAGTCGGTATCGGCGTGGCGATCGTCGCCCAGGGGCTGGGGATCCGGTCGGATGACTTGGAGCAACTCCTCAATTGCCCCATGAACCTGGTCGCCAAAGCGTGCCCTGCACGACCGCCTCAGGCTTGACGCCCGAGGTAGTCTCCGCTCATCGGAGGCCTGGGGGCTGTCCCCGCCAGGAGGGTAGGCACCGGACAGGTAGACGAGACGGGCAGGATGCGACGAAGGGGCCAAACCGTGACCGTGGCGGAACCTCCCCTCGAGGCCTCCCGTGACACCTACCGAAGCCTTCTCGAAGCACTGGATCTCGCATCCAAAGTGCGACTCCTCACGGGTGCGAGCATGTTCACCCTTCATCCTGCACCCTCGATCGGGCTTGGCGAGATGCGGTTCTCCGATGGGCCCACCGGTGTGCGCGGCCTGAAGATGAGCGAGGGTCGCGTCGTGGCCCTGTTTCCGAACGCCACGCTCCTGGCGGCCTCCTGGAGTGCCGACCTGGCGTACGAGGTGGGCGAGCTGCTGGCCGAGGAGGCACTGGCTCAGCAGATTCACGTGGTGCTCGGCCCCACGATCAACCTGCACCGCACGCCGCTGGGGGGCCGCCTGTTCGAGGCCTACTCCGAGGACCCCTTGCTGACGGGGGTCCTCGCCGCCGCCTACGTCAACGGCATGCAGGCGCATCGCGTAGCGGCCTGCATCAAGCACCTCGTCGCAAACGAATCGGAAACCCTGCGCAACACGGTGAACAGCGTGGTCGACGAAGCCACCCTCCGCGAGCTCTACCTGCTCCCCTTCGAGATAGCCACGCAGGACAGCGATCCGTGGACGATGATGGCTGCGTACAACGACGTCAACGGCGTGCCCGCGACCGAGCAGCACCATGTCATCAACGAGGTCGTCAAAGGCGAATGGAACTACTCAGGGCTCGTGATGTCGGACTGGTTCGCAACCGGATCGGCGGCTGCTGCTGCGAACGGTGGGCTCGACCTGGTGATGCCCGGTCCCGAAGGACCGTGGGGTGAGGCCCTCGTCGCCGCGGTGCTGAACGGCGATGTCGACGAGTCGGTCATCGACGACCACCTGGTCCGGCTCCTCCTGCTCGCCGATCGAGTCGGCGTGCTTGGTCCCGAGCGCGACTACCCGACCGGCATCCCCGCCCCCGACAGCTCCCAACGCCGCGAGCAGCTGATGCGCCTCGCCGCATCCGGCATGACCGTGCTCACCAATCGCGACGCGGTCCTGCCCCTCCAGACGCCACAGAGTGTGGCGCTGATAGGCCGGCACGCCATCGAGACCGCGACGATGGGCGGGGGAGCGGCGGCCGTCAACGCCCCCCACCACGTCAGCGTGGCCGAGGGACTCGCCGCGCTGATGGGCGACCTCATGACCGTCACCGATGGCGTTGAGGTACGGACCAAGCCGATCCCGGCATCGCCCACATTCGTGTCGGATCCGCAGACGGGTCAACCGGGTGTCCGGTTCGTCCTGCTGGATGCCGACGAGTCTGTCCGCGAGGAACGGGTCAGCGGCCGCGGCACGACGCTCGTCGGCGTCGACGACGATCTTGACGGCGTCGTGACGTCGGTACGTGTCAGCGCCCGGGTTGCCGAATCTGGTCGAGTCTCCCTCGGGCCGATCGGGGTGGGCGCATGGACGCTGTCGGCTGGGGGACGCAGCGCCAGCATGACGTTGACGCTTGCCGGAACGGGAGTCGGTGAGGAGATCGTCGACCCGCCTCGTGCCACGGAGGAGTTCGACGTCGTGGCCGGCGACATCATCGAAGCAGTCGTGCGGGTCGATCCGGTCGCGGCCGGCACGGCATCGACGGGGCTGCTGGGCACGCTGGGCCTGATCGCGACCCGCGCTCCACTCGACCCCGAGGTGGTCATACGCGAGGCTGCCGAGGCCGCCTCGCGCGCCGACGTGGCGGTCGTCGTCGTGGGCCTCACCGACGAGCAGGAGACCGAAGCGGTCGACAAGACGACCCTGCGACTACCCGGTCGTCAGGACGACATGGTCATTGCCGTCGCGACGGTGGCAGCACGAACCGTCGTGATCGTGAACGCAGCCACGCCCATCCTGATGCCCTGGTTGGAGTCGGTCGACGCGGTCCTGTGGGCCGGCCTGCCCGGACAGGAGGCCGGCCACGCCGTGGCCGCGACCCTCGTGGGCACTGTCGAACCCGCAGGGCGCCTGGTCACGACCTTCCCGGCCGCCGACGCCGCGACCCCGGCGTGGTCGGTGGTCCCCGACGGTCGTGACCTCGTCTACGAGGAGGGCGCCTTCATCGGCTATCGCGGCCACCACGCCCAGCGCGCGCCCGCCCCAGCCTTCTGGTTCGGCCACGGACTCGGCTACAGCACCTGGGAGTACGCCGATCCGCGCGTGACGCTGGCCGAGAACGAACGGACCGTGCGGGTCACCATCACCAACACGGGCGACCGCCCCAGCCGGGAGGTGGTGCAGGTCTACTTCCAGCCGGCCGAGACCGACCTGCCCATTCGACTCGTCGGATGGAACGCAGCAACGGTTGAACCAGCCCAGTCCCTGGAGGTCGTCGTGACGTGCGACCTGCGAATGTGGCGCACGTGGGACGTCGCATCGCGTTCGTGGCAGGAGCTGCCTGTCACGGGCGAATTCGTCGTTGCGCGCGGCCTGGCAGATGTCCGTGGCGTGATCAGCGTGTAGTCGCCCCTGCATATTCTGGGCGGTGTGCAGCGCCTGAATGAGTTCTTCAGGTGACGTGAGGCATGGCGAGCACCCAAGCCGCTTCCCCGGGACTTGGCGGGCCCCCGGCGTTGGGCCGGCGTTCGGTGTGACCGTTGGGCCCCCCCGACTCGCGTCGGGCGGTCCTGGTTGTGGTGGTCGTCGGCCAGGAGGGCGGGGAGCCGCCGGTGAGCGGCCCGGCCGCCGGGGGCGGTGGGCCGCTCGGGGCGTCGTCCTTGTGCTGGGTGTGGTGTCAGCGGCGTCGCAGCGCGAGTCCGAGCCAGGTGAACCACAGGATCAGTCCGAGCCCGAAGATGGAGGTCGCAGCCTCGGAGGCGATCGGGAAGACGGTGGCCATGCCGACGGTGGCCAGACCGAGTGCGAGCCCGCCGATACCAGCCGAGAGCGCTCGGGTGCGCAGGGCGGCGATGCCGACCACGGCTGCCCAGAGCGCGCCGGCGACCTCGATGCCGCCGCCGAGGGCGTCTTGGACCACGCTGGTCGAGACCCAGGTGTTCAGGGCGAGGTCGGGGTGCTGCGCGTGCAGCTCGACCGCGGCCTGCTGTCCGACCACGGCGATGCTTCCGCTGGCGACGAGCATCCCCGACCAGATCAGGCCGAGCGCGGTGGAGGCCCGGGCCAGCGCCGGAGCCGGTGAGAGTCGCGCGCCGACCCCGAGGGAGACCAGGGCCATGGCGGCCCCGCCGAGGAGGTAGAGCACCAGGTACCAGCCGGCCAGCTCGGCATGGTGGTCCAGCAGGAAGTCGAGCGACCCCGACGGGTCGTCCACCGGCGACGTCAACCCGCGAGGAACGAGGTAGGCGGCCATGGCGACGAAGCCCACGACGTAGGTGCCGGCAACGACCTGTGCGGCGATGCCACCGACACGGACGAGAACGGGCGAGGCCGGGGTGGGGACCGGGGATGAGCCGGCCGTGGTGGATGCGGACGATGTGGTGGTGGCGGTGTGTCGTGTCATGCCTCCACTGTCTGCACACTGGCCCGGCGCCACATCGGAGCCGGGGGCAGCGCCTTCTCGTCCTCGAGGCCGGCGCGGCCTGCCCGAAAGTCCCATCCGGTCGGCAGCGGGTTCGTCTTAGGCTGAGGTGATGGTCGGAGGTCCGCTGCGTGCGCTCTGGGACGAGCCGCGGGTTCTCGCGGCCCCAGGGACGGCCTGGTGGGATCGGGCCCTCGTCTCCGGGCTCGTTCCCCTTACGGCGCTGGAGGCCACCCTTCGCGCAGACGTGGTCTGGCCCCTATGGCACACCGCGTGGGCCCTCGGTTGCATCGCGACGCTGCTGTGGCGACCTCACCACCCACTCGCGATGCTCGTCGTGGCCTACGGGGCGCAGACAGTGGCCGGGGTCGTCCCCGCGCTTGCCGGGGAGCCCAACAGCGTCCTCGACGTCACCGCGGTCGTGCTCCTGCTGGCGTACTCGCTTGGCCGATGGGCGAGCGGACGGGGCGTCGTGGCGGGCAGCGGCTTCCTGCTGGTGGTGCACCTGGCGAGAGAGCCCCTCTACGACTCCACCGGCTCGTCGATGCTGATCGGGGTGGGGGCGTTGATGCTGCCGGTAGCGCTCGGCGCTCTGATGCGTTTCTGGGCCAGGTCTCAGGTGCGTGCGCGCGAAGAGATCCGGCTCCGCGAGCGCGAGCAGCTGGCCCGCGACCTCCACGACACGGTCGCCCACCATGTGTCTGGCATCCTCATGCACGCACGAGCGGCCAAGGTGCGAGCTCGGACCGACCCCCGCGCCGCCGGTGAGGCGATCGACGGGGTGGAGGACGCAGCCGCGCGAACTCTGGAGGACATGCGCTCGATGGTGGCGCTGCTCCGCGATCAGGAGGAGGGCGCCGGTGCCGACCGCACCCCGACGTACGGCGTGACCGACATCCCTCTGCTCGCCCGTGACAACGGCGCGGGTCCGCGAGTGGTCATCCAGACCTCTGGTGACGTGGAACGATTGCCGGCACCGGTGGGGTCGGCGATCTTCCGAGCGGCGCAGGAGGCGGTGACCAACGCCCGACAGCACGCCGTGGATCCCACCCTGGTGGCAGTTGACCTCGCTCGGGACAGCGACACCGTGCGGTTGCGGGTCCACGACGACGGCCGGCCGACGAGCCCCAGCCGAGCGAGACGGGCAAGACCGTCCTTCGGACTCGCCGGCATGCGGGAGCGCTTCTCGCTCCTGGGCGGCGACGTCCGAGCCGGACCGGATGCCGCCGGTGGCTGGACCGTCGAGGCCACCGTTCCCGCCGGCCCCGACACCCGAGGGACGAGCAGATGACGGAGCCGGTGCGGGTGCTGATCGCCGACGACCAGGACATGGTCCGTGTCGGCCTGGCGACGATCCTCGGCGCCGAGCCGTCGATCGACGTGGTCGGCCAGGCACGCGACGGGTTGGAGGCCGTGGACCAGGTCCGGTCGCTGCGCCCCGACGTCTGCCTGTTCGACATCCGGATGCCGAACCTCGACGGAATCGAAGCCACCCGCCGAGTCGCCGGGCCCGACGTCAACGACCCCGTCCCCGTCATCGTCATCACCACCTTCGACCAGGACGAGTACGTCTACGACGCACTGCGGGCCGGGGCCCGCGGCTTCCTGCTCAAGGACGCCGACCCCGAGCTGCTGGCCCGCGCCGTCCGCTCCGCTGCGGAGGGTGACGCCCTGATCGCGCCGGCGGTGACGGCGCGACTGCTCGCCGCCTTCGCCTCGTCTCGCGCCGCTGCCGCGCCCGAGCCGATCGACCCGCTCACCCCGCGCGAAGAAGCCGTCCTCGACCTGGTCGCCGACGGCCGGACCAACACCGAGATCGCCGAGGAGCTCTACCTCTCGGCGAGCACCGTCAAGACCCACATCGGCTCACTCATGACCAAGCTGTCGGCCCGCAACCGCGTCGAGGTCGTGATCTGGGCCTACGAGAGCGGGCGTGTGGACGGGGCACGAGGACCCTGAGAACCGGCAGGACCCTCCCAAGCCTGCGTTGTGGAAGGTGCACGCGGGACGCGCAACACTTGAGCTTTTCAACACCGCAAGTCGAGATGATCGACGACGTCGAGGTTGGCCGACGTGTGGCGCCCCATGTCCGGGTCGCGCTCGAGGTGGACGACGCATCCGCCACCACCGAGGCGGCGCTCGTTGGCCGGAAGGACGCGAGTCGGAGCCGGCTTGTGGGGGAATTCGGTCGAGCGTCCTAGATGCCGAGGTCGGCACGGCGTACCTTCGTGACAGCCGTGTCGTCACCGGTGACCTGCACGTCAGCGTGCTCCTGCCGTCCGTAGAGGAAGAGCAGCACCTCCGACGGCAGCCCGGTCACCACAACCCCACGCCCACGCCTGAGCGTCGTACTCGCTCCGGTGTCGCTGCGAGTCACGGTCAGCGGCACGGGGGACTTCAGCGCCAGCAGCCGACCGGCCACGCCAAGTGCCCGCCACAACGTGTCCTGCCGAGCGCCTGACAGGTCGCGGGACGACCAGTCGGGCTGCGCGCGACGTACGTCCTCGTGATGGACGAAGAACTCCACCAGGTTCCCGAGTGCATCGACCTTCGGCAGCCGGAACGGCGACCACAGCGGCGGGCCGTGGCGCACGGCGTCGACAAGGTCGGCGTACGGCCGCGCCAGCTGGTGTTCGGTGGCGCTCTCGAGCCAGCCCTCGAGCTGCGGCACGAAGACGCCCGCTGCCGCCGGGCGACCCTCGCGGATCACCAGGTGGGCCAGCAGCTCCTCGGTTGTCCAGCCGCCGCACAGGGTGGGGGCGTCGGGGCCGAGCTGTTGGGCGAGGGCGGCGAGCAGGGTGCGCTCGTGGCGGGCGAAGGAGGTCACGGGGCGAGCCTACGGAAGCCGGCTGCTGGAGGTCCGGGATAACCGTTGTGTCCGTAGTGTGGGGAAGGCTTCGGGCGCGGATGGTGTTGAGGCCTCGACGGGCTCGACCACCACGGCTGAGTACCCGCTGACCTCACCAGGTCCCGACGACGGTCGCTGCGCGACCTGCTCGACCAACGAGGGGTCTGCTCGACCAACGATGGGAGAAGTGTGGCGACGGCACAGGTCGGGACGATGCGAGCGGGACTACGGGTCCTGGGGGTCGCGATCAAGCGCGAGCCCAAGATGTTCGCCATCTCCACCCTCGGCGCCGTCATCTTCGGCGCGCTGACCGTCGCCGACGCCTGGGTGCTCGGCTGGTCGACCGACAACGTCATCCTGCCGGGCTTCGAGGACGGCGTCGCCCCCGTCGGCGGGCTCGTCACCGCCGCCGCGCTCTTCATCGGCGTCGCCATCGTCCGTGGCGTCAGCATCGTCATGCGCCGCTGGGGCGCCGGGTTGATGCAGTACCGCATGCAGGCCCACGACCGCCGCGCCGTCACCCGCAAGTACCTCGACCTCCCGCTCGAGTGGCACCACCGCCACCCCACCGGCCAGCTGCTCTCCAACGCCAACAGCGACGTCGAGGCCGCCTGGGCGCCCATCGCGCCGTTGCCGATGGCGGTCGGCACCATCGCCATGATGGTCATCGCCGTCGGCCAGATGCTGCTCACCGACGTCGTCCTCGCAATGGTCGGGCTGCTGGTCTTCCCGCTCGTCATCATCAGCAACCTGGTCTTCCAGCGCTTCCAGTCGCCGCTCATGACGCGCGTGCAGGCGTTGCGGGCCGAGCTCAGCGAGGTCGCCCACGAGTCCTTCGACGGCGCCCTGGTGGTCAAGTCGTTGGGTCGCGAGACCGAGGAGACCGAGCGCTTCGCCCGCAAGGCCGAGAACCTGCGCGACACCAGCATCAAGGCCGGCTACGTCCGCGCCGTCTTCGACCCCGTCCTCGAGTCGCTGCCCAGCCTCGGCGTGCTCGCTGTCCTCTTGGTCGGCGTCGGTCGCGTCGAGGCCGGCACCAGCGCGCCCGGCGACGTCGTCAACATCTGCTACCTCCTCATGGTCGTCGCCTTCCCGATCCGCTCCATCGGCTGGCTGCTCGGCGAGTTCCCCCGCTCGGTCGTCGGCTTCACCCGCGTCCGGTCCGTGCTCGGCGAGGACGGCCACATGGAGTTCGGCCCCGACGGCCTCGCATCCACGCGCGGCGGCGCCGGCCTGCGCGTCGAGGACGTCCGCTTCTCGTACGTCGAGGGCGACCCGGTCCTCGACGGCGTCACGTTCGACGTACCCCCAGGACGCACCCTCGCCGTCGTCGGCGCCACCGCCGCCGGCAAGAGCACGCTCACCACGCTGATGTTCCGCCTCATCGATCCCGACCACGGCCGCTTCCTCGTCGACGGCCAGGACCTGCGCGAGCTCTCCCACGGCTCGCTGGCCCGCCAGGCCGCGCTCGTACCGCAGCAGGCCTTCCTCTTCGACGACACCGTCCGCGGCAACGTCACGCTCGACCGCGAGGTCAGCGACGAGGAGGTCTGGGCCGCGCTGCGCACCGCCCAGGCCGACGGCTTCGTCGCCGCCCTCGACGGCGGCCTCGACGCCCGGCTGGGGGAGCGCGGCACCTCGCTCTCCGGCGGCCAGCGCCAGCGGCTCTCCCTCGCCCGTGCCCTGGTCGGCAACCCCCGCCTGCTCGTCATGGACGACGCCACCTCCGCCGTCGACCCCGAGGTCGAGGCCCGCATCCTCGCCTCGCTCCGCGCGTCGTCCGGCGAGAGCACCGTCGTGGTCGTGGCCTACCGCAAGGCCACCATCGCGCTGGCCGACGAGGTCGTCTTCATGGCCGACGGCCGGATCGCCGACCGCGGCACCCACGCCGAGCTGCTGAGGCGCAACCCGGCGTACGCCTCGCTCGTCAACGCCTATGAGGACGCCGCCACCGAAGCGGCCGCCGACGCCGACGCGGGGGTAGCCCGATGAGCACCACGACCGACACCAGCGACACCACGGACGCCGCCGTCACCTCCAGCGGCACCAGCGTCCTGTCCGGCGAGGCCTCGACCGCGATGGACACCCTGCGCCGCGGCCTCGAGCTGTCGCCGCAGCTGCGCGAGGGCCTCGGCGGCACCGTCGCGCTCGCGATCCTGGCCACCGCCGGCCGCGTGCTCGTCCCGATCGCGGTCCAGCAGGGCGTCGACCGCGGGCTGTCGGCCCCCGGCGGGGTGGACGCCGGCTTCGTCGGGCTCGTCGTGACCATCATCGGCATCGGGCTGCTCGTCACCGGCGTCGCCTCCGGGCTCATGACCGCGCGGCTGTTCCGCACCGCCGAGACCGGCCTGGCCACCCTGCGCGTGAAGGCCTTCCGCCACGTCCACGACCTACCCGTGCTGACGCAGAACACCGAGCGCCGCGGCGCCCTGGTCTCCCGCGTCACCAGCGACGTCGACCAGGTCTCGCAGTTCCTCGTCTTCGGCGGCGTCATCGCCATCGTCAGCGTCGGACAGATCGTGCTCGCCACCGTCGTGATGCTCTTCTACAGCTGGCAGCTTGCCCTGGTGGTGTGGATCTGCTTCCTGCCGCTGTTCCTGAGCCTGCGCTACTTCCAGAAGCGCCTCTCCGCGGCGTACGCCGTTGTGCGTCAGCAGGTCGGTGCCCTGCTCTCGGCCATCTCCGAGCCCGTCGTGGGCGCGGCCACCGTCCGCAGCTACGCCGTCCAGGAGCGCACCCAGGAGCGCATCGACACCGCCGTCGAGCGCCACCTGACCGCCAGCAGCCGGGCCCAGGCCCTGACCGCGTTCTCCTTCTCGCTCGGTGGCATCTCGGCCGGCCTGGCCAACGCCGGCATCGTCGTCATCGGCGTGCTTCTCGGCGTCGCCGGCAACCTGTCGGCCGGCACCGTGCTCGCCTTCGCGTTCCTCGTGACGTTGTTCGTCGGGCCGGTGCAGATGGGCACCCAGGTGCTCACCGACGCCCAGAACGCCTTCGCCGGTTGGCGCCGCGTCATCGGCATCCTCGACACCCCCGCCGACGTCTCCGACCCGGAGGGCGGTGTCGACCTGCCCGACGTGCCGCTGCCGATCCACTTCGAGCACGTCGGCTACGCCTACACCGCCGGCCGTCCGGTCCTCAGCGACGTCGAGCTCACCCTCGAGCCGCACACGCGCGTCGCGATCGTGGGGGAGACCGGCTCAGGCAAGACCACGCTGGCCAAGCTGCTCACCCGGCTCATGGACCCCGACGAGGGCCGCGTCGTCATCGGCGACGTCGACCTGCGCACGGTTGCCTTCCGCAGCCTGCGCACCCACATCGTGCTGGTGCCCCAGGAAGGCTTCCTCTTCGACGCCACCCTGCGCGAGAACCTCCAGTACGGGGCACCCGGTGCCTCCGACGAGTCGTTGCTGGGGGCTGTCACGGACCTGGGGCTCGGTGACTGGTTGGCGACGCTGCCGCACGGTCTCGACAGCCAGGTCGGGCAGCGCGGTGAGTCGCTCTCGGCGGGGGAGCGGCAGCTGGTAGCGCTGGTGCGCGCGCAGCTGGCCGACCCCGACATCCTGGTGCTCGACGAGGCGACCAGCGCCGTCGACCCGGCCCTGGAGATGCGGATCTCCGCCGCGCTCGACCGGCTGACCTCGGGCCGCACCGCGGTCACCATTGCCCACCGGATGAGCACCGCCGAGCGGGCCGACCTCGTCGTCGTCATGGACGCCGGCCGGGTCGTGCAGCAGGGGCGTCACGCCGAGCTCGTCGCCGAGGGCGGCGTCTACGGCCGGCTGCACGCGTCGTGGACCGCGCAGATGTCCAGCGCCCCGGTCGCCGGGGCGTGAGTCAGGGCCGCTGCGGGATGATGGCGCCGTGAGCTCCCTCGACCCCGCCATCGCCGACCGCCTCAAGCGCGACCTCCAGGGTCTCGTGACCGCGGTGATCCAGCAGCACGACACCGGCGAGGTGCTCATGGTCGGCTGGATGGACGACGAGGCGCTGCACCGCACGCTGACCACCGGGCGCGGGACCTTCTGGAGCCGCTCGCGCCAGGAGTACTGGGTCAAGGGCGAGACCTCCGGCCACCGTCAGCACGTCACGGAGGTCCGGCTCGACTGCGACGGCGACACCCTGCTCGTCAAGGTCGACCAGGAGGGTCCCGCCTGCCACACCGGCGCCCGGACCTGCTTCGACGACGGCCTGCTGAGCGATGGCTGAACCGGCCGAATCCGCGGATGAGCCCGTGACGACCGCGCGACCGGCGCGGAAGCGGCGTACCTCGGGGTTCGGAGGCGTGCTCGCCATCGGCGCCGCGTCCGCCACGCTCGGCGTCTTCGCCGCCGGCAGGACCTGGGCCACCGCTGCCACCACCAGCCCCGGCCGCCGCGAGGTCGCGGTCGCCGGCTCCGACGTCGCACCGGTGATGTTCCCGCTCGCGCTGGTGGCGCTGGCCTGCTGGGGAGCCCTCCTCGTGCTGCGCACACCCGGTCGCCGCGTCGTCGCCATCCTGGGTGCGCTGGCCGCCGCGGGAGGAGCAGCCGCCGCGATCCTCTCCGCGCCCGACGCGACTGACGCCGCCTCCGACCTGCTCAGCGCCACCGCCGACGGAGGTACGGCGACCACGGCCTGGCCCTGGGTGGGAGCCGTGGCTCTCGTCTGCTGCCTGGCGACCTTCGTTGTCGCGTTCCTGCGCTGCCCCACGTGGCCGGAGATGAGCCGCCGCTACGACCGCGACGCCGAATCCACTCCGGGCGCCGACATCGCGCGCACCGAGGAGACGCCCGCCGACCAGTGGCGCGCCCTGGACGACGGCCGCGACCCGACCGTCTGAGGGTTACGACCTGTCGCCTCTCACGCGTCGGGTGTCGTGGGCCCAGATCGCGATCTCGACGCGGTTGCGGACATCGAGCTTGGTCATCAACGACGCGACGTGGCTCTTGACCGTGCTCAGGCCGACGAAGAGCTCAGCGGCGATCTCGGCGTTGGTCCGGCCCCGTGCCACCAGCACGAGCACCTCCTCCTCGCGCTCGGTGAGCGGGTCGGTGGGCTGGAAAGGCACCACCGGTGCCTGGTCGGCGAAGGTCGCCAGCAGCCGGCGCGTGACGTTGGGGGCGATCAGCGCCTCCCCGTCGGCCGCCGCTCGGATGGCCTGCGTGAGGAGCTCCGGCCCGGCGTCCTTGAGCAGGAAGCCTCGGGCGCCGGCGCGCAGAGCGCCGAGAACGTACTCGTCGAGGTCGAAGGTGGTGATCACGACGACCGCCATCGGGTCCGCCACGTCGGGCCCGGCCAGGCGCCGCGTCACCTCGACGCCGTCGAGCCCGGGCATCCGGATGTCGACGAGGAGGACATCAGGACGCAGCCGGGTCGCCAGGTCGAGCGCTGCGAGCCCGTCAGCGGCTTCCCCCACGACCTCGAGGTCGGGTTGCGCGCCGAGGATCATCACCAGCCCGGTCCGGACCAGCTCCTGGTCGTCGGCCACGACCACCCGGATGCTCATGCCCGCGCCTCCACCGGCAGCTCGGCCTCGACGACCCAGCCACCCTCGGGCCCCCGCCCCGCGGAGAACGACCCGCCGAGGAGCTGAGCGCGTTCGGCCATGCCCAGCAGGCCGAACCCAGGCTCCGGGGCCGGCCCCGGCTCGGTCTGTCCGTCGTCGACGACACGCAGCCTGATCGCGTCGCCCTCCCGGCGTACGTCGATCCCGACGTGGGTCGCGCTCCGGGCGTGGCGCACGGCGTTGGTCAGCGACTCCTGCGCGAGCCGGTAGAGCGCGGCGTCCACGGGGCGTGCCAGCCGGGTCAACGAACCGTCCAGCGTGACCTCCACGCGGGGCGTCGCGCCGGCGCGCGCCAGAGCAGGCAGGTCCGCGACACCCGGTCGCGGGGAGTAGTCGACCGCTTCGTCCTCGCGCAGCACCCGCACCATGGATCTCATCTCCGCCAGGGTCCGCGACGCCTCGGTCTCGATAGCGGCCAGGACCGCGGCCGCCCTCTCGGGCTGGAGGCCCGCGACCACGCCGCCGGCCTGGGCCTGCACCGCGATGGCCGAGACGTGGTGGGCCACGGTGTCGTGCAGCTCGCGAGCCAGCGCCACCCGTTCCTGGTTCCGGATCTCGCGCTGCTGGCGGTGCCAGAGGTCCGCGCGGTAGCGGAACACCACCGCCAGCGCGAGGACCAGCAGGAGGAGCACGCTCCCACCGAAGACGTCGGCCCAGCCCGCGGCTGCGGCGTACATCCCCAGCGCGACGACGACGGACACGAACGCCGTCCCCGCGACCATCTCCCGTCCCGAGCCCCACCGCACCAGGGAGTAGAGCAGGATCAGGACGCTCATCATGGAGTAGAGGCCGAGGTCCCCGGTGTCGGCAGTCAGCTGGAGGACCGAGAGCAGGCCGGCGACGCCCCACCCGACGAGGGCGGCCCTCAGGGGGGAGCTTCGCCGCCAGAGCAGGGCGGGCACCAGCGCCAGGGCGAGCACCAGCACGAGGGGGCGCCAGGCCAGGTCCGGTCGCACGACGCCCTCGACCACGGTTGCGGCCGCGAACCCGCCCGCCAGCAGCCAGTCGAGACGACCGACGGGTGGGGCGTGATCAGGCCGCGGCTCGTGCCACAGGGAGCGCCGGACGTTGACCACGGCTCCAGCCTAGGGATCGGCGCGCTTCGGCGTACCGGCCGAAAGAACGAGAGACCGACCCTGCCATCGGCCGGGCGAGCCCGAGCCTCGGGGCTGATGTGCCCGGTGCCGGGCCCGGCGATCGTGGACTCAGAGACCTCCACCACGACAACGGGAGCCCACGATGAGAACACGTCGACCCACCACCACCACCACGCTGGAGGACCCGCCGGTCCCGGTGCGAGCCAAGCTCGCCGCAGCGTGGACGAGCTTCATGTTCCTCTACGTCTACGTCGACGTCCTCGGCTTCTACACGCCCGGCACCGTC
Organism: uncultured Actinomycetota bacterium; assembly: GCA_963714625.1. Classification (GTDB taxonomy): domain Bacteria; phylum Actinomycetota; class Actinomycetes; order Propionibacteriales; family Nocardioidaceae; genus Marmoricola_A. The sequence goes on along the minus strand of CAVQOY010000010.1, from coordinate 12,199 downwards.
GAGGACATCCTCGACGGCAAGGTCTTCGAGTTCGACCTCTCCCAGACCTTCTCGACCGCGGCGCTGGCCATGCTGTCCGTCCCGATCTTCATGATCGTGGCGTCGATGGCGCTGCCCGCCCGGGCGAACCGCACCACGAACCTCGTCGTGGCCACGCTCTACGTGCCGGTCACGGTGTTCAACGTGGCGGGCGGGTACTACCTGTACTTCTACGGTCTCGGCGTCGTGCTGGAGCTGGTCGTCCTCGCCCTGATCGTGCGGTGGGCCTGGACCTGGCCCCGCACCACACCGGCGACCATGGCGACGAGGGCGACCGCAGCGGACCGTCGAACCGTTCGCGCTCAGCAGCAGGCGTGAACCCCAGGGCAACCCGCCTCGGGGCGGCGCTGCCCGTGAGGCTCGCGACATCACCCCGGCGGCCGTGCGGACTCCGGCCCCCCGGCTCCCCTACGATGGGAGCGTCCCGACCCGGCCCCCGAAGGAGACCACGCGATGAGCGCCAACCACGGCAACACCCCTGCTGCCTGGACCGGAGTGTCCATCGTCTTCCTCGGCTTCGTCGTCGCCGGTCTCGGCCTGGTGCTGGAGAACATGCTGATGTTCTGGATCGGCTGCGCTCTCGGCCCCATCGGCGGACTCGTCGGCTTCGTCATGGGCAAGGCCGGCATGGGCGGCACCCCGCTCGAGCACGACTACAACAAGACCACCACGGGCTCATGACCCTGCTGGACGCGCCGGACGCCGGGACCGACAGGTCCACGGCACGGCGGGTCCGCCTGCGGCGCGTCAAGCCGCACCTGGTCCTCGCCGGGGGCGTTCTCGTCGTGAGCCTGGCCCTCCACCTGCGCGACCCCCACGACCAGGGGTCCTGGGGGTTCTGCCCCTGGCTGGTGGCCACCGGCACCTCCTGCCCCGGCTGCGGTGGCCTGCGCGCGGTCAACGACCTGACCCACGGCGACATCCGCGCGTCAGCCAGCAGCAACCTGCTGCTCGTCGGCACGCTGCCGATCGTTGTCGCGCTGTGGGCCCGCAGCCTCCTCCAGGCCTGGCAGGGCCGACGACGGCCGCTCCCGACCCGCGTCGTCGCCGTGGCCTCGGCGATGGGCATCCTCGCGATCGTGGCCTTCTGGATCGCCCGCAACGTGCCGGCCGGGAGCTGGCTCGCCCCCTGAGTCGCCGTACTCCCCGACGGAAACCGTCACATCCCGACTGTTGCAACGTGGGGGGAGTGCCAAAGTCACCAGGGACCCGGTGAAACCGACCCGCCCTCGGAACGGAGTGGGAGCGGAGTTGGCGCTCGTGAGAGGCTGGGACCTGGGGTTTCCCGCCCACCGGCGGCACCATCCGAGTCCCGCACCCCGTCTGCGCGAAAGGTCAGTCATGTCCGTCCTCGACCAGATCATCGAGGGGGTGCGTGTCGACCTCGCCGCCCGCGAGCAGGCCACGCCGCTGGCCGAGCTGGAGCGACTCGTCGCCGACGCCGCGCCGGCGCTCGACCCGATGCCCGCGCTCAGCGCGCCAGGCGTCAGCGTGATCAGCGAGGTCAAGCGCAAGTCGCCGAGCAAGGGCGACCTGGCCGACATCCCGGACCCCGCCGCGCTGGCTGCCGAGTACGAGGCCGGCGGCGCGTCGGTCATCAGCGTGCTGACCGAGCAGCGCCGCTTCGGCGGCTCGCTCGACGACCTCCGCGCCGTGCGCAAGCAGGTCACCATCCCGGTGCTGCGCAAGGACTTCATCGTCACGCCCTACCAGCTGTGGGAGGCCCGTGCCGCCGGCGCCGACCTCGTCCTGCTCATCGTCGCCGGGCTCGACCAGGCCACGCTGGAGAACCTCCACGCCGAGGCCCGCGGGCTCGGCCTCACCGTGCTCGTCGAGGTCCACGACCCCGCCGAGGTGCAGCGCGCGCTCGACGTCGGCGCCACCCTCATCGGCGTCAACGCCCGCAACCTCAAGACCCTCGAGGTCGACGGTTCCGCCTTCGAGCGGATCGCGCCCTCCCTGCCCGCCGACGCGGTCGCCGTGGCCGAGTCCGGAATCACCGGCCCCGACGACGTACGTCGCGTGGTTGCGGCCGGTGCCGACGCCGTCCTCGTGGGCGAGGCGCTCGTGCGTGGGGGAGACCCCTGCGCGGCCGTCGCTGCCATGGTCGAGGCCGGCGCCGCCTCGACACGAGCCATCCGACCCTCCCGATCCTGACGTCCCCTGACAGGAGACACCGTGACCACCGACACCGACCGGGCCGCCGGCCCAGCTGACACCGCTGACCTGGCCAGCGCCTGGCTGCCCGACGCGACCGGCCACTTCGGCGACTTCGGTGGCCGCTTCATGCCGGAAGCGCTGGTCGCCGCGCTCGACGACCTCGAGGTCGCCTGGCGCGAGGCCATGGCGGACCCGGAGTTCCTCGCCGAGCTCGACCAGCTCATGCGGGAGTACGCCGGAACACCCAGCCGTCTCTACGAGGCCCACCGACTGTCGGAGCACGCCGGCGCGCGCATCCTGCTCAAGCGCGAGGACCTGCTCCACACCGGCGCCCACAAGATCCGCAACGTGCTGGGCCAGGCTCTGCTGACCAAGCGGATGGGCAAGAAGCGCGTCATCGCCGAGACCGGGGCCGGCCAGCACGGCGTCGCCTCAGCCACCGCGGCGGCGTACCTCGGGCTCGACTGCACCGTCTACATGGGCCAGGTCGACACCGAGCGCCAGGCCCTCAACGTCGCCCGCATGCGCCTGCTCGGCGCCGAGGTCATCCCGGTCACCACCGGCTCCGCCACCCTCAAGGACGCCATCAACGAGGCGCTGCGCGACTGGGTCGCCTCAGTCGACTACACGGCGTACCTCTTCGGCACCGCAGCCGGGCCGCACCCGTTCCCGAGCCTGGTCCGATCCTTCGTGCGCGGCATCGGTGACGAGGCCCGCGCCCAGTGCATCGCGATGACCGGCGAGCTGCCCGACGTCGTCACCGCCTGCGTCGGCGGCGGCTCCAACGCCATCGGCCTCTTCGCCGGCTTCGTCGACGACCCGAGCGTCGAGATCGTCGGCTTCGAGGCCGGCGGCGAGGGCACCGACACCCCGCGCCACGCAGCCACCATCGGCGGCGGCAGCATCGGCGTGCTCCACGGCGCCCGCACCTACGTGCTGCAGGACGAGGACGGCCAGACCGCGGAGTCGCACTCGATCTCCGCCGGCCTGGACTACCCCGGTGTCGGCCCCGAGCACGCGCACCTGTCGCACTCCGGGCGCGCCCGCTACGAGTCGGTGACCGACGTCGAGGCGATGGAGGCGATGTCGCTGCTGGCCCGCACCGAGGGCATCATCTGCGCCATCGAGACCGCCCACGCCGTCGCCGGCACGCTGCGGCTGGCGAAGGAGAACCCGAACAAGACCTACCTGGTCAACCTGTCGGGTCGCGGCGACAAGGACATGCAGACGGCCAAGGACTGGTTCGGCCTGACCGGCGCCGGTGGCGGCGAGCCTGTCCGCGAGGGGGACAGCCATGAGTGAGACCACGCGTCCTGCCAGCCGGGTCACCCAGGCCTACGCCCGCGCCCGCGACGAGGGCCGCGCCGCTCTCGTCGGCTACCTGCCCGCCGGCTTCCCCGACGTCGACGGCTCGATCGAGGCCATCAAGGTGATGGCAGGCAACGGCTGCGACGTCATCGAGATCGGCCTGCCCTACTCCGACCCCGTCATGGACGGCCCCACCATCCAGGCCGCCGCCCAGCAGGCCCTCGACCAGGGCATCCGCACCACCGACGTCCTGCGCGTCGTCGAGGCGGTCGCCGACACCGGCGTCGCCACCGTCGTCATGACCTACTGGAACCCCGTCGAGGCGTACGGCGTCGCGCGGTTCGCCGCCGACCTGGCCTCCGCGGGCGGCTCCGGCCTCATCACCCCCGACCTCACGCCCGACGAGGCCGGATCGTGGCTGGAGGCTTCCGACGCCCACGACCTCGACCGGATCTTCCTCGTCGCGCACTCCTCCACAGACGCCCGGATCGCCTACACCGTCGAGCACTGCCGCGGCTTCGTCTACGCCGCCGCCGTCATGGGCGTCACCGGCGCTCGCACCTCGACCAGCGACCTCGCCCCGCCGCTGGTGGCGCGCACCAAGAAGGCCACCGACCTGCCCGTCGGGGTCGGCCTCGGCGTCTCCAACGGCGACCAGGCCGCCGAGATCGCGGCCTACGCCGACGGCGTCATCGTGGGCTCGGCCTTCGTCCGCGCGATGCTCGACGCCCCCGACCGGGCCACCGCGCTGAAGGACCTGGAGACCCTGACCGTCGACCTCGCCGGGGGCGTGCGGCGTGGCTGAGCGGCGCGGGCCGGATCGGCAGCCGGGGCCCGGGCGTACCCTCGCGGCGCTGCTGCTGACCGCGAGCCTGGCGCTGACCGCCTGCGGCTCCGGCGCGAGCGCCGAGGGCGACGACGGCGCCGTCGTCGAGGGGCTCACCACCTCCGACAACGACGGCATGAACGGCGCCGTCCTCGACGAGCCCTACACCTGGGGCAGCGCCGAGCTCACCGCGACCTCGGGCGAGGTCGTCGACACCCGGGAGGCGCTGGAGAAGCCGCTGACGCTGGTGTTCTTCGGCTACACCAACTGTCCCGACATCTGCCAGGCCGTGATGGCCGACGTGACCTCCGCGCTGGCGCGCCTCGACGCCGAGCAGGCCGAGGCGGTTGCGATGTGGTTCGTCACCACCGACCCCGCCCGCGACGACGCCACGACCCTGCGGGAGTACCTCGACCGCTTCGACCCCGGCTTCGAGGGTTTCACCGGCGACCTCGACGTCATCACGAAGCTGGCCAAGCAGGTCTACGTCGGGGTCGAGGAGGGCCGCAAGCTGCCCACCGGCGGCTACGAGGTCAACCACGGCACCCCGATCCTGGCCGTCACTCCTGACGGCAGCGTCCCGATCCTGTGGACCGAGGGCACCTCGGCCTCCAAGCTGGCCGACGACATCGCCGTGCTGCTGACCGACGGCGTCCCCGACCAGGAGAGCTGACGTGAACGACCTGATCCTGCAGTCCATCCCCAGCCCCGAGCAGGGCGTCTGGTACCTCGGCCCGTTCCCGCTGCGCGCCTACGCGCTGTGCATCATCGCCGGCGTCATCGCCGCGGTCTGGATCGGCGACCGGCGTTGGGTGGCCCGCGGCGGCCGCTCCGGCGAGATCGCCGACATCGCCATCTGGGCGGTGCCCTTCGGCATCGTCGGCGGCCGGCTGTACCACGTGATCACCGACAGCGGCTGCTACATCGGCGGCGCCGACCGCTGCGAGGGCGTCTACAAGGGCCCCTGGGGGATCCTCTACGTCTGGCAGGGCGGGCTCGGCATCTGGGGCGCGGTCGCGCTCGGTGCCTTCGGCGCCTACATCGGCGCCCGCCGGATGGGCATCGAGTTCCTCCCCGTGGCCGACGCCCTGGCGCCGGGCGTGCTCGTCGCCCAGGCGATCGGCCGCTTCGGCAACTACTTCAACCAGGAGCTCTTCGGCCGGCCCACCGACCTGCCCTGGGCCCTGGAGATCCCCGACGTCGCCCGCCGCCCCGAGGGCTACCAGCAGTTCGAGACCTTCCACCCGACGTTCCTCTACGAGGCCATCTGGAACGTCGCGATAGCGCTCGTCATCATCTGGGCCGATCGGCGCTTCCGCCTCGGCTACGGGCGCGTCTTCGCGTTGTACGTCGCCGGCTACTGCGCGGGTCGCGGCTGGATCGAGTACCTCCGCATCGACCCGGTCGAGGCCAGCGACGTCTTCGGGCTGCGGCTGAACGTCTGGACCTCGATCGTCGTCGGCCTGGCCGCGGTCGCCTTCTTCGTCTGGTCCTCGCGACGCCATCCGGGGCGTGAGGAGCGGGTCTACCGGGAGGGTCACGGCCCCGACGCCGAGGCCGACGCTGGTGGGACCGCAGGCGAGACCACCGACGAGACGGGCGAGCCCGCCGAGGCGCGCGCCGAAGCAGCCGCGACCTCACCCGATGCGTCGGGTGAGACCGCTCACGGACCCTCCACGAGCGGGCGTGAGCCCGACGAAGGTGAGCCTCACCTTCGGTGAAATGTCGGTCGCGCCTGGCTACCGTGGGCGCGTGAGCGACACCCGACCCCAGCACGCGAACCAGCCGACCGACCCCGCCGACGTGCCCGACCTCGACGAGGTCCGCCCCGATCTCGCGGGTCTCGGCTCCGACGAGGTGGTCGAGGAGATCCAGCACGAGCACGCCGACGTCACCGGCGGTTGGCTGCGCCCGGCGCTGTTCGGCGCCATGGACGGGCTGGTCTCCAACGTCGCGCTGATCGCCGGTGTCGCCGGCGGCACCGCGGCTGCGAACGCCGACGACGCGTCCACCGCCGTCGTCCTCGCCGGTCTCGCCGGCCTCGCGGCGGGCGCGTTCTCGATGGCGGCGGGGGAGTACAACTCGGTCGCCAGCCAGTCCGAGGCGGCGCAGTTCGAGGTCGCCAAGGAGCGGCGCGAGATCAGCCGCAACGGCGAGGCCGAGACCGCCGAGCTCGCGGCGATGTACGCCGCCAAGGGCATCGACGAGGACCTCGCCATGCAGATGGCCGTCCAGGTCCACCGCGACCTCGACAACGCGGTCGCTGTGCACTCCAAGGAGGAGTTCGGCATCGACCCCGACGACCTGGCCTCCCCGCTGCTGGCCGGCGGCTCGTCGTTCGTGGCCTTCGCGCTCGGCGCCCTGGTGCCGCTGCTGCCCTACTTCCTCGGCGCCACCTCGATCCTGCCCGGGCTGCTGCTGACGATGGTCGCGCTGTTCGCCTGCGGCGCCGTGGTCACGCAGGTGACCTCGCGCGCCTGGTGGTACGGCGGCGCCCGGATGACCATCCTGGGTGCCGCGGCCGCCGCGCTGACCTACGGGTTCGGATCGTTGGTCGGCGGCGCCGGTCTGGGCTGAGCACGGGCCGGGCAGGGGTGAGGAACCCCTCCTGTCCACCCCTCGTGCACCCCTTCTCGAACCCGGGGGCCAGTGATGTGATGGGGTACGATTCCGGCACTGGGCCAACGTCGTCCCGCGCCGCCATGCACAGATGGCACCCCTCGTGAAACAGGTGATCCTTCGGGTCCACCTCATGGCCCGGATCGCGTGTTCGCACCCGGCCCTGCGCGGGAGGGTGTCGATGACGCGAAAGGGTGCGCCATGCGGGCCTTCTCCTCGCCGCAGGGCCCTGTTGGGCTCTACGACCCCCGGTTCGAGCACGACGCGTGCGGTGTCGCCTTCGTCGCGACCCTGACCGGTGTCGCCAGCCATGACATCGTGGCCAAGGCCGTCCAGGCGCTGCGCAACCTCGACCACCGTGGCGCCGTGGGCGCCGAGCCGGACTCCGGTGACGGCGCCGGCATCCTCATGCAGGTGCCGGACAAGTTCCTGCGCGCGGTCGTCGACTTCGAGCTTCCCGCCGCCGGCCACTACGCCGTGGGCACCGCCTTCCTGCCGCGCGCCGGCGCCCCCGAGGCCGCCGAGACCGACGCCGCCGACCCGCAGCTCACCGACGCCGAGGGTGCCGCCGACGCGGCCGCCGAGGCCGTCGCCGCCATCGAGCGGATCGCCGAGGAGGAGGGCCTGACGGTCCTCGGCTGGCGCGAGGTCCCCACCACGCCCGACCTGCTCGGCTCCATCGCGCACGGCACCATGCCGGCCTTCCGTCAGATCTTCGTCTCCTCCCGTGAGGGCGAGATCGGCATGGCTCTGGAGCGGCGCGCCTTCGTCATGCGCAAGCGGGCGGAGAAGGAGGCGGAGGTCTACTTCCCCTCGTTGTCCTCACGCACCCTGGCCTACAAGGGCATGCTCACCACCGACCAGCTCGACCGGTTCTTCCCCGACCTGGTCGACGAGCGGGTCGAGTCGGCCATCGGTCTGGTCCACTCCCGCTTCTCCACCAACACCTTCCCGAGCTGGCCGCTGGCCCACCCGTTCCGGTTCATCGCCCACAACGGCGACATCAACACCGTCATGGGCAACCGCAACTGGATGCGGGCCCGCGAGGCGCTGCTGGCCAGCGAGGTCATCCCCGGCGACCTCGAGCGGATCTTCCCGATCTGCACCACCGGCGCCAGCGACTCGGCCTCCTTCGACGAGGTCCTCGAGCTGCTGCACATCGGCGGGCGCACCCTGCCCCACGCGGTGCTGATGATGATCCCCCCGAGGCGTCGGGAAACTACGCCGCCGAGATGGACGCCAAGCGCCGCGCATTATTCGTCCACTCCACGATGATGGAGCCCTGGACGGCCCGGCCTGCATCACCTTCACCGACGGCCGTCAGGTCGGCGCGGTCCTCGACCGCAACGGTCTGCGTCCCGGCCGCTACTGGGTCACCGACGACGGCCTCGTCGTCCTCGCCTCCGAGGTCGGCGTCCTCGACATCGACCCCGACACCGTGGTGCGCAAGGGCCGGCTGCAGCCGGGCCGCATGTTCCTCGTCGACACCGACGAGCACCGGATCATCGAGGACGAGGAGATCAAGAGCGAGCTCGCCTCCACGCCCGTTACGACGAGTGGCTGCACGCCGGCCTGATCAAGCTCGAGGACGTCGCCCGACCGCGAGCACGTCATCCACACCCACGCCTCGGTGACCCAGGCAGCAGGTCTTCGGCTACACCGAGGAGCAGAAGCGCGTCCTGCTGGCGCCGATGTCCAAGACCGGCGCCGAGCCGAGATCGGCTCGATGGGCACCGACACCCCGATCGCGGCACTGTCGGAGAAGCCGCGGCTGCTGTTCGACTACTTCAGCCAGCTGTTCACCAGGTGACCAACCCGCCGCTCGACGCCATCCGCGAGGAGCTCGTCACCTCGCTCAACGGCAGCATCGGTCCGGAGGGCAACCTGCTCACGCCGAGCGCGCACTCCTGTCGCCAGGTGGTGCTGCCGTTCCCGGTGATCAACAACGACGAGCTGGCCAAGATCCGCCACATCAACCGTGACGGCGACATGCCCGGCTTCATCACCCACGTCTCGCGGGGCCTCTACGACCTCACCGGCGGGGGAGACGCGCTGGCCACCCGGCTCGAGGAGATCTGCGGCGAGGTGTCGCGCGCCATCGCCGACGGCGCCCGCATCATCGTGCTGTCGGACCACCACTCGAACGCCGAGCGGGCGCCGATCCGTCGCTGCTGCTCACCGCCGCTGTCCACCACCACCTGGTCCGCGAGAAGACGCGCACCCAGGTCGGGCTGGTCATCGAGGCCGGTGACGTCCGCGAGGTCCACCACGTCGCGCTGCTCATCGGGTACGGCGCCGCCGCCATCAACCCGTACCTCGCGATGGGGACCGTCGAGGACATGGCCCGCGACCGGCGCTTCGACATCGAGGCCGAGAAGGCCGTCCGCAACCTCGTCAAGGCGCTCGGCAAGGGCGTCCTGAAGGTCATGAGCAAGATGGGCGTCTCGACCGTCGTCCTACACCGGCGCTCAGGATCTTCGAGGCCGTCGGGCTCTCGCAGGACCTCGTCGACCACTACTTCACCGGCACCACCAGCAAGCTCGGTGGCATCGGCCTCGACACCATCGCCCAGGAGGTCGCCCGACGCCACGCCACGGCGTACCCGGTCGACGGGCTGCCGCCGGCGCACCGCTCGCTCGAGGTGGGCGGGGAGTACCAGTGGCGCCGCGAGGGCGAGCCGCACCTGTTCGACCCCGAGACCGTCTTCCGCCTGCAGCACGCGACGCGGGCCGGGAAGTACGACGTGTTCAAGCAGTACACCTCCCGCGTCGACGAGCAGGCCGAGCAGGCTGATGACGCTGCGCGGTCTGTTCAAGTTCAAGGACGCCGACGCGCTGGGGCGCACCCCGATCTCCATCGACGAGGTCGAGCCGGTCTCCGAGATCGTCAAGCGGTTCTCCACCGGCGCGATGTCCTACGGGTCCATCAGCCAGGAGGCCCACGAGACCCTCGCCATCGCGATGAACCGCCTCGGCGGCAAGTCCAACACCGGCGAGGGCGGCGAGGATGCCGACCGGCTCTACGACCCCGAGCGCCGCAGCTCGATAAGCAGGTCGCCTCCGGGCGCTTCGGCGTGACGTCGGAGTACCTCACCAACTCCGACGACATCCAGATCAAGATGGCGCAGGGCGCGAAGCCCGGCGAGGGCGGCCAGCTGCCGGGTCACAAGGTCTACCCGTGGGTGGCCAAGACGCGGTACAGCACGCCCGGCGTGGGCCTGATCTCCCCGCCGCCGCACCACGACATCTACTCGATCGAGGACCTCGCCCAGCTCATCCACGACCTGAAGAACGCGAACCCGACCGCACGGGTGCACGTGAAGCTGGTCGCCGAGGTGGGCGTCGGCACGGTCGCGGCGGGGGTGTCCAAGGCGCACGCCGACGTCGTGCTGATCTCCGGGCACGACGGCGGCACCGGCGCCTCGCCGCTGACGTCGCTGACCCGCGCGGGCCGACCCTCGGAGATCAGCCTGGCCGAGACCCAGCGGACGCTGCTGCTCGACGGGCTGCGCCGACCGGATCGTCGTGCAGGTGGACGGCCGGCCTGCAAGCACCCGGCGCGACCTCGTCATCGGCGCGCTGCTGGGCGCCGACCAGTTGCGTTTCGCCACCGCGCCGCTGATCGTCGCGGGCTGCATCATGATGCGAGTCTGCCACCTCGACACCTGCCCGGTCGGGGTCGGCCACCCAGAACCCGAGCTGCGGCACGCTACGCCGGCCAGGCCGACACCGTGACGTTCTTCGGCGTCACGGACGAAGAGCTGACGCCGCGATCATGGCCGACCTCGGCTTCCGCACGCTTCAGGAGGTGGTCGGCCGCATCGTTGAGGCTCGACATGACCCCGCCGTGGACCACTGGAAGGCCTCCGGTCATCGACCTGACGCCGCATCCTGCACCTGCGGCCGAGTGCCCGAGGGCGCCTCGCTACCACGACCACCAGGACCACGGGCTGGACGCGGCGCTGGACCACACGCTATGGTCGGACGCCGCCGGCGCCCTCGAAAGGGGGGAGCCGGTGCGCCGGCGCAGCTCGCAGGTCCGCAACGTGCAACCGACGGTCGGCCGATCCTCGGCAGCAAGGTCACCGCGCCACGGGCAGCCGGCCTGCCCAACGGAACGATGGCTCACCTTCCGCACGGCCGGCCGGCAGCGTTCGACGCTTCCTCCCCGCGGCATCTGGCTGCGCTCGAACGGCGACGCCAACGACTACGTCGGCAAAGGCCTGTCGGCGGCCGGATCGTCGTACGACCGGACCAGGGGGCGACCTCGACGCCGCCGAGCAGATCATCGCCGGCAACGTCATCGGGTACGGCGCCACCCGCGGCCATGTACCTGCGCGGGCAGGTGGGTGAGCGCTTCTGCGTCCGCAACTCCGGCGCGGTCGCGGTCGTCGAGGGCGTGGGCGACCACGGCTGCGAGTACATGACCGGCGGACGCGCGGTGATCCTCGGCCCGACAGGGCGCAACTTCGCAGCCGGCATGTCCGGCGGTGTGGCCTTCGTGCTCGACCTGGACGAAGGCGACGTCAACCCCGAGCTGGTCGAGCTCAACGCTGTCACCGACGACGCGGTCGAGGAGCTCGAGGGCTTCGTCCGTCGTCACTTCGAGGAGACCGGGTCGACGGTCGCCGAGAAGCTGCCTGACGGACTGGTCGACATCGGTCCAGCGGTTCACCAAGGTGATGCCGCGGGACTTCAAGCGAGTGCTGGACGCCCGTGCCGAGGCCCTGGAAGAGGGCCTCGACGAGGACGAGGCGAACGCCCGGATCATGGAGGTGCTTCATGGCTGACCCACGCGGATTCCTCAAGGCAGGTCGGGAGGGCGCCGAGCGTCGCCCGGTCGACGAGCGGGTGAAGAACTGAACGAGGTCTACCCCGACAGCGCCGGGCGCGCGGTGCTGCCCATCATCACCACGCAGGCCGGGCGATGCATGGACTGCGGCATCCCGTTCTGCCACCAGGGCTGTCCGCTGGGCAACCTGATCCCGGAGTGCGGAACGACCTGGTCTGGCGCGACAACTGGGAGGAGGCCGTCGAGCGGCTGCACGCTACGAACAACTTCCCGGAGTTCACCGGCCGTCTGTGCCCGGCGCCGTGCCGAGAACCTCCTGCGTGCTGGGCATCAACCAGGACCCGGTCACCATCAAGAACGTCGAGGTCGCCATCGCCGACCGCGCCTGGGACGACGGCCTGGTTCATCCCCGCCGCCGGAGTGGCTCTCGGGTGGTCGCGTGGCCGTCATCGGCTC
>CAVQOY010000009.1:0-1312243 GCA_963714625.1 uncultured Actinomycetota bacterium | reverse complement strand
AGCACGCCGGGCGTGACTACGTCGAGGTGGTCCTGCACCACGCCTCCGACCTCACCGCGTTGCGGTCCGGTGGATTCACCTACGAGGTGAGCATCGCCGACCTGGTGGCCCGCGAGGACGCGAACAACCGCGCCAACGAGGCCTACGCCGCCTCGACGGCCGCCTCGCCGCTGCCGTCACGTCGTACGGCGTACCGCACGCTGGCCGACTACACGCCGACATGACGAGGCTCGCCGAGAACCGTCCTGCCGTCGCCCGCACCTTCACCCTCGAGCGTCCCTCGCTCGACGGTCGCCCCGTCCGCGCCATCGAGATCGCCGGCGACGTGAAGGCGAAGAACGACGGACGTCCCGACCTTCGCGCTGCTGGGCGTCCACCACGCCCGCGAGTGGCCCTCGGGCGAGCTGGCCATGGAGTTCGCCGTCGACCTGGTGAAGCGGCTACGGCCGCTCCGAGCGGATCACCGACCTGCTGGACCAGGCGCGCGTGGTCGTGGTCCCCGTCGTCAACGTCGACGGCTTCGAGCTCTCGCGCACCGACGGCGGTCTGGTGGACCTGCGTGAGGTCGACGGTGGCGGCACCGGGGCGTCCTCGGCACCCCCGGCAACGCCTACAAGCGCAAGAAGCCGCCGGGTCGTCGACGGCCAGGACACCCCCGACGGTGCCTGCCGCGCGGCGTCGCTGACCAGTCCGGGCGGCTACGGCATCGGCACCGACCTCAACCGCAACTACGGCGGCTTCTGGGCGGTCCCGGCGCGTCCGCCACGTCCGCCGACCCGACGTACCGGGGTGCGCAGGCCTTCTCGGAGCCGGAGACGCTCAACGTGCGCGACCTGGTCAGCAGCCGGCAGGTCACCACGCTGATCTCCAACCACACCTACTCCAACCTGGTGCTGCGTCCCAACGGGGTGCACCCCGACACCATCGGCCACGACGGGCTCCCCGTCGGCGACGCGCCCGACGAGGCGGCGCTCAAGCGGCTCGGGGCCATGATGACCGCCCAGAACGGATACCGGAACATCCACGGCTGGGGAGCTCTACCGACACCACCGGCACCACCGAGGACTGGTCCTACAACGCCACCGGCGGCTTCGGCTACACCTTCGAGATCGGGCCCGACGAGTTCCACCCGCCGTTCCCCGAGGTCGTCGACGAGTACCTCGGCGCGGGCGAGTACGCCAGCAAGGGCAACCGTGAGGCCTACCTGATCGCCTTGGAGCACGCCGCGGCGAACGCCTCGCACGGTCGCATCGTCGGCGTGGCTCCGCGCGGGGCGACGCTGCGGGTGGAGAAGACCTTCCGGACCCCGACCTCGGGAGGGCTCGGTCCGCGACCACCTGGAGTCGGTCTACTCCTCGCGCGGCGGCCGCTTCGTGTGGCACGTCGAACCCCTCCACCCGACCGGTCTCGGAGCGTCGTGAGATCGAGACCGTCGAGGAGGTCGCGACGCGCACCCGGACCTACGAGGGCGAGCCGATCCCGCCCAACGAGTCCGTCGACCACCAGTTCACGCTGAGCGCGGCCGACGTCGAAGCCGGAGCCGACAGCCTGGAGGTGGTGCTGGAATGGCCCACCCCGGACGACCTCGACCTCGAGGTCTACCGCAAGCGGGGCGGCGAGCTGGAGCCGGTGGCGACCTCGGGCAACGCCCCGGGAGAGAAGGAGCGGGCCGAGCCTGGCCGACCCGGTCGCGGGGGAGTACGTCCTGCGGGTCGTCAACTTCGCCTCCGTCACCCCGTCGTACACCCTGACCGCGACCGTGCTCGACGAGCGGGTCACCGACACCCAGGTGGTGCCCGGGAAGGTCGAGCGCTGGACGCTGTCGTGCGAGAGGAACGGACGGGTGCTGCAGACCCAGCAGGTGCGGGTCGACCGGGGCGGCGTCTCCCGCGTGGACCTGGGAGCCTGCGCACGACGGTTCTGAGGTGACATAACGTCACCCTGCCCCGGTGTGGTGCCGCGTCTGCGGCCCCGGCCGGTGGCAGGGTGACCGCGTGGACAGCACCCCGCCCTGGACCGACGAGCCCGAGCACTGGCCGGTCCACGCGTCCGAGGACATCTGGCGGGGCGCGGCCCCCTTCGCCGTACGCCGCGACGAGATCAGTCGTCCAGGCCACCCCGACGACGTGTTCGGGCGGGTGGTCGTCGAGCACCCCGGGGCGGTCGTGATCCTCGCCGTCGACGACTCCGGCGACACCGAGCAGGTGATGGTGCTACGGCAGTACCGCCACCCGTCGAACCTGCGGTTCGTGGGGCTGCCGGCCGGTTTGCTCGACGTGCCCGGCGAGGACCCTGAGGTCGCAGCCCGGCGCGAGGGGCGCCTTCGAGGAGGCCGGGCTCGAGGCCACCGAGTGGACGCCGCTCAACACCCTCTACCCCTCGCCGGGCATCAGCGCCGAGCGGATCGACGTCTACCTGGCTCGGGGGCTGAGCGAGGTCGCCGACCGTGGAGGCTTCGAGCCCGCCCCGCACGAAGAAGCCGACATGACGACGCACTGGGTGCCGATGGCCGACCTGGTCGCGGGGGTGCTGGAACGTCGGCTGACCGACGGCCCCCTCGCGCTGGCGGTGGTCACGGTCGCCTGACCCGCGGGAGCCGGGCATCAGCGCCCAGGCGGCTCCGGTCACGACACCGCGACCGGAGCCGGTCCCGCTGACACGCCTCACCGCAGTGCAGCGGGCGGTCCGGACCTACCTCGACCACCTCTCGGTCGAGCGCGGACTGGCGGCCAACACGCTGTCGTCGTACCGGCGCGACCTGCGGCGCTACGCCGGGTTCCTCGCCCAGCGCGGGGTCGACGACCTGGCGGGCGTCGGGGAGCAGACCGTGACCGAGTTCCTCATGCGGCTGCGCGAGGGTGATGCGGACCATCCGCCGCTGTCCGCCTCCAGCGCGGGCCGCGCGGTCGTGGCGGTGCGCGGGATCGACAAGTTCGCCGTCCGGGACGGGCTCGCCGTCGCCGACCCGGCTGCCGCGGTGCGCCCGCCTGCCCCGGCCAGGCGGCTGCCCAAGGCGCTGCCGCTGGCGGACATCGAGCGGATCCTGGAGGCCGCCGGAGCGGCGGGCACGGCGCTGGCGCTGCGCGACCGGGCGCTGCTCGAGTTGCTCTACGGCTGTGGCGCCGCATCTCGGAGGCTGTCGGCCTCGACGTCGACGACGTGGACCTGGACACCCGCACCGTCCTGCTGCGCGGTAAGGGCAGCAAGGAGCGGCTCGTCCCCTTCGGCACGCTGGCCGCCGAGGCGGTGGGCGCCTACCTGACCCGCGCCCGCCCGAGCCTGGTCACCGGAGGGTCGGCCCGTGCCGCGATGTTCCTCAACGCCCGGGGCGGTCGGCTCTCGCGCCAGAGCGCGTGGGCCATCCTCGGTCGCTCCGCCGGCCGAGCTCGCCGGGGTGAGCGCGGAGGTCTCGCCGCACACGCTGCGGCACTCCTTCGCCACCCACCTGCTCGAGGGTGGCGCCGACGTGCGCGTGGTCCAGGAGCTGCTCGGGCACGCCTCGGTGACGACCACCCAGGTCTACACGCTGGTCACGGTCGACTCGCTGCGCGAGGTCTACGCGACCGCCCACCCGCGCGCCCGCGGCGCACGCCGGCTGAGACCGATCGGCGCCGGATCGAGAAAACTCGACAAATCACCGGCGCGCCTGCGGCGGCGCGAGCGCCGGTCCTGGTGAATTTGGGGGCCGGCGACCGCACCACGAGGAGAGCACCGTGAACGACAACGGATTTGGCACCTACGACTCCAGCGCGTCGGAGATGCCGCCGCTGATGCGGCCGCCGACGCCTGCGCAGGCCCCTTCGGCCCCACTGCCGTTCCGGCAGCGTGAGGCGGTCCCGGAGGCCTCGGTGGAGACGTCGGTGGCAGCCCCGGTGGAGGTCGCCGTGAAAGCCCCGGCCGCACCCCGGGCGCCTCAGCCCGAGACGCTCGCCGTCCACGCCGGCTTCCGCACCCTGGACATGCCGGCGGCCGGCGAGCCCGGACCGACCGGGCGCCCGTGGCCTGCGCTGCCCGAGCCGCGCGTCATCTCGATCCACGGCAACGCGCGCATCATCGCGATGTGCAACCAGAAGGGCGGGGTCGGCAAGACCACGACGACGATCAACCTGGGTGCCGCGCTGGCCGAGCTGGGCCGCAAGGTGCTGCTGGTCGACTTCGACCCGCAGGGCTCCCTCTCGGTGGGTCTGGGCTTGAACCCGCACGACATGGAGCTGTCGGTCTACAACCTGCTCATGCAGCGCGACGTCACCGTCGACGATGTCATCGTCGAGACCGACGTGCCCGGCATGGACCTGCTGCCGTCGAACATCGACCTGTCGGCCGCCGAGGTCCAGCACGTCCAGGAGGTCGCTCGGGAGCAGACGCTCGCGCGGGTGCTCCAGGACGCGGTCAACACCTACGACGTCATCCTCATCGACTGCCAGCCCCTCGCTCGGGCTGCTGACGGTCAACGCGCTGACCGCCGCCGACGGCGTGATCGTGCCGCTGGAGTGCGAGTACTTCGCGCTGCGCGGGGTCGCGCTGCTCAAGAACACCATCGACAAGGTCAAGGAGCGGCTCAACCCACGCCTGAACATCGACGGCGTCCTCGGCACGATGTACGACGGCCGCACGCTCCACAGCCGCGAGGTCATGGAGCGGCTGGTGCAGGCCTGGGGCGACGACGTGTTCCACACCGTCATCAAGCGCACCGTGAAGTTCTCCGACTCCACGGTCGCCGGCGAGCCGATCACCAGCTTCGCCGACACCAGCCCCGGCGCCACGGCGTACCGCACCCTGGCGCGGGAGGTGATGGCGCGGTGCCACGACGTGTGACGGTCCCCGACGACCTGTTCCGGCCCACCGCCGTCCCGGCGGCGCCGACCGAGGGCTCGGTCGTGGGCTGGCCGGCCCGGCCAAGATGACAGCGCAGACCCCGGTCGAGCCTGCCGAGAAGCCGGCCCGCGCGGCCAGCGGCCGGGTCAACCACGACGAGAAGATGACGGTCTACGTCACCTCTGACCAGCTGCTCGACATCGAGCACGCCCGCCTCGACATGCGGCGGCACCACAGCCTGGCCGTCGACCGCGGCCGGATCGTCCGCGCCGCCATCGCCCTGGCCCTGGCCGACCTCGACGAGCACGGCGAGGACAGCCAGAGCGTCCAGCGGCTGCGCCAGGGGTGAGGCAGGCATGACGCTCATCGACGAGGTGGCGGCCCAGGTGAGACCGACCCCGCCTCGGAGGTCCCGGCGGAGGCGACGGGCGGCCCCGCGCCGTTCCTGCTGCACCTCGACAACTTCGAGGGCCCGTTCGACCTGCTGCTGAGCCTGATCGCGAAGCACAAGCTCACCGTCACCAAGGTCTCCGCTGTCGCGGGTGACCGACGAGTTCATCGCCCACATCAAGGCGCTGGGCGGGGTCTGGGACCTCGAGCAGACCTCGTCGTTCCTGGTGGTCGCCGCGACCCTGCTCGACCTCAAGGCCTCCCCGGCTGCTGCCCAGGTCGGAGGTCGAGGACGAGGAGGACCTCGCGCTGCTGGAGGCCCGCGACCTGCTGTTCGCCCGACTGCTGCAGTACCGCGCGTTCAAGGACGTCGCCGCGGTCTTCGAGGACCGGTTGGCCCAGGAGGCCAAGCGGTTCCCGCGGGCGGTCGGGCTGGAGGAGCGCTACGCCACCCTCCTGCCCGAGGTCCTCATCGGGTTGGGGCTCGACGAGTTCGCCTCCCTGGCCGCGACCGCGATGACGCCCAAGCCGGTGCCGGAGGTGTCCTTCGCCCACCTGCACGCACCCCAGGTCAGCGTCCGCGAGCAGGGCGCGCTGGTGATGGAGCGGCTGCGCACCCAGGGCACGATGACCTTCCGCGCGCTGTGCGGCGACGCCCCCGACACCCTGACCAAGGTGGCGCGGTTCCTCTCGCTTCTCGAGCTTTTCCGGGAGGGCGCGGTGGCCTTCGACCAGGTGACGCCGCTCGGCGAGCTGACGGTCCGGTGGACCGCCGAGGACGAGGCGGACGTCGAGATCAGCGACGAGTTCGACGAGGACGACGAGCCCGACACGGCCCACCGACGAGCCGACCGACGAGCCGGCAGGCGCGCCGACCACCCGCCCGACACCCCGACCGTGGAGGACGACCAGCCGTGAACCGAGCAGATCCCCGAGGGCCGAGCCGGACGACCCAGGAGGACGGCGAGGAGACGCTCGCCGTACCCCTGGCCGAGCTGCGGCCCGCGCTCGAGGCGCTGCTGATGGTCGCCGACCAGCCGATGGACCACGTCACGCTCGCCGCGGCCGTGGGCCACCCGGTCGAGGAGGTGGCGGCGGCGCTGCAGGCGCTGACCGCGGAGTACGCCGAGCAGGGGCGCGGGTTCGACCTGCGCAGCGTGGCCGGGGGCTGGCGTTTCTACACCCGCGACGAGTACTCCTCGGTCGTCGAGCGCTACGTGCGCGACGGCCAGCAGGCCCGCCTGACCCAGGCGGCGCTGGAGACCCTCGCCGTGGTGGCCTACAAGCAGCCGGTCAGCCGAGCCCGGGTCTCGGCCGTGCGCGGGGTGAACGTCGACGGCGTCATGCGCACGCTGGTCTCCCGCGGCCTGGTCGAGGAGACCGGTCAGGACTCCGAGACGACGGCCGTGCTCTACGGCACCACGAGCTACTTCCTGGAGCGTCTCGGCATCACCGACCTCGGCGAGCTGCCGGACCTGGCACCCTTCCTGCCCGACCTCGAGGACATGGACGAGATCGACGGGCCCGACCCGGTCATCACCCTGGTCGTGCCCGACGACGCCAGCTCGGTGACCGATCCCGAGCTCGTCGGCCCCCCGCAGGCATGACCGAGCCCTCCGACCCACGCGCGGCGATCCCGACCGACGACGACGGACTGGTCCGGCTGCAGAAGCTGCTGGCGGCGTCCGGCGTCGCCAGCCGGCGCAAGTGCGAGGAGCTGATGCTGGCCGGCCTCGTCGAGGTCGACGGTGAGGTGGTCACCCGGCTGGGCACCAAGGTCGACCCCACCTCGGCCGTCGTGCGGGTCGACGGCAAGCGGCTGCCGCCGGTCTCGGCGCACGTCTACCTGGCGCTCAACAAGCCCCGTGGCGTGGTCTCGACGATGTCGGACCCGGAGGGAAGACGCTCGCTCGGCGAGCTCGTGGCCGACCGGCCCGAGCGGCTCTTCCACGTCGGCCGGCTCGACACCGACACCGAGGGCCTCATCCTGCTCACCAACGACGGCGACTTCGCCCAACGGGTCGCCCACCCGTCGTACGAGCTGGAGAAGACCTACGTCGCCGAGGTGAGCGGTGTCGTCGAGAAGGCGACGGTGCGGCGCCTGCTGGCCGGCGTCCCCCTCGAGGACGGCCCGGTCGAGGTGTCCGCGGCCAAGGTGCTCTCGACGACGCGGGACCGCTCGATCGTGGAGCTGACCATCCACGAGGGCCGCAACCGCATCGTGCGCCGGCTGCTCGACGAGGTCGGCCACCCGGTGACGCGGCTGACCCGCACCCGGATCGGCCCGGTGCACGTGCGCGGCCTGGTCGCCGGCGGGCTGCGCGACCTGACGCGCGACGAGCTCGGCACCCTGCTCGACGTGGCGAAGCTCTGACGGTCGGCTGTGCATAGGGTGGGCCCATGCGCGTGAGAGCCGTCCGTGGCGCCACCCAGCTCGACGAGGACACCCGGGAGCACATGCTCGAGCGGGTGGCC
The DNA here is from genome assembly GCA_963714625.1 of uncultured Actinomycetota bacterium. Classification (GTDB taxonomy): domain Bacteria; phylum Actinomycetota; class Actinomycetes; order Propionibacteriales; family Nocardioidaceae; genus Marmoricola_A. The sequence goes on along the minus strand of CAVQOY010000009.1, from coordinate 1,304,563 downwards.
GAGATGGTGCTCGACGTCATGACCTCGAACGACCTCACCGTCGACGACTTCATCTCGATCTTCTTCACCGCCACCGAGGACCTCAACGCCGAGTTCCCGGCGTACGCCGCGCGCCGGCTCGGCTTCGACGACGTGCCGCTGATGTGCGCGCGAGAGCTCGAGATCGAGGGGTCGATGCCGCGGGTGGTGCGCATGATGGCCCACGTCGAGACCCACCTCTCCCGCGCCGAGGTCACCCACGTCTACCTGCACGGCGCCGCCCGCCTGCGTCGTGACCTGACCCGCGTGCGCGAGGTCCCCGACGAGGACGACGGCACGTGACGCCTGCACCCGGCCGGGGGCACCGTGGGCCCGGTGCTCGTGGTGGGAGCCGGGCTGCTGGGCACCTCCGTCGGGCTCGCGCTCACCGCCCGCGGCGTGGAGGTGTGGCTCACCGACGTCCAGCACGAGCACGTCCGGACCGCCACCGGCCTGGGAGCGGGCTCGCCGGTGCCCGACGGTGCGCGCCCGGCCCTCGTCGTGGTCGCCGTGCCCCCGGACCACCTGGCCGACGCCGTCGTCGAGGCGCTGAGCACGACCGACGCCGTGGTGACCGACGTCGGCAGCGTGAAGGCGGCGCCGCTCTCGGCCGTCCGGGCGCGGGTGAGCGCCGACGACCTGACCCGCTACGTCGGGTCGCACCCGCTGGCCGGCAGCGAGCGCTCCGGACCCCTGGCCGCCTCGGAGCGGCTCTTCGAGGGGCGGCCCTGGGCGGTGACCTGCCACGAGACCTCGTCGCGGGAGGCCGAGGAGACCGTCGTGCAGCTGGCGTCCCTGTGCGGGGCGACCCCGTTCTTCTTCACCCCCGAGGAGCACGACGCGGCGGTCGCCCGCACCTCCCACGTGCCCCACGTGGTGGCGGCACTGATGGCCGGCGCGCTGGCCGACGCCCCCGCCGCCCACCTGTCGCTGTCGGGCCAGGGCGTGCGTGACGTGACCCGCGTCGCCGCCGGGGACCCGCGGCTGTGGCAGCAGATCCTGAGCGCCAACGCCGCGCCGGTGGCCGGGCTGCTGCGGGAGGTCGGGGCCCAGCTGGACCGGCTGGTGGCGGCGCTCGAGAGCGCGGAGCGTCCGGCCCTGGCCGAGATCCTGGGCCGCGGCGTCGACGGCACCGCCGCCATCCCCGGCAAGCACGGCGGCCCTCCGGTGGAGGAGACCGGCGTCTTCGTCCTCGTGCCCGACCACCCCGGCGAGCTGGCCCGCCTGCTGGCCGACGTCGGCGCGATCGGGGTCAACCTGGAGGACCTCCACATCGACCACGACCCGGGCCGGCCGACCGGTCTGGTGGAGCTGCGAGTGGCCGTGGCCGAGGCCGACCACCTGCTGGCGGCGCTGGCCGATCGCGGGTGGGCGGGGCACGGCTAGAGCCGGGTAGAATCGCGGTTTCGCCCCACGACGTGTCGGGGCGTTGTTCATGTCCGTGTGACGAGACCGCCGTGCCCGCCCCGCCCGAGCGCCCGAGGAGACCGCCGGCCCGACCGAGCGCCCGAGCGCCCACCGCGCCGACACCCGCGGTCGTGGTGGCCGTCGACGGCACCTCCGGATCGGGCAAGTCGAGCACGTCGCGGGCGGTCGCCTCGCGGCTCGGCCTGCGCTACCTCGACACCGGCGCGCAGTTCCGGGCGATGACCTGGTGGATGCTGCAGCACGGCGTCGACGTGCACGACGCCGCCGCCGTGGCGTCGTACGCCGCGAAGCCGGTCATCGAGTCGGGCACCGACCCGACGACCCCACCATCACCGTGGACGGTGAGGACGCCTCGACGGCGATCCGCACCACCGAGGTGACCGGGGCCGTGAGCCCGGTCAGCACCGTGCCCGAGGTCCGGGCCCGGCTGCTGGGCCTGCAGCGGGAGATCATCGGCGGGGGGCCGGTGCCGGCATCGTCGTCGAGGGCCGCGACATCGGCTCGGTGGTGTGGCCGACGGCCCAGGTCAAGCTCTACCTGTCGGCGGACGCCTCGGCCCGCGCACAGCGGCGTACCGCCGAGCACGCGCACCTCGGCGACGTGACGAGCACCCAGGCGCAGCTGCTGGAGCGCGACAAGATCGACTCGGGCCGCGTGACCGCGCCGCTGGTCCAGGCCGACGGCGCCCTCGCCGTCGACACCACCCATCTGACGTTGGACGAGGTGGTCGACCTGATCGTCGGCCTCGTCGAGGAGCACCTGTGACCGAGATCCAGACCGACCCGACGACCGGGGGCCGTGTGCCCGTGGTCGCTGTCGTCGGACGACCCAACGTGGGCAAGTCCACGCTGGTCAACCGCATCATCGGCCGTCGCGAGGCGGTCGTCCAGGACGTCCCCGGTGTGACCCGTGACCGGGTGTCCTACGACGCCCACTGGAACGGTCGGGCCTTCACCGTCGTCGACACCGGCGGCTGGGACCCCGACGCGCGCGGCCTGGCCGAGCAGATCAAGATCCAGGCCGAGATCGCGGTCACCGTGGCCGACGCCGTCGTCTTCGTCGTCGATGCGACGATCGGCATCACCGACACCGACGAAGGTGTCGTCCGCGTGCTGCGCAAGGCGGGCAAGCCGGTGGTGCTGGCGGCCAACAAGGTCGACGACCAGCGCGCCGAGGCCGAGGCGGCCTCGCTGTGGAGCCTCGGGCTGGGGGAGCCGTTCCCGGTCTCCGCCCTGCACGGCCGCGGCTCGGGCGAGATGCTCGACGCGATCCTCGCGGCGCTGCCCGAGGCGCCCGAGACCGACTACGATCCGCCGGGCGGACCCCGCCGGGTGGCCATCGTCGGCAAGCCGAACGTCGGCAAGTCCTCGCTGCTGAACCGGCTGGCCAAGGAGGAGCGGGCGGTCGTCGACGACGCCGCCGGCACCACCGTGGACCCGGTCGACGAGCTGATCGACCTGGGCGGGCGCACCTGGCGCTTCATCGACACCGCCGGCGTGCGCAAGCGCGTCAAGGAGGCCTCGGGGCACGAGTACTACGCCTCGCTGCGCACCAACGCCGCCATCGAACGGGCCGAGGTCTGCGTCATGGTGGTCGACGCCTCGCAGCCGCTGACCGAGCAGGACCAGCGCATCATCACCGCCGTGGCCGAGACCGGCCGGGCGCTGCTGGTGGCCTACAACAAGTGGGACCTGGTCGACGAGGAGCGCCGCTACTACCTCGAGCGCGAGATCGAGCGCGACCTCGTGCGCGTGCCGTGGGCGCTGCGGGTCAACATCACCGCCCGCACCGGTTGGCACATCGACCGGCTGGTGCCGGCGCTGGACAAGTCGCTGGAGGGCTGGGAGACCCGGATCTCGACCGGCCAGCTCAACGCCTTCCTGGGCCGCCTCGTCGCCGAGCACCCCCACCCGGTGCGCAGCGGCAAGCAGGCCAAGATCATGTTCGCCACGCAGGCCTCGACGTCGCCGCCGACCTTCGTGCTGTTCACCTCCGGACCTCTGGAGGCCTCCTACGTGAGGTTCGTCGAGCGGCGCCTGCGCGAGGAGTTCGGTTTCGTCGGCACCCCGATCCACATCGAGGTCAAGCCGCGCGAGAAGCGCGACAAGAAGCGTCGCTGACCGGAGCCGTGCCAGCCGGCCGACCGAACCGGTGGCGCGGCGAGCTCGTCGCACCCTGTCCCGCGATGACGCGCTGGTGCACAATGAGCGGCATGGGTGCGGACCCTGACGTGACGACAGGCGCCCCGCTGCGATGTACGGCGGCGCTCGACGCCGCGTGCCGACGCGCGCTGGCCGACCTGCAACGGCGAGCCGAGGCGTCGAGCGACGACGCCGGATCGCGCGGCCTGCCCTGGCGACGTGTGGCAGCGATCCTGCTGCTGACGGCACCCGTCCACCTGGCTGCGCCGGCGATATTCGCAACGGCCGGGTGGGTGCTGGCGTCGGCGGACGGCCCGCTCGCGGTCCTCCTCGCGCTCGCCCTGGTGCTGGTGGCCGTGGGTTCCTTGCCCCGGCGCACACGCCGGCTCGACGCCGCGACCTCGCTGACCGCGCGGGAGGCGCCCGTGACGTTCGCCCTCCTGGACCGCGTCAGCGCGCAGGTCGGCGCTCCGCAACTGCACCGACTCGACCTGACATCGGGGCTCGGGTCTCGGGCCCACCGCTCCGGCGTGCGCCGACGGCCGGTCCTCGAGGTGGGTGCCGTCGGCTGGGCGACTCTGTCCGACCAGGGCCGGGTGGCGATGGTGGCGCACGAGGCGGTGCACCTGGCCCGTCCCGAGCTGCGGTGCGAGCGGATCACGGCCCGTGCGGAGGCCGTCCTCGAGGAGTGGCGGCTCATCGCGGGTGGTGAGCATCCGCGCCGGGCCGGCAACGCCGAGGACGCCCGACGATTCGTGACGTCGCTGAGCGCGGTCCTGCTGGCACCGGTGCGCGTCGTGGTGGTGCTGTGGAGGCGGTCGCTGCTGCGCCTGCAGGCGCCGGTCACGGTGCAGGGGAGCTCGTCGCGGACGCCTTGGCGGCGCGGGTGGCAGGTGTCGACGCGCTGCACGAGGTGTGGGACCTCGGGCTCGGGGCCGCCACCTGGGAGACGGCTCTCACGCGTGGTCTGTCCGGACACGAGGACCTGCGGTCGTGCCTGCGGGACGCGGTGGCGGCCGTGCCGGCGCAGACGGTGCTGCGGCGGCGCCGGAGCGCTGCGGAGGCTGGGCACCGGGTGGACGTCGGCCACCCGGCCACCGACCTCCGCCGCGTCGCGCTGGATCGGTTGGCTCTCGCCGAGCCGCTCATCGTGGTGACGGGCGCGGAGTCGCTCACGAGCGAGGTCGAGCTCGGCGCGGCTCTTGCGGGGGCGCTGCGTGACGCCGCGCTGGGGCTCCGGTACGCGGCCCCGGGCTCGTCCCTCGGCCAGCGCTCCGCTGACGCCGTCCGGCGGCACACGCGGGCCCGCAACGAGCTGGACACCGCGGGGTCCTAGGGTGCGGGGCATGAGCCTGCCCGCACCTGGACCTGCCCGCGCCTGCCTCGTCACCGGGGCCTCCTCCGGCATCGGGGCCGAGATCGCCCGCGAGCTCGCCCGCCGCGGCCACGGGTTGGTGCTCGTGGCGCGCTCGGCCGACAAGCTCGAGGCCCTGGCCGAGGAGATCCGGGCCGGTGGTGGCACGGTGTACGTCGTACCGACAGACCTCGCGGACCGTACGGCGCGCGCTGAGCTGCTCAGGCGGGTGACCGCCCTGGGGGTCGAGGTCGACGTCCTGGTCAACAACGCCGGCTACTCCACGCTCGGGCGGGTGGCCGAGGCCGACCCCGAGGACGAGATGGCGATGCTGGAGGTCGACGTCGTGGCGGTGCTGGACCTGTGCACGCGGTTCGTGCCCGCCATGGTGGCGCGTGGGCGCGGGGGAGTGCTGAACGTGGCCTCGACCGCCGCGTTCCAGCCGCTGCCGGGGCAGGCCGGCTACGGCGCCGGAAAGTCGTTCGTGCTGTCCTACTCGCAGTCGCTGGCCGGCGAGCTCAAGGGCACCGGCGTGAGCGCGACGTGCCTGTGCCCGGGACCGGTCGACACCGGCTTCGGGGAGCGGGCCGGCTTCGAGAAGAGCGACTTCGACAACGCGCTGCCGCCCTTCATGTGGGTCTCGCCAGCCGACGTGGCGGCGTGCGGGATCGAGGCGCTCGACAGGGGCCGGCTCTACGCGATCCCGGGGCTGGCGAACCGGGTGGCTGCCCGCGTCTCGCAGGTTGCGCCACGCCGCGCCTTGCTCGCGCTGCTGACGCGGGTGCACCCGGCTCTGCGCTGACCGACCTCGATTCGGACTGTGGCGGGTGGTGCGATATCGTCTCCCACGGCTCGCCGGGCGATCCCCGGCGGGTGCCACGGGCTGTGGCGCAGCTTGGTAGCGCACTTGACTGGGGGTCAAGGGGTCGCAGGTTCAAATCCTGTCAGCCCGACTCTGTGATGTCTCGAGACATCGGCGACACCCGGACCTGCGATTGCAGGTCCGGGTGTTGTTCATCTCGGGGGTCTTCGGGTGGGGCCTTCGATGCGCCCGTGGGTTGGTGGTCGCGGCTGGGGTCGAGGATCAGATCTCGCAGTAGCTCGCCGGTGGCGGACGGTGATGGAGCCGGCCTTGTCGATCCGGTCGTGGCGAGTCCGCTCGTGGGTCTCGCGCTGGCAGCCGGTGCCCGGTGCCGCCCGTCCGAGTGGGCCGCTCGACGCGGAACGCGTTCGAAGCCCTGCCGTCGGACCCGCACCCAGCGGGCGATGAGGCGCCTACGGGCGGCGGGACGGTCCACCGAGACCTGGTGAGCGACGCCGTACGGCGATACACCACGCGCGACCGGCGCTGTGGCGGCATGGCCCGCCTCCGCGGCAGTCCATGCCTCTCCACCCGACATCGGCGCCCCGGCGCCCCGGCGCCCCGGCGGCCCGGCGCCCCGGCGACAGCCGCTGAGGCGTTCGACCGAGCCGCTCAGCACGGTGACAAAGACGAGATCACGCTGGTCGACATCGCGCTCGACACCCACGCATGGACCGCGACGACCTCGCGCTCGCAGCTGTGGAGAGGGCCGCGCTCCGCGTGGAGTCGGGTGAGCACGCGCCGCGACCCGGCCCGGAAGGACTCAGGTGAGCGCTTGGTCGAGGTCTCGCCGGAGGTCCTCGACGTCCTCGAGGCCCACGGAGAAGCGCAGCAGCGCCTCGCTGGGCTTGGCCTCACTGGCGACCGGGCGGTGCGTGAGAGCGGCCGGGTGCTGGACCAACGAGTCCACCCCGCCCAGCGAGACCGCATGGGTGAAGAGCCTGAGGCCGGCGGCGACGCGGGCCGCCTGCTCGAAGCCGCCTTCAAGGTCGACGGCGATCATCGCGCCGGGCCCGCGCATCTGCCGACCGACCAGGCGGGCCGGGTCGCACTCGGCCAGCCCGGGGTAGCGCACGCGAGCCACGGACGGGTGGGTCGAGAGCCAGTCGGTGAGCTTCTGCGCCGAGGTCTGCTGCGCGCGGACCCGCAGTGGGAGGGTGGCCAGGCCGCGGTGCAGCAGGTAGGCCCCCAGCGGGTGCAGCAGGCCGCCGGTGACGGCGCGCGTCCGGCGCAGCGCCGCGGACCACTCCGGGTCGGCGCCGACCACCCCGCCGATCGCGTCCCCGTGCCCACCGAGGTACTTGGTGGCACTGTGCAGCACCAGGTCGACGCCGTGACGTGCCGGGTTCTGCAGGACGGGGGTGGCGAAGGTGTTGTCGACGAGGATCGCGACGTCGCCGGCGCTGCGCCGTACGGCGTCGAGGTCGACGAGGTCGAGGGTGGGGTTGGACGGGGTCTCCAGCACCACCAGGCAGGTGTCGGGACGGATCGCGTCGCCGACCTCCTCGGGGGTGCAGAACGTGGTCTCGACGTCGAGCAGCCCGGAGGCGAGGAGGTGGTCGGTGCCGCCGTAGAGCGGCCGGACACCGACTACGTGCCGGCCCTGAGAGCGACTCTTCGCAGCGAGCACGGTGGCAGTGAGGGCAGCCATGCCGCTCGAGAAGGCCACGGCCTCGTCGGTTCCCTCCAGGGTCGCCAACGCCTCCTCGAACCTGGCCACGGTCGGGTTCCACAGCCGCTGGTAGACGTGGCCGCCCTCGGTGGGATGGCCACCGGTCGCCATCGACTCGTACGACTCGCCGCCGGTGAGCACGTCGGGCAGCGGGTTGGTGGTGGACAGGTCCAGGGGGAGGGCGTGCACCCCCAGTCCGGTCAGGTCCCGGCGCCCGGCGTGCACCGCCCGTGAGTCCGGAGCGAGCGTGGTCAGGTCGAGTACGGCGGAGTCCATGTCCCCCAGAATGGAAGAAAGAAAGCATCTGGACGATGATCAATGAAGAAAGCCGTGGCAAGCAGCGTTCTTGCCGCAGAAAGGAATGACACGATGCCCACCAGGAGCACCAGCCCGTCGCGATCCTCGGCGGCGGTCGACGGCACCGACCGTGCGATCCTCGGCGCGCTGGCCGCCGACGGACGCCTGAGCAACACGGCCCTGGCCGCCAGGGTCGGCGTCGCGGAGTCGACGTGCCTGCAGCGGGTGCGTTCGCTGACCGAGCGCGGGATCATCCGCGGCTTCCATGCCGACCTCGACCTCGCGGCGCTGGGGCTACCGCTCCAAGCGGTCATCAAGGTCCGGCTGGGAAGCCACAACCGCGACCACGTGAACAGCTTCCACGCGATCCTGTCCACCGTCCCCGGGGCGCTGCGGATCCTGCACGTCGCCGGGGAGGACGACTATCTCGTCCACGTCGCCGCAGCCACCGCCGAGGACCTGCGCGACCTGGTGCTCGAACACATCAACGTGCACCCCGCGGTCCGGCACACCGAGACCCAGCTGGTCTTCGAGGAGATCCAGGGCGCCGGCGTTGGCCTCACGGCCGGTCCGACGAGGCGGCGGTCCTGACGTCGGGATCCTCACCCTGACCGGCGGGGGTCTGTGAGGTCTCCTCTGAGCGGGCCGGGCGACCGGCTGGCGCGGGTGGTTGACAGCGCTCGGCATTGCCGTCACATTTGGTCTAGGGTCCAGACTCTAAGCCAAAAGGATGGTCGCATGTCGCACGCGCTCGACCGAGCGATCGAGAGGCACGCGGCGCACGCCTTCGCCTTTCTCGAGGAGCTGGTCAGCGCGCCCAGCGTGGTGGGTGCGGAGCAGCAAGCCCTGGAGGTGTTCGCCCGCGAGGTGGAGTCGCTCGGCATGGGCGTCGAGCGGCTTCCGTTCCCCGGCGCTGCTGTCACCGACCCTCGCGCCGGAGTCACCCAGCCGGCCGGGACCCACGGAGAGGACCGGTTCCAGGTGCTGGCGACCACGCCGGGTGACGCCCCCCTGACGCTGCTGCTCAACGGGCACATCGACGTCGTCCCGGCGACCACGCCCGAGTTGTGGACCTCCCCCCCGTTCCAGCCCGAGATCCGCGACGGGCGCATGTACGGCCGGGGGACGGCGGACATGAAGGGCGGCTTCGCCGTCGGGACCCTGGCGCTACGGGCGTTGCGGGAGACCCATCCCGACCTCTTCGCGCGTGGCCGGCTCGGGTTCCTCGCCGTCGTGGAGGAGGAGTGCACGGGCAACGGCGCGCTCCTGGCCGCGTCCCAGCACGGCGCGATCGCGCCCGAGGTCGTGCTGCTGGAGCCGACCGACCTCGGCCTCATGGTTGGTGGCGTGGGGGTGCTCTGGATCGAGGTCAGGGTCCTCGCCTCCTCGGCGCACGCCCACGACGCGCACCAGCACGCCAACGCGGTCGACCTCGCGATGCGGTTGGTCGTCGCGCTGCGCGAGTGGTCGCGTGAGCTCAACCGGAGCGAGCCCGAGCCCAGCATGGCCGACGGCGCCAACGCGTACAACGTCAACCTCGGCCAGGTGCACGCCGGAGACTGGACGTCGAGCTCGCCGGCTTCGGCCGTGCTCGGTGTGCGCGTGGGCTTCCCGCGCGGCTGGAGCGTGGAGAAGGCCGAGCGGCAGGTCAAGGACGTCATCGCCGCAGCGGCCGAGGGCGATCCCGACTTCCCGCGGCAGCCCGTCGTGGAGTCGTCCGGGTTGCGGGCACCGGGCTACCTGCTCGACGCAGGCTCCGCCCTCGTCCAGGACCTCAGCACGGCGCACCTGGACGCGCACGGGGTGGTGCCCGCGACCTTCACGCTGGGAAGCACCACCGACGCCCGCACCTACCTCAACCACTTCGGCGTGGCTGCGGTCTGCTTCGGTGCGGTGGCCCACGACATGCACGGGATCGACGAGTGCGTGGAGCTGCGCAGCATCGTCGAGGCCGCACGCACGCTCGGACGCTTCCTGCTCACCCGGTTCGCCGACGTGAGGCCGACATGACCGGTGGCGAGCAGCGTGGCCCCGACCTCTCCTCGGTGGGGGGCCGGATCGCGCCCCACTACGTGGCCGACGACGTCGAGGACCGCCTGGTCACCGCGATCGCGCTCGGGGTCTACGTGCCCGGCCAGCGGCTGCCCACCGAGCGAGAGCTCGCCTCGATGCTGGGCGTGTCGCGCACCTCGGTGCGTTCGGCGCTGCAGCAGATGACCGAGTCCGGCTACCTCGAGGTGCGCCGCGGCCGCAACGGCGGGTACTTCGTGCTCGCGGACTGGGGACCGAGCTCGGCCGAGCACGTCAGCCGGCACCTCGTGCCCAATTGGGCAGAGTTCGAAGCTCTCTTCGACGCGCGGACCCTCGTCGAGCCGCTCATCGCGCGGACCGCCGCCGAACGGTGCTCGTCAGCGGACGCCGCTGCCATCAGCGACGCGTTGGACGCCTACCTGGCGGCGCCGGACCACGATGCCTCGAGGCTGGCCGACTATGCCCTGCACCACGCGATCGCCAGCGCCACCCACAACCCGATCCTGGTCGACATCTCGGTGGACCTGCGGGCCCGCATCGGGCTCAACCTCGGTGCCGAGCCCTACACCGAGGACGTCCGCCGTCGAGCCGTGGAGCAGCACCGGTTGCTGGTCGACGCGGTGACTGCGCACCGGGCCGACGAGGCCGGCGCGATCGCGGCCGATCACTTCACCCTCTCCGAGGGCCTGATCCGCGGCCTCGCTCAGCGCGCACAGGCGGAGGACCTCCCCGGCTCCTCCGGGCACCGCAGCACACCGGCGGCGGGGGGCCCGGCATGACCTCCCGAGCCTTGTTCGTCCTGCGCAGGGTCCTGCTCACCGTGCCCACCCTCGTCGTCATGAGCATCGTGGTGTTCCTCATCATCCGGCTCGTGCCCGGCGATCCTGTCCGGTCCATGCTCGGCTTCCGCGCCACCGAGGCCAACGTCGAGCAGGTGCGCAGCCAGCTCGGTCTCGACCAGTCGCTGCTGCGGCAGTACCTCGACTTCGTGGGTGGCCTGCTGCACGGCGACCTGGGCACCGACATCGTGAGCCACGAGTCGCTCAGCACGCTGCTTGCCCAACGCCTCCCGGTCACCTTCGAGCTGGCGGGACTCGCGATGCTGCTGGCAGTTGCGATCGGGGTGCCGCTCGGCGTCCGTGCGGCCACCGGCGGGCGCTGGATCAACCGCGGGACCGAGGGGTTCGTGATCCTGGGCATCAGCATTCCCGACTTCTGGCTGGGGATCCTGCTGGTGCTCGTCTTTGCCAGTCAGCTCATGGTGCTGCCGCCATCGGGCTACGTGCCGTTCTCGACCGACCCGGTGCAGAACCTGCGATACATGACCTTGCCGGTGCTGACGCTCGCCGTCGGTGAGGCGGCCTACATCCTGCGGACCACCCGCGGCGCCATGGTGACGGTGCTGGGTCGTCCCTTCGTCACGTTCCTGCGGGCCAAGGGCATCAGCGAACGACGCATCATCTACGGGCACGCGCTGCGCAACGCCGCGCCGTCGATCGTCACCGTGGTCGGTATCCAGGTAGGTGTGCTGCTCGGCGGCGCGATCATCGTCGAGGCGTTGTTCGCGCTGCCCGGAGCCGGTCGGATGCTGGTCACCGCGATCACGCAGCGCAACTACCCCACGGTGCAGGTCGGCGTGCTCGCCATCGCCACCATCTTCATCCTCGTCTCCCTGGTCACCGACCTGGTCGTCGGCTGGCTCGATCCCCGCGTCCTGGACGGAGAAGCGCGATGACCTCGACCGTCCTGCCCGGGGCCGCCCGCGTGCGCGGCACACGCACCAGCCGCACCACGGCACGCCGGTTCGTGATCGCGGGTTCGGTGGTGCTCGGCGTCCTCGTCGTGGCCGCCCTCGCCGCTCCCTGGCTGGCGCCCCACGACCCCGAGGCCGTGGTGGCCGACCAGGTGCTCGCAGGGCCGAGCGCCCAGCACCTGTTCGGCTCCGACGTGCTCGGGCGCGACGTGCTCAGCCGGGTGCTGTACGGCCTGCGTGTCAGCCTGCTCGTGTCCGTCTCGGCGGTCCTCGTCTCGGTCTCGCTCGCGGTGCCGCTCGGCCTCGCGGCAGGCTACTTCGGAGGTGCCGTCGACACCGCCGTCTCCCGGACCCTCGACATGATCCTGATCCTGCCGGCGATGCTGCTCGCGATCACGTTCATCGCGATCCTCGGACCCGGCAGCCTGGTCGCCACGGTGGCGATCGCGGTCATCTACCTGCCCATCCTGGCGCGCGTGATGCGCACCAGCACGCTGATCGTGACCCGCAACGAGTACGTCGCCGGGGCGCGGGCGCGTGGGGGCAGCCACCTGCGCATCCTCACCGGTCACGTGGCACCGAACGCCCTCGGTCCGGTGGTCGTGCAAGCCTCGGTGCTGGCGGCCTTCGCGCTCCAGCTCGAGGCGGGGCTGAGCTTCCTCGGCCTCGGCACCCAACCGCCGACCCCCTCGTTGGGCGGGATGCTGGCCGACGGGCGCGACGTGCTCTCCCAGGCTCCCTGGGTGGAGATCTTCCCCGGCCTGGCCATCGTCCTCGCCGTGCTGGCGTTCACGCTGCTGGGCGAGGGGCTACGGCGTGCGTTCGACCCGAGCGGGGTGGCCGAGTGAGCGAACCCACCAGCACAGCTCCGCTCAGCTTCACCGACGTGTCCGTCAGCTTCGCGAACGGCGACACGTCCACCACCGCGGTGGACTCGGTGTCGCTGAGCCTGAGGGCGGGGGAGATCTTCGGAATCGTGGGGGAGAGCGGCAGCGGCAAGAGCACGTTGGCCAACACCGTCCTGGGGCTCCTGCCCGGAGCGGCCTCGGTCTCGGGGGCCGTGGCGGTGTACGGCCGCGACGTCCTGGGGCTCACCGAGCCCGAGCTGCGCCACCTCCGCGGCGACCAGGTGTCGATGGTCTTCCAGGACGCGTCGGCGAGCCTGGACCCGACCTGGTCGGTGGGCGACCAGATCGCCGAGACGGTCCGGGCCCACCGCCGGGTCGGGCGGCGCGCCGCGAAGCAGCAGGCCATCGCGCTCATGGAGGAGGTGGGCATCCCCGACCCGGCCGCGCGCTACGCCGACGCCCCGCACCGGCTCTCCGGCGGCATGCGCCAGCGCATCGTGATCGCCGCGGCTCTGGCCAACAACCCCCGTCTGCTCATCGCCGACGAGCCCACCACGGCGCTCGACGTGACTCTCCAGGCCCAGGTGCTGGCGCTGATCAACCGGCTGCGCACCGACCACGGCACCACCGTGCTGCTCATCACCCACGACCTGGGGGTGGTGGCCAGCGTGTGCGACCGGGTCGGAGTGATGTACGGCGGACGGCTGCTCGAGGTGGGCACGACGACCGAGCTGTTCGCCCGACCGCGGCACCCGTACACCCGTGCCCTCCTCGCCGCTTCCCCGGGACGAGGAACCCGCGGGGGTCGGCTGCCGGTCATCCCGGCCGAGTGGAGCGTCGAGAGCCTGCAGGAGCGGGAGACGGGGGTGACCCGATGAGCGATCTTCTCCGGGTCGAGCGCGTGAGCAAGTCCTTCCCGGGCGGCGGGCCGCCGTGGAGCCGGCGGCGGGTGCGAGCGCTGGACGACGTGAGCCTGACCGTCGGAGCCGGGCGAACCCTCGGGGTGGTCGGTGAGTCGGGGAGCGGGAAGAGCACCCTGGGGCGTTGTGTCCTGGGGCTGAGCGGGGTGGACTCCGGACAGGTGGTCTTCGAGGGCCGCGACGTCGAGTCGCTGTCGCGCTCCGAGAGGTCGGCCTTCCGCCGCCGTGTGCAGCCGGTCTTCCAGGACCCGTACGGCAGCCTCGACCCGCGCTGGGCGGTCGGTCGCAGTGTGCGTGAGTCCCTGGACAGCTTCGGGATCGGCACGTCTCGCGATCGTGACCACCGGGTGCGCGAGCTCTTCGACCGGGTCGGGTTGCAGCCGACGTACGTGGACCGGATGCCGTCCCAGCTCTCCGGCGGTCAGCGTCAGCGCGTCGCCATCGCGGCGGCCCTGGCGAGCGAGCCCGAGCTGATCATCGCCGACGAGCCGGTGAGCGCCCTCGACGTCAGCGTCCAGGCCCAGATCCTGAACCTGTTCATGGACCTGCAGGCCGACCTCGGCGTCAGCTCGATCTTCATCACCCACGACCTCGGGGTGGTCGAGCACGTCAGCGACGAGATCGCCGTGCTCTACCGAGGCGCGGTGGTGGAAGCCGGTGACGTCGACCAGGTCATGCGCGAACCGGTGCACGCCTACACCCGCTCCCTCCTCGACGCGATCCCACGCGCCGCTCCACCGGACCGACGAGCCGAGCCCACCCGGCACCACTGAGCGAACCGGCGACCGAGCAGCACCGAGCGCCACACGCACCCTTCACCCGACCAGAGGAGACAACGCAGTGCCAACCGCAACGGTCAACGGGATCAACCTCAACTACCGCCTCGAAGGCCCCGACGGCGCCGAGACGATCGTGCTCGTCAACGGGCTCGCCGACGACCTGGAGTCCTGGGGCTTCCAGGTGCCCGCCTTCCTCGAGGCGGGCTACCGGGTGCTCAGCTTCGACAACCGCGGCATCGGCTCCAGCGACAAGCCGGCCGGTCCGTACACCTCGCGACAGCTCGCCGACGACGCGAAGGGGCTCGTGGACCTGCTCGGCCTCACCGACTTCCACCTCATGGGGGTCTCCATGGGGGGCATGGTCGTCCAGGAGTACGCCGCCAGCCACGGCTCCGACCTCCGTTCGCTCACCCTGGCCTGCACCTACGGCGTCGCCGACCCGTTCTGCCAGACCATGTTCGCCATGTGGGCCGACCTCGCGCGCGCCGTCGACGTGCCCTTCGTGATGCGCGACGTGGCGCTGTGGGCCTTCACCGGCCCGTTCTTCGAGGACCGACCCGAGGACGCCGCCGAGTTCGCCGACGCGATGGCGAGCCTCGACATGCCGGTCGAGGCCTACCTCGCGCAGCTCAACGTGATCCAGCAGCACGACGCCAGGGACCGGTTGTCGGGCATCGACGTCCCGACCCTCGTCCTGGCCGGCGAGGAGGACATCCTGATCCCGGTGCGGTTGTCGAGACGCCTCCACGACGCCCTGCCGGGCTCCGAGTGGGTCACCGTCCCCGGTGGTCACGCCTGCCTCTGGGAGACCCCCGACGCCTTCAACTCGGCGTACCTCGAATTCGTCCGCAAGCACGCGCGCTGATACCCAGAGAGCCAGGTACATGAAGAACTCACAACACTCGCCCCGTCGACCCCGCGGACGCCGCGCCCTCCTCGGTGCCACCGCCGTGGCCCTCACGCTGGTCGTGGCCGGCTGCGGCGGTTCCGGCGACGGCTCCGGTGACGCCGACGCATCAGCCGAGATCGTGCCCGGGGGTGACCTCCGGGCAGCCCTCACCGGCGAGCCCGACGTCCTCGACCCGGCGACCTCGTCGATCTACACCGGGGCCCAGGTCTACGAAGGCATCTTCTCCAAGCTCCTCGACGTCGACGCCGAGGGCAACTTCGTGCCCGACCTGGCGACGGACTGGAAGCAGGACGACCCCACGACGTGGACCTTCACCCTGGTCGACGACGCGACGTTCCACAACGGCGAGAAGTTCACCGCCGACGACGTCGTCTACACCTTCGAGCGGATCCTCGACCCGAAGACCGCGAGCGCGTACGCCGGGCTGTTCAGCCAGGTGGACAGCGTGGAGGCCGTCGACCCGACCACCGTGGTGTTCAAGCTGAAAGCGCCGTTCGGTCCCTTCCTGACCAACCTCGCCGCCAACGGCCAGATCGTGAACCAGAAGGCCGTCGAGAGCGGCGACCCGGCGCGCGAGCCGGTCGGGACCGGTCCGTTCACCTTCGTCGAGTGGGTGCAGGGCGACCACATCACGGTGGAGAAGAACGAGAGCTACTTCCAGGACGAGAAGGCGAACCTGGACACGGTGACCTACAAGTTCGTGGCCAACGACCAGAGTCGGATCGACTCCCTCTCCGCGGGTGAGATCGACTGGGCCGACGCGATCCCGTTGCAGCAGGTGCCCACCCTCAGCGAGGACCCGCGATTCACCTACGTCACCAGCGCGACCGCAGGGATCCCCGACTTCCTGGCGATGAACACCACCGTGGCGCCCTTCGACGACAAGCTGGTCAGGCAGGCGTTCGCGCTGGCCATCGACCGGGCCGAGGTCAAGGAGGTCGCCTACCTGGGCACCGGTGAGGACGGCCTGACCGAGGTGCCGACCGGTTCGACCTGGTACGACGACTCGACGGTCTTCGCGGCCGAGCGGGACGTGGAGGAGGCCAAGCGTCTGCTCGCCGAAGCGGGGTACGCCGACGGCCTCACGGTGGAGTACCTGGGCCTGTCGCAGTACCCGGAGCTGCTGAAGACCGGTCAGGTGATCCGCGACCAGCTCAAGGAGATCGGCGTCGACATGACGATCAAGGCGGTCGACGTGTCGGTCTGGTACGAGCAGTTCAGCTCCAAGGACTACCAGCTCACCAGCGCCTACCAGGAGCGGACCATCGACCCGGACAACTTCTACTCGCTGGTCATCAGCTCGGGTGGCCCGATCAACACCACCGGCTACTCCAGCACCGAGGCCGACGAGCTCATCGAGCAGGCAGCAGCGAGCGACGACGAAGCGGAGCGGATGGACCTCTACAACGACCTCCGCGGCATCGTCACCGAGGACGCCCCCTTGGTGTTCACCCACTACGAGACGCTCAACTACCTGATGAACAAGAACGTGACGGGCTCGACGATCACCCCGACCCTCAGCCTGCACATGGAGGACGTCGGGTTCACCGGCTGAGGTCGTCGTGGGCCGTGGGAGGCCCGGAGCCGGCGATCCCTCGCGGGGTCACCGGCTCCGGGGTCGGTCCTCATGACCGGACCGGGACTCGCAGGTTGTCACCGACGCCGTCGTCGCGCGGCGCGGTCGGTCAGGAGCCCGGCAGGACGTCGCGGACCGCGTCGACCACCTTGGCCAGCGCAGGCCGCTCGTCGCCGCCGCTCGCCCAGGCAGGGTCTTGCGGCAGGGGGCCCATCGGGTCCGAGTCCTGGGCGGCTGCACGTCCCGGGGTGAGAGCGCGGCGAAAGGCTTCGTCGAGCCCCACCAGACGGTGCCCCTGCGGCAGCAACATCTGCTGGAAGTCGTCGTCCGCGGCCACCATGTCGTGGTGGAGGCTCTCGACCAGCGCCTCGACCGTGCGGCGGGGCACGTCGGTGAGGCTGCCGACGAGGGTTCCGACCAGGGCCGTGGGCAGCAGCGGCACATGGACCTGCGGCCGCTCGAGACCGGCGTGCTCGGTGTAGGACTCGAGCAGCGCGCCGTAGCGGAGCCGGTCCGGCCCGCCCACGTCGAAGTGACGCGAGGGACCGTCGTAGTCGAGCGCACCGACCAGGGCCTCCAGGACGTCGACCGTCGCGATCGGTTGCACCATGGAGTCCATCCACGACGGGACGGTGTGCACGGGCATCCGCTCGCTGACCTGGCGGATGATCTCGAACGACGTGGACCCGCTGCCGATGAGCACGGCCGCTCGCAGCACGATCACGGTCGCGGGTACCTCCCTCAGCACCCGCTCGACGTCGCGCCGGGAGGTGATGTGCTCGGAGAGCTCGGAGTCCGCAGCTTCCGGCACCAGCCCGGACAGGTAGACGATCCTGCCCACGGCGTGGGTTCGCGCCGCCGTGGCGAGGTTGGTCGCGGCCTTGCGATCGGTCTCGGCGAAGTCGTCGCCGCCCATCCCGTGAATCAGGTAGTAGACCGCGTCCATGCCCTCGCAGGCAGCCATGACCTGGTCGGGATCGAGTGCATCCATGACCACGGTCTCGACTCGCCGGCCCCACCAGGGCTGCTCGCGGTCCGGGTGCGACGTCGTGGTGCGGACGTCGTGGCCGCGCTCGAGGAGGACCGGCACGAGCCGACCGCCGACGTAGCCGGTGGCGCCGGTCACCAGAATCTTCAACTCGTCCTCAGATCTCGACAGGGTTCCGGGCCTGCGGGCCGGGCGCGGCACCATCGTGCGGCGTGAAATCGCACAGGTGCATGGTGAGCCTACTGCTGCGCCTGGTGCTGCGGCGTGACGAGTCACCCACCGCGGCCACGGACACGGGCTGTGCCGCCGGGCTCGCCGGGCCATAGGCTGGCGGACGGCTCGGTTGTGACCCGGGTCACCTCCGCGAGAGGGCCTCTCGCCAGACTCGATCGAGGTAGCACCATGCATCCGCGCCAACTACGGCGCGAACTACGACCGTCTGGCCACGGTCAAGAAGTACTACGACCCGGGAAACCTCTTCTGCATCAACCAGAACATCGCTCCGGCCAACTGACCACCCCGACGGGTCGTCAGCTCGGGGGTGGAAGGACATGGACTGCCCGGGATGTCGTCGTCCAGCACCGGACTGTTGGCCGTCGTCGACGGTCGGAGAGCTCACTTCGACCAGATCAGAGCGCTCGTGCGCTGAGATCATGGCGGTGACTGGTGTCGTCGAGCAGAAGAGGACATTCCGACGCATCCGGACGCAGAGATGGAAGGTCTGGCCACCTGCCTCTCCGAGGGTGACGTACTCCGCGAACTCACTGCTGCCGAAGTCCTGCAGGTTGTCCCCGACGAAGAGAGCGCGGGAACAGCGGTGATGCCGGTCGGCAGCGTCGTGCTGGCGAAGGCCGAGTGGCACTGCGCAGACACCGTCAATGCTCGTCGTCACCCATTCCCGGACGCCGGTTCTGTCGTCGGGTCCGCCAGCCGCGTTTCGCGGCGCGGCTGCGACGGCGGCGCAGCCGCTCAGCCTCCAGCCGCGCCCGTTCGTGCTGCGCGCGCACACGTCGCTCGGCGCTCTCGGCCTTGCGTCGCTCGGCTGCCACCGCTGCTTCGGACCTGACCGGCCACACGTAGGCGATGTCGTCGGGGACGTCGGGGTACATCGGTCGGTAGTAGGCAGGCTCCTTGCGGACCAGAGCCGACCGGTGACTGAGGTGCACCGCCTCGTCACCGAGCCACGGAGGCAGCGCCTGAGCGAGCGCGAGCTCGGTCTGGGTCCTCACGCGGGGGATCCCAGCCGACCGCAGGTCGCCGGCGATCGTGTGTGCGCAGGTGTCGCCGAAGCCGAGGTCGGTCCAGGCTTCGCAGCACGCGAACCCGTACCGGCCGAGCGCCTCCTCGAACCCCCTCCACATGAGAACCGCGGGGTGGTTCCTCCACCCGTAGTCGGGCCACGTCAGGGCGCGGACGATCTGGATCGTCTCCACGCGTTGCTTCCCGAGCCGCTTGGGGTCGAGGCTGCGCGCCGAATGCTCGAAGTCGGGGTGGGGAAGAAAGGTCTGCACTGCTCCAGTGTGGCGGTGGTCGGCGAGTGCGCGCCTCACCCGGCTCCGGTGGCGCCGACGAGGTCATCCGCGGTAGGAACTGCGAGGCTGGGTCCATGACGACCTGATTGGCCAACCTCCGTGACGCGTTCCGCACCCAGCTGTGGCCCATCCCCGCCATTGCCGTGGTCGCGGCGCTGCTGGGTCTCGGGCTGCCCTTCGACCCGGTCGAGACGGCCGGCCTCGAGTCACTGGGCGACCGTGTGGAGGCCGAGCTGCACCGGGCGGGGCCGGGTCCCGGCCTGATCAACGGCCGCTGACCTCGTCCCGGCGCGGCTACGAGCTCCATCTGCCCACGACCGTCAGCGCCGCGGGGAGCAGGAGCGACCGGACGACCAGCACGTCGAGCATGATCCCCACGAACATGGTGAACGCGAGCTGCCGGAACAGCACGAAAGCCAGCAGCAGCACCGCGGCCGCGAACGGCACGTAGAACGTCAGCCCCGCGCCCGGGTCGAGCGCCCCGAAGACGAGCATCGTCGGGCCAAGCGCCGCGGTGAGCGACAGGACGCTGCCGGCGAGCAACGCGTTGATGGACCCCGTCGGAAGTTCCGATAGGGCGGGACAGGGCGAAGGTCCTTGATCTCACGAAGAGGGTGCGGGTCACAGCATGGGCAGAGCAGAGACAGAGTCGCGCTGGGGCATCCCTCACTCCGGCTGGATGCGGCGGCGTAGCGCGAGGACGGCGACGGCTGCCGCGGCCAGCCCGCCGGCTAGACCGGCCACCAGCCACATCGCATCTGGACCGTTACCGCCGTCGACGCCGACCGCTCCCCGACGAAGCGAATCGGCCGAGCCGCTCTCGGAATCCGTTGCCTCAGTGAAGTCCGTGGTCGGGTGGCGGACCGTAGCGAAGTCGGTGGCGAAGCTGAAGGTGCTGTCGGTGCCCTCGTCGTCGAAGGGCGCAACCAGGTTCGTCTCGACCGCCGCGTCCGAGAGGTCGAGCACAATGAGGTTCTGCTCGGTGCCCTGCCGGACCTGCGCCAGTGCGTGGTCGCGGCCGATCCAGCCGACGAGATCGACGTGCACCGACGTGAGGGGAAGCTCCACTCGCTCGTGAACACCGGTGCGGAGGTCGACGGCGAGCAGATGGCTGCTGGAAGATCCGGTCTCGAGAATGGCCCTGTCAGGGCCGTCGAAGAGACCGACGGTGTGGTCGTCGTGGGCTGGCCCGCCAGGGAGACGGGCGACCGTGACGACGCGCCCACCGGGCGAGGCCACGTCAACCCTGTTGTTGACCGACACGTTGGCGATGGTGCCGTCGTCGCCCACCATCCGTGGCCAGCCGTCCATTCCCCAGATGCCGCTCAGCCAGAACCCCGACGGGTTGGAACGGTTCTCCCGGGCGTCGAACCTGCGACCCGTGCCGGTGTCGTAGACCGAGGTGCCGGCTGCGAAGGCCTTCTGGCGGTAAGCCTCCTGGAGCTCCTGCCCCCAGCGCTCGACCGTGACTCCCTTGGGTGGCACAGCCGCCCACACCTGCTCGTAGACGAGGTAGCGACCGCTCGGCGACCAGCGCATCCCGTAGGGCACGTGACCCCACGGAAAGTCCTGAGCGCTGATGCCATAGGCGAACTCGCCGGGAGGTTCACGGTCCTCTTGGACGTCCTCGACCTCTCCCGTGGAGAGGTCGAGGATGCGGAGGCCGCTGCGCACGAACCCACTCTCCTGACCGGTCTCGGTGGGTAGCGGCGCATGCCACCCGAAGGCCAGCCGGGTTCCTTCCGGGGACAGGCTGAGTCCGACCATGCCGGTGCGACGCACGTCAGGATCGTCGTAGACGGCTGCGTCGAAGCCGGGCAGGTTCAGCCGGTGGTAGACACCGTCGTCAGCGGTGACCACGAATGCGCCGGTCGGGTTGGCGATCGCGACGGAGGCGGGACCGACGGCCAGGTCCGTCTCGAGCTCGAGGCCGCCGTCGTCCCAGACTCCGCGGACGATGCTGGGGATGCCCGGCCGTTGGGTGGGGGACGAGGCGGGACGGTCGGGACTGGGCTGGACGAGGACGCCGACGCCGGCGGCCAGCGCGAACACCGCGGCACCGATGGCGGTCGCGGCCACCAGATCGCCGCGACGCCGGGCGCGGCGGGCGCGCGACCACAGCGTCGGGTCCGGCGGCGAAGGGTGGGCGCGACCGGCGATCCGTGTCATCACGTCGCGCAGCTGGTCACTCATCGGTCTGCTCCGATCAGCTCGCCGAGGTCAGGTGCCACAGTGCGCAGCCGGCCCAGGGCCCGGCGTTGGGTTGATTTGACGGTCCCGACCCTGATGCCCAGCACCCGCGCCGTTTGGGTCTCGGTCAGATCCTCGTAGTAACGCAGCACCAGGACTGTCCGCTGGCGCAGCGTGAGCTCCGCCAGCGCGTGCTCGAGGGCTACGTGCAGGTCAGGGTCGTTCCTCACGACAGCCGGAGCGTCGTACGAGGGCTGGAACGTCTCGATGACCCGATGCCGCCGCCACCGCGAGACGTTCTCGGTGTACAGGATCCGCCGGACGTACGGCTCGGGCCCACCCTCGATCCGGTCCCAGGCCTTGGCGGCTTTGAACAAGGCGGTCTGGAGGAGGTCCTCGGCGAGCTGATGGTCGTGCGTGAGGAGGTAGGCCGTCCGCGTCAGGGCCGGCCCGCGTGCGGCGACGAAGTCGTTGAACGCTGCTTCGTCGGCCATGGGTGCCATCGGTGATCCTCCTGCCCCTCACCCATGATGACGCCGAGGGGACAAGGCGTGGAGGTCACACCGGAAGAACTTTCTTGTCAGCGCGTGAAGCTGTGCACGATGAATGCGGCGTAGGGTCGACCAGGGCCTCGCCGCGGGGTCGGACCTCGAGGCATGGCGTGGATGGGAGCCGAGGGCGCGGACGTTGAGTGCGAACCCGATCGGCTGCGGCTGACTGCTCGCTCAGCGGACCTGAGAGGTACGTGTTGGGCCACGATGTGCTGCCCGCGCTCGCGGATCGGGTGCTGTCCTTCGACGTGCCGATGGCCCGGGTCCTTGCGGCCTTCAGGTCCACCAGCAGCGTCTCTCGACGTATCCGTCGCGGTCCTTGTCCGAGCTCGCGCGATGGTGGTGGCGTCGAGGTGCGCCCCGGCGTCCCGTCCTGACTACTGCGGAATCCGCAGATCCTGTCCAGGGACGATCACGTCGGGGTCGTCGAGCTGGTTGCGGTTGGCGGCGAAGATGATCCGGAACCTCGCAGGGTCGCCGTAGAACTGGTCGGCGATCGCGGACAGCGTGTCACCCGCCTGCACCGTGTAGATCGCGAAACCCTGGAACGGATCGACGAGTGCGCGGCCGTACAGGATCGGGACCACGCGCTTGTTGATCTCGCTGCCGTCCTCGGCCGAGATCTCGAACACCTCCAACGTCCCGCTCGGACGAGCCGGCACCGCGGGCACGTTGATGCGGAAGAAGAAGTTGCCCCAGATGCCCGTTCCGCCGGCCTGGAAGTGGCGCTGCGCGATCTCCTCGCCGGCATGGTCGCGCAGCCGTGCCTGCAAGGTGCCCTCGAATCCCGTCCCGACGCCTGCGACCTCGACGGGATCGTCGACGATGTCGTGTGGGCGGGGGTGGCGGAGGCTGATGAGCGGGCGAACCATCCATCGACGCTAATGACGGCGGGGGCTGCGGTCAATCGCCCCGCCATGGTGCTGCAACCCGATCTAGTCGCATCCGGCCCTATGCTCGCTGGGTGAGCCCAGAGCAGCTCGGACTCGAGGCGGCGACCACGCTGGCGATCTGCGCGGCAGTCGGCGTTGCCGCGGTCGTCATCTCCGACCTGAACGCTCGCCGATTTCTTCTGCCCGCTGTCGTCCTGGAGATCGTCGGCGGCATCCTGATCGGACCCGACGTTCTTGGACTCGCCCGGGACAACGTCATCGTCTCGGCGTTCTCGGAGCTGGGTCTGGTGATGCTCATATTCCTGGCCGGCTACGAGATCCAGGCCGATCGCATCAAGGGAGCACCACTCAGATCGGCCGTGGTCGGTTGGGTGGGCTCGCTGGTGCTCGGGCTCGCCGCCGGCATCACACTGGTGTCCGTCACCCGGCCCGAGGACGGCGTCAGGTCGGGCATCATCGTCGGTTTGATCTTCACGACCACCGCCCTCGGCACTGTGCTTCCGATCCTGCGTGACTCCGGCGACCTCGAGACGCGGTTCGGCACGCTCGTCCTCTCCGCGGGGGCGGTCGGCGAATTCGGTCCCATTGTCGCGGTCGCCCTGCTCTTGTCGGGAGACAGCCTCGGGCACACGACCTTCGTGCTCCTGCTGTTCGCCGTTGTCGTCGTCCTGGCCCTGTGGGCAGCGGCGCGTGGGCCGTCGCCCCGCGTCTCCTCACTCCTCGGGCGCACCCTCGGCAGCAGCGGGCAGCTCGGTGTCCGTGTGGTCATGCTGACGGTCCTGGTCCTGACCTGGGTCGCGGCCGAGCTGGGCCTGGACGTCCTGCTCGGAGCCTTCGCAGCGGGGGTGATCATGCGGATCTTCCTCTCCACACAGGAGAACGAGGTCCAGCACGGCACCATGGCCCGGGTCGAGGGCGCAGGTTTCGGCTTCCTCGTGCCGATCTTCTTCGTGGTCAGCGGCATCCGCTTCGACCTGTCCGGTCTGCTGGGAGACCCGGCGGCCCTCGGGTTGGTCCCGATCGCCCTTGTCCTGTTCCTGCTGATCCGCGGACTGCCGGCCTACGTCGCACTCCGCGGCTCGCTCACCGGGCGCGACCGGACCGGGGCCGCCGTCTACATGGCGACCGCCTTGCCGTTGGTCGTCGTCATCGCCTCGATCGGCGTGTCAGACGGCACCCTCACTGCTACGACCGCCGCGGCGCTCATCGCCAGCGGCATCCTGTCGGTGCTGATCTTCCCTCTCACGGCCACCCGGCTGCGTGGTGTGGACCAACCCGCGTCCCCCGACGGCTGGCGTGACGACTCGGACGCACTCTGAGCCGAGCGCGTGTGTCCAGACCGCCCGCCTGGGACTGGGCCCGCGGCGAAGGGACGTTCGCCTCTCCCTGCCAGGGGTGTGCCTGCGCAACGGTGACGGGGAGCCGCTTGCGGTCCGGGGGATCCACGAATGCGTCTGCTGTCCTGGGAGTCCACGCCATGCGTCGTCTGACCGAGCTCGTCGCGCTGTTGATCCTCGTCGCCGCTGTGGGCCCGGCTGCGAGGTCCGCCGCGGAGCCGCCCGGCGGCGCCATCGTCGACGTACGGGCGGCGTGGCTGGTCGCCAAGGGCGCGGCGGCGGAGGTGCGGCTCCTGGTCACGTGCCACCAGGGGGTCAACCCGACGACCCTCAGGGTCAGCCTGGCGCCGGACCGGTTCGGGGACGCCGTCGCTCAGGGAGTCCTCTACGACCCCCCGGTGTGCACGGGTGGGCCGGAGCGGGTGGTCGTGCCGCTGTCCCTGACGGGTGCGGGGCCGATCGAGGCAGGGACCTGGAGGGTCCAGTACGCGCTGAACAGCTGCATCGACCTGCCGGACTGCTGGACCGTCACCGGCGGCGCCTACCGCGATCTTCAACGCGCACCGTTCATCGCTCCGACCGACGATGACCTCAATGCCGAGCTCACCTTGGTGAGGACGCGCATCACCGAGGCAGGGGACCTGCGGGTCGTGTACGACCTGACGTGCCCTCGCGTCTCCCTCTCGTACCAGCCGCTGGCATCCGCCGCCTATCAGACCACGCCCACTGGCGGTGTCGTGGTCGGGACGGGGCAGGCCGCGCTGGATCCGGACTCGTCTGTGGCCCACAGGTGCAGACCCGAGCCGCGCCGGTTCAGGTACGTCGTCGCGGTGCCGGGGCCGGGCGCGTTCCAGCCCGGCAGGGTGTACCTCGACACCACGTTCGGGCAGTGGCACGAGTGGTTGCTCTGGGCCACGGACCGGAGGGTCGTGCGGGTGCCGACCGGATGATCCGACTCAGGGTCGCTGGGTCGTCGGCTCGGCCACTGGCAGGTCATCAGGCGCTGAGGCGACGGGGGTGTCGCCGGCCGGCAGCGTGCCCAGCGATCCGGTCGTGGTCGTGCTCGGCACCATCTCGGGATGGTGGTCAGCGGCGCCCATCGACGGGACCGCGTCGAGGACGGTCTGTGCCTGCTTGTCGATCAGCCCTGTCAGGAGCTGCTGCGCGTAGCCGAACACGAAGGCGTAGGCCAGGATCTGCACCTGGGAGTCCAGGTCACTGAGCCCGGGCACGAAGCCGCCGCGGATGAAGATGACAGCGCCCACCGCGGTCATCGCACCGAACGGCGCCTTGAGCAGGGCGAGAGCGGTCGGGACGTCGTACGGCGTCGCGGTTCCCTTCAGCTTGTTGATGGAGACCGCCCCCGCCAGCACACCGCCGAGGAGTCCCAGGAGCGCGACGATGATGATGTCGGGGCTGCTCGGGGAGCCGGTGCCGGTGGGACAGACGGTGGTGTCCCTCGCGGTCGTGAAGCACAGCGGCACCCACGACGGGTTGACGGCGACAATGGCGATGAAGGCGACCATGAAGAGCGTGATCACGGCGCCCGCCTGGAACACGATGTTGCGAAAGCTCCGCAGCCGGGCGTGCAGCTGGTCCGAGTGGTCGTAACCCGTGTCGGTGAGCCTGCGGAGCTGCTCGCGGTCCAGCTCGAGCGTCTCTGCGGTGGGTGGGTCTGTGAGGAGTCGGAAGGCGACCGCGCGACGGGGGTCGTCCCGGGCCAGGGTCACCTGGGCGCGCGACACCGCCGACGGCACCTCTGCACGCAGCTGGTTCAGGTCGAGGAGCAGGATCAGCTGACCCTCGGCCGCGTGCAGGTTCTGGTAGCCCGCCTCGACCAGGGTCCCTCGCCACCACGTGCCCCAGCGCGTCGGAAGGGGATCGTCACGGAACGCTGCGGCGCGTGCCGCGGTGAGAAGACGTCTCGTGCCCTCCGCGATCTTCATCTCGGCCGGGGACAACCCACGGGTCTCGATGGCGTCGAGCTGTGCCTCGAGCACCTCGCTGCGCACGGCCACGTTCTGCACCCAGACGCGCTTGCGCGGGCCCTCCGGGGCGGACCGGTCGTCGCTGTCTCTCCGCACCATGACGCTCCCCTTCCGTGCTCGTGGGACCGAGGTTTCCTGTTCCCAGAGTGGCCTCGGAGGCGGCCCGGCGCGTGACCCGTCTGGGCCATGGACCAGACAGATGTGGCTGGTCGCGGGGTGGTGCCGGTTCGTCGCGTCAGGAGCCGTGCGCGGGAAGTCGACGGGCGGCGGCGGCGAGCAGCGGATCGAGGGATCCGTCGGAGGCCGCAGCGAGTGCCTCGAGCGAACGCCGCATCCGAGGGTCCCAGAAGGTCGCGATGTGGCGCGCGATGGCCTCGACCGCCTCGTCGGTCGGCAGGTGGGCGAACTGGCGTGCGATGTCGTTGCCCATGCGTGCTTCCGGGGGAGGGCTCACGCGCCGACCCTCACGCGTGGGTCTCCGCGGGCTCGCGGGCCTGGGCGACCGCGTGGTCGCCGCGCGCGTTGGCCACGCCGACCTGCACGGCGGTGACCTTGTACTCCGGGCAGTTGGTGGCCCAGTCGGAGTTCTCCGTCGTCACGACGTTGGCGCCGGTCACCGGGTGGTGGAAGGTCGTGTAGACGACGCCTGCCGGCATCCGCTCCGACACCTGCGCGCGCAGCGTCGTCGACCCGACGCGGCTGGACAGGTCGACGAGGTCACCGGTGGAGATGCCGCGCAGCTCGGCGTCGGCCGGATGGATCTCCAGGACGTCCTCGGGGTGCCAGGTGTTGTTGGCGGTCCGACGCGTCTGAGCGCCGACGTTGTACTGGCTGAGGATCCGGCCGGTGGTGAGGAGGAGCGGGAACCTCCGCGTCGACCGCTCGGTCGTCGGCACGAACACGGTCTCGACAAGCTTGCCCTTGCCGCGAACGAAGGCGTCGACGTGCATCACCGGCGTCCCGGTCGAGGCGGCGTCGAGGACCGGCCACTGCATGGATCCGAGCTGGTCCAGGCGTGCGAACGACACGCCGGCGAACGTCGGCGTCGTGGCCGCGATCTCGTCCATGATCTCGGACGCCGCGGCGTACGACATGTCGTAGCCCATCGCTCGTCCGATCGCGCAGGTGACCTCCCACTCGTCCATGCCCACCTTCGATGCGAACACGGGCCGGACCCGGTTGATCCGTCGCTCGGCGTTGGTGAAGGTGCCGTCCTTCTCCAGGAAGGACGTGCCGGGCAGGAAGACGTGCGCGAACCGTGCGGTCTCGTTGAGGAACAGGTCCTGGACGACCACGAGGTCCATGGCTCTCAGCGCGGCCTGCACGTGCTGGGTGTTGGGGTCGGACTGGGCGATGTCCTCGCCCTGCACGTAGAGCCCGCGGAAGGTCCCGGCCAGCGCGGAGTCGAACATGTTGGGGATGCGCAGACCCGGCTCCGGGTCGAGGGTTCTGCCCCACAGGCGCTCGTAGATGCCGCGGACGTCGTCCTGCGAGACGTGGCGGTAGCCCGGGAGCTCGTGCGGGAAGGACCCCATGTCGCACGAGCCCTGGACGTTGTTCTGCCCGCGGAGCGGGTTCACGCCGACGCCCTCGCGGCCGATGTTCCCGGTGACCATGGCCAGGTTGGCCATCCCCATGACCATCGTCGAGCCCTGGGAGTGCTCGGTGACGCCGAGGCCGTAGTAGATCGCCGCGTTGCCGCCGGTGCCGCCGGTCCGCCGGCCGCCGGTGCCGTAGAGCCGGGCGGCCGCGCGCAGCTGCTCGGGGTCGACGCCGGTCGCCTCGGCCACGGCCTCCGGCGAGTTGACCGGGTCGGCGATGAAGGCGAGGTAGTCGTCGGCGTCCTCACAGCGCTCGCGCACGAACTCCTCGTCGTGGAGACCCTCGGTGACGATCACGTGGGCCATGGCGTTGACGAAGGCGACGTTGGTGCCGGGCCGGACGGGCAGGTGGTACGCCGCCTCCACGTGCGGGCTGCGCACCAGGTCGATCCGCCGCGGGTCGACCACGATCAGCTGGGCGCCTTCACGCAGGCGCCGCTTCAATCGAGAGGCGAACACGGGGTGCGCGTCGGTCGGGTTGGCGCCGATCAGCAGGATCACATCGGCCTTCTCCACCGAGCGGAAGTCCTGCGTGCCGGCGGAGGTGCCGAAGGTCTGCTTCAAGCCGTAGCCGGTGGGGGAGTGGCACACGCGCGCGCAGGTGTCGATGTTGTTGTTCCCGAACGCCGCCCGGACCATCTTCTGGACGACGTAGACCTCCTCGTTGGTGCAGCGGCTCGACGAGATGCCTCCGATCGCCCCGACGCCGTGCTCGGCCTGAAGGGCCCGGAACCCTTCAGCCACCCGCGTGATCGCCTCCTCCCACGAGACCTGGCGCCACTCGTCGTCGATCGAGTCGCGCAGCAGGGGGGAGAGCTGGCGGTCCTTGTGGGAGGTGTACCCGTAGGCGAAGCGGCCCTTGACGCAGCTGTGGCCCTCGTTGGCGGCGCCGTTCTTCGACGGCATCATCCTCACGACCTGGGTGTCGGCCCCCTCACCTTGGACCTCGGCGCGGAACGAGCACCCGACGCCGCAGTAGGCGCAGGTGGTCTCCACCGAGCGGGTCGGCATGCCGAGCTCCACCACCGAGTGCTCCTGCAGCGCGGACGTCGGGCATGCCTGCACGCAAGCACCGCACGAGACGCACTCGGAGGAGAGGAAGTCCGTGCCGCCGGCGCTGATCGTGGAGTCGAAGCCGCGCCCCTCGACGGTGAGTGCGAAGGTGCCCTGGGTGTCGGCGCAGGCCCGCACGCACCGGGAGCACACGATGCACGAGGAGGAGTCGAAGGCGAAGTAGGGGTTGCTCAGGTCGACCGGGCGCGGGTGCGCGACCTGGTCGCGGGAGGCGGGTCGGCCGTAGCGGACCTCAGCGGACCCGACCGTGGTCGCCATCGCCTGCATCTCGCAGTTGCCTCGGGAGCAGCCGTCGCAGTCCTCCGGGTGGTCGGAGAGGTAGAGCTCCATCACGTTGCGGCGGAGGTCGCGCACGGTCTCGGTCTGCGTGCTGACGACCATGCCGTCGGTGCAGGGAGTCGTGCAGGAGGCGGGCACTCCCTTGACCCCGTCGACCTCGACCAGGCACATCCGGCACGACCCGAAGGCCTTGAGGGAATCGGTCGCGCACAGCTTGGGGATGGCGACGCCGACCTCGGTGGCGGCGCGGAGCACCGACGTGCCGGCCGGTACGGCGACCTCGTGGCCGTCGATGCTGACCGTCACGGTCGGGGCGTCGCGGATCGCCGGGGTGCCGAGGTCGATCTCGGGAGCCCGGAGGTTCTGCCTGTCGAGGAGGGTCATCGGCGTGCTCCACTCGGCTCGGGTTCCTGCGGCTCAGCGTGCTGGGGCTCGAAGTCCTCGGGGAAGTGCCGCAGGGCGCTCTGCACCGGCACGGGTGTCAGCCCGCCCATGGCACACAGCGACCCCTTGGTCATGGTCTCGCAGAGGTCGTCGAGGAGGACCAGGTCGGCCCCGACGCCCTGCCTGGCGATGAACCGGTCGATGATCTCCACCCCACGGACGGATCCGACGCGGCACGGGGTGCACTTCCCGCACGACTCGATCGCGCAGAACTCCATCGCGAAGCGCGCCATCCGCGCCATGTCGACGGTCTCGTCGAAGACCACGACGCCGCCGTGCCCGAGCATCGCGCCGGACTCGGCCAGGGCCTCGTAGTCCATGGCGACGTCGAAGCCGGACGCCGGCACGTACGCACCGAGCGGACCGCCGACCTGCGCCGCCCGCACCGGGCGGCCGGACAAGGTCCCGCCGCCGTACTTCTCGACGAGCTCGCGCAGCGACACCCCGAAGGGCAGCTCGACGATGCCGCCCTGCCTGACGTTGCCGGCGAGCTGGAAGACCTGGGTGCCGCGGGAGCGACCGGTGCCGAGGGACGCGTACGCCGCACCGCCGTCGGCCAGGATCATCGGCACCGCACACAGCGTCAGCACGTTGTTGACCGCGGTCGGCCGGCCCCAGAGGCCCTTGACGGCCGGGATCGGCGGCTTGGCGCGCACCTCCCCTCGGCGGCCCTCGAGGCTCTCGAGCATCGAGGACTCCTCGCCGCAGATGTAGGCGCCCGCCCCGACGCGCACGTGCAGGTCGAAGGCGACCCCTGAGCCCAGGACGTCCTGGCCGAGGTAGCCGTGGGTGTAGGCCGCGTCGATCGCGCGCCGCAGCGCGACGACCGCGTGGGGATACTCCGAGCGGACGTAGACGTAGCCCTCGCTCGCACCGACGGCGTGCGCGGCGATCACCATGCCCTCGACGAGGGTGAACGGGTCACCCTCGACGACCATCCGGTCCGCGAACGTCCCGGAGTCGCCCTCGTCGAAGTTGCAGGCCACGAACTTCAGCTCCGACGGCGCATCGAGAACGGTCTGCCACTTGACGCCGGCCGGGAAGCCGGCGCCACCGCGGCCCCGGAGCCCGGAGTCCGCGACCTCCCGGACCACCTCGGCGGGAGAGAGCGACAGCGCTCGGCGCAGCCCGGCCCAGCCGCCGTGGGCCTCGTAGTCCCCGATCGAGGCCGGATCGACCAGCCCGACCCGGGCGAAGCTCACGCGCTGCTGCGAGGTCAGCCAGGGATGCGCGTCGACCACCCCGATGTCGGGCGCGTCCCCCATCAGGACCGCGGCGACACCGTCGGGGGTCACGTTGGCGTAGCCGACGCGGCCCGCCTCGGTCTCCAGCTCGACGAGCGGCTCGAGCCAGAGCATGCCGCGCGACCCGTTGCGCACGACCTGCGTCCCGGCCGCCTCGAAGGCGGCGGCCACGTCGTCGGCGCCGACCGAGACCGCAGCGGCGTCGGCCGGGACGAACACCCGTCCGGTCGCGGCCGTCATCGCCACTCCTCGGTCAACGCGTCCAGCCGGTCGGTCGACAGCCGGCCGTGCAGTCGGCCGTCGAGGGTGCCGGACGGCCCGAGAGCGCAGTTGCCGAGACAGAAGACGGCCATGACCTCGACGTCGTCGCCGAGCCGACGCGCGCGGGCCCGCGTGGCGTCGTACAACGATTCGGCCCCCACCGCCTGACAGGCTTCGCCGCGGCAGAGAGCGACGCAGTGCGCAACCGGCGGTTCGGTGCGGAAGTCGTGGTAGAAGCTCACCACTCCGTGCACCTCCGCGACCGAGAGGTTCAGCACCGCGGCGACCGTCTCCACGTCCTCGCGGGCGACGAAGCCGAACTGATCCACCACCTCGTGGAGGACCGGCATCAGGGGACCGCGCTCGGAGAGGTGCGCCGAGGCGATGGCGCTGACCAGCACGGCCCTGTCGGTCGTGGACGCGGTCGTCATCATGCAGCTCCGGGAGTGGCGTACGTCACATCATCATACTGCGATCGGCGCGACCGTGCGGCGCCGCAGACGACCGAGGCACCGGAGGACCTTCGGCCCTGCGGATCCCTCGCGTCGCCCTGGCCCGGCCGCGATGGGTGAAGGTCGCCTTCGAGGTCGAGGTCAAGACCGACGACGGCGGCACGATCACCTCCCTCGACCTGGCGGGCAGCCCCGCGAACCCACACGACGGTCTCCTCTGACCGAGCGCCTTCGTCGCGGCTGAACCGCAGCGCAACGCGAGCCAGGAGTGCCATGATGGCGGCCGCGCAGGGCGGGCGTCCTCGGCTTCCACGACCATCGTGAGCGCGCTGCGCAGGGGGTGCCGTCGCAGCCGGGTGCGTGCGGCCACCCGCGACTCGGGAGGGTGTCCATGTCTGCTCGCGAACCTCAGGAGATGGCCGAGGCGGCCGTCGCGACCGGGGCCAAGAAGGTCGACCGCCGCTGGGACCGGGTGCTGCTGAGCTCGTTCCTCGCCGGCGCCTACATCGCATTCGGCGGTCTGGTCGCCATCACGATCTCGTCGGGCCTCGACCCCGGCACCTGGGGGACCTTGCCGACGCTCTTCACCGGAGCGGCCTTCACCCTGGGCCTCGTGCTCGTGGTGATCGCGGGATCGGACCTGGCCACCGGCAACATGATGCTCGTCCCGCTGAGCGCGATGCAGGGCAAGGTGGACATGAGCGGGGTGGCGCGGAACCTGCTCCTGGTCCTGCTCGGCAACCTGCTGGGCGCGGTGTTCGTCGCCTTCTTCCTCGCCGTGCAGACAGGCGTCATCGGGCTGGCCGACGCCGACCCCGGCACCTCGGCTGCGCTGACCCACGAGCGCCTCGCCTCGATCGCGCTGGACAAGTCCTCGGAGCACACCGCCTGGCAGACGTTCCTGCGCGGGGTCGGGTGCAACTGGCTGGTGTGCCTGGCGGTGTGGATGTCGCTCGCGGCCACGACCGTCTCGGGCAAGATCCTCGCGATCTTCTTCCCGATCATGGCCTTCGTGGCGATGGGCTTCGACCACGTCGTGGCGAACATGTTCTTCCTCCCGGCCGCGATCTTCAGCGGGGTCCCCGACATCACGTGGAGCGACGTGGGCGTCAACTGGCTGTTGGCGGGGACGGGCAACCTCGTGGGCGCCGTCATCTTCGTGTCGACCTCCTACTGGTACCTCTTCCTCAAGGACAAGCCGGACGAGCAGCCCCAGGACGGCTGAGCCGCGGCGTCCCCGCACACCGATGGTCCCTGCCCTTGTCGTTCGGTCTGTGCCAGAGTGGTTTCTCAGGTTGCCCCGGCCCCCGGCAGCGCCAGGATCCTCGAACCGAGGCGGCTCGGCAGCCACCGCCCCCGCGCCGTGGGTGCGACGCTTGGGTTGCATGAGGTCGAGCCAGGTGCACACGCCTGAGCGGGGCGTAGGCCGCACGCCGTCCACGATCGAGGAGAACCGATGCAGAAAGAGTCATTGACAGCCCTGGCTCGGCACCACCTGGAGGCCGCCACGAACGCGTCCAGCGGTCGTAGCGCCCACACCATCTACGGCGGCCACGAGCACGTGCTCCGCCAGACCCTGATCGCGCTCCGCGCCGGGTCGAACCTCGACGAGCACGAGAACCCGGGGGAGGCCACCCTCCAGGTCCTGCACGGCCGCGTCACCCTCGTGGCGGGCGAGAACAGCTGGAACGGGTCACCCGGGGACCTTCTGACCATCCCGGACTCCCGCCACGCCCTCGAGGCAGTCGAGGACTCGGCTGTCCTCCTGACGGTGGCCAAGCTGAGCTGACCCGCGTCGAGGGCGCCGGTGAGGGCTGGAGTCGCCCGCGACCGAGCGGCACGGTGCATCTGCGACTCACGGGGCGGGCGGCACGAAGACCGCCCACACAGACTTCCCGTGGCCCGGGTGGACGTCGAACCCCCACTCGGAGCAGTAGTGCTCGACGATGGCGAGACCCCGGCCGCCGGTGTCGGTCACCGCAGCGATGCGCGCCACCGGGGTCGCCGACGAGTCGTCGTGGACGGTGAGCTTGACGCCGGCGGCGCGGTGTTCCTCGAGAGTCACCGTGATCTGGGTGTGGGCGTGCACCAGCGCGTTGGTCACGAGCTCACTGACGACGAGCCGGACGTCGTCGACCAACGAGGCGAGCTCGTGCCGGAGCAGGAGGTCGGCCACGAACCCTCGGGCCTCCGATGCGCTCAGCGGACCCGGGGAGAAGTGGGCCTCGCGCGCCCAGATCACCTGTGCGGCCAAGACACCAACCTCCGATCGGCCCCCGCGGCGGACAATGCACCACTGAGTCGTCGTGCGCCATCACGTCGATGCAGACGGTGATCGCCAGGATCAGCGCCATGTCCTGGTCCTCGGCCAGCTGGACCCCGTAGGTGTCGCGAGCCTGGAACCACTTCGTGGACACCTTAGCGACGGTGTCACCGCCCACGGTGCGAGCAGTCTGTCCAGAGCTGTGCAGTTCGGGACGTTCCACGCCCGGCCGTCAGGCTCTCGGTTCCAGCGCGTCGGCGACCGCCCGGAGCAGCTCCTCCGTGGCGAAGGGCTTGCGGAGGAGCAGGGCTGCGTCGGAGTCCACGCCGTGCTGGGTCAGCATCCCGTCGGTGTAGCCCGACATGTACAGCACCTGGAGGCCCGGCCACCGATCGGTCAGCAGCCGAGCCAGGCCCGGGCCGGACGCCCCCGGCATGACGACGTCGGTCAGCAGCAGGTCGGGTCGACGGAGGTCGTCCTGCCCGTCACCGTCCAGGACGTCTTCGGCCGTGCCGCTCGTCACGAGGTAGCCGGCGTCCGTGAGCACCCGGACGACGCTTCCGCGCAGATCCACCTGGTCCTCGACGACGAGCACTCGCTGACCCCGACCTGAGGGCAGCTCCTCCACCGCCACAGGCTCGACCGGGTGGTCGAGGGTCTCGGGGAGCAGGACTCGGACACGCGTCCCTTCTCCTGTGGTCGACTCGATGCTCACGTGGCCGCGGGCGCTCTGGACCATGCCGTAGACGGTGGCCAGCCCGAGACCGGTCCCGCCCAGAGCGGTCTTGGTGGTGAAGAACGGTTCGAAGGCACGCTCGAGGACCTCCTCGGTCATGCCCTGGCCCGTGTCCCGCACCTGCAGGTCGACGTAGCGACCGGGCGACAGCCCGAGCGGAGGGTCGGTGACGTCGACGTCTCTGGTGACCACCGACAGGGTTCCCCCACCCGACATCGCATCCCTGGCGTTGATCGCGAGGTTGACGAGAACCTGGTCGAGCTGACCGGGATCCATCCGCACGTACGGAACAGGCTGCAGATCGAGCTCGAGCCTGATGTGTTCCCCCAGTCCGGCGTCCAGGAAGCTGACCACCTCCTCGATGCGCGAGAGCACGTCCACCACGGTGGACCTGACGGGTTCCTGACGACTGAACAGCAGCAGCTGACGGGTCAGCCTGTTGGCCGATCGGGCGACCTTCACGATGCTGTCGAGGTGGTCGTCGACCTCGCCGATGGCCGGCTTCCTCTGGGCCAGCTCCGCGGTCAGGATGATGGCCGCCAAGGCGTTGTCGAAGTCATGAGCGACGCCGCCAGCAAGGAGCCCGACCGCCTCGAGCTTCTGGGACTGGCGCAGGTGGGCCTCGAGCCGGACGCTCTCGGTCACCTCCGAGGCCACGACGCCCACGCCGAGCACCTCTCCTCCGCGCTGAGCCTGGACGGGATAGAAGCTGACGACCCAGTGGCGCTGCACACCTGGCTGCGCGTCGGTCGCTCCCGCGATCTCCAGGCCACGCACCGCCTCGCCCGAGCCGAGGACTCCCTGGTAGAGCGCGTGCAGCTGCGGCCACAGGTCGGGAACGACCTCGGAGACCCGGCGGCCCAGGTGCTCGGAGGCAGGCAGACCGTTCATCTCGGCCAACGCGTCGTTGACCCGGGCGAAACGGAAGTCCCGATCGACGAACGCGAATCCGACCGGAGCCGACTCCAACAAGGTCTCGAGCAGCGCGAGTGTCTCGGCCTGAGCCTCGGCGGCGGTGGCCTTCCCCTCTGCGTCACTGATCTCCATCAGCTTGCGGTCGGTGATGTCGGCCACGATGCCGGCGACCCGCAGGGGGTTGCCCTCGGAATCCAGGAGGAACCGGCCGCGGGTGAAGAGCCAGTGGACGGACTTGTCGGGCCACACCACGCGTACGTCGACAGCGTAGGCCTCACCGCCCGCCAGGGCTTCCGCGAACGACTCCTCCACCTGCACCCGGTCGTCGGGGTGGACGTGGGCGATGTAGTCGTCGTAGCTCCAGGACGGCAGCATCTCGGTGTAGCCGAGCATCTGGTCGTGAAGAAGGGACCGCGTGGTGGTGTTGGTCGTCATGTCGAGGTGCCACCAGCCGATGCCCGCGGCCTCCAGGACGAAGCGGATCGAATCGTCGAGGGGTTCGGCGTGAGCGGCCTCGTTGCCCTCGGTCCCCATGCCGGGATCGTAACCCCCGGAATCGGTCGTGCCCGGTCCGCGCGCGTGGCATCCCGTGGGCGGCGTGGTTCGATGGAGCCATGGGCACGTGCGACGACAAGCGAGGGCGGCGGCTCGACGCCGGGTTGGACCGGGCGGATGCGACGAACGACCGCGCTGCGTCGTTCGAGGATCGGATCGCCCTGACCGAGAACTCCAAGGATCCCTCAGACCGATGACGACCTGGTATGCCAAGACGCGAGACGCCTTCCGGACCCAGCTGTGGCCGGTCCCCACGATCGCGGTCGTCGGCGCCCTGCTGCTGGGGCTGGGGTTGCCCGAGGTCGACGCGGCAGTCGACGGGGAGATGCCGACCCGGGTCAGCGCATGGTTCTTCGGAGGGGACGCCGACGCGGCCCGCGCCCTGCTGGGCGCGATCGCCTCGTCGCTGATCACCGTCACCGCGCTGACATTCTCCCTCACCGTGGTGACCCTGCAACTGGCCAGCAGCCAATTCTCACCCAGGCTGTTGCGGACCTTCACCGCCGACCAGTTCGTGCAGTCGACCCTGGCGCTATTCCTCGCCACGTTCACCTACGCCCTGACCGTGCTGCGCTCGGTGCGTGGCGGGGAGGACGGAGGACCGGCCGAAGTCCCGCAGATCTCGGTCAGCCTGGCGTTCCTGTTCGCGGTGGTCAGCGTGCTCGGTCTGGTGGTGTTCCTCGCGCACCTCGCCGAGCAGATCCGCGTCGAGACGATGCTGCGCAACGTTCACCGCGAGGCCACGACCACCATGCGGCGCGTGCTGCCCGAGCGGACGTCGTCGGCGCAGCGGATCGACCGGCCGACGGCGCCCGCCGACCCGCTCCGGCTCGACGCCGACGCCGACGGCTTCGTGACCTGGTTCGACCAGAGCGCGCTGCTCGAGGTGGCGACGGAGGAGGGGGCGGTCGTGGACCTGACCGCGCTGCCCGGCACCTTCCTCGTCACCGCGACCCCGATCGGTGTGGCGTGGCCGGTCGGAGGCGGCCGGTTCGACGACGCGACCGCCGAGCGCGTGGGCTCACGCGTCGCGGCGTGCGTCCACACAGGCTTCGAGCGGACCTCGGCGCAGGACGTGGCCTTCGGGCTGCGTCAGCTCACCGACGTGGCCAGCAAGGCGCTCTCGCCCGGGATCAACGACCCGACGACCGCGATCCACGCCCTGGGGCACATCTCAGCGTTCCTGTGCGCGCTGACCGACCGCGATCTCGCGCCCGAGCTGCTCCGGGACGAGGACGATCGCGTCAGGGTGGTGCTGCGCCGCCCGGAGCTGGCCGACCTGGTCGACCTGGGGATCGCGCAACCGCGTCGCTACGGTGCCGCTGACCCTCAGGTGCTGGAGAGGATCCTGCAGGTGCTGCTGGACCTGAGTCGCCGCGTGGCACCGCACCAGCGCACCATCGTCGCCGAGCAGCTCCAGCGGGCACGAGACACGGTCGAGGCTCAGGACTTCGACGACGCCGAACGGGCCGGTCTCGCCGCGCTCGCTCGCCGGGTGGAGGCACAGCTCGGTGACTCCCGACCGGCCGGTGCGTGATCACGGATCCTGCGACACGCCCTTGCGTGGCCACGAGCTCCACTTCCCGACGACCGTCAGGGCTGCAGGGAGCAGCAGTGAG
This sequence comes from uncultured Actinomycetota bacterium, assembly GCA_963714625.1. Classification (GTDB taxonomy): domain Bacteria; phylum Actinomycetota; class Actinomycetes; order Propionibacteriales; family Nocardioidaceae; genus Marmoricola_A. The sequence goes on along the minus strand of CAVQOY010000009.1, from coordinate 1,267,052 downwards.
CGCACGACCAGCACATCGAGCATGATGCCGACGAACATGGCGAAGGCGAGCTGTCGGAACGGCACCAAGGGCACCACGGAGAGCAGGCCGAAGCTGGCGGCGAGCGCGAGTCCGGCAACCAGGAGCGAGGACACGATCCCCGGCATGGTCTCCTCGATGGCCGTGGACAGCGGGCGCGTGCGCGCTCGTTCCCAGATCGTGCCGATGGCGAAGATGTTGTAGTCGGAGCCGAAGGCCAGCAGCAGCACGGCTGCGGCGAACGGGACGTAGAAGGTCAGGCCGGCCCCGGGATCCAACGCGTCGAAGACGAGCATCGTCAACCCCAGCGCTGCCCCGAGGGACAGCACGCTGCCGGCGAGCAGGTACGCCGCGGCGATCGGCGCGCGGAGGAAGACCAGCAGCATCAGGAAGTTGGCGCTCAACGCGGCCACCGCGATACGCACCAGGTCCCCCCGGGTCTGGTCGACGATGTAGGCCGCTGCGGCTGTGTCGCCCGCGAGGGCCGTCGTGACGTCAGGCAGGTCGCTGTCCGCCATCAGCTCCGGAAGCCTCTCCTGCACCCGGAACAGCGAGTCGATCGCGGTCGCGCCCAGTGCCGGGTCCTCGAGCACCACGAGGAAACGGGCTGCGGTCCCGTCCTCCAGGACCAGCACCTCTTCCTCGACGCGACGGGGGGTGTCGCCCGGGCCGAGGACCCCGGCGACGCCCGGTTCCTGCTCGAGCAGGTCGCCCAGGCGCCGCAGAGCCGCGCGCTTCGTGTCGAGGTCCGTTCCCTCGAGGAGCAGGGTGGTGGGGGAGAGGATGCCGGGGGAGAAGCCGGTGCGCGCCGCATCGGCGGCCTGACGCACTCCGCTGTCCGCGGGCAGCGACCCGACGAAGGACACCCCGAGGCCGAGACCGGTCAGCGGCAGCGCCGCGAGGGTCAGCCCCGCCACGGTGCCGGCGAGCACCCAAGCGGCCACCTTGCGCCGGTGGGCGATGGCGCCGAGCGCAGCACGCCGGCGCCTCCCCGTGGTGCGCCGCGGGCCGTCCCCGTCCGGTCGGGGTCGGGCGGGCCAGAACGACCAGCGCCCGAGAACTGCCATCAGCGCCGGCACCAGCGTCACCGCGACCACGAGCCCGACGAGCACGGTGAAGACGAGAGCAGGTCCCAGCGCCCGGAAGAAGAGCGACTCGGCGACGATCAGCGCCGCCGTTCCGGCTGCCACGGCCAGACCGGCGACGAGGACGATGTGGCCGTAGTCGGTGGTGGCCTGTCGCGCAGCGTCCGAGCGGCTCGCCCCGTCACGGAGCTGACGACGCAGGGCAGCGAGGTAGAAGACGGTGTAGTCGGTGACCACGCCGAGCAGCAGGGCCACGATCACGGGCTCGAGCTCGCTCGGGGTCGCGACCCCGAAAAGCTGGGCGACGGCGCCCGACAGACGCAGGGTCAGCACGTAGGCGACCCCGGTCGTGAGCACGGCGATGACGGGGGCCACGACCGAGCGGAACGCGAAGCCCACGATGAGCACGATGGCGGCGAGGGTCAGGAACTCGACCCGGGGGAGGGAGTCCCTGATGACGTCACCCTGCTCCGCCCGCGCCGGCACTGAGCCCGTGACGCCGGCGAAGCCGTCGCGAGGTCCGAAGAAGAGGTCGGCGTAGCGCTGGGCGGTGCGGCGCTGGGTCCCCAGGGACACGTCGGGGTCGAAGAGGAGGTAGGTCAGGGCGGTGGTGTCCTGCTCGCGCGAGGAGGGGAACGCGCCGAGGAGGTTGGAGATCGGCAGCGCGCCCCGCAGGGCCGGGAGCCGGGGCTCGGGCTCCCGCGTCACCCCGAACGCACTGACCACCGTGCGTGCGTGGGCGTACGGCGAGAGGCCGTCCGGCTCGCGCTGCACCAGCGTCGTCCGGCCCGCCAGCGGGAAGCCGAACAGATCCACCGACCGCAGCTCGGCCGTGATCGCGGGGGTGTCGCTCGGCACCAGGCCCTTCAGGCCGCTCCCGCCGTCATCCTCGCCGAGGCTCGGCAACAGGAACCAGGCGCCCAGCGTGATGGCGACCCAGAACGCGATCACCCACCACCGCAGGGTGACCAGGAGTCGGGCGGACGACGTGGCGAGTCGGCTCCGGCGGTGCTCGGCGGCCGGGGCCTCGTCGGTCACGGGGCGGGGGAGGGGCGTCGCTGCAGCCCCAACCGCTGCAGCTCGGCGTCAGCCAGCGACCGGGTGTGCCCGTCTGCGAGCGCCTTCCACGGATCGGAGTCGATGCGCTGGACCGCGCGCGGAGACAGCCGTCGCACCGCGCGTTCCGCGAGGAAGCGGTCGACGATCCCGTCGTCCGAGGAGCTGCCCAGGAGGTCGCGGACCTCCTCGATGTCCCTCCTGCGTGCGTTGCGCAGCGGCAGGTACAACCCGAGCACCGGGCTCGCGGGCAGCAGCACGATCGCCAACCCCAGCAGCACCGCGAGCTGCCGCAGCTGAGCCTGGACCTCTTGACCGCGCAGGGCGATGTCCTCGCCGGCGGCGATCGCCTCGCTGCCCAGCTCGGCCGTCCGGTCGCCCACCACGGGAACGCCGCCGAGGGACTCGAGCGCATCACCGGAGGAGCCGATCGCCCGCCCCGAGGCCGTCACGGTGTCGCCGACGTAGGAGACCTGCCACAACGTGTAGCCGACCCACCCGCCGATCACCAGCCAGAGCACCAACCAGAACAGCACCAGCCCGTCCAGGCGTCGTATCGTGGGTTCGTCGGCAGTTCGGACGTTCAGGTCCATCAGGTCAATCTAGTCCCCAACCCGCTCGAGCCGACCGCTTCAGGCAGACGGAGCCGGGTTCGGGTGAGAGGACGCAGCGATGACGGATCAGACCCCTCCGCACGCGCGCGGTACCGAGTCCACCCGTGGCACCTCGACGTCGCGGTGGGCCACCCTCGTGCCGGCTGCCGCCCTGCTCGTCGGGCTCGTGATCGGCGGCGCGGTCGTGGGCGTGGCGGTGGGTGGGGACGAGGACGACGCCGACTCGACCTCGCCGCAGCCCTCGTCGTCGGCGTCGGGTGACGCAGCCGAGCCCTCGGCGGCCGCGACCGTCGTGGTGGTGCCCGACGAGTGCCTGGCCGCGGTCTCGACGGTCGAGGAGGTGACCGAGGTGCTGCGCCAGGGGGCGAGTGCGGTCAGCGATTTCCGGACTGACGAGCTGAGGTCGCTGCTCCGAGAGCTCGAGGCGCTCGACGTGCAGGCACGTGATCAGGTCGAGGCATGTCGCGACGTGCGGACGGAGGCGTCCGGGTCCGCCGAGTGAGGGTCCTCAGCGGGTGCCGTCGCGGACTCTCACGGATCAGCGCGGCGAGGACGGCTCGCTGGCGCGCGCCTTCTCGGCACCGTGCTCGCTGTCGCGGTCACGCCCGTGCCCGCCGTGCCAGTCCAGGCAGAGGACGGTCGCATCGTCGCTGAGCGTGTTGCCGGTCTCCTCGAGGACGAGGTCGGCCAGGGCACGGACCGCCTCCCGGGGGTGCAGGGACCGGGTGTCCGCGATCGCTCCAGGGAAGTCGACACCGACCGCGTTGCGTTCGACCATGCCGTCGGTGAGGAACACCAGCCGGTCGCCGGGCTGCAGGTCGACGGGGCTCGTGGCGTAGGCGGTGTCACTGAACAGCCCGAGCGGGAGGTGGACGGGCAGGCTCAGGGCGACGGGGCGTGAGTCGCGGATGAGGTACGGCGCGACGTGGCCGGCGTTGACGAACTCCGCCGCACCGGTGCTCAGGTCCACACGTCCGATCAGCCCGGTGACGAAGTCGTCGAGCCGGCAGCTGTCGGCGTGCTCGACCATGGCCCGGTTGGTGGAGGTGACCTGGTCGACGAGCGACGCGCCCGTGCTGCGGGCATGGCGCAGCCCGCCCACGCACAGAGTCGCGGTCAGCGCAGCGGCCACCCCGTGACCCATCGCGTCGGTGAGTGACAGGTGCAGGGTGTCGCGCTCGAGGCTGTAGTCGAAGGTGTCCCCGGCAATGGTGGCGGCGGGCTCGAGCCACCCGGCCAGGGTGAAGGCACCGGCCTCGCAGGTCTGCGGCCCGGGGAGCAGCCGGTGCTGGATCTCGGCCGACAGGCTCAGGGGGCGCGTACGCTGACCCCACTCGTAGAGGTCGGTGTGGCGCCGGTTCGCGATGACGACGAACGCCAGCACGTGGGCCAGACGCGCGATCTCCGCGACGACGGAGTCGTCCGGGGACGTCGGCAAGGCCAGCTCCAGGACACCGATGGCCTCCCCGCGCTCGGTCACCGGGGCGAGGACCAACCACTCGGCGGCGGCTCCGGTCACGGATCCGGCCTGGTCCGGGGCCACGACCCGCACCTGTTGCGTGCGCATGGTCTGCTCCGCGGGCCCGCCGTCGAACGGCAGCACCGTGGCGGACTCCTGATCGGCACGACGCACTCCGGGGGACGACGTGCCGTTCGACGCGCCTCTGACGGACCCTGCGGCTGCGTCGCCCGGAGCGAGCTCGACTCGGGCGAGCCGGACCAGCGCACGGCCCGAGAGGTCGGCGATGAGGAAGGAGACACGCGTGGCGCCGAGCGCCAGGCCGAGCTCACGGGTGACGGTCTCCACGGCCTCGACAGGCGAGGCGGTGTCGGCGGCGTCGAGCGTGCTGTTCGTGGCTTGCCGCCCGGTCAGCAGGTTCATCCCTGGAGCATAGGTGCGACGTCAGGGTCGCTGTGCATCCGCTCGGGTGGCGAACGTCGCCCAGACGGACTTGCGCCCCCGGGCGTCGCGGTCCGTTCCCCAGTCGGTCGCGCACGAGTCGACGATCGTCATGCCCCGTCCACTCGTGTGGTCGGGCTCGGCGTGGCCCATGACCGGGAGGGTCGAGGAGTTGTCGTGGACGGTCAGTCGCACCCACTGGGGGAGCTCGTCGATGACCACGACGAGATGCGTCTTGGCGTGGAGCACCGCGTTGGTCACCAGCTCGCTCACCACGAGCGTGGCGTCATCGACCAGGTAGTCCAGTCGGTGGCTGCCGAGCTGGTCGGCGACGAAAGAGCGGGCGTGGCACGCGCTCAGGAGGCCTGGCGCGAACTCCTGCTCCGCGTGCCACGCGGGTGCATGAGGCAAGGTGACCTCCCAACGATGGGGTCGAACGCCCGAGCGGGGGCTGCCGCGAGGTCCGAGCTGTGCCCAGAAGGACTCAGTAGTGACTGACCGCCTCACCTACAGCATGCTCGCGCCCGCCCCGGCGAAACCCGAGACGGAGATGCCGTGCTCGCTCAGGTGCGCGGCGGCAGGAGCTGGGAGGGGCCGGTGGGCTCGGCCTCCCCGCGGTCGACGGCTGCGTCATGGCTGTCGCGGGCCTTCTGCAGGAGCTCCATCAGCTCCTGCTCATCGCGGGCCTTCTGCTTGTACTTCGGCCCCAGCGCGACGATCTGGTCGCGCTCGGAGAGCAGCAGGCCGTAGATGCGCTCGCGCTCGTGAGCGTCCTGGGTGTACTCGGAGTCGAGGTAGGACGTGGCGTGGCGGCGGGCGTTGCTGATGGCGTTCTGGGCCTTGCCCGCCGGGCTGTAGAGGGAGGCGAGCACCGTCACGACCAGGACGCCGAGGATGACGCTCAGCGACACGGTGGTGCTGATCTCGGTGACCTTGATCGGCTCGCCGTCGTTGATGAAGGGCAGGTTGTTCTCGTGCATGGCGTGCAGGATCAGCTTCACGCCGATGAAGGCGAGGATGGCGGCGAGTCCGTAGGACAGGTAGATCAGGCGGTCCAGCAGTCCCTCGATGAGGAAGAACAGCTGACGCAGGCCGAGCAGCGAGAACGCCACGGCGGTGAACACCAGGTAGGTGTCCTGGGTCAGGCCGAAGATGGCTGGGATCGAGTCGAGGGCGAAGAGGATGTCGGTGCCACCGATGGCGACCATGACCAGCAGCATCGGGGTCATGGCCCGCTTGCCGTTGTCGATGGTGAAGAGCTTGTCGCCGTCGTAGTGCTCGGTGGTGTGGATGACCTTGCGGGCGATCCGAATGACGACGTTGTCGGCCGTGCCCTCCTCGTCGTCGTGATCGGACTTGAGCATGTTGCCCGCGGTCAGAATGAGGATCACGCCGAAAAGGTAGAAGACCCAGGCGAAGGAGTTGATCAGCGCCGCGCCGAGGAAGATGAACGCCGTTCGAGCCACGAGGGCGAAGGCGATCCCGAAGAGCAGCACCTTCTGCTGGTCCTCGCGAGGCACCCGGAAGCTCGACATGATGATGAGGAAGACGAACAGGTTGTCGACCGAGAGCGCCTTCTCGGTGATGTAACCGGCGAAGTACTCCCCACCCGGTGTGGGGCCTCCGAACACGAGGACGCCGAGCCCGAACAGGATGGCGATGCCGACGTAGAGCGACGACCAGATCGCCGCCTCGCGCAGCGTGGGCACATGGGCCTTGCGGACGTGGAAGTAGAAGTCGAAGAGCAGCAGGCCCACGATCCCGGCGATCGTCAGCCCCCACACCAGGGGAGAAACGTCCATGACTTGTCCCGATCGTCGGTGGCGCGCGGCGGTTGGTGGGCTCTACGGATCCGGTCTCCCGGGGAGACCGTCGGTTCAGCCTAGTGGGAGGGGTGAGACGTGAACCGGAAAGCTGCGGACGGTGGGCGCCTGACCGGTCCGCGCGGTCGGTGTGACGCCTCGTTGACACCGAAACGCCCTGTCAACGCCTCCCGGCGAGGGCGTTCAGGGGGTCGGGCGAGGTGTGCGTGCGACGTAGACCGTGCAGGAGGAGGTGCCCCCGGTGATGGGGTTGTCGAAGGCGACGACCTCGGCCCGGGCGTGGCCGAAGGCCGTGAGCAGGTGGGCGACCAACCGGTCGTCGGGCTCGTCGTCGGACCACAGCGCCAGGACGCCGTGCTCGCTCAGGATGGCGGCGGCCGCACGCAGGCCGGCCTCCTCGTAGAAGTCGCCGTTCGCCGGCGCCAGCAGGTTGTCAGGGGAGTGGTCGATGTCGACGAGGAGCACGTCGGCGTCCGGGCAGCGGCCGCTGCGCACGAGCTCGAAGAAGTCGGCCTCGACCAGCTCGCAGCGGGGGTCGGCGGCCAACCCCGCCGTGTCAGGGACGAGTCCCGCCCGGTGCCACTTGATGACGGCACCCACCAGCTCGACCACGTGCATCGAGCGGGTCCGCGGGTCCTTCAGGGCCTCGTGGGCGGTGAAGCCGAGACCCAGCCCGCCCACCACGACGCGGAGCCCCGCGTCCTGGGTCGGGGGCGCCTCGGCCATGCCGAGCCGGGCGAGGGCGATCTCGGTGGCGTTGAACTGGCTCGACATGAGGTACTCGTCGCCGAGGCGGACCTCGTGCACCCAGCGCTGGGTCAGTCGGTCGTAGCGCTTGCGGAGGCTGATCTCACCGATGGGGGTGCTCGCCCAGGCGAGCTCCTCGTAGGGCAGCGGGCTCATGCGACATCCCTCAGCTCGGACTCGATCGCACCGGCGGCGAGGCCGAGCGTGGCGACGTAGGAGCGTAGCCGGTGGGGGTCGTAGCGGACGCTGGGCATCGAGAGGGAGATGCCGGCGACCGCCGTGCCGTCGGGGCGCCTGACCGGGCGGCCGATGGCGACCACACCGCGCTCGGAACGACCCTCGTTGACCGCGAAGCCCTGGCGTCGGACATGGGTCAGGTCGGCGAGGAGCGTGGCCAGGTCGGGTCGCTCGCCGGGGCGTTCGACGTACCGCTCCTCGGCGTACAACGCCTCGAGCTGCTCCTCGGGCAGCTCGGCGAGCAGTACGAGGCCCCCGGTGACCTGGTGGGCGGGGAACACCATGCCCTCGCGGTTGCCCACGCGCAGGGACTGGTTGGACTCCACCGACGCGATGAACCGCGCGGTGTCGCCGGTCCGCGCGATGAGGTTGGCCGACTCGTCGAGGACGTCGACGACCTGGTGGAGGTGGGGGAGGGCGACCGCTCGCAGTCGCGACGTCTCCGAGGGGGAGTGAGCGGCCAGCTCGAGCACCGGTCCGGCGTGGTAGACCCGGCTCTCGTCCTGCACCGCGAAGTCGCGGTAGACGAGCATCGCCAGCAACCGGTGCGCTGTCGACCGGGCGATGTCGAGGCGCTGTGCTGCCTCGGACACAGTCAGCCGGCCCTCGAGCTGCAGCATCGTGGCGAGGCGCAATGCGTGGTCAACGCTCGACACGGCATACGACGGGCGGCTCTTCATCGGCTGGACCACACCACTCCTTCGATTCTGATTCTGCTGTGCAGAATGTGCTGTTCCTCATGACGGTACACGCTGCACGGTGTGACCATGACCACAGCAACCGCTCCTGCCGCCGCACGCCCGGCCGCGCCGACCCGCCGAGGCCACCGATCCGGCCCACGAGCCGGATCCACCGTCCTCGTCGTCGCGCTCTGCTGGCTGATCGTCGTCTTCGACGGCTACGACCTCATCGTCTAAGGGACCACCATCCCCTCGCTGCTGGCCGAGCCCGGCTGGGCACTGACCCCCGCGGGCGCCGGCACCATCGGCAGCCTGGCCTTCGCCGGCATGCTGATCGGCGCCGTGGGCGCCGGCACCCTGGCCGACCGCCTCGGACGCCGCCGCACGATCCTGGCCTGCATCGCCTGGTTCACCCTCTTCACGGGCCTCTGCGGTGTGGCCACCGGCCCGGAGGTGTTCGGTGCGCTGCGCTTCGTCGCCGGTCTCGGGCTGGGCGGCCTGGTCCCCAGCGCCAACGCGTTGACGTCGGAGTTCGTCAGCCCGCGGCTGCGGCCCTGGGTGTCGACGATCATGATGTCCGGCGTCCCGGTCGGAGGCTCGATCGCAGCCGTCGTCGCGCTGCCGACCATCCCGGCGCTCGGCTGGGAGGCGATGTACCTCGTCGCCTTCGGTGGCGTGCTGCTCCTCGCGCTCACCGTGGCGCTGCTCCCCGAGTCGCCGGCCTGGCTGCGCACGCAGGGCCGCGCCGAGGAGGCGGCCGCGACCGAAGCGGCGTACGGCCTCACCGTCGGCGCCGCGGTGCCCGCTGAGCGCAGCCGCTTCTCCGCCGTCCTGCGCCGGCCGTACGGCGTCGCGACGGCTCTCTTCACCGGTGCCACCGTCGCCACGATGTTCGCCTGGTACGGCCTCGGCACCTGGCTGCCGAAGCTGATGTCGGACGACGCCCGCTTCGACATGGGTCACCCGCTGACCTACCTGCTCGCCCTCAACCTCGGCGCCGTGGCCGGCTCGGTCGTCACGGCGTACGTCGCCACCCGCATCGGCCCCCTGCGCAGCGCCGTGCTCGCCGCCGGAGCGGCAACGGTCGGACTGGCCTACCTGGTCACCTATCCCTCGTCGGTCTCCGCGGTGTACGCCGCGCTGGTGCTCGCCGGCATCGGCACGCACGGCACGTTGTGCCTGATCATCGCCGCCGTCGCCTCCCACTACCCGGCCCGCTTGCGCGGCACCTCCCTGGGCGTCTCGCTCGGCGTCGGTCGGGTCGGCACCGTCCTGGCCCCGACGGTGGGCGGGTTCCTGCTGGCAGCGCAATGCCGTGCTCCGGGCGCGGGAGGTCCACGACTACTCCTTCACCGACTGGGTCTACGGTCCCACCGCCCTGGTGCCGGAGGACGAGCCCGAGCCGTTCCGCACCATCCCGCTCGCCTCCGCCGGCGTGGCCGCCCGGGAGCCCGCTCTCGCCGGCTGACCCCCGGTCGTCCGCGTCGAGACCTGGTCAGGGCGGCGCCGGTCGGGCAGGCCCGCCGCGGGCCGTAGAATCAGCCCCGATGAACCACCCGACCGACACCCGACCCCGCCGCACCTTCGCCGTCATCAGCCACCCCGACGCCGGCAAGTCCACCATCACCGAGGCTCTCGCGCTCCACGCCCGGGTCATCTCCCAGGCCGGAGCCGTCCACGGCAAGGCCGGGCGCCGCGGCACCGTGTCGGACTGGATGGAGATGGAGCGGGCGCGCGGCATCTCGATCACCTCCGCCGCGCTGCAGTTCGACTACCGCGACCACGTGGTCAACCTCGTCGACACCCCGGGCCACTCCGACTTCTCCGAGGACACCTACCGCGTGCTGTCGGCGGTCGACGCCGCCGTGATGCTCGTCGACGCGGCCAAGGGCCTCGAGCCGCAGACGCTCAAGCTCTTCCGGGTCTGCGCCCACCGGGGCATCCCGGTCATCACCGTCATCAACAAGTGGGACCGCCCGGGCCTCGACGCCCTCGAGCTCATGGACGAGATCGAGAAGCGGATCGGCCTCAAGCCGACCCCACTGACCTGGCCGGTCGGAGCGGACCGCGACTTCCACGGGGTGCTCGACCGGCGTACGGGCGGTTTCATCAGCTACACCCGCACCGCCGGCGGAGCCACCCGCGCGCCCGAGCGGCACCTGGACCCCGAGGCTGCGGCCGAGATGGCGGGAGAGGCGTGGGCCGCGGCGTCGGAGGAGCACGAGCTGCTCGCCGTCGACCAGGCCGACCACGACCAGGAGTCCTTCCTCGCCGGCCGCACGACCCCGGTGCTCTTCGCCTCCGCCCTGCTCAACTTCGGTGTGGCGCAGCTGCTCGACGTGCTGCTCGAGCTGGCGCCGCCGCCGTCGGCCACCCCGGCGCTGGACGGCACGTCCCGCCCGGTCGAGGACGAGTTCAGCGCCTTCGTCTTCAAGGTGCAGTCCGGCATGGACTCCCAGCACCGTGACCGCCTGGCCTACGCCCGGGTCTGCTCCGGGGTGTTCCGCCGCGGCATGGTCGTCACCCACGCCTCGACCGGTCGGCCCTTCGCCACGAAGTACGCCCAGGCCGTGTTCGGCCGGGAGCGCTCCTCGGTCGAGACGGCGTTCCCCGGCGACATCGTGGGCCTGGTGAACGCCTCGGCGCTGCGCGTCGGGGACACGATCTTCGAGGGTGCCCCGGTGGAGTACCCCGGGATCGAGAGCTTCGCCCCCGAGCACTTCGTCACCGTGCGCCCGGTCGACTCCGGCCGCCACAAGCAGTTCCATCGCGGCATCGAGCAGCTCGACCAGGAGGGCGTCGTCCAGGTGCTGCGCTCGGAGCTGCGCGGCAGCCAGAACCCCGTCCTCGCGGCGGTCGGGCCGATGCAGTTCGAGGTCGTGGCCGCCCGCATGGAGACGGAGTTCAACGCCCCCGTCACCCTCGAGCGGCTGGGCTTCGTGCTGGCGCGACGCACCGACGCCGCTGGCGCGGAGTCGCTGGCCGGGATCTCGGGCGTCGAGGTGCTCTCGCGCTCCGACGGCGCCTGGCTGGCGCTGTTCCCCGACAACTGGCGCGCCTCCAAGGTGGCTCGGGACCACCCCGACGTCATGCTCGAGCCCCTCCCGGCCAGCGGCTGAGCCACACCCGCCTGCCGCGGTCCGGCTGCCTCCGGGCGCCCTGGCGTGGCAGCAGCCCCGTCCACTCGTGTCCGTCCACTCCGACCAGGAGCCTTCTGTGTCCTCATCCGCCACGCTCACCGATCACCCCGAGAGCAACAGCGTGCGCGCCGCGCTGCGCTCGCCGCGTCGCCTCCGGATCGAGGTGGTCGCCGGTCTCGTGGTCGCGCTCGCGCTCATCCCGGAGGCCATCTCGTTCTCGATCATCGCCGGTGTCGATCCGCGCCTGGGACTGTTCGCCTCCTTCACCATGGCGGTCTCCATCGCGATCCTCGGCGGGCGACCCGCGATGATCTCGGCCGCCACCGGGGCGGTGGCCCTGGTGATCGCGCCGGTCGCACGTGAGTACGGCATCGAGTACTTCATCGCCACGGTGATCCTGGCCGGCGTCTTCCAGGTGCTGCTGGCGGTCGCGGGTGTGGCCCGGCTGATGCGGTTCATCCCGCGCTCGGTCATGGTCGGCTTCGTGAACTCGCTGGCCATCTTGATCTTCCTGGCGCAGCTGCCTCACATGATCGACGTGCCGGTCCTCGTCTACCCGATGATCGCGGCGGGGATCCTCATGATGGTGCTGCTGCCGCGCGTCACCGACGTCGTCCCGGCGCCGCTCGTGGCCATCGTGGTCATCACCGGGGCCGCCGTCGCGATGGGCGTCTCCTTGCCCGACGTGGGTGACGAGGGCGACCTGCCCGAGAGCCTGCCCTCGCTGTTCCTGCCCGACGTGCCCCTCACCGTGGAGACGTTCCGGATCATCGCGCCCTACGCGCTCGCGATGGCAATCGTCGGACTGCTCGAGTCGCTGCTCACCGCCAAGCTCGTCGACGACGTCACCGACACGCCCTCCGACAAGTCCCGCGAAGCCTGGGGCCAGGGTGCCGCCAACGTCATCACCGGCTTCTTCGGCGGCATGGGCGGGTGCGCGATGATCGGCCAGACGATGATCAACGTGAAGGTCTCCGGCGCCCGCACCCGGATCTCCACCTTCCTGGCCGGCGTCTTCCTGCTGGTCCTGGTGGTCGGCTTCGGCGACCTCGTCGCAATCATCCCGATGGCGGCGCTCGTGGCCGTCATGATCATGGTCGCGGTCGGCACCTTCGACTGGCACAGCGTCGCGCCGGGCACGCTGCGTCGGATGCCGAAGAGCGAGACGATCGTGATGCTCTCCACCGTCGTGGTCGTGGTGGCGACCCACAACCTGGCGATCGGCGTGGTCGTCGGCGTCCTGGTGGCGATGACGCTCTTCGCCCGGCGGGTCGCACACCTGACCGAGACCCACCGCGAGGTCGTGCAGGAGCCCGACGGCACCGAGAAGGCGGTCTACACCGTGACCGGTGAGCTGTTCTTCGCCTCCAGCAACGATCTCTACACCCAGTTCGCGTACGCCGCCGACCCCGACCGGGTGGTCATCGACCTGTCGGCCTCCCACGTCTGGGACGCCTCCACCGTCGCCTCCCTGGACGCCATCGTCACGAAGTACGACCGCAAGGGGAAGTCGGTGGAGATCGTCGGACAGAATGAGGCCAGTGCGGACCGCCACGGTCGCCTGACCGGACAGCTCTCCACTCACTGATCCGCCGGGTTCCTGGTCTACTGGAGTCCTGACACGGACCCCGGACCCCGGTCCCGCACACCCCGCCCGGATCCGCTCCGGGACAAGCCCCCATGCTCGATCGACAGCGCCGCAGGCCCCTTCGGGCCGCAGCGCGGAACGGAATCGCCCCCGTGAGTCATCCGCACCCCGAGCTCAAGAAGCCCCCCAGCCTGCCGCGCGACGGTCTGCGCATCGTCGCCCTCGGGGGGCTCGGCGAGATCGGCCGCAACATGACCGTCTTCGAGCACGCGGGCAAGCTGCTGATCGTCGACTGCGGCGTGCTCTTCCCCGAGGAGCACCAGCCGGGCGTGGACGTGATCCTGCCCGACTTCAGCTGGATCCGGGACCGCATCGACAAGGTGGTCGCCGTCGTGCTGACCCACGGCCACGAGGACCACATCGGCGGTGTGCCCTACCTGTTGCGCGAGCGCGCCGACATCCCGGTCGTCGGGTCCCGGCTGACGCTGGCCCTGATCAAGGAGAAGCTCAAGGAGCACCGGATCGTCCCCAAGCTCCACGAGGTCAAGGAGGGTGACCGCGACAAGACGTCGTACGGGCCCTTCGACCTGGAGTTCCTCGCGGTCAACCACTCCATCCCCGACGGCCTCGCGGTCGGCATCCGCACCCGCGCGGGCCTGGTGCTGCACACCGGTGACTTCAAGATGGACCAGTTCCCGCTCGACCGGCGGATCACCGACCTGCGCGGCTTCGCGCGGCTGGCCGACGAGGGCATCGACCTGCTCCTCATCGACTCCACCAACGCCGAGGTGCCCGGCTTCACGACGTCGGAGAAGGACCTCACCCCTGCCATCGAGCAGGTGTTCCGCACCGCCCCCCGTCGCGTCATCGTCTCGAGCTTCGCCAGCCACGTGCACCGGATCCAACAGGTGCTGCTCCAGAGCCACGCCCACGGCCGCAAGGTGGCGTTCGTGGGGCGCTCCATGGTGCGCAACATGGGCGTGGCCAAGGACCTGGGCTACCTCGACGTGCCCGACAACCTCATCGTGCCGCTGGAGCAGCTCGAGCGGATGCCGGCCAACAAGGCCACGCTCATCTGCACCGGCTCGCAGGGGGAGCCGATGGCGGCGCTGTCGCGCATGGCCAGCCGCGAGCACAAGATCCGGGTGGGCGAGGGTGACACCATCCTCATGGCCAGCTCGGTGATCCCGGGCAACGAGAACGCCATCTCCGGTGTCATCAACGGCCTCACCCGGTGGGGCGCCCACGTCGTGCACAAGGGCAACGCGAAGGTGCACGTCTCGGGTCACGCCAGCGCCGGTGAGCTCGTCTACTGCTACAACCTCATGAAGCCCGGCAACGTCATGCCTGTCCACGGCGAGTACCGCCACCTGCGAGCCAACGCCGACCTCGCGATCAGCACCGGCATCGAGGCCGACCGCGTCGTGCTGGCCGACGACGGTGTCGTCGTCGACCTGGTCAAGGGTCGCGCGAAGATCACCGGCAAGGTCGCGGCGGGCAACGTGTACGTCGACGGCCAGGTGGTCGGCGGTGTCACCGAGGCCACCCTCAAGGACCGCCGCACGCTGGCCGCGGAGGGCGTCGTCACCGTGCTGGCGATCGTCGACGCCGACACCGGCGCACTCACCGACCCGCCCGACTTCCTGGTCCGCGGTTTCGAGCACGCCCCGGGTGACTTCAAGCCCGCGGTGCAGGTCGTCGAGAAGACGCTGGCCCGCGCGGTCGCCGAGGGCATCGGGGACGCCCACCAGATCGAGCAGATGATCGGCCGCGACGTCGCCCGCTGGGCACAGCGCGCCTTCCGTCGTACGCCGTTGATCATCCCGATCGTGATCGATGCCTGACGGACCCGATCTCGCTGAACGGCTGGCCACCTGGATCGAGGGGCTGGACCTCGTCCCGCACCTCGCCGAGGCGGGCCTGCCGACGTTGGAGCGGGCGCCCGACGGCGGGGCGCTGTGGATCGACCCCAACACCGGCGACCCCTTGGACGACGAGCAGCTCGACGACCTCGACCGGCTGCTGCACCAGCAGGGAAGCGAGCCCGAGCACGCCGTGCCGGTGCCGCTGCTGCTCATCGCCCGACAGGCCCGCCTGCGTGAGGAGCTGTTGGCGACGCCGACCCACACCTACGAGACGCTCGCGCAGGTGCGCGGCACCGAGGTCAACGCGACCCGGTTCCGGATCCACAAATCGGCCGGTGCCCACCGCCTGCTGGTGGTCGCGCCGGAGGGGCGCACGCTGGTGCCGGCCTTCCAGCTCACCGACGACGGCGAGCCCCGGCCCGACCTGCTGCCGGTGCTCGAGCCGTTGCTCGCGGCGCGCATGGACCCCTGGCGGGTGTGGTCGTGGCTGACCCAGCCGGCTGCGCTGCTCGGTGGCCAGGTCCCGCAGGAGGCGGTCGCCGACCCCGACGAGGCCGACCTGGTACGACGTGCCGCGGTCCGGCTGGCCGAACGCTCTCAGCGGGGCTGACCGGGGCGCGGGGCCGGCGCCCGCCACTGCCACCGGGTGGCGGCCAGGCGCAGGGCGGTGATGAGGACGGCAGCGACCGTCGCGGTGACGTGGACGTCCCAGCCGAGCTCCCAGGTGAACGCGAAGAGCGTGACGCCTACCAGCGCGGGCAGGGCGTAGAGCTCGCGGTGGCGCAGCACCTCGGGCACGTCCCCGGCCAGCAGGTCGCGGATCATGCCGCCGCCCACGCCGGTGAGGACACCCACGATGACGGCGGTGAGCGTGGGCGTGCCCAGCTCCAACGCCTTGAGGGAGCCGGCGACGGCGAAGAACCCCAGCCCGACCGCGTCGAGGAGCCCGATGGCCCGGCGTGAACGGCTGACGCCCGGGTGGAGGAAGAACGTCACGATGCCGGCCGCCGCCGCAGCCCCGAAGAGGCGCCAGTCGCTGATGCCGGCCGGGGGGACGTCGCCGATCAGCACGTCACGCAGCACGCCTCCACCGAGCCCGGCCACCAGGGAGAGCACGACGACGCCGAACAGGTCGAACTCCTTGCGCACGGCGGTGAGCCCGCCGGACAGTGCGAAGGCGAAGACACCGATCAGGTCGAGCCCGACGAGCAGAACCGAGGTCGAGTCCATGTCCACCCGAGAACAGTAGGGCGCGCCCGGCCGAAAGCTTGATCCATTCCAGAAAGTGGAGCAGACTGCCGAGGTGTCCCCGTCCACGCACTTCGAAAGCATGCTGCGCGGCGTCTCGCTGCGGGTCACCCGCCCGCGCCTGGCGGTGCTGGCGGCGGTCCACCAACGCCCGCACGCCGACACCGATTCCGTGATCGCCGCGGTCCGTGCAGACCTCGGCGAGGTCTCCCACCAGGCGGTCTACGACGTGCTGCGGGCGCTGACCGCCGCCGGGCTGGTCCGGCGCATCCAGCCCTCCGGCTCGGTCGCGCGCTACGAGGCCCGCGTGGGCGACAACCACCACCACCTGGTGTGCCGCACCTGCGGCGCCATCACCGACGTCGACTGCGCCGTCGGGCACGCGCCGTGCCTGACCGCCTCCGACGAGGCCGGCTTCGAGATCGACGAGGCCGAGGTGATCTGGTGGGGTCGCTGCCCCACCTGCGCGGCGGCCGCCCGCACCACCTCGTGACCCAGCACCACCGAACCCCCCCGTTGAACCCCCCCCGTGAAAGGAACGAGATGAGCGACGAGAACTCCAGCCCGCAGGGTGTGGACCGCAAGGCCGAGGAGGGCTGCCCGGTGATGCCCGACTCGGCGACGGCCCACGGCAGCGAGAGCGCCAACCCCGCCCTGGACTCCCCGACGCCGCGCACCGGCGGTCGTCCGCACAGCCTCCAGGACTGGTGGCCCAACTCCCTCGACCTGTCCGTCCTGCACGCCCACTCCCCGCACGGCAACCCGTTGGGTGCGGACTTCGACTACACGACCGCGTTCGCCGGGCTCGACGTCGAAGCCGTCAAGCGCGACGTCGTCGAGGTGCTCAACACCTCGCAGGACTGGTGGCCGGCCGACTTCGGCCACTACGGCGGCTTGATGATCCGGCTGAGCTGGCACGCTGCCGGCACCTACCGGATCCACGACGGCCGTGGCGGCGCCGGCGACGGCAGCCAGCGCTTCGCGCCGCTCAACAGCTGGCCCGACAACGGGAACCTGGACAAGGCCCGCCGCCTGCTCTGGCCGGTCAAGAAGAAGTACGGGCAGAAGATCTCGTGGGCCGACCTGCTCGTCCTCGCCGGCAACGTCGCGCTGGAGGACATGGGCCTCGAGACCTTCGGGTTCGGTTTCGGTCGCGCGGACGTGTGGGAGCCCGAGGAGATCTACTGGGGTCCCGAGGACACCTGGCTCGGCGACGAGCGGTACGCCGGCGAGCGCGAGCTCGACGAGACCCTCGGTGCGGTCCAGATGGGCCTGATCTACGTGAACCCCGAGGGCCCCAACGGCAACCCGGACCCGCTGGCCTCGGCCCGCGACATCCGCGACACCTTCGCCCGCATGGCGATGAACGACGAGGAGACCGTCGCGCTGATCGCCGGCGGCCACACCTTCGGCAAGACCCACGGTGCCGGTGACGCCGACCTGGTCGGCCCCGAGCCGGAGGCTGCGCCGCTGGAGGAGCAGGGCCTGGGCTGGCGCAGCGGCTACGGCTCGGGCAAGGGCGCGGACGCCATCACCTCGGGTCTCGAGGTCACCTGGACCCGCACGCCGGTCCAGTGGAGCAACGACTACTTCGAGTTCCTCTTCGCCCACGAGTGGGAGCTGGAGAAGAGCCCCGCCGGTGCCCACCAGTGGGTGGCGAAGGACGCCGAGGCTGTCATCCCCGGCCCCACTCCCGACTCCCCGAACCGCCGACCGACCATGCTGACGAGCGACCTCGCGCTGCGTGTCGACCCGGCGTACGAGAAGATCTCGCGCCGGTTCAAGGACAACCCGGAGGAGTTCGCGCACGCCTTCGCGAAGGCCTGGTACAAGCTGCTCCACCGCGACATGGGCCCGGTCTCGCGCTTCCTGGGACCGTGGGTGGCCGAGCCGCAGCTGTGGCAGGACCCGGTCCCGGCGGCCGGGGGCCAGCTCGTCTCCGAGGCCGACGTCGCCGACCTCAAGGCCCGCGTGCTCGACTCCGGCCTGAGCGTGTCCGAGCTCGTCACCACCGCCTGGTCGTCCGCCGCGACGTTCCGCTCCACCGACAAGCGAGGCGGCGCCAACGGCGCGCGGATCCGGCTCGAGCCCCAGCGCGGCTGGGCCGTCAACCAGCCCCAGCAGCTCGAGCGGGTCCTCGGCGTCCTCGAGGGCGTCCAGCAGGGCTTCAACGCCGCGGGCGGTGCGCAGGTCTCGCTGGCCGACCTCATCGTCCTGGCCGGCTCGGCCGCGGTGGAGAAGGCGGCGCAGGACGCCGGGGTCGAGGTGAGCGTGCCGTTCCAGGCCGGTCGCACCGACGCCTCGCAGGAGGACACCGACGTCGACTCGTTCGCGGTGCTCGAGCCGCGTGCCGACGGTTTCCGCAACCACCTGCGGGCAGGCGAGAAGCTGCAGCCGGAGACCCTCCTGCTCGACCGCGCCTACATGCTCGACCTGACCGCTCCCGAGATGACCGTCCTCGTCGGCGGGCTCCGGGCGCTGGGCATCACGGCTCCCGGCAGCAGCCACGGCGTCCTCACCGACCAGGTCGGCTCGCTGACCAACGACTTCTTCGTCAACCTGCTGACCGCCGGGACGCAGTGGAAGGCGTCGGAGTCGGAGGAGAACGTCTACGAGATCCGCGACCTCGCCAGTGGCGAGACGCGGTGGACGGCCACACCGGTCGACCTGATCTTCGGCTCCAACTCGCAGCTGCGGGCCCTCGCCGAGGTCTACGCCAGCGACGACGCGGGGGAGAAGCTCGTGCACGACTTCGTCGCCGCGTGGACCAAGGTCATGGAGCTCGACCGGTTCGACCTGCGCTGATCCACCGCTGACCGACCCCGGAAGGGTCGGCGTACGACAGGTGAGGGCCCCTCGCGGCCCGTCGTGCGCCGGCCCTTTCGCGCGTCTACCGGGTCCACGGCCTCACAGGTCGCGGTGAGTCTCCTCCGCCGTCGGCGTGGGGCGGTGGCGCAGGCTCAGGATCGCCACGACGAGCCCGCCCCAGACGAGCAGGACGGTCACGATCAGCATCACGATGGCGGAGGTGCTCATGCCGGGTCTCCTTGGTGGTCGGTGCCCTGCGCCGTGCCCTGCTCGGTGCGGACGGGGGAGGGTTGGGACTCCAACGACGTCCCGGGGCGCCAAGCGATGCGTGCCAGCAGGAGCCCGACCATCGCGACGGCGGCTGCGACGCCCCAGCCGATGACACCGAGCATCCACGCCGGGTAGCCCTCGTACGGCGTCGTCACGTCGGTCCACAGCTCCTGGACGAGCACGACCGTCAGCAGCAGCGGCGTGACGACCGAGATCAGCGTCTGCCAGGTGCGGCCGAGCCGGGGGGAGCCGAAGACGTTCAGGTGGGCGGCCAGGTCCGGCAGTGCCTTCGCCCCCCAGGCGATGACGAGCATGCTGATGACGGCGACGAGCAGGATGCCGTAGCGGTTGATGAAGCGGTCGAGGATGTCGAGGACGTAGATCCCGCTGGTGGTGCTGAACATCGCCAGCGAGAGCAGCGCGGTCGGCACGACGACGGCCGTCGTCGCGGCCACCCGCGTCATCTCGAACTTGTCGCGCACGGCGGAGATGACGACCTCGATCACGCTGATGAGCGAGGTGAGCCCGGCGATGACGAGCGAGCCGAAGAACAGCAGCCCCAGCAGGGCTCCGCCCGGGGCCTCGTTGATGATCGCCGGGAAGGCGATGAAGGCGAGCCCGATCCCGTCGTCGGCGACCTCGCTGACGGCCACGCCCTGGGACTGGGCCATGAAGCCGAGGGCGGCGAAGACACCGATGCCGGCCAGCACCTCGAAGGACGAGTTGGCGTAGCCCACCACCAGTCCCGACCCGGTCATGTCGTTGCGGCGGCCGACGTAGGAGGAGTAGGTGATCATGATGCCGAAGCCGATCGAGAGCGAGAAGAAGATCTGGCCGTACGCCGCCGTCCAGACCCCCGCGTCGCCCAGGGCGCCCCAGTCCGGGGTGAAGAGCGCGTCGAGTCCCTGGCCGGCGCCGTCGAGGAAGAGCGCCTGCACCACGAGGGCTCCGAAGGCCAGCAGCAGCACGGGCATGGCCACCATCGCCGTGGTGCCGAGACCCTTCTCCACCCCGAAGGCCATGATCACGCCGACCGCGAGCCAGACCAGGGCGAGGGGCACCACGACGCCCGCGACGAAGTCAGTGCTGACGCCGGGGTCGCCGGCCTGCAGGAAGGAGGCGAAGAAGAAGTCCGCCGGCGCGTCACCCCAGGCCTTGTCCACCGAGAAGGCGGTGTAGCGCACCGCCCAGGCGATGACGGCGGCGTAGTAGATCGCGATCACGAAGCAGATGCCCACCTGCCACCAGCCCAGCCCCTCGCTGCCGCGCTTGGTGCGGGCGAAGGCCAGCGGGGCTGAGCCGCGCTGCTTGTGCCCCAGGGCGTAGTCCATGAGGAGGAAGGGAAGTCCTGCGGTCACCAGCGCGACCAGGTAGGGGATGATGAAGGCCCCACCGCCGTTCTCGTAGGCGACGTAGGGGAAGCGCCAGATGTTTCCCAGGCCGACGGCCGAGCCGATGGCCGCGAGGATGAAGACGGTCCGCGACGAGAACGCCCCACGGTGGTCGTCGGTGCCTGGTGCGGTTGCGTCGGTCGACATGTCACTCCCCCTTCACGTGGTTCTCAGCGAGCCCCACGAGTCTGGCACCGTTCCGGCCCGCGTGCGACCCGGCCGGTACTCTGCAGTCCTCCGATCCAGAAGAGGCTGCCATGGGTGTCTACGCGCGTCACGTGCTGCCGCGGATCATCGACGCCGCTTGCGGGATGAAGGCGACCGACCCGCTGCGGGAGCGCGTCTGCGCCGGGCTGCACGGCGACGTCGTCGAGATCGGCTTCGGGTCGGGTCACAACGTGCCCTTCTACCCGGGCGCGGTGCGTTCGGTGGCCGCGGTCGAGCCGGCAGACCTGGGCTGGAGGCTGGCGGCCGACCGGGTGGCAGCGAGCCCGGTCACGATCACCCGGTCCGGGCTCGACGGGGAGTCGTTGCCCTTCGGGGACGACACCTTCGACGCCGCGGTCTCCACCTGGACCCTCTGCACGATCCCCGACGTCGAGGCCGCTCTGTCCGAGCTGCGTCGCGTGCTCCGTCCGGGTGGTGCCCTGCACTTCGTCGAGCACGGACTCGCCCCCGATCCCGGGGTTGCGCGTTGGCAGCACCGTCTGGAGCCGATGCAGAAGCGGCTGGTCGGTGGCTGCCACCTCACGCGCCAGATGGTCCCGCTGCTCGAGGCGGCGGGGTTCAGCCTCGGTGAGGTCGACGTCTTCTACGAGGACGGTGCACCGAAGGTGCTCGGCGCGGACACGCTCGGGGTCGCGACGGTGTCACCTGCCTGAGCACCTGCCTGAGCACCTGCCTGAGCACCTGCCTGAGCACCTGCCTGTGCATCCCCGGCGTGCAGGCTCGCGGGCGGGACCCGGCTCGGTCCGTGCTCAGCCGACGCGCACGGCGGCGTACGACGGGTCGCGGCTCGCGACACCACGGGCCGCGATCAGGTGGCCCCCTAGGTAGGCGCCGGCGCCGGCGACGGCGGCGCCCGCCAGCGCGAGCCGTGCCCCGCGACCGTGCCGCCCCTGCCGACGGGCGAGCCAGGAGGCGGCGTAGACACCGGCCGCGGTTCCGCTCGTGACGGCGTGGACGAGGCCGACCCGCTGCTCGCGCTCGCCGGCCGCCGACCACTCCGCCCAGCCCGTCCAGGCGGTCGGGCCGACGGCGAGCAGCCCGGTGCCGACGAGGCGCTGGGCCGCGGCCGAGGACTCGGACCCGCCGAACAGGTCGAGCACGGTCGCGGAGGTCCACGAACCGAGCACGACGTCGGTGAGCAGGGGGTGGACGGCGTGGCCGAGCCACTGCCCGCGCAGCACCGAGGCGCGTCGACCGGTGCCGAAGACGGCCGTGATCTTCGGCTCCAGTGCTGCGACGGGCCCGTCGAGGGCGGTCGTCTCCTCGAGCCGTCGGGTCCAGCGCACGATCCGGGGTGACCTGTAGGTGGTGCTCATGGGGTATCTCCTGGGAAACGGGGGACGGGACCCCTCGATCATCGACGACCGACGCCCGGGACGGGGTCCTCGTGGGATCGGTCTCACGTGCTCGGTATCGGCCCAGCCGTCAACCGGTCACCACGGTGCGGTCACCAGGACGCGCAACCCCTCGTCAGAGCCCGGTGGGGACGGGACGAGAGCGGTGGGGGCATCCGCACCCTCCCGGCTCGGGCTCCACTGGGAGCGGGAGGTTGCGCGCCTGGGTGACCGCACCGGCGTGACCGGTTCCTGTGGTGTCGCGGGACGCCGTCGTGACCATCAGTTCACGACCGTCACAGCCGCGCTGCGCACCGCCCGACCTCGGGTGCCCTGGTCGGTCACGGTGAGAGACCGAGCCGTCAGGGCTGCGTTGGGGTTGACGTTCAGGACCGCGGTGAGCGTCCCCGCGTTCACGACCCTCACGTTGCCCACTGAGACGTTGGTGCCCGAGATCGCCACTGCCATCTGTCCGGCTCGGAACTGGGTGCCGGTGACGGTCACCGTCGTCCTGGCGCTGCGACGCGCGGTCGACGGGGTGACCGAGGTGATGGTGGGTCCCGCCACGATCGCGAGGCACCCCGCGCACGACCCGGTGCCGCCGTCGGCGTTGGTGACCGTGAGGGTGCGGTTGCCCGTCGTGGCGTCGGCGGCGACGGCGAGGCTCAGGGTCAGCGACGTGGCCGTGCGTGCGGTGACCACCGGGGTGACCCCGCTGCCGGAGACGACGACGCTCGACGACGGTCCGAACCCGGTCCCGGTCACCGTGACCGGCGCCGCCGTCGCGCCCTGGCCCAAGACGTTCGGCGCGACGGAGGCGACGCTCGGGGCGGTGATCTTGGAGATCGTGACCGATGGACTCCGCCCCACGTTGCCGGCCGCGTCGGACTGCGTGGCGCGCAGCGTGTAGGTCCCGGCCGCGAGATCGGGGACCGCGACGCTCCACGACCCCGACCCGGCTGCTCCGCTCACCGTCCGCACGGGGTTCCCGGACGTCGTGGAGCCGGCGTACACCTCCACGTCCACCGTCGCGGCGTCGCCCGTGGCCGCCCCTGCGGAACCCGTGACGGTGAGCTCGGAGTCGCTGACGACCGCTCCGTCGGCGGGACTGGTGAGGGTCACGGTCGGGGCCTGGTCGTCGTCGGGCGTGCTCGCCACGGTGACGTTCACCGCGCTGCTGGTCCCGAGGTTGCCTGCGGCGTCGGACTGGGTCACCTGGAGGGTGTACGTGCCGTCGGCGAGGGGCGCCGTGGGCACCGACCAGGTGCCGTCCCCTGCCACGGTCCCGACCAGCCGCTGACCCGCGTCACCCGCGGCCGGCGACGTCGGAGAGACCGACACCTGCACCTCCGGCTCGTCCCCCGGCGCCGTGCCGGCGGTGCCGGTGACCGTCGGCGCGCTGGTGGCCACGGTGTCCCCGTCCTGCGGGGACGTGATCGCCGCCGAGGGTGCCGTCAGGTCGACGGGGGTCGTGTCGACGGTGAAGGTCACCGGCGCACTGGTCCCGCGGTTGCCGGTCTGGTCCGTCTGCGATGCCTCGACCGTGTAGACGCCGTCCCCGAGTGCGGAGGCTTGGAGCGACCAGGAGCCGTCGCTGGAGACCGCTGCCTGCTCCGTCAGCACGGCGTCGCCGCCCACGTCCGAGCCCGCGAAGAAGCGCAGCTCCACGCTCTGGTCGTCGCCGCTCGCCGTCCCGGCCGTGCCCCGGACCGTCGGCGTGGGCGTGGTGACGGTGGCCCCGGTGACCGGTGCCGTGACCGCGACCTCGGGTGCGGCCGTGTCGCTTGCCGCAGCGGTCGAGTCGACGGTGAATCGGCGCGGGAGACTCGTGCCCGTGGCGTTCCCCCCCTGCTGGCTGGCCTGCACCGTGTACCGGCCGTCGGGCAGGTCGGCCGAGGGCTGCGCCGACCACTGACCGCCGGCGACGGCGGCAGAGAGCGTGGCGAGGGGCGTGCCCACCGTGTAGTCGCCCTGGTAGACGCTGACGGAGACCGACCCGGACCCCGACGCCGCACCGGCGAGCTGGGGGCGGGCGCCCGGGGTCGTCGCCCCGGCGGCCGGGGTCGCGACCGAGACCCGGGGAGCGGTACTGCCGCCGCCCATGACGTCCGCGACCGTCCTCACGCTGATGTTGCGGTCGGCCTGGCTCTCGATCCAGCTGAGGAACGCATCGATGGTGGCGTCGGAGACGGGACGGTACCCGGCCATGCAGGTGTCGTACACCGACGTGCCGACGTAACAGATCTGGTGGAAGAGCGTGGGCAGCCAGCTGCCGCCGTACTTCATCGCCTGGTTCACCGCGTACTGCAGAGCCTCCAGCGTCACGGGCCCGTTCTCGTTGGTCCCCAGGATGCGGACGGCGTAGGGGTTCTCGGTGACCGGGATGGTCTCGGAGTAGATCGGCCCGTTCGAGGTGACGGTGCCGGCCTTGCGACCGGACTGGTAGCCACAACCACGGATGAACGGCTGTGCCGTCCCGTCCATGGCGCCGAAGGGGTAGGCGAAGCTGACGGCGTTGAGGCCCTCGTCGAGAAGGCGCTGGCGGTCGTCGCAGACCTGCCGGGTCTTGAACTCGTAGCTGGTGTCGGTCGCGAGGAGGTTGACGTGGTCGCGGGTGTGACCGCCCACGTCGTTCCCCGCGGCTTGGAGGTCGCGGATCTGCGCCCACGTCATCGTGCCGGCCTCGCCGGCGTCGACTGCGCCGGAGTTGACGTAGAACGAGCCGCTCACCCCGTGCCGGGCGAAGATGTCCTTGAGACCGTAGTGGGAGCGCAGGCCGTCGTCGAAGGTCAGCGAGACCGCGAACGGGCGTGGCGGCAGGGGCGGCTGCTCGGACCCCATCACCTGCCGGACCGTCCGGACGCTCACGCCTTCGGCCGACTGGGTCCCGAGCCAGTCGAGGAACGAGGCGAGGACGCCGGCGTCGACCGGCTTGTTGCCGTTCATGCAGGTGGCATAGCTCGCGTCGGCAGAGCTGCAGACGTCGTTGAAGGCGACGGGGAGCCAGCCCCCGCCGTGGGCGCCTGCCGCGAGCACGGCGTTCTGCAGGGACGGCAGGGACACCGGACCCGCGGGTGAGGTCATGGCCCGGAGTCGCAGGGCGTTGCCCGGGGGGACCGGCTCGGCGTACACGGGTCCCGAGGCCGAGAGGCCGCCCGCCACCCGCCCGGTGGTGAAGCCGCAGTCGCGGACGATGCTCTGCACGGTGGCGTTCTCCGCCGCCCCGGGGTAGGCGAAGCTCACCGGGTGGTAGCCCCACCCGGTCAGCGCCTGGTGGTCGCCGCACACCTGGTCGCGCTTGTAGGTGACGTCGGCCGCCGGGCTCGGGTCGTAGGTGGTGGTCAGGTTCTTGTGGTCCTTACCCATGCCCCCGATCTCGTGGCCCTGCCGATAGAGGTCGTCGAGGTGGTAGAAGCGCATGTACTTCGCGTCGTTGCTCTTGACCCAGTTGCTCGCGACGTAGAACGTGCCGTCGAGGCCACGCGAGTCCAGCAGTGGCGCGGCGTTGCGGTACTGGGTGGCGAGGCCGTCGTTGAAGACGAGCGACACCGTCACGGGTGCGGCGGCCTGCGCCGGCCCGGCCGGCAACGCCAGCGTCGCGACCGCGACGACGAGGGCCAGCAGCCCCATCCGTACGTGGCGGGTCGCAAAGCGGCGGCGCGAGTTCATGAGCGACATTTCCAATTCCCCCTGTCGGGATACTCGGACGGAGGGGCGTGGACGTGATATCTCGACGTTTCCGCTCCGTCTCCCGAGACACATAGTGGACGACGTTTCACCCATGTCGGGAAGGACGGAGGTCCTTGCTCGTGAAAGTCGTTGGAAATGCCGGGTACTCACCGTTGAGCGGTATTTTCACGCATCCGGGACGGTCCCCGAACCGCCGTTCAGGCGCCGTGCCCGGCCCCACGCAGGGTGCCCGGCGCGAGATCGCCGCTCATCACGGCCGCCGACACCGTCTCGACGCGCTGGCGGGACCGGCGCGCGAATCGGCGCAACGCCTCGAACGCCACGTCCGGGTCCTCGAACCCGCGGCCACACAGGAAGCCCTTGGCCTGCTCGACCACCACCCGCACCTCCAGCGCCCGCTCGAGCTGCCGGGCCCGCATGGAGCTGCTGTCCAGCTCGGCGGCGTGACGTACGACGACCACGGCCAACCCCGCGAACGCGGCGGCCACCTGACGGGCCAGGGGGAGCAGGTCCTCTTCCTGGAACGAGTAGAGCTCGAGGCCCCCGACCGGCTCGTCGATCAGCCGGAGGGGGACGCAGGTCACACGGCGGACCCCGGCGCCCCTCAGCACGTCGGCCCACACCGGCCAGTTGTCGGTGCCGGTCGGGGTCTCCGTCGCGGTGAGAACCACGTCGACCGGCTCCCCGGCGCGGAGGAGGTCGACTGTCGGCCCCCGGCCGGTGCGCTCCTGCAGAGCGCCGGCCGCCACGACCGAGGGGGCGCTGAAGGCAACCGCGCGCACGCCGCTCCCGGCGTCGGCGAGCATCAGGCCGACCGCGTCGACGCCGACGAGGAGAGCACACTCGTCGACGAGCCGTGACAGCACCGTGTCCACGTCCGTGGAGCGGGTCATCAGCTCCGCCATCTCGAGAATGTGGCGGGCGAGCTGCGTGTCGTAGCCGCCCGAGGCCGTGCGAGGGCCCGGTATCCCTCTGCCGCCCTGCTCGCCCCGAACCCCGTTCGTCACGACCGACCCCCGCCCGTCCGTGGGGTAGTGCCGCCTTGCCTGTGGCGTCGCGCGGCGCTCCCTCGTCCTCATGGTCCGCCGGGCGTCGCGGGAGTCAAATAGCCCGTTCTGACTATTGCCGCCACCACACGGGTCGGTGGACAGTGGCCCGAGGCCGCACTCTGGCGAGTGGCGGCCCGCGATCCGGGGTGGATCGCGGCCCACTCGGGCGCCTGCTGGCGGCCGCGTGCGGTGCTTCAACCGTTTCCCTGGTGCCCGGACCCCGCATCGATGGTCTGAGGTGCCCGCGCTCTCGTGTCGACCCCGCCGCACCCGACGTGCGCTGACCTTCGCGCCGTACGAACCGCGCGCTTTCGTCGAGGAACCAACGATGTGGGGATGGGCTGACGCCTGCAAAGGCGGCAAGGACGGCTTCGAGCGCGGCGACCATGGGGCGCGGGGATGAAGCCGGTGTCCGCCCACCCGCCAGTACCGGGTGACGGCGACGCCACCAAGGGCGCGGCGGAGGAGCGCAGCACCGCCTGGCCACTCATGACCCCGGCCGAGGTCGCCGGCATCCTGCACGTGGACGCCAACACGCTGGCCCGGTGGGCCAACGAAGGCAAGCTGACCGCCGTCCGGACGCCGGGCGGGCACCGGCGCTACCTGCGCTCGGAGGTGCTCAGCCTGGTCCGCCCGCGGCGGTCGTGGCCGTCGTCGCGGCCGCGTCCACCGGGGTGACCGGGTACCCGTAGCGCGCGAGCAGGGGCCGCGTGAGGGCCGTGACGATGCGTCGGTCCCCGGCGCCGAGCTGGTGGTGCCAGGCGGCGTCGAGGTGGAGAGGCAGCGCCCCGTGCGAGAACCGCACGGGGTTGCCGTCCACGAGGTGGTTGGGGGCCAGACGGACGCGTCCCTTCTCCAGGAAGGGCACGTCGGTCGGTGCCCGCTCGTCGGCGTGGCGAGCGACCTCGACCAGCCAGCGCTCGGGGTCGCTCACGAGGTCCTCGTAGCGCACCCGCAGCAGCTCGCGGCCGTGACGCCGCTCACGAACCTCGAGAGCGTGGTGGACCCCGTTGTACAGGTCGTAGCGCAGGGCCGCGGTGACGGCTCCGTGCCGGGGGAGCAGGGTGGGGTTGCCGTGGGACACGGTCTTGACGACGTGCTTGCGCACCGAGTACGCGACCCCGCGGCTGTCGCGGACGAGATGTACCAGCCGGACGTCGAGACCACCGGCCTGCTGCAGCAGGAGCGTGTGGCTCGGCAGCTTCGAGGAGTCGACGACCACACGGGCCCCGGCGACGGTGGAGATGCCCGCGACGAGTCGCGACAGCGCATCGAGGTAGTGCGCGAGGTCGCCGTCGACGCTCCGGCGACGCGGCCCCACCAGCAGTGCGGGCAGTGCCCACGCCCGGTCGCGGCGGTAGCGCACGCGCAGGACGCGGTCGAGGTCCAGCCGGTCCCACCCACCGAAGGCCTCCGCGCCCACCTCGGTCCAGAAGGCACAGGCGCTGAAGGGTGCGCCGCACCCGCAGGGCCGGTCCTCCGCGACTCCGCGCAACCACAGCTCGCGGACCTCGCCGGCGGAGACGAAGCCGTCAAGCTGGCCGAGCATCATGTCCAGCAGGGTGCTGCCGCAGCGTCCCCACCCTCCGATGACCAGCACCCGGGTGCCCGCCGTGTCGCCTGCAGCCATGACCTTCCCCCACCCGCGGGCCCCGACGAGTCCGCTGCTCGGAAACGCTTTCGAAAGAAATGTATTCGGTGTGTCAACGGACGACCGACCACCGCGAGATCTGGCGAAGTTGGATATTTCCGATTGGCTGAGGACTTCCCCGGAAATGGAATCGGACATGTCCAGTATCAAATGGCAGAAGGTCCTGTTAACTAATGCCAGAGCGAACATTTTTTGAATTTGCTCTTGACCCCCCGGTGTCGTGCGGAGCGAAGATTCGTTCATCGAGGGCCCGACGGGCCCGGGCCGGGCGTCTGTCCGGCCATACGGATGAGGGGGTGGTGGGACGATGTCTGGTGGGCTTCGGATCGGAGTGGTGGGGGCCGGCTACTGGGGCTCCAAGCACGTGCGCACGCTGAGCTCGTTGCCGGAGATCGAGCAGGTGGCTGTGATCGACCCGAGCGCCGAGCGCGTGCGGGCGTTGACCCACACCTACCCGGCGTTGGTGAGCTTCGACCACCTGGGCGAGGCGCTCGACTCCGTCGACGCGGTGGTGATCGCGACTCCGCCGAGCACCCACGCCCCGTTGGCCATGGAGTCGCTGCGGGCCGGCAAGCACGTCATGGTCGAGAAGCCGCTGGCGACGACCCTCGACTCGGCACGGGCGATCGTCGAGACGGCGGCCCAGCGAGGGCTGGTGGCGATGGTCGGGCACACGTTCGAGTACCACTCGGCGGTCTGGAAGCTGCGCGACATCATCCACAGCGACGCCTTCGGCGAGCTGTACTACCTCGACACGGCGCGACTCAACATGGGCTTGTACCAGCACGACGTCAACGTCGTGTGGGACCTGGCACCTCATGACGTGTCCATCCTCAACTACCTGCTGGGAGGGCCGCCGACCAGCGTCGCCTGCTGGGGTTCCCGGCACGCGCACCGCCGCCTGGAGGACATCGCCCACCTGCGCATGTACTACGAGGAGGCGGGCGTCGAGGCCACCGTCCACGTCAGCTGGCTCCACCCCTGCAAGACCCGACGGGTCACCGCGGTGGGCAGCGACCTGATGGTCGTCTTCGACGACCTCTCCACCGAGGAGCGGATCCGCGTTCACCACAAGAGCGTGCGGCAGCCCGAGGCGGTCTCGGACGACCTGAGCCAGCCTCCGATGTCCTACCAGTACGGCGACGTGGTCGCGCCGTACCTGGTGGTCAAGGAACCCCTCGTGGTCGAGGACCAGCACTTCGTGGACTGCATCACCCAGGCGGTCACCCCGATGACCGGGGGCGACAACGGCCTCGACGTGGTGGCGGTCCTGGAGGCGGCCCAGCTGTCTCTCCAGGAGGGACGACCCGTCAGCCTCGAGCCCTGGACGTCGCGGCGCCGGCCACAGCCTGTGGCCGGCCCCGCGGCCATGGTCCCCGCCCAGCGCACGGGACTCGTGGCGACCGGGACGCTCGGATGACCACGACCGTGCGCGACACGGTCCCCTTCCTGGACCTCGGTCCGACGACGCAGGCGGTGGCCCCGGTGGTCGTCGACGGGTGGACGGAGACGCTCGCGTCTTCGGCGTTCATCGGGGGGCCGGCCGTGAGTGAGTTCGAGGAGGCGTTCGCCCGATTCTGCTCGACCTCGCAGGCCGTCGGGACCGCGAACGGGACGGACGCACTCCACCTGACCCTGCGTGCGCTCGGCATCCGGGCCGGCGACGAGGTGCTGGTGCCGACGAACACGTTCGTGGCCACTGCGGAGGCCGTCCTGCTCGCCGGCGGCCGTCCCCGGTTCGTCGACGTCGACCCGAGCACGCTCCTGCTGACGCCCGACTCGGTCGAGGCCGCCGTGACGCCCCGGACCAGGGCCCTGGTCGTCGTCCACCTGTACGGACAGATGCCCGATATGACGGCACTCGTGGACGTGGCGGAGCGGCACGGTCTCCTCCTGGTCGAGGACGCCGCCCAGGCCCATGGTGCCGCGTGGCAGGGTCGTCCCGCCGGGTCCTTCGGTGCCGCGGGGTGCTTCAGCTTCTACCCGGGCAAGAACCTCGGCGCCTTCGGCGACGCCGGTGCGGTGGTGACCTCCGACCCCCACCTGGCCGACGCCGTGCGGTCGCTGCGCGACCACGGGCGGGCCGCCGGCTCCCACCACGACCACGAGCGTGTCGGGACCAACAGCCGGCTCGATGCGCTACAGGCCCGCGTGCTCACGGCGAAGCTGCCGCTCCTGCCGGCCTGGAACGCCGAGCGCCGCGCCGTCGCGGCCGCCTACCGGGGCCTGCTCGACCCGGAGCGCGCGACGATGGTCGCCGAGCTGCCGGGGAGCCACGGCGTCTACCACCTCGTCGTCGTCCGGGTCAGCGACCGTGACGTGGTCCGGCGGAAGCTGGCGGAGCGCGGCATCGGGACCGGCGTCCACTACCCGACTCCCTGCCACCGGCTGGCGCCGTACGCGTCGCTGTCGTCGGTGAGGCTCGGGGTGGCGGAGGCGGCCGCAGGGGAGATCCTGTCGCTGCCGGTCTACCCGGGGATGGGTGACGGGGTCGTGGACCGGGTCGCCGCCGAGGTCAACCGGGTCGTCGCGCGGAGGGCGATCGCGTGAGCGTCGTCGACCCGGATGCCGAGCGGAGCGCGCACCGCGTCGACGAGGGCGTGACCCTCGGCTACCCGCCGACGCGGCCGGTCACTCGGAGCCTCACACTCGGGACCGGCGCGAGGCTGCGCAGCGGCACCGTCCTGTACGACGGGACGAGCATCGGCGAGCGGTTCGAGACCGGTCACCACGTCGTCGTCCGCGAGGACTGCGTCATCGGCTCGGACGTCTCTGTGTGGACGGGCAGCGTGGTCGACTACGGCTGTCGGATCGAGGACGGCGTCAAGATCCACACCAACTGCTACGTGGCCCAGTACACCGAGATCCGGCGCGGTGCCTTCCTCGCACCGGGGGTGACGATCGCCAACGACCTGTACCCGGGTCAGGAGGAGTCGGCACGGCTGATGTCTGGCCCCCTGATCGGTGCCGGCGCGCAGCTCGGTGTCGGCGTGACGGTGCTGCCGTACGTCCGCATCGGTGACGGGTGCCTCGTGGGCAGCGGCTCGGTGGTCACCCGCGACCTCCCCCCCGGGACCGTGGCCTACGGCTGCCCGGCCACGGTCCACCGACGGGTGGACGACCTCCCCCCCGTCTCGACCCGGGTGGTGCCGGCGTCCGGCTCGGCGTCGAGCTACCAGCTCCTCATCTCACGCGGGCGGTGAGGACCCGATGACGGCGGAGCCGGCCGGCTGGGCGCGGGACGTCGCCGCGGTCGGTGTCGGTCGCTCGGTCTCCACGCGGCCGACGGCCAAGAGAACCCTCGACCTCGCCGGTGCCCTCGTCCTGCTGCTCGTGCTGTGGCCCGTGATCGTGGCGGCGATGCTCGCGATCCGGTTGACGAGCCGCGGACCGGCGTTGTTCCGCCAGGAGCGGCTGGGCCGCGGCGGGAGCAGCTTCGTGCTCCTCAAGCTGCGCACGATGGAGTGCGGCTGCGCCGACGAGCTCCACCGCGAGTACGTCACCCGGATGCTGGACGGCAGGGCCGACCCCGTGGACGGCCTCTACAAGGTCGGGCGCGATCCGCGCGTCACGCGCCTCGGGGCTTTGCTGAGACGCACCAGCCTCGACGAGCTGCCCCAGCTGTGGAACGTCATCCGGGGGGACATGTCGCTGGTGGGACCCCGGCCCGCTCTCGGGTGGGAGTCCGACCTCTTCCCGGCCTGGGCGGCCCGTCGCTTCGATGCCCGTCCCGGGCTGAGCGGTCTCTGGCAGGTGTCCGGCCGCAACAGGCTCACCATGGTGGAGGGTCTGGCCCTCGACGTCCGCTACGTCGAGGAGCAGAGCCTGCGCCTGGACCTCGTCATCCTGCTGCGGACGCTGCGGGCGGTCTGTGGGCGAGGGGCCCGCTGATGTCGACGACGGTGTCCGGACCGGCCCGAGCCCCGGCCCGTGCCTCCGTGCTGGTGGCGGGGTTCACGGCGCTGAGCCGCCTGACGGGTCTGCTCCGGGTGCTCCTGGTCGGAGCGGTGCTGGGGCCCACGCACCTCGGCAACGCCTACCAGGTGACCAACACGCTGCCGAACCTGGTCTGGTACGGCTTCCTCGCCGGCTCCCTCGTGCCCACCGTCCTGGTGCCGGTGCTCGTCCGGCAGATCGAGAGCGGACAGGAGTCCTCGCTGGTCTCGGTGAGCCGAGGGTTCCTGGGGGTGGTGAGCGCCGCGTCCCTGGTCGTGGCGCCCGTGGCGATAGTCCTCCTGCCCGTGCTCCTGCAGCTCGCCACCGTCGGCGTCCCGGGCACGCTCGCCGAGGAGCAGGTCCGGCTCTCGCGGCTCCTCGTGGTCCTCACGCTCCCGCAGATCCTGCTGTACGCCGTGGTCGGCACGTCCAACGCCGTGCTCTACGCCCGGCGGCGCTTCGTGCTTGCCGCCGTCGGCCCGTCGGTGGAGAACGTCGGGGTGATGACGGTGCTCGGGGTGGTCGCCGTCCGCCACGGCGGTAATGCCGCCGTCACGTCGACCGCCGACCTGATCCTGCTGGGCGCGGGCTCCACGGCCGCGGTCGGTCTCAACGCCGCCTTGCAGTGGTGGGGGGCACGCCGGCAGGGGGTGACGCTGTTCCCCGCCGGGGGGTGGCGGCAGCCGGAGGTGACGGCTTTGGTGCGGCGGGCCGGACGCTCCGTCGGCACGGCGGCGCTGCTGGCCACCCAGACCCTGGTCGTCCTGCTCCTCGCCAGCCGCGTCACCGGGGGCACGGTGTCCCTCCAGATCGGCCTGAACTTCTACGCGCTCCCAGTGGCGCTGATCGCCACTCCGATCGGGATCGCGGTCCTGCCGGAGCTGGCACGGGCCTGGCACGCCCACGACCTGGTCGGCTTCCGGAGCACCTACCTGAACGGGATCACCGCCGCACTGTTCCTGGCGGTTCCGGCCACGGTCGGCTACGTCCTGCTGGCGCGGCCGCTGGCCGACGCGGTCGCGTCCGGCGCGCTGAGGGACGGCCCCGGGGAGACCATGATCGCGGACGCGCTGGCGGTCCTGGCCGTGGGGCTGGTGGGCCAGGCGCTCTTCTTCGTCACCACCCAGGCCGCGTTCGCCTCCGACGACACCGCGACGCCCCTGTGGTGCATGGCGGGACAGGCGGCGCTCTGCGTCGGCCTCAGCGCAGCGGCCGTCGTGCTCGCGGACGGACCGGCCACGGTCCCGCTCGTCGCCGGGTGCTACGCCGTGGCGACGCTGGCGGGCGGGGCCGGCATCCTCCTGCGTGTGGCGGGCCGGTGGCCCGGGCTGTACCCGGTGCTGGTGAGCTCGATCGCCCGGACTGCCGTCTCGGCCACGGCCATGGCCGCCGTGGTCGCCGTCGTGGTCCGGGGGCTGGACGGCTCGGTCACAGGGCAGGTCGGGTCGATCGTGATGCTGGTGTCCGCGGCGCTCGCCGGTGCCGTCAGCTTCGTGGCGTCGGCGTGGCTGCTGCGGTCCCGCGAGCTGGCCTGGTGGGTCTCCGGCCTGCGCCGGCAGGAGACGCGGCCCGCGCGTGCCGGGGCCGGGCGATGAGCACCACGCGCCCGGAGCACGAGGCCCTCGGTCGGAGCGTCCGAGGGGGCGGCGTCGCGCTGGTGCCGGCCGGCGCGGGAGGACTCCTGCTCGTGGTGTTCGTCGGCGCCCTGGTCGGACTCAGCCCGGTCGTGGCCTTGGCGCTGGTGGTCGCGGCGGCCGCGGCCGTCGCGGTGTGGCTCCGGCCGGTCACCGCCACGATCCTCGTCGCGGTCGTGACCCCGCTGGTGGCCGGGATCGACCGGGGTCGGCTCTTCCCGGTGCTGAGGCCGAACGAGGCGCTGGTCGCCTTCCTCGCCGCCGTTCTCGTGGTGCGGGCGGTGGTGTCGGCGCCCACCGGCCACCGGTGGAGGCTCCGGCTCAACGGCATCGAGGTCACCCTCGTGGCGATGGCCCTGGCGAACTCGATCGTGCTCCTGACCGTGATGGTGCTGCGGGGCCAGGAGATCCGCGGTGACGACCTCACCTACGCCCTCGTGCTCTGGAAGTACCTGGCGCTCTACGCCGTCGTCCGTGCCTCCGTCCGGACCGAGCAGGACATCCAGGTCTGCCTGTGGAGCGCCATGAGTGCGGCGACCCTCGTCGGGGTCATCGGCTTCCTCCAGGCGCTCGACCTGGCCGGGGTCCGACAGATGCTCGTGGGCTACTACGCGCCCTACGGCTACACCGGGGCCCTGGCGGCACCCCGGGGTGGGTCGACCCTGGGGCTCCCGGCCGCGACCGCGGACCTGTTGATCCTGAACTTCGTCACCGCGACGGGACTGTGGTGGAAGGACCACAGGCACGGGCCCGCGCTGGCTGTCGTCGCGCTCGCCTGCGTCGGGGGGACCCTGGGAGCGGCGGAGTTCTCCAGCGCGTTCGGGCTCGCGATCGCCGTCGTGGTGACAGCCGTCGTGTGCGGGCGGTTCGGGGCGTTGCGGCTCGCTCCGCTGGTGGCGGTCGGCATGGGCGCCGCGCTGTGGCCGGTGATCCAGCACCGCCTCGAGGGCTTCGAGTCAGTCTCGGGCCTTCCGGTCAGCTGGACCACCCGGGTCTTCAACCTGGAGAACTACTTCCTCCCCGAGCTCTTCGCCGGCACCCATCCGATCCTCGGGGTGCGCCCGGCCGCGCGGGTGGTGGCGGAGCACCAGGGAACGGGCTTCGTGTGGATCGAGAGCGGCTACGTGTGGCTGCTGTGGGGCGGTGGCCTACCACTCCTCCTGGCGTTCGGCGCTTTCGTGTGG
The DNA here is from genome assembly GCA_963714625.1 of uncultured Actinomycetota bacterium. Taxonomy (GTDB): domain Bacteria; phylum Actinomycetota; class Actinomycetes; order Propionibacteriales; family Nocardioidaceae; genus Marmoricola_A. Next base: position 1,231,876 of record CAVQOY010000009.1, on the reverse strand, counting down.
GTCGCGCTGCGGACTCTCCTCCGGCCGGCGCGTGCCTTGGACTCCGCCACGTCGGTGGCGTCCCTGGCCGCCTTCGTCGGGGTGGTGGTGGTGAGCGCGCTGATGGTCTTCGACCCCCACCTCACCTACCGCGGCTCGGCCGACTGGCTCTTCTCGCTGCTCGCCATGGCCGGCGTGGGGATCCGGGCCTCGCGGGTCGACCGCCACGATCCACCGACCACGACCACGGTGACGAGAGCGTCATCGGGCGAACCAGGGGGTAGGAGCACATGACCGATCCACAGCACGTGACGGGGGACCGACGGCTCGTCCGGGTCTACGCCTGGTTCATCCTGCTGACGACCCTGCTCACGGTGGGCGTCGCCGCGGCAGTGGTCCTGGCCCAGCCGGAGGTCCACACCGCGGAGGCGGAGGTGGAGCTGCTCGAGACGCCGACCCGAGGGGCGCCCCTCGTCCCGGACGTGGGCACCGAGCGTGAGGTCGCGACGGCCGGGACGGTGGCCCAGGCAGCGGCTGCGCGCATGGGGACGTCGGTGGAGAGAGCGCGATCGGGGCTCTCGGTCTCCGTCGTCACCGACACCAACGTCCTGGTCATCGAGTACACAGCGGCCACGCCGCGTCGTGCCCTGCGCGGGGCGGAGGCCTTCACCCGCAGCTACGTCGACACCAGGAACGCCGCTCGCCGGGCGCGCTCGGTGGCCGTCATCACGCAGCCCGAGGTGGCACCGCAGGGTCGGTCCCTGTCGACCCCGCTCCTCCTCGTGGCGGGCCTACTGGCGGGCGTCGGGCTCGGGACGGCCGGCGCGTTCGTCTGGGACCGGGTCGCGGCCCGTGTCCGCTCCTCGGGCGAGCTGCGACGCAGCGGCCTCGAGGTGCTCGCGACCGACGTGGTCGTCCCGGCGGGCGGGGCGCCGGCCGCGCTGCGGAGCGCCCGCAGCGCCGGCTACCTTGCGGGTCGGCTGTCGAGCCTCACCGACCACCGGCGCCAGGGACTGACGATCCTCGTCACGGGGCCGCGGCACACCAGCGCCGCGGCCGCGGTCCTGACGGCGTCGGCGCTCGCCGGTCTCGGTCGGCGTGTCGTCCTCGTGGGCGCGGACGGGGCACCCAGCGAGGTCGACGCGCTGGCCGACGACCAGGTGACGCAGGGGTTCTCCGACGTCATGGCGGGTCGATGCAGCCCCGAGGCAGCGCTGAGACCGACCGTCGTCGAGGGGCTCCGCGTTTTGGGGGCCGGCACCGAGGTGACGACGGCGCCGCTGGACATCGACAGCCTCGCCCTCGCGCTCGGACAGCTGGCGGCCCGCGACATCGTGGTCGTCACGGGGCCGCCCCTCCTCGAGTCGGCCGACGCGTGGGTGCTGGCCGACCACGCGGACGTCGTCCTCCTGGTCGCCGACCTTCGACGACTGCGACGCAGCGACGCGGCGCGTGCCGTGGACCTGCTCCGACCGCTGGCTTCCACGCGGACCGGCTGGGTCGTGACGAGCCGGGCACGGAGATCCCGCTCCGGCTCGCGTTCGTCGCCGGGGGACCAGGTCGCGGGTCACCGGGCAGGCGGGACCGACCTCGCTGAGCCGGTCGGTGACCGATCGAGTTCGTGACCGGCCCGTGAGCGGCAGCCGGCGCAGGTCGGGGGTCCGGCCGTCGTGGCGGCGGCTCCCGCTGCCGCGAGGCGCGGTCGCGCAGCTCGCCACCGGCGCGACGCTGGCCGTCCTCGCTCTGGCGCTGGCGCTCGCGCTCGCGCCCGGGATCCTCGGCGACGCGGCACCGCCTCCCGAGGACCGCCCCCCGCCACCGGGAGGCTACTTCGCGACCCTGCCGCCGGGAGCCTGGCAGGCGCTACCGGGTGACCGCTCCTGCGCCGAGCAGGTGCACCGCTCCGTCTGGGAGCCCCGCCCGGAGAACTACCGTCCGAACCACCGGATGCCGGACCGCGACCGGGTGCGCCGGGCCTTCGACGTACGTCCGCGCGCCACCCAGGGTGCCTACGCCGCACGCTGGGACCGTTGGCTGCTGCCGCGGGTCAGCGGACAGTTCGTCGGGTCCACCGACGAGATCTTCCAGTGGGCGGCGTGCAAGTGGGGGATCGCCGACAACGTGGTGCGAGCCGTGGCGCTGCGGGAGAGCGGCTGGTACCAGCACCAGGTGTACCCCGACGGCACCTGCGTGCTCGAGAGCGGCTGCGGGGACCTCTTCCCGGAACCTTCCCCACCCGGTCGGGTCTACTGCCGACGTGTGGCCGACCTCGTCCCCGGGAGCGGGGACGCGGTCTCGTGGCACGCGTGCCCACGGACCTTCTCGATCGTCGGGGTGATGTCCTGGCACGACCCCCGCTGGGGGCGGCTCCGAGGCAACCAGAACGGCACGCTCCCCTTCAACGTCCGGTCGACGGCGTTCGCCGTGGACTACCTGGGGTCGTTCCTGCGCGGGTGCCTGGAGGGCTGGGTCCACTGGCTGGACAACAGCGGCGCCTACCGTCCCGGCGACCTCGGGGGCTGCCTCGGCGCTTGGTACGCCGGTGACTGGAGGTCGCCGGACGCGCGCATGTACGCCGACCGGGTGAGGGACGCGCAGCGCGAGCGGGTGTGGCTGCAGCACGACTGGTCGCAGCACCAGCTCCCGTGCCCGCCCGACCGCGGCTGTCCCCAGGCGTCCCCCTAGCACCGACCTGCGACGTGCGGCGACACGGCGGCCAGGTACGCCGTCGCCTGCCGCTCCCAGCACAACCGCTCCTCGACCATCTGACGTCCTGCGCGCCCCAGCGCGGAGCGCCGCCGAGGGTCGTCGAGGAGCCCGAGGACGGTCGAGGCGAGCGCCTCGATGTCGCCGGGAGGGACGAAGGCGCCGGCGCCCTCGGCCAGCCGGCGGCTCTCCTGGAGGTCGAAGCAGGCCAGCGGCAGCCCGAAGGCGAAGTACTCCATGGCCTTCACCGGGGTCACCTCGACCTGGAGCGAGGTGTCGACGCCGAGATCGGCGGACGCGAGGTGCCGGAACACCGTGGCCTCGTCCACCCACCCGGTGAAGCGCACCGAGTCCTCCAGACCGAGCGAGCCGGCGAGGTCGCGGAGCTCCTGCTCGCACTCGCCGTTGCCCAGCACGACGAAGCGGACGTCGCGACGTGCCCGCCGGTGGACGATCTCCTCGGCCAGGCGGACGATGAGGTCGACCCGGTCCTGGCGGCCGATCTTGCCCGCCCAGACGACCAGGAAGGTGCTGTCGCCGCGCAGTGCGGGGTCCGGCTGAGTCCGGTCGACGCGGCGCAGCACGGGGCCGTTGCGGGCCACGCTGACCGTGCCCGGTCCACCGCCGGCTCCGGCCAGGCGCTCCCGCAGGTAGTCGTTCACGGTCACCGTGTGGTGGGCCACCCGCCGGGTCTCCCGCTCGAGGAGGAGCAGCACCGTCATCAGGACCCGCGACGGGCGCTCGCTGCGCGAGGCGAGCACCTCCGGCATGAGGTCGCGTTGGTCGACGACCACGCGGGCTCCCAGGAGGCGCAGCACCCAGGCGACGGGGAAGTAGACGTCGGGCGGCTGGCACAGCTGCAGCACGTCGATACGGCCGCGGAGCCGCAGCGCGATCAGTCGTGCCGAGGCACGCGCGAACGCGAGGCCGTACTCGCGTGCGTAGCCCAGCACCCCGGTCCCCTCCGGGGGAGCCGGGTACTCCAGCAGCCGCAGGCCGGGCCGGACCCGGTACGGCGCGTTGTCGTCGTGACGCATCGTCACGACCGAGACCCGGAAACCCGAGGCGAGGAGGTCGTCCACCTGCTTGCGCAGCCGGGTGTCCACGCCCAGCGGGACGTTCTCCACGACGACCGCGACGTGCCAGGTCCTCGAAGCGACGGGTGCCTCCGAACGCTCCAGGTCCGTCGTCGCGAGGGGGGCCGGCGTCGTCACGAGGCGTCCTGGCGCAGCGGTGCCGCCTCGGATTGGAGGACCTGCGCACGGCCGGCGGCCGGCCCCACGACGCTCCACCCGCCGTCTGAGGCGACGAGTCGCGAGTCGGCCCGGGCCCGCCACCACGACGCCACGTCACGGGGCAGGGGCTGCCACATGTCCGGGTCGTGGGACATCTCCTGCAGCAGCTGCTCCCAGGCTTCGAGCGCGGGGCCGTGGGCGTAGTCGGGGTGGCTCAGCGCGAGCACCATGCCCCCGCGGGCTCGGATCTCCCGTGCCTTGTCGATCCAGAGTCCGCCGTTGCGGTGCCCGAGGACGGCGAAGAGGGTGTGGTCCTGGGGCAGGGTGATGGGGAGCTCCACGAGGTCGCCGATGAAGAAGGGCAGGTAGGTGCAGCACCCGCCGGGTTGAGGCTCGTAGGGCTCGGTGTCGGTGTAGGAGGAGTCGTAGTCGAACCCGAGCAAGGGCATCATCGACCAGTGGCGCTGGGTGGCGGGCGACCGGAACCCGGTGGCCCCCCAACGGGCGGCGGCTCCCCGGATCGCGGGCAGGCGGGCGCGCAGGACGCGCATCGAGGCGAGGTCCCGACCGTCGTGGCGCAGCCCGTGGACGCCGATCTCGCAGCCCTCGTCCGTCAGGGCCCGGGTGGTCCGGGCGGGTGTGTCGTAGCGCTCCGGGACAAAGTTCCACGAGGACCGGAAGCCGGCGAGCCGTTCGGCCGCGCGGAGCAGCGGGATGTCGGCGCACCCCTGTGCGGTCTCGACGTCGTGGGTCAGCACGAGGCACCATCGGGCGCCGTCGGGCCAGGGCGCGATGCAGGGGACCGGGGTCCCGGCCAGCCGGCTGCACAGGCCGAGCAGCCAGTCGTACATGTCGTGCAGCCCGGTCTCGAGCGGCCAGCGCGGGAACGCGGGCACCTGCGGGCGACGCGCGAGCCGCCGGCGCATGCTGAGCTGGAGCGGCCGGGGCAGGGCGGGACGGATCGCGTAGTAGGTCCGCACGGCAGCTCCTCGGAGCCCGGCTGCGGCACGGGAGCGGAGGTCGAGCGCGCGATAGCCCTCGGACCACAGGCACTGCATCACCTCACCGGGGTCGAACGGCAGGAACAGGTCCCCCCGGTCGTTGGTCGCGACCGCCGCGACCCGCCGTCCGGACAGGTCCGCGACGTCGTGGAGGGCGCGCCACGTGGGATCGCCGTCGCGGAGCAGGCGGTCGGGCCCGCCCGTCGCCACCGGCCCGGCGAGCCGGCACCCGGCCACCTCGAAGACGCCACGGAACCGTGATGTTCCCCGCAGCCGCGACCCCGACACCCAGATCAGCTGCGGTGCGTCCGGTCGCCCCGTCGGCCGGAGCCGGCCCCAAGGTACGCCCGACGGTTCCGTAGCGACCCCGGCGTCCACGACGTAGGGCACGCGGAGGTGGTCGAAGACGGGGAACGCCGTCGATGAGGTGAACACCTGTCACAACCCTCGGCGCACGGCGAGATACGGCGTCAGGGCCAGCTCCATCAACGCCGGCAGCGGGTCGCGGCGCGACACGACCGCCTCGGTGTCGATCCCCCGGAGGGTCCGCAGGTAGTCGCGCAGCCGGAGCCGGCCGTGCCACATGTCCCGCACGGCGTTCGGCACGTCGGTCTCCAGCCGGATCCACCGCACGCCCGAGCGTGCCCGGGTCCGGGGCAGGTCCTCGCCGAGCTGGTCACGCAGCAGCAGGTGGGGGAAGTCGACCCCGGCCGCGCGCCCCAGGGTGTGGTAGCCCCACGTCCGGGCGTTGACGTCCAGCAGCTTGGGCCGGCCGTCGCGAGTGTCCCGCTTGAACTCGACCTCGACCAGTCCGTAGTAGTCCATCGAGGCGAGCAGCCGACCGGCGAGCTCGCGGAGCTCGGGGATGTCGACGGTCTCCACGAAGGTGCTGGCCCGGCCGAAGTCGGAGGGGTGCTGACGCCGCCGTACGACGGTCATGTCCGCGCGCGGGGCGCGGTCCTTGAACAGCGCGCAGTAGGCGAGCTGCGAGGCGCCGTCGCCGGGCACCAGCTCCTGCACGATGACCTCGTCGGGGCCGACCACCTCGAGCGCCCCGCGGTACGCCGACCGCAGCTCGTCGCGGGTGTCGGCCCGCCAAGCCTTCACCTTCGTGCGGTAGACGAAGTTCTCCTTGATCGCGGGCTTGACCACCACCGGCGTCTCGAGCGGGACGCGCTCCAGCTCCTCCTCCGCGTGCGGAAACCAGAACCGGGGTGTCGGGATGCCCAGCTCCTGGGCGCGCAGGTAGGTCTCCCGCTTGTCCCAGGCGGTCCTGATCACCGCGAAGTCGGGTGTGGGCAGGCGGTACCACTGGCCCAGGAGCTCCCGGTGGCGGGAGACGAGGACGACGGTCTCCTCCCGGGTCGGGAAGAGCACCCAGTCGCCCGCGGGTAGGGAACGACCCAGGTCCACCAACGCGCGCAGGGCCGCGTCGGGGTCGAGCAGGTCGGGCGTCCGCTCGAAGCGGGTCACGTAGCGCGAGGACCGGGCCACCGACAGCTCGTCGTCGAGGACGACGACGGGCAGACCGCGCGAGCCGATGCTCCGGGCGATGCCGAGCCCCTGATAGTCACCTCCGACGACCACGGCGCCCACGGTGCGGGACGGCACCCGCTCACCAGTCCCGGCCGCCTCCTGGACGCCCGGCCCGGGGGTGGAGACACCGGTCATGGCGTCGAGCCCACGGACTCGCGGCGCTGCGGCCTCTGGGGCGGGCGAGGAAGGCCCTGGACCAGGGTCTCGGAGCCGAACCAGCCGCCGGCGACGAAGCGCATCGTGGGACCGAAGCTCCACGCCGCGGGAGCGCCCAGGAAGTGCAGCCCGGGGACCGAGGACTCCATCGCCCCGCTCAGCAGGGGGTAGCCGCCGGCCCTGCGCACCGCGCTCGTGAGCTCTCGGCCGAGGAACGGGTACCGGCGGACGTCGACGCGGTAGCCGGTCCCGAACAGGACGTGGTCGGCGTGTCGACTGGTGCCGTCGTCGAGGTGCACCCGGACGCCGTCCCCAGCGGGCGCAAGGGCCGTCACGCCCCGACCGGTCGTGATCGGCAGGGGCTCCAGCCGCGGACCCAGCCAGGCGGCCGCGGCCGGCCGGATCGCACGGTAGGCGAGCGGGTCCTGCACCGCCCGGGGTAGCCGCCGGAAGAGGTGCGGGGCGGCGACCACGCGGGACAGGCCCATCGGCCCGACGTCGGTGGGGGCGTAGACCAGCGGCACCAGCCGTCCGAGCTTGCGGTGGTACTTGCCGCCGTGCAGCCAGGTGATCGCGCTCCTCCGCCCGACGACCTCGACCACAGCGCCGGCCTCGTGGAGCAGTGCCGCCGACTCGAGGGCGCTCTGGCCCAGTCCGACGACGACGACGGACCTGCCGCGGAAACGTGACAGGTCCCGGTGGTGCGAGGTGTGGCTGACGAGGTCGAGTGGAAGGTCGCGGGCGACCTCGGGCAGGTGCACGAAGTCGGCGATGCCCGCCGCGACCACCACCCGCCGCGCGCGCAGGGTCGACGCGTCCTCGAGGTGGAGCGTGAATCCGTCCGTCGAGCGGTTCACGACCTGCACCCGGCGGGTGTCGACCGTCGGCAGCACCTGGTGCTGCACCCATGTGCCGTAGTCGAGAAAGACGTCGAGGGGAATCGGGAGGTGCAGGTCGCGCCCCGACTGGTCCCGGTAGCTCTCGAGCGACAGGGGTCCGTCGTACTCGGCGATGCTGGTGGCCGTCCAGTTCGACCGGAGCAGCATGCCCAGCGGCATCGTCCTCCAGAAGGACATCGGGTCGCCGATCACGTGGTGCTCGATGCCGGCCCGGCGCAGCCGGGTCGCGGCGGCCAGCCCGTGGGGCCCCGCCCCGATGACTACGACGTCGGTGTTGTCCATGTTGCCCCCATGATCTCGCTCCACGAATGCCGTCGGCGTTAGTATCGAGGGTTCCCGCCGAATACGAAAAGTGGGTGCAGGAAATGGGCCGAAATGTGAATCGGAAATGGCGCACAATATCCGTTCTCGCGGTGCTGGCAGGAGTGGTCGTCACGGCAGTTCTCGCCTTCGGCAACGTGGCTTCTCCGGCCGGCGAGAGGTCACGGGCCGCCGCAGAGCCACCGCCGGCCGCCGGGTGGTTCCGCACCCTTCCGGTGGGGTCGTGGTCAGCGCTCCCCGGAGGGCATCGGTGTGCGGAGCAGGTGCACCGATCGACGTGGGAGCCTCGGCCGGACAACGCGGGGCCCAACCACCGGATGCCGAACCTCGAGCGGGTCCGGAGCGCCCTGTCCACCCGGCCCGTGGCGCTGGAGAACGCCTACGACCCGCGGTGGGACACCTGGCTGCTCCACCGCGTCACGGGCCAGTTCACCGGGACCACCGACGAGATCCTCCAATGGGCTGCCTGCAAGTGGGGGATCGCCGACAACGTCCTGCGCGCCGTCGCCGTGCGGGAGTCCACCTGGTACCAGTACGACGTCTACGCCGACGGCTCGTGCGTGGAGCACTACAGCTGCGGCGACGTCCTGACCTCGCGAAACGTCGACACGAACGTGTTCTGCGCCGAGGTCGCGGCCTACGGGCGCGACTATCAGGACGACTACGGGCCAGGACTGTGTCCCCGGACGTTCGGCATCACCGGGGTGATGTCGTGGCAGGCGCCGGCCTGGGGCGTGATGCCCGGCAACCAGAACGGGACGTTCCCCTTCAACCGGCGGTCGACGGCCTTCGCCGCCGACTACCTCGCGAGCCAGCTGCGAGGCTGCCTCGAGGGCTGGCAGACCTGGCTGGTCAACACCGGCACCGGCACCTACCGTCCGGGTGCGCTGTGGGGGTGCGTGGGCGCCTGGTTCGCCGGCGAGTGGCGCTCGCAGGAGGCGCTCGCCTACGTCGAGCGCGTCCGCGCCGAGCTGGACGCGCGCACGTGGCTGACGCCGGAGTTCCGACGTTTCCGACCCGCCTGCGACCCGGTGCGAGGGTGCGCGCGGGGGAGCTGAGAGGGGGTCGAGAAATCTCACGAATCGGAAATGTCGATCTCGCCTTCGCTGGTGCCACCTACGCCGTCGCGAGATGACCCGCTAATCTCGCGGAAAGTGACGGGGTCGGCACGCGTCCCGGTCGTGAGGAAATGCCCGGATCGGATATTTCCGTTTGTCGTCCGCGGCGTCGGGCGCGCCCTGCCTCACCCGACGCTGACCAGGGGTGGCGCAGGTCGTAGAAGGCGGACGACACCGATGAACACGTCGTCGTCGGTGAAGCCGGAGGTGCCGCCCAGCCAGCCGGGACGCGCGGGGCGATCTCGGGCCGGTCCGCCACGGCCGGTCCGGACGCGCTTCGCTTCCGGCGTACGGTGGGCGTCACGGAGCCATCCAGGCTTCCGACCAGGGAGCCACCATGAGCGACAAGTCGCCCAGGCAAGGCATGACCAAGAAGACCGGCAAGTCCATCAAGGAGAAGCGCGCCGACAAGCGCGCCAAGGAGAACCCGGAGTCGACGTCACTCCTCACCCCGAAGAAGAAGTGACGCTCCTGGGTCTCGGTGTCGTCGGCACCTCCGCGAAGGAGAACGAGCGCCGGCTGCCTCTGCACCCGGAGCACATCCCGCGGCTCGACCCTGACCTGCGCGCCCGGATCACCCTCGAGCACGGGTACGCCGCGGCCTTCGGCGTGCCCGACGCCGAGCTGGCCCCCGACGTCGGGGGCTTCGCCTCCCGGGAGGAGATCCTCGCCGGCTGCGACGTCGTGCTGCTGCCCAAGCCGCAGCACGAGGACGTGGCGGCGATGCGCCACGGCCAGGTGCTCTGGGGCTGGCCGCACTGCGTCCAGGACGCCGAGATCACGCAGCTGGCCATCGACCGGCAGCTCACGGTGATCGCCTTCGAGGCGATGAACCACTGGACCGCCGACGGCTCGGTCGGGCTGCACGTGTTCCACAAGAACAACGAGCTGGCCGGCTACTGCTCGGTGCTGCACGCGCTGGAGCTGATCGGCACCACCGGCGACTTCGGTCGGCGGCTGTCCGCGGTCGTCATCGGGTTCGGCGCGACGGCCCGCGGGGCGGTGACGGCGCTCAACGCCCACGGCGTCCACGAGGTCGCGGTGCTGACCAACCGCGGCGTCGCAGCCGTCGGGTCACCCATCCACTCGGTGCGGATCCGGCAGTTCGACCACGACCCCGGCGATCCGACGGTCAGCCACGTCATCACCGACCGGGGCCGGATGCCGCTCGCGCCGTACCTCGCGGAGAACGACATCGTCGTCAACTGCACCCTCCAGGACACCGCGGCGCCGCTGACCTACCTCCAGACCGAGGACCTCGCGGCCTTCCGCCCCGGGAGCCTCATCGTGGACGTCTCGTGCGACGACGGCATGGGCTTCAGCTGGGCGCGGCCCACCACCTTCGACGATCCGATGTTCGAGGTGGGGGAGCGGGTGCACTACTACGCCGTCGACCACAGCCCGTCCTACCTGTGGGCCTCGGCCACGTGGGAGAACAGCTCCGCGATCATCCCGTTCCTGCGCACCGTCCTGGAGGGCCCGCAGTCATGGGCGAACGACGAGACGTTGAGCCGGGCGGTCGACATCTGGGACGGACGGATCATGAACCCCGCCGTGCTGGCCTTCCAGAACCGCGCGGAGGAGCAGCCCCACCTCGTCGGGTGAGGATCGGCAGTCGGACGGACAGGCCTCAGAGCACCTGGTTGCCGTACATCTCGCCGAGCGGGTCGGCGATGATCTCGATGCGGGCGCCGTCGGGGTCACGGAAGTACGCCGACACCTCGCTGTGCACGACGTACTCGACCCCGGACGCGTCGAGCCGGTCCACCGCCGCCCGCCACCGGTCGGGCTCCATCGAGATCGCGACGTGGTGCAGGCCGCCGAGCACCTCGGCGTACGGACCCACCTCGAGGCCTGGGAAGTCGAAGAAGGCCAGCAGGTTGCCGTTGCCGATGTCGAAGAAGAAGTGCGAGGAGCCGGGGTAGTCGCGGTTGTCGACGAGCTCGGTGAGAGGGAAGCCCAGCACGTCCTGGTAGAAGCGCACCGTCTGCTCGACGTCGCTGCTGATGAGGGCGGTGTGGTGCAGCCCGCGGGCGCTGGAGGCCGGGCGGTCGGCGTCCGGCCGCAGGTGGTCGCGGCGGATCCGTTCGCGGGTCCTCTCGACCGTGGCGAGGTCGGGGGTGGTCTCGGTCATGGTGCCTCCGCTGCGGTCGGTCCCGTCGGGGTCGTGCCCTCCCAGTGTGCGTCGTAGGACGAACTGCCGCGAGGTCGCCAGTCGTGGACGGCTCCGGGAAGCCGAACCGACGCGGTGACACCAGGAAGCGGGCGCCGGCCCAGGCGATGGAGCCCACGACCAGCGCCGGCACCACCACGACGGGGTCGAGCCGCGCGAGCGCGCGGGACCGGAGGCGTCCGGGGCCGGGGCATGGCTGGTCATGGCGAGGGCACTCCCTTCGACCCCGTTGCGCCGTCGAGCGTGCGTGCGCCGCCTCACCCGGCCCGGGTGACGCGGCCGCGTGGCACGATCGCCCCATGACCTTCACCCCCGGAGAGTTCACCTCACCCGTCGACGGCACCGTGCTCGCGACCTACGCCTGGGCCGAGGTCGCCGACCCACGCGGAGTCGTCCAGGTCGCGCACGGCCTCGCCGAGCACTCGGCGCGCTACGACCGGCTCGCCCGAGCCCTCAACGCAGCCGGGTACGTGGTGCACGCGGCGGACCACCGGGGCCACGGGAAATCGATCGCCGACGTGCCCGGAGACTTCGGCGATGCCGGGTTCGACGGGCTGATCGCCGACGTCGCGGCCTTCGGTGCGCAGGTGGCCGGGACCCGTCCGGGGCTGCCGATGGTGCTCGTCGCCCACTCGATGGGGTCCTTCGCCGCCCAGTCGGTGCTGCTCGAGCACTCCGCGCAGTACGCCGCGGTGGTGCTGTCGGGCTCGACGGCCCTCGACGTGCTGGCCGCGGGGATGGCGGCGGAGGCCGGCGCTGACGCCGGGTCCGAGGAGCCCGCCGGCCTGGAGGCCTTCAACGCCGGCTTCGAGCACCGCACCGGCTACGAGTGGCTCTCGCGCGACGAGGCCGAGGTGGACGCCTACGTCGCCGACCCGCTGTGCGGCTTCGACCTGCCCGAGACCACCGTGCCGTCGCTGTTCGGGCCCGCCGGCCGGCTGGCCGACCCCGAGGAGCTGACCGCGATCCGCCCGGACCTGCCGCTGCTCATCGTCTCGGGCCAGGCCGACCCGCTGGCCGGCGGCGGCGACCTGGTGCAGCTGCTCGGGCAGCGCTACCGCGCCGCCGGGATCACCGACGTCACCGTCAGCATCCACGACGGCGCCCGCCACGAGATCTTCAACGAGACCGACCGCGACGCCACGACCGCCGAGGTGCTCGCGTGGCTGGACGCGCGGATCACACGGGGGGCGTGAAGGGCAGCAGCGTCCGGACCCAGTCCAGCCGCTCGTCGAGCCAGCCCAGCAGGCTGAGGGTGCTGCTCACCGCGGCCGGGGGGCGGGTCAGCAACGTGTCGGCATCCAGCAGCCGCTCGAAGTCGACGGTCACCGGTCCGGTGCGCGGGTTGCCGTCACGGTCGCGGAACACGACGCCGGCCAGCTCCATGATGCGGATGACCTCCTGTGCCAGGACGCCGTAGCCCACGGTGGTGGGGTGGACCCCGTCGAGTGAGAAGAGCCCGCCGTCGGTGCGGCCTTCTGGGCCGGCGCGGAAGAAGCGGGTGCTGGGCACCGGGTCCAGCGCGCGGAGCGCCGCGGGCAGCTCGTAGGGCGTCCAGCCCGCCGGTCGCGCCCACGGGCTGTTGATGTAGCGGCGGGTGGCCAGCCGGTCCAGCAACCCGCCCATGTCGAAGACGTACCAGTCGAGTCCGTCGCGGCGGGCCGCCTCGACCGAGGCGATGATCGTCTCGTTGTAGGCGTCGATCGCGGAGTCGATGGCCTGGGCCTCGTCGCCGGTGAGGTGGGGGTCGCGTCGGGGGTCGAAGTCGTCGTCGGTGATCCACGGGCGCGTGTAGTAGGGAAAGTAGCGCGAGTCGGGGCGCACCTTGGCGTTGGTGCCGCGGGCGATCGGGGCGATCGTCACCGACGGCACCGTCGCCACGATGACGTGCTGGGCCTCGACGGCCCGCAGGCGCTGCACGAGCAGCTCCCAGTCGGCGGCGAACGCGCTCGGGCGGAAGACGTTGCGGCCCCGCTTGGCACCCATCCGCTGCTCGGGGGACAGGTCGGCGTAGTCGGCCGGGGTCCAGGCCGGGTCGAGGCTCACCACGGATCCCAGCACGTTGTTGGACCCCAGCATGACCACCAGGGTCTCGACGCCCTCGCTGCTGCGGGCCAGGTCGCGCGCCGCGTCGATCACCGTGCGCGGCCGGGAGCCGCGGCGCGCGCGTTGCAGGACCGGCCAGGCGGCCCGGTCCTGGTGGTGCTCGGCCACCTGGCGGACCAGGTCGTCCTCGGGCGGTGCCTCGAGGCGCCGGGCGACGGTGGTCGCGGTGAGCATCTGGGGGTCGAGGACGTCCCAGCCGTAGACGCCCATGTTGTGGAAGGCGTCACCGGTCGTCGGGGTCGCCGAGCCGGGCCCGCGCTCCCAGTGGTCCTCCACCCGGTCCAGGTAGCTGCGGACCCACAGCCCGGCACCGATGACCTCGTGGAAGTCGAGCTTCGGTCCGTAGCGTGCCTCGAAGGCCCGGGCGAGTCGTTCGAGGTCCAGCGGCAGCCCACCCGGGCCGGCGGGCCACTCGTAGGTCGGGAAGCGGAAGTCCGAGGACGCCAGCCCCAGCTCGAAGGCGGTGATCGCGGGCCACGACAGGTCGGTGCGGTGGATCGCGCCGCTCATGAAGCCGTGCGTCAGCGAGTCGCCGAGGGTCACCAGCCGGTGCCGGGCCGCCCGCGGTGCTCGTGCGGGCACCTCGATCCCGAGGGTGGGGTCGGTCACCGGGGCGCGTGGCGCCGCCCGGATCTCGACCTCGTCCGGTACGTCGCGTACGTCCGCCATGGGTCCACCACCTCGACTCACACTGCCCAGCACGCTAGTCCTTCGACTCGCTGACAAGCAGTGTTGTCGGTCGACCCATCCGCGGGGGGCGGCCAGCCGAACACCCTCCAGGACAGCACCGCGCCGGTGACTGTGACCCCACCGCGAGGAGCCCCTCATGTCTCGAACCGCCACCGCCCACCGCCGACGCGGAGCCGCAGCCGCCGTGCTGACCGTCGCCGCCGCCCTGGGACTCGGGGCCTGCGGAGTCTTCGAGGGGGACGCACCCGAGCCGGTCGCCAGCATCGACGCGGTCACCGGCGACACCACGCAGGTGACCCTCGACAAGGGGTTCGTCAAGGCGCTGGGCCAGCTCGGCCTCCAGCCCGGGACGGTCGGCGCCGGCAAGCTGGTCAAGGGCGCCCTGCGCTTCCCGATCACCGGAGGAAACGTGACGGTCTTCGAGCCCGGCGAGGTGTCGCCGTACGTGGTCGGCCAGCTGCAGCACGAGGGCTCCGGCTTCTCGCTCTCCGCCGGCGGCACCACGGTGGGCATCACGAACCTCAACGTCGACCCGGGCGTCTCGCGGGTCTACGGCGACGTGAGCGTCAACGGCAAGCGGGCCGCGTCGAGCGCGTTCGTCTTCCAGCTCGACGGACGCTCGCTGAAGCCGCTGAAGAGCGCCGCCCGCAGCGCGACGCTCGAGGGCACCAAGGTGAAGGTGTCGCCGGTCGCGGCCAAGCTGCTCAACGCGACCTTCGAGACCAAGGCGGTCAAGCCGGGCCTGCTGGTCGGCGTCGCGAAGATCACGGTCGACACCAGGTCCGGCGCCTGAGCGTTCCCGTCAGGTCCGGGACGTCAGGTGGCCCGGGGGAGCGACGCGGTGATGACCGAGCCGTCCTTGCGGCGTACTCCCTCGGTGCCCCAGGGCGTGGGCAGCCCGGGGATGCGGTCGCCGTGCCCGTCGAGGGCGACGACGAGGGGGAAGCCGGGGATCACCTGCACCTCCTGGCCGCGTACGACGAGGTCGACGCCCTCACCGGTCTCCAGGGTCAACGTGAGCGCGTCGGCCTCCACCCGGACCCGCACCCGGCTGCCGTGCAGCGTGAGACGGAAGGTCAGCGCCTCGAAGGTCTCGGGCAGCCGGGGGTCGAGGGTGAAGACACCGCCGTGGTCGCGGAAGCCGCCGAAGCCGTAGACCAGCGCGCTCCACACCCCGCCGGTCGAGGCCACGTGGACGCCGTCGCTGGCGTTGCCGTGGATGTCGGCGAGGTCGACGAACATCGCCTGGTAGAAGTAGCGCAGCGCCAGCTCGTCGTAGCCGACCTCGGCCGCGATGATCGACTGCACGACCGCCGACAGGGTGGAGTCGCCGGTGGTGATCGGGTCGTAGTACTCGAAGTTGGCGCGCTTCTGCTCGGGGGTGAACGAGTCGCCCTGCAGCAGCAGCGCGAGCACGACGTCCGCCTGCTTGATGACCTGGAAGCGGTAGATCACCAACGGGTGGTAGTTGAGCAGCAGGGGCAGGTTCTCCCGGGGCGTGGCCTCGAGGTCCCACACCTCGCGGTCGAGGAACTGCGAGTCCTGCGGGTGGATGCCGAGGTGCTCCTCGTAGGGCAGCATCAGCCGCGAGGCCGCGCGCTCCCACTCGTCGACCTCGTCGTCCCCCAGCCCCAGCCGCGCCGCCACCGCGGCGTGGTCGGTGGGGCGGTGCTCGGCCAGCCAGCGCACGGTCTTGGCGGCGTTGCGCAGGTTGGCCCGGGCCATCACGTTGGTGAAGAGGTTGTCGTTGACGACGGTGGTGTACTCGTCGGGCCCGGTCACGCCGTGGATGTGGAAGACGCCGTCGCCGTTGCGCCGCCAGAACCCGAGGTCGGCCCACAGCCGGGCGGTCTCGACCAGGATGTCGACCGCCTCCTTGGCCAGGAAGTCGTGGTCCCCGGTGGCCTCGACGTACTGGTTGAGTGCGTAGGCGATGTCGGCGTCGATGTGGTACTGCGCGGAGCCGGCGGCGTAGTAGGCCGAGGCCTCCTCGCCGCTGATGGTCCGCCACGGGAACAGGGCGCCACGCTGGGTCATCTGCTGGGCGCGCAGCCGCGCGGCCGGGAGCAGCCTGTAGCGGAAGCGCAGTGCGGCCCGCGAGCACTCCGGGGTGGTGTAGGTGAAGAACGGCAGCGTGTAGACCTCGGTGTCCCAGAAGTAGTGGCCGCTGTAGCCGCTGCCGGTGACGCCCTTCGCCGGGACGCCGGCGCCCTCGGCACGTCCGGCCGCCTGGGCGAGCTGGAAGAGGTTCCAGCGCACCGCCTGCTGGACCTCCGGCGGTCCCTCGACCTCGACGTCGGAGCGCTCCCAGTAGCCGGCGAACCACTCGCGCTGCCGCTCGTGCTGCAGGTCGGCGCCCTGCGCCACGGCGCGGTCGAGCGTACGGCGACACCGACTGACGAGCTCGGGGACCGGGACCATCCGGGAGGTGTGGTAGGTCGCGAACTTGACCAGCTTCACCGGGACGCCGACCTTCGCCTCGATGCGGTAGGTGATCCGTGAGGCGTTGGGGTCGTCGTGGTGGTAGTTGGAGACGAAATCGTTCTCGGTCGTCAGCTGGTGGTCGACCGCGACCGCGATCGTCATGCCCGACTCGGCGCAGCGGAAGCCCTGCACGAAGCGGTCCGTGTGCTCCTTGATGCCCAGCGGCTGCGGGATCAGGACGCGGCGGTCGAACACCTCGGTCTTGCGCGGGTCGACCGCGGCGGCGAGGGCGGCGGTGCGGACGTAGTACTCGTCCTCGCCGTCCTGACGGTTCAGCAGCTGCGAGGAGAGCGCGACCGGGGCGTCCTCGTCGAGCAGGGTGACCTCGAAGGTCATGACCACGAGGTGGCGGTCGACCATCGAGACCATCCGGGTGGAGTCGACCTGGACCCGCTTGCCGGCGGGGGTGCGCCAGACCAGCCGGCGTCGGACAAGGCCGTCGCGGAAGTCGAGGGTGCGGGAGTAGCTGTCGAGGTCGGCGACCGAGAGCAGCAGCGGCTCGTCGTCGACGTAGAGCCGGATCGGCTTGCAGTCCGGGACGTTGACCATGGTCTGGCCGACGCGGGCGAAGCCGAAGGCCTCCTCGGCGTGCTGGATGGTGAAGGTCTCGTGGAAGCCGTTGATGTAGGTGCCGTGCTCGTGGCTGTCGCGGCCCTCCTCGACGTTGCCGCGCATGCCGAGGTAGCCGTTGGCCACGGCGAAGAGGGTCTCGTTGCGGCCGAGGTGGCTGCCGTCGTAGCGGCACTCGGCCAGGCGCCAGGGATCGATCGGGTAGACGTGCCGGTCGAGGCGGTCGCGCGCGGGCGTCGGGGTGTGGGCGGCGCCGACGACGGTCATGCCGTGACCCCGCGCTCGTCGAGGAGGCCGGGGACCAGCTCGGCGAGGTCGGCGACGACGAGGTCGGCGCCGTTCTCCCGCAGGGCGTCGGCGCCGGCCCCGCGGTCGACGCCGATGACCAGGCCGAAGTCGCCGGCGGCGCCGGCCTGGACACCGGAGATCGCGTCCTCGACGACGACCGCGTGCTCGGGGCCTGTCTCCAGCAGCCGGCCGGCGTAGAGGTAGGTGTCGGGCTTCGGTTTCCCAGGGAGGCCCTGGTCGCGGGCCACGCGTCCGTCGACGACGGTCTCGAAGCGCTCCAGCAGGCCGGCGGCGCGCAGCACGTCGGGGGCGTTGGCCGAGCTGGAGACGATGGCGACGCGGACGCCGCGCTCGATCAGGGCCTCGACGAGCTCGACCGAGCCGGGGTAGGCCTCGACGCCGTCGCGGGCGAGGACCTCGCCGAAGGCGTCGTTCTTGCGGTTGCCCAACCCACACACGGTTTCGGCGTCGGCTCCGTCGGTGGGGTCTCCGTGCGGCAGGTCGATCCCCCGGGAGGTCAGGAAGGCGGCCACGCCCTCGTAGCGGGGCTTGCCGTCGACGTGGGCGAAGTAGTCGTCGTCGGTGTACGGCGCCTCGCCGCGTGGCTCGAGGAACGCGTTGAACATCGTCGACCAGGCCCGCATGTGCACCTCCGCGGTGGGCGTGATGACGCCGTCGAGATCGAACAGCACGGCGTTCCGGCGGGCCCAGTCGGGCGCACCACTGCGGGAGCTCATGGCTCCAGCGTAGGGACTCCGCGTGTCGCCGGTGTCACGAGCCGGGTAGTGGTCGCGGCAAAGCGGGCGGGGCGTCGCCCGGAGCGACGTCCCACCACCGTCACACCGGCGCAGAGCTGCGTGCGCCCAGGCCTCGCAGCGGGTGGCCTGAGGACCTCGCTCGGGGCGCTCGCCTCAGTCGACGCCGGGCACGATGCGAAGGTCGCGGACCGCGCCGCCGTCCAGAGCGGCCAGTGCCTCCTGGTAGGCGGCGCTGTCGTGCGCGGCCTGCGCGGCCTCGACCGAGTCGAAACGGATGAGCACCGAGCGGGTCTCCCGGCCGGCCTCGTAGGTCGCCTCGGGCAGACCTCGGGCGAGGAAGGTCCCGCCGGCTCCCGTCAGGGCGGGTCCGGCCAGCTCGGCGTACGCCTTCAGCTTGGCCTCGTCGGTGATCTCGACGTACAGACTGATCCAGTAGGCACTCATGGTCGCCAATCCTGCCCGAGCCCCGGGAGGGTGGGAGAGCCGGCTCAGAAGATGCCGCTGTAGGCGTTGAGCGCGGGCTGCCCGCCGAGGTGGGCGTAGAGCACGCGAGCGTCGCGGGGGATGTCGCCGTCGCGGACCAGGTCGACCAGCCCAGCCATCGACTTGCCCTCGTAGACCGGGTCGATGATCATCCCCTCGAGCGAGCCGGAGAGTCGGATGGCATCGACCGTGGAGGCCACCGGGATGCCGTAGAGATCGCCGGCCCAGCCCTCGAGCACGGTGATCTCGTCGTCGCGCAGCTCGCGCCCGAGCCCGATGAGGTCCGCGGTGTGGCGCGCGATGCGGGCGACCTGGGCGCGGGTCTTCTCGAGCGTGGCGGAGGCGTCGATGCCGATGACGCGGCGGGGGCGGTCCTGAGCGGCGAACCCGGCGATCATGCCGGCGTGGGTCGAGCCGGTGACGGTGCAGACCACGACCGTGTCGAAGAAGACGCCGAGCTCGGCCTCCTGCTGCTCCACCTCCTGGGCCCACTGCGCGAAGCCGAGCCCGCCGAGCGGGTGCTCCGAGGCTCCGGCCGGGATGCCGTACGGCGTGCCGCCGGCGTCACGCACCTCTTGCATCGCCTCCTCCCAGGACGAGCGGATGCCGATGTCGAAGCCGGACGGGTCCAGGCGCACGTCGGCTCCCATGATGCGCGAGAGCAGGATGTTGCCGACCTTGTCGTTGACGGCGTCCGGCCAGTCCACCCACTTCTCCTGCACCAGCCGCGCCTGGAGGCCGAGCTTCGCCGCGACGGCCGCCACCTGGCGGGTGTGGTTGGACTGGATGCCGCCGATGGAGACGAGCGTGTCCGCGCCCTGCGCGAGCGCGTCGGGGACGATGTACTCCAGCTTGCGGGTCTTGTTGCCGCCGTAGGCCAGCCCCGAGTTGCAGTCCTCGCGCTTCGCCCAGATCTCGGCGCCTCCGAGGTGGGCGGTCAGCCGGTCGAGCCGGTGCACCGGGCTGGGGCCGAAGAGCAGCGGGTAGCGCTCGAAGCGGTCGAGGTGCACGGGCGGGCTCCCAGTCTCGGGGGGTCTGTGACGGGTGCCCATCCTCGTCGTGGTCGGTGCGAGCCACAATGGGGGCATGACGACGACTCCTGCCCGTCCCGCCCGCACCGCCGTCGTGACCGGAGCCAGCAGCGGGATCGGGGCAGCCACCGCCCGCCGCCTCGCCGCCGAGGGCTTCCACGTCATCTGCGCCGCCCGCCGCGTCGAGCGCATCGAGGCGCTGGCCTCCGAGATCGGCGGTACGGCGATCGCGTGCGACGTCACGTCCCCCGACGAGGTGGCGGCGCTGGCGTCGCGCGTGGGTGAGCGGCTCGACGTGCTCGTGAACAACGCGGGCGGAGCCTTCGGGGCGGCGCCGGTGTCCGAGGCGAGTGCCGAGGACTGGCGGGCGATGTTCGAGGTCAACGTCATCGGCCTGGTGCAGGTCACCAAGGCGCTGCTGCCGGCGCTGATCGCCAGCGGCGCGGGCGTCATCCTCAACGTCGGCTCGACGGCGGGCCGCGTCGCCTACGAGGGCGGCGGGGGCTACACCGCGGCCAAGCACGGCACCCAGGTCGTCACCGAGACGTTGCGTCTCGAGCTCTTCGACCAGCCGGTGCGGGTCTGCGAGATCGCGCCCGGCATGGTGCGGACCGACGAGTTCGCGCTCAAGCGCTTCGAGGGCGACCAGGAGAAGGCCGACGCGGTGTACGCCGGCGTCGCCGAGCCGCTGACCGCCGACGACGTCGCCGACGCGATCACCTGGATGGTCACGCGGCCCTCGCACGTCAACATCGACGAGCTCGTGATCCGCCCGCGAGCGCAGGCCGCGCAGCACAAGGTGCACCGCGTCCAGGACTGACAGCCAGGCAGGGACATCAGCGAACGACAGGTCCGGACCACTCGGTGTCGGCCCTGGACGCTCATCGGTGCCCGGGAGCAGACTGCTAACCGTGTTAGGCCCACCGAACCGCGATAGGCAAGCCGAACGGCGTGCGGCCACCCGGCGCGAGATCGTCGAGGCCGCATGGGAGGTGGCACGGGAGCAGGGGTTGGCCCAGCTCACCCTGCGTGGCGTCGCCGATCGGGTCGGCATGAAGGCTCCCTCGCTCTACTCCCACGTCGACTCCAAGAACGCCATCTACGACGCGATGTACGCCGAGGCGTGGGTCGCGTGCCACGAGGAGATGACGGCGCTCGAGGCACGCTGCCCTCCGGACCTCCGCGGAACGCTGCAGCTCTACGCACGTGCGTTCTTCGACTTCTCTGTCACCGACCTGGCTCGCTTCCAGCTCATGAACCAGCGCACCATCCCCGGATTCGAGCCCAGCGCGGAGGCATACCAGCCGGCGGTGCGGGTGCTGTCCGGTCTGCACGACCGCATGGCCCTGCACGGCATCACCGCCCAGGAGGACATCGACCTGTATGTCGCCCTGGTCGGCGGCCTGGCCGACGCCCAGCTCGCCAACGACCCAGGTGGTGACCGCTGGTCCCGACTGCTCGGCAGGGCCGTCGACATGTATCTCGACGGTCTCGGTCGCGGGGCGGAGACCGCTTCCACACCCTCACAGGAAGGCGCATCCCCATGACCACCCGGACCGAGCATCGTTCGAAGCAGGACGCGCGCGTGCCCCAGCTGCCGCGCGACGAAGCGATGCGCCTCGCCGCCACCGAGTACGCACGGGTCGCCGCCCAGCTCGAGCTGCTGAGTCCCGAGCAGTGGAACGCACCGACCGACTGTCCCGGCTGGGACGTGCGAGCGATGGCCGGTCACATGCTGGGCATGGTCCAGATGGTCGCGACCCTGCCCGAGATGCTTCGCCAGCAGGTGGGTTCGACCCGCCGCGCCAAGCGTGACGGAATCATCCTCATCGACGCCCTGACGGCGCTCCAGGTCGAGAAGAACGCTCACCTGACCACCGAGGCGCTGGTCAGGGAGGTGCGCCGGCTCGGTCCTCGTGCGGTCAAGGGTCGGCAGCGAGCGCCCGGGCTGATGAGGAGACAGGTCACGCAGCAGGGCGATGAGTGGTGGACCCTCGGCTACCTGTTCGACGTCATCTTGACTCGCGACCCGTTCCTGCACCGCGTGGACATCGCGCGGGCGGCGGGAGTCGAGATGGTGGTGGACGCCGAGCACGAAGGGGCGATCGTCGCCGACGTCGTGGTCGAGTGGGCCGGCCGCCACGGGGCGTCGTACGACCTCGAGCTGACCGGGCCGGCCGGTGGGCACTGGCGCGACGGTCCGGGCGAGCTCGTAACGATGGACGCGCTCGAATTCTGCCGCGCCCTCAGCGGACGAGCCCGGGCCAAGGGGCTGATGCGCACGCAGGTGCCATTCTGAAGGGGTGGAGCGGCCAGGTCTCTGACCCAGCGCCTCGCAGTTCTTCACATGTTTCGAACAGGTGTCCGATTGTGTCGGTGGGCTCTGCCAGAATTCATCGCATGACAGTGGAAGGCAGGAGCAGCACCAGCTCGGTGGAGGAGCGGCCGCAGCGCCTGCACCGCTACGCCGGGCGCCTGCTGGCTTCCCTCGACGACGTCACCAGTGCCGGCGTCGGCGGGGTGGCGGTCGGGTGCCTGGACGCCGACGAGACCGCTGAGACCGTGCTCGAGCTGGGCAAGGTGATCGCTCGGCTCGAGGGGCTGCGGTTGGCGGTGCTGGCTCACGGCGACGCCATCGATCTCGCACGCAACGTCGCGGGACCGGCGGCGGGCGACACCGCCGGCTGGTTGACCGCCTCAGCGTTGCTCCACGGACGATTCGCACACGCGGAGGTCCGTCTGGCCGAGGACCTGACCGACCGCTACCCGGCGACCGCCGACGCGTTGCTCGGCGGCGAGCTCGACCTGGCGCGGGCACGTGCCATCTCCCAGGCCGTGAACCGGCTGCCGGACTGGGTGGAGGTCGAGGATCGGGCCAGGGCGGAGAGGTATCTGCTCGACAAGGCGCAGTCCTTGGACGCTGTGCAGCTTCGCGCCGTCGGCAGGCGACTTCTGGAGGTGATCGACCCGGAGGGCGCCGAGGCGGAGGAGGCCCGGCGTCTGCAGGCCGAGGCCGATGAGGCGGAGGCACGGATGTCGCTCTCGATGTGGGACGACGGCGAGGGCACCACCAACCTCTGGGCGAAGCTGCCCACCAGTCGGGGCGTCATGCTCCGCAAGGCCCTGCATGCGATCGCCAACCCTCAGCTCGCGGACGCGGTCCCGCGCACCAACCGGACGCAGCCGCAGGTCATGGGGGAGGCCTTCT
The DNA here is from genome assembly GCA_963714625.1 of uncultured Actinomycetota bacterium. Taxonomy (GTDB): domain Bacteria; phylum Actinomycetota; class Actinomycetes; order Propionibacteriales; family Nocardioidaceae; genus Marmoricola_A. Next base: position 1,209,134 of record CAVQOY010000009.1, on the reverse strand, counting down.
GTCGACTGATCGAGACCCTGGACCCGGGTGAGCTTCCTTCGAGCGGCGGGCTGAACGCTGCGGTCGTGGTGACGATGGGTCTCGAGACCTTGCTGGGAGGCCTGGGCGCCGCGACCCTCGACTCGGGCGACCGGATCGCGCCCGGCGAGGCGCGGCGGATGGCGTGTGCCGCAGGTGTGATCCCCGCTGTCCTCGGCTCGCGCAGCCAGCTGCTCGACCTGGGCCGGCACGTCCGGCTCTACACCAAACCCCAACGCGTGGCGATGGCCGTGCAGCAGGGCTTCACCTGTGCGGTCGAGCGCTGTGACGTGCCCACCGCGTGGGCGGACGCCCACCACCTCGACGCGTGGGCGTTCGACGGCAAGACCGATGTCGCCGACGGCGTCCTGATCTGCGCGCGACATCACACCCTGGCGCACCACCCCGACTACCTGACACAACGCTTGGCCCCGGGCCGGATCTCACTGACCCGCGCGCCACGTGCTGCGCCCCGACGGCTGTAGGCCGGACATCCCGTCCCGCCTCCTCGGCGGTCTCCGGTCGCACCCGGACGGGCAAGCCACGAATGCTCAAGACACCGGGTCTGCGGTGCTCGGGCGTCCGGATCAAGCCGATGAGCGGGTCCCGGCACAGCGTTGGCCATCATCGGTGGCCGTTGACGACTGCTCCAGTCCGGCTGGGCCGCACCCGGCTGGCCAGGTATAACGTGAGTCCGTGAGCGGGTGGGATCCCGGCGAGGGTCACAACGAAACGATGACCTGGGGGTCGGAGAGGCGTCGATCGTCCTCGTCCTCTAGGCCGTGGCTGCTGGCCGCAGCCGCCCTGATGGTCGGGCTGGTGGCCGGAGTCGCCTTCGGCGCTCGGACTGATGTGCGAGAAGGGCTGGGTGTGGCCGACGCCGCGCCCACCGCTCCGAACCTCCAGACGGGCACCCTGCAGATCAGCGAGGAGTCCGGAGAGCACGGTCCCCTCTTCGACCTGCAGCTGTTCAACCACGGCGATGAGGCCGTAACCGTCACGGGACTCGACTTTGACGACTTGCGCGGCGATGTCGCCGAGGTCGAACTCGCTCCCGGTGGTTGGGAGTCGGTTCGCTTCGCCACGCCCCCGGGCTGCTCCTACGGCGTGCCCCCGACCCTGAGATCGGTTCAAGTAACTCTCAAGGGCGCGGACGGAGTCTTCGAGCGAGAGATCGAGCTGCCAGAACGGAGCAGCACTCTCAGGGACTACTACACCGCGGCCTGCGCGTCGGGTGGTCCACCACCGCTCCGCGAGCTCGTCGGCATCTGGATGATGGACGATGGGTTCCGTCCCCTGGACGAGCTCGAGAAGTCCATGCTCTGGCGGTTCCAACGCGACGGCACGTTCGTTGCCGACCCCGAGGGAGTCTTGCTGTTCGATGAGCCGCGGGGCTTGCAGGGCCGGTATGTCTTGAGGCAAGGGCGCCTAGTCATCGAACTCGACGGCAGCGGCTACGCCGACTCCGGCGGCCAACGCGAGGTCTGGCAAGCAACGATGATCTCGGACGCGACGAAGGAACGTGTCCCGTTGATGGCCGTTACGTTGCTCGGAGGGTCGGGTTCGGACGACGTCTGGGTGATGCGCCGAATCATCGACGGCACCGACTCCCCGGACGCGATCGGCTAACCCGGTTCGGAAACGACCGTCTTGCCGACTCCTTGCGGTGCGGAGTCAGACGTCCGCACACGTCGGGTTGGACGCAGCCAGCCAAGCCCACCTGTGTGCCACCCCGCCGCCGCAGGGGGCCGGGCCGGATCGCGAATGTCACACCAACCGGTCCTCCGACGGGGCGAGCCGCCGAGCGGTGTCGCCCGTAGGGTTCGACCCATGTTGGCGATCCGACCTGACGGCCCTGTGACGGTGCTCGAGCTGCAGCGGGAGGAGCGGCGCAACGCGCTGGACCTGGAGCTGTGCCGGGCGCTGGCGGCCGCATCGCAGGAGGCGGTGGACGAGGGCGCTCGGGTGATTGTGGTGACCGGCGCCGGGACGGCGTTCTGCTCGGGCGCCGACTTAGGAGGGGTGTACGGCGACGAGTTCATCGAGGCGCTCTACGGGATGCTTCACGGGCTGACGCGGCTCCCGGTGCCGGTCATCGCGGCCGTCAACGGACCGGCCATCGGCGCCGGGACCCAGCTGGCGCTGGCCTGCGACCTCCGCATCGCGGACACGTCGGCGACGTTCGGGGTGCCCACCGCTCGCAACGGGATGGCCGTCGACGCCTGGACGATGCGCACCCTCGCGGAGATCGCCGGCGGGGGAGTCGCGCGGCGGCTCATGCTCGCCGCGGAGACGATCGACCGCGACGCCGCGCTGGCGTGTGGGCTGGTCGACCGGGAGGGCACCCTCGACGCGGCCCTGGCGTGGGCCCACGAGATCGCGGCCCTCGCCCCGTTGTCGCTGGCCCACAACAAGCTGGTCCTCAACGGGGGTGCGGACGACGACGTGCAGACGAGCTTCGACCGGTGCTGGGCCAGCGACGACGTGCGCGAGGCGGCCACGGCGCGCTCGGAGAAGCGGACCCCGGTCTTCACCGGCCGTTGACATGCCGCGCCGCCTGGGACCGGGCTTCGAGCACATACCGATCGTGGCGATGTGGGTCGTCCCCACATGTACGTGACGGCCACCACTGCGTAGATTCGGGCAAATGTACGAGACCCCCGTCACACCCCTGCCCGCGGACGCATCCCGTCCGCTGACCGGCCGCACCGCCCTCGTCACGGGCGGCGCCGGTGGCATCGGCCGGGCGGTCGCGCACCGCCTCGCGGCCGACGGCGCCCACGTCACCGTCCTGGACCGCGACAAGGACAACGCCCACGCCGTCGCCGAGGCGATCGGTGGTGAGGCACTCGTCGCCGACCTCGGCGACCCGGCCGTGTTCGACGACCTCGACGCGCAGGGCCTGCGCGCCGACATCCTGGTCAACAACGCCGGGCTCCAGCACGTCGCCCCGATCGAGGAGTTCGACCCGGTCCAGTTCACGCTGATCCAGCGCGTGCTCCTCGAGGCGCCGTTCCGGCTCACCCGCGCCCTGCTGCCCGGCATGTACGCCGCCGGGTGGGGACGCGTCGTCCACATCACCTCGGTGCACGGTCACCGCGCCTCGCCGTACAAGGTGGCCTACGTCAGCGCCAAGCACGGCCTCGAGGGGCTGTCCAAGGTGGTGGCGATGGAGGCGTCCGGCAAGGGCGTCACCAGCAACACCGTCGCTCCCGGCTACGTCCGCACCGCCCTGGTCGAGAACCAGATCGCCTCCCAGGCCCAGGCCCACGGCATCACCGAGGACGAGGTCCTCGAGCAGGTGCTGCTGGCGCGCACGCCCGTCAAGCGCCTCGTCGAGCCCGAGGAGGTGGCTGCCACGGTGGCCTACCTCTGCGGTCCCGGCACCGACTCGGTGACCGGTTCCTCGATCACCCTCGACGGCGGCTGGACCGCCGGCTGAATCGACAACGCCGGCTCACCCTCACACGCTCGGACCACGCACGACTCCCGCACCACCCATCGGAAGGACCTGCCCATGATCGGGCTCCTCGGCATCATCTTGTCCCTCGTCCTGTTGATCGTCCTGGCCTACCGCGGCATCAACGTGATCATCCTGGCGCCGCTCATGGCCCTGCTCGCGACCGCGTTCGCCGGTGGGCTGCCGATGCTGGCGACCTACACCCAGGTCTTCATGCCGGCGCTGGGCAACTACCTGATCACCTACTTCCCGCTGTTCCTTCTGGGCGCCCTGTTCGGCAAGCTCATGGACGACAGCGGGGCCGCACGCGCCATCGCCTACTTCATCGTGGAGCGGCTGGGTGACACCCGCTCGATCCTCGCGATCGTGCTGGCCTGCGGCATCCTGACCTACGGCGGCGTGTCGCTGTTCGTGGTCGCCTTCGCGGTCTTCCCGATCGCCGCGGCGCTCTTCCGCGAAGCCGGCGTGCCGAAGCGGCTCATCCCCGCGACCATCGCGCTCGGCTCCTTCACCTTCACCATGACCGCGCTGCCCGGCACCCCGCAGATCCAGAACGCGATCCCGGCGCCCTTCTTCGGCACCGACGCCTTCGCTGCGCCCGGCCTGGGCATCATCGCCGCGCTCATCATGTTCGGCGGCGGCACCGGCTACCTGATGTTCCGCGCCAAGCGCCTCTCCGCGGCGGGCGAGACCTACCTCCCGCCCGAGCGTCCCGGCAACGGCGGCATCTTCAGCCGCTTCTCCAAGAAGTCGGGCAACGGCGGCTCCGGCACCGGCGGGACCGGCTCGAGCGAGCGCTCCACCGACGGCGCCGGCACGGCCACCGCCACCAGCTCGTCCGGTGGCGGCATGACCACGCTGATGGACTCCGAGCCGGACGCCGGCACCGATCAGTCGACGCTCCCGCGTCCCGGCGCGCTCATCGCGTTCCTGCCGATCTTCGTCGTCATCGCGCTCAACTATGCGCTGGTCACCTGGATCTTCCCGGCCATGAACACCGACTACCTGGCCTCGGACGCCTACGGCAACACCGATGTCGAGACCGTCGGCGGCATCTGGGCCATCGTCGTCGCGCTCGTCGCGGCCTGCCTCGTGGTGGTGGCGACCAACACGGCGCGCTTCGGCAACCTCAAGACCTCGGTCAACGACGGCACGATGGGTTCGTTCCTGCCGATCTTCAACACCGCCAGCGAGGTCGGGTACGGCGCCGTGATCGCGTCCCTGCCCGCCTTCAAGATCGTGCGTGACTCCGTGCTCGGGATCTCCAACAACCCGGTGATCTCGCTCGCCGTGGCTGTCAACGTGCTGGCCGGCATCACCGGTTCGGCGTCCGGTGGCATGAGCATCGCGCTGCAGACCCTCGGTGAGCAGTTCCGCGGACTGGCCGAGGACCAGGGCATCAGCCTCGAGCTCATGCACCGCGTCACGGTGCTCGCGGCCGGCGGCTTCGACGCCCTGCCCCACAACGGCGCCGTCGTGACCGTCCTGGCGATCTGTGGCCTCACCCACCGCCAGTCCTACAAGGACATCTTCGTGGTGGCGGTGGCCATCCCGGTGGTGGCACTGATCGTGGTCATCACTCTCGGGTCGCTCTTCGGCGGCTTCTGAGCAGGACCCCCGCAGACGAGAGGCGGACCGTGGCATCGACGCCACGGTCCGCCTCGTCGTCTGCGCGGTGCGAACCCTGACGACTCAGACGAAGGCGCTCTCGCCGGTGATCGCCCGACCCACGATCAGGGTGTTCATCTCCCGGGTGCCCTCGTAGGAGTAGAGCGCCTCGGCGTCGGCCACGAACCGCCCGACGTGGTGCTCGAGAAGGATGCCGTTGCCGCCCAGCACCTCCCGGGCCCAGCCGACCGTCTCGCGCATCCGGACCGTGCTGTGGGCCTTGCACAGCGACGCGTGCTCGTCGCGCAGCAGCCCGGCCTCCTGCAGCTGGGAGGCGCGCACGTTCATCGCGGTCGCCGCGGTGACGTTCGACAGCATCTTGACCAGCAGGTCCTGCACCAGCTGGAACGACGCGATCGGCCGGCCGAACTGCTCGCGGGCCTTGGTGTAGCGCAGCGCGTGCTCGAAGGCTCCGCGCGCGGTGCCGGTCGCAGCCCAGGCCACGCTCATGCGGGTCACGCGCAGCACGTCTGCGGTGGCGCGGAAGCTGTCGGCCTTCTGCAGCCGGTTGGTCTCCGGGACGCGCACGTCGCTCAGGTGGATCTCGGCGTTCTGGACCACGCGGAGGGCGATCTTGTCCTCCTGCTTGTGGAACTCCATGCCGTCGGTGTCCTTCTCGACCACGAAGCCCTTGACCTGGCCGTCGTCGGTGTCGCGGGCCCAGATGATCACCAGGTCGGCGAAGGCGGCGTTGCCGATCCACTTCTTGGCGCCGTTGAGGATCCAGTCGTCCCCGTCGCGGGTGGCGCTGGTGGCCAGGCCGGCCGAGATCGCCGAGCCGACGTCGGGCTCGGTCAGGCCGAAGGCGCCGATCAGCTCCATCCGCGCCATCGCCGGCAGCCACCGCTCGCGCTGCTCGTCGGACCCGCACAGCTGGATCGACCCCATGGCGAGGCCGCCGTGGACCCCCAAGAAAGTGCCCATCGACGGGTCCGTGCGTGACATCTCCATGCTGACCAGGCCGTCGACCAGGGCGCCGCGGCCAGGGCAGCCGGGTCCGTCGTACGCGAGCCCGGCGATGCCGAGCTTCGCCAGGCCGGGGACCAGGTCGTGCGGGAAGGCCGCGCGGGTCCAGTAGTCGTTGATGACGGGCTCCACCTCGCGGGTCATGAAGGCCCGCACGCGGCTGAGCAGCTCTCGGTCCTGCTCCTCGAGCAGCAGCTCGAAGCCCAGGAAGTCGGAGGCGGGGGAGTCGTCGAGCGTCAGCTCGTCGAGCCCGTCGGCCCGTGTGTCATGGTCGGTGGTGGTCATGCGGTCAGCTCCTCGTCCAGGAAGGCGTCGACGACAGGGGCGAGCTCGTCGGCCTCGGTGACGATCCCCAGGTGACCACCGTCGTACAGGTGGAGACGGGCGCGGGGGATCAGCCGCGCCTGCATCTTCGGGTTCGCCACGGGGATGATCGGGTCGTCGACCCCGCCCAGCACCAGGGTCGGCTGACGCACCAGCCCGAGGAAGGGCAGGCTCGTCCATCCCGTCATCGCCAGCAGCTGGTAGTAGTAGCCGCGCTTGGGACCCGAGCGGGTGGCGGCGTGCAGCAACCGTGCGCCGCGCTCGGGGTGGGTGCGCATGGAACCGCCGTAGATGTCGGCGGCGATCGAGGCGGCGTACTCGGGGTCGCGGTGGCGGCGTGGCGTCATCATCTTGCCCAGCACGCTCGGGTGGGCCGGGACCATGAGGCAGCCGGTGCCGGTCGCGGCGAGCACGACCCGCCGCACCCTGCGGCGCGACTGGACGGCCAGCTGCTGGGCGAGCCCCCCGCCCCAGGACAGCCCGAGCACGTCGAAGCGCTGGTGACCCAGCGACGACATCACCGCGGTCAGCCACGAGGCCAGCCCCGCGATCGTGTAGGGGTACGGCGGCAGCGGGCTGCCCCCGACCCCGGGCACGTCGAACCGGACGATGCCCCGATGCGGGTGGAGCGCGTCGACGAAGGGCTGCAGCGCCTCGAAGCTGACGCCGATGCCGTTGCACAGCAGCAGCGGCGGCTCGTGCAGGTAGTCGCCGCAGCCTCGCCGCTCCGAGATGCGCACCGCCACGCCGCGCACCGTGACGGTGCGGACCTTGTCCGGGGCGCAGGCGCTCACGTCGGTGTCCTGGGTGAGGCTCACGCGGTCGGGCTCAGCGATCGTGGACGTAGGTGCCGGGAGCCTCGCAGAGCGGCTCGTACTCCGCCGACCCGAGACGACGAGGCTTGTTGCGCTCCTCGCCGGTGCGCTCGTTCAACCAGTCCGCGTAGTCGTTCCACCAGCTGCCCTTCACCTTGGAGGCCTTCTCGAGCCACGCCGACGCCTCCGCGGGGTTGTCCGGCGCGGTCTGGAAGCTGGCCTTCTCGTTGCCCGGAGGGTTGACCATAGCGGCGATGTGACCGCTGGTGGACAGCACGAACTTCGACTCGCCGCCGAGGAGCTGGGTCGTCTGGTAGCACGACTCCCACTTGCAGAGGTGGTCGGCGATGCCGGCGACGACGTAGGAGTCGACGTCGACCTTCGAGAGGTCGACCTTGCTGCCCAGCATCTCGGCCTCGCCCGGCTCGGTGAGAGCGTTGCGGATGGCCAGATCCATGAAGTCGCGGTGCATCGCCGCGCTCATCCGCACCGGGTCGGCGTTCCAGTAGAGGATGTCGAACGCCTTCGGGGCGTGACCCATCAGGTAGTTGTTGACCCAGTAGTTCCAGATGAGGTCGTTGGGGCGCAGCCAGGCGAAGATCTCGGCCAGCGCCCGACCGTCGAGATAGCCCTTCTCGCGCGACGCCCGCGTCGAGGCCGCTGCGGCCTTGCGCGAGAGCAACGCGCTCGGCAGACCGGCCTGCTCCTGGTCCAGGACCGTCACGGCGAGGCTGAAGGCTGCGATGCGGTCGAGCTCGCCCTTGTCAGCCAGATGGGCCAGCACCATCGAGGCGATCATGCCGCCCGAGCAGATGGCGAACATCGCGACCCTGTCCTGGCGCGAGATGTCCTGGGCGACCTGCATCGCCTCGATGATCGCCTGACCGTAGGTGTCCAGGCCCCAGTCGGCGTGCCTGGCGTCGGGGTTGCGCCAGGAGATGCAGTAGACCTGTTGGCCGTTCTGGACCAGGTGCTCGACGAGGCTGCGCTGCTCGGCGAGGTCGATGACGTAGTACTTGTTGATCGTCGGCGGCACGATCAGCAGCGGCACCTGACGGACCTTGCCGGTCTGGGGGGTGTACTGGATGAGCTCGAACACGTCGGTGCGGAAGACCACCGCGCCTGGGGTGACTGCGATGTCGACGCCGACCTCGAACGCGTCCGGCTCGACCATGGAGGGCACCCGCGGAGCCGTGGCGAAGTCGCGCACGAAGCGGCGCCCGCCCTCGGCGAGGTTGCCGCCGCCGGTGTCGAGCATCCGCTTGATCACCTTGGGGTTGAGGAACGGGTTGTTGCTGGGGGACGTGGCCTCGACGAGGTTGTCGAGGATGAAGCCCATGCGCTGCTCGTCGCCCCAGCCCAGCTCCGCGTCGTCGACCAGGCCGCGCACCGCCTGGCCCCAGGCCAGGTAGCCCTGGAGGGTGCGCTTGAAGAGCGGGTTGCGGGCCCACGCCTCCTCGGTGAAGCGGCGGTCCTTGGCGTGGGGCTCCAGCTCGGAGCGACCGACGCCGACCTTGGCCAGCTCCACCCCGAGGCCGGCGACGCGCCCGGCCACCTTGTGCGGGCGACGGGCGAGGCCGGCGGCGAACTTCACGCCGGAGACGCCTGGCAGGAACCGCCGGACCGGGCTGCGCCCGGCGTCGGTCAGGAGCAGGTCCAGCGGCATCGACAGCTCGCTGCTGTCCTCGCCGGGCTCGATCTCGGCGACGTCCAGGCGGCTCTGGGCCGCGGCCTCCTTCTCGGTGGGTACGGCAGTCACTTCGTGGCCTCGGCCTTCTCGTCGCTCTGGTCGGTCTGGTCGTCGGGGGCGCTGACCTCGCGCCGCAGGATCTTGCCGGTGGGGCCCTTGGGCAGCTCGTCGACGAGCCAGAGCTTGCGGGGGTACTTGTAGGCGGCGAGCCGCTCCTTGGCGAACTCCTGCAGCTCGCTCTCGTCGAGCTGCTGGCCCTCCTTGAGGGCGACGGCGGCGCCGACCTCCTCGCCGAGCTCGTCGTGGGGGATCCCGATGACCGCGACCTCCGCCACCGCGTCGTGCTCGTAGAGCACGTCCTCCACCTCGAGCGGGTAGACGTTGTAGCCGCCGCGGATGATGAGGTCCTTCTTCCGGTCGACGATCGTGAAGTAGCCCTCGTCGTCGACCTTGGCCAGGTCGCCGGTGCGGAACCAGCCGTCCACGATCGACTCCTCGGTCGCCTCCTCACGGCCCCAGTAGCCCTTCATGACGTTCTCGCCCTTGATCGCGATCTCGCCGACGGCGTCGTCCTCGGTGACGTCCTGGCCCTCGTCGTCGATCAGCTTCATCTCCACCCCGCGCAGCGCGGTGCCGATGGTGCCTGGCTTGCGCTCCATGTCGGGCCGGTTGAACGACGCGACCGGAGAGGTCTCCGACAGGCCGTAGCCCTCCATGACGATGCAGTCGAAGGTCTTCTCGAAGTTCTTCATCACCTCGGCCGGCATCGCTGCGCCACCCGAGATGCAGGCCCGCAGCGAGGACATGTCAGCGGACTCGGCGTCGTCGACGTGCAGCATCCCGGCGTACATCGTGGGAACGCCCTCGAAGACGGTGACCTTGTCGCGTCCGACGACCTCGAGCGCCTTGGCGGCGTCGAAGCGGGGGATGAGGGTGAGGCAGGCACCCTTGGCCACCGCGGCGTTGAGCCCGCACGTCAGGCCGAAGCAGTGGAACAGCGGCAGGCAGCCCATGACCACGTCCTCCTCGGACAGCTCGACGAGGGTCTCCGCCGTGGTCAGGGCGTTGGTGATCATGTTGTCGTGGGTGAGCTCGGCGCCCTTGGGCTGGCCGGTGGTGCCGGAGGTGTAGAGCAGCACCATGGTGTCCTCCCCGTCGCGCTCGACGACCTCGTCGTCGGGCTCGTGCTCGCCGAGCATCTGCAGGAAGCCCTCAGCCTCGACGGGGATGCACTCGATGTCGACGGCCTCCGCGCCCTTGGTGGCCTCCTCGGCCATGTCCTCCCAGGCGAACACCAGCGAGGCGCCGGAGTCCTTCAGGTAGTACTCCACCTCGCGGCCCTTGAGCAGCGGGTTCATCGGCACCACCACGGCCCCGGCCGCCACGGCACCGTAGAAGATCACCGGGAAGTGGGGCACGTTCGGCAGCACCATCCCGATCCGGTCGCCCGGACCGATGCCCTTGCCCTTGAGCAACGTGGTCACCCGTTGCGCCGCCTCGAGCAGCTGGTCGTAGGAGAGCACGGTGTCGTCCAGCTTCACCGCCGCACGATCGCCGTGCTGCTGCGCGGTCGTGGTCAGGTGGGTCGCGAGGTTCGGCACAGTGCCTCCGAGAGTCGGGGTGAGACGGCGGTCACAGTCCCCGTACCCGCTGGGCGAACCCTGAACCGTCCTGGTCCGAGGGGATCACGTCCGCACGGCGGCGGCTAGTTGACCTGGCGTCCCTGGTCCTTCCAGAACGGCTCCCGCAGCTTGAACTTCTGCAGCTTCCCGGTCGCGGTGCGGGGCAGCTCCGCGACGAAGTCCACCCGTTTGGGGCACTTGTAGCCGGCCAGGCTGCTGCGGCAGAAGGCGATGACCTCGTCGGCCGTCACGCCGTCGCCGTCCGGGTCGGTGACCACGAGCGCGGTGACCAGCTCGCCCCACCTCTCGTCGGGGATGCCGATGACCGCCACCTCCGTGACGGCGGGGTGCGACATGAGGGCGTCCTCGACCTCGATGGAGGAGACGTTCTCGCCGCCCGAGATGATCACGTCCTTCTTGCGGTCGGAGATCACGAGGTAGCCGTCCTCGTCGTCGAGGTAGCCGCCGTCACCGGTGTGGAAGGTGTTCCCGGCCTGCACCCGCTCGGTCTCCTCCGGCTGGTCCCAGTAGCCGTCCAGGTTGTGGTTGGAGGCGGTGAGCACCTCGCCGTGCGGGTCGATCTCGACGCGCACGCCGAGCGCGGGCGCGCCGGCACGCCCCAGCCGGGTCGCCAGGTCGTGCGTGGACAGGTCGTCCCACTCCGCGCGCTTGCGGTTGACCGTGACGAGGGGCGAGGTCTCGGTGAGGCCGTAGATCTGGTTGAACTCCCACCCGAGCTCCTCGAGGACCCGCTCGATGGTCCGGGTCGGGGGAGGCGCCCCGGCCACGATGACGCGCACCCGGTCGCGACCGGGGATCTCGCCCTCCCACGACCCGGCCGCCTCGAGGGCGGCGCTGACCACGGCCGGGGCGGCGCACATGAGCGTGACACCGTGCTGGTCGATGCGTCGCAGGATCTCGGCGCCGTCGACCTTGCGCAGCACCACGTGGGGTACGCCGAGCCCGGTGGTGACGTAGGGCATGCCCCACCCGTTGGCGTGGAACATCGGAAGCGTGTGCAGGTAGACGTCGCGGTCGTTCACGCCGGCGTGGAGCCCGAACACGGTGGCGTTGAGCCAGAGGTTCCGGTGGGTCAGCTGGACGCCCTTGGGTCGGGCCGTGGTGCCGGAGGTGTAGTTGACGGTGGCGGTGGCGGCCTCGTCCGGGTCGTCCCAGGGGCGTGGCTCGACGTCGCGGAGGAACAGGGCGTCGTCGTCGCCGATCATGAACTTGTGGGGGACGTCGAGGGCCTCGAGCACGTCGGTGCGTTCCGGGTCGACGTACACGACCTCGGCGCCGGAGTGGGCCACGATGTACTGGATCTCCTTGACGCTGAGCCGGAAGTTCACCGGCACCAGGACCCGGCCGGACCCGCTGACCCCGAAGAAGGAGGTCAGCAGCCGGGCCGAGTTGTGCGAGACCACGGCGACACGACCCCCGACGGGCACGCCGAGCTCGTCGAGCCGCGCGGCCTGCGCCCGGGCCAGGGTCGCCACCTCGCGGTAGGTCAGCGCCCCGAGGCTCGTCGCCGGCTGGTCCGGCTCGTCGACCACGGCGAGGCGGTCGGGGTAGACGGTCTCGGCCCGGTCGATGAAGTCACGCACGGTCAGGGGGTAGAACATCAGCGGCTCCTTCTCGTCGGCCCGGGGGCCGGAGGCGGGGGTGCGGGGACATTCCATCCCGAGAAGTCACCGCGCGCCACCCCTCGGACCAAGCGGCGCCGGCCGAGCGGTCAGCCGTTGCCGGCGACCAGGTCCCGCGCGAGGCGGGCGCGGCGCTGCAGCCGCTCCGCTCGACCCGGGCCGTGGCGGCGCAGCTGCCGGTCGACCTCCTGGGCCCGCTCGAGCAGGTCCCCTTCGGGCACGGCGTCGGGGTCGACCCAGCCCGCTGCCGGCGGCGGGGGCTGGAGCTCCTCCAGCGACCCGTGGACGGTGACGGCGTGCTCCTCGAGCCACCGGCGCCAGCGCTGCGACTCCTCGACCACCCACGGGTGCCGCGCCGGGGGGAGAGCCAGTCGAGGAGAGGTCCGTTCCTCCAGCCCACCGGGGCCCAGCAGGGTCGTGATGCGCTCCGCGCGCAGGTGGTCGGCGCGCTCCCGGCCGCTGCGATCGTTCAACCGCCGTAGCAGCGCGGCCTCGACGACGCCGAGGGAACGGTTCGACGCTCCCGGCACCTGCGGCCCGGCTGCCATGTCGGCCTCGAGGGCGTCGCAGAACCGGCGCCACAGCTCGTCCTGGCCGCCGGAGACCGGCGGCACCGTCACCAGGTGGACTCGCTCGGGCGGGAGGTCCGCGGCCCACGCGCCGAGCACGGCCGGCAGGTCGAGCGCACGGAACCACCAGCCGCGACGGGACTCGGCGAGGTCCAGGAAGCGCGCGAAGGACCAGCGGCGGCCCTGCTTGACCGACTCCTGCCAGGCCGAGGCCAGGGCACCTGCCGGCTCGCGGGCGGTGAGGACGACATGGACCTCACGGGTGCCCACGCCCGCTCCGCGGGTGCCCTGGGCCCCGGCGAGGTCGCTCAGTGCTCGGCGCACCGCTGCGGGCGGCGCGGGCGCGAGGATCTCGTGGGAGACGACCACGGCCCGGGCCCTCGGGTCGATCGCGTCGATCAGCCGGTGCCACGAGCCGACGGCGTGACCGGGGGGGCCTCCCCAGTCCTGCTCCAACAGGTCGAGGGCGGCGAGGAAGTGGGCCTTGGGGCGCGGCACGAGCCGGCCGGGGGTGGGCACCTGGAGCCCGTGGCGCGACAGCGAGCGGGCGTTGGCGGCCAACCGTGCCTGGAGGTACGTCGTGCCCGACTTGGGGGCCCCGACGTGGAGGTACACCCGCTGAGCACCCATGCCGGGGAGTCTAGGACCAGGACGCACAGCGCAGAAGTACGGGACTCCCGGAGTCGCCGCGCAGCGCCGGTCCCGGCGCTATCCTCGGAGCGGAGTCGACTGACAACGGGGGTGAGGGTGCGGCAGGTGGCGCTCGCCGACATCGTCGACGACCGCGTCCGCCACGCCCTGCTCGTGGTCGTGACCCTCGGGGTCTCGTTCCTGGCCGAGGGGGCCGCGCGCGGTGAGAGCCTCGTCGCCCCGATGTGGCCCGCGGCGGGCGTGATGGCCGGCACCCTGCTGCTCGTGCCGTGGTCGCGCACCGTGCTGTGGCTGGTGGTCTGGCTGCCCGGCATCGTCGTGGTCCACCTCGCCGCCGGTGTGCCGCCGATGGCAGCAGCGGGCATGGGGCTCGTCTGCGTGCTGGAGTCGTGGGTGGTCCGACGGCTGCTGCGGCCCGAGCGCGGTGGGGTTCCGGCGCTGCTCGACGACGGTGACGTCTCGCGCACGGTGCGGGCGATCACGGCCGGGGCGGTCACGGCGGCCGCCGGCTACGCCGGCGTCAACGCCCTCGCCGGCCTGGGCGACCCCGGCCTCACCGCCGTCGCGGTCCTCGGCACCCATGCCGCTGCACTGATGGTGCTGCTGCCGCTGTTCCTGCGCACGCCCACGTTCCCTGCGCTGGCCTCGGCCCAGGAGCGGGCCGTCCAGTGGGGGTTGGCCCTGACCACGACCGTGGTGGTCTTCGTGAGCTCCGACGTCCCGCCGCTGCTCTTCGTCGTCATGCCGATGTTCGCCTGGCTCGGCTTCCGGGGCACCCTGCGCGAGGCGACGCTGCTGCTGACCGTGGTCGCGGCGGTGGCCACGGTGCTCACCGCGTGGCAGGTCGGGCCGGTCTGGGGTCTCGAGTCGCGCTACGACCTGGCGCCCGAGCTGGCCTCCGGGTTTCTCCAGCTCTTCCTCATCGACTGCGGGCTCATCCTGCTCCCGCTCTCGGTCGCGGTCGCCCAGCAGCGGCACTCGGCCGCCGAGGTGGCGAGCGGCCGCGAGACCCTCGAGCGCCTGGTCGCGTCCGCGACCGGGACCGCGATCATCGCCCTCGACGAGGTCGGTCGGGTGACGCTGTTCAACCCGGGCGCCGAGCGCATGCTGGGGGTGGGAAGCGCCGAGGTGGTCGGCTCGGGCCTCGACCGGTTCCATCCCGCTGAGGAGCTGGCCCGGCTGGCGGAGGTCGCAGGGACCCGGCCACGGTTCGTCGACATCTGCCGCGCGCTCGTCGCCGGCCACGAGCCACGCCAGCTGTGGCGCTTCGTGCGGGCCGACGGCGAGGAACGCACGATGCTGCTCAGCCTGGCCGCGGTGCCCGACGCCGACGGTCGCACCGCCGGCTTCCTGGCCACCGCCGAGGACGTCACGGAGCGGGAGCGCGCCCAGGAGGCTCTGGTGCAGGCCCTCGAGCACCAGGCCACCGCGGTACGACGCCTGGAGGAGCTCGACCAGACCAAGACCGACTTCGTCTCGACCGTCAGCCACGAGCTGCGCACACCGATCACCAACATCGTGGGCTACACCGAGATGCTCGAGGACGGCGCGGGCGGCGACCTCACGGCCACCCAGCGCGACTTCCTGGGGCGCGTGAGTCGCAACAGCGGACGGCTGCTGCTGCTCATCGAGGACCTGCTGACGCTCTCGCGCATCGAGTCCTCGGCCATGGAGCTCCAGCTGGTCGGCTGCGACCTCGCCACGGTCGTGGCCGACGCCTACGACACGGTGCTGACCGGCCTGAACCGGCGGGACCTGGAGGTCCGCGTGGAGGTCCCCGGCGACCCGGTGGAGATGGAGGCCGACCCGCGCCAGCTGGAGCGACTGCTGGTCAACCTGTTGACCAACGCGGTGAAGTTCACCCCTGACGGCGGCACGATCACGGTCCGGCTCGACGCCGAGGAGGACACCGTCCACCTCACGGTGACCGACGACGGCGTGGGCATCCCGGAGGCCGAGCAGAGCCGGCTCTTCACCCGCTTCTTCCGCTCCTCGACTGCCACCGCGCAGGCCATCCAGGGCACCGGGCTGGGGCTCACCATCGTCAAGACGATCGTGACGCTCCACCGGGGGCGGGTCCACATCACCTCGACCCCCGGGCGCGGGACCGTCGTGAGCGTCAGCCTTCCGCGCGCCGCGATCCGCGCGCCGCGACCAGCAGCGCTGCCGACAAGATGACCAGCGCCACCACGATCGCCACCTGGAGTGCGCGCACCGGGCTGCCCGTGCCGCCCATGGTGAGCTCGTAGGTCGTCACGAGTGCGGCGGCACCCAGGGACGCCCCGAGGCGCTGCCCGGTCTGCACCGCACCGCCGGCCGCCCCGCCCATGCGCGGGGGGACGTCGGCCAGAGTCAGCGTGAAGTTGGGCGACACCACGGCACCTCCGCCCAGACCGGCCAGCAGCAGCGGCAGCGCCACGACGAGCCAGAGGGAGGCGTCGCCGTCGGCGAGCGGCACGACCAGGACGAGGGCCACCAGCCCGGTCATCATCATCAGCAGCGCGACGACCGTCAGACGGCGCTCGACCCGCGACACCAGGCGCCCGGCGACCGGGCTCGCGACGGCCGAGCCCACCGCGAACGGGGTCAGGAGCAGTCCTGCGTCGAGCGGAGAGAGGCCCAGGCCGTCCTGGAGGAAGATGCTGAGCACCAGGAAGACACCGGTGAAGCCGGTGAAGTAGAGCGATCCGATCACGATGCCGCGGGCGTAGCCCGGCACCTGCCGCAGCAGCGGTACGTCCAGCAGCGGTGCGCCGCCCCGCGTCACGGTCCGGTGCTCCCACCGGATGAAGCCGAGCACCAGCAGGGCGCTGACCGGCAGCAGCAGGAGCGGCAGCCGGGCGCCGCTCTCGAGGCTGATCACCGGGTAGAGCAGGCAGAGCACGGCACCGCCGAGCAGCGCGGCACCCACGAGGTCCAGGCGCGGGTCGGCCCGGTCGGGGCGCGTGGCCGGCACCATGCGAGCGATGGCGACCAGACCCACGAGGCCGATGGGGATGTTGACGAGGAAGATCCAGCGCCAGGCGTCGTCCCCACCCACGGCCGCGATGATGACGCCCCCCAGGACGGGGCCGATCGCCGAGGACACCGACACGGTGAAGCCGAACAGACCGAAGGCGGTGCCCCGCTCCGGTCCCCGGAACAGCGTCTGGATCAGGCCGGAGGACTGCGGGGTGAGCAGCCCGGCGGAGGCGCCCTGCAGCAGCCGGGCCGCGATGAGGACCTCGATGCCCGGCGCCAGACCCGCGGCCGCGCTGCTCGCGATGAAGCCGCTCAACCCGAGCAGCATCAGCCGCCGGCGGCCCCAGGCGTCCCCCAGGCGCCCGCCGGTGACGAGCACCAGACCGAACGCCAGAGCGTAGCCGGAGACCACCCACTGGACGGTGCCGGCGCTGGTGTCGAGCCCGGTCCGGATCGAGGGCAGCGCGATGTTGACGATGGTGACGTCGAGCAGCGCCATGAAGCCGACGAGCAGCGTGACCGCGAGGACGCGCCACCGACGGGGGTCGGGATCCTCGTCGCCCAGCGGGGGCACAGGTTGCTCCCCGGTCCGTGCCGTCACTCCGTCACGTTAGCCGCGGCCCCCAGGGCACGCCTCAGCCTGCGTCGAGGGGCGGCGCGAGCGCCTCCAGCTCCTCCTCGATGCCGGGCCTCTCACCCGACACGCTGTCCATCTGGTAGGGGTCCGCCTGGCGGTCGAACAGCACGGTGCTGTCACCGACCCGCCGTACGAATGTCCACCGGCTGGTCCGCACCCCGCGCCACAGCCAGGGGTGGAGGTCGCCCCCGGCCTGGATGAGCACGCCTTCGGCGTCCGACCAGCCCCCGTCGAGGGAGAAGAGGTCAGCGCGACCGTCGACCGCGCGCTGCACGTCGACGCCGGCGAGAGCCGCGATCGAGGGCGCGATGTCGGTGATCATCGAGCCCTTGGGGCTCTCGCCCTGGGCGACTCCCGGCCCACGGGCGAGGAAGGGCACCCGCAGCGACTCCTCGTAGTAGGAGTTCTTGCCCATCTCGCCGTGCTCGCCCATGAGGAAGCCGTTGTCGGAGGTGAACAGGATGACGGTGTTGCTCAGCTCGCCCTCGCGGCCCAGGCGCCGCACGATGCGCCCGACGCCCTCGTCCACCGACTGCAGGGACTCCAGGCGGGCCTGGTTGAGCGTGCGGATCGACGGCTTCGCCGCGCGCCGGACCTCGCGCCGCGACGGCGCTGTCTCGGAGTCCTCGTAGAAGGCGCGCGCCTGCTCGCGCGTGCTCGGGTCCTCGTAGGAGGGCTTGCTCACCGAGGTCGGCACGACGTCCGGCATCGTGCCGCGGTGACGAGCGGCCGGAACCGGGACACCGAAGCGTCCCCGCTTGTCGGTCATGGCGTGCGGAGCGACGTAGGAGGCCCAGAGCAGGAACGGCCTGTCGCGGTCGTCGGCGTAGCCGCGGATGAGGGCCTCGGACTCCCGCGTGACGAAGTCGTTGGTGTGCAGCTGGCTCGGCGCCGTCCGGATCCGGTCGTTCTTGAGGTACTTGTAGTCGTAGGCGCTGTAGGAGTCGCCCGCGAACGGCATGAAGTCGCTCCAGCCGGCGGGCCGGGCGTCGCGCGGGGGCCGGAAGCCGTTGATGAACTTGCCGACGATCGCCGTGGAGTAGCCGCCCTGCTTGAACCAGCGGGCGAAGGTGTTGTTCTTGGCCTTCAGCGCCTGGTAGCCGCCCCAGGAGGCCTCCCCACCGTTGTGGTGCACGCCGTTGTGGTGGCCGAACTGCCCGGTGAGCAGCTCGGCCCGCGCCGGGCAGCACAACGGGTGGTTGCTGACGAACTCGGTCAGGTTCAGGCGGCCGAGGTTCCGCTTCGTGCGTGGCATGTACGTGAGATCGTCGGCCTTCATGTCGTCGACGGTGATCATCACGACGTTGGGTGGGGCTCCGGCGTCGGCGCGCTCCGCAGCCGGACGACGCTCCGTCCCGACTGGTTGCGCCTGTGTCGTGAACGCCGACGCCGGAAGGGCCAGCGCGGCCGTGAGAAGGGCCGCCAACGGCAGCGCGAGACCTCTGTGCATGTGCTTACCGACCCCCGTGGTCCTCTGATGCGACAGCGTCACTCTAAGTGACGATCAGCCATCATGTGACGAGGTCCGCGCACACCGGGCCGGCCCGTGCGTCACGCGCGCCGGCGTCGCACGAGCAGTGACAGCGCCAACGCCCCTCCGACGAGCCCCATCGGAGCCACGCTCCCCAGGGGGATCGAGGCGTCCGAGTCGGAGGCGGCGCGGGCCTGCTCGCCCGGCAGGCGGACGTCGTACACGTCGAGGCCGCGGGCCAGGTCGATGGAGTAGACGATGTCGGTGCGACGCTTGGTCATCCGGCCGTTCTCGTAGACCGGCACCCACATGGCGTCCCAGACCTCGGAGGCACCCCACACGGAGTGGGCGTAGGCCTTGATGTCGCGGGCGTCGCGGACGTCGAGGATCTGCGTGCCGCCACCGTAGAAGCCGGCCGCGACCAGGCCGCCGGGGCGGAAGTCGAACCAGTGCGCCGAGCAGAACGTGCCGGCCGGGGAGGGGAAGCTGCCGAGGTCGGCCAGCTCCACCTTGTCCAGCGGCACGATGGCCGATCCGGTCCCGTCGAGGCGCTTGACCCACCAGGTCTGGAAGGAGCCGGCGGCGGCGCAGTCGGGGTTCTCGTAGTCCTCCTCGGTCACCAGGAGCACGTTGCCGTTGGCGATCGAGGGCGCGGCACCGGGCCGGAAGGCCCGGGCGTTGGGACGGAAGGAGTTGTGGAGGATGAAGTCGTTGTAGCCGGCGAAGGCCGGGTCGTCGCCCCGACCGGCGAGACCGGTGGTCGTCACCAGCTCCGGGTGGCGCGGCTTGGCGGTGCGCCACATCGAGGCGCCGGCGAAGCCGGTGTGCGTGCCGAAGCCGGCCGCGTCGAAGTTCCACTTGTGACCGGCCGTGGGGGAGGCGAAGTACTGCACGCCGGCCTTGCGCGTGTTCGAGTCGACCTCGCGAGGCTTCGCGAGCCGGCGCAGGTCGAAGATGCTGAACCCGCCGTCGGACCCGCTGTCGCCGGCGCTGTAGGCGGTCGTGCAGTTGCGGTCGTCGACGCAGGCGACCGTGTGCGTCGAGGTGCTGCCGGGCGTCCGGCTCAGGATCCGCGGCGCCGACGGCCGGGTCACGTCGACCACGATCAGCTCACCGCCGCCGACGTTGACGTGCTCGACGTCGGGAGGGGTGGCGTTGACGAGGTCCACGCCGATCAGGGCGAAACGCCTGACGCCGTTCGACGTACGGCGCTCGCCGCAGTTCATGGCCTCGTTCTCGAAGACCACGTTGGGCAGGGTGCCGACCCGTCGGGGTGCCTCGGGGTTGCGCACGTTCCACACCTGGATGCTGTCGAGACCGCTGGTGACGAACAGCGGGGCGGTCTTCATGAAGCAGCCGGAGATGCCCGCCGTGCCCGGGTTGGCCGCGACGTGCTCGATGCGGTCGCTCTCGACCGGTGCGGCACCGGCGCGCTCGCGCAGGACCGGGCGTTCGTCGAGGTCGGCCGCCCCGTGAGCCGGCACGACGAGCAGGCCGAGGGCGAGGGGAACCGCTGCGAGGGCCGCCACGAGGGCAGCGCGGGGAGCGCGGGGAGCGTGGGGAGCAGTGGCAGCGCGACGTGCGCGTGGTGTCTTCACGGAACCTCCAACGACTGACCGTGCGTCAGGTCACACACCGAGCCTCTCCCGAGTAGGGGTGGGGTGGGGCTAGACCGATCAGCCACAGGTCCTGGACGTGGCTCCAGAAGTCCCTAACCTGGACATTGCGACGATCGGCTGGGAGGCCCGGTCGCGCGTGGACCTGGGAGGTGTCCGCGATGTCGAGGTCAGGGATGCGAACCGCGGCCGCGACGCTGGCCGGTGTGCTGCTGGCGCCGGTGACGCTGCTGGTCACGACGCCGTCGGCCCACGCCGCTGACGAGCCCCTCCACGTGCCGTGGTCCTCGGTGCTCCCGGGGTGGACCGAGGGGTTCGTGCCGACCAGCGAGAACGACTGCGTCGCCGGACGCGACGCCTGTCTGCGCACCACCCTGAAGGAGCTCGGCCGGGTGTTCGAGGAGACCGCCCGCTCCTGCTCCCACAGCGCGGTGTTCTCCCTGGCCTACCTGCGCATCACGCAGACCTACGGCTGGTCGCGCGACCTCCCCGGCTACTACCAGGACGTGCCGTTCGCCAACCACCAGGACGCGGTATTCGCCCGCTACTACACCGACGCCTACACGAGCTGGCGCGACGGCGACCGCTCCGCGGTGCCGCAGTCCTGGTTGCTGGCCTTCGACGCCGCCCGCGACCGTCGTGTCAGCGCCACCGGCGACCTGCTGCTGGGCATGAACGCCCACATCAACCGCGACCTGCCCTTCGTCGTGGCCGCGGTCGGGCTGGTCGCCCCGGACGGGTCCTCGCGCAAGCCCGACTACGTCAAGGTCGAGGACTTCCTCAACCGGGCCACCGCCGCGATGCTGGCAGAGGCGGCCCAACGGTTCGACCCCACGCTGGACGACGCCGGCGACCCGTTCGGTCTGGGCTACCTGGTGACGTTCCAGATGATCTCCGCGTGGCGGGAGAACGCGTGGCGAAACGCCGAGCGGCTGGTCGCGGCTCGCACCCCGCAGGAGCGGGCCCAGGTCGCGGCCTCCATCGAGTCCGCCGCGGACGCCACCGCCCGCAGCCTGCTGCTCACGCAGGCCTACGTGCCGCCGTTGAGCAGCAGCACCGCCCGGGACCGCTGGTGCGCAGCCCACCAGGGCGACGCCGC
Organism: uncultured Actinomycetota bacterium; assembly: GCA_963714625.1. Taxonomy (GTDB): domain Bacteria; phylum Actinomycetota; class Actinomycetes; order Propionibacteriales; family Nocardioidaceae; genus Marmoricola_A. The sequence goes on along the minus strand of CAVQOY010000009.1, from coordinate 1,187,924 downwards.
TCCGCTGGCCTACCCCTTCGGTACGCCGTCCGCGTGGGGACCCTACGGCTCCTCCTGATCCGGCGCGCGGCTAGGCTGCTCGCTCCGGATGTCTGCCGCGACCGCTGCGGCCCGAGCCGTCACGAGGGGTTCGATGTTCTCCAAGGTGCTGGTGGCCAACCGCGGCGAGATCGCGATCCGAGCATTCCGCGCGGCGTACGAGCTGGGGGCGGAGACGGTCGCCGTCTTCCCTCACGAGGACCGCAACTCCGAGCACCGGCTGAAGGCCGACGAGGCCTACGAGATCGGCGAGCGCGGTCACCCGGTGCGCGCCTACCTCGACCCCGAGGGCATCGTCGCCACCGCCGTGCGCGCCGGCGCCGACGCGGTCTACCCCGGCTACGGCTTCCTCTCGGAGAACCCGCACCTGGCCGAGGCGTGCGCGGCGGCGGGCATCACCTTCGTCGGGCCGAGCGCTGACGTGCTCACCCTGACCGGCAACAAGGCACGTGCCATCGCGGCCGCGAAGGCCGCCGGGGTCCCCACACTGAGCAGCGTCGAGCCCGGCACCGACGTCGACGCCCTCGTCGCGGCGTCCGCGGACATGCCCTACCCGCTGTTCGTCAAGGCCGTCGCCGGTGGTGGCGGCCGGGGCATGCGTCGCGTCGACGACGCCGGCCACCTGCGCGAGGCGCTCGAGTCGTGCATGCGCGAGGCCGACGGCGCCTTCGGCGACCCGACGGTCTTCATCGAGCAGGCGGTGGTGAACCCCCGTCACATCGAGGTGCAGATCCTGGCTGACACCGAGGGCACCGTGCTCCACCTCTTCGAGCGTGACTGCTCGGTGCAGCGGCGTCACCAGAAGGTCGTCGAGCTGGCACCGGCTCCCAACCTGGACCCCGCGATCCGGGAGCGGATGTGTGCCGACGCGGTCCGCTTCGCCACCGAGATCGGCTACGTCAACGCCGGCACGGTCGAGTTCCTGCTGGACGAGGACGGCGACTACGTCTTCATCGAGATGAATCCGCGCATCCAGGTCGAGCACACCGTGACCGAGGAGGTCACCGACGTCGACCTCGTCCGGGCCCAGATGCGCATCGCGTCCGGCGAGTCGCTGGCCGACCTCGGCCTGAGCCAGGACGACATCGTGCTGCGGGGTGCGGCGCTGCAGTGCCGGATCACCACCGAGGACCCTGCCAACGGGTTCCGCCCCGACACCGGCGTCATCACCACCTACCGCTCGCCCGGCGGCGCCGGCATCCGCCTCGACGGCGGTACGACGTACACGGGTGCGGAGGTGTCGGCGCACTTCGACTCGATGCTGACCAAGCTCACCTGCCGCGGGCGCGACTTCACCACAGCCGTCGAGCGGGCCCGGCGCGCGATCGCGGAGTTCCGGATCCGCGGCGTGGCCACCAACATCCCGTTCCTGGCGGCGGTGCTCGACGACCCCGACTTCCGGCGTGGGGGCATCACCACCTCCTTCATCGGCGACCGTCCCCAGCTGCTGACGGCACGCTCCAGCGCCGACCGCGGCACGAAGCTCCTCGCCTACCTCGCCGACGTGACGGTGAACCAGCCGCACGGCGCCTCACCCGTCGACCTCGACGCGGCAGCGAAGCTGCCTGCGCTCCCGGCGGGCGAGCCGCCCGCCGGGAGCCGGCAGCGGCTCCAGGAGCTCGGCCCGGTCGGGTTCGCCCGATCCCTGCGCGAGCAGCAGGCCGTCGCCGTCACCGACACCACCTTCCGCGACGCCCACCAGTCGCTGCTCGCCACCCGCGTGCGGACCATCGACCTCGAGGCCGTCGCGGGACACGTCGCCCGGCTGACCCCGGAGCTGCTCTCGGTCGAGGCCTGGGGCGGGGCGACCTACGACGTCGCGCTGCGCTTCCTCTCCGAGGACCCGTGGGAGCGGCTCGCGCGGTTGCGCAGAGCGACGCCGAACATCTGCCTGCAGATGCTGCTGCGCGGCCGCAACACGGTCGGCTACACGCCGTACCCCACGGAGGTCACCGAGGCTTTCGTGCACGAGGCGGCGGCCACCGGCATCGACATCTTCCGCATCTTCGACGCCCTCAACGACGTCGAGCAGATGCGTCCTGCCATCGAGGCCGTGCGCGACACCGGCACCAGCATCGCCGAGGTCGCGCTCTGCTACACCGGCGACCTGTCGGACCCCAGCGAGCAGCTCTACACCCTCGACTACTACCTCGGCCTGGCCGAGCGCATCGTCGAGGCCGGCGCCCACGTCATCGCGATCAAGGACATGGCCGGCCTGCTGCGACCGCCCGCCGCACGGCGCCTGGTCACCGCGCTGCGCGACCGCTTCGACCTGCCGGTCCACCTGCACACCCACGACACTCCCGGTGGCCAGCTGGCGACGCTGCTGGCCGCGATCGACGCCGGCGTCGACGCGGTCGACGCCGCGTCCGCGCCGATGGCCGGCACCACCAGCCAGCCGTCGCTGTCGGCCCTGGTGGCCGCCACCGACCACTCCGGGCGCGAGACCGGGCTGTCCCTGACCGCGGTCTGCGACCTGGAGCCCTACTGGGAGGCGACCCGCCGGGTCTACGCGCCCTTCGAGTCCGGGCTGCCCTCCCCGACCGGGCGGGTCTACACCCACGAGATCCCCGGTGGCCAGCTCTCCAACCTGCGGCAGCAGGCCATCGCGCTCGGGCTGGGGGAGAAGTTCGAGCAGATCGAGGACATGTACGCCGCCGCGAACGACATCCTCGGCAACATCGTCAAGGTCACGCCGTCCTCGAAGGTCGTCGGTGACCTCGCCCTGCACCTGGTCGGCGTCGGGGCCGACCCGCACGAGTTCGCCGAGGACCCCCGCAAGTTCGACGTACCGGACTCCGTCGTCGGCTTCCTCTCCGGCGAGCTCGGCGACCCGCCCGGCGGCTGGCCCGAGCCGTTCCGGACCAAGGCGCTGGCCGGCCGCGCCACCCGGCAGGGTGTCACCGAGCTCACCGACGACCAGCGCCGCGGTCTGGCCGAGGACCGCCGCACCACGCTCAACGCCCTGCTCTTCCCCGGGCCCACCAAAGAGTTCGCCGAGTCCCGCGAGAAGTACGGCGACGTCTCGGCGCTCTCGACGGTGGACTTCCTCTACGGGCTGGCCGAGAACCGGGAGCACCAGGTGCGGCTCGAGGAGGGCAAGACGCTGCTGCTGGGGCTCGAGGCCGTCAGCGAGGCCGACGAGCGGGGGATCCGGACGGTGATGTGCACCATCAACGGTCAGCTGCGCCCGGTCAACGTCCGCGACCGGTCGGTCTCGGCCGACGCCCCGACCGCGGAGAAGGCCGACACCTCGAAGCCCGGCCACGTCGCGGCGCCCTTCGGGGGAGTGGTCACGCCGCAGGTGGAGGAGGGAGCGACCGTCGCCCAGGGCGACACCGTCGCGACCATCGAGGCGATGAAGATGGAGGCCGCCATCACGGCGCCGCTCGCCGGCACCGTCGAGCGCGTGGCGCTCGGCGGCACCCAGCAGGTGGAGGGCGGCGACCTCGTGCTGGTCCTCACGCCCTCGGGTGACTGACCTGCCCTAGGCTCGAGCCATGCCGCTGCGCATCTTGGCCACCAAGCCGAACCCGGAGCTGGTCCGGCTGCCCTGGCACCTGCCGCTGGAGGAGTGGGGCGACGACGTCGTGCTCCCGCTCCCGCGAGGGATCTCCCGTCACGTCGTCCGGATCGTGCGGGTCGGGGGGCACGCCTGCGCGGTGAAGGAGACCCAGGAGCCCATCGCGCGGCGTGAGTACGAGCTGCTGCGCGACCTGCGCAAGCTCGACCTGCCCACGGTGGTGCCCCAGGCGGTGGTCACCGGACGCCAGACCCGCGACGCCGAGGAGCTGCCGAGCGCCCTGGTGACCCGCCACCTGCGGTTCTCGCTGCCCTACCGCTCGTTGTTCTCCCACGGCCTGAGCGCCGACAGCCTGCCCTCGATCGTCGACGCCCTCGTGGTGCTGCTCGTGCGCCTGCACCTCTCCGGCTTCTTCTGGGGCGACGTGTCCCTGTCGAACGTGCTCTTCCGCCGCAGCGCCGGGGAGTTCGCGGCCTACCTCGTCGACGCCGAGACCGGCGAGCTGCGCCCCCAGCTCTCCGACGGCCAGCGGCGCCACGACCTCCTCGTGGCCACCGAGAACGTCTTCGCCGAGCTCCTCGACCTCCAGGCCGGCGGGTTCGTCGGCGAGGAGTCCGACCCCACCCAGGTCATCGAGATGCTGAGCGACCGCTACGACGCCCTGTGGAGCGCGCTGACCCAGCCCGAGACCTTCAGCGGCGGGGACACCGGGCTGTGGAAGATCGCCGAGTGGATGGAGTCCCTCAACGACCTCGGCTTCGACGTCGACGAGATGGACATCGTCTCCGAGGGCCCAGGGGAGCGGGTGCGCCTCCAGCCCCGCGTGGTCGAGGCCGGCCACCACCGGCGTGAGCTGTGGTCGCTGACCGGCCTGGAGACCGAGGAGGCCCAGGCGCGGCGGCTGCTCAACGACATCGCCTCCTTCGGCGTCCACGTCGGCGCCGACCTGCCCCGCGAGGCGTTGGCCAACCGCTGGCTGACCGAAATCTACGAGCCGTTGGTGCAGATGGTCCCGCGCGAGCTCCGGGGTCGCCTCGAGCCGCCGGAGATCTTCCACGAGGTGCTGGTGCACCGCTGGCTGCTGTCCGAGCGGGCCGGTCACGAGGTCGACACGTTCGAGGCGGCCCAGGACTACATCGACACGGTGCTGTCGCGGAAGCCCGAGGAGGCGGTCACCACACCGGCCGACGACCCGGAGACCCTGCTGGGTGGGTCCGCTCCCGCCTAGACAGCGCCGATAGGGCATCATCGGACCCGTGCCAGCTCAACGCGCCACCACGTCCGGGATCCTCGGGGCCGAGGGCCGTTACCCGGTGCACGAGCCCTCCACCGCGGTGCTCCGGCTCGCCGGCACCGACCTCGTCCCGGTCGGCCCCCTGCGCATGTACGCCTGCGGCATCACGCCGTACGACGTCACCCACGTGGGGCACGCCGCGACCTTCGTGTGGGCCGACCTGGTGCGCTCGGTGGCCCGCTCCGACGGCGTCGCGACCGAGATGGCGCGCAACGTCACCGACGTCGACGACGTCCTCACCCACGCCGCGTGGCGCCAGGGCCTCCCCTTCGACGAGCTGGCGCTGACCCAGGAGTTCCGCTTCGACCGCGACATGCGCGCGCTCGCCGTCGCGCCTCCCACGCAGACCCCGCACGCCCGCAACCACGTCGGCGCCGTCGTCCGCCTCGCCGCCGCCCTGCTGTCCCGCGGCGCGGCGTACGAGCACGGCGGCTTCGTCTACTTCCGGGGCGGTCACCTGCCCGCGCAGCTCGGCCTCGACGAGGCCGAGGCGCTGCGCCTGTCCACCGAGTACGGCGACCAGGCCGCCGTGCCCGGTCGGGAGTCCCGGTTCGACGTGCCGGTGTGGCGACCCTCCTCCGAGGACCATCCCGCCTGGCCGAGCCCCTGGGGCTGGGGACGCCCGGGCTGGCACGCCGAGTGCGCCGCCATGGCGATGAGCTCGGTCGGCAGCTCCGTCGACGTGCTCCTCGGGGGCGCCGACCTGGCCTTCCCCCACCACGTGTTCCAGACGGCGATGGCCGAGGCGGCCACCGGCGTCACCCCGTTCGCCCGCACCACGATCCACGTCGGCGAGGTCCGCGTCGACGGGGTGAAGATGAGCAAGTCGGTCGGCAACCTCGTGCTCGTCGACGACCTGCTCCAGCGTTACCGACCGGGCGCGGTGCGGCTGGCGTTGCTGAACCGGCAGTGGTCGGAGCCCTGGGACTGCGAGGAGGCGGTCTTCGAGCGGGCGGACAGCACTCTCACCGAGCTCGTCGCCGCGGCCGGGGCCAGCACGCAGGAGGCACCAGCGGACGCCGTGCGTGACCGTCTGCGCAGGGACCTCGACGTGCCGTCGTGCGTGGAGCTCGCGCTCGGTGGCGGCACGGCGGGCGCCGACGCCGCCCAGACCCTCGTCGGGCTGCTGAAGCTGGTCCCGCAGGTCTGAGACCGCCTCAGTCGGTCAGCAGCTTGATGACCGCACGGTCGAGCTGGTCGCGGGCCCGGTCCTCGTTCGTGGCTAACCGCTTCAGCGAGGGGGCGATCGTGACGTCGTGCTCGTAGAGGTCGAGCACCCGCGGGTCGACGTAGGAGCTCTTGCAGACCGTCGGGGTGTTGCCCAGCAGCTCGCTGGCGCTGACCACGGCGGATCGCACGGCCTTCTTCCGGGCGGTCTTCGTGGTCGCGGTGCTGCGGCCGAGCTCGGCGGCCACGTGCACCGTGGCGTGCCAGGTGCGGAAGTCCTTGGCTGTCACCTCGAGACCGAACAGCTCGCGGATGTGGTCGTTGACCTCGCCGGCCTGCAGCGGCACCCACCGGCGCTTCATCTGGTGGCACAGCAGGCGCGCGTCACCGCGGCGACGGCCGGCCAGCAGCTCGAGCACCTTGCACAGGTCGGGGTCGCGCACGTCGATGTCGTGCTCGACGCCGGCCTTGCCCACGAAGGAGAAGGCGTAGCCGCCGTCGCGTCGGCGGACGTGCCGGCGCTCGAGCGTGGTGAGGCCGTAGCTGCCGTGCTCCTCGACCGAGGAGTCCGAGCCCAAGCGGAAGCAGCCGAGGTCGATCAGGCGCACCGCGGCGGCCAGGGTGGTCTCGCGTGCGGTGGACGCGCTGGCGAGGTCGGCCCGCAACGTCTTGCGCACACGCGGCAGCTGGGCGGCCATCTCGATGACCCGGTCGAACTTCGCCTCGTCCCGCTTCCGTCGCCACTCGTCGTGGTAGAGGTACTGCCGCCGCCCGGCCTCGTCGGTGCCGACCGCCTGCAGGTGCCCGTTGGGGAAGGGCGAGATCCACACCTCGCGCCACGCCGGCGGGATGACCAGCGCCTTGACCCGGGCGACGTCGGAGGCGTCGAGAGGTCGCTTCTGCTCGTCGAGGTAGCGGAAGCCGCGCCCGTGGGGCAGGCGCGTCCAACCCGGCATCTGGGTCGAGACGGTGCGCAGGCGAGGCATGGTCCGGGCCGTGAGTGGGCGGGTGTCGGGGTCAGACGTTGAAGATGCTGACCCCGCCGGGTCCGACCAGGAGCCCGACCACGATGAGCACGACGCCGGGGATGATCCCGCCGCGGACGATCTGCACGATCCCTGCGATCACGAGCACGACGGCGATGAGCCAGAGCACGGTTGCCACGATGGTTCTCCTAACCGAGACGCGCCCTCGCGCCGGGGCGGCGGGAGGGTCAGCGGGTTGCGGGGACGGTACCCGTCCGGGCGGGGCTCAATCCGAAGTCCGAGAGGTCCAGGTCGGCCGTGCGTTCGCGGTACTCCTGCACCTGCCCGGGCCAGTTCGTGGTGACCCGGCCGTTGGGGGACTGGTACCAGCTGGAGCATCCGGTCGCCCACACGCTGCGGGAGAGCCGGTCCTGCACCTCGGCGTCGTAGCGGTCCGCGACGTCGCGCCGCACCTCGACGACGTCGGCGCGGCCGTCCTGCAGCGCGGCGACCGCCTGCCCGAGGTAGCCGGTCTGGCACTCGATCATCGAGATGATGGAGCTGCCGCCGAGGTTGGTGTTGGGGCCGTAGACGATGAAGGCGTTGGGGAACCCGGGCACGCTGATGCCCAGGTGGGCGTGCGCCCCCTCGCTCCACTCGTCGGACAGCGGCCGCCCCTCGCGCCCGAAGACCTCGACCGGCGCGAGGAACTCGGTGGCCTTGAAACCGGTGCCCCACACGATCACGTCGGCGCCGTGGTGGACGCCGTCGTCGGTGGCGACCCCGTCGGCGTCGACCCCGCTGACGCCGTGGGTGACGACGTCGACGTTGTCGCGCACGAGCGACGGGTACCAGTCGTTGGAGAAGAGCAGCCGCTTGCAGCCGATGGGGTAGCCCGGCTCGAGCTTGGCCCGCAGGTCCGCGTCGGAGACCTGGTGACGCAGGTGGAGCCGGAAGGCGGTCTCCAGCAACGAGGTCATGCGGCCCTGCTCGGCCAGGGTCCGGTTGAGCTGCTCGCTGTTGAAGCGGGTCAGCTCGCGTCCGAAGGCCTGGGTGAGCGGGACCTTCTCGAAGGCCTGGAGGTGGGCTCGGGTGTAGCCGCGGTCCGGCTTCGGCACGACGTACGGCGCCGAGCGCTGGAAGACCGTCACCGTGCCGGAGGGACCGACCCACTCGGCCACGTGGGGGACGAACTGAATTGCGCTGGCGCCGGTGCCGATGACCGCGACCCGCTTGCCGGCCCAGTCCACCGAGTGGTCCCACTGCGCGGAGTGGAAGGCCGGGCCCGCGAAGTCCTCCCGCCCGGGCAGGTCGGGGATCGCGGGTCGCGAGAGCTGGCCCTGGGCGAAGACGAGGACGTCCGTCTCGTACGTCGGACCGTCGGCCCCGCCGCGCCGGGTCCGGACCGTCCACCGGCCGTTCGTGTCGTCCCAGCGGGCGTCGACGACCTCGGTGCCGGTGGTCACCAGGTCCTCGAGGCCCTCCTCGCGGGTGACCCGCTCGATGTAGGCGAGGATGTCGGGCTGCTCGGCGTAGCGCCGCGGCCACCCGGGGTTCGGGGCGAAGGAGTAGGAGTACAGCGAGGAGGGCACGTCGCAGGCCGCCCCCGGATAGGTGTTCTCGCGCCAGACCCCGCCGACGCGGTCGGCCTTCTCGAGGATCGTCAGGTCGCCGACGCCGCGGTTGCGCAGCTCGACAGCGGCCGCGATGCCGCCGAAGCCCGCGCCGACGACGAGAGCGGAGATGTTGCGGGTGCGGTGCGTGCTGGAGGCCCCGGACGCGCTGTCGGAAGTGGTGTCCACGCCGGTCAGATTAGGGGAGCGTGCGCTCCGAGGGGCCGGTTCCCCCGGCACGACAACGGCTGGGCTGCGGTCACGGGGGCGGTCGGCAGCTCAGCGCAGGGCGCCGCGCTGCACCGGGATGCGCTGCATGACCAGCGCGCGCCCCTGCGAGGCCGCCTCCTCCCACGGCGCGTCGTCGGGCACGAGTCCGGCGATCCGGGCCAGCAGGCCGTGCTCACGGGCGGTCGGCTCCCACAGCGCCGGGTGGGCGTGGTGGGCGTCGAGGATGCTGCGCATGGTGGCGTGCTCGCCGCAGAGCTCGTCGTAGAGGTCGCGCACGTTGAGCGCGGTGCGGCGCGCCACGATCTGACCGCGGTGGAGACGGGCGCTCAGCAGCCGGGCCCACTCCTGGTGCAGCTCGGCCAGGACGTCGTCCTCGCCGTCGAAGTGCTCGTCGGTCGAGGCGACCGAGGCCACCGACTCCCAGGGCGACTCCGCCTCCCCGGCCGAGCGCGAGGCCTCGGCGCGCACCAGCATCGTGCGCAGCGCATGGCGGCGCTGGATCGTCGTGACTCCCACAGTCGTCTCCCACCCCTGGATGAACCGGTCGGGGAACCCCTTCCCCCGAGCCGCCATCCCGTGCGACTCGACCGGTGGCCGCGGCGTCAGCGGCGGCACGTGTCCAGTATGCCGGATATCGCGGGAGCTCCACCACGGACGAAAGGCCCGGGACCATGTGCAGATGTCGCGCCTGTCACGGCGTGGCTCGTTGATCCGGGAGGGACAGGCGAGGACGGTGTGACGAAGAACTCAGGTGCGTGAACGCAGCGTCGCTCCGGGCGGTGGCCGGCCGCACGCACCGGCTCGACTGGGAGGTCAGGCGTGGTCACCAAGACCCTCGCTACGGGAGGACGGGCGGACAGCGCCCGTACGACGGCGCGGTCGAGCCGCGCCACGGCATGCCGGTGCGGCCAGCAGCTCGACTGCTGCAGCCGCTCGCACTGCCCGCGCTGCGGACGCTCGATCCACGCGCCCTGACACGGGCGCCCTGACACGGGCGCCCTGCCGGGGCGCCACTAGGGTGTGGTCGAGCAGGCACATCGGGGCACGGAGCGGCAGTGAGGCGAGACGTGGTCAGGGCAGTACGGGCGGACGCCGGCGCGGCCGGCGCTGAGCCGTCACGGGCGGCGGGATCGGCGCGTCCGGCCGGTCCGGAGGAGCGCTCGCGGGTCTGGACGATCCCCAACCTGCTCAGTGCTCTGCGCCTGGCGCTGCTGCCGCTGTTCCTCTGGCTGATCCTCGGGCCGGAGGCGGACGGGCTCGCCGTCCTCGTCCTCGTCGTCAGCGGCTTGAGCGACTGGCTGGACGGCTATCTGGCTCGCAAGCTGGACCAGGCCTCGAAGCTCGGGGCGATCCTGGACCCGGTCGCCGACCGCCTCTACATCCTCGCGACCGTGGTGGGGCTGGCCGCACGCGACATCATCCCGCTGTGGCTGGCGCTGATCCTGCCCGCGCGCGACCTCTTCCTCTGGGGCCTGGTGCCGATCCTGCGGACCCGGGGCTACAGCGCGCTGCCCGTGCACTTCCTCGGCAAGGCGGCGACCGCCGCCCTGCTCTACGCCTTCCCGCTGCTGCTCCTCGGTGACGGCGAGACCCTGGCCGCGGACGCCGCCAAGGTCTTCGGGTGGGCCTTCGTCATCTGGGGCGTGGGGATGTACTGGTGGGCCGGCTTGCTCTACGCCTGGCAGGTGCGGACCCTGGTGGTGACCACCCCCCGTCGGCGCACGAAGGCGGCTCGTGAGCACCCCGCGTGACCCGTCGGGTCGCCCGCTCCCACCGCAGGTGACCATGGGCCTGCTCAACTACGTCACGACCCACTCGCTCGACGAGGACTACGAGGTCGTCGCGGCCCAGCGGCAGGCGGCCCGGTCGCAGGAGGGAGCCGGTGACGCCGGCGCCGGCTTGCGCAGTCCCTCACGCCACCTCCTGGCCCTGCTCGGGCTGCTGGTCTTCGGTCTCCTGGTCGGCGTGGCCGCGCAGCAGGCCGCCCGCAGCGAGCCGGTGGGGGAGGCGTCGCGCGACTCGCTCATCGAGCAGGTCCGCGAGCTGCGCCAGGATCTGGCCGACACCCGCACCCGGACCGCGGACCTGCGCGCCGAGCTCGAGGCTGGGCGCTCCGAGGCGCTCCAGGCCTCCACCCGGGGGCGCGAGCTCAGCGAGCGCCTCGACGAGCTCGGCGCCTCCGCCGGGTCCGTGGCCCTCACGGGTCCCGGCGTCCGGATCGAGGTCGACGACGGCCCGACGGATGTCGCCGACCCGCAGGTCGTGCTGGACACCGACCTCCAGATCCTCGTGAACGGGTTGTGGTCGTCGGGGGCCGAGGCGGTGTCCATCAACGGCCAGCGCCTCACGGCGCTGAGCGCCATCCGGATCGCCGGCAACGCCATCACGGTCAACTTCCGCTCCTTGGCGCGCCCCTACGTCGTGTCGGCCATCGGTGACCCCGATGACCTCGCCGCGCGTTTCGTGGAGTCCGAGGGCGGCACCTGGTGGTTGAATCTGAAGTCGATCTACGACCTCACCTTCGAGATGACCGCAGAGGACTCACTCACCGTGCCCGCCGCCCCTGACTTCTCCCTGCGGCACGCCCGCCCGACGCGAGACCCGCGGTGAACCCCCGATGATCGCCGCCTTCGGCCTGGTCGCGGGCCTGCTGCTGGGGCTCTTCCTGCAGCCCGACGTGCCGCTGTGGCTGCAGCCCTACCTCCCGATCGCGGTGGTGGCGGCCCTCGACGCGGTGTTCGGCGCCTTCCGGGCCTTCCTCGACGGCATCTTCGACGACAAGGTGTTCGTCGTCTCCTTCGTCAGCAACGTCACGATCGCAGCCCTCATCGTCTACGTCGGTGACCAGCTCGGCGTGGGCGCTCAGCTCTCGACCGGCGTCGTGGTGGTCCTCGGGATCCGGATCTTCTCCAACGTGGCCGCGATCCGGCGACACATCTTCCATGCCTGACGACGGCCCCGACGTGCCTCCCGTGACAGGGCGGGACCGGCTGCTGCGCTCGCTGCGCACCCCGGGCGGCCGCGGCCAGTGGATCGCGGCCCTCCTCCTGGGCGCGCTCGGATTCGCCTCGGCCGTGCAGGTCCGCTCGCAGGACGAGGGTGACGGCTTCACGGGCGCCCGTCAGGCCGACCTCATCGCGCTCATCAACACGCTGTCGCTGGCCACCGACCGCGCGGAGGCCGAGATCGCCGACCTCCGGCAGACCCGCGACTCGCTCCAGGTGGACACCGAGGCCAGCAACACCGCGGTCGAGCTGGCTCGGCAACGCATCGAGACCCTCGCCATCCTGGCCGGTCAGGTGCCGGCCACGGGCCCGGGCATCCGCATCACCGTCGAGCCCGGACGTGCCGGCGTCGGCACCGACCAGCTCCTCAACGGGTTGCAGGAGCTGCGGGACGCGGGTGCGGAGGCCATCGAGCTCAACGACGAGGTCCGGGTCGTGGCGCAGACCGGAGTCGTGCAGAACGGTGCGGAGGTCGAGGTCGACGGCACTCCGCTGGGCGAGCCGGTGATCATCGACGCGATCGGAGACACCGAGACGCTCGCGACGGCGCTGACCTTCGACGGCGGCTTCATCGACGAGGTGGAGTCCATCGGCGGCGTCGTACGCGTGCAGGAGCTGGAGACCGTCGAGGTCTCCTCGACCACCGAGCTGTCGCCCACGCGCTTCGCCGTACCTGTCGAGGAGGAGGGGTCCGGCTCTTGATCGGGACCGGCCCCCACGAGATAGCCTGCCGTCGTCGTGGGACGTCCTGACCCGTCCCCGCCCCATGATCCCGTTCGATCCAGCCCCACGAGGAGTGCCGTGTACCCCGACGACCTGAAGTACACCCGTGAGCACGAGTGGGTCCGCGACCCCGGCGAGAGCGAGGGGTCGGTGCGTGTCGGCATCACGGACTTCGCCCAGGAGCAGCTCGGGGACATCGTCTACGTGTCGCTGCCCGAGGTGGGCGACGAGGTCGTCAGCGGGGGAGCGGTCGGTGAGCTCGAGTCGACCAAGTCGGTCAGCGACGTCTACGTGCCGGTGGCGGGACGCGTGACCGCTCGCAACGAGGCTCTCGACGACACCCCGGAGCTGGTCAACTCCGACCCGTACGGCGAGGGCTGGCTGTTCGAGATCGCGCCCGCCGACGCCGGATCCGTGGCCGGGCTGCTGGACGCGGCCACCTACCAGGAGGGCCTGGACGCCTGACGTCCCGGTGCCGGAACGGGGGCCGACGGGTCGCCTGTCCACTGGTACCTTTGCCCAACCATCACCCTCGACGTGTGGTTGAAGGTTCGTGAGGGTGTCGGTCACACCGACCCGATCCAGGAGGAGACATGCCGTTCTGCACCGCGTGCGGGCACCAGAACCCCGACGACGCGCGGTTCTGCTCGCAGTGCGGCACACGCGTCGCGGCGACCGTGGCCGACGCTCCCGGTGAGAGCGGCGGAGCCACCACCGGCTCCACCCCGAGCGTGACCCCGGGCGCGCCCTCCACCGCGAGCCCTGCGGCGGACCCGTCGGCTCCGGCCACCGGACCGGGTGCGAGCGAGACCGGGGAGGTGCGTGGGGTCGAGGCCACCGACACGATGACGTTCCGCACGCCGCCGGCGGCCGAGCAGGCCGAGGACCGGCCGCTCAACGACGAGGACGCGGCCGCGGTCGACGCGCTGCCCGCGGGCAGCGCCCTGCTGGTGGTCCAGCGAGGACCCGACTCCGGGAGCCGCTTCCTGCTCGACACCGACGTGGTCACCGCGGGGCGTCACCCCGACAGCGAGATCTTCCTCGACGACGTCACGGTCTCGCGTCGTCACGCCGAGTTCCGACGTGAGCCGGAGGGTTTCCGCGTCAGCGACGTGGGCTCCCTGAACGGCACCTACGTCAACCGGGACCGGATCGACGACGTCCACCTCAACGGGGGCGACGAGGTGCAGATCGGCAAGTACCGGTTGGTCTTCTTCGCCGGACAGGCGACCGCGGGACGGTGAGGAAGCCGATGCCCGAGGTCTCGCCCGGCCGTTCTGACCACGGGGGCGACGCCCGCATGAACATCGGCGAGGTCCACGCCCGCCTGCGGGAGGACTTCGCCTCCCTGGAGCTCAGCAAGCTGCGCTACTTCGAGGCGATGGGCCTGGTCGAGCCGACCCGCACCGCGGCCGGCTACCGCAAGTACAGCGACCACGACGTGGAGCGGCTGCGCTACGCCCTCACGCTGCAGCGGGACCACCACCTGCCCCTCAAGGTGATCCGTGAGCACCTCGACGCCATCGACCGCGGCCTGGAGCCTCCGGCGCTGCCGTCGGAGCCCCGGGTGCCCCCGCTGGTGCTGGCCGGCGACGGCTACCCGCAGGCCGACAGCTTCGCGGAGACCTCGCGGTTGCGGTTGACCCGGCGTGAGCTGGTGGCGGCGGCCGAGATCGACGAGGACCTGCTCGGTCAGCTGGAGTCGTACGGGCTGATCAAGCCGCGCCCGGGTGCGGCCCCCTACGACAACGACGCCGTTGTCGTCGCCCGCACGGTCGCAGACCTGGCGGCGTACGGGATCGAGCCGCGCCACCTGCGGGCCTTCAAGACCGCTGCGGACCGCGAGGTCGGGCTGGTGGAGCAGGTGCTCTCGCCCCTGCGACGCAGCCGCGAGGCCGGTGCCGAGGGTCGGGCCATCGAGGCGATGGAGCAGATCGCAGCGCTCTCGGTGCGGCTGCACGCGACGCTGGTCAAGGCGGGTCTGCGCTCCTTGCGCTGATCGTCCTGGCCTCCGTCGGTACCGACCTCAGGTCGGTTCCGGCGTCGTCCACGTCGTGGCGGGACCGGTCCGGGAAGGCCCTCGGTTGGGTGCGGGCCGCGGGGGTAGTGTGGCGACGTGCGCGAAGTCGATGTCGTCGGGGTCAGGGTCGAGATGCCCTCCAACCAACCCATCGTGCTGCTCCGGGAGGTGTCCGGAGCGCGCTACCTCCCGATCTGGATCGGGGCGGTGGAGGCCACCGCGATCGCCTTCGCCCAGCAGGGCGTGGTGCCGCCCCGCCCGTTGACCCACGACCTCCTCAAGGACGTGCTGGGCGCGACCGGCAACGAGCTCACCGAGGTCCGGATCACCGAGGTCCGTGAGGGGGTCTTCTACGCCACCCTCGTGCTGGCCAGCGGGGTCGAGGTGAGCGCGCGTCCGTCGGACTCCATCGCGCTGGCGCTGCGCACCGGCACCCGCATCGTGTGCGCCGACGACGTGCTGGACGAGGCAGGGCTCGACGTTCCCGAGGAGGACGAGGACGAGGTGGAGAAGTTCCGCGAGTTCCTCGACAACGTCTCGCCGGAGGACTTCGAGGAGGCCTGAGCGCCTTCCGGGGCGCCCGAGGGGCGCCCGAGGGGCTCCCGAGGGCCCAACCTTCAACCTGTACGTGAGGGTGCGACACGCTGGGTCCGGGGGGGCCGAGGTCTTTGACCGGGGCGGCCCCCCGCCGTACGGTGAGGTGTCTTCGTTGTAGTTCCACCACTGTGGTCCAGCTCGGCCACCAGCGGTCCTTCCCGGGACTACGGACGCGAAGAGACGAACCGGAGGACATCGTGGCTGGACAGGGCGACAAACCGGCGCTGGGAACTGATCCCGACGCGCTGGTGGCAGAGTCCGTGGCCGACGAGCAGGGTCTGCTCTTCGACGACGACGTGTCACCGCTCCCCGACGACGTCGGCTACCGCGGCCCGACCGCGTGCAACGCGGCCGGCATCACCTACCGCCAGCTCGACTACTGGGCCCGCACCAAGCTGGTCGAGCCCACGGTCCGTGGCGCCACCGGCTCGGGCACGCAGCGGCTCTACTCGTTCCGCGACATCCTCCTGCTCAAGGTCATCAAGCGACTGCTCGACGCCGGCATCTCGCTGCAGCAGATCCGCACCGCCGTGCAGCACCTGCGCGAGCGGGGCACCGACGACCTGACCCGGGTCACGCTGATGAGCGACGGCGCCACCGTCTACGAGTGCACCTCCAACGACGAGGTCATCGACCTGCTCCAGGGCGGCCAGGGAGTCTTCGGCATCGCCATCGGCGGTGTGTGGCGCGAGATCGAGGGATCGTTGTCCGCTCTGCCCAGCGAGAAGGCCAGCCAGCCGGAGTCCTCGACCGACGAGCTCGCCCAGCGGCGCCAGGCTCGTCTCGCCTGATCGGCTTGCTAGGCTTCACCTGCTGGTGACATCGCGCGGGAGAGACTCCCCACGGAGCGCCGAAGGGGCAATTCCTCCCCGGAACCTCTCAGGCTCACGGACCGCGCGCACGAGGCAACTCTGAAGCCCGGCCTGGGGTGACAGAGGGGGAGGCAACGACCCCGACCCCTCGGAGTGGATGCCGCCATGGCCCCCGTCGACCCGTCCCGCACCCCGTCCGCGTTCTCGCCCCTGCGGCCCTTCGTCGAGCGACACATCGGTCCTGACGACACCGGGCTCCAGGTGATGCTCAAGGAGCTCGGCTTCGCCGGCCTCGACGAGCTGATGCAGGCAGCGGTGCCCGCCTCGATCCGCTCGGCGGCCGAGCTCGACCTGCCGACCGCGGTCTCCGAGGAGCAGGCGGCGGCGCTGCTGCGTGACCTCGCCGGGCGCAACCGCACCCTCGAGCCGATGATCGGGCTCGGCTACCACGGCACCACCACCCCGGCGGTGATCCGGCGCAACATCCTCGAGGACCCCGCCTGGTACACCGCCTACACGCCCTACCAGCCGGAGATCTCGCAGGGACGGCTCGAGGCGCTGCTCAACTTCCAGACCATGGTCGGGGACCTGACCGGGCTGCCGACCGCCAACGCCTCGCTGCTCGACGAGGGCACCGCGGCCGCCGAGGCGATGACCCTGGTCCGTCGCGCCAAGCGCGGCTCCGCCGGGCCCTTCGTCGTCGACGCCGACGCGCTGCCCCAGACGATCGAGGTCGTGCGCACCCGTGCCGAGGCGATGGGGATCGAGGTGCTCGTCCGCGATCTCGCCGACGGCCTGCCCGAGGGCGACGTCAGCGGCGTGCTCGTGCAGTACCCCGGCGCCTCGGGAGCGGTGCGCGACCCGCGGTCGGTCATCGAGCAGGCCCACGCCCAAGGCGGTCTCGCCGTGGTGGCCGCCGACCTGCTGGCACTGACGCTGCTGGAGTCCCCGGGATCGCTGGGTGCCGACGTCGCGGTCGGCAGCAGCCAGCGCTTCGGTGTGCCGCTCTTCTACGGCGGCCCGCACGCCGGCTTCATGGCCGTCGCGGAAGGACTGCAGCGTCACCTGCCCGGCCGCCTCGTGGGTGTCTCGGTCGATGCCGAGGGCCGTCCGGCGTACCGCCTCGCGCTGCAGACCCGTGAGCAGCACATCCGCCGCGACAAGGCGACCTCCAACATCTGCACCGCTCAGGTCCTGCTGGCCGTCGTGGCCTCGATGTACGCCGTCTACCACGGCGCCGACGGGCTGCGCCGGATCGCGCTGACCACCCACACGAAGGCGTCCTTGCTCGCCGACGCGCTGCGCGGGGGCGGCCTCGAGGTGGGACCCGAGGCGTTCTTCGACACCCTCTCGGTCACCGTCCCGGGACGCGCCGGGGACGTCGTTGCCGCCGCCCGCGCGGGCGGCGTCCACCTGCGCCACATCGACGAGGACCACGTCGGGATCTCGGTCTCGGAGACCACGCAGCGCGAGCACCTGGTCGCCCTGCTCAGTGCCTTCGGCGTCGCCGGGGACCTCCCCGAGGAGCCCGCGACGGCCGGTCTCCAGCTGCCCGAGGAGCTGCGCCGCACCACCGACTACCTGACCCACGAGGTGTTCTCAGCCCACCGCTCCGAGACCGCGATGCTGCGCTACCTGGCGCGGCTGTCGCGACGCGACTACGCCTTGGACCGCGGCATGATCCCGCTGGGCTCGTGCACCATGAAGCTCAACGCCACCACCGAGATGGAGGCGATCGGTCTGCCGGGGTTCGCCGGGCTGCATCCCTTCGCGCCCGCCGAGGACGCCGCCGGCTACCACGAGCTGGTCGGGCAGCTGGAGGGCTGGCTGGCGACCGTCACCGGCTACGACCAGGTCTCGATCCAGCCCAACGCCGGCTCGCAGGGCGAGCTCGCCGGCCTGCTGGCGATCCGCGGCTACCACCGGGCCCGCGGTGAGGAGCAGCGACGCGTCTGCCTGATCCCGTCCTCGGCCCACGGCACGAACGCTGCGTCGGCGATCATGGCGGGCATGACCGTCACGGTGGTCAAGGCTGCTGCCGACGGCGGCGTCGACCTCGACGACCTGCGCGCGCAGTGCGAGAAGCACGCCGACGACCTCGCCGCGATCATGGTGACCTACCCCTCGACCCACGGGGCCTACGAGGACGGCATCACCGACCTGTGCCGCATCGTGCACGAGCACGGTGGCCAGGTGTACGTCGACGGGGCGAACCTCAACGCTCTCCTCGGCCACGCCCGGCCGGGCGAGTTCGGCGGCGACGTCTCCCACCTCAACCTGCACAAGACCTTCTGCATCCCCCACGGTGGTGGCGGCCCCGGGGTGGGTCCGGTCGCGGTGCGCGAGCACCTGGCGCCCTACCTCCCCAGCCACCCCGACCACCCCGACGTGGCCCGCCGCGAGGGCATCGGGCCGATCAGCGCAGCGCCGTACGGCTCCGCGGGGATCCTGCCGATCTCGTGGGCCTACGTCCGCATGATGGGGGCCGAGGGACTCACCCGGGCGACCTCGGTGGCGGTGCTGAGCGCCAACTACGTCGCCAAGCGGCTGGCTGACCACTACCCGGTGCTCTACCGCGGGCACGGCGGTCTGGTCGCCCACGAGTGCATCCTGGACCTGCGCGAGATCACCAAGCGCTCCGGTGTCACCGTCGACGACGTGGCCAAGCGGCTGGTCGACTACGGCTTCCACTCCCCGACGATGAGCTTCCCGGTGGCGGGCACGCTCATGGTCGAGCCGACCGAGTCCGAGGACCTCGGCGAGCTGGACCGCTTCGTGGACGCGATGATCGCGATCCGCGAGGAGATCCGCCGCGTCGAGGCGGGGGAGTGGGACGCCGCCGAGTCGCCGCTGCGTCACGCGCCCCACACGGCCAAGGTGCTGGCCGTGACCGACTGGCAGCGCGCCTACCCGCGCGAGCTGGGCGTCTTCCCGACCGGCTACGACCCCGACAAGTACTGGCCGCCGGTGGGACGCATCGACCAGGCGTACGGCGACCGCAACCTGGTGTGTGCCTGCCCCCCGCCCGAGGCGTTTGCGCAAGACTGACGCCATGGGCCTGGTGACCGAGTCGACCGCACGTCGTCTGCTGGCGGTTCTCGCCGAGGAGCAGGCGACGCGCCGGCTGCCGTCGGTGGCCGGGGTGCTGACTCGCGACGGCGAGCTTGCGTGGCGGGAGGCCCGGGGCGAGGCGACCGGCGAGCCCGGCCTGAACCCGGCCGACCTGCAGTACCGCATCGGGTCGATCACCAAGACGATGACCGCGGTGCTGGTCATGCAGCTGCGCGACGAGGGGCGGCTCGCGCTCAACGATCCGGTGTCGGCGTACCTGCCCGAGATCGGCGGCGCCGACGTGACGATCCGCTCGCTGCTCACGCACAACGCCGGCCTGCACGCCGAGCCGGCGGGGTCGTGGTGGGAGCGCAGCCCGGGGCGCTCCTTCGAGGAGCTGGTGGCGGCGCTCCCCGCCGTCGGGGCTCTCGAGCCGGGGCTGACCCATCACTACAGCAACGTCGGCTACGGACTCCTCGGTGAGCTCGTGGCGCGGCTGCGCGGCCGGACCTGGTGGGAGTGCCTGTCGTCGCTCGTGCTGGAGCCGTTGGGGATGCTGCGCACCAGCTACGACCCCTTCGACCCGCACGCCAGCGGTTGCTCGGTCCACCCGTGGTCGGGCGAGCTGGTCGCCGAGCCGGCCACCGACACCCGCGCGATGGCCCCGGCCGGCCAGGTGTGGAGCACGGTGCTGGACCTGGCCACCTTCGCGGACTTCCTCGTCGGCGGTCGCGACGAGGTGCTGCTCTCGGACAGCCTCGAGGAGATGGCTACGGTGCAGTCCGGCACCGCCGCGGACGGGCTGGCCAGCGGCTACGGCCTCGGGCTGCGGCTGGTGCCCGGGGGCTCGGGCGTCCGCGTCGGGCACACCGGGTCGATGCCGGGCTTCCAGGCCTGTCTGCTCGTCGACCGCCCCCGTCGCACCGGCGTCGTGGTGCTGGCCAACAGCACGACCGGCCTGCGACCCGACATGATCGCGACCCGGTTGCTCGACACGTTGGAGGCCGCCGAGCCGACGCTCGCCGACGTCTGGGAGCCCTCGCAGCGCGTGCCCCAGGAGGTGGCCGAGGTGCTGGGCGTCTGGTACTGGGGGAACACGCCGTTGCAGTGCCGCTGGGACGGCACCCGCCTGCAGATGGGCACGCTCGAGGGTGGCCGGGCCTCGACGTTCCGCCTCCGCGACGGCGTGCTGATGGGCACCAGCGGATACCACCACGGCGAGCAGCTGCTTCCGGTGCGACGGGCGGACGGAGCGGTGGGTCACCTGAGCTGCTCGACCTTCGTGCTGACTCGCACTCCGTACGACCCCTCGGCCCCCATCCCCGGTGGCGTCCCGCGTCGGGCCTGAGGAACCCTCAGGTGCGGCCGTCGCGCTCCTGCGCGTCGTGAAGCGCCTGCGCCGCCTCGTCGGAGCCCATCCAGGTGGCCGGCAGCACGTCGAACCCGGCTGCGGTGACGGCCGCGATCACGTCGGGGTCGTCGTCGACCACCACCGACACCGGTGCCCGTCGGCGCAGCCCGCGCAGCACCTCGACCTTGAACAGCCGAGCCGGACGGTAGTCGCGGTGCGGGCGCAGGTGCAGGTCGCCGGCCGGCAGGCCGTGGCGTGCGAACCACTCCAGGGTGTCGCGGCGGCAGTACTCCGGCCGGCCGGAGAGGTAGACGATCTCGCACACCTCGGCCAGCCGTCGTACGACGTCGCGGCCCTCGCTCAGCAGCGGGTCGCGCGGCGCGGCGGCGAAGAAGCGTCGGTAGTCCGGGGCTGGACGTTCGAGGAATCGGACCCGGTGCCGGACGTCGGCGAGCACGCCGTCGATGTCGATGACCGCGAGCGGCCGGACGTCGTCGTCGGGGTGGGGATCGGCGTGCTCGTCGGCGGGACCGCTCACGCGACGGTGCTGGCCACACGCACGGTCGACCCGGCGCGGGAGGACTCGACGTGCAGCTGGGTCGGGATGCGTGTGCGCAGCTCGGTCACGTGGCTCACCACCCCGACGGTACGGCCGCCGGCCCGGAGCGCGTCGATGCGGTCCATGACGTCGTCGAGGGTGTCGGGGTCGAGCGCGGAGAACCCCTCGTCGACGAAGAGGGTGTCCACGCGGGTGCCGCCGGACTCCTGACCCACGACGTCGGCCAGGCCGAGCGCGAGCGCCAGCGACACGACGAAGGTCTCGCCGCCGCTCAGGGTGGCGGCGTCGCGGCTCTCGCCGGTCCAGGCGTCGAGGACCTCGAGACCGAGTCCGATCCGGGTGCCACCCCGGCCGGTGGAGGTGCGGCGCAGCTCATAGCGGTGGTCACGCATCTGCCCCAGCCGCTCGTTGGCGGCGTCGAGGACCTGGTCGAGCCGGGTGGCCAGGACGTAGGAGGACAGCCGCATCTGGAGCTGGTTGTCGCTGCCCACCCCCCGGACCAGCCGGGCCAGCCGGTCGGCTGTGGCGTGCCGCTCCTGGTGCGGCGCCCAGACCCGGAGGGCATCGGCGAGGTCGGCGGCAAGACGGGTCAGGGCATCGGTGTCGGCAGCAGTGGTGGCCCTCAGGTCGGAGGCCTGGGCCGCGATGCCGCGCGCCTGGTCGCGCTGGTAGCGCAGGGCCGTGGGGTCCTCGGGGGCACGGTCGGTGAGCTCGGCGAGCACCGCGACGAGGTCGGGGTCGTCGAGGGTGCGACGGGCGTCACCGGCTGCCCGGTCGGTCGCCTCGAGGACGCGCGTGCCTCGCTCGACGTCGTCGTCACCCAGGAGGGCGCCCCTGGCCGCGGAGAGGTCCGCGAAGCCCTGGGCGACGGCGAAGTCGCCGGCCTGGTCCGCAGCGGTGCTGTGCTGGTCCTCCAGCCGGGCGAGCTCCTGCTGCGCGGTCAGCAGGGCGTCGACCAGGGTGAGCGTGCGCTGCTCGTGGGCGGTGGCGGTCTCGATCGAGGCGTGGGTGTCCACCAGCTCCGCGAGCGCAGCCGTCTTGGCGGCCAGCTCGACGGCCAGCTGCGCCGCCGACAGGTCGAGCTCGCGACGGGCCTGAGCGAGGGCTTCGCGGGTGGTGGTCAGCCGGGCCTGCTCGTGCTCGACGCGGTCCGCGGCCTCGACCAGGGCAGGCAGCTCGGCTTCGGCGGCCTCGGCTGCGGCCAGGGACGCCTGGGCGGCCGCGAGCTCGTCGCGAGCCTCCGCGGAGGTGCGGCCCTCGGACTGCTGCTCGAGCAGCGCGAGCGCGGTGGCGGCGGTGTCGGCGGTGACGCGCGCTGTCTCCGCGAGCTCCTGTGCCCGCGTGTGACGCGCCAGCGACGCCGCCTGGTCCGCGTCGGTGACGGTGGCGGCCGGCCGCGAGGGCAGCAGTGACACCGAGAGGGGCAGGGTGAGCTCTCCGTCGCGCGGAGCAGGGGGCACCTCGACGGCCGGGTGCTCGAGACTGCCGCAGACGGTGCACGGCTCTCCGGGCACGAGCTGGCGGGCGAGCTCGTCGGCCATGCCGAGGAGGCGACGCTCGAAGAGGGCCAGGTGGTCCTCGTAGGCCGCCGCCGCCTGCTCGCGGGCGGCCAGCCCCGCCTCTGACAGCCGCTGGTGCTCGGCCCGGGCAGCGCCCAGCGACTCGGCGGCCTCGTGACGGCGGCGCACGGTCGCGACCAGAGCGGCGAGGCCGGCGCGACCG
Source organism: uncultured Actinomycetota bacterium (assembly GCA_963714625.1). Taxonomy (GTDB): domain Bacteria; phylum Actinomycetota; class Actinomycetes; order Propionibacteriales; family Nocardioidaceae; genus Marmoricola_A. The sequence goes on along the minus strand of CAVQOY010000009.1, from coordinate 1,165,252 downwards.
GCAGCCTGGGTCCTGGCGTGGGTGAGGCGCGCGCCCAGCTCGGCGCGGCGACGGGGAAGGGCCTCGAGCTCGAGGGTGAGCTCGTCGAGCGAGGCGGCGTGCTCGGCGGCTGCTCGGGCGGCAGTCGCCCGCCGCTCCCGCAGGTCGGCGACCTCCGTGGCCAGCGGAGCGAGTCGGCGCAGCTCGTGGAGCCGGTTGACGGTCGTGTCGCGCAGGGTTCCGAGGTCCTCGAGGTCCCGGTCCAGGTGGTCGGCGAGCGCGTGCCGGCAGCCGGCGGCCGTGGCGCGGGCTTCGGCCACGCCGCCGGCGAGCTCGTCGACGGAGCGGGCGAGGGGAGCGACGGTGGCCGCACGTCGGTGGGCGTCGAGGCGGTTGCGGGCGGCATCGAGCTCGCCGGCACGCTCCTCGAGCGCGGTGAGCGTGCGGTGGGCGTCGTCGCGGCGCCGCAGGACCCCGCTCTCGCGCTCAGCACGGGACAGGCGGTCCTCCAGGTCGGCGAGTGCCTGCGCGGCTCCCTCGGACCGGCCGGCGGCGGACTCGGCGCGCTCCTGCGCCGTGGCAACCACCTGCTCGGCCCAGGCGAGGGCCTCGGAGCTCAGCGTGGTGGGCGCCGCCCGCGCGAGCTCGCCCAGCGCCTCGGGAAGGGACGTCGTCGAACGGTTGGACAGCGCGCTGAGGAGGTGGCTGACCCGGCGTTCGCCGGCGGCCGAGCGCTCGCGCAGGTCCCGGGCCTGGCCGTGCATCCAGTCCTCGATGCGAGAGAAGCGCTCGGTGGCGAAGAGCCGCTGGAGCACCAGCTGACGCTCGTCGGTGGTGGCTCGCAGGAACGTCTGGAACTTGCCCTGGGGCAGCAGCACGACCTGCATGAACTGCTCCGAGCTCATCCCCAGCAGGGTGGACAACTCGTGTCCCACCTCGGGGATGCGGTGGGAGATCAGCCGCTCGTCACCGTCGGTGAGGTCGAAGAGCTTCGCGCCGGCCTGCTCCCGGGTGGTGCCGTCGCCGCGCTTCTTGGGCCGCCACCACTCGGGCGTGCGGTGGATGCGGAGTCGTCGCTCGCCGAGGGTCACCTCGAGGACGACCTCGGGACGCGCGTCGGGGGCGGCGTGGTGGGACCGGAGCGCCTTCACCCCGCGCTCGCCGGGCACCACGCCGTAGAGCGCGAAGCAGACGGCGTCGAGCAGGCTGGTCTTGCCCGCGCCGGTCTTTCCCGTCATGAGGAAGATGCCGGCCTCGTTGAGGGAGTCGAAGTCGATGACCTCGGTGCCGGCGTAGGGACCGAACGCGGTCACGGCGAGGCGGTGGAACCTCATCGCGTCCCCGTGCGGTCGCGACGGACCGTGCCGCTGCGGTGCTCCTCGAGGTCGGCAGCTCCCACGAGGTCGAGGCGTCGGTCGGCGTCGGGGTCGTCGGTCGCGCGGCAGGACTCACAGGCCAGCTGCAGCAGCAGCGCCTCTTCCGACGTCGGCTCGAGGTCGCGGACCTCGGCGACGAACCCCAGCGCGACGTCGAGGTCGCTGCGCCCGCTGACGTGGGGCATGACCAGCGGACGGTGGGCGGGTGCTCCCTCGGGGTCGAAGGCCAGGGTGAGCGTGTGCGGGAAGCGGCGGCGCAGGCGCTCCATGGCCTGGGCAGGACGCTGTGCGTCCGTCAGGGTCACGGCCACCCAGGCGTTCTCGGAGCCGGAGTGCTCGTCGGCGACCAGCAGGTCGTCGAGGCGTCCGCGCAGCACCGCGAGCGGGCGGTGGACCGGCGCGGGCACGAAGTCGGCGCGCTCCAGCCCGTCGGGACCGAGCTCGAGCAGCCAGGAGCCCTTGGCGCGTCCGGCCTCCGAGAACGAGTAGGCCAGGGGCGACCCGCTGTAGCGGATCTCCTCGGAGAGGCTGGCTGCAGCGTGCAGGTGGCCGAGGGCGGCGTAGGAGACCTCACGGAAGACCGAGGTCGGCACCAGCTGGACGCCACCGACGGAGATGTCGCGCTCGCTGGCCGAGCGCATCGACTCGGCCTGGTCGACCGAGCCGGCCACGAACGCGTGCGCCATCACCACCGACCGGCCACCGCGCCCGTCGAGGTCGGCGCGAACCCTGGTCATGGCAGCGCGCAGGGCGGCCTCGTGGGAGCGGGTGGGCAGGTCCCAAGCGCGGCGTACGGCGTCGGGCTCGAGATAGGGCAGGCCGTGGACGGCGACCTCGCCGAAGCGGTCCTCGACGACCACCGGCGAGCCGACGTCCTGCCAGCGGGTGCGCAGGTGAACCCCGGCCGCGTCGGCGAGGTCGGCGTGGACCCCGAGACGCACCGCGGAGTCGTGGTTGCCGCTGGTGACCACGACCCGGGTCCCCAGCGCGGCGAGGCGGGCCAGCGTGGCCGAGAACAGCTCCACCGCGTCGACCGGAGGCAGCGCACGGTCGTAGACGTCGCCGGAGACGAGCACCAGGCCCACCGTCTCCGACTCCACCGTCTCGACGAGGTGGTCGAGGTAGGTCGCCTGCGCAGGCAGGAGATCGACACCGTGGAACGAACGTCCCAGGTGCCAGTCGGAGGTGTGGAGGATGCGCACCCTCTGACCGTAGGTACCCCCACCGACAGAATGCGCGTCACACGCCGGGGGAGGCGGGCTCGACGTAGACGACGAAGCGTCGCGCGCTCAGGAAGCCGACCAGGCCGAGCCCCGCCTCCTCGGCCAGCCGGACCGCCAGCGACGAGGGTGCCCCGATCGCGACGAGGGCGCCGACGCCCGAGACGGCGGCCTTCTGGACCAGCTCGAAGCCGATGCGCCCGCTGACGAGCATGACCGGTACGGCGGGGGAGCGGCCGGCCAGCACGCGAGCACCGATGACCTTGTCGAGAGCGTTGTGGCGGCCGATGTCCTCCCGGACCTCGGTCAGCGTGCCGTTCGCGTCGACCGCCGCGGCGGCGTGCAGGCCGCCGGTGGTGTTGAAGACGCGCTGGTGCTCGCGCAGCCGGTCGGGCAGCGCGGAGAGCAGCTCGGGGGAGAGGACAGGGTGGGCCGGCGAACCGTCGGAGCGTCGGGCTGCCAGGGTCATCACCTCGTCGATGCTCTCGGTGCCGCACACCCCGCAGGCGGAGGAGGTGGCGAGCAGGGTCGAGGTGCGCACGCTCGGGGGCGCGAGCGGCGGTGCGGCCAGGGTGACGGTGACGACGTTGAACTCCTCCTCCGGAGCCAGTGTCACGTCGGTGCAGTAGGCGACCTGCGACAGCTCGGTGCCGGCCAGGACCCCCTGGCCGGCCATCATCCCGGCCGCCAGCTCGAAGTCGTGGCCCGGCGTGCGCATGGTGACGCCGACCCGCTCGGCAGGGTGTCCGGGCCAGGCCAGGCGGATCTCCAGCGGCTCCTCGGTGGCCAGCCGGTCCTCACGGCCTCGCCAGCGGCCCTCGGCGTGCTCCCGGACGCGGACGCGCACGGTGGGGCCGGGACGGCGGGCCAGCTTCATGTCGCGAGCGTATCCCGCAACCCGGGAGCGCTCAGGACCTAGGTCACGTCGCCGGTGACACGCGGCAGCGTTTCGCGGAGCCCGGGCCGGGGAGTCTTACGATGTAAGACACGTCTCTCACAGGAGCATCATGAGCGAGCAGCCGACCAACCCCGCGTCGTCCACCGGTGCTTCGTCGGCACCTGCCGCCGGGTCCAGCGGAGGAGCTCCGGCCACCACGCCGGCCACCGACGCCGGCCACCACGCCGGCCACGGGATCCTCCACCACCCCGAGCGCGGGCAAGGGCAAGGACCCGCTGCGGGGCTCGCGGGCCAGCGGCGCATGGGTCTTCGTCGTCGTGCTGGTGCTGCTCCTGGCGCTGCTGGCGATCTTCGTCCTGCAGAACACCCAGGACGTCGAGGTCTCGTTCCTGAGCTGGACCGGCACCGCCCCGCTCGCCGCCACGCTGCTCATCGCCACCGCGGCCGGGCTGCTCATCGCCGTGATGGCCGGATCCCTGCGGATCCTGCAGCTGCGTCGCCGGGTGAGGAAGGAGTCGAAGCGCTGACGACGCCACGCCCGCGCACCCTGGCGGATTTCACAGGATCTGTCAGGGTGAGCCCATGAGTGGCAAAGGCGCAGCGCGGCGCATCCTGCTGGAGGTCGTCGGATGGACGCTCGTGCTCGTGGGCATCGCCGCCCTCGTGCTTCCCGGCCCGGGCCTGCTGGCCCTGTTCGCCGGCCTGGCTGTGCTCTCGCAGCAGTACGAGTGGGCCGAGCGACGGGTGCGCCCCGTCGAGGAGGCCGCCAAGAAGGCTGCGGCCGACAGCGTGCAGACCTGGCCGCGCATCATCGCCTCGCTGCTCGGCGTCATGTGGCTCGTCGGGCTCGGCATCTACTGGGGCATCCGGCCGCCGGCGCCCGAGTGGTGGCCCCTCAAGGACGACTACTGGCTGGTGGGTGGCTGGGGCACCGGTGGCACGCTCATCGGCTCGGCCTTCATCGCGCTGGGCATGATCATCTTCAGCTTCCGCAAGTTCCGCGGGAAGCCCGAGGACCAGATCGACGCCGAGGTCCAGGCATCCAGCCGCGGCTGACTCGATGACGGCTTTCTGCCTGCACGTCTGAGCCCACCTGCGCACGGCATCGCGTTGCTGCCCGGGTCTGTGGGTGTCTGGACCCGAAGGTGGCCCGGCCGACCGTTCCGGTCCATGATGTCTCCAGCGACACCCGTCCCGGTTCAGGCGCCAGCCTGTGCCGCCGGAGCCGAGGAGACCGCCATGACGACGACCAGGACTACCGACTCCGTCGTGAGGAGCAGCCGGTGGGCCTTCCTCACGGACGGACCACCGATCCGCAAGCCGGTGTTCTTCTCGTCCGTGATCGGAGTCCTGATCATGGCGACCTGGGCGATCGCGGCGCCCGACCAGGCCGAGAGGGTCATCGGCGAGGCAGTGGCCGGGGTCGTGGACTGGTTCGGGTGGTTCTACGTCCTGCTGACCACCACGGTGCTGGCCTTCGTGCTCTACCTGGCGACGTCTCGCTACGGCTCGATCAAGCTCGGACCCGACCACTCCAAGCCGCAGTTCTCCACCTTCGCCTGGGCCTCGATGCTGTTCGCCGCCGGAATCGGCACCGACGTGATGTTCTACGCGGTCGCCGAGCCCGTCAGCCAGTACATGGTTCCTCCGACCGGCGACCCCGAGACCATCGCGGCGGCCCGTGACGCAACAGTGTGGACCTTGTTCCACTACGGGTTGTCGGGCTGGGGACTCTATGCCTTGATGGGGATGGCGCTGGGCTACTTCACCTATCGGATGAACCTCCCGCTCGCGGTGCGATCGGCGCTCTTCCCGATCTTCGGGCGCCGCGTCGACGGCGGCCTGGGCCACGCCGTCGACACCGCCGCCGTCCTCGGCACCATCTTCGGGGTCGCGACCAGCCTGGGCATCGGGGTGGTGTTCCTCAACCAGGGGCTCAACGTCCTGTTCGACGTGCCCGTCGGCCTCGGAGCCCAGATCAGCCTGGTCGTCCTGGCCGTGGCGATGGCCGCCATCTCGGCCACCACGGGTGTCGACAGAGGGATCCGGTTCCTGTCCCAGCTGAACGTCATCCTGGCGCTCGGCCTCGCCGCCTTCGTCCTGCTGACCGGACGTACGAGCTTCATCCTCAACGCCGTCGTCATGAACGTCGGCGACTACGCGCAGACCTTCCCGCGCAAGACCATGGAGACCTTCGCGTTCGAGGGCGCGGTCGAGTGGATGTCGCTGTGGACGCTGTTCTTCTGGGCCTGGTGGATCGCCTGGGCGTCCTTCGTGGGACTGTTCCTCGCCCGGATCTCCCGCGGACGGACGATCCGGCAGTTCGTCGCCGGGACGATGATCATCCCCTTCACCTACATCGTCATGTGGATCTCGATCTTCGGAAACGCCGCCCTCGACCGGATCCGAGGTGGCGACGACGCGTTCGCCGATGCGGCGCTGGCTTCCCCCGAGGTGGGCTTCTACACGCTGCTCCAGGACTATCCGCTCTCCGGCGTCGTCATCGCCGTCTCGGTCTTCGTAGGCCTCCTCTTCTACGTCACGTCCGCCGACTCGGGTGCCCTGGTGATGGGCAACCTCTCGTCCGACCTGCGCACGGTGCAGGACGACGCGGCACCCTGGCTACGCATCGTGTGGGCCTCGGCCACCGGACTACTGACGATCGCGGTGCTGGCGGTGGGAGGCATCTACGCGCTTCAGTACGCGACGGTGATCTTCGGTCTGCCGTTCGCTTTCGTCATCGTCCTGGTGATGCTCGGCCTGCTCAAAGCGCTGCGGGTCGAGGGCCGACGCGCCGGGACCGTGACTCGCGCGCTGCCGATCATCATGACGGGCCGCGACGCGGAGACCGACAGAGAAGGGCACGGCGACTCGTCGTGGAAGGCCCGGCTGGCCCGCGCGGTCAACTTCGTCGACGTCGACTCAGCGACGGCCTACCTCGACGCCGTCGTGCGACCCGCACTCGCCGAGGTCGCCCACGAGCTGGAGCAGCGCGGGGTGCCGGCCCAGGTCACGCAGATCGCGGATGGCGGTGAGGACGACGAGGACGGCGGGTTGGCCTGGGTGGAGCTTCGCACCGTGGCAGAGGACGACCCGTTCGTCTACCGGGTGCAGGTCCACGAGTCGCCGGTGCCGACGTACGGCGGTCGGATGATCGGCGACCGGGACAAGTACGCCCGGCTGGAGGTGCACACCGTCGGCGGTGGCCAGGACTACGACGTGATGGGCTACTCCACGACACAGGTCATCCACGACTGCCTGGACCACTACGAGGGACACCTCGAGTTCCTGCGACTTGCGTGACAGCGGCTCCTCTGCCGGGTGACCCCCTCAGCCCGCACCCGGTGCGGCCAGGTGGTGCGCGTCAGGAGCCTTCAGGCCCGATCACGCAGCATCGCGTCGCGCACCGCGGGCTCGAAGGCGTCGGCGATCGCGGAGTATCCGGCGTCGTTGGGGTGGAAGCGGTCCTCGGCCACCCTGCCCCGCCACGAGCTCGGACCCGACGCGCGCATGTCGACGAGACGCAGCTGACCCTGGGCTGCGGCCACCTCCAGGTGGCGGTTGGCCTCGGTGGCTGCCGCCCGAGGCTGGGGGAGGGAGGCGACGACCGAGCCCCGGGGGAGCAGCCGCACCATGTCGGCGAACGCCTCGGGCAGGCCGTCACGGAAGACCCGACCGGCGAACAGGTCGTTGGAGCCGACGAGCACGGTCACCAGGTCGTCGGGCCCCGGCCCCAGCGCGTCCAGAGCGGGCAGCTGCTGCGCGATGAGGTCGGGGGTGCGGGCGCCCGTGGCGGACAGGTTCACCACCGGGGGGACGTCGAGGGCGGGGGAGAGGCGGCGGGCGACCTGGTCGACCCAGCCGGCGTCGAAGCGCGAGGCGCCGACCGCCTGGGACATCGAGTCGCCCAGCACGAACCAGTGCGGGCCCGGCGTCGCGAGACTTCGGCGGTTGCGCTCCTGCCACGCGTCGGCGTACGGCGCGACCTGGCTCTGCACGCGCCGGACGCCGGGCAGCACCAGCCCCAACGTGCGCACCACCCGGCCGGGCCCCCGGCCGGTGCTGTTGTCGTAGCTGAAGTCAGAGAGGTCACGGCTCACCGCTCCATTGTCCGGACGCGCCCCAACCGCGTGGCACAGACGGCTTCGTGCTCCACTCGATGAAGAATGATGAAGACCCTGGCGAGTGATGAAGAATGATGAAAGAATCTCCGCATGACTCGCAGTCCGTTCCGCCCCTCCTTCGGCACCAACCCGCCGACCGTCGCCGGCCGCGACGCGATCGTCGCCGAGTTCGCCGACGCCCTCGACTCCGGGCCGGGGGCGCGGGGACGGGCCGCGCTGTTCACCGGCAACCGGGGGATCGGCAAGACGGTGATGCTCAACGAGAGCGAGGCAGTGGCCCGTGAGCGGGGCTGGGTGGTGGTCTCGGAGACTGCGACGCCCGGGCTGCTCGACCGACTCACCCGCGAGGCGCTGCCGGAGCTTGCCGACCTGCTGCGCCAGGGCCCGCGCGAGCACCGACGGGTGTCCGGGGTCCACCTGCCGGCGAACCTCGGGGGAGTGGAGTTCGAGCTGCCACCCGCGGACTCCCCGGGGGGTCTGCGCTCGCAGCTGAACGCCCTCACCGACGAGCTCGAGCGCCACGGCACCGGGCTGCTCATCACCCTCGACGAGGTCCACAGCCGTCGTGCGCGTGACGACGTGGCCCAGCTCGGCGCCGTGGTCCAGCACGCCTTCCGCGAGGAACGCCCGGTCGCCTTCGCCGCCGCCGGACTGCCCGCGGCGGTCCAGGACCTGCTCAGCGAGGACGTCTCGACCTTCCTGCGTCGCGCCCGGCGCTACGTGCTCGAGCCGCTGACGCCGGTGGCCGCCGAGGAGGCGCTCCGGGTCCCGATCGAGACCCACGGACGGCGGATCGGGACAGAGGCGCTCGGCCGCGCGGCAGCGGCGTCCTACGGCTACCCCTTCCTGGTCCAGCTGGTGGGGGACCAGGCCTGGCGCCAGGATCCGCTGTCGGAGGAGATCACCGAGGCGCACGTCGTGGTCGCGGTCGCGGCGTCGCTGCGCGAGGTGGGCGCGCTGGTCCACGAGCCGGCGCTCAACGACCTCTCGGAGACCGACCGCGCGTTCGTGAGGGTGATGGTCCAGGACGACGGGGAGACGGCGATCGCCGACGTGGAGCGGCGGCTGGGTCGTGACCACGGCTACGTCTCTCGCTACCGCAGCCGCCTCATCGTGGCCGGGATCATCGAGCCGACCCGGCGCGGGTTCGTCGACTTCACCATCCCGTACATGCGGGAGTTCGTGCGGGAGAACGTCGACCGGCTGTGACGCGGCTGTCACACCGCGAACGGCTCGTACGTCGATCCAGTGACGGTCGGGCGACGGAAGGGGAAGGCCATGACGGGCAAGGAGACGACCGAGGAGTTCGAGGCGGAGAGACCACGCCTGATCGGGCTCGCCGCGCGCGTGCTGGGGGACCGGACCGAGGCCGAGGACGTCGTGCAGCAGGCGTGGCTACGGCTGCACCGGGCGCTCACCGGGACCGACGCCGAGATCGAGAACCTGCCGGCCTGGCTGACCACCGTGACGACACGCCTGTGTCTCGACCGGTTGCGGGCGAGAACGCCGGTGCCCGAGGCGGATCTCGACGGCATCGATGCGCCCGGGTCTGCACCGGACCCCGCTCACGAGGTGGCGCTCGCCGACTCCGTCGGGGTCGCTCTCCAGGTCGTTCTCGACCGGCTGCCTCCCCGCGAGCGCGTGGCCTTCGTCCTGCACGACAGCTTCGGCTTCGAGTTCACCACGATCGCCGACGTGCTGGACACGACACCGGCCGCAGCCCGCAAGCTCGCCTCCCGCGCCCGGGCCCGCGTCGGGCAGCCATCCCACGAGGACCACCTGGCCGCGTGGGAGGTCGTCGACGCGTTCCTGGCCGCGGCCAAGGAGGGTGACTTCGAGCGCCTGCTCGAGCTCCTGGCTCCCGACGCGGAGGTGAGCGCGGACGACGCCGCGCGGCTGCTCGGGACGCCGGCCCGGATCGCCGGGCGGCAGGCGACGGCGGAGTTCTTCAACGGCAGTGCGCAGGCCGCCCTGTCCGTGTACGTCGAGGAGCGTCCCGCCGCTGCCTGGTTCCAGCGGGGCCGGGCGATGGTCGTCTTCGACTTCGCCGTCGCCGACGGTCGTGTCCAGGGCATCGCCTTCCGGGCCGCACCCGAGGTCTTGGCGAGCGTCGCGCGCCGCGACGGGGCCGAGCGACGTGCCTGAGCTCCCGGCGGTCACACCTCGCCGCTGCCGATCGTCATCCACCTGAGAGCCGACAACCGAGAGAAGAGGCAGCCGTGAAGACCATGACCTGTCAGCAGCTGGGAGGGCCCTGCGCCCTCGAGCACCGCGGCGAGACCGCCGACGACGTCATCAACGCGCAGGACCGCCACCTCAAGAAGGCCGAGAAGGCCGGCGACGCGACCCACCAGGAGGCCCGGGACGCGATGAAGGGGCGCTGGCGTCATCCCAAGAAGTCGATGGACTGGTACAACGCCATGAAGCGGGCCTTCGCCGCGCTGCCGGAGTCGTGAGCGTCAGCCGGTCTCGACGTCCACCCACCAGGTGTCGTGGCGGACCATGAAGTCGTTGCGCTCCTGCTCGACGAAATCGCCCGGACCAGCGTCCCCCCGGCCCGCTCAAGACGTCGCTCGCATGGGACGGGGGAGCACCGGCTGGCGCAGGATGGTGCGGCGCTTCTCGGGAGCCACCTTGCGGAAGTCGCTGAGGTAGATCTCGTGGTGCTTGCCGACCATCTCGAGGTCGTGGGCGGGGACGAACCCGTCGTGGATCCGCGCCAGGACGGCACCCTCGTCGTCGAAGGACCCGATGTGCAGCGTCTGCACGCACCGACCCTCGGTCAGCACCTCGCGTCGTACGTCGTCGAGGCGGGGTGGACGGACCTTGCTGCACCCAGCCTCCGCGACGGCGTCCTCGACGAGGTGCTGATCGATCCACTCCGGGATCATGATCATCAGCGTCCAGCTCCAGCGGGACTTGTCGCGGGTCACGGTGAAGGCGTCCATGTCGTCGGCCCACCACAGGCCCTCCAGAGGCGGCACGACGTAGTCGCGACCCAGCTCGCGCTTGCTGGCGAACTTCAGCTTGTAGGCCACCGGGTAGAGCGAGGTGATCGCTTCGTCGAAGGCCGTCGAGGTGTTGGGGTCGCCGTGTCCGTCGACCATGAGGTACGCCGCGTCCGGCACGTCGACGAGCTCCGGCTCGCCCACGCGTGCCCGGTAGGTGTCGAGCGTCTTCTTGAAGTCGATCGTCGTCATGGTGCTTCCGACACTAGGGCGGCACGTCTCGCCGCCGCCAGCATCGAGGAGACGCTCGACAACGGGATGGCAGAGCGTTACCGTGAAGTCTCTTGACGTCAAGATACCTGGGGGAGCCGTGGCCCAGTCCTCCGAGGACGCTGCCGTGCGTACGCCGTACGGGTTCGGTCTGCACCACGTGCAGCTCGCCCTGCCGCCCGGTGGCGAGGGCGTGTGTCGTGCCTTCTACGTCGACGCCCTGGGGTTGACCGAGGTGCAGAAGCCGCCGGTGCTGGCCACGCGTGGCGGACTGTGGGTGAGGAGCGACGGCTTGGAGATCCACCTGGGTGTCGAGCAGGACTTCCGGCCGCAGAAGAAGGCGCACCCGGGGATCGTGGTGTCCGACATCGATGCCGTTGCTGCGCGGCTCGCCGACCACGGCTACGGCGTCACGTGGGACGACGACTTCCCGGGGATGCGGCGGTTCTACTCCGCGGACGGTCACGGGAACCGGATCGAGCTGCTGCAGCCCGAGTGAGGTTCACGGCCCCGAGGGGAGCACCCGGATCCGTTCGACCTGACATAATGTGCATTATCGGCGTAACGACGGAGAAGGACGAACGGCAGCGGCAAGCCTCGTCCGGACTGGCGCAGGGCTTCCTCACGACTGTGGCGTTTCTGCAGGTCATACGCCTGCAGAAGCACCACACTGTCGCGGGTCGGCGCCGCGTCACCCGCCGCCGACGTACGCCGCCAGGTGCTCGCCGGTCAGCGTCGAGCCGGCTGCGACGAGCTCGGCCGGCGTGCCCTCGAAGACGACGAGCCCGCCGTCGTGGCCGGCGCCCGGACCCAGGTCGATGATCCAGTCAGCGTGGGCCATCACCGCCTGGTGGTGCTCGATGACGATGACGGACTTTCCGGCGTCCACGAGCCGGTCCAGCAGCCCGAGCAGCTGCTCGACGTCGGCGAGGTGGAGGCCGGTGGTCGGCTCGTCGAGCACGTAGACCTCGCCCTTCTCGGCCATCTGGGTGGCGAGCTTGAGACGCTGCCGCTCCCCTCCGGACAACGTCGTCAGCGGCTGGCCCAGGCTGAGGTAGCCGAGCCCCACGTCCACCAGACGGTCCAGGATCTTGTGCGCTGCCGGCACCCCGGAGTGACCGGCCTCGCCGTCGGCGAAGAACGACTCCGCCTCGGTCACGGACATCGCCAGCACCTCGGCGATGTTGCTACCGCCCAACGTGTACTCCAGCACCGAGGCCTGGAAGCGTCGGCCCTCGCACTCCTCGCACGGTGACTCGACGGTCGCCATCACGCCGAGCTCGGTGAAGATGACCCCGGCGCCGTTGCACGTCGGGCAGGCGCCCTCCGAGTTGGAGCTGAACAGCGCCGGCTTCACGCCGTTGGCCTTCGCGAACGCCTTCCGGATCGGCTCGAGCAGCCCCGTGTACGTCGCCGGGTTGCTGCGCCGCGATCCCTTGATGGCGCCCTGGTCGACCACCACGACGCCGTCGCGGTCGGCCACCGAGCCGTGGATCAGCGAGCTCTTGCCCGACCCGGCGACGCCCGTGACCACGCACAGCACCCCCAGCGGTACGTCGACGTCGACGTCGCGCAGGTTGTGGGTGGCGGCTCCCCTGACCTCCATGACCCCGGTGGTGGACCGCACCTTGCCCTTGAGCCGTGCCCGGTCGTCGAGGTGCCGGCCGGTGGTGGTGTCGCTCCCCCGCAGGCCGGCGATGTCACCCTCGAAGCAGACGGTGCCGCCACCGGTCCCGGCACCCGGCCCGAGGTCGACGACGTGGTCGGCGATCGCGATCGTCTCCGGCTTGTGCTCCACGACCAGGACGGTGTTGCCCTTGTCGCGCAGCTGCAGCAGCAGGGCGTTCATGCGCTCGATGTCATGGGGGTGCAGCCCGATCGTGGGCTCGTCGAAGACGTAGGTCACGTCGGTCAGCGACGACCCGAGGTGCCGGATCATCTTGGTGCGCTGGGCCTCTCCCCCGGACAGGGTCCCGGAGGACCGGTCCAGCGAGAGGTAGCCCAGCCCGATCGCGGTGAAGGAGTCGAGCAGGTGCTGCAGGCCGGCCAGCAGCGGGGCCACCGACGGCTCGCCCAGCTCGCCGACCCAGTCGGCCAGGTCGCTGATCTGCATCGTGCACAGCTCGGCGATGTTCGAGCCGTTGATGCGCGAGGACAGTGCCTCCTGCGTCAGCCGGGTCCCCCGGCACTCGGGGCACGCCTGGAACGTCACGGCGCGCTCGACGAACCGGCGCACGTGGGGCTGCATCGCCTCGGGATCCTTGGACAGCATGGACTTCTGGATCTTCGGGACGATGCCGTCGAAGGTGAGGTTGATGCCCTCGACGTTGATCTTGGTGGGCTCGGCGTAGAGCATCGTGTCGAGCTGCTTCTTCGTGAAGGATGCGATCGGCTTGTCCATCGGCAGCCCGACGCCCTCGAACAGCCGGCCGTACCACCCGTCCATCGAGTAGCCAGGGATCATCAGGGCGCCGTCGCGCAGCGACCTCGAGTCGTCGTACAACGCGGTGAGGTCGATGTCGCTGACGTTGCCCATGCCTTCGCAGCGCGGGCACATGCCCCCGAGGTAGACGGCGTCCTTGACCACGCTCTTCTCGACCCGTCCCCCCTTGTCGGTGGACATGACACCGCTGGCCTTGCGCGTGGGGACGTTGAAGGAGAAGGCCGTCGGCGGCCCGACGTAGGGGTCGCCCAGCCGGCTGAACAGGATCCGCAGCATGGCGTTGGCGTCGGTGGCCGTGCCGACCGTGGAGCGGGGATTCGCGCCGAGCCGCTCCTGGTCGACGATGATCGCGGTGGTGAGTCCTTCGAGCCGGTCGACCTCCGGGCGCGCGAGTGACGGCATGAAGCCCTGCAGGAACGCACTGTAGGTCTCGTTGATGAGCCGTTGGGACTCCGCGGCGATCGTGCCGAAGACCAGCGAGCTCTTGCCGGATCCGGACACCCCGGTGAACACCGTCAGTCGGCGTTTGGGGAGCTCGACGCTGACGTCCTTGAGGTTGTTGGCGCGGGCGCCCTGCACCCGGATGAGGTCGTGCTGGTCGGCGGTGTGGGTCACCCGCGCGATCGTGCCAGAGGCTCAGGCGCGCAGGAAGACCTGGAGGATCGTCACGAAGGCCTCGGGCTGCTCGGAGTGCACCCAGTGCCCGGCGTCCTTGACCGTCACCGAGCGCACCTTCGGGAACAGGGTGCGCATCGTGGCGGCGTGCTCGGGCTGGATGTACGGCGAGCGCTCGCCGGCCACCCACAGCACGGGGCGGTCGAAGGACGCCGTGATGTCGGGGAAGCCGCCGATGTCGGCGAGGTCGCGTCGCAGCAGGTCGAGGTTGGCCTGCCAGCGGAAGCCGTCCGGGCCGCTTCGCAGGTTCTGCAGCAGGAACCCGCGGACCCGAGGGTCGTCGATGGCCGGAGCCAGCTGCTCGTCCGCATCTCCCCGGCGCTCCAAGGTCGCGAGATCGAGGCCCGCGAGGCTGTCCAGCAGGTGCTCGAACTCCCCCGCGCCCTCGCTGACGTCGGGAGCGATGTCGACAACGACGAGGCGTTCGACGAGCTCGGGGTGGCGCAGGGCCAGCACCATCGCGACCTTGCCTCCCATGGAGTGACCGACGAGGTGGAAGCGCCCCTCGTCGGCGTACCGCTCCCCCAGGCTCGCGGCGACGATCTCCGCCATCGCCTCGTAACCCATGTCGTCGGTCCAGGCCGAGCGGCCGTGGTTGGGCAGGTCGACGAGGACCGATCGGAGCTCGGGCGTCAGGGCCTTCGCGATCTGGGTGAAGTTGCGCCCCTGTCCGAAGAGGCCGTGCAGGAACACGACGCGGTCGCCGCTGTCGCCGACCTCGGTGACGTGCAGCTGGGGGGCGTCGGGCGCGTCACGGGTCACAAGCCCGGAGGCTAGCAACCACCGTGGGTTCCGGCAGCACGACGGCCCGGCCTGTCACGAGGACGGGCCGAGCCGCGGCGTTGCGCCGGCGCGGCGCACGGAGTCGATCAGTCGGGCTAGTTCTGGATCTCGTCCTCGAAGTCCTGCTCGCACTGCTCGACGGCGGACTGATCGTTGCCGGCCTCGCTCAGGCAGTCGGTGAGGTTCTTTGCTTCGTTGAAGAAGCTGCCGATGAAGACGCCGATGAGCACCGAGATGACGATCGCGATCAGGTTGACGATGATGCCGGTGATGGCGATGCCACGGCCGGTGGCGCGGCCCTTCTTGGCGCGCCCCGACGCCACGAAGCCGAGCACGAGGCCGATGATCGCCAGCAGTCCACCGAGCACGATGAAGGAGCCGAAGAAGGCCAGGATGCCCAGGACGAGCGAAGCGATGGCGAGACCGGATCCGCCCTTGGGCTGCTCCTGGTAGCCGCCCTGGTAGCCGCCACCCTGAGGCGGGTACTGACCACCCTGCTGCGGCGGGTACTGACCACCCTGCTGGGGATAGCCGCCCTGCTGGTAGCCGCCGGGGGGCTGGTCTCCGGGGGGCTGGTTTCCGGGGGGCTGGTCACCGGGGGGCGGGGGCGGCGGGGGCTGGTTCGACATGGGTGTCACCTTTCCGAGGCGAACTCGATGTGTGAGGTGCAGTGAACGATAGCTGTGACTGCAGTGACACATGTGCCCCTTTGCGCGACTTTCTCGTCGTGCCGACATCTGTGCGGCGGCACGCACTCGTCGGTCAGTCGGGGCTGTGGCTCTCGCGCTCAGCCACCACACGGATCCGCTCCAAGGTCTGCCGCATCCCCTTCTCGTTGGTGCGCCCGCGCGCCCACCCCAGCAGCAGCCAGTAGACGCGCGTGGGGAGGGAGTCCGGCAGCTCGAAGGACTCCGTGACCAGGGTGCCGCCGTCGCGTGACTCGAGGACGTAGCGCCAGGTGTTGAGGCGCTTGCCGCCGCCGTAGACGGCGAATCCGAAGTCCCGTTCCGGCACGCAGGAGGTCACCTTGCACGCGCTCCAGTACGTCGGACCCACGCCGTTGCGCTTGACGTGCCCGCGGAAGCGAGCGCCCACCTCCGGGCCGCTGGAGCCGTCGACCCACTCGGCCTCGAACGTCTCCGGGCTGAACTCCCCGATCCGGGTGACGTCGCTGACGACGTCCCACACCACGTCGGGAGGGGCATCCATGAAAGCACTGACCGATCCGCGCATGCCGCGATCCTGCCAGTCAGTCCGTCTGCTCGGGCGGGAAACCACCCGCCGCGACCGGACCCCAGCGCTCGATCGTGACACGGATCAGCGACTTGTCCTGCCGCCGCATGGCGTCGCGGTACTCGTCCCAGTCGGGGTGCTCCCCCGCGATGCACCGGAAGTACTCCACCAGTGGTTCCACGGCGTCGGGCATGTCGATCACCTCGGCGGTGCCGTCGACCTGCACGTAGGGGTCGTCCCAGTCGTCGCTGTGGACGACCAGGCTCACCCGCGGGTCACGCCGGGCGTTGACCGCCTTCGCGCGCTGCGGGTACGTCGACACGACCACCCGGCCGTCCTCGTCGACGCCGCACGCGACCGGCGACATCTGCAGCGACCCGTCCGAGCGACGCGTCACGAGCGTGGCTCTGTGCCGTGGCCGGACGAACGCCAGCAGCTCCTCGCGTCCGACCCGGTCGGCCTGTGCTGTCCTCGGCACGACTCCCCTCCCCGCTCAGTCGGGGACGTAGTCGAAGGTGTTCGGGTTCGGGCCGGTCCGGCCCGGCTCGCCCTCGTCGAGCGCGCTGATGCGGGACACCTCGTCCTCGGTCAGGGAGAAGTCGAAGATCGCGAAGTTCTCCGCCATCCGCTCCTTCTTCATCGATTTGGGGAAGATGATGTCTCCGCGCTCGACGTGCCAGCGGAGCGTGACCTGCGACGGCGTCTTGCCGTGCGCGTCGGCGATCTCCTGGATCGTGGCGTCGTCGACGACCTTGCCCTTGGCGATGGGCGACCAGGCCTCGACGGCGATGTCGTGGCGGTGCGAGCCCTTTCGGGCGTCCTCGTTCGTGAAGTAGGGGTGGACCTCGATCTGGTTGACGGCCGGCACGACGCCGGTCTCCTCCACGATGCGGTCGAGGTGGGCGGGCTCGAAGTTCGAGACGCCTATCGAGCGGACCCGCCCCTGCTCCTTGAGCTCCGCCAGCACCCGCCAGGTGGAGACGAAGTCGCCGTCGTACCGGGTCGGCAGCGGCCAGTGGATGAGGAAGAGGTCGAGCACGTCGAGCCCGAGCTTGGCCATCGTGTCGTCGAAGGCGCGGCGGGCGGCGTCGGGCTCGTGGAAGCCGTTGTTGAGCTTGCTCGTCACGTAGATCTCGTCGCGCGACAGAGCCGAGGCCTCGAGCGCCTCCCCGACGCCGGCCTCGTTCTGGTACATCTGCGCGGTGTCGATGTGGCGGTAGCCGACCTCGAGGGCGGTGGACACCGTCGCGGCGGTCTCCTCCGGCGGGACCTGGAAGACACCGAAGCCGAGCTGCGGGATGGTGGTTCCGTCGTTCAGGGCGATGGTGGGGACAGTCATAAGTTCAACCTTCCCGACTCGCGCTGCGCTATGCCTTCCGCGGCGCCGCGATCTCGACGGTCTCGACACAGGTGAGCACGGGCCGGTCGTGACGGCCCTCGCGCACGTCGCCGGTGGCCCACCACATGTCCAGACCGTGGTCGGTGACCTCGAGCGTGGCCAGGTTGTTGTCGAACCACGGGCCGCGCATCCGTTTCCACCGGAAGGGCGGATCCGGCACCTTCGCCGAGCGGGCCGCCATCATCCCGAGCGGTCCCGCCACCCCGTAGGACAGCGCCGCGGTCGCGAAGCGCCACCGACGCTTCAGAGGGTTGCGGATCGGGCTGCAGACGGCCTGCACGACCTTGCTGGCGTCGCGCGGGCCGACGACCTGCGAGACGTAGCTGTGGTGCACGTCGCCGGAGAGGAAGGTCACGGTGCGAGGGGCCGCGCCACGCGCGCCCACCGCCACCTCCATGACCATCGAGGCCACGCGACGGAAGCCCTCCTGGAAGGCCCCCCAGTGCTCGAGGTCGACGCCCTGGCGGAAGAACTCGCCGAGCCTGCTCCCGCCGCGGCCCCAGGCTCCACCGGCCAGCGCCTCGTTGAACGCCTCGAGGTTCTGCAGCCCCTCGGGCAGCAGGAACGGCAGCGAGGTCCCGATGAGCAGGTGGTCCACGTCGCCGCGCACCTGCTCGTCGAGCCACTGCATCTCGGCGTCGTCGAGGATCGAGCGCTGGTCGTCGGCCAGGACGCGGGCTGCCCGGGAGTCCACCACGACCAGCCGGGTGTCGGCGATGTCGCGGGCGAAGCTCCACCGGTAGGACGTCGGCTCCTGGTCGGCGCGGTCGGCGAAGTCGTCGAGCTCGCGCGACAGGTCGAGCTCGGAGTCACCCTGGTGGCCTGCGATCCGCTGCCAGATCGGGTCCTCCGCTCGCTCAGCAGGCGTCAGGTTGCCGAGGTGCTGGTAGATCCAGTACGACCCCAGCCCGGACACGATGCGGTCGTGCCACCACTCGGTCTCCTCCATCTCGCGCCGCCACTGCGCGGAGGTGTTCCAGTCGTCGCGGATGTCGTGGTCGTCGAAGATCATCGCGCTGGGCAGCGTCGAGAGCAGCCACCGCGTCACGGGGTCCGACCACGCGAGGCGGTAGAGCTCGGCGTACTCCTGGTAGTCCTTGAGCTCGGTCCACGGAGCCTGCTCGATGTCGCGCCGCGCCTCGATGAACTCCCGCATCGCCTGCGTGGTCTCGTCGGCGTAGACCTGGTCGCCGAGGAACAGCACCATGTCCGGCCACGGCAGCTCCTCGGGCAGGTCGCCGTCCGGCACCGTCACCCGGGCCATCGCGAGGGCATAGGCCCGCAGCGCGTCGACGCCGTGGGTCTTGTTGCCCTCCTCGTCGTGCTCGACGCTGGTGCGGCACGACCCGAAGGCAAGGCGCAGCGGCTTCCCCGGCTTGAGCGCGGGGATCACCGACGGAGGCAGCCCGAGACCCTCGGGGTCGTGGGGCCAGACCTGCTGCCCCTCGATCTCGACCGTGTACGGCGTGATGCTGCCGGGCTCGAGCCCCTCGCACTCGACGAGGGCGTAGTGGTGACCGTGCGCGGAGAAGGTGCGGGCCGACCACGCCTGCTCACCCGTGGTGACCGTGACGGTGCAGGCGGCGTCGGTCTCGACCCAGAGGGCGGCGGCGGTGGTGTCGACGTGCCTCAGCAGCGGGCCGAGGACCAGGGAGGTCCCGCTCACGGCTGGAGGAGGACCTTGATCGCCCGACGCTCGTCCATGGCGCGGTAGCCCTCGGCGACCTGGTCCAACGGCAGGGTCAGGTCGAACACGGGGCTGGCGTCGAGGCGCCCGGAGAGGGTCCGCTCGAGCAGGTCGGGGAGGTACTTCCGCACCGGTGCCATCCCGCCGGCCAGCCCGATGTTCTTGCCGAACATCATCCGGACCGGGAGCGTCACCCCGTGCGGCACGCCGACGAAGCCCACGCCCCCGCCGGGGCGCGCCGCCCCGAAGGCGTCCCGCATCGAGCCGTCGGTCCCGACGCACTCCAGGACGGCGTCGGCGCCGATGCCGCCCGTGAGCTCGCGGACCGCCGCGCTGCCCTCCTTGCCGCGCTCGGCCACGACGTGGGTGGCGCCGAAGGTGCGCGCCACGTCCTGGCGGGACTCGTGGCGCGACATCGCGATGATGGTCTCGGCGCCCAGCTCGCGAGCGGCCAGCACTCCACAGAGCCCGACCGCCCCGTCGCCGACCACCACCACGGACGCCCCCTGGGTCACACCTGCCGAGACCGCCGCGTGCCAACCGGTGGCCATGACGTCGGAGAGCGCGAGCAGAGCCGGCACGAGGGCGGCGTCCGGGACCTCCGGGGTGCGCACCATGCTGCCGCCGGCCTGCGTCACGCGGACGAGCTCGCCCTGCCCGCCCGTGGTCATGCCGAGGTTCAGGCAGCCGGCCTGCATGCCCTTGCGGCACACCTTGCAGGTGTTGTCACAGTGACAAAAGGAATGACGACGAAGTCGCCGACCTCGAAGCCGGACACCTCGGAGCCCAGCTCCTCGATGATGCCGACCGCCTCGTGCCCGATGGGCTGGGGGTCGGGGTCGAGGTCGTTCTCGCCCCGGTAGGGCCACAGGTCGGAGCCGCAGATGCAGGCCGCGGTGACGCGGACGATCGCGTCGGTCGGGGCCGAGACAGTGGGGGCGGGGCGCTCCTCGAGGCGGATGTCCCGGGGGGCGTGGATGGTGGCGACGCGCATGCCGAGCAGCCTAGCCCCGGTGGTCTGAACGCCTGCGCGCCCGAGTTGCGGTATCTCACAACTGAGATAACGTCGAGCGCGTGACTGAGGACTACCTGGCCCGTATCGGCAACCTGATCCGCGACGCCCGCCGGCACCGCGGGTGGACGCAGACCCAGCTGGCGGAGGTGCTCAGCACCAGCCAGAGCGCCGTCAACCGCATCGAGAAGGGTCACCAGAACCTGACGCTCGACATGGTGGCCCGCATCGGCGCCGCCCTGGACTCCGAGATCGTCACCTTCGGCACCGGTCCGACCCACCTGCGCGTCACCGGCCCGACCAAGCTCTCGGGCAGCATCGACGTCAAGACCTCGAAGAACGCCGGCGTCGCGCTGCTGTGCGCCTCCCTGCTCAACCAGGGGCGTACGACGCTGCGCCGCGTGGCCCGGATCGAGGAGGTCAACCGGCTCCTCGAGGTGCTGGACAGCCTCGGGGTCAAGACGCGCTGGCTCAACGACAACAACGACCTCGAGATCGTGCCCCCGGCCCAGCTCGACCTGGCCGGCATCGACGCCGAGGCGGCGCGTCGTACCCGCTCGATCATCATGTTCCTCGGCCCGCTGCTTCACCGCGAGTCCCACTTCGACCTGCCCTATGCCGGCGGCTGCGACCTGGGGACCCGGACCGTGGAGCCGCACCTGACGGCGCTGCGGCCCTTCGGCCTCGAGGTGAAGACCTCCGACGGGCGCTACCAGGCCGAGGTCCTCACCGACGTGTCCCCACGTCGTCCGATCGTGCTCACCGAGCGCGGCGACACCGTCACCGAGAACGCCCTCATGGCAGCGGCGCTGCACCCCGGGGTCACCGTGATCCGCAACGCCAGCTCCAACTACATGGTCCAGGACCTGTGCTTCTACCTCGACCTCCTCGGCGTCCGCATCGACGGCATCGGCACCACCACGCTGACCGTCCACGGGGTGGAGAGCATCGACGTCGATGTCGACTACGCGCCCTCGGAGGACCCGATCGAGGCGATGTCGCTGCTGGCGGCGGCCATCGTCACCGAGTCGGAGATCACCATCAGGCGCGTCCCGATCGAGTTCCTCGAGATCGAGCTGGCGCTGCTGGAGGAGATGGGCTTCCGCTACCACCGCAGCGAGGAGTACGTCGCCGACAACGGGCGCACCCGGCTGGTCGACCTCGTCACCCTGCCCTCGACGCTCCACTCCCCCATCGACAAGATCCACCCGATGCCCTTCCCGGGCCTCAACATCGACAACCTGCCGTTCTTCGCCGTCATCGCCGCCACCGCCGACGGCTCGACGCTGCTGCACGACTGGGTCTACGAGAACCGCGCGATCTACCTGACCGAGCTCACCAAGCTCGGCGCCACCGTGCAGCTGCTCGACCCCCACCGGGTCCGCATCGAGGGCCCCACGCACTGGTCGGGCACCGAGGTCGTCTGCCCGCCCGCGCTGCGCCCCGCCGTGGTCATCCTGCTGGCGATGCTCGCCGCGAAGGGCACCTCGGTGCTGCGGTCGGTCTACGTCATCAACCGCGGCTACGAGGACCTCGCCACCCGACTCAACCAGCTCGGCGCCAGCATCGAGACCTTCCGCGACATCTGAGGCCCATACTGGCGCGGTGAGCCTGCCACCCCCGCGCACCGGCCTGCCCTACCTGGACGACCCGCGGGAGCGCGGCGCCGTCCTGGCCCTGGCGCACCGCGGCGGGGCGCGACACCCCGACCTGCGGGGCGTCGAGAACACGATGCGGGCCTTCCGGCACGCCGCCGCCCTCGGCTACCGCTATCTCGAGACCGACGTGCAGGTCACGAGGGACGGGGTGCTCGTCGCCTTCCACGACGACGACCTCGGCCGGGTCACCGACCGCCCCGGCCGCGTCGCGGCCCTGCCGTACGCCGAGGTGGGGGCCGCCCTGGTCGGCGGCCTCGAGCCCGTGCCGGCGCTGACCGACCTCCTCGAGGAGCTGCCCGAGGTCCGGCTCAACATCGACCTGAAGACCCCACGGGCCGTGGCGCCGATGATCGACCTCATCGAGTCCCGCGGACTGCACGACCGGGTCTGCATCGGCTCCTTCGACGAGGTCACCATCCGACGGTTTCGCCGGGGGGTCAGCCGACCGGTGGCCACCACCTGCGGGATCGTGACGGTCGGCCTGGTGCGCTGGGTCCCCCTCGGCCGGCACGTCCCGGGATGGGTGCGGGGCGGCGGCGGGGCCTTCCAGGTGCCCGCCACCCGCGGACCGCTGCGCGTCGTGGATGCAGGATTCGTCCGGCGCGCCCACGCCGCAGGCTGCCACGTGCACGTCTGGACAGTGGATGATCGGCACGAGATGGAGCAGCTGCTGGACCTCGGCGTCGACGGCATCATCACCGACCGCACCGACGTCCTGCGACAGGTGCTCGAGGACCGCGGAGCCTGGGAGGGGCAGTGAAGGTCGGGAAGCGGCGTGCGGGCGGGACGCCCTCCACCGCCGAGCAGAAGGCCTGGTACTGGTACGACTGGGCCAACTCGGCGTACTTCACGACGATCCTGACCGTGCTCTTCGGGCCCTACATGATCGCCATCGTCGAGAACGCCGCCCCGGACTGCGGCACCCCCGGCTGCGTCGAGACCATCGACGTCCTGGGCGTCGGGGTCGCCGCGGGCTCCCTGGGCGGCTACCTCGTCACCTTCTCGACGCTGCTGGGCGCCCTGGTGCTGCCGGTGGTCGGAGCCATCGTGGACCGCTCGCCGCGCAAACGCCTCCACATGGCCGTCTATGCGTGGATCGGGTCGATCTTCGCCGGCAGCCTCTACCTGATGACCGGCGACAACTGGCAGATCGGCGCCGTGGCGATCGTCGTCAGCAACATCATGGTCGGCTGCTCGCTGGTGTCCTACTCGGCGCTGCTGGTCGACGTCTCCACCGAAGAGGAGCGTGACCGGGTCTCGTCGCGAGGCTGGGCCTTCGGCTACCTCGGCGGCGGTCTGCTGCTGGTCCTCAACCTGGTGCTCGTCCAGGGTCACGAGCTGTTCGGGCTGAGCCAGGGCCACGCGGTCCGGATCGCGATGCTGAGCGCCGCGATCTGGTGGGGCGGCTTCACGCTGATCCCGTTCCTGCGCCTGAAGGACCGGCCGCCTCGCGACGAGGTCGCCGTCGAGGGCACGTTGCTGCGACGCAGCTTCGGCCAGCTCGCCGACACCTTCCGCGACATGCGCAACTACCCCACGACGCTGACCTTCCTGCTGGCCTACCTGTTCTACAACGACGGCATCCAGACCGTCATCGGCACCGCCGCGGTGTACGGCGAGCGTGAGCTCGGACTGGAGACCACCACGCTCATCGCCACCATCCTGCTCGTGCAGTTCGTGGCCGTGGCCGGGGCGCTGCTGTTCGGGAAGCTGGCGCAACGGCACGGCTCGCTGCAGCTGATCCGGGCCGGGGTCTTCGCCTGGATGGGTGTCGTGGCCGTCGGGTTCTTCCTGCCGCCCGAGCGGCCCCTGCTGTTCTTCGGGCTCGCCGTGCTGATCGGCCTGGTCATGGGCGGCACCCAGGCCCTGTCGCGGTCGTTCTTCAGCCTGCTCATCCCGCGGGGGCGGGAGGGTGAGTACTTCTCGCTCTACCAGGCCCTGGAGCGGGGGACGTCGTGGTTCGGCAGCCTCGTGTTCTACCTGATGTTCCAGCTCACGGGCTCCTACCGGCCCTCGATCCTGGCGCTGCTCGTGTTCTTCGCGCTGGGGGCGTTCTTCCTGGCCCGCGTCGACGCCGAGCGAGGCGTCCGGGAGGCGGGCAACCGGGTGCCCTCGACCCTCTGACCGGTCCGATCCACCAGTTCGGCCGGATCCGCCCCTGGTGTAGCCCGGCGGCTGCCCGGGTACTACTTCGCCGCGAGGATTTTGCGTATGCGGGAACTTTTCGGAATGATCGAACGTTGGACTTCTTCGAGGGCCGGCGTCCGTTGACGGACCCGCGACCGATCAGCGATCGGGAGGCAGAACCCTCGTCGACCGGCCCCGCCAGGGGAATTTCGGCAATCACGGAGGCACAGATGGCTGAGCGCACGCTGCGCGGCGCACGACTGGGTGGACAGAGCTTCGAGGACGAGCGGGGCATCGAGTTCGCCGCACGTCAGCGGGTGGTGTACGTCTGCGCCCAGGGCCACGAGTTCGACATCCCGATGGCCGCCGAGGCGGACGTGCCGCCGCTGTGGGAGTGCCCGCGCTGCGGCGCCGAGGCGCTGGCCCGCGACCTGGAGCGTCCCGAGCCCAAGGACGTGAAGCCCGCCCGCACCCACTGGGACATGCTGCTCGAGCGGCGCTCCGAGAAGGAGCTCGAGGCCATCCTCACCGAGCGGCTCGAGCTGCTCCGCGGTGGTGAGATCGGTCCGGCCCACCTGCACCGGGCGCCCCGCAAGAAGCGCTCGGCCAAGGCCGGCTGACCACCCCGCTCAACGGTCGTCGTCGACGACCTCGCCGGACACGACGTCCGGTCCGCCTCGCGGCGGGCCGGGCGTCGTTCCCGTGGTGGGGGGTCCGAAGCCCGCCGGCGGCTGCCGGAACCCGGGGCCGGCGGGCCGGAACGCCACCACCATCCGCCGCGCGATCACGCGGGTGAGCAGGGCACGCGCCAGCGGACGCGTCACCGGCAGGATGCAGAACAGGCCGACCACGTCGGAGAGGAACCCCGGCGTCACCAGCAAGGTGCCCCCGACCAGCACGAGCGCGCCGTCCGCGAGCTCGCGAGCGGGCATCCGGCCCGAGCCCAGCGCCCCCTGCAGCGCCAGCCAGGACCGCCGGCCCTCGCGGCGCACCAGGTAGGACCCGAGGAAGCCGGCGGCGATGAGCAGCCCGATGGTCCACCACGCGCCGACGACCTGGCCGAGCTGGACGATGAAGTAGATCTCGACCAGCGGCACCACGATGAACAGCAGCGCCAGCACGACCACCGAGACCCGCCGACGACGGCTCACGACGTGCTCTCCTCGTGTCCGTGTCCGAGCGGCAGCCGTCCGAGGCGCCGCCGGAGCTGGTCGCGGCGCCGGGCGGCGCCCCAGACCGTGATCCGGCGCAGGGACTCGGTGGCCACCGACCGGCTGAGCTTGGACTCGCCGCGCTCCCGTTCGAGGAAGTCGATGGGCACCTCCACCACCCGCAGCCCGGCCTCGATGGTGCGCACGGCCAGGTCGGCCTGGAAGCAGTAGCCCACCGAGCGGACACCGTCGAGGTCGATGGCGCGCAACGTCTCGGCGCGGAAGAGCCGGTAGCCGGCGGTCACGTCGCGCACGGCGATCCCGAGCACCGTGCGGGCGTAGAGGTTCCCCCCGCGCGAGAGCGCCCGGCGCAGGACGTCCCAGTTGACGACGCTGCCTCCGGGGATCCAGCGGGAGCCGATGACCAGGTCGGCCTCCGCCAGCGCCTCGCGCAGCCGGTGCAGCTGCTCGGGCTGGTGGGAACCGTCGGCGTCCATCTCGCCGACGACGTCGTAGCCGGCCTGGAGCGCCACGGCGAAGCCGTGGAGGTACGCCGCCCCCAGCCCGGCCTTCTCGGTGCGGTGCACGACGTGCACCCGCTCGTCCTCGGCGGCGAGGACGTCGGCGATGCGGCCCGTGCCGTCGGGAGAGCCGTCGTCGACGACGAGCACGTGTGTGTCAGGGACCGCGCTCAGCAGTCGACCGACGATCCACTCCAGGTTGTCGGCCTCGTTGTAGGTGGGCACCACCATGACCATGCGCTCCCCGACCGGGGTGACCGGGCCCACCGGCGTCTCCGGGCTCACCGGGCACCCGCCGGGGCCGGTTCCGAGGCCGGTGCGTCGGTGGCGGCCGCGCGGCGCCGTCGAGCCGCGACGCTGACGCCGACCTGCGCGAGTACCGCGCCCGCCACCAGCAGCCACTGCACCGCGGCGCCCCACCGGATGCCGGGGGTCACACCGTCGTGCTGGGCGACGTCGGCCTCGAGGACCGCCGTCTCGCGCACCGGCGCACGCTGGAGGACCTCCCCGTCGGCGCCGATCACGCCGGAGACGCCGTTCGTGGCGACCACGACCACGCTGCGCCCGGTCTCGAGGGCGCGCAGCCGGGCGATCGCGAACTGCTGCTCGACCTGGCTGGTGCCCATGTAGGTGGCGTTGTTGGTCTGCACCACGAGCATGCCGGCCGCCTCCTCTGCTCCCGCGTCCCCGCCGCCGGCAACGTTGCGGATGGTGTCGTCGTAGGCCACCTCGAAGCAGATGACGTCGCCGATGGTGGTGCCGGCGAGGTCGAGCAGGCCCGGCTCGGTGCCGGGCACCATGTCGCGGGGGATCTGCTCGAGGCGCTCGAAGACCTGGGCGAGCTGCGCCCGCATCGGGATGTACTCCCCGAACGGCACCGGGTGGGTCTTCGAGTACGACGCCGCCGGGCCCGTACCGGGCTCCCAGACGATGCCCTGGTTCTCGACGTCGACCGGGCCGGGGCCGCGGACCATGGCGCCGACCAGGGTGGGGACCCCGATGTCGTCCACGGCGTCGGAGATGTCGGCGAAGACGGTGGGGTCCTCGAACGGGTCGATGTCGGTGGAGTTCTCGGGCCAGAGCACGAACGCCGGCTGCTCGGTCTCCCCCGACCCGACGCGGGCAGCCAGCGCCCGGGTCGCGGCCACGTGGTTGTCGAGGACGGCGCGCCGCTCGGAGAAGGCGTCCATGCCCTCCCCTGGCACGTCGCCCTGGACGGCCGCCACACGGACCTCCCCGGAGGAGGCGAGGGTGGCGGGCCCCCAGGTGGCGGGAGCGGCCACCAGGGCCACCAGGAGGGCAGCCAGGGCCGCGCCGCGGACGTCGAACGGTCGGGTGAGCAGCAGCCACGCCAGCCCGGTGCCCAGCAGGGCCACCGCGAACGACGTGCCGGCCGGGCCGACCCAGGACAGGAGGGCGGCCAGGGGGGTGTCGACGGTGGCGAACGCCAGCCGGCCCCAGGGGAAACCGCCCCAGGGCACCGTCGAGCGGAGCGCGTCGACGGCCACCCAGGTGGCCGCGGCCCACAGCGGCCAGGCCGGCAGCCGCCCCACGCGGGCCAGGGCAACGCCCAGCAGGCCGTAGAAGGACGCCTCCAGGATCGTCAGGCCGATCCAGGCGTCCACCCCGATCACCGAGAGCCACGGCACGAGCACGCCCATGAACGCAGCGCCGTACGCCAGGCCCACGAGCACCGCACGTCTGCCGCGCAGCCCCCGCACCGCGAGCGTGAGGCCGAGCACGGCCGGCACGACCAGCCAGGACAGTGCGAACGGCTCGAACGCCGCGGCAGCGGCCGCGCCGCTGAGGGCGGCCACGGCGGTGCGCAGCGCGAGGTTCACCGACGCTCCTCGTGTCGGCCCTGATGAGGGCGGGATCCGGGCTCCGGCGACGGGCCAGAGCAACAGGCCCAACCTACCCAACCGGCCCTGGACGCCGAGAAGGTCCGGCGCCCTTCGGACCGACGACGCTCAGACCGGCTGCCTGAGTCATCACCGTTGTCTACTGGGCGCCGGACCTTTCCGGCGTTCCAACCCCGTTGCCGGGCGCCTGGCTCGCGGACGGCTGCGCCCTCCCTCGATCGTGGAACCCGACCGGGTTACGCAGTCATCCGAGAGGGGTGCGCGGCTGCGGCCTGCTCGGTGGACCAGGCGCACACTGCCGACCCCGACGGGGTCGCGTCAACCCCTACGTGACCTGCAGTTTCCTGCATTTGCACAGGTCAGCAGCAGTTGTCAGTCCGTGGAGAAACTTTTACTTTCCGGCGTGTCGTCCCCGACACGCCGTCAGGGCACGACCACGACCCCGGTGGCCGTGGTGGCGACCAGCGCGACGTCGAGCAGAGCCGCGGCCGAGGCACCCTGGTCGGGACGGCCGCGCGCCACCACGCGCAGCTCGAAGTCCATGGTCCGCGACCGGGTCCCCACCCGGGTGAGCACGGCGCTGACCTCGATGCAGTCCCCCGCCCGCACCGGGGCGCGGAACTGCACGTCGGAGTAGGAGGCGAAGAGACCCTCGTCGCCGTCGCTGCGGATGCACAGCTCGGTCGCGACGTCGCCGAAGAGCCCGAGGCCGTAGGCACCGTCGACCAGGTCGCCGGCGTAGTGCGCGTGGCTGTAGGGCACGTAGCGGCGGTGGGTCACGCTCAACCCGGTGCGGGGGTCCGGCTCGGTCATGACGCCTCCTGCTCGGTGTCGTGGTCGTGGGTCAGCTTGCGGGTCAGACGGTGGACGAGGTACGACGCCACGTCGGCGGGCGTGGTGCCCCGCACGAAGATCCGGTCGACACCGAGGTCGGTGGTGCCGGCCTCGTCGAAGCGGGGTCCGCCCACGACGAGGATCGGACGCGTCGCCGAGGGGTAGGCCTCGCGGAACGCCGCCGACATCTCTCGGGTGTTGAGCAGGTGGGCGTCGCGCTGGGTGACGACCTGGGACACCAGCACGGCGTCGGCCTTCTCCTCCTGGGCACGGGCCACCAGCTCGGGCACGGAGACCTGGGCGCCGAGGTTGACCACCTTGATCTCGCGGTAGTACTCGAGCCCCTTCTCCCCCGCGAACCCCTTGATGTTGAGGATGGCGTCGATGCCGACGGTGTGCGCGTCGGTGCCGATGCAGGCCCCGACGACCGTCAGCTTGCGGCCCAGCAGGGTCCGGATGGCGAGGTTGGCCTCCTTGGGCGCGAGCAGCGGGAAGTCGCGCTCGACGACCTGCACCTGGTCGAGCTCGACCAGGTGGGTGACCCGGCCGTAGACGACGAAGAAGGTGAAGTCGGGACCCATCGGCCTGGCGTGGACCACCATGGCGGCGTCGAGCCCCATCTTCGCCGCCAGCTGGAGGGCGCCGCCCTCGGCGACCTTGGAGTGCGGCACGGGCAGCGTGAAGGACATCTGCACCATGCCGTCCCCGGTGGTGTCGCCGTAGGGCCGGACGATCGAGCCCCCGGTGGTCGAGCCTGTCGAGACCATCACTCCTCCTCGAGCATGTCACTGGCGGGGTTGGCGTAGCCGCTGGGGCCCGGAGCCTTGAGCGCGACCCCGTCGAGGCCGCGACCCCGGTCCGCCGGCCGCTTCATGAGGCCGAAGGTGCCGTCGGCGATGGCCGCGAGCAACGGCGGGTCGCCGGCCTCGTCGGAGTCGCCGGCGATGTCCTCGAGCAGGGTGATGGCCTCGCGCAGCACCTCGTCGGCGCGACGCGCGATGAAGCCGTCGGGGGCGGGGTGGAAGTCCTCGGCCAGCCGGCCGGCGGCGTCGAGGACGTAGCGGACGTTCTGCAGGGCCAGGTCGCGGTCCGAGAGCCACGGCGTGACCACCGCCTCGGTCATCATCCCGACGAGCAGGATGCTCTGACCGGTCAGAGCACCGGCGAGGTTGAAGAACGCGTCGAGCATGTAGCCGCGGAAGACGTCGCCGGTCATGTGGCGCGTCGGCGGCATCCACTTCAGCGGGGCGTCGGGGAAGAGGTGACGCGCCAGCAGTGCGTGGGCGAGCTCCATGCGGAACGAGTCGGGGATCGACGGGTCGATCTCGAAGGCGTGGCCGAGGCCGAGCTGCCAGTCCTCGAGGCCCGCCTCCTTGGCGAAGAACTCGTTGAGCAGCTGGCTGGTGGTGACCGTGTGGGCGGCCTCGACGGCGTCGGCGGTCGTGAGGTAGTTGTCCTCACCGGTGTTGATGATGATGCCGGCCCGGGCGTGGACCTGGCGGCTGAAGCGCTGGTCGACGAAGGTGCGGATCGGGTTGATATCGCGGAAGAGGATCCCGTACATCGAGTCGTTGAGCATCATGTCGAGCCGCTCGAGTCCCGCGAGCGCCGCCATCTCCGGCATGCAGAGGCCGGAGGCGTAGTTGGTGAGGCGGACGTAGCGGCCGAGCTCCTTGCTGGTCTCGTCGAGCGCTGCCCGCATCAGCCGGAAGTTCTCCTGGGTGGCGTAGGTGCCGGCGAACCCCTCCCGCGTCGGTCCCTCGGGCACGAAGTCCAGCAGCGACTGACCGGTCGAGCGGATCACCGCGATGACGTCGGCGCCCTCCCGGGCGGCCGCCTGGGCCTGCGGGATGTCCTCGTAGATGTCGCCGGTGGCCACGATGAGGTAGATCCAGGGCTTGCGGGGCGGGTCGCCCCACTCGGTGACCAGCTGCTCGCGCTCGCGGCGGCGGTCGTCGACCCGAGCGAGCCCGGCGCCGATCTGCGCGCGTCCGGCCGCCAACGCCTGGGCGCGGTCGTCGCCCTCGGGCAGCCGGAAGCGCACGGAGCCGGCGGCGGCCTTCTGGGCCAGCGAGGTCAGGTCGGCGGCCTCGCCGCGCACCAGGGCGTCCCAGACCGGCAGCGTGACGCCGTGCTCGAGGCCGACGTCGGCGCGGACCACGTCGAGCAGGCGGTTGGCCCAGGGCGTGCCGTCGGGGTCGGCACCGGCGATCCCACCGAGCCGCAGGGTGGCCCGCTCCACCGAGACGGTGGTGTGGGCGCGGGCCAGGTCGACGATCGGCTGGCCGACCCGGGCGGCGAGCTCGCGGGCCCGGCGTACGGCGGCGGGGTCGAGGGTGAGGCTCACGGCTGCATCACTTCTTCATCACTGGGTCAGGTCTCCGAGTCGGTCGTGGACGGTGCGGCCGTCGACGACGGTCCGCACGCAGGTGGGCAGCGGGGCGCCGGGGTCGAGAACGGGCAGGGGCAGCCCCGGCGGCTGGGACGGGTCCAGGCCGGCCGGGGTGTCCCACACGGCGTACGTCGCCGGGGCGTCGCGGACGAAGGCACCCTGCTCGTCGTCGCCGGCGGCGCGCCAGCCGTCGCGGGTGTGAGCCCGGAACGCCTCCGCGGCGGGCAGCGCCTGGGAGTCCAGCCAGGGATGGACGGCGGCCCTCACCGTCGCCCACGGGTCCACGGCTGTGACGGGGGTGTCGGAACCGAACGCCAGCGTGATGCCGTCGGCACGGCCGAGCCCGGCGAAGGGGTTCATGCCCCGCCACCGCTCCCCCAGCCGCTCGGCGTACATGCCCTCCGGCCCGCCCCACAGGGCGTCGAACAGCGGCTGCACGCTGGCGAAGACCCCGCAGGCCGAGAGCACGTCGATCGCGCGCCGCGAGGGCATCTCGACGTGCTCGAGCCGGTGCCGGGAGCGCCGCAGCGCGTCGTGACCGACCTTGTCGGCGGCGCGCGCGAACCCTTCGGCGACGACGTCGAGGGCGGCGTCGCCGATGCAGTGGAAGCCGGCCTGGACCCCGGCCTGGGTGCAGGCGACGACGTGAGCGGCGATCTGGGCCTCGTCGAGGTACGCCGCGCCGGTGGTGCCGAGGTCGTCGGCGTAGGCCTCGCGCATGGCGGCGGTGCGCGACCCGACGGCGCCGTCGGCGTTGAGGTCCCCGGCCAGACCGGCCACCCCGAGCCGGGCCACGGCGTCGACGGCGTCGAGCTCACCCCAGTAGAGCGTCGTGTGCAGACCCGCCTCGGCGGCGGCGCGGGCGACCAGGTCGAGCTCGTACTCCGGGCCGATGTGGGGCGCGGCGTTCTCGTGGACCGCGGCGATGCCGGCGGCGGCGAAGACCCGCATCGCCTGGCGGGCGGCGGCGGCGCGCTGGTCGGGACCGATGAGGCTGCCCAGGGCGGTGGTCACGGCGTGGGCGGCGTCCCGGGTGACGCGTCCGGTGGGCTCCCAGCCGTCGAGGAGGCTCAGACCCGGTACGGCGTCGGCCAGCGCGTGGCTGACCACCGCGGAGTGGGCGTCGATGCGGGACAGGTGGACCCGACGGCCCGGGCAGGCGCGCTCGATCTCGTCGGCGGTCGGTGGACGCCCCTCGGTCCACAGCGTGTCGTCCCATCCGGTGCCGAGGACGACGGCGCCCTCCGGGCTCTCGCCGTGGGCGACGTGGTCGTGCAGCCGGTCCAGGGTGTCGGTCAGGCTCGGGGAGCCGACCAGGTCGAGCTCGGTGTGCAGGAACCCGGTCGGCACGGTGTGCACGTGGGCGTCGACGAAGGCCGGGGTGACGAGGCGGCCGTCGAGCTCGACGATCTCGGGGGCGCCCTCACCGTGACCGGTCCAGGACCGCGCGCGCTCCTCGTCGCCGACGAAGACGACGCGACCGTCCTCGATTCCGAGGGCGGTGGCAGGGACGGACGGGCGGGCGCCGTGGACGTGGCCGCCACGCAGCAGGATGCGGGTCACCGGGTCATCCTCCCCCGTCCAAGCGGGACTCGAAGAGCTTCCGGACGCCGGGGTGTCGGCGCAGCAGGTCGAGGGCGAGGTCGGCGTGGCCGGGCACGTAGCCGTTGCCGACCAGCATGGTGACGTCGGCGGCCAGCCCCTCGGCCCCGAGCGCCGCGGCGCTGAACGAGGTGGCCATGGAGAAGAAGATGACGGTGCCGCCCTCGCGGGTGGCCAGCACCGCGCCGCCCTCGCAGCCGGGGACGTCGACGCAGACCACCGTGACGTGGGTTCCCCCAGGGGCCACGGACTCCACCGCGGCACGCAACGCCACCGGGTCGCGCGCGTCGGCGAGCACGACGTGGTCGGCGACACCGGCGTCGGTGAGCAGGTCGGCCTCCGCCTGATGCGGGACGACGCCGACCGTCGTGGCCCCCGCGTCCCTCGCCGCGGCGAGGGCCAGTGATCCCGACTTGCCGGCCCCGCCCACCACGGCGACCACGGTCTCGGGCGCGGTGTCCTGAGCCTGTCGACGGGTCGAGCCCGTCGAGACGTACCCGCCGACCACTCGCGCGGTCAGCGCCGGCGCCCCGCAGACGTCCATCACCATGAGGGCCAGCTCGGGGGCGAGGTCGTCGGGCAGCCGCGCTGCGATGCTGCGGCCGAAGAGGACGGCGTAGCCGCCGGCCGGAACCTGCTCGGTGCGTCCGTCCCAGCCGACCAGGTCGTCGGTGAGGACCAGGGGGGTCAGCGACAGCGAGACCAGGGTGGCGACGCGGTCCCCCACCGCGAGCCCGAGCGAGGCCTGCGGGCCGACCTCCTCGACGACGCCGATCAGCATGCCGCCGGAGCCGGTGACGGGGTTCTGCATCTTGCCGCGGGTGCGCACGATGTCGAGCACGGCAGCGCGGACCGCGTCCCCGTCGCCGTCGTGCGCGGCCTCCAGCTGGCGGAAGGACGCGGCGTCGAGGTTCAGGCGCTCGACGCGGATCCGGGTCTCGTCGGGCCACAGCTCGCGACGGGTGTCGAGGCGTTCGGCGGCCTGCGGCAGCACGCCGGTGGGGGCGAGCACGCGGTGCATCCCGACGGGATCACCGGCGATGCTCATCTCGGGCGATGTCACCGGACGTAACCTCCTGGACACATGATCGAACCGGAAATCATGCGGCGTGTGTGTGGACAGACCGAAGAATATCCCTCTAGCCTGGCAGAACCGGGCAGGCACACACAAGCATGCCCAGAGGAGGCGTACCGATGACCGTGACCACCCCGATCGAGAGCGTGCACCCCCAGCCCTACGCGTATCGACGTACCGAGCTGATCGAGCCCGACTGGACCCGCTTCCCCGGCTGGGCCGGTGTCACCGACGCCGAGTGGCGCTCGGCGCAGTGGCAGCGCTCGCACTGCGTGAAGAACGTCCGCCAGCTGCGTGAGCTGTTCGGTGACCTCGTCGACGACCGCTTCTTCGCCGACCTCGAGCGCGACCAGCGCGAGCGGGCGACCATGTCGATGCTCGTGCCGCCGCAGATGATGAACACGATGGTGCCGCACGAGACACCCACCGGGCCCGGCTCGTTGACCGAGGCGCTGTACGCCGACCCGATCCGGCGCTACATGATCCCGGTGCTCAGCGACCGGCGCACCGACTGGCCCTCACACCCCTACTCCAGCCGCGACTCGCTGCACGAGCACGACATGTGGGTGGCCGAGGGGCTGACGCACCGCTACCCCACCAAGGTGCTGGCCGAGCTGCTGCCGACCTGTCCGCAGTACTGCGGCCACTGCACCCGCATGGACCTGGTCGGCAACTCCACCCCGACCGTCGACAAGCTGAAGTTCGACCTCAAGCCGGTCGACCGGCTCGACTCGATGATGGCCTACCTGCGCTCCCACCCCGAGGTGCGCGACGTGGTGGTCTCCGGCGGCGACGTGGCCAACATGCCGTGGCCACGTCTGGAGGACTTCGTCACCCGGCTGCTCGAGATCGACAACGTCCGCGACATCCGGCTCGCCACCAAGGCCCTGGCCGCCCTCCCCCAGCACTGGCTGCAGCCCGAGGTCGTCGCCGGCGTCGAGCGGGTCTCCCGCCTCGCCCGCTCGCGGGGCGTGTCGCTGGCCATCCACACCCACGTCAACCACGCCAACACCGTCACGCCGCTGGTGGCGGAGGCGTCGCGAGCCATGCTCGAGGCCGGGGTGCGCGACGTCCGCAACCAGGGCGTGCTGCTGGGCGGGGTCAACGCCGACGCCCACTCGCTGCTCGACCTGAGCTTCGCCCTGCTCGACGGCGCGCAGATCATGCCCTACTACTTCTACATGTGCGACATGATCCCGGCCGCGGAGCACTGGCGCGTCTCGGTCGCCGAGGCCCAGCGCCTGCAGCACCACATCATGGGCTACCTGCCGGGCTTCGCGACGCCGCGCATCGTGTGCGACGTGCCGTTCGTCGGCAAGCGGTGGGTGCACCAGCTCAGCAGCTACGACACCGAGCGGGGTGTCTCGGAGTGGACCAAGAACTACCGCACCTCCATCGAGGCCACCGCCGAGGACGCGCTGAGCCGCACCTACGCCTACTACGACCCGATCCACACGCTTCCGGAGTCCGGCCAGGCGTGGTGGCGCGAGCACGCCGCCGAGGAGGCCCGCGCCCACCTCGCCACCGTCTGAGCGCGCTGCCAAATTCACCGGGGCTCTGGTGATTCTGGCACTTCCCGAAGGAAACATCCGGTGGGAAGTGCCGGTTTCACCGGGGACCCGGTGAAACCGGCATCGGCTCAGCCCAGCCCGGTGAGTACGTCGACCAACCGTGCGGTGGGGCTGTCCAGGCCCCACCGACCGGCCAGCTTCACCAGGCCGTCCGGGTCGGCCGGGGTGGCCGGGAGCGTGAGGTCGGGGTCTCCGAGATCGATCTCGCAGGCCACCTTGACCACCTGGGGCGCGACGGCGAGGTAGTCGGCCGCGTCCTTGAGCTTGCGCCGCGGCCCGGGGGCCAGGTCGGAGTCGGGGTCCTCGGTCGCGGCCAGCAGCGCTGCCATGTCGGGGAACCGGCCCAGCAGCGTCGCGGCCGTCTTGTCCCCCACGCCGGCCACCCCCGGCAACCCGTCCGAGGCGTCACCGCGCAGGGTCGCGAAGTCGGCGTACTGGTGCGCGTCGACGCCGTACTTCTCCCGCACCACGTCGTTGGTGACACGCTCGTGCTTGCTGACGCCGCGGGCGACGTAGAGCACCCGCACCTCGCGGTCGTCGTCGACGAGCTGGAACAGGTCGCGGTCGCCGGTGACGATGTCGGTCGGCACCCGCGACCGTGTGGCCAGCGTGCCGATGACGTCGTCGGCCTCGTAGCCGTCGGCGCCGACCACCGCGATCCCGAAGGCCTCCAGCACCTCGAGGATCACCGGCACCTGCGCGTCGAGGGCGTGCGGCACCTCCTCGACGTCGGGTGCGGTCGTCTTCTCGGCCACCACGCGGTGCGCCTTGTACGACGGCAGCAGGTCGGTGCGCCAGGCCGGACGCCAGTCGTTGTCCCAGCAGCAGGCCAGCTGGGTCGGCTGGTACTCCGCCACCAGCCGGCTGATGAAGTCCAGCAGCCCGCGCACGGCGTTGACGGGCTTGCCGTCGGGCGAGGTCACCGAGTCCGGGACACCGAAGAAGGCGCGGAAGTAGAGCGAGGCGGTGTCGAGCAGCAGCAGGCGTTCGGGTCGGGCGGGGTGGGCAGACGGGCGCGCAGGCATGTCGGGAGCATAGGCGCCTGGCGCGCGTCCTTGTCTGCGCTGCGGGGGCGAGGCCCGCTAGCCTGAGCCCGTGGAGGAGACCGATCGCAAGATCCTGACGCTGCTGGCCGGTGACGGCCGCATGTCGTTCACGGACCTGGGGCGGGCGACCGGGCTGTCGACCTCGGCGGTGCACCAGCGCGTGAAGCGTCTGGAGAACCGGGGCCTCATCAACGGCTACGCGGCCCGGCTGGACTACGACCGGGTGGGGCTGCCGCTGACGGCGTTCATCTCGATCCGGCCCATCGACCCCTCCCAGCCCGACGACTCCCCCGAGCGGCTGCGCGGCATCGACGAGATCGAGTCGTGCTGGTCGGTGGCCGGCGACGAGTCCTACATCCTCAAGGTGCGGGTCGGCACACCGATCGACCTCGAGGAGCTGCTGGCGCGGATCCGGACGGCGGCCAACGTCGCCACGCGCACCACGATCGTGCTCTCGACGCCCTACGAGGGCCGCCCCGTCGGCTGAGCCGTCACTGGGCCGCCACTGGGCCCTGCCTGGGCCGGCTACTCCTGCAGCGACGAGTAGGCGACCACCCCGCGGCGCAGCGCCCCGATGGTGAGCCGGGCGTTCTCGCGCAGGTTCGGCTTGCCGCTGGTCGCCGCCGCGTCGGCGACCTGACCGGCCAGGTCGAGCAGCTGCTTGATCCAGCGCACGAAGTCGCCGGCCGCCAGGTCGGTCTCGTTGAGCACCTCGTCGAGCCCGGCGCCCATCGCCCAGCGGTAGGCCGCCCAGGCGAAGCCCAGGTCGGGCTCGCGCAGGAAGTCCAACCGGTTCTCGCGCTCCAACCGGTCCAGGTCGGCCCACATCGACACGGTGTCGGCGATGACGTCGCGCACGCGGCCCTGCGGCAGCCGGGGCGAGTGCGCGTCGTCGGGCCGTCGCGCCTCGAAGACCAGCACCGACAGGGCCGCGGCCAGCTCGGCGGGGTCGAGGTCGTCCCACAGGCCCGAGCGCAGGCACTCGGCGGCGACCAGGTCCATCTCGGTGTACACCCGCATCAGCGTCCGGCCGGCGTCGCTGACCTCGTCGTCGACCAGGTAGCCCAGCGAGGTCAGCACGTCGCAGACCCGGTCGAACTGTCGGGCGATGGTGTTGGTGCGCGACTCGATGCGACGTCGCAGCGTCGCGGTCTCCCGCTCCAGCTTGTGGTGGCGCTCGGCCCACCGGGCGTGGCCCTCCCGGTCCGGGCAGGAGTGGCAGGGATGGCTGCGGATGGCGGCGCGGACCCGGGCGACCTCGGGGTCCTCGCGTCCGCCGGCTGCCTGCGCCCGGGTCCGTGCCTGCCGCGACGGTGAGCCCGGGTCGAGCTGGCCGGCCCGCATCTGCAGGGAGATCGCGAGCTCGCGTCGCGACTGGGCGTTGCGGCCGTTGAAGTTGCGCGGCACCTTCATCCGGGTGAGCCGCTCGGCCGGCCGGTTGAAGTCGGTCATCGCGAGCCGGCGGGCGTGGCGGGACTCGGTGACGACGTACGGGCGGGGCTCGTGCTGGTCGCCGCGCGTGCCCGGGTCGATGACGACCGCGAAGCCGGCGTACTTCCCGGTCGGCACCTCGATGACGTCACCGGGCCGCAGCGCCTCCAGCGAGGTGACGATCTCCTGGCGCTTGTCGGCGCGTCGTGCTCGCGCCGCCCCGGCCTCGATGTCGGACAGCCGACGCCGCAGACCGGCGTACTCCATGAAGTCGCCCTTGTCGCAGGTCGCCGACTCCGCGTATCCGGCGAGACCCTCGTCGGCCTTGCGCAGCTGGCGGGCCAGCCCGACCACGGCCCGGTCGGCCTGGAACTGCGCGAAGGAGGACTCCAGCAGCTCGCGCGCCGTCGTCCGCCCGGTCTGGTTCACCAGGTTGACGGCCATGTTGTACGACGGGCGGAAGCTCGAGCGGAGCGGGTAGGTCCGCGTCGAGGCCAGGCCGGCCAGCGACTTCGGCTCCATCCCCGGCGTCCAGAGCACCACCCCGTGGCCCTCGACGTCGATGCCGCGTCGGCCGGCGCGGCCGGTGAGCTGGGTGTACTCCCCCGGCGTGATGTCGGCGTGGGTCTCACCGTTCCACTTCGACAGCTTCTCGATGACCACCGAGCGGGCCGGCATGTTGATGCCCAGGGCGAGGGTCTCGGTGGCGAAGACGACCCGGCAGCGGCCGGACTCGAACAGCTCCTCCACGCACTCCTTGAAGGTGGGGAGCATGCCGGCGTGGTGGGCCGCGACGCCGCGGCTGAGGCCGTCGAGGAAGTCGTGGTAGCCCAGGACGTGGAGGTCCTCCTCGGGCAGGTGCGAGCAACGCTCCTCGACGAAGGCGACGATCTCGTCGCGCTCGGCCGGCGTGGTCAGGCGCAGGTTGGAGTCGAGGCACTGCTGCACCGCTGCGTCGCAGCCGACCCGGCTGAAGATGAAGTAGATCGCCGGCAGCAGCGCGTCGCGGTCGAGCCGCTCGACCACGTCGTAGCGGCTGGGGAGGCCGCCGCGCGGGGGCGGGCGACGGGGGCCACGGCCGCGCTCGCCCTTGCCGCGCCGGTCGGTGGTGCGGGTACGACGCCAGTCGTCACGTGCGACCCGCTCGAGCTCGGGGTTGACCCGGGAGTCGGGGTCGGCGAAGCCGGAGCCGTCCTCGAAGAGGTCGTAGAGGCGGCGCCCCACCATGACGTGCTGGTAGAGCGGCACCGGCCGCGTCTCCTCCACGATGGTGGTCGTCGAGCCGCGCACCGTGTTCATCCAGTCGCCGAACTCCTCGGCGTTGGACACCGTCGCGCTCAGCGAGACCACCGCCACCGACTCGGGCAGGTGGATGATGACCTCCTCCCACACCGCCCCGCGGCTGCGGTCGGCGAGGTAGTGCACCTCGTCCATGACCACGAACCCCAGACCGCTCAGCGTGCCGGAGCCGGCGTAGAGCATGTTGCGCAGCACCTCCGTGGTCATCACCACGATCGGCGCCTCGCCGTTGACGGTGTTGTCGCCGGTCAGCAGCCCGACCTTGTCGGGCCCGTAGCGGTCGACGAGATCGGCGTACTTCTGGTTCGACAGCGCCTTGATGGGCGTGGTGTAGAACGCCTTGCGGCCCTGGTGCAGCGCCAGGTGGACGGCGAACTCGCCCACGATCGTCTTGCCCGAGCCGGTCGGCGCCGCGACCAGCACGCCGTCGCCGGCCTCGAGGGCCTCGCAGGCCCGGACCTGGAAGTCGTCGAGCCCGAAGTCGTACATCGCCCGGAAGTCCGACAGCACCGGGTTGCCCTGCTCGGCGCGGAAACGGGCGTAGCGCTCCGACGGCGTGCTCACGCTGCCACCGTCCGGGGGGTGCCGACGAGGACCTTCAGGGCGGCCGGCACGGCGGTGACCGTCAGCGGCAGCGAGGCGAGGCGCTCACCGTCGCCGTAGGCCACGATCCCGCGGGCGGCCACCGTGACCTGCCGGACCCGGTGGTGCTCGTAGGCCGGGTGGCTGGTGTGGGTGCCACGGAACAGCCTCGGGAAGGTGCGCAGGAGGTCGGGCCTGGAGAGGGGGTGGAACAGCACCACGTCGAGCAGCCCGTCGTCGAGCAGGGCGCCCTCGGTGATGCGCAGCCCGCCGCCGAAGGACGGCCCGTTGCCGATCGCCACCAGCATCGCCTTCACGCGCTTCGTCTGCCCGTCGAGGTCGAGGACGTAGTCGATCGGCTGGAAGGTCCGCAGCTCGGCGAGGGTCGCCAGGTTGTAGCGCATCTGCCCGCGCGGCCAGCGCATGTCGTTGGCCCGCTCGTTGACGACGGCGTCGAAACCGGCCGAGACGACGTTGACGACGTACGTCGGGCCCGCCTTGGCCAGGTCGACGGTCCGGACGCGACCGGCGACCACGACGTCGGCCGCGGCCTGCGGATCGTTGCGCGGGATGTCGAACATGCGGGCGGCGTCGTTGCCCGTGCCGGCCGGGATGACGCCCAGCGCGGTCTCGGAGTGGGCCAGCGCCTGCGCTGCGAGGTGGACCATGCCGTCCCCGCCGACCACGACCAGCGTCTCGACCCCGTCGGCGACCGCCTGACGGGCCAGCGCCTCGGCCTCCACGGCGTCGGCGCCCTCGAGCTCGCGCACCCGGAAGCCGGCCTCGGCGAGGCGGGGAAGCGCGATCGCGGCCGTGCGGGCGGCGAGGCCCTTCCCGGACGTGGGATTGGTCAACAGTGCGATCTCCCTGGCCACGTCGCCCACCCTAGCCAGGTGCAGCCAGCTACAGACGCAGCGTCACGCTGAAGCGGTGCGGCGGCGCGCCGACCGCCTTCGCGAAGCGACGGACCGACTCCAGCGCCAGGTCGGCGTCGACCACCCGCCCCGGGGCGGCCAGGGTGAGGCGCTCGCCGTACGACAGCAGCAGGACCTGCCCCAGCGACCAGGTCTGGTGCATGTCGCGGCGCGCCCTGTCGTCGAGGGCAGCCACCGGGTAGGCGTGGTCGCCGGCCAGCACGTCGCACACGGTGCTGTCGCTCCGGCCGCGCGCGGTGCCGCGGACCCGGTGCCCGGCGCCCAGGCTGTCCTCGGCCACCCAGGTCACCGTCTCCTCACCGATCCAGGCGGGCAGCTCGAAGGCGTCGACCGGCTCCACGACGGGGCGAGCCTCCGGCGCGACCATCAGTCGTCCTCGTCCAGGTGGGAGCGCCGGACGTCGGCGGGCTGGTAGTCGAGCGTCGAGACCTCGTCGTCGTCGAGGTCGGGGTCGAGCCCGGACAGCGACGAGGCCCGGCGACGGCGGCGGTCCACCAGCCGGGCGATGACCTCGGAGACCGCGAACAGCAGCGTCATCGGCAGCGCCAGCATGAGCATCGAGAACGGGTCCGTCGACGGCGTGGCGGCCGCGGCGAAGACGAACACCCCGATGATGATCCAGGCGCGGTGCTCTCCCAGACTCTTGCCGGAGACCACGCCCGCGAGGTTGAGCATGATGACGAACAGCGGGATCTCGAAGGAGACGCCGAAGACCAGCAGCATCCGGGTGAAGAACGAGAAGTACTCCCCGAACTCCACGAGGTTCTCCAGCTCGGCCGGCGTGAAGCCGATGAGCACCTCGAGACCGCGGGGCAGGACGTAGTAGCCGACCGCGACGCCGGTGATGAACAGCGGGCCCGCGACGGCCGCGAACACCCGCGACCACTTGCGCTCGCTGGGGTGGAGCCCCGGAAGGATGAACGCCCAGATCTGGTAGAGCCAGTAGGGGCTGCCGGCCACGAGGGCGGCGATGCCGCTCAGCTTCAGCTGCAGCAGCAGCGGCCCGGCCGCGCCCTTGAT
This sequence comes from uncultured Actinomycetota bacterium, assembly GCA_963714625.1. GTDB lineage: Bacteria > Actinomycetota > Actinomycetes > Propionibacteriales > Nocardioidaceae > Marmoricola_A. The sequence continues at coordinate 1,124,099 of CAVQOY010000009.1, read as the reverse complement.
GTAGGCCTTCGTCTCGACGGAGTCACCGAGCTGCTCCTTGGCGTCGTTGTACGGCGCCAGCACGATGTTGAGCAGGTGGTCGTAGAGGAACAGCATGACGACCATGAGGACGAACAGCACGACCACGACGCGCAGCAGCCGGCCGCGCACCTCGCGGAGGTGGTCGGCCAGCGCCATCTTGCCGTCGGCGCCGACGGGACTGGTCGGCCGGACGCTGAACATCCGGACGAGCCCGGTGAGCTTGGGCAAGGGCGGCGTCAGACCTCGTCGCGCCGAGGCGGCGTCGTCGACGACGTGTCGGTCGTCGGGGTCGTCGAGGGCTGCTCGTAGCGGATCGTCTCGGCGCGCTGGGCGTCGATCTGCTTCTGCTCCTCGGTCTTGGTCTTCTCGTCGTCATCGTCGTCGAGGAGACCCTTGGTCTCGGCCTTGAAGATGCGCAGCGCACGGCCGCTGCCGCGGGCGAGCTCGGGAAGCTTCTTCGCACCGAAAAGCAGCACGATCACGAGGATGACGAGGATGATCTCGGTCGGTCCTAGACCCATGGAAACTCCACTCCCGTTCAGTCCGGTGGGAACCGGCTGGTCGTGACGGATGGTGCACCCGTCCTCAACATCGTACGCGCTCTCATTCGTAGTTGGTGAGGGCCCGCTGAGCGGTCGCTGTGACCTGCTGGGCCAGCTCGGCGGGCTCCAGCACCGTAGCCGAGCCGCCGAGCCGCAGCACGAGTCGCAGCAGCCAGGTCGGGTCGTCGAAGCGCAGCGTCACCAGCAGGCCGCCGTCGCCTACCTCCTCCACGGTCTCCACGGGGTAGTACTCCGCCACCCAGCGGGTGCCTGAGGTCAGCCGCAGCAGCGCCGTACGGGCCTCGGGTGAGGGTCGGAACAGCCCGTCGGACAGGTCACGGGGTCGACGGCGAGCCGTGCCGGTCACCGGCTCGTCGAGCACCTCGGCGGCCACCACCCGGTCGAGGCGGAAGAGCCGCTGGTCCTGGGCCAGGTGGCACCAGGCGTCGAGGTAGGTGTGCCCGGCGGCGGTCGACAGGGCGATGGGGTCCACCACGCGGGTGGTCAGCTCGTCGCGCACCACCGAGGCGTGGGTCAGGCGCAGCCGGTGACGGCCCGCGAGTGCGCGCGCGACGGCGTCGGCCACCTCCGGGGACTCCTCGGGCGGGCTGGCGTGCAGCTGGACCTGGTGGGCGACGCGGGACGCCTCGCCCGCAGCGTCCTCGACCTTGGCCAGGGTGCGCTCGACGACCTCGCGCTCGGCCTCGCTGGTCGTCTCGAGCAGGCTGCGCAGGCCGACCACGAGCGCCGCGGCCTCGGTGCTGTCCAGGCGCAACGGCCGGGCCAGGTAGTCGGCGTTGCTCAGCCGGATGACGTCGTCACCCTCGAGGGCGTCGAAGTCGACCTCGATCAGGTCGCCCATGCCGAGGCCGGGCAGACCGCAGAACATGAGCACGCCGATGTCGCGCCGGATGGTGGCAGGGCTGACGCCGAACTCCTCGGCTGCGGCGGACACGGAGATCTCGCCCCGGCCCTGCAGGTAGGGCACCAGGGCGAGCAGACGCGTGACCTGGGCCGAGGCCCCGGTGCCGGCGGCGCTCACGCCGTCCTCACCACGGCGGCCAGCAGGGCGCGCACGGCGTCGCGCAGGTCCTCGGGGCCGTCGACGACCACGTCGGGCCCGTAGGCCGCGATCGTCTCGGCCGCGGTGTCGAGGTGGCCGAAGCGCAGCTGCACCCCGTCCCACCCGTTCTCGGTGACCTCCGCGACCTCGGCGTCGCGGTCGTGCCGCAGCGCCACCGCGCGACCGGGGCGGACGCGCAGCGTCGCCGTGCGGTCGCGGCGCTCGGGCTGTCGGCACCAGCGACGCCGTCAGCGCCCGCAGGTCGGTGCCCTCCGGCACCTCGAACGCCTCCGGCTCGCCGAGCAGCTCGACCTCGCCGTTGACCCGTGACAGCCGGAACAGGCGCGGCGCGTCCCGGGCGACGTCGAGGCCGACGACGTACCAGCGGGACCGGTAGGACACGATGCCCCACGGCTGCAGGGTGCGCTCCTCGCTCGTGGTCGCCGCTGCCTTGCGGTAGTCGAACCGCACCGCTCGTCGGGTCGACACCGCCTGCCAGAACGGCTCGAACGCCGGCTCGTCCGCGGCCACCTGGGGCCGGACGACGTCGAGCGCCTCCCGGTCGATCTCCACACCGCCGGCGCGCAGCTTCAGCAGCGCGTCGGACGTCGCCGCGGCGAGTCCGGCCTGCTGCCAGACGCGGGCAGCGAGGCCGAGCACGGCCGCCTCGTCGGGCGCCAGCGAGATCTCGGGCAGCTCGAAGGCGTCGCGGTTGATCCGGTAGCCGTGCTCGTCGTCGAACCCGGCGTCGAACCCACCGATCTCGATCGGGATGCCGAGCGCGCGCAGGTCGTCCTTGTCGCGCTCGAACATCTTCTCGAAGGCGTCCTCGGAGGAGGCCTCACGGTAGTCCGGGATGAGCTCGCGGAGCTTGTCCTTGGTGACGTAGCCGCGGGAGACGAGCAGGGTGATGAGCAGGTTCATCAAACGCTCGCTCTTGCGTGCTGTCATCGTCAGAGGTTCGCACCCAGCACGTCGATGACGAACACGAGGGTCGAGTTCGGCGGGATGTCCTCGCCCTGGCCCTGCTCGCCGTAGCCGAGCTCCGCGGGGATGACGAGCATGACGCGGCTGCCGACGGGGACGCCGTCGAGGCCCTGGATCCAGCCGTCGATGAGGCCGCCCTCGGTCAGCGGGAACGCCGTGGGCTCACCCCGCTCGAAGGAGCTGTCGAAGGGCTCGTCCTCGCCGTAGACCGCGCCGTAGTAGTTCACGGTCACGTTGTCGCCCTGCTTGATCGGGTCGCCCTCGCCCTCGACGAGCGGGATGACCTGGAGCTCCTCGGACGGCTCCGACGGTGCGTCGGAGAAGTCCAGCCCGGTGACGGTGTCGCCGTCGGAGACCACGGCCGGCGCGTCGGCGGGCGGGTCGACCTCGGTGCCTTCGGGGCCGGACAACGGCTCGGCCGCCTCCTCGATGAGGTCGAAGACGAAGACGACGTCGTCCTCGGGGGCCAGGCCGGCCTGGGGGGCGCCCTGCTCGCCGAGCACCTCGCTGACCGGCGCGGCCAGCACGACGCGGCTGCCGATGGTGGTGCCCGCGATGGCGTCCTTGATCGCCGGCGGCTGGTCGGCCACCGTGAGCGACTCGGGCTCGGGCTGGGTGAAGTTGCTCAGCACCTCGGCGCCGTCGGCGCCCTTGGCCACGGCGAAGCGGTACTTCAGCGCGGTGTCCTCGCCGACCTCGGCACCGTCTCCCTCGATGACCACGTCGGTCTCGGCCTCGCTGACGTCGAGACCGTCGACGGTGACCGTGGCCTCCTTGCCGAAGTCGCCGGTGATCTCCAGACCGCTGATCGCGCCGGAGGTGGCCGACGCCGTGCCCTCCTCACCCCCGTCGCCGTCGTCCGAGCCGCAGGCAGCGAGCCCGGAGATGAGCAGGAGCGCCGCGGGGACGGCGACGGTTCGGCGATGCATGCAGGACACTCCAGAAGGGGTGGGATTGGGTCGACGGGTCACAGTAACCCGCGAAACCAAGAGGGACCTTGCCGTGGGCTGAGCGGTGGAGAACCCGCACCGGTGCTGGTCGCAGCGGCCTACATGCCCTCGATCAGCTTGTGCACCCGCTCGTCGTGGGAGCGGAAAGGGTCCTTGCACAGCACGGTCCGCTGGGCCTGGTCGTTGAGCTTGAGGTGCACCCAGTCCACGGTGAAGTCGCGGCGGCGCTCCTGCGCCCGCTTGATGAACTCCCCGCGCAGCCGGGCCCGGGTGGTCTGCGGGGGGCGGGTCTTGGCCTCGAAGATCGTCAGGTCGTCGGTCACCCGCGCGACCGCGCCGCGGTTCTGCAGCAGGTAGAACAACCCGCGGTTGCGGTGGATGTCGTGGTAGGCCAGGTCCAGCTGCGCCACTCGGGCGTGGCTGAGGGGCAGCCCGTTCTGGGCCCGGTAGCGGTCGATGAGCTTCCACTTGATGACCCAGTCCAGCTCACGCTCGACCAGCCCCAGGTCGTCGGACTCGATCGCCTTCAGGCCGCGCTCCCACAGGTCGAGGGCCCGGTCGATGACCGGGGTGCGCAGCTCGCGGCGGTCGACGAAGTCCATGGCGCGCGACAGGTACTCGTTCTGGATGTCCAGGGCGCTGGCCTCGCGGCCGTTGGCGAGCCGCACCTTGCGACGACCGGTCATGTCGTGGGAGATCTCACGGATGGCCCGGATCGGGTTCTCCATCGTGAGGTCCCGCATCACCACGCCCTCCTCGATCATCCGCAGGACGAGGTCGCAGGAGGCGACCTTGAGCAGCGTGGTGGTCTCGGACATGTTGGAGTCGCCGACGATGACGTGCAGGCGGCGGTAGCGCTCGGCGTCGGCGTGCGGCTCGTCGCGGGTGTTGATGATGGGCCGGCTGCGGGTGGTGGCGCTGGAGACGCCCTCCCAGATGTGCTCGGCGCGTTGCGACACCGAGTACATCGCGCCGCGCGGGGTCTGGATGACCTTGCCGGCGCCGCAGATGATCTGGCGCGTGACGAGGAACGGGATGAGCACGTCGGCGAGCTTGGAGAACTCGCCGTGGCGGCCCACCAGGTAGTTCTCGTGGCAGCCGTAGGAGTTGCCCGCGGAGTCGGTGTTGTTCTTGAACAGGTAGACGTCGCCCTCGATGCCCTCGTCGCGCAGCCGGCGCTCGGCGTCGATCAGCAGACCCTCGAGGACCCGCTCGCCCGCCTTGTCGTGGGCGACGAGGTCGACGATGTCGTCGCACTCAGGGGTGGCGTACTCCGGATGGCTGCCGACGTCGAGGTAGAGCCGAGCGCCGTTGCGCAGGAAGACGTTGGAGGACCGGCCCCAGGACACGACCTTGCGGAAGAGGTAGCGGGCCACCTCGTCGGGCGACAGTCGTCGCTGGCCCCGGAACGTGCACGTGACGCCGTACTCGTTCTCGATCCCGAAGATCCGTCGGTCCACACGACCACCCTATGCGCACCGTCCGCACCGGCGGGCGAGGTCGACGGCGCGGCGAGCCCACGGAAACGGCCGAGCTCGGGTCGCGGTGGCACGATCGGGAGCATGGGGACACCAGCCCGCACGCCCGCGGTCCTCGCCGCGCCTCACGCGGCCAGCGCAGGTCGGGACCTCAGCTCTCGGGCGGAGCCAGCGGGGCGTCGTCGGCGGGCGGCGCGCTCCCGGTGTCGGGCGCTGCGGGCCCGGTCGGCCCGGTTGGCCCGGCCGACCCGGTCGGCTGGGGCAGCAGGCGCCGCAGGTCGTCCTCGCTGAGCCGCTTGAATTTGCGCTGCTGGGAGCGCGAGCGGTCGAGCACCGCCGCCTCCAGCGACTCCACGGCGAGGTCGCGGGAGGTGCCGGAGTCGCTGCTGCCCAGCGCGGTGACGGTCAGCTCGAGCGCCTCGGCGAGTGTCATGCCCGGTCGGTAGGCCTCCCGCAGGTGCGCGGTCACGGCCTCGGCGGAGCCGCCCATGGCCGCGAAGCCCTGCTCGTCGGCGACTTGACCGTCGTAGGTGAGCCGGTAGATCTGGTCGTCGGCCACAGCATCGCCGACCTCGCCGACGAAGATCTCGACCTCGTAGGGCTTCTCGCTGCCGTGGGAGAAGATCGCGCCGAGCGTCTGGGCGTAGGCGTTGGCCAGCGCACGGCCGGTGACGTCCTGGCGGTCGTAGGAGTAGCCGCGCATGTCGGCGAGCCGGACGCCGGCGATGCGGAGGTTCTCGAACTCGTTGTAACGGCCGACGGCGGCGAAGGCGATGCGGTCGTAGATCTCGCTGATCTTGTGCAGCGCGGCCGACGGGTTCTCCGAGACGAACACGATGCCGTCGACGTACTGCAGCACGACCACGCTGCGCCCGCGGCCGATGCCCTTGCGGGCGAAGTCGGCCCGGTCCTTCATCAGCTGCTCGGGTGAGACGTAGAACGGCATGCTCATGGCGGTGCGGCTCCCGGGAGTCGGTTCGGGTGGGTCGGGTCAGGTCAGCGAGGCGGCCGGGCCGTCAGGGCGCTGCATCCGCGCCCCGATCACCCGGTCGGCGATGGCGGCGACGTCGTCGTCGGGCAGCCGTCGGTATCCGGACTCGGTGATGACGCCCACGACGGGGAAGATGCGCCGCGTCATGTCGGGTCCGCCGGTGGCCGAGTCGTCGTCGGCGGCGTCGTACAGCGCCTGCACGAGCGCGGTGACGCAGCCGTTCTCGTCGAGGTCGTCGCGGTAGAGCTTCTTCAGCGCACCGCGGGCGAACATCGACCCGGACCCGACCGAGTGGAAGGCGGTCTCCTCGTAGCGGCCGCCGGTGACGTCGTAGGAGAAGATCCGTCCGTGCGCACGGGCGAGGTCGAAGCCGGCGAACAGCGGGACCACAGCCAGGCCCTGCATGGCCATGCCGAGGTTGGAGCGGATGAGCGTGGCGAGGCGGTTGGCCTTGCCGTCCATCGAGAGCGGGCTGCCCTCGATCTTCTCGTAGTGCTCGAGCTCGGTCTGGAAGAGCCGGACCATCTCCACGGCGAGACCGGCGGTGCCGGCGATGCCGACACAGCTGTACTCGTCGGCCGGGAAGACCTTCTCGATGTCGCGCTGGGCGATGACGTTGCCCATGGTCGCTCGGCGGTCACCGGCCATCACGACGCCGCCGGTGAAGGTGGCGGCCACGATCGTGGTGCCGTGCGGCGCGAGGTCGTGCGCCGCGGGCGTGGTGAGCGCCGGACGCCGCGAGGGCAGCAGGTCGGGCGCCTGGACGGCGAGGAAGTCGGTGAAGGAGGACGAGCCGGGGGTGAGGTACGCCGCCGGGAGGCGGGTGTGGCTGCTGGACGAGTCGGGCACGTGGGTCACTGGCCACCCTTCTGGATGAAGGACTTCACGAAGTCCTCGGCGTTGGACTCCAGCACCTCGTCGATCTCGTCGAGGATCGCGTCGATGTCCTCGTCGAGCTGTTCCTTGCGCTCGGCCACGTCGCTCTCGGTCGCCTCGGTGACCTCGGCGTCCTGCTCGGTGCCTTTCTTCGGCTGCTTCTGCTCCTGAGCCATGTCGTCCTCCGCTGCTCGGCGTTGCTGGACCGTGCTGCAAACCTAGCGCCTCACCTGTCGCCGGACGTCGCCACCACGACGGACACGTCGCGCTCTTCGTCGTCGACCACGTGCACAGTTCGGCCGGGTCCCGCCAGCGCGTGCGCAGCGGCGAGGGCCTGGCGCGAGGTCGCCTCGGTGAGGAGCAGCCCCCCGGGTGCCAACCACTCTCCTGCCCCCGGCGCCATCCGCCGCAACAGGGACAGTCCGTCCGAGCCACCGTCCAGCGCCGTCCGCGGCTCGTGGTCGCGCGCCTCACGCGGCAGCCGCGCCACCTCGGCGGCGGGCACGTAGGGCACGTTGGCGAGCAGGACGTCGACGCAGCCACGCAACCGCCCGGGCACGGCGTCGAACAGGTCCCCGCACACCACGGCGCCGGTCGTCCCCCCGGCGTCGAGGGTCGCCCGGGCGCACCGGGCGGCGGCCGGGTCGACGTCGCTCACGACCAGATCGGTCACGACTCCTCGCGCCCGCAGCCGGCGAGCGAGCGCGACACCGAGGGCGCCGGTGCCGCAGCACAGGTCGAGCACCACGACGCGCTCCCCCACCGACCCAGGGGCGAGCAACCGGTCGGCCGTCTCCACCAGGGCCTCGCTGCGTCGTCGGGGCACGAAGACGCCGGGGGTGACCGGGATCCGCAGGCCGTCGAAGAGCGCCCAGCCGACGACCTGCTCCAGCGGCTCGCCGTCGCAACGACGGGCGATCCGGGCCGCAAGGTCCGCAGGATCCGTCGCGGCCTCGAGCAGCAGGGCGGCTTCGTCCTCGGCGAAGACGACGCCGGCCGCGCGGAGGGTGGCGACGAAGTCCGGGGTCACGAGGTCTCGACGCGCTCGCTGCGCTCGCACCTCGACCACCGAGGACGGCGCTCGCTGCTCGACCACCGACTCACCGGGTGAGGGCCTCGAAGAGCTCCTCGGCAGTGTCGCAGCGATCCAGCAGGGCTCCGACGTGGGCGCGGCTGCCGCGCAGCGGGTCGATCGTCGGCACCCGCTGGAGCGACTCCCGACCGGGCAGGTCGAAGATGACGGAGTCCCACGACGCCGCAGCGATGCGCTCGGCGTACTTCTCCAGGCAGCGGCCGCGGAAGTAGGCCCGGGTGTCGTGCGGCGGGGCGTGCACGGCGTAGGCGACCTCGTCGTCGGTGACGATGCGGTCGACCTGGTCCATCGAGACGAGCTTGTTGTAGAGCCCCTTGCCGGGACGGATGTCGGCATACTGCAGGTCGACCAGCTGCAGCTTGGCGTCGTCCCAGTCGAGCCCGTCCCGGGACCGGTAGCGCTCGAGCAGCGTGAGCTTGGCGACCCAGTCGAGCTCGCGGGCGCACAGCATGGGGTCGGTCTCGAGCCGGGTGAGCACCGACTCCCACCGGGCGAGGACGTCGACGGTCTGGGTGTCGGCGTCGGAGCCGTAGCGGTCCTCGACGTACTTGCGGGCGAGGTCGAGGTACTCCATCTGCAGCTGCACGGCCGTCAGCGTGCGCCCGTCGGCCAGCGTCACCAGGTGCTTGAGGGTGGGGTCGTGGGACACCGCCCGCAGGGCCCGCACCGGCTGCTCGACGGTCAGGTCGCGGTCGAGGAAGCCGTCCTCGATCATCGCCAGCACCAGCGAGGTCGTCCCGACCTTGAGGTAGGTCGACACCTCGGCGAGGTTGGCGTCGCCGAGTATCACGTGAAGACGGCGGTACTTCTCCGGGTCCGCGTGCGGCTCGTCGCGGGTGTTGATGATGGGTCGCTTGAGGGTGGTCTCGAGGCCGACCTCGACCTCGAAGAAGTCGGCGCGCTGGGAGACCTGGAAGTCGGCGTCGCGGCCGTCCTGCCCGACACCGACGCGGCCGGCGCCGGTCACCACCTGGCGGCTGACGAAGAACGGCGTGAGGTGCCGGACGATGGCTGCGAACGGGGTGGAGCGGCGCATGAGGTAGTTCTCGTGCGAGCCGTACGACGCGCCCTTGTTGTCGGTGTTGTTCTTGTACAGCACGATCGGGGTGGCCCCGGGGACGGCGGCGGCGAAGCGGCAGGCGTCGTGGGCGACCCGCTCGCCGGCCTTGTCCCACAGCACGATGTCGCGAGGACTGGTGCACTCCGGGGTGCTGTACTCCGGGTGCGCGTGATCGACGTACAGCCGGGCCCCGTTGGTCAGGATCACGTTGGCCAGCCCGAGGTCCTCGTCGGTGAGCTGGGAGGAGTCGGCCACCTCGCGGGCCATGTCGAAGCCGCGCGCGTCACGCAGGGGTGACTCCTCCTCGAAGTCCCAGCGCGCCCGGCGCGCCCGCAGGGTCGACCCCGCGTAGGCGTTGACGACCTGCGAGGAGGCCACCATCGGGTTGGCTCCGGGCTGTCCCTGGACGGAGATGCCGAACTCGGTCTCGGTCCCCATGATCCGGCGCACGCTCATGGCCCGAGCCTACGCGGAGGACCCCGCACGGTCCGGCAGGAAATCCCGGTCCCGAAGCGCGTCACGTTCTGGTCGCTGCGTCGTTTCACCAGACGACACGTGCCGATGACCGACTCGTTTCACCTGGGGGTGGAGCCGGTCACCGGCACGTGTCGCGCGCGGTGGTGCAGGTCAGTTGCGGCGACGGCCGGCCATGACCTTCTGGAACACGAAGAACAGCACGACGAGCACGACGATGATGAGCAACCACTTCATAGCGGGTTTCCTCCCAGAAGGTGTGTTGCTCCACTCCTACCCGGGCGAGGTCGACCTCAACCCGGGGCAGCGGCGCCCGGACACGCTCAGAGGTACTGCCCGGTGTTCGCCACGGTGTCGATCGAGCGGCCCGGCTCCGTGCCCTGCTTGCCGGTGATGAGCGTGCGGATGAAGACGATCCGCTCGCCCTTCTTGCCGGAGATCCGCGCCCAGTCGTCGGGGTTCGTGGTGTTGGGCAGGTCCTCGTTCTCCTTGAACTCGTCCACGCACGCCTGGAGCAGGTGCTGCACGCGGATGCCCTTCTGGTTCTCGTCGAGGAAGTCCTTGATGGCCATCTTCTTCGCGCGGTCGACGATGTTCTGGATCATGGCGCCGGAGTTGAAGTCCTTGAAGTACAGGACCTCCTTGTCGCCGTTGGCGTAGGTCACCTCGAGGAAGCGGTTCTCCTCGGTCTCGGTGTACATCCGCTCGACGGTGGCCTGGATCATCCCGGCGACGCAGGCGGTCCGGTCGTCACTGAACTCACACAGGTCGTCGGCGTGCAGCGGCAGGTTGGCGGTGAGGTACTTGCTGAAGATGTCGCGGGCGCTCTCGGCGTCCGGCCGCTCGATCTTGATCTTCACGTCGAGGCGCCCGGGCCGCAGGATCGCGGGGTCGATCATGTCCTCGCGGTTGGACGCGCCGATGACGAGCACGTTCTCGAGCGTCTCCACACCGTCGATCTCGCTGAGCAGCTGCGGGACGATCGTGTTCTCCACGTCGGAGGAGACCCCCGAGCCACGCGTGCGGAAGAGCGAGTCCATCTCGTCGAAGAACACGATGACCGGGGTGCCCTCGCTGGCCTTCTCCCGGGCGCGCTGGAACACCAGCCGGATGTGGCGCTCGGTCTCACCGACGTACTTGTTGAGCAGCTCGGGGCCCTTGATGTTCAGGAAGTAGCTCTTGCCCTCCTGGCCGGTCTTGGCCGCCACCTTCTTGGCCAGCGAGTTCGCGACCGCCTTCGCGATCAGCGTCTTGCCGCAGCCGGGAGGGCCGTAGAGCAGCACGCCCTTGGGCGGCTTGAGCTCGTGCTCGATGAACAGGTCGGGATGCAGGTAGGGAAGCTCGACGGCGTCGCGGATGGTCTCGATCTGGGTGAACAGCCCGCCGATGTCGTTGTAGTCGATGTCGGGAACCTCCTCGAGGACCAGCTCCTCGACCTCCGACTTCGGGATGCGCTCGTAGACGTAGCCCGAGCGGCCGTCGTACAGCAGGCCGTCGCCGGCACGCAGCGGCTCGTCCTTGAGGGGCTCCGCGAGCCGGACCACGCGCTCCTCGTCGGCGTTGGCGATGCACAGCGCGCGTTCGCCGTCGGCGAGGACCTCCTTGAGGGTCACCACCTCCCCGACCTCCTCGAACTCGAGGGCGGCGACGACGTTGAGGGCCTCGTTGAGCATGACCTCCTGGCCCTTGCGCAGGGCGTCGAGGTCGACCGAGGGGCTGACGTTGACCCGCAGCTTGCGACCGCCGGTGAAGACGTCGACCGAGTCGTCCTCGTTGCGCTGCAGGAAGACGCCGAAGCCGGCCGGCGGCTGCGCCAGGCGGTCGACCTCCTCCTTGAGCGTGATGATCTGGTCGCGCGCCTCGCGCAGCGTGGTGGCCAGCCGCTCGTTCTGGGAGGTCACCGCCGCGAGGGAGCGCTGCGTGTCGTTGAGTCGCTGCTCGACCACCCGTGCGGAGCCCGGGGTCTCGATGAGCCGACGGCGGAGGTCCTCCACCTCGCTCTCGAGATAGGCGACCTGGGCCTGCCAGTCTGCAGGGGTCCGGCCCGATCCTGCGTTCTCAGCCTGGGACAAGACGCTCACCTCCTGGGGTGCACCTAGGAACTCAACCTACTCGTGCCGAGAAAGCGGAAGCGACCGTTTTCGCGTTCGGTCGCCGGGCGTGTCTCAGGGTGTCTCGCGTCGTGGACCTTCGTAGTCCTCGCCGTAGGCACCCGGGGCGGGGCGACGTCGCTTCATGGGCGGTGACTCCCCCGGCGCCATGCGTCGGGCCGTGACGAGGAAGCCGGTGTGCCCGTTCATCGAGTGGCCCGGGCGGACGGCCAAGCCCTCCACGTGCCAGTCGCGCACGAGGGTCTCCCACGGGTGCGGCTCGGTGAAGCCGCCGTGCACGCGGACGGTCTCGACGGTCTTGCTCAGCTGGGTGGTGGTGGCGACGTAGGCGCAGACGAGGCCGCCAGGGGCCAGCGCGTCGGCGACCGCGTCGATGCAGTCCCAGGGCGCCAGCATGTCCAGGACCACGCGGTCGACCCGGGTGTCCGAGGTCGAGGCGGGCAGCGCCTCGGCGAGGTCGCCCACCTCGAGCCGCCAGGCCGGGTGGGTGCCTCCGAAGAACTGCTCGACGTTGCGCCGGGCGACGTCGGCGAAGTCCACGCGCCGCTCGTACGACGACACGCGTCCGGTCGGCCCCACGGCGCGCAGCAGCGAGCACGTCAGGGCGCCGGACCCGACGCCGGCCTCGACCACGTGGGCACCGGGGTAGATGTCGGCCATCGCCACGATCTGCGCGGCGTCCTTGGGGTAGACCACGGCAGCCCCGCGCGGCATCGACACGACGTACTCGTTGAGCAGCGGGCGGAACACGAGGTACTGCGCGCCGCCCGAGGAGGTGACGGTGAAGCCCTCCTCGCGGCCGATCAGCTCGTCGTGCTCGACGTGCCCCCGGTTGGCGAAGAAGCGCTTGGCCGCGGTGAGCTCGATGTTGTGCTTGCGGCCCTTGGCGTCGGTCAGCCGGACCCACTCCCCGGCGCGCAGCGGTCCACGGGAGACCCCGGACCAGGTGCGGGGAGTCTCGATGCCGCTCGTGTCGGGGCTGTCGCTGGTCTGGGGGGCGTCCGGCATGGCGCGCAGTCTAGGGGCCGGGTGGACCGCTGACGTGCGCCGGTCAGGTCGAGCGCGTGAACGCGGCGTCGACGTCCGCGGTGACGAGCACGCCGTACACCGAGCCGTCGGGCTCGACCAGGAGGTACTCGCTGGACGGGGTCGCCTGCATGGTGCGCAGCAGCGCCTCGCCCTCGATGTCGGCCGGCAGCACCAGGCGCGCCGTCGGTCCGGCGCCGAGGGTGCGGGCCACCGTGGAGGTGGGCACCCAGGGACGGCGCTCCGGCGGAGTCGCCGCGACGGCGGCCTCGCTGACCAGACCCACCGGGCGGCCCTCGGAGTCGACGGTGACGAGCGATCCGGCCTGCTGCTCCTGGGCGCGGCGCACGGCCTCGGCGAGCGGGAGGTCGGACGGCACGCTGAGCGTACGGCGAGCCAGGGCGCGGGCCCGCAGCGCCGGGAGCCGGGCGCGGATCCGGCCCGAGGCGATCGCCGCGCTCGACGACGCCCAGAGGAACCAGCCGAGCACCGCGGCGATGAGGACGTCGATGAGGGTGAGCCGCAGTCCGGCGACGTAGAGCAGGACCGGGGCCCCGAGGGCGAGGACCGCGACACCGCGACCGGCCCAGCCGGCGATGACGGTGGCACGGTGCTGGTTGCCGGTCGCCTTCCAGATCAGCGAGCGCATCACGTGGCCGCCGTCGAGGGGCAGTCCGGGCACGAGGTTGAGGACGCCGACGAGGATGTTGGACCCGGCGAGCAGGATGACGACGAGCTCGATGAGCGTCTCGTCGGGGATGACCGGCACGAGGGCCAGCGCGACCAGCCCGATGGCCAGCGAGGTGATCGGCCCGATCCCGGAGATGGCCGCCTCCTCCTTGGGCGTCCGCGGCTCGCTCTCGATGGCCGTCACGCCGCCGATGAAGTGCAGGGTGATCGAGTTCGCAGCGATCCCGTAGCGCCGGGCCATCAGGGCGTGGGAGATCTCGTGCAGCAGCAGCGACAGCGTGAGCAGGATCGCGAACGCCACCCCGGCGACGTACTTGAACGCACCGAGTCCCGGCTGGACCTCTTCGATCCGAGGAGCCAGGAGGTAGGCGATGAGGACCGCCACGAGCAGCCACGAGGACCGGACGAAGACGTCGACGCCGAAGAGGGTGCCGACCCGCAGCGTCCCGGGCTGGTTGCGGCTGGCGGGCGAACCCAGGCCGCCGGATCTGCTCTCGGACACGTCGCCAACCTAGCCGACGGCCGGTGCTGCACCCGGGTCGCGCGGCCGGTCCTGTCGGCGGGTGTGCCTAGGGTGATCGCCATGGCACCACAGAGCACCCTCGCAGCGACCCCCGCCGTCCCGGAGCGCCCGGAGCGCCCCCAGGCGCCGGAGCCACGCTCACGCCACCAGGGCACGGCGGTCGACGGGGTCGACGTCGTGGGATCCCTGTCGCCCAGCCGGGCCGGCGACTTCATGACCTGCCCGCTGCTCTACCGCTTCCGCACCATCGACCGGCTGCCCGAGCAGCCGTCTCCCGAGGCGGTGCGCGGCACCGTGGTCCACAAGGTGCTGGAGGATCTCTTCGACCTGCCGGCGCCCGATCGGACGCCCGAGCGGGCCGCCGACCTCCTGGCCCCGTCGTGGGAGGCGCTGCTGGCCGAGGAGCCCGGGCTGGCCGAGATGTTCGGGAACGAGGGGCCGGAGATCGGCGTCTGGATGGCCTCGTGCAAGGAGGCCCTCGACCGCTACTTCACCCTCGAGGACCCGCGTCGGCTCGAGCCGGCGCAACGCGAGCTGTACGTCGAGACCGTGCTGGACAGCAAGCTCCTGCTGCGGGGGTTCGTGGACCGGCTCGACGTGGCCCCCACCGGTGAGGTCCGGGTGGTCGACTACAAGACCGGGCGCTCCCCCAGCGAGTTCTTCGAGGCCAAGGCCCTGTTCCAGATGAAGTTCTACGCGCTCGTGCTGTGGCGTTCGACGGGCACGATGCCGACCGTGCTGCAGCTGATCTACCTCGGCAACGGCGAGGTGCTGCGCTACTCGCCCGACGAGAGCGACCTGCGGGCCACCGAGCGCAAGGTCCAGGCCGTGTGGGGGGCGGTGAACCGGGCGGCCGAGTCCGGCGACTGGCGCCCGAAGAAGGGCCCGCTGTGCGCGTGGTGCTCCTTCCAGCAGCTGTGCCCGGAGTTCGGCGGCACCCCACCGCCGCTGCCCGAGGTCGCCTCCCGTCAGGTCACCGACCCGGGCCTGGCTCCCGAGGACGTCGACTGAGGACCCTCAGGCCTCGGTGAACAGCTCTGTCTCGTCGGGGTCGACGGTGCGCGGGAGGATCGACCCCTCGCGGATCTCGGCGACCCAGTGGCAGGCCACGCGATGGCCGGTCGCGGGCCCTCCGACCTCGATCAGCGCCGGGACCTCGGTGTCGCAGCGGGTCTCCTGCTTGAACGGGCAGCGGGTGTGGAAGCGACAGCCGCTCGGCGGGTTGGCCGGCGACGGCAGGTCGCCCTGCAGCAGGATCCGTTCCCGGCTCGCCTCCACCACGGGGTCGGGCACGGGGACGGCCGACATGAGCGCCTTGGTGTAGGGGTGCATCGGCTCGTCGTAGAGCAGGTCGGCCGGAGCCTGCTCGACGATCGAGCCGAGGTACATCACGGCCACCTCGTCGGAGACGTGCCGGACCACCGCGAGGTCGTGGGCGATCACGAGGTAGGTCAGGCCCAGCTTCTCCTGGAGCTCCTCGAGCAGGTTGAGCACCTGCGCCTGGATCGACACGTCGAGGGCCGAGACCGGCTCGTCGGCGATGATGAAGCGCGGTTCGAGCGCCAGGGCGCGAGCGATGCCGAGGCGCTGGCGCTGACCTCCGGAGAACTCGTGCGGATACTTCTGGGCCGCTGACGACGGCAGCCCGACCTGCTCGAGCAGCTCCATGACCCGCGTCCTCTTGTCGTAGGCGATGCCGTGGGCCCGCAGGGGCTCGGTCAGCAGGGTCTCCACGCTCTGACGTGGGTTGAGACTGGCCAGCGGGTCCTGGAAGACCATCTGCATGTCCTGGCGCGCTGCCCGCAGCTTCTCTCCCTGCAGCCCGGCGACGTCCACGCCGTCGAAGAGCATCTTGCCCTCGGTGACCGGGGCGAGCCTGAGCATCGCGCGGCCGAGCGTCGACTTCCCGCACCCGGACTCCCCCACGAGCCCGAGGGTCTTGCCCTCCTCGATGGCGAGGTCGACCCCGTCGACGGCCTTGACGTGACCGACGGTGCGGTTGAGCAGGATGCCCTGCTTGATCGGGAAGTGGACCTTGAGTCCCTCGACCTGTACCAGCGCGCTCATCGGACGGCTCCCGTCGTGGTCGCCCCGGTGGGGCTCGGGTCGAGCGGGTGCAGGCAGCGCAGCCGTCGGCCCGCCTCCTCGGTCAGCGGCGGCGGACCGTCCTGGCAGTCGTCCTGCCGGTGTCCGCAGCGAGGCGCGAACGCGCACCCCTGCTCCCACGGCAGCACCTGCGTCGGCGAGCCCGGTATCGGCGTCAGACGTGTGCCGCGCGGGGAGTCGAGCCGCGGGATGCTGGCCAGCAGGCCGCCGGTGTAGGGGTGCCGCGGGTGGGCGAAGAGGTCACCGCGCTCGGCGGACTCCACGATGCGCCCGGAGTACATCACGTTCACGGTGTCGCAGAGCCCGGCCACCACGCCGAGGTCGTGGGTGATCATGAGCAGCGCCGCGTCGGTGTCGGCCACCAACGACTTGAGGACCTCGAGCACCTGAGCCTGGATCGTCACGTCGAGGGCGGTCGTGGGCTCGTCGGCGATGAGCAGGCGCGGCTCGCAGGCCAGCGCCATCGCGATGAGCACCCGCTGCCGCATGCCGCCGGAGAGCTGATGGGGGTACTCGCCCAGCCGCCGGCCCGGGTCGGGGATGCCGACCTTCGACAGCAGGTCGCCGGCGCGGCGTCGGGCCTGCTTCGTCTTGACGTCGAAGTGCCGCTCGATGATCTCGCCGACCTGCACCCCGATGGTCACCACCGGGTTGAGGGAGGTCATGGGGTCCTGGAAGACCATCGCGATCTCCTTGCCCCGCAGGCCCGCGAGCTGCCGCTTCGACAGCTCGAGCAGGTTGCGCCCGCCGTACCTCACCTCTCCCGAGGTGCGGACACCCCGTGGGGGCAGCAGTCCCATGATCGCCAGCGAGGTGACCGACTTGCCGCTGCCGGACTCGCCCACGAGCCCGACGTGCTGGCCGGGGTGGATCTGGAAGGACACGTCGTCGACGGCCTCGACGGGCTGGCCGCCGCGGATCTGGAAGGTGACCCCGAGGTTGCGTACGTCGAGCAGCGGCTCGCCGTGCGGGGAGGGGATGCTCATGCCGGTCACCTCCGGGTCTTGGGGTCGAGGGCCTCGCGCAGCGCCTCACCGAACAGCGTGAAGCCGAGGGCGGTGACAGCGATGCAGCCGCCGGGCCAGAGTGCCAGCTGGGGGGCGGCGTCGAAACGGTCCTGGGCCGCGACCAGCATCCGGCCCCACTCGGCGATGGCCGGGTCGGAGTCGCCGAGCCCCAGGAAGGAGAGGGCGGCGACCTCGATGATGGCCGTGGCCAGGTTGAGGGTGGCCTGCACGATGGTCGGGCCCAGCGCGTTCGGGCAGCTGGTGGCCCATCACGATCCGCCGCTTGCGGATGCCGAGAGCCTGGGCGGCCAGCACGTAGTCGCTGCGCCCCTGGGCCAGCATCGACCCCCGCAGCAGCCGGGCGAAGATGGGCACCTGCGCGGCCCCGATCGCGATCATGATCGCGTAGCCGTTCTGTCCCAGCACGGCCGCGATGCTGACGGCGAGCAGCAGGCTCGGCACCGACAGCATCACGTCGACGAAGCGCATCACCGCGCTGTCCACCCAGCCGCCGAGACCTCCGGCCAGGATGCCGAGGAGCGCACCGAAGGTGAGGCCGATGGCGGTCGAGACCACGCCGTAGACCAGCGACTGCCGGGCACCGAAGAGGAGCTGGGTCAGCAGGTCGGAGCCGAAGCGGTCGAGCCCGAGTGGGTGGTCCTCGCTGGGGCCGGGCACGCTCGACGGAGTGACCTCGCCCGACCACTCCGCCGACCCGGGCTCGTAGGGGGTCAGCAGCGGCGCGAAGATCGCGACCAGGACGAACACGAGGATGATGAGGGCGCCCATGATCGCGGTCGGGTTGCGGCGCAGCCGTCGCCAGGCGCCGCGCCACAGTCCGCCGCCGGGGGCGTCGACGGTGGCGCCCAGCACCCCGGCGTCGGGCGAGGTGGAGCTCGCGGGAGGAAGCGGGACGCTCACGAGACCCTCACTCTCGGGTCGATGACGCCGTAGGCCACGTCGACAGCCAGGTTGATCACCGCGTAGATGACGGCGATGAAGAGGATGTAACCCTGCAGGACCGGGTAGTCGCGCTGCCCGATGGCCTCGAAGAGGTACTCCCCGATCCCGTTGAAGCTGAAGACGGTCTCGGTCAGCACGGCTCCGGCGAGCAGCAGGCCCGCCTGGAGCCCGATGGTGGTCACGACCGGGAGCAGCGCGTTGCGCAGCACGTGGCGGCGGCTGACCGTGCGGGTGGACAGGCCCTTGGACTCGGCGGTGCGCACGTAGTCCTCGTTGAGGACCTCGGCCACCGAGGCACGGGTGATGCGCACGATGATCGCGAGCGGGATGGTGCCCAGCGCGACCGCGGGCAGGATCAGGTGCAGGATCGCGTCCCAGGCCGCGTCCCACTCCTGGGTGATGATCCCGTCGAGCACGTAGAAGTTCGTGATGTGGGTGGCGTCGATGCGTGGGTCCTGCCGCAGCGCGGTCGGCAGCCAGCCGAGCCAGTCGGCGAAGACCAGCTTGAGCAGGATCGCCAGGAAGAACACGGGGGTGACGACCCCGAGGAGGCTGCCCGACATCACCAGCGTGTCCAGCGAGCGCCCCTGGTGCTTGGCCGCGAGGTATCCCATCGGGATGCCCACGACGACCGCGAGCACGAGCGCGCTCACGGCCAGCTCGATGGTGGCGGGGAACTTCTCCACGAAGCTGGCGGCGACGTCCTGGCCGGTCTTGATCGAGGAGCCGAAGTCGCCGCTGAGCAGGGCCTTCAGGTAGGTGAAGTACTGCTGGATGAGGGGTTCGTCGAACCCGTAGCGCTCGGTGACGGTCGCGATGCCCTCCGGAGTGGCCCGCTCCCCGAGCAGGGCCCGGGCCGGGTCTCCGGGCAGCGCGCGGACCCAGATGAAGAGCAGGACGGACAGACCGAGGAGCACCGGCACGAGCAGCGCCAGACGCCTCACGATGAATCTCAGCACACGTCGGTCCTTCTCGTGACGGTGAGGACGGGGGCGCGAGCCACGGCGCCCGTCCGGTGAGGAACGGGCGCCGGGGCTCGCAGGATCACTCGGAGATCGTGACGGTGTTGAAGACCTCGTCGTTCACCGGGCTCTGCTGGAAGCCCTCGACGCCGGGCGCGAAGGCCAGCGACGGGACGGGGTGCGCCAGCGGGACACCAGGCAGGAAGTCCATCACCTGGGCGTTGATGTCCTCGTAGACCGGGGTCTGCTCCTCCACCGTGGGCAGGCCACGGGCCTCACGCAGGGCGTCGAACAGCTCAGGGTTGTCGAACCCCCACTCCGGGCTCTCCTGGCCGAAGAACACGCCCAGGAAGTTGTCCGGGTCGTTGTAGTCGCCGGTCCAGCCGAGCAGGTGGATGCCGTGGTTCGGGGTGCCCTGGATCTTGTTCAGGTAGTCCGGGTCCCAGCGGTCGCTGGTGGGCTTGACGTTCAGACCCACCGCCTCGAGCTGGGAGCGGATGACGTTGAACGTGTCCTCCGGCTGCGGCATGTAGGGACGGCTGACGTCGCTGGGGTAGTTGAACTCGATCGTCGCGCCCTCGGCGCCGGCCTCGGCCAGCAGCTGTTCGGCCTTCTCCGGGTCGTACTCGTACTCCGTGACCTCCCCGTTCCACCCCTGGACCAGGTCGGGCATGAACTGGGTCGCGGCCGGGGTGCCTTCGGGCATGGAGGCGTTGATGACGGCCTCCTTGTCGATGGCGTGGGCGATGGCCTGGCGCACCTGGATGTCGTCGAGCGGCTTCTGCTTCTGGTTCATGCCGAGGTAGAGCACGTTGAAGGCGTCGCGGTTGACGATCGTGAAGCCTTCCTCCTCGAGGGGAGCGATGTCGGCCGGCCCCACGAGGTCGAAGCCGTCGATCTCACCGTTGGTGAGGGCGTCCGCGCGTGCCTTGGGGTCGTCGATGGCCACGAAGATCAGCTCGTCCAGCGACGCCGGGGTGTCGCCCCAGTAGTCGTCGTTGCGAGTGAGCACGACCTGGTTGCCGCGGTCCCAGGTGTCGATCGCGAAGGGACCGGTGCCGGTGGGCTCGGCGGTGGAGTACTCCGTGGTGGTGGGGTTGTCGGCCGCGTCGTCCTGGAACTTCTCCAGCGCGGTCGGGCTCTGCATCGAGAACGCGGGCAGCGACAGGGCGGAGACGAAGCCGGCGAAGGGCTCGTTCAGCTCGATGGTCGCGGTGCCCTCGCCGGGGGTGCAGGACTCGTAGAGCGCCGCGTCGGCGGTGGGCCCGGTGGCGAAGCCGCGCATGAGGGCGCCGTAGTAGTAGGTGAGGTCGGGCGACTGCGCCGACTTGGGGGCGTTGTACCACCGGTCGAAGTTCGCGCAGACGGCCTCGCCGTCGAAGTCGGTGCCGTCGTGGAAGGTGACGCCCTCCTCGAGCGCGAACTCGTAGGTGAGCCCGTCCTCGCTGACGGTCCACTCCTTGGCCAGCAGCGGGGCCGGGTCGGCGGTGCCGGGCTCGGTGCCGACCAGACCCTCGAAGATCTGTCGGGCCACGCGGAAGCTCTCACCGTCCGAGGCGAAGAAGGGGTCCAGGGTGACGGGCTCGGTCGCACCGGCGAAGACCATCGATCCCCCGCTGGGCGCGTCGCCGCCCTCGCCGCCCTCGCTGCTGCTGCTCTCGCGCTCGCTGTCCGCACACGCGGTCAGCGTGAGTGCGGCTGCCATCATTGCGACGGCGCCTGTGCGCCACCGCCGTGTCTTCAAGGCCTTCACCAAGGTCTCCTCACGAATCCGTCTGGTCCCGGCTCGGTGCCGCGAACGGCCTGAACCTATGTCGTCGGCCCCCCGGATTTCTATGCCCGACGTCGGAGCACGAGGTCGCGAAATGGCAACGATTGTGCGTGCCAGATCTTCTCAGTGCCGCTCGAGCCAGCCCAGCACGTCGGGAGCGGTCATCGGTCGCGCCAGCCCGTAACCCTGGTAGAGGTCGACCCCGAGGTCGCGGACGAGCACCCGTGCGACCTCGCTCTCGACCCCCTCGGCCACGACCCGGAGACCCAGGTCGTGGGCCAGGCCGATGGTCGCGCTCAGCACCGTGGGATCGGCGATGCCCTGCTCGATCCGCAGCACGAAGGACTGGTCGATCTTGACCTCCTTGACCGGCAGGCGGTCCAGGTAGGCCAGCGAGGAGTAGCCGGTCCCGAAGTCGTCGACCGAGAGCGTGACGCCGAGGGCGCTCAGCGCGGTGAGGACCTCGAGGCTCCGCTCGGGGTCCTTCATGGCGTCGCTCTCGGTGACCTCCAGGACCAGGGCGTCGGCGGGGGTGGCGGACCGGGCCAGCTCGACCTGCACCCGCGAGACGAGCAGGGGGTCGGCGATGTCGGCGGGGGTGACGTTGACCGAGACCGCCAGGGGATGCCCGGCCGTCGCCCACTCGTGGCGGGCCGAGAGCGCCTGCCTGATGAGGTCGTCGGTCAGGCTGCGGACCCGTCCGGTCCGGTGGGCCACCGCGACGATCTCGGGTGGCGGGACCATGCCGAACGTCGGGTGCCGCCAGCGCATGAGGGCCTCGAAGCCGGCCACCACCCCGGTGCTGGGATCGGCCTGAGGCTGGTACCAGAGCTTGATGTGGCCCTCGGTCAGGGCTTGCGGCAGGTCGGCGGCCAGCGCGAGCCGGCGTGCGGTGGAGTCTCCCTCCTCCGGCCGGTAGACCGCGACGCCGGAGCGCGCGGCCTTGGCCGTGTACATCGCGACGTCGGCCTGGGCCAGGAGCTCCTCGGCGGTCGAGGCGGTGGAGCTGAACTCGGCGACGCCGATGCTGGAGGAGACGATGAGGTCGACGTCGTCGAGGGGCACCGGGACCGACAGTGCCCGGTGGAGCGCCTGGGCGTGGGCCAGGCCCTCGGTGAGCGTCATGTCGGGCAGGAGCACCGCGAACTCGTCGCCTCCCAGGCGAGCCACCAGCCCGGCCGCCTGCGTGCGCAGCCGGTCCCCGCTCTCGGTGATGAGCCGGTCCCCCGCGCTGTGCCCGAGGGTGTCGTTGACGTCCTTGAAGTCGTCGAGGTCGAGCAGGAGCACCACCCCGCGCGCGTCGTCGCGGGTCATCGCCGCCCCCACCGCCTCGTTGAACGCGCGCCGGTTGGGCAGTCCCGAGAGGGGGTCGTGCAGGGCGTCGTGCGCGCGCTCCTCGACCATCTGCTCGAGGCGGAAGACGGTGTCGGCGCGCTCGACGGCCACCGCGGCGTGGGCCGCGAGTGTGCCGAAGACCTGCACGTCGTCCTGGCCGAACGTCTCGCGGTCGAAGGAGCGGTCGCACACGACGAGCACGGCGCGGACGCCGTGGGCGCCGCGCAGCGGTGCGGCCACGGCGTCGCGGGGCCGGGCCGGGAGCGTCGGTACGCCGGACGGGACGGCAGTGGCGACCGCGAGCTCTGACCACCGGGAAGCCTCATCGTCGGTGGCGGTCTCCTCCCGGCCGCTGGGGAGCAGCAACGACTGCCCCTCCAGCGCGGGTTGCCACCAGGGCGGACGTGGGTCGGCGTCGGTCGGGGGCAGGCTCAGCGTCGTGGTGAGCACCGTCGCGCCCGGCCCCAGGGTGTGGCAGCGCAGGCGCTGGCCGCCTCCGTTCGTCGCGTTGTGGGTCGCGTCGTGGGTCGCGTCGATCTCGAGCAGGTACGAGCTCTCCGCGTGCATGAGGTCGGCGGCCTCCCCCAGGACGACGCGGACGACGTCGTCGAGCGCCTGCGCGGTGGCGGTCCGGTCGACGAAGCGGTAGAGCAGCTGCGTGCGGGCGTGGCCGCGCGCCAGGGCGGTGTAGACCCGGTAGCCCAGGACCAGCAGGACCACGATGACGGCCAGCAGGGGCAGCGACGACGGCCGCACGATGAGCAGGGTGGCCACCAGCAGGGCCACGCAGGTGTTGATGCAGGCTGCCGCGAGTCCGGAGCGCAGCGTCTCGCGGAGGACCTCCCCGTCGAAGGCGCCCTCGGTCACGCTGATCGCCGTGGTGATCGCGGCGGCCGAGATGAGGTCGGTCGACACCACGGCGGTGAGGGCCGCGAGCCAGCCCCACGGGGAGATGGGGTCGCCGCCGTCGAGGATGAGGTGGTAGACGGCGGCGCCGAGACCGGCCTCGAACGCGAAGAGCGCGGCGTTGAACGCCAGCTTCACCCCGCGCATGTGGGTGACCAGGAAGAGCGCTGCCACGGTGCCCACGACGTAGACGAGCAGGTACTCCTGGGGAGCCAGGAACGTCAGGCCCACGACCGCGGGCACCTCGCGCAACGTGTGTCCGTGCGCGTTGCGCTGCGTCGGCAGGTGGATGACGACGACCTCGGCGAGTCCGAAGAGCGGGATCAGTGCCAGCCCGACGAGAGACAGCCGTGCCGCCTCCGGGTCCGCGAGGAGGCTCGGCACCGCGATGAGAGCCGCGCCGGCCGCCAGGACCAGCACGAGCAGCCAGACCCGGTGCTCGCGAGTCGGCGGCTCGGCCGGCTCGGACCCCGTGCCGGCCGACGTGTCCCCCGGGGGACGTCGGGGGCTCACGTCGGCGGACACAGGGTCCATCGTGGCAGAGAGTCGCCTGGTCGCACTGCCGGAAGTCACCGCCAGCTGCGGGCCTTCCACGAGTCGTTGCGCCAGCTGCGTGCCTCCCAGGTGTCCTGGCGCCAGCTGCGGGCCTCCCAGCCGTGGTTGCTCCAGCTGCGGGCCTCCCAGGTCGACTCGGCCTCGTGCCGGTCCTCCCAGGTCGCCCCGGACCACGAGCTGCCGGTCCACGGCGCGTGCTCCCAGGCTCCGTCGACGAGCTCGTCACCGGTCCACGTGCGGCCGTTCCAGGCTCCGCCGTCCCACGCCGACCCGGCGGAGGTGGCGGCCGCCCAGGTGGCCGGGACCCAGGGCTGGCCCTGGGCGTCGAGCTCGCCCTCGAGGACGCTGCCGGTGTCGGGGTCGACGACGCGGGCGTCACCGCGGGCGGCGTCCAGTGATCCCAGACCGCTCGAGAACGGCAGGTCCGGGGCAGCGATGTCGTCGGGGGCCGGCGCCGGGGCGGCTACGGCGGCCAGGACGTCCGGCACGCCCGCTCCCATGGCGGGCTCGTCGCCGGCCAGCGGCTGGGCGGTGGACATGAGCAGGGCCTTGACCTGGTCGGGAGTGAGGTCGGGACGCTCCTGCAGCAGCAGCGCGACCTGCCCGGCCACGAAGGCCGTGGCCTGCGAGGTGCCGCTGCCGCGGAAGAAGCGCTCGCTCAGGTCGCCCTCGACCCGGCCCTCGGGGCTGGTGACGTCGGCGTAGGAGCCGGGCACGCGCAGCGAGACGACCGAGCGGCCCGGGGCCACGACGTCCGGGCGCCGGTCCGCGTTGCCGCCGTTGGTGAAGTCGGCCACGACGTCGTCAGCGCGCTCGTCGGTGCTGCGCGGGTCGACCGCGCCCACCGCGAGGATGTGCGGGCTGAGGGCCGGCATGAGGAGGTGATCGGTCTCGAGACCGTCGTTGCCCGCGGAGGCCACGACCACGATTCCGGCGCGCCACGCGTTCTCGACCGCGCGGGCCAGCGGGTCGACCTGCCACGGCTGGAGGGAGACGGTGCCGTAGGCCAGGGACACGACCCTGACGTCCGTGCCGCCGGCGTGGCGGTGCTCGACGACCCAGTCGAGGGCGGCGATCACCTGGGACACGTCGACGCCCCCGTCACCGGCGCCGACCTTCATGTCGAGCAGCTGGGCCTCGGGAGCGACCCCGGCGAACTGGCCGGGCAGCGGGTCGGAGGGCGACCACTCGGCGTCGCGGCCGGCGGTGATGCCGGCCATGTGCGTGCCGTGCCCGAACTCGTCGAGGTGGCGGGAGCCGTCGAGGTGGGCGTCGAAGGACAGGTCGGGTCCCTCGATCACCTGATCGGCGCTCGTGTCGAGCCCGCGCACAGGAGCGACCCCGGTGTCGATCACCGCGACGGTGACGTCGTCGCCGGTGATCCCCTGGCGCCAGGCGTCCTGGACGCCCAGGCTGCGTGTCAGGGAGAACATCGACGAGACGTCACGGGCGGGTGACCAGGTGCCGGCCGCATTGGTGGAGGCGTCCTCCTGGCGAGCGGTGACGTCGCCCCACTCGGTGCTGACCACCGCATCCCCCTCGGAGCTGGCGGCCTCCGCGGCGGTCGGGACCTCAGCGGACGTCGCGCCGTCCTCGGCGAACGCCGGGCACGCGACGCCCGTGAGTGCGAGTGCTGTGGCCGTGACGGCCCATCCCTTGAATCCCTTGCCGCTCATACGCGTCCTCTCCCTGAGACGTCCCCAGGAATCGACGGTGGCGGCGAGATCGGGGACCCATGCTCGATGTCCGAGCTGTCATCGTCACGCTAGACCGACATTCGGGACTTAGGTCCCGAACTCCCCCGTTTGCTTCCTCGACTCAGCCGATCGGACGCTTGGGACCGGGTCCGATGGCAGGACCTTGGTCCTCTTCCTCGCGCTGGGAGACGGCGCGCAGCGCGCGCCTCCTGACGACACGCAAGCAGATTTGTCCGGTTTGCTTCACCCGGGGAGCCGGGTCCCCCTAACGTGTGACCCGTTGACGTGGCGCGAGAGCCGACCGGGAGGGCACACCGCATGACCGCGGATCCGCAGCCCTGGGGGGCCGATGGCGAGCCGGAGCAGGCCGACGACGTCCGTGTGATGGTCACGGCCGTGGGCTCGCTCATCGGCTACGACGGCGCGACGTACGCCCTGCGCCCTCCCCAGCACGACGCCCACGAGGCGCCCGTCGTCGTACGTTCCTGGCGCGCCGAGCACGCCGGCGCGGCGGAGGCCGCACCCGACCGGCCGCCGGCGCTCGGCGCGGACGAGCTCGACGAGGCGACGTGGCAGGACCGGCGCTACGCCTGGCGCGACGGGACCGCTGCCGGTTCGGGTACCGGTGCAGGGGAACCCCGTGCCCTGTCGGTCCCCGTGCACGACGGACCCTCGGTCGCCGGGGTGCTGACCTTCTTCGGCCAGGACCTGCGCCCGCCCCAGGAGGCCGAGCTGCCGCTCTTCGAGGGCATCGCGAGCATGCTGGGCCGCGCCACCCGGCTGTCGCCGGTCCCCCCGCCGATCGCCGACGAGACCGGCAACCCGCTCGAGCGCGCGATCGCGCTCGTGGACGTGTTCGCCTTCACGGTGCGGGTGAGCGACGACGCGAGCCTGGAGTGGCGCTACTTCGGCCCGAACTCGGCGGCGGTGTTCGGGGTGCCGGTGTCGGCGGAGGAGACCCTCGTCGGTCTCGTCGAGCGGCACGCCCACCCCGAGGACCTGCTCGCCGTGCACGAGCTCGAGAGAGCAGCGCTCGCGGGTCAACCACGTGAGGTCGAGATCAGGATCCTCGGCGGTGACGGCGTCGAGCGTTGGATCTCCTGGCGCAGCGTGCCGCGGCGCGTCAAGGGGGCGCTTCTCGTCGACGGTGTGGCCACCGACGTGAGCTCACGGCACTCCCTGGGGCGGAGCCGCCGCGACCTCGAGGAGGCCAACGAGGAGTACACCCGCCAGGTCGACCTGCGCCGTCGGCACGCCCTCGCGGTCCGCGACGCCAACGACAACGTCCTGCAACGCATCTTCGCCGCCGGTCTCCGGCTCCAGATCCTGCGACGCAAGCTCAACGACGTCGAGGCTCACGCCGCGAGCACCATCGCCTTCCAGCTCGACCAGGCGGCCACCGACCTGCGCGAGCTCATCCTCGACCTCAACGCGGTCATCGGCGGCCTGCCGGACTCGGGTCGCTGAGCCACCGACGAAGGTCCGAGGTCCCGACTCCCTCGAGCCCGGGCACCTCGACACGACGTGGCCCGCCGCCGACCGGGACGTGGTGGGGCACCACCACGACGACGCAGCCGGCGGCCTCGGCTGAGGCGGCGCCGGTGGCCGAGTCCTCGACCGCCACGCAGTGACCGGGGTCGACACCGAGCGCCGCGGCCGCGCGCAGGTAGGGCTCGGGGTGCGGCTTGCCCTGCGTGACGACGTCACCGGTCACCACGGCGTCGAAGGTCCCGGGCGGCAGCGCTGCCAGCACGGCGTCGGCCAGCGGTCGCCACGACATCGTCACCAGCGCCCGGGGCACCTCGTGCCGGCGCAGGTCCGTGAGCAGCTCGCGGGCTCCGGGCCGCCAGGGCACCGTCTCGTGCACCGACGCCACGACGTGAGCCAGCCACGCGTCGACGACGACGTCGGTGGGCAGCGACAACCCCGTGCCGTGCCTCCACGCCGCCGCCGCGTCGGGCAGCGCCGATCCGACGAGCTCGAGGGCCTGGGCCCGCGTCCAGGTGGCGCCGTGCGCTTCGGCCAGGGCCGTCTCGGCCGCCATCCAGGCCGGCTCGGTGTCGACGAGGGTGCCGTCCATGTCGAGCAGGACAGCAGCGAGATCGCGTCGGGGTTCGACCACCTCGGCTCAGTCCTCCGGCTCGTAGCCGAGGTTGGGCGCGAGCCACCGCTCGGCCTCGGGCAGCGACCAACCCTTGCGGCGTGCGTAGTCGGCGACCTGGTCCTGCCCGAGCCGGCCGACGACGAAGTACTGCGACTCGGGGTGGGAGAAGTAGAAGCCGCTGACCGCGGCTCCGGGCCACATCGCCATGCTCTCGGTGAGCTTCAGCCCGATGGAGCGCTCCACGTCGAGGAGGCGCCACAGCGTCTCCTTCTCGGTGTGGTCCGGGCACGCCGGGTAGCCGGGCGCCGGGCGGATGCCGTCGTACCGCTCCTTGATCAGCTCGCGACCGTCCAGCTTCTCGCCGGGGGCGTAGCCCCACAGCTCGGTGCGGACCCGCTCGTGCAGCCGCTCGGCGAAGGCCTCGGCGAGCCGGTCGGCCAGCGACTCCAGCATGATCGCGGAGTAGTCGTCGTGCGCCTCCTTGAACTTGCGCACCCGCTCCTCCACGCCGATGCCGGCGGTCACCGCGAAGGCACCGACGTGGTCGGCCAGCGCGGACTCCCGGGGGGCCACGAAGTCGGCCAACGAGCGGTGCGGGAGCCCGTGCCGGTGCTCCCCCTGCTGGCGCAGGTGGTGCAGTCGCTCGCGTACGTCGGTGCGGCCGGCGTCGGTGTAGACCTCCAGGTCCTCGCCGTCGACCTGGTTGGCCGGGAAGATGCCGACGACACCGCGCGCGGTGATCCAGGACTCCTCGATGAGCCGGTCGAGCATCTCCTGCGCCTCGTCCCACAGCTTGCGCGCGACCTCACCTGTGGTGGGGTTGTTCAAGATGTCGGGGAAGGCGCCCTTCATCTCCCAGGCGTTGAAGAACGGTTGCCAGTCGATGTAGTCGCGCAGCTCGGCCAGGTCGACGTCGTCGAGCACCCGCACCACACCGTCCGCCGCGCCCGCGAGCTTCGGCTCGGGCGGGGCGTAGCCGTCCCAGGCGATCGGGGTCGCGTTGGTGCGCGCCTTCTCCAGCGAGGTCATCGGGCGCGCCTTCTGACGGCTCGCGTGCCGCTCGCGCATCGAGTCGAAGTCCGCCTCGACGCCGGCCAGGAAGTCGGGACGCTGGCGGTCGGACAGGAGCGCGGCGGCCACCGGCACCGAGCGGGAGGCGTCCTTCACCCACACCACCGGGCCGTGGTACTTCGGGTCGACCTTGACCGCGGTGTGGGCGCGGCTGGTCGTGGCGCCGCCGATGAGCAGCGGGATCTGCAGGCCCTGCCGCTCCAGCTCGCCGGCGAAGCCGACCATCTCGTCCAGGGACGGGGTGATGAGCCCGGAGAGCCCGACGATGTCGGCGTCGTGCTCCTTCACCGCGTCGATGATCTTCTGACCCGGCACCATGACCCCGAGGTCGATCACCTCGTAGTTGTTGCACTGCAGCACCACGCCGACGATGTTCTTGCCGATGTCGTGCACGTCGCCCTTGACCGTGGCCATGACGATGGTGCCCTTGGTGCTCCTCGCGTCGCCGGGCTGCTTCTCGGCCTCGATGTAGGGGATGAGGTAGGCGACGGCCTTCTTCATCACGCGCGCCGACTTCACCACCTGGGGCAGGAACATCTTGCCGGCGCCGAACAGGTCGCCGACGACGTTCATGCCGTCCATGAGCGGACCCTCGATGACCTCGAGCGGGCGTCCGCCGCGCTCGGAGATCAGCGCGCGCAGCTCCTCGGTGTCGGCCTCCGCGTGGGCGTCGATGCCCTTGACCAGCGCGTGCGTGATGCGCTCCTCGACGGGCAGCTCGCGCCAGGTGTCGTCGGCGGTCTGGGCCACGGCACCGTCGCCGCGGAACCGCTCGGCGATCTCCAGCATCCGCTCGGTGGCGTCCTCGCGCCGGTTGAGGACGACGTCCTCGATCCGGTCGCGCAGCTCGGCGTCGATCTCGTCGTAGACCGCCAGCGCGCCGGCGTTGACGATGCCCATGTCCAGCCCGGCCCGGATGGCGTGGAAGAGGAAGACGGCATGGATCGCCTCACGCACCGCGTTGTTGCCGCGGAAGGAGAACGACACGTTGGAGATGCCGCCGGACACGAGGGCGCCGGGCAGGTTCTGCTTGATCCAGCGCACCGCCTCGATGAAGTCCACGCCGTACGCCGCGTGCTCCTCGATGCCGGTGGCGATCGCGAAGACGTTGGGGTCGAAGATGATGTCGTGGGCGTCGAGCCCGACCTCGTCGACGAGCAGCCGGTAGGCGCGTCCGCACACCTCCTTGCGTCGCTCGAGGGTGTCGGCCTGGCCGTCCTCGTCGAAGGCCATCACCACGACGGCGGCGCCGTAGGCCTTGCAGGCCCGGGCCTGGCGCAGGAAGGACTCCTCCCCCTCCTTCATCGAGATCGAGTTCACGATCGGCTTGCCCTGGGTGTTGCGCAGCCCGGTCTCGATGACCTCCCACTTGGAGGAGTCGATCATCAGCGGCACCCGGCTGATGTCGGGCTCGGAGGCGATGAGCTTGGTGAAGCGGTCCATGGCCGCGACGCCGTCGATCATGCCCTCGTCCATGTTGACGTCGATCACCTGCGCGCCGGCCTCGACCTGCTGGCGCGCCACCGTGAGCGCGGTGTCGTAGTCGCCGGACTTGATGAGGTTGCGGAACCGGGCGGAGCCGGTGATGTTGGTTCGCTCCCCCACGTTGACGAACAGCGTGTCCTCGGTGACGGTCACCGGCTCGAGGCCGGAGAGGCGCAGCGCCGGGGGCAGCTCGGGGACCTCGCGCGGGCTGGTGCCCTCGACGCGGTCGGCGATGGCGCCGATGTGCTGCGGGGTCGTGCCGCAGCAGCCCCCGACGAGGTTGAGCAGGCCGGAGTCGGCGAACTCCCCGACGATGGCCGCGGTCTCCTCGGCGACCTCGTCGTACTCTCCGAAGGCGTTGGGCAGCCCGGCGTTGGGGTAGCAGGAGACGAACGTGTCGGCGATCCTCGCGATCTCGGCGACGTAGGGACGCATCTCCTGCGCGCCGAGGGCGCAGTTGAGCCCCACGAACAGCGGGCGGGCGTGGCGCACCGAGTGCCAGAAGGCCTCCGTGGTCTGGCCCGAGAGGGTGCGGCCCGAGGCGTCGGTGATGGTGCCGGAGATCCCGACCGGCCAGCGGCGGCCGCGCTCGGCGAAGAGGGCCTCCACCGCGCTGATGGCGGCCTTGGCGTTGAGCGTGTCGAAGATCGTCTCGATCAGCAGCAGGTCGGCGCCGCCGTCGACCAGGCCGCGGGCCGCGACCAGGTAGGCGTCGTGCAGCTCGGTGAAGCTGACGTTGCGCATGCCGGGGTCGTTGACGTCGGGCGAGATCGACGCCGTCCGGGTGGTGGGGCCGAGCGCACCGGCGACGTAGCGCGGCCGGGACGGGTCGGCGGCGACGGCCGACTCGACCGCGGCGCGCGCGAGCCGCGCCGACTCGAAGTTGATCTCGTAGGAGAGCTCCTCCATGCCGTAGTCGCGCAGCGAGACCGCGGTGGCGTTGAAGGTGTTGGTCTCGATGACGTCGGCGCCGGCGGTGAGGTACTCCGCGTGGATCGCGGTCACCAGCTCCGGCTGGGTCAGCGTCAACAGGTCGTTGTTGCCCTGCAGGTCGCTGGACCAGTCGGCGAACCGCTCGCCGCGGTAGCCGGCCTCGTCGGGACGGTCGCGCTGGATCGCGGTGCCCATCGCCCCGTCGAGCACCAGGACGCGCTCGCGCATGAGCTCGGCCAGCTCCGTCCCGAGATCGGGGCGGACGAGCGAGGTGTCGCGGGGGTTGTCGGTCACCCCGCAAGCGTAGGCGTCGGCCCCCGCCGGGCCCGTCGGTTACCACCTACCGGGACGGGTGGGTCATAGGGTGGGGGTGTGATCGAGATCGAGCAGTTCCCCGTGCTGCGGTCGCCCATCCTCATCGCCGCCTTCGAGGGCTGGAACGATGCCGCGGACGCGGCCTCGGGCGTGGTCGACCACCTGCTCCGGGTCTGGGACACCCGGATGGTGGCGGTCATCGACCCCGAGGACTTCTACGACTTCCAGGTCAACCGGCCCATCGTCGGCACCGACGAGAGCGGCATGCGGCGCATCACGTGGCCCTCGACGCAGCTGTCGGTCTGCTCACCTCCCGGTGCGCTGCGCGACGTCATCCTGCTGCGCGGCATCGAGCCGAACATGCGGTGGCGCCAGTTCTGCGCCGAGCTGCTGGCCGGCGCCGACGAGCTGGGCGCCCAGATGGTGGTGACGCTCGGTGCGCTGCTCGCCGACACCCCGCACACGCGGCCCATCCCCGTCTCCGGGACCACCACCGAGCCGGAGCTGGCCGACCGCCTGAAGCTCGAGCAGTCCAACTACGAAGGGCCGACCGGCATCGTCGGGGTGTTCCAGGACGCCTGCGTCCGCACCGACATGCCCGCGGTGTCCTTCTGGGCCGCGGTGCCCCACTACGTCGCCCAGCCGCCGTGCCCCAAGGCCACGCTGGCGCTGCTCGGCCAGCTGGAGGACCTGCTGGAGATCAGCATCCCGCTGGGTGACCTGCCCGAGGAGTCACGGGCCTGGGAGCGCGGGGTCGACGAGCTCTCCGAGGAGGACGAGGAGATCGGCGACTACGTCCGGGCGCTCGAGGAGACCCGCGACACCGCCGAGCTGCCCGAGGCGAGCGGCGAGGCGATCGCGCGCGAGTTCGAGCGCTACCTCAAGCGGCGCGACAGCCCCGAGGACTGAGCCCGAAGTCGACCTAGAGGTCGACGCCGAGGCGGGCGTCGACCAGGTCACGCACGAGCGACGCCCCGTCACCGTCCCCGTCGGCGGGCGTGCCCGCCCAGGCGTCGAGCAGCGCCAGCGCCCGCGGGGCGTCCAGGTCGTCGGCCAGCGCGTCGCGCACCTCGGCCACGAGCCGCTCGGCCGTCGCCGCGTCCGTGCCGGGGAGGGCGGCCTGCCACCGGGCCAGGCGCTCGGCCGCGACGTCGAGCTCGGTGTCGAACCACTCCCAGTCGGAGCGGTAGTGGTGGGCCAGCAGGGCGAGGCGGAGCTGACGCGGGTCGATCCCCTGCTCGCGCAACCGCGAGACGAAGACCAGGTTGCCGCGCGACTTCGACATCTTCTCGCCCTGGTAGCCGACCATGCCGGCGTGGACGTAGGCGTGCGCGAAGGGCCCGCTCGTGTCGAGCACGTGGGCCTCGGAGGCGCTCATCTCGTGGTGGGGGAACACCAGGTCGCTGCCGCCGCCCTGCACGTCGAAGGTGACGCCGAGGTGGTGGGCCGCGATCGCGCTGCACTCGATGTGCCAGCCGGGGCGGCCCGGCCCCCACGGGGACGGCCACGACGGCTCACCGGGACGCTCGGCGCGCCACAGCAGGCAGTCCAGCGGGTGCTTCTTGCCGACGCGCTCGGGGTCGCCGCCGCGCTCGGCGAAGACCGGCGGCATCTGTTCCGCGGTCAGGCCCGAGACCGCACCGAACGCCGGGTCGGCGTGCACCGAGAAGTACCAGTCGCCGTCGACGTCGTACGCCTCGCCCTGCTCGGCCAGCCGGCCGACGGCCTCCACCACCAGCGGGATCGACTCGACCGCGCCGACGTAGTGGTCGGGGGCGAGCACCCGCAGCGCGGTCATGTCGCCGCGGAAACGCTCGATCTCACGGTCGGCCAGCTCACGCCAGCCCTCACCGTCGCGCTCGGCCCGCTCCAGCAGCGGGTCGTCGACGTCGGTGACGTTCTGGACGTAGGTGACCTCCCGTCCGGCGTCGCGCCAGGCCCGGTTGAGCAGGTCGAAGGCGAGGTACGTCGCGGCGTGACCGAGGTGCGTGGCGTCGTACGGCGTGATCCCGCAGACGTAGAGACGGGCCGTCGCGTCAGGCGAGTCGGGGCCGACGCTGGCCACGGCCTCAGCGCGGGCGGTGTCGTGGATCCGGGGCAGCGGGGCGGTCCCCAGACGCGCCAACGAGGGGACGGGGACGGAGGGCCAGGCGCGCATGCCGCGAAGCCTACCCAGCGTCCGGGCTCAGAACGCCGGCCAGGGGATGGCCGGCCAGTGACCGGCCGGCGAGGGCAGCCGGCCCTCGCCCAGCAACCGCCGGCAGCGTCGGCGCAGCGCCTCCATCTCGACGTCGGCGATGAGGTCCCCGAGCGTCACGGCCATCGGGCCGCCGGGCTCGAGGTCGGCCGAGAGCCGCGCGAGGACGTCGATCTCGTCGCCGGTGAGGGCCTCGTCGGCCCAGCCCCACAGCACGGTGCGGAGCTTGTACTCGGTGTGGAAGCAGATGCCGTGGTCGACGCCGTAGCGATGCCCGTCGGCCATGGCCAGCACGTGCCCGCCCTTGCGGTCGGCGTTGTTGACGACCACGTCGAACAGCGCCATCCGACGCAGAGCCGGGCTCTCGTCGTGCACCAGTACGACGTCGTTGCCCGCGCCGTCCTCCGCCTCCAGCACGCTGCGGTAGCCGGCGGGCACCTCGCCGGGGGCACAGAGGTCGACGGCGTCCTCGCCCTCGACCGGCTCGCGCCAGACCTGGAGCATCCCGACGCCGTGCGGGCCCTCGCGCAACAGGGTCAGCGGGACCACGTCCCAGCCGGTCGCGACCGAGACGGCGTACGCCGCGACCTCACGCTCGGCCAGCGTGCCGAGGGGGAAGTCCCACAGTGGCCGCTCCCCCGCGACCGGCTTCCACACGCACGGCACGGGACCGACGGGAGTCGAGACCTCGGCCAGGAAGGTGGCGTTGGAGGCGGGCATGATGCGACCGCGGACGTCGATCTCGCCGACCGTGAGCCGCTCACGCAGGGCGCGGACGTCCTCGGTCTCCACCACGCCGACCCCGGGGTCGGTCATCGCAGCGGCCTCACCGGCGCCGGAAGCCGTTGGCGCGGGGGCACAGGTGGCCGGCCGGGTCCATGGGATTGCCGCAGAACTGGCACGGCGGCCGGCCCGCGGCGACCACGACCTGGGAGCGTTCGCAGAAGGCACGGGCGAGCGCGGGCGGCAGGCTGACCAGCAGCAGCTCCTCGGGCTCGGCCTCCTCGATCTGGAGCTCGACCACCTCCGCGTCGTCCGGGGCTCCGGGCTCGCTGACCTCGACCGACTCGTCGACCGGGAAGACCTCGATGACGATGCGGCCCGCGTCGTCGTCCCAGGCCAGCGTCATGGTGCCGGCCCGGAACTCCTCGTCGATGGGCTGCTCGAGCGGCTCGCTGTCCTGGGCGCCGGCGGGCGTGACGGCGGGGATCAGCACCTCGCCCTGCGCCTGCATCAGCTCGTCGAGCAGGGACTCCAGGCGCTCGGCGAGCACCGAGACCTGCTGCTTCTCCAGCGCCACGCTGGTGATGCGGACGCCCTCACGGGCCTGCAGGAAGAACGTGCGCTGCCCGGGCGCCCCGACGGTGCCGGCCACGAAGCGCTCCGGCGGGTCGTAGCGGTGAACGATCGGCATGCTGCGACCCTATCCCCGGTCCGGTCCCGCGCCGCCGCCGACCGCGGCGTCGCTCCCGGCGCCACCGGACGTCGTCCGTCGCTTCCGCTTGGCCGGCGGGGGCGGGGCGAGGAATCCGAGGTCGCCGTCGTGGGTGTTGGACATCACCACGAACGGCCGGTCGGGGGTGTAGCGGATCACCGACACCGACGCGGGGTCGACCACGATCCGCTGGAACTGGTCGAGGTGGATGCCGAGCGCGTCGGCCAGGATCGCCTTGATGACGTCGCCGTGGCTGACGGCCACCCAGGGCGCGCCGTCGCCGTGCTCAGCCGCGACGCGCGCGTCCCAGCGGCGGACCGCGGCGACCGAGCGAGCGGCCATGCCCGACATCGACTCGCCGCCGGGGAACGTGACCGCCGAGGGGTGGGCTTGCACGGTCCGCCACAGCGGCTCCTTCGACAGGGTCTTCAACGAACCCCCGGTCCACTCGCCGTAGTCGACCTCGGCCAGAGCGCTCTCGCGCTCGACACGTGCCTCCGGCTGGCGGCCGGCGATGGCGGCGG
Organism: uncultured Actinomycetota bacterium; assembly: GCA_963714625.1. GTDB lineage: Bacteria > Actinomycetota > Actinomycetes > Propionibacteriales > Nocardioidaceae > Marmoricola_A. The sequence goes on along the minus strand of CAVQOY010000009.1, from coordinate 1,088,848 downwards.
CGGTCTCGCGGCAGCGCACCATCGGGCTGGAGACGATGCCGCGCAACGGCAGCCCGGCGAGCCTCTCCCCCAGCTGCGCCACCTGTTCGCGCCCGCGTTCGTCGAGCCGCACCCCCGGGGATCGCCCGGCGAGCACGCCCGCGGTGTTGGCCGTCGTCCGGCCGTGCCTGACCAAGATGACCGTCGCCATGGCGCCAGAGTAGGTCGTCCTCCCTCACCGCCCGCTCCGGTGTCCTTACAGTGGCGACATGATCGTGGACAGCGCGTGGTACGCCGACGGCGTCCGGCGCCCCCTGGACTTCACGCCCGCGGCGCTGCGGGCGGTCCGCGCCGAGGCGCGGGCAGCCTGCGGTGAGGGCGAGGATCCGAAGGGGTTCGTCTGGGTCGGGCTGCACGAGCCCGACCACGCCGAGCTGGCCGACCTCGAGGAGATCTTCGGCCTCCACCCGCTCGCGGTCGAGGACTCGCTGTCTCGTCACCAGCGTCCCAAGGTGGAGCCCTACGACGACATGCTCTTCATGGTCGTCAAGACTCTCTGGTACGTCGACGCCCGGGACGAGGTGGAGACCGGTCAGGTCTCGATGTTCATCGGCTCGGACTTCGTCGTCACCGTCCGCCAGGGCGAGGGGGTCGAGCTCTCGGGGGTCCGTCACGACCTGGAGCGCAAGACCCACCTGCACGGGCACGGACCCTCCGCGGTCGTCTACTCGGTCTGCGACCGGATCGTGGACGGCTACGAGGAGGTCGCCTCCGAGCTGGAGACCGACGTGGACGAGGTCGAGGCCTCGGTCTTCTCCCCCGGCCGCACCCACGACAGCCGCCGGATCTACGTCCTCAAGCGCGAGATCGCCGAGTTCCGTCGCGCCGTGCTGCCGCTGCGCACGCCGATGCAGCGCTTCGCCGCCACCTCCTACCCCTACCTGCACCAGGAGTCGGGCACGTTCTTCCGCGACATCGCCGACCACGTCGTCCGCGTCGCCGAGGCGGTCGAGACCCTCGACCAGCTGCTGTCGACGGCCTTCGAGGCCCACCTCGCCCTCATCACCGTCGAGCAGAACGAGGACATGCGGCGGATCTCCGCGTGGGTCGCGATCGCCGCCGTCGGCACGCTCGTGGCGGGCATCTACGGCATGAACTTCGCCGACATGCCCGAGCTCGGCTGGCGGTTCGGCTACGCCTGGGCGCTGGGGCTGATGGTGGTGCCGGGGCTCGTCCTCTACCGGTTCTTCAAGAAGTCCGGCTGGCTGTAGGCCGCGTCGGGCCGGGTCACCCGCCGGCGGCGAGCACTCCGGTGCCGACCAGGGCGAGCACGAGCGTGCCGAGCGCCACCCGGTAGATCACGAAGGGCAGGTAGGACCGGGTGCTGACGTAGCGCAGCAGCCAGGCGATGGCGGCGTACCCGACGACGAAGGAGACCACGGTCGCGACCACCGTCGGCCCGACCCCGTAGGCGTTCTCGCCGCCGGGGATCTCCGGGAGCTGGAAGAGCCCGGCGCCGATGACGGCGGGGATGGCCAGCAGGAAGGCGAACCGGGTGGCCGCCTCGCGCTCGTAGCCCAGGAAGCGACCCATGCTGATGGTGGCGCCGGAGCGCGAGACCCCCGGGATCAGGGCCAGCGCCTGGGCGCCGCCCAGCATGAGGGCGTGCTGCAGGGTCATGTCGTCGATGGTGCGGCGCAGGGCCCCGATCCGGTCGGCGACCCCGAGCACCACACCGAGCACGATCAGGGTGGTGCCGATGATCCAGAGGCTGCGGAAGTCCTGCTCGATGACGTCCTTGAGCGCGATGCCGAGGACCACGATCGGCACCGAGCCGACGATGATGTACCAGCCCATCCGGGAGTCCTGGTGCCCGCGCCAGGCGGGCTGGAACAGCGAACGCACCCAGGCGTTCCCGATGCGCCAGATGTCGTGGCGGAAGTAGATGAGGACCGCCAGCTCGGTGCCGATCTGCACCACGGCGGTGAAGGCCGCGCCCGGGTCACCCCACCCGAAGAGCTCGGGGAAGATCCGGAGGTGGGCACTGCTGGAGATCGGCAGGAACTCGGTCAGGCCCTGCAGCACGCCGAGGACGACCGCTCGGATGAAGTCGACCAACGCTGCGCCTCTTGCTCGTGGGGTGGGGCCGCCTCGCCCGCCGGGACGGCCGCCAGCGTACGGCGTGCCGTGCTCGCGTCGCGGGAGCACCCACCGGCGAGCCGCGGGCCGGGCAACGGCCGGGCTGGTCTATTTTGGCGGGTATGGAGCAGCGTCGGCTCGGCGGGACGGGACTGAAGGTCTCGCGCCTGGGTCTCGGCACGCTCACCTGGGGCCGCGACACCGACGAGCACGAGGCCCGCGACCAGCTGAAGTCGTTCGTCGAGGCCGGCGGCACGCTGCTGGACACCGCGGCCGGCTACGGCGACGGCGCCTCGGAGGAGCTGATCGGCTCCCTGCTCGGCGACGTGGTGACCCGTGACGACGTGGTGCTGGCGACCAAGGCCGGCGTCTCGCGCGCCCGCGGCGTCCGGGAGGTCAACGTCTCGCGCGGCTCGCTGCTGCGCACCCTCGACGGCTCGCTCAAGCGGCTCGGGGTCGACCACGTCGACCTGTGGCAGGTCCACGTGTGGTGCGACGACGCGCCGCTGGAGGAGACGTTGAGCGCGCTCGACCACGCGGTGACGAGCGGGCGGGCGTCGTACGTCGGGGTCTCGAACTACGCGGGCTGGCAGATGGCGCAGGCCGCGACGTGGCAGCGCGCGGTGCCCGGGCGGGTGCCGCTGGCCTCGAACCAGGTGGAGTACTCCCTGCTGGACCGCTCGGCCGAGCACGAGCAGGTTCCGGCGGGCCTCGCCCTCGACGTGGGGCTGCTGGCCTGGGCGCCGCTGGGCCGGGGCGTGCTGACCGGGAAGTACCGCTCCGGCACGCCGGCTGACTCGCGCGCCGCCTCGCCGCACTTCGGCAACTACGTCGGGACCTACCTCGACGCCCGGAGCCGCACGGTGGTCGAGGCCGTGGCGCGTGCTGCCGACGGGCTCCAGTGGTCGCCGCTCGAGGTCGCCCTGGCCTGGGTCCGCGACCGTCCGGGCGTCGCCTCGGCGCTGGTCGGTGCCCGCACCGCGGCCCAGCTGCGGGGCTCGCTCACCGCTGAGCAGTGCGTGCTGCCCGAGGAGATCCGCACCGCGCTGGACGACGTCTCGAGCCGGTAGCTCGCGGCGGGTCGCTCAGACGGCCACGTCGAGACGTGCCTGACGGATGATCTTGCGCCGCAGCACGACCTTGCGGGTGCCGTCGTGCAGGATCCGCACCCGGTCGAGCTCCCAGCCGCCGTGCTCGGCGCGGTCCACGAGCATGCGGGTCACGACGGAGCGGGAGAAGTCGCGCGGAATGGTGAGCCGCTCGAACTCCATCTCCGCGGTGCGCCTCGGCCGTCCGAACGCAGCATCGCGTCGGGACGACGTGTGCAGCAGGGGCGACGACATGCGGACATGCTGCCACGGGCCACCGCGGCCGGGACGCAGGTTCGGCTAGGACCCGCCGAGCTCGTCGAGCAGGTCGACGGTGGCGTCCCAGACGTCGGAGGAGGGGTCGATGAGCACGAAGTGGTCGCCGTCGACGGTCAGCAGGTCGGCGTCCGCCCCGGCGGCGCGAGCCGCCCGCACGTAGTCCTCGGACTGCGACAGCGGGACGTCGGCGTCGCTGCGTCCGTGGACGCAGCGCAGGGGCACCGCGAGCGGGACCTGCCGGCGCGGGTCGACCTCGTCGTACGCCGGCCCCGGGGGCTCGCCGAGGAGCGCCTCGACCGCACCCGCGCCGAGGCCGCCCACGGCGGCCTCGGTCAGGTCGAGCACGCCCGCCTGGGACACCACCCCGCTCACAGGCACGCGTGCGTCGCTCCACCGGTCGAATCGGCCGCGGGCCGCAGCCCAGGCGGCGAGGTGCCCGCCGGCGGAGTGACCCAGGGTGAGCACGGTGGCGAGGTCGAGCCCCTCGACGTCGGCGAGGAGATCGATGCCGGCGGCGACGTCGTCGAAGGTGGTCGGGTTGCCACCGCCGTTGCCGACCCGGCGGTACTCCAGGTTCCAGGCCGTCCAGCCGCGCGCGGCGAGGTCCTCGGCCAGGGGGGCGCCGAGCGAGGCGTCGTACGCCGCCTTCCAGAAGCCGCCGTGGATGACCACGACCACGCCGCGAGAGCTCTCGGCGGGGCGGTGGAGGTCCGCCCACTGCGACGGGTCGTCACCGTAGGTGAACCGCTCGGGTCCGTCGGTCGAGCCGTCTCCGTTGGTCGAGCCTGTCGAGACCACGTCTCCTCCTCCACATGCGCTGAGCCCGCCGAGCCCGCCGACACCGAGCGCGACACCCAGCAGGCCTCGGCGGCTGAGCGGGCCCTGGGTGCTCACTCGTCACCGCCCCGTCCACCCTGGTGTCCCCGACCGCTCTGGCGCAGCCGCTTGGTCTCGCCCCGTTGCTTCTTGGCGCTCAGCCGGCGTTCCTTCGAGCCCCGGGTGGGGCGTGTGGCGCGCCGCGTGCGCGGCGGCGGTGCGGCGGCCTCGCGGAGCAGCTGCGCCAGCCGTTCGCGCGCGGCCTGGCGGTTGGCGAGCTGGGCGCGGTTCTCGCTGGCGGCGATGGTGACCACCCCGTCGACGAGCCGTCCGGCGAGGCGCTCGAGCATGCGCCGGCGCAGCGGCTCGGGCACCGACGGTGAGCCGGCGACGTCGAAGGAGAGCTCGACTCGGCTGTCCGTGGTGTTGACGCCCTGGCCGCCGGGACCCGAGGAGCGGGAGAAGCGCTCGCGCAGCTCCCCGCCGGCGATCACCAGCGCGCGGCTCACCACCAGGTCGTCGGCCATCGGATCAGCTCGGGTCAGGCATCGTCGAGGAAGCGGTCGAAGACCCGTGCCCCGAACTCGAGCGCGTCGACCGGCACGCGCTCGTCGACACCGTGGAAGAGCGCGGTGAAGTCGAGGTCGGCGGGCAGCTTGAGCGGAGAGAAGCCGAAGCAGCGGATGCCGAGCTTGGCCCAGTGCTTGCCGTCGGTGCCGGCGGGCATGAGGTACGGCGCCACCAGCGCGCCGGGGTCCTCGGCCAGCAGCGACCGGTTCATCGCGGTGACGATGTCGCCCTCGTAAGCGGTCTCGAGGGCGTGCTGGTTGCTGATGAAGTCGAGGTCGATGCCCTCGCCGATGAGCTCCTTCAGGGTGCCGAAGAAGTCGTCCTCGTAGCCGGGCAGGAAGCGGCCGTCGAGCTCGGCGGTGGCGGTGGCCGGCACGACGTTGACCTTGTAGCCGGCGTCGAGGCGGGTCGGGTTCACGCTGTGGCGGATGGTGTTGCTCAGCAGCCGGGCGGCGGAGCCGAACTCCTCGATGAGGGCGGGGGCGTTCTCCGGGGTGGCCTCGGTGCCGGCCAGGTCGGCGACGGCGGCCAGCAGCACCTCCATCTGCGGCGTCAGCTGGACCGGCCACTGGTGGGCGCCGATCCGGGCCACGGCCGCGGTGAGCCGGGTGACCGGGTTGTCGGGGTTGCGCATGGAGCCGTGGCCGGCGGTGCCTCGGGCGGTCAGCCGCATCCAGGCCATGCCCTTCTCGGCGGCCTCGATGAGGTAGATCCGCTGGCCGCGGACGGTTGCGCTGAACCCGCCGACCTCGCCGACGGCCTCGGAGCAGTCGGCGAGCAGGTCGCCGTGCTCGGTGATCAGGTGCTCGGCGCCGCGGTGGCCACCGGCCTCCTCGTCGGCGGTGAAGGCCAGCACGATCTCGCGGTCGGGCGCCTTCCCGGCTCGCTGGCGGGCGCGCACGACGCTGAGGATGATCGCGTCGAAGTCCTTCATGTCGACCGCGCCGCGGCCCCAGATGGCGCCGTCCTTGATCTCGCCCGACAGCGGGTGCACCTGCCAGTCGTCGGCGTCGGCGGGCACCACGTCGAGGTGGCCGTGGACCAGAAGCGGAGGCTTGTCCGAGCCGGCGGACCCGCCCCAGCGCGCCAGCAGGCTGGTCCGCCCGGGGTCGGACTCGCTGATCGTGACCTCGATGCCGACCTCGGACAGCAGCGTGGCTACGTGCTCGGCGGCCTTGCGCTCCCCCGGCCCCTCGCCGTCGCCGGCGTTGGTCGTGTCGATGCGGATGAGGTCGCGGCAGATGTCCACGACCTCCGCGGCGGGGTCGTAGGACCGGGTCGCCTGTTTCCCGTTGCTGGTCTCGCTGTCCGGTGCGCTCACCCGGCCATGGTGGCACGCGTCCGAGCCATCGGGGCGAATCGGCCGATGCAGGCCCACGGCCTCTCCTTTGCTACAGTTACGGCCGCGATCGACCCTCCCGGTGAGGGGGTCGCGACACCTCGTCCGGGTGGCGGAATAGGCAGACGCGCTAGCTTGAGGTGCTAGTGCCCCAAAAGGGCGTGCGTGGGGGTTCAAGTCCCCCCTCGGACACAGTCGATAGGCCCCGGAAACCGGGGCCTATCGTCATTTAACGGACACGTTTCTGGCTGCTCGGCGCGCGGCCACTATGTCCCACTGGTGGCCCACTCGCTGAAGCGAGCCTGTCCGCGTCATGTCCCACTCATGGCCTGATCCAGGAGAGGGCATCTCAGTTCGGGAGTATCAACAGATGGCACGAATCAGAAAGCGTCGTCGCGCCGACGGCGGCATGAGTTATCAGGTTCGTTGGGTCCTGGGCGGCGGCGCGGCCGGCCCAGGGCGAGACTGAAGTTGCGGAGACCTTCGTCGCAGTCGATCGCGAGCCCTCGCCTTCGCCGCGGAGGTGGAGGAGGCAGGCCAGCAGTGGCCCACCAACCCTGATGGCATCCGCTGGAGCAAAGGCCGCGGCTACGTCCTGTACCCGTCGAAGACGGCGAAGAATCTTCCTGAGATCCTTCTCACGACGTAGCGATCAGCTACTTCCGACTACCAGTCGCGCATGATGAAGCTCGGTCATCTCAAGCCCTACACGCTGCACCGCTACCGGCGCTCCTACGAGCTCCACCTGTCGACCACCTTCGGTCCGATGATATTCACCGAAGGTCCAGCCTCTCGACATCGAGGACTGGATGGTCGAGCAACGCGACCTGCCCTCGACCGGCAAGAGCATCCGCAACCGACATGGCCTGCTGTTCTCGATCCTGATGCACGGTCAGAAGCGCCTCGGGCTGCGACCTGACAACCCGCGGAGCTGACGCGGCTGCCCGAGCAAGGACGGTCAGCTCGGCCGCCAGGTCCGGTTCTTCCAGCGCGAGGAGTGGGCACTGCTGCGCTCCTGCCTGCGCAGCGACGTGCACCTGCTCGTCGACGTCGCCCTCGCCACCGGCATGCGCTGGGGTGGCTGCCGCCCTACGGCGCGGCGACCTCTCGTTCCCCGACGACCAGACCACACGGATCCATGTGTCCGGGCGTGGTCGAAGCGTGCACCCGAGGAAGACGACCCGATCGACACCACCGCCGGAGAGAACAGCACCTGGAAGCTCGGCCCCCCGAAGTCGCGCGCTCCCGTACCGTGCGCGGCGACGCGCCCCTCTCGTGCCGTTCGCGATCGTGGTGGCGATCCTGAGGCACCAGTTGTTCGACATCCGCGTCGTGCTTCGTCGATCCCTGATCGCAGCAGGTTTGGCCGGCGCGGTCGGCGGCGTCTACGTGCTGTGCCTGTTGCTTCTCGGCCACCCGACCCGTGCAGAGTTGCCCTACTTTCTCCTAGGGACCGCCGCTGCCCTGGTGCTGCCCCCGCTACACCGACGGCTCAGAAGGGCTCTTTCCCAGAGCATCTACGGTGCGCGCGACGATCCGTACGAGCTCGTCGAACGGATCGCGAGTCTCGAACCCGGGAAGGATCCGCAGCTCATGCTGCAACGCCTCGCCCGAACCCTGAGCGAAGCACTGCACCTGCCGTACGTTGCGATCTCGCTGAACCAGCCGGGTCGAGTAATGCGAGCATTTCACGGCAACAGCGAGGGCACCCTCCACAGCATCCCGCTCATGCGCGGCTCCGAAGAAGTCGGCATGGTCGAGCTCGACGTCGGCCATGGGCGAGAGCCGTTCGGCGCGGCCGACCAACGCCTCCTGACAGCGATCGCAACCCATGCCGCCGCGATTGTCTCGGCCACCATGCTCAACCTCAACCTGCAGGAGTCGCGCGCCCGTTTGGTGTCAAGTCGCGAGGAGGAGCGGCGCCGAATACGCAAGGACCTTCATGACGGAGTGGGTCCGAAGCTCGCGCTTTCGTCCATGAACCTGGAGGTTATCAAGGAGCTTATGACCGAAGACCGCGTTTCCGCCGCATCCCTGATCGACGCTGCACGTGCGCGTGCGCACGAGGCCATCAGCGAGGTCCGAGATGTCGTCAGCGACCTACGGCCGGCAGTACTGGACGAGCTGGGACTGGAAGAGGCCCTGGGCATGCTCGCTGAGCAGACCGTCGAGGCTCATCGCCACGACAAGTCCGGGCCGTTCGAGGTCACGATCGAGGTCGAACACGCTGACGGCCGGAGTCAGCTGCCAGCAGCTGTCGAGGTGGCGGCATACAGGATTGTGAGTGAGGCCTTGACCAACGCGAGCCGACATGCCCACGCCACTAGGTGCTGGGTGCATATCCGGTTCGACGCGCCGCTATGGATGGTCGTGCACGACAACGGCCAAGGCATCCCGGCCGACTCGACTCCCGGAACAGGTCTGAACTCCATCACCGAACGTGCCAGCGAACTGGGCGGCAGCGCAAGCGTGCAGCCAGCACCCGGCGGCGGAACCGTCGTCACCGCATCCATCCCCCTCCATCCGACGGAGTTGACCAATGACCGCTGACCCGCTTCGCATACTCGTCGTCGACGACGACAGGGAGTTTCGTCAAGGACTTCAAGCGCTCCTGGGCACGGTCGACCGCGTGAGCGTGATCGGCGAAGCCTCCACCGGCGCCGAAGCCTTGACGCGCGTCGCCGCGTCACAACCGGACTTGGTGCTGATGGACCTGAACATGCCCGAGATCAACGGCATCGAGGCGACCCGCGCCATCACAAGCAGAAGCCCCCACGTCGCTATTCTCATGCTGACGATGTTCGAGGACGATGAGTCGGTTCTGGCCGCCATGCGCGCCGGTGCGCGGGGTTACATCCTGAAGGGTGCAGCACGCGCCGAGATCGTCCGGGCCATCGAGACGGCCACCGAAGGCGGCGTCATCTTCAGCCCAGGAGTGGCGCGGCGCGTCCTGAAGAAGTTTGCCCACGTTGAGGCGCACTCCGAAGCCCCGTTTCCCCAACTCACCAACCGCGAGCGCGACATCTTGAACAGCGTTGCTCGGGGCCTCAACAACGACGCCATCGCGCGCGAGCTCACCATCAGCCCCAAGACCGTGCGCAACCACGTCCACAACATCTACAGCAAACTCCAAGTCCGCACCCGAGCAGAAGCGATCACGCACGCGCGTGACGCCGGCCTCGGCCAACACCAACAACGTTCCGATTAGCGGTCCGTCCTCGGAGAGATCTGTAGCTTCCGACCAGCTCGGACCGCCTCGCCGCCTTCCTGACCGCGAACGCCCGATGCAGCACGCACACGTATCAGAGCGCAGTTCTCGCCCGCCGGCAGTCGCCGCTAAGCCCTACCCCAACGTGGGCGACGACGTGCGGGAGCGCCGCCCCACTGCCCTTCGCGGAGCCGGCTCGCCACCGAGATGTCCGTGCTCGGGCTGGCCGCTCTGATTTTGTGCGCGGCGGACCTTCTGCCCTGAAGGGCGGCACATCTCGTGGTCATGCCTCAGCGTGAGACCGATGATCGGCAGCCATCAAATCTGTCGTGACAGCCGTGCGCCGCTCATGCTGGGCAAGGCTACGATCGAGCATCGGAAACCACAGATGGGCAAGGTGTCTCGGTGGAGTGGTGGGAAAGCTTCTTCGATCAGGACTACGTCGAAACGTGGACCGCAGCCGGAAGCTTCAGTGCGACAGACGATGTTGTCGAGGACGTCGCGGCGCTGCTAGACGCAACGCCGGGTGCCGCCATCCTCGACATTGCGTGTGGGTTCGGTCGAGTCGCCGGCCCGCTGTCTCGGCGTGGCTACCGAGTCACCGGAATCGACTTCTCGCCCGAGCAGCTCAGGCTGGCCGAAGACCGAAACCCGGGCCCCACTTATGTCGAAGCCGACATGCGCCGACCACCCCCAGGGCCTTTCGACGCCGCGATCAACCTCTTCTCCAGCTTCGGATACTTCGACGACTCGCGCGACGACGCCGTCGCCCTCACTGCCTGGTCACGATGCCTGCGTCCGGGAGGGGTGCTGGTCATGGACCTGATGCACCGCGATCGCCTCGCCTACTTGCATGGGCGGTCGATTGAGAACCCCGGTCGCGTCTCCGAGACCGGATCCACTGACTGGATGACCGGCATCCGCACCTCAACGGTGACCTACGGATCAATCACCAAAAGCTTCCGATTCCGCGCCTACACAGTCACCGAACTGGTCCAAATGGCTCACCAATGCGGTTTCGCGAAGGTGGATGCCTACGGAGGCCTGCGCGGAGGAGATGTGACGCCCGAGTCGCGGCTGACCCTGAGAGCGGTGAAGTGACTCCCCGCGGCGAAGGTATGCGACCGCGCTGTGGTGGCGGAGTTGCCGCTAGTGACCAGGCGAAATGTTGAAGCGGGCGGTCCCGGCCTCGATCCAGGTCACGATCGCGATCCGCAGCTTCTCGCAGCTCTTCCACGCGCGTCGGTCAAGGACGTTGTTCTGCAGCAACGAGAGGAACGACTCCATGGCCGCGTTGTCGCCGGCCGCGCCCACGGGGCGCCTCGAAGAAGCACTCGATGGTGCTCGCCGCGCCGCAGAACTGGTGGACCAGTTCCAGATGCACGCGTCCCTGGAGGTGCAGGCACTACAAGTCCTCACCCGGTGCTATATGGGAATCAACGTCCGAACTTCCGCATTGGACACGATAGCCGAGTACGAGCAAGCCCACTACGCCGCTCTCAGCCGAGAGCCGCAACCATATGAGAGCGGCAGAGAACCCGTGACGGTTCACTGGCAACGCGCCGGCTATGTTTGCGGACTAGCCGCCACGAGCGTATAGGCGTGTGGGCGAAACCATCACAACCTTGTCCACGCCATACCGGCGCAACAACGCAAACCGACCCAACGGCACCTGAGCGGCCTCCCGCCGTATTAGCATCGCCAACTCGTGATGCACACCGTGGGCTGGGTACTCCTGGAACGCTCGTCGGAGGAAGCCGCGCGGCAGATCCCACATCCGCAACCCAGTCAGGTCCGCCATCGCCCCAACTTGTACGTAGTAGCCCACCACATCCTCGTCGGACTTCAGGCCGGGAGTGGCGTGGGCAACTACAGCATCGGCGGCGGTGACAGCCCCCGCGTCAGAAATGCCAGCGCGTCGGCACACATCCAAGACCTGTTGAGCTGAGCGACGCGTAAAGTCTTGAAACGGAACGCCAGTGGAGAGTCCAGCATCGTGTAGAAGCGCCGTGATGTAGAACAGTTCAGGATCAGGCGCCGCTCCGTCCAGCGCGGCGAAGGCAGAGCCCAGCAGCCATGAGCGGAACCCATGGTGGCGAACCGCGGGGCTTTGCTCGGCCGCCGCCTCCTCCGCGGTACGCGCAAGCCTCGAGTCGGGCGCCTTTGGGAACGGTGCCACCGTGCGCCGGCTCCGGAAGGCCCAACCGGCCAGCCCTCGAACGATGTCCACACTGGTTGACCGAATTTTCGACTGGAGGACCCGACGCTGTGACCCGGTCAAGGCGCCATCGGTCGCACATACCCACGCATAGGTACGCGGGAGGTCATCGTCGGGTGAACTCATCCATTGAGAATAGGGCGCGTACTTGCTCTTGCTCCTTCACTGAGGCGGTCATGGGTCTGGCCGGTCACGTCGATCTGGACGCCCGTTGTTGCCTCAGGCCAGCAATCAGAGGAGTCTGAAACTGAGCACTCGGGTAACCACCGTGCCCGACCGGCGCGAGAGGGGATGCTGCTCATGCGTGGGCTCGAGCTGAAGATTGTCGATGGGGACGCAATCGCGCGCGCACGCCATCGTCGCCGAGATGGGCTTGCTTCCGATGAGTTGGCCGACGAGGAATCCCTCGACGAGGCCGCTAGGTACTTCATGCAGTCCTACCGCGGTATGCGCTTCACAATCGGTGTAGTTGCCTTCGCACTGCCGTGGCTCCTTATCGTCATCGACTGGTGGCTGATCACGAGCGCGCCGCAGATTCGTGGGTCGCTGAGCGCCTACTATCACTCCTCTGCGCAAGATGTGTTCGTGGGAGGGTTGGTTGCCACCGGCGGGTTCATGATCAGCTACATGACTGGCAAGCCGCGCACATACGACTACTGGCTCTCTAGTCTCGCGGGCGTCTTGGTCATCGTCGTAGCCCTTGTCCCCACCGGTCGCAAACTCGATGCCCCCGGCTTCAAGGTCGCCGAAGATAGCTGCACAGACTTTCCGGGTCCGCCTTACTGCAATGGATTCCAGGCCGAGTGGGGCGAGGATGCAGCCAGGCTCGTTCACCAACTGTGCGCGTCCACTTTCGTGGTCCTCTTGGCTGCGCTCTGCATCGTCTTCGCCCTTCGCGAGTTTGGCTACGGTCCGAGCGCCGAACAGTTGTGCGGTCGTGAACGCAACGTGAGGGCAGTCCGGGACGCGATCACGGCACGCGAGGTGGGTCTGTGGACCTACCTGTGGAAGGGGATCCCGGCGCTGGGAGAGCGGTGCGCCCCCGCGCCGCGTCGCCGCACCTTGCTGTACGTCAGCATGACCCTGCTTATCCTGGTCGCGGTCGCTTGGGCGCTGCTCGGTGTCGACGTGTTCGTCCCGGGAACGCCCTACAAACTGGGACCGACCTACGTCACGGAGTTCGTCGCGTTCAACGCGTTCGGCGTTGCTTGGATGGCCTCGAGCAAGGACTTGAACGTGTTCCGCAGGCTAGGTGCCCTCGTTCCGCGCCCCGGCTCAGGAGGAGCTAAGGCTGGGCCGACGGCAGCCGGGGCTGATCACTGACGAGGGCGGCGGTCGAGCCGTCATGCGTCCTTGGGCCTTTGAGTCTCTCGTTGACGACGGCCTGCAAGACAACCGCTCACCGACAAGCTAACTAACTCAGTCCTCCGAGACTGAGACCGCAGCAGCCCGACGACTACCCCGACTCGCCGGCCGGGGTGGTCGGCGTATCAACCGTCTGCGGCAGCTTTCTGTTGCTTCGCAGGTTGCTCCTCGGCGCGTATCACTCGAAGGAAATACCTCTCTGAGAAGCCCGCCAAGAAAGCCACCAGCACATACACGCCTGGGCTAGTCACCTCGATCCCGTTGAGAACCTCCCAGGCAAGTAACAAGTACAGGGAGACAGCGGCGATAGCTCCGGCAAGCGGCCGCAAAGAGAAGTTGAGCATGCTGGTCCGGAACTCGTTAATGCGCGCCCGACTGTCGCGGACGCGAAACATGCCGCTGATTGTCGCGCCTACCGCTCCGACGGCGCCCAGCGCGAGCGCAGCCGCGGTGATTGAGAACTCCATGGACACCCTTGGAAGCTCGAATACCGGCCACAAAAGGTCCAGGGTCGATTCATCATACTTGGCTTCTGTTGTGAACGGAACGGCGGCGATGATAAGGAGCAAGGCCATCCAGAGGTATCTTCGCACGACACTGAGTCGAGCCACCTGCAGGTCATCCTCGATAAGTGTCGTCTCGGACGCCGCATTGATATAGGTAAGTGCCTCGGCGAGGGCGTACCTGCTGACCAGGCCTTGGCGTGAGGTGTGCTTGAGATCGTCGCGATGCGCCAGCTCCGAGATCAAGGCAGTGGGCTGGGGCTGCATCCGTTGCAGTTGATCGCGGGCGAGATTGCAGCGTTGCTCGAGCACATCACGAGGGTAAAGCCAAACTAGCGAGCGGTCGGCGAGGGCAAGCAAATTGGCTGTGACTGGCAGATTTGGGTTCGCCCCCTCCAACTCTTCGCGTGCGCTTCTCAGCGCATCGCGCACTCGTTCGGCGTACTTTCGGGTTGCCGGTACGTCTTTGTCCACAAGCGCGATCGAAACCATCAGATCACCACGAGTCTTTATGTAGCGGCCCTCGGACACCATGGATGGGCCCCGGAGCCGGGGCCCATCGTCATGTGGCGGCGCGGACGAGCAGCACCCCGCGGACGGTCGTCCGCCGGCTGCTCACGCGGGATCTCGCTGGACCGTCGCTCATACCTGGCTTCGGGCCGGTTGACAAGGGGCCGAGTGGTTCTTGACAGCACCTGGTCGCTGTGGGAGACCAGAAAGGTCACGTACTCGGCGAGACCGACCATCGGAGGCGTGTAGTGACGTCGTTCGCGCGGGACCGAACCAGGTAGGCGGCATGAACGTCTACGAGGCGATCGTCAGCGGGCTCGAGAGCATCGGGGTGGAGACCGCCTACGGCGGCAACGGCGAGAACATCGCCAGCCTCGCGGTCGCGCTGGACCGGTCGGAGAAGATCCGCCCGATCCTCACCCGGCACGAGCAGGCGGCCGCCTACATGGCCTGCGGGCACGCGATGTTCACCGATCAGCTGGGGGTCTGTTTCGCCACCGTCGGGCCCGGTGCGTTCAACCTCGTCACGGGCCTGGGTGTGGCGATGTCGGACTCCTACCCCGTGCTCGCCCTCACCGGCTACATCGAGACGCGGTGGGAGGGCCACGGCGCGGTGAACGACACCTCGGGAGTCGGAGGGACACCCGACTCGCAGGCCGTGTTCGCTGCCACGACCAAGAGGTCCTACCGGCTCACCGATGTCGCCGACACCTGCGACGTGCTCGAGGAGGCCGTCAATCTCGCCTTCGAGGGCAGACCCGGCCCGGTGCACATCGAGGTGCCACAGAACCTGACCCGCCACGGCCTGGACGTCACGAACTACCGCGACCTCCGCCTCGACGTGCTCCCGCCGCAACCGGACGCCGTTGGTGTCGAGGAGGTCGCCACCGCGCTGGCCGACGCACTCGCCGCGGGCAGGAACGTGCTCCTGCTGGTCGGGTTCGGCGCGATCCGGAGCGGCGCCTCGGCCGAGGTCGAACGGCTGGCGGAGCGCTTCCAGATCCCGGTCGTCACCACTCTCGACGGCAAGGGCATCCTCGCCGAGGACCACCCGATGTGCGTGGGGGTGTTCTCCGAGAGCGGCCACTCCAGCGCCTGGAAGGCCTTTCGGGAAGCCGATGTCGTGCTCGCTGTCGGCAACTCCTTGAACCAGCACGCGACGTTCGGCCTCCGTGACGACCTGTTCGAGAACAAGACGCTGATGCAGATCAACGTGTCGGGGGCCGAGATCGGCAAGCACTACCCGGTCCAGCACGCCCTGATCTCGGACGCACGCCCCGCACTCGCCGCGATCGAGGCCGCCCTGGCGCCGAAGGTGGGGCCGGTGTCCCCGGTCAGGGTGGACAACAGGGACTACGAAGCTCGTCGGATCCCGCACGTCACCGGCGAGATCCATCCCGGGCGACTTGCCCAGACGATGGGCCGGCTGCTGCCGCCCGGTGGCGTGATCCTCGCCGACGCCGGAGCACACCTGGCTTGGCTGGGCTACTACGTCGAGCTCGAGGCGGGTCAGAATTTCCGGAAGTGCGGCGTGTTCGGACCGATGGCCGCTCACACCAACGGCGCGATCGGCGTCAAGGCCGCGCAGCCGCACCGCACCGTGGTCGTGGGGTGCGGCGACGGGTGCTACGCCATGGCCGGGTTCGAGCTGATGACCGCGGTGGAGAACGACCTGCCCGTCATCTGGGTGATCTTCAACGATGCCGAGCTCAAGCTGGTCAAGGTCTACCAGCTGGCGACGTACCTGAAGACCGGGCTGGTGGAGATGCGGCCTCCGGACTTCGCGGGGTACGCACGCGCGTGCGGCGCCGACGGCTACCGCGTCGACACCATCGAGGAGTTCGAGGCTGCGTACGCCGCCGCCCTGGTCTCCCGGCGCCCGACGGTCATCGACGCGATGATCACCCGCTGGGCTCTGCCGCACTACAGCAGCTCACCGGAGGGCGTGCTGCAGGGAGCCTGGGAGATGCTGGAGGAGCGCTTCCGGGCCCTGACGGGAACGAGGGATGAGCCATGAGGGTCTACGAAGCCGTCGTCAGGGGGCTGGAGAGCGTCGGGGTCGAGGCCGCGTTCGGCGGCGCTGGGGAGAACGCCGCCGGGCTGATGCTGGCGCTGAAGGACTCCACGAGGATCAGGCCGATCATCACCCGCAACGAGCAGGCCGCCTCCTTCATGGCGTGCGGCTACGCGATGTACACCGACAGCCTGGGCTTCTGCTTCGCCACCGCCGGTCCGGGCGCGTTCAACATGATCTCGGGGCTGGCGATGGCGATGTCGGACTCCTACCCGGTGCTCGCGATCTCCGGCTACGCGCCCATGGAGTGGAAGGGGCGCGGGTCGCTCAACGAGACCTCGGGATGGAACCGGACCCCCGACTCGCTCAAGATCTTCGAGGCCTGCACGAAGGGCTCCTTCCTGGTCACCAGGATCCAGGACACCTGCGACGTGCTCGAAGAAGCGGTGAACCTCGCGTTCGAGGGTCGGCCCGGACCGGTGCACGTGACCGTGCCGGAGAACCTGACCGATCGGGGGGAGTCGGTCGAGAACTACCGCGACCTCCGGCTCGACGTGGCACCGGTGGTCTACGACCCGGCCAGGGTGGAGGCGGCAGCGCGGACCCTTGCCGATGCACTGGAGCACGGCAGGAGCGTGGTTGCTCTGGTGGGCTTCGGTGCGATCCGCAGCCATGCCGAGGCGGAGGTCAAGCGATTCGTCGAGAGGTTTCAGATCCCCCTGCTGACCACGTTGGACGGCAAGGGAATCGTGTCGGAGAGTCACCCCCTGTCCGTCGGGGTGTTCTGCGACAGCGGGCACGCGAGTGCCTGGAAGGCGTTCCAGGAAGCCGATGTGGTGCTCGCCGTGGGCAACGCGTTCAACCAGCACGCCACGTTCGACTACCACGAGGATCTCTTCGCGGACAAGACCCTGATCCACGTGAACATCTCCCCGACCGAGATCGACAAGGCCTACAGGGCTGACCATGCCCTCGTCTCCGATGCCAAGGCCGCGATGCGCGCCCTCCACGACGCGCTCGACCCGCTGGTCGGCTCCATCCCCCGGCGCGAGGTGCTGGGGCGCGACTGGGAGAAGCGGCACATCCCGCACCTGACCGATTCGCTGCACCCCGGTGAGCTCGCTCAAGTGATCGGCCGGATGCTGCCGCCCGGCGGCATCGTGCTGGCCGACGCGGGCGCGCACCTGGCCTGGCTGGGCTACTACGTGGAGCTCGAGGAGGGCCAGCACTTTCGCAAGGCCGGCGAGTACGGGCCGATGGCCGGGCACACGAACGGAGCGATCGGGGTCAAGCTGTCGCACCCGGACCGGACGGTGGTCGTCGGTTGTGGGGACGGGTGCTACAACATGTCCGGCTTCGAGCTGATGACCGCGGTCGAGCACGACATCGCGGTGATCTGGGTGATCTTCGACGACCGCGAGTACAAGCTCATCAAGATCTACCAGCTCGCCCGCTACCAGGACACGGGTCTGGTGGAGTTCGAGAACCCGAGCTACGCCGCCTACGCCCAGGCCTGCGGCGCGGACGGCTACACCGCCGACACGCTCGAGGAGTTCGAGACCGCGTTCGAGGCGGCCCTGGGGTCGGGTCGGCCGTCCGTCATCGACGCCCGGATCACCCGCTGGGCCGTCCCGCACTACAGCCCGTCGCCCGACGGCGTCATCGCCGGCATCGTGAAGACGGTCGAGGAGAGGTTCCGGTCATGACGCGGAAGCAGTCGGCAGCCACCACGTCCACCCGCGATCCCGTCGCGAGCGCCGCCTGGTCGGAGACGTACAGCGGCGGCAGCCCCGAAGCCGAGCACGCGGAGTTCACGAGGCTCGCCGCGACCATCGTGGCCGCGCAGGCCGTCGCCCGGAAGCGCGCCAGCAGGCACGGCGTGCCCCACGGCGTGCAGCGGACGCTTCATGCCAAGTCCACGCTCGCGGTCGACAACGCCGAGCTGAGGTTCCGCGCGGACCTGCCGACGGACCTGCAGACCGGGTTCGCGCAACCTGGAGCGGCGTACCGGACGACGGTTCGGTTCTCGAACGCGGCCAACCTGGCGCAGCCCGACCCCGAGCCCGACCTGCGCGGTGTGGCACTCCGGATCGAGGTCGACGGGTCCACCTCCCACGACCTGCTCATGACGAACTTCCCGGTGTCGCACGCTCGCGACGCACGCCAGTTCGTCGAGTTCGCGCACGCGGTCGCCGGCGGAACCCTCTCCCGGCTGGCGGGGGTGGGGCGACTGGTGCGCCTCTTCGGGGTGCGGGAGACCCGCCGGATGCTGAACAACGTCCGGACGGCCCGGCGCCACCAACCGGGCAGCGTGGTGACCGAGACCTACTGGAGCCGCGGTGCACTGAGCTGGGGCCCGAGACTCGCGGTGCGCTACCTGCTGCGACCGGCGCCCGGTACGGCGAGCGCGACGCCGTCCCGGACCGACCCGAGCTACCTCTCCGGCGAGGCTGCCCGGCGGATCGCCGGCGGCGAGGTCCGGATGGAGCTGTGCATCCAGCGCTACCGCGACCCGGGATCAACCCCGATCGAGGACACATCCATCGAGTGGAGCACCGCGGCGTCACCGCCCGAACCCGTCGCTGACCTCGTCGTCCCGCAGGGCGACCTCACCACCCCGGCGACGCAGGACGCTGCCCGAGCGATCGAGGCGCTCGCGTTCAACCCGTGGAACACGACCGAGTCCTTCCGGCCGCTGGGGAACCTGAACCGCGCGCGCAAGGCGTCGTACGACGCCAGCGCGGCCATGCGGGGTGCGACGCGGTGGCACACCGCTGTTCCGAAGCGCAACGTCCTGCTCAGTGCCGGAGCGCGTTCGGTGTTCTCGTTGCTCAACCGCCGGGTCTCGTGGCACCGGCTCCCGGTGCGGCTGGCGGTGCTCAACCTCGATGCCTACCGACACGTGCTCCGCGCGCAGAACCTCATCGACACCGAGCCGCCCGAGGCGCCGCCCCAGGCGCGGACGGTGCCGCCGCCTCCCACGGAGGAGTCCAGGTCCGCGCGGACCGCCGACGGACGCGACAACGACCTCTCGGTCCCGGCGATGGGCGCCGTCGGCGCCACCTTCGGTCGGAACCTCAAGCCGGACTACCGGCCGGACCTCTTCAACACCCCGAACCCGGTCACCGTCAGCGAGCAGCTGCTGGCACGCGAGCACTTCCTGCCCGCGACCTCCCTCAACCTGCTGGCGGCCGCGTGGATCCAGTTCCAGGTGCACGACTGGGTCAACCACGCCCGGCACCCACGCGGCGTCGATGACATCAAGGTGCCCATGCCCGGCGGCCGCACCTGGCAGAACACCACCGACGGCAAGCCCGAGAACATCATGCGCATCGCCGCCAACCAGGCCCTCGGGGTCAACCCCGACGGCACCCAGCGGCTCTTCGCCAACTCTGCGTCGCACTGGTGGGACGCCTCGGAGGTGTACGGCAGCGACGCGGCCACGATCGCCGATCTCCGTGAGGGTGCCAAGCTGCGGCTCACCGACGCCGGCTACCTCCCCCAGGACACCTCCGGTCAGGAGATCACCGGGTTCAACGAGGGGTGGTGGCTCGGCCTGAGCGGCCTGCACACCCTCTTCGCTCGCGAGCACAACGCCGTGTGCGACGAGCTGCGCTCGCACTACCGCGGCTGGAGCGACGACCGGGTCTACAACGTCGCCCGACTGGTCGTCGCAGCACTGATCGCGAAGATCCACACCGTCGAGTGGACTCCGGCGATCCTCGCCACCGATGCGATCGATCTCGGCCTGAAGGCCAACTGGAACGGTCCGCCGTCGAACGACTGGGTGACCCGGCTCGGCATCTGGTTGATGGACGCCCATGCCGGCGTCGGCATCCCGGCGACCACACCGGACCACCACGGGGTGCCGTACTCGCTCACGGAGGACTTCGTCACTGTCTACCGGCTGCACCCGTTGATCCCTGACGACTACCGGCTCATGGACCACACCGACGGCCGGCTGCTCGGGACACGGACCTTCGACGACATCGCCGGCACTGCGGCCGACGACGAGCTCCGGTCACTGGGGCTGGACAACCTGCTGTACTCCTTCGGGGTCGCGCACCCTGGAGCGATCACCTTGCACAACTACCCCGACGCGCTGCGAACGCTCGTGCGCGACGGCGAGCGGACCGATCTCGCGGTCGTCGACCTGGTCCGCACGCGCCGCCGCGGGATCCCGCGCTACAACGACTTCCGCGAGGGGCTGCACAAGCCGCGACTCCGCGACTTCGACGAGCTCACCAGCAACCCGGAGTCGGTCCGCCGGATGCGGGAGGTCTACCGAGACATCGACGAGGTCGACACGATGGTGGGCCTGTTCGCCGAGACCCCGCCCGAGGGGTTCGGGTTCTCCGACACCGCGTTCCGGATCTTCATCCTGATGGCGTCGCGGCGGCTGCAGAGCGATCGGTTCCTGACCGTCGACTTCCGTCCCGAGATCTACTCCCCGGTCGGGATGGACTGGGTGAACCGGAACGACTTCACCAGCGTCATCCTGCGGCACTGCCCGGAGGTCGCGACCCTGCTCCCACGTGGACAGAGCGCCTTCGCGCCGTGGCGCGCGCGGATGCCGCGGCCTCAGTGGCCGCAGGCGGAGAGAGGATCCCGATGACCGACGAGGACGTGGGCACGCACCCGGGTCTCGAGGCCTTTGCCCGGCACTCGCTGATCGAGACGATCATGCGGCGTCGTACCCATCGCGTCAGCAGGGGCAGCTCGCTCGAGGCCGGGTCGTTGAGCTACACCTCGAACCAGCCGCGCGAGCCACTGACCGAGCTCGAGGAGGCGGTGCTCATCGCCGTCACCGGCTGCACCGGGCTGACGATGCCGGATCGCCCGTTGAACGACCCCCGCAACCACGAGCCGATCATGGCCAAGCCCAACCTGCACATGGCCGGCCGCACGGCGGGGAGCCCGGACAACGCACAGGGCACGCATTTCCTGATGATCAACGACACCGGCACCTACTACCTGCGCAAGCTGCCGCCGGACGAGTCGGGTGCCTCGATCCTCGACCCCGAGGCCCTGCTGGCCCGGGCCGCGCAGGCCAAGGTGAAGCTGCTGGACCGCCGCATCGACGTACCGGACGGGAACCGGGACTTCCCGGCGTACCTCGACTCGAACCGGTTCCTGTCGAACCTGCCCGGCACGACGATCCTGTTCCCGGTGGTGGACCTGTCCCGGCAGTACATCAACGCGCTGATGTACCTGCTCACCCAGCCCGAGGGTGCCCGACCCACGATCCGTGACGACCGCAACTTCTACCGGATGGCCGGGGTGAAGAAGTGGGTCAGGAGCGGCTTCCTCAACAAGGACATCAACCTGCCGCTGGGCGCGCTGGGCGCGATGCGCACCCAGATCGAGGCCGATCTGCTGGTGCAGAACCTGATGCTCACCGCGGACGCGATGGGTCTGGGTGCCTGGATCCATGCCAGCATCGCACCGCCCGTGCTGCTGGGAGACCCGAAGTTCACCCGGAAGTACGGAAGCATGCTGGGCTTCGACTGGGTCACGCCGAGGTGGAAGCCGGCCGATGTGCTGCGCTGGCACGTCCTGCTGCCGCTGCACGCGAACATCCGCGCCCACCCGGTGGGGCTGCGGCGCCTGGGTGAGCCGCTGATCGCCGCCATGTGCCCGCCGTACTACCCCACCATGGACGCCGCCGTGGACGCGGTGATCGCGGACAAGTTCGGCGCGAACGGGATCTACTCCGACGAAGCGCTGTTCCGGCGGATCTACAAGGGCGAGTTCGGATCGCGCTACCTGGAGGATGCCAGCGACTACGCCGAGGACGTGATCGCCTGCGCCCGCGACATCTGCAACTACATCTACGACACGCACGGGCGGTTCCCCGCGCACACGGAGGCCATCCACGTCCCCGGGGTCTGGCTGCAGGCCCACCACGTCGAGACGGACTACTACGAGACGTTCTTCCGCACCGGCCTCACCGAGGCGCACCGGACCCACGACGACGTCTGGCACGCACCCGGGTGATGCCGACCCTCGCGGGGTGAGGCTTCCGGGAGCGGAGGAATCACGGGACGAGCGCTGCTGTGGTCCTGTGGCTGGCTGCGGTCGGTGTCGGCCTGTTCCGGTGGCGACAGGTCAGCGAGCTCGTCGCAGCGAGCCTTGGTGGCGGGTGGGGTCGCGGGGCTCGCCTCCGTCGGGTGAGACTGGCCCCCATGATGATCCGACCCGTCGAGCTGACGGCCATCAAGCGCGGCGAGATCGACCTGGCGTTCCGCCGCTGGGACCGCCCCCGGGTGAAGGTGGGGACGCGGCTGCGGACCGGGGTGGGGCTGATCGAGGTCACGTCCGTGGAGCACGTCGCGGTGTCGTCGCTGCGGGCCGAGGACGCACGGCGAGCGGGTGCCGCGTCCCTGGGTGCGCTCAAGGAGGCGTTGAAGCTGCGGGCGGAGCGACCGTTGTTCCGGGTGGGGTTGCGCTACGCCGGGGCGGATCCGCGCGAGACGTTGCGCGAGCAGGTGCCGTCGGCTGCGGAGGTGGAGGAGATCCGAACCTGGCTCGACCGTCTCGACCGGTCCTCGGCGGTGGGGCCGTGGACGCGGGCGAGCCTCGAGATCATCGACCGGTCCCCCGGCGTGCGCGCACCCGAGCTGGCCGCCGAGCTGGGTCGCGAGACCCAGGAGTGGAAGCGTGACGTGCGCAAGCTGAAGGAGAAGGGGCTGACCGAGTCGCTGGCGATCGGCTACCGGCTGTCCCCGCGGGGGGAGGCCGTGCTCGACCACGGCGGTCCGCCGCCGGAGCGTGCGCCGCGCGAGGAGGGCACGCCGATGCCCCGCAGCATCGGTGCGCCGGCCACACGGGCGTTGCGCGGGGTGGGGGTGACCACCGTCGAGCAGGTTGCGTCGTGGACGCGCGCCGAGCTCGGGGCGCTCCACGGGGTGGGGCCGGTCGCGGTGGCCCGCTTGGGCGAGGCGCTGACCGAGCTGGGCCTGACCTACCGCGGCGAGACGTCGACGTGACCGCGTAGGTTGCCGTCATGAGCGGCAGCGACAGCAGGGCACTGGTTCTCGGCGGGGGCGGCATCACGGGCATCGCCTGGGAGCTCGGCATCCTCAAGGGGCTGGCCGACGTCGGCATCGACCTGACGGCCGCCGACCGGGTGATCGGCACCTCCGCCGGCTCCGTGGTGGGCGCGCAGATCACCACCGGACTGACCGTCGACGAGCTGTACGCCGAGCAGCTGCGGCCGGCCGACCGTGAGATCGGCGCGCGGATGACCCGGTCGATGGTGCTGCGCCTGGCGGTCCCGATCGTGGTCCCCGCCCACCCGGTCAAGAAACGCTCCCGCATCGGGTCGCTGGCGCTGCGGGCACACCCACCCGGCGGGGCCGAGCGGATCGAGGTCATCCGCAGCCGGATCGGGGTGGACGTCTGGCCCGAGCGGGACCTGCAGGTGAGCGCGGTCGAGGCGGAGACGGGTCGGTTCGTCACGTTCACCCGCGACAGCGGTGTCGATCTCGTCGAGGCGGTCGCGGCCAGCTGCGCCGTACCTCTCGTGTGGCCGGCGGTCACCATCGACGGTCACCACTACGTCGACGGCGGGATGCGCTCGACGGCCAACGTCGACCTGGCGCACGGCTGCGAGCGTGTCGTCGTGCTGGCGCCGCTGCCCCAGGCCTTCAGCAAGCACACGTCCATCCGCGCCCAGCTCGACCGAGTCGCGCCGCGAGCGCGGGCGGTGGTCTCGCCCGACGAGAGCGCCCTGGCTGCCATCGGCAAGAACGTGCTCAACCCGAGCAAGCGGGCCGACGCCGCGCGGGCAGGGCTGCGACAGGCGGGCGAGGTGGCCGACAAGGTCCGCCGGGCGTGGGAGGGGACCGTCCATGGCTGAGCGCACGGCCGGCACGGGCGCAGCCGGGGCAGCTGACTCCGGCCGACCTCCGGGGCTGGACTCCCCCGTGGTCAAGAAGCTCCTCAAGCGGGTCTCGCGCACCCAGGTCTGGCTCTACCGGCGTACGAACGGCCGGATCGGCGCCACGTGGCGCGTGGGCGCGGCGTTCCGCAAACCGGTCTCGGTGCTGCTGCTGGACCACCTCGGCCGCCGCTCGGGTGCACTGTTCACCACGCCGCTGCTCTACCTCGAGGACGGTGCCGACGTCGTGGTGGTGGCCTCGCAGGGCGGGATGGCGACGCACCCGCAGTGGTACCGCAACCTGCTCGCCACCCCGGACACCCAGGTGCAGATCCGCGCCGAGCTGCGCCTGGTGCGGGCGCAGGTCGCGGAGCCGGCGGAGCGGGAACGACTCTGGCCGCTGCTCGACGAGCTGTACGCCGACTTCGCCGACTACCGCTCCTGGACCGACCGGGAGATCCCGATCGTGGTGCTGGAGCCCCGGGGGCGCTGACGGTGGGGGTTGGCACACAGCTCCTCAGCAAGCGCGTGCCGGTCCTCATCCGGTGTTCGATCACCGACCTTTGCGCTTGTATTCGAACAGAGGTTCGACTACACTCGTCTCATGTTCACCCTCCCGCCTCCCGACGACCTCACGGTCATGGAGTGTGCGGACGCGTTGGCCGCGTCGGTGGAAGCGGTGCGTCGAGCCGAAGCGGAACGACTGCTGCTGGCTGCTCACTGGGCCGACGTGCACCCGCCGAAGCGGAACGCGCCACGGGACCGGCTGCCCGAGAGCGACGACGACCCGGGTCGTGGGCCCGACGTGCGGACGACACCGCCTCGTGAGATCGGACGCTGCAGTCACGGCGAGGCCGCGGTGCGACTGGGCGGCGAGGGCACGCCTGAGGTGGCGGAGTTCGCTGCCGTCGAGCTGGGGATGCTGCTGCAGGCGACGACCTTCGTGGCGACGTCGTTGATGCGCGACGCCCTCGACCTGCGCCACCGGCTGCCCGAGACCTGGCAGGTCACCGTGACCGGGCAGGTCGACGCGTGGAGGGCACGGGAGGCGGCCACCAGGACCCGGAGCCTGACCGCGGAGCAGGCCCGCGCGGTCGACCACCGGGTGGTCGAGGCGCTCGTGGGACTCCCCCCGCAGCGAGCCCGCGACGTCATCGATGCCGCGGTCGTCGCCGCCGACCCGGTCGCGCACGAGGCTCGGCGACGGGCCGAGCAGCAGCGACGCTACGTCGCCGTCGGTCGGCGACCGAACCCCTCGGGCAACCGCACGCTCATCTGTCAGACCGCGGCCGGCGACGTGGCCCGGCTGGACGCCATGATCACCCACCTCGCCGAGGCGCTGGAACGTCTCGGTGACCAGGACCCGCTCCAGCTGCGCCGGGCCAAGGCGCTCGCCATCCTCGCCGACCCGGCTCGGGCCTGCCAGGTCATCGCACGCGGCGTCCAATCCGCGGAGGCAGCCAACATCGAGACGCAGGACGGCCTCCCTCGCGCCGAACCGGAGCCGGAGGATCGCGGGGAGTCGGCGGTGGACCGGGCCGCGGCTTTCGGCGAGATGCTCGTCCGACTCGGACCCACGGCACAGCAACGGCTCCGGCCGCGCTCGGTGATCTATGTGCATCTGGCGGAGGAGGCGCTCGACTCGTTGGGCGTCACACTGGGCTGCGGACGGCCCGGCAGCGAAGTGGCTCGCGTGCGAGGACTCGGCCCGGTCGGACTCCAGCAGCTGAGGGACTGGCTGGGCGAGGACCTCATCGAGATCCGTCCCGTGATCGACCCGGCCGGGCAGGTTCCGGTCGACCGCTACGAGATCCCAAGCGCAATGGCCGAGGCCCTCCAGGTCCGCGAGCCCTACGAGGTCTTCCCGTGGGGCTCGCTCGAGAGCCACCGCGCCGACCTGGACCACACCGCCACGTTCCGGCCGATGTCCGAGGGCGGTCCACCCGCTCAGACCGGGCCTCACAACCTGGGGCCGCTGGGACGCCGGCATCATCGGGCCAAGACCTTCGGGCGATTCCGATGCCACCAACCCTTCCCCGGGTTGTACCTCTGGCAGAGCCCCTCAGGTCATTGGTTCCAGGTCGACCCCACGGGCAGTCGTGCCCTGGGTCGCGAGACTCCCGAGCAACTGCGCGATTTCGCGGCCATCACGGCTGACAGCTGGCCCGACGACCTGGGCGAGGCACTGCCCGACGGCTGGCGCGACGACCTGGGCGAGGCACTGCCCGACGGCTGGCGCGACGAAGTCGCGGAGCCGTGGTCCGGCAGGACGTTCGCGGACCTTCCTGAGGACGCGCATGGTGAGGCCCTGGTGGCTCGCCAGCTGGACTACCTGCTGACCGCCTGAGTGGCGCTCACCAACCAGCAGGCAGCGGGCGGCCCTCGTGGAAGCCAGCCGCTGACTGGAAGCCCACGAGGGCCCGGTCCGCGAACTCCCCCAGTGACCTTGCTCCCGCATAGGTGCAGGCCGACCGGACACCGGCGCAGATCTGGTCGATGAGGTCCTCCACGCCGGGGCGGGCCGGGTCGAGGTACATGCGGCTCGAGGAGATGCCCTCCTCGTAGAGACCCTTGCGGGCCCGCTCGAAGGCGGAGTCGGCGCTGGTGCGGTTCAGGACCGCGCGGGCCGAGGCCATGCCGAAGCTCTCCTTGTAGCGCCGACCGTCGGCGTCCTCGTGCAGGTCGCCGGGCGACTCGTGGGTGCCCGCGAACCAGGACCCGATCATCACCGAGCTGGCTCCGGCGGCCAGGGCCAGCGCCACGTCCCGGGGGTGGCGCACCCCGCCGTCGGCCCAGACCCGGCCGCCGGCGTCGCGGGCCGCGGACGAGCAGTCGAGCACGGCCGAGAACTGGGGGCGTCCCACCCCCGTCATCATCCGTGTCGTGCACATCGCGCCAGGACCCACGCCGACCTTGACGATGTCGGCGCCGGCGGCGATCAGCTCGCGGGTGCCGTCGGCCGAGACCACGTTGCCGGCGACGACGGGCACGTCCGGGGTCAGTGACCGGACCGCGCGGAGCGCCTCGACCATGCGCTCCTGGTGGCCGTGCGCGGTGTCGATCACCAGTGCGTCCACCCCGGTGTCGAGGATGGTCTTGGCCTTCCCGGCGACGTCTCCGTTGACCCCGATGGCCGCTGCGACCGCGAGTCGGCCGCGGCCGTCGAGCGCCGGCCGGTAGACGGTCGCGCGCAGAGCGCCGGTGCGGGTGAGAGCGCCCACCAGCAGGCCGTCGTCGTCGACCACGGGAGCGACCCGTCGACGTACCTCCACCAGGCGGTCGAAGGCCTCGCGCGGCGAGAGCCGCTGCGACAGCGTCACGGGCTGGGTGGACATGACCTGGTGCACCTGGGTGAAGCGGTCCACCCGGCGGCAGTCGTCCTCGGTCACGACCCCGACGGGCCGGCCGTCGACGACGACGAAGGCCGCGCGATGGGCGCGCTTCGGGATCAGGGCCAGGGCATCGGCCACGGTGTGGTCGGGCGCCAGCGTGATGGCGGTGTCGACGACGAGATCCCTGCCCTTGACGTCGGCGACCACGTCGGCGACGACGTCGGTGGGGATGTCTTGCGGGATCACCGACAGCCCCCCTCGGCGCGCCACCGTCTCGGCCATCCGGCGGCCCGAGATCGCGGTCATGTTCGCCACCACCAGCGGCAGCGTCGCGCCGGTGGAGTCGTCGGTGGAGAGGTCCACGTCGTCGCGGGAGCCGACGGTCGAGTGCCGCGGCACCATGAAGACGTCGTCGTAGGTCAGGTCGTACGGCGGGACGCCGTGGTCGTCGAGAAATCGCACCTTTCCACCCTACGGCGGCCCCTCGTCGGGCCACGGTCGGGCGACGACGGCGAGATCGCGGGCGGCAGGGGGGTTCCGCACGGGCTGCGGGCGGACCCACCAGACTCCGGTGGCCCGGTCCTGCCCCGGGGCAGCGACACCGTCCTCGCCGTCACGTCGTTCGGCCAGAACGCCATGTGCCGGGGCCTGGACTTCTCCTACCGGCTCGACCGCAAGGTCGTCCTCGACTGGATCGCCAACCCGAACCGGGTCGACGCCGGCTGACGGTCGGCTCAGCCCTTCTTCTTCGGCGGCAGGGGCACGAACCCGCTGGTGCGGCGCACGTAGTCGGCGTACTCCGGACGCCGCTCGGCGATGTCCTTCTCGAGCAGCGGCTTGCCGGTGCCGGCAGCCAGGAACCAGGTCATCGCCAACGGCGACAGGATCGTCAGCCAGCCCGGCAGGCCGGTGTCGGCAGCGATCAGGAAGATGCCCCACCACGCGGTGGCGTCGCCGAAGTAGTTGGGGTGCCGGGTGAAGCGCCACAGCCCGGTGTCGAGCACCTTGCCCTTGTTCTCAGGGTCGCCGCGGAAGCGGTGCAGCTGCCAGTCCCCCACCGTCTCGAAGGTCAACCCGACCGCCCACACCGCGACGCCGATCCACAGCAGCGGGCCGGGACCATCCTCGGAGAACATCGCCACCTGGGTCGGCAGCGACACGAACCACATGATGAGGGCCTGGGGCAGGTAGACCCGCTGCAGGGCGTACAGCTGGGGGTTGCCGGGCGCGCGCTTCAGCAACGCCACGTAGCGGGGGTCCTCGCCGTGACCGCGCGAGCGGTTGCCGATGTGGATCGCCAGCCGCAGGCCCCACAGGGCGACGATGCCGAGCATCACGGCGGAACGCGTGCCGTCGCCGGTGTGCAGGACGTACGCCGTCGCGGCGACCACGACGAAGCCGAGACCCCAGGTGACGTCGATGACCGCGTGCTTGCCCGCCTTCAGGGCGACCGCGAAGGTGAGCCCCATGACCACCAGGATCGCCCCGGCCGTGGCGGGCAGCGACACCAGGAGGGCGGAGCCGTCGAAGTCGCTCACCAGGCACGCACCGGCGGCAGCCCGCTGCGCCCGTCGGCGGTCGACTTGACCGCCAGGATCTGATCGACGCCCATGCGGCCCTCCTCGAAGGCCAGCGCGCCGCCGACGAGGTAGAGCCGCCACACGCGGGCCATCTCCTCACCGACCATGGCCACCACGCGGTCCCAGTTGGACTCGAAGGTGGCGTACCACGCGTCGACGGTGCGGACGTAGTGCTCGCGCAGCGCGTGCACGTCACGGACCTCGAGGCCGGCCTTCTCGATCAGGCTCACGGTCTCCCCCACCGGCCGCATGTGCATGTCGGGCGCGATGAAGGCCTCGATGAACGGCCCGCCGCCGGGCTTGGTCACCCGTGACATCTGCTGGATCAGCATCCGTCCGCCGGGGGTCAGCAGCCGCTCGATCTGGCCGAGGAAGACCGGGTAGTTCTTCTTGCCGACGTGCTCGCCCATCTCGATCGACGACACCGTGTCGAACGGGCCGTCGGCGACCTCGCGGTAGTCCTGCAGCCGGATGTCGACCTTGCCCTGGAGACCCTCGCGGACCAGACGCTCGTCGATGTAGGCCTTCTGCTCCTTCGAGATCGTCACGCCGACCACGTCGACGCCGTACGTCGCGGCCGCGTGCAGCGAGAGCGAGCCCCAGCCGCAGCCGATGTCGAGGTGGCGGTGGCCCGGCTCCGCCTGATCGAGGCCGAGCTTGCGGCAGACCAGGTCGAGCTTGTCGCGCTGCGCGTCCTCGAGCGTGTACGACGGGTCGTCGCTGGTGAAGTAGGCGCAGGAGTAAGCCTTGTGCCGGTCCAGGATGAAGTCGTAGAACTCGTTGCTGAGGTCGTAGTGGTGCGAGATCGCCTCGGAGTCGCGGCGCTGGCTGTGCAGCCGTCCGCGGAGCTGGGCCTGGGTGGCCGGCGGGGCCGGCGGGCGCCCGAGGACCTTGAGACCGACGACGGCCCGCAGCCCGGCGAGGAGCGTGGTGGGGTCCAGCCGTGAGCTCAGGTCGCGCTCGCGGGTGGCGGCCCACACACGGCGCAGACCGTCGAGCACGTCGCCCTCGACGTCGATCTCACCGAGGACGTAGGCCTGGGCGAGGCCGAGCTCACCGGGGTGGAACACCAGCCGGGTGAGCGCCTGCGGGGTGGTGACGTGGACGGCGGGCGCGTCGGCCGGGCCGGCGGTCGAGCCGTCCCACGCGGTGATCCGCAGGGGCGCCTCGCCGCCGAAGACCTTGTCCGCCAGGTCGCTCAGGACGACGGCGACCGGTCGGTCGGTGCTGGGCTCGGGGGCCCCGGTGTCGGACGAGGGCGGCGCGGTTGCCGTCACGGTGGGACCTTCCGTCGGTGGACTGCGTTCGTCACACCGTATTCGCCACCACCGACGGCAGGGACGGGTGGCTCCTCCGGGCCGGGCTAGAGACCGGGCGACGGCACGATCCCGAGCATCAGCCCGGCGAAGGTCGAGGTCCAGATCATGTAGGCGGCCAAGCCGAACAGGGCGACCATCTGCATCTTCATGACCCCCACGGTGGCGGGCGCGCATGACCTCACGGTGAACCTGAGGTTGAAGCCATCCGAAGAGTGGGGAGCGGCGTCAGGCGGCGGTCACGGCGTGGCGGAACGAGGTGGCGCGCCGCCCGAGCAGCAGCCGGACGTCGTCGCTGACGTGCGCGAGCTCGCCGTCGCGGATGGCGGTGTAGGTGCTGATCCAGGCCTCGACCATCCAGCCCGGGGCGCCGTAGTGCGCGCGGCTGGAGCGTGCCTCCTCGAGTGTCTCGTCGTGGAAGCGGTGCGGACGCCCGGTGACGTCGCTCAGGACCTCCGCGATCTGGTCGAGGGTGAGCGCCTCGGGCCCCGTCAGGTCGTACGTCGTTCCGGCGTGGTCGGCGGGCGCGCGCAGCACAGCGGCGGCCACCTCGGCGACGTCGCGTCGTGACACCGGAGCGACGAGCCCCGTCCCGGCCGGACCGCGCAGCACTCCCCCGTCGTCGGCGAAGAACGGGAACACCTCGGCGTAGAAGTTGTCGCGCAGGAACGTCGCGGCCACGCCCGTGCCACGGATGATCTCCTCGGTGGCGGCGTGGTCCCGCCCGAGCAGGAAGCCGCAGTCGGGGGTGGCCCCCACGAACGACGTGTAGACGAGGTGGCCGACGCCGGCCTCGACAGCGTGCTGGACGAACGCTCGGTGCTCCCCCACCCGGTCGTCGGACTCGGCGGCCGAGACCATGAGCAGGACGTCGACGCCGGTGAGCGCCTGGACGGCGGTGGGGTCGCCGTACTGCACCTCGGCGACCTCGACGACCTCGGCACCCGGCAGGTCCGGCGCGCGCGAGGCGTCGCGGACCAGGAGCCGCAACCCGGTGCCGGCCGGCAGGTCGGCGGCAAGGAGCCGGGTGACCTGTCCGCCGATGTGGCCGGTCGCGCCGGTGATGCCGATCGTGGTCGTGTGCGTCGCCGTCATGCGGGGCTGAACGACGAACGGCCCGCCGGTCATCCCGGCGGGCCGCTCAGCTGCCCGTGTCGCTCTCCCAGAGCGGAGGGGTCAGGGGTGGATCACTTGAGCTCGGCGGAGGACTTGCCGAGGATGCGGCGGGCCACGATCAGCTGCTGGATCTGCTGGGTGCCCTCGAAGATGTCGAGGATCTTGGAGTCGCGAGCCCACTTCTCGAGCAGGTCCTGCTCGCTGTAACCGATGCTGCCGGCCAGCTCGACGCAGCGCAGGGTGACGTCGGAGGCCATCCGGCCGGCCTTCGCCTTGGCCATCGAGGCCTCCAGGGAGTTGGCCTTGCGGTTGTCGGCCATCCACGCGGCCTGCATCGTCAGCAGGTGCGCGGCCTCCCAGTCGGACTCGAGCTGGATGAAGGTCGCGGCTGCGGCGGACTGCGTGAGCACCGGGCGGTCGTAGTCGATGACGACACCGGCGTCGGTGAGCAGCTCCTTGGTGAGCTCCAGGGACGCCCGAGCCACACCCACGGCCATGGCGGCCACGAGCGGTCGGGTGTTGTCGAAGGTCGCCATGGCGCCGGCGAACCCCTGCTTGGTGTCGACCTCCGGGGAGCCGAGGAGGTTCTCCTTGGGCACGCGGCAGTTGTCGAAGATGATCGTGGCGGTGTCGGAGGCCTTGATGCCGAGCTTGTGCTCGAGGCGCTCCACGGTCATGCCGGGCGTGCCCTTCTCGACCACGAAGGACTTGATGGCCGCCCGGCCCAGGTCCTTGTCGAGCGTCGCCCACACCACGATGGCGTCGGCGCGGCCGCCGGCGGTGACGTAGATCTTCTCGCCGTTGATGACGTACTCGTCGCCGTCGAGGACAGCCGTGGTGGAGATGTTGGCCGAGTCGGAGCCGGCGCCGGGCTCGGTGATGGCCATGCCGGCCCACACGCCCTTGAACTTCTCCAGCTGCTCGTCGTTGGCGACGCTGGCGATGGCGGAGTTGCCCAGGCCCTGGCGCGGCATCGACAGCAGCAGGCCGACGTCACCCCAGCACATCTCCTGGACAGAGAGGACGGAGGCGAGGTTGGCGCCGTTCTTGACGGTGACGTCCTTGCCGTCGTCCTCCTCGCGGCGGACGCCGGAGGCACCCGCGCCCTCGGAGGCGCCGGAGGCGGACAGGCCGTCGATCATCGCGGCGAGCATGTCGAGCTCGACGGGGTACTCGTGCTCGGCGAGGTCGTACTTGCGCGAGTTGGCCCGCAGCACGTTCATCGCGACCTGGTGGGCCTGGCTGACCAGGCCCCGGTGCTTCTTGGGGGTCTCGAGGTTGATCATGGTGTGTCTCCTGGCAGGTCGTTGCAGCGTCGGGTGCTCGGCGTACGGCGGAAGCGGTCGACGCTCAGACCAGGACCCCTCCCTCCATGAGGCCGACGGCACGCAGGTCGCGGTACCACCGCTCGACCGGGTGCTCCTTGACGAAGCCGTGGCCGCCGAGCAGCTGCACGCCGTCCAGCCCGATGCGCATGCCGTGCTCGGAGCACAGACGACGGGCCAGCGCGACCTCGCGGTCGAAGGACTTGCCCTGGGCGGCGCGGGCGGCGGCGCGGTAGGTCACCAGGCGCATGCCCTGCAGCTCGATGGCGATGTTGGCGACCATGAACGCGACCGACTGGCGGTTGCTGATCGGCTCCCCGAAGGCCTTGCGCTCGTTGACGTACGGCGTCACGTAGTCGAGCACCGCCTGGCCGGTGCCGACCGCGAGGGCGCACCACGCGAGGCGTGCGAGCCGGACGGCGTCGCGGTAGGTCTCGGCGTCACCCAGCGGGCTGATGGAACCGACCTGGACGCCGTTGAGGACCAGCTTGGACAGCCCGGCGGCCCGCACGCCCATGGAGGGGTCGGTCTCGACGGTCAGGCCGGAGGTGGAGGACTCCACGATGAACAGCTGCGGCTTGCCGTCGAGCTCGGCGCCGACGATGAACAGCTCGGCGTCGACCCCGCGCGGGACGGACGACTTGGTGCCGGTGAGGACGAAGCCGTCGCCGCTGCGTTGGGCCTTCGTGGCCGGGACCAGCGGGTCGAACAGCGCGGTGGGCTCGGCGAGCGCCAGCGCGGCGGCCGGCACGTCGTCGCCGGTGAAGGCCGGCAGGTAGGTCTGCTGCTGCTCGTCGGTGCCCCACAGCGACAGCGCGGTGCTGACCGCGGCCGGCGCGAGGGAGGCGACCGCGAGGCCCATGTCGCCCTTGGCCAGTGCCTCGGCGACCAGCACGCCGGCGACGGTGGAACGCTCGGCAGCGATGCCACCCAGGTCCTCGGCGACGCCGAGGACGGGGAGGCCGAGGTCGAGACCCGCCTTGAGGACGTCGACGGGCGCCTCACAGGAGTCGTTGGCCTCCTCGGCGGCGGGGGCGAAGACCTCGGTCGCGAGCTCGCCGACGACGTCGACGAGCATCTGCTCGTCCTCGGTGGGGGTCAGGTCGAAGACGCCGGGACGGTCGGTGCTCGGCACGCGGGCGCCGGCCTGCTTCTTGCCGGTGCGGGAGAACTGACGGTTCACGGTGCCGACGGTCTGGAAGCCGGACTTGGTGGCGACGTACACCGCGCGCTCGGCGGGCTTGCGCAGCCCGAGCTTGTCGAGCGCCGGGGTCTGGGCCAGCCGGTTGAGGGCGGCAACGGCGAGACCGATGGCGTCGGGTCGGTCGAAGGAGGTCAGCCCGCGTCGTCGCTGCGCGGAGGCAGGGCGCTGGGTCTGACCGGGGCGGGTCTCTTCACGGGTGCGTGCGCTCTCGGACATGTCGCCACTGTAACTCCGAGTTACACACCGCGCCACACCCGCGCCGGGTGGCTCGCCTCACACCCTGGCCCGTCCAGGTGCGCCACCCGGCGGATCTCTACGATGGGCGTCATGACGGCGACCACCCCGCCCCCCGACGACCTCCCCGCAGCGCTTCCCGGCGGAGGTGACGTCCGCGCGATCACCCGGTGGGGCGAGCCGGTGATGCACCGTCCCGCCGAGGCCGTGACGTCGTTCGACGACGACCTGCGGGCGCTGGCGGCCGACATGGTGGCGACGATGCGCGCCGCCGACGGCGTCGGGCTGGCCGCCTGCCAGATCGGTGTGGGGCTGGCGATCTTCGTCTTCGACTGCCCCGACGACGAGGGCCGCATGGTCAGCGGGGTCGTCTGCAACCCCACCGTCCGGCTGCCCGGGGGCAAGGAGCGTCGCCTCGAGGAGAGCGACGAGGGGTGTCTGTCGTTCCCCGGCGCCTTCGTGCCGTGCGCCCGCCCCGACTGGGCGGGCGTCGACGGCCAGGGGCTCGACGGTGAACCGGTGCACTACGAGGGCGACGGGCTGCTCGCGCGTTGTCTGCAGCACGAGACCGACCACTGTCACGGCACCGTCTTCGGCGACCGCGTCAACCGGCGCGCGATGAAGAAGCTGACCCGTCAGCACGACGAGGAGGCCGAGGCCTACCCCCTCGGCTGGCCCGCGGAGGATGCCTGAAGGCCCCGCCGGTTTCCCAAGGTATGCAGGGAATCTGGCACTCCCCATGGCGCGGACACCATGGGGAGTGCCAATACGCCTGCATACCATGGGAAACCGGCAGCAGCTACCGTCCCCGCGCGACGTAGCAGGCGACGGCGGCGGCGGCCGCAATGTTGAGGGAGTCCACTCCCCCGGTCATCGGGATCAACGCGTGCCGGTCGGCGGTCTCCAGCCAGCGTGACGACAGTCCGTGCCCCTCGCTGCCGAGCACGAGGGCCAGCCGATCGACCCCCACGACCGCCTCGGCCACGTCGACGGCGTCGTCGCTCAGCGCCATCGCGACGGTGGTGAAGCCGGCCGCGCCCAGCGACGGCATCGCGTCGTACCAGTCGGGCAGGCGGGTCCAGGGCAGGGAGAACACCGTGCCCATCGCGACCTTGACCGCACGGCGGTAGAGCGGGTCGGCGCAGCGCGGCGCGAGGAGCACGCCGTCCACCCCGAGGCCGGCGGCGTTGCGCAGAGCGGCGCCGACGTTGGTGTGGTCGGTGATGTCCTCGAGGACCACGATCGTGCGCGCGCCGTCCAGCACCTCGGCCACGGTGGGCAGGGGGCGACGGTGGAAGGAGGCCAGGGCGCCGCGGTGGACGTGGAACCCGGTGACCTCCTCCGCCAGCGCCTCGGAGACCACGAAGCACGGGGCGTCGCTGCCCTCCAGCACGGGGGCGAGGCCGTCGAGCCAGCGTGGCGCCATGAGGAACGAGCGGGCCTCGAAACCGGCCTCGGCCGCACGGCGTACGACCTTCTCGCCCTCGGCCAGGAAGAGCCCGTGCTCGGTCTCGACCTGGGTGCGCAGCTGGACGTCGCGCAGGTCGCGGTAGTCACGCAGCCGCGGGTCGGCGGCGTCGGTGATCTCGACGATCTCAGCCATGGGGGTGCTGGACCACGCCGGGCGTGGCGTAGCGCTCGGGGTTCGCCACCGCCACCACCTCGCCGACCACCACGATCGCGGGAGGCCGGATGAACTGGGTCTCCAGGTCCTCGGTGATCTGCGCCAGCGTCGACCAGACCGTGCGCTCGGTGGGCATGCTGCCGTCGGCCACGACCGCCACCGGGGTGGAGGACGGGCGGCCCGCCGCGATGAGACGGGCGGCGATGGCGGGCAGGTTCTGCACCGCCATGAGCAGTACGACGGTGCCGCGCATCCGAGCCACCGCGTCCCACTCGACCAGCGAGCCGGGGTGGTCGGGCGGCAGGTGGCCGCTGATCACGGTGAACTCGTGTGCCACGCCGCGGTGGGTGACCGGGATGCCGACCAGCCCCGGAACCGAGATCGAGCTGGAGAGACCGGGCACGACGGTGACGGGCACGCCCGCCTCCTTGCACGCCTGGATCTCCTCGAACCCGCGCCCGAAGACGAAATTGTCACCGCCCTTGAAACGCACCACGCGCTTGCCGGCGCGGGCCCGGTCGACGATGACCCGGTTGATCTCCTCCTGCGTCGCGGAGCGCCCGCGCGGCAGCTTGGCGACGTCGATGACCTCGACGTCCGCGGACAGCTCACCGAGCAGCTCCCGCGGGGCGAGCCGGTCGGCCACCACCACGTCGGCGTCGGCCAGCGCCTTGCGGGCGGCCACGGTCACCAGGTCGGGGTCGCCGGGGCCTCCCCCGACGAGCACCACGCCCGGCGTACGGTCCGGGACGTGCGCGGGCAGGGCCCCGTCGCGCAGCCCGTCGATGATCTGGTCGCGCAGCGCGGCCGAGCGGCGCGGCTCGCGGTTGCTGACCACGGCCACGGTGACGCCGTCGTGGCGACCGACGGCCGGGGTCCAGGCGGTGGCCTGGGTGGCGTCGTCGGCGCGGACGCAGAAGATCCGGCGCTCCTCGGCGGCGTCGGTGACCGCCACGTTGACGTCGGCCACGTCGGTCGCGGCGATGACGTACCACGCCTCGTCGCAGTCGGCCGCGACGAAGGGCCGCTGGTGCCAGGTGATCTCTCCGGCGCTGGCGAAGGCCTCGATGGCGGGGGTGGCCTGCGGGGAGACGACATCGACGACCGCCCCGGCGGTCATCAGCGCCGGCACGCGCCGCTGGGCGACCTGCCCGGCGCCGACGACCAGCACGCGACGACCCTGGAGGCGGAGCGCGGAGGGGTACGGCGGGGCGGTGCTGTCCATCCATGCATTCTCCGACTCGCAGCTGGGCAGGATCAGCAACGACCACCTGACGGACCGCGTCCGCACGGACGCGACCTGTCGGCTACACGCACGACACACCCCCGCGGAGATCTTTCATGAGCCTGGACCGTCCGGTCACCCCCGATCCCTACGAGCTGCTGCCGAGCGTCCCGGCGTTCGAGGTCACCAGCGACGACGTGTCGGACGGCCAGCCGCTGAAGGACGACCAGGTGCAAGCGTCCGGCGACACCTCGCCGCAGCTGAGCTGGTCAGGCTTCGGTGAGGACACCCAGAGCTTCACCGTCACCTGCTTCGACCCCGACGCACCCACGCCGTCGGGCTTCTGGCACTGGGTGGTCTGCGACATCCCGGCCTCGGTGACCTCGCTGGACACCGGCGCCGGTGCCGAGGGCGGGGCGAGCCTGCCGGACGGCGCCTTCATGTGCCGCAACGACGTCGGCACGAAGGGGTTCACCGGCGCTGCCCCTCCCGAGGGCGACCAGGTCCACCGCTACTTCTTCGTCGTCCACGCGGTCAAGGAGGAGAAGCTCGGTGTCGACAGCGACGCCACCCCCGCGGTGGTGTCGTTCAACCTGGCCTTCAAGACCGCCGGCCGCGCGATCCTGACGGGCACCTACCAGCACTGAGCTCTCACGGGGCGAGGTTGCGGTAAGCCTCCGAGGCCAGGAACCACGGCAGGAAGTCGGCCGTGGTCTCGGCCAGGTCGAGCTCGCCGATCCGGGCCGGGTCGACGAAGACGATCTGCCGCCCCTCCCCCAGCACGATGTCGGCATCGGTCAGGTCCGCGCGCCCCACCCACAGCTGCCAGTGGTTGCGCAGACCGGGCCGGGCCTTGGTCTCGGGCGTGTGGTCGCCGTCGTACCAGACCACGAGCGTGCCGTCGGGCAGCGCAAGCCCCGTCTCCTCGAGGAGCTCGCGTCGCATCGCGGCCGGCCACTCCTCACCGGGCTCGACATGGCCACCGACGATGCCCCACTGGTCGGCCGCAACGGGCGCGTGCTCGTCGCGCTCCTGCAGCAGCACCCAGCCGCGGGCGTCGACGAGGAACACGCCGGCCACGTCGCAGGACCGCTCGGCACAGGGCAGCAGGTGGTGGGGGTCGTGGAGTACGTCGGACACCTCCCCCACTCTGCCGCAGGCCCGGTGGGCGAGAATGCTCGACATGCCCCCCGCTGCCACCCTCGAGGGCGCCCCTCAGACCGATGTCCTCGGCGCGCCGTACCTCCGCGAGACGATCGTCCTGGACCCCGACGACGAGGGCGAGGCCGTCGCGACCCTCGTCTCCCGCTCGGACGCCCCCACGACGGGTCGCGCGGTCCTGCACGTCCACGGGTTCTGCGACTACTTCTTCCAGACCGGGGCAGCCGACTGGTGGACCGAGCGTGGCTACGCCTACTACGCCCTGGACCTGCGCAAGTACGGCCGGTCGCTGCGTCCGCACCAGACGCCCAACTTCGCCCAGGACCTCGACGAGTACGCCGAGGAGCTGAGCGCGGCGTTCCGCCTGATCACCGAACGCGACGGCCACGACGGTCTCGTGCTCTCCGGTCACTCCACCGGCGCGCTCATCGGCTCGCTGTGGGCGTCGCGCCACGAGGTGCCGCTCGAGGGTCTCGTGCTGAACTCGCCGTGGCTGGACATGCAGGGGTCGTTCCTGCTGCGCACCGCGGGCATGCAGGCGGTCGAGCAGCTCGGCGCGCGGCGGCCCCACCAGGCGATCCCCCGCAACGTGTCGGGCCTCTACGGGCGAAGCCTGCACGCGCAGCACGGCGGCGAGTGGGACTACGACCTGGCGTGGAAGCCGATCGAGAGCTGGCCCGTGTACGCCGGGTGGCTGCGTGCGGTTCGCCGCGGCCACTCCGCGATCCACAAGGGGCTCGGGCTGGCCGCTCCCACGCTCGTGCTGAGCTCGGCGGCGAGCGCGCACCCCAAGGAGTGGGAGCCCGTCGTCGACGAGTCCGACACCGTCCTCGACGTCCGGCTCATGGCCAAGTGGGTGCACAAGATCTCGCGCCACGTGACGCTGGTCCAGGTGCCCGGCGCGCTGCACGACGTGACGCTGTCTCGTCAGCCCGCCCGGGACCGCGTCTACGCCGAGCTCGACCGCTGGGTGACGGCCTACCTCACCGCGTGAGGAAGACGACCAGCGCGGTCGTGCCCATCACGAGGATGAAGCCGCGCAGCAGGGCCGCCGGCAGCCGCCGTCCGAGCTTCGACCCGATCAGCGACCCGACGACCGACCCCACGCCGATGATCGCCACGATCAGCCAGTCGACGTCCGCGACGACGATGAAGACCACGGCCGCGACCCCGTTGACGACCGCGGAGAGGGCGTTCTTCATGGCGTTCGTGGCGTGCACCGGCTCGCCGGTGGTGATCCCGAGCGCCCCGACGAGCAGGATGCCCTGGGCGGCGCCGAAGTAGCCGC
Organism: uncultured Actinomycetota bacterium; assembly: GCA_963714625.1. Classification (GTDB taxonomy): domain Bacteria; phylum Actinomycetota; class Actinomycetes; order Propionibacteriales; family Nocardioidaceae; genus Marmoricola_A. The sequence goes on along the minus strand of CAVQOY010000009.1, from coordinate 1,049,533 downwards.
CGTACACCCCGGTCGCGGCGACCGCCGGGATGGTCGTCCAGTGGTCGCGGGGCTCGCTCCCCGGGGTCGCCCGGGCGTTGATGCGCCGGTTGATCCACGGCTGGACGGCAACCAGGACGAGTCCGAGGGCCACCAGCACCGGCACGACCGCCTCGAACGCCTCGGCCGGCAGCACCAGGAGCAGCACGGCACCGGTCAGCCCGCCGATCAGCGACGCGGGGGCCAGCCGGAGCAGTCGCCGCTTCTGGTGGCGCAGCTCCTCACGCCAGCCCCAGGCAGCGCTGAGCGCGCCGGGGACCAGCCCGATGTTGTTCGAGACGTTGGCGGTGACCGGGGGCACCCCGAACGCCAGCAGGGTCGGGAACGTCAGAAGCGTCCCCGACCCGGCCAGCGTGTTGACGAACCCTGCCCCGATCCCCGCCACGACGATGGCGGCGATCTCGAGCGAGGTCACGAAGCGGGGGGTTCCTCACCGTCGGGCTCGGTGCCCGCGCCCGCGCCTGACCCCGCGCCCGCGCCTGTCCCCAGGGACGGCGGACCCGACTCCGCGCGACGCGAGGACGGCGAGGCGTCCGCGCGCGCGGCCGCGATGGCCGCCTGCACGTCGGCCTCCGCGGCCTGGACGGCTGCGTCGGCGGGGGCGGAGCCGACCGGCGCGTCCATGTCGACCCGTGTGCGCGGGCCGTCGGTGCTCTGCGGGATGCCCGAGGAGCTCCCGATGGCCGAGCCGAGACCCTCGAGGGCCTTGGTGATCTCGGACGGCACGACCCACACCTTGTTGGCGCCGCCCTCGGCGATCTTCGGCAGCATCTGGAGGTACTGGTAGGCCAGCAGCGACTGGTCGGGCTGGCCGTCGTGGATGGCCTGGAAGACGGTCTGGATCGCCTGTCCCTCACCCTGCGCCCGCAGGATGGCCGACTGCCGCTCGGCCTCGGCCCGCAGGATCGCGGCCTCGCGCTCACCCTGGGCGTTGAGGATCGCGGACTGCTTGTTGCCCTCGGCGGTGAGGATGGACGACTGCCGTCCCCCCTCGGCGGTGAGGACGACGGCGCGCTTGTCGCGGTCGGCGCGCATCTGCTTCTCCATCGCGTCCTTGATCGACGGCGGCGGGTCGATGCCCTTGATCTCGACCCGGTTGACGCGGATGCCCCACTTGCCGGTGGCCTCGTCGAGCACGGTGCGCAGGCCCGCGTTGATGTCCTCGCGGCTGGTCAGCGTCTGCTCGAGGTCCATGCCGCCGACGATGTTGCGCAGCGTGGTCATGGTGAGCTGCTCGACGGCTTGGATGTAGTTGGCGATCTCGTAGGTCGCGCTGACTGCGTTGGTGACCTGGAAGTAGATGACGGTGTCGATGGAGACCACGAGGTTGTCCTCGGTGATCACCGGCTGCGGCGGGAAGGAGACGACCTGCTCACGCAGGTCGATGGTGTAGCGCACCTTGTCGACGAAGGGCACCACGATGTTGAGGCCGGCCGAGAGCGTCGTGCGGTACTTACCGAAACGCTCGACGATCCCGGCCCGCGCCTGCGGCACGATCTTGACGGTCTTCGACAGACCGAGCGCGACGAGCGCGAGCAGCACGACGAAGACGATGAGGATCTCCATGCGGTCCAACCTTTCCGGTTCGGGGTCAGGACCCCAGCTGTGGGATCTCGTGGACGTAGGCCGTGGCGCCGCGGATCTCGAGGACCTGCACCTTCGCGCCCGACGCGATGACCTCGTGCGGGTCGTAGGGGCGGACGGTCCACACCTCACCACCGAGCTTCGCCTGGCCCGACGCCTCGGTGATCTCGGCGATGGCGAAGCCCTCCACGCCCACGAGGGCGTCGTGGCCCTGGACCAGGTCGGGACCGTGGTGGAGCTTCTTCACCACGCTGGGACGCACCAGCGCGAGCAGACCCACGGAGGTGGCGAGCGCAACGATCACCTGGACACCGAGCCCCAGGCCGACGAGGTCGGCGGTCATGCCGCCCAGGGCACCCACGGCGAGCATGAGCAGGACCAGGTCGAGGGAGAGCATCTCGGCGCCACCGAGCACCATCGCGGCCACCAGCCAGGCGGCCCAGGGGTTGTCCCTGATCGCTTCCCAGATCGCGTCCATGAGTCGACTCTACGTGTCAGTGCGACACGCGTGGCTCACGTCGCGCGGCGCGCGGCCCAACGCTCGCCGTGCCGCTCCAGCATGAGGGGCAGCCCGAAGGTCTCCGAGAGGTTCTCGGCGGTCATGATGTGGTCGAGCGGACCGCCCACCACGACCCGGCCCTCGCGCAGCATGAGGGCGTGGGTGAAGCCCGGCGGGATCTCCTCGACATGGTGGGAGACCATGATCGTCGCCGGCGCCTCCTCGTCCATCGCCAGCTCCGAGAGCGTGGCGACGAGATCCTCGCGGCCGCCGAGGTCGAGGCCCGCCGCGGGCTCGTCGAGGATCAGCAGCTCGGGGTCGGTCATCAGCGCACGGGCGATCTGGACCCGCTTGCGCTCGCCCTCACTGAGGGTGCCGAAGGTGCGGTCGGCCAGCCGGGCCACCCCCAGGTCGGTCAGCAGCTCCGCGGCCCGGTCGTGGTCGAGGTCGTCGTACACCTCGCGCCAGCGGCCGAGGACGCTGTAGGAGGCGGAGACGACGACGTCGCGAACCAGCTCGTGGCGCGGGATGCGCTCGGCGAGGGCCGCGCTGGTGAGTCCGATGCGGGGGCGGAGCTCGAAGACGTCGACGGCGCCGAGCACCTCGTTGAGGACCCCGGCCACCCCGTCGCTGGGGTGGATGGTCGCCGAGGCGACCTGGACCAGCGTCGTCTTGCCGGCACCGTTGGGCCCGAGGATGACCCAGCGCTCGTCCTCCTCGACGGTCCAGTCGACGTCGGCGATCAAGGTCGCCTCGCCACGCCGGACGGTCACGCCCGCGAACTGCAGCACCGGATCCATGGGCCTCAACCTATGACACCGCCGGTGGCGCCCTGGTCGTAGGCTCCTCGACGTGGACGACGACGCAGGCGCGCTCCGCCGAGGTGTCGGCGCAGGCCTCCCGGTGAGCGAGGAGCTCGACGAGGCGACCGTGCTCGCGCTGTGGCTGACGGCCTGGGTGCGGGGCGAGGTGAGCCTCGACGACGCCCGCGACGCAGTGGTCGGCGAGGACGCCGCGCACGACGTGCTGGACGTCCCCGGCACCTCCGAGCAGGCCGGTACGTCGACCCCGCTGATCCTGGCGCTGGGCCGGTTCCGGGCAGCCGGTGCGACCGGGGCGTCCCTGGCCCTGCCCGAGCCCGGTGACCCGCTGGGCCTGGCCGGTCCGCCGTCGTTCAACAGCGAGGCGTTCGACGCGGAGCAGGCCGTCGTGGTGCGGGGGGCCGGCATCGGCCTGGTGCCGGTGCGCGCCGGAGCCGGTGTGGTGTGGCGCTGTCTTCCCGCGACGCCCCCGCCCCCGACCCACGGGGTGGCCGACGCCGAGCGCGAGCTGCGCCGCACCCTGACCCTGACCGCAGGAGCGCTGACCGACCTCGACGTCGCACGCTGGCGCCCGGACGTGGCCGACGAGCTGATGGACCTGCGGCGACCCCTCGCCCTGCCCGTGCCCGCCTCGATCTCGGGTCGCACCCAGGCGCTGCTCGCGCTGGCCACGCGGTGTCGGCGCATCGTGTGGCTGGCGCTGGAGGACGACGGGAACGCCGTCACCGCGCGGGAGATCGACGCCCGCCGGGAGGCACTGCTGCCGCTGGACCGCGCCGCGCGCCGCGCGGTGGTCGCCGCGTGCGACCCCGACGCCGAGCGCTGATCAGGCGGACCAGCCCTCACGGACCGAGCGCTGGGCGCGGTCGCGCCGGTCACCGGCGTGGACGCAGAGCGCGACCGCGACCTCGCGCGCCTCGGCGTCCACGAGGTCGAGCGGCAGCACCCCGGTCAGCCCGAGCACGGCCAGGCCGTGCCCGCTGGCCCAGTAGCGGGTCGCGATGCCGAGCGGGTCCGTCTCAGGGGCGAAGCGTCCGTGGTCACGCGCCCGGGCGGCGGTGTCGACGAGCAGGTCGAAGGCCGCCGACGCCACGGTCGGGTCCGCGAGGTCGTAGGCAGCGTCGAACATCGCTCGGTAGAGGGCCGGGTGCTCGGCGGCGTTGCGCTGGTAGGCGGCGCCCAGCGCGGCGACCCGGATCGTCTTCGTCTCCGGCCAGGTCGCCCGCGACGCCAACGGCACTCCCGTCGGTGCGAGGCAACGGCGGTGCTGGCGTGACCGCACCGGAGCGGTAGCCTTCCCGTCCTATGGACGACGAGCAGGACGCCCCGACGACACTGCTCATCACGCTCACCGGTGTGGACCGGCCCGGCGTCACCACCGAGGTGCTCCGCACCCTGGCCGCCTTTCACGTCGACGTCCTCGACATCGAGCAGATCGTGCTGCGAGGGCGCCTGGTGCTCGGCGTGCTCGTGACCGCTCCCCGGGGCTGGAAACAGCTGCGCGAAGCCGTGTCGCTGGCGGGAGCCGCGCTCGACCTCGAGGTGACCGTCGACAAGGGCACCGGCGACAACCGCTCACGCGGCGCCGGTCGCAGCCACGTCACCGTCCTCGGCAGCCCCCTGCGCGCCACCGCAGTCTCGGCCATCACCGGCCGGATCGCCGACATCGGCGCCAACATCGACCGCATCGAGCGGATGGCGCGCTACCCGGTCACCGCGCTCGACCTGCACGTCTCCGGCGCCGACCCCGACCGGCTGCGGATGGTGCTGGCCGAAGAGGCCGCGCGGCAGGAGGTCGACGTGGCCGTGCAGCCGGCGAACCTGCTGCGCCACAGCATGCGACTCATCGTCATGGACGTCGACTCGACGCTCGTGCAGGGTGAGGTGATCGAGATGCTGGCCGAGCACGCGGGGTGTCTCGACGAGGTCAAGCGGGTCACCGAGGAGGCGATGCGCGGTGAGCTCGACTTCGAGGAGTCGTTGCGGGCCCGGGTCGAGCTCCTCGAGGGCCTCGACGCGGGCGCCCTGGACAAGGTGTACGACGGACTGGTGCTGACCCCGGGGGCGCGCACGCTGGTGCGGACCCTGAAGCGACTGGGCTACCGGTTCGCGATCGTCTCCGGAGGTTTCAGCCAGGTCACCGACCGGCTGGCCGAGGACCTCGGCATCGACTTCGCCGCCGCCAACGAGCTCGAGGTCGTCGAGGGCAAGCTGACCGGACGCATCCTGGGCGCCGTCGTGGACCGCGCCGGCAAGGCCGACGCGCTGCGCCGCTTCGCTGCCGAGGCCGGAGTCAGCGAGGCCGCGACCGTCGCTGTCGGCGACGGGGCCAACGACCTCGACATGCTCGGCGCCGCCGGGCTCGGGATCGCCTTCAACGCCAAGCCGGTGGTGCAGAAGTCCGCCGACACGTCGGTGAACGTGCCCTACCTCGACGCGGTGATCTACCTGCTGGGGATCAGCCGCGAGGAGGTCGAGGCCGCTGACGCCGCGGCCGGCTTCACCACACCCGCTCCCCCGGTCTAGGGCCCGGTCTGAGGGCCGGTCTGATCCCTGCCCCGCGACCAGGTGACAGACCGCGCTCGGGCGGGGACCATCTCGGTGGCGTGGACGACCTCGGCACCGTGATGACGATCGGGGCCCACCCGGACGACGAGACCTACCTGGTCGGGGGCTCTCGGCAGCCCTGACCGATGCTGGTCACCGGGTCGTGGGCGTGACCGCGACCCGCGGGGAGGCCGGGGTGACCACCGACGCGACTCCGGACGCCCTCCCCCTGGCCCGGGTCCGGGGCCGGACACGGTGATCAACGTTGGGGCCGGACGGGTACACCGGCCACCCGGACCATCGGGCCGTGACCTGCTGGACCGACCTCGCTCTCGCCCGTCACGGCGGCAGACCTCGTCTGCTGCACGCCGTGGCTCGCGAGGAGGTCGTGGGCCCTACCCTCGACGAGGACGTGGGCGTGTTCGAGCTCGGCCGTCCCGGTCGGACGGGAACGGTTCCGCGCGTGGGTCGCCGTCGAGAGCTTCGCCGAGCCAGCCTCCAGGTGAACGTGCGGTCGTCTGCCTAGGGTGGCCGCCATGTCACGCGAACAAGATGTCCTTCTCGCCCACCTGAAGTCCGAGCGCGAACACGTCCTCGCCGCCGTCGACGGGCTCGACGACGGCGCCCTGACCCGCACGGTCGCGCCGTCCGGCTGGTCGATCGCCCAGCTGTTGCAGCACCTCACCTACGACGACGAGATCTTCTGGGTCAACGCGATCCTCGGTGCCGACGAGGACGCGATCGGTCTCGTGCAGGACGGGTGGTCGGTGCCGGTGACCTCCGGGGCGGACGCGGTCGCGGCGTACCGGTCGTGGGCGCAGCGAAGTGACGCCGTGCTGGCCTCGCTGGACCTCGACGAAACGCCGCGGTGGTGGCCGTCGGAGGACGTGTTCCCCTTCCCTCGTTTCGCCGACGCGCGTGGCTGCGTCTACCGCGTGCTGGTGGAGACGGCCACGCACGCCGGCCACCTCGACATCGTTCGGGAGACGATCGACGGGCACCAGCACATGGTGGTGTCGTAGCGATCGGTCGGCCCCAGGTCAGTCGCCGGGGGCGACCAGTGCTCAGTGCTTGCGCTGCAGGCCTCGTCCGGTCGCCAGGCAGGTGCTGGTGACGCCTGCCCGGGTGACGGGCTCTGCAGCGACCTGCACGCGGTAGCGGCCGGTCCGGTCGGTGATTGGGAGCCGTCCGCAGGGTTGTAGACCCGTGTCGATGCCAGGCGCCGGTCCGCGTCGTCCGACCTGCCGGTCACCAGGACCGAGCCGTCGTCGAGCGTCGTGACGGTGTGCAGGAGACGGCTCGTCGCAGAAGACCCGAGCGCATCCCACGGGCCGGACGATGGACGGTCCAGGACGCCACGTGGTTCAGTCGTGAGGTGACACGCGCAGTCGAGGTCGACTACCTGGTGGTGGGCGCCGGGGCCATGGGGATGGGTTTCACCGATGCGCTCATCGAGCACAGCGACGCACGCGTCGCGATGGTCGACAGCAGGGCTGGAGTCGGTGGCCACTGGCGAGAGGCATACCCCTTCGTGCGGCTGCACCAGTCCTCGACCTTCTACGGCGTCGCCTCGACGCTTCTGGGGGGCGGTCGGATCCAGACCGACGGGCCCGAGGCCGGGCTGCACGAGCGAGCCGACCAGGCGACGATCATCGACTACTACGAGACCGTGCTCGCTGAGCGGATGGTGGGGCCGGGGCGGGTCGAGCTCTTCGCGGCCTGCGACCACCTCGGCGGGCGCTCGTTCGTCTCTCGCCTGACCGGCGAGCGCTTCGAGGTGCCGGGGCACTGCCGGATCGTCGACGCCCGCTACCTGGCACCGGAGATCCCGGCCGAGACGCAGCCGCGCTTCGGGGTGGGCGCCGGGGCGCGGGTGATCCCGGTCAACGACCTCGTGCGCGAGGAGTCCTCCCCCAGCCAGTACGTCGTCGTCGGCTCGGGCAAGACCGCCACCGACGCCTGCATCTGGCTGTTGGGCAACGGCGTCGACCCCGGCGCGATCTGCTGGGTGCGACCGCGCGAGCCCTGGATGCTCAACCGGGCGCTGATCCAGCCCGAACCGGAGATCTATCTCGCAATGGTCGCGGACATGATGCAGGCCGCGGGCCAGGCGACCTCGCTCGACCAGCTGTTCCTGCGACTCGAGGAGCTCGGCATCATGCTCCGCATCGACCGCACGCGGACGCCCACGATGGCCAAGTCGCCCACGCTGGGGCTCTGGGAGCTCGAGAGCCTGAGGTCCATCGAGAACGTCGTACGACGTGGTCACCTCGTCTCGGTCGACCAGGGGACCCTGTCGTTCGCCGACGGCTCGCTCACCGTCGCCGCGGACGCACTGATCGTGAACTGCGCGGCGGACGGGTTGAAGAACCCGCCGCTCGTGCCTCTCTGGGGCCAGGACGCGATCACGCTGCAGCCCGTCCGTGCCGGGTTCCCCTGCTTCGGTGCCGCGCTCGCCGGGTACGTCGAAGCGACGCGCCACGACGACGCCGAGAAGAACCGGTTGTGCCCACCGTCGTCGTACGGCAACAGCCTGACGGAATGGGCGACGATGAACGTTCTCGGGATGCGGAACTCGGCGGCCTTCGGGGCCGAGCCCGACATCAAGGCGTGGTCGAACCGGGTCGCGCTCAACCCTGCGCGCGTGGCGCCGGAGCACCCCGGCTCCCCCGCGCTCGACGACGCGCTGGAGCGGCTCCAGACCTATGCCGGGCCGGGGGTGGCGCGGCTGGCGGAGCTCAGCACGGCTGGCGCCCCGGCCTGACCACCGTGACCGGCTAGCCCGGTGCGGCACCGGAGGCGATGAAGCCCCGGAGCAGCCGCGCGAAGCGGTCGGGGTCGTCGAGGTGGGGGAAGTGCCCGGCGCCTTCGAAGAGCTCCACGCGGCACTCCGGGATCGCGCGCTGCGCGCTGATGGCGTGCCAGGCGGGGATCATCCGATCCTTCGAGCCCCACACGATCATCGTCGCGATGGGCAGCGAGCCCTCCAGGTGGTCGTGAGCGCTGATGCTCTGCCCGCCGATGTCGATGACGGCACGGGTGGTGGCCAGGAACGCGCGACGACTCTCGCGGTCCCCGAGCGAGCTGAAGCCGCGCCAGATCGCACTGATGTCGGAGCCGGGCCGCCAGCCCACCTTGGACGCTCCCCGCGACAGCGCCTCGACCCGGGAGAGGACCGGTGCGGAGGCAGCGACGCTGAGGACCGGCGCGGCACCGGGAAGGGTGGCGGCGCGCAGCACCAGGTTCACCTCGCGGCCCAGGCCGCCGCTCGACACCAGGACCAGGCGCTCGACCCGCTCGGGGAAGAGGTAGAAGAACTGCATCGCGATGCCGCCGCCGAGCGAGTGCCCGACCAGCGTGACCTTGTCGATCCCGAGGTGGTCGAGGAGATCGCGCATCGTCGCGGCGTGCGAGCTGAGTGAGTAGTCCCCCATCGGCTTGGCCGAGTCGCCGTGGCCGAAGAGGTCGGGAACGAGCACCCGGTGGTCGTCGTCCATCGTGTCGACCAGGTGCTCCCACTGCCGCTGGGACCCGAGGATGCCGTGGATGAAGAGCACCGCCGGGCCGGAGCCGCTGTCGACGTAGGACAGGTCGTGCCCGTGCAGCAGGACCTTCTGCGGAGCCATGCGGACCATCGTGGTCATCCTCGATCTGGTGGGGGCAGGGGCGCCCCAAGGTATCTCTGCCACGCGCGAGGGACACCGATGGCCGGATTGTGTGCTCCATGCACTATCGTCGTAGGTGTTGAAGGGACGGATGCACGAACCGTCCTCGCCACGCACGTAGCGCGGCTTGTATCTCGTACTCCTGGTTGTCCGCTGGACATCAGCACAGTCGATGTCTTCAGCAGCACGAGGGCACACGGTCCTCGGCAACGAACAAGGGAACAGATCATGGCTCAGGGCACCGTCAAGTGGTTCAACGCTGAAAAGGGCTTCGGCTTCATCTCGCAGGACGGCGGCGGCGAGGACGTGTTCGTCCACTTCTCCGCGATCCAGTCCAGCGGCTACAAGTCGCTCGACGAGAACCAGAAGGTCGAGTTCGACCTCGCCCAGGGCCCCAAGGGTCCCCAGGCTGAGAACGTCCGCGTCTCCTGATCTCACGTTGAAGGGCCCCGACCGCACTGCGGTCGGGGCCCTTCGCTTTGTGGCGGCGGCACGGTCTCGGGTCTAGACGACCCACCGGACCACAGGGTCGTGGGAGCAGGCTGGGGGGTCCTCGTTCCCCACCCCTCAGGAGATTCCCATGACGACGCCGCGAAGCATCGCCAGGCACGTCACCCCCAGCCTCGTCATCTCCCTGTTGGCGCTGCTGATCGCCACCTCCAGTGGCGCCTATGCGCTGGCGTTGGGTGTCGGGGAGGTGCGGACGCGGCACCTGGCCACCGGGGCCGTGACGACGCCCAAGCTCGACCAGAGTGCCGTGACGTCGGGAAAGGTGAGGAACTTCAGCCTCCGTCTGAGCGATCTCGGTGGGAAGGACCACCTCCAGACCCGCGCGACGACGCAAGCGCTGAGCATCCCGGCGAACGAGTGCCGTCAGACCTTCCTCACGCTCTACAACCCGGCGCCGGAGGGTGTCATCGGGTCGTTGGTCGTCGGCTACCTCACCGACGCGGACGGTGACGCGGTGCTTTCCAACTCCGGCGTCGTGGTGCCGACCATGATCAGCGAGACGAGCCAGGGGGGCGCGATCGCCAACCTGGTCATCTGCGCCTCGAGCAGTCAGAACGTCCCGGTGGGCTCGATCTTCCACTTCCAGATGGTCGGCCCCGGACAGTAGTCTGCGCCGCCCGTCGGCCGTGGTCATGAAGTGCTCGTACGCGGCACCTCGGTCGTTGCTGCTCATCCAGCCAGCGCCCCAACGGACTGACACCAGGACAATCGAGCAAGGCGTCAGGCGCGGGCGGTGTGGACGTGCTGGACGGTGAGGGCCCTCGGGGCGAGGTCCTCCCACGCCGTCGGTACGTCGTACACGGCCAGGGTGCCGGTCGGGAAGCCCGCCGCGAGTCCGGACTCGGCGTCCGGGTCGCCGGCGCCGTCGCTGAGCTCGCTCGCGAGGACCTCGGTGTCGGGGTTGTGGCCGACGAAGACCACCACCTCCGCCGAGGCGGGGACGAGCCGGAGGCTCTCCAGGATCGCGTCGGCCGACGCGGCGTACATCGCGCGCGAGACGTCGACGTCGGCCGTGGAGCCGGACGCCTCGGCCGCCACGGCCCAGGTCTCCTGGGTCCGTTCCGCAGCGGAGACGAGCGCGTGGTCGGGCACGCAGCCGATCTCGGCCAGCCACCGACCGGCGGCCGCCGCATCGTCGCGACCGCGCGCGGTGAGCCGGCGGCCGATGTCACCACCGACCGGGCCGCTGGGCGAGCCTTCGGCCTTGGCGTGGCGCATCAGCACCAGTGTGCGCCCAGCGGGGCGCCCGACGGATGTCGTGGCGGAACCGGTCACCCGGTCAGAGTCCCATGGCGTGGAAGCCGCCGTCGACGTGGACGATCTCTCCCGTCGTCGCGGGGAAGAAGTCGCTCAGCAGCGCCACGACCGCCTTCGCGGTCGGGGTGTGGTCGGACTCGTCCCATCCCAGCGGCGCGCGGTCCTTCCAGGAGGACTCGAGGTCCTCGAAACCGGGGATCGCCTTCGCGGCCAGGGTCTTCAACGGACCGGCCGAGACCAGGTTCACGCGCACACCCTTCGGGCCGAGGTCACGGGCGAGGTAGCGCGAGGTCGACTCCAGGCCGGCCTTGGCCACACCCATCCAGTCGTACGCCGGCCACGCCACCGTGGCGTCGAAGGTCATGCCGACGACCGAGCCGCCGTCGGACATCAGCGGCAGGCACGCGGTCGACAGCGACTTCAACGAGTACGCCGACACCTGCACGGCCTGCGCGACGTCCTCCCAGGGGCCGTCGAGGAACTTGCCGCCCAGCAGCGTCTCGGGGTTGCCGTAGGCGATGGAGTGCACGACACCGTCGAGGCCGTCGACGTGCTCGGAGACGAGCCCGGGCAGCCGCTCGAGGTGCTCGGGGTCGGTGACGTCGAGCTCGATGACCGCGGGCTCGACCGGAAGCCGTTTGACGATGCGCTTGGTGATGCCGAGCGCACGACCGAAGTTGGACACCAGCACGGTGGCGCCCTGCTCCTGGGCGACGCGGGCGACCGCGAAGCCGATCGAGCTGTCCATCGTGACGCCGGCCACGAGGATGCGCTTGCCGTCGAGGATTCCCATAGGTGCTCCTGGGGGGTGTGGGATGAGTGGGTGAACGCGGGGCGGGTCAGTGACCCATGCCGAGGCCGCCGTCGACCGGGATCACGGCCCCGGTGACGTAGGCAGCGGCGTCGGACGCCAGCCAGGTGACCGTGCCGGCGATCTCCGCAGGGTTCGCGTAGCGCCCGAGCGGGATCTGAGCCTTGTACTGCGCCTTCTGCTCCTCGGGCAGCACCGCGGTCATCTCGGTGTCGACGAAGCCGGGGGCCACCACGTTCGCGGTGATGGAGCGGCTGCCGAGCTCGCGCGCGATCGAGCGCGCCATGCCGACGAGTCCGGACTTGCTGGCGGCGTAGTTGGCCTGGCCGGCCGAGCCGAGCAGCCCGACCACGGAGGAGACGAAGATGATGCGGCCGCGCCGCATGCGCAGCATGCCCTTGGCGGCGCGCTTGGTGACGCGGAACGAGCCGGTCAGGTTGGTCTCGATGACGTCGGACCAGTCGTCCTCGCCCATGCGGAGCAGCAGGGTGTCCTTCGTGATGCCGGCGTTGGCCACCAGCACCTCGACCGGGCCCTGCTTCTCCTCGATCTCCGCGAAGGCCGCCTCGACCTGCTCGGGCACGGTGATGTCACACTTCACCGCCAGGAACCCCTCAGGGGGCTCGCCGGAGCGGTAGGTGATCGCGACGTTGTCGCCCTGGGCCACGAAGGCCTCGGCGATCGCCTTGCCGATGCCACGGTTGCCGCCGGTCACGAGGACGGATCTGGACGCCGTGTCGGACACGGGTTCCCCTTTCTCGCAGGTCACATGCTCTGACCCGTTCGACGCTAGGGGCTACTTGTGGGTACCCGAAATCGGGTCTCGACGAGCTCGACCGCCCAGGCGTCAGTCGTCCTCGAGGCGGAAGCCGAGCTTGATGCCGACCTGGAAGTGCTCCACCGTGCCGTCGTGCACCTGGCCGCGCACCTGGGTGACCTCGAACCAGTCGACGTGCCGCAGCGTCTTGGCGGCCCGCTCGACGCCGTTGCGGATGGCCTGGTCGATGCCGTCGGGAGAGGTGCCGACGATCTCGGTGACGCGGTAGGTGCGGTTGCTCATGGGACTCTCCGTCAGGTCGGTGGCGCGGTCGGTACAGGGCGGCGTCGGCCGTTGGATCGGTCGGGCGTGGGCCGCCCTGCGGATCGTAGACCCGCCCGCGGTGCTGGCGAGGGCCCTCCGTCGGACGGGGTCCAGACAGGTTGGAACCTCCACGTATTGTGGAGGTGTGGCGAGGGACAAAGAAGACACTCTGAGAATCACCTCCGCCTCGCGGTCCCACAGTGAGGACATGAGCGGGCGGATGCGCCGCTACCTGATCTCCATGGGCATCCGGACGGCGTGCGTCATCGCGTGCGTGCTGTCCATCGGCCAGTGGTGGATGTGGGTGTTCGCCGCCGGAGCGGTCTTCCTGCCCTACATCGCCGTGGTCGCGGCCAACGGCGGGTCGTCACCCGACCCGGGCCGCCACGACCACGAGTACACCCCCGACCTGCCGATGATCGAGCAGGGCCCGCGCGACGCCTGAGGTCGGCCGCCGACCGCCGGTCGCGCGCCTCAGCCGCCGATGGCCGACATGGGTCGCGACGGCTGAAGGAACGTGACGTCGTCGATGCCGTGGCCGGGACGCTTGCCGAGCACCGCCACGCGCCAGCGGTCGGCCAGCTCCTCGTCGCTCGCCCCAGCGCGCATCGGCGTCATGAGGTCGGACTCCTCGCGGGCGAAGAGGCAGTTGCGGACCTGGCCGTCGGCGGTCAGCCGCACCCGGTCGCAGTCGCCGCAGAACGGGCGGGTGACCGAGGCGATGACGCCCACGGTCGCCGGTCCGCCGTCGACGGCGAACAGCTCAGCGGGAGCGCTCCCCCGCGGCTCCTCGGCCGGCGACAGCTCGAAGCGGGTGGCGAGGCTCTCGAAGATCTCCTCGGCGGTGATCATCTTGTCGCGGGTCCAGCCGTGCTGGGCGTCCAGCGGCATCTGCTCGATGAAGCGCAGCTCGTAGCCGCGATCGAGGCACCACTGCAGCAGCTCGGGTGCCTGGTCGTCGTTGACACCCCGCATCAGCACCGCGTTGACCTTCACCGGTCGCAGCCCGGCGGCGTCGGCCGCCGCCAACCCCGCGACCACGTCGTGGAAGCGGTCGCGCAGCGTCAGCTCCTTGAACGTGTCCGAGCGCACGGTGTCCAGGCTGACGTTGACCCGGTCGAGCCCCGCCTCGGCCAGCGGTCCGGCCAGCTTGGCCAGACCCAGCGCATTGGTGGTCACCGACAGGTCGGGGCGCGGGGACAGCTGGGCGCACCGGGCGACGATGTCGGTCACGCCGCGGCGTACCAGCGGCTCGCCGCCGGTGAACCGCACCTCCTCGATGCCCAGGTGGGTGACGGCGATCTCGACCAGGCGCACGATCTCGTCGTTGGTGAGGATCTTGTCGTTGGCGAGCCAGTCCAGACCCTCCGCGGGCATGCAGTAGGTGCAGCGCAGGTTGCAGCGGTCCGTCAGCGAGACCCGGAGGTCCGTGGCGGTCCGGCCGTACCGGTCGACGAGGCCTGCGGAGATGGTCACGTCGACGAGTCTAGGCGCCACACGGTGGCGTGGCCCACGTCCCACGGGGTGGGTTCGTCCTGGCAGCCGTCCGGGGCCTAGATTCGTGGGTGTGGGATTCCTGCTGACCCGCCGCTGGGTGCTCTTCGCGATCGCGGTCGCGCTGCTCGCCGTGCTCGCTGTTCGCCTCGGGGAGTGGCAGTTCGACCGCCTCACCGACCGTGAGGAGCGCAACGGCTTCATCGCCGAGAACATCGACGCCGACCCGGTGCCCGCCGATCGCGTGCTCAGCACCACCGACGGTGTGCCGGTCGACCGCGAGTGGCTGCGGGTCACCGCCACCGGCGAGTACGACGATGCCGCGACCGTCGTGGTCCGCTACCAGACCCGCGACGGCCAGCCCGGCGTGGACCTGGTGACCCCCCTGCGCACGGACGCCGGAACTGCCGTGCTGGTCGACCGTGGCTGGCTGTCGACGCCCAACACCGGCACGGTTCCCACCGACCTGCCTGCTCCCCGTCAGGGACCGTGACCGTCACCGGCTGGGTCCGCGCCGACGGCTCCGGGTCCTCGACCGTGGTCGAGGACGGCTCCACCCGGGCCATCTCCGCGTCGGCGATCGGGGAGACCGTCGACTACCCGCTCTACGAGGGCTTCGTCGACGCCGAGACCGAGGACCCGGCGCCGGCCACCGAGCTGGTGCAGACCGAGCTGCCCGACCTCGGCAACGGCCCGCACTTCTTCTACGGCCTGCAGTGGTGGTTCTTCGGGCTGCTCGCCGTCTTCGGCTTCGGCTACCTGGCCTGGGACGAGCGGCGCCGGATGCGTCGCGGCGCAGGCTCCGGGGAAGGCTCCCCAGGAGAGCGTCAACACGCCCTGATCCGTCACCCCCTCTGGAGGTCCCCGTGCCCACGCCCCCGCTTCCCGACGACGTCCGCGCGTTCCTCGCCCAGCCGCACCCCGCGGTCATCACGACGCTGCGCGCCGACGGTCAGCCCGTGTCCGTGGCGACGTGGTACCTCCTCGACGGCGACCGGCTCCTGGTCAACATGGACGCGACCCGCAAGCGCCTCGAGCACCTGCGCCACGACCCCCGCGTCGCGCTGACGATGACCGACAAGGACGACTGGTACACCCACCTCAGCGTCGTCGGCAAGGTCGTGGAGATGAAGGATGATGAAGGGCTGAGCGACATCAACCGGCTCTCCCGGCACTACACCGAGCGGGACTACCCGAACCAGCACAGCCCGCGCGTCAGCGCCTGGGTCGAGATCGAGCGCTACCACGGTTGGGGCGCCCAGAAGCAGGGCGGCTGACCGGCTACAGCGCCGGTACGACGTCCTCGGTGGTGTCCGCGTCCTCGCGGAACTGGGTGCGGTAGAGCACCGCGTAGAGTCCGCCCGCGGCCAGCAGGTCGAGGTGCGAGCCCGACTGCACGATCCGGCCCTCGTCGAGGACCAGGATCTTGTCGGCGTTGCGCACCGTCGAGAGCCGGTGGGCGATGACCAGCGAGGTCCGCCCGGTCAGCGCCTCGTCGAGCGCCCGCTGCACGGCCGCCTCCGACTCGGAGTCGAGGTGCGCCGTCGCCTCGTCGAGCACCACGATGTTCGGTGCCTTGAGCAGCAGCCGGGCGATGGCGAGCCGCTGACGCTCCCCGCCCGAGAGCCGGTAGCCGCGGTCCCCCACGACCGTGTCCAACCCGTCCGGGAGGCTCTCCACGAGCCGGCGCACCTGCGCGGCCCCGAGGACGCGCCACAGGTCGCGGTCGTCGGCCTCGGGACGGGCGTAGAGCAGGTTGGCCCGGATGGTGTCGTGGAACATGAACGTGTCCTGCGTGACGTAGCCGACTGCGTCCTCCAACGACTGCAGCGTCAGGTCACGGACGTCGGTGCCGCCCACGCGCACGGCGCCACCGGTGACGTCGTACAGGCGCGCGACGAGGTGGGTCACGGTGGTCTTGCCGGCGCCGCTGGGGCCGACCAGCGCGACCATCTCGCCGGGCTCGATGGTGAAGGAGATGTCGCCGAGCACCTCCCCGGAGTCCTTGGAGTCCTTGCGGGCCACCGCCTCGAGGCTGGCCAGCGAGACCTCGTCGGCGCGCGGGTAGCCGAAGCGCACGTGGTCGAACTCGACGCGGGAGGAGCCGGGAGGCAGGGGGACGGCGTCGGCCTTCTCGGGGACGGTCGTCGGCAGGTCGAGGACCTCGAAGACCCGCTCGAAGCTGACCATCGCGGTCATCACGTCGATACGGACGTTGGACAGGCCCTGGAGGGGGCCCAGCAGGCGCAGCAGGAGGGTCGCGAGGGCCAGCAGCGTGCCGGTGCTGAGGTCGCCCTGGATGACGAGGTAGCCGCCGACGCCGTAGACGATCGCGGTCGCCAGCGCCGGGATCAGGGTGAGTGCGGCGCGGAAGACGTTGGTGATGAGCGCGATGCGGACGCCGAGGTCGCGGACCACGGAGGCCCGCTCCACGAATTGGGTGTCCTCGTGCTCGCGGCGCCCGAAGAGCTTGAGCAGCATGGCGCCGCCGACGTTGAAGCGCTCGGTCATCGCGTTTCCGAGCGCGGCGTTGCCGTCCATCTGGTCGCGGGTCAGGCCCGCCAGGTGGGTGCCGACCCAGCGCGAGGTGAAGACCAGGATCGGGAAGAGCAGCAGGCACAGCAGCGTCACCTGCCACGACAGCGTGATCATGACGACGCCGACGACCACGACGGCGATGGAGTTCGACACGGTGCTCGACAGGGTCGAGGTGAACGCCCGCTGGGCGCCGATCACGTCGTTGTTGAGCCGGCTGACCAGCGCCCCGGTCTGGGTGCGGGTGAAGAACGCCAGCGACAGGCGCTGGACGTGGCCGAACACCGAGCCGCGCAGGTCGAGGATGAGGCTCTCGCCGATGCGGGAGGACAGGTAGCCCGAGGCGAGCGTGAGCAGCGCGTCGAAGACCGCGACGCCGGCCATGGCGGCCGCCAGCCCCCACACCAGCTCGGTGTTGCCGGCACCGATTCCGTCGTCGACCAATCGCTGGATCAGCAGCGGCAGGACGACCACGAGGCCGGCGTCGACGACCGTGATCGCCAGGAAGATCGCGATGAGCTTGCGGTGCGGGCGCGCGAAACGCAGGACCCGTCGGACGGTGTCACGGCGCAGCCGCTTGTCCGTGGCGCTCCGGTCGGTGCGCATGTGGCGCCACACCGGCCCCATGCCGTGCCCCATCGCCATCGACCCACCACCTCTCCTTGACCTGTCTCGCATGTAACGCGGGGTTATGGACGGGTGACAACGGTTACAACCCTCGCGAGGCGTCCTTATTCCTCGACCGGATGCCCGAGCACCCTGCTCGTACGCGGTTGGCTCGCGTCAGGCGAGCGCCACCAGCTCGGCGTACTCCTGGGACCAGAGGTCCTCGACACCGTCGGGCAGGATCAGCACCCGGTCCGGCTCGAGCGCGGCGACCGCACCCTCGTCGTGGGTGACGAGCACGATCGCGCCCTCGTAGGAGCGGATCGCGCCCAGCACCTCCTCGCGCGAGGCCGGGTCCAGGTTGTTGGTGGGCTCGTCGAGCAGCAGCACGTTGGCCTGGGAGACCACCAGCGAGGCGAGCGCGAGGCGAGTCTTCTCCCCGCCGGAGAGCACGCCGGCCGGCTTCTGGGCGTCGTCGCCGCTGAAGAGGAACGACCCGAGCACGCTGCGGGCCTCGCTGTCGGTGAGCTGCGGCGCCGCGGACTGCATGTTCTCCAGCACGGTGCGCGTGACGTCGAGGGTCTCGTGCTCCTGGGCGTAGTAGCCCAGCCGTGCGCCGTGTCCCGGCTCGACCCGCCCGGTGTCGGGGTTGTCGACGCCGCCCAGGATGCGCAGCAGCGTCGTCTTCCCGGCACCGTTCAGGCCGAGGATGACCACCCGGTTGCCGCGGTCGATGGCGAGGTCGACGTCGGTGAAGATCTCCAGCGAGCCGTAGCTCTTCGACAGCTCGCTGCCCCGCAGCGGCGTCTTGCCGCAGGAGGCCGGCTTGGGGAACTTGATCTTCGCGACCTTGTCGGTGGCACGCTCGGCCTCGACGCCGGACATGATCTTCTCGGCGCGCTTCATCATCGACTGCGCGGCCTGGGCCTTGGTGGCCTTGGCGCGCATCTTGTTGGCCTGGTCCATCAACGTGGTCGCCTTGCGCTCGGCGTTGGCGCGCTCCCGCTTGCGGCGACGCTCGTCGGTCTCGCGCTGCATGAGGTACGACGACCAGCCCATGTTGTAGATGTCGACCTCGGCCCGGTTGGCGTCGAGGTGGAGCACCTTGTTCACGCAGGCCTCGAGCAGCCCCACGTCGTGGCTGATCACGATGAGCCCGCCCTTGTAGGAGGCCAGGAAGCTGCGCAGCCACACGATCGAGTCGGCGTCGAGGTGGTTGGTGGGCTCGTCGAGCAGCAGGGTCTCGGCGCCGGAGAACAGGATCCGGCCCAGCTCGACGCGGCGCCGCTGTCCACCGGACAGGGTCGCGAGCGGCTGGTTGAGGATGCGGTCCTCGATGTTCAGGTTGGAGGCGATCTGGCGGGCCTCGGCCTCGGCGGCGTAGCCGCCACCGGCGTGCAGCGCGGCCTCCGCGCGCTCGTAGGCGCGCATCGCCTTGTCGCGGACCTTGGTGTCCTCCGAGGCCATGTCGATGCCGGCCTTGTCGAGGGTGCGCAGAGCCACGTCGAGCCCGCGGGCCGAGAGGATGCGGTGCAGCGCGAGCATCTCGGGGTCGCTGGCGCGCGGGTCCTGCGGGAGGTAGCCGAGCTCGCCCGTGCGCGTCACGGTGCCGCCCGCCGGGAGCGAGTCACCGGCGAGGATGCGCGTGAGGGTGGTCTTGCCGGCGCCGTTGCGGCCGACGAGGCCGATCTTGTCGCCCGCAGCGACGCGGAAGGACACGTCGTCCATGAGGAGGCGCGCGCCGGCGCGCACCTCGAGGTCAGTTGCTGTGATCACGGTGGGCTTTCAGGCTCAGGAACAGGAATGAGACGGCAGACCGCCGACTAGTGAGCGCACCGCATGGACCCATTCTAGGGCCTTCACGGTTAGCCTTCTCACGCGCGGCGGCTGTCGCGCGCTCTCGGTGGCGGAGGTCTCATGAGGTTCAACCCCAAGGCTCGGCTGGACCGCAGCCAGGTGCAGGTACGACGCGGGGGCGGGCGTGGCTCGAGAGGCCGTGGTTCGGGGATGTCCCTGCCGATCCCCACCGGCGGCAAGGGCGGCGCCGGGATGGTCGTCATCGTCGTGATCGTGCTCGTGGTGCTCGGCCTCACCGGAGGGCTGGGTGGCCTGCTCGGCGGTGACGGCGGTGACGGCGGTGCGGCGCGGTGAGCCCGCGCTCGGCCGACGAGCCGGTGTCGACCAGCGAGCTGACCGAGTGCGAGACGGGCGAGGACGCCAACGAGAACCCCGACTGCGCTCGCCTGGCGGTGGTCAACTCCATCCAGTCGTTCTGGCGCGAGGCCCTGCCGGAGCAGACGGGCCGGGAGTACGCCGACGCGGACACCGTGATCTTCACCGGGAGCGTCGACACCGGCTGCGGGGCCGCCGACTCGTCGGTCGGGCCGTTCTACTGCCCCACCCGTGACGACATGAAGGTGTACCTCGACACCTCGTTCTTCTCCGCGATGCTCGAGGACCAGCTCGGCGCCAAGGGCGGCGACTTCGCCGAGGCCTACGTGCTGGCCCACGAGTACGGCCACCACGTCGAGAACCTCCTCGGCTACCTCGGTCGCACCCGCACCCAGCAGGGACCGAACAGCGACGCCGTACGCGTGGAGCTGATGGCCGACTGCCTCGGTGGCATGTGGGCGAAGTACGCCACCACCGCCGAGGACGCCGATGGCAACGTCCTCATCCTGGAGCTGACCGACGAGGACATCTCCGAGGCTCTCGACGCGGCCGCGGCCGTCGGCGACGACCGGATCCAGGAGCGCTCCGGGCGGGTCAACCCCGAGACCTGGACGCACGGCAGCGCGGCGGCCCGGGAGATGTGGTTCAACGTCGGCTACGAGCAGGGGTCGTTCGAGGCCTGTGACACCTTCGAGGCAGCCGAGCTCTACCCGAGCTGAGGGGTGCCTCAGGCGTTGGTGACGGTGACCTGGAGGGCGAGGGCGTCCAGGACGGCCTGGTCGAGGACCACCCGTTTGGGATCGCCCACGGGCAGCCACAACGTCGTACGGCGAGCCGCGGCACCGGCCAGCCGGGTGTCCTCGAGGACTGCGTCGACGGCGCCCTGGTCCCCACCGGTCACCAGCGCGTCGAGGCTGCTGCCGACCGGACCGCCGAGGATGCGGGCGGCGTGCTCAGCGGCCGCCTCGTAGGCCATCCGGGCCTGGTTGTCGCGGCGCCGGGCGAAGCGCTGCTGGCTCTGACCGCCGGCCTTGGTGCGGCCCTGGACGTGACGCTGGCCGATCTTGTGCTCGACGAGCCGCTCGCCCGCGAGACGGGCCACGGCGAAGCCGCCTTTGCGGACCAGCAGGACGCCCCAGTCAGCGGGAGCCACGACCGCCTCGACCAGCGCCTCTGGAGTCGGGTCACCGGCGTAGGGCGCGTCGAAGGGTGGCCGCAGAGCCGCTGTCGACCCGTCCTCGGCGGTCAGCTGCAGAGCGCCCGCCGTCACGGCGTACGACGTCGTCCCGTGGCGGTCGGCGAAATTCGCGCACCAGCGTGGGGCGCGAGCAGCCGGGAGCAGCAGGGTGGTCACCGCCCCACTCCCCTCACAGATCCGGCACTTCCCGTGCGATGCAACGCTCGGGAAGTGCCGAATTCACCGGGTACCCGGTGAATCCGACGATGTCTCAGACGTTGAAGCCGAGGGCGCGGAGCATCTCGCGGCCGTCGGGGGTGATCTTGTCCGGGCCCCACGGCGGCATCCAGACCCAGTTGATGGCGACGTCGTTGGCCATGCCCTCGAGCGCGCGGTGGGTCTGGTCCTCGATGACGTCGGTCAGCGGGCAGGCCGCGGAGGTCAGCGTCATGTCGAGGGTGACGTTGTGGGAGGCGTCGATGTTGACGCCGTAGAGCAGCCCCAGGTCGACGATGTTGATGCCGAGCTCGGGGTCGACGACGTCCTTCATGGCCTCCTCGACCTCGTCCTCGCCCAGCGTCGTGGTGCCGGCGGCCGCCGAGGTGGGGACCTCGGGCAGGTCGTCGTCGGTGGTGGTGCGGTTCGGCGCGTCCGTCATCGGGACTCCTCGCTGTCGGTCCGGTCTGTCTGGCTGGATGCCTGGGTGCTGCTGGCGACCACCTGGGCGGTCGCGTCCTTCCACGCCATCCACCCCAGCAGCGCGCACTTCACGCGTGCGGGGAACTTGGCGACGCCGGCGAAGGCGATCCCGTCCTCCAGGACCTCCTCGTCGGGCTCCACGGCGCCCCGGCTCTGCATCAGCCGCAGGAACTCCTCGTGGATCTCGAGCGCTTCGGCGACCGGCTTGCCGATCACGAGGTCGCTCATCACGCTCACGCTGGCCTGGCTGATCGAGCAGCCCAGCGCGTCGTACGAGACGTCGCTGACGACGCCGTCGTGCAGGTGCACGCGCAGCGTGACCTCGTCGCCGCACGTGGGGTTGACGTGGTGCACCTCCGCCTCGAAGGGCTCACGCAGCCCTGCGTTCAGCGGGTTCTTGTAGTGGTCCAGGATGATCTCCTGGTACATCGCATCGAGGTCGCTCATCGGTCCCTGTCCGTCGGCAGCGTCGTCCTGGTCATCGGGGGGTCAGTCCACCCGGAAGTACTTCTTCGTGTACTCCAACGCCTCGACCAGCGCATCGATTTCCGCCGGCGTCGTGTAGAGGTACGTCGACGCGCGCACGCTCGACTGCACCCCGAAGCGGGCGTGGGCCGGCTTCGCGCAGTGGTGCCCCGCTCGTACGGCGACACCGCGGCTGTCGAGGAGCTGGCTGACGTCGTGGGGGTGCACGCCGCCGAGCTCGAAGCTCACCGCTCCCCCGCGGTCGGCCATCGTCGTCGGGCCCATGACCGAGACGCCGCCCACGGAGGCGAGCCCCTCGAGCAGGTAGCCGGTGATGGCCTCCTCGTGGCGACGGACCCGGTCCATCCCGACGTGGCCGAGGTACTCCACCGCCGCGCCCAGGCCCACGGCCTCGACGATCGGCGGGGTGCCGGCCTCGAACTTGCTGGGGATGTCGGCGAAGGTCGTCTTCTCCATGCTGACGGTGCGGATCATCTCCCCGCCGCCGAGGAACGGCGGCAGCTGCTCCAGCACGGCGCGACGGCCCCAGAGCACGCCGATGCCGGTCGGTCCGACCACCTTGTGGCCGGTGAAGGCGACGAAGTCGGCGCCCAGCGTCGAGACGTCGACGGGCATCTGCGGCACGGCCTGCGAGGCGTCGACCACGACGAGCGCGCCGACCGCCTTGGCGCGGGCCGCGATCTCGGAGACCGGGTTGACGGTGCCGAGCATGTTCGAGACCCAGGTCAACGACACGACCTTGGTGCGCTCGTTGATCAGCGTGTCGATGTCGGAGAGGTCGAGGCGACCCTCGTCGGTCAGGCTGAACCACTTCAGCGTCGCGCCCGTGCGCTCGCACAGCAGCTGCCACGGCACGATGTTGGAGTGGTGCTCCATCTCGGTGATGAGGACCTCGTCACCGGCGCCGACCTTGAGGGCCGGCTCCGAGCCCGAGGTGCCCGCCCACGCGAGGGTGTTGGCCACCAGGTTCAGCGCCTCGGAGGCGTTCTTGGTGAAGATCACCTCGTCGCGCGAGGGCGCCCCGATGAAGGCCGCCACCTTGTCGCGCCCGCCCTCGAACGCCTCCGTCGACTCCGCGCCGAGCTGGTGCACGGCGCGGGCGACGTTGGCGTTGTGGCGCTCGAGGTGGTCGACCATCGAGTCGATGACCACCTGCGGCTTCTGCGCGGTGTTGGCGCTGTCGAGGTAGACCAGCGGGTTCCCGTCGGCGAACACGCGCGACAGGATGGGGAAGTCGGCCCGGATCAGGTCCAGGTCGTCCAGCAGCCCCTCGAGCGAGGACATGTCAGGCCCCGGTGACCGCGCCGGCCGGCGTGGAGGTGTAGGCCTCGTAGCCCTCGGCCTCGAGCTTGTCGGCCAGCTCCGGGCCGCCCTCCTCGGCGATCCGGCCGTCGACGAACACGTGCACGTGGTCGGGCTTGATGTAGCGCAGGATCCGCGTGTAGTGCGTGATCAGCAGGACGCCCTTGTCGCCGTTCTCGGCGAAGCGGTTGACGCCCTCGGAGACGATCTTCAGCGCGTCGATGTCGAGGCCGGAATCGGTCTCGTCGAGGACGGCCACCTTCGGGTCGAGCAGCTCCAGCTGCACGATCTCGTGGCGCTTCTTCTCACCACCGGAGAAGCCCTCGTTGACGTTGCGCTGCGCCATCGCCTTGTCCATCTTGACGCGGTCCATGGCGCTGTTGACGTCCTTGATCCAGGTGCGCAGCTTCGGGGCGTCGCCGGTGACCGCGGTCTTGGCGGTGCGCAGGAAGTTGGCCACGGACACGCCGGGCACCTCGACGGGGTACTGCATGGCCAGGAACAGGCCGGCGCGGGCGCGCTCGTCGACCGACATCGCCAGCACGTCGTCGCCGTCCAGCGTCACGGTGCCGGAGGTGATCGTGTACTTCGGGTGGCCGGCGATCGAGTAGGCCAGGGTCGACTTGCCCGAGCCGTTGGGGCCCATGATGGCGTGGGTCTCCCCGGCGTTGATGGTCAGCGTGACGCCCTTGAGGATCTCCTTCGGGCCGTCCTCGGTGTCGACGCTGACGTGCAGGTCGCGGATCTCCAGGTTGCTCATGCGCTCAGTCCTTCGGTGTTCAGGGGGTTCTCGACGTCGACGAGCACGTCGTCGCCGTCGACACGGACGGGGTAGACCGGGACCGGCTCGAAGGCCGGCAGGGTGGTGGGCTTGCCGGTGCGCAGGTCGAAGGTCGACCCGTGCAACCAGCACTCGATGAGGCAGCCCTCGACATCGCCCTCGGACAACGCGATGTTGGCGTGGCTGCACTCGTCACGGATGGCGAAGAACTCCTCGCCGTCACGCACGAGGGCCACGTCGACGTCCTCGACGGTCGCCGCGAACGGCGTACCGGTCTCGAGGTCGCTCAGGCCGCAGGCACGGGTGAAGCTCACGCCACGCCTCCCACGCCCTGGGTCACGTTCTTCTCCAGCTCGGCCTCGACGGCGGCCATCAGGCTGTCCTCGAGCTCCGGTACGCCGATCTTGCGCACGATGTCGTTGAAGAAGCCGTGCACCACGAGGCGGCGGGCCTCCTCCTCGGGGATGCCGCGCGACTGCAGGTAGAACAGCTGCTGATCGTCGAACCGGCCGGTGGCCGAGGCGTGACCCGCACCCTCGATCTCGCCGGTCTCGATCTCGAGGTTCGGCACCGAGTCGGCCTGGCAGCCGTCGGTGAGCACGAGGTTGCGGTTCTCCTCGTAGGTCTCGATGCCCTCGGCCTCCTGGCGGATGAGCACGTTGCCGATCCAGACCGCGTGCGCGCCCTGACCTTGCAGCGCGCCCTTGTAGACCACGTTGCTCTTGGTGCGCGGAGCCGTGTGGTCGATGAAGAGCCGGTGCTCGAGGTGCTGGCCGGCGTCGGCGAAGTAGAGGCCGAGCATCTCCGCCGAGCCACCGGGGCCGGCGTAGTCGGCGGTCACGTCGTGACGGACCACGTCGCCGCCGAACGAGATCGCGACGTGCTTGAGCGTCGCGTCGCGCCCGATCCGGGCGTGCTGGGTCGAGTGGTGGACGGCGTCGTCGGCCCAGTCCTGGATGGTGACCAGCGTCAGGTTCGCGCTGTCACCGACGAGGATCTCGACGTTCTCGGCCAACGTGGCCGAGCCGTCGAAGCGCAGCACGACGGTCGCCTTCGAGAAGGCTCCGATGCGGACCACGACATGACCGGCGGCGGCCTCCTCGACGCCCAGACCGGTCAGGGTGACCGTGGTGGCCTTCTCGACGACCTTCTCGGTCCCGATGTCGATGAGGAAGACCTCGTCGGCCGCGGCCCACGCACGCGCCGAGACGCGGTCGGGGGGCACGAGGCCCGAGGTGCCACGGCTCTCGTGGTCCGAGCCGACGACCGAGACGTCGACGCCGTCAGCGGCATCGATGTCGACCTTGACCTCGCCGGCGCCCAGCGGCGCGTCGGAGTGCAGGCCCCGCAGCCGCTTGAGCGGCGTGAAGCGCCACACCTCCTCGCGACCGGTCGGTACGGCGTGGTCGGCGAGGTCGAACGAACCCACCGGGTGCAGGTGGGAAGAGATCTCCAGGCCCATCAGCCGACGGCTCCTTCCATCTGGAGTTCGATGAGACGGTTCAGCTCGAGCGCGTACTCCATGGGGAGCTCCTTCGCGATCGGCTCGACGAAGCCGCGCACGATCATGGCCATGGCCTCGTCCTGCTCCATGCCGCGGCTCATCAGGTAGAACAGCTGGTCCTCGGACACCTTCGAGACGCTCGCCTCGTGGCCCATGGACACGTCGTCCTCGCGGATGTCGACGTAGGGGTAGGTGTCGGAGCGGCTGATCTGGTCGACCAGCAGCGCGTCGCACAGGACGTTGGACTTCGAGCCGTGCGCACCCTCGTTGATCTGGATCAGGCCGCGGTACGACGTACGGCCGCCGCCACGGGCGACCGACTTGCTGAGGATGGAGCTCGAGGTGTTCGGGGCGGCGTGCACCATCTTGGCGCCCGCGTCCTGGTGCTGGCCCTCACCGGCGAAGGCGATGGACAGCGTCTCGCCCTTGGCGTGCTCGCCCATGAGGTAGATGGCCGGGTACTTCATGGTGACCTTGGAGCCGATGTTGCCGTCGACCCACTCCATGGTGGCGCCGGCCTCGCAGACGGCGCGCTTGGTCACCAGGTTGTAGACGTTGTTCGACCAGTTCTGGATCGTCGTGTAGCGGCAGCGACCGCCCTTCTTCACGATGATCTCGACGACCGCGGAGTGCAGCGAGTCGGACTTGTAGATCGGTGCGGTGCAGCCCTCGACGTAGTGCACGTAGGCGTCCTCGTCGACGATGATCAGCGTCCGCTCGAACTGACCCATGTTCTCGGTGTTGATCCGGAAGTAGGCCTGCAGCGGGATGTCGACGTGGACACCCTTGGGGACGTAGATGAACGAGCCGCCGGACCACACCGAGGTGTTCAGCGCGGCGAACTTGTTGTCACCGACGGGGATGACGGTGCCGAAGTACTCCCGGAACAGCTCGGGGTGCTCCTTCAGCGCGGTGTCGGTGTCCAGGAACAGCACGCCCTGGGCCTCGAGGTCCTCGCGGATCGAGTGGTAGACGACCTCCGACTCGTACTGCGCGGCGACGCCCGAGACGAGGCGCTGCTTCTCCGCCTCCGGGATGCCGAGCTTGTCGTAGGTGTTCTTGATGTCCTCGGGCAGGTCGTCCCACGTGGTGGCCTGCTTCTCGCTGGACCGCACGAAGTACTTGATGTTGTCGAAGTCGATCGCGCCGAGGTCGGAGCCCCAGGTCGGCATCGGCTTGCGGTGGAAGAGCTTGAGGCCCTTCAGACGCAGGTCGAGCATCCACTGCGGCTCGCTCTTGAGCGCGGAGATGTTGCGTACGACGTCCTCGTTGAGGCCGCGCTTGGCGGTCGAGCCGGCGACGTCGGAGTCGGACCAGCCGTACTGGTAACGGCCCAGGCCCTGGAGCTCGGGGTTCATCTCCTCGACGGAGGTGAGGGGTGCGTCGGGATGGGTGGTCATGAGGACCGCCTCTCGTTGGTTGCCGACAGGGTGGTGGTGCTCGTGCTCGTGCTTGTTCGGGTGCTGGTTCGGGTGCTGGTTCGGGGGATGCTGGTGGTGCACACACCGTCGCCGTGGGCGATGGTGGCCAGACGTTGGACGTGCCGTCCCAGGACGCGCGAGATCGCTTCGGTCTCGGCCTCGCACAGCTGGGGGAACTCGTGGGCGACGTGGGCGACCGGGCAGTGCTGCTGGCACAGCTGCTCCCCCATCGGGCTCTCGCTGACCGAGGCGGCGAAACCGGCCTCGCGCATCGCGCCCGCCAACGCCTCGGTGGGCGCCAGGTCGGGGTCGAGGGTCAGGAGCTCCTCCACGCGGGACTCCAGGACCGCCCAGCGGCGCCGGGCGAACTCGGTGATGGCCTCCTCGCCCGCGGTCTCCGCCAGGAACCGGAGCGCCTGGGCGGCGAGGTCGTCGTACTGCTGCTCGAACAGGTCGTGGCCGGCGGCGGTGAGCGCGAAGAGCTTCGCCGGGCGTCCACGGCCGCGGGTGCGGGCCTCGTGGGGACGGGGCACGCGGGTCTCGACCAGGCCGGTCTCGAGCATGTGGTCGAGGTGACGACGCACGGCGGCCGGCGTCAGCAGCAGCTGCTCGGCCAGTGTCGTCGCGGTGCTCGGACCACGCTCCAGGATCGCCCTGGCGACACGCTCACGCGTCGGCGCATCGGCGCCGACGTCGAGGGTGTCGTTGATTTCCACAACACCAGTGTGCCTTTATTGATCTTGCCGCTTCAAGTAAGGCCGCCCTAACCCCAGGCCCACAGCGCTCTCAGCCTGCCCTGTCCACCCGGTCGAGCTGTCCGTGGACCGCAGCGCCCCGCTCGTCGTGACCCCGCGACCGGGCGGGCCGGCGCACGCGACGCGTGAGGCACTCCACGCGCTGCGGGTCGGCCCCGGCCGGTCCGCGTCCCTAGACTGGCAGGCGTGTCCCTGACCTCGCCCTCCTCGCCTGCGGTCGAGGTCGACGGACTCGTCATGAGGTACGGCGACAAGACCGCCGTCGACGGGCTCAGCCTGACCGTCGAGCGCGGCAGCGTCACGGCCGTCCTCGGACCCAACGGCGCCGGCAAGACGACCACCCTCGAGACCTGCGAGGGCTTCCGCAAGCCCCAGGGCGGCACCGTGCGCGTGCTCGGGCTCGACCCGGTGGTCGAGCGGCGCGCCCTGCTGCCCCGCATCGGGGTGATGCTGCAGTCCGGAGGCGCCTGGACCGGCGTCCGCGCCGAGGAGATGCTGCGCCACATCGCGGCCCTGCACGCCCATCCCCTCCCCGTCCCGATGCTGGTGGAGCGCCTGGGGCTGGAGACGTGCGGGCGTACGCCGTACCGGCGGCTGTCGGGGGGCCAGCAGCAGCGGCTGTCTTTGGCCATGGCACTGGTGGGGCGCCCCGAGCTGCTCTTCGTCGACGAGCCGACCGCGGGGATGGACCCGCAGGCCCGGCGCGACACGTGGGACCTGCTCGAGGAGCTCAAGGGCGACGGGGTGACGACGGTGCTGACGACGCACTACCTCGAGGAGGCCGAGCGGCTCGCCGACACGGTCCACATCATCGACCACGGCCGCCTGATCGCCTCGGGCTCGCCGTTCGAGCTGACCCGCGGCGTCGGCGAGGTCACGATCCGGCTCGTCGTGACCGAGCCCTTCCCGGCCGACGCACCCGCGTCGCTGCAGGCGGAGCTGGGGCCGCGGACCGAGGTGACACCGGTCAACGAGCACAGCCTGCTCATCAGCGGCCCCGCGGACCCGACCACGCTGGCCACCGTCTCAGCCTGGTGCGAGCGGTGTGGCGTGGTGCCGGAGTCGCTCAGCCTCGGCCAGCGCAGCCTGGAGGACGTGTTCCTCCAGGTGACCGGAAGGACGTTCACGTGAGCACCGGCACCTTCGCCCCCCGGCCCGGCTCGGCGCCGTTGGCGCGCCAGGTCCTGGCCCAGGCGCGGATGGAGACGGTGCTGCTGCTGCGCAACGGCGAGCAGCTGCTGCTCGCCCTGGTCATCCCGGTGCTGGTGCTGACCGGTGGGGTGCTGGCCGCGCGTCAGCTCGACCTGTCGCTGTCCCACACCGCCATCGACGAGCTCACCCCCGGCGTGCTGGCGCTGGCCATCATGTCGACGGCCTTCACCTCCCTGGCCATCGCGACCGGCTTCGAGCGCCGCTACGGCGTGCTCAAGAGGCTCGGCGCCTCTCCCCTGCCGCGGCACGGGCTGCTGCTGGGCAAGGTGCTGGCCCTGCTGCTCGTCGAGGCCGTCCAGGTGCTCGTGCTGTCGGCGGTCGCGCTCGGGCTGGGCTGGGACCCCGCCACCAGCGTGCGGGCCCTCGCCGGCGCGCTGGCCATGATCGTGCTCGGCACGGCCACCTTCGCCTCGCTCGGGCTGCTGATCGCCGGGTCGCTGCGGGCCGAGGCCACGTTGGCCGCGGCGAACCTCGTCTACATCCTGCTCGCGGCCGGGGGCGGCGTGGTGCTGCCGCTGTCGACGTACGGCGGGTTCGGCGACGTGCTCGCCTACCTCCCGTCGGGTGCGCTGGGCAGCGGCATGCGGGAGAGCCTGGTGCACGGCACCTTCCCGCTGGACCAGTCGCTGGTGCTGCTGGTGTGGACGGTCGCCGCGACCGCGTTGACGGCCAGGACGTTCAAGTGGGAGTAGACGTGACGTCGCCGCTCAGCCCCCCGGCTCGTCGTACGTCGGCGCCGTGGCTGCGCCGAGCCGCCATCGCCTCGCTCGTGGTCAACGTCGCGATCGTGGTGACCGGCGGCGTGGTGCGCCTGACCGGCTCGGGGCTGGGATGCCCCACGTGGCCGCGCTGCACCGAGGAGTCGTTCCGCCCGCACGGCGCCATGACGATCCACACCGCCATCGAGTTCGGCAACCGGATGGTCACCTTCCTCATCGCGGCCGTCGCGGTCTGGACGCTCGTCGCGGTGTGGCGGTCGGGGCGCCAGCACCTGCGGCTGCCGGCCGTCGTGCTCGCCGTCGGTGTGCCCGCCCAGGCGGTGCTGGGCGGGGTCACCGTGCTGACCGACCTGAACCCCTGGACGGTGGCGCTGCACCTGGTCGTGTCCATGGCCATGATCTGCGTCGCGGTCCTGCTGGTGCGCTCGGTGTGGACGCTCGACCGGGTTCCGGCCCCCACCTTCGCCCCCACGCTCGCCCCCACGCTCGCGACCGCCGTCGAGCGGCTCTCGGTCGGGGTGTTCGTGACCGGCTGGGCGGTGCTCTACCTCGGCACCGTGGTGACCGGCAGCGGGCCCCACGCCGGAGACGTCGACGCGCCGCGCAACGGCCTCGACCCGCGCTCGGTGAGCCAGCTGCACACCGACGCGGTGTTCCTGCTGCTCGGGCTCGTGCTGGCCGTCGTGATCATGGTGCGCGCGCTGGACCGGACCGCCGAGCTGGCCCGCGCCGCCCGGGTGCTGCTCCTGGTGGTGCTGGCCCAGGGCACGATCGGGTTCGTGCAGTACTTCACCGACCTGCCGGTCGTGCTCGTGGCCTTCCACCTGCTCGGCGCCGCCCTCTTCGCGGCCGCCATGACCTGGTTGCTCCTCGCCGCCCGCGACACCGCCCCCATCTCCTCCCCCGCCCCCGCGTCTGGGTGACCCGGCCCCTGCCGGTTGGCCCCTGTCGGTTGGCCCCTGTCGGTTGGCCCCTGTCGGTTGGCCCTGCCGGTTTCCCAAGGTATGCAGGCGTACTGGCGCTCCCCATGGCGTCCGGAGCATGGGGAGCGCGTGCTTGCCATGGGGAGGTCGGCCGTGTCAGTCCGATGAGACGCACGGCAGCGGCGTACAGCCACCGCGCGGCTGCATGCGGCCAGGCGCGCGTCGGCGTACGACGTGCGCGTGAGCTCGCGCGGCCCTGGGGCTGGTCGTGGACTGGGCAACCCGGGCAATGCTCCACTCCCCACGGCAACCTGGCGCTCCCCACGCTCCCGACACCATGGGAAGCGTCAGATTGCCTGCATACCTTGGGAAACCGGCAGGCCCGGAAGGATCAGGGGGTGGCGGTGGTGCCGGCGACGAGGGGCTCGAGGGCGACAGCCACGAACAGCAGCGACAGGTAGATGTTGGACCAGTGGAAGAGCCGCATCGGGCGCATCGCGACCACGTCGTCGGTCGTCCTGGTCCGGGCCGAGAGCCGGTGGGCCTCCACGATGAACACGGCACCGAGGACGAGCGCGACCGTCGGGTAGAACCACGACGTGCCGGCGACCGGCCACAGCAGCAGCGAGGTCGCCACCGTCACCCACGAGTAGGCGACGATCTGGCGGCCCACGACGGGGGCCGGTGAGACCGACGGCAGCATCGGCACGTCGGCCGCCGCGTAGTCCTCGCGGTAGCGCAGCGCGAGAGCCCAGAAGTGGGGCGGTGTCCAGAAGAAGACGACCGCGAAGAGCACCACCGGGACCCACGACAGCGAGCCGGTCACCGCGGTCCAGCCGATGAGAGCCGGGAAGCAGCCCGCGGCGCCGCCCCAGACGATGTTCTGGCTGGTGCGCCGCTTGAGCAGCATCGTGTAGCCCACGACGTAGAAGACGTTGGCCCCCAGCGCGAGCAGCGCCGAGAGCGGGTTGACCAGCGTCCACAGCAGGACGGTCGAGACCACGCCGAGCGCGAGGCCGAAGACCAGTGCGGCCCGCGGCGAGACGGCGTGCCGCGGCAGCGCCCGTCGCCGGGTACGGCGCATCCGCTCGTCGATGTCGCGGTCGTAGACGCAGTTGAGGGCGTTCGCGCTGCCGGCCGAGAGGGTGCCGCCGAGCACGGTGGCCACCACGAGGCCGAGCTCAGGCACGCCGCCCGACGCCAGGAACATGACGGGCACGGTGGTCAGCAGCAGCAGCTCGATGATGCGCGGCTTGGTCAGCCCGATGTAGGCGCCCAGGACGTCGCGGAACCGGCCGAACGGGCTGGTCCCCCCGCTGGTCGGGGAGATCCGCACCTGGGGGTCGACGGCGGTCACGTGTCCTCGCGTCCTCGAGATGGCGGCTGGCACAGCGAGTGTAGTCGCCTCGGGCGCCCACGCGAGCACCCGCGGGGGTGTGCATGCACACAGGGGGCGTGGGTAGGCTCGGCACGGCCGGGAGAGGCCCGCCCACGCGGAGCCCCCGACCCCCCGACACTCCCCCGACACCCGAGCCACCCGAGCCACACCCGAGCAGCAACCGAGAGGACCCCTCGTGAGCCCCTCCCTCGACTGGACCGAGCTGGACGACCGGGCGGTCGACACGGCGCGGGTCCTGGCCATGGACGCCGTGCAGAAGGTCGGCAACGGCCACCCGGGCACCGCCATGAGCCTCGCCCCGGCGTCGTACCTGCTGTTCCAGAAGGTCATGCGGCACGACCCCGCCGACCCGAGCTGGATCGCCCGGGACCGGTTCGTGCTGTCCTGCGGCCACTCCAGCCTGACGCTCTACATCCAGCTCTACCTCGGCGGCTTCGGCCTCGGGCTCGACGACCTCAAGGCGCTGAGAACGTGGGGCAGCCGCACGCCCGGCCACCCCGAGCACGGTCACACCGCCGGTGTCGAGACCACGACCGGTCCTCTGGGCCAGGGCGTTGCGAACGCGGTCGGCATGGCGATGGCCGCGCGCCGCGAGCGCGGGCTCCTCGACCCCGACGCCAAGGCGGGCGAGAGCCCGTTCGACCACATGGTCTACGCCATCTGCTCCGACGGCGACCTCCAGGAGGGCGTGAGCGCCGAGGCCTCGTCCCTCGCCGGGCACCAGCAGCTCGGCAACCTCGTGCTGATCTACGACGACAACAAGATCTCGATCGAGGACGACACCGCGGTGGCGTTCAGCGAGGACGTCTCCGCCCGGTACGCCGCCTACGGCTGGCACGTGCAGAACGTGGACTGGACCAACGACGGCACGGAGTACGCCGAGGACGTCCCGGCGTTGTGGCGCGCCATCCAGCGCGCCCAGAAGGAGACCGGCCGCCCGAGCTTCATCAACCTCCGCACGATCATCGCCTGGCCGGCCCCGAACGCCCAGAACACCGGCGGCTCGCACGGCTCGGCTCTCGGTGACGACGAGGTCGCGGCCACCAAGAAGGTCATGGGCTTCGACCCCGAGAAGACCTTCGAGGTCAGCGACGAGGTCATCGCCCACACCCGCGGTCTGCTGGAGCGCGGCAGCGCCGCCGGCTCCGCCTGGGACGAGGAGTACGACGCCTGGGCCGCGAAGAACCCTGACCGCGACGTGCTGCTCCACCGGGTCTTCAAGGAGCGCCGCCTGCCCGACGGCTGGGCCGACGCGCTGCCGACGTTCGAGCCCGACGCGAAGGGCGTGGCCACCCGCAAGGCCTCCGGCGAGGTGCTCTCCGCGATCGCGCCCGTCCTGCCCGAGCTGTGGGGAGGCTCGGCCGACCTGGCCGGCTCCAACAACACCACGCCCAAGGGCGAGCCGTCGTTCCTGCCCGCCGAGCACTCCACCAAGAAGTTCTCCGGCAACGAGTACGGCCGCGTCCTGCACTTCGGCATCCGCGAGCACGCCATGGGCTCGGTGATGAACGGCATCGCCCTGCACGGCGGGACGCGCGTGTACGGCGGCACCTTCCTCGTGTTCTCCGACTACATGCGCCCGGCGGTCCGCCTCGCGGCCCTGATGAACCTGCCCGTCACCTACGTGTGGACCCACGACTCCATCGGTCTCGGTGAGGACGGCCCGACCCACCAGCCGGTCGAGCACCTGGCCGCGCTGCGCGCCATCCCCGGCCTCGCGGTGGTCCGCCCGGCGGACGCCAACGAGACCGTCGCGGCCTGGAAGGCCGTGCTGGAGGACACCAGCGGCCCCTCGGCGCTCGCGCTGACCCGCCAGGACGTGCCTACCTTCCCGCGCGGCACCGACGGCTATGCAACCGTCGACGGCGTGGCCAAGGGCGGCTACGTCCTGCTCGACACCGCCTCCACGCCCGACGTCATCCTCGTGGCCACCGGCTCGGAGGTCGCGATCGCGGTCGAGGCCCGTGAGCAGCTCGCCGCGCTCGACATCGCGGCCCGCGTGGTCTCGATGCCGTGCCGCGAGTGGTTCGACGCCCAGGACGCGAGCTACCGCGACAGCGTGCTGCTGCCGGAGGTCAGGTCCCGGGTCAGCGTCGAGGCCGGCGTCGCGCAGGGCTGGCGCGAGATCGTGGGCGACCACGGCCGCACCGTGTCGCTGGACCACTTCGGCGCCAGCGCGCAGTACCAGGAGCTGTACGAGAAGTTCGGCCTCACGCCCGCGGCCGTCGTCTCGGCTGCCAAGGAGAGCATCGACGACGCCGCCCGCGGCGTGTAGTCGCACAGAGCACGTCCCGGAGCGGCCCGACCCGGGCCGGCACCGGACCGGGTGCCACACAGAACGTCACCCGACAGCCAACCGTGGAGGGAACCATGACATCCGACCCCGGCACCAACCCCGGTGCCCAGCAGGGCACCGACCGGCTCGAGAAGCTCTCGTCCGCCGGCGTCAGCATCTGGCTCGACGACCTGTCGCGTGAACGCATCGAGTCGGGCAACCTGGCCGAGCTCGTCCGTGACAAGCACGTCGTCGGGGTGACGACCAACCCGACGATCTTCGCCGCGGCCGTCGCCGACGGCGAGCGGTACGACGACCAGGTGGCCGGCCTCACCCGCGGTGGCGCCACCGTCGACGACGTCATCCTCGAGCTGACCACCGACGACGTGCGCAACGCCTGCGACGAGCTGACCCACGTGGCCTCCGAGACCGGCGGCAAGGACGGCCGGGTCTCCATCGAGGTCGCCCCGACCCTGGCCTTCGACACCGAGGGCACCATCGAGTCGGCCCAGCAGCTGTGGCGCAAGGTCGACCGGCCGAACCTCTTCATCAAGATCCCGGCGACCGACGAGGGTCTGCCGGCGATCACCCAGACCCTGGGCGAGGGCATCAGCGTGAACGTGACGCTGATCTTCGGGCTCTCGCGCTACGAGGCCGTCATGGACGCCTACCTCGCCGGTCTCGAGCAGGCCCACCGCAACGGCTGGGACCTCTCCCAGCTGCACTCGGTCGCCTCGTTCTTCGTCTCCCGCGTCGACAGCGAGGTCGACAAGCGTCTCGAGGAGGTCGGCACCGACGAGGCGATGGCGCTGCGCGGCAAGGCCGCGGTGGCCAACGCACGGCTGGCGTTCGAGAAGTACGAGGAGGTCTTCTCCAGCGACCGCTTCGCCGCGCTCGCCGAGCACGGCGCGCTCCCCCAGCGCCCGCTGTGGGCCTCCACCGGGGTCAAGAACCCCGACTACGACGACACGATGTACGTCGCCGACCTCGTCACCTCCGGCGTCGTCAACACCATGCCGGAGAAGACCATGGACGCCTTCGCCGACCACGGTGTCGTCACCGGCGACACCGTGCGCGGCGCGTACGACGACGCCCGCGCGGTGTTCGACGCACTTGCCGAGCAGGGCATCGGCTACGACGAGGTGATCACGGCCCTCGAGAAGGAGGGCGTCGAGAAGTTCGTGGCCTCCTGGCACGAGCTCACCGGAACCGTCGAGAAGCAGATGGAGTCGTCGAAGTCATGAGCGCGCAGGTGGCGGTCCAGACGTCGGGTGAGGCCCAGCGGGCCGTCGCCGAGCACGTGCCGAGCCTCGTCGAGGAGAAGTTCGCCAGCCGGCTCTTCTCGCGCGACCACACGCTGTGGGGCCCCGAGGCCGAGGACGAGGCGTCCAAGCGCCTGGCCTGGGTGGGGCTGCCCGAAGCGTCCCGGCCGCTGCTGTCGGTCTTCCGACCCATCGTCGACGCCTGCCGCGAGGAGGGGCTGACCCGGGTCGTGCTGTGCGGCATGGGCGGCTCCTCGTTGGCGCCGGAGGTCATCTGCGCCACCGAGGGCGTCGAGCTGGTGGTGCTGGACTCCAGCCACCCCGACCAGGTCCGCTCCGCGCTCGCGGGCGACCTGACCAGCACCGTCGTCGTCGTCTCGTCGAAGTCCGGCTCCACCGTCGAGACCGACTCCCAGCGTCGAGCCTTCGAGCACGCCTTCGTCGAGGCCGGTCTCCAGCCCTCCGACCACGTCGTGATCGTGACCGACCCCGGCTCGCCCCTGCAGGAGCAGAGCGACCAGGCCGGTCTGCGAGTCGTCGCCGCCGACCCCGACGTCGGCGGGCGCTACTCGGCCCTCACCGCCTTCGGTCTGGTGCCCAGCGCCCTGGCGGGGGTCGACGTGGCCGCCCTGCTCTCCGACGCAGCCTCTGCCGCCGCGCTGTTGTCCGTCGACCACGAGTCCAACCCGGGCCTCGTGCTCGGCGCGGCCATGGCCGGGCTCCTCGG
This sequence comes from uncultured Actinomycetota bacterium, assembly GCA_963714625.1. Lineage (GTDB taxonomy): Bacteria > Actinomycetota > Actinomycetes > Propionibacteriales > Nocardioidaceae > Marmoricola_A. The sequence continues at coordinate 1,013,270 of CAVQOY010000009.1, read as the reverse complement.
CGACGACGACAACGCAGCCGCCCGCCGCGACAAGCTGGTCCTCGTCGACGAGGGCTCCGGCATCGTCGGGCTCGGGGCCTGGGCCGAGCAGCTCATCGCCGAGAGCACCGGCAAGGACGGCACGGGTGTCCTGCCGGTCGTCGTCGAGGGCGTCGACGCCCCCGAGGCGCAGGGCCCCGCCGGTGACGTGACCGTGACCCACCTCGTCGGTGAGGCCGGGTCGGCGTCGTTGCCCGAGGACGGAGCCCACCTGGCCGTCAGCGGCAGCCTCGGCGGTCAGCTCATGCTGTGGGAGGTCGCCACCGCCGTGGCCGGACGTCTCCTCGGCATCAACCCCTTCGACCAGCCCGACGTGGAGAGCGCCAAGACCGCAGCCCGCGCGATGCTCGACGACCCGCCGGCCTCCGAGAGCTCCGGCTCGAGCGGGGCCGATGACAGGGGCGTGGAGATCAGCACCCTCGGCGGCGACTGGCACGACGGCTCCGGCTCGCTGGAGGACGCGGTGACCGCGCTGCTGGCCCAGCTCGACCCCGAGCACGGCTACGTCGCGGTCATGGCCTACCTGGACCGCTGGGCCCACGCCGACCTGGAGGACGCCGTGCGCGCTCCCCTGGCCCGGCGCGCGGAGCGCCCGGTCACCTTCGGGTGGGGGCCGCGGTTCCTGCACTCCACCGGTCAGTTCCACAAGGGCGGGCCTGCCACCGGTGTCTACCTGCAGATCACCGACACGCCCCAGGACGACCTCGAGGTGCCGGGTCGCGACTTCGGGTTCGGCACGCTCATCGCCGCCCAGGCGGCCGGTGACGCCACGGTGCTGGGCGACAAGGGTCGTCCCGTGCTGCGGGTGCACCTGCACGACCGCGACGCCGGCCTGGCCGCCGTACGAGCGGCGCTGACGGGCGCATGAGCCCACGGTCGGGGTCCAACCCGCTGCGTGACCCGCAGGACCGCCGGCTGCCGAAGGTGGCCGGCCCCTGCGGCATGGTGATCTTCGGCGTCACCGGCGACCTGGCGCGCAAGAAGCTGATGCCGGCCATCTACGACCTCGCCAACCGCGGTCTGCTGCCGCCCGGCTTCTCCCTCGTCGGCTTCGCCCGACGCGACTGGGCGCACCAGGACTTCGCCAAGGTCGTGCACGACTCGGTCCGCGAGCACGCCCGCACCGAGTTCCGCGAGGAGGTCTGGCACCAGCTGGCCGAGGGCTTCCGCTTCGTCCAGGGTGACTTCAACGACGACCAGGCCTTCGGTCAGCTGAAGCAGACGATCGAGGACCTCGACCGGGTGCGCGGCACCGGCGGCAACCACGCCTTCTACCTCTCCATCCCCCCGCGCTACTTCGGTGACGTGGTCGGCCAGCTCCAGGAGCACGGCCTGACCGAGGACAGCCCCGACACCTGGCGGCGCGTCGTGGTCGAGAAGCCGTTCGGCTCGGACCTGAAGACCGCCCAGAAGCTCAACGAGACCCTCAGCGGGGTCTTCTCGCCGGAGTCGGTCTTCCGCATCGACCACTACCTCGGCAAGGAGACGGTCCAGAACATCCTGGCGATGCGCTTCGCCAACATGATGTTCGAGCCGATCTGGAACAGCAACTACGTCGACCACGTGCAGATCACGATGGCCGAGGACATCGGCATCGGCGGCCGTGCCGGCTACTACGACGGCATCGGCGCCGCCCGCGACGTCATCCAGAACCACCTCATCCAGCTGATGGCGCTGACCGCGATGGAGGAGCCGACCTCGTTCGACGCCCGCAGCCTGCACCTGGAGAAGCAGAAGGTGCTGGAGTCGGTCGTCCTGCCGCGTCGTCTCGACCTCACCACCGCCCGCGGGCAGTACGCCGCCGGGTGGGCCGGTGGCGTGAAGGTCGGCGGCTACCTGGACGAGCCCGACATCGCCTCGACCTCGACGACCGAGACCTACGCCGCGATCCGGCTCGGCATCGACAGCCGCCGCTGGTCGGGCGTGCCCTTCTACCTGCGCACCGGCAAGCGTCTGGGCCGCCGCGTGACCGAGGTGGCGGTCTCCTTCAAGCGGGCGCCGCACCTGCCCTTCGCGCAGGCGGCGGTGGAGGACCTCAGCCACAACGCCCTGGTCATCCGGGTCCAGCCCGACGAGGGCGTCACGCTGCGTTTCGGCTCCAAGGTGCCCGGCACCCAGATGGAGATCCGTGACGTGAACATGGACTTCGCCTACGGCGGCAGCTTCACCGAGGCCTCTCCCGAGGCCTACGAGCGGCTCATCCTCGACGTGCTGCTCGGGGAACCGCCCCTGTTTCCCCGCCACGAGGAGGTCGAGCAGTCCTGGCGGATCCTCGACCCGATCATCGACTACTGGGCCGACCGAGGGAAGCCCGAGCAGTACCCCAGCGGTGGGTGGGGCCCGGAGTCCGCGAACGCGATGCTGGCGCGCGAGGGCCGTGCCTGGAGGCGACCATGACATCTCGCGGAACGCTCCTGGAGGACACCAACGCCAGCGCCATCGCCTCGGCGATCGTCAAGGCACGGCGCAACGCGGGGAGCCCGGCCATGGGCATGGTGATGACCATGATCGTGGTGGTCGACGACGACGAGGCCGAGCACGCCCTCGACGCCGCCCGCGACGCCGCGCGGGAGCATCCCTCCCGGCTGCTGGGACTGATCATCGGCTCGGCGCGTGGCACCTCGCGCATCACCGCAGAGATCCGCACCGGCAGCGGCACGGCCGGGGAGCAGGCGCTCATCCGGCTGGAGGGGCCCGTGGCCAAGCACCCCGACTCGGTCCTGCTGCCGCTGCTGCTGCCCGACTCCCCCGTGGTGGTCTGGTGGCCGTGCGGGTCGCCCGTCGACCCGGCCGCCGACCCGGTGGGCATGCTGGCCACCCGGCGGATCACCGACGCCGCCCGGGCGCCGACGGCGCGCGCCCGCGCCATGCTCGACCAGTGCCGCTCCTACGCGCCGGGCAACACCGATCTCGCGTGGACCCGGGTCACGCCGTGGCGGGCCTTCCTCGCCGCGGCGCTCGACCAGACCGACGGGAAGGTCACGGCTGTGAGCGTCACCTCGGAGCGGGTCAGCCCCAGCGCGGACCTCCTCGCGGCCTGGCTGGGCGACAAGCTCAAGGTGACCGCCACCCGCCGTCAGTCCGACGGTCCCGGCATCACCGAGGTCGTGCTCTCGATGAAGTCGGGCGACATCCGCCTGGCCCGTGACGACGGTCGTCACGCCGTGCTGAGCGTGCCCGGGCAGCCCGACCGCCCGGTCGCCCTCGTGCGCCGGGAGATCCCCGCCCTGCTGACCGAGGAGCTGCGTCGGCTGGACCCCGACGACGTCTACGCCAGCACCGTCAAGCGCTTGACGCGGATGAGCGCCGGCCGCAAGGGTGGCGCCACCCGGACCGCCCGACGACGAGGCCAGAAGGCCCAAAAGAAGGCCCAGAAGTAGGCCCAGAAGTAGGCCCCGACAGCCTGAGGAACGGACCGACCTGTGAGCACGAGCGCGGATCAGATCGTCGTACGCCCCACCGCCGACGAGGTCGCGGAGCGGGTGGCGACCCATCTGCTCGACCACCTCGCGGAGATCGAGGCGATGGGTGACGAGCCGCACGTCGTGCTGACCGGCGGGTCCCTGACCCGGCGCCTGCACACCCGGCTCGCCGACCTGGCCGCCGAGAGGGAGGACATCGACTGGTCACGGGTCTCCCTGTGGTGGGGCGACGAGCGCTACGTGCCGACCGACGACGACGACCGGAACGCCGGCCAGGCCCTGCAGGACGGCCTGCGACGGCTGACGCTGACGCGGGACCGGGTGCACGCGATGCCCGCCTCCGACGACGGTCACGCCGACGTCGGGGCGGCGGCGGCGGCGTACGCCGAGGACCTGCGGCTGTCCCGCGGCCACGTCCCCGAGGGCCACGCCTGGTTCCACGTGCTCATGCTGGGGATCGGACCCGACGGTCACTGCGCCTCGCTGTTCCCCGGACGTGCGGAGGTGCACGCCGACGCGCTGGCGCTGGCGGTCACCGACTCCCCCAAGCCGCCGCCCACACGCGTCAGCCTGGGCATGACGACGCTCCGGCGCGCCGACGAGGTGTGGTTCGTGGCGGCAGGCGAGGAGAAGGCCGACGCGGTGGCCCGATCGGTGGCGGGCGGCGACATCGAGGAGACCCCCTCGGCCGGACCGCGTGGCCTGCGGCGGACCTTCTGGTTCCTCGACGAGGCCGCCGCGGGACAGCTCGACCGCTGAGAGACGATCAGCCGCCGACCGGGGACCGGTCAGCGGCTGATGGACGTCGTTCTCGCACTCGCGGCGACGGGCTCCTCAGAAGCCGATCTCACCGCGCTTGCGGCGGTCCCGGAGCAGCTTCAGAGCCTCGTCGAGGATGTCGGCCGCCTCGGTGTCGCTGCGACGCTCCTTCACGTAGGCGAGGTGCGTCTTGTAGGGCTCGATCTTCGTCGGCGGCGGAGGGTTGTCCGCGTCCTGGTTGGCCGGAAGGCCGCACTTGGGACAGTCCCAGGACTCCGGGGCGGTCACCTCGACGGCGAAGTACACCTCCGACTCGTGCCGGTGCGAGCAGTAGTAGACCACTCGCTGCCGAGGTGCGGACTGCCCGCGCTCGGCCTCTCCCATCGGACCGGCGCCCACACGGCTGCCGCGGATGGCGCTTGCACCACCTGCCACGCTCACTTCTCCTCTTGCTCGGGGGAATGACGAGGGCCAGCTGCCTAGGCGTTGACCTTCATCAGCAGACCTAGGGCGATCACGCAGGCGAACCAGATGATGCCGGCTCCCCACGTGATGCGGTCCAGGTTGCGTTCAGCAACCGAGGACCCACCGAGACCACTGGACATGCCGCCTCCGAACATGTCCGAGAGGCCTCCGCCCCTGCCCTTGTGAAGCAGGATGAGGAGGATAATCAATAGGCTCGTCAGGACGAGCACGACGGTGAGTGCGGTGATCACGGTGGGACAGCCTAACTCACGAGAGGGGCGCTTCCGACGGCAGTCAGAGCCTGGGCATGTCGTAGAAGCGGCAGATGCCGCCGAACTCCTCGTGGTCGAGGCTCGCCCCGCCCACCAGGCAGCCGTCCACGTCGGCCTTGTCCATGATGCCGGCGACGTTGGCCGCCTTGACCGAGCCACCGTAGAGCACGCGGACCTTGTCTCCGGCCTCGGCACCCCAGACCTCGGCGACGCGTCCCCGGATCGCCGCGCACACCTCCTGGGCGTCGTCGGGGGTGGCGACCTCGCCGGTGCCGATGGCCCACACGGGCTCGTAGGCGATCACCAGGCCGCCGACCTGCGCCGCGTCGAGGCCGGCCAGGGAGCCGTCGACCTGGGCGAGGGTGTGCTCCACCTGACGGCCCTCCTTGCGGACCTCCAGGCCCTCCCCCACGCAGACCAGCGGGGTCATGCCCTCGGCGAGCGCACGCTTGGCCTTGGCGTTGACCAGGTCGTCGCCCTCGGCGTGGTACTCGCGCCGCTCGGAGTGGCCCACCAGGACGTAGGAGACGCCGAGCTTGGCCAGCATGGCGGCGGAGATCTCCCCGGTGTAGGCGCCCTTCTCCTGCGACGAGACGTCCTGGGCGCCGTACCCGATCGAGAGCTTGTCGCCGTCGACACAGGTCTGCACGCTGCGCAGGTCGGTGAAGGGCGGGACCACCACGACCTCGGCCCTGGCCGGGTCGTGCTTCTTGTCGGCGAGGGCGGCCGCCAGCTTCTGGACCAGGACGACGGCCTCCTGGTGGTTGAGGTTCATCTTCCAGTTGCCGGCCATCAGCGGGGTTCGGGACATGGGTCTCTCTCGTTTCAGTGGTCAGAGGTGGTGTCGTCGAGGACGTCGATGCCCGGGAGCTCCTTGCCCTCGAGGTACTCGAGGCTGGCACCGCCCCCGGTGGAGATGTGGCCGAAGGCGGCCTCGTCGAAGCCGAGGGTCCGCACGGCCGCGGCGGAGTCACCGCCGCCGACCACCGACAACCCGTCGATCCCGGTCAGCGCCTGGGCCACCGCGCGGGTGCCCTCGGCGAAGGCCGGGAACTCGAAGACGCCCATGGGACCGTTCCAGAAGACCGTCCGGGCGTCGGCCAGCGCCGCTGCGAAGGCCTGCTGGGAGTCAGGACCGATGTCGAGCCCGAGCTGGTCGTCGGGGATCGCGTCGGCCGGGACGACCGTCGCAGGCGCGTCGGCGGAGAACTCCGGCGCCACCACGATGTCGGCGGGGAGGATCAGCTGCACGCCGGACTCCTCGGCGCGCCGGAGGTACTCCCGGCACACCTCGACCTGGTCCTCCTCGAGCAGGCTCTTGCCGACTCCGTGACCCTGGGCGACGAGGAAGGTGAAGACCATCCCGCCGCCGATGAGCAGGCGGTCGGCCTTGCCGAGCAGGTTGTCGATGACGCCGAGCTTGTCGGAGACCTTGGAGCCGCCCAGCACCACCGCGTAGGGACGCTCGGGTTCCTCGGTGAGGCGGCGCAGCACCTCGATCTCGGTGTGCACCAGTCCGCCCATGGCGTGCGGGAGCAGCCGCGCGACGTCGTACACGCTCGCCTGCTTGCGGTGCACCACCCCGAAGCCGTCGGAGACGAAGACGTCGGCCAGCGCCGCGAGCTCGCGGGCGAACGCCTCGCGCTCCGCCTCGACCTTGCTGGTCTCCCCCGCGTTGAAGCGCACGTTCTCCAGGACCGCCACCTGCCCGTCGGACAGGCTGCCGACGACGGCGCGGGCGCTGTCGCCCACGGTGTCCTCGGCGAAGGCGACCTCGGCGCCCAGCAGCTCGCCCAGGCGGGCGGCGACGGGGCGCAGGGAGTACGCCGGGTCCGGCGCACCCTTGGGCCGCCCGAGGTGGGCCACCACCGCCACCCGGGCGCCGGCTTCGGTCAGCCGGCGCAGGGTGGGCAGGCTGGCCCGGATGCGCCCGTCGTCCGTGATGCGTTCACCGTCGAGCGGCACGTTGAGGTCGGACCGCACCAGCACGGTCCGCCCCCGGAGGTCACCGAGGTCGTCGATCGTCGTCATCGAACCGGTTCCGAGCCCGCGCTCAGAGGGAGTCGCCGATGTGGGTGATCAGGTCGGCGAGACGGTTCGAGTAGCCCCACTCGTTGTCGTACCAGCCGAGCACCTTGACCTGGTTGCCGATGACCTTGGTCAGCGGGGCGTCGAAGATGCACGAGGCCGGGTCGGTGACGATGTCGGTCGAGACCAGCGGGTCGGTGGAGTAGCGCAGGAAGCGGCCGTCGGCGGCCTTCTGGACCGCGGCGTTGACCTCCTCGACGGAGGTCTCCCGGCCGGCCTCGAAGGTCAGGTCGGTGGCCGAGCCGGTCGGGACCGGGACGCGCATGGCGTAGCCGTCGAGCTTGCCCTTCAGCTCGGGCATGACGAGACCGATCGCCTTGGCCGCACCAGTCGAGGTGGGGACCATGTTGAGGGCGGCAGCGCGTGCACGACGCGGGTCCTTGTGGATGTTGTCCTGCAGGTTCTGGTCGGCGGTGTAGGCGTGGATGGTCGTCATCAGGCCCTTGACGATGGTGAACTCGTCGTGCAGCGCCTTGGCCATGGGCGCCAGGCAGTTCGTCGTGCAGGACGCGTTGGAGATGACGGTGTGCTGCGCCGGGTCGTAGAGCTCGTGGTTGACGCCCATCACGATGGTGATGTCCTCGTTGGAGGCGGGGGCGGAGATGATGACCTTCTTGGCTCCCGCGTCCACGTGGGCCTTGGCCTTCGTGGCGTCGGTGAAGAATCCGGTGGACTCCACGACCACGTCCACGCCGAGGTCGCCCCAGCCGAGCTTGGAGGGGTCACGCTCGGCGGAGACCGCGAACTCGGCGTCGCCGACCTTGATCGACGTGTCGGTCGAGGACACGTCGGCGTCGAGGCGGCCGAGGACGGAGTCGAACTTGAGCAGGTGGGCCAGCGACTTGTTGTCGGTGAGGTCGTTGACGCCGACGATCTCGATGTCGGCGCCCGAGGCGCGGACGGCCCGGTAGAAGTTGCGGCCGATACGGCCGAAGCCGTTGATGCCTACACGAACAGTCACAGCGAGTCTCCTGGAGGATGGGGTAGGGACGGTCCCGACCCTATCGCCCCCTGTCGCGCGTCACGACCCTGTGCTCCCCGTACGGATCGGTAACTTTGGATCGATCAAAAGGCGGGGCCGGATGGCAGGGGCACTGCCCACGTCACCGAGGTCTCGACACGCCCGTCGCGGCCTCGCAGGCTCGGCCGCGGGCTCGCTCGACCTCGGCCGCTCGACGAGTGACGCCGAGCGAGCTCGACTCACTCGTCTTCAGCCAACATCTCGGGGGTGAGGGATGCCTCGGTGTCGGGGATGTTGAGCTCCTGGGCCTTCTTGTCGGCCATCGCGAGCAGGCGGCGGATGCGCCCGGCGATGGCGTCCTTGGTGAGGGCCGGGTCGTGCAGCTGCCCGAGCTCCTCCAGCGACGCCTGCTTGTGCTCGAGGCGGAGGCCACCGGCCTGCCGCAGGTGGTCGGGGATCTCCTCGCCCAGGATCTCCAGGGCGCGCTCGACGCGAGCCCCGGCGGCGACGGCCGCGCGGGCCGAGCGGCGCAGGTTGGCGTCGTCGAAGTTGGCCAGCCGGTTGGCGGTCGCGCGCACCTCGCGGCGCATGCGGCGTTCCTCCCACGCCATGAGCGACTCGTGGGCGCCCAGCCGGGTCAGGAGGGCGCCGATGGCGTCGCCGTCACGGATGACGACGCGGTCGACGCCGCGGACCTCGCGGGCCTTGGCGCTGATGCCGAGACGGCGGGCGGCTCCGACGAGGGCCAGCGCGGCCTCGGGGCCGGGGCAGGTGACCTCGAGGGCCGACGAACGTCCGGGCTCGGTCAGGGAACCGTGGGCCAGGAAGGCCCCGCGCCAGGCGGCGACCGCGTCGCAGTTCCCCCCGGAGACGACCTGGGGAGGCAGTCCCCGCACGGGGCGGCCACGGCCGTCGAGGAGACCGGTCTGTCGCGCCAGGGCCTCGCCGTCGCGGACGACACGAACGACGTACCGGCTGTGCTTGCGGATGCCGTGGCCGGTGACCATGGCGACGTCGGAGGCGTGGCCGTAGATCTCGGAGATGTCGCGGCGCAGACGTCGCGCAGCGGCGCCGGTGTCGAGCTCGGCCTCCACGACGATCTGCCCGCTGACGATGTGCAGCCCTCCGGCGAAGCGGAGCATCGAGGAAACCTCCGCCTTGCGGCAGCAGGTCTTCGTCACCGGGGTGCTGGCCAGCTCTGCCTTGACCTGAGCCGTCATCGCCATTCGTCCGATCCTGTCACGCCTCGGTCCCCTCTTCTGCCCCGGCCTGGGTGGACCACGGGGCGGTGCTCGTGCGCTCGTGCAGCAGCCGTCGGATCTTGTCGGCGGCAGGTGAGGTGGGGGCCACCCTACGTCGCCCCCAACGCCCGCGCATAGGCGGCCGCCAGTTTGTCCGGGTCGTGCCGCGGGGACCCGTCGTCGCGTGCCACGTCCTCGGTGAGCAGGCACGCCCCCAGCCCCTCCACGGCCCTCGTGAGGCTCTCGGGGTCGGCCACCGTGGAGTGGTCCGCGAGCACCGCTGCGGGGCTCAGACCGGGCGCGTGCTGGGCCAGCACCTCCAGGTGGGCCTCGGGGGTGAACCCCTCGGTCTCCCCCGACTGTGCCGTGAGGTTGAGGGCGACGAGGATGCGGGCCGGGGTCTGCTCCAGGGCGCGCCGGAGGTCCGGGATGAGCAGGTGCGGGATCACGCTGGTGAACCACGAGCCGGGGCCCAGCACCACCCAGTCGGCCTCCATCACCGCGCTGACGGCCTCAGGGCACGCGGGGGCGTCGCCGGGGTCCAGGGCCACCGAGAGCACCTGACCGGGGGTCACCGCCACCTCGGCCTGGCCGCGCACCGTGGTGATCGCGTCGGGCGCCTCCGGGGCGACCCCGCGCACCTGGGCGGTGATCTCGAGCGGGGCCAGCGCCATCGGCAGCACGCGGCCCTGGGCGCCCAGCAGGCGCGCGACCCAGTCCAGGCCGGCGACGTGGTCGCCCAGAAGGTCCCACAACGTGACGATGAGGAGGTTGCCGAGGGCGTGGCGGTCGAGGTCGCCGTCGCTGGAGAACCGGTGCTGGAGGGCGCGGGCCCAGGTGACGCCCCACTCGTCGTCCCCGCAGAGCGCGGAGAGGGCCTGACGCAGGTCGCCGGGCGGCAGGCAGCCGAACTCGCGGCGCAGCCGGCCCGATGACCCGCCGTCGTCGGCGACGGTGACCACCGCGGTGAGCGAGTCGGTCACGCGCCGCAGCGCGGCCAGTGACGCGGAGAGCCCGTGGCCGCCGCCGAGCGCGACCACGCGTGGCCCCGCCCGGTGCTCGCCGGAGACCGTGCCGCTCACTCCCGCCCCAGGTCGCGGTGGGCGGCGACGGCGTCGAGGCCGCCGACGCGCAGTCGCTCCGCGATCTCCTCCGACATGGCCACGCTGCGGTGCTTGCCACCAGTGCAGCCGACCGCGATGGTCATGAAGCGCTTGCCCTCGCGCAGGTAGCCCTCACCGACGGCGGTCACGAGCGGCAGGAAGTGCTCGAGGAAGGGCCCGGCGCCCGGCTGGCTCAGCACGTAGTCGGAGACGCCCTCGTCGCGGCCGGTCTGCGAGCGCAGCTCGGGCACCCAGAACGGGTTGGGCAGGAACCGCATGTCAGCGACGTAGTCGGCGTCGACCGGGATGCCGTACTTGAACCCGAAGCTCACCACGGTGATCTTGAGCGCCAGCCGCTCCTCGGTGCCGAAGTTGCGGGCGATCTGGGCCGTCAGCTGGTGGACGTTGAGGTTGCTGGTGTCGATGACGATGTCGGCGTCCCCGCGCAGGTCGGCGACGACCTCACGCTCGCGCTGCAGGCCGTCGAGCAGGCGCCCGCCCTCCTGGAGCGGGTGGGGCCGCCGAGCCGCCTCCTGACGGCGCACCAGGACGTCGTCGTCGGCCTCGAGGTACAACAGCGTCGTACGGCGGTCCGCGACCCCGCCCTTGACGACCTCGCGCAGGGATTCGAAGAACGACCCGGAGCGGACGTCGACCACGACCGCGATCGACTGCTCGACGCCGTGGGTGTCATCGACCATCCGGACCACGTCTCCGACCAGGCGCGGCGGCAGGTTGTCGACGACGAAGTAGCCGAGGTCCTCCAGCTCCTTGGCCGCGGTGCTGCGGCCGGCACCGGTCATGCCGGTGACCACGACGAGCTCGCCGCGGTCGTCGGTCTGCCCGTCGACCCCGCCGTCGTGCCGGGCTTCCTGGCGACGTGAGCGCCACTGCTACCCCTCCTCGATCTCGCCGGTGGCGGTGTTGACCCCCGGTGCTGGTGCGTCCTTGGTCAGCGCATCGACGATGCGCTGCGCGGTGCTCGGTCCGATGCCGGGCACCTCGCCGATCTCCTCCACGGTGGCAGCCCGCAGCTTGCGCAGCGAGCCGAACCGTCGCAACAGCGCCTTGCGGCGCACCTCGCCGAGCCCAGGGACGTCGTCGAGGAGACTCTCCACCATCGTCTTGGACCGACGGCCGCGATGGTGGGCGATGGCGAAGCGGTGCGCCTCGTCGCGCACCCGCTGGAGCAGGAACAGCGCCTCGCTGGTGCGCGGCATGATGACCGGGTCCTCCTGCGACGGCAGCCAGATCTCCTCGAGCCGCTTGGCCAGCCCGCACACGGGCACGTCGTCGATGCCGAGCTCGTCGAGGGCGCGCTGGGCCGCGGCGACCTGGGGCGGTCCGCCGTCGACCACGACCAGGCCAGGTGTGTAGGCGAACGACTTCGTGCGCCCGGTGTCGGGGTCGACGAGCATCGGCCCGCTCTCGCCGGGGGCGGTCTCGCCGAGCTCGGGGTGCTCCACGCGCTCGTCGAGGAGTCGTCGGAAGCGACGCGTGACGACCTCGTGCATCGCGGCGACGTCGTTCTGCCCGTCGACGCCACGGACCACGAACCGGCGGTACTCCGACTTGCGGGGCAGACCGTCCTCGAAGACGACCATCGACCCCACCACCTCGGTGCCCTGGAGGTTGGAGATGTCGAAGCACTCGATGCGCAGGGGCGCCTCGGGCAGCTCGAGGGCCACCTGGATGTCCTCCAGCGCCTGGTTGCGGCTGGTCAGGTCGGACGCGCGCTTGGTCTTGTGCAGCATCATCGACTGCTTCGCGTTGCGGGCCACGGTCTCCTGCAGCGCCTTCTTGTCCCCTCGCTGCGGCACCCGGACCCGGACGCGGCTGCCGCGCAGGCCCGTGAGCCACTCCTCCATCGCGGCGTGGTCCTCGGGGAGGGCGGGGACCAGGATCTCCCGGGGCACGCCGTCGCCGGTCTCGGCGGCGTAGAGCTGGAGCAGGAACCGCTCCATGAGCCCTCCGAGGTCGGCGTCCTCGGTCTTCTCGGCCACCCAGCCGCGTTGGCCGCGGACGCGGCCGCCGCGGACGTGGAAGATCTGAACCGCGACCTCGAGGGGGTCCTCCTCGACGGCGATGACGTCGGCGTCGGTGCCGTCGCCCAGCACGATGGCCTGCTTCTCCAGGGCCCGGTTGAGCGCCCCCAGGTCGTCGCGGAGCCGGGCGGCCTTCTCGAAGTCCATCGCGGCGGAGGCGGCGTACATCTCCTTCTCGATGCGCTTGGTGAACTCCGTGGTCTGCCCGCCCATGAAGTCGCAGAAGTCCTGGACGATCGCGCGGTGCTCCTCGGCGCTGACCTGGCCCACGCAGGGCGCCGAGCACTTGTCGATGTAGCCCAGCAGGCACGGACGGCCGACCTGGCCGCTGCGCGTGAAGACGCCGTTCGAGCAGGACCGCATCGGGAAGACGCGCAGCAGCGTGTCGACGGTGTCGCGGATGGCCCACGCATGGGAGTAGGGACCGAAGTATCGGGTGCCCTTCTTCTTCGCGCCGCGCCCGACCATGACGCGTGGGAACTCGTCGGAGAGCGTGACGGCCAGCCACGGGTAGGACTTGTCGTCGCGGTACTTCACGTTGAAGCGCGGGTCGTACTCCTTGATCCAGGAGTACTCCAGCTGCAGCGCCTCGACCTCGGTCCCGACGACGGTCCACTCGACCGCGGCCGCGGTGGTGACCATCGTGGCGGTGCGGGGGTGCAGGTTGGCGATGTCCTGGAAGTACGACGACAGCCGCGAGCGCAGGTTCTTGGCCTTGCCGACGTAGACGACACGGCCGCGGGCGTCGGAGAAGCGGTAGACGCCCGGCGAGGTCGGGATCGACCCCGCGGCGGGACGGTACGTCGACGGGTCGGCCACGCGGCAACCCTACTGTCCAGGTGGGACAGGACCGGGGCCAGCCGGGGCCGGCCGAGGGACCGGCCGGACTCAGCCGCGGGGCAGCCCGGAGGGACTGGCGATCACGTGCACCGGCACCCCTGCGGCATGCCGCAGCCGACGCTCCAGGTCGCGGTGGAGCAGGAGCTCGAGGCGATGGTCGGAGGTCACCAGGATGACCTGGTCCGGCGAGCGCTCGGCGATGCCACGGGTCAGGGCGCGGATGAGCGGGCCGGCGAGCAGCTCGCCGTGGGCGACGTGCCCAGCGCCTCGGACGAGCTCGACGAGGTCGTGCAGTCGCTGCCGGGCCCGGGCGAGCTCGACGTCACGCCCCTCGGACTCGTCCGGGTCCGGGGACTCCCCCGGCGCTGCCCGCCGTCCCGTCTGGGCAGGGAGGCGGCCGGTGGGGCGCTCGCCCACCCGCCGCGCTTCCTCGGCGGGGCGGACCGGGCGCAGGTGGACCTGGCAGATCACGGGTCGTCGTCGCAGGTGCTCGAGCCGGTCGAGCAGCCAGATCCGCTGGTCGGCGTCCAGCGCCGACTCGGCGAACACCAGCACCTCGCGCACGCCCGGCTCCCGTGGTCACGGGCGGCACGACAGGGAAAGACAGATGTGTCTCCGCCCCAGACGCCTCACCTGTCTCCCTGCCACCATGACCGGCTGAGTGTGTCGAAGCCAGCGAGCAGGCTCACCGGCCCAGACCACCTCGGGCGGAGGGGGCGGCCTCGGCCGCGGAGGGGGCGGCCTCGGGCGGAGGGGGCGGCCTGCGACGCGCGCGCAGGCGTCAGGCGCGGACGACGTCGTCGCCCTCGAGCCTGACGTCGATGTCGACCAGGTCCGGGGTGGTGCCGGCGGCGTCGCCGTTCGGGCCGACGAGGTTGTCACCCTCGACCGAGAACTGGCTGCCGTGCAACGGACAGGTCATGATCCCGTCCTGCGGCTCGCTGAGCTTCCCGCCTTGATGGGTGCAGCGCGAGTCGAAGGCGCGGAACTCACCCTCCTTCGGCTGGGTCACCGCCACGTTGAGGTCGCTCAGGATGACCCCACCCCCGACCGGGACGTCCGCGGCTGCCACGAGGACCTCGCCGGGCGACGGGCTCGCGCCGGCGCTGTCGGAGGCCCCGCTGCTCCCGGCGTCGTCGCTGCCACAGGCGACCAGGAGCGGACCGGCGACACCGAAGAGGGCGGCGCAGCCGACGAGTCGGCGTCGGTCGAGGGGCAGGTCGCGAAGCGGGATGAGGTCGGCCATGCAGGAAGCCTAGTGAGCCGAGCCGCTCGAAGCCGTCGGTCCGGCGCGGGAGGCTCCGTCATACGTACGGACGGATCTCCCGGTCGGAAACCGTCCGTACGTATGACGGAACCGGCCGCCGGGCGGGCCGCCCGGGTCAACGACTGCGAGCCGCCCTCGGGGTCGGCGTCGCCTTCGTGGTCGCCCTCTTGACGGGCTTGTTCGCCGCCTTCTTCGTGGCTGCGGGCTTCTCGGCGACCTTCCGCGACACCTTCTGGGTCGCCTTCTTCGTGGCGGCCGTCGCGCGCGAGCGGGCGCCGGTCGGGACCCGGGTCTGGCCGTCGAGCAGCGACTTCAGGAACCGGCCCGTGTGGCTGTCGGGGTGGGCCGCGACGTCCTCCGGCGTGCCCTCGGCAACGACCAGGCCGCCCCGGTTGCCGCCCTCCGGCCCCATGTCGACGATCCAGTCCGCGGTCTTGATGACGTCGAGGTTGTGCTCGATCACCAGCACCGTGTTGCCCTGGTCGACCAGTCGACCCAGCACCAGCAGCAGCTTGCGGATGTCCTCGAAGTGCAGGCCGGTGGTGGGCTCGTCGAGCACGTACACCGTGCGGCCGGTGGAGCGCTTCTGCAGCTCGGTGGAGAGCTTCACGCGCTGCGCCTCGCCACCGGACAGCGTCGGAGCGGGCTGGCCCAGACGGACGTATCCCAGCCCGACGTCGACCAGGGTCGTCAGGTGCCGGTTGATCGCCGGAACCGCGGCGAAGAAGTCCACCGCCTCCTCGATCGGCATGTCGAGGACCTCGGCGATGGTCTTGCCCTTGTAGTGGACCTCGAGCGTCTCGCGGTTGTAGCGCGCGCCGTGGCAGACCTCGCAGGGCACGTAGACGTCGGGCAGGAAATTCATCTCGATCTTGATGGTTCCGTCGCCCGAGCAGGCCTCGCAACGCCCGCCCTTGACGTTGAACGAGAAGCGGCCCTGCAGGTAGCCGCGCATCTTGGCCTCCGGGGTGGAGGCGAACAGCTTGCGGACGTGGTCGAAGACGCCGGTGTAGGTGGCGGGGTTCGAGCGGGGCGTGCGACCGATGGGCGACTGGTCGACGTGGATGACCTTGTCGACCTCGGCGAGCCCCTCGATGCGACGGTGCCGTCCCGGGACCGTGCGGGCGTTGTAGATCTGCTTGGCCAGCGACGTGTAGAGGATGTCGTTGACCAGCGTGGACTTGCCCGAGCCGCTGACCCCGGTGACGGCGACGAACATCCCCAGCGGGAACGACACGTCGATGTCCTGGAGGTTGTGCTCCTTGGCGCCGACGACCTTCAGCTCGCGCCCCGGCGTCCGCGGACGTCGTACGGCGGGCAGCGGGATGGACTTGCGGCCGGAGAGGTACATGCCGGTCGGCGAGTCGGGATGGGTCAGCAGGTCGGCGACGGGACCGGAGTGGACGACCTGGCCACCGTGCTCGCCGGCACCCGGGCCGATGTCGACCGCCCAGTCGGCGACCCGGATGGTGTCCTCGTCGTGCTCGACGACGATGAGGGTGTTGCCGAGGTCGCGGAGTCGGACGAGGGTCTCGATGAGGCGGTGGTTGTCGCGCTGGTGCAGGCCGATGGAGGGCTCGTCGAGCACGTAGAGCACCCCGACGAGGCCGGCGCCGATCTGCGTCGCCAGCCGGATCCGCTGGGCCTCGCCACCCGAGAGCGAACCCGAGGGTCGGTCGAGTGAGAGGTAGTCGAGCCCCACGTCGAGCAGGAAGCGCAGACGCTCCTGGATCTCCTTGAGCACCTGTTCGGCGATCTGCCGCTCACGGGTGCTGAGCTCCACGGTGCGCAGGAAGTCGGCGGTCTCGTTGATCGGCATCGCGCAGACCTCGGAGATGGACAGGCCGCCGACGGTGACCGCGCGCACGACCGGCTTGAGGCGCGAGCCGAGGCAGGCGGGGCACGGCACCTCGCGCATGAATCCCTCGAAGCGCTCCCGGCTGGTGTCGGACTCGGCCTCGCGGTGACGGCGCTCGATGTAGGGGCGGACACCCTCGAATGCGGTGTAGTAGGACCGCTCGCGGCCGTAGCGGTTGCGGTGGCGCACGTGGACCTTGGTCGCGTGACCGTCGAGGATCGATCGCTGGGCCTTGGCGGAGAGGTTCTCCCAGGGCGTGTCGAGGTCGAAGCCGAGCTCGTCGCCCAACGCACCCATGAGCCGCTGGAAGAAGTCGGCCACGTGGGCGCCGGACCAGGCGGTGACGGCTCCCTCGCCCAGGGTGGCGCTGGGGTCGGTGACGACCAGCTCGGGGTCGACCTCCATGCGGGTGCCGAGTCCGTGGCACTCCGCGCACGCGCCGAAGGGCGAGTTGAAGGAGAACGAGCGCGGCTCGAGCTCGTCGGTCTCCAGGACGTGCTCGTTGGGGCAGGCCATGCGCTCGGAGAACTTCTGCTCCCGTCCGCGTGCCTTCGGGTCGAGGTCGACGAGGTCGAACAGCACCAGCCCGCCCGCGAGGTCAAGGGCGGTCTCCACCGAGTCGGTCAGCCGGCGCTTGACGCCGTCCTTGACCGCGATCCGGTCGATGACGACCTCGATGGTGTGCTTCTTCTGCTTGTCCAGGGTGGGCGGCTCGGAGAGCGAGTAGGTCTCGCCGTCGACCCGGGCCCGGGAGAAGCCCTGGGTCACGAGCTGGCGGAAGAGGTCGACGTACTCGCCCTTGCGGCCGCGGATCACCGGGGCCAGGACCTGGAACCGCGTGCCGGTCTCCCAGGTCATCACCTTGTCGACGATCTGCTGGGGGGTCTGCTTCTCGATCGGCTCGCCGCAGGTGGGGCAGTGCGGGCGACCGGCGCGGGCGTAGAGCAGGCGGAGGTAGTCGTAGACCTCGGTGATGGTGCCGACGGTCGAGCGCGGGTTCTTCGAGGTCGACTTCTGGTCGATGGAGACCGCGGGGCTCAGGCCTTCGATGAAGTCGACGTCGGGCTTGTCCATCTGCCCCAGGAACTGGCGCGCGTAGGCCGAGAGCGACTCGACGTAGCGACGCTGACCCTCGGCGAAGATCGTGTCGAACGCGAGGCTCGACTTGCCGGAGCCCGACAGGCCGGTGAACACGATGAGGGAGTCCCGCGGCAGGTCGAGTGAGACGTCCTTGAGGTTGTGCTCACGCGCACCACGGATGATCAGCTGGTCAGCCACGAAGGTCCTCGGGATCGGGGTTGCGGTCCGGCTTCGAACACATGTTCGTCATGCTAGCGGGACGGTCCGACAAGACGGATGCACGCCCGATCAAGCCTACGTGCCACGACAACCGGGTCCCCCCACCCCCAGGGCGGTCCTTCGCGTGACGGCGGCGGTCCGGGTGCGCGTGTCGGCTCCGGCTGACATGCTCGGAGGCGCCCCTCCCCCGACACGAAGGACCAGGCGTCCATGAGCTACACCGGCAAGGTCACCGAAGGCGGTCCCGCCGACGTCCGCGAGCTGTCGCGGCTCATGATCACCAAGATGGTGGTCGGCGACTTCGGCAACAACACCTACCTGCTGCGGTGCCGGCAGACCGACGAGCAGCTGCTCGTCGACGCCGCCGCGGAGCCCGACCGGATCCTCGCCCTGATCGGTGGCGGCGGTCTGGCGACCGTCGTGACCACCCACCAGCACGGCGACCACTGGGGCGCGCTGGCCGAGGTGGTCGAGGCGACCGGCGCGACGACGTACGCCGGCACGCACGATGCCGAAGGCATCCCGGTCGCCACCGACGTGCTCGTCGAGGACGGCGACACCATCACGGTCGGTGACTGCACGCTCACCGCCATCCACCTCGTGGGCCACACCCCGGGCTCGATCGCGCTGCTGTACGACGACCCCGACGGCACTCCGCACCTCTTCACCGGCGACTGCCTCTTCCCAGGTGGGGTCGGCAACACGTTCGGGAGCAAGGAGAACTTCGACTCCCTGCTCCACGACGTGACCACCAAGCTGTTCGACCGGCTCCCCGACGAGACCTGGTTCTACCCCGGCCACGGTGACGACTCCGTGCTCGGTGAGGAGCGGCCGAAGATCGGCGAGTGGCGCGAGCGCGGCTGGTAGGCGAAGCGGAGGGCGCCGTCGTCAGAACCGGTCACACCCGCCCGCGGGTGCGCCCCAACGGGGCTGCCGCACCGTGCTATCCATTGGCTATGGACACGTCCGGGCGGCGCACGAGGCAACGGGTCCGGGCCCTCGCCCGACGGCTCTCACCATCCCGGCGGACCCCCCTGGATCCGCGTCTGTCGCTCGTCGACCGGGGCGGCGGTTCCCCGAGGGTCACTCGGCTGAACGAGGGTGCGTGGCTGGTGCGCCGGCGGAACCCCGCCGGCCGCGACATCGCCGTGCGTGAGATCGACCCCGACACCTGGCTGCTCCGACGCCGGAGCGGGACGGGCCGGGTGCTGCGCCAGCTGGGCACGGCCAAGCTGCGTGCCGGGCTGCTCATGGACCCCGGGGTGGCCCGCCGCCGACCTCTGGCGCACGAGCTCCACCTCATGCGCCACCTGGGCGGTCAGCACGTCGGCGTCGTGCTGAGGAACCTCGACATCAACGTGGTGCTCGACGTCGGGGCGAACCGCGGCCAGTACGCCCTCGCGCTCCGCGAGGCCGGCTTCACGGGACGCATCGTCTCGTTCGAGCCGTTGCCCGCCATCGCTCGCGTGCTGGAGCGCCGGGCCGCGCGCGACCCCGACTGGCAGGTCCGGCGCTGCGCCCTCGGGGACGTCGTGACCACCCTGGACATCCACGTGAGCGCGGGACAGGGTCGGTTGAGCTCCCTGCTACCGGCCAGCGACTTCGGTCGCGAGTGGAACGCCGGCATCGAGGCCACCACGACGGTAGCCGTGCCCGTCGTACGGCTCGACGGCATCCTCGACGAGCTGGTGGCCGGCATCGAAGAGCCGCGGATCTACCTCAAGCTCGACACGCAGGGCTACGACCTCCGCGCGTTCGCCGGCGCGGGTGACCGCGTCGAGGACGTGCTGGCGATGCAGTCCGAGGTCTCGATGGTTCCGCTCTACGACGGGATGCCGCACTTCACCGAGCAGCTGGCGACCTACGAGCGGGCGGGCTTCGGGCTGACCGGCATGTTCCCCGTGATCCGCGACGGGAGCACCATGCGGGTCATCGAGTTCGACGCGATGATGGTCCGCGCCACGGCGATGGCCGACTGAGAGCCGGCTCGTGACAGTGCCGCTCGCCGCAGCTCCGAGGGCGCGGGTCGCTGCTGCCGTCGATTCACACGGCGAGCAGGTGGTCGTGGGCTGGTGCACCGACCTGGTGCGCAGGTCCACGCCCGGGGGCGTACCACGCGAAGCAGCGCTGGTGCTCGGGGGACGGCACGCCGCGATCCTCGTGGACGACCCGAGCGCGGACCACGCCTGGTGGTGGCGCGTGTGGGGCCTGCGCGGACTGCTCTACGTCTGGGACGACCGGGCGCGCGGGCCCGTCGTGGCTGCGCTCACCGACCAGGCGTGGCGGGTCAGAGAGGGTGCGCTGCGGGTGATCGCCCGCCGGCTGATCGACGACGACCTCCAACGCGTCTCCGACCTGCGCGAGGACCCTGTCGAGCGGGTGCGCTCCGCCGCCGCCCGCGCGCTGGTCCGTCTCGAGGGCGGCACCTGACCCAACCCGCCGGCCCCCCGGCTCGTCACTGCATCCGGCAGGCGGGTCTCTGGTCACAGACACCAACCAGAACAGGACACCAAGCAGAACCGCCCTCAATTGTGGGCATCGCCCAGAATCGGGCCCGCCTGCGGGGAGTGACCAGGAACCGGCCCGGGTCAGGAGCGGGTGACGACCCGGCGCCAGCGCCCGCGGTGGTGGACCACGGGCTCGTCCTCGCCCTCAATCGCGGCGGTTCCCTCGCCGATCACGACGTCCTCGACGACGCAGGTCACCTCCACCGACCAGCCGACCTCCCGCTCGGACTCCAGACGTACGCCGAGCCGGGCCGGTGCGTCGACCAGCGCCGGCCCCCAGGGCGAGTCCTCGAACACGGCGTGGGCAAAGGCACCGCCCGGTGCCGGCGTGGTGCCGGCGAACATCTCGGCCAGCTGACGTTGCGGCCAGTCGAGCACGTGCACCGACGCGGTGCCGGTCTCGCGCAGCTGCTCGGTCAGGTCGGAGTCGGGGTCGAGCAGCGCCAGCACACGGGCGGGCTCGCCGGCGGCAACCATCAGCGAGGACACCGTCAGGCCGGCCCGGTCGACGCCGGTGGCGGCGGTCCAGAGCGTCACCCCCGAGGCGAGGCGCCCACGGAAGCGGCGCAGCGGGTCGCGGTCCTCGCGGGCGGTCTCGAACGGGTGGGACCCGTGGATGGTCATGTCGCCCATCATGCCCGGCGGGTGGCGGCGGCCCGGACGTGACGATCGCCACGAAACGGCCCGTGGGGTGACCCGGGTCGGCGACACTGACCCGAGCGGTCCGCCGGACCGGAGGAGGCGCGGGCGCGGTGGCGAGGGTTCTGAAGATCAACGACGCCGGCTGGCTGCTGGCCGAGACCTCCCGCACGCCCGCGCACGTCGGCGTCCTGGCGACCTTCTCGATGCCGGAGGACGCCGGCGAGAACTACCTCGAGGACCTGGTCACGCGCTGGCGCACGCAGCGCACCTTCCAGCCACCGTTCAACTACCGCCTGAAGAGCCTGCTGGGTCTGCCCCGCTGGGAGCAGCTCGACGACGAGGACATCGACCTCGACTACCACCTGCGCCACTCCGCGGTGCCCTCGCCCGGGGGTGAGCGTGAACTGGGTGTGCTGGTCTCGCGGCTGCACTCCTCGCGCCTGGACCGGACCTACCCGCTGTGGGAGTGCCACGTCATCGAGGGCGTCGAGGAGCGGCAGTGGTCGATGTACATGAAGGTCCACCACTCCCAGATCGACGGCGTCGGCGGGATCCGGCTGGCCAACCGCATCTTCTCCGTCGACCCCGAGGCCCGCGGGATGCTGCCGCCCTGGGCGGTCGGCACCCACGGCACCGACCAGTCCGGGCTCCCGCCGAGGACCAAGCAGGTCGAGAAGGTCGACACCGGGGCGCTCGGCGTCGTCCGGTCGGCTGCCTCGGTCGCCGGCAGCCTGGTGTCGACGTACCGCGAGAGCGCGACCGGCTCAGGAGACAAGCTCCGTGCGGTGCCCTGGCGGGCGCCGCGGTCGGTCTTCAACGTCCGCATCAGCAAACCGCGCCGGTTCGCGACCCAGACCTACGAGATGGACCGCATCAAGCGGGTCGCCAAGGCCGCCGACGGCAGCCTCAACGACGTGTTCCTCTCGATCTGCGGCGGGGCGCTGCGCCGCTACCTGCTCGAGCTGGACAAGCTGCCGTCGAGCAGCCTGACCACGATCGTGCCGGTGTCGGTGCGCCAGGAGGGAGTCGGCGTCGGGAACGCGATCACCTTCCTCTACGCCAAGCTCGGCACTGACGTTGCGGACCCGCTGGAGCGGATGCGCGTCGTCCACGACTCCACCCAGAAGGGCAAGTCGCGGCTCCCCCAGGCCGGCGGCGCCACCATGGACGCCTACACGGCGGCTCTCATGACCCCGTTCCTGGGCCAGGCCATGCTCGGCATCGGCGGGGTCGGTCTCCAGGCGGCCAACGTGGTGATCAGCAACGTGCCGGGACTGCAGGAGGAGCGCTACTTCGACGGCTCGCGCGTCGAGGAGTACTACCCCCTCAGCCTGCTCTTCCACGGCCAGGCCCTCAACATCACCTGCGTCAGCAACGCCCGGTCGCTGTGCTTCGGCTTCACCGGTGCGCGCGACGCCGTACCGAGCCTGCAGAAGATCGCCGTCTACTGCGGCGAGGCCCTCGAGGAGCTCGAGCAGGCCCTCGGGCTGGCCTGACTCTGGCGCCTGCGTCTGGTGGCCTGACTCTGGTCGATGCCCGCAACCAGAAGCGGCGTACGACGCGGTGAGTGACCGGAAGCCGGGTCGGAGGCAGGGAGCGACCAGAATCCGGCCGACAACGCAATTGTTCTCGCACTTCGCGCGACACGCCGCGTCAACGGCTGAGTGCGAGAACAATTGCGTCGAATCACAGGACGTCGATCAGCACCTTGCCGACAGCGCCGTTCTCGACCGCGGTGTGCGCCCCGGCGGCATCCTCGAGGCCGAAGTGATGGAGCGGTACGCCGTGCTCCTCGCCCACCGTGACGATCCCGTCGGCGATTCCTCGGGAGACGTCCCGAACGGCGCGCTGCTTCCACTCCTCCGGTGCGGTGTAGACGAGCACGAACTGCCACCGGGCGTTGAGCATCATCTGTGGTCGCACCGTCAGGCTCAGCGGTGCGCCGCCGTCGTCGGCGTACACCGCCACGCTGCCGCCGGTCGCCAGCACGCCGGCGCAGATCTCGGCATTGGCCGCTGCGGCCACCTCGACGACGATGTCGACACCGGCGGGCGCGATCTCGCGGACCGCCTCGACCACGTCGTCCTCGCGGTAGTTCACGACATGGCGGGCACCGCCGCGGCGGGCCAGATCGGACTTCTCCGGCCCGCTGACGGTGGTGATGACCTCGGCCCCGGACCAGGTGGCAAGCTTGATGGCAGCGTTGCCGACCGCGCCGGCGCCGCCGGAGACGAGCACCGTGCGCCCCGCCAGTGCTCCGGGCCCGAGCTCGAGCGGGCCGTCCTCCCCCACGGTCAGACAGCGGTGGGCCGTCATGAAGGGGATGCCGACACTCGCCCCGAGGTCGAAGGACGCCTCGTCGGGCAGCGGTACGGCGCGGTCCGCGGGCAGGACGGTCTGCTCCTGGACGCTGCCGTCCGGACGGCCGTGGCCGGCCTCCCAGAGCCAGACCCGCTCGCCGACCCGCGAGGCATCGACGCCCTCGCCGACCGCCTCGACGACGCCGGCGCCGTCCTGTCCGGGCACCTTCGCCGGGTCGACGGCGACACCGGGCTCCGCGCCGCGCCTGGCCTTCCAGTCGGTCGGGTTGACCCCCGAGCGGTGGACCGTCACGCGGACCTCGCCGGGCCCGGGCTCGGTGGGCTCCTTGTCGGTCAGGGTCAGGACGTCGGGCTCGCCGGTGGCGGCGTACGTGATGGCGCGCATGGCGCGACCCTAGCCCCGGGACGGTCGCGCCTCAGGACCCCGCCACACCGACGACGACCGACAGCGCGCGCCCGACCGAGGTGAAGCCTGTGCTGTGCAGGAGCGGCGCGGAGGTGTCGACGCGGCCGCGGACGATCGCCAGGCTGGTGCCCCACTCCCAACCGGTGGCCAGGCGGGCGCGCAGCACGGCGGCGTACACCCCTTGGCGGCGCGCGGCCGGCAGCGTCGCGCCGCCCCACAGCCGCAACACGTCGCCCGCGCGCGACATGCCGCCGGAGCCCAGCGGCTGCTCACCTCGCCACGCTCCGAACCGGGCGTCGGTGCGGGCTTCCCACTGGGTGCGAGCCTCGGCGACCATTGCGCGCAGACGTGCGTCGTCGAGGGGTTTCTCGTCGAACACCTCGACGTCGACCGTGTCGAGAAGGCGAGCGTCGTGCTCGTCGAGCACCGGTCGGATCCCGGGCGCGCCCTCGGCGGGCGGCGGCGGCGTACCGGTGAAGGCGAGCTGGGCCAGGGTCTCCTCCACCCGACCGCGATGCAGCAGCGTGGTGAGGAGCTCCTCGTGCTCGGGTCGCTCGGCGACGTGGAAGCGGACCTCGGTCTCACCGGCACCCCGAGCCACGCCCAGGACGGCATCGACGAGGTCGTCGGTGGCAGCGTCACCGGCCCCGGTCAGGTGCAGCGTGGCGTGCATGCGCCGAGCGACGTACGCCGGGAAGCGGACGACACGCGCCCCCAGCACGTCCCACGTCTCGGAGCCGTCCGGCACCCAGAACCAGTCCACGAAGGCCTGCGAGATCGCCTCGTCACTCCACCCGTCCGTCTCACTCACCCTTCAATGGTGCAGGGCCGGCCCCGCGAGATGCGCAGGCGTGGCGGATCTTCTCGAGGCGTCCCACGGCGTCCTCGAATGGCCGTCCGGGCGGTGCTGCGCACCATCCGCGACAGCGAGGGCTTGCACGAGAACAACACCTGGAAGGGCGACGCCGACGTGGGTGCCGCGGTCCTCGCCGGCGCGAACGCGAAGGAGGGCCCGAAGGCCATCATGGAGAAGCGGTCGACGCAGTTCCACGGCCGCTGAGCCGCTCGGGCTCGCCTCAGGGCCGGCCGAGCGTCAGCGCCACGGTCAGCACGTCCTCGACGTCGATGCCCTCGGCTCGTCGTACCGCGTCCTTGAGCGGGAGCAGGTAGCGCCCGTCCTTGGGGAACAGTGCGGTGGTGAAGTCGGTCGCTCCGATGCGGACCACGACCGGCACCTGCCCCCAGTACTCCATCCCCTTGGCCGCAACCTTGAGATCCTCGCTGTCCTCGACGGGCAGGGCGAGGAAGTAGAAGGGCGCGGGGCCCCTCCACTCCACGACGGGGCCCTGCATCTCGAAGTCGAGGTCACGCATGCGACGAGTATGAACCGCGCGGATCGCCTCAGGACCAGTAGACGACGACCGTGTCGCCGATCTGGACCTCGTCGTACAACCCGGCGATGGCGTCGTAGTCGCGGATGTTGACGCAACCGTGCGAGGCGCCGGCGTAGCCGGTGGCGGCGAAGTCAGGCGAGTAGTGGACCGCCTGCCCGCCGCTGAAGAACATCGCGAACGGCATCGAGGTGTCGTAGATGCTCGAGACGTGGTCGCGGCTCTTCTCGTTGACGGCGAACTGACCCTCGCGGGTGGTGTAGCCGTTGCCGCCGAAGCGGGCGTCCAGCGTGAGCTGCACGTCACCGTCGACGACCCAGCGCAGGCTGTTGGTGGACTTGTCGATGCACAGCACGCGGCCGCTCTCGCAGCGCGGGTCCAGGCCGGCGCCGTCCGCCGGGTCGACCGGCTCGGGCTCGATGTTGGCCAGCTCGTCGGCGGTGGGCTCGGTCGTCATGGCCTCCAGCCGCTCGAGCGTCACGGTGTCCAGGGAGCCGGTGGACGGCAGGCCGCGCTTGGTCTGGAAACCCGCAACGGCAGCGCGTGAGGTGTCGCCGTAGTAGTCGGTGACGTCTCCGGAGAGCCAGAAGATCTGGCGCAGGCGGGCCTGCATCTCGCGCACCTGCGGGCCCTCGTCACCAGGGGCGAGCAGAATCGGAGGGGGCTCGGGCGTGGGCTCGAGGGTGACCTGGGGTGCCGGGGTACGACGGGGCGCGGGTCGCTGCGCCGGCTCGGTGGGGCGCGGCGTGGGTGCGGCGGTCGGAGCGGCCGCTGGGTCGACGTCGAGCGGCTGGGGGCGCACCGCCGGCTCGGCGGCCGAGGGGCGGGCGTCCTCGAGGGCCGAGCGGTGGTCGGCGTACGCCGAACCGACGCCCCAGGCGCCGCCCGCGAGGGCGGTGGTCGCGACGGCGACAGCGACGATCCTGCGTGACATGACGTGTTCCTCTCCGTGGATTCCCGTGCTTCTCTGATCTGAAGACGCACCACGCACTCCTAAGGTTGCACGTCCGGGGGATTCCTTGTCGCAGCCACGGCGGGAAGGTCCGCCTCTCCACGATCGCCTGTGCCCGTGGGTGATTCCTTCTCTTGAGGTAGCGAACTGGGCACGAACGCGGTGTGTCGCGCGTGACGGTTGGGGTAGGAACGTCGCGTGACCGACCCCAGTCGAGATCGCTCTCGGGAGAGCCGGCAGCTGCGGCCGCACCCGTCGAGCGTCGCCGAGGCCCGCCGCGCGGTGCGCGCCGCCTTCTCCGGATCCTCGTTGGACCTCGACCTGGTGGACACCGCCGAGCTGTGCGTGAGTGAGCTGGTCACCAACGCCGTGGTCCACGCCGGGACCGACATCGACGTCACGGTGCAGCTCTACGAGGGCGGCGCTCGGGTCGAGGTCCTGGACCGCAGCGCCCACCTGCCGGTGCCACGCCACTACGCCAGCCTGGCCGCCACCGGACGCGGGCTGTTGATGGTCGACCAGCTCGTGACGCGCTGGGGCGTGGCCTCCTCCGCGGACTCCAAGACCGTGTGGTTCGAGGTCGGTGCGGTGTCGGACCTGCCCGACGGTGACCCGACCCCGGCGGGAGGGCCGGTCCTGCCCCCCGGTGTCCACGTGGTGCTGCGCAGGGTGCCGCTGCTCCTTCACGCCGCTTGGCAGATCCACGCCGAGTCGCTGCTGCGCGAGCTGCTCCTGGTGCGTCTCGACGAGGAGACCCTGGCCGGACTGGAGGAGCACGCCGCCGCGAGCGCGGCGATCGCGCTGATGGAGCAGCAGATCCGCCATCCCGCGCTGGGCCAGGACGCCAGCGAGGTGATGGCCGAGGCCGTCGAGCCCCTGGTGACCGCCGAGGAGCTCGTCCTCGAGGTGCCACCGGGCTCGGTGAGGCACTTCGCCGTCCTCAACCAGCTGCTCGAGGACCTCGCCGACATGGCCGACTCCGGCTCGCTGCTGACGCCTCCCATCCAGCCGGAGATCCGGGACTTCCGCCGCTGGGTCTGCCGGGAGGTGTCGCGCCAGGCCGATGGCGAGGCCCCGACCACCTGGAACCCAGCACTGCGGCTCGGACCGCCCGCGTCGGCACCACCGCTGGAGTGGGACGCCTCCGAGGTCCTGCGGTCCTCCGACGCTGTCGTCGCCGCCGACGACAGCGGGATCGTCGTCGCAGTCAGCTCCGCCGCCTCGGCCGCCCTCGGGTACGACGACCCGGACTCGCTGGTGGGCGGCCGGCTCGTTGACGTCATCCCGGACCGGTTTCGCCAGGCGCACCTCGTGGGCGTGACGCTGCACCTGTTCGCCGGCCGTGGCCCGCTGCTCGACCGGCCCGTGACGGTACCGGCACTGTGCGCCGACGGTGAGGAGATCCTCGTCGAGGTCGTGGTCCGCTCACGGCAGATGCCTCACGGCCGGCGGCTGTTCACCGCCCACCTCACCCCTGTCTGAGATCTGAGGGAGCGGGCGTGGCCCGACAATGCCGACAATGCCAACAATGCCGACGATGCCCTGCCCCACCCCCCACGAAGGGGCGCGTGCGTTGGCGCGAAGCGGCGCTCGCGTTCGGGCGAGAGGTCGCTGGCGTGGGAACCCGACCGCGGTCGCCTGTGTCGGAGCCGTTGAGGAGGCGTCATGGCCGCACCAGCTCACACGTACGACGCGACCCGCGTGGCGCTCGGCGTCCTCCTGGTGGCCCTCGTCGCAGGGTGCGGGAGCTCCCGCGAGGAGGGGCCCACCACCGGTGTCGGCGAGAGCTTGTCCCCGAACACGTCGAGCCCAGGACCGGGCGAGGTCTCCGAACTGGTCGGCAAAGCCGCGGGCGTGGCGACCCGGCTGGGACCGGGCGACCCGCGGCCGGAGATCGTCTGCGACGGCGACGAGCGAGTGGGTGGGACCTTCGACTACGCCGTCGGAGCGAAGGGCGACCCCACGCCCGAGGAGGCCGTCGAGCGCCGGCTGGCCGCGAGTGAGTCCTTCGTGCTGACCGAGAACGGGCGGACGGTGTGGGTGCTGCGGTCTGACGGTACGGCGCACACGCGCCTCGGCCTGATCCACCCGAAGGGCTGGCTGGTCGAGACGACCGGCGGCTGCCCGGGCGGGCAGTGACGTCTCGCGCGAACGCGAGCGCCCTTTCGCGCAAACGCGAGCGCCCTTTCGCGCGAACGCGAGCGCCCTTTCGCGGGGGGTCAGGTGCCGGCGGCGGGGTCGTCGTCACGCAGCCGCTCGTCGAGGATCGTGGCGGCCGCGGGGTGCAGGCCGGTCGTCCCGGGGTGGCCGCTGACGGCGGCGAGGAACGGCTGCCGGCCCAGCTCGTAGACCGTCGCCGCACCCTCGGCAGTCACCGTCGCCGTCCTCGGCGTGCCGGTCAGCAGGGCGATCTCGCCGACCCCGTCGCCTCGGCGGCGCAGACCCAGCGAGCGGCCCCCGCGCGCGATGTGGAGCGCTCCGTCGGCGATGACGTAGTAGGCGTCGCCCGCGTCGCCCTCCCGGATCAGCACCTCCCCCGGCTCCAAGTGGCGCCGCTCCAGCGCCACGGCCACCGACTCCAGCGCCGGCGGTGGCAGCGCCCCGAACATCCGCATGTGGCGCAGCAGGCTGATCTGCACCACGGGCACCGTGGCCGCCGCGTCCACCGACAGCAGCCGCCCGGCCCCGAGGAGAGCCACCACGGGCAGGATCAGCGCGATCGCGACGATCGCGCCCCGGTTGCCGCCCAGGACGACGAACACCGGCACCAGCAGGGAGCCGACCGCGAGGGCCGCCATGGTGAGGCCCTCGAGCTGGCCGAAGACCCGTCCCAGCAGGTACGGCGGCACCGAGCGTTGCAGCAGCGTCCGGCCCGCCACGTCGAGCAGCGTGCGGAAGGCGCCCACCAGTGCCAGCAGGACCGCTGAGGCCCAGACGCCCGGCGCCACGGCGACCAGCGCCAGGCAGGCCCCGGCCGCCACCGCCGATCCCAGGATCGGCCAGGCCAGCCGACGCCCCACCAGGAGCGCGGCGACCACGGTCGCGAGGAGGCCGCCGATCCCGTAGCCGGTCTGGAGGTAGCCCACCCAGCCGTCACCGGCCGCCAGCACGTCGATGGCGATGACCACGAACAGCACGTCGAGACCGCCGACGAGCACCCACTGGACAGTCAGCAGGGCCAGCAGCAGCCGGGCCTCACGACCCAGCCTCGGGCGTGGTTCGTCCGGGTGCGAGGCGTGCTCGGGCACGTGGCCGACCGCCACACGGTGCCCGAGCTTCCAGACCATGGCGCCGCCGAGCAGGCTCGCGACCCCGGCCAGCACGAGCCCAGCGGTCGGTCCGGAGACCGCCAGCAGCCAGCCGGCCACCAGTCCGGAGACGATCACCCCGAGGCTCTCGATCCAGCCCACCAGGACGTTGGCCTCGGTCAGGTCCTCCGGCGCGGTGGCCAGCCGGGGCAGCAACGCTGCCTGCGCCGGGCGGGCAGTGACGACGGCCACCGACGCGACCACGGAGCCGGCGTACACGCCGATGATGTCGCCGAGGGCCGCCGCGACCCCGGCTGCGACGAGTCCGGCGCCCTGCACGACGTAGCCGCCGTAGAGCACGGTCCAGGGCGGGTAACGGTCGCAGAGTCGGGCGATGTACGGCGCCGCGACTGCGGCGGGTGCGAGCTGCACCAGCGCGACGAGGCCTGACTCTGTGGCGCCGCCACGCTTGAAGGCGATGACCAGCACGACGACCCAGGCGACGTACTGGCTGACGACGAAGAGCCCGTAGGCGCCGGCCAACCGCCCGATGGACGGGCGGCGTCGGGCCAACGACGCGACGGAACCGAGTCCCCCACCCGGCCGCCCGCTCACCCCAGCACGACCTCGGCCACCCGCCGGATCTCGGCGGCCGAGCGGCACGACAGGAGCAGCGTCGTCACGCCGGCCTCCTCCCACTGCTGGACGCGGTCCTTGACGTAGGCGGCGTCGCCGATGATGTGGATGTCGTCGACGAGCTGGTCGGGGATGAGCGCGGTCGCCTCGTCCTTGCGGCCCTCGAGGTAGAGCTCCTGGACCCGGTCCGCCGTCTCGGCGTACCCCATGCGTTCGAAGACCTGCTTGTGGAAGTTGACCTCCTTCGCGCCCATGCCGCCCATGTAGAGCGCGGCGAACGGCTTCATCGCGCCGATCGCATCCGCCCGGTCATCGGTGATCTCGAGGTGGCAGGTGGCGGCGATCTCGAAGGTGTCGCGCGTACGACGTGCGCCCACGCGCGCGAATCCCTCCTCGAGCCACGGCCGGTACATGTCCGCTGCGGCCGGCGAGTAGAAGATCGGCAGCCAGCCGTCGGCGATCTCGGCAGTCTGCGCGACGTTCTTGGGCCCCTCGGCCCCGAGCCAGATGGGGACGTCGGCCCGCAGCGGGTGCGTGATGGGCTTCAGCGGCTTGCCGAGCCCGACCGAGCCCTCGCCGTGGAACGGCAGCGGGTAGTGCGGCCCGTCGTTGGTGACCGGGCCCTCGCGGGCCAGCACCTGGCGGATGATGTCGATGACCTCGCGGGTGCGGGCCAGCGGCTTGGAGAAAGGCTGGCCGTACCAGCCCTCGACGACCTGGGGACCTGACACGCCCATCCCGAGGATGACCCGTCCGTTCGACAGGTGGTCGAGCGTGAGGGTGTGCATCGCGATCGAGGTGGGGGTGCGCCCCGACATCTGCACGATCGAGGTGCCCAGTCGCAGACGCTCGGTGTCCTTGCCCCACCAGGCCAGCGGGGTGAACGCGTCGCTGCCCCAGGCCTCCGCGGTGAAGACGGCGTCGAAGCCGCTGCGCTCTGCCTCCGCGACCATCTCGGCGACGCCCGCGGGCGGTTGCGCTCCCCAGTAGCCCAGCTGCAGACCCAATTTCATGGCGACACCCTGCCACGGCACGGCGTGTGGCGGGCGTGATGTCACTCCCGGCCTCGCCACCCTTGCCATCCACAGCCACAACGGCCTTCATCACCGACCCGTTCGCCGGGATCGACTGCGAGGAGATCTTCGTGCCGTTCTCGTGGTTCGAGCCGATGTGGTGGGAGAACCTCGGGTTCGCGTACGAGGGCCAGGGCTGGAAGCTGACCCAGTCGGGCGCGACCGCGCTCGACAGCGACCTGCCGGTGAACATGTCCGGCGGCGTGCTGTCGTCGCGAGGTGGGTGGTCGGCTCCGCCCGCCCCGCGTGAACATTCCGTGCAAGAGAACCTTCAGAGGTCGTCGTACGACGTGCGCACGGGGTTTCGATCGTCCTTGTGACCGATTTCGCCGCCCCGCGCCGGCCCGATAGCCTCGCCTCACCATGATCGAGCTTCGTACCCCCGCCGAGATCGAGCAGATGCGCCCTGCCGGGCGCTTCGTCGCCGACGTCCTGACCCACCTCTCCTCCAAGGTCGGGGTGGGGACGAACCTGCTCGAGATCGACGAGATGGCCCACGCGATGATCCGCGAGCGCGGCGCGGAGTCCTGCTACATCGACTACCACCCGTCCTTCGGCGCCAGCCCGTTCGGCAAGGTCATCTGCACGTCGGTGAACGACGCCGTCCTCCACGGCTTGCCCCACGACTACGTGCTGCGCGACGGCGACCTGGTCAGCCTCGACTTCGCCGTGTCCGTCGACGGCTGGGTGGCCGACTCGGCCGTCAGCTTCGTGGTCGGTACCGCCACCGCGAGCGACGAGAAGCTGATCGCGACCTCGCAGGCGGCGCTGGCCGCCGGCATCGAGGCCGCCCAGCCCGGTGGCAAGGTCGGCGACATCTCCGCGGCGATCGCGGCCGTGGGTCGCGGCGCCGGCTACCGGATCAACACCCAGTTCGGCGGGCACGGGGTCGGTCGCACGATGCACGGCGACCCGCACATCCCCAACGACGGTCGCGCCGGTCGCGGGTTCCCCCTCAAGCCGGGCCTGGTCATCGCCATCGAGCCGTGGTTCCTGGCCAGCACCGACCAGATCTTCACCGACCCCGACGGCTGGACGCTGCGCAGCACGGACGGATCCCGCGGCGCGCACGCCGAGCACACGATCGCCATCACGGCCGACGGTCCGCTCATCCTCACCGCCCGCGACTGAGGGCGGTTCGTGGCTGCTGGCCCGGCCCGACCTCGTGGCAGGGTGAGGGCATGTCTTCCCGCGAGCGGGCTCGGGTCACCGCTGTGTGCGTCGTCCACGAGGTGCGCCCGGGCTGGTACCACGACACCGCCATCGACAAGCGGCCGCTGACCGGCCGCGTGGCCGTCGGCCCGCTGGGCCTCGACGGCGACACCCAGGTCGACTCCAGCCACGGTGGTCCCGACGCCGCCGTCTACGTGTACGCCGACGAGGACGCGGCGCACTTCGCCGAGGTCCTGGACCGTGAGGTGCCTCCCGGGTTCTTCGGGGAGAACCTCCGGGTGGCCGGCCTCGACGTGACGAACGCCCGCATCGGCGAGCGCTGGCGGGTCGGCGAGGTCGAGCTGGAGGTCCGCAAGCCCCGCACCCCGTGCAAGAACCTGGCCCAGCGGGTCGGTGTCGACGGCTTCCACCTGCAGTTCAACGCCACCGGCCGGGTCGGCGTGATGTGCCGCGTGGTCTCCGGAGGCGGTGTCGCCCACGGCGACGCGGTGGAGGTTCTGCACCGGCCCGAGCACGAGGTCACGGTCGCGGTGCTCGCCACGGGCATGACCGGCCCGCAGGCCGAGTCGCTGCTCGCCTCCGGCGTGCCGCTGGCCGTCAAGGTCCGCGAGAAGGCGAAGCGGGTCAGAGCACGGGCGGCCCGCGAGGCCGGTGGAACCGTCAGCCGACCTCATTAGGTTCCGTCGTGCTGTCGTGGGCGCAGGTCCACGGGCCCGACCTCGAGCGGCGTGACGCTTCGAGCGCGCTGGTCGCGGTGTGCGCTGGTGGGGCGATGGCGAGCGGCAGCCTCCTCGAGCGCGCCTGAGGCGGATCGCCGTCGCGGGCGGCCGGGCGCTCGGCGTACGTTCTCTCCGACTCCGAACGGGGGTTGTGGACGCGTCGCCAGGGTTGTACGCCTTGGTGGGCGTCCATAACCCCGCGTTACATGCGGAAGGCGCAGATGAGTATTCGTGCTCAGGCGCGGCGGTTCGCCGGGGCCGACCCTGGAAGCATGAGTACCTCCTCCCCCGTGCGGGCGCCACAGCCCCCGCCTCCGGGCCCCCAGCGACCCACCCGTCCTCTCGCGCCCGGCCAGCTGGACTGGCTGCGCAGCGAGATCACCGACTGGCAGCGGGAGGGGCTGATCGACCCGTCCCAGGCCCAGACGCTGTCCGGTCGCTACCACCCCACCCGCGTCCTCGGCCTGGCCCGGCTGCTGCTGGCCCTCGGCGCCGTGTTCGTCGGCTTCGGCCTGATCTGGCTGGTCGCGGCCAACCTCGACCGGCTGACCCCACTGACCCGCTTCGCCGCGATCGCGACGATCTGGGCCGCGGTCACGGTGGGTGCGGAGCTGCTCGCCGTACGACGGGCGCACGGCGGGTCGGTGCCCTCCCCGGTGGTGCACGCCGGGCGGCTGCTGGCGGCGCTGCTCTTCGGCGCGGTCGTCTTCCAGACCGCGCAGAGCCTGCAGGTGCCGGCCTACGAGCCGCGGCTGGTGGGCGTCTGGGCGCTCGGCGCGCTGCTGCACGGCTACCTCGTGCGGGCCGCCGCGCCGGTCGTGCTCGGCGTGGTGGCCGGGTTCGTCTGGCTGGTGTGGAGCGCCGCCCTGGACGAGCCGACGGTGCTCGGCATCCTGCTCGTCGTCTGTTCCGCCGGGGTCGGCGCGATCGCCGTCGCCGCGTTGCACGACCGGTCGGGTCCGCGTCCCGCGGGAGCCCCCGACCTGGCCACGCCGTGGCGCGTGGCCGGCGCGGTCCTCCTGCTCGGTGCGCTGTTCACGGCCGCGCTCCCCTTCGTGGAGGGCGACGCCGCGGTGTGGACGCCACGGCTGATCGCCACCCTCACCGTCGCGACCCTGCTGACCGCGGTCGCGATCGTGCTCACCTGGCGCACGCGTGGCGCCCAGGCCGACCCCGGTCGCCGTACGACGTCGGCGTGGCTGGCCTGGGAGCCCCTGGCCGCCGCGGGAGTCACCGGGCTGTCGGTCGTGCTGGTGCTCTGGGACGCCGGCTCGGACGCGAGCGACGTCGGACTCGTCGACTGGGCCCACGCCGCCGTCGCGGTGCTCGGCTATCTCGCGGTCAGCGCGGGGGTCGCTGCTTTCGGGGTGCTCCGCGAGCGCACCGAGCTGACCGTCAT
Organism: uncultured Actinomycetota bacterium; assembly: GCA_963714625.1. GTDB lineage: Bacteria > Actinomycetota > Actinomycetes > Propionibacteriales > Nocardioidaceae > Marmoricola_A. The sequence continues at coordinate 979,144 of CAVQOY010000009.1, read as the reverse complement.
CGCGCTCGTCGCGCTGGTGCTGTTCACGACCGTCCAGGGCTTCGCGGTCTTCGCCCGGATCTTCGACGGGGCCTGGCTGTTCGTGCTCATGGGACTCATCCTCGCCGCCACCGGCTGGCTCGCCGACCGCGGTCGGCGCCGGCTCGCGACGTCCCTCGGTGACCTGCCCGGCTTGACCGGCGACTCCCCGGGTGACCCCTCCGACCCCACCGTCCGCCCCGAGCAGGGAGACCTCCGATGAGAACCCACCGCCTGGCCCTGACCCTTCCCCTCCTCCTCGCAGCCCAGCTCGGCCTGGTCGCGGCGGGCAGCTGGCCGCAGCTGTCGGCCCGCACGACGGGTGAGGAGGTCCAGCTCCGGGTCCGACCGGTCGACCCCATCGACCCCTTCCGCGGCGCCTACGTCGATCTGAACTACCCCGACCTGCGCGTCAACGGCTCGCGCGGCGACGGTGGCGGACTGGGGTCGATGGAGGACGGTGAGAACGGCACCGTCTACCTCACCCTGCGCCAGGACGACGACGTGTGGGTGGCTGAGGACTGGAGTCGCGAGCGGCCCGACGACGGCACCTACCTGCGCTGCGACGACCAGTACTGGCAGATCCGCTGCGGCATCGAGAGCTGGTTCCTGCCGCAGGACGACGCCCTAGCGCTGGAGAAGGCGGTCCAGCGCGGCACCGTGGTCGCCACCGTGAAGGTCGACGAACGCGGCAATGCTGCCCTCGTCGCCGTCACCCAGGACTGAGCGACGGGCCCACCCGCACGGGGATGCCGTCGAGGAACGTCATCCCGATCAGCCGCAACGGGTACGCCGGGTCGACCTGGTCGGCCAGCGCGAGCTGCCGGACCGCATGCGTCCTGTCGGGATCCGCTGACAGACTTGACCCTGTGTCCAGGAAGCCGCGTGTCGAGCCGTCCGGCGACGTCGTCGCCCGGATCGCGTCCAGTGCGTTGAAGCTGCCCGATGCCTACGAGGAGGACGCCTGGACCGGGGTGAGGTGGCGGGTGCGGGGCAAGACCTTCGCCCACGTGCTTGTCGCCCAGGAGGGCTACACCTCGGCCTACCGCGACATGACCGGGGTGACCGACCCGACCACGGTCCTCACCTTTCGGTCTTCGGGTGACGAGCTGCTCACGCTGACGCACGCCGGGCCGCCGTTCTACCAACCGCCGTGGTCGCCGACGGTGGTCGGCATGGTGCTCGACGACGACATCGACTGGGCCGAGGTGTCCGAGCTGGTCACCGAGAGCTACCTCTTCTGCGCTCCTCAGAAGCTGAAGCGCCAGCTGGATCGGTGATGCCCGAATCCGGTCGACCCTCGCTGGGACCTGTCCCCTACCGCCGCTTGGACGCGACTCCGGAACTGCTCCGAGCCGTGGTCAGGCTTTGCGCAAGTCCATGAGACGCGCTGCCAGATCATCCGACACCCGAGCCTTGCTGCCGGTGGCGTAGTCGAAGGTGACGATCAGCGATTCGCCGTCTGCAGCGACCGCGTCATGTTGGTGGCTCACGGCCCGGTACCGCATGACGAACCGGTCGTCGCCCACCTCCCCGATCTGCGCGCCCACGGTCACGGTGTCGGGGTGAGTCAGCGGGATCCGGAACCGGCAGCTTGCCGAGTGCAGGATCGGCCCGACGCCGTCCGACTGCTCGATCAAGCCCAGGCCCAGCTCTGCGAAGCACCTGATCCGAGCGGTCTCGAAGTAGCGGAAGTAGACGGCGTTGTTCACGTGGCCCATGGCATCCATGTCGCCCCACGCAACGGGGATCTGCACCGTCACAGGGAAGTCGGCGAGCAGCTCGCCGATCCGGTCGTCGTCAGTCACCGGCACAGGCTAGCGATACGTGATGTCCACTCAGCGTCGGCCCCGACGCATCCGTTCGACCTGTGCCGCTGACCGCCCCGGTCCCCATGACAATCGCAGACGGGCCCGGGAGGATCCCCCGACAGACTCGGACACGACACCACACGACACGACGCGCCGACGCCCGGTAACCTGCTCACCGGGGGAGACTCGATCCGCGGTGGTCTCCACAAGATCTTGGAGACGAGAACTCATGACGACATCGAATGTGCGGCGCCGCGTCATCTCCGGCACGGCACTCATCAGCCTGATGTTTCCGCTCGGGGCCGTGGTCTCCGGGCCCGCGGCGGCCGCGTGCGGCGGCGAGTACTTCTACCGGGTCAAGGCGAGCAGCACGCGCATGCCGTTCGCGAACGTGCCGCACTTCAAGAACGGCCCCGGGGGCACGGTCACCACGACACGTAAGACGTCGAAGTCGGTCACCTACGGCGTCGTGGCGGGGGCCGAGAGCGAGGTCGGCGCGGTGCTGGCCAAAGCCAAGGTGTCGATCAGTGCCTCCCTGACCAAGTCCAACTCGACTGACGTGATCAACACGTACTCCCGCGACATCTCCCCCGGCAAGTTCGGGCACCTGCGCTACGTCAGCTGGGGCAAGCGGGTCGCCTGGGTGAAGAAGAAGGAACGGCTGGACTGCTCGACGTACGTCGTCCGACGCGGTGTGATCAGGTTCCCCACCAACGCCGAGGGTTGGTACTACTGGGAGACCAACAACTGATCTCCTGAGCACCGGCAACCGGTCAGCCAAGCGCCTCTGTGGACAACTCGAAGTACGGCGAGCTTCGCATGCCGGAACCGTGGGCCTGCGGAGCTGCGCAGTGCCCGGGCCCAGCACGTCGGGGTCCGGCTCTAGCGGCCGAGCGCCTCGGCTTCAACCAGCTCGGCGTACTTCGCGGCGAAGGCACCGGCTGCTTCGACGAAGGCGTCGAGGTCGGCGTCCGTCACCGCGAGGCTGAGCGCCAGGTAACCGCGCTCGGCGATGTAGAAGCCTCGACCGATCAGGTCCAGGAACAGCAAGCGACGCCACCGGGAGTCGACGCCGGAAAGGTCGGACCACCGCGTCACGGAGCCTGACGTCGGGTGGATCGTCATCATCGATCCGATCCCGGTCACGCAGAACCCCACCGGAGCCAGGACTCGTGAGAGACGCCCCCGCAGCTCCTCGCCCCGTGTGTTGAGGGCTGACAGGGTCTCGGCATCGAGGAGTGCTGCGACGACGGGGCCGACGGCCATGGTGAACGCGTTGTTGTTGAAGGTGCCGCCGTGCGTCAACCCGCCCCGCGTCGGATCGAAGGCGACCATCACCTCGCGCGACCCGCCGAAGGCACCGAAGGAGAGCCCGCCGCCGAAGTACTTGCCCAGCACGGTCAGGTCCGCCTCGATGCCGTACACCTCCTGGGCCCCACCCACGGCGAGACGCGACGTCATCACCTCGTCCAGGACCAGCAGAGCGCCGTGGGCGCGGGTCACCATGCGAAGGCGCGAAAGGAAGTCGATCCCGGCGGGGATGCAACCACCAGCGCCCAACATGGGCTCGACGAGGACGCACGCGATCTGGTCGCCGTGCTCCGCGAACTCGGCCTCGACAGCAGCGGCGTCGTTGTAAGGAAGCGTGGAGAAGGTGAAGGGCACCCGCAGCGCTTCGCTGCCAGGCAGGAAGGTCATCGGGCCACCGTGGTAGGCGCCCTCGAAGACGAGGATCCGCTCGCGACCGGTGACGTGGCGGGCGGTCAGCACCGCCATCAGGTTGGCCTCGCTGCCCGAGTTGGTGAACCGCACCTGGTCGACCGAGGCGAATCGCTCCACCAGAGCACGAGCGAACTCGGTCTCGGGCTCGCTCATGGCGCCGTACCCCCAGCCCCGCTGCAGGACGGACTGCACCGCGTCAGCCACGACCGAGCTGTGCCCCAGCAGCCCCGCCGAGTAGTCACCGAGCAGGTCGACGACCTGGGCACCGTCGGCCGTGGTCAGCCGCGCCCCCTCGGCCTCGACGATGCGCACACCGAACGGATCGGTGTGCAGCACGGACCGGGTGTTGCCGCCCGGCAGCACCGCCGACGCCGCACGCGCCAGCCGCGCACTCTCCGGGTTGTCCTCGACGTAGCGGCGCACCGCGTCTGCGAGAGCCATGTCAAGGGCATCAGCCATGTCGGGAACCTAGCCGATGTCGGTGCCGCGTCGGTCGAGATGCGTGGGCGAGGCGGCTCCGTTCGGAGGGTGGTCCTCGATAACGTCCCAGGGTGGCCAGTCGTCGACGATCCAGCTCGGGACGGCGCAGCGCGTCCCTGCGCCGGGGCGGCCGGCGACAGCCAGCGCGGCCGCTGCCGGTCGCCGGGCCGGGCGAGCGGCTGTGGGTGCTCGACGTCCCCTACGGGACTCAGGTCGACGGCGCCGCCTGGCACCCGGCCGTCAAGACCCACCTGTACGTCGGGCGCGCCCTGCCCGCGCACCTTGCGCCCTACTCCCCCGGGCCCTACACCCTCGGTCGGTTCATCGAGAACACGCTCAATCCTGACGACCCGGCTCCCGACCCCGAGCCGACCGACGACCTCGAGCCCCGGCAGGTCCAGTTCGAGGCGGCCGACGCGATCGCGGCACGCGCCCAGGCGGGCGGGCGGCAGTTCCTGCTCGCTGACGAGCCCGGCGTCGGCAAGACGATCTCCGCGGTGCTCGGGGCGACGGCGGTGGGTGACCTCCGCGGTGCGCGGCGGGTGCTCGTCGTGGCCGACCGGCCCGCCGCGATCACGATCGGCCACTGGTGCCGCACGATCACGGCGCTGGGGCACGGTGGCCTGGAGTGGGTCGTGATCACGTGGGACCGGTTGGGGAAGGTCACGGACCACGCCTGGGACGTGATCATCGCCGACGAGGCCCACGCCCTGCGACGTACGACGACGAAGCGGTGGAAGCTCTGGGCCCGGATCTCGGGACACGGGCGACCGCACGACAAGGCGCCCTTCGTCATCGTGACCACCGCGACGCCCGGGCACACGCCGCTCGAGCTGCCCTACCTCGCTCCGGCCTACGCCCAGGTGCTCGGCGAGTCGATCACGGAGTGGACCTCGGCGACGCAGCCCGCGGACGCCTTCGCCACTGCGCTGGAGCGCCACGGCGTCGGGGTGGAGCGGGGACGCTACGGCGCGACCTGGACCGCTGATCCGGCACGGCGCGCCGCCGACCTCAAGCTCGTGCGCGGCTGGCTCGACGAGGAGCGGCCCCCGGCGATGCTGCACCGCGCGGCGCCGTGGGGGCCGGTGCCGATCTCCGGCATGCCCGTGGCGCTCACACCGACGGAGCGGACGGCGTACGAGGCCGAGTGGGGAGAGTTCTGTCGCGAGATGGACATCGCCCGGCGCGGTCGCAACGTCGCAAAGGGTCGCGCCGCGCTCCTGCGCTTCCGGCAGAAGGCCGGGCTGATCCGCGTCGACTCGACCGTCGCCTGGATCGCACAGCAGGTCGAGGCCGAGCGACAGGTGGCGTGCTCAGTCGAGTTCGTCGCGACGGCCGCCGACCCGATCGCCGGCCGGTTGCGCGATTCCGGCATCGAGGTCGCCACGATCTACGGTCGCGACCGTTTCGATCCGGAAGGACAGCGGCTCCGGTTCCAGACCGGGCAGGCGAAGGTCTGCGTCTTCACCACGGTCGCCTCGATCAGCCTGCACGCCGGCGAGACCCTCGCCGACGGCCGCAGCGGGAGCACGGAGCCGCGGGTCGGCGTCTTCCACCAGGCACGCTTCTCCGGCATCGCGGGGCGCCAGGTGACCGGCCGCACCCACCGCGACCACCAGGTCTCGCCGTGGCACATCGCCTACGCCGAGGGCACCGTCGAGGAGCAGGTCGGACGGGTGATGGTGGAGCGGATCGCCGCGGCCTCCGACACCGTGGGCGGCGACACCACCGGACTCGCGGACCTCGCCCAGCTGCTCGGAGCCGACTGGTTGCCGGTCACGACGCTGACCGAGGACGGCGCCACGGGTTAACGTGCGACATGTCCGAGTTCACGTGGCGAGCGGCCAACGAGGCAACGACCGAGGACGTCGAGTCGGTGTTCGACACCGGCGGCGCCCGCAAGTGCCGCTGCCAGGCGCTGAAGGTCCCCGGCTGGATCTGGCGTGACACCACGCAGGAGCAGCGGGATGCCGCCCTGCTGGAGCAGACGGCCTGCGCCAGCGCTGGCCCCACGTCCGGTCTCATCGGGTACGTCGACGGTGAGCCGGCCGGGTGGGTCGCGGTGGAGCCGCGGGAGAACTACCCCAGGATCTGGAGCCGCAAGAAGCCGTGGATGCGGATGGACCCCGAGATACCGGGCGTCTGGTCGGTCACCTGCTTCGTCGTACGCCCGGGCTTTCGCAAGCAGGGGCTGATGTACGAGCTGGCCGCCGCCACCGTCGAGTACGGGAAGCAGGCGGGCGCTCGGGTTCTGGAGGGCTACCCCACCGAGCCGCCGCCCGGGAAGACCGTGATCTGGGACGAGGCGTCCGTCGGTCTGCTGCAGGCGTTCGTCGACGCCGGCTACGAGGTGGTGGACTCGCCGACCCTGCGTCGCCGGGTGGTGCGGCACCAGCTCGGCGCGAATGCGTGATCGGCTTCCAGGGCTCGTCCGCGCTGACATTCTCGACCCCTGAGCAACAACAACGGGCTGCACTCGGCGAACGGCATCACCGCGATGTTCATCGCCACCGGGCAGGACGTCGCGAACGTCGCCGAGAGCTCGGCGCTGTACGGCTTCTCCGAGCTGCTCCCGAACGGCGACTACTACGCCTCCGTGACCCTGCCGTCGCTGATCGTGACGACGTACGGCGGCGGCACCCGTCTCACGACCCAGCGCGAGTGCCTCGAGATGCTCGGGTGCTACGGCGCCGACCGGGTCCGGAAGCTGACCGAGATCATCGCTGGGACCCTCATGGCCGGTGAGCTGTCGCTGGGATCGGCCGTCGTCGCCGAGGAGTGGGTCCAGGCGCACGACGACCTCGGTCGCAATCGGAACTGACGGACCCGACGCTTGGGCGGGCACGGGAGTGGTTCATACTGCAGGGGTGTCAGCCTCGTCAGAGGCCGGCCACGCGGACGTGGTGTAGTTGCAGCACGCTTCCCTTCCAGGGAAGGGGTCGAGGTTCAAATCCTCGCGTCCGCTCCCCATCGATGTCGCGTGCGTCAGAAGACCGTCCAGTCGGAGTACGTCGTGAACGCGTCCAGCGCGGCGAGCCCGGCGGCCGAGCTGCCGGAGGAGCCCAGCGCAGGGCTCCACACGCACGTCACGCCGCGGTCCGGGATCACGGCGAGGATCCCGCCGCCGACCCCGCTCTTGGCCGGCAGCCCGACCCGGTAGGCGAACTCCCCCGCCGAGTCGTAGGTGCCGCAGGTCAGCATCACCGCGTTGACCCGCTTCGCCTGCCGGGCGCTGAGCATCTGCGTGCCGTCCGACAGGACGCCGTCGCGGGCCAGGAAGAGCCCCGCGAGCGCCAGCTCGCGACACGACATCGACAGTGCGCACTGGGTGACGTACTGGTCGATCACCTCGGGGACGGTGTTCTCGAGGTTGTCGTAGCTGGCCAGCAGGTGGGCGAGCGCCGACGTGCGGTGCCCGGCGTCGAGCTCGGAGCGAGCCACCATCGGGTCGCTGCCCACGTCGGCGCGACCGCTCTCGCGTCGCATGAGGTCGAGCAGTGCGCCGCTCGCGTCCCCGGTCAGCGACTGCAGCCGGTCGGTGACGACGAGAGCGCCGGCGTTGATGAAGGGGTTGCGCGGACGTCCCGCCTCCTGGTCGAGCTGGAGCAGCGAGTTGAACGGGTTGCCGGACGGTTCGCGTGAGACCCGCTTCCAGATGTTCTCGCCCTCGGCGGCCACGACCAGCGCGAGCGTGAAGACCTTGCTGATGCTCTGCACCGAGAACGGCACGTCGGCGTCGCCGATGACGTGCACCTGTCCGTCGCAGGAGGCGATGGCCATCCCGAACTGCTGCGGGTCGACCGCCGCCAGGCTGGGGATGTACTCAGCCAGACGGCCGCGACCCACCTCGGGTGCTGCGGCCTCCTGTGCGCGCAGCAGCGCGTCCGTGATCTCCACGTGCGCATCCTCGCGCAGGTCACCCGCCGGCCCGTGTCCCGGGGTCTCCACGCGGGACGCCCGGGACTCGTAAGGTGTCCCGGTGCCCGAGACCCGCCTGCTGCCGATGTCCGACGAGGCTGTCGCGGAGTGGAGCGCCGCGCGAGCCACCGCGGGCCGGAGCTTCCCCCAGCCCAGCGAGGCCGACCGGCTCCAGCTCCTCGAGATCGAGCTCGACGGTGTCATCGTCGGAGGCGTCGCGCTCGCGCTCACGGCCGGCGAGCACCCGAGTGTCTCGATCCGGGTGCTCGAGACGACCCTGCCCGATGACGCCGCCGCGCACTGGCTCGCCGTGATCGGCGCGATCGAGCGACAGGCGCAGAGCGTCGGCGCGCGAACCATCGTCACGGCGGTCCCCGCCCGGCTCGCGGGCGTGTTCCAGCAGGCGGGGTTCGAAGCCACGATGACCGGCGTCGGCACCGGCATCGACCCCGGCTCCGACCGCCTCACCCCGGAGACGGACCGCGTGGAGGTGCGGCCCATGGACGACGAGGAGCGCCGGCGCTTCGTGCAGGAGGCCAGCGAGTTCGTGAGCGTCGGCATGGCCCGGGCGGGTGTCCTTGCCGATCCGCGAGGCGCGTCGGGCACCGTCGAGCGGCGGCTGGCCGCACTGGCCGACGACCCGCCGTACGACGAGATCCTGCTCGCCGTCACCGACGAGGGGGACCCCGTGGGGCGTGTGTGGTGCACGCGCGTCGTGCGTGACGGCTCGGCCGCCATGGTCATCAACACCATCGACCTCGCTCCCGAGCACCGCGGGCAGGGCTTGACCCCGCTCGTGCTGTCCGCGCTCGAGACCTACGCCCGCGAGCACGACCTGCGCGACGTCAGCGGACGGGTCTACGCCCAGCACACCCAGCTGCGCGGCAGCCTCGCCGGGTTCGGCGTCGGCATCGAAGACGTCCACCTGCGCAAGGACCTTCGTCCCGTCTTGCGGTGATTTGCGCGATTCAACTCTCCGGCGCCGTCGCGCTGTCATAGCGTTCGCTCACTCGGGGCGCACAGGTGCTCTGTCGAGCACCGGAGGATCCGTGAACCGCAGCATCACCCGCGGCCTGGCCGTCAGCGCCGTCAGCGCGCTCGCCGTGACCGGCCTGTCCCTCGTCGCCGCCCCAGCCCACGCGGCCGCACCTGAGGTCGAGCTGCTGAGCCAGCTCACCGGCGTCGTCCCGACGACGTACGACACGTACGACAGGGGCAACCACCTCACTGCCCGCGTTGAGGCTCCCGCCAACGACGTGGTGGGCTTCGAGGTCAACCCCGATCCCGAGGCGGGCGACAGCGACCCCGGCTGGCGAGCGGTGGACGGCTCCCCGCGGGTCACCGGAAACTACGTCTCCCTCCTGTGGCAGGGCTTCGACCGGGACGCGCGCTCCTACCGCGGCGAGCGAGTCGCCCTGCGCGCGGTCGCGACGAACACGGACGGCACCTCCTACTCCACCCGCAACAACGTCGAAGTCGTCGACGACGGCTCGGTCGAGAACGTGAGCGTCACCACCCAGGCCGCGTCCTACTTCCTCCAGCCGTACGTCGAGTCCGACCGCACCTCGGCGACCATCCCGGTCTACGGCACCACCTCGGCGACCGACGGAACTGTCGGGCTCTCGACCTGGCGCCGCAACCAAGGCGTGTTCGTGGGCCAGACCGCGGCCGACGTCGAGCCCTTCGAGGAGAAGGTCCCCGGCGAGGACCGATTCGAGACCTACGGGCGCTTCACGGGACTGATCGAGCTCACCGCCTTCGACATCGAAGAGGGGGCGGTGGCCGTCGCGGCGGAGCGTGACTCCGACGACGTCGCCCCGATCGCGCTGACCGCGCAGCAGATCAGCTACGTCTGGGCGACCACCCCGGCGCCCGTCCGCGCCGGCGAACGGGCAGACGTCACGATCCGGGTCGCCGATCAGAACCAGGAATACATTCGCGGTGCGGAGGTGCGCCGCGCTTCCGACGACTCGCTGGTGGGCTACACCGACGGCTCCGGCGTCGTCACGGCGGACGAGGCCGGCGACACCGAGGAGACCTACTACGCCAACGCCACGGACGCCGACCCCTTCGACGCCGGCGACGGCGACGTGACGTCCGGACCCGTGACGGTCGCGACCTACGAGCCCGACCCCAGCTACGCCCAGCCCGTGTTCGGCGACGGAACGGCCTTCGACGTCGACGAGTACGAGCCCGGAGACCTGGCTCTCGCCGTCGCCGACAGCCAGGGCCGTCCCGTCGGCGCGGACGAGAGCGTCTCCTACCGGGTCTACCCGAGCGACGAGCCGGCCCCCGCGACCTACCGCACAGCCCTGACCAACGAGGACGGCGTCGCGGTGGTCGACTTCGACCCCACCGACGCGAGCGGTGACTACACGTTGGCCTACGTCCTGACCGACAAGCAGGACACCGAGTCGGAGCAGACGCGCACGTTCACCACAGGTGAGGCGGAGCTGCTCCTGAGCCCCAAGGCCAGCCCGGTCGTCGAGGCCGCGGGCGGCCAGATCGACTACTTCGGCCGCCTCGTGCTCAACGGCGAGCCACTGCCGAACCGGCGCGTCGACCTGTCCTACGAGCGCGGTATCGAGGTCGTGCCCGGCAACTCGGCCGACGCCGGCATCGTGACCGCGAAGGGACGGCGCCTGCAGGCCTCGCGCACGACCAACGACCACGGCAGCTTCCGCGTCACGATCGACGACAGGGCGGAGAACCCGCAGGCCTCCGAGATCGAGGGCGTCCTCACCGCCTCCACCGGCGACACCGTCCCCACCGGAGACTCGACGGTCGACGGCAACGCGGACGCCGCCACCACCTCGGTCACCCGCTTCGGCTCCGGGGCGCCGGGCGCGGCGAGGATCACCCTGCGTGGCACCGGCAACGGTGCCGACGCCAATCGGCTCAAGGTGACCGGTCCGACCTCGCTGTCGGGCGAGAGCATCAAGGTCTTCCGGGTGAATGCCCGGGGCAAGCGCGTCCTCGTCAAGACCAAGACGCTCAACAGGACTGGCGACCGTCCCGCGATCGTGGTGGCCGACGGCAACGGCCGCGCGAGGACGACGTACGTCGTACGACTGCTGGCGAGCCAGCGTGTGCAGGCGACCGACTCCAACACGAAGGCGCTGCGCTGACAGCCCGGCAGTGAGGGCTGCTCCTCGGCTCCTCGGCTCCTCGGCTCCTCGGCTCCTGAAAAGACTTCCATCGGTGATGTCGAGAGCGAAGGATGTCGTTCGACGTAGGGGTGAGTCGCCCACCGAGCAGCGGTGGGCCACCGATCTGAGGAGCAGAGCGATGCCACGATTCATGGGCTTGGTGAAGATGGAAGAGAACATCGGGATGCCGCCGCAGGCGCTGTTCGACGCGATGGACACCTACATCGGCGAGCAGGCGCAGAAGGGGCACTTCCTCGACGGGGGCGGCCTCTTCGGCACCGAGGACGCGGTGAACTTCGTCGTCCGCCAGGGCGAGACGACCCGGGTCGACGGTCCCTACGCCGAGGCGAAGGAGGTCGTCGGCGGCTGGTCGCTGCTGCAGTACGACAGCCTCGAGGAGGCGGTCGCCGCGCAGCAGGAGTTCGCCGAGCTGCACGCGAAGCACTGGCCCGAGTGCACGATCGTCGCCACGCTGCGTCAGATCTCCGAGGCGCCGCAGGAGGCCTCCCACACCTGACCTCTCCCCCGGAATCGGCGGTGCGGCCGGCCCTAGGCTGGCCGCATGGCCGAGACCACGGGCGAGACGATCACCCTCACCTGGCGACAGGAGTCTGCCCGTCTGGTCGGAGCGCTGACCCGGGTGACGCGCGACCTCGACCTCGCCGAGGACCTGGCGCAGGACGCGCTGGTGAGCGCGCTCGAGAGCTGGCCCGCCCAGGGCATCCCCGCCAACCCCGGTGCGTGGTTGATGACGGCCGCCAAGCGCCGTGCCGTCGACACCTTCCGGCGGGCCGAGAACCTACGTCGCAAGACCACGGAGCTCGGTCACGGCCTGAGCGAGGAGGACACGATGGCCGACCTCACCTCGCAGGTCGACTTCATCGAGGACGACGTCCTCCGGCTGATCTTCTTGTCCTGCCACCCGAGGCTGACCGCCGAGTCCCGCGCCGCGCTGACTCTGCGCCTGGTCGGCGGACTGACCACCGCCGAGATCGCACGAGGCTTCCTGGCCACCGAGAACACGATGGGCCAGCGCATCTCGCGAGCCAAGAGGACACTCGCCGAGGCCGGCGTCGACTTCGAGATCCCCGTCGGCTCCGAGCGCACCGCCCGGCTCGACGATGTCATGGCCGTGGTCTACCTGATCTTCAACGAGGGTTACACCGCCACAGCTGGCGAGGACTGGATGCGCCCTGAGATGACTGGCGAGGCGATCCGGCTGGCGAGGATGCTCGCGCAGCTGATGCCGGACGAGCCGGAGGTGCACGGGCTGCAGGCGCTGCTGGAGCTGCAGGCCTCACGCACTGCTGCCCGTGTCGACGCCGAGGGCCGGTCGGTCCTCCTCGACGACCAGGACCGCAGCCTGTGGGACGAGCTCCTCATCCGGCGCGGGCTAGCCGCGCTGGAGCGCGCGCAAGCACTCGCCGCTCACGGTAGGGCCGTGGGGCGCTACTGCCTCCAGGCCGCGATCGCCTCCTGCCATGCACGTGCAGGGAGACCGGAGGAGACCGACTGGCACGCCATCGCGAGGCTGTACGACGTACTGGCCGAGGCGGCCCCTGGCCCGGTCGTGGAGGTCAACCGGGCCGTCGCGCACGGAAGGGCGTTCGGCCCGGAGGCCGGCCTGGCCGTCCTCGACGACATCCCCGAGCAGGCGCTCGCCGGATGGCACCTGCTCCCCAGCGTCCGCGCCGACCTGTTGGCACGCAGCGGTCGCCATGCCGACGCGGCCGCGTCCTTCCGAGAGGCGGCGGCCCTCACCGTCAACGAGAGTGAGCGGTCGTTGCTGCTGGGGCGCGCCGAGGAGGCCCAGCGGGATGAGTCGTGAGTGTCCGGAAGGCCCATGGCCGCGGACGTCCAGCCGTCCTATGCTCGCGACATCACGGACACGACCTCAAGGAGCTCCATGCGCAGCGAACTGTTCGGCACGAACCTCGAGTCGGCCACGACCGACCGCTTCACCCTGCAGAACCCCCGCATGCTGCGGGTGGCGCTCAACGGTGAGGTGATGGCCCGCCAGGGCGCGATGATCGCCTACCAGGGCCAGATCGACTTCGCCTACCAGGGCGCCGGCGGCATGGGAAAGCTGCTGAAGAAGGCCTTCACGAGCGAGGGCATGTCGCTGATGAAGGTCACCGGTCAGGGTGACGTCTTCTTCGCCGACGACGCCTCCGAGGTCCACCTCGTCAACCTCGAGAACGACTCGCTCACCGTCAGCGGCAGCAACGTCCTCGCCTTCGACTCCTCGCTCACGTGGGACATCAAGCGCGTCGAGGGCGCGTCGATGCTCGCCGGCGGCGTCTTCAACACCACCTTCACCGGCACCGGGACCGTCGCGATCACCGCGCACGGCACTCCGGTGGTGCTCAACGTCGACGCCCCGACGTACGCCGACGTCCAGGCGGCCGTTGCGTGGTCGACCTCGCTGCAGACGAGCATGCGTCGTACGGCGGGAGCGGGGGCGCTGATCGGGCGCGGCTCGGGCGAGGCGTTCCAGCTCGTCTTCAACGGCCAGGGCTTCGTCATCGTGCAGGCCAGCGAGGGGCGGGTCGTCGCGCCGCACACGCACTGAACCACGTAGCGGTGGGCCTCGGCCCAGCGCTACCTTCAGTCGCATGCGGTCCCTGGAGCAGCAGATCGACACCACGGCGCAGGACACCGGATTCTCCGGCGTGGTGCGGGTCGACTGGCACGGCACCACGGAGGTCGCCCTGGCCTACGGATACGCCGATCGCGCGTTCGAGGTCGCGAACACGCTGGACACCCAGCTGGGCACCGCCAGCGCCACGAAGACGCTGACGGCGCTGGCCGTGATGGCGCTGGTGGAGCAGGGCGCGCTGGACCTCTCCACCACCGCGCGGTCGCTGCTCGGCGACGACCTGCCCGAGATCGCCGACGACGTCACCGTGGAGCAGCTGCTCGCGCACCGCTCGGGGATCGGCGACTACTTCGACGAGGACGCCGTCGGCGAGATCACCGACTACGCCATGGCGGTGCCGGTGCACCAGCTCGCCACACCCGAGGACTACCTGAGCGTCCTGGCGGGGCACCCGACGGGGTTCCCCGCCGGTGAGCGCTTCGCCTACAACAACGGCGGGTACGTCGTCCTGGCGCTGCTGGCCGAGCGAGCCAGCGGCGTCGGCTACCACGAACTCGTGCGCCGGACCGTCCTCGAGCCGGCCGGCATGTCCGACACGGCGTTCCTGCGGTCCGACGAGCTTCCTGCCCGGGCTGCGCGTGGCTACCTGGCCCGCGAGGGCCTGCGGACCAACGTGCTCCACCTCCCCGTCGTCGGGGTCGGCGACGGTGGTGCGTACGCGACCGCCGCTGACCTCGACCGTCTCTGGCGGGCGCTGCACGCCGGGCGGATCGTGTCCCGCGCGACGGCCGACCTCATGTTGACCGCGCACAGCGACTGGCCCGAGGAGTCCCGCCGCTACGGCCTGGGGTTCCACCTGCACGCGACCGGGGACGCCGCGTGGCTCGAGGGGTACGACGCCGGGGTCTCGTTCACCAGCCTCCACGAGCCCAGCCAGGAGCTCACCTGGACCGTCGTCTCCAACTGGACCGACGGCGCGTGGCCGATCGTGACGCTGCTCAATGACCAGCTGCGACTCTGACCTGCCACAGCGGAACGCGGCACGGCGCTCAGCGCTGACTCAGGAGCGGTCGGTAGATTCGAGCGCACCATGGACGAGAACAAGGCACGGCGCGTCGTCGACGCCCTCCGAGCACGAGGCACCCACGCCGACCTGGCGCGTGTGGGGGTCTACCAGTTCGGCATCGATGTCCGGCTCCCCGACGGGCGCGTGGCGACCTGGGACTCCGACGGCACCGCGACGCTCGAGGCACAGGTGATGCGCAACGGTGTGCTGGTCGGCTTCGTGCCGACCATCGAGGGCTCCGAGGACTTCACCGAGGACCAGGTCATCGACGCGATCGTGCGCACCGACTACGACGCGCCGATCGCCACCCGGAAGTCGACTGCTCCCCCGCCCTCGGAGCCGTTGCCGATCCGCGGTGGAGTCTTCCGCCGGTTCCGCGACGGCTTCCGCTACAAGTGATCCGGTCCTGAGCCTTCCGGAAGGTTCACGCGCAGGCGACGCAGGTGCGTGCCATCGGCCGCGCCTCCAAGCGGGCGTCGGGGATCTGGCGTCCGCATCGCTCACACACGCCGTACTCCCCCGAGTCGAGTCGTGCCAACGCCGCCGACACCTCGACGAGGTGCTGCTCGTTCTGTCGCACCAGGGTGTCGACCTGCTGCCGCTCGAAGGCGATGGTCGAACCCTCGGGGTCGTGCTCGTCGTCGGCATTGGAGTCACGCGAGGCGTCGACCATGCCCGAGAAGTCGCGGCGCAGCGCCGCCAGGCGTGCCTCTGCCGCGGCCCGGTCGGACTCCAGCCGTCCTCGTGCGTCCATCCCGTCATGCTCCCCGACGGGACCAGCGGACGGCGGCGCGGGACCAAAATCAGTGGTCAGCGAGGTATCAGGAGGCGCACTCTCGACTCCTGAGGGTCGAGGAGGTGGGGGACGATGCGATTCGTCGACGTGCGTCAGGTGCCGGCACCGGTGGACCAGGTGTGGGCGGCGCTGCACGACACCTCCGTCCTGCGCCGGGTCATCCCCGGCTGCGAGCGCCTCAGCGCGCAGGGGTCCGGCTCGTACGCCGCCACGCTCTCGGCCCGCGTCGGTCGACTGGCCGACACCTATCGCGGCGACTTCGAGATCATCGACCTCCGCCCCGGGACGACGCTGGTGGTACGGGTGAACGCGCGCGGTCGGTGCGGACGCCTGGAGCTCGACCTTCACGTGCGGCTGGACCGGGGTCGGACGGCGTCCAGCACGGCACTCGCCTACGACGCAGAGGCTCGCGTCGGAGGACTCGTGGCGCGCTTGGGGACGGCTCCGCTCTCGGTCGCCGGCGGACACCTGACCGGCTGCTTCTTCCGTGACCTGGAGCGAACGGTGACACGTCGTCCGGTGGCTCCCCTACCGATCCGTCAGTCAGCCTGAGCCACCTGGATCGTCCACCCACCGACTGAGAAGGTGGGTCCATGGAGACGCGCAAGGAGACCGTGACCGACACCTACCACGGGGTCGAGGTGAGTGAGGACTACCGCTGGCTGGAAGGTGACACCGACGAGACGCGGGTCTGGACCGCCGACCAGGACGCGGAGGCACGCTCCTGGCTGGACGCCGTGGCGGCACGTGAGTCGATCAGGTCTCGCTTCGAGGAGATCCTCAAGGTGGAGTCGACGTCCTACCACGCGCTGACCGGCGCGGGGTCGACGTACTTCGCGCTGAAGAGCCAGCCGCCGAAGCAGCAGCCCTTTCTTGTGGTGCTGACCGATCTCGGGGTCTCGACAGGCGCGACCACCGGAACCGAGCGCGTCCTCGTCGACCCGAACGAGCTCGACCCGAGTGGCACCACGACCATCGACTTCTACCGGCCCTCCCCCGACGGATCGCAGGTCGCGGTCTCGTTGTCCAAGGACGGCACCGAGATCGGCACCGTCCACGTCTACGACATCGCCACCGGGCGCGAGGTCGGCGAGCCGCTCGGGTGGGTGAACAGCGGCACCGCGGGAGGTTCGGTGGCCTGGAAGGCGGACGGCAGCGGGTTCTGGGCGACCTCGCACCCGGGCCCGGGCGAGGTGGCGGAGGAGGACCTCGGGTTCTTCCAGGTCGTCGCGTTCCACGACCTCGGTCAGGGCACCACGACCACCGAGCTCGAGGGTGTCTTCGCCGACGACCGGATCGCGGAGAACTTCCTGTCCACCTCTCCCGACGGCCGCTGGGTGCTCGACTGCGTGCAGAAGGGCGACGGCGGGGAGTGGCAGATGTTCCTGCGCGAGCAGGAGGGCGGGCAGTGGCGTCAGGTCGCGGACCTCTCCGACCGGTGGATCCGCGCGACCTTCGCGCGCGGCCACCTGTTCGTGCTCTCGGTCCACGACGCGCCGCGCGGCAAGGTGCTGCGGGTCAGCCTGCCTGACGGGGCTGCGGAGGTCGTGGTGCCGGAGTCGGACGTCACCATCGAGGCCATCGCCGCCACGGACGGGTGTCTGTGGGTCGTCGACCTCGACGGCGGGCCGTCCGGCCTGCGCACCTTCACCCATGACGGGTCGCCTCTCGGCGCTGTCGAGGTGCCGGAGATCTCGTCGGTCGACGACCTGCGGCGGATCGGGGCCGACATGGTCACGTGGTCGGTCGAGTCGTTCACCGAACCGCGCTCGTGGTGGGTCGCCTCGGACGGGTCGGCGCCGCGCCGTACCGCCCTGGGGACGCGCTCCCCCATCGACCTCTCGGGCTTCACCGTGCGCCGGGTCTTCGCCACCTCGGCCGACGGAACGCAGGTGCCGATCAACCTGATCGCGGGGCCCGACGTAGAGCCGGGCGCGCCGACGCTGCTCTCCGGCTACGGCGGCTACGCGATCTCGATGAAACCGTCATTCGCCCCCGCCCGCCTGCAGTGGCTGGAGCAGGGACACGTCTTCGCGATCGCCAACATCCGCGGCGGCGGCGAGTACGGCGTCGCGTGGCACCACGGCGGTCGGCTGACGACCAAGCAGAACTGCTTCGACGACTTCATTGCCTGCGCTGACCACCTCGTCGAGACCGGGGTGACCACCCGCGACAAGCTCGCGATCATGGGCGGATCGAACGGCGGGCTGCTCATGGGCGCGGTGCTCACCCAGCGGCCCGACCTGGCCTCGGCGGTCGTCTGCGCCGTCCCCGTGCTGGACGCGATCCGCTCGGAGACGACGGCCAACGGCCGCTTCAACGTCACGGAGTTCGGCACGGTCGAGGACCCGGAGGAGTTCGCTGCGCTGCTGGCCTACTCGCCCTACCACCAGGTGCGCGATGGCGCCGCCTACCCGCCGGTGCTCTTCACCGCCGGGGAGTTCGACCCACGCGTGGAAGCGTGGCACGCCAAGAAGATGGCCGCACGCCTGCAGGCCGCGTCGTCCAGCGGCCAGCCGGTGCTGCTGCGGATGGAGTCCGGCGGCCACGGGATCGGGCAGTCGCTCGACCAGGCGGTCGGGCTGGTGACCGACTACTACACGTTCATCAGCGACCGGTTGGGCCTCGTTCGCGGCTGAGGAACCTGAGCGGCGACGAGCTCGAAGTCGATGTCGAGCTGGAAGCCACGGCGACGGTGCTGCGGGGTCACCACCGCGACGAGGTTGCCGCGTCCGGCCCGGACGTCCGGGACCACCGCGGCGATCACCTCCGGCGCGGCCAGACCCGGCCAGGTGCTGACCAGCGCCGAGGACCCGCTGCGCTCGGTCCAGGCAGCGCCGGCCTCGTGCCAGCGGTCGCCCAGGGCGCGGAGCACGGTGTCGTCGGTGCCGGGGTGGGTCAGGAACGCCGTCCACACGGCGTCGCTGGGGGCCACGATGTCGACGACCTGGAGGTCGCCCTCCGCGTTGCGCTCCGCCGCGACCACGTCGAGCGCCGCGAGCGGCACCAGGAAGGAGCTGGTCTGGAGGGCGTAGGTGCCACCGTCCGGCCCGGCCGACACGGGTCTGGCCCACAGATGCTCCCCCCGCAGCGGTCGGTCGGGTCCACGGAACCTGATGAGTACTTTCACGATGTCCTCGGTCATGGGCCGAGTCGACCAGGGGGCACCGACAGTTCCGTCGGGACGGCACGACCGGCCCCGGCCGCGGGGCCTTGTCGGCACCGTGTGCCACCATCACGCCGTGGCTGGGTGTGGCATCTCCGACGTCGTCGAGCTCGTGGACCAGCTTCCCGAGGTCGCGCGCACCGACAACGACCGCTACTGGCGATTGACGGTGGCCGGTCGCACCTTCGGCTACCTCTGGCCCCTCACCAACACGGTGGGGCTCAAGCAGACCATCGCCGAGCAGCTGGCGCTGGTGGGCGAGCGGCCCGACGTCTTCGAGGTCCAATTCACCGCCGGCGGCTTCGGCTGGGTGGTGGCCCACCTCGAGCGGGTGCCCCGCGACGAGCTGGCCGAGCTGGTCTTCGAGGCCTGGCGGCTGACCGCCCCGTCGACAGCCGTGGAGGAGCGCGCGGACGTGCTGCCGACCTGAGAGGGCACGGGATACCGCGGTGACACGACGACCGCACGGCGGTGCAGTGGACGCGTGGGCGTGACCACGGAGGCCGAGGTCGCCCTCGTGACCCGGACCCAGGAGACGGCGTACGCACCCGTTCCGGTGCCGCTGGTCCAGCACGGCGACTTCACCATGCCCGTCGCCCAGCTCGGGCGCGGGACTCGCCTCAGGCGTAGGGGTCGGTGATGGTGCGCAGCCGCACCAGCGTGGCGCGCATCTGCTCGATGGCCTGGGACCCGACGTGGGCGACCCACTCCGCCTCGATGCGGCGCTCCTCGGCGCCCGCGATGTCGATCAGAGCATGGGCGTGGTCGGTGAGCCGGACCAGCCGGGCGCGGGCGTCGCTGGGGTCGGGCACGCGCTCGACGTAGCCCGCGGCCTCGAGCTGGTCGACGAGGTAGCCCGCGCTCTGCTTGGTGACCTGGGCGGCCTCGGCGAGGGTGTTGAGTCGCGAGCCTGCGGGATCGATCCGCTGGGCGAGCTTCGCCTGAGCCATCGTGATCGGGTGGCCGGCCGCCACGACGGCGTCGAGGATGCGCTGCTCCATGTGGCGCACGGGGATGAACATGAGCACCCCGAGGGACGGATCTGGCATGGACCACTCCTTGTCATCGGCGTCCGGGCGGATCCATGATAGTCAGACGCTCTGACTAAAGCAGGAGGTCGACATGGAGACCGAGGAGCGCTGGCAGATGATCGAGGCCGAGCGGCTCTCGCTCGCCGACCTGCTGGAGAGCCTGTCGCCCGACCAGTGGGAGGCCCCGTCGCTGTGCACGGAGTGGCGGGCCCGCGACGTAGCCGCCCACGTGGCGATGACGCCGGCCGGGCTCGGTTGGTGGCCGATCATGAGCGGAGTCGTGAAGGCCCGCGGAGACCTCTGGGGGTTCGGGCGGGACGTGGCGCGGGACCATGCCCGAAGGCCGGTCGACGACATCGTCACCGAGCTCCGACGTGACGCGGCCTCGCGCAACATGCCGGCCGTGACGAACGCCAAGAACATCCTGCTCGACGCGATCGTCCACGGGCAGGACATCGCCGTGCCGCTCGGGATCGAGCGCCCGGTGCCGGTCGACGCGGCGGTGGCCGGCTTCGAGCGCACCTGGTCGATGGGCTGGCCCTTCCACGCGCGCAAGCGGCTGCGCGGCCTCCGGCTCGTCGCGACGGACGCGCCGATCGACGTCGGTGAGGGTGAGGTGGTCGAGGGGCGGGTCGGTGACCTGCTGCTGCTGGCCACCGGCCGCACCGACGCCGCCGTACGACGTCTGGCCGGCCCGGGGCTCGCGCGCCTGGGGTGACATCGGACGTCAGGCGGTGTGGAGCATGTACTGGAGCTCGCGCCCCATCCACCGGTAGCCCAGCACCTCGTTGACCGAGATCATGTGGCCGTTGGACTCCGCGTTCCACGTGTCGACAGTCTCGAGCTGGGGCTCCGCCTCCGCCAGCCACAGGACCATGGCGGTCTTGAGCAGGAGGCCCAGCCGGTGCCCGCGGTGAGTGCGGACGACCGTGGTGTCGTGCTGGTGTCCGATGGTGTCCCGTGGCGCCTCGACCGCCACCACGCTGTGGCCGGCCAAGACCCCGGTCTCGCTGTGCCGCGCGAGCAGGCGGTAGAAGCGCATCCCGTTGGCCAGCTGAGCCTGCTCGTACGCCGTGATCCGCTCGGGTGGGAAGACCTCGTCGTCGATGTCGAGGTCGTCGAGCGGGGCGTCGTTGATGGCTGCCGACATCTCGGCGACCGCCGGCATGAGGTCCGGCGGGGTCGCCCCGACGACCCTGACGAGCTCGTACGCCGCAGCGGCCCGAGCGGCTTCGTCGTGCTGCTTCCGCACGTCGTCGAGCGACACCTCGGCGAGGTGCTGGCGGCGGTTGATCGCCTGGGAGCCGCGGGTGAAACCTTGCTTCTCGAGGAAGGCGTTGCCGGGCGAGCCGTCCCACGAGTCCGCGCCGATCTTGGTCCGGCCGGCTGCGGCGGCTCGGTCGAGCAGGAACCGGAGCCCCTCGCTGCCGAACCCACACCGACGGTGCTCCGGGTGGACCGTGAGGTTCAGCCAGGCCAGCTCCGGGTTGTCCCACGAGGGCGCGAAGAAGGAGAGGAGAGCGACCACCTGGTCGCCCTCGACGCCGACGAAGAAGTCGTCGGGCTCGCCGTCCCAGCCACGCAGGACCTGGTTGCTCAGGTTGAACGCGGTCACGGGGTGCTGCCACGGGGCGTCGAGCCCCCCGGCGGCGTTCAGCAGGTCGACCACCTGGTCGATCGTGCCGGCGTCATCCGCGTCGAGGGGCGTGATCTCCATGCCCTCAGAGTGCCGGTCGAACGACCCGGGCGGCCACTCATTTACCGCTCGGCTCAGTCGACCAGCGACCGCTGGAAGCCGAGGCCACGACCCATCCACCGGTAGCCGAGGTCCTCGTTGACCGCGATCATGTGGTCGTTGGACTCGGCGTTGAAGGTGTCGATCGTGTGCACCTGCGGCTCCTTGTCGGCCAGGTGCAGCAGCATGGCGGTCTTGAGCAGGAGCCCGAGACGGTGGCCGCGGTGAGAGGCGACCACGGACGTGTCCTGCTGGTGGGCGATGTGGGGCCGCTCCTCCTCGACGGCGACCACCGTGTTGCCGGCCAGCTCGCCGGTGGTCCGGTGCCGGGCGAGATAGCGGTGCAGCCGGAGCCCGGCGTTCAGCTGCGCGGTCTCGTACGCCGCGATGCGGTCGGCGGAGAACACCTCGTCCTCGATCTCGAGGTCGTCGAGGGGTGCGTCGTTGATGGCCGCCACCATGTCGACCATCGTGTCCAGCATGTCCGGCGGGGTGCGGCCTTCGACGAGCACCAGCTCGTAGTCGGCGGCTGCCGCGGCAGCGTCGTCGTACAGCTCGCGGACCTTGTCGAGCGAGACCTCGTCGAGGTGCTGGCGGCGGTTGACGGACTGGAAGCGTCTCGGGTAGCGGTGGGCGGCGGCGAAGTCGGCCCCGGGTGAGCCGTCCCAGGTGTAGGCGCCGGCCTTGCTGCGTCCGGCCGCGCGGGCCTCGTCCTCCAGGTGGCGCAACATCGCCGTGCCGAAGCCACGGCGGCGGAGGTCGGGCGGGACCGAGAGGCCGAACCAGGCCAGGTCGAGGTTGTCGCGCTCACTGAGCTCCAGGATGCCGTGGGCGACCATCGTGTCGCCGTCGTGGGCGACGACGTGGCGGCCCGGCTCGAGGTCCCAGGCCCAGCGGATCTCGGCGTCGAGGGAGCGCAGGGTCATGGGGTGGCGCCAGGGCGCGTCGTGGGCCTCCGTGGCGTTCTCGAGGTCGACGACCTGCTTCATCGTCGCGAGGTCGTCGGGGTCCAGCGGCCGGATGTCCATGACGTCCACCATCCCGCCGTACGCCGAAGCGGGCAACGGGATTTCCGGGGCGCGCGGGACTCAGGCCAGCCCGAGCTCGGAGGCGCTCTCCTCGCGCATCTGGACCTTGCGGATCTTGCCGGTCACCGTCATCGGGAACTCCTCGACCACCATGACGTAGCGCGGGATCTTGTAGTGGGCGAGCTTGCCGGTGGCGAAGGCCCGGACCGCCTCGGCGTCGAGCGGCTCGGAGCCGTCCTTGACCTTGATCCAGGCGCAGAGCTCCTCGCCGTACTTCTCGTCGGGCACGCCGATCACCTGCACGTCCTCGACGTCGGGGTGGGTGTAGAGGAATTCCTCGATCTCGCGCGGGTAGATGTTCTCGCCGCCGCGGATGACCATGTCCTTGATGCGCCCGACGATGTTGCAGTAGCCGTCCTCGCGCATCACGGCGAGGTCGCCGGTGTGCATCCAGCCGTCGGCGTCGATCGCCTCGCGCGGTCTTCTCCTCGTCCTGCCAGTAGCCGAGCATCACCGAGTAGCCGCGGGTGCAGAACTCGCCGGTCGCCCCGCGCGGCAGCGTCTCCCGCGTCACGGGATCGACGACCTTGATCTCGACGTGCGGGTGGACCCGGCCGATGGTCGCCGTACGGCGCTCGAGGTCGTCGTCGGCGCGGGTCTGGCAGGAGACCGGGCTGGTCTCCGTCATGCCGTAGGCGATGGAGACCTCGCTCATGTTCATCTCGTTGACGCAGCGCTTCATGACCTCGACCGGGCAGACGGAGCCCGCCATGATCCCGGTGCGCAGCGTGCTGAGGTCGTGGTCGGCGAAGGTCGGGTGGTTCTGCATGGCGATGAACATGGTCGGGACGCCGTACACGCCGGTGCAGCGCTCCTCGGCCACGGTGCGCAAGGTGATCTCGGGGTCGAAGCCGGGCGCCGGGATGACCATGGTGGCGCCGTGGCTGGTGCAGCCGAGGTTCGCCATCACCATGCCGAAGCAGTGGTAGAAGGGCACCGGGATGCAGAGCCGGTCCTCGTGGGTGAGCCTGATCAGCTCGGTCGTGACGTAGCCGTTGTTGAGGATGTTGCGGTGGCTGAGCGTCGCGCCCTTGGGGAATCCGGTCGTGCCGGACGTGTACTGGATGTTGATGGGGTCGCCGGGATCGAGCGAGGCCATCCGCTCGGCGAGGTCGTCGTCGGTGACGAGCTCTCCCTCGGCGACGAGCGCGGCCCAGTCGTCGGTGTCGAGGTAGACGGTGCGCTCGAGCGGCAGCCCGTCGGACGCTCCGGCGGCGACCACCTCGTCGACCATCGCGCGGTAGTCGCTGGTCCTGAACGACGCTCGCGGCCACCAGCAACCGCAGGCCGGACTGGTTGATCGCGTAGGCCAGCTCGTGCGTGCGATAGGCCGGGTTGACGTTGACCAGGACCGCGCCGGCCTCCGCCGCGGCGTACTGCAGGATCGTCCACTCCGCGCAGTTCGGCGCCCAGACGCCGACGCGGTCGCCCTTCGCGATGCCGGCGCCCATGAGGCCGCGCGCCAGGGCGGCGACGTCGCGGTCGAGCTCGGCCCAGGTCCAGCGCCGGCTGCCAGCGACCTCGACCAGCGCCTCGCGGTCGGCGTACGTCGCGGCCGTGCGGCGGAAGTTGTCGCCGATGGTCTCCTCGAGGAGCGGGACGTCGGCCTCGCCGCGTGCCGCTGACAGGGTCTTGGTGTCCATGACCCGGACCCTAGCCAGGTGCCAGAGCCGTCACCAGGCCGCTCGTCGCCGCTCCACGCCGCACGAGCACGCACATCTCTCAGGACAGCAAGCGCTCCTGGCCCGGATCGGGTTGCGGGATCGCCTCGACGTCACCGGCGGGGTCGCGCTCCAGCCGGTCGTTGAAGGTGACGGCGACGTGCTGGAAGCCCTTGTGCCGCTGCGCCTTCGCGTAGCTGTCGTAAGCCCGCCGGTCGGCCTCCGTCAGGTCGACGTGGTCGGTGAAGGGCGTCAGCAGCGCTCGGGGGTAGAGGCGCCGCCGTAGGACGACGCTCACCTCGACGCCGATGACGGCGATGACCGCGGCGAGGAAGACCAGCGCGATGAGTCCGAGAACCAGGGCGAAGACAGCGTTGATCTCCGTGGTCCTGGTGATGATCCGGGTGACGTAGGCACCGCCGAGCAGCTGCAGGAAGTGCCAGCCCACAGCGATGAAGAGCCCACCCGGCAGGGCCGTCCGGAAGGACGGCCGACGCGTCGTGGTGTAGCGCATCATGAGGCTGAACACCGAGGCGGTGATCGCCACCGACGCGAGTCCGCCCAGAGCCCCCAACCAGCCCTCGAGCCCGAGGCCGAGCATGTCCATGTTCAGCACCAGGCTGGAGACGACTGGAAGGGTGACCACGACGACACCGGCGAAGATCATCATCAGCAGACTTCGCACCCGTGCCACCACAGGGTTCAGTCGGCTGTTGCGCGGCACCGCCCACGCGGTGTTGAGGACGTTCTGTGCGGCCGAGCCCAGCCCCGTCACGCCGTAGAGGGAGATCAGGAGACCGACGACGATCGTCGTGACGCTGCCCGTGATCCCCTCCGGTGCGCTGAGCTGGGTCCCGACGATCGGGAACTGGCCCAGGGTGCCTTCCAGCAGCTCTGACTTGAGCTCCTCGTTGCCCTGCAGGATGAACCCGAGGATCGAGCTGAGCAGGAGCAGGATCGGAAAGATCGCCACGAAGGCGTAGTACGTGAGGGCGGCCGCCATGAAGGGGCCCATGTCGTCGAAGTACTTGTAGACCACGGCCAGCGGGAGCCCGACGACCGGGTGTCGACGCTGGAAGCGGTCGAGGCGGCCGGCGACATCTTTCACAGGTCGACGTTACCCGAGTCCTTGCGTACGACGGACCAGGTGCGCACCAGCGAGCCCACTCGCGGGCCCACTCGCGGGCCCAGCGCTCGCCGGCCTCCGGTTCGTCACACCACGACCGGGCGGTCGTGCTGGGAGGTCACCGGCTGAAGGACGCGTCCGGGTCGGCTTCGGCCGGGTCGCGCAGGTAGACCTGCTGGGCCCGCACGAACCATCGGTCCACCACGGGTTCGGGACCTTGCGCACCTGTCCCGCCTGGTCGCGGGAGCCTACCGTCGACGGATGGCAGACGGGGGCGTGCGGGTCGGCGCGAGCAGCGCGGCGGCAGGCAGGTGGGACGGAGCCCGTGAGCTCGAGACCCGGCTGGAGCAGCTCCTCGCGACGTACGCCGTGCCGGGCGCGCAGGTCGGCCTGCTCCGCGGAGGCGAGCGCCTTGTCGTGTGCTGCGGCTCCGCGGACCGGGAGGGCCGTCACCCGATCGACGCGGCGACCCCGTTCCACGCCGGCTCCCTCGCCAAGTCCCTGACCGCGCTGGTGGTCCTCGACGCCGCCCGGCGTGAGGAGGTCGACCTCGACGGTCCCTGCGACGAGCAGGCCGGAGGGTTGTGGGACGACACCCCGAGGGCCCTGCTGACCCAGACCAGCGGGCGACCCAACCTGCTGCCCGGGCCCGACGAGGGCCTGGCCGAGTTCGTGACCCGGGTCGGCTCCCTTCCGCGGGTGCACGCCCCGGGCCGCTTCTCCTACTGCAACGCGGGCTGGGCTGCGCTCGACCTGCTGCTGCTCCGGCGCACGGGGTTCGGTTTCGAGGCCCGGGCCGCCGGGCTGCTCAGCCACCTGCTGCCGGCCGGACCCGGCAGCGCGTGGCGACCCCGGTTCGGCGTACCCGCGGGCGCCTCCCGACCCCACCGCGTCGCGCGCGACGGCTCCGTCGAGGAGGTGCCGGCTACCTTCGCCGACGCGGCCTCGGCCGCGGGATCGCGCTGGTGGGCGAGCGCCGACGAGCTGCTCGACTGGGCGTCTCTCCAGCTCGCCCCGCCCGCCGGCTGGTCCGCCGAGATCCACCAGCTGCGGGCGCCCGGTGCCCGGCTCCCGGGTGGCACGGTCTTCGACACCTGGGGCCACGGCTGGGCGCTCTGGGACCGCGGGGACCACCAGGCCTTCGGGTGGGCAGGGTTCACGGGGGGGCACCGCGCGCACCTGCGCTGCTTCCCCGACCAGGACGCCGCTCTGGTGGTGCTCACCAATGCCGCCGGGCCGCTGTTCGGCCCGCCTGGCGGATCCGCGCTCTTCGACGACCTCCTTCCCGACCTGCTGGGGCATCTCGACGTCCCAGCGTTGCCCCTTCCGGCCACGGACACGACCGCGCTGGCGACCGAGGAGCTCGCCGGCCGCTACGGACCGATGGAGGTGGGAGCCGTCACCGGGGACCCGGAGGTCCTCCTCGCCGACGTGTCGTTCCTCGGCGAGCCGGAGCCTGTGCGCTTCCGGCGTCAGGACGGCAGTCGCTTCACGGTCGAAGGGGACCCTCCCGGTGGCACGCCGATCGCCTTCGAGGACGGTCTGGCCTTCGTGGGCCCGTTCGCCCTGCCCCGGCTCTGACCCGCCCCGGACGCCCCGGGCCCGCTTCGGACCCGGCACTGCCCCGAACCGCGTTAGATACCTCATAGGCGCGGCCCGCGGCCTGCGAGCGCTGCTAGCGTCCCGGCCATGCGTAGCGCCAAGGACTTCTTCCGCCCCCTCGCCGTCGGGGCTCCCGACCCCCTCCGTGAGATCCCGGCCCGCCCCAGTCGAGCCATCCACTTCTTCGACCCCTCCAACGAGAAGATGGCGGGGAAGGTGCCCGGCATGGTCGGCACGGTCGACGTCCTCCTCGGCAACCTCGAGGACGCGGTCAAGGCCGACAACAAGGTTGCCGCCCGCGAGGGCCTGGTGCGGATCGGTCAGAGCACCGAGGGCCTCGGTGGCGAGGGCGCCACCACCCAGCTGTGGACCCGCGTCAACGCGCTGGACTCGCCGTGGTTCCTCGACGACATGACCACGCTCGTGCCGGCGATCGGGGACAAGCTCGACGTCGTCATGGTGCCGAAGGTGCAGGGCGCCGAGGACATCCAGTACGTCGACCGCCTGCTGGCCCAGCTCGAGGCCAAGGCCGGTCTCACCCGCCCGATCCTCGTCCACGCCATCCTCGAGACCGCCCGCGGCATGGTCAACGTCGAGGAGATCTGTGGCGCCAGCCCGCGCATGCAGGGGCTCTCCCTCGGCCCGGCCGACCTCGCCGCCGACCGCCGCATGAAGACCACGCGCGTCGGCGGCGGCCACCCCGGCTACCTCGTGCGCCAGGACCCCCAGATCAACGACCTCGGGGTCGCGCAGATCGACGTCGACCGGCCGTCGTACCAGCAGGACCTGTGGCACTACACGATCGCGCGCATGGTCGACGCCTGCGCGATGCACGGGATCTTCCCCTACTACGGCCCCTTCGGCGACATCGCCGACGTGGTGGCGTGCGAGGACCAGTTCCGCAACGCGTTCCTGCTCGGCTGCGTCGGCACCTGGTCGCTGCACCCCAAGCAGATCGAGATCGCCCACCGGGTCTTCTCCCCCAGCGTCGAGGACGTCACCCACGCGCGACGTGTCGTGGCCGCGATGGGCGACGGCACCGGCGCGGTGATGCTCGACGGCAAGATGGAGGACGACGCCTCCCTCAAGCAGTGCCTGGTGATGGTGGAGCTGGCCGAGGAGCTGGCGAAGATCGATCCGAGCCTGCGCGAGCAGTACGACGCGATCGAGGTGGCCTGAGATGGGCGCCGCCGCCGACGTGTTCCGGCCCCGCCGGTCCGTGCTCTACATGCCGTCGTCGAACGAGCGGGCCCTGGAGAAGGCCAAGACCCTGCCCGTCGACGGGCTGATCCTCGATCTCGAGGACGCGGTGGCGCCCGACGCCAAGCCGGCCGCTCGCGAGAACGCCTGTGCCGCGGCACAGTCGCGTGGGTACGGCCGACGCGAGCTGACGATCCGCATCAACGCCGCCGGCACCGAGTGGCACGAGGACGACCTCGCCGCCGCCTGCGCCGCCGGCCCCGACGCGATCGTGGTCCCGAAGGTCGACAGCGCGGACGCCGTACGGTCCCTCGTCGCCTCCCTGGAGCGCCACGGCGCCCCTGACCGTACGACGCTGTGGGCGATGGTCGAGACGCCGTACGCCATGCTGCACGCGCACGAGATCGCCTCGGCCTCCGACCGGCTCACCGTGCTCGTCATGGGCACCAACGACCTCGCCAAGGAGCTGTACGCCGAGCACGTGCCCGGGCGTCAGCCTCTCCTGACCGGACTGGGCCTGGCCCTGCTCGCCGCCCGCGCCGCCGGCAAGGCCATCGTCGACGGCGTCTACAACGACGTGAGGAACACCGAGGGGTTC
Organism: uncultured Actinomycetota bacterium; assembly: GCA_963714625.1. Lineage (GTDB taxonomy): Bacteria > Actinomycetota > Actinomycetes > Propionibacteriales > Nocardioidaceae > Marmoricola_A. The sequence goes on along the minus strand of CAVQOY010000009.1, from coordinate 950,378 downwards.
CTCGACGAGTGCCGTCAGGGCCGCGAGATGGGCTTCGACGGCAAGACACTCGTCCACCCCGGGCAGGTCGCCGGCGCCAACGAGGCGTTCGCGCCGTCGGAGAAGGCCGTCGAGGACGCGCGCGGCATCCTGCAGGCTTGGCAGGACGGTCGCGGCTCCGGGGTCGTGACCTACGACGGCCGGATGGTCGAGAACCTCCACGTCGAGTCCGCTCAGCGCATCCTCACCACGCACGAAGCCATCCGAGCCCTGGCGGACGAGACCTCCGCCTGATCCGTCGTGACGCTAGGCCGGCCCACCGGCGTCGGGCCCGCTTCCGTCGAGTGCTGACAGCAGGCGGGGCCCTGCCTCGAGGACGACGAGGTCGGAGCCGGTCGGGACCCCTGCGGCTCGCAGCGCCTCCATCACGGACACGATCACCTCGTGCTGGGCCTGCCGGGCGTCCAGCTGGCGCGCGCCCGACCAGAACCGCAGGTCCATGTCCACGGTGGTCACGCCGATCGCGGTGAGCAGTGCCTGTGGTGCGGGCTCGGCCAGCACCGACGGCGCGGCCAGCATCGCCTCCTGCGCGACCCGCTGGGCGTGCACGAAGTCGGCCTGGTCGTCGATGGTGATGGTGACGGTCGAGCGGATCTCCTCGTAGCCGGTCTGCACGGTGACCGGCCGCCCGTTGAGCGTCGAGTTGGGGATCAGCACCAGGCGCCCGTCGTAGGTGCGCACCGCGGTGTCGCTCAGGTTGATCGCGTCGACGGTGCCGGCCACGCCCTCGACCTCGATCTGGTCACCGACCCGGAAAGCGTCGCGCGAGAGGATCACCAGACCTGCGAACATGTTGCCCAGCACGGTCTGGAACGCGATGCCGGCCGCGATCGAGATCACCCCGATCCCTCCGAGCGCGTTGACCGGCTTCACGCTCGGGAAGATGACGGTGACCGCGGCGACGAACGTCAGCACGAGGACGAGCCCCTGGGTGACGATGCCGAAGACCCGTTGCGAGCTGGGGCTCCGGCGTCGCCAACGCAGCACCAGCCGGATAACCAACCGGAGCAGGAAGGACAGCAGGACGCCCGCCGCGAGGACGACGAGCCCTGCGACCAGGTTCTCACCGGTGATCGGGGGCAGCCCGAGATCCTCGCCCATCGGGCCACCCTAGTCGCGCGGCCCCGGGGTATCGGTCGGCACCGTGTAGCGCCCGCGGTGGAAGAGCAGGGGTGTGTCGGTGCCGCCCTCGCCGGGGCCGGTGCCGGGGCCGAGATCCTGCACGCGTCCGATGACGACGTAGTGGTCACCGGCCTCGTGGACGGAGTGGACCGTGCAGTCGACATAGCCGGCCACGCCGTCGAGCAGCGGCGCGCCGGTCTTCGACGGACTCCAGCTCACGCCGTCGAACTTCTCGCTGCCCTTGGTGGCCATGGCGTCGGACAGCTCCTGCTGGCCGTCGCTGAGGATGTTCACGCAGAAGTGCCCGGCGCGGTGCATCAGCGGCCAGGCCCGCGACGTGCGCGACGGGCAGAACAGCACCAGCGGGGGGTCCAGCGAGACCGAGCTGAAGGACTGGCAGGTCATGCCGACCGGCTCGTCGTTGCTCATCGAGGTCACCACGGTCACGCCGGTCGCGAAGATGCCGAGCACGTCGCGGAAGTGACGCGCCTGGGCCAACGCGTCCGGGTCGTCCGGGATCGGGGTGTCCTCGCCCAGACGGAAGTGGAAGTCGAAGGCGGGGATGAACTGGTCGACCAGCTCCGGCGACGGCCAGGTCGGACGGGCTCGAGGGTTCGTGCCCTCTGGCGGCTCGACGTCGTCCGCGCTGCCGCGGGCCGGTTCGGAGGGCACTCAATTGCCGCCGAAGTCGTGACCCCAGTAGCTCACCGCGGTCGACTTGCGGGCGCCCCAGCGTGCGTCGTCGACCTGCAGTCCCTCGCAGCCGTACTCCACGTCGAACCCTCCCGGTGACTCCACGCATAACGAGACCATCTGGTCGTTGATGTGTCGTCCCAGTGTCGCACTCCGAGGGGCTTTGTGCTTCCGCACCCTGTCCGACGCGAGCCGGGCTCCGCCCTGGCAGGAGGACGACCGGGTGGTGGCGCGAACCACCGTCGCGGCCGAGAGCCCGGAGCGGGTCGGTGCGCCCGTGCTCGACGATGCCGTCGTCGACCTCCGATCCTGATCCCCACACATGTCGCACAGCCCGACAAATCCCCGCCACAGCACGCTCGAAGTCCCGTGCAGTACGGCTGATGGTCCCTGTTTGCAGTCACGACGGAGTGCTTGCATGAGGACTCATTGCCAACGACCTCGGGAGGGGAACCTATGCGTCCACAGCACATTCTTGTCGGAGCGACGGCAGCAGCAACTGCCCTGCTCGTCTCCGCACCGGCCATGGCCGGAGATCCCACCGGACCTACGGTCGAGACCATCGCGGAAGGACTGTCCGTTCCGCTCCAGGTGAAGGCCTTCCCAGGCGGAGCCATGGTCCCCCAGAGCGGCCCCGAAGGCGGTGGGCCCGGCAAGATCACGGCCATCCTGGACGACGGGGAGCGCCGGGACCTCGTCCAGGACCCGGGCGCCATCTCCGGCCTCGACTACGTCGGGGGGCGCGCCGGGGTCACCATCGCCTACACCACCGTGTCAGGGCCCGAAGGGCAGCCACCGGTGACCCGGCTGAAGGTCGTCGACCTCGGCCCGGCCCGGGCACTGGGCGACAGCGCCAACCGAGGACTCATCGCGCAGGGCGAGACCCTGGCCAACCTCGGTCGGTTCGAGAACCGCAACAACCCCGACGGCGACCAGGTCTACGGCATTCGAGGGGTGGGGAACTGCGACGGGGTTCCGAGACGGGCCCGGCCCTACTCGGGGATCAAGGAGTCCAACCCCTACGCTGTCGAGGCCGCTAACGGCGGCGGCTGGTTCGTCGCCGACGCAGCAGCCAACGCGGTGCTGCACGTCGAGGACGACGGCGACGTCGAGACCGCGCTGGTCCTTCCCGTGCAGAGGGTCAGGATCACCCGCGCGCTCGCCGACGCCAACGACCTCCCGCGCTGCACGGTGGGCAAGATGTGGCGCTACGAGCCGGTTCCGACCGACGTCGAGGAGGGCGCCGCTGGGCGTCTCTACGTGACCCTGCTGCCGGGCGAGCCCGGATCGGATCGGGGCAAGCTGATCCGCTACAACCCCAACACCGACCGGACCGTGACGCTCGCGCGCCGCTTGGTGGGCGCGACGAACCTCGCCCTGGCGAACAGGCGAATCTTCGTCAACCAGTTCTTCGGCAACAAGATCTCGGTCATCGACACCGAGACGGGTCAGCGGTCGCTCTACCTGCGCCGACAGCAGCCGGCGGCTTCCGACTACCGCGCCGGAGCCCTCTACGCCACGACCGACATCTTCGGGCCGGCGAACCTGATCAAGGTCACCGAGGGGACGGTCAACTGATCCTGGCCACGTCCAGGACCGTCTCTGCGCGGGGTCGCCGGTGTCACGGCGGCCCCGCGCGGCACGTCAGTGGTGAGATCACGTCGTGCAGGGGCATGTCCTGGCCGGGCTCGACCGCGCGCTGCGGAGCACGTCCCCCACCTCGCCCCGACCGCGATCCTCGTCCGCGTCTTCCCGGATCCTGAGGAGTTCGGGGTGCGCTGGAGCAACGCCGGTCACCCGCCACCGGTGCTCCCGCGGCCCGACGGCACGGCGGCACCGCTGCTCGGCAAGTCCGGCCAGGGTGAGGGCGGCGTCGTCCTCGTGGTCGTCCGCGCGTGACCCCTGTCCGCGGCGAGGGGTAGCGTCAGAGCATGGAGCTCCTGCTCATAGCCCTCGTCATCGCCGCTGTCTGGTTCGTCGTCCGGTCCTCGTCCGGCGGCCCGGGAGGCCAGCTCCGCTCAGGCTCCTCGGCGCGTGGCTCCCGGGCGATCCGGGCCGCCGACCTCGACGCCGCGCGGCGCACCGCGCAGGAGGACGTCACCCGCTTCGGGGAGGAGCTGCAGCGCCTCGACGGCGACGTCGCCATGAGCACCACCGACGAGGCGATGCTGCAGGACTGGCAGCGGGCCCTGGACTCCTACGAGTCCGCCTCACGCTCCCTGGAGCTCCTCCAGGACCCCGAGGAGATCCGGCACGTCACGGCAGCGCTCGAGGACGGTCGGTACGCCGTGGCCTGCGTGCGCGCGCGCCGGGAGGACCTGCCGCTCCCGACCCGTCGCCCCCCCTGCTTCTTCAACCCCGCCCACGGACCGTCCAGCGTCGACGTCGACTGGGCGCCACCGGGCGGGCAGCAGCGCCAGATCCCGGTCTGCCCCGCAGACGCCGACCGGTTGAGCCAGGGCGCCGAGCCCGACGTCCGGACCGTGCCGCAGGGCGCCGGACGCGTGCCCTACTGGCAGGCCGGCCCGGCGTACTCGCCCTGGGCCTCCGGCTACTTCGGCGCCTACGCCGCCAGCGGTCTGCTGCCGGGTTTCCTGCTCGGCAGCCTGCTGGCCAGCAGCTGGGACGGCACACCAGTGGACGGGTTCGACACCGGTGACACCGGGGGCTCGGCCGCCGGAGGCGATGCGGGTGGTGACGCCGGAGGCGACTCCGGTGGTGATGCCGCTGGCGGGGAGATGGGCGGTGACGGCGGCGGCTGGGGAGGCGACCCCGGCGGGTTCGACTTCGGCGGCGACTTCGGGGGCTTCTGACGCCTCGCCAGCGACGCCGAGGTCGTCAGGGAGTCATGACCAGGGCGTCACCGGGCGCGGCACGTCCTCGTCGTCGATGCGCAGGTCGACCCGCTCGGTGAAGAACCCGAGCAGGTCCTTCACCGGCAGGGCGTCGTGCAGCGGATCGCGGTAGGTCCACACCAGGTCGGGCAGCTCCCGTCCGCCGACCCGTGCCGACCAGTACGTCGCGGTGCCCTTGTAGGCACACACGGTGCGTGTGGTCGACGGCACCAGCAGGCTCTGGTCGACGTCCTCGGCGGGGACGTAGAAGCGCAGCGGCAACGGGGTCTCCATGAGCAGCACGGCACGCCGGGTGTCGGCCAGGACGGTCCCGTCGCAGGTGATCACGACGTGGCGCGAGCTGCGCCGGCAGTCGATCCGGTCGAACGGGTCGTGGGGGTGCCCGACGACGACCTCCTCCTCCTCGCGCCACTCCTCGAACGCAGTCCAGTCGAGCAGCACGTGGTCGGCGAGATCCGGGTCGTCGGGGGTGAACCCGGCTCCGGGCAGCTCCCGATCGTCGAACCGGAGGGTCCAGGCGCGACCTGGGCAGGTGTGGGCCGTGAAGGGCGTGCGCGGATCCAGCACGGGCGTCGTGTCCCCGGTGGGCACAGCGATCGGCACGGCCTGCTCGGCAGCGGCGGGTCCGTCGTGCGGCACCAGGTCGGCGTCGACGTCGGCGCGCGGGACGGCGAAGCACGGCACCACCCGGCGTGGCTCCCAGACGACGCGGGCGCGCACACTGTCGACCACGGCGCGCCCCCCGGCGTACGCCCGGACCCGCGCCACCGTCGGGTGGGCGCGCAGCTCGGGGAGCGCGGCGACGAGCAGAGCAGCAGGGTCGACGGCCATCCTCCACTGTCGTCCCACGCCGGGCGTCGCGGCAAGGACCCTCAGTCCCTCCCGAGCACCAGCCCGGACGTGGGCACGCCGGTGCCCGCGGTGACCAGGACGTGCCGGGCGTCCTCCACCTGGATGATGCTGGCGCCGCGCAGCTGCCGAACCCCTTCGGCGATGCCGTTCATGCCGTGGATGGAGGCCTCGCCGGGCTGGCCGCCGTCGGTGTTGACCGGCAGTCGACCGCCGATCTCGATGGCGCCGTCGGCCACGAAGCCGCAGCCAGCACTCGGTGCGCAGCGCCGAGCGTTCCTGCGGTGGGCCTGGGCCCGCTGGAAGCGCAAGGACTCCGGCAGCGCCGCGGAGGACTGGGAGAGCGCGGACCCCGTCGACACCCCGCACGAGCCGGCCGGACCCGAGCGCGTGGTCCGGACCACCCCGGACTGACAACACCTCCTGGTCGATTGACCAACTTTGCGGCCGGGTAGTCGTGTCTGTGAGGGAGGACACACCACATGAACGCTGACCGACAAGACCTCGTCGACCTGCTCCGCGCGCGGGGCGAGCACGACCAGGCCCTGCGCGCCGCGTGCTCCTTGCCGCGGCAGATCGACACCGAGGCCTACGCTGGGCTGCTGCGCCAGCTCGACATCCACAACACCACGCTCGAGCTGAGCGCGGTCCGTCGCTGACGGAAACTGCAGAGCGCACGGCGAAGGGCCCGGGAGCCGTTGCTCCCGGGCCCTTCGTCGTGCTCATCTGCTGGTGGCGCTGTAGACCAACGGATCAGGACTGGAGCCAGGGCTCCCAGACGTCCGGGTTCTCCTCGATCCACTTGGCCGCGGCGTCCTCCTGGGACATGCCGTCCTCGGCGATGTACTTCGCGACGACGTTCTGGTCGTCGTTGGTCCACTCGAAGTTCTCGACCAGGCCCACCGAGGTGTCGCCCGACTCGGCCCAGTCGGTGCCGATGATCTTCTTCAGCTCGGTCTCCGGATAGTCGCAGTCGACCTGGGCGGCAACGTCCTGGCAGCCGTCGGTGAACTCGGGCAGCGCGACCTTCTCCAGCGGCACCTCGGAGAGGAACCACTGCGGCTCGTAGAAGTAGCCGATGAGGAACTCCTTGTTCTGCTCGGCCTTGCGGAACGCCTCGATGCTGGCGGCCTCGCTGCCGGAGAACACGACCTCGAAGTCGAGGTCGAGGTTGCTCACTATCGCCTCGTCGAACTGGACGTACGACGGGTCGGCGCCGAGGAACTGGCCCTTGCCGCCGGACTCGGAGGTCGCGAACTCCGAGGCGTACTTGTTGAGGTTCTCCCAGTCCAGGATGTCCGGGTACTCCGCGGCGAGCCACGGCGGGACGTACCAGCCGATGATGCCGACGTTGCCGTTGGGGCCGCCGTCCATGGCGGAGCCGTCGCCCTTGCCCTCGAAGAACTTCTTCTCGAGGTCCGGGTGGCCCCAGTCCTCGATCACCACGTCGACGTCACCGGTGCCGAAACCCTGCCAGGCGACGTCCTCCTTGAGGTTCTTGTACTCGACGTTGCAGCCGAGCTCGGACTTCGCGAGCTCACCGACCACGTAGGCGCTGGCCTCGAAGCCGACCCACGGGTTGATGGCCATGTTGAGGTCGCCGCAGTCACCGCCGCTCTCGGCGGCCTGCTCCTCGTTGGCCTCGGTCGCCTCGTCGATGGAACCCCCACCGCACGCCGACAGCCCGAGGGCCGTCACCGCCGCGAGGGAGACGGCTCCCCAAGATCGGGCCCTGCTTCTCCGCATGTCGTCACCCTTCGTCGTCGACCGGCGTCCGGTCGCTGGTCACCACTGTGCCGTCAGCACCGTCGGTGATCGGGGCACAGCACGGTCACAAGTCCGTCACGTTTGGCCGTGCTGAGCCTCGGAACGGGTCCCGAAACGGGTCCAAGCGCGTCATTTCCTCGCCCCGGCGAGCGGGTCGGCCTTCACCCGCGCCGCCCCGCGCATGATGCGGTCGAGCATGATGCCCAGGAGCACGATCGAGATGCCCGCGGCCATGCCCTTGCCCCACTCCTCGCTGCGCGAGACGCCCAGCGCCACGGCGTACCCGAGGGCTCCGGCACCGACGAGGCCGCCGATGGCGACCATCGACAACACGTAGAGCAGGCCCTGGTTGGCCGCCAGCACGAGCGAGCCGCGCGCCATCGGGATCTGGACCTTGCGGATCTCCTGCCAGCGTGAGGTGCCGGTGGAGCGAGCCGCCTCCAGGGTCGTCTCCGGCACCCCGCGGATGCCGTCGGTGACCAGCTTGATCGCCACGGGGGCGGAGTAGACGACAGCGGCTGTGATGGCGGCGAAGCGACCCGGGCCGAAGAGAGCCAGCGCCGGCAGCAGGTAGACGAACGGCGGGATGGTCTGGGCCGCGTCCAGCATCGGCCGGATGATCAGGTCGGCGCGCGCCGATCGAGCCATCCAGACGCCGAGGACCAGCGCCAGGACCATCACGATCGCGGTAGCCACCAGCGTCATGGTCAGCGTGACCATGGAGTCGTTCCACAGGTCGAGGAAGTAGAGACCGGCGAGGCACCCCGTGACCACCGGGAGCGTCCGCCACCCGCCGAGGATGAAGGCGACGAGCAGGATCACCGCCGCCATGAGGTACCACGGCGACTCCGCGATCAGCGCTTCGAGGGGGTTGATCAGAGCCGCGGTGATGCCGTCCTTGATCGAGGAGGTCAGCGTGGAGTAGTTGTCGGTGAAGCCCCGGACGACGGTGTTGGTCCAGTCCGCGATCGTCGGGCCGATCTCGGTCTCCGGGAACTCCGCGGCCCAGAGGCTGTAGCGCGAGTAGAGCACGGCCCCGATCGCGAGCAGCCCGGTGCCGGCCAGCAGCAGTCGGCGACGGCGGACGTCCTCGCCGCCGGAGCGGGCGATCCGCTCGGCGCGCTGGCTGGCTGCCGTCGTGCTGCGGTCGAGCATGATCGCCATGACCACGATCGCCAGCGACGGCACGAAGCCGCGCCCGATGTCGAGGATGCGCAGCGACTCCAGCACCGGCTCCCCCAGGCCCGGCCCGTTGACGAACGCGGCCAGCACCACCATCGACAGCGCCGCCATCGTGGTCTGGTTGATGCCGACGATGATGGTCTTGCGCGCCATCGGCAGCTGCACGTGGCGCAGCCGTTGCCAGCCGGTCTGGCCGAGCGAGTCGCTCGCCTCGATGGTCGTGGTCGACACCGTCCGGATCCCGTGACCGGTGATCCGGATGACGGGAGGCAGGGCGTAGATGATCGTGGCCGCCACCGCGCCGGACGTGCCGATGCCGAAGAACAGCACCACCGGGATGAGGTAGACGAACGTCGGCATCGTCTGCATCACGTCGAGCACCGGCGTCACCAGCCGCTCGGCCCACGTGCGGCGACCGATGAGGATGCCCAGGGGGATGCCGACCAGGACCGCCACGCCGACCGACGACAGCGTCACCAGGAGGGTGTCCATCGACTCCTCCCAGTAGCCCAGCAGGCCGAAGGAGAGGAACGAGGCCGCCACCAGCACCGCGATCCGCCACGAGGCGATCGCGAAGCCGAACCAGGTGGCGAGGGCGACGACACCCAACCAACCGATCTCGGGCACCGGGCGGGGGAAGGCTGGTGCGGCTACCAGGCCCTGGAGGTACTCGATCAGCGCGGAGAACCCGTCGCTGACCACCCCAGTGGCCCGCATGAAGATGTTGGTGTCGCGACTGGCCAGCAGGTCGTCGCGCAGGCCGGTGAGCCAGTCGTGGACCGCCGTGCTGTCGCGGCCCGGCAGCACGAGGGTGTCCTGCCCCTTGAGCACCAGCCACAGCAGGAGCCAGAACCCCAGCACGAGTGCGAGCGGGACGGCCTTCGGCAACCGGTGCCAGCGCTCGCGTAGGTCGGGACGGCGCTCGGCCTGTTGCGACCCAGGGTCAGTGGCCGGACGGTCCTCGAGCATGGTCATGACTCTGTGCCTGTTCCCGCCCCTGCGCCTGGGCTCGTGCCTGGAGTCCGGCGGGCGGAGTAGCCGGAGTCCTCCGCGACCACCACGCGGAGGATGGCGGCGTCGTCGACCAGACCGATGAGGTTGCCCAGATCGTCGACGACGCGCAGGGGGTGGTCGGAGGCCAGCGCGGCCTGGGCCGCCTCCTGGACGATCGTGCTCTGCGGCATCGCCGGCCCGTCGAGGGAGTCCTCCGGGGTCGGGTCGCGCATCACCCACTTCAACGTCAGCACGTGGGCCTTGGGCACGTCGCTGGTGAACTCACGCACGTAGTCGTCCGCAGGCGCGCCGACCACCTCGTCCGGCGTACCGATCTGGACGACCTCCCCGTCGCGCATGATGAGGATGCGGTCGCCGAGCTTGAGCGCCTCGGAGAGGTCGTGGGTGATGAAGACGCAGGTCTTCTGCAGCTCGTCCTGGAGGCGGATGACCTCGTTCTGCATGTCGCGGCGGATCAGTGGGTCGAGGGCCGAGAAGGGCTCGTCGAAGAGCAGCATCCCCGGGTCACCGGCCAGCGCCCGCGCCAGCCCGACGCGCTGCTGCATCCCGCCGGAGAGCTGGTCGGGGTAGGAGGTCTCGTAGCCGCGCAGCCCCACCAGCTCGACCACCTCGGCAGCCTTGGCGCGACGGTCCTTCTTGCTCACGCCGCGGATCTCGAGACCGTAGGCGACGTTGTCGATGACTTGGCGGTGCGGCAGCAGCCCGAAGTGCTGGAAGACCATGGAGACGTCATTACGGCGCAGGTCGCGCAGCTCGGAGTCCGACGCGGCGGTGACGTCGTGGTCGGCCAGCCGGACCTGCCCGGCCGTCGGCTCGATCAGACGCGTCAAGCAGCGCACGAGCGTCGACTTGCCCGAGCCGGAGAGCCCCATGACCACGAAGACCTCTCCGGGGGCGACGTCGAAGGAGACGTCCTTGACGCCCACCACGCAGCCGGTCTTCTCCTTCAGGTCGGCCCGGGTCAGGTCGGCGTCGGGCGTGCCGATGATCTTGTCGGCGGTCGGGCCGAAGATCTTCCAGAGTCCCTGGACGGTAAGGGCACTGCCGCCCCTGGTCGGGCCTCCGTGCCCGGCGGCCGGTGCGTCGCTCGCGGCGCGGGTGTCAGGGCTGGTGTGGGTCTCGGTCACGGATTGCCTCCTGTGGTCGGCGGCTGGAGCGGCATGTCCGTGCCATGGCGGTAGAACGGGACGTCGAGGGCCGGCAGGGGCGTGTTGCCGAGGATCAGGTCGGCGGACTTCTCGGCCAGCATCATCACCGGTGCGTAGATGTTGCCGTTGGTGACGTAGGGCATCGCGGAGGCGTCCACGGCGCGCAGCCCCTCGACGCCGTGCACCTTCATGGTCGTCGGGTCGAGCACGGCGTCCTCCCCCGTGCCCATCTTGGCCGTGCAGGAGGGGTGGAGCGCGGTCTCGGCGTCCTTGGCGACCCAGTCGAGGATCTCCTGGTCGGTCTCGACCGACGGCCCGGGCGAGATCTCGCCGGCGTTGAAGGCGTCGAAGGCCGGCTGGTTGAGGATGTCGCGGGCCGCGCGAACCATCTCGATCCACTCGCGCCGGTCGTTCTCGGTCGAGAGGTAGTTGAAGCGCAGCGCCGGGTGCTCGAAAGGATCGCGCGACTTGAGCGTCACGCTTCCCCGGACGTCGGAGTACATCGGCCCGATGTGCACCTGGTAGCCGTGCTCGGCGGCGGGCTGCGAGCCGTCGTACCGGATCGCGATGGGCAGGAAGTGGAACATCAGGTTCGGGTAGGCGACCTCGTCGTTGCTGCGGATGAACCCGCCGGCCTCGAAGTGGTTGCTCGCGCCCACACCCTTGTGCAGGAACAGCCACTCGGCGCCGATGCGCGGCTTGTGGCGGTGCTTGAGCCAGGGGCCGATCGAGACCGGCTGCTTGGAGGCGTACTGGATGTAGACCTCGAGGTGGTCCTGGAGGTTCGCACCCACGCCGGGCAGGTCGGCGACGACGTCGATGCCGAGCGCCTCGAGGTCGGCCTTGGGTCCGATGCCCGACAGCAGCAGGAGCTGAGGGGTGTTGATCGCGCCGCCGCAGAGGATGACCTCGCCGGCGTGCACGACGTGGTCGCCGCGGCCGGCCCGGTGGTAGCGCACGCCGGTCACCCGGTTGCCGTCCATCTCCAGCCCCGTGACCATGGCGAGGGTCTCGATGCGCAGGTTGGGCCGCCTGCGGACCGGGTGCAGGTAGGCACGCGCGGCGCTCAGGCGACGCCCGTTGTGGACGTTGCGATCGAACTTGGCGAACCCCTCCTGCCGGTAGCCGTTGACGTCGTCGGTCAGCGGGTGGCCGGCCTGCTGCACAGCCTCGAAGAAGGCCCCGAACAGCGGGCTCGTCGCCGGGCCGCGCTCGAGCACCAGCGGACCGCTGCCGCCGCGCCACTCGTTCGCGCCGGCGAGCGTGGTCTCCATGCGCTTGAAGTAGGGCAGGCAGTGGGCGTAGTCCCAGCTCTCCATGCCCGGGTCGGCGGCCCAACGCTCGTAGTCGAGCGGGTTGCCGCGCTGGAAGATCATCCCGTTGATGCTCGAGGAGCCGCCGAGGACCTTGCCGCGGGCGTGGTAGACGGTGCGGCCACCCATGTCGGGCTCGGGCTCGGACTCGTACTTCCAGTCGTAGAGCCTGTTGCCGATCGGATAGGGCAGCGCGGCCGGCATGTGGATGAAGGGGTCGAGCTTGATGTCGGAGCGCCCGGCCTCCAGCACGAGGACGCTCGCGCCGTCGGCGCTGAGACGGTTCCCCAGCGCGCACCCGGCCGATCCCCCGCCGACGATGACGTGGTCGTAGGTCGACCGCTTGGCGCTCACGTGCTCATGCCTCCTGAGTGGTGCTGCGGGTGTCGGGCCGCTCGCTGCTGGGGAACCAGCGCTGCGGAGCGGGTGCGATGTTGTGCCAGACGTGCTTGGTCTCGGTGTACTCCGCGAGGCCGTGGTGGCCGAGCTCGCGCCCGACCCCGGACTGCTTGTAGCCGCCCCACTCGGCCTGCGGCACGTAGGGGTGGAAGTCGTTGATCCACACCGTGCCCATCCGCAGCCGGGCCGCGATGCGTTGGCCGCGGCCGGCGTCCTGGGTCCAGACCGCGCCGGCGAGACCGTAGATGCTGTCGTTGGCCAGCCGCACCGCCTCGGCCTCGTCGCGGAAGGTCTCCACGGTCAGGACCGGGCCGAAGGACTCTTCCTGGACCACGCTCATGGTGGTGGTGCACTCGTCGAGGACGGTCGGCAGGTAGTAGAAGCCGTCGGCCAGCACCGGGTCGTCGGGGCGGGCGCCGCCGCACCGCAGCACGGCGCCCTCATCCAGGCCCTTCGCCACGTAGGCCTCCACCTTGTCGCGGTGGGCCTCGGAGATCAGGGGCCCGGTCTCGGCCGCCGCGTCGAAGGGGCCACCCAGCGCGATGAGCCCGGCCCGGCGGACGACCTCGTCGACGAAGAAGTCGTGGATCGACTCCTCCACGATCAGCCGGGCACCGGCCGAGCAGACCTGGCCGCTGTGCAGGAAGACGGCGGTGGTGGCCATGTCGAGCGCGGACTCGAGGTCGGCGTCGGCGAAGACGACGTTGGGGTTCTTGCCGCCCAGCTCGAGGGCGACCTTCTTCACCGTCTCACTGGCCGCCGCCATGATGCTCTTGCCGGTCGACAGGCCGCCAGTGAAGGAGACCAGGTCGACCCGGGGGTCGGCCACCATCGGGACGCCGACGTCGAGCCCGGTGCCGGTGACCAGGTTGGCCACGCCGGCCGGGACGCCGGCCTCGGTCAGCAGGTCCATCAGCAGGATCGCGGTGCTCGGGGAGAGCTCGCTGGGCTTGAGGACGAACGTGCAGCCCGCGGCGATCGCGGGGGCGACCTTCCAGGAGGTCTGCAGCAGCGGGTAGTTCCAGGGCGTGATGAGCGCGCACACGCCGACCGGCTCGGTCACCACGCGGCTGACCACGTCGGAGCGCCCGGTCTCGACGACCCGTCCGGCGTTCTCGCCGGCCAGGTTGCCGTAGTGGCGGAAGACGCCGACCACGTCGTCGACGTCGTACTCGCTCTCGACGACCCGCTTGCCGGTGTCGAGGCTCTCGGCGCGAGCGACCGCGTCCTTGTCGCGCTCGAGGAGGTCCGCGACGCGGTGGAGGACCCGGCCCCGCTCCAGCGGGGAGGAAGTGCTCCACACGCCGGCGTCGAACGCGGCGCGGGCCGCAGCGACCGCGGCCTCGACGTCCTCGGCCCCGCCCTCGACGACGTCGCGCACGTGCGACCCGTCGGAGGGGCATCGGATCTCACGCGTCCGGTTGCTCCCGGATCGCACCCATTCCCCCTGGACGTAGATGCCTTCCACCATGGCCGCACCCTAGCGTTCCCGTGCGTCGCAGGCGTCTCGTCGCGATCACCCGATGGCCCGATCGTTACCGGCTGGTCCAGTGCGGTCCAGGCCGAGACGCTGCTGGCCTCATGCAGGTGCTCGCTCCCGGCGGGCGCTGAGTGAGTCGCGCGGCAGCCCGAGGATGCCTCACCGACGAGGTTGAGCAGCACCCCCACCAGCTGCTGCACGCTCGACGCTGACCCCGCACGAGCTGTCGCTCCGGTCAGCGTCGAGCCGGGTGCCGGTCGTGGTGCCGGTCGTGGTGCCGGTCCTGCCCCCTACGCTGGCGCGGTGCCTGAGACCCCCGTGACCCAGCCCCCGACGGCCCCGACGGCGCCCCTGGACGAGCACCTGCTGGTTGCCTTCCGCGCCGCGACCGGGTTCATGCCCGAGGACGAGGGCCGCTTCCTCCACGCTTGCGCCGTGCGGGCGGGCGAGGGCGCGCAGGACCAGACTGATGAATCGGCGGCCCTGCTCGAGATCGGCACCTACTGCGGCAAGTCGGCGATCCTGCTCGGCGCGGCGGCCCGAGCCACCGGAGCGACCGCCTTCACCGTCGACCACCACCGCGGCTCGGAGGAGAACCAGGCGGGCTGGGAGCACCACGACGCCGGCCTGGTCGATCCCGACACCGGGCTCATGGACACACTGCCGGTCTTCCGTCGCACCATCGCCGCGGCCGGCCTCGAGCCCGAGGTCGTCGCCGTCATCGGCCGCTCCGCAAGCGTCGCGCGCCACTGGACCACGCCGCTCGACCTGCTCTTCATCGACGGTGGCCACGGCGAGGAGCCGGCCCACGCCGACCTGGAGGGCTGGGCGCCGTGGGTCCGCCACGGCGGGCTGCTGCTGATCCACGACGTCTTCCCCGACCCGGCCGACGGCGGGCGCCCGCCGTACGAGATCTACCTGCGGGCGTTGGAGAACGGCTTCGAGCAGATCGGGGTGCAGGGGTCGATGCGAGCGCTGCGCCGCATCCACGGCGAGGCGGGAGACCGCCTCAGCGGGAGCCGCTCTCGGTCGTCGGCGGCCTGTGGCTAGCCCGAGGTGAGGACCTGGTCCGGGCTGCACGCGCAGTGCAGGGCCAGCGGCGCCGGGTGCGGCGCGAGACCGTCGCCGCGGAAGATGCCGGACGCGCTCGTGGTGCGCGAGAGCGCGTCGGCGGCCAGGATGACCGCCGCCGAGGTGTACGTCGTCTGCTCGTTGGGCCAGTTGACGTCGTCGCCGAAGACCCAACCCGTCCAGTAGAGGTCGTCCCGGTGGCGCAGGTGCTGCATGTCGGCGAACACCTGGAGCGCGCGCGGGTCGTCGGCCACGTCGAGGGCCAGCACCAGCTCGCAGGTCTCGGCGCCGGTCACCCACGGGTTGGTGTCGACGCAGCGCGCCCCCAGTCCCGGCACGACGAAGTCGTCCCAGCGTTGCGCCAGTCGGGCCCGGGCGGCGTCACCGCGCAGGGGGCCGCCGAGGACCGGGTAGTACCAGTCCATCGAGAACGTCGACTTGTCCAGGAACAGGTCGAGGTGGCTCTCGAGCGCGTGACGCAACCGACCGGCGGCGAGCTCCCAGTCGGGTCGGCGCTCCCCCACCAGGTCGGCGATCGCGAGCCCGGCCCTCAGCGCCTGGTAGATGCTCGAGCTGCCGGCGATCAGCCCGTCGTCGTTCACGACCCCGTCGTCCTGCTGCGACCACGCGATGCCGCCGAAGGGCAGCTGCAGCCCCGACGAGAAGTCGAGACCGCCGCGCACCGCCGGCCACGTACGACGTACGAAGGCGAGGTCGTGGTGCAGCAGCCAGTGGTGCCACACGCCGACCGCGAGGTAGGACGACATGTTGGTCTCGCCGCTGGCGTCCTCGACGGTGGCGCCGACGATCTTCATCGGCCACGACCCGTCGGGACGCTGCCCGCGCAGGCACCAGTCGTACGCCGCCTCTGCCGCCTCACGCTGTCCGCCGACGAGCAGCGCCATGGCGCTCTCGACGTGGTTCCACACGTCGATGTGCGCTCCGACCGCCCACGGGATGCCGCCGTCGGGCTGCTGCACCCGCGCGATCGCAGCCGCGGTGGCCGCCACCTGCGTGGTGTCCAGGACCCCCGGCACAGAAGGGACCTGCGGGACGTCCGGCACGATCACGCGACCTCGGGCTTCTCCAGGTAGAGCACCATGCTCTTGCCCAGCAGCGGGTCGAGCACCTTCTCGGCCAGGCGGGTCGGGAGCGGGCGCTTGACGATGTCCCAGACCAGGACCTTGTGGAACGCCTTCACCGCGGGGTTGTCGTCGTTGGTGACGCCGACGGCGCACTTGAGCCACCAGTAGGGCGAGTGCAGGCCGTGGACGTGGTCGCGGCCGGCGAAGCGCAGCCCGGCCGCCTCCAGCTTGGCCACCAGCTCGCTGCCGCGGTAGATGCGGACGTGGCCGCCCTCCACCTCGTGGTAGGCGTCACTGAGCGCCCAGCAGACCTTCTCGGGCAGCCAGCGCGGGACCGTGACGGCGATGGTTCCGCCGGGCCGCAGCACCCGGACGAGCTCGGCGATGGCGCCGTCGTCGTCGGGGATGTGCTCGAGCACCTCGGAGGCGACGATGCGGTCGAAGTCCTCGTCGGGGAAGGGCAGGTTGAGCGCATCGCCCTCCTTGACGTCGGCCTCGGCGCCGAGGGGCAGCCCACCCTCCTCGCGCATCGCGGCGAACCACTCGCTCACGGTGGCCAGCTCGTCGGCGTCCTGGTCGAGGGCGATGACGTCGGCGCCACGCTTGTACATCTCGAAGGCGTGGCGACCGGCGCCGCAGCCCATGTCGAGGACGCGCTCGCCGGGGCGGAGCCCGAGTCGGTCGAAGTCAACGGTCAGCATGCGCACATCCTCACGTGTCTGCGTCGGTCGTGGCGGTGCTGCCCGCGGTGCGGGACACCGCCCGGTGGTAGGCCTCGGCGGTCGCCTCGGCGACAGCCCTCCAGCTGAAGAGCTCTTCGACGCGACGGCGTCCGGACGCCCCCATCCGCTCCCGACGCCCGGGGTCGTCGAGCAGCGCGCCGATGGCGTCGTACAGCTCACCGACGTCGCCAGGGGTCACGAGGTCCGCACACTCGCCGTCGGGGCCGACGACCTCCGGGATGGCGCCGGCGCGGCTGACGACCAGCGGGGTCGCGCAGGCCATGAGCTCGGCGGTGGGGAGGGAGAACCCTTCGTAGAGCGAGGGAACGCAGGCGACCTCGGCGGAGCCCATGAGCTGGACGAGCTCGGCGTCGGACACGCCGGAGACGAAGCTGACGCAGTCCTCGAGACCGAGGCGCTCGATGAGCTGCTCGGTGCGACCGCCGGGCGCGGGCCGGGTGACGAGGATCAGTGAGACGTCACGCTCGGTGCGCAGCTTGGCCAACGCCTCCAGCAGTGTGGCGACGCCCTTCATCGGGGTGTCGGCCGACGCCATCGCGAGCAGCCGTCCCGGCACGCGCGGCTCGGTCGGCGGACGGAACGCCTCGTCGACGCCGAGGGTGATGACCTGCAGCCGCTCGGGGTCGACGCCGAAGTCACGGGCGATGTCCCGCTTGCTGCTCTCGGAGACGGTGAGGATCTGCGGCAGCTGGCGGGCGACCTTGCCCTGCATGCGCAGGAAGGAGTACCAGCGCCTCAGGCTGGCCTTCTTGCGGCCCGACGAGTGGGCCAGGTCGACGCGGCGGTCGAAGGTGATCGGGTGGTGGATCGTCGTGACGAGCGGCAGGCCGTCCTCGGCGATCTTCAGCATCCCGTAGCCGAGCGTCTGGTTGTCGTGGACGACATCGAAGTCGTCGCGGCGCTGCTTCATCACCTTGGCCACGCGCGTGGAGAACGTGCGAGGCTCGGGGAAGGCTGCGGTGCACATCGCCAGGAACTCGTAGACGTCGGTCAGGTCGCGGAACTCGCGCAGCTTCGGCACCCGGAACGGGTCCGGCTCACGGTAGAGGTCGAGGCTCGGCACCCGGCTGAGGCCGACGCCGGCGTCGAGCTCGGGGTAGGGCTGGCCGGAGAACACCTCGACGGTGTGACCGAGCGCCACGAGCTCACGTGACAGGTGACGCAGGTAGACGCCTTGGCCCCCCACGTGGGTCTTGCTGCGGTAGGACAGGAGCGCGATTCTCAGGGGTCTCAACGGGGGTGCGGCCTCTCGGGTGGTGTGCGCCCGGTGGGGCGCAGCCCGACCGCGACAAAACTGGAACGTGTTTCGATTCTACGCTCAGCCGGTGCTAGCCTACGACGGGGCCCGGCCGGTTGTGCACGCACGCGCCGCCCCTGCACGAGCACCGCTTCGTCCCCCGCCAGTCCCCCGCCGTGTGGAAGGGTCGTTCAGATGAGCAGCAGCAGCTCGCTGACGTACGACGACCTGGGCTCCAGCGCCCAGCGCGAGCGGCGCACCCGGATCCTGGACGCCACCATCGCGCTGGCCACCAAGGGCGGCTTCGACGCGGTCCAGATGCGTGCGGTGGCCGAGCAGGCCGACGTCGCCCTGGGCACGCTCTACCGCTACTTCCCCTCGAAGATCCACCTGCTGGTCTCGGCGCTGGGCCGTGAGTTCGAGCGCGCCAACACCGGCATCGAGAAGCGCGTGGTCCCCGGCGACACCCCTGCCGAGCGCGTCGCGCACGTGCTGCGACGTACGACGCGCACGCTCCAGCAGGACCCGCACCTGACCGAGGCCCTCACCCGCGCCTTCATGTTCGCCGACGCCTCGGTCGCCACCGAGATCCACGCCGTCGGCATGCAGGTCACCAAGCTGCTGATGCGCGCGATGGCCGACCCGGACGAGACCTTCGACCACCACGAGCCCACCGAGGAAGAGATCGCCATCACCAAGGTGATCGGTGACGTCTGGCTCGCGGCGCTCGTGCAGTGGGTGACCGGCCGCGCCAGCGCGCAGGACGTCGCCAAGCACATGGACACCGCGATCCACCTGCTGCTGCGCTGAGCGTCATAGGCTCCGACCATGGACCTGCCCGTCATGCCGCCCGTGCAGCCGATGCTCGCCAAGTCCGTCAAGGGCGTGCCGGACCCGGCGACGTTCGCCGACGCCGAGCACCCGGGCCTGCTGTTCGAGCCGAAGTGGGACGGGTTCCGCTGCCTGGTCTTCAAGGACGGTGACGAGGTCGAGCTGGCGAGTCGCAACACCAAGCCGCTGACCCGCTACTTCCCCGAGGTGGTCGCGGCCCTGCGATCGCCCGGCATGCCCGAGCGGTGTGTCCTCGACGGGGAGATCGTGGTGGCGAACGACGGTCGGCTCGAGTTCGACACCTTGCAGGAGCGCATCCACCCGGCCGAGTCGCGGGTGAACATGCTGGCCGAGACGACACCCGCGCGCTACGTCGCCTTCGACGTGCTGGCGTTGGGCGACGAGGACCTGAGCCCCCGCCCCCTCGCCGTACGACGGGAGAGGCTGGAGGCCGCACTCTCCTCCCCTCCCGACGGCGTCCACCTGACGCGGACGACGACCGACCGCGCGGTGGCCGAGGAGTGGTTCGACCAGTTCGAGGGCGCCGGGCTCGACGGGGTGGTCGCCAAGCCGCTCAACGGTGCCTACGAGCCCAACAAGCGCGCGATGCTCAAGATCAAGCACGACCGCACCGCCGACGTGGTCGTCGCCGGCTACCGGCTGCACAAGAACTCGACCGACGAGCGGCCCCTGCTCGGCTCGCTGCTGCTCGCCCTGTACGACGACGCCGGGTCGCTGCGCCACATCGGGGTGTCGGCGTCCTTCACCGAGAAGCGCCGGAGCGAGCTCGTCGACGAGCTGCAACCGCTGGTGTGCGGGCCCGAGGACCACCCCTGGGGCGCGTGGTCGGAGGTGACGGCGTCGGGCGGCAAGGCGGCGCAGGCCAACGTGAGCAGGTGGAACGCCGGCAAGGACCTGTCGTTCCAGCTGCTGCGACCCGAGCGCGTCGTCGAGGTGGGCTACGACCACATGGAGGGCGAGCGCTTCCGGCACACGGCGCAGTTCAAGCGGTGGCGGGACGATCGTGAGCCGTCGTCGTGCACCTACGAGCAGCTCGAGGAGCCGGTCTCCTACGACCTCGCCGAGGTCCTCGGCGGCTGAGTCTGCACGGTGGTCGATCTCGACGAGCTCGATCCAGGGAGCAGGTTCGTCGTCGAGTCCCGACTCCCACGGTGGTCGAGCAGCGAGCGTCATCGAGACCTGGTTCGGTGTCAGACGACGTCACCACCACCGCTGCCGAGAAATGTTCCTCGGAGAATCGTCCCCGAGCACCCTCCCAGCGGGTCAAACTGTCGGCAGCCGTGCTCTCGTCATACGTCTGGACGGTTCGCGCGCCGAAATGCCGTCCAAACGTATGAGGGGAGCCCACGGGTGTGGTGGCGCGGCCGGTCGCCGCCGAGACCTCGAGATCTCCTGAGGGAGCTTCGCCAGGACGCGCGAAACGGCTCTCGCCCACCTTGCACGTCCACCTCCACCTCGACGCCCTCCGGCTACCGGTACGCGTGCGACCTCCGACGGCAGCGACGCAGAGCAGCGCGCCGGCGGTGCATCTGGGACGGGTCGACAAGGCCGGCCGCCAGCTCGGAGCCCGCTCCCTGGCCGTCATCGAGCGCTGGGTCGCCGGCCTCACCCCCGGCACCACCCTCAAGGTCACCCCCGTCGTCGACCTCACCGAACGCATCAGTGTGGACGCCTACGAGATCCCCCCACCCCTGAGACGACAGGTCGCCGAACGCGACCACCACTGCCGTTTCCCCTGGTGCACCAACACCGGCCGATACGACATCGACCACATCGACGCCTACCTCGACCCCGACGACGGCGGACCACCGAACCAGACCAACACCCACAACCTCGCGAGATTGTGCCGCTACCACCACCGAGTCAAGACCCGAGGCAACTGGCACGAGACCCACGACCCCACCACCGGCACACTCACCTGGACCTCACCCAAGGCCGCATCTACACCGTCGAGGAGCACGGCACCTACCCCCAACTCTGAGGCGGTTCTGCCTACGCCTCGTGTGCACGCACGACGACGTCATCGCTCAGAAGGACGCTGCCGCAAGAGATCTCCTGACCTCGCTCGCTGATCATCTGCGGAGTGTCGCCGACAGCGAACCCGGCAAGGAGCAGCAGTATCCCTCCCACCACCGCTGCCCGGGTCCACGACACCCCTCGAGGACGGGCGCCGACCCGTGCGACAGCACCAGCGAGGCCGGCAACCTGGCCTCGTCCGGGTCAGGCTCCGGTCACCTTCGGGTCGAGAGGAGACGGGAACCGGTGCAGCTCCTGCGGCCACTCGAGAGCGACCGCGAGCCGGCCGGCCCAGTAGCGCGCCTGCTCGTCGTCCGGCACGTCGACGACCGTGAACCCGCCCAGATGCTCCTTGGTCTCGACGAAGGGCCCGTCGGTGAAGACCGGTGCGCCGTCCGAGGCCTCGACGCTGCACACGACCGTCGAGGCGTCGAGCCCTCCGTCACCGAAGACGAACGCTCCCGCGCTCTCCATTTCTGCGATGACCTCCCGGGCGGCAGACCCCGCGCGCCGGATGTCGGCCGGAGTCAGCTCGGGCACCCACTCGTCGTTGAAGCTGATCAGGTACATCGTCACGGCGCGCTCCTCTGCTCACGACGACCCGGGCGGCCGCCACTCATCCTGTCCACGAGCGAACCTGCACCGCTGCGACAACGACGGACCAAGTATTTCTCTGGCGCGTTCGTGAGGCGGCACGAACTGGCCTGCGGCGACTATGCACCCGTGGACCAGCCCTACGGCTACCGCGAGTACTCCGCTCGCGACCTCGAGGGACACCTCTGGTCCTTCCAGACCGCCGGCACCGAGGTCGACTGACGTGACGGTCGCCGGGCTCGACCACCACACCCGCGGTCGACGCCACCGGACCAGCGGCCCCGGCGCGCCGACCAGCCGGACCGCACTACCCTGGAGACATGACGGACCCGACGACGTACGACGTGGTGCTGCTGGCGGAGCAGGGACTCACCGAGCAGGACGCCCGCCAGGTGCGCGGACTGCACGACGACGCGCCTGCACCCCTGCGCTACCACCTGCTGCTGCCGGTGGAGGACGCCGCCGCCCGGGTCGAGTCGGCGATGGGCACCCTGTCGTCCGGTGACGCGATGGCTGCCCCGGCCCCCGTCGCCTTCGACAGCACCGACCTCGCCGACATCCAGCACGACCTGCTCGACCGCGCCCGCGCTGCGGTGCAGGCGTCGGTCGCCGCGTTCGCCGACCTCGACGCCGAGATCACCGGCGACATCGTCACCGCCGAGCCCATCGAGGCCCTGGCCGCCAAGGCCCAGGAGGTCGGCGCCGCCGAGGTGATCGTGCTGACCCGCCCCCACGTGGTGCAGCAGTTCTTCCACCTCGACTGGACCTCACGCGCCCGGCGCAAGCTCGGTGTCCCGGTCCTGCACCTCATCGAGCACGAGACGTTCGACGAGCAGGCCGGCGGACCCGACGGGATCAGCGGGTTCTGACGTGGAGGGCCTCCTGCTCCTCGGCCTGCTGGCACTCATGCTGGTGGTGCTCATGATCGTGCCGATCGCCGCGTTCCGCTTCGGCGAGTGGCTCAGCTCGCGTTTCCGGCGCGACTGACCCGCGACTGACCCGCGACCCACCCTGCGGCCGACCCGCGGCCGACCTGGTTCACCTCACCTGGATCGCCGCGAGCCTCGCCCCCAGGTCGAGCAGCGCCGGAGCACTGGTGGCGGGCAGGATCCGCAGCGCCACGGCGTACGTCTGGCCCTTCTGCCAGCCCAAGGACGACCCCTTGAGGTTCGCCACGAAGGTGTCTCCGCGTGCGTCGTAGGTCGCCAGGTCGGTCCGCGCGCCCGATGCCGAGCTCGACGTCGAGTGCCACGCCACCTGGACGCGTCCGGCGCGCACCAGCGCCGCCGCGTCGGCGTCGCTCAGCTTGGCGCCATTGGCGAGCAGGGCGGTCGTGCGCAGCGGCACGGTCGCCGTCGGCGTGGTGCGGGTGACGCCGCTGTTGTTGACCGGCGGCTTGAACGGCGTCATCGCGTACTGCGCCGCCATCGGAACCGTTTGTGGTTCCGCGCCGTCGACCTCGACCGTCATCGCGAAGACCCCGACCGTGGCGCCCGCGGTGACGACCGGGACCTGGACCTGGCCGTAGGCGTCGGTGGTGCCGACCCAGCGGGCCGCTCCCCCGGCGAACGACGCGCGCGGCCCCGAGGTCGGGAGCGTGAACGTGACCGGCACCCCGGAGGCGCGTGCGTCGCCCTCCCGCACGGTGGCGATCGGCCTCAGCAGCCAGGGGTACGTCGTTCCCGCGCGGGTGAAGCTGAACGGTGGCGCGACCGTCAGGGTGTAGGCGGCCTGGACGACGCTCGTGCGACTGTCGGAGTCGGTGACCTCGTCGGTCCCGCTCCCGAGAGCGGGCAGGAGGTCCGCGGTGATCGTGACCGGCCCCGTCGGCAGCCGGACCGGCGTGCCGTCGTCCTGCAGCGGCAGGGCGAAGACCGCTCGACCCGCCGCGTTGGTCGGCGCCAACGAGACGACCTCCCGGGTCCCCTGAGCGACGGTGAACCGGACGGTCCGGTCGGGGACCGCGACACCCCCGGTGCCGGTCACCGTCGCGACGATGCTGGGATCCTGCTGGGTGATCGCCCCCGACAGCCCGAGGCTGATCTCGGCGGTGTCGGTCGCCGCCGGCACGACTCGGTAACCGTCCCCCTCCGCGGTGTCGAGGGCGACAGCACCGGCCCCGTTCACGGCCTGCACGAGGAAGCGCAGGTCCGAGGCGTCGGCGCCCGCGGGCAGGTCTGTGACGTCCAGGGTGCCGCTCCAGCGCGTGCTGTCGGTGGGGCTCTGGGTCAGGTCGACCGACTGCCACGACCCGTTCCCCGACGCGTCGGGCCCGACGGACCAGGTCGCCCACACCTCCTGGACGCCCGCGCTCGGGTCGCCGGTGACGGTCGCGGAGAAGGTCACGGTGGCGCCTTCCGCGGTGCCCTCGACAGCACTGATGGCGGGCGCCGCAGCGGTGTGGGGCCGGTTGCCGTCGAAGTCCCAGTCGTCGGAGCTGTAGAACAGCCGGGCGTCGAGGCGCGAGAACGCCCGCCGGGTGTTGGTGGGCACGTCGGCGGTGCTGGTCGCGACGTCGGTGCGGTACTGCGCCGGCGTGAGGATCAGCGACGTACGGCCGCTGGAGCCACGGGTGCCCAGGTTCTCGAAGTAGTTCGGCGTCATCAGCCGCTGCGGCCAGAAGGCGTCGGAGCTGAACGTGGTGTGAGCCGTGCTGCCCTCGATGCCGGGCGCCCCGGTCAGCGGCAGCAGCCCCTCGACGTCGTCATAGGTTCCGCCCCGGAAGCCGACGCCCCTCAGCGTCGAGCTGCCACCACCCCACGGCTGGGTGCCGGTCACGTTCTCGACCTGCTTCGGCAGCACCGGTGCACCGGGAAGCACTGACACCCCGTCCTCACCGTTGAGCCAGGTCAGCGCGTCGGGGAGCCCCGCGTCGCCCGCGTCGACCGGACGACGTCCTGGGGTCGTCGGGGTGTCGAAGCTCTGGTCGGACACCATCAGGTTGAGCGAGCTGCCCGGGTCCGAGGTGACCCAGTCCGGCGTGATGCTCCCGTCGGCCAACCGCTGCGCGGCCGCGGCCCCTTCCCGACCGGGCAGGTCGAGGCGGGTCATCGGCAGGCCGTACATCGTGGCCTGCAGCACCGACTTCTGGTCGATCCCGCTGACCTGGACGAGGCTGGCCAGGTAGTCCCGCTTCGCGGCGGTCAGCGCCTCGCCGATGGCGAGCGGCCCCGTGCCACGTCGCAGCTGTCGGGCGACGTTGAGGTAGATCCGCTCGCTGTACTCGAGGAACTCGGTGTCGCCGTACTGGTAGCCCGTGCCGCCGAGCAGCACGGCCTGCTGCTGCGCCATCGCCTGCGTCCAGTCGTAGCGGTCCGGCGTCACGGCCTCACCGTCGACGATGGTGTAGCCGGAGTGGCACCCGGCGCTCATCACCAGCGCGTCGGTGAGCTTGCCGGCGTTCGCGGTCGGCAGACCGGTGTCCTCGTCGACCGGTCGCAGCTCCTCGGCCGCCAGCGTGGTGGTGAAGTCGGCTGCGAGCGTGTCGTTGGCGCTGAAGTGACCGGCCAGGAAGAGCAGGTCGTGCTCGGTGTCGCCGAGCAGCTTCGCGCGCAGGTCGTCGGCGGTCCACGACTCGGCGTACGGCGTGCCCGAGGGCGTGATGAGCTCGTCGGTGGCGTCGTCGCCGAGGGAGCGGGTGAGCTCCTCGTCCACCCGCTTCGCGGCGTCCTCGAGGAAGTCGTAGCCGGTGACCAGCGACGACGTGGGCGTCGGCAGCGTCTGGTCGTCGAGGCCGAGGAAGTGGTCGACCGTGGCCGTGATGTCCGCCGGGGTCTTGACCAGGCGTCCCACCGCCAGGTCGGGGACGGGCATGCTGACGCCCGCGATGGTGACGTTGGTGCTGGAGCCGTAGGCGTCCTGGCTCAGCACCTGGTCGGTGGCGAGGCTGACACCGGAGGCGCTGTCGGAGCGCATCGGCGGCTCGAACTGGCTCTCCTGACCCAGACCCGACACGTCGGGGTAGCGGAAGAACGGCACGACCTCGTCGCCGCCGGCGACGACGACGAAGCGGGTGCTGTCGTTGCGGTAGTCCTCCACGAGGTCGGCGATCGCGCCCGAGACCAGGTTGACCGCGTAGGGGCACCGGACACTGCCGTCCGCCTGCTCGCGCAGCGCCTCGACGCGGGCCGACTGCGCGACGTCGAGCACCACGCCCGACGTGGCGTCCGCCAGGTCCTGGAGCTTCGCGAGGTAGGGAGCCACGTCCTCCTCGTCCAGCGACAGCTTGCTGCTGTCGGTGACGATCACGGCCTCTTCCGTGCCGCTGCTCACCGGCGGCGTCGCGTCCTCCTTCCACCCCAGGTTCGAGGCGGACGACAGCTCGCCGCACCCGTCGCCGCCCTGGCTGGTGCGCGTCACCCGGAACGACTCGTCGGTGGAGAACACCCGGTCGTTGTGGCCCTGCACCCGGACGTAGAAGAACCCCGACGAGTTGCCGGTGCGCGCCGAGACCGTCTCGTCAGCCTGACGGCCGGTGTCGGCCGACACCGCGAGCAGGGTCTGGTTCTGCGCAGCGCTGAAAGCCTGCTGGAACCCGGGGTTGGACTCGCGGAAGGGGTCGAACGAGCCGGGCGCGTAGATCCGGGGCGCGTAGATGCGCGGGCGCGTAGATGCGGGGCGCGTAGATGCGGGGCGCGTAGATGCGGGGCGCGTAGATCCGAGGCGCGTAGATCCGAGGCGCGAACGTCGCGCCGGGATCGGTCGCCGGCTTCGTCGTCGGCACGTCCTGCACGGAGTCCGGGTACGACGGCACCTGCGTCTGGGCGCCCACGGTCCCGTTGACCGCCGAGGACAGCTGCGCCAAAGGGTCGGAGTCGTCGGCCAGCTCGTCGAAGGCCTGCTGGATGTCGCCGTACAACGCCAGGTCGTAGTCGGCCGGCAGGTCGGAGAGGTCGACCCGCACGTTCTGGTTCGGCACGACCGGGAACTTGAACCACCGGGTCTCCCCCGGCTCGAGGAGCTTGCCGGTCAACGACGCGCCGTCCATCGTCTGGGCCCCGGGCCACTGCCGGTTGTCGTCGTCCGCGCCGATGCCGTCGTCGACGAAGGGCTGGGAGCTGAGGATCAGGCTGCCGCGCACGGTGTTGTCGCCGTCGAAGTTGCGCCCGGTGATCCGGAATCCGAAGGTGTCACCAGGAGACACGTAGAAGGTCGCGTCGCCGCCGTAGCTGAAGCCCGCCGAGGGCGTCTCGCAGCACTGGTCCGCGTGGGCGTCGACCAGCGGCCAGTCCTCCTGCGGGATGTCGGGCACGCCCTCGCCGGGGAACAGGCCCCCGGCCCGGTTCGGCACCACCTCGCCGTTGACGATCATCTCCAGACGCGCGTCGACGTCGAAATAGGCATGGAAACCGTCCCAGCTCCACGGCATCGAGACGAAGCCGGCTTCCCCGCCGCCCTCGCCCTCGCCGTCGTAGGTCCGCGTGAAGGTCCACGTCTGGTCGTCGAATCCGCCGCCCACCGAGCTGTAGGTCATCCGGGCCGCGGAGGCGGACCCGTCGGAGACGGTGGTGACCGTGCCGGGCCCCGCCGCGGTCCAGGTCTCGGCCGCAGCGGCCGGGCTCGCCGGCAGCAGGAGCAGCGACGTCACGAGCGCCAGGAGCGTCATCAGCAGGACGCTGAGGCGCCCGGCGCGCGGGCGCGGGCCGGTCGTGTTCGCCGTGCTCGTCATGTGGCTCCCCCGTGATGCTCGTCGGGCCCCCGTCGGCCCGCACCCGTTAGCGGGCGACGACCCGTGCCGGCCCGAGCCCGACGTCCGCAACCTAACCCGAGGGACAGCCGTGGCCTCAGTGACCAAAGGCCCGCTTCGTGCGCGGTGACCTCGCCCTGATCAGCGACCGGTGTCAGCGACCGGTGTCGAGGAGATCGGCCGCGAGGGCCACCGCCTCGTCGAGCCCGAGCTGCTGACCCGGGTCGGCGGCGGCGCTCCGCAGGTCGCCGTCGTCGGACCCGCTCAGGGTCGGCAGCGATCTCGCTGCGTGTGCCGGCGCCAACGCGTCCTCCAGTGCCGCCTCGGTGGGGGAAGCGCGGCGCCCCGATCTCCTCGCGCACCGCGAGGGCGGCCCCGAGCAGCCGGGCGGCCTCGAGGTCGTGCTCCCGGCCGAGGCTCAGGCGCCACACGGCGACATCCTCGAAGAGATGGGCCAGGGACCACCGGTCGTCACGGTCGGCGTAGCCGGCGAGGGCGGCCTGCAGGTGGTCGGCCACCTGGTCGCGGCGGCCGAGGTCGCGCGCGGCGTTACCGAGGTTGTGGTGGCCCACCGCGACCACCCACGGGTCCCCCACCTCCTCGGCGAGGGCCTGGGCCTCCTGGAAGCGGGACAGCGCCACGTCCAGCTCACCTCGGGCGGTGGCCAGCATCCCCATGTTCGTCAGGGAGACGCTCTCGGCCCGTCGGTCCCCCAGCGCCCGACGCCGAGCGAGCGCGTCGGTGCCGATGCGCTCGGCCAGGTCGAGGTCTCCCTCGTCCTCGGCCACGAGCGCCAGGTTCGTCAGCATGGCGGCGACGCCGGCCTCGTCGCCCAGCTCGCGGCGCACCTCGAGGCTGGCCTGGTACGCCGTACGAGCCGTCGAGGGGTCACCCTGCTGGGACGCCAGCGTGCCCCGCAGGTGCAGCACCCGGGCCATCCCGGACCGGTCCTCGGTGGTGGTGAACCCGGCTTCGGCCCGCGCCAGTGCAGCCGCCGCGTCGGCGTACCGGCCCTGCTTGCGGTGCAGCTCGGCCTGCACGACCCGGGCCATCCCCTCCGAACGGTGGTCGCTCACCTCGGTCGGCCGCCTCCAGCGCACGGGAGGCGGCGTCCTCGGCCTGCTCCCAGTCGCCGTCGATCTCCCAGGCGTCGGCCAGCTGCAGCAGGACGCCGGGTCGCTCCTCGGGCTCGACCAGCGGGAGCACCTGCTGGAGGTGGTCGAGGGCGGCCGCCACGGCGTACGTCGCCCGGGCCGCCTCGGCGGCTGCCAACAGGTAGCGGCGCTGCTGGGCGATGTCCTCGCTGCGCGTGTAGTGGTGCACGAGGAGGTCGAGGTGACGCCGCGGACCGTCCGGCTCCTGCTCCAGCGCGTCCCCGATCCGGCCGTGGAGCACGGTCCGGATGCCGTAGGGCAGGGAGTCGTAGGCGACGTCGCGGGTGACGGCGTGGCCGAAGGCGAAGCGGCGCTCGAC
This sequence comes from uncultured Actinomycetota bacterium, assembly GCA_963714625.1. Classification (GTDB taxonomy): domain Bacteria; phylum Actinomycetota; class Actinomycetes; order Propionibacteriales; family Nocardioidaceae; genus Marmoricola_A. Next base: position 921,760 of record CAVQOY010000009.1, on the reverse strand, counting down.
GGGGTGCTCGAGATCGACCAGCCGGGTGCGAGCCACCTGGAGCAGGTGCCCCTCGACCTCGTCGTCGTCGCCCAGCTCGGGGTAGGCGTCCGCCAGCAGAGCGCAGTGGAACGAACGGCCGACGATGCTGGCCACCTTGACCGCCCGACGCGGTCCCTCCTCCTGGGCGTCGATGCGGCTGAGGACGAGACTGTGCAGGCTCGGAGGCAGCTCGCGGTGATGCTGCCCGCCGTCGGCGTCGGGACCGGCGGCCCCTGCGGCGAGGTGGTCCACCAGCTGCTCGAGGTAGAACGGGTTGCCCTCGGATCGGGTGACGACCAGGTCGACTGTCTCCTCCGACGGCTCCTCGCCGGTGGCGGCCCGGTGACGGGCCAGCCACGAGGTGGCGCGCCGCCTCGGGCTCGAGCGCCTCGAGGGCCAGGTCGGTGACCCGTCGGGCGGAGGCGACCGGAAGCCCGGCGTGAGCACTGCCGTCGGGCCGGGAGGTGACCAGCAGCAGCAGAGCGGCCGACGAGGTGACCCGGGCGAGCACGCCGAGGAGGTCGCGCGAGAGCGGGTCGAGCCAGTGCCCGTCCTCGATCACGACGACCAACGGGTCGCGTGCGGCTCGCAGCCGCACCAGCCGAGCCAGCAGGTCCTCCAGCGACGTCTTGCGCAGCTCGCCGTCGAAGGAGGCCGTCAGGTCGCTGTCGGGCAGGGCCAGCCCCAGCACCGGGCCGAGCAGCGGCGCCCGGGCGACCAGGCGCGCGTCGAGGTCCGCGACCGCGGTGCTGACGTCGCGCAGGCCGGACACGTCGGGGTCGATCCCGAGCAGGTCGAGCCAGACGCTGCGCCAGGCGGTGTAGCCGCTGACGCCGGCGACCGGCGTCGCCTCGCCGGCGAGCACCCCCAGGCCGCGGTCGCGCACCTCGTCGAGGAGCTCGGCCACCAGTCGTGACTTGCCCGTGCCCGCCTCCGCCCGGACCACGACGGTCTGGCCCTGCCCCGCCACGGTGGAGGCCACCAGCCCGCGGAGCAGCTGCAGCTCCTGCGTGCGGCCCACGATCGGCTCGCGCTCGGCTCGCTGCGCCGGAACCCGGCCGGCGGCGTGTCCCCGCAGCACCCGCGCCTGCACGGGCCGCGCCTTGCCCTTGACCGTGATCGGCTCCAGCGCGTCCCAGGTGAAGCGGTGGTCCGTCGCCTCCGCGACCTCGCCGTGCACCCAGACCTCACCGGCCGGAGCCCGCGACATCAGTCGTGCTGACAGGTTCACCGCGTCCCCCAGGCAGCAGAACGTACGCCGCTGCCGGTGGCCGTAGGTGCCGCTGCGGAGCCGGCCGGTGGCGATCCCGGCGCTGACGTCGGTGACCGTGAGCGGCTCCTCGTCGGCCAGCAGGTCCAACGTCGCGGCGCACGCGCGGACCGCATCGTCCTCGTGGGCCACCGGCGCCCCGAAGACGGCGTACAGGTAGGCGCCCTTGTCGCCGAGGGTGAGCTGCAGGACGTAGCCACCGTGCCGGGCGAGGACCCGTTGCGTGCGGCGCACGAACGTGTCCAGGCGCTCACCCGCGGTGGGGTCGGCGTCGAAGTCGAGGCCGCCGAAACGGAGGAACACCGGGACGGCGGGACGCAGCTCGGCGAGGAACTCACCCCGACCCGCCGCCATGCGGTCCCAGACCGGCGGCAGCACCCAGGGGCGCACGAGCTCCTCGGCGAGCACCGGCGGATCCTCCGGTGCACCCGGATCGGAGGGTGCGACCGTGAGTCGACGCGCCACCCCGACCGGCCCGTGACGCCCCGACCGCACCTCGACCACCTCGAGGCGGTTGCCCAGGGAGGCGAGGGTGCCGGCGTCCACCACGACGTCACCGGACTCGGCGACCTGCTCGGCCTCGGCGAGGGAGTCGGTGAGCCCACCGGCCAGCACGTCGATGAGCTGGACGTCGGGGTCGCCCACGACGAAACGGTGGACCGGGCCGGTCGCGACCGCGATCTTGATCCCGAGCCGCACCTCCCGACCGCGCGGTGTCGTGACCAGGCCGACGTCGCCCATCACGGTCTGCATCTCCAGCGCGCACGCCACGGCGGCGAGGCCGTCGTCGCCGTCCAACCAGGCGGTGACGGCATCCCCGCTGAAGTAGATGACGCTCCCGTGCCACACGTGCAGCCGCTCGAGGAGCGCGGAGAACACGCGGTCGAGCGTGGCCGTCAGCTCCTCCGCGCCCCGCCGTCCCCCGAGCTCGGCGGCCAGCGCCTCGGTGAGCGGGGTGAAGCCGGAGATGTCGACGAACAACGCCGACCCGCTCGTCTGCTGGGGAAGCGACTCGCCACGCGCCAGCGCTCGGCGTCGGTCGCCCGGCAGGTAGGCCTGCGGGTTGTCACCCGGCAGCAGCCTCGTGGTCGTGCTCCCCACCTCGGCCCCCCACGCGAGCGGCCCCGGTTGCCGGCGGCTGAGGTGACCGGTCGCCGCCTCGTCCCGAGACGGCAGACACGGCGAGAATACGACAGCAGGCCGCGTCTGCCTATGGCCGCGCCCTCAGCGCCCGGTGAGGATCTGGCTGCGCACGAAGGTCGCCGTGGCGTTGCCCACCAGGTCGGTCGCTCGGTGACGGGCCACCCAGGAGCCGTCCTACCCCACTGATCGACCCGCGTCGGGACCGAGGTCCCTCCTCGGCCGGCCGCTGCGGGTGGGGCGCTGTCTCACCAGTGCGTCGGGACGAAGGTCTGCTCCTGGATCGGCGGCCGGACGTAGGGGAACGGCTTCATCCGGGGCAGCTCGACGACGTCGGGTGCGACGTCCTCGTAGGCGAACTGGCTCAGCAGGTGGCTGATGCAGTTGAGCCGGGCGGCGCGCTTGTCGTCGGACGGTACGACGAACCAGGGTGCCTGCTTGATGTCGGTGTACTGGAAGGTCGTGTCCTTGGCCATCGAGTAGCGCACGTAGAGCTCGTGCTCGGCGAGATCCATGTCCGAGAGCTTCCAGCGCTTCAGCGGCTCGGCGTTGCGGGCCTCGAAGCGTCGCCGCTGCTCCTCGAAGCTGACCGAGAACCAGTACTTCAGCACCACGATCCCCGAGCGCACGAGCATCCGCTCGAACTCCGGGCAGCTGCGCAGGAACTCCTGGTGCTCGGCCTCGGTGCAGAAGTCCATCACCCACTCGACGTTCGAGCGGTTGTACCAGCTGCGGTCGAACAGGACCATCTCACCGGCTGCCGGCAGGTGCTCGACGTACCGCTGGAAGTACCACTGCGTGCGCTCGCGCTCGGTCGGCCTGGGCAGCGCCACCACCCGGACCGTGCGCGGGCTGGTGCGCTCGGTGACGCGCTTGATGACTCCGCCCTTGCCGGCCGAGCCACGCCCCTCGAAGATCACCAGCACCCGGAGGCCCTGGGACTGGATCCAGTACTGCAGCTGGACGAGCTGCTCCTGGAGCCGTTCCATCTCGGCGTCGTAGACCGACGACCGCAACCGGCCGGACTTCGTGTAGCGGGGGTCGCCGTGGTGATCGGTCCTGGTGCCGCTCGGATCGCCGACGTCGTCGGCCCCCTCCGGCGGTGTCTGCTTGCTCATGGACCCTCCGCGGTCATGCGTCGACCCGGTTGCCGTGCTCGTCCCAGTGCTCGGCCACCTTCTTGCTGGGCTGCACGCGCGGCGGCTCCCCCGGCATCTTGGGGTAGTCCGGCGGGTAGGGCATGTCGGTCAGGCCGCCGGCGATGTCGTCGGCGTACATCTGCAGCAGGGTGTCCAGCCGTCCGCACTGCTCGTCGATGGCCGCCATCGCGTCCCCCCGCTCGGCCAGGCGCTCCGGCACGGTGTGCAGGTTGAGGGTGCGCGGGTCGAGCCCGGTGAGCTCCTCCCACTCCACCGGGGTGGACACCGGTCCTCCGGGCTTTGGCCGCAGCGAGTAGGCGCTGGCGATGGTGCGGTCACGGGAGTTCTGGTTGTAGTCGACGAAGATGTTCGCGCCCCGCTCCTCCTTCCACCATGCCGTCGTGACGCCCGGCGTACGACGCTCCAGCTCGCGCCCGAACGCGATCGCCGAGTGGCGCAGGTCGACGAAGTCCCACTCCGGCTCGATCCGCACGTAGACGTGCACGCCGCGGTTCCCGCTGGTCTTGGGGAAGCCGACGAGCCCCAGCTCGCTCAGCAGGTCGCGAGCCGCCAGCGCCACCCGGGCCGCGTCGGCGAAGTCCGTGCCGGGCTGGGGGTCGAGGTCGATCCGCAGCTCATCGGGGTGGTCGACGTCGGCCCGGCGCACCGGCCAGGGGTGGAAGGTGACGGTGCCCATGTGGGCGGCCCAGGCCACGGTCGCGATCTCGGTCGGACAGATCTCCTTCGCCGTGCGCCCCGAGGGGAAGGTGACCTCGACCTCCTCGAGGTAGTCCGGTGCCCCCTTCGGCGTGCGCTTGGAGTAGAACGCCTCGGCCTTGTCGTAGGAGCCGGCGCCGGCGCGGCCGGTGGCCAGCTCCATCCCCTCACGCACCCCGCTGGGCCAGCGCTCGAGCGCCGTCGGCCGGTCGCGCAGCGCCCGCATGATCCCGTCCTCGACAGCGAGGTAGTACTCCACGACCTGGAGCTTCGTGGCCGCCGGCGCCCATGGTGTCTCCTCGAAGACCACCCGGTCGGGGCTGCTCACCCGCACGTCACGACCGCCCGCCTGCACCTGCGCTGCCTTCGCCGCCATGGCCCCACTCTGGCACGGGTCGGTACCGTGGAGGCATGGGATACGCCGTCGAGAAGTCAGACCAGGAGTGGCGCGAGCAGCTCTCCGCCGAAGAGTTCCAGGTGCTCCGCAAGGCCGGCACCGAGCGGCCGTTCGTCGGCGAGTACACCGACACCACGACCGAGGGCGTCTACCGCTGCCGGGCCTGCCAGGCCGAGCTGTTCCGCTCCGACACCAAGTTCGAGTCCCACTGCGGGTGGCCGTCGTTCTTCGCGCCGCTGGCCGAGGACCGGGTGGACTACATCGAGGACCGCACGATGGGCATGAAGCGCGTCGAGGTCCGCTGCGGGTCCTGCGGGTCGCACCTCGGCCACGTCTTCGAGGGCGAGGGCTACGACACCCCCACCGACCAGCGCTTCTGCATCAACTCGATCAGCCTGACCCTCGAGCCGGTCACCTCACCCGCGGAGTCCTGAACCACCTCAGGGCAGGTCGTTGACCAGCTCGGCGACCTCGCGGCGACGGCCGGTGTAGAACGGGACCTCCTCGCGCACGTGGCGCCGCGCACCCGACGCGCGCAGGTGACGCATGAGGTCGACGATGCGGTGCAGCTCGTCGGCCTCGAAGGCCAGCAGCCACTCGTAGTCGCCGAGGGCGAACGACGCGACGGTGTTGGCGCGCACGTCCTTGTAGTCGCGCGCCATCTGGCCGTGCTCGGACAGCAGCGCCCGCCGCTCCTCGTCGGGCAGCAGGTACCACTCGTAGGAGCGCACGAACGGGTAGACGCAGACGTACTGCCGCGCCTCCTCGTCGGCCAGGAACGCCGGGACGTGGCTGCGGTTGAACTCCGCCGGACGGTGCAGGGCCATCTGTGACCACACCGGCTCGAAACGCGCGCCGAACGACGTACGCCGGAACCGGTGGTAGTGCTGCTGCAGGTCGTCGGAGGACTCGGCGTGGGTCCACACGAGCAGGTCGGCGTCCGCGCGCAGCCCGGCCACGTCGTAGAGGCCGCGCACGACGACCGTGTCGCCCATCTCCTCGAGCAGCTTCTCGACCTCGCGGGCCTCGGCCTCGCGATCGGTGTCACCGAGCACGTCGCGCAGCCTGAAGACCGACCACATCGTGTAGCGGATCGAGTCGTTGAGGTCCTTGGCGCGCTTGCCGCGGTTGGGGGTGCGCTCCTCGCCCGCTGCCGGGCTCGCTGTCGGGCTCTCGGCCGGGGTCTGGTCGCTCATGGGGCCAGTCTCACAGGGGCGCCGGGGATTCCCAAGGCGACCTCGGTCACCCGGGCGGCTGCTCCCCCCGGGCGGCCAGCCCGGCCAGCACGTCGCGGGCCGCCCGCTCCCCCGACGCCACGCAGGCGGGGATCCCCACCCCGTCGTACGCCGCTCCGCCGACGGCCAGGCCCGGCTGACGCGCCACCGCCTCCCGGACCCGGCGCACCCGGTCGAGGTGGCCCACGGCGTACTGCGGCAGGCCGCCGCCCCACCGGGTCACGACCGCGTCCACGGGGCGCCCCGCGAGACCGGTGACGGCGCCGAGGTCGGCCAGGGCGAGCTCGACCAGGTCGGCGTCGTCACGCTGGAGGTCACGCTCCTCGCGGTGGCGGCCCAGGGACGTGCGCATGAGCACCAGGCCGTCGGACGCCCGGTCCAACCAGCCCCACTTCGTCGTGGAGTAGGTCGCCGCCTTGATGCGCAGTCCCTCGACCGCCGGCACCAGGAAGCCCGAGCCCGCAGGAGCTGACACGTCGGTGGCTCGGAAGGCCAGGGTGACCAGGGCGACCGAGGCGTGCTCCACGACCGCGAGCTCGGAGGCAGCCGCCGGGACGTTCTCGGCCAGCAGGCGCGCGGCGGGAGCAGCGGGCAGCGCCAGCACCACCGCGTCGGCCTCGACCTCCTCCGGTCGCGTGGTCGGCCCCACCACCAGCCGCCAGCCCGAGGTGGTCCGGCTCAACGAGCGCACGGTCGTGGAGGTGCGGATCCCGAAACGCTCGCCGGCCGCGGCTGCCGCCGAGTCGGCCACGGCCTGGGGCAGACGCCCCACGCCGCCGCTGATCCCCGCAAACACCGGGACCGCCGCCGGTGAGGCCGCCGACGTGCTGTCGGCCGGCTCCTCGGCGCGGGTGGGGGGCGCCACGGCCAGCGAGGCGGCGGCCGCCCGCGTCAGGGACGGGTCGCGCCGCAGCAGGTCGAGCGCCTGCGGCAGCGTCGCACGAAGCGAGAGCTCGCGCGCCAGCCCGGCGTACACCCCGCCGAGCAGGGGCTCCACGAGCCGGTCGAGCACCTCCTGGCCCAACCGCTGCTCGATGAGCCACCCGACGCTGACGTCGTCCTCGGGGAGCGCGGTGGCCGGCAGGTCGCGGTCCCGCGCCGCGCGGGCGAGGCCCTCGGCGCTGAGCACCGCGGACTCCGCCAGGCCGTCGAGGTCGGCCGGGATCCCCATCACCGATCTGGGCAACGGACGGAGCGCCCCGCGGGACCAGACCCGCGCGGCCGCCGTCTCGGGGTGCACCACCGCGCCGCCCAGGCCGGCAGCCCGCGCCAGGGCGACCCCCTCCGGTCGCCGGTTGAGGATCGACTCCGCTCCGAGGTCGACCGTGACACCGGCGACCTCACCCCGCCGCAGCTTCCCGCCCAGCCGGTCCGAGCCCTCCAGCAGGACCACCTCGACCGTCGGGTCCGCCTCCAGCAGGGTGCGGGCGGCCGCGAGGCCGGTGATGCCGCCCCCGACCACGACCACGCGTCGCGGCAGCGGTCCAGGGGTCGTCCGTCCTCCCGTCATGGCTCCAGCCTCGCAAACGCCTCCGCCTCGCCGGGGAACCGGTCCGGCGTCGGTTGCGTCCCAGGGATGTCGGCGGGAGCGGCCCGGCGGCGAGCACATCGACGAGACAACGGTGGTGGGTCATGAGCACGAGACGGCGTAGGACGATCGCGAAGGTGGTGGCCGTGACGGCGCTCGTGGCCCTCACGGCCTGCTCGGGCGGCGGGGTGGACGAGACGAGCAGCACGTCCCGCGAGTCCGGCGGCTCCGCAGGAACGGCCGGCTCGGGCGCCGACGGCGCGACCACCGGGACCCCGGCCGAGGAGCTCCTCGCCGACGCGCCCGAGCAGGCGCGTGAGGCCGACGGGCTGAACGCCGCGGCCGACAGGGACACGGCCTCCAGCAACGAGGACACGACGAGCCAGACCGCCAACCGGGTGCCCGTCGAGGGCGGACTCTTCATCCGCACCGGTCGCGTCACCGTGGTCAGCGACGACCTCGACGCGGCGCGGGCGACGGTGGAGCGCACGGTGCAGCGCTACGGCGGCCAGATCGCCAACGAGGAGACCGACAACGAGGACGACGGCGACATCCGCTCCTCCCGCCTCACGCTGCGGGTGCCGTCGGCGCGGTTCTCGACGGTGATGGCCTCGTTCGCCGACCTCGGCGACGTGCAGGGCAGCCGGACCGACCAGGAGGAGGTGACCACCGAGGTCATCGACGTGGCCTCCCGGATCCGCACCCAGGAGGTCAGCCTCGGACGACTGCGCGGGTTCCTCGACGAGGCCACGACGGTGGCGTCGGTGATCCGTCTCGAGTCCGAGATCGCCCGCCGTGAGGCCGACCTCGCCTCGCTGCGCGCCCAGCAGGACTACCTCGAGGACCAGACCTCGATGTCGACCATCGACCTCAGCCTGCGCGCCGCGGAGCCCGAGCCGAAGCCGGAGAAGGACGAGCTGGAGGATGCCGGATTCCTCGCCGGCCTCAGCGGCGGGTGGAACGCGCTGCTCGACGTGCTGGTCGTCGCCGCGACCGTGATCGGCGCGCTGCTGCCCTTCGCGGTCGTGGCCGCCCTGGTCGGGCTGCCGCTGGCGCTGTGGCTGCGTGCGACGCGTCGCCAGCGACGTACGACGGGAGCGTCCCGGGCCGCCGCCTGAGGCGCGTCAGCGCAGCGTCATCGGCGTCATCGGCGTCATCGGCGGGAGTGCTCGTGCACGAAGTCGGTGAGGCGGGCCAGCTGGTCGGGGTCGGTCGAGGGCATGACGCCATGACCGAGGTTGAAGATGTGGCCCGGCGCCGCCCGGCCGGCCTCGAGGACCTCGGCGGCGCGGTCGAGCATGACCTCGGTGGGCGCGAAGACCAGCGAGGGGTCGAGGTTGCCCTGCACCGGCCGGCCACCCGCCCGCTGGATGCCGTCAGCCAGCGGGACCCGCCAGTCGACGCCCACCACGTCGGCACCGGCCTCGCCCATGAGGTTCAGCAGCTCGCCGGTGCCGACACCGAAGTGGATCCGGGGCACCCCGAGCTCACCGGCGGCGGCCAGCACCTTCGCCGACCACGGCATCACGTGAGCGACGTAGTCCTGCGGGGCCATCGCGCCGGCCCACGAGTCGAACAGCTGCACTGCGGAGGCGCCGGCGTCGACCTGCACCTTGAGGTAGGCCGCGGCGATGCCGGCGATCTTGGCCATCAGGGCCGCCCAGACGTCGGGAGCGCCGTACATCATCGCCTTGGTGAGCGCGTGCTCCTTCGACGGCCCGCCCTCGACGAGGTACGACGCGACGGTGAACGGTGCACCGGCGAAACCGATGAGCGGCGTGGCGCCGAGCTCAGCGACGAGTGTCCGCACGGCCTCGGTGATGTAGGGGACGTGCTCGGGGGTCAGGTCCGGGATCGCCGCGACGTCGGCGAGGGTGCGCACCGGCTGGGCCACCACCGGGCCCACCCCGGGCTTGATGTCGAGATCGACCCCGACGGCCTTGAGCGGCAGCACGATGTCGGAGAAGAAGATGGCAGCGTCCACGCCGTAGCGGCGGACCGGCTGCAGCGTGATCTCGGTGATGAGGTCGGGACGCATGCACGAGTCGAGCATCGCCACGCCCTCGCGCAGCTTGCGGTACTCCGGCAGCGAGCGTCCGGCCTGCCGCATGAACCACACCGGGGTGTGCGGCACGGGCCGACCGCGAGCGGCGAGCAGGAACGAGGAAGAGGCGAGGTCAGCGGCGGGCACCGGGACATCTTGACAGAGGGGTCGCGACGGTGCTCGTGCCGCGTGTCGGGGGTCACGCAACGGCGTGTCGGCCTAGGGTGAGGCCATGGCCACGCGTCACCCTTCCCGTGTGGAAGCCTCCCCGACTCCTGCGGAGTTCGTAGACGCCGTCGCCCAGATGCGTGCGGCTCGGCTCCGGCCGGAGGTGCTCTGCGAGGAGATGCCGGCGCCGCAGCGCATCGCTCCCTTCGCCTCCGCGCTGTCGGCCGACGTGACCGTCGACGGCGACGACACCGGCACGGGCAGGCTCGTCCTGCTGCACGACCCGGCCGGCAACGACACGTGGGGCGGCACCTTCCGGTGCGTGGCCTACGCCCGGGCCGAGATTCCGCCCGACCTCGCCGCCGACCCGTTCCTGGCCGAGGTTGCCTGGACCTGGCTGGTCGAGGCGCTGACCTCCCACGGGGCGACCTACTCCCTGCCCTCGGGCACCGTCACCAAGGTCACTTCCGACAGCTTCGGGGGGATGGCCGACGAGGGCGGCAGCGCCCAGCTCGAGATCCGGGCGTCGTGGACGCCCGAAGGCGACATCGGACCACACGTCGAGGCGTGGGGCGAGCTGATGTGCACCGCCGCTGGGCTCGAGCCGGTGCCCGTCGGGGTCACCGCACTGCCCAACCGTCGAGGCCAGCGCTCCGAACGCTGAGGCGCGAGGGCCTACAACCATGAACACACCTTCCGGCGACACCAGCGACGACGGGAATCCCGTCGAGATCACGAGCGACCCCGCTGTCCCCACCGATCTCGCCGCCCCCGAGCCCGAGCCCGAGCCCGAGCCCGAACCGGCACCGCTGCTCGAGCTGCGCGACCCGCTGCCGGAGGTCGTCAACAGCGAGGCCGGCATCGTCGAGGTCGCCCGTCGCCTCGACGCCGGCGCCGGACCGATCGCCGTCGACGCCGAACGGGCGTCGGGCTACCGCTACTCCCAACGGGCCTACCTGATCCAGATCCGCCGCGAGGGCTCGGGCATCGCCTTGGTGGACCCGATCGGTGTCGCCGACCTGTCACCCCTGGCGAGCGCTCTCGAGGGGCACGAGTGGATCTTCCACGCCGCCTCGCAGGACCTGCCGTGCTTGGCCGAGCTGGGCCTGCGACCGACCCGCCTGTTCGACACCGAGCTGGCCGGGCGGCTGCTGGGCTACCCCCGCGTCGGGCTGGCCACCATGGTCGAGGAGGTGCTCGGACGCCGACTGCGCAAGGAGCACTCCGCGGTCGACTGGTCCACCCGGCCGCTGCCCGCCCCGTGGCTGGAGTACGCCGCCCTCGACGTGGAGCCGCTCGTCGAGCTGCGCGAGGCCCTGCACGCCGAGCTCGTCGCCGCGGGCAAGTGGGAGTGGGCCGAGCAGGAGTTCGCCCACGTCATGTCACTGCCCACGCCGTCGCCGCGGGCCGAGCCGTGGCGACGCACGTCCGGGCTGCACAAGGCCCGGGGGCGGCGGGCGCTGGCCTCCGTCCGCGCCCTGTGGCACGCCCGCGACGAGATCGCCTCCGATCGCGACGTGACCCCGGGCCGGATCATCCCCGACTCCGCCATCGTCGAGGCGGCCTCCGCCGGACCGCGTGACCGCGAGACCCTGCTGGGACTGCGCGGCTTCCACGGCCGTGGCGCGGGCCGCTACGCGAAGGTGTGGCTCCAGGCGCTGCGCGACGCCCGCGAGCTGCCCGACACCGACCTGCCGGCCACCAGTGCCCGCTACGACGGCCCCCCGCCCCCACGCGCGTGGGGCGACAAGAACCCGGCCGCCGCCGCGCGCCTGGCCCAGGCCCGCGCCGCCCTGGCCGAGCTGGCCGAGGAGCTCTCGGTCCCCGTCGAGAACCTGCTGACACCCGAGAGCGCCCGACGCGTGCTGTGGCAGCCGCCCGCCCCGGATCCCGTCGCCGTCGCCGAGGCGCTCGCCGCGCTGGGCGCGCGGCCCTGGCAGATCGAGGTCACCGGTGAGCTGCTCACCGCCGCCATCACCGACCATCCCGACCCGGGCTGACCGCTCAGCCCGTGGACCCCGACGGGTCCGGTGACTCCTCGGGCTCTTCGCTCTCCTCAGGCTCCTCGGGCGCCAGCAGCCGCTCGGTCTGGCGGGCCAGCGCCTCCATGCGCAGCGGCAGCGCCACCCCGAGGTCGAAGGTGGGGTCAGTGAGGACCTCGGCCAGCACACGGTCGGCGCGCCGGGTGAGGGCGTCCCACCGGGCAGTGAACGGCATCGGCTCGGAGCGCCGCACGCCGTCGGCGTACACCCGGTAGTTGCTGGGCTGGCGGCGCGGCTGGGTGAAGGCCTCCGAGGAGAGCGCGTCGAGCCTGGCCGGAACCAGTGCGCCTCGACGGGCCGCCGCCATCGCCCCCTCCTGGCTCACCGCGAAGGCGATGAAGTCGGCGGCGATCTCGACCTGGGCCGAGGTCGCGGGGACGCAGTAGCCGGTGACCGACGAGACCGAACGCGAGCGCGCGAAGCCCGGCAGCGGCAGCACCCGGAAGTCCAGCCCCGAGGCCCGCAACGTCGGCACGTCGGCGCGGGTGCCCACCAGCAGGCCCAGGTCGCCGTCGAGGAAACGGTCGAGGTCGGAGATCTCGCCCACCTCCTCGGGCGTGAGCGAGACCGTGTCGTCGGCGGCGAGGACGGCGACGAGTCGCAGCGCCGCCAGGTCGTCGTCCGAGGTGAGGTCGAGGACGCTGGGCTCCACGACGTCGTCGACGATGTCACCGCCGTTGCTGCGCACGAAGGCGGTGATGAGGTCGAGATCGATGGGCAGGTAGGTCCCCCGCACGCCCTGGGCCCCGTCGGCGACCGCGACGGCGCGCGCGGTGGCCGCGAACTCGCTCCAGCCCCACGTGTCGGTGGCTCGCGGCAGCTCGACGCCCAGCGACCGCAGACGTCGATCGCTGGGCAGCAGGTCCTCGTTCGCGTAGAGCACCGTCGGCGACATCTCCGCAGGCATGCACTGCAGGGAGGCGTCCGCGCTCAGCTCGGAGAGAGCCACGCGCTGGTGGTCGTCGCCGAACTGGACGTCGCGCTCCTCGAGGAGCTCGTCGAGGGGCTGCAGGAGGTCCGGCAAGGTGGCGCTCACCTGGGCCAGGTCGCTGCCGTCGAGCAGGAAGACGTCCGGTGACTCCTCGGTGCCCACAGCCTCCTCGACCGCACGCCGCGCCGCCCGGGCGGTCGGGTAGCCGGTGACCTCCACGGACAGGTCGGGCCGGGTCCGCTCGAAGGCTCGGCCCACGTCCGCGTAGGACTCCTGCTGGGCGTCGGTGCCGTAGACGGTGAAGCGGAGGACGGTGCGCTCCGGTGACGCGGAGGCGGACGGCTCAGGGGTCGGGCCGGGATCAGGCGGGTCCTCGCCACCGGTGCACCCGGCCAGCACGAGGCTGCCTGCCACCGCCATCGCTGCGACGCGGGCTCCCGCCCTCGTCCTGCGCGTGGTCATCAGCGCCGTCCGCACCGCGGGCACACCGCCTCCTCCTGTCCGGATCCGACAGCCGCGTCCGCGTCGGTGAGGCAACCGTAGCGGGTCACCACCTAGGCTGGTGCGATGGCCGACCTGCCCCGCCATCACCGCCCCGCGCTGTTCGGCGCCGCGCCGTTCGAGGACCTCGTCGGCGACGTCGACCCGGCCGAGCGGACCGAGGCAGCGGACCGGGCGGCCTCCCTGCTGGTGCGCGGACCCCGTTCGCCCCAGGACGACGTGGTCATCGAACGGGTCGTGCGGCTGGCCGAGCTCGAGGGGCTCGAGGGCATCGCCGAGCTCTGGTCGGGCTCACCGTGGGACTCGCTTGCCGGGTGCCTGTGGCGGCTCTACCTGCTGCGCGCCTGGGTGTACGCCGACCCGGCCGGCGCGGCACGTGAGTTCGACGCCGGGCGGCACCACACCCCGGTCCACGAGGTGGTGGCCGGCGTGACCGACCCGCCCGGCCCCGACGACGTCCGTGCGCTGGTCGACACCGTGCTGCGCGGGGTCCGTGTCGGCGACTTCGCCGACACGCTCTTCCGCGCCGCGGCCTTCACTCGGGTCGCCGCCGCCGGCCGCGCCCACCTCGACGAGCCCCACGACACGCATCCCCACCAGCCCCACGAGGAGACGGCGGGCCGGCCGCCGAGCGGGCCACGCTCGTCGTACGCCTCCGACGTGGCTGCCGCCCGGCTGATGACGATGGCGACCCAGCTCGAGCAGGCCGCCCGGCTTGAGCTGGACGGGCGTCTGGGCTGACGGCTTCACCGGTCCCGTACACTCGGGAACGCGTCGGGCCGCGGCAGCCCCGGGTCCCACAATTAGCCGCTACGAGCGGCCACGCGCCGTGAGGCGCTCCCGGCCCGACGCACCAGCCTCGCCCCGCTCAGGGCAGCCGCACCTCGGCCACCACACCCGCGTGGTCCGAGGGCCACCGGCCCTCGACCCGGTCCTCCGGGTCAGCGCCCACCCGCGCGCACGCCGCGACGGCGGCGTCGCGGACGAAGACGTAGTCGATGCGCTGCCGCAGCAGGCTCTCGGCGTTGCCCAGGTCGGGCGCCTGACCCGAGGTGTGCCCCCCGGCGTCGTCGGAGAGGTGCCCCGCCGTCGTCCAGGCGTCCTGCCAGCCCGGGGGCATCCCGACCTCCTCCGGCGGGGCGTTGAAGTCGCCCACCAGCACCGTCGGGGTGCCCGGTCGGGCGAGGGCGTCGACCGCGGCCAGCAGCTCGTCGCGCTGACGGTCCCGCTCCTGCGCCCCGTGGGCCTCGGTGTGCGTCGTGACGACGGTCAGGCCGGGCCCGTCCTCCCCCAGGCGGCAGCGGAGGGCGCACCAGCCTCGGCTCACCGTCTGGTGGTGCCCACCCAGGACCTCCAGGTGCAGGCGCTGGCTGAAGGTGCCGTGGTGGGACGACTCGACCCGCACCGGTCCGCCCCGCCGCACCATCAGCACGTCGTGGCCGGTCAGAGCGACGCGCCCGGCCCCCAGGGCGTCCGGCAGGTCGGCGGCGCCGCGGAAGGTCGCCTGGCGAACGACCACGTCGTACTTCTCCCCCAGGGCTGCGAGCTCGGCGACCAGCAGGGCCTCGAAGTCGGCGGTGACCACGCCGTCGTGGGTCCAGGTGCACACCTCCTGCAGGCCGACGACGTCGACCTGCTGCGCCACGAGCGCTCGAGCGACCAGGGGCGCGCGGTGATCGAAGCTGGTGGCCGAGAGCTGACGCACCACCTCGCGCAGGTCGGTGTCGAGGTCCCCGCTGCGACCGTCCCCGAACACCGTCGACAGGTCGGCGCCGAGGTAGAGGTTCCAGGTCGCGACCCGCAGCCGGTCCGACCCGCCCCGCCGATCCGCCACCGCCCGGCGGTCCTGCTCGTCCATGGCTCACGGTAGGCCGCCGGGGCACGGCGAGGCCGCAGCCGCGCCCAGGCGTGGTGGAGACGGCCACCTACGTGCTGCTCCGCAGCACCCACACGCCGAAGCTGCTTGTCGCTTCGCCGCCCTTCACGACCGCCGGCTCGTAGGATCGCCGGCATGACGACGTACTCCCCCGAGGCCGACGGACTGCCCGACCCCGGCGAGGTGGTGTGGACCTGGGTGCCCTACGAGGAGGACGCCTCGCAGGGCAAGGACCGCCCCGTGGTCGTGCTCGCGCGCGCCGGCGCCGGTCACCCCCCGGGCCAGCTGCTCTGCCTGCAGCTGACGAGCCAGGACCACGACCGCGACGCGGAGGACGAGGCCCACTGGGGCCGCTACTGGATGGACGTCGGCTCCGGCGACTGGGACCCGGAGCGCCGGCCCAGCGAGGTGCGCCTCGACCGGCTGCTCGTGCTGCCCGAGGCCGACGTGCGCCGCGAGGGGGCCGCCCTGGACCGGACGATGTACGACGCCGTCGTCGCCGAGGCCGCCCGGCACCACCCGGAGCTGGCCGGCTGACTCCCTCTCGTACCTAGCGCGGCGTCCCGCGGGTCAGAGGCGCGCCAGCGCCTTGGCGACCCGCTGCTCGGAGACCGGACGACCGGTGCCGAGCTGCTGGGCCCAGAGGCTGACCCGCAGCTCCTCGATCATCCAGCGCACCTCGACCAGGGCCGCCGGCACGATCGCGGGATCGGCGAGCGCGGCGACCCGGTGGAGGTAGCCGTCCTGCAGCGCGGTGATGCGGTCCATCAGCGCCCGGTCGCGGTCGGGCGCCGATCCGCCGGCGTTGAGCTTCTCGGCCCGGATCTCGGCGGCGCGCAGGTAGCGGGGCAGGTCACGCAGCCGCTCCCCGCCGACGTCGGCGACGAACCCGGGACCGACGAGCCGACCGACCTGGGCCTGCAGGTCCGTCATCGCCGGCAGCAGCCGGAGGTCCACGCGCCCGCTCAGGGCCCGGTCGGTCTGCCGCCAGGCCGCCAGGACCCGCACGACGTCGTCCAGCACGGCGGCCGCAGCAGCCGGCAGGTCGGCGCGGACCGCCGCCTGGAGGGCACGGAAGGACGCCTCGTCGCGGACCGGCCCGCTGCTCCGGTCGGTGTGGCGCCCCATCAGCTGGTCGAGGGCGGCCAGGACACAGTCCTCGAGCAGGGCCCCCACCGACGGGTACGGCGAACCGGCCAGCGTCAGCTTGCGCGCGTTGTCCCAGTCCCGGGTCAGCCGACCGGCCGGCGAGGGCAGCGTCAGCGCCAGCAGTCGTCGTACGCCGCGACCGTGGGCCGCTGCCTGGGTGGCCTCGTCGCCGAAGACCCGCAGCCCGACCGCGTCCCCCTCGTCGACCAGTGCCGGGTAGCCGCGCACGGGCTGACCGGCCCGGGTCTCCTCGAAGGACGGCTCGACGCTGCCGAAGTCCCAGTCGCGGGCGCCGGACGCGGTGCGCTCGGACGCCGCCGACTGCAGAGCGTCGGCGAACCGGGCGCCGAGGGGCTTCTTGAGAGCCTCCAGGTCCTTGCCCCGCGAGACCTCGCGACCGGAGTCGTCGACGATCCGGAAGGTCGGCTGGAGGTGGGCCGGCACCTTGCTCCAGTCCCACGCGTCGTCAGGCACGTGCACACCCGTCCGTGCCCGGAGGTGGCGCTCGAGGGCGTCCTGCAAGGGCTCGCGGCCCGGGGGCACTGCGGCCAGGAAGTCGCGGGCGTGGTCGGGGGCCGGCACGAAGCTGACTCGCAGCTGCTTGGGCAACGAGCGCAGCAGCGCGACGACCAGCTCCTGGCGCAGGCCCGGCACGTGCCAGGTCAGCGAGGCGTCGCTGATCTGGTTGAGCGCGGTCAGCGGGATGTCGACGGTGACGCCGTCCGCGTCGCCCCCGGGGTCGAACTCGTAGGTCAGCGGGAGCGGGACGGGCCCCTCCTGCCAGGCGTCGGGGAAGTCCGCGGCCGACACGTCCGCGGCGCCCTCGTGCAGCAGCATGGCCGGGTCGAAGGTCAGCAGCTCGGGCTGGGTCTGCCGCGCCTGCTTCCACCACGTGTCGAAGTGGGCCCCGGAGACCGCATCGGCCCCGACACGCACGTCGTAGAAGTCGAAGAGCGTGTGCTCGTCGACCACCAGGTCGCGACGGCGGGCCCGGTTCTCGAGCTCCTCGGCCTCCTCGAGCAGCTGCCGGTTGTGGGCGAAGAACTGGTGGCGGGTCTGCCACTCGCCGTAGACCAGGGCGTGGCGGATGAAGAGCTCCCGCGCCAGCGGCTGGTCGACCGAGCCGTAGCTCACGAGCCGGTCGGCCGCCAGCGGTACGCCGTACAGGGTGACGCGTTCGTGGGCCATCACGGCCGCCCGGCGCCGCGACCAGTGCGGCTCGGAGTAGGACCGCTTGACCAGGTGCGCGCCGATCCGCTCGGCCCACAGCGGGTCGATGGCCGCGTTCGTGCGGGCGAAGAGGCGCGAGGTCTCGACGAGCTCCGCGGCCATCACCACCTCGGGTTGCCGTTTGGCCAGCGTCGAGCCCGGGAAGATGCTGAAGCGGGTGTTGCGGGCGCCGAGGTAGCCGGTGGCACGGCGTGCCCGGGACCGGGCCGCCTGGTCCTTTGCGGCCTTCGCGGCCCTCGCTGCGTCATCGAGGGCCTCGCGGTCCTTGACCCCGATGTGGGACAGCAGCCCGGCGAGCAGGGCCTGGTGGATGCCGTCCTCGTCGCGCGCTCCCCCGTCCCCGCGTGCCTCGGCCTCGGTCGTCCGTCGCGCGGCATCCTCGCTGCCGCGTGCGCCCACGCCGACCTGCTTGGCGGCGCGCCGCAGCTGGGACTCGAGCTCCTGCCACTCCCGGATCCGGAGGTAGTTGAGGAATTCTCTCTTGCACAGCCGCCGGAAGGCGCTCGAGCTCAGGTCGCGCTGCTGGGTCCTGACGTGCTCCCACAGGTTCCAGATCGACAGGAAGTCGGAGTGCTCGTGACGGAAACGGGCGTGCAGCTGGTCGGCCTGCGCCTGGTGCTCCAGCGGGCGCTCGCGCGGGTCGGGCAAGGACAGCGCCGCGGTGATGACGAGGACCTCGCGCAGCACGCCACGGCGTTCTGCCTCGAGGATCATCCGCCCCATCCGGGGGTCGACCGGCAGGGTCGACAGCTGCCGACCGATCCGGGTCAGCCTGTTGCCGGTGTCCAGGGCTCCCAGCTCCTCGAGCAGCTGGCGCCCTGCCGTCACCTGGCGCTGGTCGGGCGGTTCGACGAAGGGGAAGCGGGCCAGGTCGCCCAGGCCGAGCGCAGCCATCTGCAGCAGCACCGAGGCCAGGTTGGTGCGCAGGATCTCCGGGTCGGTGTACTCCGGACGGGAGTCGTAGTCGTCGGAGGAGTAGAGCCGGATCGCGATGCCCGGCGAGGTGCGGCCGCAGCGTCCCGAGCGCTGCCGGGCGGAGGCCTGGCTGATCGGCTCGATGGGCAGCCGTTGGATCTTGCTGCGGGCGGAGTAGCGCGAGATGCGCGCGACACCGGTGTCGACGACGTAGCGGATGCCCGGGACGGTCAGCGAGGTCTCGGCGACGTTGGTGGCGAGCACGATGCGGCGCCCCGTGTGGGCCGCGAACACCCGGTGCTGCTCGGCGCTGGAGAGCCGGGCGAACAGCGGCACGATCTCCGGAGGCACGCCGCGCCACGACGCCCCGGCCAGCACGTCGGCGGTGTCGCGGATCTCGCGCTCCCCCGGCAGGAACACCAGCACGTCCCCGGGCCCTTCCCCTACCAGCTCCTGGCAGGCAGCGACCACGGCCTCGGTCTGGTCGCGCACCACCGGCTCGCCGTCCTCGTCGTCGTAGCGCTCCTCGACCAGCGGTCGGTAGCGCACGTCGACCGGATAGGTGCGTCCGGAGACCTCCACGATCGGCGCGGGGTCGCCGGTTGCGTCGGCGAAGTGCGCGGCGAACCGCTGGGGGTCGATGGTGGCCGAGGTGATGACGACCTTGAGGTCGGGGCGGCGCGGCAGCAGCTGCTTGAGGTAGCCGAGGATGAAGTCGATGTTGAGGCTGCGCTCGTGCGCCTCGTCGATGATCAAGGTGTCGTAGGCGCTCAGCTCACGGTCGCGGTGCAGCTCGGCGAGAAGGATGCCGTCGGTCATCAGCTTGACCAGCGTGCTGCGGTCCGCCCGGTCGGTGAATCGGACCTGGTAGCCCACCGCCGCCCCCAGGTCGACCCCGAGCTCGTCACTGATCCGTTCGGCCACGGTGCGGGCCGCGATCCGACGTGGCTGGGTGTGGCCGATCTGGCCGCGGACGCCGCGCCCCAGGTCGAGGCAGATCTTCGGGATCTGGGTGGTCTTGCCCGACCCGGTCTCCCCGGCGACGATCACGACCTGGTGGTCGCGGATCGCGTCGGCGATCTCGTCGCGCCGGGCGCTGACCGGCAGCTCCTCGGGATAGGTGACGACGGGGACGGCGGCGGCGCGGGTCACCACCTCGGCGTCGGTGTACGGCGTCGTGGTGGGGCGGCCGGGTGACCGACCCCGTTCCTGGCCCCGCTCCGGGCCCCGTTCCTGGCCACCGCGACGGCGGCCCCCGCGCGGACGGCGCTTCTTCGCGCCGGCGGGTGGGGTCTCAGACATGGCCGGGCCAGCCTACGGGTCGGGTTCCGGGTCGGGTTCCGGGTCGGGTCGGGCGCGCGTCAGCGGTCGCGCTTGCGCGACATCGGCGGCCAGATCTCGCCGCCCTCGCCGGGGGTGTAGAGCGTGGCCGGACGGCCCCGCGAGCCGGAGGTGCGCCACCCGCTGTCGACGACGAAGCCCGGGGTGCTGAGCACCTTGCGCTGGAAGTTGCCCGGGTCCAGCTCGCGCCCCCACACCGCCTCGTAGACGGCGCGCAGCTGGGCGATGGTGAACTCCTCCCCGAGCAGCGAGGCGGCCAGGGTCGAGGTCTCCATCGCCCGTCCGAGCGCGTCGTAGGCGTCGGCGACGATGGTCGCGTGGTCGAAGGCGAGCCGTCTGGCGGACAGCGCCTCGGTGACCGGCCACCAGCGCACGTCGGCGGCGTCGTCGGCGGCCAGCGCCTCGGTGCCGGGCACCGTCGTGGTCCAGTAGGACATCGACACGACCCGGTGCCGGGGGTCGCGCTTGGGGGCGGAGTAGGCGCCGAGGTGGAAGAAGGGACGGCGCCCCACGACGAGGCCGGTCTCCTCCTTCAGCTCGCGTCGGGCCGCCTTGGCGGCGTCCTCGTTCTCGTCGACGAACCCCCCGGGCAGGGCCCAGCGGCCCTTGTAGGGAGCCTGCCCGCGCTTGATCAGGAGGACCGACAGACCGTCGTCCGCGCGCAGGCTGAAGGCGGCGACGTCCGCGCAGAGGTACACGAAGGGGAACTCGGAGGTGTAGACCACAGGACGACGCTATCTTGTCGGACTGACAACCGCACCGAGACCGGTGAGAGCGTTCGCCATGACCTCGAGAAGGGTCTCCCGGGAGATGTCCTGGGGACGCTCGATCCAGTCCAGGAGCATCTCCTCGACCAGGGCGCTCCAGCCGCGCACCACCAGCCGCATGACTGGGGTGTCGACCAGACCCATCCCCGCCAGCAGCTCCGGGTCCGCCGTGGTGAAGATGCGGTCGGTGAGGGCATGGCGGGACTGCTCGTGGATCTCCTGGAAGTCTTCGTCGCCCCCGGCCGCGCCCCGCACGAACGAGAGGTAGGCCGCGTGGTTGTCGATGACGAAGTCGACGTACGCCGCGAGGCCGAGGGCCAGCTGCTCCACCGGCTCGTCCGCGGCTCTGGGGGCGGTGACCTCGAGGATCTCGTCGGCCATCCGGCGCAGCACGGCCAGTCGGAACTCCCGCTTGTTGGGGAAGTAGTGGTAGAGCAGGCCGCGGGAGATCCCGGCCTGCTCGGCGATGCTGTCGATCGAGACGTCGTCGAGGCGCCCCTGGGACACCATCTCGCGTCCGAGGTCGAGCAGCTGCTCGCGCCGGGCGGCCGGCGCCAGGCGGGTGCGTGTGACGGACATGACACGATCCTACTGAACCTTTGTCAACAGTTCTATTGACGCTCGTTCAATAGAACTCCTAGCCTGGCCGCATGACTGAATCGACGACACGTTCCCCGCAGTCTCCCCGCTCCGCGCAGCGCCGCCGGCTCCCTGAGCACGTCTCGGTGCTCGTCGTCGGGGCCGGCTTCGGGGGCCTGGCGATGGCCATCAAGCTCGACGAGGCCGGGCGCGACGACTTCCTCGTCGTCGAGCGTGGCAGCGACGTCGGCGGCACGTGGCGCGACAACACCTACCCGGGCGCTGCCTGCGACGTGCCCTCGCAGCTGTACTCGTACTCGTTCGCCCTGAACCCGGACTGGTCCAGCTCGTTCTCCCCCCAACCGGAGATCCAGGCGTACATCAAGAAGGTGGCCGATCGGTCCGGCACGCTCGACCGCTTCGCCTTCGACACCTCGCTCGAGGCGGCGACCTGGGACGAGATCGGCGGACACTGGAAGGTGCGCACCAGCGCCGGAGAGCTGACCGCGGACGCCGTGGTCTCCGCAGCGGGCGCCCTCTCGGACCCGAAGAACCCCGACATCGAGGGCTTCGACAGCTTCTCCGGCGAGGTGTTCCACTCCGCCCGGTGGAACCACGACCACGACCTGACCGGCAAACGGGTCGCCATCATCGGCACCGGCGCCTCGTCGATCCAGATCGTGCCCGAGATCGCCGAGAAGGTCGGGCACCTCGACGTCTACCAGCGCACCGCCCCCTGGGTGATCCCGCGCAACGACCGGCCCTACACCGGCGTCGAGAAGGTCGGATTCAAGGTCCTTCCCGGCCTCCAGCGGCTCTACCGCACGGCCATCTACTGGGGCCGCGAGATGTACGTCCCGGCCTTCACCAAGAACCCGAAGCTGGCCTGGCCGGCCCAGCAGCTGGCGCTGCTGAACATCAAGCGGGGCATCGACGACCTCGCGCTGCGTGAGAAGGTCACGCCCGACTACACGATCGGGTGCAAGCGCATCCTGATCTCCAACACGTGGTACCCGGCGCTCAACCGCGACAACGTCGACCTCGTGACCGACGGCATCGCCCGGGTCACCCCGCACGGCATCGTCACCACGGACGGCCAGGAGCGGGAGGTCGACGTCATCATCGTCGCGACCGGCTTCCACACCACCGACCTGCCGATCGCCGCGAAGCTCACCGGCCGCAAGGGCACCCGGCTCGACGAGCACTTCGCCGAGCACGGCATGCAGGCCTACAAGGGCACCACCGTGCACGGTTTCCCGAACCTGTTCTTCGTG
Organism: uncultured Actinomycetota bacterium; assembly: GCA_963714625.1. Lineage (GTDB taxonomy): Bacteria > Actinomycetota > Actinomycetes > Propionibacteriales > Nocardioidaceae > Marmoricola_A. Next base: position 899,496 of record CAVQOY010000009.1, on the reverse strand, counting down.
GTCGGTCCCAACACCGGCCTGGGCCACTCGAGCATGGTGTTCATGATCGAGTCGCAGGTCGCCTACATCCTCGACGCCCTCAGCCACCTCGGCCGGCTCGGCCGCCGCCGTGGTGTGGCCGCCATCGAGCCGCGGGCCGAGGCCCAGCGCTCCTACGTCGACCACCTGCAGGACAAGATGGAGGGCACCGTCTGGAGCGCCGGAGGCTGCGCCAGCTGGTACCTCGACTCCCACGGCCGCAACGTCACGCTGTGGCCGGGTGCCACCTTCACGTTCCGCCGCATGACCGCCCGCTTCGACCCCGAGCACTACGACGAGGTCCGATCGACCGACCCGGGAACGGACCCGGGCCCGGAGCACGCCGCCGCGACCCACGAGGAGATCCCCGCATGACTCGCATCGACAGCAGCACGGTCGTCGTCCTGACGGGGGCCGCGTCCGGCATCGGCCGCGCCCTGGCCCTCGAGCTCGCCGGTCTCGGCGCCCGGCTCGCCCTCTCCGACGTCGATGCCGCCGGACTCCAGGAGACCGCCGACCTCGTGCGCGAGGCCGGCGGAGAGCAGGGCCAGGAGGTCCGGGTCGACAAGCTCGACGTGCGCGACCGCGCCGCGTGGAAGGAGTACGCCGACTCCGTGGCCTCCGACCTGGGCGCCGTCCACGTCGTCATCAACAACGCCGGCGTGGCCCTCAACGGTGACGTCGTGGACGTGACCGACGAGCAGTTCGACGTCGTCATGGACGTCGACTTCTGGGGCGTCGTCAACGGCACCCGCGCCTTCCTGCCCCACCTCATCGCCTCCGGCGACGGCCACGTCGTCAACATCTCCAGCCTGTTCGGCCTCATGGCCGTGCCGGGCCAGGCGGCCTACAACGCGGCCAAGTTCGGCGTGCGCGGCTTCACCGAGGCGCTGCGCCAGGAGATGGTCGTGGCCGGCAACGGTGTCAGCGTGACCTGCGTGCACCCCGGCGGGGTGAAGACCGCCATTGCCCGCAACGCCGCCGCGGCCGGTGGCACCGACCAGCAGCGCAGTGCGGACTTCTTCGACAAGCACCTGGCCAGGACCACTGCGGAGCGAGCCGCCTCGATCATCGTCGAGGGCATCCGCAAGGACCGCGCCCGCGTGCTCGTGGGCCGCGACGCCAAGGCGCTGGACCTGCTGGTCCGCCTCACCGGCTCCGGCTACCAGCGGATCGTGGGCCGGGTGGCGTCGCGCACCAACACCCGCCTCTCCCAACGCGACTGACCGGAATCGCTGTCAGACGGCTTCGCCGGGATCATGATGGCCGGGTGCGCCCCACCCGTCGAGCCCTCACCGTCCGTCTGCTGCTGGGTGGAACCCTCGCCCTGGGAGCCGGACCGTGGCTGGTGCCGTGCCGCGCCACTACTGGGACTGAGGCGGTCCGCTGACGACCGGCGTCATCTCGGCCCGGACGCCGAGCAGCCGGACGGCGCGATCCTGGTCGAAACGGTCCAGCAGCGACACGGCTGCCGCCGCGATGTCGTCGGCCTCGGAGGTCGGCGTCGCCAGGGTGAGGCTGCGCTGCCGCGTCAGGTACGGCGCGAAGCGCACCTTCACGCCCACCCGGGCCGCCGGCCGTCCCTCCCGACGCAGGTCCTCGGCGACCGCCGCGGCCAGGCGCCGCGCCTCACCCGCGAGCTCCTCCCAGTCGGTCAGGTCGACCTGGAAGGTCGTCTCCCGTCCGTGAGCGCGCGGCACCCACGGCGTGGCATCGACCGGCGAGGAGTCGACCCCGCGGCCCAAGCGCCGCAGCCACGGTCCCATCGTCGGGCCGATCTCGTCGGCCAGCTGTCGGGCGTCGGCAGCGGCGAGCTGGGCGACGGTCCCGATGCCCAGGTCGGCCAGGCGCCGCGCGGTCTTCGCACCGATCCCCCACAGTGCCGTGGTCGGACGGTCCCCCATGACCTCCTCCCAGTCGGCGCTGGCCAGCCGCCCGATGCCCTGCGGCTTGCCGAACGATGTCGCGATCTTGGCCTGCAGCTTGTTGTCACCGATCCCGACCGAGCACTCCAACCGGGTCGCGTCGCGAACCGCCGTCTGGACCGCCCGCGCCAGCGCCTCCGGATCGTCGGTCTCCACCCCGAGGAAGGCCTCGTCCCACCCCAGGACCTCGACGACGACCGGGAAGGAGCGCAGCACCGCCATCACCTCGGAGCTCACGGCGTCGTAGGCCGCCTTGTCCACCGGGAGGAAGACCGCGTCCTCGGGCAGCCGGCGGGCCGCCACCCGCAGCGGCGTACCGGAGCCCACGCCGTGCGCGCGGGCCTCGTAGGACGCGGTTGCCACCACGCCACGCTCGCGGGGGTCTCCGCGCCCGCCGACGACCACCGGACGCCCGGCCAGCTCGGGCCGTCTGAGCACCTCGACGGCGGCGATGAACTGGTCCATGTCCACGTGCAGGACCCACGAGCGCATGACCGGCAGTCTCCCCCAGGCCGCCGCACCGGCGGAAGCGCCCGCCTCCCGGGGGTAGCGTCGGGCTCCATGAGCAGCCTCCCGAGCAGCACCGGTCCGGCACCTCACGAGCAGCCCACCGCCCTCGTCGTGGGCGCAGGCCCCGGCGTGAGCGGTTCACTCGCCCGGCTGTTGGCGCGTGAGGGCTTCGTCATGGCGCTCGTCGGACGCGAGTCGGAGGTACTCGACGACCTCGCCCGGCAGGTCGCCGCCGCGTCCGCCGAGTCAGCCGGACCTACGGGGTCAACGACCGTGACGACACCGCTGACAGCGCTTGCCGACGTCACCGACCACGACGCCGCCGGTGCCGTCATCAGGCGGCTGGCCGAGGAGCTCGGCCGGGTCGACCTGCTGCACTTCAACCCCAGCGCCTACCGTCCCCGCTCGCCCCTGGAGCTGACCCCGCAGGAGCTGGCCGAGGACGTCGCCCTCGGGGTCGGCGCCCTGCTCACAGCTGTCCAGGGCGCCCACCCGCACTTCTCCGACGGGGCACGCATCACCGTCACCGGGAGCGCTGCCGCGGACACCCCCGACCCGGCGGCCGCCTCGCTCGGCGTGCAGAAGGCCGGGGTGCGCAACCTCGTCCACAGCCTCGACCGTCAGCTCGCACCCACCGGCGTCCGGGCGGTCTCCGTCACCGTCGCAGGCGTCCTCGCCCCGAAGGACCCGACGTCGCCGTACCACCCCGACGCCGTCGCCGCGGCCCTGCTGGCCGCTTCGCGCCAGCCCGTCGCGGACTGGCGCAGCGAGGTCCGGCACCCCCGCGGCGTCTAGATCTGGGTGACGGCGAAGGCGAGCATCGCCACGACGAGCACCAGCGCCACCACGTAGATCCAGGCGGTGGAGACGTGGCGCGGCGTCGACAGGTGCCCCTCGACGTCGGCGACCGCGTCGCCGCCGTGCCGCTCGCGCAGCACGGCCTGGATCCGCTCGAGGTAGTCGTCGACCGATTTCATCTGGTAGCGCCGGCGCAGCCGCGTGGCCTTGAAGCGCGCGTCGGCCACCTCGTAGGGGGCCATGCCTGGGGTGCTCCGGTCCAGGGCCTTCCACAGCTCGGCCAGGAACGCGTCGACCTCGTCGGCCCGGTAGCCCACCCGCAGTCCCTTGGCGACCCGGGGCGGCTGGTCGGGCAACGCCGCCGGTCCGGCCGGGGGACGCGCGCTGTCGTCGTCGGACGGCGTCGTTGTCGGCTCGTCCGGCGTGCGGTCGCCGGCAGTCTCGTCGTGGTCGGGCACGGGTCGATTGTGAGGCATCGCGGACCCCCTGGGCGCACAACGGCGCGCTTGCGTGCCTCGTCGCCTCCGCCCCGGCCACTCGCCGGCGCCTCTCCGACGTCAACCCCGGGCCAGCGGCGGGATCGCGTCGGTCGCCTCCAGGCTGCCCATGCCGGTGATCCGCAGCAGGTCCGCGATGATCGAGCGCAGCTGCGCCAGCACGACCTCGGCGGAGAGCTCGTCGGTCCGCTCCACCCGTGAGCTGGCCTCGGCCAGCCCGACCAGGTCGCCCTGGAGGAGCTCGAGGTCCCGGTCGCTGCGCAGGTCGTCGGCCAGCCGGTCGACGAGGTCGGCCAGGTCCACGCACAACGTCGCGTACGCCGTCGGCACGGGGTCGCGCCGGTAGGCCGCCACCGCGGCGCGTCGGACCAGCACCCGGGTGTTGCGCAGGGCGAGGTCCAGCGGCTCCACCAGCTCCGACATCTTGCGGACGTTCCCCCGGTGCCGGACCCGGAACGGTGACGAGGCCACCACCGAGAGCCCCTCGCCCGCGGCCTGGGTCAGCTCGCCGATCAGCACGTCGGTGGTGCGGGCGTCCGAGAGCAGGTCGAGCAGCTCCTCGACGTCGCCGTCGCGCAGCCCCTGACCCGCGCCGCGCAGGAGCCGGGCGATCCTGTCCATCACGCGGGCGGCCTGCACACCCGGTTGTCGCAGCGGTGCGCTGGGCACCACGGTGGCCGCCACGAGCGCGACCGCACCGCCGACGAGTGCGTCGACCCAGCGGGTGAGCGCCTGGCTGGGGTCGGTGATCAGCGAGGCGACGACGATCGACTGCACGGCAGCCTGGGTCACGAAGACCACGCCGGCGTCGAGGAGCAGCGCGGCGGACATCGCCAGCGCCACGACGATGCTCAGCTGCCACCACCCGGTGCCGATGAGGATCACCACGATGTCGGCGATGAGCACGCCGATGGCCACGCCCAGGGTCACCTCGGCCACCCGGCGCAGCCGCTGCCCGTACGACGTACCGAGACTCACCACCGCCGCGATCGGGGCGAAGAACGGGTTGGGGTGACCCAGCAGCTCCTTCGCGATGAACCAGGCCGCGCCGGCAGCGAGGGCCGCCTGCCCGATGTGCCAGGACTTGGCGCGCAGCCGTGCGACCCGGGCGCGCGCCGAGGAGCGTCCTCGCCGGACGGCCTGGTCCCACGCCGGCGGCTCGCCCGAGGCGGCTGGTCTGCGCGGTGTCATGGGTCCATGCTCCCAACCCGCGGGCAGCGGGGCGAACGCGTCTCGCGCGCCGGCGCCGGTTCGGACGAACCCCTGCGGCCCAGCAGTGGTCGAGGGACCGGCGGGTCACTCGAAGAGGGCGCGCACGTCCGCAGCCGTCAGGGGCGTACCGGCTCCGCCTCCCCCGTCGAGCACGCGGGCGAAGAGGTCGGCCTTGCGTGCCTTCAGGGCCATCACCTTCTCCTCGATGGTGTCGGCCGAGACCATCCGGTAGACGATCACCGGTCGGTCCTGACCGATCCGGTGGGCCCGATCCACGGCCTGCGCCTCGACGGCGGGGTTCCACCAGGGGTCCATGACGAACACGTAGTCGGCCTCGGTGAGGGTGAGCCCCACCCCGCCGGCCTTGAGGCTGATGAGGAACACGCCGGCGTCGCCCTGCTTGAACTCCTGCACCACCTCACCCCGCTTGCGGGTCGCCCCGTCGAGGTAGGTCGAGGTGATGCCCTCCGCGTCCAGGCGCTCACGGATCCGACGCAGGAACGAGGTGAACTGGCTGAACACCAGCGCCCGGTGCCCCTCGGCCAGGCACTCCTGGAGGTGGTCGACGAGGGCGTCGATCTTCGCCGAGCCGGTGCCGGCGTAGTCCTCGGACAGCAAGGAGGCGTCCAGGCTGAGCTGGCGCAGGCGGGTCAGGGAGGTGAAGATCGCCATCCGCTGCTTGTCGAAGTCGCCGAGCAGGCCGAGCACGTTCTGGCGCTCGCGCTGCAGGTGGGTCTGGTAGATCGTGCGGTGCTTCGGAGTGAGCGTCACCTCGAGCACCTGCTCCTGCTTGGGCGGCAGGTCGCGGGCCACCAGGTCCTTGGTGCGGCGCAGCAGGAACGGGCGGATCCGCCGGCGGAACCGAGCCAGCACCTCGGCGTCCGCCTCCTTCTCCACCGGGTCCGCCACCGCCTCCCGGAACCGGTCGGGGTAGGCGTAGAGACCGGGCGCCACGATGGACAGCAGGGACCACAGCTCCATGAGCCGGTTCTCCATCGGCGTGCCCGTCAGGGCCACCCGGAACGGCACGTCGAGACGCCGTACGGCCTGGTAGGTCTTGCCCTCGTGGTTCTTCACCGTCTGGGCCTCGTCGAGCACCAGCCCGCCCCACTCCCGCGCGGCGTACTCCGCCGCCTCCATCCGGTAGAGCGTGTAGGAGGTGACCACGAGGTCGGCGCCGGCCACCGCCTCGTCCAGACCCACGCCGCGTCGGGCCCGTGACTCGGTGACGGCCCGGGTCGTCAGGCCCGGCACGAACGTGGCGGCCTCGTGGGCCCAGGTCGCCACCACCGAGGTCGGGGCCACCACGAGGAAGGGCGCCGCCCCCTCACCACGGGCGTGGGCGACCAGGGCCAGGGTCTGCAGCGTCTTGCCCAGCCCCATGTCGTCGGCGAGGATCCCGCCGAGTCCGCTGCGCCAGAGGAAGGCCAGCCAGCGGAAGCCGTCGAGCTGGTAGGGACGCAGCTCCGCGTCCACCGCGGGCTCGACCTCCGGCAGGCCGGTCAGGTCGCGCAGCGCCAGGGCGGCCCGCGTCCAGGCCGAGGCCTGGGCGTCGACGATGCCCAGGTCGGCCAGCTCGGCCCACAGCCCCAGGTCGGACCGGGACACGCGCACCCCGTCGGTGGGCTGCTCGACGAGCTCGCGCGCTGCCATGACCAGCGCTCGCAGCTCGTCGAACTCCGGCCGGTCGATGCGGATGTGCGCTCCGTCGCGCAGGATGATCCGCTCGGCACCGTTCGTCATCGCCTCGAGGACCTGGGCCAGCCCGAGAGGCCGCGTGCCGATCCGGATCACGACCTGGAGGTCGAGCCAGTCCGTCGGGGACTCGGGCCCCGGCTGGTCGGGGGCCGAGGTGAAGCTGACCTCGGGCTGCTCGTGGAGCTCGGTGAAGCTGGGTCGGTGCCCCGACTCGTCGATCTCCACCTGGCCGGAGGCCTCGAGCGGCACCAGCGTCTCGTCCAGGAAGCCGATGACGGCCGGGCCGGTGATCACCTGCTCGGGCAGCAGACCGTGCTCGCGTCGCCCGCCGCAGAGCCGGTAGGTCTGCGCGTCGTCCAGCTCGAGCCCGGCCAGCAGGTCGGCCTCCTGCTCGGGGGCCCGGATGCCGCGCAACCCCCGTGTGTCGGCCAGGCCGTAGACCCGGTCGTCGGAGCCGACCCGGTAGCGCCAGCTCCAGGTGAGCGCCACCTCGTCGACCGCGCCCCAGGCCACCGCGAGGGCCAGCCGCGGGCGCGGCAGCTCCGGTACGTGGACGCTGGCGTCGGAGGAGGCGACGGGCAGGTGTCGCTGGATTCGCGGCAGGTAGTCGCTCGTCAGCCGCTCGACCTCCTCGGCCGGTACGGCGAAGCGGTCGCCGCCCTTGAGCGCCTGTGCCACCTTGGCCCCGATCGGGCGCTCGACGCGAGCGAGCAGCACGTCCCACAGGCCCGGCTCCCCCTCCCAGACCGCGACACCGTGCCCGGTCGGTGTGGTGGCACGGGAGGCTCCCGCCACGGGCGCCAGCACCTCGACGCGGTCCCCGGGGTGCCACACGTCCTCGACGGCCACCCCGAGGCTCAGCCGGGCCGTGGCGGAATCAGCGGGGTTCTCGGGGTTCTCGGGGTCGTCGGGGTCGGCGGGGTCGGCGGCATCGGTGGCCGTGCTGACGTCGAGCGTGACCCGTGCGGGGTGGCTGGCGAACCGGACCGCCCGAAGGTCCTTGCCGGGGACCAGGACGACCCCGGTGGCCAGCGCCCGAGCCAGCAGCGACCACAGCGAGGGGCCGAAGGACCCCAGCGCGAGCTGGGGCTCCGCGCCGGCCCAGGTCTGACGGTTGGTGACCTGGTGGGCTGCCAGCAGCTGGGTCAGGGCACGCGCCTGCGCCACGTCGACGTCGGCCCGCGACTCGAGGTGGGGCACCTCGGTCCAGGAGACGTGGGTCCGCACCCAGGTGCCCTTGAGGCTGCGCTGCACCGGCCGGACACGGAGCCGGCCCGGGGACGGCACGTCCTCGAAGCCGCTCGCCGCACCCTCCGCGCGCCCTCCCCAGGCACCGGTCCGCCGCCCGGTCCGTCGCCTGCCGCCGGACGTGGCGGAGGTCGGTGCCAGGGTCACCTCGAGCCCCAGGTCGCGCGTGGGGGTGCTGCGCCCCCCCGCGGCGTCGGAGAGCTCGTCGAGCAGCTCGTCGAGGGCTCGTTCCCAGTCGGGCCCGGACACCGTCCGACCTTCCTGGTCCCGAGCGGCCACCACGAGCGCCACCGCGTGCTTGCACAGGCGGCTCACCGGACACGTGCAGCGCGAGTCCAGCCAGGGCGAGCCGGGCTGGTCGACGAGCGTGACGCTGGTGCCGTAGTCGTAGCTGCGGCTGCCGGACACGCTGCCGGTCAGCAGGGTCACCGCTGCCCCGGACTCCTGGACCACCACGTCCTCCACCGCTCCGGAGACGGCGTAGTCGCGCCCGCGCTCGTAGGTCGACCGCCCGAAGGTGCGGATGAGCTCCGGGTCGTCGAAGTGGCTCCAGATCGACATCACCGCGACCCTATGCGTCCCCACCCCCAGGACCGCTCCGTGACCACTCCGGGCCACTCATCGCCGCCCGCATTCGACTGACAACAGGCTGGAACCGGTGAAGTCTGGGTGAACAGTGCGGCGGACGCCGTCACTCTTTCTCAGAAAGAGGGTTGTTGTTCTTATGACGCCCCCACCTCCCGCCGGCGACCTGACCGTTGACCGCCGTACCTTGATCGCCGCCGCGGGTGCCGCCGGCGCCGCCCTGAGCGTCGTCAGCGCCACCGGCGGCCCGGCGTCCGCAGCGAACCGCTACTTCCGGCACGGCGTCGCCTCGGGCGACCCGCGACCCCGGAGCGTGCTGCTCTGGACCCGCGTCACCCCGACCGAGGCGGCCCAGCCCGGGTCCGGGGCGGGCCCGGGCGCGACGGTGGTGTGGGAGGTGGCCCGCGACCCCCGCTTCCGACGGGTCGCCGCCCGAGGCAGGGTGCGCACCAGTGCGGCCCGCGACCACACGGTGAAGCTCGATGCCCGGGGCCTGAGCCCAGCCACCGACTACTGGTACCGCTTCACCTACCGGGGCCGGCGGAGCCTCGTGGGCCGCACCCGCACCGCTCCTCGTGAGGGCGCCGACAACGGCAACATCCGCTTCGGGCTGGTCTCCTGCTCCAACCTCCAGGCCGGCTGGTTCTCGCCCTACCGCCACCTCGCCGACCGCAACGATCTCGACGCGGTGCTGCACATGGGTGACTACCTCTACGAGTACGGACCCGGCGAGTACGGCTACGGCCAGAGCGAGCGCGACATCCGCCGCCACGTCCCGGCGAAGGAGATCGTGAGCCTGTCGGACTACCGGCGGCGCCACGCGCAGTACAAGCAGGACCCCGACCTGCAGAAGCTTCATGCCAAAGCCGCCTTCATCACCACCTGGGACGACCACGAGGTCACCAACGACCAGTGGCGCGACGGCGCGGAGAACCACGACGACGGCGAGGGCGACTACCAGGCCCGCCGGGCCCGTGCGCACCGCGCCTACGACGAGTGGATGCCGACCCGGATGGGTGGGGCCGCCGAGGTCGGGGACGGTACCCGTCTCTACCGCCGGTTGCGCTTCGGCAAGCTCCTCGAGCTCTCCATGCTCGACCTGCGCACCTACCGGTCCCAGCAGGCCACCGCCCCGGTCGAGCCCGCGGTCGACGACCCCGCCCGCACCATCACCGGTGAGCACCAGATGGCCTGGCTCAAGCACTCCCTGGCCGAGGACCGGGCGCTCTGGAAGGTCGTGGGCAACCCGGTCATGATCGCGCCGGTACGGCTCGCCAACCTGCCCGCGGGCACGCTGGAGGGTGTGCAGGACACCACCGGGCTGCTGCCGCCCGAGGGCGTGCCCTACAACGTGGACCAGTGGGACGGCTACACCGCCGACCGCCGCGAGGTGCTCTCCCACCTGCGCGACCACGGCGTGCTCAACGCCGTCTTCCTCACCGGCGACATCCACTCTGCCTGGGCCTGCGACGTGCCCGACGACGCCAGCACCTACCCGCTCAGCGACTCGGTGGCCACCGAGTTCGTGTGCACGAGCGTGACGAGCAACAACCTCGACGACATCACGGGGTCGCCGCCACGCACCACGAGCATCGCGGTCGAGGAGGCCATCAAGACCGCCAACCGCCACGTGAAGTACCTCAACTTCGACGACCACGGCTACTCCGTCGTCGACATCACCCGACACAGGCTCCAGGTCGACTACTTCATCATCAGCGACCGGGCTGACCGCGACGCCACGGCCGAACGCACGCAGAGCTGGGCGACGCGGGTCAACTCCCAGCGCGTGCACCAGGTGGAGAAGGGCATCGACGACTGATGTGTGCTCCCGACGCGCCCGCCGGCGCCCGCTCCGGCGTCGACCTGGACCGACGCTCCTTGCTCAAGGTCACCGGCGCAGCCGGCGCCACCACGCTGTTCAGTGCCGCCCTCGGCGCACCGGCGTACGCCGCCAAGGGTCGCCGCCGCGCCTACGTCCTGGTCGTGGACGGCTGCCAGCCCGGCGAGATCACCCCCGGTCTCACGCCCACCCTGGCGGGCCTGCGCTCGCGTGGCTTCAACTACCCGCGCGCCCGGTCGATGCCGGTGATGGAGACCATCCCGAACCACGTGATGATGATGACCGGGGTGCGCCCCGACCGGAACCACGTCCCGGCCAACACCGTCTACGACCGTGAGCTCGGCGAGGTCCGGACCCTCGACCGCAAGCGTGACCTCCAGTTCCCCACGGTCATCAGCCGGCTGAACAGGGCCGGTTTCACCACCGGCACCGTGCTGTCCAAGGAGTACCTCTACGGCATCTTCGGCGACCGGGCGACCTACCGCTGGGAGCCCCGGCCGGTGGTTCCGGTCAGCGGGCACGCCCCCGACGTCTTCACCATGGACGCCACCCTGAACATGATCGAGGAGATGGACCCCAACCTGGTGTTCGTCAACCTCGGTGACATCGACCGCTTCGGCCACGCCGACCTCACCGGCACCACTGTGCGGGCGCAGCGACGACTGGCCCTGGTCGACACCGACCGCCAGGTCGCACGGCTCGTCGACCTGCTGAGGACCAGTGGCCGGTGGGAGAGGTCCGTGGTGATCGTGCTGGCCGACCACTCGATGGACTGGTCGACCCCGGACGCGGTCATCAACCTGCACTCGGTCTTCGAGGAGGATCCGCTCCTGGCGGGCCGGGTCGCCATCGCCGACAACGGGGGCGCCGACCTCCTCTACTGGACCGGGAGCCACCGACGCCGCGACGAGGCGCTGCACACGATGCGTCGGCTCGCGCTGGCCACCGATGGCGTCCTCGCCGTGCACCGTCCCGGCGGGCTGCGTCTCGGGCCCGAGGCCGGCGACCTGGTCGTCTACTGCCGGGCCGGTTGGCGCTTCTCCGACCCGGACTTCACCAACAACCCGATCCCGGGGAACCACGGGCACCCGGCGACGCGGCCGATCCCGTTCTTCCTCAGCGGCGGCAGCGCAGCCGTGCGGCGCGGGTCCTCGGCGGCGCGCGCCCACACCCTGGACGTGGCACCGACGGTGGGCCGTTTCTTCGGTCTCGGCCCACCGCGCGGAGGGTACGACGGCCGCTCCCGCCTCCCCTAGTCAGAGGGAGGCGGGCAGCTCCGCCACGACGCTGTCCACCACGGCCGCCAGGTCGCCGCCGGTCCGCTCGGCCACCCGCCGCTGCCGCTGGTAGGAGGCGCCACGGGCGACCACGTCGTGGACGGAGGCCAGCTCAGCCGCGCAGTCGAGCCGCTCCGCCGTGGGCGCGAGCCGCTCGACGAGGTCGGTCAGGTCGTCGGTGACGAGCCGTTCGGCGTTGTGGTCGTCGAGGATGACGATGGCGTCCAGCCCGTAGCGCGCCGCACGCCACTTGTTCTCCTGCACGTGCCAGGGCGGCATCGTCGGCAGCGTCTCCCCGGCCGCCAGCCGGGTGTCGAGATCGACGACGAGGCACTGGACCAGGGCCACCAGCGCCGTCAGGTCGCGCAGGTCGGAGACACCGTCGCAGACCCGGTTCTCGATGGTCCCCAGGTGGCTGGCGGGTCGGACGTCCCAGCGGATCTCCGAGAGGGTGTCGATGACCCCCGTGACGGTCTGGTCCTCCGCGAAGCGCTCGAACTCCTCCCACCGGGTGAACTGGAAGGGCAGCCCGGCCGTGGGGAGCTGCTGGAACATCAGCGCGCGGTTGGAGGCGTAGCCGGTGTCGGTGCCGGCCCACAGCGGGCTCGAGGCCGACAGCGCGAGGAGGTGGGGGTACTGGTTGAGCACCGAGGTGAGCACGGGGATGACGCGGTCACGGTCGGGCATGCCCACGTGCACGTGGACGCCCCAGATCAGCATCTGCCGGCCCCACCACTGGGTCCGGTTGATCAGCTCCTCGTAACGGTGCCCGGCCGTCAGCTGCTGCTCGGACCAGGAGGCGAAGGGGTGGGTGCCGGCTCCCATGAGGTCGACCCCGACGGCGTCCGCGCTCCCGAGCACCACCTCGAGGGTGCCGCGCAGGTCGTCGGCGGCGGCCCGGACCGTCGGACACACGCCGGTGACCACCTCCACGGTGTTGCGCAGCAGCTCCTGGTGGAGCCGACGGGGGTCGCCGAGCCGCGGTCTCGCCGCCGCCAGGAGGTCGACCGCCGTGTTGGACAGGTCGCGGGTGCCACGGTCGACGAGGGCGAGCTCCCACTCCACGCCGATCGTGGGGGCTGCCGACGCCTGGAAGTCGATCTGCACGACTCCAGCGAAGCACACCGCGCCCGGGCCGGTCGGGGGAACGGGGGCCGAAGGTCCCTCGCCCCGGTGCCCAACGGGCACAGCTTGGACAAACCGCCCACGTCCGTGCACGCGGGCACGTTTCATCCCCTACGCTGAGACCACCGAACCATTCCTTTGGGGGGACCTCTCCGTGATCGTCAAGCGCACCCGTGCTGCCGCCGGGCTTGCCACTGCCTTCGCCCTGCTCGCCGTCACCGCCCCTGGTGGGCCGGCCGGGCTCGTGGCCTCGTCGGAGCCGGTCGACGTCGTCGTCCCGCCCGCGGAGGAGACGAGCGAGGCCTTCCCTACCGAAGAGATCGGCTACGAGCCCTCGGAGAGCGTGTCTGTCGAGGTTCCCAGCGTCGCCGGTCGTGACCTGGCCGCCGCCAGCCGCACCGTGGTGACCCGCATGCACGAGCTCGAGGCCGGCGACATCTCGGACCGCGCGCTCGGCTCCTACACCTTCGCGGCCCAGGCCATGCAGAAGGCCGACCCCGACTGCGCCGTCAGCTGGTCGACCCTGGCTGCCATCGGACGCATCGAGTCCACCCACGGCACCAAGGACGGCGCCCGCCTCAAGGACAGCGGCGTCGCCGACCCCGCCATCCGCGGCGCGGCCCTCAACGGTCGGGGCTCCTCGGCACGCGTCAAGGACACCGACGAGGGACGCTTCGACGGGGACCGTCGTTGGGACCGCGCCGTCGGCCCGATGCAGCTGCTGCCCTCGACCTGGTCCTACGTGGGTGTCGACGGTGACGGCAACGGCAAGCGCACCCCCGACGACCTCGACGACGCCGCGCTGGCCGTGGGTGTCTACCTCTGCGCCGCCTCGGACAAGGCGACCGAGAAGGCCGCGAAGAAGGCCGACAAGACCTTCGACGAGTCCGACGCCATGCGCAAGGCGCTCGCGTGGTTCAACCCCTCCCCGGCGTACGGCGTGCTCGCACGTCGCCTCGACCGTGAGTACCTCGACGCCTACGGGGTCACCCCCTACAGCGCCGCACCCGACGGTGTGAGCCTGCAGGCCATCTCGCTGGTCGGTCCGCTCGAGCCCACCCTGTCCCCCGACCGGGCAGTCGTGGCCGCACGTGCCACCACCGCGGCCCGGGGCGCTGCCGGCGCGGGCGGCGCTGCCGGCAAGGGCTCCCCCAACGGATCGACCGGCTCCGACGGCCCCCGCGGCCCTCACGACTCGGACGGTCCCGGCGGCTCGGACGGTCACGGCAACGGGTCCACCCCGACCGTGTCGCCGAACCCCACGCCGACCCCGACGACCCCCACGCCGGAACCGACGGAGACCCCCACCGAGGAGCCGACGGAGACCCCCACGGAGACCCCGACGGAGACCCCGACCGAGACCCCGACCGAGACCCCGGCACCGACGCCGACCCCGGACCCCGAGCCCGCACCCACACCGGCGGCCACCTTCACCGGTGTCCTCGTGGAGGTCGACGGGATCTTCTCCATCGACGGCGTCGAGATCACCGGGTTGGACCCGGCCGAGCTCGCGCCGTACGTCGGTCAGACCGTCGTCGTCACCTACGACCCGGACTCGATCACGTCCCAGTGACGCGATCGCTCGACGCCTGACCCGAGCGCCCACGACGAGAGGGGCTGACCGGATCTCCGGTCAGCCCCTCTCTCGCGTCCAGGTGCGCTCAGGCGCCCTTCGAGCGCCTGGGCACCTTCGGGAGCTGGCTCGCGCCACCGTGCAGTGCCGCCACGATCGTGGCCAACGTCGTGTCGGTCTTGGCGGTGCGGGAGAACGTGGTCAGCGCCAGCGCCGGCTTGAACCGCTGGCGCGCCACCGACTTGGCGTAGGTGAACTCCTTGAGCCCGTCCTCGCCGTGGATCCGTCCGAAGCCCGAGTCGCCCACTCCCCCGAACGGCAGGGACGGAATCGCGGCGAAGCTGATGACGCCGTTGACGGCGGTCATCCCCGACCGCAGCCGGCGGGCCAGCTCGGGACCTCGTGCCTTCGAGAACACCGTGGACCCCAGGCCGTACGTCGTGGCGTTGGCCAGCTGCACCGCCTCGTCCATGTCACGGACCCTGGTCACCGCGACCGTGGGTCCGAACGTCTCCTCGGTGATGGCGGTGGAGTCGGCCGGGACGTCGGTCAGCACGATCGGCTGCACCGTCCGGGTCTCCCCCAGGTCGGAGACGTCGCCGAAGGTGACCGTGGCCCCCTTGGCGACGGCGTCGTCCACCTGGCCCTTGATGACGTCGACCTGGCTCTCCATGGTCATCGGCCCGTACTTCGCCCCGTCGCCGGACCCGGCCCGGACGTCGCCGGCCAGCCGAGTCAGCTCGCCCACGAAGTCGGCGTAGACCTTCTGGTGGACGTAGACCCGCTCGACGCCGATGCAGGTCTGCCCGGCGTTCGAGAACGCGCCCCACGCGGCGGCGTCGGCCGCGGCGGCCACGTCGGCGTCCTCGTCGACGATCAGCGCGTCCTTGCCGCCGGCCTCGATGAGGACGGGGGTGAGGTTCTCCGCGCAGGTCGCCATCACCTTCTTCCCCGTCGCGGTGGAGCCGGTGAAGGCGAGCTTGTCGACGGCCGCCCGGCACAGCGCGGCGCCGGTCTCTCCGCGACCCACCACGACCTGGAGGAGGTGGCGCTGCGGCACGACCTCGCGCAGCGCGTCAGCGAGCCAGACCCCGACGCCCGGGGTCAGCTCGCTGGGCTTGAAGACCACGCAGTTGCCGGCCGCCAGGGCGTAGGCGATCGATCCCATGGGCGTGAAGACCGGGTAGTTCCAGGGCCCGATCACTCCGACGACCCCGAGGGGGAGGTACTCCAGCGTGGCGGCCTGGTTGACCATGACCGCACCGGAGGAGACCTTGCGGGGGCCCAGTGTCTTCGGGGCGTGCTTGGCCGCCCAGGCGAGGTGGTCGACCGTGATCGCGATCTCGAGCATCGCGTCGGAGTGCGGCTTGCCGGTCTCCCGGTGGACGACGTCGGCGAGCTGGCCCGCCCGGCGGGCGATCACGCCGCGCCACTGGTCGAGGATCTCCTTGCGACCGGTGAAGCCGAGGTCGGCCCACCAGGTGGCGTCCTCGCGGGCCCGGGCCACGGCGGTGTCCACCGCGGAGTCGTCGTCGACGGGGTAGGCGCCGACCAGGTCGCCCGTGACGGGGCTGTGGACCTCGAGCACGTCGTCGCCGGTGGCTCCCTGGGCGTCGATCGCTTCGGGCCGGCTGAGCTCGGGGCGGATGAGGGAGTCGGTCATCGGGCGTCCTTGGCGTGGGAGGGGCGGGTGTCCGCGGCGTAGGCAGGCGAAGCGGTGCGGCCGCGGAGCAGGTCCGCGGCCTTCTCCCCGATCATGACGGACGGGGCGTTGGTGTTGCCGCGGGTGACCTCCGGCATCACGGAGGCGTCGGCCACGCGCAAGCCGTCGACACCACGCACGCGCAGCTCGGGGTCGACCACCGCGCGCTCCCCGCTGCCCATCGCGCAGGTGCCGACCGGGTGGTAGAGCGTCTGGGTGTGGGACCGCACCAGCTCGACGAGGTCCTCGGTGCTCGGCGTGCCGGTCGCGGGCAGGAACGGTGCCGCCAGGTGGCGGGCAAAGGGTCCGGTCGAGGCGATCTCCAGCATGCGCTGCAGACCCGCCACCACGGTGTCGAGGTCGGCCTGGTCGTCGTAGTAGGCCGGGTCGATGTCGGGCTGCCAGCGCGGGTCGGCCGAACGCAGCCGGAGCTGCCCACGGCTGGCGACGCTGACCAGGGTGGCGGCCGTGGTGACCTTGCGGGTGGTGGGCTCGTGGAGCCCGTTGTCCCAGAAACCGGCCGGCGCGACGTGCACCTGGAGGTCGGGGGCCTCGAGGTCGTCGCGGGTCCGCCAGAAGGCTCCGCCCTCGCCGACGTTGCTGGTCAGCGGACCGCGGCCGGCCTTGGCCAGCAGGACGTTCTTCAAGGTGTTGAACTCCGCGACGTCCGTGGTGTCCTTGGTGTGCCACACCAGCGGCACCGCCGGGTGGTCGTGGAGGTTCTGGCCGACGCCCTCCAGGTGGGCGACGACGTCGATGCCGTGCTCACGCAGGTGGTCGGCAGGTCCGATGCCCGACAGCATCAGCAGCTGCGGCGAGTTCACCGCGCCCCCGGAGAGGACCACCTCGGCGCCGGCCCGGGCGACGTGCTCGCGGCCCTCGCGGACGTAGGCGACACCGACGGCGCGGCCGCCCTCGACCACCACCCGGGTCGCGAAGGCGCCGGTGAGCACCGTCAGGTTGGGCCGGTGCAGCGCCGGCTCCAGGTAGCCCTTGGCCACCGACCAGCGCCGTCCCTTCCTGCACGTGACCTGGTAGAGGCCGGCGCCCTCCTGCTCGGCGCCGTTGAAGTCGTCGGTGGGCTTCAGCCCGGAGGCGACCGCCGAGTCGACCCACATCTCGGTCAGCTCGTGGGTGAAGCGCCGGTCCTCGACGTGCAGCGGGCCGTCCTGTCCGTGGAACGGATCGCTCAGCCGGGTGTTGCCCTCGGACCGGATGAAGTAGGGCAGGACCTCGTCGTACCCCCAGCCGGTGGCACCGTGCGCGTCGCGCCAGCCGTCGAAGTCGGCGCGGTTGCCTCGGATGTAGATCATGGCGTTCATCGACGAGCAGCCGCCGAGCGCCTTCATCCGCGGCCAGTAGGCGCGACGCGCGTGCAGCTGCTTCTGCTCGGAGGTGGAGTAGTTCCAGTCCCACCGGGTCTTGAACAGCGAGGGGAACGCGGCCGGGATGCTGATCTCGTCGGCCTCGGCCTCACCCCCGGCCTCCAGCAGGAGCACCGAGACCCCGGGGTCCTCGGTGAGGCGCGCCGCGATCACCGCCCCCGCGCTGCCGGCTCCGACGATGACGTAGTCGTGCGTGTCTCGATCCACGCAGCCGAACCTACGCGGCCCCCGTGTGACCGACAACACGAACGAGGCTTCGGCTCGCGGGTCGGTCGCGTCCCTCGCGCCATCACTAGAATCGTCGCCATGGACTCCCCCTCCAGCTCCGCGGCTCCGCGACGGTGGCTCAATGCAGCGGTCGTGGGCCAGGACGCCTCCCGCGAGACGTGGGCCCTGGCCGCGCGCGAGAAGCTCGAGGAGACCGCCGGCACCTACGGCGAGACCGTCACCCTCAGGGAGCTCGCCGAGTGGGTCCAGGAGCGGAGCCTCATCCGGACCAAGCAGCTGTCGATGCAGTGGATCGGGGACGTGCTGGGCCGGGTGGCCCGGGTGTGCGTGGAGCGTCGCGAGCCGCTGCTGTCCTCACTGTGCGTGGACGCCAAGGGCCACGTGAGCCCGGCGTACGCTCTGTCGGTCGAGGTGCTGAGGCACGAGGAGGTCGGCGACCCCGACGATCACGCGGCGCGGGAGCGGCTGGCCTGCCACCGCTGGTTCGGCGCCGAGCTGCCCGAGGGCGGCGGTCAGCCGGTCGTGACCGTACGGGCGGCGTCGCGGCCGGCTCGTGCGACCGGTGGCCGGACGGTGTCACCCCGGGCTGCGACACCGTCCCGGACGCCGGGCACCCGGGCTGCGACGGCCTCGTCGCGCGGCAGCGCGGCGGAGACCGCCGCCGCTGCGTCGCAGAAGCCCCTGGCGATCTGCCCGGTCCACTTCACCGAGCTGCCGGCCACGGGCATCTGCGACGACTGCGACTGAGTCCTGGGTCAGCGACCGCGCGAGCGGTTTCCGGAGAAGGACGCGGCACTGTGCGAGCCGCCTCCGGAGGAGGTGCGCGTCGAGGCACCGCCGCTGCCACCGCGTCGGGGACGTCCGCCCCCGGAGCGGGCGCCGCTCGACGAGCCTGCGCCCGCGGGGGACGCGGTGCGCGTCGACGACCCGCCGCTGCGTCGTGAACGGCCGCCTCCCGCGCCGCCCCCGGAACGCCCGCCGCCGGAGCGGGTGCCGGGCTGGTTCGGGAGGTTGGGCATCATGGCGGCGATCGTCGCCGCATCGGCGTAGGTGCGCTCGCCCGGCGCGATGGTGCGCAGCAGCGGGTGGGCGCCGTCGACGCGGGTGCGCGTCGCGCTGATCCCGGCCTTCTTGGTCATCGCACGGACCTCGGCACGCTGGTGGTCCAGCACGATCGTGACCACGGTGCCCGCGGCGCCGGCCCGGGCGGTGCGGCCCGAGCGGTGCAGGTAGGCCTTGTGCTCCGTGGGCGGGTCGGCGTGGATGACCAGCGAGACGTCGTCGACGTGGATGCCACGCGCGGCGATGTCGGTGGCGACCAAGGTGCCGGTGCTGCCGTCGGAGAACGTCGCGAGGTTGCGGGCCCGGGCGTTCTGCGACAGGTTGCCGTGCAGCTCGACGGCGGGCACGCCGGTGGCGTTCAGCTTGCGGCTCAACGCCTTGGCGCCGTGCTTGGTGCGGGTGAAGATCACGGTGCGGCCGGGCGCGGCCGCCAGGTCGGAGATGACCTTGAGGCGCGCCACGGTGTCGACCTCGAGCACGTGGTGCTCCATGTTCGTCACCGGCGACTGCGCGGTGTCGACGCTGTGCACGACCGGGTCGCTGAGGAAGCGCTTCACGAGCACGTCGACGGCGTTGTCCAGGGTGGCGGAGAACATCAGCCGCTGGCCGTTGCGCGGGGTCTGGTCCATGAGGCGGCGCACGCCGGGCAGGAAGCCGAGGTCGGCCATGTGGTCGGCCTCGTCGAGCACGGTGATGGCGACGCCGCCGAGGTCGACCGCGCCCTGCTGCATCAGGTCGGTGAGGCGACCCGGGCAGGCGATGACGATGTCGACGCCGCGACGCAGCGCGTCGATCTGACGGCCGGCGGAGACGCCGCCGAAGACGGTGGTGCTGCGCAGGCCGGTGGCCCGGGCCAGCGGCGCCAGGGCGGTGTCGATCTGGGTCGCGAGCTCACGCGTCGGGACCAGGATGAGGCCGCGCGGCTGCTTGGGCCGACGTGCGGCGCCGGGCTGGGACAGCCGGGTCACGAGCGGGAGCAGGAAGCCGTAGGTCTTGCCCGAGCCGGTGCGTCCCCGGCCGAGGACGTCGCGTCCGGCCAGGGCGTGCGGCAGCGTGGCTGCCTGGATCGGGAAGGGCTCCGTGATGCCCTCGCCGGCGAGGGCGTCGACGACGGCGCTGGGAAGGCCGAGGTCGGTGAAGGACAGGGTGGACGGGGGACGGGAGTCCGCCATGAAGTATCTCCAGGAACGTTGGTGGGTCGTCCTGCCCGGCGCGAGCAAGAGGGCTCGCGGCGCTGGTGGATGACGAAGTCGACGGCCCGAGGCAGAACAGAAGGGGCCGGACATACCCGGGAACCGGGCAGCACCGACTCTAGCGGGCCGAGCGCTCCGTGCCCTCATCGGCCGCCGTGGGCGTGGCGCATCACACACGCCGCCCGTGACTGGTCACTCCCCGCAGGACTGGGCGGTCCTGGTCACCGGCCGCAGCGTGTACGTCGTTCCCGCTGCGGCCGGTGACCAGAAACCGGGCCCACGACTCAGCCGCGCCCCTGCACCAGGGTGTTGTCGCCGGAGCCGCCGTCGAGGACGTCGGTCCCGTTGCCGCCGCGCAGCACGTCGTCCCCGGATCCGCCCAGGAGCCGATCCGCACCGTTGCCGCCCTCGAGGACGTCGTCGCCGGCGCCGCCACAGACCACGTCGTCGGCGTTGAGGCCTGTCACGGTGTCGTCCCCGCTGAGCGCGTGGACGACGTCCGGGTCGTTCGTGCCGCGCAGGACGTCGTCGCCGTGGGTGCCCAGCACCGTCGGCTCGCGACCGTCGCACGGGTAGTCCGCCGGCACCGGCGTCTCGAGGTCGAGTCCCAGCACCAGCGGGTCGTGGTCGCTGGAGCGGTACGGGTCCGGAGCGTGGAGCGCCGGGTCGCCGGTGTACTGGTAGGCGAACGACTCCACCGCGTTGATGTTCCAGTGGGCCAGGTCGGTGACCTTGTCGGTCAGCGCGGTCGTGGACATCGCGTGGTCGAGCGAGCCCGACTGGTCGTCGAAGACGTAGCTGTAGCGACCGACGTCGAGCAGGTCACCGAGGTCCTCGAAGCCGCCGGACCGCAGCCGCTCGATCGGGTCCTCCTCGGTGTAGGCGTTGAAGTCGCCCAGCAGCAGGACGTCCTGGTCCTCGGTCTCCGCACGGAGACCGTCGGTGAAGTCTGCCAGGGAGGCCGCCTGCCGGGTCCGGTCGCCGTTCCAGGCGCCCTGCCCGTCACCGCGGTCGACGTTGTCACCGGAAGGCGCGCCAGGGCTCTTGGACTTGAAGTGGTTGGCCACGACCGTGAACACGTCGTCCTCGGCCGGGGTGCGTCCCGTGAACGTCTGTGCGATCGGCTCCCGGGCGTTGGCCCACACTGACTCGTCGACCAGTCCCACGGGCGCGCCCACCGGGCGGACCGCGGCGGGCTGGTAGATGATCGCGTTGCGGATGACGTCGCGGTCCACGGCGTACAGCTCCTGCGGCAGCGGGACGTAGTCCCACACGTCGGACCCTGCGTCGGCGTTGAGCCGGTCGACGAGGTCGGCGAGCGCACCGTCGGCGTTGCCGGGGGTGTAGCCGGTGGAGTCGGTGTCCTCGATCTCCATGAGCGTGACCACGTCCGCCCCCAGCGCCCTGATCGCCGGCACGATCTTGTCCGCCTGCTTCTCGAACTGGGCGGCACTGCGCGCGCCGCGCGCGTCCGAGCCGCTCCACGTCACGAAGTAGTTGAGGACGTTGAAGGCACCGACCTGGACGTCGCCTCCGACTGCTTCGGGCGCTGCTTCGCGGGTGTTCTGGGGGGCGAAGACGCCGTCAGCCGTTCCGTCGGCGGGCTGCAGGCGCCACGACGAGAACCCGTGACCGAGGACCAGCGGCTCGGTGAACGACAGCTCGTCGCCCACCCGGACCGGCGTGGTCGGGGACAGGTAGGGGCGGGTGGTGGTGCTGACCCGGGAGCTGAGACCGTCGTCGAGCGTGACCCGGCGCAGCGTGTTCTGCTCACGGATCGCCTCCGCCTCCGGGCCCGGGCGGGCCAGCTCGGTCGGCTGGACGAGGAGGCCGCCCTCGGAGAGCGTCAGCTCGCCGAAGCTGGTGAGGTCGAAGACCTCACTCACCGTCAGGGTGTCGACCGGCTCCACGAGCATGCCCTCGATCGGTTCACGCTCCGCGTCGGAGGCCGGCAGGTCGAGCGTGGCCGGCTCGGGCAGATCGGCGGACGAGCCGTCGGCGCAGACCTCGACGTCCTCGCGTGAGACGACCTGGGTCTGGCCGGAGTACTCCGTGGCCTCGCCGGCGACAGCGACCTCGTCACCGAGATCGACGGCGGTGCCGGGACTGTAGACGAAGATGCCGTCGCTGGTGGCCGCGTCGCCGTCGCCGGCGTCCTGCAGGTGGAAGCCGTCGAACCCGGGCGTGTCGCCGACCACGGTGCCGCGCACCACGACCTGCTGGCCCTGGAGCGGGGTGGTGGCTCCGTCGCCCTGGACCTGACCGATGCGGTGGGTCGGGGTGAGGTCGCAGACCTCGGGGTCGGGCTCCGGCTCCGGGTCGGTGCCGTCACCGCCGTTGACCTGGCCCCTGCTGGCGGGTGCCGGACCGGACCACACGAGCCGGTCGGACGTGGCGTCGTACGTGCGCTGGAGCGACTGCCCGGTCGGCTCCGTGCCGGCCTCGCTCACTGCGATGTCGGTGCTCGCGGTGCCGGCTGCCGGTCCGTCGGCTGCGGTGACGACGCCCTCGTAGGACAGGAACTCGAGCACCTCGGTCCCGTCCACCAGCGCTACACCGTCCGGCGCACCGTTCTGGATCCCGTTGGCCGGGTAGTCGACCACCGCGACGGCAGGTGCGTCGGCCGGAGCCGTCACGGCGTCGACCGCGTCGGTGTCGTAGGTGGTCGAGTTGCCGCCGTTGTAGAGCACGATGCTCAGGCCCGCGCTGGAGGTGCCGGCGGGCAGGGTGACCTCGACGAACTCGCCAGCGTCGGTGCCGGCGTTGTCGTAGTGGATCTCCGAGAGGTACGGCGAGGTGGGGGCTGCGGCCGAGGCCGGCACGGGACTGATGAGTCCGGTGACGACCGCCGCCGTGGTGCCGAGGGCCAGGACGAGGGGTGCTGTCCGGGTGCGTGAGGGCACAGGTGAGCCTTTCCGAGGGGTGGATGACCCCGCGGACGCTATGCCAGGGAAGTGACGAATGGGTAGACCGGGACCGAAGACTGATGCTCATCCGTGATGGTCCCGAAACGTCTGCTCCGCTCATGAAGGGGATCGCATAACCCGCGCCACGCCGATTCGTTGATCACTGTCGTAACCGATCTCGACGGAGGGTGAGAACGTGGTGCGACGTACGAGCATGGTCCGAGGCGCGCTGGGAGCCGCTGTCGTGGCGGCCGGACTGACGGTCCTGCCGACCACCACCGCCACCGTGGCGTCGGCCGCCGCTGCGGGCCCCCGTGTCACCGACGGCTGCGTCACCAGCGTGCCGGACCCGGGCACCACCGCGAAGGTCGAGATCTGCTACTCGCTCTTCAAGCCCGCCGGCGCCTCGGCCGACCGCCGCGTCCCGATGATCATGCACAGCCACGGCTGGGGCGGCTCGCGCAACCAGGACCCGGCGGACTTCCAGCGCTTCCTCGACGCCGGCTACGGCGTGCTGTCCTACGACCAGCGAGGCTTCGGCGAGAGCGGCGGACAGGCGTACGTCGAGAACCCCCGCGTCGAGGGGCACGACGTCCGTGGCCTGATCCGGCTCATCGCCGAGCAGAGGTGGGTCACGCGTGATGGTCCCGGCGACCCGCGTCTCGGCGCCATCGGCGGCAGCTACGGCGGAGGCTTCCAGTACCTCGGCGCCTTCGAGAGCCTCCGGGTCAAGGGCACCCCTGTCTTCGACGCGCTGGCGCCCGAGATCACCTGGAACGACCTCAACCGCAGCCTCGCACCCGACGGTGTCGTCCGCAGCGAGTGGGCGCTGGCGCTCAGCGGCGCCGCTGTTCCCAGCGACTCGCTGCCGCCCCAGGTCTACAAGGCCCTCGTCGAGGGTGCTGCGACCGGAGAGTGGCCTGACGGCAGCCTGCCGGGTGGGGAGAACCTCGTGACGTTCTTCGAGAAGAACGGGCCGAAGTGGCACGTCGACCACGGTCGTCGTCTCGACATCCCGGTGCTGATGGGGCAGGGCACGACGGACTCGCTGTTCAACCTGCAGCAGGGACTCACGAACTGGCACACCGCGCTGACCGAGCGGGCTCGCCGCTCGAGCATCTTCGTGGGCTACAACGGCGGCCACGTGCTGCCCTCGGCTTTCCCTGCAGGTGTCGAGAGCAGCGGTGACCCGTGCAGCCGCGAGCTCGGAGGCGGCAGCTTCGAGGAGCTCTCGCTGCGGTTCTTCGACGAGCAGCTCCGCGGTCGCGACACCGGGCTGCGCGGCTACGACCGCTTCCACCTCGCGACGCCCGCGAACACCTGCACCTCGGTCGGCTCCGTCGCGCCGGACCGCTCCGTCGCGCTCGGCAGCATCACCACCCCGACCGTCGCGAGCCCGGCCCAGGCCACCGAGATCGCGGCCGGGCCCTACCGGATCGCCGGCTCGGCGCACCTGACCGCCGACGTCACGACGCTGACGCCGAACAGCCGGGCCTTCTTCGGCCTCGCCATCGGGTCGTCGCCGGCCGATGCGCGTCTGGTGCAGAAGAACGTGATGCCGCTGAACGAGGAGACACCCGTGACCGGTGAGCGCCGCCGGATCGAGCTGCCGGCCGTGGCGGTGAACGTGCCGAAGGGCCAGCACCTCTACCTGCTCACCTCGGCGCTCAGCGACTCCTTCGTCGGGTTCGGCAGCCGTACGGCGGGCGTCGTCACGTTGGACGGCACCCGGGTGCACCTGCCGACCGTCGGCTGAGGCCCAACCCCTCGCGGACGTCATAGGAACTGGTTGCTCAGGCGGCCAGGATCCATGACGTCCGCGTCGGCTCACCAGGCGTAGGCCTCGGGGGCCGGTCCGCCCGGTCCGGGGAAGATCTCGTCGAGCCGCGCCAGCGAGTCCTTCGTCAGCCTGAGCTCGGTGGCCCGGAGGGAGCCGTCGAGCTGCTCCAGGGTGCGCGGGCCGATGATCGGGCCGGTGACGCCCTCCTGGTGCAGCAGCCACGCCAGCCCGACGTGAGCGGGCAGCTCGCCGAGCTCGTCGCAGAAGTCCTCGTAGGCCTTGAGCGCCTTGCGATGGGTCTTGAGGGCCTCCTTGGCGCGGCCGGTGAGCCGGCGCTGGCCCTTCTCGGTCTTGCGGATGATCCCGCCCAGCAGTCCCCCGTTGAGCGGCGACCACGGGATGACGCCGAGGCCGTAACCCTGGCAGGCCGGGAG
Source organism: uncultured Actinomycetota bacterium (assembly GCA_963714625.1). Taxonomy (GTDB): domain Bacteria; phylum Actinomycetota; class Actinomycetes; order Propionibacteriales; family Nocardioidaceae; genus Marmoricola_A. The sequence goes on along the minus strand of CAVQOY010000009.1, from coordinate 874,500 downwards.
CACTTCCAGCTCCACCTCGCGCTTGAGCAGGTTGTAGATCGACTGCTCGCTCACCAGACCGGTCTGCTGACGGCGCCGGGCGGTCTCCATGCTCTGCGCGATGTGCCAGCCGGCGTGGTTGGAGGAGCCGAAGTAGAGCACCTTGCCCTGCTGGCGCAGCACCTCGAACGCCTCCCAGATCTCGTCCCACGGCGTGTTCCGGTCCACGTGGTGCATCTGGTAGAGGTCGATGTAGTCGGTCTGGAGGCGCTTCAGCGACGCGTCGCACGCGAGCCGGATGTTGCGGGCCGACAGGAAGGTGTCGTTGGGCCACTTGCTCATCGAGCCGTAGAGCTTGGTGGCGATGACCGTCTTCTCGCGCCGGCCGTCCCCCCGGGCGAACCAGCGCCCGATGATCTGCTCGGTCACGCCCTCTCCGGGCACCCAGCCGTAGACGTTCGCGGTGTCGAAGAAGTTGATGCCCACCTCGTGCGCCCGGTCCATGATCTCGTGGGAGTCCTCCTCGGAGGTCTCCGGACCGAAGTTCATGGTGCCGAGGCAGAGCCTGCTGACGGAGAGGCCGCTACGGCCGAGGTGCGTGTAGTCCATGGCCCCATCCTGCTTGCCGTGTCCAGGGCGGAAGTCAGGCCGAGCTCTCGTTCGGGTCACGCCAGGCGCGCTCGAACGGCAGTCGCCACGCCCTCGGGGCGATCAGCTGGTGGATGGCGTTGGGGCCCCAGGTCCCCTCGCCGTACGAGCGCACCGGCGGCGGGTCGGCCAGCAGCGGCTCGGAGAGCTCCCACAGCCGCTCGATGCCGGCGGCGGTCGTGAACAAAGTGTGGTCCCCACGCATCGCGTCGTGGATGAGTCGCTCGTAGGCCTCGAGCACGAGGTCGGAGTTCTTGGTCTCGTGCATCGCGAACTGCATCGAGAGCTTGTCCAGCTTCATCCCCGGGCCGGGGCGCTTGCCGTAGAAGGACAGCGACATCCGTGACTGGTCGGCCAGGTCGAAGGTCAGGTGGTCAGGACCTTGCAGTCCGACACCCGATCCGTGCGGGAACATGTGCCGGGGCGGCTCCTTGAACGCGATCGAGATGATCCGCGCCCCCTCGGCCAGCTTCTTGCCCGTGCGCAGGTAGAACGGCACCCCGGCCCAGCGCCAGTTGTCGATCTCGACCTGGAGGGCGATGAAGGTGTCGACGTCGGACTCGTCGTCGACCCCCTCGAGGTTGCGGTAGCCGACGTACTGGCCGCGCACGGTCTGCGACGGGTCGATGCTCTTCATCGACCGGAAGACCTTGACCTTCTCCTCGCCGATCGGCCCGGAGGACAGCGCGGTCGGCGGCTCCATGGCCATGAAGGCCAGCACCTGGAAGAGGTGCGTGACGACCATGTCCTTGTAGGCGCCGGTGGACTCGTAGAACTCCGCCCGGGTCTCGAGGCCCAGCGTCTCGGGGACGTCGATCTGGACGTGGTCGATGAAGTTGCGGTTCCAGATCGGCTCGAAGAGGCCGTTGGCGAAGCGGAAGGCCAGGATGTTCTGGGCCGCCTCCTTGCCGAGGAAGTGGTCGATGCGGAAGATCTGCTCCTCGGCGAACACCTCGTGCAGCTCGGCGTTGAGTGCCTTGGCGCTCTCCAGGTCGGTGCCGAAGGGCTTCTCCATCACGATGCGCGAGCGCTCGGCCAGCCCAGCCTCCTCGAGCATGTGCACCACGGCCAGCGCTGCCCGCGGTGGCACGCTCAGGTAGTGCAGCCGCTGCACGTCGTCGCCCGGGAGCTCCCGCTCGCAGGCCGCCACCGCCTCGGCGAGGCCCTCCGCACCCGCCTGCTGGGGGACGAAGGAGAGCATCGAGGCGAACTCCTCCCACCGGCCGTTGACGCCGTCGCCGCGGCTCTCCTCGCAGGCCTTGCGGGCCAGCGCGACGAACTCCTCGTCGGCCATCTCGTCGAGGCTGCTGCCGATGATCCGGGTCTCGTCGAGCAGCCCGGCCTGGAAGAGATGGAGCAGGCCCGGGAGGAGCTTGCGACGGGAGAGGTCGCCGGTCGCACCGAACAGGACCACGACATGCGGCTGCGAGGACATGGCGCCACTCTAGGCACCGGCTGTTGCGCCCGTGTGTCGAAGAAGGCACGACGTCGCTCCGTGCGACGCGCCGCCGGTTCAGCCGGGAGGCGTCGGACGGCGCAGCTCGTGGTCGCGCAGACCGCGGTCCACGATCCCGGCGTACGACGCCCCCTGGACGCGCGCCAGCGCCAGGTCGATGTACTGCCGGGTCACCTGGGCGTCATAGGACACCCCGGACCAGTCGTCGGCGTCGCGCAGGCTGATCACGGTCCGCTCGTGGTCGAGGTGCCGCAGCCGGTCGACGTCGGTGAGCCACCAGTCACGCGGTGTCGACCCGACGAACGCCAGACGCCGGTCGGTCACGACGGCGCTGCCGCGCTCACCCACGAGCAGGGTGTCCGCGTTCTCGAGACCCGACGCCACGAGCAGGCGCGCCCCCGCGGTCCACAACGCGGTCTCCCCCGGCTCCAGCGCGAAGCCGCCCGGCAGCTCGAGGTCGTCGGGCACGGTGCCCCGCGCGACGGCAGCCAGACGGGTGAGGTCCTGGTGCTGGGCCACCCAGGCCTCCTCGGAGCGCTGGTAGGCGCCACGGTCGTCCTGGGACGCCACCGCGGGGCCCAGGGCCCGACGAGCCTTCCGTCTCTCCTGACTCCGGCGCCACAGACGCCGGGCCACGAGCGCCAGCGCCAGCAGCACCACCAGCAGCACCAGGGCGCCGATGGCCAGGGTCCGCGGTGACAGCGGATCGGCGGCGACGTCGACCGCGACCTCCTGCTCGGCCGTGCGGTCGAAGATGTCGGAGGTCGCGACCTGCACGGTGTAGCTGCCCTCGTCGAGGTCGCGCTCGATGACCTCCGGGACGTCGGAGGCGATGAAGGTGCCCAGGGTGACCACGCGTCCGTCGGTGTCGAGCACCCGCCAGTCGACCTCGAAGCCCTCCTCGGCGGTCACCTCGAAGCGCAGCCGGCCCTCCTCGGCGATTCCGTCGACAGCCGCGAGCTCCAGCCCCGGGAGGGTGGTGTCGACGGCGAAGTCGGTCAGCTCGACCGACCCCTGACGCTCGTTGGCGTCCTCGACGGTGACCACGGCGCCGTCGTACTCGCCGTCGGCGAGGTCGAGCCGCACCCGCGCCGTACCGTCCTCGGCGACCTCGAAGGTCTCCTCGGGGCCGCCGAGCACTTCCAGGGTGCCAGTGGTGCCCGGTGTCGCCCGGATGTCGACGACCTGCTGCGGGTCGGTGGGTCCGGTGGTGAGCCGGGCCCGCAGGAACAGGTCGCCCACCGCGACGACGAGCACACGTGAGTCCTCGCTGGTGTTCCCGGTCTCGTCGCTCAGCTCGACCTCGACCCGGTAGCGACCGTCGGCCAGGTCGAGGGTCTCCTCGATCAGCTCGCGCCCCTTGGCCGCGGTGGTCCCGGCGGCGATCTCCTCGCCGTCGACGCTCAGCGCGTACGTCGTGTCCGGCTGGGTGACGAGCTCGACCGTGCTGAGAGGCTCGCGGGCGGTGCCCGGCGTGACCTCGAAGCGACGGATGACCGGAGGGTCGGCGTCGATCGTGATCGTGACGGTGGCGGGCTCGCTCTCGTTGCCGGCCTTGTCGGTGGCGACGACCTCGTAGTCGCGCTCCCCGGAGTCGGCCGTCCAGGTGTAGTCCTCGGAGCTGCCGTTGCCGCGCCCCTGTGCGACGACCTGCTCCTCGACCGGCTCGCCGTCGACGGCCACCTCCGTCACCACCACGAACGAGTTGTCCTCGGCAGCCGCGGGCAGCAGGACCTCCCCGTCGGCCTCGACGACCGGCTCCCCCAGCGCGGGGGTTGTCGGCGCCTCGGTGTCCGGCGGTGGCTTCGGCTTCTCGCGTCGGCGTCGGCTCGGCCGTGGCACTCGGGGGATCTGCGGGCTGGTTCGCGGGGGCGGCGACGGCAGCCGAGGGGGCGAGGGATCCGGGGACGAGCACGAGGAGCACCCAGACGAGCAGGGTCGGTAGCCGCGCCGAGCGCATCGCCGCCTCCTCAGTGCTCCGTCGTCGTGGGACCCCGTGCCGCAAATCTACTCAGACCGGAGCCTCGTGGAAGCACCGCCGCACCGGGGGCACTCCGCCGGGGTGCATGCTGGGAGAGCACGCCCGCGGACCGGGCGCGAGCCTGGCCGACCCGACCTCACAGGAGCCCACCATGACCAGCGACACGAGCAACGGCGGCGACCTCCCGGGCGAAGGCGCCGACCCGACCGAGACCGACACCGAGAGCTACCACGGCTACAGCGTCGACGACGAGGACCAGCCCCAGGGTGACGGCGACAGCATGGCCGACAACCGGGGGCTCGCGGAGCCGCTGGACGAAGGGTTCTCCCCCGGCGAGCGCTGGTCCCCGGGACAGGGGTTCGGCAACACGCCCCGCGAGGAGGCGATCGGCGAGAGCCTGGACCAGCGGGTCGCCCAGGAGGTCCCGGAGGAGGATCCCTACGAGCAGGCCGAGCACATGTCGGTCGAGGCGATCGAGAACGACGGCGACGGCGGTGAGGTCGGCGACGCCCGCACCGGTCGACTCGTCGCTCCGGACGAGGGGAGCCACGAGGACCGCGAGAGCGACGAGGTCGCCGACGACGTCGGCATCGACGGTGCGGGGGCGAGTGCCGAGGAGGCTGCGGTCCACACGATCGAGTGAGGGCGCCGTGATCGGCCTACCCCAGGTGGTCCGGTACGTCGAGCCGCTCCGGGTCGGCGCGGGGCGGCACGTGGCCCAGCGCCGTGCGGACCAGGGCGACCCGGGTGGCCACCACCACCTTGCGCCGCAGCTTGCCGCCCGACTCACCCAGCTTCTCCTCCACGACGACCGCGATCTCGGCGTCGTCGTAGCTCGGGCGGCTTCCCACCGGCACCTCCCGGTCGGGCAGCGCCATGAGGACCGGCAGGATCTGGTCGCCGAGGGAGTCCAGCAGCGTGAACCGTTGGTAGCGGTCCATCTCCTTCCACACGGTCTCGATGTCGGTCCGGCCCTTGCGGACGTCGCGGCGCTGGGCGGCGAGGACGGTCTTGGCCGCTCCGTTGAGCGCTGCGGTCATCTCGTGCTCGCTGAGCTGCATGCGCCCAGCATGCCAGCGCCGAATGCGTCCTGTGGACAACGGTTCCCGGCCTCGTGGCGCAGGCAGACTCGCGTGGCATGGACAACGACGCGCACGACGACATCCCGCCCTTCCCCCAGCAGGGGGACCACCCGCCGATCCGGACCCAGGCCGACCTCGAGCGCTTCTGGCGCGGCCTCATGGGGCCACTCGGGTTCTCCGAACGGATGCTGTGGATCCTCGTGATCGACCACGACGACCGGCCGGGCCCGATCATGCAGATCGATCAGCTGCCGCCCGCCCCCGATGAGGGGGATCTCGACCGGATGGTCGACCTCCTGCGCCACGGAGTCCTCGGTGACGCCAGCGTGGCCTTCCTGCTGACCGGACCCGGTCGGCGCCCCATGAACGAGGACGGCCTGGCCTGGGCCCGCGGGCTCGCGCAGGTCGCCGGACGCGCCGGGATGACCGACCGTCCGGTGCACCGTGCCAACGACAGCGTCCTCACGGTCTGCTCCCCCGACGAGCTGGCGGCCTGAGGGGTCGGTAGGTTGGCCGGCGTGGAGACCGACGACGTACTCGCCCTGCTCAAGCGCGTCGCCGACGAGGTCGTGAACCCACGCTTCGGCCAGCTGACGTCGGGTGACGTCTCCTCCAAGTCCCACCCCGGCGACCTCGTGACCGTCGCCGACCGCGAGGCCGAGGTCGCCATCGCCGCCGAGCTGGGGGCGGCCTACCCCGACGCGCTGCTGCTGGGTGAGGAGGCCACCGCGGCCGACTCCTCGTTGCCCGACAGGTTCCGATCGGCGGAGCACGCCTTCACCATCGACCCGGTCGACGGCACCCGCAACTTCGTCAAGGGCTCCCCCGACCACGCGCTCATGGTCTCCGAGGTGCGCGGCGGCGCCGTGGTGCGCAGCTGGATCTGGCAGCCGCAGCACGAGGTGGCCTACGTCGCCGAGCGTGGGGCGGGAGCGTTCCGCAACGGCGAGCGCGTCACGCGCCCACCGCTGGGTGAGGAGCTGCGCGGCGTCACCTCACGTCGCTCCTGGATCGGACGCGCGCTCGGGACCCTGCGCGAGCTCGACATCACGTGGGTGTGCTGCGGTGTCGACTACCCCAAGCTGGTCGGCGGCTCGGCCGACTACGCGCTCTACCGCAAGGCGCTGCCATGGGACCACTGCCCGGGGTCGCTGTTGCTGACCGAGGCCGGCGGCTACGTCGGGACGTTCGCCGGCACGCCGTACGAACCGCAGGCCGCGGCACCCAAGGGCCTCATCGCCGCGGCGGACCGGGCGACCTACGACCTGGTGCGCGGGCTGGTGCACAAGCTGCCCTGACGCGCCGGCCTCACTCCCACTGACGACGCATCACGGCGCTGACCTCGAAGGGGTCGCTACCGACCTGCGCCCGCATGACCCCTGTGCCCTCGGGGGTGGCGGTGCGCAGCGTCCGTCCTTCGCCCACCCAGCGGCGCCACCCCACGAGCAGGGCCTCGACGCGTCCGGCGTTGGCGCCCAGCACCGTGGGGACCGCGTGCCAGGACTCTCCCGACGGGCGGATCCGCCGCTCGGCGTCGCGAACTGCGCTCGCGGTCGGGCGCACCCGCTGCGGGACGTCGGAAGGGTCGGTGACGTAGCGGGAGATGACGTAGCGAGGCGCCGCCAGCGGAGAGACGAGCTCCTCCAAAGCGGTCGCGAAGAGCTCGGACTCGGCTTCGGTGACCCCGCCGAGGAGCAGGCGGTACTCCCCCGACCGGGTGGTCTCGACCTCGACGGCTTCGGCACCACGCGCGACGAGGTCGGCGCGGTGGAGGCCGTCGGCGAGCGCACGGGCCACCTGGGCCAGGCTCGGCGCACGCCCCGCCTCCTCCACCCGACGGCGCACCGCGTCACCCGTGGCCAGCCCGCCGGCACGCCAGCCGAGCACCACCGGCACCAGGGCAAGGACGATCATCACCGCCCCGACCACGCCCAGGGCGACGTGCGCGAGGCCGGCGATCGCGAGCCCCAGACCGGAGACCGTCAGGAGAGCGCCGGCTCCCAGGCCCCGGTGCCAGACCGCCGCCTGCGGCTTCGCTCGGTGCTCCGGCGTCGTGCCGGCCAACCCGGCAGGGCTCACCACCAGCTCGCGGGGAGCGTCGCCGGTGGACAACCCGCCGGCTCGACGGGGCCGCAGCCGCAGCGCGACCGACGTGCGGTCGACGTACGGCTCACCGACCCGCCAGGACCGCGCGATGGCGTCCCTTCCCTCCGCGCGCACCATCATCCGCGCGTTGACGGCCGCGAACTCCGTCACCGGCGGCGGGCTGTACGGCGAGAAGGCAGCGTCGAGGTGGGCGACCCCGTCGGCGACCGTGCCGTCCTCGTCGACGCCGTGGAAGCCGGTGTGCTTGCGCACGAGTCGTTGCCAGTCGTTCGACCCGCGCGGGTGGCGGTCGCTGACGCAGGTCACCGACCAGGTGACCGCGACCTTGTCCGGCCAGGACGGGTCCGTGCGCAGGGCACGACCCCGCGTCTGCACCACGGCCGTCAGCGAGGTGGCGGTGGTGAGGTCGACCAGGCCCGTGATGCAGCGGGCGTCCCACCCCTCGCCGAGCAGGCCCCGCGTGCCCACGAGGACCTGCGTGCCGCCACCGGTGAGGAGCCGCGTGACGTGCCCCACCCACTGACGCGAGGACCACCGGCCCTCGAGGCGGTAGGCAGCGGCCTCGTCCTCCCCCGGTCTCGTGTCCGCATCGGCGCCGTCGAGCGCGACGATCCGCAGGTTGTCCGCAGTGTCCGGATCGGTGAGTCGCACCTGCTCACGCAGCGCGACCAGGGTGGCGTGCGCGCCGGCGACGGTGCTGCCGGTGACCAGCAGGGGACGCAGCGCTCGGGTGCCCCGGTCGCGGAGCAGCGCCGCGAGGACCGCCCGGGCCGAGCCGGCCTGCTGGTCGAGAACACCCACCAACGTGGCCGGCACGGTCGCTCCGGCGCGTTCGTGGTCGCAGAGCACCAGCATGCGCATCCGCTCCCCGAGGGCCGCGTGCTCGGCGGTGACGATGTCGACCGTGGCGCCGGCCTTGGCCTCCGACCGCGCGAGCACCCGGTCGGTGGGGGTCCGGCCTCGCCGCACGCCGTTGCGCGTCCACACGTAGCCGACCGACGGGAGCGCCCTCCGCAGCGCGTCGGTCACGTCCGGGTCGTCCAGGCCCAGGGCCCACCCCTCGATCAGCGCCATCCAGTCCTCGACGGTGGGGGCCACGCGGTGCTGCTCGGTGGCGCGAGCGCCGGTGGGCAGGTCGAGCAGGCCCGCATGGTGCATGCGCAGTGCGGCGTCGGCGAGGTCCGGCTGACGGGCCACGACCTCGGACCACGCCAGCGTGTCGGGAACGGGGTCGACGAAGCGGGTCCGCAGCCAGTCGAGGAAGGCCACGTCGGCGAAGCCGGGCGTGGTGAGAGCGGTGGTGAGCTCGGTGAAACGCACGGCCTGCTCGTCGAGCCAGTCCTGCTCCTGCGGTGTGGGCTCGACCAGCCAGGCCAGCTCGGCGAACGGCACCAGGTCGCCCTCCTTGACCACCGCCGGGATGGAGGTGCTGAAGGCGACCTCACCGAAGAGGGTGCGGACCAGGTCAGCCTGGTCACGACTGAGAGCGTCCGGAGGCGTCGCGGTGAGCCCGAGGACGCGCGCCTGCGGCATCGAGCCGAGGATCTCTGCCAGCAGCCTGCCCCAGACCTCGAGCAGGTGGTGGCACTCGTCGAGCACGAGCAGGAGGCCCTCGGTCCGCTGGAGCGACTGCAGGAGGCGGCGGCCGTTGACGTGCAGGGCGTCGACGAGCGACGGCTCGTCCTGAGGGTCGTCGCCGACCTCGTTGTCGGGGTCGAAGACGGCCAGGGACTGGTAGGTCAGCACCGTGAGCGGTGTGTCGAGGTCACGGTCGACGTCCGAGGCCAGACCGAAGCGGGTCGCCTGCTCGTGCCACTGAGCCTGGATCGCGGTGTTGGGGCTCAGCACCACGACGTGACTGACGACGCCGGCGTCGAGGAGCTCGGAGGCCGTGACCAGGCCGACCAGCGTCTTCCCGGCTCCCGGCGGCAGCACCACCCAGGACCGCAGGTGATCCGCACGGTCGCGGCTCCTCAAAGCCTGCAACGCCAGGGACTGGTGCTTGCGCAGACGGAACCCGGCCGGCAGGACCCCGGTGGCCGTCGACGTCATGGCTGCACGCTAGCCGTCGTCGACTCGCCGGACGCCGGCCAGGCCCTCAGCTGGTGCCGAACAACCCGCGCCCCGCCTCGAGCAGGTCGTTGCTGAGGGCCGCGTCGTAGCGCCAGACGTGCACCACGATCGGCGTGATCTGGTCGAAGTGCATCTCGGCCAGGTCGACGTGCCCGGCGTCGAGTGTCTGGCGACTCCGTGAGAGGTGGCCGGCGACACGGTCAAGGGACCCGTCGGTGGCTCCGGTGAGGCGGTCCTCGCGTGGTCGGCTGCGCTCCTCGGCGACCCTGTCGATCAGCACCTCCAGGCGTCCCAGTGCGTAGTCGAAGGCGTACGGCAGCTCGTCCGCCGCGGCGCTCCGCATCAGCCCCTCGGTGCGTCGGCGCTCGGCTGCCGCTTCCCGGGCCACCCGCGCTTGTGCGGCCGACCCCGTCGCGGGGACGGAGGCGCCGTCCCCGTCCGCAGCGGCGGCCCGCGCGCGACGCTCGGCCCGCCGCTCCGCACGCGCTTCCCGTCGTTCCCGGCCGAGGGCAGCGAGGGCGAACACCAGGGGCTGGAGGAAGAGCACCAACCAGAGCCCGTTGAGCTGTCCGGGAAGACCGAGCCGCTCGAAGAACCCCGCCAGGACCAGCACCAGCCCGAGCAGCGCGATGAGCACCAGCCCGCCGAGCTGGACCCTCGTGCCCGACGGGACGCGACGACCGCCCTCCCATCGCCGGCTCACGACGGGGGCCGGTCGACGGGACGCATGGCGGCACCGTAGCGGAGGCGGCGGCCCGGCGCGGTCAGATCACGCTGCCCAGATCATGTCGACGATGCGACACTCCCCCGGCGACGCGTCCTCGCGCGCCAGGTGTCGATGTCTTCGTGGAGCCGCAGGTTCCGACGCCTCTGGTTCGACTGGCGTCCGCGCTGCCGCCCGTCTCTGACAGAACGGCGTGCCGGTGGAGTGGACCGGGGCGCGCCACGTGCGTCACACCAGACCCGTCCGCCCCGCGTTGCCGCGCACGAGCGTCACGGCACCTACGATGCTCCAGCGACGCTGAGCGTCGCGACAACTCCACACACCCAGCGCGGCAACGCCGAGTCCTGCCCGCCGCCGCCGGGCCCGACCGAGCACATCGGGCAGGAGCGGGGGACCCAGGTTCCACGCGTTCGCCACCGCCCTCCGGGGGTAGGCGGCCGCTCGGGGCACAGCCACTCCGGTGGCGGAGCACCTTTCAGCTCCAGCCCGACAGCTCACCTCGCAGGCGCGGAAAGGGATCCGCCATGCCTGCAGCACCCCCGCACGTCCCCCTGGGACGCCTCATCGTCTCCGTCCTCGGCACCCTGGCCCTGGTGGTCGGCCTCGTGGCGCTGGCCGCTCCGGCCCGAGCGCACTCCGGCCCGACGAAGTGGGACTGTCTCGCGCACTACGAGTCGACCCACCGGTGGCACATCAACAGCGGCAACGGCCACTTCGGGGGACTGCAGTTCTCGTTGTCGACGTGGCGTTACTACGGCGGGCCGAGCCACTCGAACAACACCCACCCGCACAAGGCGACGCGCAAGGAGCAGATCCACGTGGCCAAGCGGGTCGCCTGGCGCGGCTGGAAGGACCGGCGCGCCCAAGGTGGCCGCAACGCCTGGCCCAACACCTGGTCGCGCTGCTTCTGACTCGGGACCGCCGGCGACACCCGGACGCTGAGCGACCGTCGGGCACCCGTCGGTTCCGGTCGCTGGTGGCGGGTACGGGTAGCGCACCGCGCGCTCCTAGCTGATCAGGCGGGTGTCGGGCTGAAACGCGACCCACGCGAACCAGAACGTGTCGAGGTGCTTGACCGGCGCAAGGCGCGCGCCTCGCAGAGGCCCGGCCACCGCCTCACCGGCGATGTTCCAGCGCGAACCGGTCTGGGTGTCGACGAAAGTGCCTCCCGAACGCTGCCACGTGAGGTCTCGGCCACGCACGCGTGGCGAGTACGCCGCGACGGACCCGACGTCCTGGCTGTCCACGATCCGGGCCTCGTCGAGAGCGGAGGCCTGTCCGGGGGCGTGCCACAGGGAGACCTTCTTCCCGTCGAGCTTCATCTCGAGGATCCCGGCGTCGGCCACGAGCTTGCGGGTGACGGCCACGGCGGCGGCGCCCTCACCGAGCCCCATCACCCGCTCCTTGACGAGGAGGCGGTCGTCGGTCCCGTCGGGTAGCGGGGCGAGCAGCCCGCCGTCGGGTTCGTCGTAGCCGACATAGGGGTTGGCCCCGTAGTCACGGTCCTGGCCGGTGTCGCGGGTCAGCACGCGTGCATCCGGGTGTGCGTCGCGGAACTGGGCCCAGCCCACCGCACCCATCGGGATCGCCTCCAGCTGGGTTCCGGTCAGGGCCCCGACGGAGGCGAGGCCGGTGAGCTGCGGCCACAGGGACTGGGTCTGGCGGTCATACATGACGAGGTTGTCGGCGTACAACATCCCCGAGGTGCCGAAGTCGAGCCGACGACCGTCGACGACGCGATGGAAGGCGACGCCGGAGTTGCACAACGGACAGTAGGTGACCGCGACGGGGGTGCCCGCGACCTCGTCGTTGACGATCTCGTGCCAGGTCATGATGGCCACCGGGTATCCCCGCGTCTCGCCGTCGACCGTGAGCGACAGCACCGGATCACTGTCACTGAGCCAGGCCACCTCATCGACCGCCTCGAAGCGCGGCTGGTCGATCGGGGGGATGCCGTCGGGCGGTGGACCACCGGAGACCAGGTCGTCGAGGTCGATCAGGGGCGGGGCGAAGGCCTCGTCGGCCGGATCCTCCAGTGCCGACGGCACGTCCTCGCTCTCGTTCGTCGCTGGTGGCGACACCGAAGACTGCGAGGTCGAGGCCCCCGTTGCTGGCGGAGCATCGGCCGGTGCATCGCGGAGCGAGAGCCCCACCACGACCGCAGCGAGCACAGCGATCCCGGCGATCGTGAGGCCTCGCACGCGTCCCGCCATGCTTTCGAGTCTCCTCGTGTCCCCGTCAGCGTTCCGTAAGCGCGCTCACAGAACGGCCCTCGGAGTGGAGTGCACACTTGCAGCATGCGATCTGTCGCTCTACTCGTCACGTCCACCATGCTCCTGCTCGGCGGCTGCGGTGCGGGCACTTCCGACGCGGCCGGGTCCGGGGCCGCTGAGGTCACCGGCACCGGCAAGCAGGCGGACTACTCGTTCTCCGCGCAAACCCTGGACGGGACGCCCTTCGAGGGCGAGAGCCTCGAGGGTCGACCGGCCGTGCTGTGGTTCTGGGCGCCGTGGTGCCCCACCTGTCGGGCGCAGAGCCCGAACGTGTCGGCTCTCGCCGAGGAGTACGACGACGAGGTCGCGATCGTCGGCGTCGGTGGGCTCGACGGCGCCTCCGCCATCGGCGACCTGGCGACGCAGATCCCGAACGTCAACCACCTCGTGGACGTCGAGGGCGACGTCTGGCAGCACTTCGGGGTGACCGAACAGTCGACCTACACGGTCATCGACGCCGACGGCGAGGTCATCGCCGAGCAGTACCTGGACGACGACGAGCTGAATGACCTGGTGAGCCGCCTCGCGGCTGAGGCCTCGTGAACGCAGCCTGGTTCTCGGTGGAGGCCTCGTCGCTCTGGCTCGCCATCGGCGCCGGCGTGGTCGCTGCGGTGAACCCGTGCGGTTTCGCGCTGCTCCCGGCCTACCTGTCGCTGTTCGTCCTCGAGGACGCACCGTCGTCGCCGACCCGGGCGGTCGTGCGAGCCCTGCGCGCCACCGCGGCCCTCACGGCAGGTTTCGCGAGCGTGTTCCTGCTCTTCGGACTGGTCGTCTCGCCCGTGGCGGGGGCCGTGCAGGCCTACCTGCCTGCCTTCACCGTGGTGCTCGGGATCGTGCTCGCTCTGGCGGGACTCTGGGTGGCCTCGGGGCGGTCCCTGCCCGTGGCGCGGCTCGGCCGGAGCCGAGCGTCCGAGGGATCGCCGGTGGTGGCGAGCTGGCGGGTCATGACCGGCTTCGGCGCCTCCTACGCCTTGGCTTCGCTCGGGTGCACGATCGCCCCGTTCCTGGCTGTCGTGGTCACCAGCTTCCGCAGCTCCTCCCCCGGCGCCGGGCTGGTGCTCTTCGCCGCTACGCCCTGGGCATGGGTCTCACCGTCGGCACGGCCGCGACGGCGGTGGCGCTTGCCCGCCGAGGTGTCGTCACCCGGATGCGCCGTGCGGGTGGCGTGTCCTCGCGGGTGGGCGGAGTCGTCCTCGCCGTCGCAGGCGCCTACGTGGCGTGGTACGGCGCGTGGGAGCTCAGGGTGCTGCACGTCGGCGCCGGGCCTGATCGGGTGGTCGAGGCAGCCGGAGACGTGCAGCGTTGGATCGCTGACGCTGTCGCGAGCGCCGGCCTGGTCGGACTGGGGGTTCTGCTCGCGGGCCTGATCACGGCGGCCTGGGGATGGCGTGCGGTCCGCGACCGCCGTGGTGGGGGCGAAGGCCTCGGCTCCGCCAGCTCCTCCGATCACACCTCGCCACCCACGGATGTCAGCGCCGGTCCACCGTCACCGGCCAGCAGAATGCGCTGAGAGAGCGCTGCGTGCGTCTCATCCGGAGGGTAGCTCCACCGCGAGAGCTTCCCCGCCGTAACCGTTCTCGGTGTCGTGGACCTCGATCGTCACGGTTGAGACCGAGTCCGGGATCTCCAGGCCGGTCTGGGTCCGCGTGAAGGGCTGCTCGTCGGCGTGGTCGTGGGTGAGCTCCTGTTCGCCGAGAACGTCTCCTTCGTCGTCCAGGACGCGCCACCCGTCGGCGTACCGCTCCGCGGTGTCGTAGGCGGAGCTGATGGTGACGTCGACGCTCCAGGTCCCGTCGCTCTCGCGGCGCAGCTCCGCAGCGAGGACGGCGCCGAACGGCGCGCGGGTGGTGTCGGGCGTGGTGTCCGTCGTCGCGCTGGCCACGGCGGTGGGCTCGCCCTCATCGGAGCCGGCAGAGCCCGTGTCGGCGCAAGCCGCCACGATGACAGCGAGAATCGCTGCCGATGCGGCGAGCACGGTGGCGCGTCGCGCGTGACCCGGCACCGACCCCATGTGCTCACCCTAGCCACGTGGGTGAGCGTGCCTCTGTAAGCGCCGTCACGGAAGGCGTCCGGCCGAAGGACGAGACTCGGCGCTGAGCCCGCCCGTCGGGGTCGGCACCGAGAGTCAGGAGGCGGAAATGAGCAGCGCAGTCAGCACGACCGGAAACGGCGGTGCGGTCTTCCTGATGAGCGCCTTGGTGGGGACTGCCGTTCGCCGCCACGCTCTTCGACGCCGGTGACCCGATCAGGAAAGGCGGCGCGATCACGCCGCCCGGCCCGCCAGCATCCTCACCTTCGACCGCCCCACTCTCGACAGGGCTGAGACCATGGCATCAGAACCGACCGTCTGTGTGAGCACCAGCCGACCCGAGGATCTCGCCGGCGGCGCCCGCCCGTGGTCTCCCGGCCGCAGAGAGGACGACGTGGACATCGAGCGTGCCGCCGGCCGTGGGCCGGACCGGCTCTGGTGCATGGCCGAGGTCGACATCTTCTGCGACCTCGACGAGTCCGAGATGGGGGCCCTCTCCCAGGCGGCGCCCATGCGGCGCTACGGCTCCGGTGAGCTCGTCTACACCCCGCACCAACCGCTCGAGGCACTGTTCATCCTCAAGCAGGGGCGCATCCGGATCTTCCGGGTCTCACCGGACGGTCGGGCGCTCACCACCGCCATCGTCTCGCCGGGCACCATCTTCGGCGAGATGGTGATCGTGGGGCAGCAGATGCACGACAGCTTCGCCGAGGCCCTCGACGACGTCGTCGTCTGCGTCATGTCCGAAGCCGACGTGCGCCGCCTGCTGCTCAGTGACCCCCGGATCGCCGCGCGGATCTCGGAGACCCTGGGGCGACGGCTGAGCGAGCTCGAGCAGCGGCTGTCCGACGCGGTCTTCAAGTCCGTGCCGGAACGCATCGCGGGGGCGCTGGTGACGCTCGCGGCCGGCTCCACCGGCGCCTTCGGGCGCGACGTGCAGGTCAAGCTCACCCACGAGCAGCTCGCGGCCCTGGCCGCGACCTCCCGTGAGACGACGACGAAGATCCTGGGTGAGCTCGCGGACCTCGGGCTGATCTCGCTGGGACGAGCCAAGATCACGATCCACGACCAGGACCGGCTACGAGAGCTCGCCGACTCCTAGCCGCGCCCGCCGTCGTGGGTCAGCGGTACTCGGGGTTGGGGTGGTCAGGGTCCCCGAGGTCCCAGTTCGTCGTCACGTTGCCGTGGGCGGGGAGCCCGCCGCCGTCCTTCAGCCGGCGTGCGGTGTGGAGCATGTTCCAGGCGGCGAAGACGGCGTTGCGGGTGGTCCAGTGGTTGCGCGAGCCGCGGTCGTCGTCGAGGTACGACGGCCCTGGCCCGGCCTCTCCGTTCCAGTAGGCGTCGACCTGCGGCGGGATCGTGAACCCGATGTGGCTCAGCGCGTAGAGCATCTGCGCGGCGCAGTGCTTGCCACCGTCCTCATTGCCCGTGACCACGACTCCACCGACCTTGCCGTAGTAGCTCCACTGGCCTTTGGTGTTGAGCTCGCCGGAGTAGCCGTAGAGCCGCTCGATCGCGAGGCGGGTCAGCGAGGACTGGTCACCCAGCCAGATCGGGGTGGCGAGCACCACGATGTCCGCCGGCTCCACGAGCGAGCGGTAGAGATCGGGGAAGTCGTCGCGGTCCCAACCGTGCTCGCGCATGTCCGGTTGGACGCCGGGCGGGACGACGTGGTCCACGAGACGAACGACGTCGACCCGTGCGCCGACCCCCTCCAGCACCCGGCGGGTGACCGTTAGCAGCCCGTCGGTGTGACTGGGCTCCGGCGATCTCTTGAGGGTCCCGTTGATGACGACCACCTTCAGGTCGTCGAACCGGGTGGTCGCGTCGGCCACCTCGGCGTCGATGAACCGTGCGACGGATGCGGGAATCATGTGGTTCTCCTTCGTGAGGCGGTCGGATCGGTGGGACATGCGGCCCTCCTCGACCACCGTCGCGGGTGGGCGAAGCACCAGGCCGCGTTGCGGGCAGGAGCGCCGTCGACGCAGACGTCGAAGCGGGCCGAGGTAACCCAGACAGACCGAGGCGAAGACCGTCGCGTGCAGCTCGGCTCCCGGATCCTCACGACGATCAGGCCCCCTGGGTTCCGTGGGTGGTGAGGATCTCCACCTCGCCCAGCAAGGTGCGGTGGACCGGACAGCGGTCCGCAATGGCGAGCAGCGCCTTCCGCTGCTCCGGTGGGACAGAGCCGTCGAGCTCGATGTGGCGCTCCACCCGGTCGAGGTGACCCGTCGTGGTCTGGCACGTCTCGCAGTCGGAGGCATGGATGCGGCCGTGACGCAGGGTCACACGGGTGGATCCGTACTCCCACCCCTTGCGTCTCGCGTACATGCGCATGGTCATCGACGTGCACGCCCCCAGGGCCGACAGCAGCACGTCGTACGGGCCGGGCCCGGCATCGGCGCCGCCCACGTCCGGTGGCTCGTCGACCCACCAGGTGTGACGGCCCGATGTGGCCAGGTGTGCATACCCCTCGCTACCGTCGAGCTCCTCGACCACGACGGCCCCCGGCACGGCGGGGGTGTTGGTCCTCCCCAGGCTTCGCGGCAGGTAGCGGCTGGCCCAGGTGGCGATCATCGAGGCTGCGAAGTCTGCGTCCTCGCCGCGCAGCAGCAGGTGGTCCGCACCGTCGAGCGCGACGAACGACTTGGGGTGGCGCGCGGCCTGGAAGATGGTGCGGGCTTCGTCGATTCCGACCACGGCGTCACCGGGAGCGTGCAGGACGACCAACGGCTTCCCTAACGCCGCGATGCGTTCCAGCTGGGGCTGGGACGAGAGGTCGTGCACCAGGTCAGGACTGACGTGGAGGTTCGCACCACCGATGGCGACGGACAGGTGACCGTCCGGCGCCGGCTGGGCGTCGTCCAGCAACCTGGTGAGGTGAGCAGGCGTCGAGGGCGCACCGATGACAGCGACCGCGTCGACGGACTCCAGCTCCCCGGCTACCGCCAGGACGGCAGCGCCTCCGAGCGAGTGGCCGACGAGGAGCCTGGGCGCCCCGAGCTCGGTGCCGAGCCAGCGCGCGGCGGCCCGGAGATCCTCGAGGTTCGTGGTGAAGGTCGTCTCGGCGAACGAGCCGTCGGACTCCCCGAGACCGGTGAAATCGAAGCGGAGCACGGCGTAGCCCGCCTCCGCCAGCGTCCTCCCGACGCGCGACGCGGCCCGGGAGGTGCGGTCGCACGTGAAGCAGTGGGCGAACAGCACCACTGCCACCGGGAGTCCGTCGGGCAGGTCGACAGTGCCCGCGAGCGTCGCCCCGTCGCCGCCGGGGAAGGTCACCTGTCGCCGCCGCGGCCCCCTCGGCATCTGTGTCATGACCGGGTCTCCTCCAGCGGTGGGTGAGCCTCGTGCTCGTCGTGGAAACCCGCTGGCTGGTCCTCGTCGTTCCCGGTGGCCGCACCTGCCTGATCCGGGGCCACCGCCCACCGTGGCTCCGGGCTCTCGGGCAGGATCACCCGCATCCGGGCCCCGGGACGGACGTCGTCACCAGCAGGGAGCTCCACCTCGACCCGGGAGCCGTCGTCGCCCTCGAGCGCGGCGACGACACGAGTGCCGGTGGGGCGGCGTCGCACCACCCGCGCA
This sequence comes from uncultured Actinomycetota bacterium, assembly GCA_963714625.1. GTDB lineage: Bacteria > Actinomycetota > Actinomycetes > Propionibacteriales > Nocardioidaceae > Marmoricola_A. The sequence continues at coordinate 856,567 of CAVQOY010000009.1, read as the reverse complement.
CCGATTCCCGCACCGGCGCCGCTGTGCGGGTCGGTGTCCAGTCGCAACGCCTCGCGTCGGACCAGCAGCACCGCACCGCGGGCACCGGCGGCGTCGTCCGCGACGGGGACGCGACCCCAGGCGGAGTGGTGGACGCCGTCGCGGACGGTGCCGTGGACCTCGGTGAAGCCCCCGAGCAGGCGCGCAACCGGAACGCTCGCGGGGCGTCGGTAGAGCTCGGTCATCGGGGCCTGCTGGTGCACGGTCCCGTCGATCAGCACCGCCGTCGACTCGGCGAGTGCCGCCTCGTCGAGGTCGTGGGTGACCAGCAGGACGGTGGGCGCCAGGGCCGCGCGAACCTCGCCGAGCAGGTCGTGCATCGAGGCGCGCAGCTCGCGGTCCAGCGAGCTGAAGGGCTCGTCGAGCAGCAGTGCGCCTCGCTCGGCGGCGAGCGCGCGGGCGAGCGCCACGCGTTGCTGCTGTCCGCCGGAGAGGGATGCCACGCCCCGGGTGTCGAAACCCTCGAGGTGGACCAGCCGAAGGTATCGACGAGCGCAGCGCCGGGCCTCGCGGCGACTGGCTCCGGCTAGGCGGGGGGCGAAGCCGACGTTGCCGGCGACGTCGAGGTGATCGAAGAGCAACGGGCTCTGGAACATCACGGTGAGATCGCGTCGCTCCGTCGGCTCACCGCCTACGTCACGGCCGTCGACCAGCACCTGGCCGGCGGTGGCGCGCTGCAACCCTGCGGCCACTCGCAGCAGGGTGCTCTTGCCGGACCCCGAGGGTCCGACCACCGAGACCATCTCACCGTCGGTGACCGAGACCGAGACCCCCCTCAGGGCATGGTCTCCCGCGTCCGGGTAGCGATGCCACACGTCGCGCATCTCCAGCGTGCTCATCACTGCATCCTCTCCCCTGCGGGCACCGGGTCGACGGTGGTGGCGGTGCTGACTGAGCGCTCGCGACGTCGCAGACCGACCACGGCGGTCACCAGCAGCACCGGCGGGAGCAGGGTCGCCAACGCCATCGCCGCGACCATGGCGTCGTTGCCCGAGCCGGAGGCGGCGGACCCCAGCAGCACCGGTGCGGTCACGACCTGGCCCCCACCCACCAGGAGCGTCACGACGTAGTCGCTCCATCCCACCAGGAAGGCGAGCAGCGCCGCCACGACGATGCTGCCGCGCATCGCCGGCAGCACCACCCACAGCCGCGCCTGCCGAACGGTCGCCCCCAGGGCCCGCGCCTGCGCCTCGAGCTGGGGCGAGGTTCGGGCGAACCCGGTCGCGCTGGTGTACGCCGTGTAGGGGATGGCCACGACCGCCAGGAGCAGCACCACCGAGACGAGCTCGGGGAGCCCGGCGCGGATCAGCACCACGTCGAGCCCCATCGCGACCGCGAAGGGCGGCAGCACGAGAGGGACCAGCAGCAGCCCGACCACCAGCCGTGGGCGCCGGGTGAGTCGCCACCCGAGCACCCGGCCGGTCATCAGGCCCAGCGGTGTCGCGACCGCGGCCACCGCCAGGCCGAGCGCCAACGAACGGATCAGTGCCATCGGCAGACCCGCAGACGCCGCGTCGCGCCACCCGGTCAGCCCCCACGTCCGCGGCAGCGGGTCGGGGAAGCTCCACCGCTCGGCCCCCGCCCACACGAGCACCGGCAGCAGCGGGACCACGAGCCACAGGAGCGCCACGGCCACCGACACCGCGTGGGTCGGCCGCCTCACGAGAACACTTCGGCGGACAGGCCGCGCAGTCGTGGCAGCGCGGCGAGGGCGGGCACGGCCAGGCACGCAGCGAGGGCAGCGCCCGTTACGGCGGCGGCAGCAGCGGCCGGCCGGTCGGACAGCTCGATCGAGCCGAACAAGCGGAACGCCAGGACCGGCAGCGGCTCCGGCACGGCGCGACCGAGCAACCAGGCGACCTCGTAGGACCCGACCGAGTAGACCAGCGTGACCAGTGACGCGGCCCCCACCGCAGGGACCGCGGTGGGGACCAGCACGCGGGTCATCCGGTGCCAGCCGCGCGCTCCCAGGCCGGCCGCGACCTCCATGCGCGCGCGGTGGCCCGGAGCCACGGCCGCGAGGACCACCAGCGCCACGAAGGCGGACTCCTTCCACGCCAGCTCCAGCACCGTGGCCACCGGCCAACGACCGCCGACGAGCTCCGGCCAGTCGCCCCCGCCCAGCGACGCCGCCACGCGCGCTCCGACTCCCCCGTCGGCGAGCAACAACGACACCGACGTGGCGCCCACCAGGTGAGGGACGGCCAGGACGGCGATGCACGTCACCCGCACGGCCCCAGCGGGCCGGCCGTCACGCAGCATCAGCATCGCCAGCAGCAAGCCGACCACCGCGGCCAGCACCGTCGCCGGCACCGCGATCAGCAACGACGCCCCGATACCAGCGGCGAGGTCGGGCGCTGCGGAGCGCCAACCCCCAAGACCTGGCGTCGGCCGGCCGTAGAGCGGCATCAGTCCGACCGACGTGGCCAGCACCGCGACCATGCCGGTGCCCGCGACCAGGGTGATCGTCACGATCCCCGGCGCGGCGCCTCCCGCTCCCCGAGATGTCACCGGCGCCCCAGAACCTCGCGACGCCAGCCCTCGTCCAGCGGCGACACCCAGGCGGGGGACAGCTCGGGCTGAGCGTTCTCGGACAGGTCCTCATAGGCCGGGACGACCGGCGACTCGGGCAGCAGGTCGAACGCCCGCGCCGCAGAGTCGTCGAGCAGGTCCTCGTCGAGGACGGTGAACTGGCCCCAGACCTCCGGGTCGGCCTTGGCCACCTGCTGCTCCGGCGAGAGCGCGAGGTCGGCCACGACCATCGCGCCTGCCTGGTCCGGTGAGCTGGCGGGAATGGCGAGGAAGCTCGCGTTCCCGACGGTCCCGTCCTCGACTCTCAGCACCCGGGTCGTCGGTGGGAAGGTGCCGTCGGCGACAAGCTCGGTCAGGGTCGCGGGACCGTAGGTCATCGTGAAGTCGACCTGCCCGTCGGCGTAGAGCCGTTCGAGCGCCGCCTGGTCGCGTGGGTAGGTGCGTCCTTCGCGCCACAACGCCGGCGCGAGGTCGCGCAGGCGCTCCCACAGCGGCGGCGTCCGCTCCTCGTAGGCCCGCTTCTCGAAGCTCGCAGGAACGGCGTCCGGTCCTCCGGAGAGTCCGTAGAGAGCCTGGCGGACGAAGACGGAGCCGGTGAAGTCCGGCGGCGCCGGGTAGGTGAACCGGCCCGGGTGCGCCTCGGCCCAGTCGAGAAGCCCGGCGACGGTGGTCGGCGGGTCCGTGACGCGCGCCGAGTCGTAGGCGAAGGTGAACTGCGCCTTGTGCCAAGGCGCCTCACAACCCTCCACGGCCACGCCGAAGTCCTCGGTGACCAGCGGGTCGTCGTCGGCGACGTACTGCGTGCTGGGCAGGTCGTCGGCCCATCCGCACAACCAGGCGCCGGCCTCCTGGCCGGTGGCGAAGTTGTCCCCGTTGACCCAGACCAGGTCGACCGACCCGTCGTCGGCACCGGCTGCGCGCTCAGCCAGCAGTCGCCGCATCGCGTCCTTGGTGTCCGCGACCGGCACCCGGCGCAGCGTGACGCCGAGCTGGGCCGCAGCCGGGGCGAGCACGTCGTCGACGTAGGCGTTGCCGCGCTGGTCTCCGCCGTACATCCACAGGTCGACCGTCTGCCCCTCGGCCTCGACCAGCACGTCGTCCCACGGGCGCTCGGGCGAGACCGCGGCGTTCTGCGCGGCAGGGGCGGCGCACGCACCGGCGAGCAGGGCGGACCCGAGTGCGACGGCGGCCGCGGCCGCGGCCTTGGGGCGTGGGCTCATCGGACCGGTGTCTCCTCGGGTCGGGGTGCCACCGAGTCGCCCGGTGTCCTCATGGGAACACGTTGAGGGTCTCGAGGACTTCCCCACCTGTGGAACGCATCGACGGGCGAGGACGAGGGTGGGCCTGGGCGCGCGTGGGCGCGTTGGCCACCCTTCTGGTCACCGTGCTCGTCGTCGAGCAGATGCGCGCGTGGGACGACGTCCGAGTCCTGCGTGAGCAGGTCGACGCTGCCGGATCACTGGGAGCCGCCGTCTTCGTCGTCGGGTACGCCGTGCTGGTGCTGCTACCTGCCCCCAAGGCCCTCCTGACTGCTCTGGGTGGCGCCCTCTACGGGTTGTGGCTCGGCGCTCTGCTGTCCTGGACGGCGGCGATCATCGGCGCCGCAGCAGCCTTCGCCCTGGGTCGAGTGCTGGGTCGCGACGCCGTCGACCGACTGACCCATGGACGGGTGGCACGCGCCGACCAGGTGCTGTCCGAGCACGGGTTCGGCGCCGTGGTCGCCGTGCGCCTGGTGCCGGTGCTGCCGTTCACGGCCATCAACTACGCCGCGGGCCTGACGGGTGTCCGCTGGTGCCACTACGCCGCGGGGTCGGCCCTGGGCATCGTGCCCGGCAGCCTGGCCTACGCTGCGCTGGGGGCCTGGGGAGCCGATCCCTGGGGCATCGTCGCCGCTGCGGGTGCGCTCGTAGCCCTGGTCGTCGTCGGTGCACTGGTCGCGAGGACGATGCTGGGTCGTGAGGAGACCGCGGCCGTGCCTCCTGGAGACGAGGAGGTCCCCTGATGTTCGACGCCCTTCTCCGTCGCCGCCTCGACGGTCCCCTGGACCGGCTCGCCGCCCACCTCGACCGCTCGTGGATCACCCCTGACCGCTTGACCGTCACCGGTCTCGGCCTGGGACTTGCCAGCGCCGGTCTCGCGGCGGGACAGCTCTGGGGATGGGCTCTCGCCGCCTGGTTGCTGTCGCGGGCGATGGACGGCCTCGACGGACCACTGGCGCGTCGACGCGACGGGCTCGGCTCCCCGTCCGGGGGCTTCCTCGACATCACCGCGGACTTCCTGGTGTACGGCTCCACGGTCGTGGGTGTGCTAGTCGGCACCGCCCCCACCTCGGCGTCCCTGGGCCACTGGCTGCCCTTCGTGGCCGTGCTGCTGGCCTACTACGTCAACGGCACCGCGTTCCTCGCCTTCTCCTCGATCGCGGAACGCACCGGGCACCACATCGAGGACGGCCGCTCGTTGAGCTTCCTGGGAGGCATCGCCGAAGGCGCCGAGACGATCCTCGTGCACTCGCTGTGGCTGCTCATGCCGACGCACGCTCCGCTCGTCGCGTCGGTGTGGGCGGGTGTGGTCGGCGCCAGCGCCGTGCACCGCATCGTCACGGGGTACCGAACGCTGCGCCACCCACGCGACGCCCCGTAGCTGACGAGCCGTGTGACGTCTCCGAGGTCGGGAAGACCCGGGACCGGCTGCCGGGTTCCTGGTGACGTGACGACGACTTCCACACGATCCGGGACCACCACCGAGGCACCAAGGCCCCAGGCGTCCCCTCGAGCAGCAGCACTGCGACTGTTGGCGTTGGTGCTGGTCTTCGTCGTGGCATCGGTCGCTCTGCACCTCGGCGGCTGGAACGGGCCCGAGCGCCTGCAAGCACTGGTGCAGTCGGCTGGCTGGGCAGGCGTCGCCGTGTTCGTGGTGGGTTACGCCTTCCTGGTGCTCGTGCCGACGCCGGCGTCGGTGCTCACGATCCTCGGCGGTGCTCTGTTCGGTGTGTGGTGGGGCGCGTTGCTGGCCTGGGCCGGTGCCCTGCTCGGTGCCCTCGGAGGGTTCGCCATCGGTCGTCGTCTCGGGCGGTCTTCGGTGGACCGGTTGCTGCACGGTCGACTGCAGCAGGCTGACCAGGTGCTGGTCGAGCACGGCCTGGTCGCCGTCCTCGCCGTCCGGATGCTGCCCCTGTTCCCCTTCACCCCGCTGAACTACGCCGCGGGACTGCTGGGGGTCCGTGGTCGCGACTACGTCATCGGCACCGCGGCGGGGATCATGCCCGGAGCCCTCGCCTACGCCGCGGTCGGCGCCTCGGGCGCCGACCCTCGTGGGATCGCCATCGGCGCCGGAGGACTGCTGGCGCTGACCCTGCTCGGCGGGGCCGTCGGTCGCCGCTTGCTCTCCAGCTCCGCTCAGTCGCGGTAGCCGGCCAGCCAGCGCCGGTCGATGCGGCGCTTGAGCGCCAGGCTGAAGCGACCGAGCCACCACCGGCGGCCCCTGACAGCGAGCGCGGTCCCGGCACCCAGGTCGAGGATCGACAGCGCCTTCTGCTGTGGCTGGTAGACCGGAGCGGGCGCGCCGCTGACACGGGCCTCGAGCGCGGCGAGCAGCACGGGCCCCTGCCGGACCCCGTGCACCCCGATGCGCGGCAGCCGGGTCGGGAGGAAGTCCGCACAGTCGCCCGCGGCGTACACGTCGTCGTGGTCGCGGTGCTGGAGCGTGGCGCGCACGGGGAAGCCGTCGGGGCCGCCCAGCGGCAGCTGCGTCGCCAGTGGTGGGGCGGTGAGCCCGGTGGCCAGGAGCGCCGTGTCGTGGGGCACGCGCGTGCCGTCGCGCAGCACGACCTCGTCCTCGGCAACCCGCTCGACGCCGACGCCCGCCAGGCTCACCACGCCTCGCTGCTCGAGCAGGCGAGCGAGCCGGTTCGCGGCCCGTGCCGGCAGGAAGTCGCCGACCCGTCGGCCCGCCTCGACCAGGTGGACGCGATCGGTGTCGGGGCGTGAGGCGAGGTGTGCCGCGAGCTCGACTCCGCTGGGGCCGGCTCCGACGACGGTGAGGTGGTGGCCGCGGTCGGCGGGCGGGTGCCCCAGGAGGTCGCGCAGGCGCACGAGGTCGCTCAGCGGCTTGACCCTGACGACCCCGGCGGCCACTTCCGCACCCCGAGGTGCAGCGACGACGCTGCCGATGTTGAAGGACACCACGTCCCAGGCGATCTGGGTGCCGTCCAGCAGGGTCACGGTCCTCGCTGCCGTGTCGACGCCGCTGACCTGGCCCTGCCGGTGGTCGACCGCGCCACCGCGCGCCAGGGCTGCGACGTCGATCCTGCCCTCGTCGGGGTCGCGACCACCGGCCGCGATGGCAGACGCGGCACCGCTGTAGTCGAAGCATCGGGGCGCCACGAGCGTGGTGCGGTAGCCGGCACGCGCGAGACGGGAGGCGTGCCGGAGCAGGTGGAGGTGGGCGTGCCCTGCTCCGACCAGGACGAGTCGGCGCTCAGGCGGCACGGCGCTCGAGCCACCAGCGACGAGACCGCGCGAGCGTCTGCAGCGCGCGCCGTGTCGTGGGGCGGGCGAGCTGCTCACGGACGTCCGCGATCGCCGCGTTCCATGCCCCGTCGTTCCACGTCGGGTAGGCGTGGGTGATCTGGGCCAGGTCGCGGGTGCGCAGGCCCTGCCGTACGGCGAGTGCGAGCTCGCCGAGCGTCTCCCCCGCCCGGGGGCCGACGACGGTGGCACCGAGGATCCGCCCCTTGCGGTCCACGGCGAGGCGTGTGAGGCCGTCAGTCTGGCCCTCGGTCACCGCCCGGTCGACGTGGTGGTGCTCCAGCGTGAGGATCCTGATTCCCTCCCGCTCTCGCCCGGTGTCGATGCCCACGGCCGCGACCTCCGGGTGGGTGTAGGTCACACGAGGCACGGCGGAGGTCTCGACCGAGCGTCGTACACCCAGCACCGCGTTGCTCGCCGCCAGGCTGCCGTGGACGCCGGCCACGTGGGTGAACTGCGGGTGGCCGGTCAGGTCACCGGCCGCCCACACACGGGGGTTGGTCGTGCGCAACCGGGGATCGACGACGACGAAGCCTCTCGAGTCGACCTCGACCCCGACCGTGTCCAGTCCGAGGTCGCTGGTGCGTGGCCGGCGTCCCACCGCGACCAGCAGCCGATCGAACTCGACCGTGCTCCCGTCCTCGAGGCACAGCACCCCCGCATGACGATCGTGGGCGACGACCGAGGTCACCGATGCTCCTGTCCGGATCCTCAGCCCCTCCGACTCCAGTGCGCGGTGGACGACGACGGCGGCGTCGGCGTCCTCGCGCGGAAGCACCCGTGACGCGCCTTCGACCAGGGTCACCTCGACTCCCAGTCGGGCCAGGCCCTGGCCCAGCTCACAGCCGATGCTGCCGGCGCCGAGGATCGCCAGCCGACGGGGAGCCTCGGTGAGCTCCCACACGGTGTCGCTGGTCAGGATCTCGAGGTCGTCCAGACCCGGGACCGGTGGGACGGCCGGAGCCGCGCCGGTGGCGAGGACCGCCTGGGTGAATTCGACCGTCTCGCCGTCGACGTCGAGCACCCCGTCCCCGCGGAAGCGGCCGTGACCGTTGCGCACCGTCACCCCGGCGGCGATCAGTGCCTCGGGGGAGTCGATGGGCGCGATCTGGCGGATCGCCGCATGCACGTGCTTCATGGCCTGCCCGAAGTCGACACGCACGTCGCTGACGTGGACGCCGAAGCGGCCGGCGCTCCGGGCGCTCGCTGCCGCCTCGGCCGCGGCCAGCAGTGCCTTGGAAGGCACGCACCCGGTCCACAGGCAGTCACCGCCGGTGCGGTCGCGCTCGACGAGGAGGACCCGGGCACCCAGGTTGGCGGCAGTCTTGGCCGCCACGATGCCCGCGGTGCCGCCGCCCAGGACGACCACGTCCCACCGGTCCGCCCCCCTCACCCCTCCCGCCCGTCGATCAGGTCGTCGAGGACGGCGCGCATCCGGTCGACGGTGGCGGGGTCCACCGGGCGGTGCCCCGACCACAGCGACAGGGCACGGTGCAGCAGCCGGTGCTGCCGCATGACCTCGCTGCACTTCTCGCACGTAGCCACGTGCTCCTCGAGGCGGGTCACCTCGCCGGGGGTGAGAGGCGCCGCCGGGTCGGCGTCGAGGTATCGCTGGATGCGTCGTGCCGTCCAGTGGCACGTGAGCATCTGCCGCAGCACTCCGCTCATGACTGCTCTCCTCGGGTGGTGGTGAAGGTGGGGCCGAGCGCCTTGCGCACGCGTTGACGGGCACGGCTCAAGCGGGACATCACGGTGCCGACCGGTACGCCCAGGACGGCGGCGGCTTCGGCGTACGACAGGTCGTGCACGTCGACCAGCACGAGGGCAGAGCGGAACTTGGGGTCCAGGGCGGTGACCGCAGCCTGAAGGGCGCCGTCCAGCTCCTCCCTCACGTAGGTCTCCTCCGCGCCGGGTGCCGCCGAGGCACCGAACGCGGGCCGGGAGGCGTGGATGAGCTCCCAGTCGTCGACGGCGATCGGTCGACGCCGACGGTGCATGTTGGCGTTGGTGTTGCGCACGATCGTGAGCAGCCACGCCCGCGGGTGGCGGCCGTCGAACCGGTCGATGGCACGGAACGCCCGCACCAACGACTCCTGCACCAGGTCCTCGGCGTCGGCTGCGTTCCCGGTGATGCCGCGCGCCACGCGCAGCATCACCTCGATCTCCGGCTCGACGACCTCCCCGAACGCACGACGCCGCTCGACCTCGTCTGGGGTCCTCGCCTCGCTCATGCCCCGGGAACCCGGCGGGGGCCCGGATGTGTTCCCGTGGGGAGGGCAGTCGCCGCGACCGCTCCCGTCCCGGCGATAGAAGCGGGAACAAGCGACTCAAGGAGTTTCGATGTCACACGCACCTGATGAGCCTGACACGCGGGGGCCAGCGCGCCCCGACCTGGTGGTCCTCGACGTCAACGAGACGCTCTCGGACCTCACCCCGATGCGGCAGGTCTTCACCGAGGTCGGCCTGGACAGCGACGAGGTCCGGGCCTGGTTCGCCGAGGTGCTTCGCGACGCCTTCGCGCTCACGCTCCTCGGCGACAACCCGGCGTTCGCCGACATCGCCACGGCGTCGCTTCGGGTCCGGTTGACGGCGGCAGGATCATCCGACGCGGCGGCGGGTGCCCAACGGGTGGTCGACCGCTTCGCCGGCCTCGACCCGCACCCCGACGTCGTCCCCGGCCTGCAGGCCCTCTCGGCAGCCGGGTGTCGGGTCGTCACGCTCAGCAACGGCTCTGCGGCCGTGGCCAAGGCGCTGCTCGAGGCGACGCCAGCCAGCGCGGTCGTCGAGGACTACCTCTCGGTTGCCGACGCCGGTGCATGGAAGCCAGCCGCAGAGGCCTACGCCCATGCGTTGAGGGCGACGTCGGTTCCGGCTTCCCGCGCGATGTTGGTCGCGGTCCACCCGTGGGACATCGCCGGCGCAGGAAGCGCCGGCCTCCGCACGGCCTGGATCAACCGCGACGGCGCCGACTACCCGGACCACTTCGCTGCGCCCGACGTGGAGGCGTCATCATTGGTCGAGCTCGCCTCGGTCCTCGGCCGCTGACGTGAGAGGGCCGGCGCCGTACCGGCGCCGGCCCTCGGTCAAGGCAGCGGTCGCGTCAGAGCGCGGGCGCCTCCGGCACGTCGAGCTCGGTGTGCACGTGGTGGTTGAAGTAGTTCGTGAGCAGGTTCAACGTCACGTGAGCCGACAGCTCCGTCAGCTGCTCCTCGCTCCACCCGGCGTCCAGGGCAGCCTTCCAGGCGGCGTCGCTGGTGTTGCCGACCGTGGCGGTGTACTCACGAGCCAGGTTCAGCAGCGCGTCGAGCTCGGGGTCGGAGTCCACCTCGCCGCGGCGGATCGCGATCATCTCGTCGTTGCTGAGTCCGGCCGCCTTGCCGCCGCCTGTGTGAGCGGACTGGCAGTAGGTGCACTCGTCCTGGTTGCCCACCGCCAGCGCGATCGCCTCGCGGACGCGGGCGTCCAGCAGCGCGTGCTCACGGATGACGTCCTGCAGTGCGACGTAGGAGTGCAGCACCGCCGGGGAGTGCGCCATCTCGCCGTGGATGTTGAGGACCTTGCCGTACTTGTCCTCCAGCTGCTTGAGCGCGTCACGGCTCGCCTCGGGCGCGCTGTCGGTGGTGTGGACGGGAATGCGGGGCATGTCTTCTCCGAGTTGGTAGGGACCGGTCGTCTCTCCGGGAACCCGGGCAGAACCCGTCCCCATTCCACCGCCACCTCACCACCTCGGCGCACGACGGCCCCGCGGCTGGGAGGACCGCGGGGCCGTCGTGGTGCTGCGCCACCGCTCGGGCTGGGGCCGAGTGGTGGGTGCGGTCAGCTGCAGCCGCTGGTGGAGCCGCAGCCCTCGCACACGTAGCAGGAGCCGGCGGGACGCATCTTGGTGCCGCAGGTGAAGCACAGCGGGCTGTCGACCGCTGTGCCCGTGATCGCCTCCATCAGCTCAGCGCTGGTGTGGGCTCCCTTGGGTGCCTCCTTGACCGCAGCCGCCTCGACGGTCGGGGACTCCGTGGCCGTCTCGACAGCCTCGCCCAGCGGAGTCTCCTTGAGCGACTCCGCCTCGCTGACCTCGACGACCTCCTCGGCTGCCTCGTACGAGCCGGTCTCCAGCTGACGCTGACGCTCCTGGGCCGAGTAGATGCCGAGCATCGACCGGTCGTCGAAGCCCATGTAGTCCAGGGCCAGCCGGCGGAAGATGTAGTCCATGATCGACTGCGACATGCGCACGTCCGGATCGTCGGTCAGACCGGCCGGCTCGAAGCGCAGGTTGGTGAACTTCGAGACGTAGGTCTCGAGCGGGACGCCGTACTGCAGGCCGATGCTGACCGCGATCGAGAAGGCGTCCATCACGCCGGCCAGGGTCGAGCCCTGCTTGCCGAGCTTGAGGAAGATCTCGCCGAGCTCACCGTCGGGGTGGGCGCCGGAGATCATGTAGCCCTCGGCGCCGCCGACCGTGAAGGACGTCGTGCGCGAGGTGCGCGACTTCGGCAGACGCTTGCGGAAGGGCTTGTGGACCTCGACGACCGTGGCCTCGACCTCGGGCTCGGCAGCCTTGGCCTTCGCCTTCCCGTCGGCCAGCGGCTGACCCACCTTGCAGTTGTCCCGGTAGATGGCCGTCGCCTTGAGCCCGAGCTTCCAGGACTGCAGGTAGACGTCCTCGATCTCCTCGACGCTGGCCGTCTCCGGCAGGTTGACCGTCTTCGAGATCGCGCCCGACAGGAAGGGCTGAGCCGCCGCCATCATCCGCACGTGGCCCATCGGAGCCAACGGACGTGCACCCATGGCGCAGTCGAAGATCTCGTAGTGCTCGGTCCTGAGCCCGGGGGCGTCGATGACATGGCCGTGCTCGCCGATGTACTCGACGATCGCCTCGACCTGCTCCTCCTGGTAACCCAGCTTGCGCAGCGCCCGTGGAACCGTCTGGTTGACGATCTGCATGGACCCGCCACCGACGAGCTTCTTGAACTTCACCAGCGAGAAGTCGGGCTCGATGCCGGTGGTGTCGCAGTCCATCATGAAGCCGATGGTGCCGGTCGGTGCGAGGACGGAGGCCTGCGCGTTGCGGTAGCCGTTGCGCTCCCCCAGCTTCACGACCTTGTCCCACACCTCGGTCGCGAGCACGTGGACGTCGCGGTCGTGGCTGTGCACGCTGCGGACCGCGTCGTTGGCGGCCTGGTGCTTGCGCATGACCCGCTTGTGGGCCGCGGCGTTGCGGGCGTAGCCGTTGTAGGGCCCCACGACCGCGGCGAGCTCCGCCGAGCGCTTGTACGACGTCCCGGTCATCAGGCTGGTGATCGACGCCGCCATGGCGCGACCGCCGTCGGAGTCGTAGCCGAGGCCCATCGCCATGAGCAGCGCACCGAGGTTGGCGTAGCCGATGCCGAGCTGGCGGTAGTCGCGCGTGGTGTCGCCGATGGACTCGGTCGGGAAGTCGGCGAAGCAGATGGAGATGTCCATCGCGGTGATGATCACCTCGACGGCCTTCGCGAACAGTGCCCCGTCGAAGGTGTCGTCGTCCTTGAGGAACTTCATCAGGTTCAGCGAGGCCAGGTTGCACGAGGAGTTGTCCAACGACATGTACTCCGAGCAGGGGTTGGACGCGGTGATGCGGCCGGTCTCGGGGTTGGTGTGCCAGTCGTTGATCGTGTCGTCGTACTGCAGACCCGGGTCGGCGCACTCCCAGGCCGCGACCGCGATCTTGCGGAAGAGCTCACGGGCGTCGACGGTCTCGATGACCTCGCCGGTGCCGCGCGCACGCAGACCGAACCCGGTGCCGTCCTCGACCGCACGCATGAACTCGTCGGTCACGCGGACCGAGTTGTTGGCGTTCTGGTACTGCACGGAGGTGATGTCGCGACCGCCGAGGTCCATGTCGAAGCCGGCGTCACGCAGCGCGCGGATCTTGTTCTCCTCGCGCGCCTTGGTCTCGACGAACTCCTCGATGTCGGGGTGGTCGACGTCGAGGACGACCATCTTGGCCGCGCGACGCGTGGCGCCGCCGGACTTGATGGTCCCTGCAGAGGCGTCGGCGCCGCGCATGAACGAGACCGGGCCCGACGCGGTGCCACCGGAGGACAGCAGCTCCTTGGACGACCGGATGCGGGAGAGGTTGAGGCCGGCACCGCTGCCGCCCTTGAAGATGAAGCCCTCCTCCTTGTACCAGTTCAGGATCGAGTCCATCGAGTCGTCGACGGACAGGATGAAGCACGCCGACACCTGCTGCGGCGACTTGGTCCCGACGTTGAACCAGACCGGTGAGTTGAAGGAGAAGTACTGGTGGAGCAGGAGCCAGGTCAGCTCGTGCTCGAACACCTCGGCGTCGGCCGGCGTGGCGAAGTAGCCGTGGTCGGTGCCGGCCTTGGTGTAGGTCTTCACGACGCGGTCGATCAGCTGCTTGAGGCTCCACTCGCGCACGTCGGAGCCGACGGCCCCGCGGAAGTACTTCGTGGTGACGATGGTCGAGGCGTTGGCCGACCAGAAGTCCGGGTACTCCACACCGTGCTGCTCGAAGACGGACTCGCCGGTCTTCCAGTTCGTCTGGACGACGTCGCGTCGTTCCCAGGTCACCTCGTCGTAGGGGTGCGCACCCTCCGTGCTGAACACACGCTCGACCGTGATCCCCGTCGTCTTCCGACCGCGCTGCTTGGCGGGCCCGGACACCGTCTCCGTCATGCCGACTTCCTCTCCCTTGCGTCTCACTGTTCGATGATCCTCGACAGCACCGACAGTCCTGTTGTCGCTTCGTCGTCTGGCTTTGTGGCCCCGAGCGGGGATGGCCGTCGGGTGGTGCTGGTGCCGCGCCCCGTCACGAGGGGCCGGCCGCAGGGAAGCGTGGTGCGAGGGAAGTGGTACGCCCGGCACACAGCTTCCCCACTGTGTGCCGGGCGGTCTGCGGGGTCAGCCGCTGGGGCTGACCGTGGGGGTGGGGACCTCGGCGCGCGACCCGGCCGGGTCCAGGCGCAGCAGCGCGATCTCGGCCTCGAAGTCGGAGGCCGACTCGAACGCCCGGTAGACGCTCGCGAACCGTAGGTAGGCGACCTCGTCCAGGTCGCGCAGCGGCCGCAGGATGGCCAGGCCGACCTCGTGCGCCGGCACCTCCGCCCATCCGTCGGCACGCAGGGCCTCGTCGACCTGCTGGCCGAGCACGGCCAGCTGGTCCTCGGTCACCGGGCGTCCCTTGCACGCCTTGCGCACGCCGCTCACGGCCTTCTCGCGGGTGAACGGCTCGGTCGCACCGGACCGCTTCACCACGACGAGCTGCATCTGCTCGACGGTGCTGAACCGACGCGAGCACTCCGAGCACGTCCGACGACGCCGGATCGCTCCACCGTCCTCGGCCACCCGGCTGTCCAGGACCCGGGTGTCGGTGTGCCGGCAGAAGGGGCAGTGCATGTCGCCGGTCACCTCCCGAGGGGTGGTCGCGGCCCGTCCCTGTGGACGAACCTGTGTAATCAGTGGGGATAAGTAGCCGCTGCCTGTGCACTACCGACCACAATCTGTGGAGAACTACAGCGCTGTAACTACTAGATGTAGGGAACCGTACGCCCGGGCCCCCATGCGTGCAACCGTTGAGCGCCACGACTTTCCTCCTCGCGGGTCCCCGTACGCCCTCTCCTGGGTAAAACCGCTGGTCACCCGGCTGGTGTTCCCCTCGGCGCCCGAAAGATTCGTCGGCGTGTCGCGGACCGCCGGGCGCGTCGCGCATCCCGTCGCATCCCGTAGGACGCGCAGCCCGGGCGCGCCGGGTCACCAAGCCGCTCCTGATGCCGACCCCGGCCCGGGCCTTCGCGACCTCCACCCCCGGACACAGGACCCTCCTGCGCCGGGCGACCCTGGCCGCGGGCCCCACGATGGGCTGGGCCGCGGGACGTGCGTCGCCCCGGTTGCGGTTGCCCGTGGTCATCTACGCCGGCGCCTGTGCGCGATGGCAGCCACTGCGTCGCGCCTCGGCCCTCCGGTGGACCCGACGACCCGCCGGACCCTCATCGCCGGAACCACCCTGTTCCTGGTCTCGGACAGCGCCCTGGGGCCCGGGAGTTCCTCGACGACGGATCCGAAGAACGGCGGCGGCAGGCTCTCGATGTCCTCGTGATGGCCACCTCACGGCCGCGCAGGGCCTCATCGCCACGGGCGCCGCCCGAGCCGTTCGCGCGGCGCACCCGCCTCAGGACGCAGGGACGAGCAGGACCTGACCCTCGACGAGTGCGCTGGACTCGAGGTGGTTGAGCTTCTCGATCTCGTACATGACCGTGCGGGTCTCGCCCGGCCCGCCGACCTCCGTAGCGATCCCCCACAGGGTGTCGCCCCGGTCGACGACCACCTTCTCGGTGACCGGCGCCGCTCCCCGGTCGCCCGTGGCGACCGAGACGGAGCCGAGCGTCAAGGAGAGCCCGAGCAGTGCGCCGAGGATCAGCAGGGTGACCACCCACCGGCCGCGCCGGGTCAGTCGTGTCGGGCCCGCCGCTGCCCGCCGACGTGCGGCGGGAGCAGAACGAGTGCCAGCGGGCGCGGTGCGCGCCACGGGAGCCGTGCGGACTGCTGGTGCGGTGCGGAATGCTGGTGCGGTGCGCACCCCTGCCGGGTCTGCCGTGCGTGCCGAACGTGTCATCGTGATGGTGCTCATCTCGGGCCTCCTCGCCTGAGGGGCGGCCCCTGCCGCCCGGTCGGGATGTCTCTGTCGTCCACGACCCCGGTTCTAACGAAGCCCTCCGACAGTTCTGGTGGGACGAGTCCTCCCCGCCTGTCGAAGAGACGTTCGATCGAAACTGTGTTCGACCATAGGGCGTCCCCGAGGCCTGCGCAAGAGTTTGGTCGAACATGTGTTCGCACGCCCCGGCACCGACCGCCCTGCCGACTCGCGACACGCGCAGTTCGAACACATGTTTGAACCCGTCGGTGCGCAGGACTAACGTGCCGACCACGAGTTCCGAGAGAGGGAGCACCATGGCCACCAGCGGGGACACCCCCACCAGCAAGGGTTCGGCGCGATCCGGGAGCGCTTCCGGCAAGGCCGGCGCCACGCGCGCCTCGCGCCCCAGCAAGGGGTCCTCGGGTCCGGTCGTGCGCGAGCTCCCCGACGGCCCGCCAGACGCCAGTGGGTTGACCCCGCGACAGCAGCGCGTCCTCACCGTGATCCACGAGTCCGTCAGCACCCGCGGCTACCCGCCGAGCATGCGCGAGATCGGCGAGAAGGTCGGGCTCACCAGCTCGTCCTCGGTCGCCCACCAGCTGCGCACGCTGGAGGAGAAGGGCTTCATCAAGCGCGACCCCAACCGGCCCCGCGCTCTGACCGTGTCGCTGCCGTCCGAGCAGGACGAGACCGGCATCAACGACGCGAGGCCCACCCCGACGTACGTCCCGATGGTGGGACGCATCGCCGCCGGTGGACCGATCCTGGCCGAGGAGCGCATCGAGGAGGTCTTCCCGCTTCCCAAGGAGCTGGTCGGCGACGGCACCTTGTTCCTGCTCGAGGTCGTGGGCGACTCGATGATCGACGCCGCCATCTGCAGCGGCGACTACGTCGTGATCCGTCAGCAGCCCACGGCCGAGAACGGCGAGATCGTGGCGGCGCTCATCGACGGGGAGGCCACCGTGAAGACCTTCCAGCGGAAGGACGGCCACGTCTGGCTCCTCCCCCACAACGACGCCTTCGAGCCCATCGACGGCACCCACGCGACGATCCTGGGCAAGGTCACGACCGTGCTCCGTCGCGTCTGATCCCTCCACGCGCTCGAGCCGCCGGGAGGCACGCCTCTCGGCGGTTCGTGCGTTCCGGTTGCCTCCTGGTCCCCGGACACAGAAGATGGGCGCACACCCCGCCCCTGGTGATGGCTGCCGTGCGCCCTGGCCACCCGACCTCGAGGACTGATCCGTGCGACTGCCCACTCCCCTGCGTCGTCTGACGACGACGACCACCGCCGCGGTCGCCGCCACCGCCACGCTGGCGGCGCTGCTCGCGGGCGCCCCCGCGTCGGCCGGCCCGGCCGACGCCTCCGACCGCGCAGGTGACGCCACGGCGTTCCCGCTGTTGCCGGAGCAGGCGCAGGGTGACGAGCAGGCCGCCCAGCAGGCGGCCGAGCAGGCCCTCGACGCCGTGCAGGACGTCCTCGACGGGCCCGAAGTCCCCGCCGCCGCCGGGAGTGCCGAGCCGACCCGCGAGCTGACCCTGTTGCTGCGCGACCTCTTCGCCCTCAAGGACGAGCTGGCTCCGGCCGACGAGCGGGTCGCCGCGCGGATCCTCGCCCGGCCCGTGAGCCAGCAGAACGACTGCGGGGCGGGAGAGCCCGGGCAGAACAGCCCGTTCTGCATCCACTGGGTCACCTCGGGCTCGGACGCGCCTCCGACCGCGGACACCTACCCCGCCAACGGGATCCCGGACCAGGTCGACCGCACCCGTGAGACGTTCGCCGACGTGTGGCAGGAGATCGTCACCGAGGGCGGCTACAAGCGCCCGCTCCCCGACGGCGGGACCGGCCGCGGCCCGGACAGCCGCTTCGACATCTACCTCGAGGACGTCGGGGCGGCGAACCTCTACGGGTCGTGCACCGGGACGACCCCCGCCACCGGCACGAGCACGTCGCCGTACGTCGTGGCCGCCTACTGCACGCTCGACGACGACTACAGCTCGGCACAGTTCCCCACGAACACCTCGTTGGAGAACCTGCAGGTCACCGCGGCCCACGAGTTCTTCCACGCCGTCCAGTTCGCCTACGACGCCTACGAGGACGGTTGGTTCATGGAGGGCACCGCCGCCTGGGTCGAGGACGAGGTCTACGACGACGTCGACGACAACCGGCAGTACCTCCGGCTCAGCCCACTGACGCAGCCCACGCGCCCGCTGGACCGCGCTGCGAACCTCGACATCTACGGCAGCTGGATCTGGTGGCGCTTCCTGAGCGAGACCTACCCCGACGAGGGGACCAGCGGGCTCCCTCTGGTGCTGCGGTCGGTGTGGGAACGAGCATCCAACGAGGACGTCGGCTCCTTCAGCCGGGTCGGCCCCTACTCGATCCTGGCCGTCGATCGCGAGCTCGCGGCCCGAGGCACCTCACTGCCGGTCGTCCTGGGCCGGTTCCACGCACAGAACCGTGATCCCCGCGGCTTCTACGCCGAAGGTGCGAGCTACCGCCGCGCGCCGTCGGGGGCCGGCTACACGCTGTCCGGCTCCCGCAGGAGCAGCGGGGCCCGGGCCGTCACGCTCGACCACCTGAGCAGCTCGACCGTGAGGTTCACGCGCGGCAGCCGACTGCCTGGCGCCTGGCGCCTCAAGGTCGACGTCAACATGCCCAACCTCGCACGGCAGCCCCGCGCCGTTCTGACGAGCATCCCCACCGACGGCGGCCCGCGCGTGCGCCGGCACATCCGACTGAACTCCGCCGGGGTCGGCAAGCGCCTCGTGAGCTTCTCGCCGAGCACCGCCGCGGTCGAGCTGACGCTCGTCAACGCCGGCCACCGCTACGTCTGCCAGCGGGGCACGCAGTACTCCTGCCAAGGTGGTGCTCCCCGGGACGACGACCTCCGGTCGACGTTCAAGGCCACCGCCCGCCGATGACGTCGGCGGCGCCTGGCCGAGGGCCCACCCTCGAGGTCAGGTACCGGCCAGGCGCTTGAGCGCGCCGAGCACGACGGTCCGGTCGGTGGTGCGCCACAGGGGCGGCAGCGAGGCCTGGAGGTAGCGGGAGTACGACGTGCCGGACAGGCGCGGGTCCAGCACCGCCACCACCCCGCGGTCCTCGGAGGTCCGGATCAGGCGCCCCGCTCCCTGGGCCAGCAGCAGGGCGGCGTGCGTGGCAGCCACCGTCATGAACCCGTTGCGGCCCGCCCGGTCCGCCGCCCGCTGCCGAGCCGACATCAACGGGTCGTCCGGGCGCGGGAACGGGATGCGGTCGATCAGGACCAGCTGACAGGTCTCCCCGGGCAGGTCCACTCCCTGCCACAGGCTCAGGGTGCCGAAGAGGCAGGTGTGGGGGTCGGCGACGAACTGCTTGGTCAGCTCGGGCAGCTGGGCCTCACCCTGAGCCAGGATCGTCAGGTGCGGCAACCGCTGGCGAAGCGCCTCCGCAGCGGCGGTGGCGGCCCGGCGGCTCGAGAACAGCCCCAGCGTGCGCCCGTCGGCGGCATCGACGAGGTCCACGATCTCGTCGATCTGCGGCTGCCCCAACCCGTCACGTCCGGGTCGCGGCAGGTGCGCGGCGACGTACAGGATGCCCTGCTTGCCGTAGTCGAACGGCGAGCCGACGTCGATCGCGCGCCACGGCTGCGCAGCGTCGTCGCCCGTCGCGTCAGGAGTGTCGTCCCCGGCGTCCAGCGCCACCTGCTCGCGGGCCAGCAGCCCGAGCGTGCCCGCCAGCGCGTCGAAGTCTCCGCCGAGCTTGAGGGTGGCGCTGGTGAACACCACCGTCTTCGCGCCCAGCAGCCGGTCGCGCAACGGACCCCACACCTGCAGCGGCGCGACCGACAGACCGGGGCCGCCGCGGGACGCCTCCCGGTCGGTGGCCCAGATGACGTCGGTGGCCAGGCGCGCCGCCATCCGCTCGGCGGTCACGAACACCTCCTGGACCCACGCCTTGGCCTGTGTCGCCCCGGCGTCGTCCGAGGTGTCCTTGCCGAAGCCGGACACCAGGGCGCGGGCCGAGTCACGGGTCGACGCCAGGGCGTCGGCGAGGTGGTCGGGCATCGTGTCGATCCGCCCCGGGGCGCACGAGGCGATCGCGTCGCGCAACGCCTCCGCGGCGTCGCCGAGGTCGTCAGCCTCGATCCCGCTGACGTGACGCTCGGCGCGCCGGGTCGCCCGCTCCACCTGCGTCGGCGTGAGCTCCTGGGTGGAGGCCTGGGTCACGCGCGCGGTCAGCTCGTGGGCCTCGTCGACGACCACCACGTCGTACTCCGGGATCATCGGGACGCCCTCGATGGCGTCGATGGCCAACATCGAGTGGTTGGTCACCACGACGTCGGCACGCGACGCCTCCTCGCGGGCCACCTCGGCGAAGCACTCGGTCCCGAAGGGGCAGCGCGCCGCGCCGAGGCACTCGCGGTGAGAGACCGAGACCTGGCGCCAGGCCCGATCGGTGTGCCGTGGTGCCGAGTCGCGGTCGCCCTTGCCACGGCGCTCCGCCTCCTCCTCGGCCCAGGAGCGCAGCTCGAGGACCTCCGAGCCCAGCGACCCCTCCGGGAGCTCGACGAGGGCTCCCTGGTCGTCGGGGACGCCCTCACGGATGCGGTGCAGGCACGCGTAGTTGCCTCGACCCTTGAGCACGGAGTACGACGGCGTCCGCGACAGCACGTCCTGGGAGGCCTGGATGAGGGCCGGCAGGTCACGCTCGACCAGCTGGTGCTGGAGCGCCAGGGTGGCGGTCGCGACGACCACGCGGTCCTCGTGCAGCAGCGCCGGCACGAGGTAGCCCAGCGACTTGCCGGTGCCGGTGCCGGCCTGCACCAGCAGGTGTGTCCTGTCGGTCATCGCGTCGGCGACGGCCTCAGCCATCTGCACCTGGCCGGGGCGCTCGTGTCCACCCAGGGACGCGACAGCGGCGCCGAGGACCTCGCGGACCGTCGGCGCCGCGTCGGTGCCCCGACCGCGGTCCGGGCTCGTCTCCTCCGATGGCACCGCTGCACCTTAACGGCCCGGACGGACCTCCTGGCGCCGGCACGTGCGGGCTGTGCACGGCCCGCGGACTGTGACCCACCAGACCCACCTCGGGACGGCTCAGACCAGGTAGGGCTGCAGCTCCCCGGCGAGGTCCTCGTTGACCCGGCCGCTGACCTTCGTGCCGTCTCCGGTGTGCTCCATCGTCTGGACCTCACCACTGGTGTGGATGCGGTTGAGCAGGTCGCCCCGCTCGTAGGGCAGGAGCGCCTCGAACTCGACGCCCGGGCGCGGGAGGTCGGCCTCGATGGCGACCAGCGCCTCGACGATCCCCTCGCCGGTCCTGGCCGAGACCACGACCGAGTGCGGCTCGGCGGCGAGCACGCGCGCGATCACCAGGGGGTCGGCGGCGTCGGCCTTGTTGATGACGACCAGCTCGGGCACCTGGCTGGCACCGATCTCGGCGAACACCTCCCGCACGGCGGCGATCTGGCCCTCAGGGTCGGCGTGCGAGCCGTCGACGACGTGCACGACCAGGTCGGCGTCGGCCACCTCCTCCAGCGTCGAGCGGAACGCCTCGACGAGCTGGTGGGGCAGGTGGCGGACGAACCCGACGGTGTCGGAGAGGGTGTAGACCCGCCCGTCCTTGGTCGTCGTACGACGCGTGGTGGGGTCCAGCGTGGCGAACAGCGCGTCCTCCACGAGCACGCCCGCGTCGGTCAGCCGGTTGAGCAGCGAGGACTTGCCGGCGTTGGTGTAGCCGGCGATGGCCACCGCCGGGATGGCGTGGCGCTTGCGCTCGGACCGCTTGGTGTCGCGGGTGGTGCGCATGTGGCGCAGCTCGGCGCGCAGCTTCGCGATCTTGGTGTTGATGCGGCGGCGGTCGGTCTCGATCTTGGTCTCACCGGGACCTCGGCCACCGATACCGGCGCCACCGGCCACGCGGCCACCGGCCTGGCGCGACAGGTTGCCACCCCAGCCGCGCAACCGCTGTTTCATGTAGCTGAGCTGGGCGAGCTCGACCTGGGCCTGGCCCTCGCGCGACTTGGCGTGCTGGGCGAAGATGTCGAGGATCAGGGCGGTCCGGTCGACGACCTTGACCTTGACCTTGTCCTCGAGGTTGCGCAGCTGGCTGGGGGCGAGCTCGCCGTCGCAGATGACGGTGTCAGCGCCGGTGTGCTGGACGATCTCGTCGAGCGCCTCCACCTTGCCGCGGCCGATGAACGTGGCCGGGTCCGGCTTCTGGCGACGTTGGTAGATCGCCTCCAGCACCTCTGAGCCTGCCGTCTCGGCGAGCGCCGCGAGCTCGGCGAGGGAGTTCTCGGCGTCCTCGTTGGTGCCCTCGGTCCAGACGCCGACGAGCACGACGCGCTCGAGCCGGAGCTGGCGGTACTCGACCTCGGTGATGTCCTCGAGCTCGGTCCGCAGACCGCCGACGCGCTTCAGTGCATAGCGGGCCTCGAGGTCCCAGTCGCCGTCGGTCTCCTCGGGGTCGTCGCCCCAGACGTCGACAAGGTCGTCGGCCGGGTCGTCGCGTCGTCCTCGACGTCGTACGCGGGCTGCCAGTCGTCGTCGAGCGCGGGGTCCTTGTGCGTGGTCATGTGCCTCCTGTGTCTGCGACCCAGGGTCGCACGAGGCACAACGTCAGGCGAACCAATAACCTTCCGCGACCAGCACCGCCGGGCCGGTCAGCAGGACCCGTCCCTGATCGGTCCAGGTCACCTCGAGGCGTCCGCCCGGCACGTCCACGACGTACGTCGATCCCGGCGCGTTCCCGTCGGCGAGGGCGCTGGCGACCATGACGGCGCAGGCGCCGGTGCCGCAGGAGCGGGTCTCCCCCGAGCCGCGCTCGTGGACCCGCATCGCCACGTGCTGGGGGCCGACCCGGACGACGAACTCGACGTTGACGCCGTGGGGGTAGACCCCGGCGTCGTGGGCGGGCTGGTCGAGGAGCGGCCCGGCGTCGGCGAGGTCGTCGACGAAGGTGACGGCGTGGGGGTTGCCCATGCTGATGGTGCGTGCGGGCCAGTGGCCACCGTGCGCCTCGACCCAGGTGGGCTCGTCCGTCACGTCGGCGACACCCATGTCGACGGTGAACCGGCCCTCGGACCAGGTCAGCGTCTTGGTGCCGCCACGGGTGGCGATCGGCAGCGGCCCGGTCACGTCGACCGCGCCCTCACGTCGCAGGTGCTCGGCGAAGACCCGGATGCCGTTGCCGCACATCTCCGAGGTCGACCCGTCGGCGTTGTGGTAGTCCATGAACCACTCGGCCAGGTCTCGGGCCGCGACCGCCTCGGGGTCGTCGGTGGCGCTCGTACGCACGACCCGCATCACGCCGTCGGCGCCGAGTCCGGCCCGACGGTCGCAGAGCGCGCGCACCAGCTCCGGCGACGGCTGCCCGAGGGCGCCGTCGGCGTCGGGAAGCAGGACGAAGTCGTTCTCGGTCCCGTGCCCCTTGAGGAAGCGGATCGCGTCGGTCACACGTCCAGGGTAGGCGTCGAGGTGTTACCTCGGTCCCACAGATCAGCCGGCGGGCTTGGGACGGGCGACCTCGGCCAGCCGGTCCAGACCCTTGTCGAAGTCCTTGCCGACGATCTTCTCCATGTTCATGACCGGGCTGAGCAGCTTGAGCAGCAGCGGCCGCGGACCGGTCATGCGCCAGGTCACCGTGGCCTGCTCGGCGTCGGTCCCCCCGACCGGGTCGATGGTGAAGACGGTCACGTTGCTGGACTTGAACGGCTTCTCGAACTGCAGCGCGATCTCGACCAGGCGCGGCTCGTCGGCGCGGGTGATCTCCATGCGGCCCGAGCCGGCCTTGCGGTTGCCGGCCCAGGAGTAGACCGCCCCCACGCCCGACTCGGCGCCGCTGTAGCGACGCTCCATCGCGGGGTCGACGTCCTCCCAGGGCGACCAACGGGTCCACTGCTCGAAGTTGGCCACCAGCTGGTAGACGCGGTCGGCCGGGGCGTCGATGGTGCGGGTGCGCTCCACGGTGTAGGTCGAAGACATGGTTCCTTCCTACCTCAGGTCGGGTGCCTCATGCACCGTCCCACGCGACCCGCACGAGCCCGACCGCGCGCTCCACGAGATCAGCCACGTCGTGGGGAAGCCACGCGACGCGCTCGTCCTTGCGGAACCACGACTCCTGGCGGCGGGCGAAGCGCCGGGTGGCCTGAGCGGTGGCCGCCCGCGCCTCCACCGCCGTGACGGTGCCATCGAGGTGGTCCAGCGCCTCGCGGTAGCCGATGGCACGGCCGGCCGTAGGCCCGTCCCGCAGCCCACGGCTCTCCAGGAGGCGGACCTCGTCGAGCAGGCCCGCCCCCCACATGCGGTCCACGCGCCGGTCGACCCGCTCGTCGACGGTGGCGCGGTGGGCGTCGAGGCCGATCTGGACGGTGGCCGCGTCGACGTACTCCTTGAGCGGGAGGGTGGCGCTGAACGGTCGCCCCGTCAGCTCGATGACCTCCAGAGCCCGCACGATCCGGCGGCCGTTGCTGGGCAGCACCGCCAACGCGGCCGCTGGGTCGACCTCGGCGAGCCGGGCGTGCAGGGCCGCGGCGCCGACGCGTCCGAGCTCGGCGTCCCAGCGGGCGCGGACCTCGGCGTCCGTGCCGGGGAACTCGAACCGGTCGAGAACCGCGCGGGCGTAGAGCGCGGATCCGCCCACCAGCACCGGTACGACGCCACGTGCCCGGCAGTCCGAGATGACCGCCCGCGCCTCGGCCTGGAACGCCGCGACCGAGGCCCGCTCGGTGACGTCGAGCACGTCGAGGAGGTGGTGCGGGACCCCGCGACGGTCCTCGAGCGGCAGCTTGGCCGTGCCGATGTCCATGCCTCGGTAGAGCTGCATCGCGTCGGTGTTGACCACCTCGCCGCCCAGCCGTTCGGCAACCGCCAGGGCCAGGTCGGACTTCCCGACGGCGGTGGAGCCGACGACCGCGACGATCGGGGTCCCGACGGCACCCGCGGTGTCCCCACCGGTGTCCTCGGTTCTCGTCACCGGGGCATTCTCGCGCACCGGCTGACGCTCCGAGGACGCTGACCCGCCGCGCTAGGTTGGTACCCGTCCACCTGTCCGACCACGGCAGGTCCGCTGCGACCGAGGAGCATCATGGGATTCCTGGACAAGGCCAAGAAGGCCGCGACCAAGGCCGTCGACCAGCACGGGGACAAGATCACCCAGGCGATCGACCAGGGCGCCGAGATGGCCGACAAGAAGACCGGCGGCAAGCACCGCGACAAGATCCGCAAGGCCCAGGGTCAGGCGAAGGTCCAGCTCGACAAGCTGGACGGCAAGAACGACGACCTCCGCTGACCGGCTACCCCGCCGAGCAGCCGGGCTTCCAGGTCGTCCCGGCTGCCTACGTGCTCCTCGCCCGTGACCTGCCGGCCGGGACCGAGGTGCTGCTGCAGCTGCGCGGACCCGAGACGACCTACCTGGCGGGGCACTGGGCCAGCGCCGCCGCCGGGCACGTCGAAGCCGGCGAGTCGGTCCTCGAGGCGGCCGTGCGGGAGGCCCGCGAGGAGCTCGGCGTCGAGGTCGACCCGGCCTCGCTGGTCCCGCTGTGCGCCATGCACCGCACCGACCCCGGCAACCCGGCGCCCATCGAGCAGCGGGTGGACTTCTTCTTCACCGCTCGCGCCTGGTCCGGGGAGCCGAGCATCCAGGAGCCCGGCAAGTGCGTGGATCTGCGCTGGGTCCTGCTCGACGACCTGCCCGAGCCCACCGTGCCGCACGAGCGCGCCGTGCTGGAGCGGCTCGCTTCCGGTGACGTCCCCGCCGTCGTGACGTTCGGTTTCGGCGCGTGAGCGGCGTGTGGCCCGGCCAGGGTCGGGCAAGGTGGAGCCATGACTGACGACGACCGCGAGGTCGAGACCGACAAGCACGGTCGCGTGGACAAGGTGCTCGCACCCTCCGACGATCCGGGCCTGCCCGAGGCCACCATCGACGACGACGTGGACCGCGCCCCCGGCGGCGCGGACGCCACGGTCATGGAGTCCGACGTGGGAGCCGGTGACCACACCTCGGACGAGGTGCTGACCGCCGACCAGCCGCTCTCGGCGCAGACCCGCGAGGTCGACGTACCCGACGCTCTGCAAGAGCCGGAGGACACCGAGGAGGGTGAAGAGGGCGACGCCTCCGACCCGGAAACCAGCAAGCCCGACTGACGACCTACGTCGGTCGAGCCCGTCGAGACCCAGGAGTGCACATGCCCGACCCCCGAGAAGACGACGTACCTCCGGTGACCTCCGAGGAGTCGGGCGAGGCGCCCGTGCCCTTCGAGAACGAGGCCTCCACCCCCAACAGCCCCGGCCCCCAGGGTGCCGCCGGCCGCATGGGTGTGAGCAGCGAACGCACCGGGTCCGACGGCCCGGACCCGCGCGGGCTCGGTGCCCCCGGCAGCATCGAGGGCATGGGCACCAAGGGCAGCGCACGCACCCGCACCGACGGCGAGCTCGACGTGACGCCGGGCGCGTGGGACGCCGCCGACGTGTCGCAGCGCGACCTGGTCGAGCACGAGCGGCCCGACCCCGACGCGAAGAACCGGGGCGGCACCCCGTGGGACGTCGACGAGGCCCAACCTGCTCCGATCGCGGACGAGAAGCTGCGTCGCGAGACCTGAGACCTCGCGCGGTCCCTGACGACCCACCGCCTCACCCGGAGGCGGGCAGCAGCCTCTCGGCCGTGCGCTGCCGCGGCAGTTCCCCGGCAGGCGCCGCGTGAGCGGGCGGCGGCAGCAGTGACGGGCTGTGGTGGTCGGCGCCCACCGGCGCGGACGCCACGGAGCTGAGCAGCGACAGCAGCGTGGTCATGCCCGCGACGGCCAGCACGGTCGGCCACTGCACCTCCCACAGCCCGGTGCCGCTGGCGCCGAGACCGGCGGCCAGGGACTGCGCGAAGGTCTTGACCGCGCGCTCGGTCGCGGATCGCCAGAACATCCAGGTGAACATCGAGCCCACCTCACTCTCCTGTTGCGGATAATCGTCAGGAGAGGTGGACGCCCGTGCGTGATACCCCGGTGCGGACCGGTGGGACCGGCCGCGTGTCAGCCCGTGACCACGCAGCCCGAGGTCGCCGCCGGCAGCGGGGCGGGGGCGCCCACCTGCGGTAGCCCGAGCAGGGTGCCGGTCGGCTTCGGACCGTGGGTCCGGGCCTCCCAGGCGTCGCCGGAACGCGTACGCCGCAGGCTGCGCAGCGGTGCGTCCGACATGAGGTGGTGGGGCGCGGCGTAGGTGATGTCGACCTCGACGACGTCGCCGGGGCGCGGAGAGTCCACCGACGGGTCGGCCTCGAAGTGCACCAACCGGTTGTCTCGAGCGCGGCCGGTGCGCCGGTGCGTGGCAGCGTCCTTGCGACCCTCCCCCTCGGAGACCAGCAGCTCGACGGTGGTCCCGATCAGCTTCTGGTTCTCCTCCCAGGCGATGTCGTTGACCACGGTGGCCAGGCGCTCGTAGCGCTCCTGGACGACGGCCTTGGGCAGCTGGTCGGGCAGGTCGGCGGCCGGCGTGCCGGGACGCTTGGAGTACTGGAAGGTGTACGCGCCGCTGAACCGCGCTCGCCGTACGACGTCGAGGGTGTCGAGGAAGTCCGCCTCGGTCTCCCCAGGGAAGCCGACGATGATGTCCGTGCTGATGGCGGCCCCGGGCATCGCCTCGCGGACGCGGTCGATGATGCCGAGGAACTTCGACTGCCGGTACGAGCGGCGCATCGCCTTGAGCACCCGGTCCGAACCGGACTGCAGCGGCATGTGCAGCTGCGGCATGACGTTGGGGGTCTCGGCCATCGCGTGGATGACGTCGTCGGTGAACTCGGCCGGGTGGGGGCTGGTGAAGCGGACGCGCTCGAGACCCTCGATCTCGCCGCAGGCCCGCAGCAGCTTGCTGAAGGCCTGACGGTCGCCGAACTCGACGCCGTAGGCGTTCACGTTCTGCCCCAGCAGCGTGACCTCGCTGACGCCCTCGGCGACCAGAGCCTCGATCTCGGCCAGGATCTCCCCGGGACGACGGTCCTTCTCCTTGCCGCGCAGGCTCGGCACGATGCAGAACGTGCAGGTGTTGTTGCAGCCGACCGACACCGAGACCCAGGCGGCGTACGCCGACTCGCGACGGGTCGGCAGCGTGCTGGGGAAGACCTCGAGCGACTCCAGGATCTCGACCTGCGCCTCCTCCTGGACGCGGGCGCGCTCCAGGAGGACCGGCAGGGAGCCGATGTTGTGGGTACCGAAGACGACGTCGACCCAGGGCGCCTTGCGGGTGATCTCGCTGCGGTCCTTCTGGGCCAGACAGCCGCCGACCGCGATCTGCATGCCCGGGTTCGCGGCCTTGACCGGCGCCAGGTGACCGAGGTTGCCGTAGAGCCGGTTGTCGGCGTTCTCACGCACCGCGCAGGTGTTGAACACGACCACGTCGGCTTGCGCGTCCGTGGGCGCCTTGGCGTAGCCGGCGTCCTCGAGCAGCCCGGTGAGCCGCTCGGAGTCGTGGACGTTCATCTGACACCCGTAGGTGCGGACCTCGTAGGTGCGCGGCTCGGTCCCGGCGGTCCCGGCGGTCCGGGCGGTCTCGGCAGCGGTCTCAGGCGTGGCAGTCATGACGGCCCCAGGGTACGGCGACTCCTTGAAAGCGCACATTCGCCCACGCAAGGTGTGGAGGAGGCGTCCACCGGGACGCACCCACCCGGAAGGCCACCTCGTGCGCACACGGATCGTCGCTCTCGCCACCACCCTGCTGCTCTCGCCCGCCGCGCTGGCTCCCGGTCCGGCCACGGCCGACGCCGCTCCACGCACCGACCGCGCCGGTGTGCCGGACCGCATCGAGCTGCCCCGGGGCTGGCAGCCGGAAGGCATCACCACCGATGGCAAGAAGCTGTACGTCGGATCGCTGGCCACCGGAGCGATCCTCCGGGCCAACCCACGCACGGGCACGACCTCGGTCCTGCCCCGCAGCGAGACCGGCCTGCCTGCCGTGGGCGTGGAGGCGGATCGCCGTCGCAACGTCATCTGGGTGGCGGGCGGCGAGGCCGGTGAGATCCGAGCGCACTCGGCCGCGTCGGGACGGGTGCTCGCGACGTACCCGCTGCCCACCGCGATGCGCTTCGTCAACGACCTCGTGGTGACCCGCGACGCCGTCTACGCCACCGACTCGATGAACCAGGAGCTGGCCGTGGTGCGTCTGGACGGCAAGAGGCTGCCGGCCTCTGCGCCGGCCGCGCTGCTGCCGCTGACCGGCGACCTGGTCTACGGCGCCGGTTTCAACGCCAACGGCATCGTGGCCGGCGGCGGCTACCTCGTGCTGGTGCAGTCGGCCAAGGGGTTGCTCTTCCGGGTCGACCCGCTGACCGGCGACACTCAGCAGATCGACCTGGGCGGCTACCTCGTGACCAACGGCGACGGGCTCGAGATCGACGGCGACACGCTCTACGTCGTGCGCAACCGCGACAACCTGATCGCGGTGGTCGACCTGTCCGAGGACCTGCTCAGCGGCGAGGTCACCGACGAGCTGACCAGCGACGACTTCGACGTACCCACCACCGTGGCGCTCCTGCGCGGCTCGCTGTACGCCGTGAACGCGCGCTTCGGCAACCCGGCGCCGGCGTCCGCCGACTACTGGATCACCCGACTCGACGCCCCGCGGGCCTGACGGCGGAGCCGGTTCTCGTCGCGAGGGGGTCGGGGGCGGGCGGTCCGCCTCGCGTCCGCGTCGGCGGAACGACCTACGCCCTGGACTACTTGGGCTGCATCCGGATGCCGCCGTCGACGCGGATCGTCTCGCCGTTGAGGTAGGAGTTCGTTGCGGCCTCCAGCACCATCGAGGCCAGCTCCTCGGGAGCGCCGAGCCGCTTGGGAAACAGCACGCCTTGCTCGAGGTGCGCCTTGAAGCGTTCGCTGTCCTCACCCTCGCCGTAGATCGGGGTGTCGATGAGGCCGGGCGCGATCGTGTTCACGCGCACGCCGATGGCCGACAGGTCCCGAGCGACCGGCAGCGTCATGCCGACCACGCCCCCCTTCGAGGCGGAGTACGCCGCTTGGCCGATCTGGCCGTCGAAGGCCGCCACCGACGCGAGGTTGACGATCGCGCCCCGCTCTCCCGACGCGTCCAGCGGCTCGGTGCGGCCCATGGCGGTGGCAGCGATCCGGATGGCGTCGAAGGTGCCGATCAGGTTGATCGCGATGACCTTGCTGTAGGCCGCCAGGTCGGCGGCCGACTCGTAGGTGCCGTCCTTGCCGACGGTGCGCTGGGCCCACCCGATGCCGGCGCTGTTCACCAGCAGCCGGACCGGACCGAGCTGCTCGGCGGCGTCGACCGCGGCCACGATGTCCTCGGTCCGGGTCACGTCGACCGTGACGAAGACGCCGCCGATCGCGGACGCGACCTCCTGGCCCTTCTCCTCGTTCAGGTCGGCCACGACGACCTTCGCACCGGCCCCTGCGAGGGCGCGGGCGGCTGCGGCGCCGATGCCCGAGGCGCCTCCGGTGACGACTGCACTTGCTCCGGTGATGTCCATGGCCGGGGAGATTACTGGACGTCCAGGCACCCGCGCCGGTCCTCGGTACGAATGCAAGCAAGGTCACGATCCGGTTGCGAGTTGCCCTCGGACCACGGTGTGGCGGGTGCGAACACGCCGGTACCCGCGCTACGTTGCGGCGATGAACGCCGCTGCCTCGTCCACAGGTGAGCCGCTCGTCGTCCTCGACAAGGTCGACAAGTGGTTCGGTGACCTGCACGTCCTCCAGGACATCAACCTGAGCGTCCAGCGCGGCGAGGTCGTCGTCGTCATCGGTCCCTCGGGATCGGGCAAGTCCACCCTGTGCCGCGCCATCAACCGGCTCGAGACCATCGACAAGGGCACCATCACCCTCGACGGCCAGGACCTTCCCCAGGAGGGCAAGGCGCTGGCCAACCTGCGCGCCGAGGTGGGGATGGTCTTCCAGTCCTTCAACCTCTTCGCCCACAAGACGATCCTCGAGAACGTCACGCTCGGCCCGATCAAGGTCCGCGGCCAGGACAAGAAGACCGCCGACGAACGCGCCACGCAGCTGCTGGAGCGGGTCGGCGTCGGCCATCAGGCCTCGAAGTACCCCGCCCAGCTCTCCGGCGGTCAGCAGCAGCGCGTGGCCATCGCACGGGCGCTGGCCATGGAGCCGAAGGTGATGCTCTTCGACGAGCCCACCTCGGCGCTCGACCCGGAGATGATCAAGGAGGTGCTCGACGTCATGGTCGAGCTCGCCGAGGGCGGGATGACCATGGTCGTGGTCACCCACGAGATGGGCTTCGCGCGCACGGCGGCCAACCGCGTGGTCTTCATGTCCGACGGCGCGATCGTCGAGGAGAACACCCCCGAGGAGTTCTTCACCAACCCACAGTCAGAACGCGCCCAGGACTTCCTCGGCAAGATCCTCAAGCACTGAGCCTCCCCCAGCCGTTCCAGCACGACTCCATCCATCGCCACGAGCACCAGGAGAAGAGATGCGCAGAAACTCAAGGAAGACCCCCCTCGTCGGAGCCGCTCTGCTCCTGGCGTCACTCGGCCTCGCTGCCTGCGGTGACGCCGGCAGCGACAGCTCCGAGGGAGCACCCGAGGTCGAGGTCGCGGAGGACGCAGCGGCCGAGTTCGAGGACGGCACCCGGATGAAGGAGCTCGCCGAGAGCGGCGAGATCACCATCGGTGTGAAGTACGACCAGCCCGGCATCGGCTTCAAGAGCGCCACCTCCGACATGCCCGAGGGCTTCGACCCCGAGATGGGCAAGATCCTGGCCGCCTCCCTCGGCATCGCCGCCGAGGACATCACGTGGAAGGAGACGATCTCCGACAACCGCGAGCCGTTCCTCCAGGCCGATGAGGTCGACCTCGTCATCGCGTCCTACTCCATCACCGACGAGCGTCGCGCCATCGTGGGTCAGGCCGGCCCCTACTACGTCACCGGACAGCAGCTGCTCGTCGCCGCCGACTCCGACATCGAGACCCTCGAGGACGTCAAGGGCACGGAGGTCTGCTCGGTGACCGGCTCGACCTCGCTGGAGAACATCGAGGCCGAGGGCGCCACGCCGCGCGGCTTCGACACCTACTCCGAGTGCGTCGACCAGGTCGCCAACGGCACCGTGGACGCGATGACGACCGACGGCGCGATCCTGCTCGGCTACGCCGCCGAGGACCCCGACAACCTCAAGGTCGTCGTGGAGCCCTTCTCCGAGGAGCGGTACGGCGTCGGCTACTCCAAGGACGCCCCGGAGATGTGCCAGTGGATCAACGACACCATCGAGGCCTCCTACGAGGACGGCAGCTGGGAAGAGGCGTTCCAGGCCACCCTCGGCGGTGAGGACGTCGAGACCCCGGAGCAGCCCGAGGTCGACCCCTGCGAGGCGTGAGCCCGCTGGATCCTGAGTGATGCCCGGTGGGGCACGGCGTACGTCGTGCCCCACCGGCACCTCGGACCCCCACCCCGAGACCCACGCACGACGATGAGGAGGTGACCCGGTGGAGCCGGTCTTCGCGGACTTCGATCTGTACCTCAAAGCCTTCTGGCTGACCATCCAGCTCTTCTTCTGGTCCGCCCTGGTGTCCTTGGCCTTCGGCACCCTCCTCGGCGCGCTACGGGTCGGCCCGGTAGCGGTCATGCGCCGCACCGCGGGCACCTACGTCACGGTGGTGCGCAACACCCCCCTGCTGATCGTCTTCATCTTCATCTTCGTGGTGGCGCCGACGCTGCAGTGGTTCGTCAACACCCCGTTCCTGGTCAAGGGCGTCATCGCGTTGAGCCTCTACACCTCGGCCTTCGTCTGCGAGGCGGTCCGGGCCGGCGTGAACGCGGTGCCGGTCGGGCAGGCTGAGGCTTCTCGCGCCATCGGGATGACCTTCGGCACCTCCATGCGGGAGGTGATCCTGCCGCAGTCGTTCCGCGCGGTCGTGCCACCGATGGCCAGCGTCCTCATCGCGCTGCTCAAGAACACGTCGGTGGCGGCAGCGTTCGGCCTGCTCGAGGCCACGGCCCGGATGCGCGGCTTCACCAACGCCAACGCCGACGTCCGCCCCGAGATCTTCGTGATGTTCGCCATCGGCTACATCGTGCTGGTGGAGATCGTGTCGGCCGGCGCCTGGGTCCTCGAGCGACGGTGGAAGGTGGCACGATGACCTCGGTGCTCTACGACGTGCCCGGTCCGAAGACCAAGGCCCGGCATCGGCTGTACTCCATCCTGACGATCGTCGTGCTGATTGCTCTGGCAGCGATCCTCGTCCTGCGAATGGCAGCCTACGACCAGTTCGCCTACGAGAAGTGGGAGCCGTTCCTCACTCCCGACTACATCCGCGCGCTGCTGGTCGACGGGCTCCTCGAGACGCTGAAGATGGCGGTCCTTGCCATCGTCTTCGCAGTCGCCTTCGGGCTTCTCTTCGGCGTCGGGAAGCTCTCGGACCACGCCTGGCTGCGCTGGCCGAGCTGGCTCGTCGTCGAGTTCTTCCGCGCCGTCCCGGTGCTGCTGCTGATGATCTTCATCTACTTCGCCTACGGCGTCGGTGACGGGTTCGGTTCCTTCTGGGCCGTTGTCTTCGCCCTCACGCTCTACAACGGCTCCGTGCTGGCCGAGGTCTTCCGGGCGGGCATCAACGCCGTGCCGCCCGGTCAGGCGGAGGCGGGTTACGCGATCGGGTTGCGCAAGACCCAGGTGATGAACATCCTCCTGCTGCCGCAGGCGGTGAAGATCATGCTGCCCGCGCTCATCAGCCAGCTGGTGGTGGCGCTCAAGGACACCAGCCTGGGTGCCTACGTCCTCGCCCCCGGCCTGACCTTCGTCGGGGCTTCGATCCAGGACGAGTTCCGGGGCTCAGCGCTGCAGACCTGGACCGTCATCGCGCTCATCTACATCGCGGTCAACCTGCTGCTCACAGCCTTCGCGACATACCTCCAGCACCGGCTGGTGGGTCAGAAGGACCCGCTGTCAGGGACCGCGATCCCCGGTGAGCAGTCGACCAACACCGGCGCCGGAGCGCTCTGAGCCCTCGCGCGTCGCTCGCGTCCCGCGGGTCGTCCTAGCGAGCAGCGGGTGCGCTGACCTTCGCGGGCCTCTGGGTCACCCAGAGCCGGATCACACCCTCGATCACCACCGTGCCGTCCTTGCGGACACCGGTGACCCGCACCGGCAGGTCGGGGTCGTCACCTTCCCACTGGACCGGGTCGGTCTCGGCGATGCAGCGGACGTCGCTGTCGGCCTTGGCGGTGTAGGAGATGTCCATGCCCTTGGGGATCCACCGCTTGTCGGAGGGGATGGTGACCTCGGCCAGCGCACCCATCGCGGCCTCGAGTCCGTTGCACAGCGCGATCGCGTGCACGGTGCCGATGTGGTTCTGCACCCCGCGACGCTTCTTGATGCGCAGCTCGGCGTAGTTCGGCCGCAGCTCGACGAACAGCGGTCGGACGGTGGCGAAGTAGGGCGCCTTCCGGCTGAAGGCCAAGGAGAACGCCCGGCGGCCCTGCGGCAACGACGAGGCACGGTTCCAGAGAGTCAACAGCTTCGGCATGACCACCATGCTACTCGCCGGTAACCCCGTGGACCCGCGGCGCTCCCGACGCCGTCATCAAAGCCCGCGAGCGGCGCGGGTGTGTGTGTCGATGCTGCGGTCGCCCGGTTCGGTCAGGGCCGTGCTGGGGGCGGGCTGGGGGCGGGCTGGGGGCGGGCTGGGACCGGCTCGAGATCAGCGAGCGACCTCGGTGGCCCGGCTCTCGCGGATCACCGTGACCTTGATCTGGCCGGGGTAGGTCAGCTCCTCCTCGATCTGCTTGGCCAGGTCGCGGGCCAGCACCTGAGCCTGCAGGTCGTCGACCGCGTCGGGCAGCACCATGACGCGCAGGTCGCGACCGGCCTGCATGGCATAGACCTTCTCGACCCCCGGCCGGGCGAGCGCGATCTGCTCGAGACGCTCGAGGCGCTTGACGTAGGACTCCAGCGACTCGCGACGCGCGCCGGGTCGACCGCCGCTGATCGCGTCGGCGGCCTGGGTCAACCACGCCTCGACGGTCCGGGGCTCGACCTCGTTGTGGTGGGCCTCGATCGCGTGCACGACGTCCTCGTGCTCCCCGTGACGCCGCGCCAGGTCGGCTCCCACGATCGCGTGGGAGCCCTCCACCTCGTGGGTCAGCGCCTTGCCGATGTCGTGGAGGAAGGCGCCGCGCACGCAGAGCGTGCGATCGACGCCCAGCTCGTCGGCGAGCAGTCCCGCTGCGTGACCTGACTCGACGAGGTGGGCGAGCACGTTCTGCCCGTACGACGTCCGGTAGCGCAACCGGCCCATGGTGAGCACGAGCTCGGGGTGCAGGTCGGAGATGCCCATCTCGAGGCAGGCGTCCTCCCCGGCCGTGCGGCACAACCCCTCCACCTGACTGACACTGCGCTGGTGGACCTCCTCGATCCGGGTGGGGTGGACCCGGCCGTCGGCCAGCAGCTCTTCGAGAGCGACGCGGGCGACCTCGCGCCGGACCGGGTCGAAGCAGCTGAGGACGACGGCCTCGGGGGTGTCGTCGATGACCAGGTTGACGCCGGTGATCTGTTCGAAGGCCCGGATGTTGCGACCCTCCCGGCCGATGATCCGGCCCTTGAGGTCGTCGCTGGCCAGATGGACCACCGACACCGTGAGGTCGGCGCTCTGCTCGGAGGCGAGCCGCTGGATGGCGGTGCCGAGCACGCGCTTGGCTTCCGACTCGGCGTTGCGGCGCGCCTCGGTCTCGATGTCGCGGGCCAGGGTGGCGGCGCTGAGGCGGGCCTCGTGCTCCGCGGTGGCCAGCACCTCGGCGCGCGCCTCGTCGACGCTCAGGCGGGCCACGCGCTCCAGGAGAGCCGCGCGGTCGGCGGCGGCGCCCGCCACCTCGGCGGCCTGCTCCTCGAGTCGGCGTCGATCGTCGTCCTCGCGGGCCTCCCGCTCGGCCAGTCGCTGCTCGCGCCGCTCGATGTCGAGCCGCTGCTCGTGCAGGTCCCGGTGCAGCTCCGCCTCGCGACGCGCGGCCAGCTGGCGCGACACGACCAGGACGGCCACGCACGCGAGCAGCACCACGACCACGGCTCCGCCCAGCACCCAGACGAGCGTGGACGACAGCAGCAGCGGTGTGGTGGCGAGGAGGGCAGCGACAGGCATGATCCTCCGAGGCTAGGGGCCCGCTTCGAGACCGGGCAAGGCGCGATCGCACCGACAGCCCGGCCCGCGCCGCCCGGAGGGGCGTCAGAGGTCCGGGTCGAGCAGCTCCTCGGCGGCTGCGACCTCCTCGCGCACCACGCGGAAGACCACCGAAGAGGGGTAGCCCTTGCGGGCCAGCATGCCGGTCAGCCGTCGCACCACCGTGGCGTCGTCGTAGCGGCCGAGGCTCCGCAGCTTGCGGCGAACCAGCTCGCGGGCAGCGGCGTCCTCGTCCTCGAGGGTGACCTCGCTGACGGCGTCGGCGATCACGTCGCTGTCCACGCCCTTGCGGCGCAGCTCGACGCTGAGGGCTCGGCGGGCCAAGCCACGACTGGCCTGCCGCGACTCGACCCAGTCACGCGCGAAGGCGGCGTCGTCGACGAGGCCGACCTCCTCGAAACGGTCCAGCAAGGAGTCGGCCACCTCGGGCGGCACCCGCTTGCGTGCCAGCTTGGCCGCCAGCTCGGCGCGACTGCGCGCCTGGCCGGTCAGCTGGTCGAGCAGGATCTTGCGGCCCACGCTCTCGGGATCGGCCTCCGGGCCGAGCCACTGCTCGTCCTCGGGCCCGTCGTCCGTGGGTCGCTCGCGCGGCTCGGAGCGGCCCGCGACGAACCCTCGGCCCAGGCCCGAGCCGGCTCGGGGGCGGTTGCCACCTCGGGATCGGGCGGAGGAACCACTCCGCGACCCACCGCGAGACCGGCGCTCACCTGGTGCGGAGGACTCCGCCTCGCCCCAGGCGCCGGCGCCGGTCTCCTCGGTGGACTCAGAACTGGACGTTGACCGGCTCATCGGCTGCCGCGACCTGGTCGGTCAGCTGGGGACCGATCCCGAGCTTCTCGAGGATCTTCTTCTCCAGCTCGTTGGCCAGGTCGGGGTTGTCGCGCAGGAAGGTGCGGGCGTTCTCCTTGCCCTGTCCGAGCTGGTCGCCCTCGTAGGTGTACCAGGCGCCGGCCTTGCGGACGAGGCCCGCATCGACGCCGACGTCGATGAGGCCACCCTCACGACTGATGCCCAGGCCGTACATGATGTCGAACTCGGCCTGCTTGAACGGCGGGGCGACCTTGTTCTTGACGACCTTGACGCGCGTGCGGTTGCCGACCATGTCCTGGCCGTCCTTGAGCGTCTCGATCCGGCGCACGTCGAGGCGCACCGAGGAGTAGAACTTCAGCGCCCGGCCACCGGTGGTGGTCTCGGGCGAGCCGAACATGACACCGATCTTCTCGCGCAGCTGGTTGATGAAGATCATGGTGGTCTGGGAGTTGTTCAGCGCACCGGTCATCTTGCGGAGCGCCTGGCTCATGAGGCGGGCCTGCAGGCCGACGTGACTGTCGCCCATCTCGCCCTCGATCTCCGCGCGCGGCACGAGCGCGGCCACGGAGTCGATGACGATGAGGTCGAGAGCGCCGGAGCGGATCAGCATGTCGGCGATCTCGAGGGCCTGCTCACCGGAGTCGGGCTGGGAGACCAGCAGGGCGTCGGTGTCGACCCCGAGGGCCTTCGCGTACTCCGGGTCGAGCGCGTGCTCGGCGTCGATGAACGCCACGATGCCGCCGGCGGCCTGGGCGTTGGCCACCGCGTGCAGCGCGACCGTCGTCTTTCCGGAGGACTCCGGGCCGTAGATCTCCACGACGCGACCGCGCGGGAGGCCACCGAGGCCGAGCGCGATGTCGAGGGAGATCGCACCGGTGGGGATGACCGACAGCGGGGCACGGGTGTCGTCACCCAGACGCATCACCGAGCCCTTGCCGAACTGCTTCTCGATGTTGGCGAGCGCGGCGTCGAGGGCCTTCTCGCGGTTCGTGGCTGACATGGGTGCCGTCCTGTTCTGCCCCCGGCTCACGGGGCTCTCGCATCGGTTTGTTCGTGTGCGGTGGACTCTAGGAAGTCCCGCCGACAGTTTGGGGAGCGTGCCCCCGAGCTGGGGAGAACCGGCGGGTTCACGACCCGGTCCCGAGCCGCAGGACCAACCTAGCCCGAACACGTGTTCGACCGAAGCCGACACGCCCGAGGGCTCAGCGGGCGGGCGTCTCCCCCGCCGCCGGGTCGGGTGCAGGGTCCGGCGCCCGGTCGGGTCCCGGGTCGGGCTCTGGCTCTCGTCGCGCCGCCGACCAGCCGACCAGCAGGGTGCCCAGCACGACCAGCCCGGCCACGAGCAACCAGCCGACGACGTACGGCCGGTCCAGCAGCGTGGGGTTGTCGTCCTTCGCGCCGAAGCGGCCCAGCACGGGCACCGCGGTCAGCGTCACGGTCCCGAGGACCACCAGTCCCCCGGCGGCGGCCGCCCGCCAGGCGCGCGAGCGCAGGGCGAGCACGGCCAGCGCGCAGACCACGACGACGAGCGGCGCGAGCACCGCGTCGTGGAGGACCACGCCACCGGCCAGCCACACCACGGTCGCCACCAGGTTGTCCCAGCCCAGCTCGAGCAGTCGGAACACGCCGTACAGCCCGATCAGGACACCGATGCCGCCGAGGGCGAGGCGGGCGGTCATGCCTCCACCTGCAGCCGGCCGACCCACTTGGTCTGCAGCACCCCGGGGCGGTTCGGGGCGATGATGCGCGCCGGGTAGCCGTGGTCGATCGAGAGGTCCTCACCGTTGAGCTGCAGCGCCAGCAGGGTGGCGTCGTTCGCCACGAAGTTCTCCGGCAGCAGCGTGGTGCGGTAGGGACCGGACTCCTGCAACGAGAAGACGATGACGTCGCTCGGACCGGCACCCACCTCGGCCAACAGGTCCTTGACCCGCACGCCGGTCCAGGTGCCCGACGCGCTCCAGCCCTCGACGCAGGCGATCGGCAGCTCCTCGGTCACCTGCGGCATGGCCAGCAGCTGCTCGCGCGTCAGACGCACCGTGCTCGTCGCCGAGCAGGACCTCCAGGGCGTACGACGGCGACAGGGCCGTCGTGGTGACCCCGGCCGCCCGGGCCGACTTGTTGACGGGCAGGCCCTGGGGTCCGTCCCCGGAGCGGACGCCGAGCACCGAGACGTCGCGCAGCCAGGGGACCGTGCTGCCCGCTGAGGCGAGGACGGCGATGCCGGAGGCGAGCCAGGTGGACCGGAGCAGGCCCCGTCGTGACAGCGCGCTGCCGTCGGCCCCGGTGCCGTCGCGGTCGAGGGTGTCGGCGTCGACCGGCTCACCCAGGGCGGTCCGGATGACCGGGAGCTTGACCGCGACGTGCACGACCAGGGCGCCGATCGCGATCCAGGCGACGGCGAAGTGGGTGGAGCGGAAGCTGAACTCCCACGGGTACCACTGGGCGGAGTTCATCAGTCCGGTGGTCAGCTGGAAGATGGCGGCGGCGACCAGCACCGCGATCGAGAGCCGTTCGAGGCCGGCGAGGAGCAGCTGGCGTGCCCCACGCCCGAGCGAGGCGAACAGCCGGGGGTAGACCGTCCACAGCTTGACCAGGAGCAGCGGGATGGCGGCGGTGCCGCTGATGACGTGCAACCCCTGGGTGACGCGATAGCCCCATGCCGGGCGCGAGGGGAAGGGGAACCAGGGCGTCGGCGACTGGGCCCAGTGACTCACGATCCCGGTCAGGAACGCGATCGTGAAGGTGACGCCGAGCCAGATCCCGATCCGGGCGGCCACGGCCGGGTTGCGCAGACGCGAGGTGAAGTCGCCCTCCGCCGGCGCCGGGGGACGGCGGGACGCCGCGCGCCGTACCGGCTCCAGGATCGTCATCCACATCCTTCCCTCGGGCCCAGCGTAGGACGCGGATCCACGGGCTCCGTGCTCCGACACCGTCCGAGGACCCATGGGAACCAGGTAGCGCTCACGCGGTCAACGCGGACCCTCGGCCCTCCAGAGCCGGGCGAAGCGGGTCGTGGGCGCGTCGGCGGCCACGGCGATCGCCTCGACCACGGTGTCCACGTCGCAGAGGACCGCGGCGTGGGCGACCGGAAGACCCGCCTCCACCAGCGCCCGCTCGGTCTCCAGGCAGGTCTTGTCGGTCGACATCGGGACGTCGGCGAGCAGCCCGCCACGGGCGCCGTCGGTCAGCGCGAGCACCCACCAGCCACCGTCCTCGGCCGGCCCCAGCACGGCGGGTCGGTGCCGCAGGCGTCGTACGACGTCCTCCAGCAGGGCAGGGGTGACCTGGGGCGTGTCCATCCCCACCTGCACGACGGGGCCGGGACCGGTCGCTGCCACGTCGGCGTGAGCGTTCGCGAGCCGCTCGCCGAGCCCTTCACCGCGCTGCTCGTGCACCACCCAGGCGGCCAGCCGGTCGCGGATCTCCTCGCCCTGCTCGGCAGCAGCCAGGTCGCCGGTCATCGCGACGTGCCGGTGGCCGGGGCCGAAGGCGGTCTCGAAGGCGTCGAGGGTGTCCAGGAGGGCGGCGGCTGCGAGTCGGGCCGCCACGTCGAGCCCGACGTCGGCCCCCAACCGGGTCTTGACCCGACCACTGACCGGGGCCTTGGCGACGACCAGCCCGCGGGCCGGCGCCCCGTCGGGGCCGAAGAGCGCCTCAGCCGTCGTCACCGGATCACCCGCGCGAAGTCGCGGGCCGCGCGCATCGAGCCCTTGACCGAGCCCGACACCTTCGACTTCGTGCCCTCGGCGCGGGGGTGGTAGCTGACATCCCGCTCGGAGAAGCGCCAGCCGGCGGCGTGGGCGCGCTGCAGCAGCTCCACGGGGTAGCCGAAGCGCCGGTCCTCGACCCCGAGGTCGAGCATCGCCTGACGCCCGCTCACGCGCATGGGGGCGATGTCGCGGACCGGCAGCCCGGTCTTGCGACGAAGCCACCACAGCAGCACGGTGTTCCCGGCCCGCGCGTGCCAGGGCCACACCCCACGGCTCACCGGTCGCCGGCGGCCCAGCGCCAGGTCGGCCCGACCGCTCGACACCTCGTCGAGCAGCGGCAGCAGGTCGCCGGGGTCGAAGGAGCCGTCGCCGTCCATGACCGCGAGCCAGTCGTGGCGCGCGGCCACGACGCCGGCGTGGACGGCGGCGCCGTACCCGGGGGTCTGCTCGCGCACCACACGGGCGCCGAGCCGCTCGGCCACCGCCACGGTGTCGTCGGTGGATCCGTTGTCGACGACGATGACGTCGAAGGTCTCGGGGATGCGCGGCAGGAGGTCGACCAGGGCGGGTCCCTCGTCCTTGCAGGGCAGGACGAGGTCGCAGCGCGGGCGCGCTCCGGAGGGCTGCGTGGGATCCATGGGACGTCACGCTACGGGCTGGTCGACGCTGGCTAGAGTCCGGGCATGCCCACGCGCACGCTGCCACCTGACAGACGCCCCCAGGCGCCCTGGCGCGCCCGGCTGCCCGTCACCGGCTTGGTGACCGCCCTCGTCCTCATGGGCCTCTGCATGGCGGTGCCGGCGGTGTTCGACTGGAACGTGCGGGTCAACAGCTTCCCGCCGATCCACGCCGAGTGGATGCCGCGCGCCGGGGTCGCGACCGCGGTCGCGCTGGTGCTGGCGGGCCTGTTCGGGTGGAAGGCCGTCGACTGGGCCGAGACGCTGCCCTGGGGCCGCCTGCTGATGGTGACGTACGTCGCCGCGCTGACCTGGATGCTGACGCTCGCCCTGCTTGACGGGACCGGCGGCATCAGCGACGTCATGGACGACAGCTACGAGTACATGAACACCGCACGGTCGGTGACCGACTTCCCCGCGACGCTCGCGGAGTACGTCGGCCGGATCTCCTACGACGCCGAGCCCCGCAACTGGCCGGTGCACATCGCCGGCCACCCGCCGGGTGCGCTCGCCTTCTTCGTCCTGCTCGTGCGGCTCGGGATCACCGGAGGCTTCGAGGCGGGTCTGGTCGTCACGGTCATCGCCGCCACCACCCCCGTCGCCGTGCTCTGCACCCTGCGCACCCTGGGCTCCGAGCAGATCGTCCGCCGCGCCGCGCCGTTCCTGGCCGTCGGCCCGGCGGCGATCTGGATGTGCGTCTCCGGCGACGCGCTGTTCGCGGCGGTCGGGGCCTGGGGCCTGGCCGCGCTGGCGACGGCAGCGACCCGGCGATCCGTGGGTCCGCAGGTGGCCTGGTCGGTGGTCGCTGGTCTGCTGCTGGGCTACGTCGTGATGATGTCCTACGGCCTGCCGCTGCTTGGGATCCTCTGCCTGGCGGTGCTGTGGCTGGGAGGGGCGTGGAAGCCGCTGCCGATCGCGGCACTGGCGGCGGTCGGTGTGGTGCTGTCCTTCGCCGCCTTCGGCTTCTACTACTGGGACGCCCTGCCCGAGCTGCACGACCGCTACTGGGAGGGCGTCGGCGGCCGACGAACGCCGCTGTACTGGATGTGGGGCAACCTGGGTGCCTTCCTCTTCTCGGCCGGTCCGATGGCCGGTGCCGCGGTGGCGTGGCTCCTCGCCGACAAGGGACGGCCGCGCCTGCCCGGTGACGACGAGCCGTCCCGCGGCCACCACGGCCCGAGCCACCCGAGGTCGTCGGCCCCCGCGGGCTCCCGCGGCGCCGCGCTCCTCGAGCGCCTCCCCCGTTTCCCGACCGAGCGCAGTCCTCGGCACGCGGTCTACGTGATGACGCTGGCCGGGGTGCTCACGGTGCTGACCGCCGACCTGTCACAGATGAGCAAGGCCGAGGTCGAGCGGATCTGGTTGCCGTTCGTGCCGTGGGTGCTGCTCGGCTGCGCGCTGCTGCCCGAGCGGTGGCGGCGTCGCGGGGTGTGGGTCCAGCTCACGGCGGCGCTGGTGATCCAGCACCTGCTCCGCACCACCTGGTAGCGGCAACGTGATAGGTACTGGTCTCTCCAGCGACCAGTACCTATGACGTCAGCGGATCCGGGTCTGTCAGGTGCGCAGCGGCTCGTGGACGAAGGCCGCCAGTCCCTGCGCGGGCATGACCTGCGCGTCGAAGCCCAGACGCTGCCGCGCCCGCTCGGGTGAGGCGACCACGTGGCGCACGTCGCCGAGACGGTACTGCCCGGTGACGACCGGCTCGATGCCGCTCGCGGCTCCCAGCATCTGGGCCACGTCGCGGATGCTGACCGGCTCGCCGGAGCACACGTTGAAGGCCTCGTACGCCGCGAGGGCGTCGTCTTCGCTGCCGGCGCCGTGCGTGCCGGCGGTGACGGCCTCGATCGAGGCGAGGTTGGCCCGGGCCACGTCGGCCACGTGGACGAAGTCGCGCATCTGGCCGCCGTCCTCGAAGACCCGCGGCGCCTCGCCGCGCTCGAGGGAGGAGCGGAAGATCGCCGCCACCCCGGAGTACGGCGTGTCCCGCGGCATCCGAGCGCCGTAGACGTTGTGGTACCTCAGCCCCACCGCCCGGGCGTCGGCCTGCCGCACCCACGCCGAGGCGTAGTGCTCGGTGGCCAGCTTGCTGGCGGCGTAGCTGCTGCGTGGGTCCAGCCTGGCGTCCTCGTCGACGAGCTCCCAGCCCAGGGCCTCCCCGCAGGTCGGGCAGGGGTTGTCGAAGCGGCCCTCCTCCAGGTCGGCGACGGTGCGCACACCCGGCAGCACGTGGCCGTGGGTCGCGCAGACGTAGCGACCCTCGCCGTAGACCACCATCGAGGAGGCGAAGACCAGCCGCTTGACCCCGGCCTCCTCCATGGCAGCGAGCAGGACCGCCGTGCCGAGGTCGTTGTGGGAGGCGTAGAGCGGCATGTCGGAGACCGTCACCCCGGCGCCGACCATGGCCGACTGGTGGCAGACCACGTCGACCCCGCGGAGCAGGTCCACCCAGCTGTCGGCCTCGCGCACGTCGAGCCGGTGGACGGTGGCGTCGGGCACCGTGCCCTCGCCGTGGGCCTG
Organism: uncultured Actinomycetota bacterium; assembly: GCA_963714625.1. Lineage (GTDB taxonomy): Bacteria > Actinomycetota > Actinomycetes > Propionibacteriales > Nocardioidaceae > Marmoricola_A. The sequence goes on along the minus strand of CAVQOY010000009.1, from coordinate 813,014 downwards.
CGGGATGAGCGCGTCGACGGCGACCACCTCGTGGCCGGTCTCGTCGAGCAGGGTGCAGATCGCGGATCCGATGAAGCCGGACGCTCCGGTGAGCAGGACCTTCACGGGAGCTCGTAGGGGATCTCGAGGCCGTCCATCCAGGTGTTGCAGCCGCACGGCCCTGGTTGCGGAGCGGCGGCGACGGCCTCGCCGATGAGGCCCTTGAGCCGGTCGATGTTGGCCGCGAACATCGCGAACACCGCCTCCATGCTCACCGACTCGTCCTCCGCCGAGACCCCCGCGTCGACGTCGGTCACCAGCGCGATCGCGGCGTAGCAGAGGCCCATCTCGCGCGCCAGGGCCGCTTCGGGCAGGCCCGTCATGTTGACCAGGGACCAGCTCTGCGCGGCGTACCACTGCGACTCGGCGCGCGTGGAGAACCGCGGGCCCTCGATGACGACCATGGCACCGCCGTCGACCGCGTCCGGCGCCGCACCGAGCAGGGAGCCGCGCAGCTGCGGGCAATAGGGGTCGGCGAAGGGGATGTGCAGCGCGCCGGTCTCGACGAACGTGCTGACCCGCCCGGTGGTGCGGTCGACGAGCTGGTCGGGCACCACCAGGGTCCCCGGCTGGGTGTGCTGCTGCAGCCCGCCGACGGCGCAGGGGGCGAAGACCTGGCGCACCCCGACCGAGCGCAGCGCCCAGATGTTGGCGCGCACGTTGATCTTGTGAGGCGGCTGGGCGTGACCCTTGCCGTGGCGGGGCAGGAAGGCGACCCGACGCCCGCCCACCTCGCCGATGGTGACGGGGGCCGACGGAGCGCCGTACGGCGTCTCGACGTCGACCGTCTCGACGTCGTCGAGGAACTCGTAGAAGCCACTGCCGCCGATGACGGCGAGGGTGGGTCGCTCAGCGCTGGTCATGGCGACGACCCTAAGGGGCCTCCTCCGGCGGCGCGGCAGCGGAGTGCGGTCCGGCCCACATCGCGGCGGCAGCCACCCCGAGCACCAGGATCGCGGCGAAGCCGTTCAGGGCGCCGTAGCCGAAGGCGCCCACGACCAGCCCGCCCCCGACTCCCGCCGCGGCCGCGGCGAGGTTCATCAGGAGGTCTGAGGTGCCCTGCACGCCCGTGCGGTGGACCAGCGGGGCCGAGAGCGTCAGCAGCGCCGCGCCGGCGACCGAGCACAGCGACCAGCCCAGGCCGAGCAGGAAGAGGCCGGCCCCGATGCGCGTCGACGCCCCCTCGGGCGAGGTCCCGCTCAGCGCCAGCGACAGCCACAGCACCAGCGCGCCGAGCGCGAGCACGGCCCGGGACCCGACCCGGTCGACGAGGAGGCCGACCAGCGGGGAGAAGAAGAACATGCCGAGCACGTGGATGCTGATGACCAGGCCGATCACCTCGAGCGCGGCACCGCCGTGGTCCATGTGCAGCGGGGTCATGACCATGACGGCGACCATCACCGCGTGCGCCGAGGCCAGTGCCAGCACAGCGGCCGGGATGCCGGGGTGGGCGCGCAGCAGGGCCGCCCGGTCGGCACGTGACAGACGCGTGCGCGGGCCGCGCACGTCCTCGCCCGACACCTCACGGGCCAGCAGCAGCGGGTCCGGCCGCAGCAGGGCCACCACGACGAGCGACGCTGCCAGGGTCGCCACCAGGCTGACGAGGAAGGGGCCGGTCAGCGCCGGCAGGCCGAGCCAGGCGGCGAGCGAACCCGCGGGACCCACCAGGTTGGGCCCGGCCACGGCACCGACCGTGGTCGCCCACAGCACCAGCGAGAGCGCACGCCCCTTCTGCTGGGCCGGCGCGAGGTCAGCGGCGGCGTAGCGCGAGGCCAGCGACGCCGCGGTGTTGGACCCGAGCAGGAGGGCGCCGGTCAGCAGCAGCGCGAAGGAGCCCACCGCGCCGCCGACCACGCACAGACCGGCCCCGACCGCTCCGAGCAGGTAGCCCAGCGCCAGTCCGGGTCGACGACCTCGCCGGCCCATCACGCGCGCCAGCAGGTAGGCCGCCCCGGCGGAGCCGAGGACCTGGACGGTCTGGACGAGGCCGGCCAACGAGGCGTTGCCCGTGATCCGCTCGGCCAGGACCGAGGCGACGGCGATGCCGATCGTGGTCCCGAGGCCGCCGAGGGCCTGGGAGCCGACCAGCACCCGGACCGTGCGGCGCTGGACGGCTGCCACCGTGGGGGGTGCGACCTGGGCGGTGGTCACCGGCTCATCGCTGGCCCTCGGGGACCCCGAGCACGGCCGCGACGGCGTACCAGACCTGCTTGGGCGGCACGCCCTGGTCGAGCGCGGCCTCCGGCGTGCGTCCGCCGAGCGCGCCGAGGACCTGCTGCCGCGCCCAGACCGGCGCGTACGCCGACCCCAGCTCGGCCTCCATGCGTGCCCAGAACTCGGTGTGCCTCACGTTCCTCCTCAGGTCGGCTCGGGTCGGCTCGGGTCTGCTCACGTCAGGAGCAGCCTGCCGATGCGGCGACCGGCGATGGTCATGCCGATGATGCCCATGACGGCCAAGTAGGCCACTGACACGAGTGAGGCCTCGCTGAGCAGTCCGGTGCACAGCTCGCGCATCAGCACGACAGCACGGTAGAGCGGGGTGACCTCGACGAGCCAGCGCCAGTCGCCGTAGGTCTCGACGGGGTAGAAGGTCGCCGAGAACAGGAACATCGGCATGATCGCCAGCAGCACGAGCTCGAAGTCCTGCCAGGACTTCATGAAGGTCGTCAGCGCCATGCCCACCCCGGCGAAGGCGAAGCTGGTCAGCAGGGCGGCCGGGAGGGCCAGCAACGCCCACCACGACGAGACCAACCCCATGGCGAGCATGACGAGCAGGAATCCCGTGGCGTAGAGCCCGCCGCGCGAGACCGCCCACCCGATCTCCGCACGGGCCACGTCGCGCGGCCCGAGCGGGGTCGCGAGGACGGCGTCGTACACCTTCTCGAACTTCAGCTTGAAGAACACGTTGAAGGTCGAGTCGAGGATGGCGCCGTTCATGGCTGAGGCGGCGAGCATCGCGGGGGCGACGAACTCCTTGTAGGGGATCTCCTCCCCCATGACGGTGAAGCCGCTGACGATCGCGCCGATGCCGACGCCGATGGAGAACAGGAAGAACACCGGCTCGAAGAAGCCGCTGGCGACCACGATCCAGCTGCGTCGCATGACCCAGAAGTTGCGGACCATGAGAGCGCCGGCGCCGCCGTGGTCGGGTCGGGCGATCGACCGGGCGAGCGCGGTGGTGACGACGGCCACGTCAGATCACCAGCCGTCCGGTCAGACGACGGACCGCCCACCAGCCACCGGCCACGGCCAGCGCGACGAGGTAGGCGACGTGCCCCAGGGCGGGCAGCGGCTCGAGGCCGCCGAGGGCCGCGCCGCGGCACAGCTCGACGCCGTGCCACAGCGGCAGCACCCGGGCCACCACCTCGAGCGGGGCGGCCAGGTTCTCGACGGGGAAGAAGGCGCCGGAGAACAGGAACATGGGGATGACGCCGATGCGGTAGATCAGCGCGAAGGACTGCTCGGACTTCGCGCCGGCGGCGTAGCCGTAGATCGGGAAGGCGAACGCGACCCCGGTCAGCACCGCCGCCGCCCAGGCGCCCACCACCCCCGGAAGGGTGGTGAACACGCCGAAGAGGCCCACGACGAGCGCGAAGACCGCGGCGGTGAAGGCGAGGCGCAGCACCACGAAGGTCAGGTGCCCGGCCACGATGTCGCCCACGCGCAGCGGGGTGGCGAGCATGCCGTAGTAGGTGCGGTCCCACTTGACCGCACCCATCACCGGCCAGGTGGTCTCGCTGGTGGCCAGCTGCATCGAAGCGGCCGCCATCATGCCGGGCGCGACGAAGTCGAGGTACGACGGCCCGATGCTCGCCGAGCCGGCGTCGTCGACGTACTGGCCCAGGAGCACGCCCATGGCGAGCAGGTAGAGGACCGGCTCGAGAAACGCGCCGACGACGCCCCCGCGCCAGGTGCGGCGCAGACGGGTCAGCCAGTAGTCGGTCTGGCGCAGCACCATGGCTCGGGTGCCGACCCGGGCGGCGGCGGGAGGGGCGGGTGTCGTGCTCATCAGTCGACCAGTGTCCGTCCGGTCAGGCGCAGGAAGACGTCCTCGAGGCTGGAGCGTCGGACGAGGGCTGTCACGGGCTCGAGGCCACGGGCGTGGACGTCGGCCAGCGCCTGCTCGCCGTCGTGGGTGTAGAGCAGCAGCCGGTCGGGCAGCACCTCGACCCGCTCGGCCAGGTCGGAGACCCGCTCGGCCGAGGACTCGTGCCCCCCGACCGCGAAGCGCAGCTCGAGCACCTCCCGGGTGGAGTGGTCGCGGATCAGGTCGCGGGGAGCGCCCTCGGCGACCACGAGCCCGCCGTCCATCACCACCAGCCGGTCGCAGAGCTGCTCGGCCTCGTCCATGTAGTGGGTGGTCAGCACCAGCGTCACGCCCTGCTGCTTGAGCCGGTAGAGCTTCTCCCACAGGACGTGGCGTGCCTGCGGGTCCAGGCCCGTGGTGGGCTCGTCGAGCAGCAGCAGGTCGGGGTCGTTGACCAGCGAGCGAGCGATGGTGAGCCGTCGCTTGAGGCCGCCCGACAGGCTGTCGACCTTGGCGTCGCGCTTGTCGGTGAGCTGGAAGAACGTGAGCAGCTCGTCGGCGCGGGTGGCGATGGTCTTGCGGGCGATGCCGAAGTAGCGGCCGTAGATGAGCAGGTTCTCCCGGACCGTGAGCTCGTTGTCGAGGGTGTCCTCCTGCGGGCAGACGCCCAGCCGGGCACGGATCGCCGAGCCGTCGGTCACGGGGTCGCGCCCCAGCACCTGGAGCGTGCCGCTGGTGGGCGGGGAGACGGCGGCGATCATGCGCATGGTCGAGGACTTGCCGGCGCCGTTGGGGCCCAGGAAGCCGAACGACTCCCCCTGGTGGACGGTGACGTCGACACCCTTGACCGCCTCGAAGCGCCGAAGCTCTTGGTCAGCCCCCGGGCCTCGACCATGGTGGCGGGCAGGTCCGAGCGCTCACCCTCGCGTCGTACGTCGGTGCGCACGTCGGGACCGGGCTCCCCGGGGTGGTCGGGGGTCGGCGGGGTGGTGGAGCTCATGGTCGCAACCTAACCCGCCCCGCCGCCAGGTCCCATCCGGGTTTCCCGAACCCCCGTTGCGAGCGGTCGCCGACCCGGCGGTGCGTGGTTGTCGGTGCCGTCGGACAAGATGGTGGGGACGTGGACGCCGCCATCTCGGGCGGGGCGTCCGCCAGGACAGGAAGCGACAGGTGCAGACGTGACCGACGACGTGTGGGCGGGCTTCGGGGAAGCCACGCGGACGTGGTTCGACGCCGCCTTCGCCGAGCCGACCCCGGCTCAGGTCGGAGCCTGGCGCGAGATCGCGGCGGGCCGCAACGCGCTCGTCGTGGCGCCCACCGGGTCCGGCAAGACGCTCAGCGCCTTCCTGTGGTCGCTGGACCGGCTGGCCCAGTCGCCGACGCCGCCCACCAAGGAGCGGTGCCGGGTCCTCTACATCTCGCCGCTGAAGGCGCTGGCCGTCGACGTGGAGCGCAACCTGCGGGCTCCGCTGACGGGCATCCGCCACACCGCGACGCGCCTCGGCCTGCCCGAGCCCGACATCCGGGTCGGCACCCGCTCCGGCGACACCCCGGCCAACGAGCGTCGCGCCCTGGTCTCGAAGCCGCCGGACATCCTCATCACCACGCCCGAGTCGCTGTTCCTCATGCTCACCTCGCAGGCCCGCGAGATCCTGCGCAGCGTCGACACCGTCATCGTCGACGAGGTCCACGCCGTGGCCGGCACCAAGCGCGGGGCCCACCTCGCCCTCTCGCTGGAGCGCCTGGACGCCCTCCTCCCCCAGCCCGCCCAGCGGATCGGCCTCTCCGCCACGGTGCGCCCCCTCGACGAGGTCGCTCGCTTCCTCGGCGGCAGCCGCCCCGTCGAGATCGTCGCTCCCCCCGCCGTGAAGCAGTGGGACCTCAGCGTCGTCGTGCCCGTCGAGGACATGTCCGAGCTGGGCGCCCCGGCCGCGGACCAGGAGGGCCCGGCCGCCGGCGAGGAGCGCCGCACCTCCATCTGGCCCTCCATCGAGGAGCAGGTCGTCGACCTCGTCGAGCAGCACCGCTCCACCATCGTCTTCGCCAACTCACGCCGCCTCGCCGAGCGACTCACCGCCCGCCTCAACGAGATCGCCACCGACCGAGCGGACGCTCTGGACCCTGCAGCATTCGCGGATGGCGGTGGCGAGGCGACAGCGCGCGGAGGCGACGGTGCCGCGGAGCCGGGCGAGGCCCCCTCGGCGACCGTGGATGGGTCTGGCCCCCTCGCAGCGACGAAGGAGCGGAGAGGGCGGTTGGGCGCCGAGGGGGCCTCGCCCGGCTCCCCCGCGACCCTGTCACCCTCGCCCGGCTCCCCCGCGACCCCGTCACCCCGACCCAAGCCCCCCGCCCAGGTCATGGCCCAGTCCGGCCAGTCCGAGGGCGCGCCGGTCGTGATCGCCCGCGCCCACCACGGCTCGGTCTCCAAGGACCAGCGTGCGCTCATCGAGGACGACCTCAAGCGTGGTCGGTTGCCCTGCGTGGTGGCCACGTCCAGCCTCGAGCTCGGCATCGACATGGGCGCGGTCGACCTGGTCGTGCAGATCGAGTCGCCGCCCAGCGTGGCCTCGGCGCTGCAGCGGGTCGGGCGCGCCGGCCACCAGGTCGGCGAGGTGTCGCGCGGGGTGCTGCTGCCCAAGCACCGCGCCGACCTCGTCCACACCGCGGTGGCGGTCGAGAGCATGCGTGCCGGGCGCATCGAGTCGCTGCGGGTGCCGACCAACCCGCTGGACGTCCTGGCCCAGCAGGTGGTGGCCATGACGTCGCTGGAGGACTGGAAGGTCGACGAGGTCTACGAGCTCGTCCGGCGCGCGGCGTCGTACGCCTCCCTGCCGCGGGCCGCGTTCGACGCGACGCTCGACCTGCTCTCGGGCCGCTACCCCAGCGACGAGTTCGCCGAGCTGCGCCCGCGCATCGTGTGGGACCGGGTCGCCGAGACCCTCACCGGCCGGCCGGGTGCCCAACGGCTGGCGGTGACCAGCGGCGGGACGATCCCCGACCGCGGCATGTTCGGGGTCTTCCTGGTGGGCGAGAAGGCCAGCCGGGTCGGCGAGCTCGACGAGGAGATGGTCTACGAGTCACGCGTCGGCGACGTGTTCGCGCTCGGAGCCACCAGCTGGCGGATCGAGGACATCACCCACGACCGGGTGCTGGTCTCCCCCGCCCCCGGCCAACCGGGCCGGCTGCCGTTCTGGAAGGGCGACCAGCTCGGGCGACCGGCCGAGCTCGGTGAGGCGATCGGGGTCTTCACCCGCGAGCTCGGCATGTTGGACCGGGCCGACGCGGTGGCGCGGTGCCGTGACGCCGGGCTCGACGCCTGGGCCTCGGAGAACCTCGTGACCTTTCTCGACGAGCAGCGGCAGGCGACCTCCGTGCTGCCCTCGGACCGCACGTTGCTGGTCGAGCGGTTCCGCGACGAGCTGGGCGACTGGCGACTCGTGCTGCACTCCCCCTACGGCGCGCAGGTGCACGCCCCGTGGGCGCTGGCGATCGGGGTGAGGCTCGCCGAGCGGTACGGCGTCGACGCCCAGGCATTGTCCTCCGACGACGGCATCGTCATGAGGATTCCCGAGAGCGACCAGGACCCGCCGGGCGCCGACGTGGTGGTCTTCGACGCCGACGAGATCGAGGACCTCGTGACCGCCGAGGTCGGCGGCTCCGCCCTGTTCGCGAGCAGGTTCCGCGAGTGCGCGGCCCGGGCGCTCCTGCTGCCCCGCCGCGACCCCGGACGACGGTCCCCGCTGTGGCAGCAGCGCCAGAAGTCGGCCCAGCTGCTGTCCGTCGCGTCGAAGTACCCGTCCTTCCCGATCGTGCTCGAGGCGGTGCGCGAGTGCCTGCAGGACGTGTACGACGTGCCCGCGCTGGTCGGCCTGATGAAGCGGCTGTCCTCGCGCGCGGTCCAGGTCTCCGAGGTCCACACCGACCAGCCCTCGCCGTTCGCCCGGTCGCTGCTGTTCGGCTACGTCGCGGCCTTCATGTACGAGGGCGACAACCCGCTGGCCGAGCGCCGCGCGGCGGCTCTCTCCCTCGACCAGGGCCTGCTGGCCGAGCTGCTGGGGCGTGCCGAGCTGCGCGAGCTGCTCGACCCGGCGGTCTTGACGGCGGTGGAGCTCGAGCTGCAGCGCCTGGACCCGGAGCGCCGGGCCCGCGGTCTCGAGGGGGTGGCCGACCTGGTCCGCCTCATCGGTCCGCTGAGCACCGCCGAGGTCACCGCACGGGTCCCCGACGAGTCGGCCGAGGAGGCCGAGGGCTGGCTGTTGGCGCTGGCCGAGGCCCGGCGCGTCGTCCAGGTGCGTGTCGCCGGTGAGCCGCGGTGGGCTGCCGTCGAGGACGTGCCCCGCCTGCGGGACGGGCTCGGCGTACCGGTCCCGCCCGGCACCCCGAACGCGTTCCTCGACGAGGTCGCCGACCCGCTGGCCGACCTGGTCGGCCGCTACGCGCGGTGCCACGGTCCCTTCACGGTCTCCGACGTGGCCGAGCGGTGGGGCCTCGGCTCCGCTGTGGTCCGGCAGACGCTGCTGCGGCTGGCGGGCAGCGGTCGCGTCGTCGAGGGCGAGTTCCGCCCGACCGGGAGCGGCTCGGAGTGGTGCGACGCCGAGGTGCTGCGCCGGCTGCGGCGCCGCAGCCTGGCCGCGCTGCGCAAGGAGGTCGAGCCGGTCGAGCCGGCCACCCTCGGGCGCTTCCTGCCGGCGTGGCAGAACGTCATCGTCGACCAGCCGGAGGAGGCAGCGGGCCAGCGCAACGGCCGCTCCCCGGCGGGAGCCCCGCGCTCGCGTCGCTCCGGGCTCCGCGGCGTCGACGGGGTGCTGTCGGTGGTCGAGCAGCTCGCGGGCTGCGCCGTGCCGGCCAGCGCCCTGGAGACGCTGGTGCTGCCGAGCCGGATCGAGGACTACACCGGCGCCTACCTCGACGAGCTCACCGCCACCGGCGAGGTGATCTGGGCCGGTCAGGGCACGCTGCCGGGCAAGGACGGCTGGGTGTCGATGCACCTCGCCGACAGCGCCCACCTCACGCTGCCCGAGCCGACGCCGTACGACGAGACGCCGCTGCACCGCGGCGTCATCGACGCCCTCGAGGGCGGAGGGGCCTACTTCTTCCGTCAGCTCAGCAACGTCGCCGGGTCGACCGACGACACCGCCATGCTCGCCGCGCTGTGGGACCTGGTGTGGTCGGGCCGGCTGACCAACGACACGCTGGCGCCGCTGCGGTTGCTGGGGTCCGCGGGCCGCACCGCCCACTCGAGCCCCCGACGTCCGGCCCGCCCCCGCCGCTCCTCGCGCCCGAGCCGGCCCCGCCCCGACCTGCCGACGCGCACCGGCCCCCCGACCGCGGCGGGCCGCTGGTCGTTGCTGCCCGAGATCGAGACGGACGCGACCCGACGCTCCCACGCCTCTGCCGAGGCGATGCTGGAGCGGCACGGCGTCGTGACGCGAGGAGCCGTGGTCTCCGAGCGGGTGCCGGGCGGGTTCGCCGGTGTCTACAAGGTGCTCTCGGCGTTCGAGGACTCCGGTCGCTGCCGCCGCGGCTACTTCGTCGAGGGGCTGGGGGCGGCGCAGTTCGGCATCCCGGGATCGGTGGACCGGTTGCGGACCTACTCACGCGAGCTCGGCAGCGAGGGCGACCCGCAGGCCGCGCGCGCCACCGTGGTGCTGGCCGCCACCGACCCCGCCAACCCCTACGGCGCGGCCCTGCCGTGGCCGGACCGGTCCTCCGAGGCCTCGCCCGAGGACGGTGCGACGGCGACGGGCACGGGTCACCGGCCGGGACGCAAGGCCGGGGCGCTGGTGATCCTGGTCGACGGCTCGCTGGGCGTCTACCTCGAGCGCGGCGGCAAGACGCTGCTCACCTTCACCGACGACCCCGCCGAGCTCGCGGCGGCGATGACCGCGCTCGCGGGCGCCGTACGTCGTGGCGCGATGGGGCGGCTGACGGTGGAACGCGCCGACGGTGAGCCGATCCTGGGCAGCACCGAGCCGCTGCGCGAAGCCCTGGCCCAGGCCGGTTTCGTGGCGACACCGCGAGGTCTGCGGATCCGTGGCTGAGCCAGGTCGCGACCGTGCCTGAGGGCGACACCGTCTGGCGCACGGCGCGCTCGCTCGACCGCGCCCTGACCGGCCGGGTCCTGCTGAGCTCGGACTTCCGCGTGCCCGAGATCGCCACCGTCGACCTGAGCGGGCAGCACGTCGAGGCAACGATCGCGCGCGGCAAGCACCTGCTCACCCGCATCGGCGCGGAGCACACGCTCCACACCCACCTGAAGATGGAAGGGTCCTGGCACCTGTACCGGCCGGGCTCCCGGTGGCGACGACCGACCCACCAGGCCCGCGTGGTGCTCGCGACCGACGACTGGACCGCGGTGGGGTTCAGCCTGGGGGTGACCGAGCTGGTCGCCCGCGGTGAGGAGGAGGCCGTGGTGGGGCACCTCGGCCCGGACCTGCTCGGTCCCGACTGGGACGAGGCCGCGGCGCTCGGCCGGCTGACCGCCGACCCCGACCGCCCGCTCGTCGAGGCGCTGCTGGACCAGCGCAACCTGGCCGGCATCGGGAACATGTACGCCGCCGAGCTCTGCTTCCTGGCCGGTGTGCCGCCGCACGCACGCGTCGGCGACGTCCCCGGACTGCCACGGCTCGTGCGACGGGCCAAGGCGCTCCTCGAGGCCAACAAGGAGCGTGCCCAGCAGGCCACCACCGGCGACCTGCGCCGCGGACGCACCCACTACGTCTACAGTCGCGCGGGTCAGCCGTGCCGGCGCTGCCGGCACCCGCATCCAGCAGGGCACGTACGGCGTCCCGCCCCGTGACCGGGTCACCTTCTGGTGCCCCACCTGCCAGCAGCCCCGCTGACCACCGAGTCGGGAAGGGAGGGTCAGGCGGCGGAGGCGACGACGTCGCCCTCGGAGCTGCCGCTGTCGACCGACACCTTCTCCGAGCGGAGCTCGCGGGGGTGCAGCTCGACCAGGGCAGCCGCCTCGGCCAGCGCGACGGCGTCGGAGACCTCGGAGAGGATCTCCGAGAGCGGCACGTCGAGCGCCGCGCAGATGGAGGCCAAGAGCTCGCTGGACGCTTCCTTCTGTCCTCGCTCGATCTCGGACATGTAGCCCAGGCTCACGCGTGCCTCGCCGCAGAGCTGGCGGAGCGTGCGCCCCTGCTCGAGCCTCTGGCGGCGGAGGACGTCACCGAGCAGGCGTCGGAACAGCACCATCTTGTGCTCCGTCCTCTCGGTCGGGCCGGCGGTCCGGCCTCGTGGTTGCACCAACCTACTACTGAACCCCAACGCCTCAGCGCCCATTCCACGGCCTCGCCCAGGCTCGTGTCGCGGATCCACCGGCGCGCCGCTGCCGCGACCGGACCGACGGACGCCTCGCTCAAACGCCGGTGGTCCTTCGCGGGTCTGGCTACGGTAGCCGCCATGCCCCTCCCCATCGAGGACTACGCCCTCATCGGCGACACCGGCACGGGCGCCCTCGTCGGCAAGGACGGGTCGGTCGACTGGTTGTGCCTACCCCGCTTCGACAGCCCCGCCTGCTTCGCCGCGCTGCTCGGTGACCGCGACAACGGCCGCTGGCTGATCGGGCCCGCCGAGCTGAGCCACGGCGAGGACGCGAGCGTCAGCGTCTCGCGCCGCTACGTGGGGAGCACCTCCCTGCTGGAGACGACCTTCACCACCCCGACGGGGGTGTTCCGCCTGACCGACGTGATGCCGGTGGGCAATGGTCGCGCCGACCTGATCCGTCTGGTCGAGGGCCTCGAGGGCACGGTGCGGGTCCGTCACGAATGGGTCGTGCGCTTCGGCTACGGCGGGATCCGGCCGTGGGTGCGGCGCGAGCAGCACGACGGCGAGGAGATCATCATGGCCGTCGCCGGTCCGGACCGGCTGATCCTGCGGGGCTCGCGACTGCCGACCCGGGAGGACGGCCACCACGTCGACGAGTTCGACCTGGAGGCGGGTGAGCAGCTCGAGTTCGCCACCATCTGGACCGCCTCGCACCACGAGCTCCCCGGGGCGCCTCGAGGTCGACGGCGCGGTCGAGGAGACTCGCGAGCTCATGCAGGCCTGGGGCGAGCACTGCAGCTACGACGGTCCCTACCGCGACGCCGTCGTCCGGTCGCTCGTGACGTTGCGGCTGCTCACCCACGGCGGCACGGGCGGCATCGTGGCCGCTCCGACGACCAGCCTGCCGGAGGACTTCGGAGGCAGCCGCAACTGGGACTACCGCTACTGCTGGCTGCGTGACGCCTCGATGACGCTCGGCTCGTTGCTGCGCTCGGGCTACCGACGTGAGGCCAGCCTGTGGCGGTCCTGGCTGCTGCGCGCGGTCGCCGGCGACCCCCAGGACCTGCAGATCGTCTACACCGTGGACGGGGGCCGCGACCTGCCCGAGCGGGAGCTGGAGCACCTGGCCGGCTACCAGGGGTCCTCCCCGGTCCGTGTCGGCAACGGGGCGGTCGGCCAGCAGCAGGCCGACGTGTTCGGCGAGGTGCTGGCCGCGCTCCACCTGGCCCGCTCGACCGGTCTGGACGACTCCTCGGACTCGTGGTCGCTCCAGCGGGTGCTGGTCGAGCACCTGGCCGAGCGCTGGCAACGGCCCGACCACGGGATCTGGGAGATCCGCGGCGAGCAGCGGCACTTCACCCACTCCCGGGTCCTGGTCTGGGTCGCCTTCGACCGCGCGGTGCGCGCGGTCGAGGAGAACGGCCTGGAGGGCCCGGTCGAGCGGTGGCGCGCGATCCGCGACGAGGTGCGGGCGGAGATCCTCGAGCGCGGGGTCGACCGGGAGCGGGGCACCTTCACCCAGCACTACGACACCACCGAGGTCGACGCGTCGCTGCTGGTGCTCCCCGGGCTCGGCTTCATCGACGGCACCGACGACCTCATGCTCGGCACGATCCGGGCCATCGAGGAGGACCTGCTCGAGGACGGCCTGGTCCGCCGCTACCGCACCGCCTCGGGGGTCGACGGCCTCGCCGGTGAGGAGTACGCCTTCGTCGCCTGCTCCTTCTGGCTGGTCTCGGCGTACGCCGCTGCCGGTCGCCGCGACGACGCGACCACCCTCTTCGAGCAGCTGCTGGAACGACGCAACGACGTGGGGCTGCTGGCCGAGGAGATCGACCCCGTGTCGGGCTGCCAGGCCGGCAACTTCCCGCAGGCGCTGTCCCACCTCGCGATGGTGGACGCCGCGCTGGACCTTGCTCAGTCCGCCGGCTGACCGCTCTGCCGGCGCTGGGCGCGGATCGTGTCGCGGACGTACTCGACGCCGGTCCACACCGTGAGAACGACCGCCGCCGCCATCGTGGCCAGCCCGATCCACCAGACCACCAGGCCCACCGGCTCCCAGAAGCCCTCGAGCTGGCGCAGCGGCATGATGAGCAGCGCCAGCGCCACGGTCTGCACGACGGTCTTGAGCTTGCCGCCCCGACCGGCGGGCATGACGACACCGCGGCGGATCAGCCAGAAGCGCATGACGGTGATGCCCCACTCCCGGATCAGCACCACCACGGTCACGGCCCACCAGAGCTCGCCGATGATCGAGAGCCCGACGAACGCCATGCCGGTCAGCGCCTTGTCGGCGATGGGGTCGGCGATCTTGCCGAAGTCGGTCACGATGTCGTGCTTGCGCGCCAGGTCGCCGTCGATCTTGTCGGTGATCATGGCCGCGGCGAAGAGCCCGAAGGCGACCCAGCGCCATCCGGTGGACTGACCGTCGTCGATCAGCAGCGCCCACGCGAAGAAGGGCACCATCACGATGCGGAGGGTGGTCAGCGCGTTCGGCACGTTCCAGTTGCTCGGCGCCGGCCGTTCGCCCATCGCTCGTCCGTCGTCCACCGGGGTCATCCTGTCCCCTCCGGCAGCGCGCTCGCCAACAGGTCGACGCCGTGGGAGCCCGTCACACGGGCCCGCACCAGGTCACCGACCCGGACCGGCGCGGTGAGGGCGTCGAGCCCACCGACGGTCGTCGTACCGTCCACCTCCGGGCCCTGCTGCGCCACGCGACCCTCGACCTCGCCGTCCTCGACGCGCTCGACGAGCACCGCGACCTCGTCGCCGATGCGGTCCTCTGCCCGCTGGGCCGTCAGCTCCTCGACGAGCTCGGTCACGTGGCGCACTCGTTCGGCCACCTCGTCCTCGTCGATCTTGTCCTCGAAGGTGGCCGCCTCGGTGCCGTCCTCGTCGGAGTAGCCGAACACCCCGACCACGTCGAGGCGGGCGCGCTCCAAGAAGTCGGTCAGGGTGGCCACGTCGTCCTCGGTCTCGCCCGGGAAGCCGACGATCACGTTGCACCGCACACCGGCGGTCGGGTCGAGGGTCCGGATCGAGTCGAGCAGTCCCAGGAAGCTGTCGGGGTCACCGAAGCGCTTCATCCGCCGCAGCACCGTCGCCGACGCGTGCTGGAACGACAGGTCGAAGTACGACGCGACACCCGGGGTGGTCGCGATCGCACGGACCAGGTCGGGACGCGTCTCGGCCGGCTGCAGGTAGGAGACCCGCACCCGTTCGACACCGTCGATACCGGCCAGCTCGGGGAGCAGTGTCTCCAGCAGCCTCAGGTCACCGAGGTCCTTGCCGTACGACGTGGAGTTCTCGCTGACCAGGAACAGCTCGCGGACCCCCTGCTCGGCCAGCCAACGGGCCTCCCCCAGCACGTCGGAGGGACGGCGCGAGACGAACGAGCCCCGGAAGGACGGGATGGCGCAGAAGGTGCACCGCCGGTCGCAGCCGCTGGCGAGCTTGAGCGGAGCCATCGGACCGGAGTCCAGACGACGACGGACCGGGCGTGGGCCCGAGGCGGGCGCCACACCGGTCGGCAGGTCGGGGGCGGCCACCGTGTGTCCGGGTACGACGACGTCGACGGCCGCTCCGCCCCGCTCGGCCGGTGCGATCGGCAGCAGGTGGCGTCGGTCCTGGGGGGTGTGGGCGGCGTGGGACTCGCCGGCCATGATGCTGCGCAGCCGCGAGGAGATGTCGGGGTAGTCGTCGAAGCCCAGGATGGCGTCGGCCTCCGGCAGGGACTCGGCCAGGTCCTTGCCGTAGCGCTCGGCGAGGCAGCCCACCGCCACGACCGACTGCGTGCGACCCGACTCCTTGAGGTCGGAGGCGGCCAGCAGCGTGTCGACGGAGTCCTTCTTGGCCGCCTCGACGAAGCCGCAGGTGTTGACCACCACCG
The DNA here is from genome assembly GCA_963714625.1 of uncultured Actinomycetota bacterium. Lineage (GTDB taxonomy): Bacteria > Actinomycetota > Actinomycetes > Propionibacteriales > Nocardioidaceae > Marmoricola_A. Next base: position 797,787 of record CAVQOY010000009.1, on the reverse strand, counting down.
CGTCGGCGTCCTGCGGGTCGGAGACCAGCTCGAAGCCGTCGTCGGCCAGGCGGCCGGCGAGCTCCTCGGAGTCGACCTCGTTGCGGGCGCAGCCCAGCGTCACCAGCGCCACGGTCACCGGGGAGATCTTGTGGGGAGGTCACCGGCGTCGTCACCGGCGCGGGGGTCGCGGTGTCGACGTCGCTCACGCTCCGTCGCCGCGTCGTGCCTGCTCGCGCATGCGCCGGATCTCGGCCGCCTCGCGCTCGTCCTCGGTCATGTCAGGGGTGTCCATGTGCTCCATGGTCCCCTCCCCACCCTGCGGAGCCTCCACCGGGCGGGCGTAGGGGAACACGTCGTCGGTTCCGTCGCTGTCCCCGGGGTGGGCCGGGAACACGTCGACGGGCTCGTCGTGGGCCGTGTCGTCGCCGGTCTCCGGGCGTCCGGACAGGGGTGCAGCCGAGCCTTCGCCGGGCCCCGGCCCCTCGACCTCGCGGTCTGCGGCGAAGAGGTCCCGGTCCCGGGCCGAGACCGGGTCGTCGCCCACGGGCGCTCCGCCGAAGCCTCGTCCGGTCGCCTCGTCGGCCCAGCTGCGCCAGTTCTCCGCGGCCTCGGCCCACTCGTCCTTGGGCCGTCGCGACTCGCTGTGGGCCCCGACGCGGGCCGGCCGCGACCACAGCTCGTCGGGCTCCCACGTCGACGAACCACCCGTGGCCGCCACCGGGAAGGGCGAGCTCGGGTCGTCGGCGTCGATCGGGACGGGTACGCCGGTGCGTGCCGCCGCCGTCGGGGTTGCTCCTTCGCCGTCAGGAGGGTCGTCCTCGCTCCCGGCACTCCGGGCCTCGACGCCTGCCGGCGCAGGCACGGGGACCTCCTCCCAGACCTCACGGCTCTCGCGCCGCTGGCCCCAGAGCACCACGGTCGCCGCCCCGAGGAGGAAGGAGCCGAGCAGCAGGGGCCACAGCTGACCGGCCAGCCAGATCACGAGCCGCTCCCCGTGCCGGTGCCGGTGCCGGCTCCGGGCACAGCCGTGGCGGGCTCGGCGACGTCGGACGGCGCAGGAAGCAGACGCGCCAGCACGACGGCGGCCACGGCCGCTCCCGCGGCGAAACAGACGAGCACGAGGAACGCGACCTCGACGTACCAACGCCACATGTCAGCTGCCCTCCGCACTGATCTCGCCGCGTTGGTTGCGCTGTCGCGCCGCGGTCGTGTCGGCATCGTCGACGGGGAACTGGTCGCCGTACCCCCGCGCCTCGAGGCGCTGGGACTCGATGCCGGCGCCCTCGAGCAGGTCCACCATGACCCGGGCCCGCGTCAGTGACAGCGTCGATCCGCCGGGGGTGTCGTCGTCGGAGTGCCCCCCGACCACGACGTCGCCGACGGGGCACTCCTTGAGGACCTGCGCGGCGGACTTGACCAGTGAGAGCCCCTCCGGCGTCAGGCGCGCGGTCTCCCCGACGAAGGGGATGCGCTGGTTGTCGGTGGCGCGGTCGAGCTCACGGTCGAGCGCCCGGCAGGTCCGACGCTGCTCGGCGCTGGCGAAGGTCTGGGTGGTCTCGACGTCCGCGACGCCGGTCACGCCGGTCACGGTGCGCTCGACCTTCTCGGTGTCCTGGCCCGCGGGGACGGCCGCGGTGACCACCCGCCCCTGGAGGGTCACCTCGACCTTGCCGAGCCCGCGAGCCGCGAGCCGCTTGTCGACGTCGGCGGCCAGGGCGGCCTCGACCCCGTCGCGCTGGGTGTACGTCGTGGCGGCCACGAGGGCGGCCGCCACGGCCAGGGCGGTGAGCCAGTAGCCGGCGCCCACCGGTCGACGTACCCGCCGGTGGTGCGTGACCAGGCGACGCTCGGTGAGCGTCTCACCGGGCTGCTGCGCTGGGTCGCTCCCCTGCTCGAGCGGGGGGTCCGCGGCCTGCTCGTCCTTCATCCGACGCTCCTGAGAGGGAACGGTGTGACGCCCGGTGCGTTTGGGGCGTCTCCCGACGGCATCGAACGTAGCAGCGGACCGCCCTCCGGGGGTCGAAAGATCCCGATCCGAGACCTCACCGTGAGGGGGACTGGAACACCCGTGTCGCCGGCTGGTCGGCCTCGCCCAGGAAGCCCACGTCGCGTCCACCGACGGTGGCCGAGACCGCGCCGCCGTTGTCAGTGGTCACGGTGACCGGCGGGGAGACCCGCAGCGTCTTGACCTCTCCGATGACCAGGTCGCCCTCGAACACCAGGGCGCCCTGGCCGTCGCGGACCTCGACGCCCGCACCGGCCTGCACGGCGGCCAGCGTGGTCTCGACCGCCGGGACCGCGGCCTCCGCAGCGGGCTCCCCGAAGCCGTTGCCGATGCCGGAGGACCCGTTGAGGACGGGCGGCGGGGTCTCGAAGGCCGTCTCGGAGTCGACCGAGAAGAGCCGCACGGCGCTCCAGACGAGCACCAGGGTCAGCACCGCCCCGATCATGAGCGCCCAGTTCGGTCCGCCCCGGGTGCTGCGCATGCTGCCGGTCAGGCCGGTGGCCAGCTCGGCCTCGAAGACGCGCCGGGGGCTGATCGGCGCCGTGGCGTAGCGGCTGTCGAAGGCCGCCAACATCGGCGACGGGTCCTTGCCCAGCACCCGCGCGAGCGTGCGGATGTGGCCACGGGCGTAGAAGTCGCCGCCGCAGGGCGTGAAGTCGTCGACCTCGATCGACTCGATGACGTGCGGTCGGATCCGGGTCCGGTCGGCCAGCTCGTCGACGCTGAGCCCCACCCGGGTGCGGGCAGCGGCCAGGTCGGGTCCGATGACGGGGTCGTAGGCCGGGTGCGGCTCGAAGTCCTCGATGACCAGCGGGGCCACCGGCTCGCCGAGACGGGCGATGGCGCGCACCTTGGAGGACGCGGCGTGGGCCAGCGGTGCGGTCAGCGGTGTGGACTGGGTCGGCAGCGAGGCGGCCTCGGCCCCCAACGGCCGCACACCTTCGTGCTCCGTGGACAGGGCTGTCGCGCTCTGGGGCTCGGCGACGCCCGGCACGTCGTACGTCGTCGCCCCGCCGTCCGGGCCGTCGACACCGTCGGCACCCTCAGGGCCTTCGAGTCCGTCGACCTCGGTGGTCTCGGCGGGCTCCTCCTGCACGGATCCTCGACGCAACCAGCGGGGGCGACGGTCCGAGAGCGGCGGCTGCTCGCCGTCGCCGATCACGTGGCGGTCCTCGTGCCCGGGCAGTCCGCCCTCGACCGGGCCAGGGTCGGTCGCGTCGGCGTCGTGATCGGGTCGGCGGGCGGCGGGGACGGGCTCCGGCTCGGGCAGCAGCGTGACGACGTCGGCACGGCCGTGGGCCAGCTCGGCGAAACGCTCCTGGAGGTTCTCCTCCGTGGCGTGGGTGATCCGGGTGGTGAGGCCGAGCGGGACGGCGAGGACGGCGCCGTACATCTTCTGGTTCATCCGCGCGTGGCGGCGGGCGCGCCCCTCGATGCCCTCGATGGCGCGGTGCATGTGGTGGAGGTTGACGACCAGGCGGCCGTCACGCAGCAGCCCGCGGCGCGGGGACACGACGATGCGGTCGACCGCCTCCCAGGGCAGACCGCGCCACTGACGGCCCAGCCGGAAGCGGACACCGAGCTCGTCGGCGACCAGCAGGGGCAGCCGCGCGTCCAGCAGGTTGCGGAACAGGCCCACGCTGAGCACGGCGAGGGTGGCGCAGAGCAGCCAGTCGAACGCCGCACCCGTCGAGGCCGCGCGCCACAGGTAGGCGATGGCGACGGCCGAGGTGGCCACGCCGAGCAGCAACGAGACCACCGCCTGGTGGCGCACCTCGATCTGCTCGGGCGCTCCCCCGCGCTCCGGCGTCGGACCTTCCAGACCGTCCTGGGGCCCCTCGTCGGGGCCGAGGCCCTCGGTGGGTGACTTCTCGATGGGCTGTGCGCTCATTGCTCTCCCTGCACAGTGGCGATGACCCCGTCCAGGTCATCAGGCTTGATGAGGACGTCGCGGGCCTTGGAACCCTCGCTGGGACCGACCACGCCCCTGCTCTCCAGAATGTCCATCAGACGACCCGCTTTGGCGAAGCCGACACGCAGCTTGCGCTGCAACATCGAGGTGGAGCCGAACTGGGTCGACACCACGAGCTCGATCGCGGCCACGACCAGGTCGAGGTCGTCGCCGATGTCGTCGTCGAGCTCGCGCTTGGCTGCCGCGGGCGCGGTGACGTCCTCGCGGTAGGCCGGCTGCAGCTGCTCCTTGCAGTGCTTGACGACCTGGTGGACCTCGGCCTCGGTGACCCAGGAGCCCTGGACGCGCACCGGCTTCGAGGCGCCCATGGGCAGGAAGAGGCCGTCGCCCTGGCCGACCAGCTTCTCCGCACCCGGCTGGTCGAGGATGACCCGGCTGTCGGCCAGGCTCGAGGTGGCGAAGGCGAGCCGCGAGGGCACGTTGGCCTTGATCAGGCCGGTGACGACGTCGACGCTGGGTCGCTGCGTGGCCAGGATCAGGTGGATGCCGGCGGCGCGGGCGAGCTGGGTGATGCGCACCACGGCGTCCTCGACGTCGCGCGGGGCGACCATCATGAGGTCGGCGAGCTCGTCGACGACCACGAGGAGATACGGGTACGGCGCGAGCACCCGCTCGCTGCCCTGGGGCACCTGCACCTTGCCGGCCCGGACCGCCTTGTTGAAGTCGTCGACGTGCCGGAAGCCGAACGCGGCGAGGTCGTCGTACCTCATGTCCATCTCGCGCACGACCCACGCCAGCGCCTCGGACGCCTTCTTGGGGTTCGTGATGATCGGCGTGATGAGGTGCGGGATGCCCTCGTAGGCGTTCAGCTCGACCCGCTTCGGGATCGACCAGGATCATGCGGACCTCGTCGGGCGTGGACCGCATCAGCAGCGAGCTGATCATCGAGTTGATGAAGCTCGACTTGCCGGAGCCGGTGGCGCCCGCGACCAGGAGGTGGGGCATCTTGGCCAGGTTGGCGACCACGAAGCCGCCCTCGACGTCCTTGCCGAGCCCGACGATCATCGGGTGGTGGTCGTTGCGGGCGTTGTTGGACCGCAGCACGTCACCGAGGGAGACGATCTCCTTGTCGACGTTGGGGATCTCGATGCCGATGGCGCTCTTGCCCGGGATGGGACTCAGGATGCGCACGTCGGCCGAGGCGACGGCGTAGGCGATGTTCTTGCCCAGCGCGGTCACCTTCTCGACCTTGACCGCGGGGCCGAGCTCGACCTCGTAGCGGGTGACGGTCGGTCCGCGGGTGTAGCCGGTGACCTGGGCGTCGATGTCGAACTGCTCGAGCACCTCGGTGAGCCGTGCCACGACGTCGTCGGAGGCCTTGGACCTGGCCTTGTGCACGCTGCCGGGCTTGAGGACCTCGTTGCCGGGCAGCGAGTAGGCGATGTCGCCGGACAGCGCGAGCTGCTCGACGCGGGCCGGGAGCGGCGTGTGCGGCGGCGGCTCGAGCTGCTCGGCGGCATCGGCGGTGTCGTTCTCGCCCAGGCCGGCCATCGCGACCGCCACCGCGTCGGGCGCGCCGGCGACCGCGTCCGAGGCGGCGCTCGTGGTCGACCGGCCACGCTTGCGGCGTCCGGTCGAGGGGTCGGGCTCCACGGCGACCGGGCTGTCGTAGGCGGGGTCGCCCTCGGGGGTGAAGTCGTCGTCGGTCGTCGAGCCCTGGCGGCGGCGGGAGCGACTGCGGCGCGTGGGCTGCTCGGGCACGAGGGCCTCGGGACCGCCGTGACCGGCGTCGGGTGTGGCGGCGGCCGAGCATCAGGTCGCGGGCGGCGGCGAAGCGCTCGGGGATGCGGTAGACCGGGGTCGCGGTCACGACCAGAAGCCCGAAGAGCGCCATCAGGACCAGGAGAGGTACGGCGACCAGGGTGCTGCGCAGCAGGTCGGTGGACAGCGAGCCGACGACGAAGCCGACCGCTCCCCCGGCCTCGTGCAGCGCCTGGGTCTGCGTGCCGCGCGGGCTGCCGTGGCTGATGTGGATGAGCCCGAGCACACCGAAGAGCAGGGCGCTCCACCCGATGACCTGGCGCCCGGCCGGGCCGGACGTCTCGGGGTTGCGCATGGTGACGACGCCGACGGCGAGCAGCGCGAGCGGGACGAACCAGCCGAGCAGGCCGACCGAGCCGTTGACGACCGTGCGGGTGGTCTCGCCGACACCGCCGGGCAGACGCCACCAGACCGAGGCGGCGACCACGACGGACAGCCCGATGAGGGTGAGACCGAGACCGTCGCGACGGTGGTCGGCGTCGAGGTCGCGGGCGGCGCCGGTGACCCGGCGGACGACGCCGCCGATCACGTGGGCCACTCCGAGCCACAGGCTCTGCAGCCCTTGGCCGAGCGCGCTGAAGGCACGGAGGATGGGGCCAGGTCCGCTGCGTACGGCCCGGGGTGCGGGGCGCTTCGTCTTCGACGAGGAGCCCTTGCCCGAGGTACGACGTGCCTGGCTGCCGGACGACCGCGACTTCGAGCTGCCGGTGCTCCGCGAGCTCGTCCCGGAGGTGCTCCGGGACGAGGTCTTGGTGCTGCCGGCCGCTCGCGACCGCGGTGGGGAAGACGTACGGGTCGCCATGGGTGGGAATCTACGCGAACGCCACACCCGTCACACGGTTCCCACGCCGCACGCCCGCCCCTCCCCCACACGCGTCCGCATGCCGAAACGCCCGTGACGCCACCTCCCCGTGCCCCCTAGCCTGGCGTCGTGCAGCGCCCGTTGACCTATTCCTTTGCTTGCCGCTCGGGGTGCCCGAGCAGCCGGCTCGGTTAGACCGCGCCCGCTGCTCCACCAACGCCCCTGGCTCACGCGAGGGGCGTTTCGCATGTCTCGAGCCGTGCCAGGGGCGACCCGTCGAGCCCGGTGGAACCGGGACAACAGAGAAGAGGAACCCATGGTCGTCGTGATGGCGCCGGAGGCCACGGACGCGGATGTCGCGCACGTGGTCGAGAAGGTCGAGGGCGTCGGAGGCTCCGCCTTCGTCAGCAAGGGGCTGGTGCGCACGATCATCGGTCTGGTCGGGGACATCGACTCCTTCCACGGCCTCAACCTGCGCACCCTGCCGGGGGTCGCGGACGTGCACCGCATCTCCGACCCGTTCAAGCTGGTCAGCCGCCAGCACCACGCCGACCGGAGCACGGTCTGGGTCGGTCCCGCCGGCCACCAGGTGCCGATCGGGCCCGACACCTTCACCTTCATCGCCGGCCCCTGCGCCGTCGAGTCCGAGCAGCAGACGCTCGAGGCCGTCGAGATGGCCAAGGCCGCCGGCGCCTCGATCATGCGTGGGGGCGCGTTCAAGCCCCGCACGTCGCCGTACGCCTTCCAGGGGCTGGGGGTCCGCGGCCTGGAGATCCTGGCCAGCGTCCGGGAGGCCACCGGGCTTCCCGTGGTGACCGAGGTCGTCGACGCCCGCGACGTGCCGGTGGTGGCCGAGCACGCCGACATGCTGCAGATCGGCACCCGCAACATGGCCAACTTCGGGCTGCTGCAGGCCGCCGGCGACTCCGGCAAGCCGGTGCTGCTCAAGCGCGGCATGACGGCGACGATCGAGGAGTGGCTGATGGCGGCGGAGTACATCGCCCAGCGCGGCAACCTCGACATCGTGCTGTGCGAGCGGGGCATCCGGACCTTCGAGCCCGCCACCCGCAACACCCTCGACATCTCGGCGATCCCGGTCGTGCAGGGCAAGAGCCACCTGCCGATCATCGTCGACCCCTCCCACGCGGCCGGGCTGCGCGAGCTCGTCGTACCGCTGTCGCGCGCGGCCGTTGCGGTGGGCGCCGACGGTGTCATCGTCGACGTGCACCCGAACCCGGAGGAGGCGCTCTGCGACGGGCCGCAGGCGGTCCTCGGCAACGACCTGCGGGCGCTTGCGCAGGCGATGCGCCAGCTGCCTCCGGTGCTGGGGCGCCACGACGCCGGGGCCAAGGTGCGTACGACGGGCTGAGTGGTCGGCCACGTCATAGGAATTGGTCGCTGGGGCGACCGCTCCGTATGACGTCCGCGCCGGTCTAGCAGGCGAGCAGGGCAGGATCCCCGGCAGGAAGCTGTACGCCGACCTGCCCGCTCGCCGTGTCACCCGGCTCTCCGGCGACCTGCTGCTCGTCCTGTGGGTCGTGGGGTCGGTGTTGCTGGCCCGGCTGGTCCACGACGCCGTGATGCTGCTCGCCGAGCCGGGTGACGAGGCTTCGTCGGTCCCCATCCGATCGAGGACTGTGGTCGCCTCGCACGGGTTGTGCGCCTTGGTCGGCGTCCATAACCCCGCGTTACATGCGGAGGCGCGCCCTAGGCCAGGAGGGGCGGGAGCAGTGCGGCGGCGCGGTCGACGGCCGCCCGGTCGACGTCGAGGTGAGTCACGAGCCGCAGCGAGGTCGCGCCGACGGCGCTGACGAGCACGCCCTCCTCCCGAGCCGCGGCCACGACACGCGCCGGGTCCGGGTGCGGCACGACGACGATGTTGGTGTCGACGCCGGCGGGATCGACCCCGCAGGCCTCGGCCAGGATGCCCGCGTGCTCGTGGTCCTCGGCCAGCCGCTCGAGGTGGTGGTCGAGGGCGTGGATCCCGGCGGCGGCGAGCACGCCGACCTGCCGCATCCCGCCCCCGAGCCGCTTGCGCCAGACCCGGGCCTCGGCCATCGCCTCGGCGGTCCCGACCGCCAGCGACCCGATCGGGGCGCCGAGCCCCTTGCTCAGGCAGACCGCCAGGACGTCGGCCACCTCGCCGTACGCCGTGAGCGGGGTGCCGGTCGCGACGTGGGCGTTCCACAGCCGCGCGCCGTCCAGGTGCACGCCGACCCCGGCGCGGTCGGCGTACTCCCGCAGCGAGCGGAGGTCGTCGATGCCGATGACCGCTCCCCCGCCGAAGTTGTGGGTGTTCTCCACCGAGATCGCGCGGGTCGGGACGAAGAACGGCCCCAGGTCGGGGGCGAACATCGCCGCGATCGTGTCGAGGTCGAGCGGCCGCCCCACCCAGGTCCGCATCGTCAGGCCGGTGACGGCGGCGTGGACGCCGAGCTCGGCGCGGGCGATGTGGGCCGAGGCCTCGCAGAGCACCTCCTGCCCGACGCCGACCAGCGAGCGGACGGCCAGGACGTTGGCCAGCGAGCCGGTGGCGGTGAAGAGGGCCGCCTCCTTGCCGAGCAGGGCCGCGACCTTCTCCTCCAGCGCCCGGACCGTGGGGTCCTCGCCGTAGACGTCGTCGCCGACCTCGGCGTCAGCCATGGCCTGCCGCATGGCAGGGGTCGGACGGGTGACGGTGTCGCTGCGGAGGTCGATCACGCGAGCCACCCTAGAGAACGCTCAGTCCTCGACGACGACGTGGACCTCGGAGAGCATCTCGGCCACCAGGAAGGCCAGCTCCAGCGACTGCACCCGGTTGAGCCGCGGGTCGCACACCGACTCGTAGGAGTTGGCCAGGTCGGCCTCGAGGAGGTCCTCCCCGCCGCCGACGCACTCGGTGACGTTGTCACCGGTGAGCTCGACGTGCAGGCCCCCGGGCCAGGTGCCGAGCGCGCGGTGGACGTCGAAGAAGCCCTGCACCTCGTCCATGACGTCCTCGAAGCGGCGCGTCTTGTAGCCGCTGGACGCCTCGAAGGTGTTGCCGTGCATGGGGTCGCACACCCAGGCGACCTGGATGCCGGCGGCGGTGACCTTCTCGACCAGCTCGGGCAGTGCCTCGCGGATGCGCTTGGCGCCCATGCGGGTGATGAAGGTGAGCCGGCCCGGCTCGTTCTCCGGGTTCAGCTTCTGGGCCAGCGCGATGGCGTCGTCGGCCGAGGTGGTGGGGCCGAGCTTCACGCCGATCGGGTTCTGGATGTGGCTGAGCATCTCGACGTGGGCGCCGTCGAGCTGGCGCGTCCGCTCGCCGATCCACAGGAAGTGGCCCGAGACGTCGTAGGGCTTGTCGGTGCGGCTGTCGATGCGGGTCAGCGCGTGTTCGTACTCGAGGATGAGCGCCTCGTGGCTCGAGTGGAAGTCGACCCGGTGGAACTCGTCGGGGTCGGCGCCGATGGCCTCCATGAACGTGAGCGCCCGCTGGATATCGCGCGCCAGGCGCTCGTAGCGCTTGCCCACCGGGGAGGATCGGACGAAGTCGGTGTTCCAGTCGTGCACCTGCCGGAGGTCGGCGTACCCGCCGGTGACGAAGGCGCGCACGAGGTTCAGGGTCGCGGCAGAGGTGTTGTAGACGTCCAGCAACCGCTCGGGGCGGTGCTCGCGCGACTCGGGGGTGAAGTCGTAGCCGTTGACGGCGTCACCGCGGTAGGCCGGCAGCGTCACCCCGTCGCGGGTCTCGAGGTCGGAGGAGCGCGGCTTGGCGTACTGCCCGGCGATCCGGCCCAGCTTCACGACCGGCACCGAGGCGGCGTAGGTCAGCACGACGGCCATCTGGAGCAGCACCCGCAGCTTGGCCCGCACGTTGTCGGCGGTGGCGCCCTCCAGGGTCTCGGCGCAGTCGCCGCCCTGGAGCAGGAAGGCCTCGCCGCGGGTCACCGCAGCGAGCTTGGCCTTGAGGTCGTCGCACTCACCGGCGAAGACGAGCGGGGGTACGGCGCGCAGCCGGGCGACCGTGGCGTCCACCGCGTCGCGGTCGTTCCAGGTCGGCTGCTGGGCAGCGCCCTGGGCGTGCAGGGTCGCGAGGTCGGGGAAGGTCACGCCCCGATTCTAGGTGGCGAGACCCGGTGCCCCCGCCCACCGTCGTGCGGCGGACCGGGGCACCGGGGGCGGGCCGGGCGCCGGCGGTCAGCGCACCTCGCAGTCGACACCCCCGGAGCAGTCGCGCACCTGCCGCTCCTGCACGACGTCGCCGTCGCTGTCGTACGCCGTCACCCGCGTCACCTCGACCGGCGTCTCGGCCCAGAACAGCGTGTCGCCCTCGGACATCACCCCGGCGTCGATCGAAGCGACCTGGACCGTGCCGTCGACGAGCGTCAGCTCGACGCGGCGGGCGACCCCGTCGAAGCCGCCGATGAGCGACGAGGTCGCACCGGAGCGGGCGTGCAGCTCGTCGAGGAACAGCTCCATGTCGGAGCCGGGTCTCAGGAAGTCGTCGGTGCCGAGCCCGCTGAGGTAGAACCAGTCGGTGCCCTCGCCCGGCATCACGACGGCCGGGCTGCAGGGCCGGCCGCCGTCGCTCAGGCACGCCAGCGACACCGGCCCGTTGTCGGCGACGACGTCCTTGCCCTCGCGGTCGGCGAGCACCTGCCGCTGCTCGATGAGGTCGGGGTAGGTGACAGTGGAGGCGACGTACCCAGGGTCGGTGTAGCCGTGCCAGCCCAGCGCCACCGGCTCCCCGGCCAGCTGGCGGGCGGTGAACCTCATGGTGGCCACGTCGTCGGCGGTGTCCAGCGGTCCGGGCACGACGACCGTGCCGGCGACGGCGTAGCTGCCCGGGACTGCGTCGAGCGCCTCCTGCTCCCAGCGCGTCAGCGCCTCGTCCTGCTGCTGCCCGGTGCCGGCCACGCCGAGCGACTGCTCGCCGGTCACCGCGTCGCCGCCGACCGTGACGGCGACCAGGGCCGAGGCGGCGACCCCGAGGCCGACGACGCCGGCAGCGACCGCCCCGCGACGACGCCGTCGGAACGCACGCCCCTGGGCCCGCACGGCGTCGAGATCCGGTCCGGACGTCGGGTGCGAGGTGGCCCCGCTCTGCAGGGTCTCGATGACCTGGTCGACCAACATGGGCGTTCTCACTCTCCGTCCCGGTCGCGCGCGGCGTCCGGGACCAGTTCAGGGACGGGGGTGCCCACGTGCTGGGCCCGCAGCTTGGCCAGGGCCCGGCTGGCGGCGCTCTTGACGGTGCCGCGACTGATGCCGAGCTCGTCGGCGATCCCGGCCTCGGTGAGGTCGTAGACGTAGCGCAGCACCAGCACCCTGCGTTCCTGGGCGCCGAGCCCGGCGAGCAGCCGGACGACCTCGTCACGCTCCTCGAGCGCTCCGCCCGGGTCGTGCCCCAGCCGCCGCTCGTCGTACGTCGCCACCGGCACCTCGGTGACCCGACGCAGCCGCAGCCGGTCGATGTTGGCGTTGACCAGCGTGCGCCGGGCGTAGCCGATCGCGTCTGCCTGACGGATCCGCGGCCAGGCCGCGTAGGTGCGCGCCAAGGCGGTCTGGGCGAGGTCCTCGGCGTGCTGGTGGTCGCTCACCAGCAGGTACGCCGTCCAGCGCAACCGGGGCCACGCCGAGGTGGCGAAGACCTCGAACTCCGCGTCGTGCCGAGCCGTCACGTCGCCTCCTCGTCAGGGTCGCCGCGTCCCGGTCAGGATGCAGTCACCACTAGATACGGGAAACCCGACCCGGAGGTTGCGTGCGCCGCGAGATCAGCCGAAGAAGACCTCGGCCTCGGCGTACTCCTCGGGCGAGACGACCTTGAGCTCACCGGTGCCCTCGATGAGCGGGACCCGGACGATGTCCTTGCCGCGCAGGGCGACCATCTTCCCGAAGTCACCCTCGGCGACGGCGGTGACGGCCTGGAGGCCGAAACGGGTGGCGAGCCAGCGGTCGAAGGCCGTCGGCGTGCCGCCGCGCTGGACGTGGCCCAGGACGACCGCGCGCGCCTCCTTGCCGGTGCGGTCCTCGATCTCCTTGGCGAGCCGGTCGCCGATGCCGCCGAGCCGGACGTGCCCGAAGGCGTCCTTCTCGCCGCTGACCAGCGTCATGTCGCCGCCCTCGACCGGGACGGCGCCCTCGGAGACCACCACGATCGGGGTGTACTGGGTCTGGAACCGGTGCTCGACGTACTCGCACACCTTGGCGATGTCGAACGGCTTCTCGGGGATCAGGATGATGTTGGCGCCGCCGGCCATGCCGGAGTGCAGGGCGATCCAGCCGGCGTGACGGCCCATGACCTCCACGACCAGGACGCGGTGGTGGGACTCGGCGGTGGTGTGCAGCCGGTCGATGGCCTCCATCGCGATGTTGACCGCGGTGTCGAAGCCGAAGGTGAAGTCGGTTCCCGAGAGGTCGTTGTCGATGGTCTTCGGGACACCCACGACGTTGACGCCGGCGTCGGCGAGCTTGGTCGCCACACCGAGGGTGTCCTCGCCGCCGATCGCGATGAGGGCGTCGACGCCGTTCGCGGCGAGGTTCTCCTTGATGCGCTCCACGCCGTTCTCGACCTTGAACGGGTTGGTGCGCGACGACTTCAGGATCGTGCCGCCGCGCGGGAGGATGCCGCGCACCTGGTCCACACCCAGGGGAGTGGTCAGGTTCTCGAGCGGGCCGCGCCACCCGTCGCGGAACCCGACGAACTCGAAGCCGTAGGTGCCGACCCCCTTCCGTACGACGCCGCGGATCACGGCGTTGAGTCCAGGACAGTCGCCACCACCGGTGAGCACTCCAATACGCATGACAGCACCGTAGCGAAGGATGGTTTGAACGTTCCAGTGATCGCGGCGCTACGGTCGCACCCATGACTTTCTCGATCGTGGCCAGATCGGCCGACGGGACCGCCTGGGGCGTCGCCGTCGCGTCGAAATTCCTCGGGGTCGGCTCGGCCGTCCCTGCTGCGGTGGCCGGCGTCGGCGCCGTCGCCACCCAGGCCTCCGCCAACGTGGCCTTCAAGCCCGTAGGCCTCTCGCTGATGGACCAGGGCGCCACCGCGGCGGTCGCGCTCGAGCGGATGATCAACGACGACGAGGGGCGCGACCACCGCCAGGTCGGCATCGTGGACGTCGACGGCAACGCAGCGTCGTACACCGGGACCGAGTGCCTGGACTGGGCCGGTGGCATCGTCGAGACGGGCGTGACCGTGCAGGGCAACATCCTCGTCGGTCCCGAGGTGGTGGCCGAGATGCTGGCCGCCTGGGAGGCCTCCGACGGGACCGCTCCCCTGGGCCACCGGCTGCTGGCCGCGCTGCGGGCCGGCGACGACGCCGGGGGCGACCGGCGCGGGCGTCAGAGCGCGGCGCTGTTCGTGGTCAGCGAGGGCGCCGGCTACGACGGCGGCGACGACATCGCGGTCGACCTGCGCGTCGACGACCACCCCGACCCGTGCGCCGAGCTGGCCCGGCTCGTGGACCTGCACGACCTCTACCTGACCGCGTCGACCGACGAGGAGAAGGTCACGATCGACGACGACCTCCGCGCCGAGCTCGAGTCGCGCGCCACCGGTCTGGGTCACCGTGACTTCGACGCCTGGGTCGGCACCGAGAATCACGAGATGCGCGTCGGGCCGGACTGGGTCGACCGCCGGGTGCTGGCGATCCTGCGCGAGAGCACGTGACCGTCCTGGCGGTGCACGTCCGTGCCGGTTCGATCACCGCCACGGTGTCCGGCGGTGGCGCCGCCGTGTTCGACCTGCAGCACCAGTCCCCCGGTGCGGGCCGGCTCGAGCAGTCGCCCGAGGACGTCTGGCGCGCCGTGCTCGCCGTGACCCGCTCCGTGCTCGACCACAGCCCCGCCCCCACCCGGGTCGAGGTCACCGCCGACCCCACCCTCGTGGTCTGGGACGTCGAGACCCTGGGCGCTGCGCGTCCGGCGGTGCTGCCCGAGGACGAGCGCGGGGCGGCTGTCGGGCCGACCGCGGGGGCCGGCGCGGTGCTCGCCTGGCTGGCGGCCCACGAGCCCCACACCTGGGCGCTGGTGGCGGCTGGTCGCTACGCGGTGGGCACGATCGAGTCCTACGTGGTGGCCCGGATGACCCGCGGGACGTGGCACGTCACCGACCCCGGCCACGCCCGACGGCTGGGCCTCGTCGATCCGGCCACCGGCACCTGGGACGCGCCCCGCTGCCAGCGGCTCGACGTACCCCTCGAGGCGCTGCCGGAGATCCTCGCGCCCGGCGAGCGCGCCGGCGTGACCGACCCGGCCTGCTTCCACGGGCTGACCCTCCCGGTCACCCTCGCCTAGCCCCTCCCGCGAGACGTCGTGCGGTACGCCGGCGGGGGCCCGGCCCGGCTCAGGACAGCGCGTCGAGCGCCTCCTCGACGGCCTGCAGCCGCGCGCGGACGTCCTGCTGCTTCGCCGTGGCTCGTTCGAGGTCGGACTCGGCCCGAGCCAGGCGCGACCGTGCGGTGGCGACGTCCTGCTCCAGCCGCGCCACCTCGGAGTCGGAGGACCGTACGGCCCGCTGCTCGGTCTCGCGGACCTTCTGCAACCGCGTGCGTTCCCGGACCCGGCGACGCTCCTCGGCCACCCGATCCGCCTCCGCGCGTGCGGCCTGCCGCTCGCTCGCGGCGTCGCTGTCGTCGTCCCCGACTCCCGAGGGTCGGGCCTCGACGGTGGAACGGTTCCCCCCACCCGAACCACGCACGAGCTCGAGGCGCGCCGCGCCGGGGATCGCCTGCACGTCGGCCAGCGAGGCCATGCCGGTCGAGCTGAGCGGCTGCACCAGCAGTCCTGACCGCACCACCTCGGCGAGCTCGGCGTCGACGACCGCCGCCTGCAGGGTGTCCTCCACCTGACGACGTGACGCCTCGCTCAGCTTCTGCCCCTCGTCGGCGACCGCCGTCGCCGCGGCGCCGGCCACCCGCGCCACCAGGCGGCGCCGCTCCCGCGTGAGGTCACGCAGGGTGTCGGCGTCGAGCGAGGCCTGGGCCTCGCGCATCGACACCCCCAGCTCGAGCAGCTCCGCGACCAGCTCGCCCTGCTCGCGCACCAGCAGGTTCACCGCCCAGGCGGCCTGCGTGGGGCGACGCAGCTCGGCGACCGCACCGGCGGTGGGCTTGTCGCCGGCGCTCCTGAGCCGCTTGACCGCGGCGCTGCGCGTGGGCACGAAGTCCCCCGGCGGCCCCCCGTAGAGATCCTCTGCGACGCGTCGCAGCTCCTCGGGATCGACGTCGGCCACGGCGGAGATGAGCGGGCGGCCCGGTCAGGAGGCCTTGAGGTCGGGGCCGCGCGACTCGCCCGCGGACCGCTTGGCCTTGTCCGCGGCCTCCTTGTCGAGCTGCTTGGCCCGCGCCGCATAGAGGTCGACGTACTCCTGGCCCGAGAGACGCATGATCTCGTACATGATCTCGTCGGTGATCGACCGCAGGATGTAGCGGTCGTTCTCCAGGCCCTCGTAGCGCGAGAAGTCCAGCGGCTTGCCGAAGCGGACCACCGGGCGGGTGTAGGAGCCGTACTTCTTGCCCGGGGGCGCGACGACGTCGGTGCCGACCACGGCCACCGGGATGACGGGCACGCGCGTCTCGAGCGCGAGGCGCGCCACGCCGGTCTTGCCGCGGTAGAGCTTGCCGTCGTGGGAGCGGGTGCCTTCGGGGAAGATGCCGAAGAGCTCGCCCTCGTCGAGGATCCGCTTGGCCGAGCTGAGCGCGCCCTCGGCGGCGCTCGCGCCGGAGCGATCGATGGGCACCTGGCCGGCGCCGGAGAAGAACTTCTTCTGCAGCCAGCCCTTGATGCCGGGGGTGTTGAAGTACTCCGCCTTCGCCACGAACGTGACGCGGCGCGGGATCGTCAACGGCATGAACAACCAGTCGCTGTACGACAGGTGGTTGCACGCCAGGATCGCCGGTCCGTCTTCGGGCAGGTGCTCCTCGCCCTCGACACGTGGACGGAATATGAGCCTCAGCACCGGCCCGAGCAGGACCAGCTTCAGCACCCAGTAGAACACCCAGACCTCCCGTTTCCTCAGGGGCACCCTAGCCCCGATCCGTCGCGCGTGACACGATGCAGCGTCTCGTCTTGTCTCGCACCACCCGGGAGTTTCCGTGAGCGTGTCCCCCGCCGTGGACGCCTGGTCGGCCGAGGGCTCCGCAGCGTCGGACGGTCGCCGCGTCGGGGTCCTTCTCTGCCACGGCTTCACCGGCTCCCCCGCGTCCGTGCGCCCCTGGGGCGAGCACCTCGCCGCCGAGGGGTACGCCGTCTCGGTGCCGCGCCTTCCGGGGCACGGCACGACCTGGCAGGACATGAACCGAACCACCTGGCAGCAGTGGTACGGCGAGGTCGAGCGGGCGTTCGACTCGCTGCTCGAGCGCTGCGACTCGGTGGTGGCCGGGGGCCTGTCCATGGGTGCCACGCTCTCGCTCCTGCTCGCGGCCGAGCGAGGTGCCGAGGTGGCCGGGGTGATGTCGGTCAACGTGTCGATCGACAGCAAGGACCCGCGACGGTTCGCCGCTCCGGTCGTCAAGCACCTGAGGGGGTCGTTCCCCGGCATCGCCGACGACATCAAGAGGCCGGGTGTCACCGAGCACGGCTACGACCGGCTCCCCCTCAAGGCCGCGCACGAGCTCCTCAAGCTCTACGGCCACCTGCGTCCGCGGCTGCCGCAGGTGACCCAGCCCCTGCTCGTCGTACGTTCCGCGGAGGACCACGTCGCTGATCCGGGGTCCCACGACCTCCTGCTGACGTCGGTCTCCTCGCGCGACGTCACCGAGGTCACCCTCGAGGACAGCTTCCACGTGGCGACGCTGGACAACGATGCCCCGCGCATCGAGAAGGAGTCCTCGGCCTTCGTGGAGCGCGTGACTGCGGACCCCTCGTGAGCGGCGCCGGGCCCGACCGGCCCGAGGACCCGCCGGAGGACCAGGCCGATGACCGCGACTCCCCTCCGGATCAGGACGAGGGGTCCTCCGGGGACTCGGGACACACAGGTGAGCCTTCCGAGGGGGCCGACGACTTCGATGCCGCGTTCCGCTCGATCGTGGAGAACTACGGCGAGCGGCCGGCCATGCCGACTCCGGATCCTGCCGACACCCAGCCCCCGGCGGCGCCGCCGCCGTCCGGCGACGGCCCTGTCGTCTCACCGGGCCTGTTCCGTCTGGCCGGCGAGCAGGAGGCGCAGCCACCGCCGGAGCACGAGGACCACTTCGTCCCGCCCGAACCGCCTCCGCTGCCCTGGCCCGAACCGAACCGTGGCCTCGCCTGGCTCGCACTGTTCGGCAGCCCGACCCTGATGCTCGGCGCCCTGCTGCTCAGCGTCAGCTTGCCGTCGTGGATCACGACGCTCCTGGGGTTCACCTTCATCGGCGGGTTCGTCTACCTGGTCGCCACGATGCGGCGGGGCCCGAGCGACGGCTGGGACGACGGCGCGCGCCTCTGAGGCGCCCACCGCTGACAAAGGTCGCCCAAATCGGGACATTAACCCTGCACAGGTCGTTTCACTGCGCGTAACATGGGGCACGGCGGGCCGTCCAGCCCGAGGGAGCCCCGCGTTGCCTGGCAACGCGTCGAATGAGGAGTGCGCTGTGCTGCTGAGCAGAGGGCTGCGTCGCAGAAGCGAAGACGGTGCCGCCGCCGTCGAGTTCGCGCTGGTCACGCCGCTGCTGTTCCTCGTCATGTTCGGGATCTTGCAGTACGGGCTGTACTTCTTCGACACCCTCGGCACCCGTCAAGGTGTCCGCGAAGCCGCCAGGCAGGGGGTGGTGGAGAATTTCGTCGGCCACGGGCTGCACGGGCAGCAACTCGCGAAAAGCTCGCGTGTGCGACCTCGGGCCAGATCAGCGCCGTCACCGCTCCGAACACCTGGGTCCGGGTGGTGGCCCCGAGCGGCTGGGCCAAAGGCAAGCCACTCGCTGGTGTGTGCGCAGCACAAGTCGAACGGCGGCGTCGGTCTGCTCCCCATGCCGTGACGGTGGCTGGATCATCTCCTCGACCCAGCTGTCGATCGAGTCCGAGCTGCAGAAGACGACCTGGACCACGGCCACCAAGGGGTTTCCCACCAACAGCGCCCTGCCTTCGGGACGAGACTGGAGCTGGTGCACGTGAGATCGGTCATCGAAGGACGAGGGCGGCGCGATCGCGATCCTTGTCGCGGTCATGGCCGCGGTGATGTTCGTGACGGCGGCACTGGTCATCGACCTGGGCCTTGCGCGCGACACCCGCCGGCAGTCGCAGAACGCAGCCGACGCCTCCGCGCTGGCCGCGGGCAACAAGCTCTACACCGACGCCGGCACCGTGGACTTCTCCACCGCCATCGTCGAGGCCAAGACCTATGCACTCCGAAACTTCAACGTGCCCCTGACCGCCTGGGTCACGTGCACCGACTCGGGCAAGCTGGCCGTTCCCTCACCGACCAGTGAATGCATCTCGTTCGACCACGCCACCAAGCCGACCGTGGTGCGGGTGAAGATCCCTGTGCGCAACATCGCAACCGGACTGGGCTCGTTGACGGGCGTGCAGACGATCCCGGTCGATGCCCTGGCCCGAGCAGCGCTCGAGCCCGGCGCGCGCGTTGAGTGCAGCCTGTGCGTCCTCGGGTCCATGCCGCACACCATCGGCAACGGAGACGTCTCCGCCATCACCGTGACCGGAGGTGGTGGTATCCACCTGAACGGCAGTCTGTCGGGCAGAGCAACAGCAACGTGACCGCGCCGGGCGGGATCACGATCGAGGGAACGTGGTCATCCCAGCCGAACTACACCCCGACTCCGGTCCCGGGCCGAAGATCCTGGACCCGTTCGCCGACAAGGTGCTGCCAGGTAGCACCTACTTCAGCGGCATGCCGAAGACAAACCCGTGCACCCAGGGCCCGGGGATCTACAACGTCGACTACCGGCTCGCCAACAATCAGGTGTGCACGCTCCAGGCCGGCCTCTACGTCTTCACGGGCAGCCTCAGCCTCAACAACACGAGCAAGCTGCTGGGCACCGGAGTCTCGCTGTACTTCACCTGCCGCACCGGGACCATGCCGCGAGCCTGCAACTCCAACGGCGGCGTGGGTGAGAGCGGGAGGCGAGTTCGATGCCCGCAACGGTGACGTGATCATCACGAAGGGTGCTGTTCCCATCAGCGACTTCATCGTCGCCTATGACCGCAACAACAACGCCAACCTCTCTCTCCAGGGCAACGGCGCGTCCGTCCTCAGTGGCGACGTCTACGCCATCAAGTCGCTGCTGGACGCCAACGGCAACTCGTGCCACACGGTTCAGGGCGGGTCCATCATCGTCGACGACATCTACCTGAACGGCAACCCGTCCTGCCTGAAGATCCTGAGCGGGATCCCCGCGGTCTACGTGGCGCCCCCGTCGGGGCTGCACCTGGACCAGTGAGCGACGAGAAGCCTGGGGGTCGCCTCAGCCCCAGTCATCGGTCGTGGGTCTCGTCGAGATCGATTCTCTCGACACCCCCAGCACGCTCGCGCTGCTCGTCGGGCACCTGCGTTGCCATGGCGCTCATCGCTGCCTGCAGCAGCGCCGTCGTCGCCGTGGTCAGGTGTCCCTTGACCTCCGGTGACGTCGCGCGGACCATCCCGATGACCCGGCACACCGGGCAGTAGGTGCAGTTCTCCCCCGCCACGTGCTGCTCGAGGCCGCGGGCCAGGTCGGCCAGACCGGCCACAGAGCCGGCCACCCCGCTCGAGGCCGTTTCGCCCTGGTCGCGGGCCCAGTCCGAGAGCGCCCCGACGAGCTTGGCCGCCTCCTCGGCGACCGATCCCACCTCGGGGCCAGGGGCGCTGTCGTGGTCGGCCCCTGCCCTGGGCTGGCCGGCGTCATCCGTAGGACTGCTCATCAGAACTCCTCCGTAGGCTCGGCGTGGAAACGCACCTTGAGCGCTCCGGGCTCCACACGAGCTCCTGCCACCTTCAGCCGCGCCAGGGAGGAGGGCAGTGCCAGCAGACGTCGATAGGACCCGACGCTGATGACGAGCTCGTCCCCGTGGCGGGCCAGATCGACGTCGCCGCGCTGCGCGAAGGGCAGGTCGATGCGCAGGAGCGCGCCGTCGTCACGGCGCGTGATCGTCAAGGGCCCATCCCCGACCGGCAGCGCCAACGGGTCGTCCTCGCCGTAGGCCTCCTGGACGAGGCGATGGAGCTCATCGACCCCGACCGGCTCGCTGGGCCGGTAGCCGGAGCGCCAGATCGGCAGCTCGGGGAAGGACTGCTCGATCTCCGCCAGCACCCCTCGTTGGGCCTCGACCCACTGGTCGCGCCACGGGTCGCCGGCGTGGTCGGGGAAGATCCGGTTGGCGATGACCCCGTCGACGCGGTAACCGAAGAGTGACAGCGAGGTCAGCGATCGTCGAGCCTCGGCGACGACCACGGCTTCCGGGGTCAGCACGAGGCGGACGCTCGCCTCCTTGCCCGTCAGCAGCTCCTGGACCTCGTGGAGGTCGTCGTGCAGCCGCTGAAGAGCGTCGAAGACCGAGTCCTCCGGCATGGGCACGCCGGTTGCCCGTGACAACACGGGCTTGAGGGCCTTGACGATACGACGCTCCATCGGCAGGACACGGTCCATGTACCACCCCAGCGCCTCGGGCAGGGCCAGCAGGCGCAGCGTCTCCGCGGTCGGAGCGCAGTCGACGACGATGACGTCCCAGCGCTCCGAACGAGCCTGAGCCCGCAGCTCGAGCAGGGCGAAGACCTCCTCCGCCCCCGGGATCACCGTCAGCTCCTCGGCGGTGATGGGGTCGACGCCGGTCGCCCTCAGCACGGTCAGCAGATAGCGCTGGATCTCCGCCCACGACTGCTCGAACCGCCGCTGGGCATCGACGTGCTGCACCCAGAGGTTCGGCTCGACCTCGTCAGGCTCGCTGGAGGCGCGGACCCCGAACGCGTCCGCCAGGGAGTGCGCGGCGTCGGTGCTCAGGACGAGCGTCCGCCCACCCTGTCGCGCCGTCAGCGTCGCCGTACCCGCGGCCGCGGTCGTCTTGCCGACGCCCCCCTTGCCGGTGAAGAGAATGATGCGCACGGACCACCCCTTGCCTGATCGCGGCGGATCAGGCGAGGGACTCCACACGCTTCTTGAGGCCCTTGAGCGCGGTGTCGATGATGACCTTCTCCGCCTTGCGCTTGAGCATCCCGATCATCGGGATGCTGAGCTCGACCGCGAGCCGGTAGGTCACCTCGGTCGCGTCGCCCTTCGGCGCCAGGACGTAGGAGCCGTCGAGACGCTTCATCATCTTGCCCGACCCCAGGGTCCACGCGACCTTGTGCTCGCCCTCCCAGTCGTAGACGAGGGTGTAGGCGTCCTTGATCGGGCTCGCCTCGATCTCGAAGAACACCTCTTCGGCGCGACCGTCCGGGAAGGTGGAGCGCACCTCCGCGGTGCGCATCCCCTGCGCCCACTCGGGATAGGCAGGGAAGTCGGCGATGACGGCCATGACCTGCTCAGGGGTCGCGTCGATGACGATGCTCGAGCTGGTCTGGTCTGCCATGGGTCGGGCCCTCCGGTGACGGTGCGTCTGACTTCCCCGAGACTACCCACCGGTCGCCCGAGCGGGGCAGGCGCCTCCGCGGTGGCGCGCGACACGTCCGGGAACGCTGTCTGTCGGCCACGACGCCCCCGCGGGCGCCCCGGACGATACGGTCGTGCCTGCCGACCGGCACACAGAAAGAGGAGGAGCCCGTTGCGTGAGTACGCGGCGCCGCCCGTCCCTCAGCCCTCCCCCTGGAGCCGGCTGACCGACCCGGTCGTCGCGCACGCCGACCAGCACCCGGACGCGGCGCAGTTCGCACGTCGTGTCCCCGGCCCGGCGGGTCCCGACTGGGAGGACGTCACCGCCTCGGACTTCCGCACCCGCGTCGTCGAGGCTGCCCGTGGTCTTCTGGCCGCCGGCATCGAGGTCGGCGACCGGATCGCGCTGCTGGCCCGCACCCGATTGGAGTGGACGGTGCTGGACTACGCCGTCTGGTGGGTCGGCGCGGTCTCGGTGCCGGTCTACGCCACGTCCTCGGACTCGCAGATCGAGGGGATCTTGCGCGACTCCGGTTGCCGATTCGCGTTCGTCGAGACCGCCTCGTACGCCGACCGGCTCGCCGGGATGCGCGCCACCACACCGGGACTCGCGCGACTGTGGCTCATCGACGAGGAGGGCGCGGGCAACCGGGAGACGCTGGCCGACCTCGTGGCCGAAGGTGAGTCCGTCACGCCGGTCGAGCTCGAGGAACGCCGTACCACGGTGGCGCGCGAGGACGTCGCGACGTTGATCTACACCTCCGGCACCACGGGCGAGCCCAAGGGGTGCGTGCTCACCCACGCCAACTTCCTCGACGAGAGCGAGGCGACCGCGACCGAGCTGAGCGATCTGTTCGAAGCCGAGGACGCCGCCACACTGCTGGTCCTGCCTCTCGCGCACGTCTTCGCGCGCATCATCCAGGTCGGGGCGGTCAACCGCCGGGTGCGGCTGGGGCACGCCCCCGACCCGCGTCGCCTTCTCGAGGACGTGGCCACGTTCCACCCGACCTTCGTGCTCGGGGTGCCGCGCGTGTTCGAGAACGCCTTCACCCAGCTCAGCCAGACCGCGGCCGCGGAGGGTCGCGGGCGCGCCTTCGACAAGTCCGTGGAGGTGGCGATCGAGCACAGCCGGGCGCAGGGCCGTTCCGGGCGGGTGCTCCGCACTCGGCACGCGTTCTACGACCGCGTCGTCTACCGGCGGATCCGCGAGGCCTTCGGAGGACGCTGCGCCTTCGGCATCTCCGGCGGCGCTCCGCTCGGCGACAGGTTGTCGCACTTCTTCCGTGGCGCGGGGATGCCGATCCTGGAGGGCTACGGCCTGACCGAGACGACGGGCGCGTCGACGGTCAACACGCCCGACAACCACCGAGTCGGCACCGTGGGCCGCCCGCTGCCGGGGACCGCCGCTCGCATCGACGAGAACGGCGAGCTGCTGCTGCGCGGACCGCACGTGATGCGCGGATACTGGCGGGACGAGGACATCGAGCCCGTCACGGACGCGCGCGGCTGGCTGGCCACGGGCGACTTGGCAGAGATCGACTCCGAGGGCTTCGTCCGCGTCATGGGACGGGCCAGGGAGATCATCGTCACCGCCGGCGGCAAGAACGTCTCCCCCGGCCACCTCGAGGAGCGCATCCGCTCGAGCTCGCTGGTGAGTCAGTGCCTGGTGGTGGGTGACGGGCGTCCGTACGTCGCCGCGCTGGTCACCCTCGATCCCGAGGCCTACGACACGTGGGCCGAGCGTCACGGCAAGGGGCCGCTACGCGCCCACGTCTCGGACTCCGATCTCAGGGCGGAGATCCAGCGGACCGTCGACAGGGCCAACGCCACGGTGTCGCAGGCGGAGTCGATACGCCGGTTCGAGATCCTGGCTGCGGACTGGACCGAGGAGGCGGGGACGCTCACTGCCAGCAGGAAGCTGCGCCGCAACGTCGTCGTGCGGGAGTTCCGCCGCGAGATCAAGGCGCTCTACGAGTGACGCTGCACCGACCAAGAGTGAGGACGCTGCTTTCCTGTTGAGGTGCCTGGGGTTCGGGAGGCGATTGGGGCCCAATATGTCCAATCTTCTGCGGCGACGAGGTTTCGTACGGAATTCTCTGGGGAGCAGGTCGTCCACGACCGGCATGCACCACAGGTCCGGCGCATGCGACGTGACCCAACGAGAAAGTTCAGGTCTGACATGGGACGCAGAACGATCCTGCTGATCCTGGCCGCCGTCGTCGCGGTCCTCGGGGCCGGCATGGTCTACCTCTACGTGCAGGGCGCCGACGACCGGGCCCAGGCGGATCAGGCGCCGGTGGAGGTGCTGAAGGCCATCGCGCAGATCGAGCCCGGCGAGACCCTTGCCGACGCACAAGCGGCTCAGAAGCTGGAGCTGCAGGAGGTGCCGAGCGAGCAGGTCCTCGACGGTGCGCTGACGTCGGTCGGCGACCTGGGCGAGCAGATCGCGATCCAGCGGGTCTTCGTCGGAGAGCAGATCACCGCGTCGAAGTTCGGCAGCGCCGGCGAGCAGGACGTCCTTCCCCTGCCCAAGGGCAAGGTGGCTGTCTCGATCACCCTCAGCGACACCGGACGGGTCGCCGGGTTCGTCTCGCCCGGTTCCGAGGTCGCGCTCTTCTACAAGGGCGGCATCAACCGACAGGGGGCTGACGGTGTGCGTCTCCTGCTTGCCAAGGGGGAGATCATCGCCGTCGGCGCCACAACGGTGACCACGTCGACGACGACCACCGCCGAGGGTGCTCAGACGACGGAGAACCTGCCGCTCACGTTGTTCACCCTCGCAGTCGACCAGGACGAGGCCGAGAAGGTCATCCTGGCCGCCGGCACCGGCGAGCTCTCATTCGCCCTGAAGAACGAGGACTCCAAGGTCCGCCTGACACCGGGCACCACCACCGAGAACCTGTTCGACTGACGCCATGCCCCTCATCGTCGAGAGCAACCCCGCCAACGCCGAGGTCATCGCCTCTGTCTCCGGTGCCCACACCGTGGTCGTGTCGAACCTGGACGAGCTGCGGCGCATCATGGCCGACCACCCCGACGAGCACGCCATCGTGCTCGGACCCACCGTCGACATGGAGGGCGCCTCCTCGCTGGCCGAGACCCTGCGGGTCAGTCGCCCCGCGGTGAGCGTCATCCTCATGCGCCGTCGAGTCGACACCCCGGTGCTGGCCGAGGCGTTGCGCTCCGGCATGCGCGAGGTCATCGAGGAGCGTGACCTCAGCAGTCTCGGGGAGGCGATCCGCCGCGCCCAGCAGGTCTACCGGGCGGTCACCGGACCGGCAGGGCCGGAGAACAGCTACGGACGTCAGGTCACGGTCTTCTCCCCCAAGGGCGGGGTCGGCAAGACCACCATCGCTGCCAACCTCGCCGTCTCGCTGGCGGCTCGCAAGAACCTGCGGGTGTGCCTGGTCGACCTCGACCTGGCCTTCGGCGACATCGCCATCACCCTCCAGCTCTTCCCCGCACGGACCATCGCCGACGCCGTGCTCGTTCAGGACGCGTTGGACTTCTCGGTGCTCGAGCCGCTCCTCACCCCGCACAAGCTCGGCTTCTCCACGCTCGTGGCTCCGGTGCAGCCGGACGCCAAGGACTCGATCCCGGCCAGCCTCATCGCTCGGGTCCTGGACACGCTGAAGAAGAACTTCGACGTGGTGGTGGTGGACACCTCCCCGGCTTTCGACGAGCACGTGCTGCAGGCGTTCGACGAGACCGACGAGCTGTTGCTCGTCACGACGCTGGACGTCCCGACGCTGAAGAACGTCAAGATCGCCTGCGAGACCCTCGACCTGCTCAACTTCCCCAAGCAGCAGCGCCACCTGGTGCTCAACCGCGCGGACGACAAGGTCGGTCTGGCCCCGGAGAAGGTCGAGTCGACCCTGGGGATGACCATCGAGCAGCGCATCCCGACCTCCGCCGAGGTGGCCAACGCCACCAACTCCGGGGAACCGATCGTGGCCTCACACCCCAAGCACGCGGTCAGCCAGGCCATCAACCACCTCGCCGACCTCGTCGTCGGCGAGTCTGCGGCCGCTCCGGGGAAGACCAAGAAAGCCAAGTCGGAGTCGCCGCGCCGCGGACTGCGCCGGCGGCAAGGGAGGTAGCGATGAGCAGTCTCGCTGATCGACTGGCAGCGGCATCGAGGGACCGCGCCGCAAACCAGACGACGAGCTCGGAGGTCGAAGCCGCCGGGGGACGTCGCAAGTCGAAGGTCACCGAACGCGATCCCTTCGCCGACCTCAAGGTCACCGTCCACAACCGCCTGCTGACCCAGCTCGGCCCCAAGCTGTACGACGCCAACCTGACCCAGGGCGAGCTGGAGCGCATGGTGCGCGGCGCCCTGCAGGAGGCGATGCAGGAGGAGGACGTCGTCCTCACGCCGGCGGACCGCACCCGCATCGCCCAGGAGATCGCCGACGACATCCTGGGCTACGGGCCTATCGAGCCCTTCCTCCGGGACCCCGACCTGACCGAGGTCATGGTCAACGGCTGCGACGACATCTGGATCGAGCGGAGCGGTCGGCTGCAGCGCGTCGAGGGGCACTTCACCGACGAGGCGCACCTCCGCAGGACCATCGACAAGATCGTCTCCCGCATCGGTCGACGCGTCGATGAGTCCAGCCCGATGGTGGACGCCCGTCTGCCGGACGGCTCGCGCGTGAACGCCGTCATCCCCCCGCTGGCCATCGACGGATCCCTCCTGACCATCCGCAAGTTCGCTGCCGACCCCTACACCTCCGACGACCTGGTCGCCTTCGGCACCTACTCGGCCAGGACAGCGGACTTCTTGTCCGCCTGCGTGCGAGGCAAGCTCAACATCGTGGTCTCCGGCAGCACCGGAGCCGGCAAGACGACCACCCTCAACGTGCTCTCGTCCTTCATCCCGAGCGACGAGCGCATCGTCACGATCGAGGACGCCGCCGAGCTCCAGCTGCACCAGGACCACGTGCTGAGGCTCGAGTCGCGCCCGTCGAACATCGAGGGCCGCGGCGCCGTCGAGATCCGAGACCTGGTGAAGAACTCGCTGCGTATGCGCCCCGACCGCATCGTCGTCGGTGAGGTCCGCGACGCCTCTGCGCTCGACATGCTGCAGGCCATGAACACCGGTCACGACGGATCCATCTGCACGGTCCACTCCAACGGTCCGCGCGACACCCTCTCTCGGTTGGAGACCCTGGTCCTCATGGCCGGCATGGACCTCCCGATCCGCGCCATCCGGGAGCAGGTGGCTTCAGCGGTCGACCTGATCGTCCACCAGGCGCGCCTCCGCGACGGCTCGCGACGCATCACCCACGTGACGGAGGTGGAGCGGATGGAGGGCGACATCATCACCCTGCAGGACATCTTCCTCTACGACCACTCCCTCGGTTTCGACGAGAACGGGCGCACCCGTGGCTCGATGAAGGCGACCGGACTGCGCCCCAAGTTCGTCGAGAAGCTGGCCCACAACAACGTCTCTGTCGATCCGATGCTCTTCGCACGCGACGGGGGCTGAGCATGCGCCCGGCATCCCCTGTGCGGCGGGCGATAGCGCTCGCTGTCCCCGTGGTCGCAACTGTCGCCCTCGCCGCGGCACCCGCCTCGGCCGCCACCGGGACCATCGACTACGTCGAGCCGGACGGCGAGGCGCTCCAGGTGGTGCTGTCCCTCTCCGACCTCGCTCCCAGCGAGCAGCCCGACCTCGACTCGCTCTCCGCCACCTTCGAGGGTGCCCCTCTCGAGGCGTCGATCGAGCCCATCGACGACGCCTCCGCCCAGGAGACGATCAGCCGCACGGCGGTGCTCGCGCTCGACGTCAGCAACAGCATGCGCGGTGACAAGTTCGAGGCGGCCAAGAGCGCAGCCTCGGCGTTCCTCGACGAGGTGCCTGCCGACATCGAGGTCGGGCTGGTCACCTTCGCCAGTGAGGTGACCGTCGCGCAGGAGCCCACGACCGACCGGGACGCCGTCCGCGCTGTGATCGACGACCTGGAGCTCAGCGCTTCGACCCGCCTGTACGACGGCCTGCTGGACGCCGTGGCCGCCAGTGGCGGCGACGGTTCTCGTTCGGTGCTCCTGCTCTCGGACGGCGCCGACACCTCCCAGACCCCGCTGGCTGACGTCGAGTCCGAGGTGAAGCGCTCCGAGGTGGTCGTCGACGTCGTGGCCCTGGCCCAGAACGCGGCCGACACCGCCACCCTCAACCAGATCGCCCGGGCCGGGAACGGGCAGGTCCTGGCGGCCGACGACCCCGCTGCGTTGACCGAGCTGTTCGCCGACCAGGCTGCCAACCTCGCCAGTCAGTACCTCGTCACGGTGACGCCGCCCGCCGAGGTTTCCGGCGACGAAGGCACGATGTCGTTGTCCCTCGAGGTCGCGGGCCAGTCCGTCAGCGACGACGCTTTCGTGGCGCTCCCGGCGGTGACGGCGCCCGTCGAGGTCCCCGTCCAAGCAGCACCGGCCGTCGCAGAGCCTGGGCTGATGGTTCCCGTCGAGTACATGTACGCCGGCATCGCCGCGATTGCGCTCGGATTGCTGGCCATCGTCGCGCTGCTCACCTCCGGTTCCCACAAAGCCCGTCAGGACGCCGTCGACCGTGGGATCGAGGCCTACACCCGCAAGGGCGCCAAGCGCCTGGCCGACGCCAGCCGGGCAACGGAGAACCAGTCGGTGACGCAGCAAGCGGTCGCCGTGGCCGAGGGTGTCCTGGAGGGCAGCGAAGGTCTGGAGGCCCGACTAGGGGCCAAGCTCGATGCGGCGGGTCTGGCGCTGAAGCCGGCCGAGTGGCTGCTCGTCCACGTCGGGATCACCCTCGTCGTCGGGCTCATCTCGTTGCTCCTCAGCGGCGGCAGCATCCTCTACATGCTGGGCGGCCTCTTCCTCGGGGCGGGCGGAGCCTGGTTCTTCCTCTCCTTCAAGCACACGAGGCGCCTGAGGGCGTTCAAGAACCAGTTGGCCAACACTCTGCAGCTGATGTCGGGGGCTCTCTCGGCCGGACTGTCGCTGGCCCAGTCGGTCGACACGGTCGTCAAGGAGGGCACCGACCCCATGGCCAGCGAGTTCAGGCGCGCGCTCATCGAGACCAGGCTCGGCGTCGAGATCGAGGACTCGCTGGCGGCCATCGCGGACCGCATGGACAGCGTCGACTTCGAGTGGGTCGTCATGGCCATCCGGATCCAGCGCCAGGTGGGTGGAAACCTGGCCGAGCTGCTCAACAAGGTGGCGGAGACCATCCGTGAACGCGAGTACCTCGAGCGGCAGGTGATGGCGCTGTCGGCCGAGGGGCGCCTGTCGGTGTGGATCCTCGGGGGACTCCCCCCCGTCTTCATGCTCTACCTGGTCATGACCAATCCCACGTACGTCTCCGTGATGTGGACCACCCCCCTCGGCTGGATGATGCTCATCGCCATGGCCGTGCTCCTCACCGTCGGGATCTTCTGGATGAAGAAGCTCGTGAAGGTCGAGGTCTGAGATGAGCACGTTGATCCTCCTCGGCGGACTGGTGGGTATCTTCGCCGCGATCTTCCTCGCGCTCACTGCCATCGGGGTCTTCACCAACGAGGCGCGCGGGGTCAGCAAGTCGTTGGCCGTGATGCAAGCGTTCTCCACGGCTTCGACAGAGATGCAGCGCGACCTCGAGCCGGGCTTCCAGGACAGGGTGGTCGGTCCCCTTTCGGACAAGGTGCAGGGAATCGCCCGCAAGTTCACCGCCACCGACCACAACGAGCGCATCAGGAGCAAGCTGGAGCTGGCCGGCAACCCTGCCGGGTGGACACCCGATCGCGTCGCCTCCTTCGCCTTCCTGGGCGCCATCGCCGCCTTCGTCGCCGGCTTCCTGCTGACCCGACTCTTCGGCGCCGGTCTCCTCGTGACGATCGGGGTGTGCGTCGTGTTCGCAGTTGCCGGTTTCCGGGCTCCCAACATGTATCTCTACCAGCGGGCCTACGACCGCACCCAGACCATGCAACGTGCGCTACCGGACGCCATCGACCTGCTGACCATCTCGGTCGAGTCCGGCCTCGGCTTCGACGCTGCCCTCTCGCAGGTCGCCCGCAACACCGACGGCGCGCTGGCCGAGGAGTTCGCCCGGGTGCTCCAGGAGATGCAGATCGGCATGGGTCGCTCCGCCGCTCTGCGCGCCCTCGGCGATCGCACCAACGTCGCGGAGGTGAAGGGCTTTGCCTCGGCCATGGTCCAGGCCGACGCGCTCGGCATCCCGGTCGCTCAGGTCCTCCGCGTCCAATCGCGAGAGATCCGGACCAAGCGTCGTCAACGGGCCGAGGAGAAGGCCCAGCAGGTGGCCATCAAGATCCTCATCCCGCTGATCTTCTGCATCCTGCCCTGTCTCTTCATCGCCGTGCTCGGACCGGCCGGCATCTCCATGTACGAGAATTTCGCTGGATTGTGACGGCCACCGTCCGGCTGTCCCTCGCAGCGCGCGCGTTCTTCATCGCGACCGTGCTGGGTCTCAGTTTCATCTTCGGAGACCCGCGAGTCTTCCAAGCCCTGGCCCTCCTCGTCCTGGTGGCTGCCCTTGCCACGGCAGCAGACCACGTCCTGGTCGGCAACTACACGTGGACCGCCATGATCGAAGGCGTGCTGGCCGGTCTGACCATCGGCATCACGCTCCCCGAGGGCGCCATCCTCATGCCCTACCTGATCGCTCCCCCGCTCCTGGCAGGCGTTGTGTCAGGCACGCGCGCCGTCGTCACCGTCGCCGGAGCACAGGCGTTCGGACTGATGCTGGTCGTCGTTCTCGGTGCCTCCTCGACGACGGCCAGGTTGGGCATCGAGCTCGCGGCGCCCTGGATCGTCGCCAGCGTGGGTGCCGGCCTCATGGGCACCTGGATCGGGAACCTGCGCGGCCACCCGGGGCGCGGGGACGAGGCGTCCTACGAGTCCGCACGTCGGTTGTTGGCACAGCTGCGCAAAGTCACCCGCCGGCTCTCCTCCGGGCTCGACCCGGTCGACATCGGCGCCGAGGTGCTCGTCACCTGTGAGGAGTTCCTCGGGAGTTCTCGCTGCTCGCTCTTCGTCCACGGCGACGGGGGTGCACTGCTCCCGCTGGTGCATCGCGGGCGGGACCCGCGCAACCCGATCACCGCGGAGGGGGCGCTCGTGGACGCCTGCGTGGAGAGCCTCGAGCCGCAGCAGTCCCCTCAGCCCAGCGGTCTGGCCGAGCGGAGGCACCGCATCGTGCTTCCCCTGGTCTCGGCCGGGAGGCTTGTCGCGATCGTGGTGGCCGAGGGGGGCACCTCGACGACTCCGCGTGAGCTGCGGGACGTGCTGGACACTCTCGACGAGCGAGCCCTGAGACTCGACACCGCCTTGGTCTTCGACGAGGTCCGCGCGCTCGCGACCGTGGAGGAGCGGCAACGGCTGGCCCGCGAGATCCACGACGGCGTCGCGCAGGAGATCGCCTCACTGGGATACCTCGTCGACGACCTGGCGGCGCACTCCTCCAGCGATCACCAACGCGCCAAGCTGCACGGTCTTCGCGCCGAGATCACCCGCGTCGTCAACGAGCTCCGGCTCTCCATCTTCGACCTTCGCAGCGAGGTCAGTACCACCTCCGGACTCGGCTCAGCCCTGTCCGAGTACGTCCGAACCGTCGGCGCCCGCTCGGGCATGACCGTGCACCTCACTCTCGACGAGGGATCGGCACGGCTGCGCAGCGAGGTCGAGACCGAGCTGCTTCGGATCACCCAGGAGGCGGTCACGAACGCGCGCAAGCACGCCGAGGCGCGCAACCTGTGGGTCAACTGCCGGGTCCGACCACCGTTCGCCCACATCACTGTCGAGGACGACGGTCGCGGAATGGGACGACCTCGAGCCGACTCCTACGGCATCACGATCATGAAGGAGCGGGCCCAGCGCATCGGCGCGTCTCTCCAGATCAGCCAGAGATCAGCCGAAAACGCCGGTATCGGGACTACAGTCGCGGTGACGCTCGGCGATTCCGACGAGTGAGCCACGAGGAGGCGACGTGACGACCCTGAACCGGACCGAGGCGCTGTCCGTCCTCCTCGTCGACGACCACGAGCTGATCCGGCAAGGCCTGGCCCGTGCGTTCGAGCGCGCGTCGGACTTCACCGTGGTCGCAGAGGCGGGCTCGGTGGGTGAAGGTCTGTCCCTGGCACGGCGTCATCGCCCCCAGATCGTGGTCACCGACGTCCGGTTGCCGGACGGCACCGGTCTCGACCTGGTGCGTCAGCTGCGCGGCGAGCGTCCGGAGGTCGGCATCGTGGTCCTCACCATGTACGCCGGCGACGAGCAGCTCTTCGGAGCCCTGGAGGCCGGCGCGTCCGCGTTCGTAGCCAAGGACTCGCCCTCGGACGACGTCATCGCCGCTGCTCGGCACGCGAGCGTCTCGCCCCGCTCCTTCACCGCGGCCGACCTGGCCGAGGCCATGAGGCGACGCCTGACACCCACGGGGCCGCAGCTGTCGGCACGCGAGTCCCAGGTGCTCCACCTGTTGGCCGAGGGTCACGGAGTGGCCTCGATCGCGAGAGAGCTGTTCGTCTCCGAGTCCACGGCCAAGACCCACATCTCGAAGATCTACGAGAAGCTCGGCGCTGCCAATCGTGCGCAGGCGATCATGCTCGCCATCCGCGCCGGACTGCTCTCCGACGCCCGCGACTGAGCCGCACCAGACGGACTAGTCCGATCGGGCTACTTCTCGGCAGACTGTTCGTCCATTTAGCGGGCGACGTCATCCGATCCCCCGATGTCCGGAACCTGACTGTGTTGCACTATTTGTATGCATGACGGGTTACCCGAACCCGTCGCACGAAACCTGGGAGACCATCATGCTCGAGTTCATCCAGCGGCTCACCCGCCGCGACGAGGAGACCGGCGCGTCTGCGGTCGAGTACGGCCTGCTCGTCGCCGCCATCGCGGCCCTCATCGTCCTCATCGTCTTCGCCCTCGGCGGCGTGGTGAAGGAGGTCTTCACCGACACCTGCAGCAGCGTGAAGGCAAGCGCGAACACGACCGCTGGCTGCTGATGGCCAAGGGTTCGGGGGCGGGGCGCCTGCGCTCCGCTCCCGATCTCGTCGCCAGCCCGTCCCTCGACGGCTCGGTTCCTGAAGCCGCAGCCTGCGACGAGCGCGGGGCGAGTGCCACCGAGTACGGCCTGCTCGCGGTCGCCATCGCGGCCATCATCGTCATCATCGTCTTCGCCCTCGGCGGCGTCGTGAACGACATGTTCTCCAACAGCTGCAACTCCATCCAGAACAGCGCGGGAACCAACGCCGCCTGCGGGTGAGCGTCAGTGTCAGGCCTCCGGGGTGCCCCCCGACCTGCCGCGCACCACCCTCAGCCCGCTCGCCGCAGCCTCGGCGTAGACGATGCCGAAGGCCTCCACCTGCAGGCCCCACCACCGTGAGCGGGCCGGCAGGGCGAAGATGTCACCCGCGTCGAAGTACGACGGCACCTGTTCGTGTGGCACCGCGCCGGCAAAGACGACCCGGTGTGTGACCCCCAGCGCATGTGCCATGCCGGGCAACCGTGCCCGATCCGGCCCGTCCCCCACGAGGACCAACCAGGCGTCCGGAAAATCTGCCAAGACGTCCGGCCAGAGCGCCAGCAAGGTGTCCTGGCCCTTGCGGCGCACCAGCCGTGACACGCACACCACGATCTGGGCGTCCTCGGGCACGCCCCACGATGCACGGAGCGCAGCGCCCCCACAGCCGGGGCGGAACAGCGACCGGTCGACCTCGATGGGGTAGCGACGGAACTTCGCACGGGCGGACGGACTCAAGGCCGGCGCGATGCGGTCGCGGCAGTACTCGCTGACGTAGGTGAGGTCGTCGGCCCCGTCTCCGATGCGACGCATCAGCTGGCGGGTGACTGGTAACGCGGCCCACCAGACCTCGTGGCCGTGCGTGAGCGCTCGGATGTGCACGGCCCCCGCGGCTCGCAACGCCGGCGCCAGCAGGCCGAGCGGGGCGCTCGCGCCGAACACCACCCGCTCACATGCGTGGCGGTGGAAGGTCTCCAGCACGCGGTCGCGCACCCCGGGGGTCGGCAGAAGCATGCGCGCCGGGTCCCGCACCACGGGATACGGCAGGTCGGCGTCGAAGGCGCGGTCGCCCGGTGTCGACGACGTGTGAACGACGACCTCGCCGGGCGCAAAGCCATCACACAGCTGGCGCACCAGCGTCTCGATCCCGCCCAGCCGCGGGGGGAAGTCGTTGGTCACGACCAAGGTCCGACCGGACGTGCGCCTCACCCGGCGAGCGTCCTCAGCTCGTTGCGCCAAGCTGCGGTGAAAGCTCGCTCCGTCGTGCCCAGCTCACGGAAGGCGCGATCGGTTCCACCGTCGGCGTCCGCGCGTCGGTAGAAGCCCTCGAGCGCGTCCTCTCCGTAGGTCGCGGCCATGAGACGAGCTGCGAGCCACGATGCTTCGTACCAAGCCCCGACGTCGGCGTTGCCCCCGTCGAACTCGTCCGGTCCTGGCAGCGCCCGGGGTGGTCCCTCACGGCGGACCAGCGACCGGATCTGTGCGGCAAGAACGCGGGCGGACACGTCGCTGCGCCGCAACGCGACGTAGTCGGCGTAGCCCTCGGAGAGCCACAGGGGCATGGCCGAGGACGCGGCGCCGACGGCCACGTGTGTCAGCTCGTGGGCCATGACGATGCGTTGGCCCACCCCACCGAGTGGCGCGTAGACGCGGGCATTGACCACGACGCGCTCGGGTCCTCCGTCGAGATCTGCCACAGCGCTCGAGGTCGTCACCGCGGCGATGCCGCGTGCCGACGAGCTGGCCAGGCCGGTTGCGCGGGCGAACCGTTCCGGCGATCCCGGGACCTCCACCACCACCGTGCCGTCCCACCCGGGGAGAGCGTCACGGACGGTGCGGACGCCCGAGCGCACCACGGGGCCGAGCGGGGTGCGCGTGGCTGCATCGGACTGGACCAGCATGACGCGGGACGACGGACGCTCGACGGTGACACGATCGTTGAACCAGATCGGAGCACGGTCGGCAGGCTGGTTGCGGGCGGTCACGAACGTGATCCGCTCGCCGTCGTCGCGCAGCACGATCGGCACCTCCAGCGAGGCCGGCACAGGGTCGAACCGGCGCAGCTGCCAGGTGAGGTCCACCTCGGCCACGAAATCGTCGTCTCCCGGCAGCACGCGTCCGACCTCGTCCTGCCGATCCGGCGACGCGGCGACGTACCGCAGGTCGAGGGTCTTCAGACCTACCTTCCCCACCGCGGCTGTGAGCTCGCGGAGCTCGCTCTCGGCCGCCGGGTCGTCCCCCGCCCACGAGGCGGCGCGGGCGGCACGTCCACGCAGGAGGTCCTGCTCGAGGCCGCTGAGCAGCTGGGAGGCGCGCTCGTCGCGGTCCGCCGACGACGGCGCGTCCTCGACAGGACCGGTCAGGCGGGCGTTCTGCGCGTCGCCGGCCCACCACTGGGCTCCGACGGCCAGCGCGAGCACGAGCACACCCGCCAGCGCCAGCCCCCACACGGCACGAGGACGCCCCGACGACCGCACGGCGGTGGTCGGGACGTCCTCGTCCCGATGCGAAGGGTGGGATGTGTCAGCCAGGGCGAACGGCTCCAACGAGAGGCATCTGGTGCAACGGCGCGGTCGTGACGCCGATGGCCGGGTTGCCGGCGTGGACGATCTGTCCGTTACCAACATAGATGCCGACGTGGCTCACCGGGCTGTAGTAGAACACCAGGTCGCCGGGCACGAGGGCGTCGGTGGACACCGGTGTGCCCGATCCCATCTGCGCACTCGAGTTGTGCGGGAGGCTGACGCCGGCCTGCGCCCAGGCGGCCATGGTGAAGCCCGAGCAGTCGAACGAGTCGGGTCCCACAGCACCCCAGACGTAGGGGTCGCCGACCTGGGCCATCGCGTAGTCGACGACGGCTGACGCACCAGTGGAGGCCTCGGCGGCCTCGGCCTCCTCGCGCTCGGCGGCCCGGCTGGCCCTCTCCTGCTCGATACGATCCACGAGCTCAGCGGCCTGGGCGGCGCGCTGCTGTGCCGTCGCCACCTGCGGCCGCTGACGGTCCCGGGTCACGTCGAGACGGCGGATCTGCATCTGGAGCTCGTCCTGACGCTCCTCGAGCCGGTTCACGGCGCGCCCCGACTGTCGCTCGGTGCGCACGAGGTCGGTCTCGCTCTCGGAGACGAGCTCGATGTCGAGGTCCTCCGAGCCCGCGAAGAGGTCGTGAACGAGCTCTCCACCGCCGGTGGTGGCGTCGTCGATGAGGAGCCTCGCGACCTGGGTGCGCGCCTCGTGCCCGGCCTTGCGGGCCTGCTCGAGCCGGTTCTCGACACTGGTGAGCTCGCGCTCACTGCGCGTGAGGTCCGCGGCCAGTCGCGACTGACCCGAGGAGAGTCGCTCGGCGGTCGCGCCGAGCGCGGCGGCACGGTCACGTGCCTGGTCGTAGGTGGGTGCGGCCACGGCAGGGGCCATGGTCGCGATGATGACGAGGCCGGTCAGCCCGAGGGCTCCGGCCGTGCGTGTTCGGCCGTCGGTCACGGCGGCGTTCTCCTTTGTCCTGCGCCTACCGGGTTAGCTGACGGATTCGGGCGGCAAAGAGACCCTACGAAGGCCCGCGACGGACGCGAGCGGCTTCGATTCACCCCAGGAACATTGGTTCCCCGGCTCCGCGCCGGGCGCGGACTCGACGTGGTGGCTGCGCCGGGCAGGAGGCCCGACAGCTGACAGACACCAGCCACTGACCCTAAGGGGTGGCTGGGACCGCGCCAAACCGAGCGCCACGCGGCGTGGCTCAGGTGTGGCCGACGCCACACCCCTCACCAGCCTGCGACGTCAGGCATCTCGTCGTCGACGACGTGGGTGGCCACCGCGTCGACCATGCGCAGACGCGGGACGAGACCTGACTCGGCCAGCACGGTCAGCGCCCGCTGCTCGTCGTCGTCGAAGCCGGCCTCCGGAGGTGGCCCGAGCAGCACGGTGACCACGCAGTCGTGGCAGGCCAGCCCGCGAACGAGGCAGGTGTCGCAGTCGATCCGTAGTCCCATGTCAACCTCCACGTCGATGTCTTCTCCGGAGGTTGTCAGGGGCCGCCGACAGAACGCGAGGACGTCGGGTGGTGCCTCAGTCCGCGGTGGCCGCCCCGGCCCGTGGAACGAGCTCCACGGCGTCGTCCCGCCCGCACCAACGACAGCTCACCCGGTCGATGAGCGCTCGGTCCGTCTCTGACTCCTCGATGCGGTGCTCGCCCCCGAGATCGAAGTGCCAGAACTCCCTGACCGTCGCTGTGCGCACGACGTCGAACCTGGTGAGGTTGCCGCAGGCGGCGCACCGCCACCGGTTGGTCGCGTCAGGGACGGGGGTGCTCATGTGTCGGTTCCTCTCGGGCTGTCCGCCACACCTTAGGCGAAGCGCCGCGACGTCTCGCGCGACTCGATCTCGAGCGCAGGCCGCCGCGCGTCGTCGCCGAACTGTCGGACCGTTTACCTACCGTCGGACCCATGACCGCAGGACTCGCCCCCGGACAAGCGCCCGGACTCGCCGACCCACCCCGGTGGGCCGAGCAGCAGTCCTTCGAGGAGCTCGGCCGTCCGTTGCGGGACCTGACCTTCTGCGTGGTCGACCTGGAGACCACCGGCGGGTCCCCGGCCGGAGGCTCCCGCATCACCGAGATCGGCGCGGTGAAGGTGCGTGGCGGTGAGGTGCTCGGGGAGTTCCAGACGTTGGTGAACCCGCAGCAGGAGATCCCCCCGTTCATCGCCCTGCTGACCGGCATCAGTGACGCCATGGTCTCTTCCGCTCCGCGCATCGAGGTGGCGCTGCCCGAGTTCCTCGCCTTCGCCCGCGACTGCGTGCTGGTGGCGCACAACGCGCCGTTCGACGTCGGGTTCCTCAAGCACGCCGCCGCTCAGCAGGAGCGACCATGGCCCCGGTTCGACGTCGTGGACACCGCGGTCCTCGCGCGTCGCGTCGTCCAACGCGGTGAGGTCCGCAACCACAAGCTCTCCTCGCTCGCCCAGCTCTTCGACGCCGCGGTCACCCCCAACCACCGCGCGCTGTCCGACGCCCGAGCGACCGTCGACGTCCTGCACGGCCTCGTCGGGCGTCTGGGCAACCTCGGTGTCCAGACCCTCGAAGAGCTGCAGACCTACACCTCCCGGGTGACGTCGGCCCAGCGCAAGAAGCGGCACCTCGCCGAACACCTCCCCCACGCGCCGGGGGTCTACCTCTTCCGCGACGCCCAGGAGCGGGTGCTCTACGTCGGGACCTCCCAGGACCTGCGCAAGCGCGTCCGCTCGTACTTCACCGCGTCCGAGACCCGGTCCCGCATGGGCCAGATGGTCACCCTGGCAAGTCGCGTGGAAGGCATCGAGTGCGCCACCGCTGTGGAAGCCGCCGTCCGCGAGCTGCGGCTCATCGCCGAGCACAAGCCGAAGTACAACCGCCGGTCCCGCTACCCCGAGCGGGTCCACTGGGTTCGGCTGACCAGCGAGACCTGGCCGCGTCTGTCGATCGTGCGCAGCGTCCGCGACGACGTCCCGGCCATCGGGCCCTACGCCAACAAGCAGTCAGCCGAGCGCGCCGTGACCGCCGTCCAGCACGTCTTCCCGCTCCGCCAATGCTCCACCCGGATGCCCCGCCTCCCCCGTCTCTCAGCCTGTGCGCTGGCCCAGCTGGGACGCTGCCTGTCGCCCTGCGACCAGTCGGTCGACGAAGCGACGTACTCGCGCGCCGCCGGGGACGTTCGCGCGCTCTTCACCGGAAGCCCGGCGCGCATCGTGACGGTGCACCGCGCGCGCATCGAAACGTTGTCGGCCGACGAGCGCTACGAGGAGGCCGCTGCCAGCCGCGACCGGCTCGCGGCCTTCCTCACCGGCGCCGCGCGGGCCCAGCGCCTTGTCGCGTTGACCCGCTGCGCGGAGCTGGTGGCCGCGCGCAAGGACTCGGGTCGGTGGGAGGTCCACGTCATCCGTCACGGCAGGCTCGCAGCCGCCGGCGTGATCCCCGCCGGTGCCGACGCCGCCGCCTGGGTGGTCGAGCTGCGCCGCGACGCCGAGACCGTCCTGGGCTCCGGTGGTCCGGCTCCTGCTGCCTCGGTCGAGGAGAGCGAGCGCCTGCTGCGGTGGCTCGAGAGCGAGGGCGTCAGGCTCGTGCACGTCGACGGCGAGTGGTCCTGCCCGATCAGCTCGGCGTTGCAGCACCGCGAAGAGCCGATCGCGAGGTTCCGACGCGATAGCGTGCCCTCATGATCACGGCCATCGTCTTCGTCAAAGCCGAGGTGTCGCAGATCCCGGAGGTCGCTACGGCCATCGCCGACCTCGAGGGAGTGAGCGAGGTCTACTCGGTCACGGGACAGATCGACCTCATCGTGATGGTCCGGGTGCGCACCCACGAGGAGATCGCCATGGTGGTGGCCGACCACCTGAACAAGGTTCCTGGGGTGACGGCGACGGAGACCCACATCGCCTTCCGCAGCCACTCGCGCCACGATCTCGAAGCCGCGTTCTCCCTCGGTCTCGACTGACACGGTGCCGACGACGCCGGCGACCTCCGAAGCCGCCGGCCAGCGGGTCGACCGCCGCGGACGACCGCCACTGGTGCTGACGGCCGCAGCGGTGGTGGCGCTCGGGTCCTGGGTGACCTCTGCGGTCGTGATGTCGACCCGGGGCATCGACCTGACCGACGAGTCGTTCTACCTGCTGTCGTACCGCTGGTGGGACAGCAATCCACGCAACTTCTCCGGGGCGCAGTACCTGTTCGGCCCGGTCTTCGAAGCCCTCGGTCACGACGTCCCCCGACTCCGCCTCGCGCGCCTGGTCCTGCTGCTCGCCGCTCACGGCGTGTTCGTCCTGGCGCTCCGCGACCACCTGCGGCGCACGGCACGACCACCGTGGTCGTGGAGCACCCCCCTGATGGTTCTCG
Source organism: uncultured Actinomycetota bacterium (assembly GCA_963714625.1). Classification (GTDB taxonomy): domain Bacteria; phylum Actinomycetota; class Actinomycetes; order Propionibacteriales; family Nocardioidaceae; genus Marmoricola_A. Next base: position 757,938 of record CAVQOY010000009.1, on the reverse strand, counting down.
TCCTCGCCACGGGAGGTATCAGCTACGGCTGGTTGCCTCAGTCGCCGGGATACAACGATGTCGCCCTCCTGGGCTCGCTCCTGATCGGTGCCGTCGCCCTCCGGTGCGCGACCGCCACGTCGCTGGGGACCCGGCCGTCCCCTGCCTGGCTGCTCCTCGCCGGCGCCACTACCGCGGCCGTGGCCCTGGCCAAGTGGTCGTCCGCGCTGGCCGTCGGTGTACTCGCCGTCGCGGTGCTCGCGGCGCTCCTGCGACGCGATCCCGTCGGACTCCTTCTGGCAGCCGCTGCCGGGCTCCTCGGCATCGCGGCGTTCGCCGTGCTTTTCCACCTGACGGTGGCACCGTGGGACGAGGTCCTCCCTCCGATGCGAGAGGTCAATCGTCTGGTGTCCGGCGACACCAACTCGCCCTCCGCTCTCCTGCTCCTCTACGCGACCTCCACGGGCTGGGTGCTGCTCGCTGCTGCTCTCAGCGCCCTGGGTGGGTTGCTCCCGGTGTGGATCCTCCGGCGCGTCCCGGTCGCAGCGGGAGGGAGCGCCGGACCGTCGGGATCGCTGATCGCCGCCCCACCCCTGGCCGCGGCGCTGCCCTGGTTGGTGTCTTTCACCCTGCCCCGGGGCGGGACCGAGGCGACGTGGACCTACACCGTGAGCATCGTGGCGGCGCTGCTGGCATCACTCGCGGCGACGCTGTTCCTCGGCGGCCCCGGCTCGAGAGGCGCCCGTCCGGCGGACGACGTACGACCAGACCGCGTCGGCCGCTGGACCGTGACCGTCCTGCTGCTCGGCCTCCCGGCTGCCCAGGCTTTCGGCACCGGGAACGCGCTGTACCTCGTCGCGATCCACGGACTCACCTTCTGGGTCGCTGGGGCGCTCCTCTGCATCGCCGACTCGCCGGGCGAGAGCGCCCGCGAAGTGGGGACGTCGCTGGTCACGACGTGCGCGCTCCTGGTGGCTGTCGTCGCCACGACAGGGCTGATGATGCACCCCTACCGGGCCGACCCGATCGACCGGGCCACCACGACCGTGCCGGGCAGCGACAACCTCACGGACGTTGAGGTCGATCCCGCACTCGCCGCCCGGCTCGGTGCCCTGATCTCCGCAGTCGACGAGCAGACGCCGCCTGGCACGCCCGTGTACGCCGTGGACGAGCTCGCGGGTTTGGTCCTGGCCGTGGACCGGCCCCCCGCCGGCGAAGCGTGGAACTCAAGGCTGGACCCCGACCGCGCCGCTGCCGGCTTGCTCGCGTACTGCACGGCTGACCGCGAGGTCGCGGCTCCGGCCATCCTGGCGGACCGGCCACTCGGGCAGTCCGAGCTGGAAACGCTGCAGGCTTGCGGCTGGCCGCTCTACCCTGCATACCGGGCCTTCTCCCCACCTGGTGGCCCGGACGGTGTCCGTCTGTACGTCCCGGACCGCGAGGAGGCGAACAGATGACCGAGCACCGTGTCGACCCTCGCCCTCTGGTGTCCCTCGTCGTTCCGGCGCTCAACGAGGCGGACAACGTGGGACACCTCCTCACGCAGGTCCAGGCCCACTGCGACGCCAACCCCGACGCACGCTTCGAGCTGGTGCTCGTCGACGACGGGTCCACGGACGGCACCGGCGACCGGCTGCTGTCCACCCCGACCTCCTTCCCCGTGAGGCTCGTCGAGCTCTCCCGCAACTTCGGCTCCCACTCGGCCATCTCCGCGGGTCTCGAGCGATGCTCGGGCGACTGCGCGATCGTCATCGGCGCCGACGGCCAGGAGCCGACGAGCTTCGTGACCGAGGCACTGCGCGAGTGGCACTCCGGGTTCGAGGTCGTGTGGGGGGTGCGGGGGGTGCGCGCGGCGGTGAGCCGCGGGAGGAAGCTGACGTCGACACTGTTCTCGGCGGCGTTCACCCGGGTGGCAGGACTGGAGAACTATCCCGCGGAGGGCCCGTCGGGGGTCCTGCTGGACCGCGCCGTCATCCACGCCCTGGGCCGGCTGCCCGAGCGCAACCGCAACGTGCTGGCGTTGGTGGCCTGGTTGGGCTACCGGCAGACGCGCGTCGTCTACGACCAGCTCCCGCGTGCCCAGGGCGAGTCCCGATGGACGCGCTCGGCCATGGTGAAGCTCGCCGTCGACTCGATGCTGCAGTTCTCGTCGCTCCCGCTCCGACTGTGCACGTTCGCGGGGCTCGCGACGGCACTCCTCGGAGTCGTGTACGCCGTCGTCCTGGTCGTCCGCACGTGGGCCGGTGTCGACACACCCTCGGGCTGGCCGACCCTGCTCGTGGTGGTGCTGCTCCTGAGCGGGATCCAGCTCACCGTGGTCGGGGTCATGGGCGAGTACATATGGCGCATCATCGAGGAAGTGCGTCACCGACCGCTCTACGTCGTCCGCCGTGACACGACCACCACCGACCAGAGTGCGACCGGGAGGACGCCATGAAGGCATGGAACAGCACGGTCCTGGTGACCGGAGGGCTCGGCTACATAGGAAGCCATGCCGTGAGGGACCTCCTCGACCGCGGGTGGCGAGTGAGGATCCTCGACAACCGCTACCGCTGCGACCCGGAGGTCGCGGCAGCGGTGTGCGACCTTCCGGGGGTCGAGCTCATCGAAGGAGACATGCGCTACCCGCACGCGGTCGACCGTGCCGTGCAGGGGGTCGAGGCCGTGGTCCACCTGGCGGCTGTGTGCATCAACAAGAGCATCGCCGATCCGGCTGAGAGCCTCGACGTGAACCTCATGGGGACGCAGCACCTGCTGGACTCCGTCTCTCGCCACGGCGTAGGACGCGTCGTCTTCGCCTCCTCCGCCTCGGTCTACGGCAATCCGACCCAGCTCCCCATGCGCGAGGACGGGCCGGTGGACCCGCTCACGCCGTACTGCACGGCCAAGCTGGCCGGCGAGCAGCTGCTCTCCTTCCACGCCCAGCGGTCGGCGCTCACCTGGCTCGCGCTGCGCTTCTTCAACGTCTACGGACCAGGTCAGCCGACCGATGCCTTCTACACCTCGGTGATCCTCACCTTCGTCCGGAGGCTCTTGGCCGGCCAGGCCCCCGTCATCGACGGCCGGGGTGACCAGAGCATGGACTTCGTCCACGTCGAGGACGTCGCGCGAGCCATCGGCATGGCCCTGGACTCCGATGCCACCGGTGAGACTCTCAACGTCGGCACCGGGCACCAGACCACGGTGGCTGAGCTGGCCGAGCGGTTGGTCGCTGCCATGGGGGTCGACGTCGTGCCCCAGTTCCGGCCGCGAGAGGTGCTGGTGGCGCGACGCGAGGCCTCCGTGGACCGCATCGCCGAAGTGCTGGGATGGCATCCCCGCGTCGGCATCGACGAGGGTCTCGAGAGCGTGCTCGACTGGATCAAGCAGCGTCGTGGCTGAGCCGACCACCCACCCCTACCACCCCTCGGCAGTGATCGTCGGGGAGCCGGACATCGGTGAGGGGACCTGGATCGGCCCCTTCTGCGTGATCGACGGCAGTGGCGGCCTCACCATCGGAAGCGGGTGCGACATCAGCGCGGGAGCCCAGATCTACACCCACACCACCGTCCGCCGCTGTGTCACCGGGCGCCAGCACGACGCCATCGAGCGAGCGGCGACGTCCGTCGGCGACCGGACCCACGTCGGCGCGAACGCCGTGGTCCTCATGGGTGTGCACGTCGGTTCCGAGTGCGTGATCGGCGCCGGCGCAGTGGTCACCCACGACGTGCCCGACCGGACCTGCGTCGTCGGCGTCCCCGCACGCCCGGCCGGTCGCGTCGACCCCCTCTCGGGCTCGATCAGCTGATCCGGCACCGGCCGGACTCGATCACCTCACGGACCGCGCTCACGACGTGGGTCTGCTCATCCGGCGTGATGTCGGCGAACATCGGGAGCGCCACGTGCTGGCTCGCGAGGCGCCGCGCCACCGAGTCCAGCCGGTGGCCGCCGAAGACGGGCTGCGACCTCAGGTCGTAGGTGCCCATCGTGCACCCGACACCTCGATGTCGCAGGGCGTCGATGACGCGGTCCCGGTCGAGGTGGTCGGCCAGGGTCACCGCGTAGGTCTGCCAGCTGTGGCTGCGGTCGCTCGGCACGACCGGGGCGAGGACTCCCTCGACGTCGGTCAGGACGTCGTACCGCGAAGCTGCAGCCTCACGTCTGGCCACGAGCTCGTGGACCCGCCCCACCTGTACCACGGCGAGGGCCGCGGCGAGGTCGCTCAGCTTGTAGTTCCAGCCCAGCTCGGTGAATTCCGGTGGTGAGAACCCCGCGTCCTGGGCTCGCGCGTAGGCACTTCCCAGGCCGAAGCCCGAGGCTCGGCGCACCCGCGCTGCGAGGTCGACGTCGTCGGTGACCACCACACCGCCCTCGCCGCACGTCGCCCCCTTGCGTGCGTGCAGCGAGAACACCGCCGCCACACCGAAGGCGCCTGCCGGTCGGCCGCGGTAGGACCCGCCGAGGGAGCACGCCGCGTCCTCGATCAGGGGAAGTCCGTGGGCGTCAGCCACGGTCCGAAGGGCGTCCCAGTCCGCGCACAACCCGAGCGAGTCGACACCGATGATCGCCCGCGTCCGGTCGGTGACAGCGTGGGAGGCGCGCTCGGCGTCCAGGCCACCGGTCTGGAGGTCGACATCGACGCACACGGGCCGCGCGCCACAGTGCAGCACGGCGTACGCCGTGGCCGGGAAGGTGTAGTCGGGCACGATGACCTCGTCGCCGGGGCCGACGCCCAGGGCGTCGAGCACCAGGTGGAGGCCAGCCGTGCAGCTGCTGACAGCGATCGCGCATGATCGGCTCGTCGTCGACGCGACCAGAGACTCGAGCGCTGTGCCCTCGGGGCCCTGACCCGCCACCCAACCCGAGGCCATCACCCGTTCGACGGCAGCGAGCTCGCCGGGACCGAAGGAGGGGCGCGTCAAGGGGACGGAGGTCACGAGCTGTCCTGTCGCCACCGCACGACCCTAGATCACCCGGCGCGCGCTCCGAGGACGTCTGCGCTCGAAATCCCTCCTCTGGAGAGGTTGGTGGGGTTGAATCGCCCTACCGAGTCTGAGGAGGCGCCCGATGTACCGCGACCTTCGGGTGGCGATCGTGGTCCCCGCACACAACGAGGAGCGTCTCGTCGGACGTGTCGTCACCACGGCACCCGCGCTGGTCGACCACGTCATCGTGGTCGACGACGCCAGTGCCGACTCCACGTCGGAGGCGGCCCGGTCGACCGGCGACCCGCGCCTGGAGCTGATCACGTTGTCGGAGAACCAAGGCGTCGGGGGCGCCATCCTCGCCGGCCACCGACGGGCCCTGGAGCTCGGTGCCGACGTCGCGGTGGTGATGGCAGGTGACGCCCAGATGAACCCCGACTACCTCCCGGCGCTCATCGACCCGATCGCCGACGGTGACGCCGAGTTCACCAAGGCGAACCGGTTCTTCGGACCGGGCTCGTTCGACGGCATGCCTCGACACCGGATCGTCGGCAACGTGCTGCTCTCCTTCATGACCAAGGCGGCCTCCGGCTACTGGAACCTGTTCGACCCGCAGAACGGCTACACCGCCATCCACCGGAGCGCCCTCGAGCGGTTGCAGCTCGATCGCATCGCCCATCGCTACGAGTTCGAGAACGACCTGCTGATCCAGCTCAACGTGCTGCGCGTCTCTGCGCGAGACGTGCCGGTGCCCGCCAGCTACGGCGAGGAGGTCTCCGGCATCCAGCTGCGCAAGGTCGCACCGCGGATCCTCCGCCAGCTGTGGCGCGGTTTCTGGTACCGGATGTGGTGGAAGTACGTCGTCCAGTCCTTCTCCCCGGTGGCGCTGATGTTCTTCTCCGGCCTGGCATTCCTCGCCTTCGGCTTCGCCGTCGGCATCTTCGTCGTCGTCAACACGCTCGGCCCTGACGTGGCCAGCCCCGGGACCGTCATCTTGTCCTTCGGGCCGGTGCTCACGGGCATCCACCTGCTCATCATGGCGCTCTACCTCGACATCCAGGAGAGCAGCCTGTGACACAAGCGGTTGGTCACGTCCCGGTCGAACGAGCCTCTCACGCGATGCCCAGGAGGCCGAGCCTTGCTCTGATCGGTCTCGCGATGCTGCTTCTCCAGTGCGTGTGGATCCTCGCCGTACCACCGTTCGGAGCGACGGACGAGTTCGACCACGCGTACCGAGCCGCGTCCGTCGCACGCGGCGAGTGGCGGGTCGAGTCGACTGACGCCACTCGCGGCACAGGCGCTGTGGTCACCGTCCCGGACGACATCGTCAAGGCGGCCCGGCCAGAGTGCGAGCGACTGCCCTACACGAAAGAGGGGGACTGCGTAGGCGTCAGCACCGCAGCGGGCACAGAGGTCGCCACCGGGGCCGGGCGATACCACCCGCTCTACTACTTCCTGGTGGGCACCCCCGCGTTGCCCTTCGACGGGACGACCGCGTTGTACGTCATGCGCGCTGCGTCGAGTCTCCTCAGCTGGGTGGTTCTGCTCGGCGCCTTCGTTGCGATACGTCGGTGGGCAACCACACCCTGGCCCTACCTCACCCTCGCCGTCGCCTGCTCCCCCGTTGCCTGGTTCAGCTTCTCGATGGCTGCGCCGAACGGATTGGAGATCGCTGCCGCGACGGGTCTGTGGGCGGCGCTTCTCGGTCTCCTGCGCTCCGAACGGGTTGCCAGCGAGGGAACCCTGCTGGCAGTCGGAACCCTCTCGGCCTGTCTGCTCGTCTCGGTCCGTTCCCTGGGCCCGCTCTGGGCACTGCTGGTGCTGCTGGCAACCTTGGCGGCGACGAGCGATCGCCGTGCAGTGCTCGTGCGCCTTGTCCGGCAGCGTCGCGTCCAACTGTCGGCGGGGCTCGTCTTCGTGGTGACGATGGCGAGCCTCGCCTGGATTCTCAGCACGGGGTCTCTCGTCATCGGCAAGCTTCCCGAGCCACCGACCCTCACGGCCTCGGAGCGGGCCACGACGCTGGCGAAGTCACTGGCCCAGTGGGTCTTTCAGAGCATCGGAGCCTTTCCTTTCCGCAACGTCCCTGCTCCCTCCGTGGTGTACCTGACCTACCTCTTCCTCGTCACGTGGCTGATGATCTTCGCGCTTCGCGGCTCCCAGCGCGCTGAGCGACGCACCATGGTCGCCGTCATGGTTCTGTCGCTGGTCATCCCCCTCGGTCTCACCGTCGCGACCCTGGACGAATTCGGGTTCTCCTGGCAGGGCCGCTACACACTGCCGTTCTCCATGGGCTTCATCCTGCTCGCGGGTGCTGCGCTCGACCGACGAGGGCGGCGCCCGCACCCCGCGACGCTCGCCCTGGGAGGGGTTCTCTTCGCCATCGCCCAAGGAGTCAGCCCCGCCAGCGTGACAGCCACCGAACGCCTCACGAGCCCGGGTGTCGACAACGGTGCATGGCTCGTTGTCGCTCCCTGGCTCGTGGCCGTTCTGGGTGCTCTTGCTGCCGGGCTTCTCTGGTTCGCCGCGTCCGGCACAGACCTGCGCCGAGCCCGGCCCCCTGAGGAACTGGTGTGATCGACCCCACAGCAGACGTCCATCCCGACAGCACGGTCGGGGGTTCGACCTCCGTCTGGGGACTGGCCCAGGTGGGCCCCGGGGCACGCGTCGGCGAGGGATGCGTCGTCGGACGCGGCGCCACCATCGACGGTGGCGTCGTCCTCGGCGACCGCGTCAAGGTGCAGGCGTCCGCTCTGGTCTACGGTCCGGCCGTGCTCGAGGAGGGTGTCTTCATCGGGCCGGCGGCCGTGCTGACCAACGACCTCCATCCACGCGCGATCACTCCTGAAGGAGACGCCAAGTCGGGAGCCGACTGGGAGCCGGTCGGTGTCGTCGTACGTCGTGGCGCGTCCGTCGGCGCCCGGGCCGTCTGCGTGGCGCCGGTGACGATCGGACGCTGGGCCATGGTGTCCGCCGGAGCGGTCGTGACTCGGGACGTGCCCGACTTCGCCCTGGTCGCTGGAGTGCCTGCTCGCAAGGTGGGCTGGGTGGGACCGAGCGGCCGTCGGCTGGTGCAGGCCGCACGCGGATCCTGGGCGTGCCCCGTGACAGGACAGCAGTTCACCGAGGTCGGGGACCGTCTGGAGGAGGTCACGTGACGGGCCCCGTGATCGACGCCGTCCGCGTCCTGCTCGGACCAGACGAGCAGGCTGCCGCCGCGGCGGTCCTCGCCAGCGGACGGCTGACGCAGGGCGAGCAGGTGGCTGCCTTCGAGCAGGAGTTCGCCGACGCCTTCGGCGCGACACACGCCGTGGCCGTCAACTCCGGGACGAGCGCCCTCCACATCGCCCTCCTGGCAGCGGGCATCGGCGCCGGAGACGAAGTCGTCGTCCCCTCCTTCACCTTCGCCGCGACGGCGAACGCGGTCGCCCTCACCGGCGCCACCCCGGTCTTCGCCGACATCGACGCCGCGACCTTCTGCCTCGACCCTGACAGCGCGGCGGCCGCCGTCGGTCCCCGCACCGCGGGGATCGTGCCCGTGCACCTCTTCGGTCACCTCGCCGACATGGAGGAGCTCACCCGGTTGTCGGACCGGCACGGCCTGTTCCTGCTCGAAGACGCGGCGCAGGCCCACGCCGCACGCTCCCCCGCCGGTCACGCGGGCTCTCTCGGAGACGCCGGAGCCTTCAGCTTCTACGCCACCAAGAACCTCACGACCGGCGAAGGCGGACTCATCACCTTCAAGGACGCAGACCTGGCCCGACGTGCGCGCCTGCTTCGCAACCAGGGCATGGAGACGCGGTACGCCAACGAGCTGGTGGGGCTCAACAACCGGATGACCGACGTGGCCGCAGCCATCGGGCGGGTCCAGCTGCGCCGGCTGCCCGAGCTGAACGCCCGCCGACGGGCAGTCGCCGACGCCTACCGCACCGGACTCTCCGGCGACCAGGGCGTCGAAGGAATCGATCTCCCCGCCGTCGCCGCCGGAAACGAGCACGTCTACCACCAGTTCACCCTGCGAGTGCAGGGGCGCGACGACGTGCAGGCTCGTCTCGCGCGGCACGGGGTCCAGACCAACGTCTTCTACCCGACTCCCGTCCACCGGCTCCCGGCGTACGACGTGGCGCTCGACCTGCCCAGGACCGAGGCCGCCTGCGCCGAGGTGCTGTCCCTGCCGATGCACCCCCACCTGACCGACGAGGAGGTGGACCGCGTGGTGAACGCCGTCCGCGAGGAGGCGACGCGATGAGCGAGCTGAGAGCGGTACTGATCGGTCTGGGCCAGATGGGCCGGCACCACGCCCGCGCCCTGGCCTCGCTCGAGGGGGTCGAGCTCGTGGGAGTCCATGACCCCGCACTCACCGAGACCCACCCCGCGGCGGCGCTGCTACCCATGGCCTGCTCGGTCGACGAGCTGCTCTCACGGGCTCCCGATGTGGCCGTGGTGGCGACCCCGACCTCCACCCACCTGGAGCTGGGCCGCCGGCTGGCCGACGCCGGGGTGCACACGCTCATCGAGAAGCCCGTCGCCGGGTCGGCTGCCGAGGGCCGAGAGCTCGTCCAGGCGTTCGCGGACAGCGGCCTGGTCGCGGCCGTCGGCCACATCGAGCGCTACAACCCCGCGCTGCAGGAGATGCGGCGGCGGCTCGACGACGGTCAGATCGGCGAGATCTACCAGGTCGCCACCCGCCGCACCGGGCCCTATCCAGCGCGCATCGGGGACGTCGGCGTCGCCCTCGACCTGGCCACCCACGACATCGACCTCACCGCATGGGTGACGCGGTCGGCGTACCGATCGGTCAGCGCGCACACGGCCCACCGCTCCGGTCGCAGCCACGAGGACCTGATCTCGGCGGTGGCGATGCTGGACAACGGCATCGTGGCCAACCACGTGGTCAACTGGCTCTCGCCACTCAAGGAGCGCATCACGGTCGTCACCGGCGAGCGGGGCAGCCTCGTGGCCGACACGGTCGCCATGGAGGTCACCTTCTACGCCAACGGCATCGCACCCGTGGAGTGGGAGACCTTGCGCTCGTTCAAGGGTGTGGTCCAGGGCGACGTGATCCGCTACGCCATCCCCAAGCCTGAGCCCCTCATGGTCGAGCTGACCTGCTTCCGCGACGCCGTGCTCGGCCTCCACGACGGCGTCGTCGGACTGGCCGAGGCGACCCGGGTGGTCGAGGTGGCCGAGGCCCTCCTGACGTCGGCGAGGTCCGGGGCGACCGTCACGCTGTGATCGTCCCCGTGCCGACGGTCAGGGTGCCCCTGACCGCTAGGCTGCGCAGATGAGCTGGCTCGACGCGCTCGGCTGGGCCGGATCGGTGCTCCTGGTCGTCTCCCTGCTGCAGGCGCGGGTGATCCGCTTCCGGGTCCTGAACCTCGTCGCCTCAATGGTCCTCACCGGCTTCAACGCCCTCATCGAGGTCTGGTCGATGGTGGCCATGAACGGCGTGCTGACGCTCATCAACGCCTTCTACCTCGTCAAGCTGACGCGCGAGCGACACGACACCGCCGCGTTCTCGGTCATCGAGGTCGGCCCCGAGGACGAGTACCTCCGCTACACGCTGCGCCAGCACAGCGCCGACATCCTGACCTACCAGCCCGACTTCGTCTGGGACGGCGCAGCCGAGGGCCGCCGCGCCTTCCTCGTCCTGCACGGCGACGAGACGGTCGGGGTCGTCCTGCTCCACGACGACGGCGACGGCACGGCGCACGTCATCTTGGACTTCGTGACCCGCCGCTTCCGCGACTTCTCCCCCGGCGAGTTCGTCTGGCGTCGCAGCACGGTCCTGCGCGAGGCCGGGTTCCGGCGCATCGTCACCCCGGCGGGCATGGTCGCGCCGTACTACGACCGGGTCGGCTTCCGCCCGGACGGTTCGTCGTACGTGCTCGAGCTCGACTGATCCGAGCAGGACCCGACTCAGGCCCGGGTGGCGGCGACCCAGCGGTCCAGCAGCCCGGCAGCCTGACCGCTGTCGATGGCGTCCTCGACCCGTGACTTGGCGGCCCGCAGCTGCTCCACGACCTCGCCGTCCTCGGCGGCGTGGACGGCCACGCCGGCGGCGGCGTTGAGCACCACGGCGTCGCGGACCGGCCCCGGACGGCCGGCCAGCAGGTCGCGCACCACCTGGGCGTTGTGCTCGACGTCCCCCCCGCGCAGCGACCCCTCCGGGCTCACGTCCAGTCCGACGTCGCCGGGGGTGATGGTCGCCTCGGTGACCGCGCCACCTCGCACCGCCCACACCCGAGAAGCGGCCATCGTGGTCAGCTCGTCCAGCCCGTCCTCGCCCCGGAACACCCAGGCGTCGACGCCGCGGCGCGCGAAGACCCCCGCCATGAGCGGCGCCATCCGCACGTCCGCGCAGCCGATCGCCTGCGCGGCAGGATGCGCCGGGTTCGCCAGCGGACCGAGCACGTTGAAGGTGGTGGCCACGCCCAGCTCACGTCGTGGGACCGCAGCGTGACGCAGCGCGGGGTGGAAGGCCGGGGCGAAGCAGAAGGTGATGCCGACCTCGTGGGCGACCCGCGCGACGCCGGCGGGCTCGAGGTCGAGCCGGACCCCGAGCTTCTCGAGCACGTCGGCGGTGCCGGTCTGCGAGGAGGCGGACCTGTTGCCGTGCTTGACGACACCGGCTCCGGCCGCGGCGGCCACGATCGCCGCCATCGTGGAGATGTTGACCGACATCGAGCGGTCGCCGCCCGTGCCGACGATGTCGAGCCACCGGCCCGGGAGGTCAAGGGGCCGCGCGTGGGCGTACATCGCCTCCACGAGGCCGGTGAGCTCCTCGACCGTCTCGCCCTTCGTGCGCAGCGCGACGGCGAAGCCGGCGATCTGGGACGGGCTCGCCGCCCCGGCGAGGATCTCCTCCATCGCCCAGGTGGCCTGGGTGGCGCTCAGGTCCGACCGGGCGGTCAGCGCGGACAGGACCTCGGGCCAGGTGTGGCTCACCGCGCGCTCAGCGTGCAGCCGGGACGTGCTCACGCAGCAGCCGGATGACGGTGTCGGCCAGCAGCATGGGGTCCAGCGGGTGGGGCACGGCGGCCTCGGCGCGCGACCAGGTGGCCAGCCAGGCGTCCTCGGGACGACCCGTGAGGATCAGGACCGGGGGGCAGTTGAAGATCTCGTCCTTGAGCTGACGGGCGATGCCCATGCCTCCGACCGGGACGGCCTCGCCGTCGAGGATCGCCAGGTCGACGGTGCCGGTGTCGAGGTGGCGGATGACCATCGGTTCGGTCGCCACCTCGACGTAGTCCAAGGTCGGGAGGTCGGGGTGGACCCGCGTGCCGAGGGCCAGCATGACCTGCTCGCGCGTGTGGCTGTCGTCGCTGTAGACGAGGACGGACAAGGGCGTGGTCGGCTGCTGGGCGTCGGTCACGGGTCGATGGTACTCGTCGGCGCGTTCCGCGCGGCTGCGGCCTCGCGACGTTCCTCCAGGTCGAGCCGCCGGTCCTCGCGCTCCGCCTCCTTCATCGACGAGCGCGCCCACTGCGCGAAGAGCACGAGGAAGAACGCGGCGCCGACGATGTCGCCCGTGCCCCAGAGGATCCCGCCGGCCAGCCGCTGGTCATCGGCCGGGTCCGGCAGCCAGGGCAGCGTCAGCGAGCGGTACCACTCCCCCGCGACGAGCGCGTCCTGGTTCATGATCGTCAGACCCAGGAAGGCGTGGAACGGCAGCGTCATGACCATGAGCATCATGCGGAAGGGGTAGGCGACCCGACCGGGCACCGGGTCCCGTCCGACCAGGGGCCAGAGGAAGAGCGACCCGACGAGCACGAGGTGGACGTGCATCACCTCGTGCAGGAACACCGACCGCAGCGTCGCGTCGTACCACGGGGAGAAGTAGAGGACCCACGGGCTGAGCACGAACAGCGCGAAGGCGAGCGGCGGGAACGACACCCACCGCACGACCCGGGCGTGCAGCACCGCCAGCAGCGTACGGCGAGGCCCGGCCGGCAGGGTGCGCAGCGCGAGCGTCACCGGAGCGCCCAGGGCGAGCGCCAGCGGCACGGCCATCGACAGCACCATGTGCTGCATCATGTGGGCGCTGAGCAGGGTCGTGTCGTACGCCGCCAACCCGGAGCTCGTCGCCACGTAGAACAACAGCATGCCGATCGCGAAGGGCGCGGTGCGCGACAGCGGCCACCGGTCACCACGCTGCCTGAGCCGGACCACGCCCCACAGGTAGAGCGCCAGCACCCACGCGCTGATGAGCGTCGGCAGCGGGTCGACGCCCCACTCGGTCAGGATCACCGAGGGCCCGAACGGCGGCAGGGTGTCGCCGTTCTCCGTGAGGAACACGCCCGCCGGTCTGATCACGTCGTTCAGCCTAGCGACGAGGTCTGGTGGAATTGTCCACAGAGGTCCGCAGGGATGGGGCAATCCGGACACCCCTCGCCCAGTCACGTCACGGTGTGAAGAAGATGACCACATCAGGGTGGGGGTCGGGGTGCCACCGGCGCAGGTTCACGACATAATGGCGCCCGTGGCGACATCGACAGCAGTCATCCCCGCGTCCCGGCTCCACGGGCATCACGACCGACCGAGCATGGTCAGCGTCGGCACGATCGTGTGGCTCTCCTCCGAGCTGATGTTCTTCGCCGCGCTCTTCGCGGCGTACTTCACGATCCGTGCGGTCAGCCCGGAGCTCTGGGCGCAGGAGACCGAGCTGCTCAACATCCCGTTCTCGACGACGAACACCGTGATCCTGGTGCTCTCGTCGGTCACCTGCCAGCTCGGCGTCTTCGCGGCTGAGCGCGGCCAGGTCGGGCGGACCGGCAGCGTGCTGAACGTGCGCGGCTGGGGGCTGCGCGAGTGGTTCATCCTCACGTACATGATGGGTGCGGTCTTCATCGGCGGACAGGCACTGGAGTACACCGAGCTGGTCCATGAGGGCCTGACGCTCTCGTCCTCGGCGTACGGCTCGGCCTTCTACCTCGCCACCGGCTTCCACGGCCTTCACGTCACGGGCGGGCTCATCGCCTTCCTGTTCGTGCTGGGCCGCACCTACCTGGCTCGCAAGTTCACCCACGAGCAGGCGGTGACCTCGATCGTCGTGTCGTACTACTGGCACTTCGTCGACGTGGTCTGGATCGCGCTGTTCTTCACGATCTACGTCCTGCAGTGACCCATCCGTACGCGCCGACCCGACGAACATCGAGTAGAGGGACAACGAGGAAGACCAAGTGCGAATCCTGAGTGCTCGACTTTCCACCGCCCGGCGCAGCCGAGTCGCCGGTCCCGTGGTGCTGCTCCTCGCCCTGCTCATGACGGGTGGGTTCTACTCCGCCTTCGCCCCGGCCTCGGCCGAGGACGCCGTCACCGAGGACCAGGTGTCCCAGGGCCGCGAGCTGTTCCTGGTCGGCTGCTCCTCCTGCCACGGGCAGAACGGCGAGGGCATCACCACCGAGAGCGGCCAGTACGGCCCCTCGCTCGTCGGTGTCGGCGCTGCCTCCGTCGACTTCCAGGTCGGAACCGGTCGCATGCCCATGGCCGCCCCAGGCGCCCAGGCGCCCAAGAAGGAGGTGGTGTACACCGACGAGGAGACCGCGGCCCTCGCGGCGTACGTCGCCAGCCTCGGCCCCGGCCCGGCCATCCCCGAGCCGGAGCTGTACGACCCCGAGACCATCCCCGAGGGGGAGCGCGAAGAGGCGATCGTCCGCGGTGGTGAGTACTTCCGCACGAACTGCACGGCCTGCCACAACTTCGCCGGGACCGGAGGCGCGCTGCCCGGCGGCAAGTACGCCCCCACCCTCATCGGCGTCGAGCCGGTCCACATCTACGAGGCGCTGATCACCGGTCCGCAGCAGATGCCGGTCTTCTCGGACGAGGTGCTCTACCCCGAGCAGAAGCGCGACATCATCGCCTACCTCCAGAGCATCGAGGAGGCGCCGAACTACGGCGGCTCCGGCATGGGCGCCCTCGGTCCCGTGAGCGAGGGCATGTTCGCCTGGCTCGTCGGGATCGGCTCCCTCGTGGGCTTCGCGATCTGGATCGCCTCCCACACCGCACGAACCTCCCGGAAGGGGGCCCAGGCGTGACCGAGATCGACCGCACCACCGCCGGCGCCGGTCAGGCGCCCGCCGAGCGCGACCCGCGCTCGGGGACCGTGAGCGGCCCCATCGCCGACCCCGGCATGCCCGAGCACCTGCCGCGGCCGACCGACGTCGACCCCAGGGCCGAGAAGCGCGCCGAACGCCAGGTCGCCGGCCTCTTCGGCTTCGCGACCGTCATGTCGCTGGCGTTCTGCGTCGCCTACTTCGTCTTCGAGATCGGCGACGACCCCACCGTCATCCTCGGCTTCGGCGCCTCCAACGTGGCGCTCGGCGTCACCTTGGGTCTGGCGCTGCTGTGCATCGGCATCGGCGCGATCCAGTGGTCGCGCAAGCTCATGAACGACGAGGAGATCGCCGAGGACCGCCACGCGATCCGCTCCTCCGACGCCGACCGCGAGGAGGCCATCGGCGCGCTCCAGGCAGGCATCGACGACTCCGGCATCGCGCGACGCCCCCTCATCCGCAACTCGCTCCTCGGCGCCGTGGGCGCCCTCGGCCTGCCGGCCATCGTCGCCCTGCGCGACCTCGGTCCGCTGCCCCCCGAGGACTGGTACAAGACCGTCTGGACCGAGGGCATGCGCGTCGTCAACGACGTCGCGGGCACCCCGATCAAGCCGGAGTTCGTCGAGATCGGCCAGCTCATCAACGCCGAGCCGGAGATCTTCTACAACGGCGAGCCCTACGGCGAAGAGACCATCGAAGGTCACGACCAGCTCGTCGAGAAGGGCAAGGCGGCGATCATCGTCGTACGCATGGAGCCCGACGACATCACCCCCGACGAGGACAAGGCCGACTGGGGCGTGGGCGGCATCCTGGCGTACTCGAAGATCTGCACCCACGTCGGCTGCCCCATCTCCCTGTGGGAGCAGCAGACCCACCACCTGCTCTGCCCGTGCCACCAGTCGACCTTCGATTTGGCCGACAATGGCAAGGTTATTTTCGGACCCGCAGCGCGGGCCCTTCCCCAGCTGCCGTTGGCAGTTGACTCCGAGGGCTACCTGATCGCCACCAGCGATTTCCTGGAGCCCGTCGGCCCGAGTTTCTGGGAAAGAGGCTGATCCATGAGCACCACGACCGCCAAGTCACCCCGTAAGCCGGCCAAGAAGAACCCGGTCGGATCGGTCGCCAACTGGGCCGACGAGCGCACCGGCATGGCCGGGCTCAGCAAGAAGCAGCTGCGCAAGGTCTTCCCGGACCACTGGTCGTTCATGCTCGGCGAGATCGCGCTGTGGAGCTTCGTGGTCCTGCTGCTCACCGGCGTCTTCCTCACCCTCTGGTACAAGCCCAGCATGGGTGAGGTCATCTACGACGGCTCCTACCAGCCCTTCCGCGGCCTGGAGATGTCGGAGGCCTACGAGTCGACGCTGCACATCTCCTTCGACGTCCGCGGTGGTCTGCTCATGCGGCAGATGCACCACTGGTCCGCCATGCTCTTCGTGGCCGCGATGTTCGTCCACCTCATCCGGGTGTTCGTCACCGGCGCCTTCCGCAAGCCCCGCGAGCTCAACTGGATGATCGGCGGCGTGCTGCTGCTCCTCGGCATCCTCGAGGGCTTCGCCGGCTACTCGCTCCCCGACGACCTGCTCTCGGGGACCGGCCTCCGCATCGCCGACGGGTTGGTGAAGGCCACTCCAGTGGTCGGCACCTACATGTCGTTCTTCATGTTCGGCGGGGAGTTCCCCGGCGAGGTGATCATCCCCCGGCTCTACATCGCCCACGTGCTGCTGATCCCCGGGCTGCTGCTGGCTCTGATCGGCGCCCACATGATGCTGCTGGTCTTCCAGAAGCACACCCAGTGGCCCGGACCCGGCCGCACCGAGAAGAACGTCGTCGGCTACCCGATGATGCCGATCTACGCGGCCAAGGCCGGTGGCTTCTTCTTCATCGTCTTCGGCGTGACCGCCCTCATGGGTGGCCTGCTGTCGATCAACCCGGTGTGGAAGTACGGCCCGTACAACCCGGCCGAGGTGACCGCAGGTTCCCAACCGGACTGGTACATGGGCCTGGCGGAAGGGCTCCTCCGGATCTTCCCGGGCTGGGAGACCGAGATCTTCGGGGTCACCATGAGCTGGAATGTCGTGATCCCAGGGCAGATCCTGCCCTTCGTGATCCTCGGCGCGATGCTGTCCTACCCGTTCATCGAGGCGTGGATCACCGGCGACAAGCGGGAGCACCACCTGCTCCAGCGTCCCCGCAACGCCCCGAACCGCACGGCGTTCCTGGTGGCGATGATGACCCTCTACGGCCTGCTCTGGGCCGCGGGCGGCAACGACATCATCGCCAACCTGTTCAGCCTGGACCTCAACACGATCACGTACTTCATGCGAGGTGCGGTGTTCGTGGCGCCACCGCTGGCCTTCATCCTGGTCCGTCGCTGGTGCATCTCGCTGCAGCGTCAGGACGCCGACAAGCTGCTGCACGGTTACGAGACCGGCGTGATCATGCGCTCCCCCGAGGGGGGCTACTCCGAGCGGCACCTGCCGATCTCGGTGGACGCGGCCTACACCCTCACCACGGGGCACCGCGACGAGGTCTACCACGCACCGTCGGAGACCGACGCCAACGGAGTGAAGGCCCGCCAGCTCAAGGTCATGCAGCTGCGGTCGCGGCTCTCGAAGCTGTGGTTCGCCGACAACGTGGCCGTGCCGACTCGCGAGGAGCTCGAGGCGGCGCACCACCACGCCGATCACGAGCTCGAGGCGGAGAAGCAGGCCCAGCTCGCCGGACACGCCGCTGACGGTCACCAGTACGACGGTCGGACCGCCGGCCCCGCCGACGAGCCCCTCCGCCCCGGCCACTGACCGGAGCAGCACAGGCGGTGCACCACGGCTTCGTCGGCCGTCACTGACCGCGACAGCCCAGGAACGCCCTCCCCGCGCACAGCGCCGGGAGGGCGTTCTGCTGTGCCTCCCGCGACCGTCCCCCTCCCCCAACTCCCCTTCCGCGCATCCCCCTCCCCACGAAGCGGCTCCCCCGTTCGCGCGAAGCGGCGCGTGCATGTGCGCGAAAGGTCACTCCCGTTCGCGCGAAACGGCGCGTACATGTGCGCGAAAGGTCACTCCTGCTTCGCGCGAAACGGCCCCCGCGTTCGCTCGAGATCGGCATCGCCCGCCCGCCCGCCCGCCCAGCTACCGGAACCCGAGCTGGTGTCGCGACACGCGGTCCGCTCTCTGCCGCGGGCGCGATCGGCGTGACCGCAACTCTTCGAGCCGTTCGCGCCGAGCCTCACACAACTCCTCGATCCACGCGGAACGACGGTGAACCGCCATGTCGTGCTTCGTCACGACGATGACGATCCACCCCTGGCTGCGGAGCCATGCTCGCCGCTCCTCGTCGTGAAGACGGTCCTCCGGAGACGTGTGGTGCTCCTCGCCGTCGTACTCGACAGCGATCATCAGTTCCTCGTAGGCGTGGTCGAGCCGGTACACCGGGTTTCCCTGCTCGTCGTACACCCAGACCTGGAGATCGGGAACGGGTAGGCCCTCGTCGACGATGATCACTCGCGTGAACGACTCCGCCTGCGACTCGGCCCGTGGGTCGACGAGTTGAAGGACATCGCGTGCCTGCACCACTCCCCTTCGACCACGGTAGTGCGGGAGTCGCGCGATGAGGTCGTGAGCGGTCATTCCCTGCTCGCGCATCAGAGCATCAATAGCGGCGACGGCTTCCAGACGGTTGAGGCAGCATGCGAGATCCACCGCGGTGCGGACGGGCGTCGTCACGCGCACCCCCGCCAGCTCCACCCAGTCGTCGCGGAGGAGTGAGCGGGTACCACCATGGACGCCGACGCGCCGTACTCGGGTCGTGCCGCGAAGCGAGAACGCGTCGAGGGGCACCACACCGGACTCCTCGGCGAGCGAGTATGCACTGACTCCCCACAGCCAGGCGGCCGTTCGGTCAACGACGACCACGTGTGGCGCGGCGATCCGCGCGAGGCACTGTGCGCGCAGATCCACGGTGTCCGCGAGTGAGGCCGGCACGTAGACGCCTCGAAGCGGGGTGCCGAGCACGCCCTCCTTGACCAGCACGCTCAAGCTGTACGGCGCAACGCCGGCTCGGAGGGCCTCGACGCGTGTGAAGGGCCCGCCGGCGAGTCCTGCGCGCGCCACAAGATCCTGGGCGGGGGTGGTGTCGGGTTCCATGCCAGCACCCTCGGCGACATGGCCGCCCTCGCGGGACACCTCGCCCGCGTCTGTGGAGAACTCAGGAGTTCGCGGATGGAGCCATGCCGAAACTTCCCCGGCGACGCCCTCGAATGACGTCTCGAACACATCCACGCGCCTCTTCGCGCAACTGAACGCGCCCCTTGGCGCGAACGTGGGCGCCCTTTCGCGCGAACGTGGGCGCCCCTTCGCGCGAACGCGCGCGCCCCTTCGTGGGTGGGGGTAGGCGGTTGTTAGAGGGCGGAGCCTTCTTGGTAGTCGGCCCAGGAGAGGTTCCAGTCGCCGAAGCCGTTGGCCAGCTCCATGGAACGGTCGGTGCCGGTCACGTCGACGACGTCACCGCGCTGGGTCTGGGAGTACAACCAGCCGGCATTGTCGGTGCTCATGCCGACACAGCCGTGGCTGACGTTCTCCGAGCCCTGCGATCCCACCGACCACGGCGCCGCGTGGATGAACTCCCCGGAGTAAGTCACGCGCTGGGCGTACTGCACGTTGCTGAGGTTGTAGTACTCCGGGTCGCTCTCCGAGATGCCGGTGGTCGCAGCGTCCATCCGCTTGCTCTCGAACTTCTCGATGATGACTTTGGTGCCGGAGCGGGTGGTGAAACCCGGCTTCCCGGCGCTGATCGGGATGCTGCGCAGCAGCTCACCGTTTCGCACGACCTTCATGGTGTGGCTCGGCACGTCGATGTTCATGAACAACGAGTCGCCGACGGTGAAACTGGCCTCGCGATCCTCCTGGCCGAAGATGCCGTTGCCGGCGTTCACGCCGTTGACGTCGGCGTCGACGGTCACCTCGGTGCCCGGCTTCCAGTAGGACTTGGGGCGCCAGTGGACCTCGGTGTCGGACATCCAGTACCACGAACCCACCTGGGCCGGGCTGGACTGTACGTCGAGGTGCCGCTCGATCTCGGCGCGGTCGGTGACGGGCACGTCGAAGGTCACGATGACCGGCATGCCCACGCCGACGGTCTCACCGTCGAGCGGGGCGATGCTGGCGAAGGTCTGGTCGTCGAGGGTGAGGTCGGCGGTCCGGAAGGTGCGCTTCATGCTGTCGGAGACCCCGGCGGAGTCCTCGCCACTGGCCACGACGCGGTACGTCGTACCGGGCTCCAGACGCTCCGACGCCTTCCAGGCGGTGCCCTTCTTGTTCATCTCTCCCGGAACGGCGGCACCGCGACCAGTCGTGAAGGAGACCTTCTGCAAGGAGCCGTCGCGCGCGCTCACGGCCAGCAGCGTGTCCACCGCGACAGCCGCATCCTTGCGGTCCGGGACGTTGAGCGAGAGCCGGAGCTCCGAGACCGGCTCGGCAGCCTTGCCGGGCTCCGCGGCGACCTGGTCCTGGGACTGCTCGTCCTGTGACGCGCCGCTGGTGCCGTCACCCTCGATGATGCTGCACGCGCCCAGCAGCCCCACCGCCGTCACGGCAGCGGTCGAGAGCGCCAGGAAGCGGCGCAACGTTCGTGCGGAACGGGCACGGGACGGCATGCAGGAATCCCCCTCGGGATAGACGGCTTCCCTTGCAGGGTAACAACCGACCCGTGGGTAACCCGCATGCGCGCGGCGTGGCGCCAGTCACGCTCAGTGCGCGTGCTCGCCCTTGTAGTACTCGAAGATCAGGCCGCTGAGCGCCGAGGCACCCAGGATCGCGCCGATGATGAAGAGCCACCACGCCGCGACGGCCACGGCGTAGACCATGACAGCCAGACACAGCGCGCACCACAGGGGCCACCACGAGTACGGCGGGAAGAAGCCGAGCTCCCCCGCACCATCGGCGATCTCGGCGTCCGAGCGGTCCTCGGGGCGCGGGTCGAGACGGTTGGCGTGGAAGAACAGGTAACCGAACACCATGGTGGCGAGCAGCGCCGTCATGACGAGCGCCGAGGTGCCGGTCCAGTCCTTCGACATGACCCAGTACAACGGGCTCACCAGCCAGACGAAGATCCCGCAGATCCCGAAGATCCAGGCTTCGGTCTTCATCCGTGCACGCCCTTTCCACCACCGACGCCGGAGGACTCCGGGTCTTGCTCGCCGAGCTCCATCGCCGCCACCTCAGGGTGGTGGAGGTCGAAGGCCGGGGACTCCGAACGGATCCGCGGAATGGTCACGAAGTTGTGCCGCGGCGGCGGGCAGGAGGTCGCCCACTCGAGCGATCGGCCCCATCCCCACGGGTCGTCGACGGTGACGTCCGGGCCACGGGAGGACTTGTAGACGTTGTAGAAGAACGGCAGCATCGACGCGGCCAGCACGAACGAGCCGACGGTCGAGACCTGGTTCAGGAACGTGAACCCGTCGCTGGGCAGGTAGTCGGCGTAACGACGCGGCATGCCCTCGGCCCCCAGCCAGTGCTGCACCAGGAACGTGGTGTGGAAGCCGACGAACAGCATCCAGAACTGCAGCTTGCCGAGCCGCTCGTCGAGCATCTTGCCCGTCATCTTGGGCCACCAGAAGAAGAAGCCCGCGAACATCGCGAACACCACGGTGCCGAAGACCACGTAGTGGAAGTGCGCCACGACGAAGTAGCTGTCGGAGACGTGGAAGTCCAGCGGCGGGGCCGCGAGGATGACGCCGGTCAGACCGCCGAAGAGGAAGGTGGTGAGGAACCCGACCGACCAGAGCATGGCGTTGTCGAAGGACAGCGAGCCGCCCCACATCGTGCCGATCCAGTTGAAGAACTTCACGCCCGTGGGTACGGCGATCAGCAGCGTCATGCCCGAGAAGAAGGCCAGGTCGACCGCACCGGTGACGTACATGTGGTGAGCCCAGACCGCGACCGAGAGGAACGCGATGCCGAGCGTGGCGCCGACCAGGCCGACGTAGCCGAAGACGGGCTTGCGGCTGAAGACCGGGAGGATCTCCGTCACGATGCCGAAGAACGGCAGCGCGATGATGTAGACCTCCGGATGGCCGAAGAACCAGAACAGGTGTTGCCACAGGATCGGCCCGCCGTGCGCCGCATCGAAGATGTGGGCCCCGAACAACCGGTCGGCCTCGAGGCTCAGCAGCGCGCCGGCCAGGATCGGGAACGCGATGAGCACCAGGATGCTGGTGACCAGCACGTTCCAGGTGAAGATCGGCATCCGGAACATCGTCATGCCGGGCGCGCGCATGCAGATGACCGTGGTCACGAAGTTGACCGCACCGAGGATCGAGCCCAGGCCCGCGAGCCACAGACCCATCACCCAGAGGTCACCACCGACGCCCGGGCTGCGGACGGCGTCCGAGAGTGGCGTGTAGGCGAACCAGCCGAACCCCGCCGCACCCGACGGGGTGAGGAAGCCGGAGCCGGCGATCAGGCCGCCGAAGAGGAAGAACCAGTAGCTGAGCATGTTCAGCCGGGGGAACGCCACGTCGGGCGAGCCGATCTGCAGCGGCATGATCACGTTGGCGAACCCGAAGAACAGCGGCGTCGCGAACAGCAGCAGCATGATCGTGCCGTGCATCGTGAAGAGCTGGTTGTAGAGCTCGTCGTTGACGAACTGCTGGCCCGGTGAGGCCAGCTCGGAGCGGATCACCAGCGCCATGACGCCGGCGGCCAGGAACCACGCGAACGACGTGCCGAGGTAGAGCTTGCCGATCAGCTTGTGGTCGGTGGTGGTGAGGACCCGGACGACCTGCTGACCCAGCGTCTTGCGCGGGCCCGTCGTGGTCGTGGTGGACCTGGTGGGCTCAGCGGTCGCGGTCACTCGCCTTCTCCTGTCTCGTCGAGTCCGTCCTGGGTCACCGAGTCCGAGCCGCCGAGCGCCTCGCCCACGTTGCCCTGCTCCTCGAGCTCGGCCAGCTTGTCGGCGTACTCGTCGGCGCTGACGACCTGGACGTCGAAGAGCATCCGGGAGTGGTAGGTCCCGCAGAGCTCGGCGCACTTGCCGGCGTAGGTGCCCTCACGGGTGGGGGTCATCGTGAACTCGTTGTCGCGGCCGGGCACGACGTCCATCTTGTAGGTGAACGCCGGGACCCAGAAGGAGTGGATGACGTCGGGCGAGGAGAGCTCGAAGGTCACCGACTCGTCGACCGGGAGGTAGAGCGTCGGCGGGTCCGCTGGGGTGCCCGCCTCGTAGACGGTGGTCTGGCCGTCGAGGGCGTCGTCCTCGACGTAGTTGAAGGTCCACGACCACTGCTGGCCCACGACCTTCACGGTGTGGTCGGCTTCGCCTTCGGCGGCCTGGACCTCGTCCTGGGTGTTGATGATGAAGTTGAAGAACACCAGCACCATGACGACCGGTGCGACGGTGTAGAGGATCTCCATCGGCAGGTTGTAGCGCGTCTGCACGGGGATCTCGTCGTCGCTGCGGCGCCGGAACTTGATGACGGCGTAGGCGATGAGACCCCACACGAGGATGCCGGTGGCCAGGGCCGCGACCCAGGTCCACTGCCACAGCGTGATGATCGCGTCGGAGCGGTCGGACGCGCCTTCGGGGATGGCGCCACGCGACCAGGCGTCCTGCGTCTCCTGCGAGCAGGCGCCGAGCAGGAGGACGGGCAACGCCAGCGTCATGCCGACGCCGGCTCTACGCATTCGTCGGGGCAGCTGCAGACCCACTGACAAGGCCTCTCTCCTCGATCACACGGACATCGAAACCCTACTACTCACTGGTTCCTCAGAGGACCCTAGGGCCGCACTCATCGGAGGGTGTTACGTCACGTCCTCCACAAGGACCCCCTACGAAGGTCCCGAGTCGGGCGAACCTGCCTCTTCAGCAGGGCAGCGCGAGGCGTCAGGGCCGGGAGGTGCGGACCCGCTGGGCGACCTCGGTGGCCGCCTCCTGGCCGTACGCCGACGCGAACCGCTCGACGAAGCCCCGGTGGTGCAGCGAGTACTCCTGGGTGCCCACGCGCTCCACGACGTACGCCGCCAGCACGCACCCGAGCTGGGCGGCCCGCTCGGGTTCGAGGTCCCACTGGAGGGCGGCGAGGTAGCCGGCCCGGAACGCGTCGCCGACGCCGGTGGGCTCGACCGGGACCACCCCGGGGACGGCCGCCACGTGCACGGTCTCGGCTCCCTGCTGCTCGATGCGGACGCCCTGGGCGCCCAGCGTCACCACCCAGGTCCCGACGCGCGAGAGCACCTCCTCGGCGCTCCAGCCGCTCTTCTGCGTGATGAGCGCGGCCTCGTACTCGTTGGAGAACAAGATGGTGGCGCCGTCGACGAGGTCACGGATCATCTCGCCGTCGCCGAAGGCCAGCTGCTGCGAGGGGTCGGCCAGGAACGCGTAGCCCCGGTCACGGCACTCCTGGGTGTGGCGCAGCATCGCCTCGGGGTCGTTCGGGCCGATGAGGACCGCCGGCCGGTCGCCCCACGCCCGCGCGCTCACCGCGTCCGCGTCGCTCGCGGGGGTCAGTGCCGACAACCGGTCCACGATCGGACGCAGCTCGATGTCACGCGCCTCGGTCATCGCGCCCGCGTAGAACGAGGCGATCTGCGCCATCGTCGCGTCGTTGGTGCACACGAAGCGGGCGGTGTGCCGGCTGGCGGAGACGTGGATGGCGCTGCAGTCGACGTTGTGCCGCTCGAGCCACGACCGGTAGTCGACGAAGTCCTCCCCCACGGCACCCACCAGCACCGGACGCAGCCCGAGGCTGCCGAGACCGAACGAGATGTTGGCCGCGCACCCGCCGCGGCGGACCTCGAGGTCCTCGACGAGGAACGACAGCGCGATCTTGTCGAGCTGGTCGACCACCAGCGAGTCGGCGAACTTGCCCGGGAAGGACATCAGGTGGTCGGTGGCGATGGAGCCGGTGACGAGCAGGGACACGAGTACCTCACGGGGCCAGGGAAAGAGGCTCCGAACACTACTGGTGGGTACGAAGGGGTGGACCCGCCGGTAACCCCTACCGTCGGACCATGAGCACCTCGAGACTCGCCTACGACGACGCCGTCACGCTCGCCGAGATGGCCGGCGACGCCCGCGTGGCCGGTCACCACCTCGCCCTGCCGCGCCAGCTCGGCGCCGCGCGCGACGAGTCGCGGCACGCCACCCCCGGCACGCCGGCGATCAGCGACTCGTTGGCCTCGCACGCCGCCGAGCTCGAGCTGCACTACGCCTGACCCGTCCGGGGTTGTCGGGCCGGACTAGCGTCGGGTCTGCCATGACCTCGTCCTCGTACGACTTCCTCGACCCCGACGACCGTCCCCCCGCCCCGCCGGACGGCCCCTCTGTCGGCACGGCCAAGCCGCGCGGGTCCAGCGGTCTGCTGGCCATCGTCGCGGTGATCGCGTTCGTGCTGGTGTGGTGGCTGCTCAGCGGCAACGGCCCTCAGGGCCCCGACGGCAACGACCCCGTGCTCGCCGTCCCCGACGTCGATGCCTCGGGTGAGCCCGGCGCGACCGACAGCCCCGTCCCGGTCGCCCTGGCCAACGGCCTGCGCCTCACGTCGTACGCCGTCAGCGACGGTGACCGCCTCACGCTCGAGGTCGAGGTGCCCCGCGGTTCCTGCCCGGAGGTCGTGGCGCCGCGTCTGGTCGAGAGCGAGGTGAGCGTCACCGTGACGGTCACGCACTCCACCGAGCCGGGTTGCCGGCCCGCCGCGCGCGCCCTCAGCGACACGGTCATGGTCCGGCTCGACTCCCCCCTCGGGGAGCGGGCCGTGCTCGACGGCGCCCTGGCCCAGCGCGTCCGGGTCGAGCCGGCCGCCTGACCCGGAGCTGCACCGTCCCGGAACACGCCCCAGGGACGACGAAACCGCTCCGGCACCCGTGAGGGGCCGGAGCGGCTCGGTCGATCAGTCGGGGCTGCTGCCGCAGCGGCCCTCGCGACTCAGTGGAACGAGTCGCCGCAGGCGCAGGATCCGCCGGCGTTGGGGTTGTCGATGGTGAACCCCTGCTTCTCGATGGTGTCCACGAAGTCGATGGTGGCTCCGTTGAGGTACGGCGAGCTCATCCGGTCGACGACGACCTCGACGCCCTCGAAGTCGGTGACGATGTCACCGTCGAGGTCGCGCTCGTCGAAGAACAGCTGGTAGCGCATGCCCGAACAGCCACCGGGCTGGACGGCGATACGCAGCTTGAGGTCGTCGCGACCCTCCTGGTCCAGGAGGCTCTTGACCTTGGCGGCGGCCCCCGTGGAGAGGTTGATGCCGTCCGCCCGGATCGGGGTCTGGGTCTCGACCTGCTCGGTCACAGTGCAGCTCGCTTTCGTCGACATGGGTGCGACGGATGTCCCGTCGATCTCCTCAATCGTCGCACACCCGCGGTTATTCCTCGTATCCCCGGACCGACGCCGGACGGATGCCGGACAGGTACCGGACCGGTGCCGGACCAGGTGCCGGACCGGTGCCGGTTCAGCGCGACCAGGACCGCGCCACCCGCTCGGCAACCGTTGCCAGGCTTCCGGCCGGGTCGGCGAAGGCGGCCTCCTCCCCCACGATGTCGACCAGGGAGTACGCCGCCTCGACACCCATGGTGCGCATCTCCCGCGACCCCAGCAGCACGGCGCCGGCGATCGCGACGCAGGGCCGCAGCGCCTGGGCGGAGATGGACGCGACCCCGGAGGGCACCTTGCCCGAGCGGGAGGAGAAGTCGAACGCGCCCTCACCGGTGATGACGACATCGGCCGCCCGGGCCCGTGCCGCGAGGTCGCAGGCCTCGGCCACGACGTCGATGCCGGGGCGTCGCGCCGCGCCGAGAGCGATCAGCGCGAACCCGAGGCCGCCGGCCGCGCCCGCGCCGGGGGTGGAGATGGACCGGGGTGCCGTGGCGCGGGCGAAGCCCTCGAGCAGGGCGTCGAGCGCCGGGATCCGTTCCTCGGCGACCCCCTTCTGGGGGCCGTAGATCTTGGTCGCGCCCAGCAGCCCGAGCAGGGGGTTGTCGACGTCCGAGGCCACCACGACCTCGACCTCTCCGAGCCGCTCGCGGGCCGGCCCGAGGTCGACGACGCTCACTCCCTCCAGACCGAGGGGTCCGTGCTCCAGCGACCCGCCGGTGTGCGTCGCCCCGAGGGCAGCCAGCAGACCGGCCCCGGCGTCGTTGGTGCCCGACCCGCCGAGCCCCAGCACGACGCGGCGTACGCCGGTGTCGACGGCTGCGGCGAGCAGCTCCCCCACGCCGTACGACGTGGCCCGCTCGGGGTCGCGGTCCTCGACAGGCACGAGGTGCAGCCCGCACGCCTGCGCCGCCTCGACGTACGCCGTCCCGCCCTCGCCCTGGTCGCGAGCGAGCAGGAAGGCCGCGGGCGTGGGGTCGCCGGCCGGCCCGCGGACCGTGGCCACCACGACCTCACCGCCCAGAGCGGTGTGCACGACGTCGACGAACCCGGGCCCGCCGTCGGCCATGGGAGCGAGGTCGACCTCGTCCTGAGGGGCGCGTCGCCGCCACCCCTCGGCGATCGCCTCGGCCGCCTCGACCGCGCTCAACGTGCCCGCGAACTTGTCCGGCGCCACCAGCACCCTCATGTCAGGTTCCCTCTCGATCGGGCCCGGGCAGGGGTCACAGGCCCGGGGCACCCCACAGTGCCATCCACCGGGACAGATCGGCCTCCAGGGGCATCTCGCCACGCAGCAGGTCGCGGACCTGCAGCTCCAGCACGTTGTCGCGCTGCTGGCCCTCGAGCGGCGCGAACGGGTAGAAGGTGCCGCTCTTGTGCAGGTAGACCAGCGCGACGGTGCGGCCGGTGGCGTCGCGGAAGGGCACCAACGAGCAGAGGATCTGCGCGGCGAAGCCCTGCACCTCGAGGCTGCCGGCCACCGTGTGCAGGTCGGTGACCAGCGACTCGACGTCGTCCTGGCGCGAGACCAGCCAGGTGAAGCCGAAGCTGTCGGTGACGAGCTCGACGGGCGCGTCGTCGTCGGCGTCGAGCAGGTGCACGAGCTCCTCGACGGTCTGGGCGAACGCAGGGCCCTGGGCGCCGCGGAAGCAGATCGCTCCCAGCCCGGTGGGGACGAAGGAGGCGGCCGACTGCAGAGTCACCGCGGCTGAGGGCAGGGCGAAGAGGCCGTCGAACTGCGGCCCGCGCACCGTGCGGCGGCCGCGGATGGTGTCCCAGATGCCCATGGTCAGTGCGTCGGCCCGCCGGGCCCAGGCCCCTGGGGGAAGCCTCCGTCGAGCGGGCGGCCGAGCTCGGTCGCGACCTGGGCCAGCTGCGCCAGACGCTGCTCCAACGACGGGTGGGTCGAGGTCAGCGTCTTCCACGAGACGCCGGCCACGGCCGGCGCGATGAAGAAGGCGTTCATCGACTGGGCGGCGCGCAGGTCCTTCTGCGGGATGACCGCGATCTCGCCGGTGATCTTGGTCAGCGCGCTGGCCAGGGCCGACGGGTTGCCCGTCAGGAACGCACCGGCACGGTCGGCGGCCAGCTCGCGGTAGCGCGAGAGCATCTTGGTCGCGATGAAGCTGATGGCGTAGACCACGACGCTGGCCAGCAGGATGAGCAGCCAGACCGGGACGCCGCTGCGATCGTCGCGGCGGCCGCCGAGCATGCCGAGCCCGCCGAACTGGGCGCCGCGCAGCACCATGCCGGTGATGATGCCGGCGGTGGCGGCCAGGGACATCACCATGACGTCGCGGTGGGCGACGTGGGAGAGCTCGTGCGCCAGTACGCCCTCGAGCTCCTCGAGCGTGAGCTTGTCGAGGATCCCGGTGGTGACGCAGACCGCCGAGTGGCTCGGATTGCGACCGGTGGCGAAGGCGTTCGGCAGGTTCGTGTAGGCGATCGCGACCGTGGGCTTGGGCATGTCGGCCAACGCGCAGAGCCGGTCGATCATGGCGTGCAGCTCGGGCGCCTCCTGGGGAGTCACGACGCGAGCGCGCATCGCCTTGAGTGCCGTCTTGTCGGAGTTCCACCAGGTCCACCAGACGAAGCCGAGCGCAGCCACGCCGATGATCAGCGCCAGACCTGCGGACTTGGTCAGCAGGATGGCGCCCACGATCACGACGACGAACAACCCGCCGAGCACGAACATGGTGGCGGTCATCCGGGCGGTCAACCCGTGGTCAGGGACGAAGCGGGTGCGACTCACTGCTTGTCCTGCTCCTCCACGGGCTCCGTGACCGGCTGGGCGGCGGGCCCCGCCGACGCCGCCGCGCTCGCGTCGTCGGGTCCCGCGGCGTCGATCGCCTGCGGCGCCTGGGTGCTGTCGATGGCCTGCGGCGGGTGGGTGCCGGCCTTGAGCTGGGCGAGCTCCGCCTCGACCTGCGAGGTGGAGGACAGCGCGGCCAGCTCGCGGTCGATGTCGTCGCCGCCTCCGCCGACCCGGTCCTCCAGCGCACCGGAGGCGATGAGCTCGTCGATGGCGCCCGAGCGGGCCTGCATCTGTGCGGTCTTGTCCTCGGCGCGCTCGATGGCCAGGCCGACGTCGCCCATCTCGTTGGAGATGCCCGAGAAGGCCTCGTTGACCGAGGTCTGCGCCTTGGCGGCGTTGTAGGTGGCCTTCAGCGTCTCCTTGCGGGTGCGGAAGCCCTCGATCTTGGTCTGCAGCCGCTGGGAGGCCAGCGTGAGCTTCTCCTCCTCCGCCTGCAGCTGCGCGTGCTGCTGCTGGAGGTCGGACAGCTGGCCGGTGAGACCGCTCTTGCGGGTGAGCGCCTCACGAGCGAGGTCCTCGCGCCCCTGACCGAGCGCGGTCTGCGCCTGGGTCGTCAGCTTGTCCGAGGCCTGCTGGAGCTGGGTCATCTGGATCTCGAGCCGCTTGCGGCTGGTCGCCACGTCGGCCACGCCACGGCGTACCTTCTGCTGCATCTCCAGCATCTTCTGGTAGCTGTAGTCGAGCGTGTCGTTGGGGTCCTCCGCACGGTCGAGCGCCTTGCTCGCCTTGGCGCCGAAGATCATGCGGAAACGCTGCCAGAGAGCCATTGCCCTGCAGCCCCTTTCGATGGAACGGACGTACCTGCCACCCCCAGCCTACGAGGCGGGAGCACGCTGCGGGTACACGCCGAGCCGCTCGTCGCTGTGCAGAGGTGCGCAGAGGTAACCTGAGGCCTCCAGTCCCCCAGGTCGGCTCCCGGACCACGAAGGTGTGCGTTGTTCTCCCGTCGAAGCTCCAGCTCCTCCCCCACCACCGGCACGACCGGTACGACGACCTCGGTCGAGCCGGGCGCCGACGGCACCCTGCCGGGCAAGAAGGGTCGGCCGACGCCCACGCGCAAGGAGGCCGAGGCGGCCGCCCGCGCCCGGGCCAAGGCCACCTCGGACCCCAAGGCGTCGCGCAAGCAGCAGCGTCAGTTCCAGGTGGAGAAGAGCCGCACCGTCCGTCAGGGCATCAAGGACGGCGACGAGCGCTACCTGCCGGCCCGCGACCGTGGTCCGGTCCGGCGCTTCATCCGTGACTACGTCGACCACCGTCTGTGCATGGCAGAGTTCGCGATGCCGCTGCTGCTGGCCAGCCTGCTGCTGTCGGCCTCCGGTCTGGTCGCCGCCGGCAACGGCATCATGAACGCGACCCTCATCGTCGTGGCGCTCGACTCGATCTTCCTGCGCTTCCGGCTGCAGCGCGAGCTGAAGCGCCGCTTCCCCGACGAGACCCTGAAGCGGACCACGCTCTACGCCTTCATGCGCTCCCTGCAGCTGAGGTTCATGCGGCTGCCGAAGGCGCAGGTCAAGCTCGGCCAGGCGCTGCCGGCGCACTACCGCTGACCGCGTCCGGCCACTTTCCCGGCTCGCTAGGGTCGGCGGAATGAAGACACGAAACCTCGGGGCCAGCGGCCTGAAGATCAGCGAGATCGCCTACGGCAACTGGCTCACCCACGGATCCCAGGTCGAGGCCGACGCCGCCACCGCGTGCGTGCGCGCTGCCCTGGAGCACGGCATCACCACCTTCGACACCGCCGACGTCTACGCCAACACCGCGGCCGAGACGGTCCTCGGCGAGGCCCTCAAGGGCGAGCGCCGCGAGGGCCTGGAGATCTTCACCAAGGTCTACTGGCCCACCGGGCCGGGCGCCCACAACGACCACGGCCTGTCGCGCAAGCACATCCGCGAGTCCATCGACGGCTCTCTGCGCCGGCTGCAGACCGAGTACGTCGACCTCTACCAGGCGCACCGCTACGACTACGAGACGCCGCTCGAGGAGACCATGGAGGCCTTCGCCGACGTGGTGCACTCCGGCAAGGCGCACTACATCGGCGTCTCCGAGTGGCGCGCCGAGGAGATCCGAGCGGCGCACGAGCTCGCTCGCGAGCTCCACATCCCGCTGGTGTCCAACCAGCCGCAGTACTCCATGCTCTGGCGCGTCATCGAGGCCGAGGTGGTGCCCACGAGCGAGGAGCTCGGGCTGGGTCAGATCGTCTGGTCGCCCATCGCGCAGGGCGTCCTCACCGGCAAGTACAAGCCGGGCGCGGAGCTGCCGGCCGGGTCGCGCGCCACCGACGAGAAGGGCGGCGCCGACATGATCAAACGCTTCCTGGACGACGACGTGCTCACCCGGGTGCAGCAGCTGGTCCCGCTCGCGCAGGAGGCCGGTCTGTCCATGGCGCAGCTGGCCGTGGCGTGGGTGCTGCAGAACGACAACGTGTCGGCCGCGATCATCGGGGCCTCCCGTCCCGAGCAGGTCGCCGACAACGTGGGCGCCTCCGGGGTCACCCTCGAGGACGACCTGCTGGCGCAGATCGACGAGATCCTCGGGGACCGGGTCGAGCGGGACCCGGCCAAGACGCAGTCACCGCCGAAGCGCGACTTCGGCTGACCTGGAGGGCGCTAGCTCCCGGCGGATCGCAGGCTCATCGGGCCGTAGACCCGTCGGTCGCCGTCCATGAGGACGACCTGCTCGACGCCCTGGTCGAGCAGCTCGCGCCAGGTCTCACCGACCCAGGTCTCGGCGTCGCTCTGCGACGGGAAGCGGGGCTGGTCGGGCTCTCCCCCGTCCGGGGGCGCCACCTGCTCGCCGGAGGCGTCCTCGCGACGCCACCACCACACCGCCTGGGGTGAGGGTCGGTCCGAGCTGAACGCCGATTCCATGCCGATCGTCATGGGCTCAGGCTAGTCGGCGGGCCCCACCAGGGACCTCAGCGCACCGACGGCTGGACGAACGGCGGCTTGGTGACCACGAAGACCTCCCGGCG
Source organism: uncultured Actinomycetota bacterium (assembly GCA_963714625.1). GTDB lineage: Bacteria > Actinomycetota > Actinomycetes > Propionibacteriales > Nocardioidaceae > Marmoricola_A. Next base: position 725,856 of record CAVQOY010000009.1, on the reverse strand, counting down.
ACCCCGGACGTCCACCGTCACCTCCGCACCGTCGGTGACCTGGGCGTCGATCAGGGCCAGCCCCACGCTCTTGCGCAGGGTGGGGGAGAACGTCCCCGAGGTCACGGTGCCGACCGGCACGTGCGCGGAGATCGACACCCGCATGCCCGGACGTGCGATGCCCCGGCCCTGGGCGACGATGCCGCGCAGGACGCGGGCGGGGCCGGCCTCCTTCTGGGCGAGCAGCGCCTCACGACCCCAGAAGGCCGGCTTCTTCCAGCCGACGGCCCAGCCCAGGCGCGCCTCGACGGGGCTGATGTCGAGCGAGATGTCCTGCCCGTGCAGGGGGTAGCCCATCTCGGTGCGCAGCGTGTCGCGCGCACCCAGGCCGCACGGCAGCACGCCGTACGCCGCTCCGGCCGCGAGCAGGCCGTCCCACAGGGCGACGGCGTGGGCGGAGTCGACGATCAGCTCGTAGCCGCGCTCGCCCGTGTAGCCGGTGCGGCACACCGTCACCGGCACGCCGTCGTGGGTCGCGACCCGGAACGTCATGTAGTCGTGGCCGCCGGGAAGACCGAGGGCCGCCAGGGTCTCGTCGGACGACGGGCCCTGCACCGCCAGCACGGCGAGGTCGCGGTGCCGGTCGGTGACCGTGACGCCCTCCGGCGCCGACGCCACCAGCCGACGCGCGACCTCCGCGCTGTTGGCGGCGTTGGGCACCAGGCCGACCTCGCCGTCGCCGTACCGGTAGGCGATGAGGTCGTCGACGACGCCGCCACCCTCGTCGCAGCACAGCGTGTACTGCGCTCCGCCGGGCCCGACCTTGTCGAAGTCGGCCGACAGCGTCGCGTTGACGTAGGCCGCGGCGCCCTCACCGGTGACCATGAGCTTGCCGAGGTGGCTGACGTCGAAGACACCGACGCGTTCACGGACGGCGGCGTGCTCCTTGAGGACTCCGCCGTTGCCGTACTCCAACGGCATCTGCCAGCCGCCGAAGGAGGCGAACTTGGCGCCGAGGGCGTCGTGACGGTCGTGCAGCGGGGAGGTCAGCTCGCTCATGGGTCGAACCTACTGGTCCGCCCGCCCCCAGGATCGACCGGGCGGCGACCGGATCCAGCCGCCCCCGGACGCCGCACTAACATGCGCGGGTGACCTCCTACATCTTGCGCAAGGCCGCTGCGGACCGCACCGGCGCCGACGCTCTCGTCGTCGGTGTCCTCTCCACCGGCAAGGGGCCTCAGATCGCCCCGGGTGGCGAGGGCGTCGCCGACGCCTACGGCAAGAAGCTCAAGCCGCTCCTCGCGACCCTCGGGTTCACCGGCAAGGCCGGGCAGGTCGCCACCGTCCCCACCAACGGCGTGGTCAAGTCGCCGCTGCTGCTGCTCATCGGCATGGGTGAGGACGACTCCACCACCGGCGTACGCCGCGCCGCCGGCGCCGCTGCGCGCACCGTCAAGAACGCCACCTCGGTCGCCCTGGCCCTGCCGTCGGACGACCCGACGCTCGTGCGCGCCGCGGTCGAGGGCTTCGCTCTCGGCGGCTACGACTTCGACGCCTACCGGACCTCCGACCCGGCCGACCGCCCCAGCGACGTCATCGTGCTGTGCGAGGGGGCCCGCCAGGCCGAGTACGTCGACGCGGCCCGGACCGGGGAGGTGGTGGCCGCGGCCGTGGCCCGCACCCGCGACTGGGTGAACACCCCTCCGGGCGACCTGACCCCCGCCGCCTTCGCCGACGCCGTCTCCGCGGCCCACCGCGAGGTGGGCGGCGCGACCGGCAAGCGGGCGAAGAGCGCCACCGGCACGGCCGCGATCACCCTCACGGTGTGGGACGACGCGGAGCTCGCCGAGACCGGCTGCGGCGGCATCCTCGGGGTCGGGCGCGGCTCGGACGCGCCCCCGCGCATGGTGCGCCTCAGCTACGAGCCGCAGGGCGCGACGGCCCACCTCGCCCTGGTCGGCAAGGGCATCACCTACGACTCGGGCGGCCTGTCGATCAAGCCCGGCGCGTCGATGACGACGATGAAGATGGACATGGCCGGAGCGGCCAGCGTGGTCAACGCGATCCTTGCCATCGCCGAGCTCGAGCTGCCGGTGCGGGTGACCGCGTTCGCGCCGATGGCGGAGAACATGATCTCGGGTCGGGCGACGCGTCCCGGCGACGTGCTGACGATGTACCGCGGCAAGACCGTCGAGGTGCTCAACACCGACGCCGAGGGACGCCTCGTCCTCGCCGACGCCCTGGGCCACGCGGTGGAGGCCGAGCCCGATCTCATCGTCGACGTCGCGACCCTGACCGGCGCCTGCATGGTCGCGCTGGGCGACCGGGTCAGCGGCCTGTTCGGCAACGACGAGGAGGCGCTCGCTCGCTTCGAGCGAGCCGCGGAGAACGCCGGCGAGGCCTTCTGGCACCTGCCGATCCCCGACGAGTTCGGCGAGAAGGTGCGCGGCAACTCCAAGATGGCCGACCTCGCCCAACACAACTCCGAGCGGTGGGGCGGGGCGTCGTACGCCGCTGCCTTCCTGCAGGAGTTCGTCGACGAGGTGCCGTGGCTGCACCTCGACATCGCCGGCCCGGCCTACAACGAGAAGGCCGCCTACGGTCACGTCACCCCGGGCGGCACCGGGGTGTCGGTGGCGGCGCTCGTGGAGCTGGCGCGCGACCTCGCCTCCGACGGCGTCCCGACCGACTGAGTCGTTCTTGTGCGGTGGATCCGTGTCACCAGGTGACCTCGATCCACCGCACAGTCTCCCGGGGTCAGGACAGGCCGGGGTCGCTGTGCTTGCGAGCCTGGCTCTGACGCCGGTTGTAGGCACGCATGCGCTCGGGGTAGCCGACCACGGCTGCGTCGTAGGAGGGCATGCCCTGGTCGTTGGCGAACGAGTGCGCCCACTGCACCGACGGCACCCGTCGACGGGTCCACTCCCCGTCGTGGGCGACCAGCAGCAACGTGATGTCGCTGATGGCGGTGCGTGGCTCGACGAAGCCCTCGACGCCCCTGCGGGTGCGAGCGAAGTCGACGAGGTGCGCCTTGTCCGCGGAGTCCGATGCGCGCACGGTCGTGAAGCCGCCGTTGCGCGGACGGCGGCCCTTCCCCCGAAGCCTGTCGAGCATTCCCATGGGGACCAGTGTGACGTATTCGGGAAAGGTGCAAGGATGGACGCGACCCCGACAGCCGGGACCCGGGCCCGGTGCTGTGGCGACACTCTTTGATCGCAGCGCCCCCCGACCTCTCATCGCAGAGCGCAGAAGGAGCGAGAACACCGCATGGCGACTCCCGTCAACCTCCCCGAGCTGGGCGAGTCCGTCACCGAGGGCACGGTGACCCGCTGGCTGAAGTCGATCGGTGACGAGGTCGCCGTCGACGAGCCCCTCCTCGAGGTCTCCACCGACAAGGTCGACACCGAGATCCCCTCCCCCGTCGCCGGCACCCTGCTGGAGATCAAGGTCGAGGAGGACGAGACCGTCGAGGTCGGCGCCGAGCTCGCCATCATCGGGGACTCCGACGAGGCCGACTCCGGCTCCTCCGGCTCCTCCGACGACTCCTCGGACGAGGCTTCCGACGAGGCCGTCCGACGAGTCCGCCGACGACGAGGACTCCACCGACGAGCAGCCGGCCGACGAGGCCGACGAGCCCGACGAGCCCGACGAGGCTGAGGACGACTCCGCCGACGAGCCCGAGGACGAGCCGGCCGAGAAGCCGAAGTCCAGCGGCTCCGGCGGTGGCGGTGGCGGTGGGCGGCCAGCCGGTCGTGCTGCCCGAGCTGGGCGAGTCCGTCACCGAGGGCACGGTGACCCGCTGGCTGAAGTCGGTCGGTGACGAGGTCGCCGTCGACGAGCCGCTCCTCGAGGTCTCCACCGACAAGGTCGACACCGAGATCCCCTCCCCCGTCGCCGGCACCCTGCTGGAGATCAAGGTCGAGGAGGACGAGACCGTCGAGGTCGGCGCGGAGCTCGCCATCGTCGGTGACGGCCAGCCCTCCGGCGGCGGCGACGACTCCGCTGACGACAGCGCCGACACCAAGCCGGAGCCCGAGCCGGAGCCGGAGCCCGAGCCGGAGCCCGAGCCGGAGCCCGAGCCGGAGCCCGAGCCCGAGCCGAAGGACGAGCAGAAGGCTTCCGCGAAGGAGACCTCCAGCGAGCCGAAGACCGACGAGAAGGCGCCGGCGCCGTCGAAGGTGACGCGTCAGGACACCGGCCAGGAGCGCGGTGGGTCCTCGAAGGACACCTCGTCCGACTCGAGCCGTTCGTCCTCCGACGGCGACGCCTACGTCACCCCGCTGGTGCGCAAGCTCGCCCAGCAGCACGACGTGGACCTGAGCAGCCTCGAGGGCACCGGTGTGGGCGGGCGCATCCGCAAGCAGGACGTGCTCGACGCGGCCAAGGCTGCCGAGAAGCCGGCCGAGAAGCCGGCCGACGCCCCCGCGGAGAAGCCGGCCGAGAAGCCGTCCGGTGGCTCGGGTGGTGCGAAGCCGGCCGATCCCAGCCCGCTGCGCGGACGCACTGAGCCGCTGAGCCGGTTGCGCAAGGTCATTGCCAAGCGCATGGTCGAGTCGCTCCAGGTCAGCGCCCAGCTGACCACGGTCGTCGAGGTCGACGTCACGAACATCTCGCGGCTGCGCGACGCCCACAAGGCCGAGTTCGCGGCGCGCGAGGGCGTGAAGCTCTCGTTCATGCCGTTCTTCGCCAAGGCGGCGATCGACGCCCTCAAGGCGCACCCGTCGCTCAACGCCCGGATCGACACCGAGGCCGGCGAGGTGACCTACTTCGACCACGAGAACGTCGCGGTCGCGGTGGACACCGAGAAGGGCCTGCTGACGCCGGTCATCAAGAACGCCGGCGACCTCAACGTGGCCGGTCTGGCGCGCAAGATCGCCGACGTCGCCGAGCGCACCCGGACCAACAAGATCGGGCCTGACGAGCTGTCGGGCGGGACGTTCACGCTGACCAACACCGGCAGCCGCGGAGCGCTCTTCGACACCCCGATCATCAACCAGCCGCAGGTCGCCATCCTGGGCACCGGCACGGTCGTCAAGCGCCCCGTCGTCATCTCCGACCCGAATCTGGGCGAGACGATCGCGGTGCGTCAGATGGTCTACCTGGCGCTCACCTACGACCACCGGCTGGTCGACGGCGCCGACGCCGCCCGCTTCCTGTCGGAGGTCAAGGAGCGGCTCGAGTCCGGCTCCTTCGAGGTCTGACGGAAGGACCCATGCAGTTCCTGATCGCCGGCGCGTCCGGCTTCCTCGGTCGCGCCTGGGCCGAGTCGTTGCGGGGCCAGGGGCACCGTGTGGTGACCCTGGTCCGGCGCGACCCCCAGGGCCCGGACGAGTCCCGCTGGGACCCGGCCGCCGGTCGTCTCGACGCCGCGCTGGTGGAGTCCTCCGACGTGGTGGCGAACCTCGCCGGCGCCGGTCTCATCCACGTGCCGTGGAACGACGCCTACCGGCGCACCTTCCTCGAGAGTCGCACCACCACCACGCGAACCCTGGCCGAGGCGGTGGCGGCCTCGACGCGTCGGCCCGTCTTCCTGGCCCAGAACGGCATCTCGGGGTACGGCGACCAGGGCACGCACGTGATCACCGAGGGCTCCCCCACCGACGCCGACGGGTTCATGGCCGACGTGACCCGACGTTGGGAGGAGGCGGCCGCACCGGCCGTCGACGCCGGTGTCCGGGTGGCGGTCATGCGCACGGCGGTCGTGCTGAGCAAGCGGGGCGGTGCGCTGAAGTCGATGCTGCCGGCGTTCAAGGCTGGTGTCGGGGGCCCCCTCGGACCGGGCACGCAGTACTTCTCCACGATCTCGCTGACCGACTGGCTCGGCGCTGCGACCTACCTGGCGCACTCCGACGGCGCCAGCGGCGCCTACAACCTCACGGGGCCCGACCCGTCGACCAACGCGGAGTTCACGGAGCAGCTGGCCCAGGCGCTGCACCGGCCGGCGAAGCTGAAGGTGCCGGCCTTCGCGCTGCGCAACCGACTCGTGGGGCCGATCGGCGGCGAGGTGCTCGCCTCCCAGCGGATCGAGCCACGCCGGCTCCTCGACGAGGGCTTCGCCTTCGCGCACAACGACATCCACGACCGGATCTCGGCCGCCCTGCGCTGACGCGCCGTGGGGCCGGGGTCACCGCGCCGCGACCCGCTCGACCCGCCACCCCGTCGGCGAGCTGACCAGCGAGACCACCCGGACGTGTGGCTCGGGACCGTCGGGCCCAGCGCGCTCCCCAGGCACGGACGGCGTGAGCCCCTCCACCGCGACGTCGGGGTAACGCTCCACGACGCGCACCTCCACCCGGTCGGACGTACGGGTCAGCGCCTCCGCGGCCACCACCTGCGGGTGCACCCCGCGGACCGACCAACCACGCTCGGCGTACCGCTCGAGGAGCGCGACGTCGCGTCGCCCGGCCCGCGACGCCGCGGTGTAGAGGGGCGTCAGCAACGACGGCTCGCCCCGCGTCCAGGCCCGCGCCCGCCGGCCGTCCCAGCGTCGCAGCACTCCGAGCGCCGCGACCGTGGCGCGCCGCTCCCGAAGCTCCTCGGACGGCACCGCCCGCTCATCGGCCCGGCGTTGCCGGGCCACGTCCGGTGGGCCCGGGGGCGCTGCGATCCCGACCGCCGGTGCCACAGGTGGGGCTCCCCCCAGCTCGACGACCCCCAGCAGCAGCGCGAGCAGAGCGCCGACGAGGGCACCGGCGAGCGACGAGCCGGCGGCGAGGACGGGGAGCGAGGTGCGCACCGGGGCATCCTCACCCGGATCGGGTCCGGCCCGCTCGCGCTCTCCACAGGCTCGGTGACGCAGGGTGGCGAACGAGCAGGCGTAGGCTCGACGCGTGAGCGAGGCGAGGACCGAGGACCTGCAGTTCCGCACCGTCGGTTTCGGCGCTGACGCCGTGCCTTACGTCGACGCGTGGGACCTGCAGCGGGAGATCCACCGCGACGTCGTGGCCGGCGGCACCGACACCGTCCTGCTCCTCGAGCATCCGCCCGTGTACACCGCCGGCAAGCGCACGGAGCCGCACGAACGTCCCGTCGACGGCACGCCCGTCGTCGACGTCGACCGCGGCGGCAAGATCACCTTCCACGGCCCCGGACAGCTCGTCGGCTACCCGATCGTGCGTCTGCCCGGACACGTGTACGTCGTCGACTACGTCCGCCGGCTCGAGGAGGCCCTCATCGGCGCCTGCGGCGACCTGGGGGTGACGACCGCCCGCGTCCCGGGTCGCAGCGGCGTCTGGCTCCCCGCCGACGCGCGCGACGGCGGGCGACCCGAGCGCAAGGTCGCCGCCATCGGCATCCGCGTCGCCCAGGGGGTCGCGATGCACGGTTTCGCGATCAACTGCGACGTCGACCTGGGGTGGTACGAGCGCTTCGTGCCCTGCGGCATCAGCGACGCCGGCGTGACGACGCTGTCGCAGGAGTGCGGCCGCCACGTCGGGGTCGCCGAGGTCGCCCCGCTGGTGACCGCGCACCTGCGCAGGCTGCTCGCCTGGGCGCCCTACGAGCGCACGCCCGACTACGAGGCCCGGCCCGAGCCCGGCTCACTGCCCCGGAGGAGCGGGGCGAGCGCGGGACCGAGCGTGCGTGTCCCGGTCCTCAATCCCCGGAGCTGACCGCACGCTGCGGCAGAGTGGGGCCCGCACCCGACCCCCGACCGGAACGAGCCATGGCCGACCACGTCATCGAGACCGACGGTCTCCGCAAGGAGTTCCGGCGTCTTCGCGGCCGCACGCACGTCGCCGTCGACGACCTCGCGCTCGCCGTCCCCCGCGGTGGCGTCCACGGCTTCCTCGGGCCCAACGGCTCGGGCAAGACGACCACGATCCGTATGCTGCTCGGCCTCTCCCGCCCGACCGCGGGTCACATGCGCCTGCTGGGCGAGGACGTCCCGAGCCGGCTGCCCGCGGTCATGGACCGCGTCGGTGCGATCGTCGAGGAGCCGAAGTTCCTCCCCGCCTTCAGCGGTCGCCGCAACCTCCAGCTGCTGGCCCGCTCCATCGGGGTGCCCCGCTCGCGCATCGACCAGGTCGTCGGGGAGGTCGGTCTCGAGGGCCGTGACCAGGACCGCTACCGCACCTACTCCCTCGGTATGCGACAGCGCCTGGCCATCGCGGCGGCGCTGCTGAAGTCGCCCGAGGTGCTGATCCTCGACGAGCCGACCAACGGCCTCGACCCGGCCGGCATCCGCGACATCCGCCAGCTCATCCGTGACCTCGGCTCCTCCGGCGTGACGGTCCTGCTGAGCTCGCACATCCTGGCCGAGGTGCAGCAGGTCTGCGACTCCGCCACCATCATCGGCAACGGTCGGGTGCTGTCGGCCGGCAGCGTCGAGGACCTGGTCGGCCGCGAGAGCGCCCCCGGCGTACGCCTGCGGGTGGCCGAGCCGGAGCGAGCACGTGAGCTGCTCGAGGCCGCGGGCCTCGCCGTCACCCCCGACGGCACCCGCCTGTACGTCGAGAGCGTCGAGGACACGACCGTCATCACCCGCGTGCTGGCGCAGGAGGGCCTGTTCGTCAGCGAGCTCGTGCCCGACCGGGCCGACCTGGAGTCGGTCTTCCTCCGTCTGACCGGCGGCGAGGGCCTGTCCCGGACCGACACGGCACGCCCGGGTGCGAACCCTCAGGAGGGACCGGCATGAGGGCGGTCCTGGTCGAGCTCAGCCGCTTCCGCAGCCGCCGGGCGGTCGTCGCGCTGCTGCTGGCGATGTTCGCGCTCAGCTTCGTGGTGCTGTCCGCCATCGTCTACGAGACCCGGCCCCTGACCGCGACCGAGATGACACGCGCCGAGCAGCGCTTCGAGCGCGAGCGGGTCGACGCCCTCCCGCAGATCGAGCAGTGCCGCGAGGACCCGCTCGAAGTTCTTGGGCGACGACGTCCCTGTCGCAGAGTGCGACACGATCGGACCCCAGCTGGAGTGGTTCACCTCCCGCCCGGTGCTCGACGTCGTCGAGACAGTCTCCTGTCACCGGCCCCGGCCTCGGCGTCCTGCTGGCCGCCCTGGCGGTCCTCGTGGGCGCCACCTTCGCCGGGCGCCGACTGGACCAGCGGCTCGATGATCAACCAGCTGTTGTTCCGGCCCCGTCGGCTGCGGGTGTGGTCCTCCAAAGCGACGGCGGTGGTGCTCGGCACCACTCTCGCCGCCGGGCTCGTCCTGCTGGGGTTCTGGGCCGGCATCGTGGCGGTCGCCCAGGCCCGCGACATCGCTGTCGCCGAGCCGCTGTGGCGCGGGATCGGTCTGGGCTCCCTGCGGTCCTTGGCCCTGGTGGCAGCGGCAGCCCTCGGCGGCTTCTCGCTGACCATGTGGTTGCGCCGCACCGGCGGCACCATCGGGGCGATGTTCGGTCTGGTCGTCGTCGTGGAGCTGATGGCCTTCACCCTGCCCTTCGAGCGCGTCAGCCAGTGGTCGATGCTGAACAACCTCACGGCCTGGGTCGGCAACGGCACCGAGGTCTTCGACGAGAGCATCTGTTCGGGCTCCTCCGCCTTCGACGGTGGCTGCGACCCCAGCTACGTCCTCTCGCTCGAGCACGGCGCGGCGTACCTCGGGGTCCTGCTGCTCCTCGCCGTCGGCGTCTCGCTCCTCTCCTTCACGCGCCGCGACATCTCCTGATCCCGGGCCGGGCTCGCGATTCGGGACGCGCTTGCCGGCGGCGTACGATCGCCAACGTGACTTCCGACCTCGAGCGACGCCTCCAGCCACGCCCCGAGCCCAGCAACCAGCCCAGCAACCGGCCCACGCCGGCACGCTCCGCCACGGCCACCGCCGCCCCCGAGGGCCGCAAGCTGCTGCGGCTCGAGGCGCGCAACGCCGAGACGCCGATCGAGCGCAAGCCGGAGTGGATCAAGACCCGGGCCCGGATGGGTCCGGAGTACACCGAGCTCAAGGCGCTGGTGAAGTCCGAGGGTCTGCACACCGTGTGCCAGGAGGCGGGCTGCCCCAACATCTACGAGTGCTGGGAGGACCGCGAGGCGACCTTCCTCATCGGTGGCGACCAGTGCACCCGCCGCTGCGACTTCTGCCAGATCGACACCGGCAAGCCGCAGCCGCTCGACCGCGACGAGCCCCGCCGCGTCGCCGAGAGCGTGCAGAAGATGGAGCTGCGCTACGCCACCATCACCGGCGTCGCCCGTGACGACCTGCCCGACGGCGGCGCCTGGCTGTACGCCGAGACGGTGCGCGTGATCCACGAGCTGAACCCCGGTACCGGCGTGGAGAACCTCATCCCCGACTTCAACGGCGACCCCGACCAGCTCCGCGAGGTCTTCGAGTCCCGCCCCGAGGTGCTGGCGCACAACGTCGAGACGGTGCCGCGGATCTTCAAGCGGATCCGCCCCGCGTTCCGCTACGACCGCTCGCTCGGGGTGCTGACCTCGGCGCGTGAGTTCGGTCTGGTCACCAAGTCCAACCTCATCCTCGGCATGGGTGAGACCCGCGAGGAGGTCTCCCAGGCGCTGCGCGACCTGCACGACGCCGGCACGGAGCTCATCACGATCACGCAGTACCTCCGCCCCTCCCCTCGCCACCACCCCGTCGAGCGGTGGGTCAAGCCCGAGGAGTTCGTGGAGATGGCCACCGAGGCCGAGGAGATCGGGTTCGCCGGCGTGCTGTCCGGGCCGCTCGTGCGATCGTCGTACCGCGCGGGGCGCCTCTACCAGCAGGCCATCGAGAGACGCGGAAGTCTGGCGGGCCAGCCCGGCTGATCGTCCGCGAGTGTCCGCGGGCCTCCGGGTCTGAGACAATCGACCGGCCCCGGTCGGGGCCGACAGGCACACCAGCACCCCTCTCACCGGCGACGGTGAGCCGGCACCGAGGACGGACGAGTCATGGCACGGCAGAAGACCGACAAGCCGGGCAGGATCAAGCAGATCCGGGAGGCCTACCGCCTCACCAAGCCCGGCGACCCGAGGCTCGGGATCATCCTGCTGGCCACCTTCGTGTTCGCCGCGCTCGTCGGCACAGCGCTGATGGTCCTCATCCCGCCGGACTTCTGGTTCGTCGACGTGCCGTTCGGTCTCCTCATGGGTCTGCTCGCGACGCTCATCGTCTTCGGGCGACGGGCCACGAAGTCGCAGATCAAGCAGATCGAGGGCAAGCCGGGCGCGTCCCTCGCCGTGCTGCGCGTGCTGAAGCGGCGCTGGCGCACCGACGAGATGGTGGCCTTCACCAAGCAGCAGGACGTCGTGCACCGCCTCACCGGTCCGCCCGGGATCGTGCTCCTCGGCGAGGGCGACCCCCACCGGGTCAAGCAGCTGATGACCGCCGAGCAGCGCCGCCACCAGCGGGTGGTCTCCGACGTCCCGATCCATCAGGTCGTGGTCGGCTACGGCGAGGGCCAGATCCCCCTGGGCAAGCTCGCGCGCCACCTGACGAAGATGAAGAAGCAGATCACCCCGGCGCAGATGACCGACATCGTCGCCCGGCTGCGCGCCATCGACGCCTCCCGTCCGGCGGTGCCGCTGCCCAAGGGTCCGGTGCCGACCAGCATGAAGGGCATGCGCGGCCAGATGCGCGGCCGCTGAGCCGACGACGCGTGAGCCACGGACGCCTGGGTAGGTTCCACAGGGTCCGCGCACGGGAATCGTCCCGCTCGGGCAATCCGCTCCCCCGAGAGGCACGAACCATCCACATGACCACCACCCCCCGCTCCGGTGCGTCCACGCGCCCGAGCGTGGCCGTCGTGGGCGCCGGCATCGCTGGGCTCAGCGCCGCCCACGCCCTGCAGGCGACGCACCGTGTCACCCTCCTCGAGGCCGAGGACCGCCTCGGTGGGCACGCTCACACCCACACGGTCGACCTGCCCGGTGGCGGCCAGGTGGCCGTCGACTCCGGCTTCATCGTCCTCAACGACCGGACCTACCCCGAGCTGCGCCGCCTCTTCGCCGATCTCGGGGTGCCCACGCGGCCGACCGAGATGAGCATGAGCGTGACCTGCGCCGGCTGCGGGCTCGGCTACGTCGGTGGCCGCTCGGCGCGCGGCATCTTCGCCCAGAAGCGCCGCCTGGTCGACCCCCGGTTCTGGCGCCTGCTGCTCTCGGTGCGCCGCTTCCAGAAGGCCGCCCTGGCGCTCCTGGCGTCGGACGAGGACCTGACCTACGGCGACTTCCTCGCCCGCGAGGGCTTCGACGACTTCTTCGTCCAGCACTACGCGCTGCCGATCGTCTCGTGCGTGTGGTCCATGGGTCACGAGGAGGCGCTGGGCTACCCCGCGTCGTACCTCTTCGCGTTCCTGCGCAACCACGGCTTCCTCGTGCTCCGCGACGCCCCCACCTGGCACACCGTCGTCGGCGGCTCGCGCACGTACGTCGAAGCGGTCGCGTCCCGGCTCGACGTGGTGCGGGCCGACGCTCGCGTCACTGCGATCACGCGCACTCCTGCGGGTGTCCGGGTCGAGAGCCAGGGTGCGGACGGCTCACCGGTGAGCGAGGACTTCGACCAGGTCGTCGTCGCGACCCACGCCGACACCGCGCTCGCGCTGCTCACCGACGCCACGCCCGACGAGCGACGCGTGCTGGGCACGTTCGGCTACTCCACCAACCGCACGTTCCTGCACCGCGACGAGTCCTTCCTGCCCGCCCAGCAGTCGGTGCGCGCCAGCTGGAACTACCGGCTCGACTCCTGCGACGCGGTCGACGACCGCACCCGGGTCTCCTACTGGATGAACCGGCTCCAGGGCCACCCGGAGTCCGCTCCCCTGGTCGTCACGCTCAACCCCGACGACGCCCACCTGCCCGACGACGTGGTGGCGGAGATGAGCTACCAGCACCCGACCTACACCTCCGCCTCCGTCGCGTCCCAGCGGGAGCTTCCGACCCTCAACGACGGACGCACCGCCTTCGCGGGCGCCTACCACGGGTGGGGCTTCCACGAGGACGGCTGCAAGGCCGGCCTGGTCGCCGCCGCCTCCCTCGGGAGCGCGATGTCCCGCTCCGGCGCTCGCGACGAGCTCGCCCGGGCGGCGCGGTGACGCTCGCTCCCCCGTACGTCGTGCGGGCGACGGTCGCCCACCGGCGCACGCGGCCCTTCGACTACTCCTTCCGGCACCGGACCACGCAGTGGCTGGTGGACGCCCGTGACCCCGAGGCCGGCATCCCGCGTCGGTGGCGCTGGCTGGCCAGCATCCGGCCCGCCGACCACCTCGGCAGCCGGGGCGGCTCGCTGCCGGAGAAGCTGCGGGTCCTGCTCGACGAGCAGGGTCTGTCCTGGAGCGCCAACCGGGTGCTCGTGCTGACCAACGCCCGCACCGCGGGCTACGTCTTCAACCCGCTGACGACCTACTTCGTCTTCGCCGCCGACGGGTCGCTCGAGGGCATCCTGGCCGAGGTCCACAACACCTACGGGGAGCGGCACGTCTATCCACTGGAAAGCGTGCGCGAGGCACCCACGTCACCAGTCTCCCTGGCCGCGGCGGTGAGCAAGGAGATGTATGTGTCGCCGTTCTTCGCCGTCGAGGGTCGCTACGACATCCGCGCCCGGCTCACCGACGACCGGGTCTCGGTCGCCATCACGCTGACCCAGGGCGACGAGCAGGTCTTCACCGGATCGGTCGACGGTCGCCTCCAGCCCGCCACCCGGCGTACGGCTCTGCGCGCGATGGTGCGCGACCCCCTTGCCTCCCAGCGCGTCACCGCGCTCATCCGTTGGCACGGCGTGCGGCTCTGGCTGCGTCGTCTGCCCGTCGTCACGCGAACCCCGCACCGGGCTCCGAAAGGAATGTCATGACCACCACCGAGCACCACTTCGACGTCACCGACTCGCTCACCTCGGGCGACACCGCCCAGGTGCGCCCGGTGCCTGAGCCGCCGGCGTACGGGCCTCGGGCCCGGGCGGCGAAGTTCGCGCTGCGACGCATCCTCCGCAAGGTGCCGGTCGCGCTCGACCTCGCCGACGGCTCGCACTTCGGTGGTGACAGCAGCGCGCTGCCCCGGCTGGTGCTGCACGACGACAAGGCCTTCTTCGCCCGCCTCGGCCACTCCCCCATGATCGGTCTCGGCGAGGGCTACATGGCCGGCGAGTGGGACGTCGCGCCCGGAACCGACCTGGCTGACGCGCTCACGCCCTTCGCGGAGCGGCTGACCGACCTCATCCCGCCCACGTTCTACCGGATGCGCCACGTCGTGCTGCCGCAGATGCTGAGCGCGGAGGAGAACACCAAGGACGGGTCGCGCAAGAACATCCACCGTCACTACGACCTGTCCAACGAGATGTTCGCGTTGTTCCTGGACCCGTCGCTGTCCTACTCGTCCGCCCTCTTCGGCACCCTCGACCCGGCTCCGACGCAGGCCGACCACGAGGGCGCCCAGCTGGCCAAGATCGACGCCGTGCTCGACGCCGCCGGCGTCACCGCCGGCACCCGGCTGCTCGAGATCGGCACCGGCTGGGGCAGCCTGGCCATCCGGGCCGCCGAGCGCGGCGCGCAGGTCACCACCATCACGATCTCGGCCCAGCAGGCCGAGCTCGCGCGTGAGCGCATCGAGGCGGCCGGCCAGACCGAGCGCGTCTCGGTCGAGCTGCGCGACTACCGCGACCAGCAGGGCACCTTCGACGCCGTGGTCAGCGTCGAGATGATCGAGGCGGTCGGCGAGAAGTACTGGCCGACCTACTTCGCCAAGATCGACGAGGTGCTCGCCCCGGGAGGCAAGGCTGCGATCCAGGCGATCCTCATCGAGCACCACCGCATGGTGGCGACCCGGAACACCTACACCTGGATCCACAAGTACATCTTCCCCGGTGGCCTGCTGCCCTCGACGGAGGCGATCGAGGACGTGCTGAGCCACCACACCACCCTGCACACCAGCGACGTCGCCGCCATCGGGCCGCACTACGGCCACACGCTGCGGTTGTGGCGCGAGCAGTTCCTGGCCAACTGGGTCGAGGTCGAGGCGCTCGGCTTCGACGACATCTTCCGCCGGATGTGGGAGTTCTACCTCGCCTACTGCGAGGCCGGCTTCCGCAGCGGCTACCTCGACGACGCGATCATCACCATCGAGCGTCCGTCCGCCTGAGGGGCGCGGTCGTCCGATGGGGGTCCTGGGCGACGCGAGCGCCTGGGTGATGCAGCGCTCTGCCGCCCGGAGTGCGAGGTACGGCGACGCGCTCCGGTTCTCCGGGACCGACCTGGCTGACCCGACGCGCCTGCAGGTCCCGACCCGTCGAGGCCTCGTGACGTGCTGGGTCTACCACCCGGAGCGGGAACCGGCAGCGACCTACGTGCGCCTGCACGGCGGCGCCTTCCTCATGCGCTACCCGCAGATGGACGACTTCTTCTGCCGTCAGGCCGCGGCCGAAGCGCCGGCGGCAACCTGGCCGCGGTACGACGTGCTGCGCGCCGAGGGCGACCGGTACGCCGTACGCCTGGCGGAGGCCGGTGTCCCGGTGACGCACCGCGTGGTGCCACAGCGCGACCACTACTTCCTGGACGGCGATCGAGGCGCCGCGCGCGCGATGCTCGACGTGATGATCGACGCGCTCAGCGCTGCGACGCACCCCGTCTACCGCTCGAGCGCGATGGTTCCGACGACGAGGTCGTGGATGCCGCGGCGGTCGGGGTTGAAGACGATCGGCGGGATGACCAGGCAGATGAGGAACGTGCGCACCATCGCGTTGAGGATGGTGAGCTGCTGGCCGTCGATGCGGACGATCCCGACGCGCACGGCCAGCTGGCCGAACGAACCGCCGACGAGCCCGGTGAAGAGCGAGACCTCGGCGAAGAAGACCGCCAGCGTGACCCACTCCTGGAGCAGGCTGGTCCCGGTGGACTGCACGATGACGTAGGCCACGAAGTTCGACGCGAGCCAGTCGATGAAGAGCGCGCCGACGCGGCGACCCCAGCCGGCCGCCGAGCCGGACCCGGTCTCGGGCAGGCCGAGGCGGTGCCCGGGGTACTGGCTGTCGCTCGGGACGTGCTGGGAGCTCATGGCCGAAACCTACCGGCCGCTCCCCCAGCTCCCTCGCACCACCACAGCTGTGCGGTCGCGACGCGCGATTGTCTGTTCGGTGTTACACGCCCGAAACACGTGGGATACGGTCGGGAAACCGCGTCTGCATAACTTCAGCCGCAATGGTGCAGCGTCGCATCGGTTGGCTCCCGCCCCCAAACTCACGCACAGGCAAGACCCGGATCCACGCTCCGGTGTCGAGGAGGACGAATGTTCGCGAACAGCGACGAGCTTCTGAAGTTCATCAAGGACGAGGGCGTCGAGATGGTCGACGTCCGCTTCTGTGACCTTCCGGGGATCATGCAGCACTTCACGGTCCCGGTGTCGTCGTTCGACCAGTCGGTCTTCGACGACGGTCTGAATTTCGACGGCTCCTCGATCCGTGGCTTCCAGGCCATCCACGAGTCCGACATGTCGCTGTTCCCGGACCCGACCACGGCGTACCTCGACCCGTTCCGGGCGGCGAAGACGCTGGTCGTCAACTTCTTCATCCACGACCCGCTCACCGGTGAGGCCTACAGCCGCGACCCGCGCAACATCGCGCGCAAGGCGATGGCCTACCTGTCGAGCACGGGCATCGGCGACACCGCGTTCTTCGCCCCCGAGGCCGAGTTCTACGTCTTCGACAACGTGCGCTTCGAGACCAAGGCCAACGCCGGCTACTACGAGATCAACTCCTCGGCCGGCGCCTGGAACACCGGTGACGCCTTCGAGAACGACAACCGCGGCTACAAGGTGAAGTACAAGGGTGGCTACTTCCCCGTCGCCCCGACCGACCACTTCGGCGAGCTGCGCGACGAGATGGTCATCGAGCTGGAGAAGTCCGGCCTCACCGTCGAGCGCGCCCACCACGAGGTCGGCACGGCGGGTCAGGCGGAGATCAACTACCGGTTCGACGAGCTGCTCAAGGCCGCCGACGACGTCATGAAGTTCAAGTACATCATCAAGAACACCGCGTGGCGCAACGGCAAGACCGCGACCTTCATGCCCAAGCCGATCTTCGGCGACAACGGCTCCGGCATGCACGTGCACCAGTCGATCTGGAACGACGGCTCCCCGCTGTTCTACGACGAGACCGGCTACGGCGGCCTCTCCGACATCGCGCGCTACTACATCGGCGGCATGCTCAAGCACGCCCCGTCGCTGCTGGCCTTCACCAACCCGACGGTGAACTCCTACCACCGTCTGGTGCCGGGCTTCGAGGCGCCGATCTCGCTGGTCTACAGCCAGCGCAACCGTTCGGCCTGCGTGCGGATCCCGATCACGGGCACCAACCCCAAGGCCAAGCGCGTCGAGTTCCGCTGCCCCGACCCGTCGGCCAACCCCTACCTGGCCTTCTCGGCGCTGCTGCTCGCCGGCCTCGACGGCATCAAGAACAAGATCGAGCCGCCGGCCCCGATCGACAAGGACATCTACGAGCTGCCGCCGGACGAGATGGCCGAGATCGACCAGGTCCCGACCTCGCTCAACGCGGTGCTCGACAACCTCGAGCGGGACCACGCCTTCCTCACCGAGGGCAACGTCTTCACCCCGGACCTGATCGAGACCTGGATCGACTTCAAGCGCACCCAGGAGATCCTGCCGGTGCAGATGCGCCCGCACCCGCACGAGTTCGAGCTCTACTACGACATCTGATCGGTCTGCCCGACCGAGCAGTCGGCTTCCGAGTGATCGGGGAGTCCTGGAGTCACCTGGTGACCGCAGGGCTCCCCGATCTGCGTGCTGCTCCGGGCCGGCTCCAGCCGCACCGCTAGGCTCCGCCGGGTGAGCGCCACCCTCGTCGCCAAGGACCTGTCCGGCGGACACGGCCACCGGGTCCTGTTCGAGGGGCTCGACCTCACCGTTGCCCCGGGTGACGTGATCGGCGTGGTGGGCGTTAACGGCGCCGGGAAGTCGACGCTGCTGTCGCTGCTGGCCGGGGCGGCTACTCCTCTGGCCGGCTCGGTGTCGTACGCACCTCGTGATGCCTTCGTCGGCCTCCTCCCCCAGGAGCACGAGCGGGTGCCGGGCGAGCCCGTCGCGGCGTACGTCGCCCGCCGCACCGGAGCGACCGAGGCGACCGCGTCGATGGAGACCGCGGCCGCCGCGCTGGGCGCGGGCGGGCCGGGGGTCGAGGACGCCTACGCTGTGGCGTTCGACCGCTGGATGGCCAGCGGCGCGGCTGACCTCGACGACCGGATCGCGCCGGTGCTGGACGACCTCGGTCTCACCGTGTCGTCCGATGCGCTGATGACGTCGCTCTCCGGCGGGCAGGCTGCCCGCGTGGCGCTGGCGGCCCTGTTGCTGAGCCGCTTCGACGTGGTCCTGCTCGACGAGCCGACCAACGACCTCGACCTCGACGGCCTCGCGAGGCTGGAGTCGTTCGTCCGCGGGCTGCGCGGCGGCGTCGTCCTCGTCTCCCACGACCGCGAGTTCCTGGCGCGCTGCGTCACCCGCATCGTCGAGCTCGACCTCGCCCAGGGGCAGGTGTCGGTCCACGACGGCGGGTACGACGCGTTCCTCGAGGAGCGCGCCGTCGCCCGGCGGCACGCGCGCGAGGCGTACGAGCAGTACGCCGCCACGCGCGGCGACCTCGTGGCGCGCGCACGCACCCAACGCGAGTGGAGCTCGCAGGGCGTGCGCAACGCCATGAAGAGGAGTCCCGACAACGACAAGATCCGCCGCAAGGCCGCGACCGAGTCGTCGGAGAAGCAGGCCCAGAAGGTACGTCAGATGGAGTCCCGCATCGCGCGGCTCGAGGAGGTCGAAGAGCCACGCAAGGAGTGGGCCCTCCAGTTCGACATCGCCACCGCACCTCGCTCGAGCACCGTCGTCGCCACCCTCAACGCGGCGGGCGTCCGGCTGGGCGACTTCTCGCTGGGCCCGGTGTCCGGGCAGGTGGAGGCGGGTGACCGGATCGGCATCACCGGTCCGAACGGAGCCGGCAAGACCACGCTGCTGAGGTTGCTCCTCGGCGTCACCTCTCCGGACACGGGGTCCGCCTCGCTCGGCGCCTCGGTCGCGGTCGGCGTCATCGACCAGGCCCGGACGACTCTCGACGACGCCCTGCCCCTCGGTCGCGCGGTCGAGGCCGTCGTCCCGCAGCTCACCCAGGCCGAGGTCCGCACACTCCTGGCCAAGTTCGGGCTCAAGGCCGACCAGGTCGCCAGCGAGGTCGGCCGGCTCTCGCCCGGTGAGCGCACCCGCGCCGCCATGGCGCTCCTGCAGGCCCGCGGCGTGAACCTGCTGGTCCTCGACGAGCCCACCAACCACCTCGACCTGCCCGCCATCGAGCAGCTCGAGCAGGCCCTGGCGTCCTACGACGGTGCGCTCCTGCTGGTCTCGCACGACCGTCGGCTGCTGGAGAACGTGCGGCTCGACCAACGGTGGGAGGTCGACGCCGGGCAGGTCGTGGTCCGCCACGTGTGAGGCGACCGGTGCACGTCAGAGGATGTAGAGCATCTCCTGGTAGGTCGGCAGCGACCAGAGGTCGTCGGCGACGAGACCCTCCAACGTGTCGGCGGCGGCTCGCACCGTCGCCATCGGGGGCAGGAGCTCGTCGCGGCAGAAGGTCGCGGCGTCGAGCGCGTCAGCGGGGTGCTCGTGGGCGATGGCCGCCGCCAGATCCTTCAGCCCGGCCTTCAGCTCGGCGATCGGGCCGGACACCTCCTGCAGGGTTCCGAGGTCTGGCTCGACCCCGGCCGCCTTGAGCGCCGCCACGTTCTGCGCGAGCTCCGTCTGGTGACGCATCGCCGACGGCAGGACGGTGGTGCTGCCGATCTCGAGAGTGAGGTTGGCCTCGACCCCGATGCTGAGGACGTACTGCTCCAGGCCGACCTCGTAGCGGCTGTGCATCTCTCGCTCGCTGAACACGGCGTACCTCGAGAACAGCTCCACGGCCTCCGGCGTGATGAGCTCGGGCAGCGCGTCAACGGTGGTGCGGAGGTTCTTCAGCCCCCGCTGCTCCGCCTCGATCGGCCACTCCTCCGAGTAGCCGTTGCCGTTGAAGATCACCGCTCCGTTGTCGACGATGATGTCGGTCAGCAGCGACTGGACCGCCTCGTTGAAATCGGCCCCGTCAGCGACAGACCCCTCCAGCGCGGTCGCGCAGTGGTCGAGCGCCTCGGCCATGATCGTGTTGAGCACGACCATCGGTCCTGCCACCGTCTGGTTCGACCCCGGAGCACGGAACTCGAAGCGGTTGCCGGTGAAGGCGAACGGGCTCGTCCGGTTGCGGTCGCCCGGGTCCTTGGTCAGGTTCGGCAGGGTGTCCACGCCGATGGTGAGCGTTCCCTTCTCCTTGGAGTGGGTGGCCCCTCCCTTGGCGATCTGGTCGAAGACGTCGGCGAGCTGGTCGCCGAGGAAGATGGAGATGATGGCCGGCGGTGCCTCGTTGGCCCCCAACCGGTGGTCGTTGCTCGCCGAGGCCACCGACGCGCGCAGCAGCCCGCCGTACCGGTGGACGGACCGGATGACCGCGGCGCAGAAGACGAGGAACTGGGCGTTGTCGTGGGGGGTGTCCCCCGGGACCAGCAGGCTGCCGAGCTCGGAGTTGCCGAGTGAGAAGTTCACGTGCTTGCCGGAGCCGTTGACGCCCTCGAAGGGCTTCTCGTGGAACAGGCACTCCATGCCGTGCTTCTTGGCCACGGCGCGGAACGTCGTCATCAGCAGCTGCTGGTGGTCGGAGGCCTCGTTGGCACGCTCGAACATCGGCGCCACCTCGAACTGGCCCGGCGCGACCTCGTTGTGGCGGGTCTTCGCCGGGATGCCGAGCTTGAAGAGCTCCCGCTCGGTGTCCATCATGAAGCCGAGCACCCGCTCGGGGATCGCACCGAAGTAGTGGTCGTCGAACTCCTGGCCCTTCGGTGGCCTGGCCCCGAAGAGGGTCCGGCCGGCGTTCAGCAGGTCCGGCCGGGCCGTGAAGAAGTGGCTGTCGACCAGGAAGTACTCCTGCTCGGGACCGCAGTAGGCCACCACGCTCTCCGGCTCGGTGTGGCCGAAGAGCGTGAGCACCCGCTTGGCCTGAGCAGCCATCGCCTGCTGCGAGCGCAGCAGCGGCGTCTTGTGGTCGAGCGCCTCCCCGGTCATCGAGATGAAGACCGTGGGGATGCAGAGCGTGTTGCCGTTGGGGTTCTCCAGCACGTACGCCGGACTCATGACGTCCCAACCGGTGTACCCACGTGCCTCGAAGGTGTTGCGCAGACCGCCGTTCGGGAAGCTGGAGGCGTCCGGCTCCCCCTGGGTCAGCGTCTTGCCGGAGAACGACGCGAACGCCGTGCCGTCGCCGACCGGGTCCAGGAAGCTGTCGTGCTTCTCTGCGGTGAGCCCGGTCAGCGGGTAGAACACGTGCGCGTAGTGAGTGGCGCCCTTCTCCATCGCCCAGTCCTTCATCGCCGACGCGACGGCGTCGGCGACATCGGGGTCCAGCGGCGTGGACTTCTCGATCGTGGAGAGGACCGACTTGTACACCGCCTTGGGCAGGCGCTTCTGCATCACGGAGAGGCTGAACACGTTCTGTCCGAAGACCTGGCCCGGCTCCTCGCCGGGGTCGAAGGTGAACGCCGGAGGGACGAAACCCTCCACTCCGGCGATGGCGTGCAGACGGACGTGGTTCGCTGTCATGGATCTCCCTCGGCGAGACCCGCTGGTGGGTCCGACTGTCGCTGAACCTAGGCGTGCCAGGTGACCCCGTTGTTTCGCGGACGTGTCGCTGGAGCGTCGCTCGGCTCGACCCGGGCAGATCGGTCATCCCGGCCCGACACCACCGTGGAGCGTTGACGCCCACCGGCAGGGGGTCGACACCCGGCGTCGAGCGAGCAACAATGGCGGCCACTGGCTGAACAGTCAGTTAACCGGCGCCCTGCGCTCGGCAGGGTGCGATGCGATCGAGCGTGGGAGCGCGCATGGACTTCGACCCGGCTGAGCCCCTCCGCCCCCGCCGCCGACCGCAGCTGGCCCGCCGCGACGTGCTGCGGGGTGGCCTGTGGCTCGGCGTCGGGCTGGGGACCGCTCCCCTGTTCGCCGCGTGCGGGGGCGCCAGCTCGCCACAGGCGCAGGACGGCAGCGCCCCGTACCCGCTGGCCCGGCCCGACAGTCCGGTGACCCTGCCGATCAAGGACAGCAACCCCGCCATCGGCGACGGGCTCGACCCCGAGCGGGGTGGCGCCTTCAAGATCCTCAACTACGACCAGTACATGGCACCCGGAGTCATGAAGGACTTCGGCGCCCGCCACGGCGTCACGGTGCAAGTGACGCCGTACACCACCTACGACGAGATGCTGGCGAAGCTGCGCGCACCGGGTGAGTCCTTCGACCTGGTCTTCCCCGGTCCCAGCGTGCTGAGCAAGATGGTCTACGCCGACCTCATCCAGCCGCTCAACCCGAGCTACGTGCCCCACCTGGAGAACGTCTGGCCGGAGTACCAGGATCCCTGGTACGACCAGGGTGCGCAGTACACCGTGCCGTACACCATCTACGACACGGGCATCCTCTACCGCGCCGACCGGGTCTCGAGCGTTCCCGACAACGGCTACGACCTGTTCTGGGACGAGCAGTACTCGGGCAAGATCTACCTTCTCGACGACCAGCAGGAAGCGATCGCGATGTCCCTGCTCCGCAACGGGATCACCACCGACATCAACACCAGCGACCCCCAGCAGATCCGTGAGGCCACCGACTCGCTCGTCGAGCTGATCGACCGGGTGAAGGTCAAGGCGAACATCAACGCCTACTCCGAGGTTCCCGAGGGCACCGCCACCATCCACCACGCCTGGTCGGGCGACGCGATCGCCGGCCAGTACTACCTGCCCAAGGGCGAGACGCCCGAGGTCATGGCCTACTGGCGCCCCGACGACCCCGCGGAGCGTGTCATCGGCAACGACACCATCGCCATCCCGAAGAGCTCCGAGAAGCCGGTGCTCGCCCACCTGCTCATCAACGACCTGCTCGACAACAAGATCGGCCTGCGCAACTTCGGGTGGAACGGCTACCAGCCGCCGCTGACCACGTTGTCCGCTCAGTACCTGACCGACCAGGGCTACATCCCTCAGAACCTGATGAACGCCGTGGTGGAGCCCCGGGACTTCGACGAGGGGCTCACCTTCTACGAGGTCGCTCCGAGCACCGAGGCTCTGTGGCGTCAGTCCTGGTCGCAGTTCAAGGCCGGTGGCTGACCCCACGGTCGACCGCGGCCGTACGACCAGGCGGTTGTGGCCCGCGCTCGCGCTCCCCGGCACGTTCTGGCTGGTCGCCCTGTTCCTGGTGCCGGTCTACGCCGTCATGGCCGTGGCGTTCAGCGGCAGCATCAACCTCTTCGGGGAACCGATCCCGGCATGGAACCCCCTGGACTGGCAGTTCGCCACGTTCACCCAGGTCCTCGCCGACTCCTTCTCCGGCGCCTACCAGGCGGTGTGGGTCCGCACCGCCTGGTACACCGGTGTCGCGCTGCTGATCTGCGCGCTCGTCGGATATCCGGTCGCGTACTACACGGCGCGGCTCGCGGGCAAGAGACGTGGTCTGGTCCTGGCTCTGATCCTGGCGCCGTGGTGGATCAACTACATCACCCGGATGCTCGCCTGGGTCAACCTGCTGCAGGACGACGGCTACGTGAACCGGACGCTCGGGATCTTCGGCATCTCGCCGGTCGCGTGGCTTGGCGGCAACCCGTCCACCGTCGTGATCGCACTCGCCTACGGGTACCTGCCGTACTTCATCCTCCCGTTGTTCGCCTCGCTGGACAGGATCGACCAGCGGCTGCTGGAGGCCTCGCGCGACCTCGGAGCGGGCTCCGTGCGCACCTTCCTGCACGTGACCCTGCCGCTGTCGAAGCTAGGGCTGATCACCGCCTTCGTCATCACCGCGCTCCCCATGGCCGGCGACTACTACACCAACACGATCGTCTCGAGCTCGCCGAGCACCACGATGATCGGCAACCAGATCGAGCTGTTCCTCCTGCAGGGCCCCTCGAAGAACTTCGGAGCCGCGCTGGTGCTGCTGCTCTCGCTGGTCCTGTTGTTCTTCATGACCTACTACCTCGTCCTGACCCAGCGCGCGAGCAGGGACGCTGCCCGATGACGCACACGCAGGACAAGCGCGGCAGCGCGAGGAAGTGGGTGCCCCCGTGGCGCAACCCCTGGCGCCGCCCCTACGTGCTCGCGGGCATCACGTGGCTCTACGTCCTGTGGTCGCTCGTACCGGTTCTGATCGCGGTGCAGTTCTCCTTCAACGACGGCCGGTCGCGCAGCACCTGGCAGGGTTTCTCCACCCAGTGGTACTGCTGCGCCGAGGGCTCGGTCGGCGAGGACCCCAGCCTGCTGCTGGCGCTGCAGAACAGCCTGGTCCTCGGCGCGGCGACGGTCCTCGTCGCCACCCCGCTGGGCGTCACGCTCGCGCTGGGGCTCACCCGGTGGCGGTCACGGGCCAGCAAGGTGGCCAACAGCATCGCGCTGGTGCCCCTGGTCACGCCGGAGCTGGTGATCGGCTCCGCGCTCTACCTGGTGATGGTCAACCTCTACCAGTTCGTGCCGTTGGGTCTGCCGGCCATGCTGCTGGGACACGTGACGTTCTCGGTCTCGTACGTGCTGGTCGTCGTACGAGCGCGATTGCTGGCCATCGGGGGTGACTTCGAGGAGGCGGCCCAGGACCTCGGCGCGAGCCCGCTGCGCGCCATCCGCACGATCCTGGTCCCGCTGCTGATGCCGTCGATCTTCGCCTCGTCGATGCTGGTGTTCGCCACCTCGCTCGACGACTTCGTGGTCAGCCAGTTCCTCTTCGGGGACGCCGCCAACGTCACTGTCCCCATCAAGCTCTACAACGCCGTCCGGTCCGCCCCCACCCCGGCGCTCAACGCCCTGGCCACGCTGCTGCTGGCGGCTTCGTTCCTCTCGTTGATCCTCGCCTACGTCGCTCTGCGCGCGCGGCGACGAGGCACCGGCTCGGCGCTGGACGAGCTCACGGACTACAGCTGAGCCCCAGCGAGGACCGTCAGCCGTCGGCGGGGACCGCCACCGGGTCGGACGGTGCCAGCACCCGCAACGACTCCGGCGGCAGGTGGACGGTCACCGGCTCCCCGGACGCCGGGCTGTCGTTGCGCCCCGTGTTGGTGACCAGCGACTGCAGCAGCGGGCCGTGCGGAAGGCGGACCATCACCTGGGTCGTCGACCCGAGGAAGACGACGCGGTCGACCATGCCCGGGAGCCGGTTGACCCCGGTGAGGCCGGCTTCCTGCACCGCCACGCACTCCGGGCGGATCACCGCCTTGCGCGCTGTCGCGTCGCCGGCCGCCGGAGCCTGCGCCTCGAGGGTGAACTCGCCGTACCGGACGGTGCGGGTCGCCGTACCACCCGGCAGGCACTCGACCTCCAACAGGTTGGCCACCCCCAGGAAGTCCGCGACGAACTCGGTCAGCGGCTCCCGGTAGACCTCCTGCGGCGTTCCGAGCTGGACGACCCGGCCCCGGTCCATGACGGCGAGCCGGGTCGACATCTCGAGGGCCTCCTCCTGGTCGTGGGTGACGAAGACGAAGGTGATGCCGACCTCGCGCTGCAGCTCGGCCAGCTCCGCGCGCAACGAGTGGCGCAGCTTGGCGTCGAGCGCACCGAGCGGCTCGTCGAGCAGCAGCACCGACGGTTCGAGGACCAGGGCCCGGGCCAGGGCCACGCGCTGCTGCTGGCCCCCCGACATCTGGTGGGGGCGACGCCGGGCGTAGTCGCTGAGCCGCACCATCTCCAACGCCTTCGCGACGCGCGCCTCGCGGGTCGGCTTGTCCAGGTCCTTGCGCCACCGCAGGCCGTAGGCGACGTTCTTGTGGACGTCGAGGTGCGGGAAGAGCGCATAGCTCTGGAAGACCGTGTTGACCGGGCGCTTGTGGGGAGGGCTCTGCGCGACGTCGACGCCGTCGAGGAGGATCTGCCCGTCGCTCGGCCGCTCGAAGCCGCCCACCATGCGCAGCGTCGTGGTCTTGCCGCAGCCCGACGGTCCGAGGAGCGTGAAGAACTCTCCTGCCCCGATCTCGAGGTCGATCCCGTCGACGGCGGTGACGCCGTCGAACTCCTTGCGCAGACCGATGATCGAGATCGCACCGCCGCCGGTGCCGGGGACTCCAGGTTCATCGCTCGGCATGCGACCGAGTGTAGGGCCGGTGGTCCGCGATGACTGAACACTCAGTTAGTTGCGCCGAGCACTGGCAGGGAGCGACTCACTGACTGTACAGTTAGCGAATGGCCCACGCGATCCGCAAGACCCTGCCCGGGGCCGCCTACCACTCCGAGCAGACCTATTCCCTCGACACCGAACGGGTGTTCTACCGCAACTGGGTCTACGTGGGACGAGCCGAGCGGATCCCCCGTGCGGGCGCCTGGATGCGGGTCGAGATCGCCGACGAGAGCATCCTGGTCGTGCGCGGCAAGGACGACCGGGTCCGCGCCTTCTACAACGTCTGCCGCCACCGGGGTTCCCGGATCTGCGAGGACGCGCAGGGCGAGGTCCGCACCCACCTGCGCTGCCCGTACCACGCCTGGGGCTACGCCCTGGACGGGACGCTCGTGACCACGCCCATGATCGACAAGGACGAGATCGACCGACCCTCCACCTCGCTGTGGCCGGTCCACGTGGACATCTGGGAGGGCTTCGTCTTCGTCAACCTCTCCCGCGAGGAGCCCCGCCCCTTGGCCGAGCACCTCGCCGACCAGCTGGACGAACCGCTGAACCTGGCCCGGTTCGGCCTGGGCGAGCTGCAGATCGGTCACGTCTCGAGCGTCGAGGTGCAGGCGAACTGGAAGATCATCATCGAGAACTACAACGAGTGCCTGCACTGCCCGACCATCCACCCCGAGCTGGTGGCCATGGTGCCGGCGTACAAGAAGGGGTCCATCTTCGAGGAGGGCCGCGAGGACGGCGGGGTCTCCCTGGCCGACGGGCGCACGACGGTCGCCCTGGACCCGCGGTTGCGGCTGCCCCTGTTGCCGGGGGTGGGCGAGCACGACGACCCTGGGTCCTACTTCGGCGCTCTGGTCTACCCCACGATGTTCCTCGACGTCGACGGATCCGCCTGCCTGGCCACGGCTGTCTTCCCGACCGGCCCGCAGAGCTGCCTGCTCGTCACGGAGTACCTCTTCAGCCCCGAGGCGATCGCTGACCCCGACTTCGACCCGTCGCCGGTCGTGAGCTTCAACGAGCTGGTGATCCAGCAGGACAACGATGCTTGTGAGCGGGTGCAGCGCGGGGTGACCTCGCGGGCCTTCGAGCACGGCGTCTTCCCAGCGAAGGACGCCTGGGTCCACGAGTTCGACAAGCGCTACCTGCGCGACGTCGAGGCGGTCTGACCTCCGCCGTCCACCCGCCTCGCCCCCCGGCTCACCCGCCGAGGACCACGCGTGCATCGAGCGCGACCACGCCATCGGGGCCTGCGAGGACCGGGTTGAGCTCCAGCTCGACCAGCTCGGGATGAGCCGCCGCCAGCCGAGAGACGCGGGCGACCACCTCGGCCACCGCGTCGAGGTCGACGGGGCGCCGCCCTCGCGCCCCGAGCAGGGCCGGAGCACCACGCAGTGACAGCAAGAGCTCTCGCGCGGCGTGCGCCGAGACCGGGGCCAGGGCGCACCCGGTGTCGCCCAGCACCTCGGTGAGGATGCCGCCGAGGCCGACCATGACGACGGGGCCGAACGTGGGGTCGCGCACGCTGCCCACGATCAGCTCCACGCCCTCGGCGCCGTCGGCCATCGCTTCCACGGAGACCGCGGGCGGGTCCAGTCGCGCGACCAGGTCGGCGTACGCCGCGCGCACCTCGGCCCGGTCCCGGAGGCCGAGGACCACGCCGCCCCCCTCGGACTTGTGCAACCGCCCGGTCGCCTTGAGCACCACGGGGAATCCGAGAGCCGGGGCGTCGAGAGCCGACTCCAGCTCCGCCTCGTCGGTGACCGAGAGCGCGACGGGGAAGCCGATTCCCGCGTTCGCGAACAGCGCCCGCGTCGCGGCGTAGGTGGTGTCGGTGAGCGGCGGGGCGGGGACGGGGAGCTGCTCGGCGAGGCCCTCGGTGTCCGTGGCGACCAGCCCGGCCAGCACCGTGGCGGCACGATCGACGTCGCGGTGCACCGGGACACCGGCAGCGCGCAGCACCAGGCTCGCGGGGCTCTGCGGATCGACGGTCTGCACGACGAGAGGCTTGCCCTGGGCCGCGATCGCCTCGGCCATCTGGTGGGCCGCGGCCAGCTCCGGACTCGCCATGTCGGGCTGCCAGGACGCGTATCCCCCGAAGTACCCCGTCAACAGGAGACCGTCGACCTGGTCGCAGTCCAGCAGCACCCCGACACCCCGCGTGTAGCTGGCGAGGTCCCGCTCACCGGCGCCGGCGAGGTCGACCGGGTTGGTGAGCGACGCCTGGGGCCACAACGCCCTCTCGAGCTCGGTGGTGACCGCTCCGGAGAGCAACGGCGCCTGCAGCCCGGCGACGGTGACCGCCTCGGCGGCGACCGCGCCGTGCCCCCCTCCGTCGGTGAGGATCGCGACCCGCCGCCCGGACATCCGCCGCGGTGCCCGCAACGCGACCAGCAGGTCGGCCAGCTGGGTCGGGTTGTCCACGCGGTGCGCACCCGAGGCCGCGCAGGCCGCGTCGATCACCATCGAGGACGTGGTCAGCGAGCCGGTGTGAGATGCGGCGCTGCGCATCGCCGCCTCGCTGCGACCAGGGGCCAGCAGAACCACCGGCTTGCCCGCGGCCTGCAGCGCTCTCGCCGCGTCGACGAAGCCGCGGCCGTCGACGACGTCCTCGGTGTAGACGGCGACGGCTCGGGTGGCCTCGTGCTCGACGCACGCATCCATGAAGTCGACGACCCCGAGGTCCGCCTGGTTGCCGACCGAGACGAACCGGGACACACCCAGGCCACGGTCGGCCATGAGACCGGCGAGGTCGAGCGCGAGGTTCCCACTCTGGCTGAGCAGGGCCACGTCGCCGGGCGGGAGGTCGCCCGGTGCCAGGTGGAGCCCGCTCGCGGTGTCGACGATGCCGAGGCAGTTGGGGCCGACCAGCAACGCGCCGGCGTCGCGGGCGATCGCGACCCCCTCGGCCTCCCGCCGCGCTCCCTCGGCACCGGTCTCGGAGAGCCCGGCGGTGATCGCGACGATCGCGCGTGCCCCGGCGGCGACCGCGTCGGCCACGGCGGCCGCGAAGCCCGCCGCGGGCACGCACAGCACCGCCAGGTCGACCCGCAGGTCGTGCGCGGCCCCAGCGGCCTGAGCCGAGGCGTGCGTCGCGACGCCGAGGACCTCGGTGCAGCGGCGGCTGACGAGCAGGACCGCACGATCCTCTCGTGAGGCAAGGGCCCGCCGGGCGAGGATGTGCCCCCACTTGGTGGGATCGGCACTGACACCGACCACAGCGACCGTGCGGGGTGAGAAGAGGGCGGCGAACCGGTCCGGCGCCGGCGAGGTGAGGGCAGCAGGCGAGCACTGCGCCGGATCGGGCATCGGGCCCGTGGCCGAGAACGTCGCCGCAGTCGACGACCCTTGACGCCTCACCCAGGAGATCCTAGCATCACTGACTGACTGGACAGTCAAACAGTGAGGAACCATGGCGGCCGAAGGATCGCGCGCCCCGACCGGGGTCGAGCCTGCGACCGCTGCCTCGCCCCGACCGAGCCAGCGCGAGCGGGCGGCCGCGGAGGCACGGAACCGGATCCTCGCCGCAGCCGCCGACTGCATCGTCCGCGACGGCCTGGCCCAGGTCCGGATGGCCTCGATCGCGCGAACTGCCGGGGTGTCGGCCGGCCTGCTGCACTACCACTTCGACACCAAGGAGCTCCTCTTCGGAGAGGTGCTGAGGTACTCCCACGAGGTCTCGGCCGAGCTCAACCAGCGCGCACTGTCGCAAGCCGGCGACGGCCCCGCCGAGCGACTCTCGTCCTTCCTGGACCGGTGCCTGCCCAGCGACGAGCAGCGCGCGGACGAGTGGCTCCTGTGGCAGGAGCTGGCGCTGCTGTGCATCCGCGACCCGCACCTCGCCACCGTCGGAGCGGAGCTCTACGAGGACCTCTACGCGACCCTGGCCGGCATCGTCAGCGACGGCGTCGCCTCCGGGGTCTTCGACACCGCCCTCGACCCGAGGTGGATCGCCGAGACAGCGGTCGCGCTGACCGACGGTCTCGGCGGCAGGGTCCTGGCCCGGGACCCCAACCTCGGGATGGTCGAGGCTCGGTCCACCATCGCCGCCGCCGTCGGGATCCTCGTCGGCCACGACGGGCCACTGCCCGCCCCGGTCCGCCTCGAAGACGCAGCCGGCGCATGAGCCGCCCTGACGTGGTGGTCGTGGGAGCCGGTCTCGCCGGTCTGGCCGCCGCGCGAGATCTCGAGGCCGGCGGAGCGCAGGTCACGGTGCTC
This sequence comes from uncultured Actinomycetota bacterium, assembly GCA_963714625.1. Classification (GTDB taxonomy): domain Bacteria; phylum Actinomycetota; class Actinomycetes; order Propionibacteriales; family Nocardioidaceae; genus Marmoricola_A. The sequence continues at coordinate 695,596 of CAVQOY010000009.1, read as the reverse complement.
GAGGCCCGGTCCCGGGTCGGCGGCAGGGTCGAGCAGGTCGAGCTCGCCGACGGTCGCCTCGTCCAGCTCGGCGGCGAGGTCGTGGGCGACGCCCACACCAGCTACCTGGGGCTGGTGGCCGAGCTCGGGCTGACCCTCACCGCGTCGTACGTCGCCGAACCGGGCGAGATCACCCGCCAGGTCCCCGACTCGGTCGATGTCGGCGACTGGCCGTCCTGGTGCACCACAGCCGACCGCGCCTCGCACGACGAGGTGGAGGCGGCACTGGTCGAGGTGCTGACCGCGATCGACCCCGAGGACCCCTGGGGCTTCCCGGACCGCGTCCCGCTGGACCGGATGAGCGTCGGCGACTGGCTGCGCCGCGTGGGTGCCGCCCCCGGCGTGATGCGGCTGTGGGAGATGTTCCAGCTGAGCATGTCCGACGGCTCGATCGAGCGGACCAGCATGTTCGCCTACGCCCGCCAGCTCCGCGTGGGGGGCGCCACCGGCAGCTACGACGTCCAGCAGTGGGAGAACCTCCGCGTGGCCGAGGGGTCCGCCACGGTCGCGCTGAGGATGGCGGAGGCGCTGCGCGACGTACGCCTGTCGAGCCCGGTGCGCCGCATCGACATCGGCGCCCACGGGAGCCTCGTCTCAACTGCGGCCGGGGAGACGCTGCGTGCCGACGCGGTCGTGCTCGCCGTGCCCTCCGGTCCGGCTCGTGACCTCGAGATCGAGGGCGTCAGCGACGCCCGTCTGACGTCGCTGCGTCGCCAGCGGCACGCCTGGGCCGCCAAGTTCGTCGCCGCCTACGACACCCCGTTCTGGCGCGAGCGCGGTCAGAACGGGTTGGCGGAGAGCGAGGGAGTGCTGGGCTCGACCTGGCCGCAGCAGCCGGGTGTGCTCTCCGCACTGGTCCCACCTGAGCGCTACGCCGCGTTCGCCGCCGCCGACCCCACCACCCGCACCCGCGAGGCGCTGGCGCAGGTGGCCGACATGTACGGCACGGAGGCGACCACCCCACTGCAGACCTGGACCCGGCTGTGGGGCACCGACCCCTGGACCCAGGGCTACGTCACCAACTGGCGACCGGGTGACGTGGAGGCCGTGGGACCCCTGCACGGCACCCACGAGCCGCCCTTCTACGTCTGCGGCTCCGACCAGTGGGTCGCCGGATACATGGAGGGGGCGGTGCGCACCGGTCGCGGCGCTGCCGCAGCCGCCCTGGCCCGGGGTTGACCTGACCCGGGGCTGACCTGACCCACCGACCTCAGGAGATCGACGCATGGACTTCGGACTGACCGACGAGCAGCGCAGCATCGTCGAGGTGACCCGCGCTTTCGTCGAGCGCGAGCTCCATCCCCACGAGGAAGAGGTCGAGCGGACAGGGGTGCTGCGACCCGAGCTGGCTGCCCGGATCCGCGCGAAGGCCCTGGCCTCAGGGCTCGTCGCCGCCAACATGCCCGAGGAGGTCGGGGGGGCCGGGCTGGACACGGTGACCTGGGTGCTGTTCGAGAAGGAGCTCGGCCGGGCCGGGTACGCGCTGCAGTACACCGGGGTCCCCCGGCCGTCGAACATCCTGCTGGCCGGCACCGAGGCGCAGCGGGAGCACTACCTCTACCCGTGCGTGCGCGGCGAGAAGATCGACTGCCTGGCGATGACCGAGCCGGGCGCCGGTTCCGACATGCGCGCGATGCGGACGCGGGCCACCCGCGACGGCGACGGATGGCGGATCCGCGGCACCAAGCACTTCATCAGCCACGCGGACGAGGCCGACTTCGTCATCCTGGTGGCGGTCACGGGCTCCGACGACGCGGGGCGAGCGGCCATGTCAGTGTTCCTGGTCGACCTCGACACCCCCGGTCTGACCGTGCACGACGGCTACCGCAACGTGTCCCACCGCGGCTACACCAACTCGATCCTGGACTTCGACGACGTTCGCGTGGACGCGGGTGCGCTGCTGGGCGAGGAGGGCAGGGGCTTCGAGCTGGCCGGAACCTGGCTCGGCTCCACCCGCCTCCAGGTCGCCGCCTCCTGCCTCGGACGCGCCGAGCGGGCACTCGAGCTGTCGGTGGCGCACGCGGCCAGCCGCGAGCAGTTCGGCCAGCCGATCGGCCGCTTCCAGGGCGTGGGCTTCAAGCTCGCCGACATGGCGACCGAGCTGCGCGCGGCCGAGCTGATGACGCTGCACGCCGCGTGGAGGTACGACCGGGGCACCGCCACCGACGCCGACATCGCCATGGCCAAGCTGAAAGCCACCGAGATGCTCGCGATGGTCGCCGACGAGGCGATCCAGATCCACGGCGGCATGGGGCTCATGGACGAGCTCCCCCTGGAGCGGATCTGGCGTGACGCACGCATCGAGCGCATCTGGGACGGGACCTCCGAGATCCAGCGGCACATCATCAGCCGGTCGCTGCTGCGGCCGCGAGGAGCCTGACATGAGCGCAGACGCGCACGACGCCGTCCGGACCCGTGCCGAGGACGGCGTCCTCGAGGTCACCCTCGACCGACCGAAGGCCAACGCCATCGACCTGGCGACCAGCCGGGAGATGGGTCGCGTCTTCGCCGCCTTCCGCGACGACCCCGACCTCCGGGTGGCGGTCGTGCGCACCGAGGGCGACAAGTTCTTCTGCGCCGGCTGGGACCTCAAGGCCGCTGCGGACGGCGACGCCGTCGACGGCGACTACGGGGCCGGCGGCTTCGGCGGGCTCCAGGAGCTGCCCGACCTCAACAAGCCGGTCATCGCCGCGGTCCACGGACTCGCGATGGGGGGCGGCTTCGAGCTGGCCCTGTCGTGCGACCTGATCTACGCCTCGGAGGCGACGCAGTTCGGCCTCCCGGAGATCAACGCCGGCACGCTCGCGGACGCGGCGACGATCAAGCTGCCCAAGCGGATGCCCTACCACGTCGCGATGGAGCTGTTGCTCACCGGACGCTGGATGCCCGCTGCGGAGGCTGCACGGTGGGGAGTGGTCAACGAGGTGCTGCCCGACGAGGAGTCCGTGCTGGCCCGCGCCTGGGAGACGGCCCGGTTGCTCGCCGCCGGCCCCCCGCTGGTCTTCGCAGCGATCAAGGAGACGGCCCGCACGGCGGAGTCGCTGCGGTTCCAGGAAGCCCTGGACCTGGTCACCAGCAGCACCCTGCCGACCGTCGGGGCGCTCTACACCTCCGAGGACGGCCTCGAGGGCTTCCGCGCCTTCGCGGAGAAGCGCAAGCCCGTGTGGAAGGGCCGCTGACGCCGCGCTGTCGGGTCGACGGACCCGGGCCAGGACGTAGGAGCAGTGCTCATGCCGTCGTACCGGCTCACCCGCAGCGGGAGAGGGCCCGGACGCGGCCACCGACCACGCTGAACACCAAGTCTCTGCCGACGCCGTCCCGGGGTCAACGGACGTGGGCCAGCAGGTAGTAGCAGCCGAGACCGGCCAAGCCGCCGCTCGCCTGCGGAAGGTAGGGCGCGGGGCCGGTGACGTCGAGGGGCGTCCACACCTCGTCCGCCGCCAACCGGTCGACGACGTCCTGGCAGGCGCGTGACTCCCACAGGTCCTCACGCTGGGTCACGACGACGGTTCCTCCCGGCCGGACGACCCTGGCGAACTCCCGCCACACCGCCTCGACGTCGGGCAGATAAGTCATGACGCCGACGCAGACGAGCACGTCGGCACCGTTGTCCTCGACGTCGAGGGGCTGCTGCAGGTCGACACGCTCGAGCGCGTCGTACGCATCGGTCTGGTGAGCGATGCGCAGAGACGCCTGCGAGATGTCGAGCCCGACGATCCTGGCCCCACAGCCCCGCGCTCGCAGCGCTTTGCCCACCAGTCCGGTGCCGCACCCGACGTCGAGCACCGATCGGGCGTCCGGATGACGGGTGACGACGGCCTCGGCGACGACCGCGGGAGCCTGGTAGGACCAGGAGACGAGGTCGCCGTCGTAGCTCGCTGCCCACTCGTCGTACCGGTCGGCGACCTCGACAGGGTCGGTCGTGCCCTCGAGCAACCAGTCGACGGAGGTCTCCTCAGCGCCCGTCGCTCCAGCCTCGGTCGTGCACACGCAGAACTGGTTGCCCTCCGGATCGGCGAGCACGACGTAGGTGTCACGGGGGTTCCGGTCCTCCCGCAGCCAGGTCGCTCCCAGGTCCAGCAGCCGGGCCACCTCGGTGTCCATGTCCTCCACGTCATCGACGTAGAGATCCAGGTGCATCTGGTCGCGGGCGGTGACCGGCGTGGCGGCCAGCTGCAGGGAGAGGTTCACCAGCTCCCCGCGCAGGACCCGGAAGTCGTCACCGGGGTCACGCCGACTGGGCCGCAGGTGCAGGGCCTCGACCCAGAACTCCGTCATCACATCGATGTCTCTGCAATTGACGACTGTGCTGCCGATCCGAACCGCCACGCCGACCACCCTGACACCGCGGCGATCTCCACCGCAAGATCGCCATGGGGCGGGGCATGCGTCGCTCTCAGCTGGGTAGGGCACCTTCGTGAGCACCAGCCACGCCTCCACACCGACCACGAAGGAAGTCGTCCCATGCCGAGCGTCGAGCGCACCGTGACCGTCGACCAGCCACCCGAGAAGGTCTGGGCGTACCTGTCGGACTTCCGGTCCACCGAGGACTGGGACCCACCGACGGTCCGCACCGAGCGCACGTCGGGTGACGGAGGTGTCGGCACGACGTACCACAACGTCTCCAAGCTGCTCGGTTCCGAGCAGGAGGTGGAGTACCGGGTGACGGAATTCGTCGAGGGCTCCCGGCTTCAGCTGGCGGGGGACGCAGGTTCGATCCAGCTCCTCGACACCATCACGGTCGAGCCGTCCGGAACGGGTACCGCCGTCACCTATCACGCCGAGTTCACCCCTCAGGGGGCGACCAAGCTCGCCACGCCCGTGATGCCGGCAGCGCTGAAGGTGCTGGCCGACCAGGTCGCGGCGAGCCTGGAGAAGACGCTGCGAGAACTGCCGGGGTGACCTGAGCCCTGTCGGCGTTCGGGGGGGCCGGCCGTAGGCTGATCGTGTTGTGTCGTCCCCCTCCCGCCGCCTGCTGCTCGCCGTCGACGCGCCGTCGCTGCTCCACCGCAACCACCACGCGCGGGCGCACACGGATCTGCGTGACCGGGGAGGCCGGCCGGCGTGGGCCCTGCACGGGATGCTTCGGCAGATTCTCGAGGCGCTGGACCGGTTCGCGCCGGACGCCTTGGTGTTCGGTCTCGACGACCGACGCTCCTCGGTGCGGGAGCAGCGCTATCCGGCGTACAAGGCCGGTCGAGCGCCGAAGGACGCGCTCCTCGTGGAACAGCTGGAGCGCTGCAAGCCGTTCCTCGACGTGCTCGGGCTGCACGCGGTGCAGCCGAAGGGCCTGGAGGCCGACGACGTCAGCGCGTCCGCGGCCACGTGGGCCGGTCGGCACGGCTGGGACTGCGTCATCGTGACCTCCGACCGCGACACCTTCGCCCACATCAGCGCCCACACCAAGGTGCTACGGCTCATCAACGGCGGCATCCACGGCTCGCCGCTGCTCGATCCGGCGCGGCTGTGGACCATGTACGGCGTCGCGGCGGAGCACTACCTCGACTTCGCGGCGCTGCGCGGCGACGCCAGCGACAACCTCCCGGGCGTGCGTGGGATCGGCGAGAAGTCCGCGGCGCTGCTGCTCGCGCACGTCGGCCCGATGGAGGCGGTGTGGGCCGACGTCGAGCACTGCGACGGGACGTCGGTCGTGGCAGCGCTGGACTCGTGGGCCGAGGAGACCGGCAACCGCCGTGCCGGCCCCTCCCTCGTGCGCCACCTGATGACCACGGGCGCTCGCGAGCAGTTCGAGTTCAACCGGGCGATGATGGCCGGGCACACCGACGTCGACCTCGGACTGCGACCGGACGAGCCCGGCTCCCCCGGTCTGCTGCCGCTCGATCCCAGCCGCGTGCTGAGCGGCGTCGGCCACCTCGGAGTGCCTGCTACCACCGATCTCGCACTGCGTGTGCTCACCGAACCGCCCGCCTCTCGATGAGCTGACCGCGTCCGCGCGCATCCGCCGCTGCGGCATCCACCATCGGGTCCGCGAGGCCGTCGACCAGGGCGCTGGGGACATGTGACCCTGCTTCGTGGAGACTCGGCGAGCACTTGACGTGTTCGAACATGTGTTCGATGCTTGAGGGATGCCGCCCACCACCTTCGCCGCGCTCGATCCGGGTCGCTCGGTGGTCGAGCAGCTGCGCGAGCGGGTGGCGGCGATGGAGCGCAAGCCGGCCGCCGAACCGGTCCCCACCCTGCCCGGGCTCGCCGACATCGTCCCTCTGCACGCCGGGGCGACGTACGGCGTCGACTCGGCGTCGCTGGCCCTGGCTCTGGCCGCAGGCGCGTCCCGGGCCGGGGAATGGGTGGGGTTCGCGGGCTGCTCCGACTTCGGCGCCGAGGCCGCCGCGGAGCTGGGGATCGAGCTCTCGCGCACAGTGCTGGTGCCCGACCCCGGTGAGCACTGGCTGGAGGTGACGGCGGCGCTGGTCGACGTCCTCCGGGTGGTGGTCCTGAGGCCACCGGCATCCGTGAGCGAGCGGACCGCGAGCATCCTCGACTCGCGGCTGCGCACACGCTCGGCTGTCCTGGTCGTCCACGGCAGCTGGCCACGGGTCGACGCCCGGCTCAGCACCGAGACCTCCGCCTGGAGCGGTCCGGGCCGTGGCGCGGGGCGACTGGAGGGCCGCCGCATCCGCGTCGCCGTGCACCGCGGCGCGCGACCGCCGCAGCACGCGGACCTGACCTGGCCGGGGCTTCGTCGCGTCGACCTGCCCGAGGCCGTGGACCTTCGGGTGTCCTCGTGAGAGTCATGGTGGTGTGGTGCCCCGACTGGTCGGTCGTCGCTGCGCTCGAGGAGGCCGGGGAGCCGACCCGCTCCCCCGCAGCCGTGATGCACGCCAACCTCGTCGAGGTGTGCAACGGCCCAGCCCGGGCGGAGGGAGTCCGACGCGGCCACCGCCGGCGCGATGCCCAGTCCCGGTGCCCCGACCTGGTGCTGCTGCCCGCCAACCCCGACCGTGACGCCCGTGCCTTCGAGCCCGTCCTCGCCGTCGTCGAGGACCTGCGTCCCGGCGTGGCCGCCCTGCGCCCGGGCCTGCTCGCGGTCCGAGCACCCGGCAGCTGGTACGGCAGCGAGATCCATGCCGCCGCCACGGTCAGCCAGGCGCTCGTCGACAGCGGCGTCTGGGACGTGCGGATCGGGATCGCCGACGACCTCTTCACCGCCGAGCAGGCGGCGCGCACCGCCGAGTCGCAGGCGTGGCGCGTGGTGCCTGACGGCGGTTCCGCACCCTTCCTGCGTGCGCTGCCCATCCACGTCCTGGCCGACGAGGGGGTGCGTGGTCGGGAGCTGGTCGGCCTCCTGGAACGGCTCGGTCTCCACTCGCTGGGCGACCTCGCCGACCTGCCGGCCGAGGCCGTCGAGCACCGCTTGGGCGCCTACGGTGCCGTCGTACGACGGCGGGCCCGCGGCGAGGACCGGGCGTTGTTCGCCGCACGCACGCCACCGCCCGAGCTGGACGCCCACGTGTCCTTCGAGCCCGCTCTCGACTCCGTCGAGGCCATCACCTTCAGTGCGCGCACGACCGCCGAGCGGTTCGTCGCCCAGCTGGCGCACCGCCAGCTCGTCGCCACCGGGGTGCGCGTCGAGGCCGAGTCCGAGGGCGTCGTCTGCTCGTCACGGGCCTGGCTGCACCCGCGTCACTTCGGCGCCCGCGACCTCGTCGACCGGGTGCACTGGCAGCTGCAGTCCGCCGACGTCGGCGGTTCGCTGCGTGCCCGCAAGGAGTCCGGCCTCGTGCGGGCGCCGATCGAGCTCATCAGGTTCGTGCCCGAGGTGGTCGAGGCTGCAGCGGCCCACGGTGAGGCGCTGTGGGGCAGTGCCTCCGACGACCTGGTCGAGCGGGGGGTCGCGCGGGTGCAGGCCATGGTCGGCTTCGACTCCGTCTGTCGCCCGGTCCTGCAGGGTGGTCGCAGCCCCGCCCTGAGGCAGGCGCTGGTGCCCTGGGGCGAGCGCGCGGTCGACCTGCGTCCGCTTGACCGTCCGTGGCCGGGTCGGGTGCCGGGTCCGGCCCCGACCCGGGTCTTCGCCGCTCCCCAGGCGGCCGAGGTCGTGGACGACGCGGGTCACGACGTGCGCGTGACCGATCGCGGCGTCGTGACCGGGGAGCCCCGGCGCTTCCGGGTCACGGACGCGCCGAGAGTCCTCGCCGGGAGCGCCGACGGACGCGTCGTCGGGAGCACGACCTCCCCGTGGCAGCCGGTGACCGCGTGGGCCGGACCGTGGCCGACGGACGAGGGTTGGTGGTCCGGCGGGGTCGGCCGGGCGGCGCGCTTCCAGGTCGTCGGCGCCGACGGACGCGCCTGGCTTCTGCTGCGCGCTCCCGACGGCTGGTCCCTGGAGGCGGCGTATGACTGAGGGTCTCGACACACCTGCTCGCTGCGCTCGTCGGCTGCTCGACCACCGGGCAGAGGGTGACTGATGGGCTGGAACAACCCCTCCATGAAGTGGGCCGAGCTCGAACGCCGGCTCAGCGGCCTGCCGGGCGCCGACGACGCACCGGTGTCGCGACGCAAGCACGCCACGACGAGCGCCCGGCCGATCGAGCGACCCGCGGCGGTCACGCCGTACGCCGAGCTGCACTGCCACAGTCACTTCAGCTTCCTCGACGGCGCGAGCTCCCCCGCCGAGCTCGTCGAGGAAGCCGTCCGCCTCGGCCTGCGCGCCCTGGCGATCACCGACCACGACGGCTTCTACGGCGCCCCGATGCTGGCCGAGGCGGCAGCGGCGTACGACCTGCCGACCGTCTTCGGCGCCGAGCTGTCCCTCGGCCTGACCGGGCCGCAGAGCGGCGTGCCCGATCCCGAGGGCAGCCACCTCCTGGTCCTGGCGCGCGGGGTCGAGGGCTACCACCGGCTTGCCGCCGCCATGACCGACGCCCACCTGCGCGGCGACGAGAAGGGCCGCCCGGTCTACGACCTCGACGAGCTGGCCGAGCGGGGGCGCGACCACTGGGTGGTGCTGACCGGATGCCGCAAGGGCGCCGTCCGGCAGTCCCTCGCGGCCGGAGGTGAACGGCCCGCGGCGCAGGCGCTCGACCGGCTGACGTCGCTGTTCGGGCTCGAGCACGTCCTCGTGGAGCTCTCGCCACACCCGGGCGCCGACGCGACCAACGCCACCCTCGCCCGGTTGGCCGGTGTCCACGGCCTCGACGTGGTCGCGGCCGGCAACGTCCACCACGCGACGCCGCAGGGGCACCGGCTGGCCTCCGCGATGGCGGCCGTCCGTGCACGACGCAGCCTGGCCGACCTCGACGGCTGGCTCGACCTGTCCGGCTCGGCCCACCTGCGCAGCGGCGCGGAGACGACCGCTGCCATGGCGGCGTACCCGGGTGCGGTCGCTCGCAGCGTGACCCTGGCCGAGGAGCTGGCCTTTGACCTGCGCAAGGCCTCGCCGGCCTTGCCCAAGCAACAGATCCCCGAGGGCCACACCGCCGACTCGTGGCTGCGCGTGCTGGCCGAGCGCGGCTTCGCCGAGCGCTACGCGGGCGTCCCTCACGAGCGGGAGGCACGCGAACGGCTCGAGCACGAGCTGCGGGTGGTCGCCGAGAAGGACTTCGCCGGCTACTTCGTCATCGTCCACGACATCGTCGCCTTCGCTCGTGGGCGCGGCATCCTGTGCCAGGGCCGTGGATCTGCGGCGAGCTCGGCGGTCTGCTACGCCCTCGGGATCACCGCGGTGGACGCCGTGTTCTACCGCCTCCCGTTCGAGCGCTTCATCTCCGCGCACCGAGACGAGGAGCCCGACATCGACGTCGACTTCGACTCCGACCGTCGCGAGGAGGTCATCCAGTGGGTCTACGACACCTACGGGCGTCGCAACGCGGCCCAGGTGGCCAACGTCATCGCCTACCGACCGCGGATGGCGGTGCGGGACGCCGCGAAGGCGTTGGGCTTCTCCCCAGGCCAGCAGGACGCCTGGTCCAAGCAGATCGACGGGTGGAAGTCCGTGGTGGCCGGCGACCAGGGCGACCCCGCGGCCCACGACGTGCCGGCCCCGGTGGTGGCGCTCGCCGAGGAGCTGATGGGGGCTCCCCGCCATCTCGGCATCCACTCCGGCGGGATGGTCCTCACCGAGCGACCCATCGGCGAGGTCTGCCCGATCGAGCGGGCACGGATGGACAGACGGACCGTGCTGCAGTGGGACAAGGACGCCTGCGAGTCGATGGGCCTGGTCAAGTTCGACCTGCTCGGCCTGGGGATGCTCGGTGCGCTCGACCACATGATGCGGCTCGTCGCCGAGCACCTCGGGGAGCGGTGGGACCTCGCGACGATGCCGAAGGAGGAGCCCGCGGTCTACGACATGCTGTGCCGCGCCGACTCGATCGGGGTGTTCCAGGTGGAGAGCCGGGCGCAGATCGGCACCCTGCCGCGACTGCGGCCGCGCGAGTTCTACGACCTCGCCATCGAGATCGCTCTCATCCGCCCCGGCCCCATCCAGGGCGGAGCGGTGCACCCCTACGTGCGCCGGGCGACCGGTCAGGAGGAGGTCACCTACGACCACCCCGAGCTGGTGCCGGTGCTCGAGCGCACCAAGGGCGTACCGCTGTTCCAGGAGCAGCTGATGGCGATGGCGGTGACCCTCGGCGACTGCAGCCGCGACGACGCCGACCTGCTGCGCCGCGCGATGGGCTCCAAGCGTGGGGTGGAACGCATCGAGTCGGTCAAGCAGAAGCTGTACGCCGGCATGGAACGCCGCGGCATCAGCGGCGACCTGGCCGACTCGATCTACGTCAAGATCCTGTCCTTCGCCAACTTCGGCTTCGCCGAGTCCCACGCCCTGTCCTTCGCGCTGCTCGTCTACGCCTCGTCGTGGTTCAAGCTGCACTACCCCGCGGCGTTCCTGGCGGGTCTGTTGCGCAACCAGCCCATGGGGTTCTACTCGCCGCAGTCGTTGGTGGGCGACGCACGGCGGCACGGGGTCGACGTACGCCGTCCGGACATCAACCGCTCCGCAGTGCAGGCCGAGCTCGAGTCGGGCGGGACCGGACCGGTCGCCGCCACCGGTCTCGACGGGTGCTGCCGTCCCCGGTTCGACCGCGTCGAGTGGGTGCCGGGCACCCCCGATCCGGTGCCCGCCCACCGGCGCGACGGGGCGCTCGCCGTCCGACTCGGTCTCGACTCCGTGCGCGGCATCGGGGCTGAGGTGGCACGCCGGATCGTCGCGGCGCGGGAGAAGGCTGCGTTCACCGACGTCACCGACCTGTCACGTCGCGCGGACCTGACCTCCACCCAGCTCGAGGCGCTGGCCACGGCCGGCGCCTTCGACGCCTGGGGGCTCGACCGCCGCGAGGCGCTCTGGGCGGCAGGCTTCGCCGAGAGCGCCCACCACCTCCCCGGCACCACGCCCGCCCCGGTCGCCCCCGCCCTCCCCGGGATGAGCGAGGCCGAGATCACCCTGGCCGACCTCTGGGCCACGGGCGTCTCGCCCGAGCGGCACCCGGTCGAGCACCTGCGCGCGGAGCTGCGCCGCGCCGGAGTCCGCTCGATCGCCGAGCTCGAGACCACCGAGTCGGGGCGCCGCGTCCACGTCGGCGGCCTGGTCACCCACCGGCAGCGCCCGGGGACCGCCATGGGGGTCACCTTCCTCAACCTCGAGGACGAGACGGGCATGCTCAACGTCGTGTGCTCGATCGGGGTGATGAAGGCCCACCGACAGGCCGCCCGCAACCGGGTCGCCGTGGTCGTCCGTGGCCGTCTCGAGCGCGACGAGGGCGTCACCAACCTCGTCGCCGACCGGGTGGAGGCCATCGACGTCGTCGTGGCCGGCGCCGGTGCCGTGCTGCAGGCACGGGCGTCGTCACGCGACTTCCGCTGACCCCGAGCGAGTGCGGGATCACACGCACAGCGACGGGAAGTCGGGCCTCACCCCGGCACAATGGGGGCATGTCACGCATCTCGCTCCTGACCGGCCTGGCCCTCATCGTCCTGGGGGTGCTGGTCACCGTCGCGTCCGACTCGGAGTCCGCCACCTCGCTGATCCCGGCGTTCATCGGGGCGGTCTACCTCCTGCTCGGCATCGCCGGCACGGCGAAGCCGGCGATCAACCACCACCTCATGCACGCCGCCGCGGCGCTGTCCCTGCTGGCGATCCTGGGCAGCCTGGGCTCGCTGATCGGGCGCGGCTCCGAGGGTTGGGCCGCCGTCGCCCAGATCGGCACCGTGCTCATCGCCGGCGTGTTCCTGGCGCTGGCGATCCGGTCCTTCCGCACGGCCCGCCGCAACCGCGAGTCCGCTGCCGTCACCGCCTGATCGCTGCCTCGCCCGACGCCCCGCCTCGTCGTGTGCCGTCCCCGGCCGGCTTCTGGTCAGTGCCTGCAGGCCGGCCGGCTTGTGGTCACTCGCTGCGTCGTACGACGGCGTGTCGCTGCGGCGAGCGCCCAGAAGCAGGCGTCACTGCGGGGAGTGACCAGAAGCCAGCCAGCGGGCCCACCGACTGGCCCGCCCGGGGCCGGGTCAAGGGTGGCCGAGCGGGCGGATGCGTCCGCTCGCCTCGGCGGGCGGGTCCACGCACAGCTCGCGCGCCCGGGCCACGACGTCCTCGGGCAGCGGCGCGGACGAGCCGCCGACCACGTGCACGCCGAGCACCTCCTCGGTGGCGCGCAGCCGGTCGTCGACCCAGAGCTCGTGCCAGATCCACAGCAGCTTGGGGGCCACCCCGATGACCGACGACCGGACCTCGAGCTCGCTGCCGGCAGGCACCTCCTCGAGATAGCGCACGTGCGCCTCGACCGTGTAGAGCGAAGCGTTCTCTGCCGTCCGGTAGTCGGGACCGAGCCCCACGGCGTCCATCACCGCATCCGTCGCGTGCCCCAGCACCAACACGTAGTAGGCCTCGGACAGGTGGCCGTTGTAGTCCACCCAGACGTCCTGGACCGGCTCGTGCCACACGAGGGGCGCCACCGACGTCATGTCCGGTCCAACGCCCGCAGCACCGCGATCACCCCGCGGTCGCGCTCGGCGACCAGGTCGTCGATCGTCCGACCGCCCGCCTCCCGCTCGCAGCCGTCGACGACGGAGTCGCGCAGCTCGCGGGTGAGCTCCGGGGCTTCGAGCCGCGTCCACGGCGACAGCAAGGACGGCCCGAAGTGGTCGAGCATGTGCGCCATCCCACCCTGCCCCCCTGCCAGGTGGAAGGTGAGCAGGGGACCCATGAGGGGCCACCGCAGGCCGGGGCCGTCGGTGATCGACAGGTCGATCTGCTCGACGGTCGCCTCCCCCGCCGCCACCATGTGCAGCGCCTCGCGCCACAACGCCTCCTGGAGCCGGTTGGCGATGAAGCCCGGCACCTCCCGGTCCAGGGTGATCACCGACTTGCCTGCGAGCCGGAAGAAGTCGGAGGTCCAGGCGACCGCCTCGGGGTCGGTGAGCTCGCCGCCCACGACCTCGACCAGCGGGATGAGGTACGGCGGGTTGAAGGGGTGCGCGACCACCGTGCGGCCCGGGCTCGCGCAGTCGACCTGCATCTCGGTCATGGCGTACCCCGACGTCGAGGACGAGATCACCACGTCGGACGGGGTGGCCGCGTCGAGGTCCTTGAGCAGCCGGCGCTTCAGGTGGAGGTCCTCCGGTGCGCTCTCCTGCACCAGGTCGGCCTGCGCACACGCCCGCGCCAGGTCCGGCTCGAACGACAGGTGGGTCCGGTCGGCCTCCTCGGCGAGGCCGAGCTCGGTCAGCGCCGGCCAGGCCGCGTCGACCAGGTGCGACAGCCGCTGCTCGGCGCCCGGGTCGGGGTCCCAGGCGACGACCCGGTAGCCGCGGGCCAGGAACCAGGCGACCCAGCCACCGCCGATGACGCCGGCGCCGGCGCAGACGACGGTGCGGACGTCCTGAGGAGCCGGGCGCACCTCAGGCCCGCGGCTTCAGCCGGAGGATCTCGCGGGCCTGGTCCGGCGTCGCGATCGAGGCCCCCATCGCCTCGATGATCGTGCGGGCCTGCTCGACCAGCTGCGCGTTCGTGGCCTTCACGCCCTTGCGCAGGTAGAGGTTGTCCTCGAGCCCCACGCGCACGTGGCCACCGAGGAGGACCGACTGCGCCACCCAGGGCATCTGCATCGCGCCGAGCGCGAAGGACGCCCACACCGCCCCCTCGGGCAGCTGGCCCACCATCGCGGCGAGGGTCGCCGGGTCCGCGGGAGCGCCGTACGGGATGCCCATGCAGAGCTGGAACATCGCCGGTGCGTCGATCAGTCCCTCGGCCACGAGCTCCCGGGCGAACCACAGGTGTCCGGTGTCGAAGATCTCCATCTCGACGCGTACGCCGAGCTCCTGGATGCGTGCGGCACCCTCGCGGAGCATGTCGGGGGTGCTCACGTAGACCAGGCTGCCCTCGCCGAAGTTGAGGCTGCCGCAGTCGAGCGTGCAGATGTCGGGCAGCAGCTCCTCCACGTGCGCCAACCGCTCGACGCCGCTCACGAGGTCGGTGCCCTCGACGAAGGTCGTCGGGTCGTGCGGGTCGAGCATGAGGTCCCCGCCCATGCCCGCGGTGGTGTTGACGACCACGTCGACGTCGGAGGCGCGGATCCTCTCCACCACCTCGCGGTAGAGGGCGACGTCGCGCGAGCCTTGCCCTGTCTCGGGGTCGCGCACGTGGATGTGCACGATCGCTGCTCCGGCGCGCGCCGCGGCGATCCCGGACTCCGCGATCTGCTCCGGGGTGACCGGCACGTGCTCGGATCGGGACGTGGTGTCCCCCGCTCCGGTCAGGGCACAGGTGATGATGACGTTGCGGTTCACGGTGACGACTCTCCTTCGTGCAGGGGATCGGGTGTCTCGAGAAGGTCCAGCAGAGCGTGGAGCCCGAGGTAGCCGAGGTCGCGGAAGTGGCGGTCGGCCCAGGCGTCGCCGTACGGCCACTGCGAGGTCTTGACCACGACGGCACCGGTGCGCCGGTCCACCGCGAGCATCTGGCCGCGGCTGCCGTCGGCGGCCAGGCGTCGACTCTCGGCGTCGAGCGGCCACCAGTGGCGGCCGAAGCCGACGTGGCCCGAGATGGTGCTCGGCAGGCGCCCCGGCGCGGTGAAGTCGTACGCCGGACGCGCCGCCTCCGCGGTCCAGGCCAGGTCGTGGACGCGCTGCTCGTCGACCGAGGTGCCGGTGGCCGCGAGGCGACCGAGGCGGGCCCAGTCGTGGGCCGAGGCGGCCAGGCCTCCGCCCGCCAACGCGACCCCGTGACCGTCCACACCGACGACCGCGTCGTCGGAGCAACCGAGATCGCTCCAGAGCCGGGTCAGGTCCTCGGTGAAGCTGCGACCGGTGGCGCGCTCGCGGACCCAGTCGAGCACCTGGGAGTCGGCCGTGCAGTAGGACCACCGTGTCCCCGGGGCGGCGTCCGGTCGGATCCGGCCGAGCAGGGCTCGCGAGTCACCTCCCTCGGCGAAGCAGCCGAGCAGCGCCGAGGCCAACGAGTCCGGGTCGTGGTGGTCCTCGAGCCAGTCGACCCCGCTCGTCATGCTCAGCACGTCGAGCACGCGCGTGCCGCCGTACCCGGTGCCGGCCAGCTCGGGCACGTGCGCGCACACCTCGTCCCCCAGCCCGAGTCGCCCCGCGGTGACGGCACGACCCACCAGGTGGGCGAGCGCCGACTTCGTCATCGAGGCGCCGAGGAAGCGCGTCCGGTGTCCGAGGCCGGGTGCGTGCCACTCGTGGACGACAGCGCCCCGGTCGAGCACGAGCAGCGACGTCGTGCTCGTCTCCTCGATCCACTCCTCGAGGGTCCACCTCCTCCCGGCCCCGGCGATCCGGACCGCGAAGGAACGCGTGGGCGAGCTCGGCAGCGGTCGGGGGCGCGCGGCCGGGACGACCAGGTGGCGCCAGGCGGGATCTGCCTGCGGGTCGATGAACCGCAGACGGGAGAGCAGGGAGCCCGGGGGCGGGGCCGGCACGAGGCTCCTCAGTCGATCCGGGGACTGTTGCTCAGCAGCGTGCGGGTGTACTCCTCACGCGGGTTGTCCATGACGTCGACGACCGGGCCCGACTCGACGATGCGGCCGTGCTGGAGGATCTCGACGCGGGCCGCGATGGAGCGGACCAGGGCCAGGTTGTGGGTCACGAACAGCAGGCTGATGCCGCGCTGCAGCCGCAGCCCCTCCAGCAGGGACACGATCGAGCCCTGCACGGACACGTCCAGGGCCGAGGTGATCTCGTCGCAGACCATCACGTCCGGCTCGGCCGCGAGCGCGCGGGCGATCGCGACGCGCTGACGCTCGCCGCCGGAGAGCCGGCTCGCCTGGTAGCGCAGCATCGTCGGTCCCAGCGCCACCTGGTCGAGGAGGTCGACGACGCGGTCGGTGGCCTCGGAGCCCGAGGCGATGCCGAACAGCTCCATCGGGCGCTTGACGATCTGCTCGATGGTCAGCCGCGGGTTCAGCGAGAGGTAGGGGTTCTGGAAGATGTACTGCACCCGCTTGCGGTCCAGCGCACTGCGACGACGCGCCCCCTTCGCCAGCGACTCCCCGTCGAGGCAGATCGTGCCGGTCCAGTCCTTGTGCAGCCCCCCGACCGAGCGCGAGATCGTGGTCTTGCCGCTGCCGGACTCGCCGACCAGCGCGACCACCTCGGCCTTGGCGAGGTCGAAGCTGACGTCGTGCACGACGTGCCCACGACCGTAGAAGACGTCGAGGTTCTCGATCGACAAGATGATCTCGCGCGCCTGGCCCGGGTCGGCGTCGGGCACGGTGCCGCGGGAGATGTCCCAGCGCCCGATGTCCTGCACGCGGATGCACCGGACGTCGTGGTCCGGGCCCACCGCCGCCAGCTGCGGCACCTCGCGGCCGCACGCGTCGACGGCGAAGGAGCAGCGGTCGTGGAAGCGGCAGCCGCCGGGGCGGGCTCCCGGCGCCGGTGTCCGACCGGGGATGCCGGTCAGCGCCCGGGCCTGGCTCAGGTGCGGGATGGAGTCGAGCAGGGCGCGGGTGTAGGGGTGCTTGGGGTCGGCGAAGACCGCGTCCCGCGGTCCGAGCTCGACGATCTGGCCGGCGTACATCACCGCCACCCGGTCGGCGATGTTGGCGACCACCGCGAGGTCGTGGGTGACGTAGAGCGCGCTGACGCCGTGGGCGCGGCACAGCTCGGCCATGGTGTGGAGCACCATCGCCTGCGTGGTCACGTCGAGTCCGGTCGTGGGCTCGTCGAGCACCAGGACCTTCGGCTTCGGCAGGAACGCCATGGCGAGCGCGACCCGCTGCACCTGTCCGCCGGACAGCTGGTGGGCGTAGCGGCGCAGGAACTCGTCGTCGTTCGGCAGGCCCACCTCGGCCAGGCCCTCACGCGCTGCCTCGAGCCGAGACTCCGCCGTGCCGACGCCGCGCAGCTGGAGCAGCTCCACGATCTGCTTGCCGATGCGGATGCTCGGGTTGAGCGCGGAGGCCGGGTCCTGGGGGACGTAGGCGATCTCCTGCCCGCGCACCTGACGCATCTCACGCCAGGGCATGGAGAGCACGTCGCGCTCGTCCAGCAGCACCTTGCCCGATCCGATGGTCGCGCCCGCCCGGGAGTAGCCGAGCAGGGAGGTCCCCACCGTCGTCTTGCCGGAGCCGGACTCACCGACCAACCCCACCACCTCGCCGGGCCGCAGGACGAGATCGATGTCGTCGACCACGTCGATGTCGCGCCCGGTGAGGACGACGCCCAGGTCCTCCACGACGAGCCCGCCCTGAGGCGCGACGTCGGAGCCCTGCCCGGTCGCTGCCATCAGGAGTCCCCTCGCTGCGCTACCTGGGCGATGCCGTCGGCCATCAGGTTCGTGCCGATGGCGAAGATCGCGATGACGAACACCGGAGCCAGGACCGCCCACGGCTGGGTGGCCAGGGCCAGTCGGTTCTCCTGGATCATCTGCCCCCAGTTCGCGGCGCCCGGGTCGGTGGAGAAGCCCAGGAAGCCGAGGGAGCCGACCAGGCCGATGGAGTAGGTGAGCCGGAGCCCACCCTCGGCGAGAAGCGGGGCGTTCATGTTCGGCAGCACCTCGGCGAGGATCACGCGGCTCCGCTTCTCCCCCAGCGCCTCGGCCGCGACGACGAAGTCGCGGCTGACGATGCCGAGCGCGACGCCGCGGGCCAGCCGCGCGACCCGCGGTGCGTGGGAGATGCCGACGAGAGCGATGAGGATCCAGGCGGACGGCTGGCTGATGGCGGTGAGCACCACCAGCGCCAGCAGGATCTGGGGGAACGACAGCACCACGTCGTTGAGCCGCATGATCACCTCGTCCCACCAGCCGCCGGCGTACGCCGCGACGACCCCGACCGCGATGCCCAGCACCATGCCGAGGACGGTGCCGCCCACCGCGATGAGGAGGATCTCTCGTCCGCCGTACATCACGCGCGCCAGCACGTCCTGGCCGAGGTAGTCGGTGCCGAGGAAGCCGTCCTTGCTGAAGGGCGGACCGGCCGTCGCGTTCTCGCCGTAAGGCGCGAAGTAGGGGGCGATGATCACGAACGCCACCAGGAGCAGGGTGATCGCGAAGCCGACGGTGAACCGCTTCTGCCGCAGGGCCTTGCGGAAGGTCGACGGCTCCGCGGGTGCGGCCTCTTGTGCACTCATGACGAGATCGCCGTCCTCGCGCGTGGGGTGAGCAGGATGGACAACAGGTCCGCGATCAGGTTCACCACGACGTAGACCCCGGCGATGATCATGCTCAGCGCCTGGACCACCGGGACGTCGTGGTTGCGCACGGCGTCGACGAGCTGCAGGCCCATCCCCGGGTAGGAGAACAGGGTCTCCACGATCACGACACCGCCGGCCAGGAACGCCAGCTGGAGCGCCACGACCTGGATCCCGGGCACGATCGCATTGAGCAGCGCGTGCTTGCGGATCACGACCTTCTCGGGGATGCCCTTGAGGCGCGCGAGCTCGACGTAGTCGCTGTCGATGACCTCGAGCAGGGACGCCCGGACGATCCGCGAGACGTACGGCGTGACCCACAGCACCAGCGTCAGCGTCGGCAGGATCATGACGTCGGGGTTGTCCCAGGGGTTCCCGGTCGGCGAGGTGATCGTCACCGCCGGCAGCAGGGTGAAGACCGTGGTCGCGAACAGGGCGATCAGGAGCACACCGATGACGAACTCGGGCAGGCCGGCCATGGCCAGCAGGATCGTCTGGATGACGGTGTCGGGGCGCCGACGTCGGTAGTGGGCCGAGACCATGGCGATGCCGAACGCGAGCGGGATCATCACCACCGCGGACAGCAGGACCAGCACGGCCGAGTTGACGACGCTGTCCGAGATCAGCTCCCCCACCGGTCCGCCGCTGGCCAGGGAGACGCCCAGGTCACCGGTGAGGAGCCCCCCGAGCCAGTCGAAGTAGCGGGAGACCACGCCGGCGTCCGTGTTGAGCAGCGCCTCCAGCTCGGCCACCCGGCCCGGGCTCGAGTTGTAGTCGCGGCCCAGGATCGCGCGCACCGGGTCGCCCAGGGTGGCGGTGGCCAGGAACACCAGGACCGAGACCAGCCAGAGGGTCAGCAGCGCGAGCAGGAGCCTGCGGCCGATCCACATCGCCCAGGCCGCTGCGCCGTGTCGCCCCTTCGGAGGGGCGACGCTCGTGAGCGGGTCCTGCAGCGCTGTTGCGACGTCAGTCATCCGGGGTTCCCGTCCCGGTCCTACTGGACCGAGACGTTCTGGAACTTGTAGGAGCCGAGCGGGAGGTACTTGCTCGGCTCGAGCCCCTGGACGCCCTGGGCGAAGCCGTCGACCTGCTGACGGAAGCCCCAGATGATCAGGCCGCCCTCGTCGTACTCGATCTGCTGGGCCTGCTGGAGCAGCTCGATGCGCTTGGCCTCGTCGAGCTCCTTGGCCGCGGCGTTGACGAGGTTGCGGTGCTCCTCGTTGTCCCAGTGGGTCTCGTTGTAGGTGCCGCCCTGTTCCTCGGGGAAGGTTCCGACCACGGACTGCGGGATGTAGTTGCGGGTGTTCCAGAAGTCCTGGGCGAAGGCGTAGGACAGGTAGTCGTCGTCGTAGAACGGTGTCTTCTTGGTGACCTTGACCTCGACGCCGGCCGCCTTGGCCTGCTCGGCGAAGAGGTTGGCCGCCGCAGGGGCGACGGAGCCGATGTCGTCGCCGGTGAAGAGCTCGACCTGCAACCCCTCCACACCCGCCTCGGCGAGAAGCGCCTTCGCCTGGTCGATGTCCTGCTCGCGCTGGGGCAGGTCACTGGCGTAGGCCACGTCGAACGGGGCGTAGAGGTCGTTGCCGAGTGAGCCGTAGCCGCTCAGCGTCTGGTCGATCATCTGCTGGCGGTCCACGATCAGGCGCATCGCCTGGCGCACCCGGACGTCGTCGAACGGTGCGACGTCGACGCGCATCGTGAACGGCACCCAGGCACCGGTGTCCGAGACGAGCACACCGCCGCCGGCGCCCTTGATGGTCTCGATGAGGTTGTAGGGCAGGTTGTCGACGGTCTGGATCTGGCCGGCCTGCAAGGCGTTGACCTTGGCGCTGTCGTTGGCGAAGTCCTGGATCTGCAGCTCGTCGACGAAGGCCGCGTCGCCCCAGTAGTCGGCGTACTTGGTGAAGGTGCTGGTCTTGCCGGGGTCGAAGGACTGGAAGGCGAACGCGCCGGTGCCCACGGGCTTGGCGATGTCGAAGTCGGTGGGGATGATCCCGAGCGTGTACTCCGCGAGCAGGGAGTCGAGGATCGCGTACGGCGTGTTCAGCACCAGCTTCAAGGTGGTCTCGTCGACGACCTTGGTGGCGTTGAAGTCGATGATCTGCGAGAGCTGACCGCCCGCCGAGAGCGGCGCCTTCGGGTCGGCCACGCGCTGGATGCTGAACCAGGCGTCCTCGGCCGTCACGGTCTTGCCGTTGTGGAAGGTCACCCCCGGACGCATCTTGATGGTCCACGTGGTCGCGTCGCTCGAGCCCTCGATCGACTCGGCCAGCGCGGGCTCGAGCTCGTAGTCGTTGTTCCAGAAGAGCAGCGGCTCGTAGAGGTTGCTGGCCCGGGCGATGTCGGGGTTGGTGACCGGCGCGTGCGGGTCGAGGGTGTCCTTGCTGCCGCCGCCGGTGGCGCCGTGGATCAGCAGACCGCCGGCCCCCTGGGCTCCGCCGCCGGAGCCGCCGGAGCCGCCGGCCCCTCCGCCCCCGCCGTCGTCCCCTCCGCACGCGGCGAGGAAGCCGCTGCCGGCGACGGCGGCGGCGCTGATGCCGGAGTAGCGCAGCAGCTGTCGGCGGGACATCAGGTAGGTGCGGCGCTCCTGCTGGTTCACGTGGTGACTCCCCTGTTGCGCAATGCGAACGACCGGTGTGATATTTGCAACGTATGGCGCTGGGAGGTGGGGGTCAATGACTGAAGGGCCCGCTTTTCCCGTGTCGGCACCGCGATTGAGACCCGGTGCGGCGCGGGTGCAGTCGGTCGAACGGGCCGTGGCCCTGCTGCGCGCGGTGGCGACCGCCACAGGCGCCGACGGCACCGCCACGGCACTCGGAGAGTCCGTCGGCCTCAACCGCACCACCTCGTGGCGCCTGCTCACCACGCTCGAGCAGCAGCACCTGGTGAGCCGCGACGTCGCCAGCGGGACCTACACCCTCGGCGTCGGCCTGCTGGACCTCGCCGACCAGGCGGCGGGCACCGCGCTCGCGCGCCTGGCCGCGGACGTGCTGCGCGACCTCGCCTCGCGGGCCCGGGAGACCGCCGCCCTGGCCGTGGTCCGCCGAGGAGCGCTCACCTACGTGGCCGAGGCACCGGCCGGCGCGGTGGTCGCGGCGGGCTGGCTCGGGCAGGACGTCTCCCTGCACGGCACCTCGACCGGCAAGGTGCTGCTCGCCTTCTCCCCCGCCGAGGAACGCCGAGCCATGCTCGGGACACCCCCGGACGGTCCGCTACCGGGACACACGCCGACGACGATCACGTCGCTCACCGCGCTCGAGGAGGAGCTCGCGCTGACCCGGGCTCGCGGGTACGCCGTGTGCCGCGGCGAGTTCGAGACGTCCGCCTGGGGCGTCTCCGCCCCGGTGCTGGACCTGGCGGGCCGCCCGGTGGCAGTGGTCAGCCTGTGGGGGCCGAGCGAGCGACTCACCGCGGACCGCTTCGAGGCGCTCGGACGGCTCGCCGTCCTCGGCGCGGCGGAGGTCGCGCGGCGACGGACCGGGGAGCATCATGAGGCGACGGGACCCGTGGGCGACAGGCTCGCGGACCCCACGAGCGCAGGAGGTCCTGCCCGGTGACTGCCCCAGCGACTGACCAGTGACCGACCAGCGCCCGGGGAGGCCGGCGAGCGGTCGCGACCGCACCCGCCTGCCCCTCGAGGTCGACACCACTGCTCGGCCCATCCGCCCGGTCGAGGCCGTGGCGGGTTCGCCGAACGTCGTGGTCGTCCTGATCGACGACATGGGCTTCGGCGCCTCGGCGTCGTACGGCGGGCCCTGCGAGATGCCGACCGCCGCGCGACTCGCCGACGACGGGCTGCGCTACAGCCGCTTCCACGTCACCCCCCTGTGCTCGCCGACCCGGCAGGCGCTCATGACCGGACGCAACCACCACTCGGTGGGCATGGGCGTCACCAGCGAGATGTCGACGCCCGAGCCCGGCTACCACGGCTACCGTCCTGCGAGCGCCGCGACGATCGCGCAGATCCTGAGCGGCAACGGCTACTGCACGGCGGCGATCGGCAAGTGGCACCAGACCCCACCGGTGGAGGTCAGCCCGTCGGGCCCGTTCCCCCGCTGGCCCATGGGTGAGGGCTTCGACTACTTCTACGGCTTCATGGGCGCCGAGATGAACCACTGGTACCCGCAGCTCTACCAAGGTCGCTACGCGGTGGAGCCGGACCGCCTGCCCGAGGACGGCTACCACCTGACCGAGGACCTGGTGGACCACGCGATCTCCTGGATCGAGAACCAGCAGGCGATCACGCCCGACCGGCCCTTCTTCACCTACGTCGCGCTCGGCGCCACGCACGCGCCGTTCCACGTCGCGCCGGAGTGGCGGGAGAAGTACGCCGGACGGTTCGACGACGGCTGGGACGTGCAGCGCGAGCGCACGCTGGCCCGGCAGAAGGAGCTCGGTCTCGTCCCCGACTCGACCGAGCTCGCCCCCTGGGCCGCCGGCGTCCCGCACTGGGACGAGCTCGACGCGACCGAGAAGCGCGTCGCGTCGCACTTCATGGAGACCTACGCGGGCTTCGCCGAGCACGCCGACGTGCAGATCGGCCGACTGGTCGACGCGCTGGAGCACCTCGACGTGCTCGACGACACCTTGATCTTCTACCTGCTCGGCGACAACGGCGCCTCCGGCGAGGGCGGTCCGCGGGGCACCTTCCGCGAGCACCTGGTGGGACACGGGATGCAGGACGACACCGCCGAGATGGCGACCCGGCTCGACGCGCTGGGCGACCCCACGACGTACGGGATCTATCCGGCCGGCTGGGCCCTGGCCATGAACACGCCGTACCCCTGGACCAAGCAGGTCGCCCACCTCGGGGGCACCCGCGACGGCATGATCGTGCGGTGGGGCAACGGGATCGCCGCCCGCGGCGAGGTGCGCCACCAGTGGCACCACGTCATCGACGTCCTGCCGACGATCCTGGAAGCGACCGGGCTCGAGGTTCCGGAGACGTTCGGCGGCGTCACCCAGCAGCCCGTCGAGGGCACCAGCCTGCGCTACACCTTCGACGACGCGGAGGCACCGGACCGTCACACGACGCAGTACTTCGAGATGATCGGCAACCGCGGCGTCCACCACGAGGGCTGGACCGCGGTGACCCGCCACGGCGTCCCCTGGGAGATGGTCGGTGGCTCCCGGGTCCCGTTCGACGAGGATGTCTGGGAGCTCTACGAGCACGCCGCCGACTGGAGCCAGGCGCGTGACGTGGCCGCCGAGCACCCCGAGAAGCTGCGTGAGCTGCAGGCGATCTTCCAGCGCGAGGCCGAGCAGTTCCACGTCCTGCCGCTCGACGACCGTGTGACCGAGCGCGAGAATCCCGAGGTCGCCGGGCGCCTCGACCTGCACCTCGGTCGCTCGACGCTGTCCTTCGGTCCGCGGGTCGGCCGTCTGACCGAGGAGGCCGCGCCCAACGTGAAGAACCGCTCCCACGTCATCACCGCCGACCTCGAGCTCGTCACCGGCACCAGCGGCGTGCTGGTGGCGCAAGGTGGCCGCTTCGGTGGCTGGTCGCTCTACCTCGTCGGCGGGGTCCCCCACTACGCCTACAACTTCGTCGGCCGCGACCTGACGGTGGTGCGTGGGGGGAAGACGATGGTGCCGGGGAGGCACGAGCTCGTGGTCCGCTTCGACTACGACGGCGGGCCCCCCGGCAGCGGGGCGAACGTGTCCTTGGAGGTGGACGGCGCGCGCGTGGGGTCGGGCCGGATCCCGACGACGACCGCCTACTACTTCTCCTTCGACGAGACCTTCAACGTCGGGGTCGACCGCGGGACGCCCGTCGTCGACGACTACCTGCCCGTGCGCAACCGCTTCGAGGGCCTCATCCACCGGGTGCGCTTCGACCTGGAGGCGGTCGCCGACCCCGGCAGCCCCGAGGGCCGCGAGCGCGCGGTCCTCGTCCACCAGTGACCGCGGCGGCGACCATGCGCGCCGTCGTGTACGACGAGATCGGTGGCACGCCGTACGTCGACGAGGTCCCTGTCCCCTCGCCTCCGCCGGGGGGCGTCGTGGTGGCGGTCGGGGCCACCGGGTTGTGCCGCAGCGACTGGCACGCGTGGGCCGGCCACGACGAGATCACCCTCCCGCACGTGCCCGGTCACGAGCTGGCCGGCACGGTGCACGCGGTCGGCGTCGGTGTCCGTGGCTGGCGGGTGGGCGACCGGGTGACGTCGCCGTTCGTGGAGGGCTGCGGCACCTGCTCGTGGTGCGTCGCCGGGCAGGCGCAGGTGTGCCCCGACCAGGAGCAACCGGGCTTCACGCACTGGGGCTCCTTCGCCGAGCGCGTCGTCGTCCACGCCGCAGACACCAACCTGGTCGCCGTACCCGACGGGGTGAGCCTGGAGGCCGCCGCCGCGCTGGGGTGCCGCTACGCGACGGCGTACCGGGGTCTGGTCGACCGTGCCCGGCTGCAGCACGGCGAGTGGGTCACCGTCGTCGGTGCCGGTGGGGTCGGGCTCAGCGCCGTCCAGATCGCGGTCGCCTTCGGAGCCTCCGTGGTGGCGGTCGACCGTGACGAGGGAGCGCTCGAGGTGGCGACTCGCCTCGGAGCGACCCACACCGTCAGGGCCGGCACGACCGACGACGTCGTCGCGGCCGCTCACGAGGTCACCGGCGGCGGTGCTCATGTGAGCGTGGACGCGGTGGGAAGCGAGCAGACGGCCGCCACGGCCATCCTGTCCCTGCGCCGCCAGGGACGCCACGTCCAGATCGGCCTGCTGCCGGCGGCGACGGGGCGTCCACGGCTGCCCATGGCCCGTGTCATCGGCTGGGAGCTCAGCCTGCTGGGCAGTCACGGCATGGCTGCCGCCGACTACCCGTCGATGATGGAGCTGGTGGCGACCAGCGCGCTGCGCCCGGGCCGTCTCGTCACCCGCGTCGTCGGCCTGGAGGAGGCCGCAGCCGCACTCCCTCGCCTGGACACCGCGGGTGGCGCCGGGATCACGCTCCTCGACCCGCGCCTGACCACCCGCGGTTGACCGCGCGGACGGCGCACTTTGCCGCCTTGGCACAGGTGTTTGCCCATCGGTCATGCCCCTGGTGGAGTGGAGGCATGAGCCACTCCGCTGCACACGAAGCCCAGCCCGACCTCTCTCCCGCCGAGCACTGGGAGGACAGGTACGCCGGCAGCGACCGGATGTGGTCAGGACGTGTCAACGCGACCATGGCCGACGTCGTGGGCGACCTTCCGGAAGGCCACGCCCTCGACCTCGGCTGCGGCGAGGGCGGCGACGCGGTCTGGCTCGCCGAGCACGGATGGCAGGTGACGGCCCTCGACGTGTCGCCCACCGCGGTGGCGCGCGGCGCGGAGGGCGCGGCGGTCCGCGGGGTCGGCGACCGGATCGCCTGGATCGCCGATGACCTGTCGACGTGGGCCACCGACGACAGGTTCGACCTGGTCACCGCCTCCTTCTTCCACTCCACCGTCGCACTCCCCCGGACGCCGATCCTCCGGCGGGCCGCAGCGCAGATCCGCAGCGGTGGACACCTGCTCCTGGTCTCCCACGTGTTCGAGACCGAGGACGACTACCCGCCGTGGGCGGACCGGCCCGCGCACACCGACGAGCCCGGCGACGACCACGACCACCGCGACCCCGCGTCTCCGCACCACCCCGTCCTGCTGACACCGACCGAGGAGATCGCCGAGCTGGCCCTCGACCCTCAGCAGTGGAGGGTCGTTCTGGCGGAGACGAGACGTCGTGAGGCGACCAGCCCCGACGGGACGCAGACGGCCGTGCTCAAGGACGGTGTCGTCCTGCTCCGCCGCCTCGACACCCACGCCTGAGCGCCGCCGGCGGCCAGGCGGTCGCGGCTTCGACGAGCGGTCTTCGTGTGGGTGCGCTCGCTTCGGCCACCGTGACCGTCAACGTGCGCTGAGCCCTTCGGGAGGTACGACGTCCACGGGGCAGCGACTGCCGGCCATCACCTGACGGGTCACCCGACCGAGGTGCCCACCGACGAGGCGGCGGTCGTGGGGCCGCGCCAGCACCAGCAGCGTGGCGTCGTGCGAGGAGTGCATGAGCGCCACGGCCGGGTCGTCGTGGACGACCTGCACCTCGACCTCCAGGTCCGGGTGGGCGCGGCGGAGCGGCTCGAGGGCCGTTTCGGCCATCTCCCGACCCCGGTCGCTCCACCACGCACTGTGGGTGCGGGCCTCGACGCGGTCGGCGTAGGGGCTGGGCAGGTGCCACGCGTGCAGCACCACGAGCGACGTGCCCGCTCTGAGCGCCGCCGGACCGGCGTGGGCGAGCAGCCCCGCGGCATCCTGTCGGCGCGACAGCCCGGCCACGACCGGCGCACGCGCCGCAGGTCGGATCCTCTCGCTGGGCACCACCCTCACCGGGCAGCGCGCGTGCGTCGCCACTCCGGCGGCGACCGAGCCGGCCAACAGACCCACCACCCGACCGTGCCCGCCACGCCCCACGACCACCAGGTCGCTCTGATCCGTCAATGCGACGATCTCCGGGACACGGTGCCCGGTGAGCAGGGTCGGTTCCAAGGGCCCGGTGTAGGACAGGGCCTCGACCTCCGTGCGCGCTCCCTCCAGGAGCTCGCGACCGACGTTGGTCACGTCGAAACCGTCCGCCCCCAGGTGGGTGGTCTCGGCGGCGGTGAAGGGCGGCGCCACATGGACGACCTGCAGAGCCGCGCGTCGGTGACGTGCCTCGTCGACAGCGACGCGCAGCACGTTCTTGTCGGCCTCGGTGCCGTCCACCGCCACGGTGACCCGCCCGTCCTCGGACCCGGTCACGTGGCGCCGCCCGAACCCGCGACCTCCTCGAGCACCAGCTCGACCGGATCCTCATGCGTCCGAACCGACATGATCCCCTCCTCGACGGCGTCAGGAGCGCCGCTCCACCTCCACCGTCCCGCCGCCGGATCGGGGCGCGGCAGGGCCGTTGGTCAGGTGCGGTGACGACGAGGGGCCCGATCGATCCGGACCGGGCACGGCCGGGCTGGGATCGTGAGCGATGCTGGGGTCATGACGGATCCCGCGCAGGCGCAGGAGCACAACGTGCTCGGAGGACCCCTGGAGCCGTGCGGCACCGACCCGGTCACCGGCTTCTACCGCGACGGCTGCTGCAGCACCGGCCCCGAGGACCGCGGCAGCCACACCATCTGCGCCGTGGTGACGACGGAGTTCCTCGAGCACCAACGCTCCATCGGCAACGACCTGTCCACCCCGATGCCGGCCTACGGCTTCGCCGGACTCACCCCCGGTGACCGGTGGTGCGTGACAGCGACGAACTGGGCGCGGGCGTACGCCGACGGGCGCGCAGCCCCGGTCGTGCTCGCCTCGACCAACCGGACGGTGCTGCGCATCGTGCCGCTCGAGGCGCTGCGCCAGCACGCGGTCGACGTACCCCCGGACGCGGGATCCCTCGAGGCCTGACCACCGATGCGGCCCGTCAGGCAGGCAGGCTCAGCCGCAGGATCGTGCCGGGATCGCGCGGGTGGAGGGTGAGGGTGCCTCCGTGCGCCTCGGCGATCGTGCGTGCGGTGGCCAGGCCGATGCCGTGCCCTGAGGTCTCCGGCTCGCTCCCCCGGTCGAAACGACCGAACACCCGTTGGCGGTCCACCTCCGGCACGCCGCGCCCCTCGTCGGCCACCTCGATCACCCAGCCCTCGGTCTGCGGTGCCGACCCGTTCGTGGCGTGCGTGGCCGTCCGGTCCACGACGGCGCGATCCGAGCGGACGGCCGTGACGTGCACGCGCGCGGGCACGCCCGGCCTGGTGAACTTCAGCGCGTTCGAGACCAGGTTGAGCATCAGCGAGTAGACCTGCTCCGGATCGGCGCGCAGGACCGGGAGGTCACCCCGTGTCACCAGGGCTGCGCTGCCGTCGATCGCAGCCGCGAGGTCGGTGAGCACGAAGTCCACGACGTCGCCGAGGTCCACCTGCTGCAGATCGACCGGGAGCTCGTGGTGGGCGCTGCGGAGGATTCCCTCGATCAGCGTGCTCATCCGTCGGGTCACCGCTGCGGTCTTGGTCAACATGCCGTGCAGCGCCGATCCTTCGAGGACCTCAGGCTGCTCCCGGGCCAGCTCGAGGTAGAGCAGCATCGCGGCCAGCGGCGAGCTCAGGTCGTGCCCCACCTGACTGGCGAACTGCGACAACCGGGCGTTCGAGCTCTCCAGCTCACGCGTACGCCGACGCAGCTCGAGCAGGTCCATGGCCCGGGACGAGAGCACCCGGAGCGCGTCCTCCTGGTCCCCGGTCAGGGTGCGCGGCTCGGGATCGAAGATGCAGAAGCGACCGATCACCACCCCGCGCGCCGACAGCAGCGGCGCCGAGGCGTAGAAGCGGACGTCATCGAGGCGTCCGTCCACGAACGGGTTGCTCGAGAATCGCGGATCCTCCACGGCGTTGCCCACCGACAGGGTCGGCTGATCGAGCACCACCGCGCACATCGATTCCTCCGACGTGCACACCGACGGCTCGACACCCACCGCAGCGATCTGGTGCTGCGCGTCGTCCGTGACGATGTTGAGGGCGGCACTCGACACCCCGCAGAAGTGAACGGCGAGATCGAGGAGGGCCCGCAGGTCGGGCGTGACCTCGCCTGGATCGAGGGCGGACAGAGCGTCGATCTCCTCGACACGCGCCTGCCGCACAGGCGGCGACCACGAGTCCGTCATGGCGGCCACTGTGCCCCACCCGGGCAGGGCGACGGACGCGTTCGCCCCCTCCCGTGCCCAAGGTCCCTGACCCGCTCCACCGGGACGCGCCCCCGGGCTCGCCGGACACGCCCACACCGGGCGGAGCCAGACCTTTCACAACGGCTCTTGTCAGATATAGCGTCTGGTCCTGTGCGTCCTGGGACGCACACCACCCCGCCCCACCCCCTGCACGCCCCTTCCCCGCCAGCCTCACCCCTGGGAGACACCGGTGACCCCCCAACGCTTCAGCTCTGCGCTCGTCGCGACGGCGACGACGACCGCCCTCGTCCTGTCCGCCCAAGCCGCGCCCTCCGCCTCAGCCGCTCCGTCCGACGACCGTCGGGTCGACCGCCGCGGCGCCAGCCTGGCCGAGCGCGTCGCCCGGCCGTCGCTCCGCGGCTCGCTGACCGACACGAACTTCTACTTCGTGATGGCCGACCGCTTCAACAACGGCGACGAGGGCAACGACGAGGGCGGCTACGTCGGCGACCGGACGAAGACCGGCTTCGACCCCACCAGCAAGCGCTACTACCACGGCGGTGACATCGCCGGGCTCCAGGCGAAGCTGGACTACCTCCAGGGGATGGGCACCGAGGCCGTCTGGTTCACCCCCATCTTCAAGAACAAGCCGGTGCAGTCCGAGGACGGGCCGGCCGGCACCGACGGGTCCGCCGGCTACCACGGCTACTGGATCACCGACTTCACCCAGATCGACCCGCACCTGGGCAGCAACGCCGAGCTGCGCGAGCTCGTCCAGGCGGCCCACGCGCGGGGCATGAAGGTCTTCTTCGACATCATCACCAACCACACCGCCGACGTCATCAGCTACGAGGGCAGCGCCCGCCAGGGGTACACGAGCAAGGACGCCGAGCCCTACCGCGACGCCGACGGCGACGTCTTCGACGACCGCGAGTACGCCGGCGGCGAGGACTTCCCGGAGCTCGACGCCCAGGACTCCTTCCCGTACCTGCCCGAGCTCGAGCCCGCCGAGGAGGACCTCAAGGTCCCGAGCTGGCTCAACGACGTCCGGTACTACCACAACCGCGGCAACACCGACTTCCAGCGCGAGGACGAGGACCAGCAGTACGGCGACTTCGCCGGCCTGGACGACCTCTTCACCGAGCACCCCCGTGTCGTCGACGGCATGGAGAAGATCTACAAGACCTGGGTGTCCGACATCGGCATCGACGGCTACCGGATCGACACCATGAAGCACGTCAACGACGAGTTCTGGCAGGAGTTCGGCCCCGGCGTCCTGCGCTACGCACGCCAGAACGGCAAGCCGGAGTTCTACATGTTCGGCGAGGTCTACGACGACCGTCCCACCGAGGCCGGCAAGGCCTTCACCTCGAAGTTCGTCACCCGCGACAAGATGCAGGCGATCCTCGACTTCCCGTTCCAGGCGGCGGCGCGCAACTTCGTCTCCCGGCAGGAGTCGCCCGGCGCGCTGGTCGACTTCTTCCGAGACGACGACTACTACACCGACCGCGACTCCAACGCCTACCAGCTCCCGACGTTCCTCGGGAACCACGACATGGGCCGCTTCGGCTACTTCCTCAAGCAGGACAACCCCGGTGCCGACGAGGCCGAGCTGCTCGACCGCAGCCTGCTGGCCCACGAGCTGATGTACTTCGTGCGCGGCAACCCGGTCGTGTACTACGGCGACGAGCAGGGGTTCACCGGCAGCGGCGGCGACCAGCTGGCCCGCCAGGACATGTTCGCCAACGAGGTCGAGGACTGGGAGGCCAACTCCGGCCCCTTCGACTCCGACAACATCGGCAGCGACGAGACGCCCGACGAGGACAACTTCGACAGCACCCACCCGCTCTACCGCGGGCTGGCGAAGCTCGGGCGCCTCACCGAGCGCCACCCCGCGCTGCGTGACGGGGCCATGCAGCCCCGCCGAGGCGAGGGCGTCTTCGGCTTCTCCCGCATCGACCGCGAGAAGCGACGCGAGTACGTCGTGGTCGTCAACAGCTCGCCCGGCCGCTACGTGACCGACATCGAGACCTTCGTCCCAGGCGGCCGGTTCGAGCGGATCTACGGCTCCTCCGGTCTCGAGCGGGCCACCGCCGGGGCGGGCGGTCGACTCCGCCTGGTGGCTCCGGGCACCTCTGCCACCGTCTACCGCTCCGTCGACCGCATCCCGTTGTCGAGGACGGCACCGGGCATCACCCTCGACGCTCCGAGCCCCAGCACGGTCGACCGCAGCCGCATGAAGGTCGAGGCCGAGGTGGCCGGGGACGCCTTCGCCGAGGTCACCTTCCAGGCCAAGGCCGCCGGTGAGGGCTGGCGCCGCATCGGCACCGACGACAACCGCCCGTTCCGGGTCTTCCACGACACCGCCGGCTACGACCCGCGCACGCCGGTGCGCTACCGCGCGGTGGTCGCCGACAACAACGGTCACGCGCGGATGAGCGGCGTACGCCGTACCGAGGTGCCCTCGCCCAGCATCGAGGTCGTCAACCCGGCCGCGGGCGAGATCACCGGCTTCGACCCGCTGCTGATCGAGGCCCAGGTCAACCCCGAGCGAACCACGCAGCGCGTGCGCTTCGAGCGCAGCGTGTCCGGTGGCGACTGGGAGACGGTCGGCGTGGACCGGTCGTCGCCCTGGTACCGCGTCGACGACGAGGAGGTGCCGGACCTCGGTCTGGTCGACGGTGACCGGCTGCGCTACCGAGCCGTCCTCCTCGAGCCCGGGTTTCCCTCGGTGACCAGCGACACCGTCACCCTGCGGGTCGCCGATCCGGAGCCCGCCTTCGACTCGGTCACGGTGGCCGGCAGCTTCCAGAAGGAGGTCGGCTGCGCCGAGGACTGGTTGGCCGACTGCGATGTCCTGGACCTGACCTTCCAGCCCTCCGACGGCACGTGGCGTGGGACGTTCCCCATCCCGGCCGGCGACTGGCAGTGGAAGATCGCCACCGACGACGACTGGAGCAAGCCCAACTTCGGGCCCCCTGCCGGTGGCGACAACTACAGCCTGTCGGTCCCTGCCGACGCGGAGTACGAATTCGTCTTCAACCAGACGACGAAGGGCTCCACGGCGACCCTGGTGTCCCCCTGAGGGTCAGCAGCGTCGGCGAGCCTCAGAGGGAGCCACTGAGCGAGCCCACGGTCTCGACCACCGAGGTCCTGGCCGAGATCGTCCGCGGTGGCGTCGTCGAGGGACGTCACCGCGGCTCGGTCGTCACCCTGGGCCCCGACGGTGAGGTCGCGTGGTCGCTCGGGGCGCCGGACGTGCCGTTGCTGCCGCGATCGTGCGTGAAGCCGCTGCAGGCCCTCGCCCTCGTCCGCCACGGGCTGGACCTGCCCGACCACCTGCTGGCCACGGCCTGCGCGTCGCACTCCGGCGAGCCGGTGCACCTCGAGGCCGTCCGTCGCATCCTGGGCGGGGCAGGCCTGTCCGAGTCCGACCTGCGCACTCCCGAGAACTGGCCGTTCGACGGCGAGGAGCGCGACCGGGTGCTGCGGGCCGGCGGTACCCGCACCCGTATCGCCATGAACTGCTCGGGCAAGCACGCTGCGATGCTCGCCACCTGCGTCGTGAACGGCTGGCCCACCGCGACCTACCTCCGGCCCGAGCACCCGCTGCAGGTCGCGGTCCGCGCCACGCTCGAGGAGCTGACCGGCGTGCCCGTCGAGGCCACCCTCGTCGACGGCTGCGGCGCGCCCCTGCTGAGCACCACCCTGACCGGGCTGGCCCGTGCGTTCGCCCGGCTCGCTACCGCCAGCGAGGGTCCCGAGCACCGGATCGCCGAGGCGATCCGTCGCCACCCCACGATGGTCAGCGGCACCCGCCGCGACGAGACTGCACTGCTGACGGCGATCCCCGGCGCCATCGGCAAGGTCGGTGCCGAGGCGTGCTACGCGGTGGCTCTGCCCGACGGTCGCGCCGTCGCCCTGAAGATCGAGGACGGCGGCGACCGCGCCCGTCCGGTCGTCATGGCGGCCGCTCTCTCACGTCTCGGCGTCCTCGACGAGCCGGGCGTCGACGCCGACGCGGTCCGCGCGACGGGAGCCCACGTGCTGCTCGGGGGCGGTCACCCGGTCGGCAAGATCCGCGCCGCCTTCTGATGGTGACCTTCCCCTGATCACGTCATCGGGGAATCGGGAGGTCATCAGGCAACCTCCCGATTCCCCGATGAGCTCGGCTGCGGGTGATCAGGCGCAGTCGCGGCACACGCGGGGGCGGCCTTGCCAGCCGAGCGACATCAGCATCCGACCGATGCGCTCGCCGGTCCAGCACGGCCGGTCGTACACCTGGCCGTAGGACAGTCGGACCGACCGCTTCCCGAGCACCGCGGCCTCGAGGTCGCGGTCGAAGTCGCGATCCCGGCCTCGGAGCGAGTCGTGGTGGACGCGCCCGTCGAGCTCGGCAACCAGGCCGACGTCGTACTCGACGTCGCGATAGATCACGCCCCGACTGATCCGGTCGCGCACCTGGCGGCGTCCGACCGGCAGGCCGTGGGGGCGCTCGACCCGGGTGAGGTAGCCGTGCTCGAGCACCGAGCAGACGCCCTGATCGAGATCGGCCAGGACGGCCTCGAGCCACACCCGGCGTGTCAGCCGGGCCCGGTTCTGAGCACAGCACAGGAGTCGGGCCGGTGTGGTGGCCCGCCGTTGGAGCGGTCGGCTGAGCTCGTCGAGAGCCAGGAGGTCGGTACCGGCCGCGTCGGCCACGTCGATGACGGCGTCCTCGAGCCGGATCCGTGGCGGCGAGCCGACCTGCACCAGCTGGTGGAAGTCACGGCGTCTCTCGATCTCGATGCCGGGCACGCGCAACCGTCGCTCCCACTCGATGGCGAGGTGGATGCGGTCTGCCCGCGACGAGGTCGGGCCCTCCCAGAGTCGGAGGGCTGAGGGGCCCGCGAGCGCGGCGGGCTCGCAGGCCAGGACTGCAGCCCATGCCGACTGGCGCCAGCTGGGCGCCCCGGCGTGAGCGAGGTAGACACCGGGGTGCAGGGGAAACAGCTCTCGACGCCGGACGAGACGGCGCACGTCGTTGGCGCTGAACCCGACCTCGAGCAGCTGACGTCGGTTGACGACCCCGTCCTGGTCGCGCATCAGGGTGAGCTCCATGAAGACACCATGAGGTCGTCCGAGGGCCCGTGGGCGTCGACGTCGCTCGGCTGTGGAGAACGCGAGGGTTCGCGAGAGGCGCCACCCGACGGTGATCGGGGAATCGCGGTGTCGCCTGGTGACCTCCGGGTTCCCCGATGTCGGGCGTGGGGTGCCCCGAACTGCCGGTCAGGCGCCGGACGGGTCGCGGTCGTTCCAGAAGACCTCGTCGACCACCGACCGGGCCCGACGCGACGCCCGCAGGTAGTCGTTGGTCAGCTCGTCGCTCTCCCCCGCCGGGTAGCCGAGGGCGAACGCCAACGCCGTCATCTCACGCACGTCACGCGGCAGCTGGTCGGACGACCTGCCTCGCACGAGCGTGATGGCGTTGCGGATGCGGCTCACCAACCGCCACGTGTCCTTCAGCGTCGTGGCCTCGTCGGCGGCGAGCAGACCACACGCGGTCATTCGGTCGAGGCCGTCCAACGTGCGGGTCGTGCGCAGCTCCGGGTGGTTCCCGGCGTGGCGCATCTGCAGCAGCTGGACGGTCCACTCGATGTCGCTCAGGCCACCGCGGCCCAGCTTGAGGTGGGTCGCGGGGTCGGCCCCACGAGGCAGCCGCTCGTTGTCCACCCGCGCCTTGATGCGCCGTACCTCGCGCACGTCGGCCGCCGAGATCCCCCCGGCGGGGTAGCGCAACGGGTCCACGAGCTCCATGAACCGCTCGCACAGGTCCGGGTCGCCCACCACGGCCTCGGCCCGCAGCAGCGCCTGGGCCTCCCACGCCGCCGACCACTTGGCGTAGTAGGCCGCGTAGGAGTCCAGGGTGCGCACGAGCGCGCCCTGCTTGCCCTCCGGCCGGAGACCGGCGTCGACCTCCAGCGGTGGATCGCCACCGGGCAGCGCCAGCAGCTTGCGCATCTCGAGCGCCACCGCCTGGGCGGCGCGCCCTGCCGCCTGGGCATCGGCGTCGGGCAGCGGCTGGTGCACGAACATGACGTCGGCGTCGCTGCCGTAGCCGATCTCGTGACCGCCGAGCCTGCCCATGGACACCACGGCCATCCGGGTCGGCAGCGGCTTGCCGGTCTCGAACTCGACGACCTTGGTCCCGACCGCCAGCGCTGCCTCGAGGGTGGCGCAGGTGGTGGCGGTGAGGGCCTCCCCCACCTCCGTCACGCTCAGCATGCCGGCCAGGTCTCCGGCGGCGACGCGGAGCAGCTCGCGGCGGCGGATCGCCCGCACCTGGGTGATGGCCGCGCCGCGGTTGTCCTGGCGGCCGCCCGTGGCGAGCATCTCCGCCTCGAGGGTGGGCCGGTCCCGCGGCCTCATCTCCTCGGTCGTCAGCAGCTTCACGCCTGCGGGCTCGGTCTCCAGCAGCGAGGTGGCGTAGCGGCTCGCCGACAGCAGCCGGGCCATCCGCTCGGCGACCTCGCCCTCGTCACGCAGGGTCCGCAGGTACCACGGCGTGCGCCCCAGGGCCTCGGAGATGCGGCGGAAGCCGAAGAGGCCGGCGTCGGGGTCCGGGGACTCCGCGAACCACTCGAGCATCGCCGGCAGCAGCTGGCGCTGGATGGCGGCCCGTCGCGAGACCCCGGCGGTCAGGGCCTCCAGGTGACGCAGCGCCGCCTTCGGGTCGGCGTAGCCGAGCGCCGCCAGCCGGGTGACGGCCGCCTCGGGGCTGAGCCGGATGTCCTGGCTGGGCATGCGCGCGACCGTGTCCAGCAGCGGTCGGTAGAACAGCTTCTCGTGGAGCCGTCGTACGTCGCGGCGCTCGTCGGCGAGCGCTCGCCGCAGCTCCTCCACGGGCGTCTTGACGTAACCCATCGACCGGGCGAGGCGACGGAGGCCGTCCTCGTCGTCGGGGATGAGGTGGGTGCGACGCAGGCCGTAGAGCTGGAGGCGGTGCTCGACCGAGCGCAGGAAGGCGTAGGCGTGATGCATCGCGGCACCGTCCTCACGCCCCACGTAGCCACGCTCGGTCAGCCGTCCCAGCGCTGAGAGCGTGGTCGGCGCGCGCACCGACTCGTCGGCGCGACCGTGCACCAGCTGCAGGAGCTGGACGGCGAACTCCACGTCGCGCAGGCCGCCCACACCGAGCTTGAGCTGGCGATCGGCCTCCCGGGCGGGGATGTGGTCGATGACCCGACGACGCATCGCCTGCACCTCGCCCACGAAGCCGTCCCGCTCGGCGACCCGCCAGATCATGGGGTCGACCATCGTCACGAACTCCTGGCCCAGAGGCAGGTCACCGGCCACGGCGCGGGCCTTGAGCAGGGCCTGGAACTCCCACGGCTTGGCCCAGCGCTCGTAGTAGCCCCGATGGCTGGCGATGGTGCGCACCAACGGGCCGGACCTGCCCTCGGGTCGCAAGCCCGCGTCGACCGGCCAGATCGTGCCCTCGCCGGTGTGGTCGGAGCAGACGCGCATCAGCTGGGTGGCCAGCTGCGAGGCGGTGCGCAGCGCGTTCTGCTCCTCGTCGGGGTCGCAGTCCTCGCACGGCTCGGCGACGAAGATGACGTCGACGTCGCTGACGTAGTTGAGCTCGTGACCGCCGCACTTGCCCATGGCCACGACGGCGATGCGGCACAGCGCCGAGGCCTCGCCGACGCGAGCCCGGGCGACAGCCAGCGCGGCGTCGAGGGTGCCGGCGGCCAGGTCGGACAGCTCAGCGGCGACGTCGTCGACCCCGACCTCGTGGGCGAGGTCGCGAGCCGCGAGGCGCAGCAGGATCCGGCGGTACTCGACCCGGAGCGCGTCGACCGCCCCGGCGTCGTCGAGGGTCGCCACCGGGGCCGCGTCGAGGGGGTCGGCACCGACCGCGTCGAGCAGGGAGGCGCGCATGACGTAGGCCGGCGACCGGGTGCTGCCCAGCGTGGGGTCGGTCAGCTCGCGCCACTGCTCGGGGTGACGCATCAGGTGATCCCCCAGAGCCCGGCTCGCGCCGAGCACCGACAGCAGGCGCATCGAGGAACCCTCGTCGTCGATGAGCGCCTCGAGGAACGACGTGCGTGCACCCTCCCCGTGGTCACGCTCGATCCGCTCGGCGAGGTCGGCCAGCGTGTCCACGGCGAGATCAGGATCGGCGGTGCGGGCCAGCACCGCGAGCAGCGGCTCGCACCGACCGCCGAGACGCTCGAACGCCTGCGCTCCGCGGGCCGAGTCCAGGAAGCCGACCCTGATCATCCTGCTGCGCAGGCTCTCCGGACGACCGGCGCTCACGCTGGCCCGCTCACTGGACCGCCGCTCGGCGGACCATGTCGGCGAAGGCGTGCCCCAACGGGCGCCACTGGTCGTGCAGCCGGTCGGCGGACGAGGCGGCGTCGTCGAGGAACCCGTCCACGTCGACGCCGGCGTCACGGTGCGGCTCGCCGTCGTCCTCGGCCCAGCGGGTCAGGATGGCCGGTCCGGCCTCGGGGTGGCACTGCACGCCCCAGACCGACTCGGCCAGCCGCGCCGCCTGCGGAGCGCCGTCGGAGGTGCGGGCGAGGACCCGGGCGCCCGGGGGCAGATCGGTGGCGACGTCGACGTTCCAGTGCGACGCCCGCTCCGCCCCGGTCACCTTCCCCAGCAGCGGGTCGCCGGCGGCGGCCTCGAGCCAGCCGACCGGCATCACGGCGATCGTGGCGCCGGCCGGGTTGCGGCCGACCTCGCCACCGAGCGCCAGCACCGCCAGCTGGTGGCCCAGGCACAGACCGAGCGTCGGCACGCCCTCGGTGGCCGCCTCCCGGACCAGCTCGCGCGTCGGGGCCAGCCACGGGTGGCCGGCGTCGTCCCACGCGTCCATGCCGCCGCCCAGGACCAGGAGCGCGTCGTGACCTCCGAGGTCCGCCGGGAGGTCACGATCGGGGCCGTCGGCGTACGGGCGCCGGACGTCGAGCTCGAGGCCCTCGGCCTCGAGCCACTCCCCCAGCCAGCCGGCGGGGGCACCCTCCTCGTGCTCCACCACCAGGACGCGCGGTGCCCTCATGATCGCCGCGACGCCCCTCAGATGACCGGAAGCATCTGGTCGCGCTCGAAGGCCGAGACCTGGCCGCGGTACTGCTCCCACTCGGCGCGCTTGTTGCGCAGGTAGAAGTCGTAGACCCGCTCGCCGAGGGTGTCGGCGAGCAGCTCGCTCTCCTCCATGACCTGGATCGCCTCGGACAGCGTCTTCGGCAGCGGCTGGTAGCCCATCGACTTGCGCTCCCGGTCGGTCAGGCTCCAGACGTCGTCCTCGGCCTCGGGCGGCAGCTCGTAGCCCTCCTGGATGCCCTTCATGCCGGCGCCGAGGATCGCGGCGAAGGCCAGGTAGGGGTTGCAGGCCGCGTCGATGGTGCGCAGCTCCACGCGGGTCGACTGACCCTTGTTCGGCTTGTACATCGGCACCCGGACCATGGCCGAGCGGTTGTTGTGGCCCCAGGTGATGTACGACGGTGCCTCGCCCCCGCCGATCAGCCGCTTGTAGGAGTTGACCCACTGGTTCGTGATGGCGGTGATCTCCGAGGCGTGCTCGAGCAGGCCGGCGATGAACTGCCGACCGCTGCGGGAGAGCTGGTACTGCGCGCCGGGCTCGAAGAAGGCGTTCTGGTCGCCCTCGAAGAGCGACACGTGCGTGTGCATGCCCGAGCCCGGGTGGGTGGTGAACGGCTTGGGCATGAAGCTGGCCCAGATGCCCTGGCCCAGCGCCACCTCGCGGACCACGGTGCGGAAGGTCATGATGTTGTCCGCGGTCGAGAGCGCGTCGGCGTAACGGAGGTCGATCTCCTGCTGGCCGGGGCCGCCCTCGTGGTGGCTGAACTCCACCGAGATGCCCATCTGCTCGAGCATGGTGATCGCCTCGCGGCGGAAGTCCGAGCCCTTGCTCTGCGCGGTGTGGTCGAAGAACCCGCTGCGGTCGACGGGGATCGGGTCGCCGCCGGGCTCGGGGACGTTCTTGAAGAGGTAGAACTCGACCTCGGGGTGGGTGTAGAAGGTGTAGCCGAGGTCGGCCGCCTTGTCGAGGCCGCGCTTGAGCACGAAGCGCGGGTCGGCGAACGACGGCGAGCCGTCGGGCATGACGATGTCGCAGAACATCCGCGCGGTGGCGGGACCGTCGCCGCGCCACGGCAGGATCTGGAAGGTGCTCGGGTCGGGCTTGGCGAGCATGTCGGACTCGTAGACCCGGGCGAAGCCCTCGATCGCCGACCCGTCGAACCCGATCCCCTCGGCGAAGGCGCCCTCGAGCTCGGCCGGGGCCACCGCGACGGACTTCAGGAAGCCCAGCACGTCGGTGAACCACAGCCGCACGAAGCGGACGTCGCGCTCCTCGAGAGCGCGCAGCACGAAGTCTTCCTGCTTACCCATGCGCCCACTATGGCGCATCACCCGCGGGGCACACGCTCCAGGTCGGCGAGCCACACGGCGGCGTTGCCGTCGCTGGGTGCGCGCCAGTCGCCGCGGGGGCTCAGCGACCCGCCGGCGGACACCTTCGGGCCGTTGGGCAGCGCGCTGCGCTTGAACTGGCTGAAGGCGAAGAACCGCTTCACGAAGACCTCCAGCCAGTGCCGGACCTCCTCCAGGTCGTACGACGTGCGGCGTGCCTGCGGCAACCCGGGGGGCCACTGCCCCGTGGTGGCGTCGGACCAGGCGTGGTGGGCCAGGAAGGCGATCGTCGAGGGCCGGGTGCCGAAGCGGAGCACGTGGAAGAGCGTGAAGTCCTGCAGCGCGTAGGGACCGATCGTGTCCTCGGTGGCCTGCGGCTTCGTGCCCTCCTCGGTCGGGACCAGCTCGGGGGTGATCTCCTGCTCGACGATGACCTCGAGGACGTCGTTGACCTCGGGGTCGAAGAGGCCCTCGGAGACGACCCACCGGATGAGGTGCTGGATGAGGGTCTTCGGCACCCCGGTGTTGACCGCGTAGTGCGACATCTGGTCGCCGACGCCGTAGGTGCACCAGCCCAGCGCGAGCTCGGAGAGGTCACCGGTGCCGAGCACGATCCCGCCGAGGTGGTTGGCGAAACGGAAGAGGTAGTCGGTCCGCAGGCCTGCCTGGACGTTCTCGAAGGTCACGTCGTAGACGGGCTCCCCGTCGGAGAACGGATGGTCGAGGTCGCGCAGCATCTGCTCCGCCGCGGGACGGATGTCGACCTCGGCGAAGCTGACGCCGAGGCTGGTGGCCAGCCGGGTGGCGTTGCCGCGGGTGTGGTCGCTGGTGGCGAAGCCCGGCAGCGTGTAGGCCAGGATGTCGCTGCGGGGCCGGCCGAGCCTGTCCATGGCGCGCGCCGCGACGATCAGGGCGTGGGTGGAGTCGAGGCCGCCCGACACCCCGATGACGACCTTGGGCTGGCCGATCGCGCGCAGCCGCTGCTCGAGCCCGGCGACCTGGATGTTGTAGGCCTCGTAGCAGTCCTGGGCGAGCCGCTCGACGTCGTCGGGCACGAACGGGAAGCGGTCGACCTTGCGCCGCAGGCCGATGTCGCCGGCCGGTGGGTCGACGGTGAAGGAGACCTCGCGGAACGCCGACGTCCGGTCGGCGTGGGTGCGCCGGTTGTCGTCGAACGTGCCCTGCCGCAGTCGTTCCTGTCGGATCCGGCCGAGGTCGACGTCGGCCACGGACCGACGCGGCCCCTCGGGGAACCGCTCGCTCTCCGCCAGCAGGTCGCCGACCTCGTAGACCATGGTCTGGCCGTCCCAGGACAGGTCGGTGCTGGACTCCCCCTCGCCGGCGGCGGCGTACAGGTAGGCCGCGAGGCAGCGAGCGCTGGCCGAGCGGACCAGCAGCCTGCGGTCCTCGGCGCGGGCGACGGTGATGGGGCTGCCCGAGAGGTTGGCGAGCACGGTTGCGCCGGCGAGCGCGGCCTCCGCGCTCGGTGGCACCGGGACCCACAGGTCCTCGCAGATCTCGACGTGCAGGCGCAGGTCGGCCACGTCGGTGGCGGCGAAGACGAGGTCGGGACCGAAGGGCACCGGCTCACCGCCGAGCTCGATGGTGCCGCCGCGCTGGTCGTCGCCGGCGGCGTACCAACGCCGTTCGTAGAACTCGCGGTAGGTCGGCAGCGCCGACTTCGGGACCACGCCGAGTACCCGACCGCGATGCACGACGACCGCGCAGTTGAACACGCGGGTGCCCTTGACCAGGGGAGCGCCGATGACGAGCACGGGCATCAGGTCGGCGCTGGCCGCGACCACCGTCTCGACGGCGTCGCGGACGGCGG
This sequence comes from uncultured Actinomycetota bacterium, assembly GCA_963714625.1. Classification (GTDB taxonomy): domain Bacteria; phylum Actinomycetota; class Actinomycetes; order Propionibacteriales; family Nocardioidaceae; genus Marmoricola_A. The sequence continues at coordinate 654,076 of CAVQOY010000009.1, read as the reverse complement.
CGAGCAGGCTGTCCTGCAGAACCAGGTCGTCGATGGCGTAGCCGCTCAGGCAGAGCTCGGGGAACAGCGCCACCGCGACGCCCTCGTCGTGGCAGGCACGCGCCTCGGCGAGCACCGAGCGCGCGTTGGTCGCCGGGTCTGCCACCGCCACGGGGAGGGTGCAGGCCGCGACCCGGGCGAAGCCGTGCGCGTACACCGAGGAGAAGTCCACGCCCCCAGTGTCCCAGAGGCCCCATCCGTCCATCAGCACAACGCCGTGCTGCATCCGGGCGTGGGGACGGTCACACCGCCACGAGGGCGTCGCGGGTCTAGATTGGCGGACATGGTCGAGCAGTCGAGCGAGCAGCCCGCGCCGTACGGCGGCGCCCCCTCCGGCACCTCCGCGGCGCCCCCCGGCGGGGCCGCGTCGAGCCGTCGCAAGGTCCGCATCCCGCACCTGCAGCAGATGAAGGAGCGGGGCGAGAAGTGGGCGATGCTCACGGCCTACGACATGTACGCCGCCGCCACCTTCGACGAGGCCGGCATCCCCGTGCTGCTGGTGGGCGACTCGGCGTCGAACAACGTCTACGGCAACGAGACGTCGCTGCCGGTCACCGTCGACGAGCTGATCCCCCTGGTGCGCGCGGTGACCCGCTCGACGTCCTACGCCCTGGTGGTGGCCGACCTGCCGTTCGGCTCCTACCAGCGCTCGCCGGAGCAGGCATACGACACCGCGGTCCGCTTCATGAAGGAGGCCGACGCGCACTGCGTGAAGCTCGAGGGCGGGGCCGAGATGGCGCCCCAGGTGGAGCTGCTGACCCGGGGCGGCATCCCGGTGATGGCCCACGTCGGGTTCACGCCGCAGTCCGAGCACAGCTTGGGCGGCTACCGCATCCAGGGCAAGGGAGCGGGCGCCGCGAAGGTGCTCGCCGACGCCCTCGCCCTGGAGGCTGCCGGTGCGTTCGCCGTCGTCATGGAGATGGTGCCCGGCGACGTGGCGGCCGAGGTGACGCAGAAGATCGGCATTCCCACGATCGGCATCGGCGCCGGCAACCAGACCGACGCGCAGGTGCTCGTGTGGCAGGACGCGATGGGGCTGCGCACGGGTCGGATGCCGCGCTTCGTCAAGCAGTACGCCGATCTCCACGGCGTCATGCTCGAGGCCGCGAGGGCCTACGCCGTAGAGGTGGCCGACGGATCCTTCCCCGGCCCCGAGCACACGTTCTGACACGGTGCCGCGACCGCACCGGTCAGGCCCAGCCCCAGAGCAGCTCGCCGCCGAGGAGGAAGGCGAACCAGAGCCCGACGGCACCGAAGGGCAGCCAGAAGACCCGCACCGGGTGGTCGACGAACCACCGGCACGCCAGGACGAAGAGCGCCAGCCAGACCACCACCAGGAACGTGACACCCCACCAGGGCAGGACGCTGCCGGCGGCGAAGTTCATGAACAGCGCGATGGCCAGTCCGGACATCCCGATGAACGAGCCGGACTTGTGCAGGTCGAACCCCATGCCCGCGACTCAGCCTCCGGCGGGACTGTCGGGACCGGAGCCGGAGCCGTTGTCGTTCCAGTCCGGGTCGTTGTCCCACGACTCGTTGCGCTCCGCGACCTTGTCCATCGCGCGGGAGGCCTCCTCGCGGGTCGCGTAAGGGCCGAGCCGGTCGGCGTTCTTGCACCCGTCGCGGGGCTCGACCGTCTGGTGGGTCAGGCAGTACCAGTACTGCTCGTCGTCGCTCATGCCGGTGATCCTTCCGTCGCGAGAGCGAACCTACACTCGTCGGCGTGACTCCGATCGCTCCGGCGCCGCTCTCCCCGCGCCGCGCCGTACCCCCCTCCATCGACCGCCCCGAGTACGTCGACCAGCCTGCACCGCTGCCCTTCCGCGGCTCCGAGGTCAAGGACGCCGAGACCATCGCGCGGATGCGTGTCGCGGGCCGGCTGGCCGCGCAGGCGCTCGCCGAGGTCGGGCGTCACGTGCGGCCCGGCGTCACCACCGACGAGCTCGACCGGGTGGGCCACGAGTTCCTGCTCGACCACGGCGCCTACCCCTCGACGCTCGGCTACCGCGGCTTCCCGAAGTCGCTGTGCACCAGCGTCAACGAGGTCATCTGCCACGGCATCCCCGACGGTCGGGTCGTCGAGGACGGAGACATCGTCAACGTCGACATCACCGCCTACCTCGACGGCGTCCACGGCGACACCAACGCCACCTTCCTGGCCGGGGCCGTGGACACGGAGACCAGGCTGCTGGTCGAGCGCACCCGCGAGGCGCTCGACCGCGCGATCCGGGCCGTCCGGCCCGGCCGCCGGGTCAACGTCATCGGTCGCGTGATCGAGGCCTACGCCGCCCGCTTCGGCTACGGCGTCGTCCGTGAGTTCACCGGCCACGGCATCGGTTCGTCGTTCCACTCCGGCCTGGTGATCCCCCACACCGACGAGGACCGCTTCGACGACCTCATCGAGGAGGGCATGACCTTCACCATCGAACCGATGCTGTGCCTCGGCACCGCTCGCTGGGACATGTGGGACGACGGGTGGACGGTCACCACGAAGGACAAGCGCGCCAGTGCCCAGTTCGAGCACACGCTGCTCGTGACGGCCGACGGCGCGGAGGTCCTCACCGTTCCGTGACCGGTCCTTGGCTCTCGGGCCCGCCCGCCACGGGCAGGTGGACGGTGAAGATCGTGCCACCGTCGGGGTTGGCGGCGACCTGGACGGCGCCCGCCTGAGCTTCCACCAGCGCCTTGGTGACCGCCAGTCCCAGGCCGGTGCCCGGGATGCCGGTCTCTCGCGCCGCCTGGGAGCGAAACATGCGGTCGAACACGTGGGGCATGTCGTCCTCGGGGATCCCGATGCCCTCGTCGACGACGCGAAGTCTCGCCCGGCCGCCGATGCTGTCCACGAGCAGCCGAACCGTGCCTCCGCCGGGTGAGTACTTGACCGCGTTGGACACGAGGTTGTCGACCACCTGACGCAGCCGGACCGGGTCCGCCGCGGTCCGGACGTCGTGAGCAGAGAGCAGCAGCGCGACGCCGCCCGAGCGCGCGACACGCTCGTGGTCGGCGATGCTCTCCTCCGCGAGCCGTCGCAGGGACACCGACTCCACGTGCAGCTCGACCGCACCAGTACTCACGCGCGAGAGGTCGAAGAGCTGGTCGACGAGCTCGGAGAGCTGGAGGGCACGGCGCAGCACGGTCTCGGCGTGGCGCCGCTGGGTGTCGCTCAAGGAGCGGTCGGTGGCCAGGACCTCGCTGAACCCGCGGATGGCGGTGAGCGGGGTCCGCAGCTCGTGCCCGGCCACCGCCACGAACTCCTCCCTCATCTGGTTCAGCTCGGTCAGGCTCGCGACCTGCTGCTCCTGGAGCCGCAGCGCCTCTTCACGCCGGCGCTCGTCGAGCTTCCGCTCGGTGATGTCGGTGCCGATTCCGTCGAACCACGTCGCTCCCCCGGCACGCCTCGGCACCCCTCGGAACCAGATCCACCGTTCCTCGCCGCCGACCGTGCGCCGGACCTCGGCCTCGGCCGCCCGACCACTCTCCGCCTTCCGCACGAAGTCGGCGCCCAGCCGACGGTCGGTCGCGTCTGTCGCGTCGGTCGCGTCTCTCGCGTCGGTCGCGTCCATGCCGCCGAGGACCATGTCGTGAACCGTGCTGCCGACGCGAACGACGGTGCCCAGGAGCCGGCCGGTCTCGCGGCTGAGATAGGTCAGGCGGCTGCCGAAGGGGGTCAGTCGCGCGGTCCACACGAGGTCGTCGAGCTGGGCCACTGCGCTGTCGAAACGCTGCCGCTGGCTCTGCAGGGAGTCGGTGAGGCCCTCGGCTCGCGCGCGCTCGAACTCCCGGCTCGCGGCCAGCTCGGCGTTGGCCACCTCGAGCTCCGCGTGCGCCGCACGACGTGCCGCGTCGATGTCCTCGACCGCGGCGACCGACCGCCAGGTCACAAAGAGCAGCACACCGACGGCGAGGAGGACCATGACCGCCGATCCGAAGCGCTCGCCGTACCACCCGCGGTCGACGCCCAGGACCCGGGCATAGGCGAGCGTGGGGAGGACCACGAGCGCGATCGGGACCATCCGGCGGGCGAGCGCGGCTCCGGGCCCACGGTCGTTGAGCAACCACGCGACAGCCCCGCCCGGCACGAGCGAGAGCACCGCTACGGAAAGCACCGCCAGAGCGCTCGCCGTCGGGAGGGCGATGGTGGAGTAGTAGGTGACCGCGTAGAGCTGGTCCGCCCCGAACGCGTGGCCGAGGATGCCGAGGAAGCCGAGCAGGAAGACGGTCCCGGCAGCGGCCTGGCTCACCCGGGGCGAGCGCGTGCGCAGGGCGTGGGCGGAGGCGAGGAGCAGCAGGCTCAGGGCCGTCGCCTCCGACATGCGCCCGGGCTGGGCGTCGTTGCCCGGGGCCGGATCGACCGCCAGCAGCTGGTCGATGCCCAGGTCGACGGAGAACGCGGACTGCACCAGCGTCGTGGCCCCGACGAGGGCGGCGAGGGCGAACGGCACACCCTTGCCGCGCGGGAGGACGAGGGCCACCGCGACGGCGGTCAGGGCCAGGGCGGCGTTGATCGTGACCGAGGTGACCAGCGGAGACGCGGTCGGGACGGACTCGACCCCCACTGCCCCCAGGACCAGCACCGCCGTGCCGGCCACGGCGACGCCTCCCGCACACAGCCAGGCAAGTCGCTGCTCCGGCGCTCCCGAGACCGTGGGAGCACCGACGGCGTCGCTTGACGGGGTGGGCGGCACACGACCCAGCCTAGTGAGAGGGGCCAGCAAGGTCGATGAAGGCGCGGTGGCGCCTAGAGTCGTGCCCATGGCCCGCTACGTCGACGTCCACCCCGAGGACCCCCAGCCCAGGCGCATCGCCCAGGTCGTCGAGATGCTGCGTGACGACGCGCTGGTCGCCTACCCGACCGACTCCTGCTACGCGCTGGGATGCCGACTCGACTACCCGGAGGGGACCGAGCGCATCAAGCGCATCCGCGGTCTCGACGACAAGCACCACTTCACGTTGGTGTGCGCCGACTTCAGCCAGCTCGGCCAGCTGGTGCAGCTGAGCAACGCTGCCTTCCGGGCGGTGAAGGCGGCGACGCCAGGCCCCTACACGTTCATCCTGCCTGCCACCCGCGAGGTGCCGCGGCGGCTGGCGCACCCGAAGAAGCGCACGGTCGGGGTGCGTATCCCCGAGCACCCCGTGGTCCGTGCGCTGCTGCGCGAGATGGGCGAGCCGCTGCTGTCCAGCACCCTGCTGCTCCCCGACCACGAGCAGCCGATGACCGACGGCTGGGCCATCAAGGAGGAGCTCGACCACGTCGTCGACGCCGTGATCGACGCCGGCGACTGCGGCACCGAGCCCACCACGGTCGTGGACTGGTCCGAAGGCTTCCCGGAGGTGACGCGGGTCGGTGCAGGCGACCCCAGACGATTCGAGTGAGCATTGCCACCATGTGTCTGCGCAAACATGCAGTTGCACGTTTTCCGCGGTCACGAACCCTTGACCACCTCTGTCCGGGTTGGCAGGGTCGCGCCTCATGACGCCCCTGAGACGACCCGCCGCCCTGACCGGACTCACCGCGCTGCTGATGTCCGGGCTCCTCGTCGCCGGCAACGGCGCCGCCGAGGCAGCACCGGAGGACGACGGCCAGGCACGCGCCGCGTTCTCGAGCCAGCGCACGTCCGCCGCCGGGGACAGCGCCGCGGCCGACCGGGTCCGCGACTACTGGACCCCGAAGCGCATGCGTGCGGCCGAGCCGATGCGCCTCACCGCCACGGCTCCTGGCGGCACCGTCGAGCGCGGCGCCCCCGCGGTCGTCAAGGGCAAGCCGGTCAAGAACGACGGCAACATCGGCAGCCGCTGGACCGGCGGCGGCAACGTCGTGAAGACCACCGGCAAGGTCTTCTTCACCCTCGCCGGCTCCAACTACGTGTGCTCCGGCAGCGCGGTCACCTCGGCCAACGAGAGCACCGTCACCACCGCCGGCCACTGCCTCAACGAGGGGCCCGGCGCCTACGCCACCCGCTTCACCTTCGTGCCGGCCTACGACAACGGCTCCGCGCCGTACGGCGAGTGGGTTGCCACCCAGCTGAGCACCACCACGCAGTGGGCGACCGCCGGGGACTTCAACTACGACGTGGGCATGGCCGAGGTCGGCACGCTCAACGGCGCCACGCTGACCGACACCGTCGGCAGCCAGGGCATCGCCTTCAACCAGCCCCGCGGGCAGTTCGTGCACGCCTTCGGCTACCCCGCCGCCACGCCGTACAACGGACAGACGCTGACCTACTGCTCCGGCACGACCACCAACGACGTCAACGGCACCAACGACCTGCGGCTGGCGTGCAACATGACCGGCGGCTCCTCCGGCGGCCCCTGGTTCCAGAGCTTCTCCGGCGGGAACGGCGCCCAGATCTCGGTGAACTCGTTCGGCTACCGCGGCGAGAAGAACGCGATGTACGGGCCCTACTTCGGGTCCGTCATCCAGACGCTCTACAGCTCGGCCTCAGCATCCTGACGACCCCTGACCGCCGAGCCGGTTGACCAGCAGCGCGTCCACGACGGCCGAGCACCCCCACCACCGGGGAGGGGTGCTCGGCCGTTGTCAGTCGAGTCGGCCAAACCCAGGTTTCCCGGTCCCGTTCCGTGGCATGGTCCGTGACGTGGAGTTCCTATGTCGGGAGGACAGGTCATGAGCGAGCAGGACACCGAGACCACGACGGAGGCCGCCAGCAGCGCTGACGCAGCCGACACCTCGAACGAGTCTGGCGGCGAGACGGAAGGCGACTCCAGCGGTTACGACCCCTCCGAGAAGGAGCCTGGTTCCGACGCCGGCACGGGTGCCTCGGAGGAGGAGAGGGTCGAGAAGGTCGAGTCGGAGGGCTTCGACGTCGATGAGGTCGAGATCGACGACCGCGACCGCACGAAGGACGACGAGGACGAGATCGAGGAGGAGCGGGCCGCGCGGCTCGACCCCGAGAACCGTCCCGAGAACGCCGAGGTCGACAACACCCAGCGCACCTTCGACCCCGAGAAGGGCGTCTTCGAGGACAGCCCCGAGGAGGCTCGCCCCGAGGGCGACCCGACCTTCGAGGAGGAGTCCATGACCGAGGACTCCGACGACGACTCTGACGACGACTCCGACGACGACTCCGGGGACGACTCCGGGGACGCGGGCTCGAAGGACGACTGACGAGCACCGGGTGCCACACTGACCCGGTGGACCGACCTGACCCCGACGCCTGGGACCCCGAGCGGTTCGCCGCCGAGACCTCCGCCGTCCGCCCCAACCGGGACGCGCTGGGGCAGAGCCTGCGAGCGGCCTGCGGGCTTCTGGTCGCCACGCTCCTCGGTCTGAGCCTGGCCCTGCTTCCTCGGATCGACCGTGCGGTCCGGGTCGCCGTGGAGTACGCCGTGCTGCCCCTGCTGCTGTCCGCGCTCTTCATCGCTCTCGTGGCGTGGTCGAGCCCACGACCGTGGCGGGCCCGGACCTACCTGATCGGGGTCGGGGCCTTCGGCGCCGTCGTCGTCACTGCCGTGCGGCTCGCGGCCGACCGCGCCTGAGTCGTCGGGGCAGCAGCCCGGTCTCCGGGTCGCGGTCGGTGAGGCAGTACGCCTGCCCGAGCGGGTCGGCGAGCACGGTCCGCTTCTTGCAGCGGCCCACGACCGTGGCGCCGAGTTCCTCGTGGCGCGCCGCTTCGAGGTCCCGGTCACTCGTGGCGAGATCGAGGTGGACGCGCCCATCCAGGACATCCGTCCCACCCTAGGGTGGAGCCGTGCGTATCGTCTCGCTGCTTCCTTCCGCCACCGAGATCCTCTTCGCCGTCGGGGCCGGGGACGACGTCGTCGGCGTGACCTTCGAGTGCGACCACCCGGCGGAGGCGCGCGAGCGCCGCATCGTCTCGACCACCGCGTTGCCCGCCGGCCTCGCGCCGTCGGAGATCGACGCGTTCGTCTCCGGGGCGGTCGCGCGCGGCGAGGACCTCTACCACCTCGACGCGGGGGCGCTGGCCGAGCTCGGCGCCGACCTGGTCGTGACCCAGGACCTCTGCGCGGTCTGCGCGGTCGACGTCGCCACCGTCGACGACGCCTTGCGTCACCTCGGGTGCCGGGCCGAGGTGCTCACCGTCGATCCGCAGAACCTCGAGCAGGTATGGGCCTCGGTGCTCGCGATCGGCGGCGCGACCGGTCGGGCGGACGCAGCTGCGGCCGTCGTGGGCTCCGCACGAGCCCGGCTGGACGCCGTACGGCGCCGGGTGGCTGGGCGGCCACGGCCTCGGGTGCTGGTGCTGGAGTGGACGGACCCGCCCTACTCCCCCGGTCACTGGCTGCCCGACCTCGTCGACGCAGCCGGTGGTGTGGCGGCGCTGGGTTCCTCCGGGGCCCGTTCGGCCCGGGTGAGCTGGGACGACGTACGCGCGACGTCGCCGGACCTGGTCGTCGTGGCGCCCTGCGGCTTCGACCTGGTCGCGGCGGAGAGGCTGACCAAGCAGCTCGTCGCCGACGGCCTGCTGCCGCCCGGCGTCCCCGTGTGGGCCGCCGACGCCAACGCCACCTGGACCCGTCCGGCGCTCCGGCTCGTCGACGCCGTGGAGGACCTCGCCGCCGTCATCCACCCGGGTAGTGATCTCCCCGCGCCATCGACGCTCGTCCACGTGCACGGGGCCTGAGGCTCACTCCTCGAAGAGCCGCGCCTCGCCCTGACCGGAGGAGAACTCGAGCCCGACGCGGGCCACCTCCTGCGGCGGCACCCCGACCCGCTGCAGCAGCACCTGCACCTGGGCCGTGAGCCATACCTGGCCCTGGAGCGCCTCGGCCTCGGCCTCCGTGCGGGTCCGCAGCCACAGCACCGGGTGCCCGCCGCGACCCGGCAGCCAGTGCCCCTCGTGCACGCCCCAGGGGCCGAGGGAGGCCACGAGCGGGACGATCGCCGCGTCCACGGCCCGGCGGGTGGCCTCGTTGCTCACCTCTGCAGGCTAGCCCGACGACCTGCCCGGTCGGCTTCGGGCAGTATCGGGGCATGGACCTCGTCGCTGCCCTCACCCTCGACGACCCCGACGTCCCTCCGTTCGAGCAGCTGCGCAGCGGGATCGCCGCCATGGTCGCTCGTGGCGACCTCGCCCCCGGCACCCGGCTCGCCACCGTGAGGCAGCTGGCGGCGGACCTGGGGCTGGCCGCCAACACCGTGGCGAAGGCCTACCGCGCGCTCGAGGTCGATGGTGTGATCTCCACGCACGGACGCCGGGGGACGTTCGTGAACTCGACGCACCTCGACGCGCCCGACCGGGGAGTCAGTGACGACGCCGCCGCCCTCGTCCTCTCGGCGCGCCGTCAGGGCTACTCGCTGGAGGAGGCCACCCGGCTCGTCGAGCGGGCCTGGAACGGCTGAGCGCACGGACGTCGACCTCTCGCGCGATGCCTGCAAGCCCCGGAGTGCGCCATACCCTTGGACATGGCGAGGGGAATCCCCTCGCCTCTTCGTCTGTCACCGCCCGCGTCAGCACGGCAGTCCGGCGACCGCGTGCACCGGGAGGACCTTCCCCGGTGACCTCGGTCGAATGACCTACCTTCCTTCCGGCGGCGTTTGGCGCGAGTGCGACCGGGCAGCGTGCTGCCAAGGCACCGGGCCAATCCCCCGTGAGCTCGGCGCCCAGACACCTCCGCGGGCCTCCCCCCTGGTCCGCGGGGGTGTCGATCGCCCCGCCACGAGCTCACCCCTCGAGCAGCTCGCGGAACAGCTCGACGTACTGGATGAGGTGGCGGTCCCCCAGGAACCGGTCACGTACGCGTTCACGTGCCGCGAGGCCGAGCAGCTCGGCGTGCTCCGGCTCGGCGAGCAGGGAGGCGACCAGCTCGACGTACCCCGCGAGGTCCGACGGATCGCCCAGCAGCAGACCGCACTCCGCGTCGACGATCTGGTCCTGGATCCCTCCCACGGACGAGGCGACGACAGGCCGGGCCTTCCACATCGGCTCGGTCACGGTCAGCCCGAACCCCTCGACGAGGCTCTTCTGCACCACGACGCTCGCGTGGTGCTGCAGCGCGTTGACCAGGTGAGCGTTCTCGTCCACGTCGTCCATCGGCAGGGCAACCAGGTGAGTGCGAGCACGTGTGGCCCCCGGCAGCGTCTTCCACAGGTCGATGCACTCGAACAGGACCTCCGCGCCCTCCGGATCGTCACTCACCCCCAGGACGTCGGGTCCCACGAGCATGAGGTGGGCGTCCTCCGGCAGCCGTGCCAGGTTGTCGGCGAAGCCGCCCAGGACCCCGGACATGTCCTTGAGACGGTCCCAGCGGCTGACCTGGAGCACCACCCGAGCGTCCATCGGCACGACGTCGCCCGCGACCACGAGGGTGCGATGGGGCCGGGTCGTGCCCGTGGAACCGTCGCGGCGAGCGAACGCGAGGCTGCCACCGTCGGCGGCGCCCCGCACCAGCCCGGCCTGCCGCAGGGTGACGTCGACCGCTGCGGCCCCGAGCTGGATGTTCTTGGCACTGAAGGGGTCCAACGACGGCGGGATGATCCGTGATCTCTCACGGTCGAGCCACCGGGGGCCGTAGGCCTCGCGCGAGAAGATCGTGGCGCCGGCCCGACGGACGTAGGGCTCGAGGAAGTCCCAGCCGGCATCGGTCAGATCAGTGTGGGTGTCGCGTCCGATGTGGCAGCGCCAGACGACGTGGGCCCCGGTCTCGCGCAGCCCCTTCGCCAGACCTGCCGCCTGGGGGTCGTGGAGCAGCACGATGTCGCCGGGGCGCACCCGTGCTCGCATCCCCTCGAGGTTGCTGGCCATGACCGCTTCGTACTCGGCTCGCTCGGAATCTCCCAAGGTGCCGCCGTCGCCGCTCGAGCCGTGCAGGAAGTTGTGCAGTCGCTTGGTGATGCGGAAGAACTGCGGGTTGCCGTCGAGGACCAGCCAGCGGGTGTCCACTCCCGCGCCTCGGGTGTAGGCGAGCAGGGTCGTCAGCATCTCCGCGACCCCACCGCCCGACGCCGTCGCGTTGACGTTCCACACCACGCGTCCCTCGAGGAGGCGGCGCGCGAGAGCAGCGTTGCTCTCCAACCGCTCGGCACGGTAGGGGTCCAGCAGCCGCCCGAGCCGCTCGAGCGAGACCGCGTCGACCATCACCTCGTGCATGCTGGGGGTCAGCTGAAGTCCGCGGACGAGCTGGTGCTCTTGATGAAGTTGGCGTCGATCGACGGGATCATCACACGGAAGCCCACTCCGGGTCCGCCGGCTATCTTGAAGCGCCACCCCCCGGCGGCGGTCGAGTTCTTGCCGTTGACGTTGCGCCATGCACACGTGCTGCAGTTGCGCTTCTGGAGGTTGACCGTCCTGTTCCCGAAGCCCGGGTTGATGTTGCCGAAGATGAAGACATCGCCACGGACGACCTCGAAGTCGAGGTTGAGGTCGCGGTGCACCTTGAGCATCGCCATCTCTGCTGAGGTCGACGCGCCGTACTCCGCATCGCCTGCGAAGCGCAGCCGGTAGAGAGCGTTCTTGATGACGTTGCTGCGCACGTTCACGACCCCCTTCGAGTTCGTGCGTCCTTGCCCTGCCGGCTGCCACGCCGTGCCCGTGGCGAACTTGCGTTCGAGGACCACGGTGCGACCGGCAAGGGGCACCTCCCCGCTGGTCAAGGTGCCCTGGTAGACGAGGACGTCCGGCAGCGCCGGCACCGGCACGTTCTTGTCGTCGTTGTGCATGGCTTGCGGGTTGTCGGGCGGCGTCCCGGCCAGACTCGTCCCGGCCACCCCCACCGCTTGAGCCGGTGCCGGTGCCGCGAGCATCGCCGCGGTCAGCGTCAGAACGAAGAGCATGATGAGGCGCGTCCCCCGCGTGGTGTCCATGCGCTCCACAGTGCGAGCGCAGCCGCCCCATCCCCAGAGACCTTGGTCCTGCGCGCGTCCCCGCGGGCCCCGCAGAGGTCCTGCAGACGAGTGGCCCGCACAGGAGCGGATCAGTGGTCCCTGCGGTGCGGATGAGGTTCAAGCGGCTGACCCGCTCCCTCCCGCCCTGCCCGTTGACCGGGCACCGGTGCCGGTGGTGCCTGGTCGACCGGCTCCGGGAGGTCGACGACGAGCTCCAGCTCCGACGCGAAGCGCCACCTGTCCAGAACGGCCTCGCCCAGCGAGAGACGTGCCTCGGCCGTGACTTTGCCGCCCTGCAACCTTTTGACGCGACCGCCTCGCACGACGGCGCTGAGCCCCACGACGTCCCCCGTCACCGTGAGCTCGAACGCGAGCGTGCACAGCGCCACCCCGTCCACGACGATGTCGACCGGTGCCTCGTAGAGGGAGGCGACCTCGTGGTGGGCGAGCACCACGATCTCCGTGGCTGCGTCGTCGGCGGCGGTGCGTCGGCACGCGTCGGAGACGGACCAGTAGCGCTCCCAGCAGGTCGTCCACCCCGCGCTCAGGTCCACTCCGCCGATCGACCGCTCGAGCGCGCCCACCAGCTCGCCGTCGAGCACTGCCCCCGCTGCGGGCGCGAGTCGCCGCACGATCGACAGTGCATCGTGGCCCACCCGGTGCTCGGTGAAGGAGCGCGTCAGCTCGGCGTGGCGACCGTCGAGCGTCGGCGTCCCCGGCAGCGACACCGTCGGTCGCCGTTGCTGATCCCGAGGGTGCTGGGTCGCCGTCCCCGGGGCGTCGTGAGCTGTGGTCATGGCGGTCTCTCCTCGAGCGTGTGGGTGCCGGCACCGACTCGGGTGCGGACACCGATGGTGAGGTCCGGGGGTGCCCGGTCGTCGGGGGTCATCGAGGCGTCGCGGAGCACCACGTCCCTCGGACGCGCCTCGACGTGCTCAGAGACCCACGCCCGCGACCGGGACCTGCGGGTGAGCGTCCGCGCCAGCGCCACCGTGGCGGCTGCCGAGACGAGGACACCGAGGCCGATGAGAAGCCAGGGCGCGAGGTCGTCGAGCGTCGTCGACTGCCCCGAGGCGGCGGTGTCGACCGACGGGTCGCCCGGACCCGCAGGCTCCACGTCGACAGGCGGCTCGACCGGGGCCGGCTCGACAGGCTCCAGCGGATCGACGGGGACCGGCTCGACCGGGAGCGCCGGTTCGTCGGGGACGGGCTCGAGGACGGTGTCCACGACGTAGGGGGCGGTGGCACGCAGCTCGCTGTCCGTCGTGCACACCGCCAGCAGGTCGTGAGCGCCTGCAGGCTGCGACTCGGGGACGGCGAACGTTCCGGCGCCCTTGCCGCCCTGGACCGCGACGGTGCCCAGGGTGGCGCCGTCCCACGCCAGCGCCACCACGCTGGTGGGACTCGCGTCGTCCGCAGGGAAACAGCCCTCGAAGCCGGTGACCGTCGCAGTGAACGCGTCCCCGGGCGCCCCGCCTGCTGGATCCAGGAGCAGCCCGGGCGAGGACCCCGTTGCGAGGGCCGCGACGGGCACCAGCGTCAGGAGCGCTCCCAGGCACAGGCCCGTGCCGTAGACCCCCCAGCCAGAGGACGCGTGCCGGTCCGAACGGCGCCACCACGCCCGCGTTCCCTGCTTCGGATTCCCTGGTGTCTCGCCCACGACCTCTCCGCCCGCCCACCGCGTCCAGGTGATCGACACCCGTGCAGCACGGGGGCGCGGCGACTTCCTGCCTTGCCTTCACGGTCCGCCCGACGGTCCCGACCCACCAGGGCCGGAGGTCCTTCACGGCGCGAGGACGCTCGGTGGGAGAAGAGAAGCGGATGAGCTGACCTGTAGGCCGGGAACTATTTGCCATAGCCCGCTGACCTGCACCGGAAGGCCGCGCGCACCGCCTGACCTCGGCAAACACCGTTGGCAGCGTTGAGCACCGTTGGCGGTTTGCGGACGTCCTGCGGACTGTCTGCGGACTGAGGCCTTGGGTGTCGACCCCGGAGAGGCCGTGCTGGCCGAGCCGTCGCACGCGGCGAGTGATGACAGCGTGTGACGGTGTCCGCCAGCGTCGCGTCACCGACACACGCAGGGTGACCTCGTGGTGGCCGTGGTCGGGTCACACACGGGGACCGTCGACCGTCCCTGACTACTACTTGAGCTCTCAGGCCCGCCAAGCGCAGCCGCTCACCCGAGCACCGCCTCGGTCTGGTCGTCAGCACCGCCAAGGCTTGGTCCGGCATGGGACGGGCCGCAGAGCCGACCTGGGTGTCAGATCGGCTCTGCGGCCAGTGGTGTTACGGGCTTCAGTGGGTGTGTCGCTGGGTGGTCGCCGCTGCTGAGCAACTGCTGGTGAAGCCTTCATAGATGACGTTGTGACGCTTGACCCGAACTCGGTAGGTGCCGGGGCGGTCGTCGATGCGGGTCAAGTAGTCGCCTTCCGTGCTCGTGAAGGCAGTCGCGACCCGGCTCCACTCCTTGGTCTTGGGACTGTACCGAGCGAGGAGGACCTTGTGCCCTCGCACGCACCTGGCGGTGGTGTCGGCGACCGTGAGGCTGCCGGCGAGTTTGAGCTTCGGCGAGCGAGGGGTGTCCGTGGCGCTCAAGGTGATCGATCGGGTGTGGGTGGCCTCGCAGCGATCGCCCCTGCCGTCCGCATCGGAGTTGGCCTGTCCCGGGTTGGTGGTGGTAGGGCAATTGTCGGTGCCGTTGGTGACGCCGTCGGAGTCGGTGTCCCCGGTGGGTCCGTCGTTGTCGTTGTCGTCGCAGACGTCGCCGGTCCCGTCGCCGTCGGCGTCAGCTTGGCCGGCGTTGCTCACGATCGGACAGTTGTCGGCTGAGTCGGCGATGCTGTCGCCGTCACTGTCGACGACCGAAGTGGAATCCCCCAACGTTGCCGAGAGGTTCTGCGTATAGAAGTTCTGGTTGTCGCCCACAGTGACGATGTCACCGACGGCCGGATCGCCGTCCCCGTAGTAGCCATACGCGGCGTTGCCGCTGCCGTTTTCGACACAAGGAAAGTAAGTTCCGCCGCCCTCCTCTGCATAAGTTCCGAGGACATCACCAGCGTGGACGGGGATGTTGACCGAGACTGTGCTGCGGTTCCCCTCGGGGTCGGAATCGGTCACCGTGCCACTCTGACCGATCACCTGATACTCATTCGGTTTGCCCGTAGGCCGCAGCACCTGCAGATCAGCCTTACCGAACGAGCCGTTCGCGGTGAAGTGAAACGCGGTGACAGTGCCGTCCGCTGGAGCTGCCGCCGCGGGGTCGACCCACAGATAGCCCGGAGTGCACGTCCCCGGGTCGGTCACCGTTTGGCCGAAGTCCTGAGTGTCGGCTATCGCCGGTGCCGCCACAGCTGTCGTCAGCGCAACCGCGCCGCTCAAGACCAGGCCAGCAGAACCGACGAGAGTCGCAAGGCGCAGCTTCATGTAAGCGGGTCCCCCGTGTGTCGACGGCACCGTCCACGATGAACGGCGCGCTCGGCCACCATATGCGACTTTGTGGTGGTTTGTGCCGGGAATCAGACATACCCGTCAGGCTCCCCGCGGGGGACGGGACGAGCCGCGAGAGGGCAGACGTATGGACCGACCGATCAGCTCTGGCCGTCAGCCGGGCGCACCAACGCCGCGGAGACCCACGACTGCGACATCAAGACCTCGGAGCCCGTACCTGTCGAGTACGACTCGACGCGCACCACCCACGCCTCCCAGCCGCGACGATCGGTGCGCCGCCATGCGAGCAGCACGCCCGGCGCCGGGACGGACCACTTGCCAGTCGTGTCCACCCAGACGTGGAACGGGGGCTGACGCGGCATCTACGCATACTAGAACACGTGTTCGATTGCGCAGCCCCGGTCAGTCTGCATCGTTTTGGCCGGGGCTGCTGTCGTGGACCTTTCCATGAGGCTCGGCGCCGCGCCTGCTCCTCGCGTTGCGCATGCTGGAGCGCCTCTGGAGTGGGCTTCATCGTCTCGGTCACGCCCAGGCGTCGGGCTACATCCCTGAGGAACGCGCGATGCCGGTTGTCAGCGTCCCAGTGGTCGGCGGCGCGCGCTCCCCACATCATCGATCCCACTGCGAGGGACAGCCAGCCGAGGTGGCCGACCGGCTCCGGTTCCAACCGCAATCGACATCCCACGGGCGAGTCATCAGCCGGCACGACGTAGTGGTCGGTGAGGAGGACTGTCGCCACCTTCCATGCCTTGCGGCACTACTACGCCTCTCTTCTGATCCGCCACGGCGAGTCGGTCAAGACGGTGCAGGCGCGCCTAGGCCACAAGACGGCAGCGGAGACGCTCGATACTTACGCACACTTGTGGCCGGATGGAGACGACCGGACAAGAGAGGCGGTCGATGCGGTGCTCGGCCACACGACGCCCATACCTACGGAGGAAGCAAAATGAAGGTTCTGGTCGCTACGCGTGAAGGACAGGGCAGCCGCCCTAAGGACTTCTCGTTCGCCGTTGACGATGAGCTCGTCCAGCTCGCCTTTGTCTGTGACACGGACCAGGAGGACCCCGACAACGGCTGCGGCTGCGGTCGGGCCTTCACTGGCCTGAACTCGCACAAGGGTACGACCACCGCCCTGGTGGCCGATCTACCCCTGGATCGTGAGGTCTTCATCCTCGCGCTCGGGTCGAGCCTCCACCAGTCCGGCTGGCACTCGGACGAACTTCCCCGAGCCGCCCGCGCCGAGGTTGAAGAGGACGTTGACGAACTACTCACGCTCGCGGGCGAGTGGCCGGTCGCCACTGTCCTTGAGAGGCGACTCGATGACATTCGGCCCAGGGTGCTCACCTGAACGTCACGAGGCCCGGGCAGCAGCAACCCTGCGGACCACCTGCGGACTGAGGCAGCCACCGAGGGATGAACCTGCAGGCGAGAGCCCTAGGTGCGGATGAGCTGACCTGTAGGCCGGGTTCTGTCCTCGCCGACCTCGCGGTCAGTGGCGATGTGCGGCCATCCATCTGGGACCGCCGTTGCCGGCGGCCTCGTGCGATCTACCCGTGAGCTCGGGCGGGCCGCCCTCGAACGCTCACGCAGGCCGGTCGCAACCGGCCCTCTTGATCTTGCTCCTGGTGGGGTTTACCGAGCCGTTCCGGTCACCCGGAACGCTGGTGGTCTCTTACACCACCGTTTCACCCTTACCGCCGACCGGCCGGAGCCGGACGACGGCGGTCTGTTCTCTGTGGCACTGTCCCGCGGGTCACCCCGGGTGGGCGTTACCCACCACCTTGCCCTGTGGAGCCCGGACCTTCCTCGACGCCGGTCACCCGACGCCGCGGCCGCCCGGTCAGCTCATCCGCGCTGCCAGTGTACGGCGGCCGTGGGCTGTGCCGTCGACGCCGACCGCTGCGCTCGATTCCTGGTCGCCCCTGAGGTCAGCTGTAGCGGTGGCTCTTCTCGCTGTGGCCGTGGGCTCGGGTGCAGCTGCGACCGCTCATGTTCTTGTGGCCGCACGACACCTCCACGGCCTCGGTGGCCGTGCCTTCCGAGGAGCCGGAGGTCATCGGAGGGGCCACCGGGGGTCGCTTCGCCGGTGTCGTGCGCCGGGCCGGCTGACTGGTCCCGGCCCCCGCCGGGGCGGGCTTCCCGCTCGACTTCTGCGCCGACTTCTGGGCCGTGCTCTGAGCCTGCTCGTAACGTTCTTCCCGCATGGCGCGGAGGGCATCCATCTTGCTCATCGTCGCTTCACCCCTTGACCTTATGCGCCCCGGCCGACAAGACCGTCCAGGCGCGACGAAGCCCCGGGAGCGGATGCTCCCGGGGCTTCGGTCAGCCTGTGTCGGAGGTGACTCCGACCGGTGTGATCAGTCGCCGATCTTGGCGGCGGCGTCCTTGGTGGCCTTGGTCGCCGAGGATGCGGTCTTCTTGGCCGCGGTGCCGGTCGCCTTCGCACTGCTCGTGGGGCGCGTCGACTGGTTCTTGGCGGTCGTCGCGGTCGACTTCGCGCCGCTCTTGGCGGTGCCGGCAGTGGCCTTGGCCGCACCCTTGGCCGCCTCGGCGGTCGACGCGGCGCGGCTCGTGGCCGTGTTGGAGGTCGAGGTCGCGGCGCCCTTGGCCTGGCTGCGCGTGGTGCTGGCGGCCTTCTTGGACTGGGTCCGGGTGGCCTTCGCCTTCGACGAGGTGGTCTTCGCGTTGCGCTTGGCCTCCTGCGTGGAGTCCTGACGACGGATGCGCTCGACCAAGGTCTCGCCGCGGTCGACCAGCTGGCCGTAGGTCAGCTCGCGCTCGCTCAGCTCGGCCTGGATGCGGGCCTGGATGCGGCTCGGCACCGACTGGACGCTCTTCTGCAGCTCGGTGATGCGCGCCTCGACGCGGGCGCGGCGGGCCTTGGCCTCGCGCGTCACGGTGTCGAGGTCGAGCTCGCGGACGTCCTGCTGCGCGTCGTTGATGCGCTTGGTGCCCAGGGCCAGCGAGCCGCGGACGGCCTCGACGGCGCGGTCGGTCACGCCGACGCCGGCGTACAGCGGGCGGGTGGCCTCGGTCTTGATGTCGAACTTGGCGGTAGCCATGTCATCTCCTTCGTCGCCCGGTTGCACACCGGGCGCGGATCGTCGTTCGGTCTGTGGGGACGCCGTGAACAAGCGCCTCTACTCCTTAGTATCTCCAACCACACAACGGCAAACGTGATCCGAGTGTGTGTCAGGACACGTCTGGGACGAACCTGGCGCACGGGTAGACCGGCTGCGCCGAGCGTGGAGCCGACAGTCCCTCCGACGGCGGCTCAGCCGTCGGTAACCGTCCGCTCCAGAGCGAATTCGACGCGTCGCGCCACGGGGTCCGCCGTGGTCAGGCGGACGGTCACGTCGGCTCCCAGCGGCAGCGGCGCACGACCGACCACGGGAGCCTCGACCGCAGGGTCCCGCACGACGACGTCGCCGCGCTCAGGCTTCCGGTCGTCCACGTCGACGACCATCGCCGCGAACTCCTCCCCCACACGGTCACGCAGCAGCGCGGCCTCGACGAGGTCGAGCACGGCACGCTCGTAGGCGTTGGCGCGTCGCGAGGACTCGCGCATGGTGTCCGGCAGCTCATCGAAGCGCTCCAGCACCCACGCCGGCACGGGCGCACCGGAGGACAGTGCGACGCACACCTCACCGGCGTACCGGTCGACGAGCCGGCGCAGCGGCGCCGTCACGTGGGAGTACGTCGACGCGAGCGCCGCGTGCACCCGCACCTCGGGCAGACCGTCGGTGAAGGTGACGTAGCCGGAGCCCCGCAGCAGCACGGTGCTGGCGTCGAGCATGGCTGCCTCCGCAGCCACGGACGCGTCGAGACGACGGATGAAGTCCGCGTAGCTCTCCCCCTCGGGCCACGTCACCGCCAGCCCGGCAGCCACGCGCCGGAGCCGTTCCACGTCGCGGGGGTCGGCGGGGGCGAGCGTGCGCAGCACCCCCACTCCGGCCTCCCCCATCAGGTGGGCGGCCGCCATCCCGGTCAGCAAGGAGATCTGGGCGTTCCACTGCTCCACCGGCAGCGGCTGCCGGTGGAGCAGCTCCCAACGACCGTCGACGCAGGTGACCTCCTGGTCCGGCAGTGGAAGGCTGACACCACCGCGCGCCACCTCGCGTGCCAGACGCCGCTCCCCCACCTCCCGCAGCAGCCCGAAGACCGGGTCCGCCGTACCGGCATCGAGGTCGGCCTGCACGCCTTCGTAGGACAGCTTCGCCCGGCTTCTCACCATCGCCCGCTCGACGCGGACGTCGGTGCCCTCACCCGTCCCATCGACCCGGATCGTCCACAGCAGCGCGGGCCGGGGTCCGTCGGGCAGCAGCGACGCGGCAGCCTCCGAGATCGCCTTCGGGTGAAGGGGCACCTTCGCGTCCAGACCGTAGAGGGTCTCCCCCCGCCGGTGCGCCTCGGCGTCGACCGCACCTCCAGGGGTGACGAAGGCAGCCACGTCGGCGATGGCGTAGTGCACGACGTAGCCGTCGCCGTCGCGCTCGATGTGCAGCGCCTGGTCGAGATCGCGCGCCGTCTCGGGGTCGATCGTCACCAAGGGCAGGTCGGTGCGGTCCAGGTCGGGCAGCCGAGGCGACTGCGCGGACGCCTCGGCCTCGGCACGCACCTCGGCGGGGAACGCCGGGGTCACCCCGAGCTCCTGCTGGATCGCTGTGACGCCACGACGGAGCAGCTCACCGTCAGCCTCCAGGCCGCTCTCGCTGACGTGTACGACGCGCTTGGGCATCGGCGTTCCCCTCCCGATCACGGGTCCGGCCCCCGAGTCCGGACGGCCGCTCCCTCACCCTAGGGTGGTCGCCGTGCTGATCCTGCTGCCGCCGTCGGAAGGCAAGTCCTCCCCCCGCCGCGGCAAGGCGTTGGAGCTCGGTTCGCTGTCGTTCCCCACCCTCACCGAGTCCCGCGGGTCCACCCTCGAGGCGCTCGTCGACCTGTGTACGGCGCGTCCGGCCGTGGAGGCCGCCGAGGTCCTGGGCCTGGGGCCGACCCAGACCGATCTCGTGGAGCGCAACGCGACGATCGCCGGCGCGGCCACCGCCCGCGCCGACGCCGTCTACACCGGCGTCCTCTACGAAGCGCTCGACCTGGCCTCGCTCGACGCCGCGGCCCGCCGCCGCGCCACCTCGTGGGTGGCGGTGACGTCGTGCCTCTTCGGTCTGGTCCGCCCCGGCGACCGCATCCCGGCGTACCGGCTCTCGCCGCAGGTGACCCTGCCGGGCCTGGGCAAGGTCGCCACCCACTGGAGCCGACACCTCGACCCCGCGGTCGCCGAGGCTCGGGGGCGTGGTCTCGTGGTCGACCTGCGATCCGGCTCCTACGTGCCCTTCTGGAGGCCCGCCAGAGCCGACCCGGGCGTGGTGTCGGTGCGCGTGCTGCACGAGTCCGGCGGCAAGCGGTCGGTGGTCAGCCACTTCAACAAGGCCACGAAGGGACGGCTGGTCCGCGCCCTTCTCGAGGACGGCAGCACCGTCGCCTCGGCCGCGCGTTTCGCCGAGCAGCTGCGCGACCTCGGTTGGGTCGTCGAGGCCGACGGCCGACGGCTCGACGTCGTCGTCACCGACCTCTGATCAGCCGACGCCGGCGCCCGTCCCCAGAGCCGGCCCACCCGGTCGACCGTTGAGCAGCCGCACGACGGCTCGCCCGTCGGGGTACCACGCGAGCACGGTCACCGACGCCGGGGATATCTCGGTCTTGAACACCGACTCCATCGGCAGCCCGAGCACGTCGCTCAGCAGCATCTTGATCGGCGTCAGGTGGGTGGCCGCGACGACGACGCTGCCGGGGTACGCGCTCAGCAGCCGGTCCCGCACGGCCCGCATCCGCTCGGCCATCCCGTTCATGGAGTCGCCCGTCGTTCCGGCACGTCGATCCGGGTCCCCGAGCCAGGCGGTGAAGTGCTGCGCGTCGCGCGCGAGGACCTCGGTGTAGGTCAGCCCCTCCCACTGCCCGAAGCCGGCCTCGACGAGCCCGTCGTCCACGACGGCCTCGATCCCGGCTCCGCCGGTGGCCGTTCCGGTGCCCGTTCCGGTGCCGGAGAGCTCACGCGAGACCGCCTCCACGAGCACCGCGGCCGTCTCGCGGGTCCTGCGCAGGGGCGAGGTGAGGATCGTGGGTGCTTCCTCGAACAGTGGCGCCAGCCAGCTCGCGGTGGCGGCGACGTGCGCGCGTCCCAGGGCGTTGAGCTCCGGGTCGCGTCCGGTCGAGCCGCTGAACACCCGGGCGTCGGTGTCATCGGTCTCGCCGTGGCGGACGAGCACCAGCACCGTCGGAGCGCCCTGCTCCCACGGCGGGGTGGGCACCGGCTCGGCGTGGTCGGGGTCGGCCTCCGCTCCGAGCCCGACCGCCTCCCGCGTGACGGCCTCGTCGGCGGCGCGGTCGGCGGCGCCTGCGGGCGTCGGGTGGTGGCCCACCACCATCCCCAGCGGGCCGTCGAGCGCCTCGTTGGCCAGACGGTCGGCGTGCTGGTTGCGGTCCCGCGGGATCCAGGTGTACGTCGTGCCGGCGGGGGCGAGGTCGCGGGCCCGCGAGGCCAAGGGCCGCATGTCGGGGTGCTTGATCTTCCAGCGGCCCGACATCTGCTCGACGACGAGCTTCGAGTCCATCAGGACCTCGAGCTCGGCGCCCGCCGCGTGGTCGCGGTAGAGCTCGAGGGCGGCGATGAGACCGCGGTACTCCGCGACGTTGTTCGTGGCCACCCCGATCCGCTCACCCCGCTCGGCGATCACCTCACCGGTGGCGCGGTCCTTGAGCACCGCGCCGTACGCCGCGTTGCCAGGATTCCCGCGTGACCCGCCGTCGGCCTCGGCGACGACGCCGGCGGGGCGACCGGGCTCGCCGGACCCTGCGACCATCAGAGGCCGGACTCGCCGGTGCGGACGAGGATGCGGCCGCACTCCTCGCAGCGGGCGACCTCGTCGGCGGGCATCCGACTGACGGTGGCGAGGTCGCCGCTGTTCAGCTCCAGGCTGCAGCCGGCGCACCGGCGCTGGCGCAGCAGGGCCGCCCCGACACCCGCCTTCTGCTCGCGCAACCTCTCGTAGAGCGCCAACAGGTCGGCGGGCAGCTCCGCGGCGGCCTCCTTGCGTCGGGCCACGACGTCGGCGCCCTCGGCCTTGAGCCCGGTCAACCTCTCGACGCGGGTGGTGTTCAGCTCCTCGGCACGAGCGTCCTGCTCCACGACGTGCGCCTGCACCTCGGCCAGGTCACGCTGGGCGTCCTCGAGGTGGGCCATGATCTCGAGCTCGGTGTCCTCGAGCTCGCTGATACGGCGGTCCAGCGAGACCAGCTCGTGCTGGAGCCGCTCGAGGTCCTTGGGGTTGGTGACCGCACCGGAGTCGAGGCGCTGCTGGTCGCGGACCCGACGGGCCTTGACCTGCTCGACGTCGTCGTCGGCCTTGCGCTGGGCCCGGGTGAGGTCGTCGACCTGGATCTGGAGGTCGGCAGCCTGTCCACGCAGCGAGGCACGGCTGCTCTCGAGGTCCTTCAGCTCGGCACCCTCCGGAGGGTGGGAGGCCTGGTAGCGCAGCGCGTCGAGACGGCTGTCGAGCTCCTGCACGTCGAGGAGCGTCAGCTGGGCGGACGGGTCGGCTTTCAGGACGATCTCCTCGGTGCGCTGTTCTCGGTCGGTGCGGCGGAGCGGCTCGTCAGGCCCGGAAGGTCCACGGATCGGTGACGAGACTGCTGACGTGCGTCTCCACCGTATCGCCCATCTCCGCCGTGGCGCGGGCGACCTTGCCCGCCACCACCGGCAGCCAGGTCCACTCCGCGGCCCAGTGAGCGACGTCGACCAGTGCCGGACCCTCGTCCTCGAGGAACTCCCCCGCACGGTGGTGCTTCAGGTCGGAGGTGACGACGACGTCGGCGCCGGCGGCACGGGCGGCGGACAGCAGCGACTCCCCCGAGCCGGCCAGGACCGCGACGGTGCGCACCGCACGGTCGGGGTCCCCGGCCACGCGTACGCCGTGAGCGGTCCGGGGAAGCGCGCGGTCCACCCGCTCGGCGAATTCCCGCAGCGACATCGCCTCCTCCAGCTCCCCGACCCGGCCGTGGCCGCGTGAGGCAGCGGCCCCGGGGCCCGCGTCCGCGCCGGACGGCGCCCGGGTCACGGGTCCGTCCGGGACCTCGGCGAGCTCGACGAGGTCGAAGGCCGGCTCCTCGTAAGGGTGGGCCGACCGCAATGCCGCCACCACCTCGCGCCGCAAGCGACGCGGGTAGAGCGTCTCGAGGCGGACCTCCGCGACGACCTCGACCTCGCCGACGCGACCGAGCGCAGGATCGGCGCCCGTGAGCGGGCGGAACCGGCCCTCCCCCGAGGTGGAGAAGCTGCAGGAGTCGTAGGCGCCCAGGGAGCCCGCGCCGGCCTCGACCAGGGCCGCGCGCACGCCGTCGACGGACTCGGGCGGCACGAAGGCAACCAGCTTGTCCATGACCGGGCCGGCGCCCGTGTCGGGCACCGTGCCGTCGGAGGGCTGGATCACGCCGGCGCTGCGGACCCCGAGTGCGGCCGCGATGCTCTCGTTGACGCCGTCGGCCGGCACGTCGGCGTTGGTGTGTGCCGTCAGCAGCGCCACACCGCCGCGGACCAGCCGGTGCACGACCCGGCCCTTGGCGGTGGTCGCCGCGACCGACGAGACCGGGCTGAGCAGCAGGGGGTGGTGGACCACGAGCAGGTCCACACCGAGCGCCAGTGCCTCGTCCACCACGGCCTCGACGGGGTCGACGGCGAACAGCACGGAACGGACCTCGTCCGTGGGGTCGCCGCACACCAGCCCGACCGCGTCCCAGGGCTCGGCCCACGCGGGGTCGTACCAGCGGTCGAGGAGCGTGACGATCTCGGCCAGGCGCATGCGCCGCAGCCTAGTGCGCGACCGGGTCGACCAGCCGGCCGTCGGACAGCTCGTGAACTGCGTCGGCGACGTCGATCAGCGCCGGGTCGTGGGTGGCCACGACGGCGGTCACGCCCTCACTCGCCACCACGGCGCGCAGCAGCTCCATGACGGCACGGCCGGTGGCGGAGTCCAGCTGACCGGTCGGCTCGTCGGCCAGGAGCAGGCTCGGGCGTCCGGCCAGCGCCCGCGCCACTGCGACCCGCTGCTGCTGGCCCCCGGAGAGCTCCCCGGGGCGTTGCTCGGCGTGGTCGGCCAGTCCGACCAGGCGAAGCAGGCGCTCCACCTGGGCCTCGCGGTCTTTCGCCGGGGTGCGCCCCAGCCGCAGGGGGATGCCGACGTTCTCCCGGGCGGTGAGGATCGGCACGAGCGCGAACGTCTGGAGGACGAGACCGACGTGGTCGCGCCGCAGCGCCAGCAGGCCGTCCTCGTCGAGGTCGGTGACCTCGGTGCCGTCGACGACCACCCGACCCGCGTCGGGCCGCTCCAGACCGCCGATGCAGTGCAGCAACGTGGTCTTGCCCGAGCCGGAACGCCCGGTGACGGCGACGAGACCGCCCCTCGGCACGGTCAGGTCGACGCCCTCGAGCGCGGTGACGGCGGCCTCGCCGCGACCGAAGCGCTTGGTCAGACCCCCGACCTCGATCATGGGCTCGGTGCTCACCGCTCCCCCTCCCTCGGCCGGTCGGGCCACACGCCGATGTGGTCGTGCTCGAGCTCCAGGCGCACGCGCCGGTCCATGGCCAGCGCCGAGGTGAAGTCGTGGGGCAGCTGGAGCCGCCCGACCCGGTCGAGCACGGCGTACTCCTGGGCGACGACCTCGTGGCCGTGCTCGCTCTCCTGGGTGT
The DNA here is from genome assembly GCA_963714625.1 of uncultured Actinomycetota bacterium. Classification (GTDB taxonomy): domain Bacteria; phylum Actinomycetota; class Actinomycetes; order Propionibacteriales; family Nocardioidaceae; genus Marmoricola_A. The sequence continues at coordinate 629,045 of CAVQOY010000009.1, read as the reverse complement.
GGCGCAGCACCTCGCTCGAGGTGCGCCCGTCACGGATGCCGACGGTCCGCTGCACGTGCTCGGACACCGAGGCGTCGTGGGTCACCACCACGACGGTGACACCGAGCTCGCGGTTGGCCGTCTGGAGGGCGCCGAAGACCTGCTCGGAGCTGTGCGTGTCGAGCTCGCCGGTGGGCTCGTCGGCCAGCAGCACCTCGGGTCGGTTCGCCAGGGCCACCGCGATGGCCACGCGCTGCTGCTGACCGCCGGAGAGCTGGCCGGGCCGGCGGTCGGCCAGGTCCGCCACGCCCACCAGCTCGAGCACCTCCTCGACACGGCCGGGCCGCTCGCGTCGCGGCGACCGCGCCGCCACCAGCGGAAGGGTGACGTTCTCGGTGACGCTCAGATAGGGCAGCAGGTTGCTCGACGTCCGCTGCCACACGAAGCCCACGACCTCGCGCCGGTAGCGCAGCCGCTGCGCGGGGGACATGCCCAGCAGGTCCTGGTCGGCGACGCGGGCGAGCCCCGCGGTCGGGGTGTCGAGCCCGGAGAGAATGGTGAGCAAGGTGGACTTGCCACTGCCCGAGGCCCCGATGATCGCGACCAGCTCACCGCGGTCGACCAGCAGGTCGAGGCCCTGCAGAGCCACCACCTCGACGCTCTCCGTGCGGTAGATGCGCACCAGGTTGTCGCAGGCGATGAGGGCGTCGGCGCCGTAGACCGACGACGGGGTCGCTCGTTGCTCCAGCGCCCCCAGAGCGCTGGTCTCGCGATTGCTCTCGGTCACGGCTCGTCTCCTTCTCGCAGAGTCTCTCCCAGGCCACGCCGACGCTCCACCGCTGACACCACGACCACCGTCGCCACCACCAGGGCCGTCAGGGCGACGACCAGGCCACCGGTCCGCAGCAGGCCCAGCACGGTGCTAGGCGGCGAGTCACCGCCGGTGAGCGGCTGGAGCTCCAGACCGGGCACCAGCACCGCTACCAGCAGCACGCCCGCGGCCGCCCCCGCCACCACCATCACGGCCAGCAACGGGGCCACCTCCAGCACCGCGAGGCGGCTCAGCTGACGAGGACCGGCGCCCAGCATCCGCAGCGTCGAGGCCAGCCGGGCGCGGGAGCGTGCCGACAGCACCAGCACGAGGACGAGGGCCAGCAGGCAGTAGCCGGCCGCGGCGACCACCCCGGCGGTGAAGAGCGCCTGGGTGGAGCCGACGAACGGCGACTCGGCAAGGTCGCGGAGCACGTCGCGGCGGTCGGTGAGGCTCACCCGCTGCTCCAGCCGACCCGCCGCCTCCGCCAGCGCGGGAGCCGCCTCGGGCGAGGCCTTCACCAGCAGGGTGTTCGGCCGGATGGGGAACGACTCCCGCGCCTGGACCGACGGCAGGTCGAGGACGACGAGACCGCGCCCGCCGTCGAGCGGGAACGTCGAGGGCACGGCGGTCACCGCCACGTCGGTCCGGCCCAGGCTGGCGGTCGGGTCGATGGCACCCTCGCTCGCGGCGAGAGCCGTCCGGGCGGGGGTGGTGGCGATCGCGGGCAGCGGGGCCTCCGGGTCGACCGGGTCGGAGAGGCGGCGTACGTCGGCGGGGTCGACGCCGGAGGCGACGTCGGCGGCGACCATGTCGGCGTACCGGGCGGCGTCCACGATCAGCACGTTGCCGCGGGTCGCCTGCCCGGCCGGGTCGAAGAAGGCGGCCTCCTCGCGACGGAGCGCCGGCACCACCTGCTCGACCCCCGCGACGTCCTCGAGCGCCTCGAGGTCCTGCTCCTGGAAGTACTCCGCCTCGAGCAGGTAGTCAGCTCCCGCGCCGCGCCAGGCCGAGCGCTCCTGCCCCGCGGACACCGTGGTGAGAACCCCCGAGGCGAAGACGGCGAACCCCATGCCCAGCAGGAGCGTCGACAGCGGCAGGGCCACCGACAGGGGCTGCCGAGCCGCTCGCGCCAGCGCCGTGAAGGGCAGCAACCCGGATCCGCCGGCCGCCGCTGTGGCGGCGCGTCGGAGCCCTGCCGGGAGCAGGCGCAGCACCACGACCACGAACGCCAGCACCACCAGCACCGGTGCGGCCACCAGCACCGGGTCGACCCCGTCACTGCCCAGCCCACGCCGACGCACCTCGACGACCGCCAGGACCGCCGCCAGTACGACGGAGATCTCGCTCGCGGCGCGCCACATCGACCGGGAGCGCCCGCCCCGGGTGCCCCCCGGGTCGACGGACCCACCGGGCCCACCGGGCCCACCGGGCCCACGGATCGCCAGGTCGTGACTCCGGTCAGGACCAGGGCGGCGGCGGCGACCAGCATCGCCAGCACACCCGACGCCTGCCAGGCGCGCTCTCCCCCCGCGAGCGAGGCTCCGGCCGCCCCGACCGCGGCAGCGGGGATCGCGACCGAGCCCACCTCCGCGACCAGCGAACCCGTCACCGCCGCTCGTGACGCCCCGCGGGCGTGCAGCAGCGCCGACCCCGAGGCACGTCGTCGCCCCACCACGGCACAGCCGAGCCCGAGGACCGCCAGTGCCACGGCGAGCACGCCTGTCAGGACCAGCGCGACCAGGGACGAGGCTGCCTCGGCGCGCTCGAGATGGGCGCGCAACAGGTCCACGAGGCCGCTGGAGACCGAGACCGTGTCCGTCGCGCCGGTCACCGAGGTCTCCGACCCGCGGATGAAGGCACCGCGGGCGACCACCGACTCCAGGTCGGCCAGCAGCGGCGCGGCGTTGTCGGCGTCGATCGAGGCCGCACCGGAGGCGCCCAGCGCGTAGTGCCAGTCGTAGCGCAGGATCGGCGAAGCCACCGCCAGCGCCTCGAGCTGGCTGTCGTCGACCAGGGCTGCGGCGTACTCCGCCTCGAGCTGGCCGTCGCCGCCGTAGCGCTGCCCCAGCGTGGTCAGCAGCGGCGCGTAGCTCCACGTCGGCGCCGCGCGGTCCCGCGGCTCGAAGAGCCCCGAAATGCGTACGGCGGTGGTGCCGTCGCCGAGAGGCGCCACCTCGAGAGGCTCGAGCACGATGGTCTGGCCGACCTCCAGGTCGAGGTCCTCGGCCTGCCGGACGTCGAGAGCGACCTGGAGCAGGGGGACGCGCTCGCCGGTGCCGGTCTCGAGCTCCGCGTCCCCGGTGGGCGCTCGCGGAGCCCTGCCCTCGACCCATCGCACGGCGTCCAGCGCCTCGGGCTGGTGCCGCAGCTGGAGCCACGCGAACGGCTTGTCCCGGGTGGGATCGCCGGCCGGGTCGAGGGTCTCGTGGAGACCCGTGGTCGCGCCCCGGCCGCCGCCCGACAACACGCTGTCCAGGAGCGGTGTCAGGGAGTCGCGGATCTGGGCGTCGACGTCGGCGAGCTGGTCGACCCCCTCGTCGTTGGTGGTGGTGGCAGAGATCTCCAGGCTCTCGGGCGGAGCGGAGGCGAGCGACCCACGCAGGGCCTCGTCGGAGGTGGCACTCAGCACCCGCGGCACCACCGCCGACAGCCCCGCTGTCACGGCGACCAGCAGGGCGAGCGCCAGCAGCGACCCCACCTCGGCGCGAGCGCGACGGCGCAGCAGCCGGAACGGACCCGGAGCGCGGCTCACGTGTCCTCACCTGCTCGGAGCTCGGCGCTCATCGGGCGCGCCACCAGCCGCGTCACGAAGCCCCACAGAGCAGCCGCCGAGGTCAGGGCCAGCCCGACCAGGACCACCGCGACCGCCTCCACGGTGCCGAGGTCGAGCGCAGCCACGGGAGGCGGGATCGGCACCGTGGCGGCCTCGGTCAGGACCAGCCGGGGAGCCAGCACCTCTGCCACTGCCCCTCCCACCACCGCGCCGAGCAGCAGGGCGACGCCGAGCAGACCCAGGCGCTCGAGGACCAGCGATCCCGCGACCTGGCTCCGCGACAGTCCGGTGGCCCGCAAGGCGGCGACCTCGGTGCGGCGTCGGCGCAGACCCACGGCCGCCGCGGCGACGAAGCCCACAGTGCCCAGGACGGCGCCCACCAGCACGGCGAGGGCGAGGGCGACCCGGACGCCGGAGCCGACCGGTCCGTCCTGTCTGGCAGCGGTCGCCGACCAACGGTCCGCCACGGTCAGGTCCTCTCCCTCGAGGTCCGTGCGCAGCGGCGCGACCGCGTCGCTCGGCATCGCGGCCCACACCTCGGTCTCGGTGCCCTCCGCCACACCGGCACCGACGGACCTGTCGAGGGCGGTGCCGTCCACGAGGAGTCCCGCTCCTGTGGCCGCCCGGCCGCTGCCGGCACCCGCACCGAGCGCGTCGGCTTCGGGCCCCACCCCGGGCAGCCCCTCCACAGTGCCGGTCACGGCCACCTCGACATCGACCCCGGCGACGCGCAGCCGGGCGCGGGCCCCGTCGCCGATCTGGGACGCGACCACCTCCGAAGCCACCACCGGCAAGGGCCCGCGGAGCGCGTCACCCCTCGCTCCCTCGGACCCGCTGCTGTCCTGCCCGTCGCCGGTCAGCGGCGCCACGAGCTCGCTCCACCCTGGCTCCCCGAGCCGCGGGGTCAGGACCTGGGCGGCCGCCCCTGCACCCTCGACAGCCAGCACCTCCACCGGCAGGTCACCGAGGACGGTGCGCTCCCGGAGGACCACCACGGCGGACCCCCCGAGATCGTCCACGCGAGCCACGACATCGTCGGCGCGAGCCGGGTCGGTCAGCCCCGAGACCCGGACGTCGCTGCCGACGGCGAACCGCGCCTGGGCCTCCTGGGAGCCGGCGTACGTCGCGGCCTGGACCACCGCGACGGTCGCCACCGCGGACGCCAGCAGCGACGAGACGAGCATTGCGCGGTGCTCGTCGGACCGCCGGGCCAGCTGCCAGGCCGACAGGGCCGCCACGGCACCCCGGCTCCGCGCCGCGGCGCCGGCTCCCAGGAGCAGGACACCGCGCAGCACACGGCCGAGCACGAGCGCCGCCGCCAGCACCACCACAGGCACGGTGAGGACCAGCACGGGGTCGACACCGGCATCCGCCAGGGCTTCGTCGGAGGTCGCGGCCAGGTCGGCCACGTCGTAGGTCAGCAGCTGGAGAGTGCCCACGACCGCCAGGGGCACCGCGACGAGGTCGAGTCCCATCCGGCTCCACGCCGTTGCGATCCGGCCACGGCCATCGGCCCCGGCGCCACGCCGCGACAGCAGCGCGGCCACCACCAGTCCGGAAGCCCCCGCGACGGCCCAGGCCCCCGGCGTCAGCACGACGCCGGTCACGATTCCCGTCGCGCCGGCACCGTCCCCGGTCGCCGCCGCCACCGCGCGGACGACGAGCCAGGCCAGCGGCGGGCCCAGCACCATCGCCGGGAGGACCAGGACGAGCGCCTCCAGCGCATGTGCCGACCGCAGCTGGCCGGAGGAGAAGCCCCGCGACGCCCGGAGCGCGACATCGGCTCGGCGGTCCTCCTGCACCAACCGGGTCACCAGCAGGGCTGCGGTGATCCCCAGCAGCACCACCAGCGCCAGCGCGAGCCCCACGGCCGAGCGGGCCACCGCCACCGGCGAGGCCACCCCCGCGAGAACCTCGTCGAGCTCGGTCTCGACGCTCAGCGTCTCCGACGACCCGCCCGATTCACCGCCGGACCGCTCGTCCTCGCCTTCCACCAGTGCCGCCGCCGCGGGCGCGGTCACGGCCCCGTCCTGAGCCAGCAACCGCCCCACCCCACCACGGAGGTCGCCGACCTGCCGCGGAGCCAGGCCCGCCAGCGCGGGGTCGGCCCGCCAGGTCAGCGTCGGGTCGGCCACCACGCTCTCCGCGCCCGGGCCGGCCAGGAACGGGCCGTAGGTGACGAAGCTGCTGCCCCGGTCGACGCCCGAGAGGGCCAGCGCGTCGCCGACCCAGTAGCCCGACCCGGCGTCCTGGGGCCGGTAGGTGCCGGTCAGGCGAAGGACGACTGCCGAGTCGTCCCGGGTGTTGGTCAGCCTCACCTCGTCGCCGGGGCCGACATCGAGAGCGGCCGCCGCCTTCTCGTGGACGACCACCGCGATCGCGTCGTCGGGGTCCTCGGGGTCGTCGGGATCGTCGGGTCCGGGCGGGCCGACCGGCCCCGGCCACTCGCCGTCGACGAGAATCGCGTGCTCCCCGAGCCCCTCGTAGCCGCCCACGACAGCCAGGCGTTGGCGTGTGCCCGGCGACGGACCGGGAACGACGTACGACGAGCTGAGGACGCGACGCGTCACCACCCCGGCGCCCGAACCGTCGCCCCTGAGACCACTCTCCACGGCCCCGTCCAGGGTCGGGGCCAGCGCCTCACCCAGCAGGTCGCGAACCTGGCGGTCGGCGACCCTCAACGCCTCGTCGAGGCGCTCTGCGCCGGCCGGGTCACCGGTGTCGGTGGCCGCGAGGTCGCCGGTCACGTCGACCACCCGATCACCCACGGGTGACCGGTCGAGGGCCGCGCCCACGCTTCCCCGGCCGGCCGCTGTGAGCACGAGCGCGGTGGCCGTGACCGCGACGACGGCCATCAGCGTCGTGACGGCGGCGGCGACCATCAGGGAGCGGCGCGCGGCGAGGCGCCGCATCACCAGCCCGACGGCATCGATGGGGCAGCGCTCCTGTCCGGGTGCCATGTCCCGCCCGGCTGCGCGGGTGGGACGTCCCGCTCCGCCGCGGGACCGGGTCACTATAGGCAGCCGCGACGCTCAAGATGAGAGCACTCTCATGGTCCTCTCACCCCGATGACACCGAACGGGGTGAGGATGGGGACATGATCCCGAGCAAGATCCTGGCGCCGATCCTGGCGTCGGTCGCCTTCGTCGCCGGCGCCGCCGTGGCGCTGCCCGCCATCGTCGCGGGCGACGAGCCCCCGTCGCGCCGCGAGCCCCTCGTCCTCGAGGCGGCCCAGCAGACCCCCGAGCCGCAACCCACGCTGAGGCCCAAGCCTCGCTACGGAGACGATGACCGGGGCGACGACCGTCCGGGCCAGGTGCCGCTCAACGCCGGAGACGCCGACGGGGAAGCCGCATGAGCGTCGCCTATGCATGACGCCCCGCGAGGGACTCGAGGACCGGCCCGAGGGTGTCGCACACGTCCGCGGGCGTGGGGCGCTTGTCAGGGTCGGCGGCCAGGCAGGCCATCACGATGTCGACGACCTGGGTCGGCGTGCGGTCCGGCAGCAGGGAGGGCTCGTCGACGAGCTGGGGGAAGCGCACACCGATGTCCTGGCTCTTCTGGTCCCCGTCGTCGAACGCCCGGAAGCCGGCGATGGCCTCGAAGAGGGTGACGCCGAGCCCCCACACGTCGGCCGCGGCACCCGGGACGCCCGACCGCGGTGGGTCGCACTGCTCGGGCGCCATGTAGGGGTCGGTCCCGATGGCGTAGGTGAGCTGGGCGGCGTCCTCGAAGGTCCGCGCGACGCTGAGGTCGATGAGCCGGGCGGGGGCACCCATGATGATGTTGCTGGGCTTGATGTCCAGGTGGACGATGCCCAGCCTGCGGAAGTAGTGGGCGGCAGCGCCGACCTCGATGCCGAGCGGGAGGTACTGCGCCGGCTCGAGCGGGCCGTAACGCCGGATGAGCGTCGAGAGCCGCGGGCCGTCGAGGTTCTCCAGCACGACGTGGGGCCGCTCCCCGGTGATGTCGGCGCGCAGCATGCGCACGACGGCAGGGTGGCGCACCGCCTCGAGGGTCTCGACCTCGCGGCGCAGCCCGCGCAGGGTCCCCTCGCGGAGGAGCTGCGCGGGCCGCACGAACTTCACCACGACGGGGGCGTAGGTGACCTCGTCGAAGGCGAGGTAGGCCTCGTAGGCCGATCCCCCGCCCAGCAGACGCAGGGCGGTCAGCTCGGGGGTGATCTGGTCACCGCTGTGCCAGCCCCAGCTGTCGGTCGGTGTGCCCATCGGTCGTGCCTACCTCTCCCTGGCGTCGGTCGGACGCCGTACGCGTGCTGTCTCGGACTGTCTCGTGCTGTCGTCGTGCTGTGCGGAGCGACCCGTTGCGGGTCAGCGACGGGTGTCATTGCGGCTGCGGTCGTTGGTCTGACCGGCGGAACGGTCGCGGGTCTTGTCGCCACCGTCACGGGTCCAGTCGCGGGTCTTGTCGCTGCGGCTCAGGTCGCGGTCGCGGCTGACCGCCGTGAAACGGCTGTTGGTGTTGTCGTTGGTCGCGCGGCTGAACCCGGTGTTCGTGTTGTTCGTGCCGTCGTTGGTGTTGGTGTCGCCGTTGGTGTCGTCGTCATCGTCGTCGGCCACCAGCGCGAGCTCGGTGACCCGCTCGTCGCGCTTGTAGACCTCGTCGGAGTCGGCGGCGGCCGCGGCGGTGACCGACGGCCAGGCCAGGACGCCCACGCCGACCAGACCGGACAGTCCGATGACGCTGCCTCGAAGGATGTTCATGATGTGCCTCTCTCTCGTCGCTCCTGGGGAGCCGTGGTGTCTGACGAGAGAGACTCTGCACGCCGGCGATGAAGCCGCTGTGAGAGCCGCATGAGCGTCGTCTCATGCTCGACGCTCCGCGTGAGCCCGCCCTCGCGAAGGGGCGCGCAGGTTGGCGCGAAGCGTCGCTCGCGCTCGCCCGAGACGTCGATCGGTCGATGCCCCGTGAGTGACTGCGCACGTCGGGCCTTGGGCAGCGAGGCGATTGGCGAACCGCTACGCTCCCCTGCGACGCTGCTGCGTCGAGTTCGGGCGTATAGCTCAGCGGTAGAGCTCTGGTCTTACAAACCAGCGGTCGTAGGTTCGATCCCTACTGCGCCCACCCGTGACCGGGACTGCCGGACCCTCTTCACGAGAGCGCGCACACCAGTGCCCTCTCGGCCCGACGTTCGTGACGCTTCGCGCGAACGCGGGCGCCGCTTCGCGCGACGGTTCGTGCCCCTTCGCGCGAAGGCCGGCGCCCCTTCGCGGGGGGTGGGGGCAAAAACGAAGCAGCCGCTGGCGTCTCGGGTCACCAGCGGCTGCGTTCCCCATTCTGCACTGCCGATGGGGCGGATGTCACCTCGGCGCTGGACTTCTCAGGAAGTTTTTGCTTTCCGGGCCTGCGCCAGGGCCGCCACGTGCTCCTCGACCGGGCGTGACTCGTGTCGCGGCACGTGCAACGACCACCGGACGACGCCCTCGTGATCGATGACGAAGCTCGAGCGACGAGGCGCCCCGATCACCGGGTCGAACACGCCGTACGCGGAGGAGACGACCCCGTGGGGCCAGAAGTCCGACAACAGCCGTACGCCGAGCCCGGCCTGGTCGTCGTACGCCCGAAGCGCGTGCACCGGGTCGCAGCTGATCGCGAGGACCGTCGTGTCCGGACCCTCGAGGTCGGGCGACGCCTGACTCAGTGCCTCGAGCTCGCCGGCGCAGACCCGGCTGAACGCGAACGGGAAGAAGACGAGCAGGACGGCGCGACCACGCAGCTCGGCCAGCGACGCCGTCGCCCCGTGCTGGTCGCGCAGCGCGACCTCCGGTGCCGACGAGCCGACCGGCAGCGGGGCCACGGCCTCCGTCACGACGCGGCGCTCTCCTCCGCCGTGTCCGAGCCCTCCGAGCTGCCGGCGCCCGAGTCGTCGGAGTCCCCCGACCCACCTGCCTCGGCCTCGGACGTCGCCTCCTCGCCCTTCTCCTCCAGCTCGCGCTTGAGGAGCTTGCCGGTGGCGTTGCGGGGCAGCTCGTCCATGAAGACGATGTCGCGCGGCACCTTGTAGCGGGCCAGGTTGGACTTCACGTGGGCCTTGAGGTCGTCCTCGGAGACGTCCTTTCCGTCGACCAGCACGACGAACGCCTTCAGGCGTTTGCCGTAGTCGTCGTCGTCGACACCGATACAGGCCGCCTCGTGCACCGCCTCGTGGCGTGTCAGGCAGTCCTCGACCTCGTTGGGGAAGACGTTCTCGCCGCCGGAGACGATCATGTCGTCGTCGCGGCCCTCGACGAAGAGGCGTCCGTGCTCGTCGAGGTAGCCGACGTCGCCGCTGCTCATGAGGCCGTCGATCATGTCCTTGTGGCCGCCACCGGTGTAGCCCTCGAAGAGGATGCTGTTGCCGACGAAGATCCGACCGGTGTCGCCCTGCTTGACCGGCTTGCCGTCCTCGTCGTAGATGCGCACCTCGGTCGCGTGCGGCGTACGCCCAGCCGTGCCCGGCGCCTCACGCAGGTCCTTCGGGTCGGCGATCGTGGCGTAGGCGACCTCGGTCGAGCCGTAGGTGTTGTAGAGGTTGTCGCCGAAGCGGTCCATCCACTCGACACCCAGGTCGCCGGGCAGGGCCGAACCGGAGGCGGCGACCACCTTGAGTGAGGCGAGCTTGTAGTTGTCGAGCTTCTCGTCGGACAGCTTGAGGATGCGCTGCAGCATCACCGGGATGACGACCAGGGAGTCGCAGCCGTTCTCCTCGGTGGTCCTCAGGCACTCCTCGGGGTCGAACTTGCGCTTCAGCACGACCTTCGACTCCAGCAGCATCGCGAGAGCCATGTGGGCGAAGCCCCAGGTGTGGAAGAGCGGCGCGGCGATGTGGCACGTCCATCCGCGACGCAGCGGCATCCGGGAGAGCAGCGAGACCGCGGCGTCGACGCCGGCGTTGCTGCGCGGTGCCCCCTTCGGCGTACCGGTGGTGCCCGAGGTGAGGATGATCAGCCGGCTCTCCTTCTCCGGGTGCGGCAGGTCGGCGTTCTTGTCGCCCTTCTCGATCAGCTTCTCGACGGTGTCGCGGTCGCCCAGGTCGTCGCTGTCGGTCCAGGCCACCACGTGCCTGACGTTGTCGACCTCGGCCAGCAGCTCGCTGAACTCCTCGTCGTACACGACGACCTTGGGGTCCTCACGCTCGAGCACCTCGACCAGCTGCGGGCCGGCGAAGGCGGTGTTCAGGAACAGGATGTCGGCGCCGAGCTTGGCCCCTGCGACAGTGGCGTCGATGAAGCCGCGGTGGTTGCGGGCCATGATGGCCAGCCCCTCGCCCTGCTTGACGCCGAGACCGGTCAGCGCGTCGGCCAGGGCCGTCCCGCGGTCGTCGATCTCCTTGTAGGTCAGCTCGCCCAGCTCGTCGACGAGGCCGACGGCGTCGGGAGAACGTACGGCGAGCGCCGCGAAGCCACCTGCCGGCCCCACGCCCCAGTTCTTGACCGTCATCGCCAGACGGACCAGCGTCCGGGGCGAGTAGGGCCGGATGATCCCACTGCCCGTGAGTACCTTCACCTTCACGACCTGGTCGGAGAGGATGGCGGTCACTCGTTGGGTGGTGGGCACGGGCGGCTCCTGTTTCGTTCCGAGAGGTTCTTCGGCGCGCCGGTCAGCGCGCGGGAGACTTGGGGGCCGCGAGGCGGGTCGCCGTCCAGTCGTGGCCGGCGGCCAACGTCGTGGTCACGGCCAGGCCCGCGATGGGGGCCGCCTCGGTGATGTCGGCGGCGTCGACGGCGTTGGGTCGCCCGACCTTGGGCGTCAGCAACCAGATGGTGCCGCCGGAGGCGAGGTCGGTGAGGGAGTCGACCAGCGCGTCGACCAGGTCGCCGTCGTCCTCGCGCCACCACATGACCACGGCGTCGACGACGTTGCCGACCTCGCCGTCGACCATGTCGGAGTCGATCGTGTCCTCGATCTCCACCCGGATGGCGTCGTCGACGTCCTCGTCCCAGCCGAGCTCTTGCACGACCGTGCCCGGACCGAACCCCATCCTCACGCCGGTGTTCTTGGTGTCCGCGCCGCCAGGGGTCGCGCTCAACTCGGGCTCCTTATTCGTGGTGACTGATGGCTGAGCACCACCAGCACCCCGAAAAACAGAGGACCACCGGTGTCGCTCGGGCAACAGTCCAGCGGACTTGGGCCCCGGTTGCAACAAGAACGCCCCAAGTCGGACCAGCCGGTGGGACGCGGACGGGTCGTGGGCGCGGGCGGAGGGGCCAACGGGGGGCCGCAGGTGCCGTACTCGCTAGTACTTCCTCCGGGTGTCAGGATGGGCGAGTGGCGAACCAGGATGACAAGACCTCGGGCACAGACGGCATGGGCGCGCAGAGCGGCCCCGGCACGCAGGGAGGCAAGGACGTGGAGGGCGGCAAGGCCGCGCGCGTCGAGCGAGCGACCGTGATCCACGAGGGCCTGCCGACCCAGCTGCCGGACATCGACCCCGACGAGACCCACGAGTGGCTGGAGTCGCTCGACGAGATGATCGAGGGCCGCGGTCGTGAGCGGGCCCGCTACATCATGCTCAAGCTCCTCGAGCGGTCCCGCGAGCGGCAGGTCGGCGTACCGGCGCTGCGCAGCACCGACTACATCAACACCATCCCTCCCGAGCGTGAGCCGTGGTTCCCCGGCGACGAGGAGGTCGAACGACGGATCCGTGCGTTCCTGCGCTGGAACGCCGCCATCACGGTCTCGAGCGCCAACCGCAAGGGCCTCGAGGTCGGCGGTCACATCGCGACCTACCAGTCGTCGGCCTCGCTCTACGAGGTCGGCTTCAACCACTTCTTCCGCGGCAAGGACCACCCCGGCGGCGGCGACCAGGTCTTCATCCAGGGCCACGCCTCCCCCGGCATCTACTCCCGCGCCTTCCTCGAGGGCCGGTTGACCGAGGACCAGCTGCTCAAGTTCCGCCAGGAGGTGCAGCACGGCGTCGGCAAGGGGCTGTCGTCGTACCCGCACCCGCGCCTGATGCCGGAGTTCTGGGAGTTCCCGACGGTCTCCATGGGTCTCACCGCGATCAACTCGATCTACCAGGCCCGCTTCAACCGCTACCTGCAGAACCGCAGCATCAAGGACACGAGCCAGCAGCACGTCTGGGCCTTCCTCGGTGACGGCGAGATGGGCGAGCCGGAGTCGCTGGGCGCGATCAACATCGCGGCGCGCGACGAGCTGGACAACCTCACCTTCGTCATCAACTGCAACCTGCAGCAGCTCGACGGCCCCGTCCGCGGCAGCGGCAAGATCATGCAGGAGCTCGAGTCGATCTTCCGCGGCGCCGGCTGGAACGTCATCAAGGTCGTGTGGGGCCGCGAGTGGGACCCGCTGCTGGCCCGCGACGTCGACGGCGCGCTCGTCAACAAGATGAACTCCACGCCTGACGGGCAGTACCAGACCTACTCGGTCGAGTCGGGCGAGTACGTCCGCGAGAACTTCTTCGGCGGCGACAGCCGGCTGCGCAAGATGGTCGAGCACATGAGCGACGAGCAGATCCGCAAGCTGCCGCGCGGCGGTCACGACTACCGCAAGGTGTACGCCGCCTTCGACGCCGCGTCCAAGCACGTCGGGCAGCCGACCGTGATCCTGGCCAAGACCATCAAGGGCTGGACCATCGACGCGCTGGAGGGCAAGAACGCCACCCACCAGATGAAGAAGCTCACCAAGGACGACGTCAAGAAGTACCGCGACCGGCTCTACCTGCCGATCAGCGACCGCGACATCGACGAGTCCTACGAGCGCACCGGCACCGCGCCGCTGTTCCACCCCGGCAGTGACGCCCCCGAGGTCGAGTACATGCTCGAACGCCGCAAGGCCCTCGGCGGCTCGCTGCCCAAGCGCGTCGTGCGCGCCAAGCCGCTCAAGCTGCCCGGTGACGAGGTCTACTCCGAGCTGAAGCAGGGCTCCGGCAAGCAGTCCATCGCCACCACCATGGCGCTGGTGCGCCTGCTCAAGGACCTCATGAAGGACAAGGAGATCGGCCACCGCATCGTGCCGATCGCCCCCGACGAGTTCCGCACGTTCGGCATGGACTCGATGTTCAGCAAGAACAAGATCTACAGCCCGCACGGACAGAAGTACGAAGGCGTCGACCGCAAGCAGCTCATGGCCTACAAGGAGGCCACCGACGGGCAGCTCATGCACGAGGGCATCTCCGAGGCCGGTGCGATGGGCTCGACGACCGCCGCCGGCTCGGCGTACTCCACGCACGGCGAGCACATGATCCCGTTCTACATCTTCTACTCGATGTTCGGGTTCCAGCGGACCGGTGACTCGATCTGGGCCATGGCCGACCAGCTCGCCAAGGGCTTTCTCATCGGTGCCACCGCCGGTCGGACGACGCTGACCGGTGAGGGTCTGCAGCACGCCGACGGCCACTCGCCGCTGCTCGCGCTGAGCAACCCCGCGATCGTGCACTACGACCCGGCGTTCGCCTACGAGGTCAGCCACATCGTGCAGGACGGTCTGCGCCGGATGTACGGCTCGACCGAGGAGCACGAGCACGGCGAGGACGTCATCTACTACGTCACCGTCTACAACGAGCCCTACCAGCACCCGGTCGAGCCCGACGACCTCGACGTCGAGGGTCTGCTCAAGGGCATGTACCACCTGGCCGACGCGCCGTCGGAGGCTCCCTCAGACGCCCCGAAGGCGCAGCTGCTGGCCTCCGGTGTCGGTCTGCCGTGGATCACCCGCGCCGCGAAGCTGCTGGCCGAGGACTGGGGTGTGGCCGCCGACACCTGGTCGGTGACCTCCTGGAACGAGCTCGCCCGTGACGCCGGTCGCGCGGAGGAGTGGAACCTGGTCCACCCTGACGAGGAGCCCCAGGTGCCTTACGTCACCTCCAAGCTCGCCGACGCCGAGGGCCCGGTCATCGCGGTCAGCGACTACATGCGCGCCGTGCAGAACCTGATCGCCAAGTGGGTCCCGAGCGACTACCACGCCCTCGGCACCGACGGCTTCGGCTTCGCCGACACCCGCCCCGCGGCACGACGCTTCTTCCGCGTCGACGCCGAGTCGGTGGTCGTCGCGACCCTCGCCGCCCTGGCCGAGCGTGGCGAGGTCAAGGACTCGGTGGTCAAGGAGGCCTTCGACAAGTACCGCATCGACGACCCGACCGCGGTCGCCGACGTGTCCCAGACCGGCGGCGACGCCTGACGGTCCCGCGCTCGGACACCTATGTGGTGGTTCTGCAGGTCGTAGGCCTGCAGAGCCACCACCTTGTTGTCCCGGGACCGGGCACCCGCCCGCACCCGCGCGACCCCGCCCGACGGGGCCGCGTCAGGCGATGGTGACGACGCGGGAGTCGGGGATGACCAGGCCGGCGGGGGCGCCGTCCTTGAGCATCGCGCGCCACCGACCGCGGTGGTAGGCCGCCGGGCGGGTCTTGGAGACGAAGCGGTTGATGGTCTTGACGAACTGGTCGGGCTGGTCCTTGTGCGGGAAGTGTCCGGCGTTGCCGACCATCGAGACCTGCGCGGTCTCGGCGATGCGCTTGACGTGGTCGGCGTGCGAGGACGGGATGACGTGGTCGTGGGTGCCCCAGATGACGCACATGGGCATCTCCTGGGTGAGGTAGGCCCGGTCGACCATGGTGATGATCTGCCCGCGCAGGTCCACGCAGGCACGTACGACGTGCTGGAGCGCGCGTCGGGCGCCCGGGTCGGCGATGTTCTCCACGATGTCGGCGATCTCGTCGAGGTCGCGGGCTCCGGGGATCGTCGACCTCGCGAGCCCGCGCAGGGCCCCGACGGTCAGGTGGCGGACCCCGGGCATCGTCGCCATCCCCATGAACTGGTGGAAGCCCGGCAGGGTGACGGCCCGGATGATGGGAGTCACCTCGGGTCCGAGGCCGCCGGGCGAGACCAGCACCATCCGCTCGGTGCGCTCGGGGAACTGGTAGGCGAACTGCATCGCCACTCCCCCGCCCAGGCTGTGCCCGACCACGGTGACCTTGTCGATGCCGAGGACGGTCAGCAGGTCGCGCATGCCGTTGGCGTAGCCGCCCACGCTGTAGTCGGCGCGTGGCTTGTCCGACTGCCCGTGGCCCAGCAGGTCGGGGGCGATGACGGTGTAGCGCTTGGCCAGCCGGTTGATCACCGGGTTCCACGTCGTGTGGTCGCAGCCCATGCCGTGCAGCAGCAGCAGGACCGGCCCCGAGCCGACCTTCACGAAGGCCCGGCGGTGGCCGTGGATGACGACGAACTGGACCTCGGGCTCCGCCATGCGTGCCACCCCTCGTCGTCGAACTTCTGTTGAAAGGTCAGGTTTCCACGCCCACGCCCTTCTCGGAAAGGGTCCCACGCGCTAGGACGGCGCGATGTCTCCGGTTCGTGACCTGCGGCGGCCTCCCGCGCGTGCCGGCGTACGACGACTAGGCTGGCGTGATGACCAGGGCTCGCTCCCGGACGCAGATCGCCCAGCAGCTCCAGCGCGCGGTCGGTGCCCTCACCAAGAGCTCGTTGGGGCGCATGGAGCGCGAGATGCCGTGGTTCGAGGAGCTCCCCGCCGAGCACCGGGCGTGGATCGGGATGATCCTGCAGGCCGGCTACAACAACTTCATCACCTGGTTCCGCGAGCCCAGCAAGCCCAACCCGGCGCTCGCCGCCGAGGTCTTCGGCACCGCGCCCCGCTCCTTCGCCGGCGTCATCACGCTGCAGCAGACAGTGGCGATGATCCGGCTCAGCATCGACGTGGCCGAGGCGGAGATCAGCACCGCGGTCGCGCCCGAGCACGCCGAGGAGGTTCGGGCCAGCATCCTGCGCTACGGCCGGGAGCTGGCCTTCGCCACGGCCGACATCTACGCCCACGCCGCCGAGCTGCGCGGAGCGTGGGACGCCCGCCTCGAGGCCCTGGTGGTCGACTCGATCATGCGCGGCGACGCCGACGAGTCGGTCCGCACTCGCGCCAGCGCGCTGGGGTACCAGGAAGCGGGCAACGTCGCCGTCGTGGTGGGGCTGGCTCCCGGGCCGGAGGGCGAGTCGTCGCAGAGCCTCGTCGACGAGGTGAGGTCTGCTGCCCGCACGGCCGAGCTGGCCGCGCTCGGGGCGGTCCAGGGCGACCGTCTCGTGGTGGTGCTCGGCGGCGTCGTCGACGCGGACAAGGCCGGCATCGTCATCGCGCCGTACTTCGGCGAGGGGCCGGTCGTCGTCGGGCCGATCGTGACCGACCTGCTCCAGGCCCACGTCTCGGCCGAGGAGGCGGTCGCCGGCCTCTACGCCGCAGCCGGGTGGCCCTCCTCCGCCGTACCGGTCACCAGCGACGACCTGCTCGCGGAGCGAGCGCTGGCCGGGGACGACCTGGCGCGACGCGATCTTGTCAGAAATGTCTACTTGCCAGTACGCGACGCCCGGTCCGGACTGTTGGACACCGCGATGGCGTTCCTCGACCAGGGCGGCTCCATCGAGGGCACCAGCCGCGCCCTCTTCGTGCACGCCAACACGGTGCGTTACCGCCTCAAGCGCATCCTCGAGCTGACCGGCCTCGCGCCGGGTGACGCGCGTCACGCGTTCACGCTGCGCGTCGCCATCGTGCTGGGGCGGCTCAGCGACGCCGCCGGCACCCCAGGCCCCGATTTGTAGGGTTCCTACAACATCGGCCGCGCATTCTTCGTGCGCCCCGAGGATGATTCCCCCGCCGGATGCCACGAGAGTAGGACCATGCTCGTCATCCTCGCTCCTGGCCAAGGGGCCCAGTCCCCCGGCTTCCTCGATCCCTGGCTCGAGCTCCCGGCGTTCGCCGACCGTCTGCGCTGGCTCTCCGCCGTCGCGGAGATGGATCTGGTCCACTACGGCACGAAGGCCGACGCCGACACCATCCGTGACACCTCGGTGGCGCAGCCGCTGCTGGTCGCCGCGGGCCTGGTCACCGCCCTCGAGCTCTTCCCCCGTCCGGCTGACGCGTTCGACAAGGTCGGCGCGGTCGCCGGCCACAGCGTCGGCGAGCTCGCTGCCGCGACCGGCGCCGGTGCCATCACCGCCGAGCAGGCGATGGTGCTGGTCCGCGAGCGTGGCAAGGCGATGGCCCGCGCCGCGGCCGCGACCCCCACGAGCATGACCGCCGTCCTCGGCGGGGACCGAGAGGCTGTCCTCGCCGCCATCGAGAAGCACGGCCTGACCGCGGCGAACGACAACGGCCCGGGGCAGATCGTCGCCGCGGGCACGGTCGAGCAGCTGGCCGCGCTGGCGGAGGACCCGCCGGAGCGCGCCCGCCTGACGCCGCTGTCGGTCGCCGGCGCCTTCCACACCCACCACATGCAGCCGGCGGTGCAGGTGCTCGACGATCTGGCGACCGCCGTGTCGACCCACGACCCGCGCACCCCGGTGATCTCGAACCGCGACGGTCAGGTGGTCCGCGACGGACGCGAGGTGCTCGACCGCATCGTCGCCCAGATCGGCAGCCCGGTCCGCTGGGACCTCTGCATGCAGACCATGCTCGACCTGGGTGTCACCGGCATCCTCGAGCTGCCGCCCGCCGGCACCCTCACCGGCATCGCCCGCCGCGCCATGAAGGGCGTCGAGAGCTTCGCGCTGAAGACTCCCGACCAGCTCGACGACGCCCGCGCGTTCGTGGAGAAGCACGGCGACGGACCCGTCCCCACCCAGACCTCCGAGAAGGTATCGGCATGACCGAGCTCGCCAGCGTCTCCGGCGCCCCGCACACCGCCATCCTCGGCATCGGCAGCTACCGGGCCAGCCGCCTGGTACCCAACGCCGACATCGTCGAGGCCATCGACTCCTCCGACGAGTGGATCCAGCAGCGCTCGGGCATCAAGACCCGCCGCTTCGCCGAGCCGCACGAGACCGTGCAGATGATGTCGGTCGAGTCCTCCAAGATCGCCATCGAGCGCGCCGGGATCGACCCCGCCCAGGTCGACGGTGTCATCGTCGCCACGGTCTCCCACCTGCTCCAGACCCCGGCCGTCGCCACCGCCGTGGCCCACGAGCTCGGCCTCGAGCGGCCGGTCGCCTTCGACATCAGCGCCGCCTGCGCCGGCTTCTGCCACGGTGTCGCGCTCGCCTCGGACATGGTTCGCAGCGGCAGCGCGAAGTACGTCCTGGTCGTGGGCGTCGAGCGACTCTCCGACATCACCGACAGCAGCGACCGCGGGACGGCCTTCATCTTCTCCGACGGGGCGGGTGCGGTCCTCGTGGGACCGTCCGAGACCGCCGGCATCGGCCCGGTCGTCTGGGGCTCCGACGGCGAGCAGTTCGACCTGATCCGGCAGCGCGAGGACTGGCGCGACGTGCTGGCCTCCGACGAGCCCCGCATGCCGCACCTCGTCATGCAGGGCAACGCGGTGTTCCGCTGGGCCGCCTTCGAGATGGCCAAGGTCGCCCACAGCACCCTGGACCGCACCGGCATCACGGTCGACGACCTCGACGTCTTCGTGCCCCACCAGGCCAACATGCGCATCATCGACGCCATGGCGCGCGCGATGAAGCTGCCCGAGCACGTGACCATCGCCCGCGACGTGGCCGACCAGGGCAACAGCTCGGCCGCCTCGGTGCCCCTTGCCCTGGACCGGCTGGTGCAGGAGGGTCAGGCCAAGAGCGGTGACACCGCTCTGCTCATCGCCTTCGGCGCCGGCCTGGCCTACGCCGCCCAGGTGGTGACCATCCCCTGAGGCACCACCCCCACTGATCACCTGCCGGGCACCTCGCCCGCAGGAGCCGCCGTACCTCCCACCCGAGGTGGGCGGGCACGACCCGCACGACCCGCACGACCCGCACGATCCCTGTACGACGAACCGAACACGACTCACCTAGGAGCCCCCATGGCCAGCAAGACCGAGATCCAGACCGACCTCGCCGCCATCGTCGAGGAGATCGCCGGCGTCCCGGCCGACGACGTCCAGCCCGACAAGGAGTTCATCGCCGACCTCGACGTCGACTCGCTGTCGATGGTGGAGATCGTCGTGGCCGCCGAGGAGAAGTTCGGCGTGCGCATCCCCGACAACGACGTGAAGAACCTGAAGACCGTCGGCAACGCCGTCGACTACATCGACAACGCCCAGGCCTGAGCCCAGGCCCGCTCGGTCCCGCCCGAACGCCCGCACGACCCGGCCGACGTCTGACCGCGACGGCCCACGAACAGGAGAACCCATGACCAGCACCCGTGTCCTGGTGACCGGACTCGGCACCACCTCGCCGCTCGGCGGTGACGTGGAGTCGACGTGGTCCGGTCTGCTCGAGGGCCGCTCCGGCGTCGACGTGCTCAAGCACGACTGGGCCGAGCAGCTGTCCACGCAGATCGCGGCCGAGGTCGCGGTCGAGCCCGGCGACGTGCTCGACCGCGTCAAGGCGCGCCGCCTCGACCGCTCCGGCCAGCTCGCGCTGGTCGCGGCCCTCGAGGCGTGGGCGGACGCCGGCTTCGGCGGGGACGGCGCCTCCGTCGACTCCGAGCGTCTGGCGGTGGCGATGGCGTCGGGCATCGGCGGCGTCACGACGCTGCTGAACAACTACGACAGCCTGCGCGACAAGGGTCCGCGTCGGGTCTCGCCGCTGGCGATCCCGATGCTCATGCCGAACGGGCCCGCGGCCGCGATCGGCCTGTCCATCGGCGCCAAGGCCGGCGTCCACACGCCGGTCTCGGCCTGCGCCTCGGGCAACGAGGCCATCTCGCTCGGCATCGACCTGATCCGCCTCGGCCGCGCAGACGTGGTCGTCGTCGGTGGCACCGAGGCCGCGGTCCACGCGCTGCCGATGGCCGCCTTCGGCCAGATGATGGCGCTGTCCAAGCGCAACGAGGAGCCCGAGCTGGCGTCCCGCCCGTGGGACAAGGGCCGCGACGGCTTCGTCCTCGGTGAGGGCGCTGCGGTGCTGGTGCTCGAGTCGGAGGCCCACGCCACCGCTCGCGGCGCCAAGGTGTACGCCGAGGCCTCCGGCGCCGGCATCACCGCGGACTCCCACGACATCGCGCAGCCCGACCCGGCGGGCCTCGGGGCCACCCGGGCCATGAAGATCGCGCTGCGCGAGTCGGGCCTCTCGGCCTCCGACATCGTGCACATCAACGCCCACGCCACCTCAACGCCCCAGGGCGACGTGGCGGAGGCCGGTGCGATCAAGAACGCGCTCGGCGACGCCTCCGACGGCGTGGTGCTGACCTCGACCAAGTCGATGACCGGCCACCTGCTCGGTGCCGCCGGGGCGCTGGAGTCGATCTCGACCGTGCTCGCCCTGCACCACCGGGTCGTGCCGCCGACGATCAACCTCGACGACCCCGAGGACGTCGGCCTCGACATCGCCACCGCGAAGCGTGACCTGCCGGCCGAGGGCGACCTCGCGGCGCTGAACAACTCGTTCGGGTTCGGCGGTCACAACGTCGCCGTGGCCTTCCGAACCGTCTGAGGCCCGCCGGCCCGCAAGCGCACGACGCCCCCGTTCGCCGTACCCCGGCGGCGGGGGCGTCGGCGTTCCCGGACGGGTGTCGGCGCGCTCTGCTAGACCGGTCGCATGGATCTTCAGGAGCGACGCTCCCGCGTCGTACGCCGTCATCGGCTCGACGGGTCCGCCGGCTCGGTGGCGGAGGCGGCGAGCGCGGTCCTCGCGCTGCACGCCACCGACCCGGCGACGGTCTACCTCTCCGCGCTGGTGCGGGCCCCGTCGCTGACGCTGGCCGACGTCGAGCGTGAGATGTACGACGAGAGCGCCGTGGTGCGGATCATGGGGATGCGTCGCACCCTGTTCGCGGTCCCACCCGTCTCGGTGCCGGTGGTGCAGGCCGCGGCGGCCGCCGGGGTGGCCCGGACCATGCGCCGCACGCTGGTCAAGCAGCTGACCACCCTGCCCACCGACCCGCCCCTACCGGACGACCCGGTCGACGTCGAGGCCTGGATCGACGAGACGATCGCCCGAACCTCGGCGGCCGCGCGTCGGCTGGGCCAGGCGTCCGGGGCTCAGCTCGGCGCAGCCGAACCGCGGCTGCGCACGGCCATCCTGCCGACCAGCGAGAAGAGCTACGACGTCCGCCGCACCATCACCTCGTCGGTCCTGACCCTCATGGCCACCGAGGGCCGCCTGGTCCGCGGCCGTCCGCTGGGGTCGTGGACGTCGCGCCAGCACACGTGGGAGACGCTCGTCCCCGGCGACGAGGCGTGGGACGAGGCCGAGGCGCGCGTCGAGCTGGTCCGCCGGTATCTTGCCGCGTTCGGCCCCGCGACCGAGACCGACGTCGTGTGGTGGACCGGCTGGGCCAAGGGCGTCACGCGTGCCGCGCTGACGCGGCTGGACCTGGTCGAGACCGGGTCCGGCTGGCTGCTGGCCGACGACGTCGCCCCCGTGCCACCGGCGGACCCCGTGGCAACGCTGCTGCCGGCCCTCGACCCGACGCCGATGGGCTGGAAGCAGCGCGAGTGGTTCCTGCCCGAGGACAGCTCAACCCTCTACGACACGTTCGGCAACGTGGGGCCGACCGTCTGGTGGGACGGGGAGGTCGTCGGCGGGTGGGCCGTGCGCACGGACGGCGCGGTCGCCACCGAGCTCCTCACCGATCGCGGTGGTGCCTGCGCCGAGGCCGTCGACGCCGCGGCCGCCGCCCTCGAACCTCGTCTCGAGGGGGCAACCGTCACGCCGTCGTTCCCGACTCCGTTGGAGAAGCGGCTCCGCACCGCCTGACGCCGTGGGAGGACGGCGTCAGGCGGCTCGATGGGCCAGGGACGCGATGGCCCCGGCCTGGTCGCGGAACCAGGTCACGACGTCCCCCTCAGGGGTCCGCCAGAGACCGGCGTCGTCGACGACGGCGTCGCCGACACGGGAGAGCTCGATGTCGGCCTGCACGGCCGCCTCGGTGGCAGGAGGCGCGTCGCCGGACCCGTCGCCCTCGGACGGGGTCGCGACCTGCACCAGCGTGAGGCTCAGGGCAGAGCCAGGTCCGCCGGGGGTGCGCACGACGCACACCTCCGGGTGCTGGGCGTTCGGGGCCTCGAGGAGGGACGAGCCGAGCGTGTCGACGTAGAACGCCAGCGCGCGGTCGAGGTCGTTGACCGCGACGAACGCCATCCCCGCCGCGCCCGGGTCGACCGGGACACCCGCCACGCTCACACCACCTGGTGCAGCCAGCGGACCGGCGCACCGTCACCGGCGTACCGGAAGGTCTCGAGCTGGTCGTCCCACGGCTTGCCGAGCAGCGCGCTGATCTCGTTCTCCAGCGTCGTCTGTCCGGCGGCCGACTTGACCACGGCGGCCTTGAGCCGGTCCTCGGGGATCATGATGTCGCCGTGGATGCCGGTGACGGCGTGGAAGACGCCCAGGTCAGGGGTGTAGGAGTAGCGCGAGCCCTCGGTCGAGGTGGTCGGCTCCTCGGTGATCTCGAAACGCAGGTGGTTCCAGCCGCGCAGCGCCGAGGCCACGGACGCGGCCGTGCCGGGGCTGCCGAGCCACGAGAACTCGGCGCGGTAGGTGCCGGCCTGGGCAGGCTGCGGCGTCCACTCCAGGCTCACGGCGTTGCCGAGCACGCCCCCCAGCGCCCACTCGATGTGCGGGCAGAGCGCAGAGGGCGCCGAGTGGACGTAGATGACGCCCCTGGTCGCTTGACGTGTGGTCACGAGGTCCTCCTGTTGATCCGGCGTCGAGGTACGCCTTCCCCAGCGGTCTCGAATCGGTGATCAGCAGGTGTCGTGGTGAGCCACGGCCTGAGCCTGTGAAGTTGTGGTGTGAGGTGACTCGTGCATCACGGGTCACTCCCCCATTGTGGGGCACGTGCGTCCCATTTGCCACATGTTTCCCACAAGAAGTCGGTCCGGAGCTGGTTCCGGTGCTGTCGGGACACCTTCCGGGGTGTCTGGAGGGGTTCAGCGGGGCTTGAGACGGGTGTTGGGCAAGGGCGGAGCCAGCAGCCGGTCGCCGTCGAAGTCCGCGACCTCGCCGAACCGCTCGGGGACGAACGGCAGGCCGGACCCGTTCCACGCCTCGCGCTGCTCCACGATCTCCTCGTGGCTGCGGCCGATGAAGTTCCACCACATGACGATCTCCTCGGTGAACGGCTCGCCTCCGAGCAGGACGGCGATCGCCGGCTCGTCACCCGCCGACAGCCGGACCGAGGAGCGGCCCTGCCCGAGGTAGGACAACCGCTGGGCCGTCAGGGCGTCGCCGTCGACGTCGACGTCGGCCCCTACGGCGAGCACGCCGTACTCGAAGTCCTCGCGGAGCCCCAGCTCGACCGAGGCGCCGGCCCCGAGCCGGATCTCGGCGCCGACCAGCGGGGTGTGCGCCGGAGCCGGGGAGGCGTGACCGTCGAGGTCCCCGACCAGGACGGTGACCTCGACGCCCTCGGCGCTCCAGCCGGGCAGGTCGGCGAGGTGGGTGAAGTCGGCCGGCCGGGCGTCGCGGGCGGAGTCGGGCAGCGCCACCCACAGCTGGAGTCCGTGGAGCGTCCGCGGAGCCTCCTCCGGCGAGACTTCGGCGTGGCAGATGCCGTGGCCCGCGGTCATGACGTTGAGCTGACCGGGTCGGATGAGCTGGTCCGACCCCAGGCTGTCGGTGTGGCGCCCGAGGCCTTCGAAGAGCCAGGTGACCGTCTGCAGCCCGGTGTGCGGGTGCGGTGGCACCCACATGCCCCCGGTCTCCTTGATGTCGTCGGGACCGTAGTGGTCCAGGAACACCCACGCCCCGATCTTGCGGCGCTCCTTGTGCGGCAGCAGCCGGCGCACGTGTGTGGTGCGGCCGATGAGGACGTCGCGGGGCTCGAGATACTCGTGGACGGTGCTGTTGGTGCTCACCGCTCCAGTCTGGCGCGGCGGACCTGAGCCGTCACCCCTCCAGCGGCGAGGCTCCGTCGGACGGCTCGCCCAGCAGGCCACCGCGGATCTCCGGCGCGCGCACCTGGTCGAGGGGTGAGGCCCCAGTGACGGGTGAAGAGGATGAGGTCGGAGACGAGGGCGCTGACAGGGCGCCGACTGCGGTTGAGGAGGTCCCGCTGGGCTGCACGAGCCGGTAGGCGTCGAGGGCGGGGCCGGCGAGCGGGGTCAGCGTGGTCTACATGGTCTACGTGGTCACAGTGTCGGCAACGAGGGCGGTGACCGTCGCGTCACCCTCCGGATCCGGCGTTGTGACGACCACCACCGCGACACGCGGATCTCACGGATTGCGCCGCCACGGGCTCGTGAGGGGTGGAGCATGTGGGCTATCTCGGGCGCTCGGTCCGGGCGGAGGTCCGGGGAGCCCCCATGGCTGAGTCCACCGCAGCGTCCGACGAGCGCACACCGCTCAAGAAGGTGATGGGGCCCAAGCTGCTCCTGCTCTTCATCGTCGGCGACATCCTGGGTGCCGGGGTCTACGCCGTCACGGGCGACATCGCAGCCCAGGTGGGCGGTCTCGCCTGGCTGCCCTTTCTTGTCGCTTTCACCGTTGCCGGTCTGACGGCACTGTCCTACCTGGAGCTGGTGACGAAGTATCCCCAGGCCGCTGGGGCTGCGCTCTACGCCCACAAGGCGTTCGGACTTCACTTCGTGACCTTCATCGTCGCCTTCGCAGTCATCTCCTCGGGCATCACGAGCGCGTCGACCTCCTCCACCCTGCTGTCGTCGAACCTGCTCGCGGGTCTCGACGCGACGTTGGGCTCCGACGGCGGCCTGGAGTGGATCGGCATCCCCACAGGTGACACGGCTGCACTGATCGTGGCGCTCGGCTTCATGATGCTGCTGGCCGCGATCAACCTGCGCGGCGTCGGCGAGAGCGTGAAGTTCAACGTGGTGCTGACTCTCATCGAGCTCCTCGCGCTGGCGATCGTCATCGGCATCGGTCTGTGGGTGATGGGCCGCGGCGAGGGCGACATCGCGCGCGTCACCGACTTCACCAGCCCCGGCGACGTCTCCGCGCTCGTCGCGATCACGGTGGCGACGGCCATCGCGTTCTTCTCCATGGTCGGCTTCGAGGACTCGGTCAACATGGTCGAGGAGTGCAAGGACCCGCGTGGCGTCTTCCCTCGCGCCATGCTGACCGGCCTGGGCATCGCCGTCGTGATCTACATGCTGGTGGCCATCGCGGTCGTGACGGTGCTGACGGCCGAGGAGATCACCCGCAGCGGCGACAGCGAGACCGGCGTGCTGCTCGCGGTGGTCCGCGAGGGCATGCCCGGATTCCCCGTGGCTACGATCTTCCCGTTCCTGACGGTCTTCGCGGTCGCCAACACCGCGCTCATCAACATGCTCATGGCCAGTCGTCTCGTCTACGGCATGGCCAACCAGCGGGTGCTGCCCGGCGGGTTGGGCAAGGTGCTCCCGGGCCGCCAGTCTCCCTGGGCCGCGATCGCGTTCACCACCGGCCTTGCGCTGATCCTCATCGTCGTCGTGGGCAACCTGGCCGAGAGCACCGTCACCGCGCTCGCCGGCACGACCGGCCTGCTGCTGCTCCTGGTCTTCGCGGTCGTCAACGTCGCCGTGGTCGTGCTGCGGCGTGACCCCGCCCCGGAGGGCGCCTTCCGGGCCCCGAGGCTGACCCCGTACGTCGCCGCCGTCGCCTGCCTCTACCTGGCCGGCCCGTGGGCGCGGCTGTCCGACCAGATGGTGCAGTACAAGATCGCCGGCGGCATGCTCGTCGTCGGCATCGTGCTGTGGGGCGTGACCTGGCTGGCCAACAAGCGCGAGAACCGCGCCAGCGAGTTCGAGGACGTCGACCACCTCGGCGGCTGACGCCCGGCACCACCCGGTGGTCGAGCAGCGAGCGCCAGCGAGCGACGTCGACACCCGGTGAGCCGGTCGGCTCAGCCGAGGGCGGCGACGAGGGCCCCGGCCAGCCCGACCACGGCGCCGAGCGTGCGGACCATGTCGGCTCGGGTGAGCCGGCGGGCCAGCTCGTCGGTGCGTCCGTGCGCCAGCCTCCCGTGCGTGGGCGCGGCCACGAGGGCCGTCGCCAGCCCCGCTACGGCGGCCCCGGCGAGCGCCACCACCGAGGGCACGTCGAGCTGGCCGACGACCAGTCGCACGACGCCTGAGGCGACAAGAGCGACGTACACGAGGAGGACCAGGGGGACGATGCTGCGGCTGTGCCGGTCGTGCGCCGGAGCGAAGGGCTCGGCGCGCAGCAGCGCCGGGTAGACCAGCACGGAGACCGTCAGCTGGAACCCCGCGTGCAGCGCAGCTGCGGTGAGGACCAGCGCCTCCGCCGTCTCGACGCTCGACCCGCTCGTGGACACGACGTCAGCCTAGGCATCCGGTCCGCACCCGGTGTTCGTCTGTCTGCCACGCTTCGGGAATGTCAGAGAACGAAGGCTCCGGCGAGGGCACGGTCCAGCGGGACGTCGAGGCGTCCCGGCAGGCCGACTCCGGTCGCCACTCCGGTCGCCGGTCCGAAGCCGCGCACCAGGACCACGCCGACCAGGACCGCCGCGACCAGGGCGAGACCGAGGGGCCGATGGAGGACGAGCTCGAGCAGGCCTTCGACCGCCAGGTGGACCAGGGCGTCCAGCGCTTGAGTCGGAGCTGGCGAGAGATCCTGGTCACCGGATTCGTCGCCGGCACCGACATCGCCTTCGGCGTCATCGCCTTCGTCCTGGTCATGGACGAGACCGGCAACCAGCTGCTCGGCGCCATCGCCTTCGCCATCGGCCCCCTCGCGCTGATGCTCGGACGCAGCGAGCTGTTCACCGAGGGCTTCCTCGTCCCGGTCCTCACGGTGGTCGCCAAGAAGGCCCGACCTGCGCAGCTGGCCAAGCTCTGGTCAGGGACGTTGGTGGCCAACCTGGTGGGCGGCTGGCTGATCATGTGGCTGATCGTGCTGGCCCTCCCGGCCCTGCAGCAGCAGATGATCACGTCCGGCGAGCACTACGCGACCGCGCCACTGTCGGTCGAGACGTTCTGTCTCTCGCTCCTCGGCGGCATGGTGATGACGCTGCTGACGCGTATGCAGCAAGGCACCGAGGAGATGGTCGTGCGGGTCGTGGCCTCGCTCGCGGCCTCGTTCCTGCTGGTGGGCCTGGAGCTCTTCCACGCCGTGCTCAACTCGCTGCTGATCTTCGGTGCGCTCCACACCGGGGAGGCCGGCTTCGGGTACGGCGACTGGTTGGTCTTCTTCTCCTACTCGCTCGTCGGCAACGTCGTCGGAGGCCTCGGCCTGGTGACGCTGCTGCGCTTGGTGCGCAGCAAGGACAAGCTCCAGGACGAGCGGCAGGAGGAGGAAGCCGCCGGTCGCGCCTGACCCGTGGTCGCCGCCCTGCGCGAGACCGTCCCCACGTCTGACGAGTGACCATCCGTCCTCCGTCATACGACCGGACGGTTTCCGCGCCGGAAAACCGTCCGGATGTATGACGGCAGAGCGCAGGTGCGCGCGACCGATCGTCACCCAGCCCTGCGAGAAGTCTCTCGAAGAGACCCCTCCGCTGGGATGTCTGGGCCGTATCCCGGCACCCCCCTTCCTGCGTCCCGGCTCAGCTGTCGCGCGCGGGCGCCCGGCTCAGTCCAGGCGAGCCTGCTGGCGGCTAGGCTCCGGGGGTGCCGGAGACCACTTCGATCGAGTCCACCCACGAGTCCCTGCGCCTGGCGCAGGAGCTCGCCCCGATGATGGTGGCGCTGCGCCGCGAGGTGCACCGGCACCCTGAGATCGGCAACCACCTCCCCCGCACCCAGCAGGCGGTCGTCGACGCCCTCGCACCGCTCGACCTCGAGGTCACCCTCGGGAAGAACCTCTCCTCCGTCGTCGCCGTGGTGCGTGGCGAGGGACAGCCCACGAGCGGACCGCGGCAGGTGGTCCTGCTCCGCGGGGACATGGACGCCCTCCCCGTCGAGGAGGAGGTGGGGGGTGACCACCGCTCCGAGGAGGCCGGCGTCATGCACGCCTGCGGCCACGACCTCCACGTCGCGGCCCTCGTCGGCGCTGCACACATCTTGTCGGGACGACGCAGAGATCTGGTCGGCGACGTCGTCCTCATGTTCCAGCCCGGCGAGGAGGGCCCGGGCGGAGCAGAGCCGATGGTCGCGGAGGGCCTGCTGGACGTGGCCGGCCGGCGAGTGGACGCGGCGTACGCCTGGCATGCCTACTCCTCCGAGATCCCGCGCGGGACCTGGACCTCGCGGCCCGGCTCGCAGTACGCCGCCGCCGACGAGCTGCACGTCACGGTTCGCGGTGAGGGAGGGCACGGATCCGCCCCACACCGCTCCCGCGACCCGATCGCGGCGCTGTGCGCCATGGTCTCGGAGCTGCAGACCGCGGTCACCCGCTCCTTCGACGCTCTCGACCCGGTCGTGATCACCGTGGGGAGGATCGCGGGCGGCACCAAGGAGAACATCATCCCCGACACCGCCGAGCTCGAGGCGACCGTCCGCACCCTCTCGGCCGCGCAGCGCGAACGCGTCCAGGAGGTCGTCCCCCGCGTCCTGCGCGGCGTGGCCGACGCCCACGGGGTGGGTGTCGACATCGACTACCGGCTCGGCTACCCGGTCACCGTCAACGACGGCGCCGAGCACGACTTCGCCGTACGGGTCGTGCACGACCTCTTCGGTCTCCAGGCATGGCGGCTCAAGCCCGAGCCCGAGCTGGGCGCCGAGGACATGTCCTTCGTGATGAACGAGGTCCCGGGGGCCTACCTCATCCTCGGAGCCTGCCCCACCGACGACCCGACGTCCGCCCCCGACAACCACTCGCCTCGCGCCGACTTCGACGACAGCGTGGTTCCCGACGCGGCCGCCTGGCTCGCCGAGGTCGCCGTACGACGACTCGCGCGTCCCACCGGCTGACGAGCGGTCCGACCGTGATCATCATCGACCCGCCGAGCGTCGAGGCCCACGGCCGCGTCTGGTCGCACCTGGCGAGCGACACCTCCCACGAGGAGCTGCACACCTTCGCGCGCCGCATCGGCGTGCCGGAGCGGGGCTTCGACGGCGACCACTACGACGTCCCGTCCGGGTGGTACGACGAGGTGGTCGCGGCAGGGGCCACCCCGGTGTCCTCGCGGGAGCTCGTGACGCGCCTGACGCGCGCCGGCCTGCGCCGTCCCAAGCCACGGACGCTCCTCCCCCGACCCACCGGGCGCGCACTCCTGAGGCCGTCGCGGCTGCGACCCGGCGATCTCGTCGCGGTGGTGTCCCCCGCCGGACCGACCTGGCCCGCCCGGCTCGCGGCCGGCGTCGCCGTCCTGGAGTCGTGGGGGCTCCGAGTGCGCGTCGAGCGCGCCGCCGAGACCCGTGAGGACTGGCTCGCCGGCGACGACGCCCACCGCGCTGCCGCCTTCAGCCGGGCGTGGGCCGATGCCGACGTGGCGGCGGTGTGGACCTCACGCGGCGGCTTCGGGACCCAGCGGATGCTCGACCTTCTCGACTGGGACGCGTTGGCCCGGTCCGCCCCGAAGCTGCTCGTCGGCTTCTCCGACGTCACCGCGCTCCACCAGGCCGTGGCCTCGCGATGGGGCCTCGCCACCGTCCACGGCCCCGGTGTGGCCGGGCTCGGCGACGGCACCCCTGAGGCGGTCGCGCAGGTGCGTGCCCTGGTCATGGACGGCGGGCCGCTGACGCTCACCGGCTCGCCTGCACCCGGGCCCGCCACCAGCGCCGTCACCGCCACCAGCGCCGAGGGCACCGTCACCGGCGGCAACCTCGCCGTCCTGGCCAGCAGCGCCGGGACGCCGCTCGTCCGACCCGCCGCGCATGGCATCGCGCTGCTCGAGGACGTCGGGGAGGCGTTGTACCGCCTCGACCGCTACGTCACCCAGCTGCTGCGCTCCGGCTGGTTCGACGACGTGCGAGCCGTCGCCCTGGGCCGCTTCACCGGCTGCGGCGAGCCCGGTGAGGCCGAGACACTGCTGCACCGCCGGCTGGCCCCGCTCGGGGTGCCGATGGTGACCGGGCTCCCGCTGGGGCACGTGCCGGACAACCGCGCGCTTCCGCTCGGCGTCCACGCGCGGCTCGACGCGCCGGCGGGGACGCTCGCCTTCGAGCGCACCCTGCGCTGACCGCCGCGGGCCCCCCACCCACCTCAGGCCAGGTGGTCGAGCTCGCGCCGGAGGTTGGAACGAGCGGCATCCTCCCACCGCTCCCGCGCCGCCGCGGTGTGGAAGAGCATCGACTTCTCCTCCAGCGCTGCCAGCACGGCACGCCGCCCGGCGCGGAAGTCGTCGTCGCCGACGTGGGCGTACTCGCGACGCACGCTGGCGACGTACTCCGCGTAGCGCGTGGGCTCGGCGGCCAGGATCCCCAGGTCGGCGTCGCTGAGCGCAGCACCGTCGAGGTCACCGTCGTCGGGTCGGTGCTCGGCTGTCACCAGCACCAGCCGCACCACCTCGGCGACGACGTCGGGAGGCACACCCGCCGCGCTGAGCTCGCTCGCGGCGGACCGGGCCGAGCGCTCCTCGTCGTCGGGGGCACCGGCGTAGACCGCGTCGTGGAACCACGCGGCCAGCGCCACCGGGAGACGCGCGAACGTCTCCCCCGCTGACGCCAGCTGGTCCAACCGGTCGAGGACCTCGGTCAGGTGCTGCTGGTCGTGGTAGCCACGCGACGCGTCGCCGTACGCCTCCAGCAGCCGGTCGCGGACGTCCTCGGCACCCTGCAACGGCCACCGGTCTGCGAGCTCCACCCTGCGATTGAACCACCGTTGCCGCGGTTTGGCGGTGGGTCGGGGCGTGCACAGTGGAGGCGTGGACACGACACGCACCCTCAACGACGGACACACCATTCCCACGGTCGGCTTCGGCACGTACCCGCTGCGCGGGGACGACGGCGTCAACGCCGTCGTCAGCGCGATCGAGACCGGCTACCGGCTGCTCGACACCGCGGTCAACTACGAGAACGAGCGCGAGGTCGGCGAGGCGATCCGCCGCTCCGGCGTGCCGCGCGACGAGCTCTTCGTGACCAGCAAGATCCCCGGCCGGCACCACGGGTACGACGACGCGGTCCGCAGCACCCACGAGTCGCTGGAGCGGCTCGGCCTGGAGCAGCTGGACCTGCACCTCATCCACTGGCCCAACCCCAGCGTCGGGAAGTACGTCGAGGCGTGGCGTGCGCTCGTCGACCTCCGCGAGCAGGGCCTGGTGCGCTCCATCGGCGTCTCGAACTTCACCGAGGAGCACCTCGACCGGATCATCGCCGAGACAGGGGTGACGCCGGCGGTCAACCAGCTCGAGCTGCACCCCGGGTTCCCGCAGGAGGAGATGCGCGCGGTCGACGAGGCCCGGGGCATCGTGACCGAGTCGTGGAGCCCGCTGGGCAAGCAACAGGCCAAGTACGCCGACGCCGCCGTGTCCGGACCCGCCGAGCGGCTCGGCGTGACCCCGAGCCAGGTCATCCTGCGCTGGCACCTCCAGGTCGGGGCCGTTCCGATCCCGAAGTCCGCCGACCCCGAGCGTCAGCGCCAGAACCTCGACGTGCTCGGATTCGGGCTGACCGACGACGAGGTCGCGGCCATCACCGCCCTGGGCCGCGCGGACGGTCGGCTCTTCGACGGAGACCCCACCACCCACGAGGAGATGTAGCCCCGAGGACTCTGGGGCTCACCGCGCGCCGAACAACCGGTCGCGCTCCGCGTCCAGCTCGGGGGTGTCGCGGTAGTAGAGCCGGCCGTCCTCCACGACGGTCTCGAGGAGTGCCACGGTGTCAGTCAGGTGGCCGACGTAGTCGTCGCGACGCTGCTGCAGGTCCGGGTGGATCCACGACGCCTCCACCGCTCGGCAGCTCTCCAGCGCCGCACGCACACGCGGCACGTCGTCGCCGGCAGCCTCGGACATCGCGACGTAGAGGCTGTCGCGGGCCTCGATCGGGACGAACAGCAGACCGGGGCGCAGGTAGTCGGCCATCGTGGTCAGCGACTTCTCCGCCGCTGCGACCTGCTCGGTCGCCACCGTGCGGCACCGTTCGAGCTCGACCTCGGTCGCGCCCCGCAGCCGGTCCTCGGCCCCCCATCCCGTCGCCACCACCAGCAGCCCGGCGGCCACGACGACCGACCAGGTGCGACGCGACCAGCGCGAGGTGCCCCCGCCGAGGCGGGGCCGTCTGCGGTCCGGCTCACCGGCGGCGCCACGGCGGGTCGCGCTGCCGGCGGCCCCCAGCTCGAGGACGTCGTCGTCGGCGGGCCGGCCACCCGGCCCACTCGTCCCACCTGGTCCGCCCGGCCCGCCGCGTCCGAGGGGCACGCCCTGCCCGGAAGGCCCGCTCACGTCCTCACCCCGGTCATGCCGCCATTGTCACTCGACACCGGTGACGCTCGACCGCGCGGACTAGGTTGGCCAGATGACCTCCCGGCCGCACCCTCGTCCGGACGGTGCTCGCCGGCGGGGGCGGTGGGTGCCCGCCGTCGGGCTCACCCTGTCCCTGGGCCTCGGGGTGGCCGGGTGCACCGGAACCGAGGACGCGGCGCCGGCACCCTCGCCGACCGCCCCGCAGCAGACCCTTGCGCCGAACACCTCATCCGACGGCGCGCCCGACGGCACGCCCGGTAGACCCTCGACAGCGGCGCCGGACCCTCGTCGTACCGAACCGCCGCCGTGGGTCACCCGGCCCAGCCTCACGCGGTCGCCCGGCGCTACCGGCGCCGACGCCGAGAGCGGCCGTCGAGCTTTCCCGCGCCCCGCCGACCTCGGGCCGGCCTGGACCTACCGGTCCACCGTCGCCGAGGAACCGTACGCCGACGCCGGCGCGCCCACGTTGCTCCGCGACCCCGGGGAAGCCGTACGTGGGACCCTCCCTCGGAGGTGCCGGCCACCGGCGGACGGGCGGTCGTCCGACCTCGATCCGGTCCGGGCCTCGGTCGTCGCCTACGAGGCCGCCGGCGACTGGGTCGACGCGCTGCGCGTGCAGTTCGACTCGCCGGCGGGCGCAGCACGCTTCGCCGCCGCCCGGCGCTCGGCGCTGCGCTCCTGCGTCGGCCGGGGCTCGGGCACAGCGGTCGGCCCGCTGGTGACGCGGGTGGTCGACCTCGACGCCGGCACGCTGCTCTCGGACCGCACGCCCGAGTCGGACGCCTACAGCGACGTGTCCGTCCTCGACCGCGACACCGTCGTGCTGGTGACCCGGCGCACCGACGCCCCGCCCACGCTGCGGGCGGCCCGCGCGCTCGCGGCAGCCTTTACCGGCGCTCGAGTGCCCGGCGGGATCAGCTGAGCGACGGACACGCTGGTCGGCGGAGTCCCGTCCGGGGGTCCCGGCCCCGGATGATGCCGCCGCTGGGCTCCCCGGATCGCCCGATCTGGGGCAGGCTGGCCAGATGAGCCGCACCGTCTACTACACGGCGACGACCCTCGACGGGTTCCTGGCCGACGAGCACGACTCCCTCGAGTGGCTGCTCTCCCAGGACATCGACCACGAGGGGCCGATGGGCTACGGATCCTTCATCGGCGGTGTGGGCGCCCTCCTCATGGGCGCGACGACGTACTCCTGGGTGCTCGGCCACCTGGAACGGACCGGTGAGTCGTGGAGCTACACCCAGCCGTGCTGGGTGCTGACCCACCGCGACCTGCCCCGGGCGGCCGACACCGTGCATCTCGTCGCCGCTGACACGTCCGAGGAGCTGCGGCGGGTGCACGCCGACGCGACGGCGGTCGCCGGTGACCAGGACGTGTGGCTCGTCGGCGGCGGAGGAATTGCAGCCGCGTTGGCCGACCTCGGCCTGCTCGACGCCCTCATGGTCTCGATCGCTCCGGTCACCCTGGGCTCGGGCAAGCGCCTGCTCGAGGGACGCACCGACCTGCGCCTGACGCGGGTCGAGCGCAACCGCGCTTTCGCGTGCCTCTGGTACGACGTGGTCGGCGCGCCCTCGCGCTGAGGTCGCCGAACGAAGCCGAGGTCGCGAGAACCAGCCCGGGTGCGGGCGCACCTGGGACGGGGGCCCCCGAG
This sequence comes from uncultured Actinomycetota bacterium, assembly GCA_963714625.1. GTDB lineage: Bacteria > Actinomycetota > Actinomycetes > Propionibacteriales > Nocardioidaceae > Marmoricola_A. The sequence continues at coordinate 594,746 of CAVQOY010000009.1, read as the reverse complement.
TGGGGCCCCCGTCCGGGAGGCTGGGAGTGCCTCCGTGGTGACGTGGACGGCTCTGGGGGAGGCCCCGGTGTAGGTGGGGTGGGAGACCGGGCCTGCCGTCCGACAGGTCTAGTCTGCCTCAGACGTGGCGTCCAATATGGGTAGTTTTAATGCGAATCCACGCGATGCATGAATCTGCAAACCCGGTCATCTTCTTCCCGGGCAGCGGCGTGATGTGCCTCCCCCTCAGCGCGTTCGCCGTCGGCGCCGCACCCCCCGCCCGTAGGGTCGGGACCAGAGTGTTTCGGTCCCTCTCGGGTGCGGAACGATCGTCGACGACGAGCAGGAGACGTTCATTCATGGCAGACACGACAGACAACCGCACCAAGCGGCAGCGCACCGACTACGACGAGTCGGGGCTCGAGGTCCACGACCCCAAGGACGCCGCCGCCGGCGCCACCGCGGTGGCCGTGTCGATGAAGCGCTCCCTGGAGCGCATGGGCCCGGTGCGGACGGCGCAGACGCTGCTCAAGCTCAACCAGGCCGACGGCTTCGACTGCATGTCGTGCGCGTGGCCGGACCCCGATCCGAAGAACCGACACGCCGCGGAATTCTGCGAGAACGGCGCCAAGGCCGTCGCGGAGGAGGCCACCAAGGACCGGGCCACCCCCGAGTTCTTCGCCCGGCACTCGATCGCCGACCTCGACTCCCACAGCGAGATGTGGTTGGGCCAGCAGGGCCGCATCACCCACCCGATGGTCAAGCGGCCCGGCGCCACCCACTACGAGCCCATCGAGTGGGACGACGCCTTCGGCCTCATCGCCGACGAGCTCGCGGCCCTCGAGAATCCCGACGAGGCGACCTTCTACACCTCGGGGCGCACCTCCAACGAGGCGGCGTTCGTCTATCAGCTGTTCGTGCGGGCCTTCGGCACCAACAACCTGCCCGACTGCTCGAACATGTGCCACGAGTCGACCAGCGTCGCGCTCGCGGAGTCGATCGGCATCGGCAAGGCCAGCGTGGTCATGCAGGACGTCTACGACGCCGAGCTGATCGTGATCCTCGGCCAGAACCCCGGCACCAACCACCCACGCATGCTCAGCGCGCTCGAGATCGCCAAGGGCAACGGCGCCACCATCGTCGCGGTCAACCCGCTCAACGAGGCCGGCAGCGTGCGGTTCAAGAACCCGCAGACCCCGAAGGGCATGACCACCGGTACGCCGCTGAGCGACCTGCACCTGCCCATCAAGGTCAACGGCGACCTGGCCCTGCTGCAGGCCCTCGGCAGCCTGCTGGTGGAGTGGGACGCCCTCGACCACGACTTCATCGCTCGCCACACCGAGGGCTTCGAGGAGTGGAAGGAGCACGTCCGCGCCGTGGACTGGGACGTCGTGGCCACCTCCACCGGGCTCACCCGCGAGCAGATCACGCAGCTCGCTCAGATGCTGCGCGACTCCGACCGCACGGTCTTCTGCTGGGCGATGGGCCTGACCCAGCACCGCAACGGCGTGGCCACGATCAAGGAGATCGCCAACCTCGCCCTCGCCCAGGGCAACCTGGGCAAGCCCGGCGCCGGCCTGTTCCCGGTGCGCGGCCACTCCAACGTGCAGGGCGACCGGACCATGGGGATCTGGGAGCGACCGCCGGAGCACTTCCTCGACGCGCTGCAGAAGGAGTTCGACTTCGACCCGCCTCGCGACCACGGCATCGACGTCGTCGACTCCATCCGCGGGATGCGCGACGGCACCGTCCAGGTGTTCGTGGGGCTGGGAGGCAACTTCGTCCAGGCCACGCCCGACACGGACGTGACCGTCGAGGCGCTGCGTCGTACCCGGCTGAGCGTGCAGGTCTCGACCAAGCTCAACCGCTCCCACCTCGTGACCGGCGACACCGCCCTCATCCTGCCGACGCTCGGCCGCACCGACAAGGACCAGCAGGCCGCGGGCGAGCAGACGATCACGGTGGAGGACTCGGTCTGCGCCGTGCACGCCTCCCGGGGCCCCCTCGCGCCGCCCAGCCCCCACGTGCGTTCGGAGGTCGCCATCGTCACGGGCGTCGCCGAGGCCACGCTCGGAGACCGTCATGGGCTGCAGTGGCGCGCCATGCGCGACGACTACCGCGTCATCCGCGACCACATCTCGCGGGTGGTGCCCGGGTGCGAGGACTACCACGAGAGGGCTCATCAGCCCGGCGGCTTCCTGCTCCCCCACGGACCGCGCGACTCCCGGACCTTCGACACCGAGTCGGGCAAGGGCGAGTTCGCCGTCTCCCCCATCGAGCTGCTCAACGTGCCCGACCGTCACCTCGTGCTGCAGACGCTGCGCAGCCACGACCAGTTCAACACCACCATCTACGGCCTCTCCGACCGCTACCGCGGCATCGAGGGGGGCCGGCGCGTGGTGTTCGCGCACAAGGAGGACATCGCCGCGCTCGGGTTCCAGCCCGGCGACATGGTCGACCTCGTCTCCCACTGGGCCGACGACGACATCGTGCGCTGCGCCCCGTCGTTCCGGATCGTCGAGTTCGACACCCCGCGGGGCACGGCAGCGGCGTACTACCCCGAGACCAACCCGCTGGTTCCGCTGGACAACACCGCCCTGCACAGCAACACCCCGGTCTACAAGGCGGTGATCGTCACCCTCGTGCCGGAGGGCACCGGTCTCGACAGTGACGGGCAGGGCAGCCAGGACTCCCGCGGGTCCGACTCGGGCCACCGGGCGCGCCCCGACCCGACCCACCTGTCCTGATCGCCATCCCCGCCCTGGCCTGCTTCTGGTCACTCCCTGCACATTTGCCGGGTTGTGGTCGTTCGCTACAAGGTACGTCGACCTGCGGTTGCGGCGAGCGACCAGAAGTCTGACCGCGCTCGACGTACGACGCGTGAGGGCGGAGTCGATCGCACGTCACTGTCGTGAGGCCCAGTTCTGGTCGCTCCCTGCATTCCGAAGCGCAACTTCGTGGCGGGCAGCACCCAGAAGCGGCCAACCGTGCGGCGAGTGATCAGAAGCCAGCCAACCAGCCGGCCAGCCAGCCGCCAGCCAGCCAGCCAGCCGGCCAGCAGCTGTGGGGATCTCAGGGCTCGACGGTGACCTTGATGGCATCGCCGGCCTTGACGATCGCGAACGCGTCGAGGGCACGCTCGAGCGGGATGTGCTCGGTGATGAGGTCCTTGACGGGCACCTGACCGGTGGAGATGTACTCCAGCGCGCGCTTGTTGTGCTCGGGGGCCGAGCCGTTGGCGCCGTGGATGTGCAGCTGGCGGTAGTGCACGACGTTGGAGTCGCAGGTGATCGTCGGGTCGGTCTTCGGCAGCCCACCGAAGAAGGAGATGCGGCCGTTGCGTGCCGCCATCGCGATGGCCTGCTCCTGGGTGACGTTGGCCGCGGTGGCGGTGATGATGACGTCGGCGCCGCGACCACCGGTCAGCTCCATGACCTTCTCGACCACGTCGACCTGCGAGCCGTCGATGACCTCGTCGGGCTGGACGGCGTCGGCCGACATCCTCAGGCGCTCGGCGTTGACGTCGACGAGGTAGACCGGGCCGACCTGGTGGACGCCACGCGCGATCCGGATGTGCATGCAGCCGATGGGGCCCGCACCGAAGACCACGACGGTGTCGCCCTCCTCGATCCCGAGCAGCTCCTGGGCGTTGATGGCACACGCGAAGGGCTCCGCAGCCGAGGCCTCGTCGTAGCCCACGTTCTCGGGGATGCGGTTGAGACCGTCGACCTTGAGCACCTGCTCGGGGACGATCATGTACTCCGCGAAGCCACCGTCGTACTGGTAGCCGACCGAGGTCTGGTTCTGGCAGACCGCCATCCAGCCCTTGCGGCACTCGTGGCAGTCGCCGCAGGGCACGGCGGCGATGACCTGCGCGCGGTCCCCGACGGTCCAGGTGGTGCCGAAGGCGGCCTCGACCTCGGACCCGACCTCGACGACCTCGCCGGCGATCTCGTGCCCGATCGTCCGCGGCGGGGTGAGGTTCTGGTGGCCGTTGTAGAAGATCTTGACGTCGGTGCCGCAGGTGGAGCAGTTGCGCACCTTGATCTTGACCTCGCGGGGTCCGCACGTGGGCTCGGGCACGTCCTCGAGCCGGACGTCCTCGGGAGCGTAGAAACGCAGGGCCTTCATCGATGTCCTCCAGGTGACTCGTGGGCAGGTCTCTGACAGAGACCATACCGCATTTCCGTGGTTTTTTCTTTGATCATGTTGTGTTCGGGGTCTTGACGGCCCGATCTGACGGAGATATAAAGGTAATCACAGATTCACGTGACTACCGTCACAGACCCGCCAGGTCCAACGTACGCGTTGCGGCGACCCACGGATCAGGCCCTCACTCCCAGGAAGGCGCCATGGCAACCAGCACTCCCACCCGACCCCCCGGAGGCGGCGCACGCCTCCACGTCCAACGCTTCGGCACCTTCTTGTCGAACATGGTCCTGCCGAACATCGGCGCCTTCATCGCCTGGGGCCTGATCACCGCCCTCTTCATCGAGACCGGCTGGATCACCCTCATCGGGGACGCCCTCGGTCACGAGGGCGGGTACGGCTTCGTCGAGAAGCTCGGCGCCTGGGGATCAGGTGCCGACGGCACCGGAATCGTCGGGCCGATGATCATCTACCTGCTGCCGCTCCTGATCGGCTACACCGGCGGCCGGATGATGTACGACGACAACATCCGCGGCGGCGTCGTGGGAGCCATCGCCACCATGGGCGCCATCACCGGAGCCAGCGTGCCGATGTTCCTGGGCGCCATGATCATGGGCCCCCTCGGCGGCTACACGATGAAGAAGATCGACGCCATCTGGGACGGCAAGATCCGGCCCGGCTTCGAGATGCTCGTCAACAACTTCTCCGCGGGCATCTGGGGAGGCTTCCTGGCCATCATCGGCTTCGTCGGCGCAGGACCCTTCGTCGAGCAGTTCAGCAAGGGCGCGTCGAGCGTCGTGAACACCCTGGTCGACAACGGCCTGCTGCCGCTGACCTCCGTCTTCATCGAGCCGGCCAAGATCCTGTTCCTGAACAACGCCATCAACCAGGGCATCCTCACCCCGTTGGGCACCAGCGAGGCCGCCCAGGAGGGCAAGTCGATCCTGTTCCTGCTGGAGGCCAACCCCGGGCCGGGTCTCGGTCTGTTGCTGGCTTTCACGTTCTTCGGCACCGGCATGGCCAAGGCCTCGGCCCCCGGCGCGATCCTCATCCAGTTCGTCGGTGGCATCCACGAGATCTACTTCCCCTACGTCCTCATGAAGCCGATCCTCGTCCTCGCCGTCATCGGCGGCGGCATGACCGGCGTCGGCGTGAACGTGGCCTTCGACGCCGGTCTGCGATCTCCCGCAGCGCCAGGATCGATCATCGCCGTCTGGGCGGCGTCCCCGCCGGGAGAGATCGTCGGCGTGACCTTGTCGGTGATCGCTTCGGCCACCGTCTCCTTCCTGATCGCTGGGTTCCTGCTCAAGCTGGACCGCAGCGAGGGCGACCTGGGCGCCGCCACCGCCGGCATGGAGAGCATGAAGGGCAAGCAGTCCATCGCCTCCTCGACGCTGGCCGGCTCCGGCTCGCACACCGGCCCGATCACCTCGATCGTGTTCGCCTGCGACGCCGGCATGGGCTCGTCGGCCATGGGCGCCTCGGTGCTGCGCAAGAAGGTGCACGGCGCCGGCTTCACCGACGTCACCGTGGTGAACAAGGCGATCTCGAACCTGCGCGACGACTACGACGTGGTCGTCTCGCACCAGGACCTGACCGCCTCGGGCCAAGCAGAAGACCGGGTCCGCGGTCCACGTCTCGGTGGACAACTTCATGAACAGTCCGCGGTACGACGAGATCGTCGAGCTGGTGCGCGAGCGCAACAGCGGCGCGGGTGGAGACGCGACTGGGGGCAGCGCCGCCGCAGCGGACCAGGAGTCCGACTCGATGGGGGGCCTGCTCGCCCCTGATTCGGTCGTCCTGGACGCCCCCGACCGCACCCGGGACGAGGCCATCACCCGGGCCGGCGAGCTGCTCGTCGAGGCCGGAGCGGTGGACGCGGCGTACGTCGAGGGCATGCACGCCCGGGAGACGTCGGTGTCGACGTACATGGGCAACGGCTTGGCCCTGCCCCACGGCACCAACGAAGCCAAGTCGGCCATCAAGCGGACGGCCATCTCGTTCGTGCGCTACTCCGACGGTCTGGACTGGAAGGGCAAGGAGGTGAAGTTCGTCGTCGGCGTCGCCGCCCTCGGCAACGACCACCTCAAGCTGCTCGGGCGGATCGCCGAGGTCTTCCTCGACGCCGACCAGGTGGCGCGACTGGAGGCCGCGACCTCCACGGCCGATGTCCTCGAGGTCCTCGGCCAGGTCCAGCCGGTCTGACACCGGAACCACCCCTGTCGGTGCGGCCGGCATCCACCCGGATGCCGGCCGCACCGACATGTCTCGACTCGATGGTCAGAGGGCTGCGTCGACGTACACCCAGCGACCGGCGCGGCGCTCGAAGCGGCTGACCTCCCTCAGCACCTGCTCGGCCCCGGGGCCCTCCGCGTAGCGCGCCTCGAACTCGACGACCCCGGTGCTGTCACCGGGTCCACCGTCGTCGGTGCGCAGCACCGTCAGCTCCCGCCACACCAACCCTCCGGACGTGTACGGACCGGTCGGTCGGGTGCGGGGGTGCCACGTACGGAACAGGTGGTCCTCCAGGCCCAGCGCGAACGCGGAGTAGCGCGACCTCATCAACGCCTCAGCGGTGTCGGCGGCGGCCCCGTCATGAATCGGGCCGCAGCAGGACCGGTATCCCCGCCCCGAGCCGCAGACGCAGGGACCGTGACCGGGGTCCGTCGTCGTCAGGTTCACGCCCCCACCCTCCCCCACGCGCGCCTGTGGGCGGGATCACCGTGTCCAGATTTGGATCGATCCAAGAAAACCGGGACCATGGTCTTGACACGGACTTCAATCGGGAGGTAACGAACATGGCACGCACGCTCGTCCAGGAGCTCAACGACATGCACGGCGAGTACGTCGTCGCGGTCAACCAGGCGGTCGCCGACAACGACCTCAACCGGGTCGAGCGCCTCGCCGCCGACTACGACCGGGACGCCACGGTCCTGGTCGCCGAGCGCGAGGGCAAGACCCACCTGCTCCCCCTCGTCCGCGAGAAGCAGCAGGGCGGCGCGCTGCGTCGCCTGGCCCGCCTCGGCCGCGCCAGCGCCGCTGCCTGAGCGCTCCGACACCGTCCGACCCGCCTCGCGGCCCGCTCACCGGGCCGCAGGCGGCAGGGACGAGCCGGAGCTGGTCAGGAACCACCCGGCGCCGTCCTCGCGTCCCGCCAGGTCCGCGACCTGCGTGACGCACCACGGGGAGACGTCACGTCGCCCCTCGCGGACGTCGTCGCGGAAGGTCGCCCACGGCACCCACTCCGCGGCCTCGACCTCCTCGGGGTCGAGGCGCGCCGCCCCGGTCGTGCGCGCGACGAACACCGGGCACAGCTCGTTCTCGACCACCCCGTTGCCCATCACCGCGCGGTAGCGGAACGTCGGGAGCACCAGCGCCACGTCGCCCAGCTCGAGCCCGAGCTCCTGGTCCCCCCGTCGGCGCACCGCCTCGGCGAGGTCCTCGCCGGGCGCCGGGTGACCGCACACGCTGTTGGTCCACACCCCGGGCCAGGTCACCTTGCTCAGCGCGCGCTGGGTGACCAGCACCCGGCCGTCGGCGTCGAAGACGTAGCACGAGAACGCCAGGTGCAGCGGCGTCGCCCGGTGATGGACCGTCGCCTTGTCCTGCGTGCCGATGGCCGCCCCGGCCTCGTCGACGAGGACCACGAGCTCCGGCGCCCCGCTCACGCCGGCCTCGCCAGGGCATCCACAGCCGCCGAGAACGCCCACGGCAGACGCGTGGCCGCCGGGACCAACGACCGGCGGACCGGCCCGAGACGGGTCGCCTGCACCAAGCCCTCCGTCAGCACGCGGTAGCGGCGGGTCACGCGGCCCCACTCCCCCTCGTAGCGCGACGGGTCCCCGGCGACCACGGCGGCCACGGCTGCGCGCGCCTGGGCCACCGCCAGCGCCACGCCCTCACCGGTGAGCGCGTCGACGTAGCCCGCCGCGTCCCCCACCAGCATCACCCTGCCCGCCGAGCGCGCGGTCGAGGTCTGCCGAAGTGGGCCTGCGCCTCGCACGTCACTGGCTGTCTCCACGCCCTGGATCCTCTCGCAGACCTCCGGGAACGCGGACAGGTGCTCGGCGTAGGAGCCGCGCGAGGAGGTCAGCACCGCCACCCCCACGCGGTCCGGGCCCACCGGCGTCACGTAGACCTCGGCGTGCTCGCCCCAGTGCACCTCGACGTACGACGTCCACGGGCTCACCTGGTGGTGCTGGCGCAACCCGTAGCGCGACGGACCGCGCCCACCGCGCGGCCGCACGCGTTCCAACCGACTCGGCGCACGCTCGAGCCCGAGCGCGCGGCGCAGCGGCGAGTGCAGTCCGTCCGCCGCGACGAGGTAGCGCGCCCAGGACCCGCCCACACTGACACCGGCGTCGTCCTGGGTGACGGCGCCGACCGAGCGCTCCTCGACCTCCACCCCGGCGTCCGCGACAGCGCGTCGCAACGCGTCGTGCAGCGAGGTCCGCCGTACACCTCGTCCCGACCCGCCGCGGAACGCCGCCTCGGCCCGGCGCTCCCCGGCGACGTAGCGGATGCCGGTCAGCTCATGGCCCGGCGGGTCGACCCCGAGGTCGAGCAGGGCGGCCAACGCTCCGGGCATCAGTCCCTCACCGCACGCCTTGTCCACGGTGCCGGCGCGCGGCTCGAGGACCACGACGTCGAGCCCGGCGCGGGCAGCGTACAGGGCGGTCGCCAGCCCGGCGGGGCCACCACCGGCGACGACGAGGTCCCTCACGCCCGCACCTGCTCCGGGCTCGGCAGCGATTCCAGGGCGGCGTTCTCGCAGCGGATCCGCACCGTCAGCAGCGCCGCGTTGGCCACGGTGAAGACGACCGCGGTGATCCAGGCGGAATGCACCAGCGGCAACGCCACGCCCTCGACGACGACGGCGACGTAGTTGGGGTGGGAGAACCAGCGGTAGGGACCGCCGGTGACCGGCGCGAGACCCGGTACGACGATGACCCGGGTGTTCCAGCGACGCCCGAGCGTCGTGATGCACCACCAGCGCAGACCCTGCGAGGCCACGGCGAGGGCCAGCATCGTGAAGCCCAGCAGCGGCAGGAAATCGGGCCGCAGCAGCCACACCTCGACCAGCATCCCGACCAGCAGCCCGGTGTGCAGGACCACCATGACGGGGTAGTGCCCCTGACCGGTCTCCACTCCCCCGCGCTCGAGGCTCCAGGCCGCGTTGCGCTTGGAGACGACGAGCTCGGCGAGCCGCTCGAGGCCGACCGCCGCGACCAGGATCGTGAACCAGACCTCGGAGCTCATGCGTCGGTCTCCGGGGCCCGCAGCAGGACCAGCTCGGAGCAGAAGCCCGGCCCCATGGCGAGCATGAGTCCGTAGGAGCCCGGTCGCGGCGGGCGCGTGGCCAGGGTGTCGGCCAGCACGTGCAGGACCGAGGACGACGACAGGTTGCCGATGGCAGCCAGGGAGTCCCACGTGACCTGGAGCGCCTCCTGAGGGACGCCGAGCGTCTCCTGCATCGCCTCGAGCACCTTGGGACCGCCCGGATGGGCGACGTACCACTCGATGTCGGCCTGGCTGAGACCGTGGTCGGCGAGGAACGCGGCCACGTCGCCGCCGACGTAGCGGGTGACCATCTGCGGCACCTTGCTGTCGAGCACGATCTTGAGCCCCGTCGCGCCGACGTCCCAGCCCATGGTGCGCTCGGAGTCGGGATAGAGCCGGCTGCGGCTGGCCAGCACGTCGGGCTGGCTCGGTCCCCGCGCCTCGACCGCGAGGTCGCCCGCCCGGTCCTGCCCCACCGCGACCACGGCGGCGGCCCCGTCGCCGAAGAGCCCGCTGCCGACGAGGTTGGCCATCGAGGTGTCGCCGCGCTGCAGCGTCAGCGAGCACAGCTCGACCGACATCAGCACCGCGACCTTGTCCGGGTGCCCCACGAGGTAGTCGTGCAGCCGCGCCACACCTGCAGCCCCGGCCACGCACCCCAGCCCGACCAGCGGCACGCGTACGACGTCGGGGCGCATGCCGATGAGGGCGGCCACCCGCGCCTCCAGGGTCGGGACCGCCAGCCCCGTGACCGTCGCGGAGATGATCAGGTCGACGTCCTGGGGCGTCAGGTCGGCGGCCTTGAGGGCGTCGGTGACCGCCCGTGCGCCGAGCTCCACCCCGACCTCGATGAAGGCGTCGTTGGACTGGCCGAAGTCCTCGAGCTCGGCGTACTGCTCGATGGGCAGCGCCAACGAGCGGTGCTCCACCCCGGCGTTGCCGTGCAGGCGCTCGACGACCGCCAGGTCGACCGCCCCCCGCAGCATGGTGCGGGTGAACATCTCGGTGATCTGCTGCTGCGGGTAGCGGTGCTCCGGCAGGACGCCGGCGACGCTCACGATCCTCATACGGGTGTCTCCTGTGGGTGGGCGTGCGGAGGTTGTTCGCCGGCTCCGCCGGCTCCGCCGGCTCGGCCGGCTCGGCCGGCTCGGCCGGTGAAGGACGGCGCGAGGCCGCGGGCCAGGGTCGGGGTGAGGGTGCCGCGGGCCAGGCCGAGCTCGACGAGGTCGTCGAAGACCCGCTGGTCGCGTGCCGAGGCGCGCAGCCCGGCGTCGAGGACGCGGTCGTGCAGCGAGACCCGCGCGGCCAGCGCGGTGTGGCGCAGGTGGCGGGCCAGGAGTCGGCGCACCCGCCGCGTGTACGCCGCTCCCGCGGCGGCCTCCTGGTCGGTCGCCCGGTCCGCCGACAGCGCCTCGGCGGCCGCCTGTCCGGCCAGCAGGCCCGTGGCGACGGCGTAGTAGATGCCCTCACCGGTCAGCGGGTTGACGAGCCCGGCCGCGTCACCGGCCAGCAGGAGGCGCCCGTGGCCCGGGCGCAACGGGCGCCAGGTGGACAGCGGAAGGTGGTGGCCACGCCAGTCCTCGGCGTCGGTGGTGGCACCCGGCAGGAGGTGCTCGAGCTGCTCGAGCAGCTGACGACGGGTCGGGGGTGCGCGACGAGGGGTCAGCAGCTCGCCGTACCCGATGTTGCTCGTGCCGTCGCCGCAGTCGAAGGCCCAGGCGTAGGAGGGCTGCCGGGAGTCGCCGAAGGTGATGGTCTGGGTGCCGGTCGCCTCTCGAGGTGTGGGCGCGTAGCCGCGGATCGCCAGCGCCCGGGGGCCGTCGGCGAGGCCCACGGCCCGGCGCACCACCGAGTGGGCGCCGTCCGCACCGACGACCACGCGTCCGGAGACCTCGCCGTCGAGGGTGACGCCGCCCTCGCGTGCGACGACGTCCCGCACGCGGCGGCGCTCCAGCCGGGCGCCGGCCGCTCGGGCGGCGTCGACCAGACGCGCGTCCAGGACACGACGCGGCACGACGTACGCCGGTCGGGCCATGGCGCGGTCGACGCCGAGGTCGCCGCGCCTCAGCCGGAGGCGGGTGACCGGGACGCGGTCATCCAGGAGCCCGGTGACGCCGACGCCCGCGAGCAGGTCGAGCACGTGCGGGGCGATGCCGTCGCCGCAGGACTTGTCGCGAGGGAACTCGGCGCGGTCCAGCAGCAGCACCGAGAGGCCCGGGTCGGCGGCCAGTGCCCCCAGCGCGGTCGCGGCCCCGGCCGGTCCCGCGCCGACGACCACGAGGTCGTGGCGCCGATAGGTCGCCGGCCCACTCATCCGAGGGCCACCAGGAGCACGTCGAGCAGCGCGATGCCGATGGCGGCCCGGAAGGGGCCGCGGCCGCGGCCACGCAGGCTGACGAGCGCGAGGACGAGGACGAGTGTCAGCAGTCCCCAGGCCCACGGCTCGGGCGGACCGGTGCGGCCCAACAGAGCTGCCAGGGAGGCGGTGACGAGCAGGCCCGTGGCGGCGACCCGGCTGGCGTGCTCCCCCAGCCGGTGCGGCAGGCCGCGCACCCCCGTGGCGGCGTCGTCGGCCAGGTCCGGCAGCACGTTGAGGAAGTGCGCCGCGACGCCGAGGCTGCCGGCGGCCGCCATGAGCCAGGCTTCGGGCCACGCCGCCGACGGACCCGCGAGGGAGACGACGGCCGGGAGGGTGCCGAAGGCGACGGCGTAAGGAAGCCAGGAGAGGGCGGTGCCCTTGAGCCCGAGGTTGTAGGCCTGGCCCGAGCCGACGACGAGGACGAGGTGGACCGCCGCAGCCGGCCACCCGAGGGCGAGGGACAGGACCACGGTCGCCAGGGCGGCCAGCCCCAGCGCGGTGCCGACGGCTGCGACCGGGAGCTCCCCCGTCGCCAGCGGCTTGTCGCTGCGTCCGACCTCGCGGTCGCGGCGGAGGTCGACCAGGTCGTTGACCCATCCGATCGTCAGCTGACCGGTGAAGACGGCTGCCACGAGCAGCACACCGGTCGAGAGACCGACTCGCTGCCCGGCCGCCAGCACGGCGACGAGCGCGGTGACCGCGACCGTCGGGCCGCCGTGGGCGGCGCGGAGCAAGCCCCAGGCACTCACGCGCGCCAGCGGTGGCGGTGGGGGAACCGGGTCCGGTGAGGATGGCCCGCACGCGCCGGACCCCCCTGCCGCCCGGGACGTCCGGGACCCGCCTGGGGAGGCCGTCATGGTCCGACCCTAGGCCGTCGCCCCAACCGCCCGGCCGCTGGCACGCCGCTGACGGTCCCCGAGGGGTCGGGAACCGTCAGCGGCGCGAGACGCTCTCGCAGTCCTTGCGGAAGTCCGTGCCGTCGATGGTGGCGCTGTCACGGCCCGGGCCACACTCGGCACGGTCCTTGCCCGCGCCGGTGTCCACGGTGTCGGCGCCGTCCTGGCTCACGATGCGGTCGTTGCCGTTCTGCCCGAAGACCGAGTCGTTGCCGATGCCCGTGCGCAGCCAGTCGTCGCCGGCGCCTCCCCACACGCGGTCGCGGTCCTGGGCACCGTTGACGAAGTCGTCCCCGGCTCCCGTGCGCACCACGTCACGGCCGGCGTCCGCCAGCACCCACATCCGGAACTTGGCCGGCAGCGAGGACCCGTCGACATGGTCGTCGCCCAGGCGCGGCCACACCTCCAGGAACATGCGTCCCTCAGCAAATCGCCGTGGGATCGTGCACACCGCCGCGACGCCCTTCGCGACCTTCTTCCGCACGCAGGTGTCGGGGATGCGGCGCAGCTCCTTGGTCCCGGTGTCGGTGTAGCGCAGCTTGCCGTCGACGAGCTTGATCGTCAGTCGGCTGTCTTGCTGGCCGGCCTTGTAGCGGTAGCCCCACTTGTTGACGCGGATCACTGCCGCGTTCTTCATCGGTACGACCGTTCCGAAGTCCGGCAGGATCTCGGTGCGCGGCAGGTCCTCGGCGTGAGCGGTGCCGCCCGTGAAACCGGTCAGCGTGGTGGCGACGACGCAGGCAGCGGCCGTGGTGGCGGCGGCCGCGCGGAGCGTGGTGCGGAACATGGCATCCTCCCAAATACGAGCCCTCCGAGACTCGGGTCTCGACCGAGACTAAAGTCCCGATACGACCCTCTCGGACAAATGGCTCGATCAGTTGTTTTCTGTCTAGACCAAGCGGTGGATCAGCGACCAGGACCGTCGCTCCGCGCTCGCACTGCCGGGCGTCTCCGGGGGGCCGGAGGTCCTGACGGGCGGGCGGAAGGGCCTGATGAGTGAGGCCGGTCTCGGGGCACCCGCGGCAACCTAGACCGCGCGGCGACGCCAGCACAAGCGCACCAGTGGCATCAGCACGCACCATCGGCCACCCTCACGTCCCGGCTGGCATGCTGGCCCGATGCCCACCACGACCCAGATCCGTCTCGCCCGGCGCCCCGTCGGCGTGCCCGACGACTCCACCTTCGACGTCGTCGAGGAGGACCTCCCTGCCCTCGCGGACGGACAGGTCCTGCTGCGCGTCGTCTACCTCTCGCTCGACCCCTACATGCGGGGCCGCATGAGCGAGGCAGAGTCGTACGCCGACCCCGTTCCGGTCGGCGGCCTGCTCGTCGGGGGGACGGTGTGCCAGGTCGCCGAGTCGCGCTCCTCGGACTGGAGCGAGGGCGACTGGGTGCTGTCGTACTCGGGCTGGCAGACCTACGCGATCAGCGACGGCACGGGCCTGCGCCGCCTCGACCCTGCGCAGGCGCCGGTGTCCACAGCCCTGGGCGTGCTCGGCATGCCGGGCTTCACCGCCTACGCCGGGCTGCTCGAGATCGGCCGTCCGCAGGCGGACGAGACGGTCGTGGTCGCGGCGGCGACCGGTCCCGTGGGCTCGGCTGTCGGCCAGATCGCCAAGGCGCGGGGAGCGCGTGCGGTCGGCATCGCCGGTGGCGAGATGAAGTGCCGGGCGCTGATCGAGGAGTTCGGGTTCGATGCGGCGGTCGACCACCGCTCCCCCACGTTCGCCGAGGACCTGGCGGCGGCCGTGCCCGACGGCATCGACGTCTACTTCGAGAACGTCGGGGGCGAGGTCACGCGGCAGGTGCTGCGCCACGTCAACAAGTACGCCCGCATTCCCGTGTGCGGCCTCGTCTCGGGCTACAACGCCACCGAGGCTCCCGAGGGCCCCGACCGGCTGCCGGGCTTCCTCGGCCTCGTGCTGCGTCGCAGCCTGACGGTGCGCGGCTTCATCCAGGACGAGTTCACCCGGACCCACGGTCGCGACTTCGTCCGCGACATGGCCGGCTGGCTCACGACGGGCACGGTGCGCTACCGCGAGGACGTCGTCCACGGCCTCGAGAGCGCACCCGAGGCGTTCCGCGGGCTGCTCACCGGCACGAACTTCGGCAAGCTCGTCGTCCAGGTGTCCGAGGACCCGCTGCGCGACGAGTGAGGCCACCCGGACCGCGGCGGCGACCGTCACGGTGGCGACGCCGGTGACGGTGAACCGGAGCCCGGAGCCCCGGAGCCCGGAGCCCGGAGCTGACCGTGGCCTCGCGTGCCTACGCGACGCGGATGGGCGAGGAGGCCTTCCTCGCCCACCGGGCTCAGACGTGGCCCGAGAGCTGCGCCATGCGGGCCTCGAGGGCAGCGAGGTAGGTGTCGCGCTGCGCTCGAGAGACCGAGGAGCCCGTGTCGAGGTGGCTGCACACCGGCAGCACGTCGATGGAGAGCTTGGCCGCTCCCGCCAGCGCCCGCAGCTCGTCGAGGCGGTTGCCGAAAGCGGTCCCGCTGCGCGGTGAGTACCTCCAGACGACGTCCTCCACGGGCTCGTCGAACAGGTCCACCTTGGTGACGACGACCACGAGCCACGTCGGCCGCTCGCGTCGTACGGCGAGGGAGGCGATGCGGTGCGCGGTCACCGTCCAGTCCTCCAGCTCCGCGGCCAGCTGCTCCTCGCGTGAGACCTGCGCGGGGCCCGTGGTGCCGGCGGGACGACGCCCGGTGGCGTGGCCGTTGGCGACCACGTGCAGGACCCCGTCCACCGGGCTGTCGTGGAAGACCTCGTCGAGGCCGCCGAGCCGGGTCGCCGCGTTCTCGCCCGGGACGACGCGGAACCGGAAGCCGCGCAGGAGCCGCCCTCGCTGCACCCGCCGCTCGACGACGGCCGAGCCCGCCTCCGGCACGCCCTCGGCGCGCGCCCGGCCGGTCAGGTGGTCGACCAGCTCCGACTTGCCCACCCCCGTCATGCCTGTCACGGCCACGGTGGGGAAGCGTCGCTTGGCCACGCCGACGACCCGCTCGCGTCCCCGGGCGAAGGCCCCGGGGACGTCGCGGGCGCCGCGGCGGCGGTCCTTCGGCATGGTTCCTCCGTGTCGGACGGCAGTGGAGTGTGACCCGGACGAGCCCGGAGGGCCGGGCGCGTTGGAGACGCCGACGCTAGCCGACGCCCGCTCCTCCTCGAAGCATGCCTGCTCACGCAGTCAGGTCCGGGCGGTCTAGCAGGAGCTTGCCGACTTTCAGGGAAACCTCCAGATCAGGACCTTGGTCCCTTACAGTCGGGACTGAGTCTTGATCTGGGAGGAACCAATGTCTCTTGTCTCTGCACGTCGTCCTGCGGCCCTCGCCGCCACCCTCGCGACCTTCGCCGTGGCCGCCGTCGGCGCCGCCGCGTCGGCGCACGCGGCCTACGAGGACGCGACCGTGAGCCTGCCGCGCCACCACTCGCCGTACGCCGGGATCGGGCCCCACCGCCCGTACATCACGGAGATCATGATCAACGACGTCGTCCCGCTGAAGGACGAGGCCATCATCAACCGCACCAAGCAGGGGTACCTCTACCGCGCGGGGCAGCAGAACTCCGACCTCACCGTCACCCAGGCCGACGGCCGGCTGCGCTTCGTCGACACCGGCACCAAGTCCTGGAAGTGGCTGCCCAAGGCCTGCACGAAGCTGAGCGTGCCCCAGGGCGTCGGCGCCTCCTGCGTGATCGCGACGAAGTTCACCGACGCCGCGCCGATGCTGCTCGACGTGTGGCCCCGCCTGGGCGACGACGTCGTGGACACCACGGCCCTGTCGGCCCTGTTCGACGTCACGGTGCTGGGCGACCGGGGCGACGACATCGCCCGCTTCGGAGCCGGGGACGACTTCTTCAACGGCGCCCAGGACACCGACCGCGGCTACGGCGGCGCCGGGCGCGACTGGATCCGCATGGGCCCCGGCAACGACTACATCGACGGTGGCGCCGAGGGTGACTACCTCGTGGGCGTGGACGGCAACGACACGATCCACTCCGGCGACGGCGACGACCGTGTGAGCTGCGGCAGCGGCTCCGACGTGGCCACCGTCGACAGCTCGGACCGGGCGTCGGACTGCGAGCGCACCAGCGGCTCGTGACCGCACGCGTCGTGGGGAGGTTCAGCGTCACGACGCCCCCGGCACCGACGGGCACCGTCACCGCTCTCCCGGGGCTGAAGCCAGGAGCGAGCGTCCTGGGGGGGACATCCCCCGCTGCTGGTGAGCGGTGAGCACGTCCAGGATGTGTCGCCGTTCGGGTCGCTGGAGGCTTCAACGCCCCCGCTGAGGACCATGTGCCCTCCCGACGCCGGGGTCGGCGACCCATCCTGAGAACAGGCATCGGCGTCAGGAGCGGTCGATGATGGGGTTGAGCGTCAGTCGCACGGAAGGGATCGAGACTCGCTCCGGCACGCGCCCGCGGTCGACCGCCCGTGCCGTGCTGGTCGCCGCCGTCATCGTCGGACTCCTCGTCGCCGGCGCGACCGCGGTGTCCTCCGGCCCCGGGGGGGCTCCGCCGGAGAACGCCGCTTCTGATGCTGGCCCTGCTGCCGGCGGCGCCGGGGTCGCGGTCCAGGAACGGCAGTGGGTGGCCCGGCGCACCGGGGCCGCCACCGACCGACCCAACGTCGTGCTGATCTCGGCCGACGACATGGCCCTGACAGACCTGCAGTGGATGCCCTGGACGAGGCGTCTGGTGGGCAGGGTCGGGGTCGAGCTCACGAACTTCCTCAGCAACCACCCCATCTGCTGTCCCGCCCGCGCCGAGATCCTCACCGGGCAGTACGGGCACAACAACGGGGTCCACGACAACGACGGCAGCTACGGCGGCTACCAGGCGCTGCGCGATCCCGCAGACACCATCGGTGCGTGGCTGCAGCGCGCCGGCTACCGGACCGCCTTCGTCGGCAAGTACCTCAACGGCTGGAATGGAGCTCCGCGCCCGGAAGCCGGGTGGACCGCGTTCAACCCGCTCCTGCGCGGTGTCTACCGCTACTACGACTTCACGCTGTATCGCGACGGGTCGCCGAAGCGTATGCGCGGCACCCACTCCACCGAGGTCATCGGACGCATCACCCGGACCTACGTCGAGCGCTTCTCCCGCGGCGACTCGCCCTTCTTCATCTGGGCCTCCTCGGTCGCGCCGCACAACCGGATGTCGGAGTCCGGGTGGCGTCCCCCGTCCGCCGTCAAGCGCCACCGGCAGCTCTTCGGCGACCTGGTGCCCCCGAGCTTCGGCCGCCCCAGCTTCAACGAGCGCGACGTGAGCGACAAGCCGCCGCACATCTCAGGACGTGAGCCGTTGCCCCGGGAACGTGCCCGCATCGATCACCGGTGGCGCGTCCGCTCGCTGCAGTCCCTCGACGAGCAGGTGCGCCGCATCGTGCGGACGTTGCGCGACGCCGGCGAGCTGTCCGACACCTATGTCTTCTTCACCTCCGACAACGGATACCTGCTCGGTGAGCACCGGATGCACGGCAAGAACCTTCCCTACGAGGAGTCCCTGAAGGTGCCCCTGCTGGTCCGCGGCCCCGGCCTGGACGGCGGCGCGGTCCGCGCGGGCCAGTACGGTCTCGTGGACCTGGCGCCCACCTTCCTCGACATCGCCGACGCATCACCGGGGAGCCGCCGCATGGACGGGATGTCGATGCTGCGCGCCTTGCGCACCGGTGGCGGGGGTTACCGGGACTACCTGATCCAGGCGGGCACGCGAGACGTGCCGTGGTGGTGGCGCGGGGTCAGGTCCAACCGCTTCGTCTACGTCCGCTACGCCTTCGGGTTCGAGGAGCTCTACGACCTGCGCGCAGATCCTGCGCAGCTGACCAACGTCGCCGCCGATCCCGCTCACGCGGCTGTCCGCAGCCGATTCGCGGCACGACTCGACGAGCTGGCAGCGTGCTCGGGCAGGTCGTGCTGGACGCCCCGCACGACACCGGGCGAGAACTAGTCGGCGGTCGGGTGGGGGTGCTCGGTCCCCTGGATGGTGCCGAGGAGTCGAGGACGTCGACGCTGGCGACGCTGGCGACGCTGGCGACGCTGGCGACGAGCCTCGTCCGTTCGGGCGCACCTCCGGGTGAGTGTGCCTCGGGGGTTGGCACGTCCGGCACTGGCGCGGTGGCCGTCGCGGGTCCACCATGGCGAAGGTCGCCCGGCCCCGAGGGCGCCGAACCGGAGGCCCGCCTTGCGTTCACTCAGCCCCCCTTGTCGTGCAGCATCAGCAGCCGCCCTTGCCCTGGGCCTTGCCGCCTCGGCTTCGTTGCTCGTGCCACCGGCCCATGCCGCCATCCCGGCGGGAACCTCCACGACCGCCCGCCACTCCATGGCGGGGTCGCCGCCCGTCGTGGTCAGACCCGGCCAGCTGCCTCGGGGCTCCGATGCGCGGGTCGCGTGGCTGCGCGACGACGACGTCCACACCGCCGCCGGAGGTACGGTCGACCTTCCTTGGAGCCAGAAGGGCGCTCGGTCTCAACGCCTGCGCCTGCTGGGACACACCGATCGGGGCTGGTTCCTCAGGAGCGACGACGGTGGCAACACCGTGGCCGCCTGGCTCGCGCGGCAGGGAGAACGACACCTGGTCACGGCGGGAAGCGTCTCCGAGGGAGAGGTGATCCGCTACCAGCTCGCCGGGGACCGCAGCCGGTTCCTCGTGCACCGCTTCGACGGCGACCGGAACAGCGCGCTCGCCGTCGAGGACCTCGACGCGACGCTGCTCGACAGTCAGGACCTCGACGGCACCGCGGAGGTCCTCTCGTTCTCCGGCGCGGAGGCGGTCGTCGACCTCGAGAACACCCGGCGTTGGGACGTCGACGCCGGGACTGCGCAGGGCCTCGGGGTCGACGCTGCCGGGGCCGACCTGGACCACGACCTGCTCTTCGTCACGGACCCCGCGACAGAGGAGTCCGGTCCCACCTCCCTCGAGACCCCGGGAGAACCGGCCTGGACGGCGAAGATGGCGAACGTGGTGGTCTCACCGGGTGGCGGCCGCGTGCTCAGCCGCGACGAACGCACGGGCGAGCAGCTGACGGTCCGCGACGTGTCGACGGGGGACGTGCTGGCCGACTTCTCGGTGCACTACCTCTTCAACGACACACCGGCTTTCGAGACGCCGGTGTGGGAGAGCAACCACTCCTTCGTCTTCCTGGCTTCTGTCGGCGGGCTCGGTGACAAGGAGGTGCTCGTGCGTTGCCGGTTGTCCGGCGTCTGTGTGCGGGTGAGTCCGATCACCGCTCGAGACACGCTCTCGCTGGCCCAGCCGCGCTTCTTCGCGAGGTAGGGGCTGAACGAAAGCCCGCAGGACGAAGGTCCCGAACAGTGATCACTTCGCGCTAAACCTGACGATTTCCGACAAACGTCCACGAACTTTCCGTCACCCTGGGGGCAAGGACCAGGGGTGGGAGAACCGGGACATGATCAACAGAACGAACAAGGGACGGGTGGTCGCCGGGGCGTGCCTCGCGCTGGCCACGAGCAGCGTGGCGGCGCCGGCGCACGCCGATCTGACGGTGACGCTGCCGACCGTATCGCTGAGCGTCAGCCTTCCGCTGGAGCTCGCCCTGGGGGGCCAGGGCATCATCGGCTCCCTCTGGGGGGACGTGACCCCGGAGCAGGAGCGCAGCGCTCTCGACGCCCAGGGCAACTGGTCGGCCGCGCGCGACGTCGGATCGCTGCACTCGCTCACCGCGCGCAAGGGGATCCAGGCGAAGTGGCGGGCCGGCATCACCGGTGAGGGAGTGACTGTCGCCGTCATCGACACGGGCATCGCGCCGGTCCCCGGACTGACCGGTGCCGACAAGGTGGTGAACGGGCCGGACCTGTCCTTCGACAGCCAGTCGGCAGGCGCCAGGTACGTCGACGGTTTCGGGCACGGGACGCACATGGCGGGCATCATCGCCGGACGTGACCCGAGCTGGAGCGCCCAGTATCCGGACCCGAAGGCCTTCGCCGGTGTCGCGCCCCAGGCGCAGCTGCTCAACATGAAGGTTGGCGCAGCGGACGGCGGCGTCGACGTCTCCCAGGTGATCGCCGCGATCAACTGGGTCGTGCAGCACCGGACCGACCGCGGCATGAACGTTCGTGTCATCTCGCTCGCCTACGGAACCAGCTCCACCCAGTCCTGGCAGGTCGACCCTCTGGCTCGGGCCGTCGAGGACGCGCAGAAGGCCGGCATCGTCGTCGTCGCCGCTGCCGGCAACGACGGCCTTTCCGAACGACAGCTCTTGATGCCCGCCATCGACCCGCACGTCATCGCTGTGGGGGCGGTCGACCCGCGCGGCACGAACGACGTGGCTGACGACGTCGTCGCCGATTTCACCAACGGAGGCAACCTCCAGCGTCGGCCCGACGTGGTGACCCCGGGGCGTTCCCTCGTCTCGCTGCGGGTCCCGGGCTCCTACGCCGACGTGATGGCACCCGGCGGCAAGGTTCTCGGTGACGTTTCCGGCCGCTTCTTCCGCGGCAGCGGCACCTCCCAGGCGACCGCGTTCGTGGCCGGCGAGGCGGCGCTCCTGCTCCAGCAGCGGCCGGGTCTGAGCCCCGCCCAGGTCAAGTCCCTGCTGACGACCACTGCACGCCCCCTGACGAACGCCCACCCGGCCATGGGCGCCGGCGAGACCAACGCCTCGCGCGCAGCGCAGTGGCCCGTCCCGCTCGCTCTCACCACCGCGCCCCCGTCCTCGGGCACCGGCACGCTCGAGGCTTCCCGCGGCGGCTCGAACGTCCTGGACCCGAGAAGCGGCAAGCCGCTGACTGGCGAGGTCGACATCCTGGGTGGCGCCTGGAACGGGACGCGCTGGGCCCGGCAGTCCGGATCGGCAAGCGCCTGGGCGGGCGGCGCGTGGAACGGGAAGACCTGGACCGGCAAGGCCTTCGACAGAGCAGGCAACTGGCAGGCCGTCCCCTGGCGGGGCACCACCTGGGGCGGCGAGTACTGGAGCAGCCACCAGACCGCGGCGTCCTGGGAGGCCCGCAGCTGGCGCAACCAGAATTGGGAGGCCCGCAGCTGGCGAGCGGACTCCTGGGCAGCGCGCACCTGGCGGTCGCTTGTACTGAGCACGTTCCGCCCCCGGACACGGTCGGCGTGGACCCTCGTGGACCATCACGCACGCATCGACGTCGTAGGGCGGGTGGGGCTCGAACCCACGACCCAAGGATTATGAGTCCTCTGCTCTGACCGGCTGAGCTACCGCCCCTCGGCGGGTACGCCGACCCGCCGCCAGCACCTTACCGAGAGGGAGGGCTCGACCTGGTGAACGGGCCCTGGGGGCCGCTCGAGGTCGCTTGTGTGGCGGATCCGCAGGTCATGGACCGGCCGATCCACCACACAACCAGGATCGGCACGGCGACGGCACCATTGCCCGGAATAAGCCAGGGGCACCGCGACGCTGTGCCTCCAGTGACCGACTTTCCTCGCCTGTCCGTGCTCGACCTCGTCCCGGTGCGCAGCGACCAGACCTCCGCCGACGCCCTCGCCGCCATGCGCGGGCTCGCTCGTGAGGCCGACTCGCTCGGCTACCAGCGCTACTGGGTGGCCGAGCACCACAACATGCCGGCCGTGGCCTCGACCAACCCGCCGGTGCTGATCGCGATGATCGCCGCCGCCACCGAGCGGATCCGGGTGGGTTCGGGCGGCGTCATGCTGCCCAACCACGCTCCCCTCGTCGTGGCCGAGCAGTTCGCGCTGCTCGAGGCCGCCCACCCGGGTCGGATCGACCTCGGGATCGGACGCGCGCCCGGCACCGACCCGGTGACCAGCTTCGCCCTGCGGCACGGCGGGGGCGGGGTCACCGACGACGCCGTCTCCCGGTTCCCCGACTACGTCGACGACGTGCTGACGATGATGGCCCGCGAGGGCGCCCAGGTCTCGGTGCGGGGCAACCGTCAGGTGCTCCGCGCGACCCCCGAGGCGACGACCGTGCCGGACGTCTGGCTCCTGGGGTCCTCGGACTACTCCGCCCGACTCGCCGCAGCCCGCGGACTGCCCTACGTCTTCGCCCACCACTTCTCCGGCTCCGGCACGGCCGAGGCGCTCGAGCTCTACCGCTCGACCTTCCAGCCCTCCGAGCACCTCGACGCCCCCCGCACGTTCCTGACGGTCAACGCCTCCGTCGCCGAGTCGCCCGAAGAGGCCCGGCGCCGTGCCCTGCCCCAGCTGCAGATGATGCTGGCGCTGCGGACCGGGCAGCCCCTGGGGCCGCAGGCCCTGGTCCAGGAGGCCGAGAAGGTCGAGGCGCCGCCGGCCCAGGTCGAGCTGCTCGACAAGATGGCCGCCCGCTACGTCATCGGTGACGCCCAGCAGGCCCGCGAGCGGGTGACCGAGCTGGCGGCGACGTACGACGTCGACGAGGTGATGGTCGTGCCGATCGCCGGCGCCGACGTCGGCACCGAGCCGGACATCGCCCCGAACCGCCTCGAGACCCTGCGGCTGCTCGCCGGCTGACCGCCGGGCTGTCGAGGGGGCTCACGCGGCCGACGCCCTGGCTCAGAGGTCGTCGTGACCGTCGTACTCGTAGGCGCCGCGGCGCCGGGTCGGCAGCTCGTCGAAGTCCAGCTGCCGTCGACCGGACAGGACACCGAAGTTGGCCACGGTCGAGGCGACCGGCGGGATCACCGCCGCGATCACCGTCATCACCGCCGCGGCCACGAGCGAGACCTCCTTGACCACCGTCCACGCCAGCACGATGAGCACCACGCAGACGCCCATCAGCAGGAGGTAGGCGCGTTTCCGGTCCCAGGCCACACCTCGACGCTACCCGCAGCCACCGGCGTACGACACCCTCACAAAGGGACGAACCTGACCCGCCGGACCGGCCCCTCGCCCCAGAACGCCCGAGATCCCACGCCGACCTCGCAACTCCCCTCCGGCGGGGAGCCGACATGGCAGGATCGGGGCCGTTCTGTGCGTCGACCGAGCTAGGGGCCCGATGACCACCTCCGCGTCCCACCCGTCCTGGGTGGGGTTCCTCCAGAACCACCGCGACATCGTCCTGGACCGTTGGGTCGACGTCGCCGCCGCCACGCTGGCCGGCCGGATGACGCGCTCGGAGCTCGAGCGCGACTGCCGCGACATCTTCGACGGCATCGTCGGGGCCGAGACCGCGTCCGGAGCCGACGGCACCGGGCTCGCCGGGGACGGCTACGCCGACCTCCGCGGCCTCCTCGCCGAGGTCAGCCGCACCCGCGCCCGCCAGGGGTTCACCCCGACCGAGACCGCCATCGGGGTCTTCGGTCTCAAGGAGGCGGTGCTCACGGTCCTCGAGGAGCAGGACGACAGCGACGGCTACCGCAGCTTCGCCGCCCTGTCCCGTCGGATCGACGACCTCGGCCTCTTCATGCTGGAGACGTACGCCGCCACGCGCGAGAGCGTCATCGCCGAGCAGGCCGACAGCCTGATGGAGCTGTCGACCCCGGTGGTGAAGCTCTGGGACGGCATCGTCGCGCTCCCGCTCGTCGGGACGCTGGACTCCGCACGCACCCAGGTCGTGATGGAGAGCCTGCTGCAGGCGCTGGTGGAGACCGGCTCCGAGCACGCCATCATCGACATCACCGGCGTCGGCGCGGTCGACACCCAGGTCGCCCAGCACCTCCTCAAGACCGTGCAGGCCGCCCGCCTGCTCGGCGCGGAGTGCATCATCTCCGGGATCCGTCCGCAGATCGCCCAGACGGTCGTCGGTCTGGGCATCGACTTCGGGGACATCTCGACGAAGTCCAGCCTGGCCGACGCGCTCCTGCTTGCACTGCGTGAGTCCGGCCTCGACATCGTCGGCCGTCACGGGGCGCAGGGAGCCTGATGACCCGCATCCCGATCCTCCGCATCGGCGACATCCTCCTCGTCAGCATCCAGGTCGAGCTCGAGGACCAGACCGCCACGCAGCTGCTGGAGGACCTCGGTCAGAAGCTCGTCGACACCGGTGCCCGGGGCGTCCTCATCGACATCTCCGGCCTCGACATCGTCGACAGCTTCATCGGTCGGATGATCTCGATGATCGCCTCGACCTCGCGTGTGCTCGACGCCCAGACGGTGCTCGTGGGCATGCAGCCGGCCGTCGCCATCACGTTGGTCGAGCTGGGGCTGAACCTGCCCGGCGTCCGCACCGCCCTCGACGTGGACCGGGGCATGGACCTGCTCGACCGGTTGCTGGCCTCCGAGCGGAGCAGCCGGGTCCAGCGCGTCCGACGACGATGACGACCCGGCTCGGGGAGCAACGTCCCACCGAGACCCACGAGGTGGTCAACGACGCCGACGTCGTACGGGTGCGGCAGGCGGTACGCACCCAGGCGGTCGCCGCTTCGCTCTCGCTGATCGACCAGACCAAGCTGGTCACCGCCACCAGTGAGCTGGCGCGCAACACGGTGACCTACGGCAAGGGCGGCACCGCGGTCATCGAGCACGTCACCAAGCTGAACCGGGCCGGCATCCGCGTCACCTTCACCGACTCCGGCCCCGGCATCCCCGACCTGGAGAGGGCGCTGACCGACGGCTGGACCAGCGGCACCGGAATGGGTCTCGGTCTGTCGGGAGCACGGCGCCTGGTCGACGACTTCGAGGTCACCTCGACGCCCGGCGACGGCACGACGGTGTGCATCACCAAGTGGGCCAGGTGACCGAGCCCGCCGACCTTTCTTTCACCAGCTCCGACGAGTCGATCTGGGTCCGCGTCGACGAGCCGAGCACGTGTGCCGCCGTACGACGACGCGCGGCCGACCTGGCACGTCAGGTGGGTCTCGCCGACGACCAGATCGAGGAGGTCGCCGTCGCCGCCTCCGAGCTCGCGACCAACCTCGTCAAGCACGCCCGTGAGGGCTCGGTCCTGCTGCGGCTGCTGCGCCGCGACGGTTCGGCCGGCGTCGGGGTCCTGACCCTCGACCACGGGCCCGGGACTCGGGACATCGCGGCGCTGAGCGTCGACGGCGTCACCACCACCGGCACCCTCGGCATCGGCCTGGGCGCCGTACGCCGCTTCGCCGACCGGCTCGACCTCCACTCGGTCCCGGGGGTGGGCACCGTCGTCAGCGCGGAGTTCTGGCTGCGCAACGAAGGCCGCGACCGCCGCGCCACGTCGTCGCCGACCGGGGACGTCTTCGGCGGGCTCACCCGCGCGATCCAGGGCGAGGACGTCTGCGGCGACGCCTACGCACAACGCACCCTGCCGGGCGGACGGGTCGTGATGATGGCTGACGGTCTGGGCCACGGGCCGATGGCGGCCCGTGCGTCCACCGCCGCCGTCCGCGCCTTCCTGTCCAGCCGCTCGGTCTCCCCCCGGTTCCTCCTCGAGGACCTGCACGGCACCCTGCGCGACACCCGCGGGGCCGCCGTCGCGGTGGCCCACGTCGACCACGCTTCTCGCAACGTCACCTACGCGGGCATCGGCAACATCGCAGGGCGGCTGCTCGACGCCACCGGGAGCTCGCAGCTGCCCAGCCAGCCCGGGATCGTGGGGCACAACGCACCCACGGTCCGCGAGCTGGACGTAGTCCTCGAGCGCGGACAGTGGCTCGTCATGCACAGCGACGGCCTGACCGAGCGGTGGAACCTCGACGACCTGCCCGGGATCCTCGGCAGCTCCCCGGTCGTCCTCTGCGCTGCTCTGCTCCGGTCCGCCGGGGTGCGCCGTGACGACGCCGGTGTGCTGGCGTTGCGGACCGACGGCGTGACCGACGGCGAGACCGACGGGGGCACCCGCTCGTGACCGCGGCGCGCCTCCAGCCCGGAGACCTCCGGCACACCGTGGAGGTCACGACCGACGGCGACCTGCTGCGTGCTCGCGACGTCGTCCGGGTCGTCGGGCTCGCACTCGACGCCACCGACGCGACGATCCTGCGGCTGGTGGCGTGCACGGGGTCGCTCGCCCAGGACCTGCTGGCCGCCGGCGGAGGCCATCTCGTGCTCGCAGCGGCGCCCCGGGGGCCGCTCACCGTGCGCTGCTCCCCCCTCGCCGCCCACGCCCCGCCGACGACCGGAGCCGAGGCCGCGGACGTCGTACGCGTGCCCGAACCGGTGAGCTGGGCATCGAGCGCCCCGGCCGTCGCCCTCCTCATGGCACGGACGACCCTGGGCGACGCCGAGGACGACGCGGCGGTGACCCTCACCTGCGAGGACGTCCAGCACGGGTTGTCGCACCGCCAGGTGACGGACCTCCTGCGCCGGCTCAGTGAGCCGACCGACCCGTCGTGGACCGAGCACCTGCGCGACCAGGGCCGCGACCTGCTGCTGGTGCTGGCCCAGCTGCAGTCACGTGACGAGAGCCCGCGGGGACGCATGGAGGCGGAGGCGGCCGAGGACGCCGACAGCATCATCGGGCTCTACCACGAGCTGTCGGAGGAGCTGGAGCGCACCAACCAGGGCGTGGTCGCGCTCTACGCCGAGATCGACGACAAGAGTCGGCAGCTGCGCGAGGCCAACGAGGCGAAGACCCGGTTCATGCGCAACATCAGCCACGAGCTGCGCTCGCCCAGCAACTCGATCATCGGGCTCTCGCGACTGTTGCTGGACTCCGGGGCCGAGGCTCAGCTGAGCCCGGACCAGCGCGAGCAGGCCACCTACATCGAGACCAGCGCCCGCGACCTCCTCGGGCTGGTCGACGCGCTCCTCGACCTGGCCGCGGCGGAGTCCGGTCGCCTGGACGCGAGCGCCGAGCCGGTGGAGCTCGCCGCCCTCTTCGAGGAGCTCCACGGCGTCACCCGACCGCTGCTGCGCGCCGGGGTCGAGCTGCACGTCCACTCCCCGGACCCCGGCGTCGTCCTGCACACCGACCGCACCCTGCTCCGCCACATCCTTCGCAACCTGCTGAGCAACGCCGCGAAGTTCACCGCTGAAGGGCGCATCGACCTGGACGCACGCCTGCGCCCCGACGCCGTGGAGCTCGAGGTCCGTGACACCGGCATCGGGATCACCGAGGAGGACCGGGCTCGCGTCTTCGAGGAGTTCTTCCAGGCCCGCAGTCCTCTCCATGCCGGGGTCACAGGCACCGGACTGGGGTTAGCCTTTGCCCAACGCATCGCGGTCACCCTCGGGGGGACGGTGGAGCTCACCAGCTCCCCCGGCGTCGGGAGCCGGTTCGTCGTACACCTGCCTCGGGAGCTGTCCGCGGCACCGGCCGGAGGGGGAGGTCCCGCATGAGCCCTGCGAGCACCACGCTCCTCGTGTGCGACGACACCGCGGCCAAGCGCTACGTCATCTCCAGCTGGCTGCGCCGCGCCGGGTACGACGTCATCGGCGCCGGCTCGGCGGGCGAGGCGCTCGAGACCATGGCCACGCGGCCGGTCGACCTCGTGGTCCTCGACGTGCACCTGCCCGACCGCAGCGGCCTCGAGGTCGCGATGGAGCTGAAGTCCAGCGCGGAGACCGCCGCCATCCCGATCGTGCACATCTCCGCGGTCGCCAAGGAGCCCGAGCACCGCAGTGCCGGCCTCGACCGGGGTGCCGACGCCTACCTCGTCGACCCCATCGAGCCGCAGGAGCTGATCTCCACCGTCGGCGCCCTGCTGCGGTCCTCCGGCGCCCGCCGCCGCGCCGAGTCCCTGGCCACCCGTCTCGGCCGGCTCAACCGGGCCACGCTGCGGCTCAACGTCGCCACCACCGTGCCCCGGCTCTCCGACGCCACGGCCGCCGGCGCCCAGCTGGTCTTCGGAGGTCGCAGCGCGGCCCTGGTCGCCAGCTCGGACGCGGCCGTGCCGACCCAGCTGATGCGTCGGGCCGACGGGCTCGCTCCGCTGCAGGTCTCCGGCGTGGACGCCGCCACCGTGCACCACGCCCTGACCACGGCGCCCGACCTGGGTCGGGTCGACCTCGCCGACTCCTCGTGGTCCTTCCTCGTCGCGGAGGACTCCCTCGCGACGGCCGTCGACGAGACCTGGTTCGTCAGCGCCATCCGCTCGGGCGCGGAGGTCGTCGGGCTCGTGGCCGTCGAGGGCGGATCGGTCAAAGACCACGACGACGAGCGTCTGCTGGCCGAGCTCGCCCAGGCGGCCGGCGTGGCGGTCGAGAACCTGCGTGCCATCGAGCAGGAGCACCGCACCGCACTGATCCTCCAGCGCAGCCTGCTGCCGGCGATCCTTCCGCCGTTGGACGGGCTCTCCCTCGTCGCCCGCTACCGGGCCGCGGACGGCCAGTCCCAGATCGGGGGCGACTTCTTCGACGCCTTCGCCACCGACGACGGTCGCGCCCACGTGGTCATCGGCGACGTGCAGGGCCACTCCTTGGAGGCGGCCGTGCTCATGGCGGAGCTGCGCTACACGCTGCGTGCCTACGCCCACGACGGCCACTCCCCCCACCACGTGCTGGCCCGGGTCGACCAGACCCTGAACCGCAGCCGCCCCGACATGACGGCCACGCTGTGCCTGCTGGTCTTCGCTCCGCCCGACGCGGACGGGACGCGGCGGGTGGAGGTCGCCAACGCCGGACACCTGCCGCCGCTGCTGGTGCGCAACGGGGTGGCGACGTACGTCGACGCCTCCGGGCCGCTGCTCGGCGCACTGCTCGGCGGACCCGACCAGGTCACCCTCGACCTGGCGCCCGGCGACCGGCTCGTCCTGATCACCGACGGTCTGGTCGAGCGACGCGGTGAGGACCTCGGCGAGAACCTGGAGCGCTTCGCCGCGACCGTGGCCTCCTCCTCGCAGTCGGCCGAGGCCCTGAGCGACGCGCTCATGGCCGGTCACGGCCAGGGACACCGCCCGGGGCCGGGACATCACGACGACGACTCCGCGCTGGTGCTGGTCGACGTCGAGGCGCCGATCGCCTGAGGTTCCGATCGTCCTGCAGCGTCTCGCGTGCGCGACGAGGTCCGATCCCCCGAACGGAGGGACGACGACTGCCGCGGTCGGTGGCGCTACCCCTCACTTAACGGATCAAACGCGCTTTCCGGGCGGAACCTCGCATCTCGGGACCTTGGTCCATAGGCGCGAGCACCCCGGCGGCGGTGGAATGTCCCTTGTTCATAGACCATTCGTCGCCGCCATCCCTGACCGGCTCCGTCTGGCCGCACTCGCGGGTATGGGCAGTTCAGAGCTTGGGGGCAAGCGATGTCGCACGGTCACGGGTCTTTTCGGCATGCACAGAACCGCTGGTCGGGAGGGCACCGTCGGCGACGTCAGGGAAGCCACGCGCGCGGTCTCGGTGTCACCACCGCGCTGAGCGGGCTGCTGGGTCTGGCGCTCGTCGTCACGACGACGCCGCCCGCCGGCGCGGCTGAAGGGGTGACGTCGCAGGCGAAGTCGGTCCGGGCCGCCGTCCAGAGCCTGGCCCTCGCCCTCGACGCGCTCGCCGCGACCCCGACCCTGCAGGCCCGCCTCCCGCTGGCCGGGCAGTCCGTCAGCGACGTGCTCGGGCTCGACACGGTGTTCGGCGGCTCCATCGGGACGGCCGCCACGTCGTTCACCGGTGTCGGTGGGGGCGGTCTCGCCGACCTCGTCGCCGCGCTGGACGCCGGCGGCACCTCCCGTGGTATCGACGTGTCACTGGACGGCAGCACGATCACGATCGCCCTGACCGGCAAGGCCGTCACCGGTCCGGCGTACGCCCTGCACTCCGACGAGGACCTCTTCCTCGACGGCACCAGCGACGCGGGCAAGGGAAGTACGCCCCTCACTGGCTCGCTGAACGGCGAGGTCGTGCTCGACGTGGCCGCCGACGACACCGTCTCCCTCGACCCGGCCAGCGAGATCAGCGTGGTCTTGCAGGGCGGCAAGTCCGACCTCGCCATCCCGTCCCGCTACGGCTTCAGCGACGTCACGGCCAAGGGCTCCACGGCGTACGACGTGTCGGCGGACTTCACCGTCGTCGACCCCGACGGCAGCGGGGCCATCACCAGCACCGAGTGGCAGACGACGCCGTTCGCCGAGCTCGCCCCCGTCACCGTCAGCGGGTCGGCCGCCGTCGACCTCCAGCTCGACAGCAACCTCGTCACCGGCACGACCGACGGCACGGTCAAGCAGACCCTGACCGCTGCCCAGATGACGCCGACCGCCGAGGGCGACGGCTCCTACACCTTCGGTGCCCCGGTCGTGTCCGCCGGCGACGGGCTGGCCGACCTGGCCAAGGTCACCTCCGGCGACGCCATCGTCGCCCTGTCGCAGATGGCCGCGGCCTACAGCAACGCCCAGGCCCGCATCGACCCCCGCCTGCCGATGGTCGACACCGCGGTCAGCGAGCTCGGCTCGGCCGTCGACCCGCTGAACAAGCTCATCGAGGCCCAGGGCGCCGCAGCGGTCACCTGCGGTCGCGCCGACTCGAGCCCGCCGGCCGTCACCACGGTGCCGGGCACCACGTGGTACTGCCAGGCCAGGACCGCCGAGCCGATCGCCGGCAACGTGAGCTGGTCGGTGACCGGCGGCGGCTCGATCGTCGCCAACAAGAACAGTGCCGCCACGGTCGGTCCCAACCCGACCCAGAACATCGCCGTCACGGGCTCGGCCGTCGAGCCCGAGGTCTCCGTCAGCTTCGACGTCACCGGGCCCGACGCCGTCACCTCGACCTTCACCGCCCAGCGCCGCGTGCGGACCGCGCAGGAGCTCGCCACGCGGCTCAGCACGCTGCCGGGCGGGGCCGACACCAAGGCTGCGTACGACGCCACGTCGCGCGCGCTGACGTTCCCGATCTCGAGCGACTCCGACCCCGCGGCCAAGGGCCTCCCCTACGCCTTCGGCGACCTCTTCCGGCCCGACGCGCGCCTGCGCGCCATCACGGTCGACCCCGCCACCACGCTCAACGTCGACATCGGCAAGGTCGCCATGGCCGGCACATTGGGTCTGCTCCTCGAGCCGAGCTCGACCGAGAACACGGCTGTCTCGGTCGCGGACCGCGCCTTCGTCAAGGTGGCCACGGACGAGGCCGAGGTGTCCGTCGACGGCATCAGCGCCAGCGGCTCGTTCGCCCAGGAGAAGGCCACCGGCATGGTCGGCATGACCAAGGTGGCGCTGGCCGGCAGCGACATCAGCCTGAGCACCGGCACCGCCCCCGCCCTGCAGGCGAACATCGAGGCCACGGGTGCAGTGGCCGACGGCGCCGTCACCGGTGCGGCCATGCTGTCGAACGTGCTGGCCGGACAGGACGACCCGGCCACCGTCGAGACCACGGGCGCGGTGGAGCTCACCGCCGCCGGCACGCTCACGGCCAGCGCCGACGAGCTGCCCGCCGGCACCTACACGGCCGCGCTCGACTACCCCGTCGACCTGGCCGACACGTTGAAGGACACCGCGAAGACCCCGACGGTCACGCTGTCCTCCGACTGGGCGAACACGCTCAAGCCGCAGGACGTCGCTCCCCAGGTCACCGGCACCGCCACCGGCGCCGACACCGCGGGCAAGGTCCTCACCGACACGTCCGCCAACTTCCTGGGTGGGCTCCTCGGCCCCAAGCTGACCTCCGGCGACGTGGTCACCCTCAGCCTCGTCAACCTGCGCACCGGCGCCCAGTGCTCCTCGTTCGAGGTGCGCGCCACGACGCTGACGTGTGTCGAGCAGGGCGCGACCACGGGCACCGACCTGACCCCGACCTGGGTCACGAGCACGCTGGCCGGCGGCAAGATCGAGGATCCCGCGGGATTGAAGACTCCGGACAACTTCGACAACTACGCGACCGACAACACCTGGCAGGCGGGCGACCTCTACGCCATCGAGGGCGACCCGACCGCGGTCCGCTCCGTCGCGCTCGGCGGCCTGTACGACGCCGCCGACGGCATCCAGCGCAGCGAGGAACCCGCCTGGCTCACCCCGGTCCCCCTCGTGGGCATCGCACCGAAGGACCTCGTGCCTCAGCTCGAGGGCATCCGCCAGGCCGCGTCCGAGGTCAACACCATCGGCGACGAGGCGCGCGACGAGTGCGATCAGCCGGGCGGCTGCCCCGCCACCGGCGCCCTCGAGACCGCCCCGGCCGACCTGACGGCTCTGAAGACTCGGCTGGCCACGGCGCTGAAGGACCACGGCGTGACCGGTGCCACCACGACGCTGGACGTCGAGACCGTCGGCGGCAAGCCCGCGCTCGTCCTCGACGTCACGGCCCCGGCCAGCGGCGACGACAAGCCGCTCGCCCTCTCCTTCGCGCTCGGCAACACCACCGACTACTGGCTGCGCCAGGCCGAGGGGGGCACCTCGATCAAGCCGACCTGGTCCTCCGAGGTCCGGCTCAGGATCGCGGTTCCGACCACGGCCGACGCAAGCTTCGACCAGGTCAAGGTCCTGTCCGGCTCCGGTGTGACCAAGATGAGCATCAAGGTCGGCACCGAGACCGTCGACCTCAACGCCGGCCTCGGCCCGGTCGACGTCAAGGTGGGCACCTCGGGTGCCCTGACCGGCACGGCCCAGGACCCCGAGCCCAACCCGGTGGTGCGCCGCTCCGGCACCGTCACCGTCGCCGGCACCAACACGGGCACCGGCACCAGCCTGTCGGACGCCGAGGTCACGCTGGCCAACCTGGCTGGCACCGCTACCAAGGCCACCCGGAACACCCCGACGCCGGCCCTCGACTGCGTGCCTGGGCTCGCAAGCGGTGACGGGCTGTCGTGTCCGCTGCCGGCCGACGCCAGCACCACTCCCGCCACCGCGCGCAACTGGGCCTCCGGCGACACGTACACGCTCACCTACGCCAGCACCACGTGGCTGACCGACACCGCCGCCGACTTCTCGGCCACCGGCTCCAAGGTCGTCGCCGGCGACCTCGTCCGGACCTACTCCGGAACCGGCACCGCCCGGAAGACCGAGGGCGTCTGCGTCGTCAAGACGGTGCTCGAGCGCCAGCTCGAGTGTGCTGCTGCCCTGACCAACGCCAAGGAGTTCAGCAACGGCGTGACCTACCAGGTCCTGCCGAACCTGCTGGTCGACCCGGGCGCCGGCTTCGCCGACGCCGACCTCGTCGACTCGAAGCTCACCAACACGACGACCGGCGCCTCCTGCATCATCGGGTCCGCGACCAGCACCTACGTGAGCTGCAAGGCGAGCCCGACCGGTGGCACGCGCTCCTGGTTCGAGCCCGGCGACGACTACGCGGTGGCCGGTGCCTCGACGCTCAAGGCCGACGTCGGCTTCACCTTCACCGGGTCCGCCGACGCCCTGGTGCCGGCTTACGCCGCCGCCATGACCGGCAAGCTCGCCGCCGGTTCGACGTCCGTGTCCTGCCCGGGGTCGGTCACCGGCGCCATCTGTGCCGCCCTGTCGGTGCGCACCCAGCCGACGACGGACCGCCCCTCGGGCCAGGCCCTCGGCACCCTGAAGTACCAGGCCACCATCGACTCCGCCGGCAAGGTCACCGAGACCCCCTCGATCTCCAACGCCGTCAAGAACCTCAGGAACGGCACCACTCCCCTGGCGCTCGGCAGCCTCGGTGACGCCTTCGCCGACGCCGGCGGTGCCATCGCCGGCCTGGCCGACGAGAGCACCGACGACCACGACGTCCCGCTGGTCGGCTCCGACGCCACCGCCGGCTCCTGGCTCGTGCCGCTGCTCGACGCCTACGGTCTCGAGCTGGGCGAGACGATGATGAAGGGCACCTTGGGCAACCTGCCGGAGAAGACCCCCCTGAACGACGTCGACGGCAGCGGCACCTCGCTGTCCGACGCCCTCGCGAACGCGGTCAAGGGCGCCGCCGCCGAGCTGACGACCGCCGACGGCGAGACCATGGGCGACGTCACGTCGATCACGCCCGAGCTCACGTGCGGTGCGGCAGCCTGCACGCCGGCCACGCAGACCGTCGGCGACGTCACCGCCGTCGAGCTGCCGATGGTGCTCGGCAAGGCCAAGACCACCTACCAGGTGCCCTTCGAGTCCGGCCTGGCCGGACTGCCGGTCGCAGCCGACTTCCTGGTGAACTCCGAGGTGGGCTGGGGCCTGAACCTCACCGTGGGCATCGACCGCACCACCGGGCCCTACGTCGACCTCGCCGACAGCAAGCTGGCCCTCGACGCCGGCGTCACGTTCCCCACCCCCGACGAGTACGCGGGCAGCGACGGCTGTCCCGCCAACCCCGTCTCGAGCGCCTTCGACGCCGGCAGCCCGTTCGCCGGCTACCACAAGGAGAGCTGCCAGTCGCTGACCCTCGGCCTGCTCCAGGCCACGGCGTACGACGGCAAGGGCGACGACCGCTCGCAGGCGACCGTCGACCTCGACGTCGACCTCGACCAGGCCATCAACGGCACCGCGACGGCGATCGCCGCCGGTGACCTCAAGGACCTCTCCACGTCGGAGAAGCTGGACCGCGCCGGGGTCTCACTCAAGGCCAAGGGCCGGTTGAACGTCTACTTCGTGACCGGCATCAACCCGCGCAACGGCTCGCCCGACGCTGCCCTGCCGTCGGTCCACGGCGTTCTCGACATGAAGTTCAACCCGACGAACAAGAACGTCTGGGACGTCACGAACCTCGACGAGGACTGGTCGATCGACTACGAGAAGCTCTACCTCGACGCCGGCACCTTCGTCGACAAGTTCGCCGGTGACGTGATCCGGGGGGCCGCCAAGCAGGTGAAGCCCTACAAGCCGCTCATCGACGCGGTGCGCGCGCCGGTGCCGGTGATCTCCGACATCGCCATGCTCATGGGCCAGGAGCAGGTGTCGCTGCTCGACATCCTCGAGGGCTCCGTCGGCGCCAACCTCGGCTTCGTGCGCAAGGTCATCGAGGTCCTCGACGTGGTCTCGAGCATCACCGAGGTGGGCAGCAACGTGCTGATCCCCCTCGGCGCCTCGGAGGTCCCGGCCTACGACCCGGTCAAGATCGACCTCGGCGTCGACCTGCCGATCCCTGACGTGACGGGAGCAGGTTCGTTCAAGGCCAAGCCGAAGCAGAGCAAGTCCGGCCCCTGCGGTGGCACGATGACATTGAACAAGAACCCGCAGGCCGGCGGCGCCAACGGTGTGGCGGCAAGCGGGACCCAGCAGTCCCCTCAGGCCACCAAGACCGAGCGCCGCATGCCCAAGGACTGCTCGTCGACCGACAAGGGCGGCGGCGTGCTGCGCGGCAGCACCAAGGTCATCCAGACCCAGAAGTGCGACCCCTCCGGGGGCTGCACCGGCAAGGAGCGGGCTGCCACCATCACCAAGGCGCTCAACAAGCCCAAGCTGACCGGCACCGCGATCACGTTCCCCTTCATGGAGGACTTCAGCGAGGTCTTCGGCCTGCTCATGGGTGAGGACGCCACCCTGGTCCGTCTCGACCTCGGCACCCTGCGCGCCAGCGCCGGCATCGGCCTCAAGTTCGGCCCGTTCATGGCCGGACCGGTCCCGGTGGACATCGGTGTGGGCCTCAGCGTGACCTTCGGCGCCCACCTCGCACTGGGCTACGACACGCTCGGCATCCGCAACGCGCTGCTGAACAACCCCGGTGAGTTCGACCCCTCGGCGATGCTCGACGGCCTCTACATCGACGACTATGACGCGGCCGGCAACGAGACGCCGGAGATGACGCTGACCCTCGCGGTCCAGCTCGAGGGCTCGGTGTCGATCAAGATCTTCCGGGTCGGCATCTACGGGGGGGTCAGCATCACCATCGCCGGCGACCTCAACGACCCGAACCAGGACGGCAAGCTGCGGATCAAGGAGATCCGGGCCGTCGACAACCCGATCTGCCTGTTCGAGCTGAGCGGCTGGCTCGACTTCTTCTTCGGCTTCTTCGTCGAGGTCGACCTGTTCATCAAGACCTTCCGCTACGACGTGGAGCTCTACCGCCTCAAGCCGGCGCTGAAGCTCTTCGAGATCAAGTGCGAGCCCAAGCCGCCGGTGCTGGCCGTCGAGGCCGGCGGGCACCTGCGCCTGAAGATGGGTGAGACCCACAAGGCCGGACGCAACATCTCCGAGGACGAGCCCAAGGAGCGGTTCAAGCTCCGCCAGCTCACCGAGAAGGGGGCGGCCAAGGACGGCGGCACCCTGGTCTCGGTCGAGGCTTTCGGCATCTACCAGGAGCACCTGGTGCCGGCTGGTGGCCGCATCGTGGCCGACGCCGGCTCCGCCGACGACACCGTCGAGCTGTCCGCGGGCGTGGACCTGGCCAACAAGACCCACCTGTTCACCGTGCCTGCCACCGTGAACGGTGGTCCCGGCAACGACGCCATCACGACCGGCCTCGGCGACGACGTCGTCAACGGCGGGGACGGCAACGACCGCATCGCCGGCAACGACGGCATCGACACCCTCAACGGCGATGGGAACGACGACATCGTCTCCGGCGGCCTCGGCAACGACGTGATCGGCGGCGGCAGCGGCAAGGACAACCTCAGCGGTGACAACGGTGGCGACACCGTCGACGGCGGCAGCGAGGACGACCAGATCACCGGCGGCCCCGGCCTCTCGCCGGGTGAGCTGACCAAGCTGACGGGCCGCTGGGTCAAGGCCGGCAAGAAGGGGCCCGAGCCGAGCGAGGCGCTGCTGGACCGGGCCGACACCCTCTCGGGCGGCTCCGGGAACGACCGCATCACCGGTCACGTCGGCGACGACGTCATCTTCGGCGACGAGCCGGTCGCTGGCGACTTCCGGGACAGGGCCTGCGCCGACGGCGGCGGGACCGGCACCGGTCTCGACGTGGTCGACGGCCAGACCGGCAACGACTGGATCGCCGGCGGTCCCTCGGACGACAGCCTGACCGGCGGGCAGGGCGACGACACGCTCTGCGGCAACGGTGGCGACGACGACCTCGAGGGCGACGAGGGCCCGAGCGCCACAGGCAGTGGCCAGGACGAGCTGCGCGGTGGTGACGGCAACGACCGGATCTCCGGTCGCGGCGGGCGCGACTACGCCGACGGGGGTCCCGGGGCGGACATGATCGCGACCGGCGCAGGCGAGGACGTCGCTCTCGGCGGCACCGGCTCGGACGCCGTCAACGCCGGCGGTGAGGGCGACATCGTCCTCGGCGACGGCGGGACGGTCACCGGGGTCATCTTCAACTCCAGCGACGTCTCGACGGTTGCCGGTGTGAAGGGCACCGGTCTCGACGCCACGACGGTGGGCAAGGACCTCGAGAGCAAGGTGAGCGGCCACGACGCGTCGAGCAGCACCGCCGGGTCGATGACCAGCTGTCTGGCCCGCGTCATCCTGCTCAAGGGTGCCGGCACCGGACCACAGGGCCGGGTCGACCTCAACGGCGACGGCATCGTCGACACGAACGACGACGGGCGGCTCGACGGCTACCCGGTCATCGACGGCAAGGTCGACGTCGACCGTGACGGCAACGTCACCGGCGACGTCGACGACGCCGGGGTGGTCGCCGACCGCGTCGTCAACGCCGGACTGTTCGACATCCCGGTCGACATGGCGATCGACGCCCTGGCCTGGAACGGCGACGGGCACGCTGACTGCCTCTTCGGTCAGGACGGCAACGACGCCGTCTTCGGTGGAGCCGGCGGCGACCGGATCGCCGAGGGCCTCGGGGACGGCCTCGCCGTCGGCGGCGCCGACGACGACACCGTCCGCGGCGAGGACGGAACGGACCTGGTCCGTGGCTCCGACGGCAAGGACACGCTGTTCGGCGACGCCGGTGACGACACGATGCTGGGCAACAGCGGCGACGACACGGCGTACGGGGGCACCGGCAGCGACCAGGTCGAGGGCAACGAGGACGCCGATACGCTCTACGGCGGCGAAGCCGCCGACGCGCTGGTCGGTGGCACCACCGGCGCGGGTGCGGCCGACACCGGGGACACCCTCTACGGCGGGGAGGACGCGGACTTCATCGCCGGCGACAACGCCGTGCCGGTCCGCACCGCGGGGGTGCTGGTCGGGCTCCAGCTGGAGGACGTCACGTCGGGCGGCGCCGCAGGCGCCGACCGTGTCTTCGCGGGCACGGGTGCGGACCGCGTCTACGGCCAGGGCGGCCAGGACGTGATCCGTGGCGAGGGCGACGCCGACGACATCGAGGGTGGTCCCGACCACGACACGATCCACGGTGACGACGGCACGGACACCGTGACCGGCGGCTCGGGCGTCGACCTCGAGGACGGCAAGCAGCGCACCTGGGAGCGGACCCCCGACACCGGCGACGAGCTCTACGGCGACGCCGGCAACGACACCCTGCTGGGTGACAACGGCATCGCGTCGACACGGACCCTGTTCGACGTGCCTTCCGGGGGCACCGACCCGAGCACGGCAGCGGCCGGGGCGGATGTGATCCGCGGCGGCAGCGAGAACGATCGCCTTCTCGGCCAGTCCGGCAACGACAGCCTCTTCGGCGACGCCGGGCTCGACGTCATCGACGGCAACAGCGGCGCCGACACCCTGGAGGGTGGCGACGACGCGGACGTGCTCGTCGGCGGTTCTCAGCAGGCCAAGG
Organism: uncultured Actinomycetota bacterium; assembly: GCA_963714625.1. Taxonomy (GTDB): domain Bacteria; phylum Actinomycetota; class Actinomycetes; order Propionibacteriales; family Nocardioidaceae; genus Marmoricola_A. Next base: position 555,846 of record CAVQOY010000009.1, on the reverse strand, counting down.
AGCCGACCATCTCCGGGGCCGGGGTCGACGACCGGGACCGCACCCCCGCCGGGGAGACCCGTGCCCGCGGCGACCTCATTCGCGGCGACGCCGGTGACGACGTCGTGCTCGGCGACAACGGCCGGGTCACCGGCTTCGGCGCCACGGCCCTCGTCGAGGAGTACGACGTGTGGTGGGCCTCGGTGACCAGCGCCGCCCCGAACGCCTCCGGCGCCGACCAGCTGTACGGCGACAGCGGTAGGGACCGCATGTTCGGGCAGAACCAGAACGACCTGATGTCCGGCGGTGACGACGACGACGCCATGGCGGGTGACAGCGGCGCCGACTCGATGAGCGGCAACGGCGGGGCCGACGACATCGTCGGTGGCTCCGGGCTCGCCCAGGCCCCGGCGAAGCTCTCGGGCGTCCGGGACGACGGCGACACCATCTTCGGTGGCGACGCGGCGAACGGCAGCGACTCGGCGGACGTGATCCTCGGCGACAACGGACGAATCACCCGCTCGGGCACCGACCCGAACACGGGCCGGGCCGCTCGCAGCACGGTCCTGTACGACCTCGCGGTCGTGGGCGGAGCGTTGCCCTCGACCCTGGTCTCGGGCAGCGACGTGATCCGCGGCAACAACGAGCGTGACCTGGTCTACGGCCAGGGCGCGGCGGACACCATCGCCGGCGACGCCGGCGACGACTGGCTCGAGGGCAACACCAACCCCGCTGGATCGTCCGGATCCCCCGACGTCATCAGGGGCGGCGACGGCGACGACGACGCCCTGGGTGGATCGTCGAACAACGTGGTGGTCGACGGCACGCTCGGGCCGATCGGCGAGGCCGGCAAGGGCACCTTCCCGACCACGCCCAACAAGGTGCTCGACGGCCGCGACCAGCTCTGGGGCGACGCCGGCAACGACGCCGTCCTCGGCGACAACGGCCGCGTGGACCGACTCCTCAGCGGCGGGCTCTGGAGGTACCAGTCCTACAAGGGCTCCGGTGAGACCGTCACCGCTCCGCTGCTCGTGCGCAGCGTCGTGGGCGCCCGCGCCGACGAAGGGACCGGCAGCTGGGGTGACGACGAGGGTCACGGCGGTGACGGGCACGACGAGCTCTACGGTCAGCTCGGCGCCGACAGGTTCGAGGGCAACGCCGGTGACGACGCGCTCCTCGGCGACCTCGGTGAGGTGGTGACCTCCGTCCGGACCGGACCGGCCGTGCTGAAGGAGGCCGATGGCTTCATCCAGGAGACGATCAACGTGCCAGGCACGCTCAAGCGGACCACCACGACGTACCCGGTGCCGACCTCGGTCACCAGCGGCGGGGTGGGCGGCAACGACGTGCTGCTCGGCGGCCTCGGCAACGACGTCACCCACGGTGGCGCCGGCGACGACCAGGTGTGGGGCAACCGTTCCTTCGACTCGGACCTGGTGCCGACGAAGGAGACCATCGCTCCGACAGGCACCTCGGGCCTCGACGACGACGTGCTCTTCGGAGGCCACGGCGCCGACCGGGTCTGGGGCGGGTGGCAGCACGACCGGATGTACGGCGGTCACGGCGCCGACCAGCTCGACATGGTGACCGTGCTCAATGGTGTCGCCACCGGCGACAAGACCGTCGACTTCAAGGGCATCGACTTCATGTACGGCGGGTGGGGTGCCGACGGCATGCAGGCCGACGTCAGCAAGCCGAGCCCCAGCAACCAGACCGACAAGATGGTCGACGCGACCGGCGTCTACAACGGCTACTTCGTCTGCGAGGGCGCCTACGGCGGCAACTCGATCATGCGGCTGCTCTCGCCGTCGATGGAGAGCTTCTGGCAGTCGGTCGCGGCCGACGACGGGCTCGTGTCCGCAGGATCGTCGAACACCTCGGGGTGGTGGGAGCTGGGCATGGTCTACAACAAGGACCGAGGTCAGAACGCCAACCCGACCTACCCGATCACGCCGGCGCACTTCGTGTGCGACAACTGACGCTGGTCAGCCGCTGGTGCGGTGGATCCGAGTCACGAGCCGGCGCGGATCCACCGCACAACGGCGGACGGCGTCGGGCCCGGTCTAGCGTCGGCCGCGCCGGGCCCGGAGGTAGTCGGCGACGACGTACTCTCCAAGCCGTCCGATGTCGGGGGTGAACACCCGGCCGCCGGAGCGCCGCGCGATCGCGTCCACGAACCGGGCCAGGCCGGGGTCCTCCCCCAGCATGAAGAGGTTGAGGGTGGCGCCCCAGCGGACGATCTCGTCGACCTGGGTGACGGTGGCCCGCAAGGTCTCGCGGGTGGTGGGCCACCGGAACTCCGGGGTGCCGTCCGGCCACAGGTGGGCCGTGGGCTCGCCGTCGGTCACGACCATGACGACGGGCTCGGCGTCGGGGTGACGGCGCAGGTGACGACCGGCGAGCATGAGCGCGTGCTGCAGGTTGGTGCCCTGCACCCACTCCGGCTCCGCCTCGGCCAGCTGCACCGGGGTCAGCCGGCGCGCGGTCAGGTTGAACCCGATGATCTCCAGCGCGTCCTGGCGGAACCGGGTCTGCACGAGGTGCGACAGCGCCAGCGCGGTCTGCTTCATCGGGCCCCAGCGACCCTCGTTGACCATCGAGAAGGACAGGTCCACCAGCAGCGCGACGGCGGCGGAGGTGCGCTTCTCGGTCTCCACGACCTCGAAGTCCTCGACCAGCAGACGCGCTCCCCCGTCGGTCGCTCCTGTCGAGACCAGTCCACCCCTTCGTACGGCGTTGGAGACGGTGCGGACCGCGTCGAGCGGCAGGTCGTCGCCGAACTCCCACGCGCGCGTCAGCCCGGTCGGCTCGTCGGCCGACCCGGTGCGCCGGTCGTCGTGGTCCCCGGAACCGCCGGCCTGGATCTGGTCGAAGACCTTCTTCAGCGCCGTCTCGCCCAGCCGACGTACGGCGCGCGGCGTCAGCCGCAGCCCGTCGTCGCCGGAGGACACGAACCCCTGCCGCTCCAGCTCGCGCTCCAGCTCACGCAGCGCCCGCATGTCGGCGACGGCCTCCCCACCGAGCTGCTTCTCCAGGGTGTCGACGTCGACGGCGTCGAGCGACCCCGGGCCCTCCGCCTCGGAGAGCTGCTGCTCGAGAGCCTCGAGGTCGGCCAGGTCGGCGATCGCCTCGACGGCGGCGCTGTAGCCCATCGGATCCCCGCCGCCCATCTGCGCGGGGCCGCGCTCCATCCCGGGCCGCAGCGCCCGCAGGTTGTCCGAGAGCTGCGCCATCTGGGAGGCCAGGTCGGGGTCGGACATCGCCTGGCTCATCAGCTGCCCGAGCTGCTCGCGCTGCTCGGGCCGCAGCGAGGCCATCATCCGGTCGGCCGCCGCCTGTCGACGGGCGAGCGCGTCGATGAGCTCGTCCACGTTCTGGGGGTTCTCGGGGAACATCTCGCCGTGCTTGTCCATGAAGTCGGCGAACCGGTCGGTGGTGTCCTCCCCGCGCGCGTGAGACGCCAGCAGGTCGTTGAGGTCGGCCATCATGTCCTTGACCACCTCCACGGCCTCCGGGTCGCCGGCCTCGAGGAAGCGCTTCATCCCGGCGAACTGCGCGTCGAGGACCTCGCGCTGGAGCATCTCCTTGATCGCCTCGTACGTCGCGCGCGCCTCGGGGCAGCTCCACCGGTAGGGATCGAGCGCCCGGACGGCGCCGGCGGTGTCGTCGGGCAGCGTGGCCAGGTCCATCTCGGCCAGCCGGGCGTCGTCGGTGTCCATCCCCGCCAGTGTCTCGGTCTCGGCGGCCAGCGCCTGGTCGAGGGCGGCCCGGACCTGGTCGAGCGTGCCGGCCAGGTCACCGCGCCGCTGAGCGGCCTTGCGCATCCGGCGGGCCCGTTGCCGCAGCTCGTCGAGCCCGCGGCGACCGTCGACCCCACGTCGCATCAGGTCACGCAGCGCCTCCCGCAGCGAGCCGCCGGCCAGGACGTCCTGTCCGATCTCGTCGAGCGCCTTCCGCACGTCGTACGGCGGCGCGAGGGGGTCCGGCCCGCCGTGCCACGGGCCGTAGCGGAACCGGGGGTCGCTCACGCGCCGTAGACCGTCCGGCCGCCGACGTTCTCCTTGTCGACCCTGCGGGTCAGGTGGAGCCCTTCGAGGACGAGCTCGACCCCGGCGGCGACGTAGCCGACGTCCGCCTGGTCGTCACTGTCGTCGCCCAACCGGTCGAGGACCTTCGCCAGCCCCGAGACCGGACCGAGCTGGCCCAGCAGCTCCTCGGAGGTGACCAGCTCACCGGTCTCCACGACCGCGCCCTCGGCGAAGAGCTCGGTGAAGCCGGACAGGTCCAGGCCCACCAACCGCTCCCGGAAGGTCTCGGCGACCGCGACGCGCAGGAGGTGGCGGACCACCTCGACCTCGCGGCCCTCCTCCCCCATCTCGAACTCGAGCTTGCCGAGCAGGGTCGGCAGCACCGCCGGCACGTCGCAGACGCGGGCGACGGCGTGGGCGTCGCCGGCGCGAGCCGCGCGTCGCAGCGCGCTGGCGGCCACGCCCTCGGCCGCCGCGATGGCGAAGCGGGCGCTGACGCCGGCCCGCTGGTCGATCGAGGACGACTCGCGCAGTCCACGCGAGAGCCGGGCCAGCACCTCGAGCAGGTGCTCGGGAACGGGCGCGACCAGCTCGGCCTCCTGGGCGATGACCGCGACCTCCTCGGCCACCTCGATCGGGTAGTGGGTGCGGATCTCGGCGCCGAAGCGGTCCTTGAGGGGCGTGATGATGCGGCCTCGGTTGGTGTAGTCCTCCGGGTTGGCACTGGCCACCAGCAGAAGGTCGAGCGGCAGGCGCAGGCTGTAGCCGCGGACCTGGATGTCGCGCTCCTCCAGGACGTTGAACATCGCCACCTGGATCCGCTCGGCGAGGTCGGGCAGCTCGTTGATGCCGAAGATGCCGCGGTTGGTGCGCGGGATGAGCCCGTAGTGGACGGTCTCGGGGTCGCCCAGGGTGCGGCCCTCGGCGACCTTGACCGGGTCGACGTCGCCCACCAGGTCGCCGACGCTGGTGTCCGGGGTCGCGAGCTTCTCGACGTACCGGTGGTCGCGATGCACCCACGTGACCGGCAGGTCGTCACCGGTGTCCTCGGCGAGGCGACGGCAGCGCGAGCAGACCGGCGCCGCCGGGTCGTCGTTGATCTCGCAGCCCTCGACGACCGGCATCCACTCGTCGAGCAGGGTGGCCAGCGTGCGCATGAGGCGGGTCTTGCCCTGGCCGCGCTCGCCGAGCAGCACCAGGTCGTGGCCGGCCAGCAGCGCGCCCTCGAGCTGGGGCACGACGGTGTCCTCGAACCCGACGATGCCGGGGAAGGCCGGGGCACCGGCGCGGAGGCGGGCCAGCAGGTTCTCGCGGATCTCCTCCTTGACCGACCGCGAGCGGTAGCCCTGGGCCATCAGGGCGCCCCTCGTGGTGGGCTCCGGAGCGGTGGTGCTCGACGTGGTGGTGCTCGACGCTGTGGTCTGCGGCGCGGCGCTGTCCGTCATGCTTTCGAGCCTATGCCCGCCTCCCCAAGCCGGCTTCTGGTCACTGCCTGCCGCGCGGCCGGGTTCTGGGCGCTCCCTGCAGGTTTTCGGCTCCAGGGCATGCAGGCGGTGACCACAACGGCGCCGGGCTGCAGGGAGTGACCAGAGCCAAGCCGTCGTACGGCGTGGCGTCGTGGGGCAGAGTGGTGGGCGCCCCCCGCGAGAGGAACACCATGAGCTCCGACAGCGCCAAATTGACCGACCAGCCGACCGACGGCACCCCCCGCGCCACCATCGGCGTCACCGGTCTGGCCGTGATGGGCCGCAACCTGGCCCGCAACATCGCACGCCACGGCCATGTGACCGCCGTCCACAACCGCAGCGTCGAGAAGATGCAGTCATTGGTCGACGAGTTCGGTGACGAGGGCGACTTCGTGGCCTGCGAGTCGCTCGAGGACTTCGTCGCGGCCATCGAGAAGCCGCGCGCGATCATCGTCATGGTCAAGGCCGGCGAGGCCACCGACGCCGTCATCGACGACCTGGTTCCGCTGCTCGACGAGGACGACATCATCGTCGACGCCGGCAACGCCCACTTCGACGACACCCGCCGACGCGAGAAGGCGCTGGCCGAGAAGGGCCTGCACTTCGTGGGCTGCGGCGTCTCCGGCGGTGAGGAGGGTGCGCTCAACGGCCCGAGCATCATGCCCGGCGGTTCCGAGCACGCCTACGAGCGGCTGGGACCGATCTTCACCGACATCGCCGCTGAGGTCGACGGCTCCCCGTGCTGCACCCACGTCGGGCCCGACGCGGCCGGCCACTTCGTGAAGATGGTGCACAACGGCATCGAGTACGCCGACATGCAGCTGATCGCCGAGGCCTACGACCTGCTGCGCCGGCGTCTGGAGCTGACGCCGAAGGACATCGCCGGTGTCTTCGAGGAGTGGAACGGCGGCGACCTCGAGTCGTTCCTCATCGAGATGACCGCCGACGTGCTGGCCCAGGACGATCCCGGCACGGACACGCCCTTCGTCGACGTCGTCCTGGACCAGGCCGAGCAGAAGGGCACCGGCCGGTGGACGGTGCAGTCGGCGCTGGACCTCGGCGTACCGGTCACCGGCATCGCCGAGGCCACCTTCGCCCGCTCGCTGTCCGGCCACGCCGACCAGCGGGCTGCGGCACGGGAGGCGTTCGCCGACGTGTCCGTGTCGTCGGACGCGGTCGACGACCGCGACGGCTACGTCGACGACGTCCGCAAGGCGCTCTACGCCTCCAAGGTGGTCGCCTACGCCCAGGGCTTCGACCAGATCCGCGCCGGCAGCGAGCAGCACGACTGGGACGTGGACCCCGGCGCCGTCGCCCGGATCTGGCGCGGCGGCTGCATCATCCGGGCGCGTTTCCTCGACCGCATCACCGAGGCGTACGCCGAGGACGCGGGGCTGGTGAGCCTGCTGGTGGACCCCTACTTCGCCGACGTGGTGAGCGACGGTGTCCAGGCGTGGCGACGGATCGTCGCCGACGCGGCACTGCACGGCATCCCGACCCCGGCCTTCGCCTCGTCGCTGTCGTTCTTCGACGGGCTCCGCGCCGAGCGCCTTCCGGCCGCGCTGATTCAAGGTCTGCGTGACAATTTCGGTGCCCACACCTACCAGCGCGTCGACCGTGAGGGCACCTTCCACCTGCTGTGGGCCGGCGACCGGAGCGAGCAGCGCCAGGACGGCTGAACCCCTTGTCCTGCAGCATGTAACGCGGGGTTATGGACGCCGACCAAGGGGCACAAGCCGTGTGAGGCGTCCACACCCCTCGGCCACATGGCGCGTCAGCGGAACACGATGTCCACCGATCCGAACGCACCCAGCGCGTGGTCGGCACGGAAGTGCACATGGTCGGCGCGCACCCGGTCGGCGGACTCGGTGGCGAACTCCACGATGTCCTCGACGAAGAGCTGCTCGGGACCGACCGCGGCGACCACGTCCGGCTCGACGTCGTGGTCCACCAGGCCCGCCTCGTCGGACAGCGCGTGCGACTGGGCCAGCGACGCACCGCAGATCTCGGCGTAGGTGCGCCACTGCTTCGGGCTCAGCTCGTCGAGGTCGATGTCGTCGCGGTAGGGCGCACGCTCGCGGACCATGAAGCTCAGCCCGTCCATCTCGACCGCGCCGTAGAACCGGTCGCCGCGGACCAGGTGGACCCCGTGGGCGTGCGTGATCCGCTCGGCGTTCCCGTCGAGGGAGTACTCCGAGGGTGGCGTGAGACCCGCCAGCGCCGAGCGCCGCGCCTGCTTGAACTCGATGATGAGGTCGTCGGTGCCGTCGGCCAGCGGGCCCTCCACCATGAGGTAGTAGCGGGGCAGCCCCAACGAGGCCGTGCCCTGCCCGAGCCGCTGGCAGACGTCCTTGACGCGCATCTGTCCGGCGCGTCGGGGCACGGTGATGTCGTTGTCCTTCACGAAGCCGTCGAGCGCCTTCTGGAAGTCCTCGGTGCGTGAGGTGACCGGCACGTGCTCCTCGTCGGCCACGAAGCCGGAGCGGTACTCGTCGTGGTACTTGCGCGCCAGCCAGGCGGACCGGTCCTCCAGCGCCCCCTCGATGAGCTTGCGGATCAGTTTCGGGGCGTTGTCGCGCCGCATCTGGTCCTGCTGCTCGGTGGCGTCGGTCGCGTAGGCCCGCATCGCGGCGACGTACCCGCGCACGAACGACGCCGCGATCCGGCGCTGCTTGCCGCGGCCGAGTCCGCCCTCCTCCTGTGCGGCGATCATGAAGCCGACCGCGCCCCGCTTGAGGTCCCAGGTGAACGGCGCGTAGTAGGCCTCGTCGAAGTCGTTGACGCCGAAGATCGGTACGTCGTCCGCGCTCGGCATGACGCCGAAGTTCTCCGGGTGCACGTCGCCGAGCGTCAGGACCGTGGGCATCCACGCGTCCTCCCCGGCGAGGTCGCGGTAGAAGAGCAGGCAGGTGCCCCGGAAGAAGGAGTAGAGCGAGCCGTCGAGCTTGTCGAATTTCGCCGCCGCGTCGGCGCTGCGGTTGGCGATGCGCGTCTCGTGGTCCTCACGGATCGTCTGGCGGACGTGGCGGCGCCGCTCGTGGCCGGTGAGGTGGCGGGGCAGGAACACCATCTCGCCCGACGCCCGCTCCCGCGCGATCCGGCTGAAGGCCGCCACGCGCGAGCCCGTCCGTCGCCCGTCGCCCGTCGCCGTGCCCACCGACGCCCCCTCGCCGCAGCCCTCCCCGGACTTGCCGGCCAGCGCCTCGGCCAGCTCCTTCTTCGTCATCGCGGTGCGACCCGCGAGGTCCACCTCGCGAGCCCGCCGCATCAGCTCGGCCCGGGTCAGCTCCAGCAGCGCTGCGGGGTCGTCGGCTCGGTCGGTGTCATCAGTCATGGCCGGTACCTACCCCGACCGGCGCACCCCGACCCACCTCGACCCGACCCACCACAGCCGAACCCGAGCCCGAGCCCGAGCCCGAGCCCGAGCCACCACGATGCACGAGCGGGGGCCGGCCGGCGCGGCCGGCCCCCGCTGGGTCGTGCGAGCGACGCGTCAGGCGTCGATCGACCGGGACCCCGACGAGCTGACGTTGATCTCGACCTTGCGCGGCTTGGCCTTCTCGGCCACGGGCACCCGCAGCCGCAGCACACCGCCGTCGTACCCTGCGTCGATGTGCTCGAGGTCGAGGTTGTCGCCGAGCACCAGCTGACGGCTGAAATGGCCGACAGGCCGCTCGCTGGCGAGCATCTCCCAGTCGCCGTTGCGGCGCGGGCGCTCGGCCCTGATCGTCAGGACGTTGCGCTCGACGTCGATGTCGATGCTCTCGCTGTTCACACCGGGCAGGTCGAACTCGAGGACGAACGTGTCGCCCTCACGCCAGGCGTCCATCGGCATGACGGCCGGGCGCGACGTCGTACCGGCACCGAACACCTGCTGGGCGAGACGGTCGAGGTCTCGGAACGGGTCGGTCCTCATCAACATGGTCATCACCTCCGAACGTGCGTCGCGGACCTTCCGCGACCTATAACGTCTGATATAGATGATATGAACTCGACGCACCATGATCAAGCAGGATGGCGAAGGAGGTCCCGATGCCGCAGCCGCGCACGAGTCATGCCGTCTACGCCATCTCGGTCGCCGCAGGGATCGTCGGGACCAACGTGCAGAACCTGCGGGTCTACGAGCGACGCGGGCTGCTCGAGCCGCAGCGCACCGACGGCGGCACCCGGCTCTACAGCCAGGCCGACGTGGAGCGGCTCGCCCGGATCGTCGAGCTGCTCGACGCCGGGGTGAACCTGGCCGGGATCGCGCTCGTGCTGGATCTCGAGGCCGACAACGCGCGCCTGCGCCGCGGACTCGAACGCGCCGAGAGACGCGCTCAGGCCATGGCGCCGATGGCCTCGGGGGACAGCGTGGGGAAGATCGTGGCCCGGCTGCCCGAGACCTCGGGGAACCGGGAGACCAGCACCTCCCACAGCACGCTGCGGTAGTCGCGGGTGGTCCGCAGGTCGCCGTCGTCGAGGGTGGCCAGCCCAGGCCAGCTGCCGTGGACCGCTCCCCCGCGCACCCCGGCGCCGAGGAGCAGCATCGCGTTCCCGTAGCCGTGGTCGACCCCGTGGTCGCCGTTCTCCTCGGCCCGCCGGCCGAACTCGCTCAGCGTCACGACCGTCACCCGCGAGGCCGCCGACCCCAGGTCGGTGAAGAACGCCGCCAGCGAGCCAGCGAGGTGGCGCACCTGGTCGGCCATCCACCCCTTCGTCGGGTCGCCCTCGGCGAGACCCGAGTGCATGTCCCAGTCGCCGTAGTCGACGGTCACGATGCGGGTGCCGACGTCCGCGCGGATGAGCGCGGCGGTGTTGGCCAGGACAGCCTGCAACGGCCCCTTCGGGTAGGCCGCGGTGCGCACCGACGATCCGCCCGGCGCGTCGTCCGCCGCGGAGGCCACCAAGGGGGCCAGCCGACCGACTGTGGCCAGCGTGCTGCGCATGCTCGACCCGAGCAGCCCGGCCTCGGGCTCCCACATCTCCTCCAGGGACGCCCGCCGAGCCGCCGAGCCGCTGCCCAGCGTCGTCAGGCTGAGGTCACGGACCTCACGCGCCCCGATCGCCGGCGCGGGGCCTGCCAGTGAGGTCGGCAGCAGCGACGATCCCAGCTGCACCGCGGTCTCAGGCTGTGCCGTCGTGTCCAGGCCGATCGTGCGGTTGATCCACCCCACCCGCGCCGAGGTCCCCGGGTCGGCGTCCTCGATGGCCGCCATCGCGTCGAAGTGGCTGCGGTTGGGAGCGGGCAGGCCGATGGCGTGCACGGCGCCGAACGAGCCGTTCTGCCACATCGGCAGAAGGGGTGCGAACTCCGGGTGCAGACCGAAGACCGGATCGGCACCCAGCAGGCTCGCCGTCGGCAGCGCGATGCCCGGGCGCAGCTGTCGCAGCCGGTCGTGGTCGGTGCTGGAGCGGGGAACCACCATCGACAGGCCGTCGGACCCGCCGCGCAGTGACAGCACGACGAGGACGTTCCCGCCACGCGTGGCGCCGTAGGACACCTGCCGGAAGCTGTCGCCGAACATCGTGGTGGCAGTCACCGCACCGGTGCCGGCCGCGACGCCGGCGAGGAACCGGCGACGGCTCAGCGCGAGGGCGGAGCCGAGATCGGGGCAGCCGCACGGGCGCGGCTCGCGTGTCTGGGTCATGTCGGGCCCCTCAGCGGTGGAGGTGGGTCGGGGAGTCGAGGAGGGAGGCCAGGATGACCTGGATCCGCCAGTCCCACAGGTCGGCGGCGGTCATCCGGCGTGAGAGCGGCAGCTCCAGCACCATCGCCACACCGCGGCGTACGGCGGCGGAGGGCCGTTGCCCGAGAAGCTGACGTCCGACGTGGTCGATGACGGTGTCCAGGGTCGCCGGCAGCGGGGGGAGCCAGGCACCGGGTCGGGGCCGTGTGGCGTCCTGGGTCGGCCACCAACCGGCCGCCAGGTTGACGTGGTGGCCCATCCCGTTGAGCAGGCGCCCGGCGCTGGTCCAGGCCGCGCCGACCTCCGGGAAGCCGTTGGGCGCGGGCCACTCGTAGGGCGCCTGTCCGAACCCGACGTACTGCCAGTACATCGCGTTGACGAAGGACCTCTCGTCGCGAGGCGGCCGCAGCCCCACCCGCAGCGCGCGCACGCTGGCGATGTAGTCCTCGGCGGGCATCCGCACCTTCGCTCCGGCCGACGCGGCGAACTCCGGGTGGTCGACCAGCGCGAGGAGGGTGGGCCGGATCTTGGTGCCGCTGCGCTGGTATGCCGCCGCGACGTGTGCGACCAGCCCGGCCGACGGGTTGTCGCTGACGAACTTCACGCACAGGCGCCGAGCGATGCGCCGCGCGGTGGCGGGGTGGTGGGCCAGGTGGCGCAGGTAGGCCATCGTGGCGACCCGGCCGTCGGCCGCGGTGTTGGGGTGCTCGAAGTCGAGGACCTTGATCGTCCCGGTGGCGTGGACCCGGGGATCGTAGAAGGAGCGGAACTCAGGCCACCACGTGTCCACGCGGTATCCGGTCAGCATGCGGCTGGAGGCCTTGACGTCGTCCTCGGTGTAGCCGGCCTCGACCCCCACGGAGTGCAGCTCGAGGAGCTCGCGGCCCAGGTTCTCGTTGGGCGCGTCCTTGGTGGAGACCGCGTTGTCGAGGAAGAGGCCCATCGCGGGGTGGGTGGTCGTGCCGAGCAGCAGCTGCTCGAACGACGTCAGCGCGTGCTGCCGGATCACCCGGTCGTACTCGACCCGGTGGAAGCCCGCCTCGTCGTCCCCGATCGGCACGTGCAACAGGTTCGACCAGAAGTCGACCATCACCTCGTGGACCTGGCGGCGGGACCTGATGCGGCGTGCCACCGTCCACCGGCTCAGGTCCCACATCACCTCCCAGACGCCCTGCACGTCATCGACCTGGCGCTGGAAGATCTGGGCCGGGCTGCGCTGGAGCGAGGGGAACCACGTGTCGACCTCGGCGCCCGCCGGGTCGGGGACGGAGGAGGCCTTGAGCTGACCCACGAGCCAGGCGCGACCGCCGCCGGCGCGTCGGACGTCCCCGGCCAGCGACGGGGTGAGCCCGAAGCTGAAGCGGCGCGCCAGGTGGCGGTCGGGACGTGACAGCTGAGGCATCGGGGTGACGGCGGCGCGAGCAGCGGTGCGCGAGCGGCTTCGCTCCGACACAGACTCCTCGGGGCTCCATCCCGACGGGGGGCGGGAAAGCGAGGGCACGTCAAGGGGCGACGCGAAGGCCCCGCGTCGGGCAGAGTAGTCAGAGGCGACCACGGTTTCTCCCAGGTGCTTCCGTGCGCGGTCCCGACAGAGCACCGTGGTGCACGTGCCGGGCGAGGTCCTCCCAGACCTCGGCACGAGCCTAGGCGACGCGTCGACCAACCGGGACCAAAGTCCCCAAAACCCGTGGAGGCACCATGTCCACCGCTCCCCCGCCCCTCCGCCCGTTGTCGGAGGACTGGACCACGGCCGTGGCGATCGTCGCCCACCCCGACGACATGGAGTTCGGAGCCGCGGCCGCCGTCGCGCGGTGGACCGGGCAGGGCAAGAGGATCGTCTACGTCATGGTCACCAGCGGCGAGGCCGGAATCGACGGGCTGGCTCCCGAGGAGTGCCGGGCGGTGCGCGAGGCCGAGCAGATCGAGTCCGCCCGCATCGTCGGGGTGGACACCGTCGAGTTCCTAGGCTTCCCCGACGGGGTGGTGGAGTACGGCCTCCCGCTGCGGGCCGCCATCGCGCACGCCGTACGCCGCCACCGGCCGGAGATCGTGCTCACCGGCAACTTCCGCGACACCTTCGGGCCCGGCGCTCTCAACCAGGCCGACCACATGGCGGTGGGACGCGCCGTCCTCGACGGTGTCCGCGACGCTGCCAACCGGTGGGTCTTCGCCGACCAGCTGGTCGACGGCCTGGAGAAGTGGGGCGGCGTGCGCGCGGTGTGGGCCACCGGGTCCCCCGACGCGCGGCACGGCGTGGACACCACTGACACCTTCGAGGCCGGGGTGGCCTCCCTCCAGGCGCACCGCGCCTACATCGACGGCCTGGGATGGGACGACTTCGACGAGCGGGAGATGCTCGAGGGCTTCGGCCGCGGCACCGGCAGCCGGATGGGCGTCGCCTTCGCCGCGCCCTTCGAGGTCTACTCCCTCACCTGGGGCGGCGGGGACGAGGACTGACCGGGGACACAGGCGAAGTAGGTCGCGTGCCCTGCGTTGTCGACGTCATCGAGCGACTCGAAGCGCCGAGCCGCCCGATGCGGAGCGGGTCAGGTCCGTCGGCCCGCAGCTCGCGCTGCAACCACGGGTGCTCGATCACTCCGCGCAGGTCCCCGATCCCGAGGGATCATGATGCAGAACGGCCCGCTGCGAGGTGTCTCGCAGTCGGGCCGCTCGGTGGCTCCCCCGGTTGGACTCGAACCAACAACCCTCCGGTTAACAGCCGAATGCTCTGCCAATTGAGCTACAGGGGATCGCCTGGCGGACGTGTCCGCGGCCCGCACAGGTTAGCAACTAAAGGACCCGCACCGCACATCCGGGTGCCCAGGCGTCAGCGCAGACCCAGTGACTCCTGCGCGTCGCGCAGCGAGGCCTCCGCGAGCTCCATGACGGCCGGGTCGTCGGGGTCCACCCCGACGTCGAACTGGTAGGCCCAGGTGATGGCTCCCCCGCCGCCGGGCGGACGGCGCCCGATCACCGAGAAGCCCTTCTTCCCGCGCACGTCGACGTGCCGCTGGAGCACGACGCTGGCCGTCACCCGCTCACGGAGCAGGACCAGCAGCGCCCCTGGCTCGGCCAGGCGGTGGGTCCAGCGCGCCGTCGGGCGCCCCCAGTCCTCCACCCGCTCCAGCGTCAGCGTCCGCTCCTCGGTGTCCCAGTCCGCACGGTGGACCTGTTCCCAGGACAGGCTCACCGGATCCTGCGGATTCCCGTCCGCGGGCACCATCACCAGCGCGTCGCGGGTGCCGGCCAGCCAGGACCCGTCGTCGGCCGGGGCCCAGGCGAGCACCTTGCCCGCCGCCGCACGGCGTACCGGCTCGGGGACGGAGGGCCCCCGGGAGAACAGGCCCGCCATCAGCTGTCGACGCCGATCGCCCGCTCGCGCAGGGTCCGCCGGTGGCTCTCCAGCGCGACCAGCTCCCCGAACATGCGGTTGTACTCCTCGGCCCGCTCGACGGGGTTGGTGCGCTGCAGCTTGGACTTCAGGTCGGCGATGGCGCGCATGGTGGTGAGCTCCTGCAGTCGGAAGACGTGCTGGGCGGCGTACGTCGGGGACGGATCGCCGGCGGCGAGCAGCGGTTCGACCACCAACCCGTTGTACGCCGTGACGATGGGGTGCTGGGCCGACTCGTACTGGCCGACGAGCGAGTCGCGCAGCGTGTCCGACCAGGCCTCCGCGCTGCCGGCGGACGCGGGACCGCCGAGCGCCGCGACGGTCTCCCAGATCGCCAGGTAGGCCGGGTGGGTGAAGTCGTTGTCGGCGAGGTCGCCGCTGTAGCGGGCGGTGAGCAGGGGCTGCTGGACCACGAGCTTGAGGGTCTCGCGCTCCAGGCTGAAGCGGGGGTCGCGCAGGTTCGGCATGGGAGGCGCCTGCACCTGCGGCGGCGCCGTGGGGGCGTTCGCGCCGGGTCGCCCGCCGGCCTGGCGGTTGCCGGGCAGGGGCCCGGCTGCCGTGCGCTGCTCGTGGGCGGCGCGCCCGGCCCGCCCCGCGGCGCGGCGTACCTCGGCGCGCGCCTCCTCCACCTCGATGCCGACCATGCCGGCCAGCTCGCGGGCGAAGGCGTCGACCTTGGACTTGTCGCGGACCGAGGAGACCAGCTTGGCCGCCTCGCGCAGCGCGTCGATGCGGCCGTCGGCCCGGTCGAGGTCGTAGCGGGAAACGACGTTGCCGAGCACGAAGCGGTAGAGCGGGGTGCGTCGGGCCACCAGCTCACGCACCGCCGCGTCGCCGGACTTCAGCCGGAGGTCGCAGGGGTCCATGCCGTCGGGCTCGACCGCCACGTAGGTCTGGCCGACGAACTGCTGGTCGCCGCCGAACGCGCGCAGCGCCGCCTTCTGGCCCGCCTCGTCGCCGTCGAAGGTGAAGATGACCTCGCCGCGGAACTCCTCGTGGTCGTGCAGCAGCCTCCGCAGCACCCGGCCGTGGTCCTCGCCGAAGGCGGTGCCGCAGGTCGCGACCGCCGTCGGGACGCCGGCGAGGTGGCAGGCCATGACGTCGGTGTATCCCTCGACGACCACGGCCTGGGAGGCCCGGGCGATGTCGCGCCGAGCCAGGTCGATGCCGTAGAGCACGTGGCTCTTCTTGTAGATCGAGGTCTCGGGGGTGTTGAGGTACTTCGCGTCGATGCGGTCGTCGTCGAAGATCCGGCGGGCGCCGAAGCCGATCGTCTCCCCCGACACCTCCCGGATGGGCCACAGCAGACGGCCGCGGAACCGGTCGTAGTGCCCCCGCTGCCCCTCGGCCACCAGCCCCGCGGACACCAGCTCGCTGTCGGTGAACTGCTTCTGCCGCAGGTGCTTGTAGAGCGCGTCTCCGTCACGCGGGGCGAAGCCCAGCCCGAACGTGTCGGCGGCCTCCCGGTCGAAGCCGCGCTCGTCGAGGAAGGTGCGGGCCGTGACCGCCTCGGGCTGGGCCAGCTTGCCGGCGTAGAAGTCCTGGGCGAGCCGGTTGGCCTCGACCAGCCGGTTGCGCTTGTTGGGGTCGCGGCGCGGGGCGGTGCCGTCGCCCTCGCTGTAGCGCAGCTGCACCCCGGTCTTGTCGGCGAGGTACTCCACCGCCTGGGTGAAGGCGAGGCCGTCGTGCTTCATCAGGAAGGCGATGACATCGCCGCCTTCCCCGCACCCGAAGCAGTGGAATCCCTTGCCCGGGCGGACGTGGAAGGACGGGGACTTCTCGTCGTGGAAGGGGCACAGGCCCTTCAGGGCGCCGCCGCCGGCGGAGCGGAGGGTGACGTACTGCCCGACGATCTCGGCGAGGTCGGCACGCTCGCGCACCAGCGCGATGTCCTCCTCACGGATCAGCCCAGCCACGGCGCGAGTCTACGGGTCGGCGCCCCCGCTCCCCGCCACGGAGGCGCCGTCTGGGGAGAACGACCGGACGCCACCTCTCAGGTGCGGCGCGCGTGCCAGGCCAGGGCTGACGCGTCGGTCAAACTGGCGACCTGGTCGACCACGACGCGCAGCCGGGCCGCGTCGGACCCGGCCCTCGCCAGGTCGTGGCGGAAGGCCTCCCCGATCCGCTCGGGGTGCGCGTGCAGGTGCTCGACCAGGTCGGTCAGCACGGTGCGCTGGTGCTCCAGCAGGCTGCGCCGGTCCTCGGCGCGCATCACCAGCTGGGCGGCGATGCCCTTGAGCACCCCGATCTCGAACCAGGTCTCCCCCGGCACCACCAGGTCGGCCTCGTAGCGCGCCAGCGGCCCCGCACCGAAGTGCTCCTGGGTGGCGATCGTCGCGGCCTGGCAGAACCGGCCGATGAGGGTCGAGGTCAGGTTCTTCAACGCCGCCAGCGAGCGCCGGCTGCCGTCGTACGCCGAGGTCGGCCAGGCGTCGAGGGAGCGCAACCGCTCCACTGCGGCGGCGAGGTCGACGTCGGTCGCGGCGGGGAGGTACCACTCCCGCACGGTCGCCCACACCGCGTCGAGGTCGGCGTCGAGCCGGCTCAGCTCGATGCGGCCCGCGACGATGCCGTCCTCGACGTCGTGCACCGAGTAGGCGACGTCGTCGGAGAGGTCCATGACCTGCGCCTCGAGGCAGCGCCGGCCCCCGGGTGTCCCCTCCCGCAGCCAGGTGAAGACCGGCAGGTCGTCGTCGTACACACCGAACTTGCTGGTGGTGCGCAGGGTCCCGTCGCTGTGGGCGCCGTACGACGGTGGCGCGTCGGCGCGCAGCCAGGGGTACTTGGTGCTGGCGTCGAGGCTGGCGCGGGTCAGGTTGAGCCCGGCGCTGGAGCCGTCGGGGTGGGTGCCCTTGGCCTCGAGCCGGGTCAGCACCCGCAGGGTCTGGGCGTTGCCCTCGAAGCCTCCGGCCGCGTCGCACAGCTCGTCGAGCGCCCGCTCGCCGTTGTGACCGAACGGCGGGTGTCCCAGGTCGTGGGCCAGCGCCGCGGTCTCGACCACGTCGGGATCACAGCCGAGCCGGCGCGCGAGGTCGCGGGCGACCTGGGCCACCTCGAGGGTGTGCGTCAGCCGGTTGCGGACGAAGTCGTCGCTCTGCGGCCCGACCACCTGGGTCTTCGCCGCCAACCGGCGCAGCGCAGCGCTGTGGACGATCCGGGCCCGGTCGCGCTCGAAGGGCGTGCGGGCGTGCGGCTTCGGCGCCTCGGCAGCCCACCGGGCCCGCGCGGCCTCGTCGTACTGCTCCCTGGACCCCATCGGCCGCGACTCTACTGGAGCCCTCCGACGACACCGTCAGCTCGTGCACCTGGTCGCCGAACGCGGCCGAGCCGCCCCTCCGGGAAGGAGGAGCGGCTCGAGCGTGACCCGGGCTCTACCGGCTCAGTAGACCGTCACGTGCACGTGGTCGTAGTGGTTGGCGGTGGTGGACCCACGGTCCTCCATGCCACGCCACCCCTCGCCGGACCGGTCGACCGACCAGATCTGCTGCGAGTAGATGAGGTAGCTGACGCCGAACCGCGAGTAGTTGCTGCGGACGAACTCGGCCACCTGCCAGCCGCGGTCGCCCGAGACCATGATGTCCACGGCCAGACCCTGGCCGTGCTCGCCGTCGGAACGGAACGTGCCGTAGGTGGTGATCTCCGGGAACGCCGCACAGACGGCCTGGTGGACGGCCACGATGTTCGGGCTGACGCCCGAGGGCACCGAGGTGCCGTTGCTGCAGCCCGCCTCGGTCGAGGGCGCCGCAGTCGAGCTGCTCTCGGAGTCGGCCGCCGGCTTCGGCTCCGGCTTCGGCTTGTTCTCGGCCAGGAAGGCGCCGTTGACCCAGCGCGCGACGCGGCCGCGCTCGGGGTTGGTCAGCAGGACCTCGGCCCACGTGCCGACCTGCTGGCCGGTGACCGCGACCTTGCTGCGCTCCGGCAGCACGCCGATCTTGGGACCCTCCTCACGTGGGCCACGCCAGATGTTGAGGGGGGCGGTGGCGAACTCCTGATCCACGGCGGTGGGCTTCAGCGCGATGCGGTCGGCGACCTGCACCGAGCGGCCACCCGAACGCGAGGCCCGGTCCTGCTGGGCGCGGCGGTCAGCGGCGAGCTCGTCGATGTTGATCGACTCGACGCTGTCAGGAGCGGCGGTCGGTGTGGCGGTGGGGTCGGCGCCGGCGCGGGCGAACGCGCTCACGGCCACGAGGACGCCCAGGAACAGGGCGGCGACGAGGATCGGCGAGACCAGGGCTCCGAGCAGCCCCTTCCGCGCGGCGGAGCGGTCGTCCGCTCGGTGTCGCGCTTCGGGCATGGAGTAACTCCTCGAGTCGGGTGCATGGCGGGTGCCGATCCCAGGTGGACGGTTGTCGGCACAACGGTCACCGAGTAAACATCACGGAACGGCAAAGGTCACGTTGGGTCGGGCCTTTGTGCCTCGCTTCACATGCCTCTCCACAGGGAGAATGTCCGGAATCATCGGCTTTTGCGCAACGGATTCTGCTGTTTGGGCTCTTGAGACCGACGAATCCACAGTTTCAAGACGACTGACCAGAAACACTTGAAGCGGGCCTCCGACGCCGTCGTCAGCCGCCGGAGGTCTCCGCGAGCTCCTCGGTCAGACCGCACCCGGAGCCGTCGGTGTCGTCGAGCCAGCCGTCCGGCAGCACCACGCGCCGTGGCGACCCCTGACGGCCACGCGGCGTCCCGAGGGTGTCGGTGGGGAACGCCTCGGTCGGGTCGAGCTCGTCCAGCATCGCGTCCAGGTGATCCAGCGTGTCGACCAGCCCGAGGTTGCGGCGCAGCTCACCCCCGGCGGCAAAGCCCTTGAGGTACCACGACACGTGCTTGCGGAACTCCCGGCACCCTCGCTCCTCCCCCATCAGCTCACTGAGCAGAACGGCGTGCCGGCGCATCATCGCCGCCACCTCGCCCAGCGTCGGCAGCGTCGCCACCTGCTCCCCGGCGAAGGCGGCGGCGAGGTCGCGGAAGAGCCACGGCCGACCCAGACAGCCCCGGCCCACCACGACACCGGCGGCGCCGGTCTGCTCGACCATCCGCAACGCGTCCGCAGCCTCCCAGATGTCACCGTTGCCCAGCACCGGGATGTCGACGGCCGCGGCCAGCTCGCCGATGGCGTCCCAGTCGGCGCGGCCGGAGTAGGCCTGGGCGACGGTGCGGCCGTGCAGCGCGATCGCAGCACAGCCGGACTCCTGTGCGATCCGGCCCGCGTCGAGGTAGGTCAGGCGGTCCTCGTCGATGCCCTTGCGGGTCTTCATCGTCACCGGCACGGCGTACGGCGTCGCCGCGGACACCGCGGCTTGGAGGATCTCGCCGAGCAGACCGCGCTTCCACGGCAGCGCCCCGCCACCGCCCTTGCGGGTCACCTTGGGGACGGGACAGCCGAAGTTCAGGTCGACGTGGGCCACGCCGTACTCCGCGCAGAGGATCTCGGTCGCCTTGCCGACGTACACCGGGTCGGTGCCGTAGAGCTGGACCGATCGCACCTTCTCGCTCGGGTCGAAGGCGAGCATGTCCAGCGTGTGCTCGTCGCGCTCGACCAGGCCGCGGGAGGTGATCATCTCGCAGACGTAGAGCCCGGCGCCCTGCTCGGCGCAGAGCCGGCGGTACGCCGCGTTCGTGATGCCGGCCATGGGGGCCAGGACGACGGGCGTCTCGACCTCCAGGGGTCCCAGCTGCAGCGGTGCCATGGCCCCCATTGTCCACCGGCGCCGGTGTCGCGGCGAAATCAGCGGCGTCCCGGGCGCGGGGTCCCGGCCTCAGAGGTAGAAGTCGCGCAGCTCGCCGGGGAAGACCACGGTGAACGTCCCACGGGTGGGATCGAACACGCGACGCACCGGCTCGTCGGAGCAGACGCCCGTGGCCAGGGAGCAGGTGGTGACGAATCCGCCGGCGGGATACCGCTCCTCGACCTTCGCCTCCCACAGGTTCCGGTCGGTCGTGACGAGGGCGACCTCGTCGTCGCCGACCCACGCCCCGAAGGTCGCGAAGCGGTGGCCGATCTCGAGCGGCACGCGCCGACCCGTGCGGGCGTCGGTGATCGCGGTCGACCCGAGACCACCCGTCGTGGCCACGGTGCCACCGTCCGGCGACAGCGTCCCGGTGGAGCCGCCGAACCCCGTCCGGTCCACCCGGCCCCGCTGGACCGTGACGGCGGTGCCGCGGTAACGGTCCACGGGACGGCCGCGCGGCATCGCCGCGGGGGCGCCCTCGACCTCGCTCTGGGCCGTCTCGACACCGGTGGCCTCGGACCAGCGCAGCCGACCCGACGGCGCCTGCCAGTAGGCGAAAGCGTCATCGAAGCCGAGGAAGGTCGGTGGTGACTCGGAGTAGAGGTCGCTGGTGTCCCCGGCGTCGGAGCCGTCCCGGTGAGTCTCACCACCCATGCCGGTGGAGTCGTCCAGCACGACGCGGCCAGTGGTGAGGTCGACCACCACTACCCGTGCCGCCTGACCGCCGGGCCGCTGGGGGCCCGCGCGGTCGACCCATCCCGCCCACCGCCCGTCGGGCGACGTCGCGACGGAGTCGACCCGCTCGCCGAGCGTCGTGCTGCGCTCACCGTCGAAGAAGGTCCAGCGCGCGGGGTCCTCGAGCGACTGCCCGTCCGCGACCTGGAGGAACCACCCGGACGACGCTGCGGCGATCTGGCGGATGCTGACCGCTCCGGTCTCGAATGTCTCGCGCCCGTAGTGGAGCGTCCTGTCCTGGGCCCACGTCAGCCGCACGTCGTCGTACGCCGCGCCGCCCGCAGGCAGCACGCGCTGCCCGACGAGCGTCCCCTTCTCGGCACCCGGCGATCCAGCCTGCCCGCCGCACCCGGCCAGCACGCCGAGCGCCACCAGGCAGGAGAGCGTCGCAGCCGCGTTCGTGACGCGTGCGGCCACCGACCGTCGCTCCCCCGCGGACCGCACCTCAGTCCTCAGTCCTCAGCCGGTCCGTGCGGGCCTCAGCCGTTGCCGGAACCGTTCTGCTTCTTGCCGCCGGACTTCTTCTTGTTCTTCGCCGTCGCCCTCTTCTCGACCTCGCCGCGCCACTCGATGGGCGTGACGTCGACGACCGGGCGGTAGCTGACGCCTTCGAGCTTGCCCTGGCGCGGGGAGAGGAAGACCAGGCAGGTGGAGAACTTGTCGCCGGCCTTGAACTTCGCCGGCAGTGGCTCGGTGGGGCAGGTGTCGAACGACGAGGTGAACTTCACCGGCGGGAGCAGCGTGTTCGCCCCGCTGATGCCCCAGAGCGGGACCTCGGCGTTGCCGAACGCCTTGTCGCCGGCGTTCTCGACCTGCACCCGCACGTAGTAGAAGGCCGCGTTGCGCACCAGCGGGTCCTCGGTGTCGAAGCCGGAGAAGTCGCCGAGGGCGCCCTCCTCGGCCGACTTGACGGTGATGTCGAGCAGCGCGGAGCGACCCTTGGCCTCGTACTCGACGGTGGCGGTGTCGCCGTAGACCAGCTGGGTGCCGGGTGAGGTGACCTCGTCACCGGACTCCGAGGGCTCCGTGGACTCCGTGGACTCCGTGGACTCCGAGGGGCTCTCGGTAGGGGTGCTCGTCTCCTCCGCGCTCACCGGCTCCTCGTCGTCGCCGCCGCTGCAGCCGACGAGCAGCAGGCCGGAGGCGAGGAGGGCGGCCAGGGCTCGGGTAGGTCGCATCGTCAGCACGTCCTCCATTCTGCCTGCTCGGAGCCTCAGCAACCGAGCAGACGCTCCGCGAAGTAGGAACGCACCCGGTCCAGACCGACCCGCTCCTGCGACATCGAGTCCCGGTCCCGCACGGTCACCGCGTCGTCGTCGAGGGTGTCGAAGTCCACGGTGACGCAGAACGGCGTGCCGATCTCGTCCTGACGCCGGTAGCGCTTGCCGATCGCGCCGGCGTCGTCGAAGTCGACGGTCCAGTGCTCGCTGAGCTCGGCCGAGAGCGCCTTGGCCTTCGGGGACAGGTCGGAGTTGCGCGACAGCGGCAGCACCGCGACCTTGACCGGCGCCAGCCGGGGGTCGAGGCGGAGGACGGTGCGCTTGTCGACACCGCCCTTGGTGTTGGGGGCCTCGTCCTCGGAGTAGGCGTCGACCAGGAACGTCATGAGGCTGCGCGAGAGACCGGCCGCCGGCTCGATGACGTAGGGCACGAAGCGCTCGTTGCTGGCCTGGTCGAAGTAGGACAGGTCCTTGCCGGAGAACTCGCTGTGCTGCTTGAGGTCGAAGTCGGTGCGGTTGGCGATGCCCTCGAGCTCGCCCCACTCCGAGCCGGCGAAGTCGAAGCGGTACTCGATGTCGACGGTGCGCTTGGCGTAGTGGGACAGCTTCTCCACCGGGTGCTCGTAGTGCCGCAGGTTCTCCGGCTTGATGCCGAGGCCGACGTACCAGGCGGTGCGCTCGTCGATCCAGTACTGGTGCCAGTCCTCGTCGGTGCCGGGCACGACGAAGAACTCCATCTCCATCTGCTCGAACTCGCGCGTGCGGAAGATGAAGTTGCCCGGCGTGATCTCGTTGCGGAAGCTCTTGCCGATCTGGGCGATGCCGAACGGCGGCTTCCGCCGGGAGCTGGTCACCACGTTGGCGAAGTTGAGGAAGATGCCCTGCGCGGTCTCCGGGCGCAGGTAGTGCAGCCCCGACTCGTCCTCGATGACGCCCAGGTAGGTCTTGAGCATCATGTTGAAGGCGCGCGGCTCGGTCCAGGCGTGACGAGTGCCGCAGTTCGGACAGGCCACCGACTCGTTGATGTCGACGTCGTCGGGGTTGCCGAGGCCCTTCTTGGCCGCGAAGTCCTCCTGGAGGTGGTCCTCACGGAAGCGCTTGTGGCACGACTGGCACTCGGTGAGCGGGTCGCTGAACGTCTTGAGGTGGCCCGAGGCCTCCCAGGTGCGGGTCGGCAGGATCACGCTGGAGTCCAGTCCGACGACGTCCTGGCGGCGCTGCACCATCGCGCGCCACCACTGACGCTTGATGTTCTCCTTCAGCTCCACCCCGAGCGGGCCGTAGTCCCAGGCCGAGCGGGTGCCGCCGTAGATCTCGCCGCACGGGTAGACGAAGCCGCGTCGCTTGGCGAGGCTGACGACGTTGTCGATGGTGGCCCCTGGCTTGGTGGACACGCTGCTGACTCTCCTGTGGATGGCACTGCGGTGGACGGAAGGCTCCACCTTAGTGGTGGCGGGTCAGTCGGTGACCCGGGGCCGGGCGTCGTTGGCCCTCTCCCCCGGCTCGAGCGTCTCGTAGGCGCTGGGCTCGTCGACGGCGCGGCCCAGGACCGGCCAGGCCTCGACCTTCACGTCGTACGCCGACAGCGCGCGGCGGTAGGCGCCGGGCCCCTCCCACCGGGTCGTCAGCACCCACCGGGTGGGGTCGTCGACGTTGCGTCCGACGGTGCCGTCGACGTACCCCTTCTGGGCCGCGAGCACGGAACGGGCGCGTTCGATCTCGCCGCGGAAGGCGTCGACGTCGTGCTCGACGACGAAGCGGTTGATGACCATCACGAGCCGATCGTAGGCCCGTTCGGCCCGACTGATTTGACAACGGTTCTCATTCCACTTGAGAATCGTTGTCATGTTCTCCCGCCGCTCCCTCGCTCTGCCCGCCGCCTCCCTGCTGCTGCTCCCCCTCGCAGCCTGCGGAGACGACGCCCCCGGCGCGGACGACGGCTCGGTCACCGTGGTGACGTCGATGTACCCGTTGCAGTTCCTGGCCGAGCGGATCGGCGGCGAGGACGCAGTCGTGGTCAACCTGACGAGCCCCGGCCAGGAGCCGCACGACCTCGAGCTCGGGGTGCAGCAGACCGCCGAGCTGGCGGAGGCCGACGTCGCGGTCCACCTCGCCGGCTTCCAGCCCGCGGTCGATGAGGCGCTGGAGCAGAACGGCCCCGAGCGCGTCGTCGACGCCGCGGACTCCGCCGACCTGCTCGCCGCCGATGAGGACCCCGAGGAGCACGCCGAGCACGAGGGCGAGGCGGAGCACGACCACGCCTCCGAGGGATCCGACGACACCGATCCGCACTTCTGGCTCGACCCCGAGCGGATGTCGCTCGTCGCGGCGGCCCTGGAGGAGCAGCTCGACCGCGGCCGACCCCGACAACGCCGAGACCTACGCGGCGAACCTGACTGCCCTGCAGGACGACCTCGGCGCGCTGGCCGAGGAGATGCGCTCCGGGCTCGCCTCCTGCGAGACCGACACCGTCGTGGTCAGTCACGACGCCTTCTCCTACCTCGGCTCCTACGGCATCGAGGTGGCGCCGATCGCGGGCATCTCCCCGGACGCCGAGCCCTCCCCCAGCCGGCTGGCCGAGCTGCAGGAGGTCATCACCGACGAGGGCGTGACCACGGTCTTCTACGAGACGCTGGTCAGCCCCGCCCTCGCCGAGACGCTGGCCGGCGACCTCGGGATCGAGACCGCCGTGCTCGACCCGATCGAGGGTCTGACCGACGAGACCGCGGGCGAGGACTACCTTTCCCTCATGGAGCAGAACCTCGCGGCGATCCGGACGGCGAACTCCTGCTCGTGACGCCCCCGACTCCCTCGTCCCCCCAGCACCGCTCGCCCGTCGTCGAGATCTCCGACGGCGGCGTGGTGCTGGGCGGACGCCCGATCCTGCGTCACCTCGACCTCGCCGTGCACGCCGGCGAGGTCGTCGCGGTGCTCGGCGCCAACGGCTCGGGCAAGTCCACCCTGGTGCGGGCGCTGCTCGGGCTGACCCCGCTGCGCACCGGCTCGGTGCGGCTCTTCGGCACCGACCTGTCGCACTTCACCGAGCACCGCCGGGTCGGCTACGTCCCTCAGCGCATCACCGCCACCACCGGCGTGCCGGCCAGCGTCCGCGAGGTCGTGACCGCCGGTCGTCTGGCCCATCGCCGCCCCTGGCAGCCGCTGCGCGGCGTCGACCGGCGCGCCGTGCAGGACGCGCTCGAGGCCGTCGACCTGGCCGACCGCGCGAAGGACGGCACGGCCATCCTCTCGGGCGGACAGCAGCAGCGCGTCCTCATCGCCCGCGCGCTGGCGGCCGAGCCGGACCTGCTGGTCCTCGACGAGCCGACCGCCGGGGTCGACCTGACCAGCCAGGAGAGCTTCGCCGCGATCATCGGCCGGCTGGTCGCCCGCGGCACGACGATCGTGCTGGTCGCTCACGAGATGGGTCCGCTCGCACCGCTGATCACGCGCACCGTCGTGATGCGCGAGGGCCGCGTCGCCTACGACGGTGACCCCCTCGACACGTTTCACGACGTGCCGCACTCCCACGCCCACCACCCGCCGGCCCACCGCGCCCACAACGACTACTCCCCCGACGTCCGCGGACCGCTGGAGGGGCCCCGCGGTCACGCGGCCGGCCCCGACCACATCCACGACCGCGAGGAGCCGCGACCATGAGCATCCTCGCCCTCGAGTTCATGCAGCGCGCCCTGCTCGCCGCCGTCGTCACCGGCCTGGCCGCGCCCGCCGTCGGCACCTACCTCGTGCAGCGCCGCCAGGCACTCATGGGCGACGGCATCGGCCACGTCGCCGTCACCGGCGTCGCCATCGGGCTGCTCACCCAGACCTCCCCCGTCCTCTCCGCCGTCGTGGTCGCGATCATCGCGTCCGTGGTGGTCGAGATCGTGCGGGACCGCGGCACGAGCGGTGACGTCGCCCTGGCCCTGATGTTCTACGGCGGCATCGCCGGCGGCGTCCTGCTGACCGGGCTGGCCGGACAGGGCGCGAACACGCTGAACCGCTACCTCTTCGGGTCCATCGTGACCGTCGACGACAGTGACCTGTGGATCGTCGTGGGGCTGGCCGTGGTCGTGGTGGCCCTCAGCGTCGGGCTCGCGCCGCGACTCTTCGCGATCACCCAGGACCCCGACTTCGCGCGGGTCGCGGGCGTCAACGTGCGGGCCTACAACATGCTGGTCTCGGTGCTGGCCGCGGTCACCGTCACCGTCGCGATGCGCACCGTCGGGCTGCTGCTGGTCAGCGCCCTCATGGTGGTGCCGGTGGCGACGGTGCAGCAGGTGACGCGCACGTTCCGCGCGACCCTGTTCGCCGCGATGGCCGTCGGGACGGTCGCGTCGGTCTCCGGGCTGCTGGTCTCGGCGTACGTCGACGTCCAGCCGGGAGCGACCATCGTGCTGCTCGCGCTGGCCGGCTTCGCGCTGGCCTGGCCGGTCGGGATGTGGTCGCGCTCCCGGTTGCGACGACGCCAGCCCTTCGTCCACGAGGACGACCTCTTCGACCTCGACGACACCCACCTCGTGGTGCCGGAGGACCACGGGCACGAGCACGGGCCGGACTGCGGCCACCTCGCCGTCCGCCACGGCGACCACGTCGACTACGTCCACGACGGTCACCGCCACGCACCGCACGGGAGCCACTATGACGAGCACTGAGCCGAGCACTGGTGCGAGCGCCGACCTGGCCGGAGGTCGCCCCACGCGGCAGCGGCGCGCGGTCGCGGCGTGCCTGGCCGAGCTCGACGACTTCCGCTCCGCCCAGGACATCCACGACCTGCTGCGTCAGCAGGGCGACCAGGTGGGGCTGTCGACGGTCTACCGGACCCTGCAGGCGATGGCCGAGAGCGACCAGGTCGACGTGCTGCGGTCCGAGGACGGCGAGGCGCGCTACCGGCGGTGCAGCGGCACGCACCACCACCACCTGGTGTGCCGCGACTGCGGTCGGACCGTCGAGGTCGAGGGGCCGACCGTCGAGCGCTGGGCCTCCGCGGTGGCCGAGGAGCACGGGTTCGCCGACGTCAGCCACACCCTCGAGATCTTCGGCACCTGCCCCGCCTGCCGCTGACTCCTCGCCGAACGGCATGTAACGCGGGGTTATGGACGCCGACCAAGGTGCACAACCCTGGCGAGGCGTCCACAAACCTCCCGTAGATGCACCGAGCCCCCGGCTGTACGTCGTACCGCGGGGCTCAGCGCATCGAGGAGAGGTGCGTCAGGAGCGGGTCACCTGACGCCGGGGCGGCGGTGGCCCTCGACCTCGTCCTCGTCGGTCAGGCCGCGAGCGGTGATCCGGTGGCCCTCGACCTCGTCGTCGTCGGTCAGCGCGCCGCGGACAGGGAGCTTGTGACCCTCGGTCTCCTCATCAGCGAGACCGGCACGGCTCACCTTGTGACCCTCGGTCTCCTCATCAGCGAGACCGGCACGGCTCACCTTGTGGCCCTCGGTCTCCTCGTCGGGCAGGTTCGTGCGGGTGACCTTGTGGCCGGTCACGTCGTCGAAGGTCTCGTCGCCGGGCTGGAACGTGCTCATCGTGTCCCCCTGGGGGTGTAGGTGGGTCGTTGTCGGTAGGACCACTCTCGTCGCCAGACGGCCCGAGGACCGTCTGCTCGCTGACACAACCACCGTTGCGTCTCGAACACCAGGGTCGGTGGTCAGTCCGCGTTGTCGGCGATGGCGTGCAGGACCGCTTTCATCTGGAACGGGGTGAGACCCGGGTGCTTGGAGAGGATCCGCGCGGCCATGCCGGCGACGTGGGGGGTCGCGAAGCTGTTGCCGGTCGCGTTGATGGTGGTCCCCCCGGTCCAGGCGACGTCGAGGTCGAGCCCGCGGGCACCGAACTCCACCGGGGGCGAGGTGTTGTAGGCCAGTGCCTCGGCACGATCCCCGCCCAGCGCCGCCACGGAGAACACCGAGGCGAACTGCGAGGGATACGTCGGTCCCGGCATGTTGTTGGCCGCGCACACCAGCATCACGTCGGCGAAGTAGGCCTCGTCCACCACCTCGTGGAGGGCGGCGTACCACTGGTCGCTCTTGGAGCTCAGGCTCATGTTCACCACCTGCATGCCGTGAGCGACGGCCCAGGCGATCCCGCCGTAGAACGCGGAGGTCTTGCCCTTCAGGTTGCTGCCCAGCACGCGCACGCTGTAGATCTCGGCCTCGGGCGCGAGGGCCCGGATGATGCCGGCGCACGCGGTCCCGTGCCCGTAGAGGTCCTCGTGGTCGCCCTCGACCACCCGGTAGCCGTCCTCGGCCTCCGCGTCCGGCTCGATCGCCACCGCTCCGGCGACGTGACCGACCGCGGGATGGGTGGCGTCGACCCCGCTGTCGACCACGGCGACCTTCACGCCGGCCCCCGTCGCCCCACCCCAGGCCCACTCGCGCCGCTCCTCCGGCAGTGGCAGGCCGGTGGTGCGCCCGGGGCCCTCTCCCAGGAACGCCGCCGACCACTCCGGCAGGACAGTCATCGACGCGGCGGGGTCGGGCGACTCGACGAGCCACCGGACGGGCGCCCCGGGCCGCGCCCCGGCTGACGGGTGCTCTGGTGGGCGTACGTCGCCACCTCGCTGAGCACGCGCTCGGCCATCCGGGCCGCGGCCGGGCCGGCCGAGGCGAGGTCGCGGAACGCCGCCGCCACTGCGTCAAGCGCTGCTCCGGCCTCCGGGTCGGAGACCGCGGCGAGGGCCTCGTCGAAGGCGCCGGTGCCCTCGGGGTCGGCCAGGCTGCGCAGGAGGCCGGTCCCGACGGCGTCGTACAGCGCCGAGAGCCGGATGATCGTGCCGAGCTGCGAGGCGAGCAGGCCGAGGATCGTCAGGTCGCGGCCGGAGTCGCGCGCCGCAGCCCCCGGCACCGAGTCGGACGGCTCGGCCGGGTCGAGGACCTCGACCACGCCCGCGATGTCACCGTGGGCGTCGAGCACGGGCGCCGCCATGATCGTCGTCGGGACGTAGTTGGTGGACTCGGCGACGTCGCGGGCGAACCGCTGGTCGGTGGCCACGTCGGCGACCTGGATGGGCTCCCCCGACATCGCCACCCAGCCGACGATCCCGCGGCTGACCGGGAGGCTGACCCCGACGATCTCGTCGGCCCCGGCGCCGTCGGCGGCGGCGAAGCGCAGGGTCGCCCCGTCGGGCTCGACCTGGGCGAAGGAGCAGGCGGCCGCCCCGAAGACCTCGCGGATCTCACCCACGGCGGCGCGCAGCTCCCGCTCGAGGTTGTCGGGCCGGATCGCAGTCCCCAACGCGTCGCCGAGACGCGCCGCGAGGCCGATGTCGTCGGGGCCGGGTGTCGCCCCCGGGGAGGAGCCGTCGGTCGTCATGGCGGCAGTCTTGCAAACAACGTCCTCAGTCGGGCCGGTCTGCTGTGGTAGACCTTCGCCATGGACTGGCCGTTGCTGGCACCGCTGTCACCCGAGGCGCGGTCCGCGCTGCTGTCGGCAGCTCGTCGCCGCAGCTTCCGCAGGGCCGAGGTGGTCTTCCACGAGGGCGACCCGGCCGACGCGCTCCACCTCGTCACCTCCGGTCACGTCGCCGTGCAGGTCGCGACCCCTGACGGCGAGCGCGCCACCCTCAACGTGCTGGGACCGGGCTCCCACGTCGGTGAGCTGGCGCTGCTGCCCGGGCACCAGTCCCTGCAACGCTCGGCCACGGTCCTGGCGCTGAGCGCCACCGAGACCCGCGTGCTCTCCGCGGCCGCGTTCCACGCCGTCCGCGAGGAGTTCCCCGCCGTCAACCAGATCCTGGTCGACCTGCTCGCCGAACGCGTGCGCGAGCTGAGCGCCCGGCTCCTCGAGACGATGTACGTCGGCCTCGACCGGCGGGTCTACCGCTGCCTGCTCCGCCTCCACGAGGTGTACGGCGAACCGGCGGCCGGAGCGGGTGCCCCCGTCGTCGTGCCCCTGACCCAGGACCAGCTCTCCGACCTCGTCGGGGGCACCCGCCCGTCGGTCAACCAGGTGCTCCAGAGACTCCAGGACCAGCGTGTCATCGAGCTCGCGCGCGGCCGTGTCGTCGTGCGGGACCGCGCGACGCTGGCCCGCAAGGCGGGCCTGTGAGCGGCCGCCGTTCCGACCGACCGTCGCTGCTGAACAGCCTGCGGCACCGCGACTACCGCTTCTTCATCGGCGCCTTCACCACGTCGTGCATCGGGTCGTGGGCCTACAACGTCGCGCTGGCGGTCTGGCTCATCGACGAGACCGGGTCGTCGGCCTGGCTCGCCGCCGCCACCGCCGCCCGTTTCGGTCCTGCGCTCGTGATGAGCGCCTACGGCGGCGTGCTGGCGGACCGGTTCGAGCGGGTACGGCTGATGGTGGGGCTCGACGTCTTCCTGACCCTCGCCATGACCGTCCTGGCACTGGAGATGCTGGTGGGTGCCCCGCCGGCGCTGGTGCTGGTGACGGTCGGGATCACCGCCAGCGTCTCCACCGTCTACGAGCCGGCAGCCACTGCGATGACGCCGCTCCTGGTCCCCGAGCGTGACCTGGGCTCGGCCAACGCGCTGCGCAACACCGTCGACAACGTCTGCGTGGTCGCCGGTCCCGCGATCGGGGCATTGGCCCTGCTCGTCGCCGACCCGTGGCTGGCGGTCGCCTTCAACGCCCTGACCTTCGCCGTGTCCGCGCTGCTGGTCGCGCGGGTGCGCACCCGCAGCCAGCCCGTCGACGTCACCGCCGGCGGCGAGGCCGGCCCGCTGCAGCAGCTGACGGTCGGTGTCCGGACCATCGCGGAGTCCTCCGGCACGGCGGTGCTGGTCGCCTTCAGCGTCGTCGCCACGTTCGTCTACGGCACCGACACCGTGCTGTTCGTCGTCGTGTCCGACGAGGTCCTGGGCACCGGTGCCGAGGGTTACGGCTACCTGCTGGCCGGCCTCGGCGTCGGCGGCATCGCCGCCGCCGGTCTGGTGACCCGGTTGGAGCAGCGGCCGCGGCTGGGACCGGTGATCCTCGTGGGCATGGCGCTCTACTGCCTGCCCACCCTGGTCTTCCTCGTCACCGAGGAGCCCGCGGTCGGCTTCGTCGCCCAGTGCCTGCGCGGCGCGGCGACCATGGTGGTCGACGTGCTGGCCATCACCGCCCTGCAGCGATCGGTCCCCGCCGACCGGCTCGGCCGGGTCTTCGGCGCCTTCGACGGGCTGTGCCTCGGCGCGATCCTGATCGGCTCGGCCCTGATCCCACTGGGCATCCGGCTCCTCGGCCTGGACGCGATGCTGTGGTTCACCGGGCTCGGCGTACCGGTTCTCTGCCTGCTCGGGCTGCCCGCGCTGCGCCGGCTCGACGGCGAGTCCGCCGCCCGCCGGGCCGAGCTCGCGCCCCGGATCGCCCTCCTGTCGCGCTCGGGGCTGTTCACCTCGGTCTCCGAGGGCGCGCTCGAGCAGCTCGCCTCGCAGGCCCTCCGCCAGGAGGTGCCGTCCGGCACGGTCGTCATCGTCCAGGGTGAGCCCGCCGACGCGTTCTACGTCGCCGAGTCCGGCGAGCTGGAGGTGACGGCCCGCGCCGAGGACGGGACCGTGGTCGACCTGCCGACCATGGGGTCGGGTGCGGGCTTCGGCGAGATCGGTCTCATCGAGGGCATCCCACGGACGGCGACCGTGCGCGCTCTCGGCGACGTGGTGCTCCTCCGCATCCCCGGCGAGGCCTTCGTGGCCGCCCTGACCCAGGAGGCTCCCGCCGCCGCCCTGCTCGACGGAGCCTCGCTGCGTCTGAGCCGGACCCATCCCAGCCGGCGCCTCACCCAGGCCGGGATCCCGCGCGAGGACTGACGACCCGGTGGCGGGTCATGGAGCTCCCCCGACCCGCCACCGGTCTCCTCCGTCCCCACCTCTTCTCCCCCGCCGTCCCCGGCAGCGCAGGTGCCCCCACCTCGTCGCGCTGTCCGGGGCCGCCCCCACCGGGCGGGCCCCGTCTGCCCGGCAGGGCCGACTCTCCCAGCGATCCCGGATCAGCTCTGTCCGTCTGCCGACACACCGGACGTCCGGTCCCGGACAGGTACGAGCGGACCGCCAGGGACCGCTGGGACGCATCACCGTGACGGCGCCGGCCAACGCCCGGCGCCCGGTCGACTTCGAGCGGGTGGAGTGCACTGACGACGGTGGTCGCCGAGTCCGGGACCGATCCTTCGGGGCACCCGGGCCACAACGGAGGGCGGCCGTGGCCCTGTGCCGCCGAACCGCCTCGGTCGGGAAGTGCGCGGCGTACGTTTGAAACCCGGACAGGGTGGACAGCTTTCCACGAGCCGCCCACGCGCTGGAGTCTGATCCGCGCACCTGATCGGGCATCCCGGGACGCACGAGGAGCGCAGATGACGAACATCCAGCAGCAGGGACTCAGCGAGGCCGAGCTCATGGCCGAGGGAGTGACCGCCCTGCCGGACAAGGAGGTCGTCTCCATCCTCGACCTCAACGCCGACGTCGACCTGGCGATCGACGCTGCTGCGCCCATCGACCTCGCGGTCGCGGCGAACCTCAACGTGGCGGCCCCGATCGACGCTGCGGTCGGCGCCAACATCCTCTCCGAGGGCTCGACGGCCCAGGCGCTCAGCGATCAGGGCGTCATCATCGAGCAGGGCATCGACGCCGACGCCGTCGCCAACTCCGAGCAGGACAGCTCGATCGACCAGGGCAACGACATCGTCGACGACGGCACCGCGCCCGACGCCGCGGCAGCGGCGGAGCCCGCGACCGCGCTCTCGGGAGACGCGACCGGCGCCACTGACGCGCCGAGCTCCGTCGCCGAGCCCGTCGACGGCGCGACCGGCACGGTCACCGACACCGTCGACGGCGTGGTCGGCGGAACCGACGGCACCGACGGCACCGGCGGCACCGGCGGCGCCGTGGGCGCCGTGGACGGCGCGACGGGCACCGTGGGCGACACCGTGGGCGGCGCGACCGGGGGCGACCTCGGTGGCACCGTGGACGGCGTCACCGGCACCGTGGGCGACACCGTCGACGGAGTCAACACCGGCGGCATGCTCGACGGGAACCTGCTGAACGTCAACGTGAACGTCGACGCCGACGCCGATCTGGCCGCGCCCATCGCCGGCTCGGTGGCGGCGAACGCCAACGTGGCCGCCCCGATCGACGCCGCGGTCGCGGCCAACATCGGCTCGGTCGACTCCCAGGCGACGGCGGTCTCCCAGCAGGACGCCATCATCACCCAGAACGTCACCGGCAGCGCCGAGGCGACGACCGATCAGGACGCCGACCTCAAGCAGTGATCTCCGACCGGCGTTGAGCCGGTGCCGCACCAGGCTGGAAAGGCCTCACGGTGACAGTCGTCTCGGACGTCCCGACCCGCCCCGACGGGCTGCAGCTCATCGGCGAGATGGAGGGTTCGGGCTACCGCGTGCCGCCCTCCCTCGTCCGACGGGGCGACGGGCAGACCCTGCAGCTCACCCCGCTGCTGTACGCCGTGCTCGAAGCGGTCGACGGGACCCGCGGCTACGACGGTGTGGCCGAGGCGGTGCGGGAGGCGACCGGCAAGCCGGTCAGCGGCGACAACGTGCGTCAGCTCGTCGACGAGCAGCTGCGCCCCCTGGGCCTGCTGCTGAAGGCCGACGGTTCCGCTCCGGAGACCAAGCGCAGCAACCCGCTGCTGGGTCTGCGCGCCAAGGTCTCGGTCACCGACCCCGAGCGCACCCGGCGGATCACCGACCCGTTCCGCGTCCTGTTCTCGCCGCTGGTCTGGATCCCCCTGATGGCGGGCTTCCTCGCCATCAGCTGGTGGCTGCTGCTCGACAAGGGCCTTGCGTCCGCGACGTACGAAGCCTTCCAGAAGCCCGGCCTGCTGCTGCTCGTCGTCGCCGTCACGGTGTTCTCGGCCGGCTTCCACGAGTTCGGGCACGCCGCCGCCGCCCGCAAGGGCGGCGCCGTGCCCGGGGTGATGGGGGCCGGGATCTACCTGGTGTGGCCGGCGTTCTACACCGACGTCACCGACAGCTACCGGCTCGGACGTGTCGGCCGCATCCGCACCGACCTCGGCGGGCTGTACTTCAACGCCGTCGTCGGGGTCGCCATCGCCGGGATCTGGTGGGTCACCGGCTGGGACGCCTTGCTGCTGGTGATCGCCACCCAGATCCTCCAGATGATCCGGCAGCTCACGCCACTGGTACGGTTCGACGGCTACCACGTGCTGGCCGACCTGACCGGCGTGCCCGACCTCTTTCCGCGCATCGGCCCGACCCTGCTCTCGCTGTGGCCCACCCGCTGGCGCGACCCGAAGGCGGCCGAGCTCAAGCCGTGGGCACGCGCGATCATCACCCTCTGGGTGCTCGCGGTCGTGCCGCTGCTGGGCTTCGCCCTCGTGACGATGATCCTGACCCTGCCCCGCATCGTCGGCACCGCCTGGGCCAGCACGTCGGAGGCGGCCTCCGAGCTGGCGACGGCCATCGGCGAGATGGAGATCCTCGCCGCGCTCGACGCCCTCGTCTCCATGATCGCGTTCTCGTTCCCGGTCCTGGCGATCGCGATGATCCTCTACCGACTCGCCACGAGCGTCGGTAGGGCGACCTGGACCCGCACCGCGGGCAAGCCGTTCCGCCGGGCCGTCGCGACGGTGACCCTGGGCGCCCTGGTCGCCGGGCTGATCTGGGCCTGGTGGCCCGACCCGGAGCGCTACCGCCCCGTCCTGCCGTTCGAGGGCGGCACCCTGCAGCAGGCCGCGGCGGCGCCGCTGCAGCGCGTCGGCTTCGAGGTGCCGACCTCGCAGGCGCTGGAGGGAGGCCTGGCGCGCACGGTGCTGCCGGCCGACCGCCCGCTGCCCACGGAGGACAGGCCGGTCCCGGCCCTCGTCCTGGTGCCCAGCGGCACCGAGACCGTCGACAGCGGAGGAGCCGTTGCAGAGCCCGGCGACGAGGACACCGTCGTCGACCCCGACGTCTCCCCCGCGCCCGACAGCGAGCCCGACGGCGCGGTCGACGGTGGCAGCACCGACCCGCTGGCGCCGACGTGGGTCTTCCCGTTCGACCAGCCGTTGCCGCCCGAGGAGGGCGACAACCAGGCGATGGCGGTCAACACCACCGACAACTCGGTGAACTACGACGTCGCGATGGCGATGGTGTGGGTGGAGGACGACCAGGCCCTCAACACCAACGAGGCCGTCGCGCTGTCCAGCTGCTCCAACTGCGTGTCGGTCGCGGTCGCCTTCCAGGTGGTCGTGATCGTCGGCGATGCCAACGTCATCGTTCCCCAGAACCTCTCCACCGCGGCCAACTACGACTGCTTCGAGTGCATCACCGCCGCCGTCGCCAGCCAGCTCGTCGTCACCGTCGACGCCCTGCCGGGCGAGGCCCAGCAGGTCGCGCTGAGCCAGCTGTGGGCGGAGATCGCCGCGTTCGCCGCGACGATCCCGCAGCTGCCGCTGGCCGACATCGTCGACCGCCTGGAGGAGTACAAGGACGAGATCCTCGCCATCTTGGAGGTCGAGGTGCCCGCGAACGCACTCGACCCGGTCGAGGCGACCCCGAGCCCGACCGCGACGCCCAGCGACGGCGCCTCCCCCAGTGGGTCCGCCACCCCGACGACGGGGACGACTCCGTCACCGACCACGTCGTCGGGCACGTCGGACACGTCGGAGGCCACCACCGGCGGCACGACGGAGGACTCGACCTCCGACGACACCGACGGCTCCACGTCCGGCACCAGCGGCAGCACCACCCCGGCCCCGTCGCCCACCAGCCCGGCCCCGTCGCCGAGCAGCTCGCCATCACCCGCCAGCAGCCCCGCGGCGAGCTCCCCGGCGGCCAGCACGTCGCCCTGACGCGGCGTACGACGTACTCCCCCCATGAAACTGGCACTTCCTGCGTGTTGCAACGTGCGGGAAGTGCTGAATTCACCGGGTCCCCGGTGAAACCGGCACCCCCTACGCGGAGCCGTAGCGGCGGTCGCGACGCGCGTAGGTCTCGACGGCCGACCAGAGGTCACGACGGTCGACGTCGGGCCAGAGCACGTCGGTGAAGACCATCTCGGAGTAGGCGGCCTGCCAGAGCACGAAGTTCGACAGCCGCTGCTCCCCCGACGTCCGCCACACCAGGTCGGCGTCGGGCAGCTCGGGGACGTAGAGGTAGCGCGCGAACACCTTCTCGTCGATGCGGTCGGGGTTCACCCGGCCGGCGGCCGCGTCGCGGGCCAGCGCCTGCGCCGCATCGGCGATCTCGGCCCGGCCGCCGTAGTTGACGCACATCGTCAGCGTCAGCACGTCGTTGTCACGGGTCAGCTCCTCGGCGACCTGCAGCTCCTTGATGACCGAGCGCCACAGCCGTGGCGCCCGGCCCGCCCACCGCACCCGGACGCCGAGCTCGTGCATCTCGTCGCGCCGGCGCCGGATGACGTCGCGGTTGAAGCCCATGAGGAAGCGCACCTCCTCGGGCGAGCGCGACCAGTTCTCCGTCGAGAAGGCGTACGCCGAGATCGCGCGCACGCCGAGCTCGATGGCCCCTTCGACGACGTCGAACAGCGAGCTCTCCCCCTGCTCGTGGCCCGCCGTCCGGGGCAGCCCGCGCTCGTTCGCCCACCGGCCGTTGCCGTCCATGACGATGGCGACGTGGTGAGGCACCAGCTCCGCCGGGATCTCCGGCGGACGGGCGCCCGAGGAGTGGGGCGTCGGAGACCGCACCGACCCCCGTGCGGCTGGGTCGACGGCGGCCGCGGCCCGGCGGCGTGACGCCCTCACCGCTGCACCAGCGGCAGCGAACGCAGCCCGCGCTCGAGGTGCCACGACAGGTAGCCGGCCACCAGGCCGCTGGCCTCACGCAGGTGACGTGGGTCCCCCGCGTCGACGGTGTCCCAGTCGCCGGCCAGCAGCGCGCCCATCAGCGCGACCGTGCCGGTGGCGGGGCGGGCGGAGCCGGGCAGTCGGCAGCCGGCGCAGAGCATCCCGCCGGCCGACGGGTGGAACGCGACGTGTGGGCCCTCGAGGCCGCACCGGGCGCAGGCGTCGAAGGAGGGTGCGTAGCCGGCGACCGCCAGCGACCGCAGCAGGAAGGCGTCGAGGACCTGGGCGGGAGCGCGTCCCCCCTCGCACATGGCGCGCAGTGCTCCGACGAGGAGGAGGTACTGCTGCAGCGCAGGCTCCTTGTCCTCGACCACCAGCCGCTCGGCGGTCTCGAGCATCGCGGTGCCGGCGGTGTAGGCGGCGTAGTCGCCCCCGAGCCGGTCGGTGTAGGCGTGCAGCGTCTCGACCTGGGTGATGACGTCGAGGGTGCGGGCCTCGGCCAGCTGGACGTCGATGTGCACGAACGGCTCGAGGCGGGCGCCGAAGCGTGAGCTGGTACGGCGTACTCCCTTGGCGACCGCGCGCACGCGCCCGTGCGTGCGGGTCAGCAGGGTGATGATGCGGTCGGCCTCACCCAGCTTCTGGGTGCGCAGCACGATCGCCTCGTCGCGGTAGGTGGGCACCGACCCATTCTGCCCGGTCGCGGGTGAGCGGAGCCGCTACCGGCCCCCGACGCGCGAGGCGGACGACCCCACGGCCGGACCCTCGCCCC
This sequence comes from uncultured Actinomycetota bacterium, assembly GCA_963714625.1. GTDB lineage: Bacteria > Actinomycetota > Actinomycetes > Propionibacteriales > Nocardioidaceae > Marmoricola_A. The sequence goes on along the minus strand of CAVQOY010000009.1, from coordinate 518,157 downwards.
AGACGGCGCGCGCGAAGGTGGTCGCCTCGTCATCGAGCCGCTGCGGACGCAGCCGCCACTCCAGGATGCTGGAGGCGGCCAGGTGGGTCGCGTTCGGCAGCTCCTCGGCCAGCATCAGCGCGTCGGCGGCGAGGTGGATCGGGTCGTGCGGGTGCCCGATGACCAGGGCCGGGGCGGTGATCCGCATCCGGTCCTTCCGGGGCGGCGCCACCCGACCGAAGAAGAGGCCGTGCACGGCGGCGGACATGGGCCGGGGTCGCTGCAGCATCGTGTCGAGGACGACCGCGCCCCAGTGCGGCACCAACCGACGCGGCACCATCCGGCTCAGGGTCGCGATCCCGGTGATCGTGAAGGGCAGGTAGCGACCGATGTAGATCAACGGCGCGAACGCGACGATCCCCGCCTCGAGCGCGTTGTCGAGCACGGGCATCTCGAGCAGCAGTCCCTTGACCCGGTCCGGCGCCGCGTCGGCGACCTCGAGGCTCACGTTGGCGCCCAGGGAGGTGCCCCCCACGAGGGCCTGCTCGACACCGAGGTGGTCCAGCAGTGCGACGACCTGCTCGCCCCAGGCGGTCATGGAGTAGACGCGGGGGTCCTCCGGCCGGTCGGAGCGGCCGTGCCCGAGGAAGTCGAGGGTGACCACGTGCAGGCCGGCGGCCGCGAGCACCCGGGCCAGCGGCCCGTGCATGGAGCGCGGCATCAGCTGTCCGGGCAGCAGCACCACCCAGCGGTCCCCCGAGCCGTACTCGGTGTACTCGAGCCGGTAGGGCCCCATCATGAACTGTCCGACCTGCTCCGAGGCCAACGTCGCCACCATGGCCCTCACTCTCCCAGACCGGCCGTCCCCCGGGCCGGGAACCCCGCCCGGAGACTCGTGCCGCGGAAACCCGGTCGCTCCGGGTCGGCCAGGGTTGGTAGAACCAGGCGGGTGACCCCGTCCCCCACCGACCCCGCCGCGTCCATCGCCCGCGCCGAGCCGACGGACTGGCAGATCTGGCGCGAGGTGCGGCTCCGGTCGCTGCGGACGGACCCGGACGCGTTCGGGTCCGCCTGGCAGCGGGAACGGGACTTCACCGCCGAGCAGTGGCGCGAGCGGCTCGCGTCGTCGTACGGCGTGCTGGCGCGACCGGTCGACCGCCCGGACGCACCCGTCGTCGGGATCGGCGGGCTGTTCACCTCCGCCCCCGGGGAGTCGACGGTGGTCGCCATGTGGGTCTCACCCGAGGAGCGGGGGCGGGGCGTCGGACGCGCGGTCCTCGAGCACCTGCTGGGAGCCGCCCCGGCGGGCGACCGTCTCGTCCTCTGGGTCGCCGACGCCAACCCCGCGGTGCACCTGTACGCCGACCTCGGGTTCGTCGCCACCGGCGTGCGTGAGCCGATCCGTCCCGGCGCCTCGCTGATGAAGAGCAGGATGGAGCGGCCCGGCCGGCCCGCCGCCCCACCCGACCGGCCCGACCGGCCCGACCGGCCCGACTGCGCGAGTCCCGGGTCAGGAGACCTCGGAGGCTGAGTCGTCCGAGGACGCCTCGGTCGGGCCCACGACGCGGGGCAGCAGCACCTCGAACTGCGTCCCGCGTCCCAGCTCGGAGGCCACGGCGATGGTGCCGCCGTGCGCCTCGACGATCGCCTTGGTGATGGCCAGGCCGAGCCCCGCTCCCTGGATGGCGAGGGTCTCGGCCTCCGGGGCCCGGAAGAAGCGGGTGAACAAGTGCTCCTGGTCGTCGGCGGCGATGCCGATGCCGGTGTCGACCACGCGGAACAGCACCTGGTCGTCGCTCTCGCTGAGCTCCACCTCGACGAGCCCGCCGGGCGGGGTGTACTTCACCGCGTTGCTGACCAGGTTGTCGATCATCTGGCGCATCCGCATCTCGTCCATCTCCAGCACGATGCCGGGGTCGACCCGGCCTTCGAGCCGCACCGAGCCGTCGCGCGCCTGGGGCGCCACGTCGCCCACCGCCTGCTCGACCAGTGCCGAGAGGTCCTCGCGCTGCGTCGAGAGCGTGAGCCGACCCTCGTCGGTCTGGGCCGCCAGCAGGAGGTCGCTGACCAGCCGCAGCAGCCGCTCGGAGTTGCGCTTGACGATGGACAGCTGCGCTCGCGTCGTGTCGCTCAGCGACTCGTCGGTCTCCGTGACCAGGTCGAGGAACCCCATGATGGACGTCAACGGGGTGCGCAGCTCGTGGGACACCGTGGCGACGAAGTCGTCCTTGACCCGCAGGGCGTTGACGAGGTCGGTGACGTCCTTGTAGACCAGCACCGCGCCGTCGAAGGCGCCCAGCGCGTCGAACATCGGCGCCGCGGAGACCGAGATCGCCAGCTGGCGCACCTCCGGGTCACCGACCCAGATCAGGTAGTCGGTGTAGCGCTCGCCGCGCAGCGCCCGGGTGGTGGGCATGTCGTCGGTGCCCAGCGGGCTGACGCGGTCCTCCGCGAACACCAGGCCCTCCTGACCGGCCCCGCCGCGATGACCCTCCGGATAGCCGACCTCCAACAGCTCGCGCTGCTTGCTGTTGAGGGAGGTGTAGGCGCCGTTCCGGTCGATCATGACCAGGCCGACGTCGATGGTCTGGGCGATCAGCTCCTGCTGGGCGGTGACCTGCTGCTCGTGCTCGTAGGTCTTCTCGAGCTCCTCGTGCTTGATGGCCAGTCGGTGGCTCTGCCGGGTCCACATCCGGGCCAGTGCGGCCCCGGCCATGGCGACGTTGGCGGCAATGACCGGCAGCAGCAGCGCCCGCGACCAGGAGTCGGCCCCGAGGCCGAAGTAGACCAGCTGCGGCACCGACACGGTGAGGATGACGGCCAGGGCCGTCAGCAGCACGCCTCGCTCGCGGTGGTCGACACCGAGCCAGACCGCCGGCAGCACCACCATCAGCCCGACACCGCCGTTCTCCGGCACCAGCCGCAGGGCACCCACGGCGAGGATGTCGACCAGCGGGATCATCCACACCAGGCGCTGCGGCCACCGCCCCCGCTCCGTGGCCATCGCGGCCGCTGTCGCGAGTGCCACCAGCGCCAGCCCGACCAGGTACCAGTCGCCGGAGCTCAGCGTGAACTGGTCGCTGGGCAGGATGAAGGCCGCGTTGAGGAGCACCGGCACCACGAAGAGGATCTGCCGGTTCATCACCGTGTCGGTGAAGGCGGAACGGGCCCGCCTGCTGCTCGGCACGAGCGCCTCCCGCTGTCCTGTTCGGCCGCGTCGGTGCGCGGCGCTACCAAAGAGTGGCAGAGGCCCGGTGGTCCGCGGGCTCAGATGACGCAGGACGGGCGAGAGGTCCCGCCCGTCCTCACGTCAACCACGGCTGTGACGGGGCCGGCCCCGTCAGCCGCGGTTGACCGCGCTCGTGACCGCCTTGAGCGAGGCCGTGACGATGTTCGGGTCGAGACCGACCCCCCAGACGACCTGCCCGTCCACGGCGCACTCGACGTACGCCGCTGCGATGGCGTCGCCGCCGGAGGACAGGGCGTGCTCGGCGTAGTCCAGGACGCGTACGTCGTACCCGACGCCGGAGAGCGCGTCGCAGAAGGCAGCGATCGGTCCGTTGCCCTCACCGGTGAGCATCTGACGCTCGCCCTCGACGTCGACGCCGACCTCCAGGCGGTCCTTCTCGCCGGCCGCCGAGGAGGTGTGCACCGAGTCGAGCTTCAGCGGCGTGGTCGGGTCGAGGTAGGTCTGGGTGAAGTAGCTCCACATGCTGTCGGCCGACACCTCGCCGCCCTCGCTGTCGGTGTGCTCCTGCACCACCCGGGAGAACTCGATCTGCAGCCGGCGCGGCAGGTCCAGCTTGTGCTCGGTCTTCATGATGTAGGCCACGCCGCCCTTGCCGGACTGGCTGTTGACCCGGATCACGGCCTCGTAGCTGCGGCCCACGTCGGCGGGGTCGATCGGCAGGTAGGGCACCGCCCACGCGTGCTCGCCCACCGGTACGCCGGCCGCCGCCGCGTCGCGCTCGAGAGCCTCGAAGCCCTTCTTGATGGCGTCCTGATGAGAGCCGGAGAAGGCGGTGTAGACGAGGTCGCCGCCGTAGGGGTGACGCTCGGGGACGGGGAGCTGGTTGCAGTACTCCACCGTGCGACGGATCTCGTCGATGTCGGAGAAGTCGATCTGCGGGTCCACACCCTGGGTGAACAGGTTGAGGCCCAGCGTCACCAGGCAGACGTTGCCGGTGCGCTCACCGTTGCCGAACAGGCAGCCCTCGATGCGGTCGGCACCGGCCAGGTGGCCCAGCTCGGCGGCCGCGACCGCGGTGCCGCGGTCGTTGTGGGGGTGCAGCGACAGCACGACGTGCTCGCGGTGGTTGAGGTGCCGGTTCATCCACTCGATCGAGTCGGCGTAGACGTTCGGCGTCGCCATCTCGACCGTGGCCGGCAGGTTGATGATGACCGGCTTCTGCTCCGTCGGCTCGAAGACCTCGATGACCTGGTTGCAGACCCGCACGGCGAACTCCAGCTCGGTGCCGGTGTAGGACTCCGGGGAGTACTCGTAGTAGACGGTCGTCTCGGGGATCGACTCCTCGAACTTCCTGCACAGCCGCGCGCCCTGGACCGCGATGTCGGCGATGCCGTCCATGTCGAGGCCGAAGACGACGCGACGCTGCAGCGCCGAGGTCGAGTTGTAGAGGTGCACGATCGCCTGCTTGGCGCCACGGATCGACTCGTAGGTCCGCTCGATCAGGGGCTCGCGGGCCTGCGTCAGCACCTGGATGACCACGTCGTCGGGGATCAGGTCGTCCTCGATCAGCATCCGCACGAAGTCGAAGTCGGTCTGGCTGGCGGCCGGGAACCCGACCTCGATCTCCTTGTAGCCCATGGCCACGAGCAGCTCGAACATCTTCTTCTTGCGCGCCGGGCTCATCGGGTCGATGAGGGCCTGGTTGCCGTCACGCAGGTCGACCGCGCACCAGCGCGGCGCCTCGGTGATCCTCCGCGTCGGCCAGGTGCGGTCGGAGAGGTCGATCGGGATGAACGGCTCGTAGCGCGCGTGCGGCATGCCGCTGGGCTGCTGCGGGTTCTGCTGGTGCTGCGTCATGGGGTGGGTCCTCGCTGATCGGGATGGTTCCGGAGGCGACACGAAACTCCGCAGCGAGGGGGTCCGGCTAGCGAACCTCGCTGCGGCACCGAAGAAGGAGGCCGCGGATCATGATGCTCCGACTTTAGCGCACCCTCCCCTGGGCTCGCGGCCCCATGGCTCAGCTGCTGGTGGTCCACCACTCCCCGACCCGGTCGATGCAGCCCCTCACCGAGTCGGTGCGGGAAGGTGCGCGTCACCCGGCCATCGACGGCGTCGATGCGGTCGAGGCCGGTCGTGTCGGCGAACCGGCGCGGGAGCGGCGTACCGCTCGCTAGGGTGTCGGGGATCCGCAGGCTCACCGAGGGAGGAACGTGCGCGCACCAGGTCTCCCGCGCGGGCGGGCCGCCCTCGTCGCCGTGGCGATGGCGCTCGTCGTGCTGACGGGCTGCGACCAGAGCTCCCCGCTCGACGCGGTCTCGTCCCCCGAGGGCGAGGCGACCGCCGAGCAGGCGGAGACCCCGGTCGAGGCACCCGAGAACGGGCTGTGCCGACTGCTCGACGCCGACTCCGTCGCCCAGTCCACCAACGCCACCGAGCAGGTGGACTGCAGCGAGCAGCACACGGCGGAGACCTTCTACGTGGGCGAGTTCGCCGAGGACACCGACGACGACGACCCGGCGCTGGCCGGCGAGGTCTACGACGCCTGCCAGAAGCGGTGGGCGAAGTTCACCGGGGCCGACGCCAGCCTGTCGCTGCGCTCGATCATCTCCTGGGCGTGGTTCCGGCCCTCCACCTCGGCGTGGGAGGACGGCGCCCGGTGGTTCCGCTGCGACGTGGTGGCCGGTCTCGACCGGCCGGACGGTCTGGTGCCGCTGCCGAAGTCGGCCAAGGGCGTGCTGCTCGGCATCCCGCCCGACCGGTGGCTGGCCTGCGTCGACGCCGACACGGTGCAGGACGCGCCGTACCTGTCCTGCGAGGAGGAGCACACATGGCGAGCCGTCTCCACGATCGTGGTCTCCGAGAAGGAGAAGTACCCCGGCGACCGGCTGGTGGAGGTCCTGAGCCGCGACTACTGCTCGGACTCGGTGCTGGCCTGGCTGGACTACCCGCCGCAGTACGACTACGGCTACACCTACTTCGGCGAGGCCGAGTGGGAGGCCGGCACGAACCGCGCCGTCTGCTGGGCGCGCACGAGCGAGTGACCGTGCCGTCTCACCTCGCACCGCGCGGCGTACGTCGTTCCCCGGCCCGCCCGGCCGCCCTGGGGCTGGGGGGCCTGCTGGCGGCGCTCGTGCTGTCGGCCTGCTCCTCGACGGAGGAGACCCCCTCCGCGACGCCCTCGGAGTCGGCTGCTGAGTCGCCGAGCGAGGAGTCGTCCACCCCACCTCCTCCGCCACCGCCGGTCCCGAAGCCCGGCGCCTGCTACGACCTGACCGTCGCCGCGGCCGACAACCTGGCCTCCGACGCCGCGGCGGTGCCGTGCACCAAGGCTCACACCGCCCGCACCGTGCACGTCGGCAGGCTGCCCGCCCTCGCCGGCGACCCGGAGATCGCGGTCGACGACCCCAGCGTCGGCCGGCTCCTCGCACAGGAGTGCCCGCGCCGGGTCGACGCCTTCCTGGGCGGCGACCCCGTGACCCGCAACCTGAGCCGCTTCGTGGCGATCTGGTTCGTCCCCTCGCAGGCCGACGCCGAGGCGGGAGCGTCGTGGTTCCGCTGCGACGTGGTCGCCTTCGGCGACGACGACGCCTTCGCCCGGCTGCCCCAGCAGCGGCTCGAGGGCGTGCTCGCCACCGACGCGGCCCTGGACACCTTCGGCACCTGCGGCACCGCTGCCCCCGGCGCCTCCGGCTTCCGCCGCGTGATCTGCTCGCTGCCGCACACCTGGCGGGCCGTCACCACGCTGCGGATCTCCGACTCGGTCCAGTACCCCGGGGTCGAGAAGGCCCGCTCGTCGGGTGACGCCGCCTGCGCCGACCACGTCGAGGGCCAGGCCGGGTTCACCACCGAGATCGACTACGGCTGGGAGTGGCCCACGCGAGCGCAGTGGGACGCGGGCCAGCGCTACGGGTTCTGCTGGGCACCGGCCTGACGCTGCGCCGTCCGACGCCTCGCGGGCGGCGGGACCGACGTCGTACGACGACGCGCCCGTGGTCTGGGAGGATCAGGGGGTGAGCGACGCCCCGCAGACCCCTGATCCGAGCCCCTTCCCCACCGCGAAGGCCGACGGGTTCCGCAGCGGCTTCGCCTGCTTCGTGGGGCGGCCGAACGCCGGCAAGTCGACGCTGACCAACGCGCTCGTGGGCAGCAAGGTCGTCATCACCTCGTCGAAGCCCCAGACCACCCGGACCGTGGTGCGCGGCATCGTGCACCGGCCCGACGCCCAGCTCGTGCTGGTCGACACCCCCGGGCTGCATCGCCCGCGCACCCTGCTCGGTGAGCGCCTCAACGACCTGGTCACGACCACGTGGGCCGAGGTCGACGTCGTGGCGGCGTGCTTCCCGGCCGACCAGAAGATCGGCCCCGGCGACCGGTTCCTGGTCACCGAGCTGGCCAAGGCTCGTCGTACGACCCGGTTCGCGGTGGCGACCAAGACCGACCTGGTGAGCCCGCAGCGGTTGGCCGAGCACCTGATGGACATCCAGCGGCTCGGCCAGGAGACCGAGACCGACTGGGCCGAGATCGTGCCGGTCTCGGCGGTCTCCGGCGACCAGGTGCAGCTGCTGGCCGACCTGCTGACGACGCGGCTGCCGGAGGGCCCGGCGCTCTACCCCGACGGCGAGCTGAGCGATGCGCCCGAGCTGGCGATCGTGGCCGACCTGATCCGGGAGGCGGCGCTCGAGGGCGTGCGCGACGAGCTGCCGCACTCGATCGCGGTGGTCGTCGAGGAGATGAACCTGCGTCCGGACCGGCCCGCGGACAAGCCGCTGCTGGACATCCACGCCAACCTGTTCGTCGAGCGGGACTCCCAGAAGGGCATCGTGATCGGCCACAAGGGGTCGCGACTGCGTCAGGTCGGCAGTGACGCCCGGAAGGGGATCGAGGCGATGCTCGGGACGCCGGTCTACCTCGACCTGCGCGTCAAGATCGCGAAGGACTGGCAGCGCGACCCGCGCCAGCTGCGCCGTCTCGGCTTCTGACCCCGCGGGCGTCGAACACCGTGCACGTGTGCGGAGATGCACGCCTGCGGCGGCCCGGACCCCCGCACCATCGCGCACGTGCGCGGATCTCTCAGCTGAGCCAGTCGGGACGCAGCGGGAAGTCGGCCGCTCCCCCGGGGTGCGGCTTGACCGCGAGCACCTGGTGCAGCTGGATGTCGTTGATCTCGAACCCCAGGCTGCAGCCGGCCAGGTAGAGGCCCCAGATCCGCGCCGTCGCCTCCCCCGCCTCCGCGACGCACTCGTCCCAGTGGGTGGCCAGGTTGCGGGCCCACGCCCGGCAGGTCATCGCGTAGTGCTCGCGCAGGTTCTCCTCGTGGCGCACCTCCAGGTCGACGTCCTGCATCTCGGTGATGATGCGGCCGGACCCGATGAGCTCCCCGTCGGGGAAGACGTAGCGGTCGATGAACGCCCCGGTGGAGGTGGGGCGGTTGTGCGGGCGGGTGATCGAGTGGTTGAGCAGCCGACCGCCCGGCACCAGCCTGTCGCGCAGCAGCGTGAAGTACGCCGGGTAGTTGCGCACGCCGATGTGCTCGGTCAGCCCGATGGAGCTGACGGCGTCGAAGCCGACCTCCTCCACGTCGCGGTAGTCGCCGTGGCGGACCTCGGCGACGTCGTCCAGCCCGGCCGCCGTGATCGCCTCCTGCGCCCAGCTCGCCTGCTCGTGCGAGAGCGTCACGCCCACGGCGGTCACGCCGTAGTGCGTCACCGCGTGCCGGACCATCCCGCCCCAGCCACAGCCGACGTCGAGCAGCCGCATGCCGGGTCGCAGCCCGAGCTTGCGCGCGACCAGGTCGTACTTGAAGGCCTGTGCCTCCTCCAGGCTCGCCTCGGGTGTCGGGTAGCAGGCGCAGGTGTAGGTCATCGACGGCCCCAGCACCAGCTCGTAGAACCGGTTCGACACGTCGTAGTGGTGGTGGATCGCGTCGGCGTCGCGCTCGGGGCTGTGGCGAGCGCCCTCGAGCACCCGCCGCCAGCGCGGCAGCGCCTCCTGCGGAGGGGGCGGCGGCGGCACCAGGTGGCCGGGCCGGAGCGCACGGACCAGCCGCACGGCCTCGGCCGGCGAGGGCCGCCTGAAGGTCAGCCGGCTCATGAACAGCCGCAGTGCGTCGTACGGGTCGCCGGGCGGCACACCCTCCAGGCTCAGGTCGCCCTGCACGTAGGCGCGCACCATCCCCAGGTCGCCCGGGGCGGTGAGCAGGTAGGTCAGGCCACGCTCGTTGGCCAGGTGCATCCGGACGGTCGCGTCGGCAGGACCGGCCGCGCTCCCGTCGTACGCCGTCAGCCGGAAGGGCAGTCCGTGCTCGAAGAGCATCTCGAGAGCCGCCGCGATGGTGGTCGTGCGCTCGGGTCGTTGCAGAGTGGTCATCGTCGTCTCACCGCCTTGTCATAGAGGGAGGGCAGCCGTCCGTCGGGATCCAGCTGCCCCCGCAGCCGGTCGAGGTGGTCGGTGCCGTAGAGCGAGGCGAAGGTCGCCTCGTCGTAGTACGCGTCGGAGTAGAGCGACTTGTGCCCACCGAGCCGGGCGACCGCCGCCTCGACAGCCCGGTTGCGGTCACCGTCGCTCTCGCCGGGGTCGAGCAGGACCGTTCCCCAGAACCCGACGTTGACGTACGTCGTGCCCGGGGCCAGCGGGTAGCAGGGCCAGGTGCGGGCAGTCCCGGGGCCGCCCGGCTCGCGCAGCCGGAGCGGGCACAGCCACACCGGTCGCATCCCGATCTCCGTGTCGAACCAGGCGACGAACTCGTCGAGGTGCTCGACGGGGACCTCGACGTCCTGCACGACGCGTTCGCGGCGGCGGCCGGCGCGCGCATCGAGCCGTGCGGTCAGGCCGACGCGGGCGTCGAGACCGACCAGCCGGTGGTAGACGTCGCTGCGCCGCCACCGCCGCGGCCACAGCCGGCGCACACGCGGGTCGTGGAGCCCGAAGGCGCCGGAGCACCAGAACCAGTCGGTGTCCCAGCGCCACAGGTAGTCGTCGGTGGTGAGCAGGTCGGTGGCGCGCTGCTGCAGCGAGCGGAAGTACGGCGTCGCGCCGGTCCAGTCGCTCGTCTCCCCCGGGTCGTCGGTCCAGCGCGCCAGCGTCAGGTAGCTCTCGCCCGGTCGGAAGACGACGCCGTCGAGGCCGTCGACGCGCTCGCCCTCCCACGCGCGGGTCGCACAGATCTGCTCGGTCGCCTCGGCGAGCGCGGCGACGGTGTCGAAGCGGACGTGTCGCAGCGCGACCCGGGCCGCCACCGGCTCGAGCTCGATGCGCAGCCGGGTGGCGTAGCCCAGCGAGCCGTAGGAGTTGGGGAAGGCGTCGAACAGGTCGTCGCCGGGCTTGACGGTGTGCAGGTCGCCGGCGCCGGTGAACACCTCCATCTCGAGCACCGACTCGTGCGGCAGGCCGCTGCGGAACGACGTCGCCTCGATGCCGAGGCCGGTGACCGCGCCCCCGAGCGTGATGGTGCGCAGCTGGGGCACGACGAGCGGGACGAGCCCGTGCGGGAGGGTGGCGTCGACCAGGTCCTCGTAGGTGCACATGCCCTGCACCTCAGCGGTCCGCGATGCCGGGTCGACCTCGATGACGCCGGTCAGGCCGCTGATGTCGAGACCCGCGCTCGCCGTACGGGGGGTGGCTGGGGTCGTGGGGTCGGGCTCGCGGCGCCGGAAGAGGTTCGACGTCTGCTTGGCCAGGCGCACGGGGGCGTGTCCGGGCAGGGCCGAGTACGACGCCCGCAGGCGCTCGAGTCCCTGCTCGTGTCCGGGCCATCCGCCCATGCCGTCCACGAGTCCAGGCTAGCGCTGTCGTGTGTCGAGGGCATGACACGCGCGCTCGACCCAACCTCCGGAGCGTCGCGCGCGTCTACGGTGCATGGACACCATGCGAGGGGGAGGGACCACGTGACGGGCGGGCGGCGCGACGCGGAGTTCGAGGAGTTCTACCGCACCACCTGGACGCACCTGTTCCGGGTGGCGTACGGCGTCGCCGGTGACCGGTCCCTCGCCGAGGATGCGCTGCAGTCTGCCTACGCCAAGGCCTACGCCGGCTGGTCGCGGGTCCAGGCCGCCGAGCGTCCGGAGGCCTACGTCTGCCGGATGGCCGTCAACGAGGTCCTCACCGTGCTCCGGCGCCCCTGGTTCCGCGCCGAGCGCAGCACCGACGACCCCCAGCCGGGCGCCACCCCGTCCCACGAGGGCCCGGCCGTCGAGCGGGACGCGGTCTGGCGAGCCGTGCAGACCTTGGCGCCTCGGCAGCGCGCAGTCATCGTGCTGCGCTACTACGAGGGTCTCTCCGAGGCCGAGATCGCCCGCACCCTCGGCTGCAGCCCCGGCACCGTGAAGTCCCAGGCGCACGCCGCGCTGGCGACCCTGCGCACCCACGACCTCGCCGTCCTCCCGGCAGGAGACCTCGCATGAGCACCGACCAGCTGTCCCGCGCGCTGACCGAGCACCTCGACGCCGTCGCTGCCCCGCCGCTCGACCTGGCTGGCGTGCGTGAGCGTGGTCGTCGGTTCCGCAGCCGCCGTCGTGTCGCGATCGCCGGCGTCGCCCTGGGAGCGGTCGCCGCGACGACCTTCGGCTTCTTCCAGCTCGCCCAGGAGGCCGCCGACGTCATCCGGCCGAAGGCCGAGGTCGCCGTGCCGGGAGGCTTCGACGTCAGCAACGGGCTGCGGGCGGTCTTCTCCCCGAGCACCCGGCTCTTCCTCGGCGACACGTCGGTGCCGATCAAGGGCGAGGAGTTCTTCTGGCTCGACACCGACGCGGCGGCGTCGTCGTACGGCGTGCTCCACACCGACACCGACGGGACCATCCAGCTGCTCGAACCCACCGGCGTCGCGCGACCGCTCACCGGAGGCGGCCGGGTGCCGGACGAGGCCCACCCCACGATCAAGGTCGACCCGGCCACCGACCTCGCAGCGTGGATGACCTACGACGGCGGGGAGCCGACCCTCGAGGTCTACGACCTGGCCGAGGACGAGACCGTCGCCTCGTCGGCGCCGGACTGCATGGGCGACTGCGACGCGCTCGTCATCGACGCGATCTCCGACGGCCGGGTGCTGCTGCGGGGAGAGGAGGGCACCGTGGCGTGGACCTGGGCCTCGCCGGACCAGGAGTGGATGCCGCTGGCCGGCCCCGCCACGCGCTTCGCCGACGTCCAGAACCGGGTCGCGCTCTTCGACGGCGGTCGACCGACGCGGCTGCCCGACGGGTGGCGGGCGGTCCGGGGGCCGGTCGACGGGCTGCTGACCCACGACGGGGCGCACGTCGTGGCGTGGGACCGGGTCCTGCCCTCGACGCTGCCCGGCGGCGAGCCGATCCGGCTCGAGGACGTGGGCGCGATCTTCTTCACCGTCGACACCGACGGCTCGGTGCTGGCCGCCACGCTCGGCAGCCCGAACGAGGCGTACGACTGCGACCTCATCTCGGGGGCGTGCGAGAAGTACGCCGACGTCCCGCCCGGCGGCGGCGACCCACAGTTCCCCGGCACCGACATGTGAGTCGGGCCGTACGTCGCTACGACTCCTGAGAGGCGACCGTGACGTCGATACCGACTCCCGGACCGCCCAGGCCGGCGTCGAGCCCGCAGTCAGGTCGTGGAGGTGGCCTGCACCTGGCCGCGGCGGTCTGCGCAGAAGACGGGGACGTCGGGGCCGGCCAGGTCACGCACCGCGTCGAGGTCCTCGGGGCGTACGGCGTCCGCGTCGGTCACCAGGGCGACCGCCTCGAGGCTCCTGGCTCCGCTGGAGACCGCCATGGCCACCGCGACCCCGACCGCGGACACCTGCAGCGACGGCAGGTCGACAGCCGCCCCGGAGTAGGTCCGGCCGTCCTGGTCGCGCACCGCTGCGCCCTCGGGGGCACCGGTCCGGGCCCGCGCCGATCGGGCCAGCGTCACGATCTTGGCGTCTTCGGGGGCGAGCTCGTCAGGCATGGTTCTCAGCGTAGGAGTCGTGGGTCGACGCCTCGTCCTCGGGGCCGTCGTCGAGGCGGGTGACCACGACGGTGCCGATGCGGTTACGTCGTCCGGCCGGGCTCTCGGCCTCGAAGCGCAGCCCGTGGGCCTCGACCACCGAGCCGGCGATCGGCACCCGGCCGAGGTGCTTGCCCATCAGGCCACCCACGGTGTCGACGTCGTCGTCCTCGATCGCCACGCCGCACGCCTCGTGCAGGTCGTCGACGTGGAAGCGGGAGCTGACCCGGATCGCGCCGGTGGTGAGGTGCTCCACCTCCACCTCGGCCTGGTCGTACTCGTCGGTGATCTCCCCGACGATCTCCTCGAGCAGGTCCTCGATGGTCACGAGCCCCGCAGTGCCGCCGTACTCGTCGACGACGACGGCCACATGGGTGCGCTGCGACTGCATCTCGCGCAGCAGCGCGTCGACCGGCTTGGAGTCCGGGACGTACATCACGGGCCGCAGCACGGTCTCGATCCGCTCGGTTGTCTCGGCCTCGTGGCGGTCGAAGACGCGCTTGGTGACGTCCTTGAGGTAGGCCACGCCGACGATGTCGTCGAGGTTCTCCCCGATCACCGGGATCCGGCTGAAACCGCTGCGCAGCGCCAGCGACATCGTCTGGCGCAGCGTCTTGTGGCGCTCGATGAACACCACGTCGGTCCGCGGCACCATGACCTCGCGCACCAGGGTGTCGCCGAGCTCGAAGACCGAGTGGATCATCGCCCGCTCACCGGACTCGATGACCTGGCTGGCCTCTGCCATGTCCACCAGCTCGCGCAGCTCGGCCTCCGAGGAGAACGGGCCCTCGCTGAAGCCCTTGCCCGGGGTGATCATGTTGCCGACCACGATGAGCAGCTGCGGCAGCGGACCGAGGATGCGCGTGGAGATCACCACAGGGCCTGCGCTGAGCAGCGCGACCCGCTGGGCGTGCAGGCGCCCGACGGTCCGCGGACCCACCCCGATCGCGACGAACTGGACCACCAGCATCAGCAGCACCGCGACGAGGACGGCGAGCCGTTCGTCGTCGAGCCAGCCGAGCACCACCTCGGTCATGAGCACCACGGCGGCGATCTCGCAGAACATCCGCAGGAAGAGCGCGGTGTTGAGGTAGCGCGGCGGGTCCTCGGCGATCGTCAGCAGCCGGCGGGCGCCGCCGACCCCCTCGTCGACCAGCTCCTGGGCCCGCACCCGTGAGACCGAGGCGAGCGCCGCGTCAGCGCTGGAGAAGACCCCGGCGACCACGACGAGCACGGCCGCCAGGGCCACCAACCACGGATCCCCTGCGCTCACGTCGTCGTCCCCGGTCCCTCGGCCTGCGTCACTCGGGCCGGTCGCCCACGAGCACGCCCTGCCACTCCGCGAGGAGTCGCGCCTGGAGACCGAACATCTCCGCGTGCTCGTCGGGCTCGGCATGGTCGTAGCCGACGAGGTGCAGGATGCCGTGCACCGTCAGCAGGTCGATCTCGTCGGTGGTCGTGTAGCCGGCCTGCCCGCGCTCGCGGGCCTCGGTCGCCTGCACCTCGGCGATCTGCGGGCAGAGCATGATGTCGCCCAGCACGCCGGGCTCGGGCTCGTCGTTGACCAGCCCGGGTCGCAGCTCGTCCATCGGGAAGGCCAGCACGTCGGTCGGCCCCTCCTTGTCCATCCACTGCTCGTTGAGCTCGGTGATGGTGTCCTCGTCGACCAGCTTGATGCAGAGCTCGGCCAGCGGGTGGATCCGCAGCCGCTCGATGACGAAGCGGCACAGCTGCACCATCCGCTTGGCGTCGACCGCCGCTCCGGACTCCTCGAGCACCTCGATGCTCATCGCGTCGTCCTCGAGGTCGACGTCGAGCTCGGCCTGGCCGGGTTCACCGCTGCTCACGTTGCGGTCCTCGCGCCGGTCCCCGCGACGGGGTGCTCGGCCAGTCGGACGGCGAGCGCGCCTCGAACTCGTCGTACGCCGCCACGATGCGGCCGACCAGCCGGTGACGTACGACGTCGTGGGCGGTGAGCCGGTTGAACGACAGGTCCTCCACGCCGTCGAGGATGCCCTCGACCACGCGCAGCCCGCTCTGCGTGCCTCCGGGCAGGTCGACCTGGGTGACGTCGCCGGTGACGACGATCTTCGAGCCGAAGCCGAGCCGGGTCAGGAACATCTTCATCTGCTCGGGCGAGGTGTTCTGCGCCTCGTCGAGGATGATGAAGGCGTCGTTGAGCGAGCGGCCGCGCATGTAGGCAAGCGGCGCGACCTCGATCGTGCCGGCCGCGAGCAGCTTCGGGATCGTCTCGGGGTCGAGCATGTCGTGCAGCGCGTCGTAGAGCGGGCGCAGGTAGGGGTCGATCTTCTCGCTGAGCGTGCCGGGCAGGAAGCCCAGGCGCTCGCCGGCCTCGACGGCGGGCCGCGTCAGGATGATCCGGTTGACCTGCTTGTTCTGCAGCGCCTGGACGGCCTTGGCCATGGCCAGGTAGGTCTTGCCGGTGCCGGCCGGACCGATGCCGAAGACGATGGTGTGCTTGTCGATGGCGTCGACGTAGCGCTTCTGGTTCAGCGTCTTGGGCCGGATCGTGCGTCCGCGGTTGGACAGGATGTTGAGGCTCAGCACGTCGGCCGGGCGCTCCTGCGACTCCGCGCGCAGCATCCCGGCAGCTCGGTCGACGGTCTCGGGCGTGAGGCCCTGGCCGGTGCGCAGGATGGTCACGAGCTCGTCGATGAGCCGCTCGGCCAGCGCGAGCTCGGCCGACTCCCCGCGCAGCGTGACGCGGTTGCCACGGACGTGGATGTCGGCGTCGAAGACCTTCTCCAGGATGGCGAGGTGCTCGTCGTTGGGCCCCAGGAGGGAGACCATGTTGACGCTGTTGGGCACGTCGACGATGTGTTGGGGCTGATTGCGTCGATCGGTGGTCTCAGTCATGGACGGGCCTCGGCGGGCCGGCCTCCTCTGGAGAGGGAAACGGTCGTCCCCATGCTACGGGAGCGCGCCGACTCGCGTCGTGGACGTTTGCCGTCAGCCGGGCGGCCACTGCATCGACCGACCACCGAGCAGGTGCAGGTGCACGTGGAAGACCGTCTGGCCCGCCTTCTCACCGGTGTTCAGCACGAGTCGGTAGCCCTCCCCCAGGCCCTCGGCCTCCGCGACGGCCGCGGCGGCACCCACCAGGTCCGCCATCACGTCGGGCGCCGCCTCGGCCAGCGCGGCGGCGTTCGGGTGGTGGTCCTTGGGCACGACGAGGACGTGCGTCGGTGCCTGCGGGTCGATGTCGCGGAACGCCAGCGTGCTTGCGGTCTCGTGCACCACGTCGGGAGTGGGGTCGCCGGCCACGAAGCGGCAGAAGAGGCAGTCGGGGTCGCTCATGGGCCCAGCCAACCACGGGGACCGGCCCGTCGTACGTCGTGCGCGGGATCACACACGATCCCTCGCGTTCGGGGATGAAGCCACAAGCTTGGATCGTTAAAATACGTAGAGGGACGACATCTGTTCCGCCCTGTCCCGCCGTATCTTTCCGACGCACCGCACCCGGCCCCTGAGAGGACCGACATGAGCACCCAAACCACCCCGACTCCCGAACCCAGCACCCGCCGCGCCCGTCGCGCGCTGCGCAAGCTCGACAACTACACGCTGCGGACCTTCAACCCCGCTCCGCAGCTGACGTACCCCACGCGCCGCGACCAGCTCTGAGTCGCAGCTGCGACGGCGCACCCGCTGCGGCCAGCCCCGCCACCTTCCCCACCCACAGGCGAGCGGCATCATCGTGGGCCACGTCCACGGTCGTCAGTCCGCCGATCCACTCCTTGGTCTCTGCGTGGGGCCCGTCGGTGATGACCAGCTCTCCGCTCGTCTCGTCCGCGACGGCTGCCTCCTCGAGCTCCTCGACCAGTCCGCCGGCGTAGACCAGCACGGCCTGCTCCGGCGTGTCACGGACGACGGCCGTGGACGGTTCGATGCGACCCTTGAACCACGCCTCGTCGCGGTCGCCGACCGCTTGGTGACCGGGGTACAGGCAGGGGTGCGCGGCAATGCTTCTGCGCGAGGATCAAAGTTCGACGACCGCCTGACCTCAGCGCGGCACGTTTCCCCCGCGGCTCCCCCGGCCAGGTGAGGACGCCCCGCACGATCGGGAAGTCGTGCAAGGCATGTTGACTTGCCCTTCAACCCACCACCGGTGCGACCGTGCGCCACGCCGGACCCGCACACGTCCGCCACATCTCGCGCTCTGAGCCAGGATTTGTCCACAGAACAATTTTTCTCAAGGAAGTTTTCTGGTACGGGCCGATCGGGGCTCGAACTGTCGGTGCGCACTGGCATCGTCGAGTCATGGAGCAACACACGACCCCCGAGCCGGAGGGTGGTTCTGTGCCCGAGAAGGCGCCGGGCGAGATGACCTTCGACTCGCCCAACGAGACGGCCCGAGATGAGTTCGGCGACGTGGTGGATGGCCGGGCCTGGAGTGCGGCGACCGATGGATCCGGGACCGGAGCGGGGGCCGCTCCGGTCGAGGGGCGCTGGCGGGACTACTCGCCCGTCGACGGGCGCACGCAGCGGATGCACCGCTTCACCGGCCGTCTGATGGCCGCAGTGGGCGATGCCACCGCGGGTGGTGTCGACGGGGTCGCGCTCGGGTGCCTGAACGCGGTCGAGGCCGGCGAGGCGGTGCTCGAGCTGCACGAGGTGATGGCTCGGCTGAAGGGGTTGCAGCTGGCTCTATTGGCGCACGCCGACCAGCTCGACGTCTGTACGCAGGCCGATGGTGGTCCGGCGCCGGTGAACACCGCTGCCTGGCTCGCCCATCGGGCGTTGGTCGCCGGTCGCACCGCCAGGGGGCAGGTGCGGCACAGCCGCGACCTCACGGCGACTTCACGTTGACGGGGTCGGCGTTGTTGGCCGGTGACATCGACGCCGCCCAGGCCGAGGTCATCGTGGCGGCGGTCAAGCGGCTGCCAGCTGATCTGGAGGCCGGGGTCCGTGAGCGGGCGGAGAAGGTGATGCTGGTCGAAGCGCGTCGGCTCGACGCCGACCAGCTGCGGGTCGCGAGTCGTCGGCTGTTGGAGGTCGTCGACCCCGACGCCGCCGACGAGGTCGAGGCCAACCGGCTGCGCAAGGAGGAGGACGCCGCAGCCGCCAAGACGTGGCTGACGACCTGGGAAGACCGTGACGGCACCACCCACCTCAACGTCAAGCTGTCGACGAGGCATGCCGACATGCTCCGCACCGCGCTGCACGCCATTGCGAACCCCCGCCTGGCTGATGCGATCAACCGCACCACCACGTCGCTCGACGCCGACAGCGGCGCCGGGGGCGACGCCGGCGTCACATCGGTCGACGTCGACGGGGTCGCCACCCGCTCCGAGAAGCCGGGTCAGCGGATCATGGGTGAGGCGTTCTGCCGCCTGATCGAGACCCTGGACCCGAGCCGGCTGCCCCACTCCGGCGGCCTGAGCGCCACCGTGGTCGTCACCATCCCGCTGGAGACCCTGCAAAGTGGTCTGGGGGCGGCGACGATGGACACCGGCACCCGGCTCTCACCGGGTGAGGCGCGGCGGATGGCGTGCGATGCCGGCCTCATCCCCGTCGTCCTGGGCGGCAAGAGCGAGGTCCTCGACCACGGCCGGACGCGCCGGCTGTACTCCAAGCCGCAGCGGGTCGCGATGGCGATCCGGCAGAGCTTCCGCTGCGCCGCCGAAGGCTGCGACAGACCCACCGCCTGGTGCGACGCCCACCACCTCCAGCCCTGGAGCCTCGGTGGCGAGACGAACCTGGCCGACGGGGTCCTCATCTGCGGACGCCACCACACCCTCGTCCACCACCCCGACTACCACGTCGAACGACGACCCGGCTGGCGCATCAGCATCACCCGCACCCCACGCACCACACCGAGACGCCAATAGGCGCAAGCCATGAGCAACCGCTCGCTCCGATGAGCGGATACGCGCGCAGGTGTCGCGGCTGCGCAGAAGCGACGGCAGACTGTCCTCTCATGTGGATTTCCGACGATCAGGCTCAGACACGGCACGCCTACGACGCCGTCGCAGACGCCTACGCCAACTTGCTTCCGGACCTTGGCGCGGAGACAGACCTCGACCGCGCCTTGATCGACGACTTTGCGAACCGATGCGAAGAAGCGACTGGGCTGGTTGCTGACGTGGGATGTGGCACTGGTCGTGTCAGTTCCTATCTCGCCAGACGCGGAATCGACATCTTCGGTCTCGACCTGTCCTCCGGCATGGTTGAGGTCGCCCGACGACGGCACCCGCACCTGCGCTTCGAGGTGGGCCAGCTGGAAGACCTGAGCATCCCCGATGCTGGGCTTGCCGGGCTGGTCGCCTGGTACTCCCTCATTCACAGCAACCCAGGTGAGCTGCCCTCGATAACCGGCGGGTTCGCGAGGGTGCTGAGGCCGGGCGGTTGGTTGCTGACCGCATTCCAGACCGGTGGAGGCGAGTCCGTGAAGCGCGAGACCACGTACGGGCTCCCGGTCACCCTGACGAACTTTCGGCATGCGCCCAAGCAAGTACTGGCGGTGCTCGACGCACATGGCTTCGACGTCCACGTCGAGTTGCAGCGCCAAGCAGAGGGGGCCGAGACGACGCCGCAGACGATCCTTCTCGCGCGGCGTCGCTAGTGCCATGCACCTCCGCTTACTCATGCCGATGAGCGGACGTGTCCAGGTGCGCCGCTACCCTCGCGCATGCACGTGAGTGCAGCGACTGGTGAAGCCGACGAGGCACAACCAGAGGCGTCCCGCTCGTCAACTGGAGGCTCCATTGAGCGACACGCCGGAACTCGGTTCCCCACCACTTCGGGTGGAGATCGAGACCGCCCAGGTTCACCGTCTGATCAAGAGTCAGTTCTCGCACTGGGCCGACCTACCCATCGAACCGGTCGTCAACGGCGGCTGGGACAACAAGACCTTCCACCTGGGCACCGACATGGTGGTGCGCCTGCCCAGCGCCTCCGAATACGCCCAGGCAGTGGCGAAGGAACACCAGTGGCTCCCGGCACTTGCACCGCGCCTGCCGCAACCAATCCCGACACCGCTCGCCAAGGGTGCGCCGAGCCCGGACTACCCGTATCCCTGGTCGGTATACCGGTGGCTGGACGGCCGCACGGCCTCTGCTGACCTGATCGCCCACCCGGTGGCCTTCGCTACTGACTTGGCGGCGTTCCTGGTTGCCTTGCAGGCAGTCGACGCATCCGGCGGACCACAGTCCGGAATCCACAACTGGTTCCGGGGCGGCACGCTCGGCACCTTCGACAACAACACTCAGCGCGCGCTGCAAGACCTACAGGGCCACATCGATGTCGACCTGGCAAGGAAGGTGTGGGGCGACGCTCTGAGTACGCCGTGGGACGGCGTCGACCGTTGGTTCCATGGCGACATCGCCAAGGGAAACCTGCTCCTCGACGACGTAGGACAGTTGGCAGCCGTCATCGACTTCGGGACTTGTGGCGTCGGTGATCCAGCATGCGACCTAGCCGTCGCCTGGACCCTCCTGACCGCTGACGGACGCCAAGCATTTCGAGATCGCCTCGCGGTCAACGACGCGACCTGGAACCGAGGACGCGGGTGGGCACTGTGGAAGACCGTCGCCACTTGCTGGTCCACCTTCGAGGACCCTGAGGACGCAGAAGAGTTCGAGGAAGCCAGGAAGACACTCGACATCATCCTCGAGGAATGAGCCTCGCGCGACTTCGACGTCGCCTGAGCTCGGGATCGATGATGCACTACAAGAGCATGTCGGGTCGGGCCGCACGGATCTGATCGACGATCTGAGTCAGGTCCAAGTCCTCGCTGTCGATGACGGTGTGCACTCCGTCCAGCCTGATCAGTGCGACCTGAAGCGTCGGTGTCTCGTCCAGCAGGTCGTCGAGGCCGACCCAGGCGGGAGGCTCGCGCGCAATGATGCGCTGGCGCAATGTCTCCAGTGCGGCGTCCAATCGCACCAAGAGGTGATCGTGAGCGCCGAGCGCAGCGAGAACGTTGTCCAGATGGGCGGGTGACTCGATCACCTCGGCTACGAGCAGTGTCTCGCAGCCGGCTCTTTGGTGAGCGGTGCACCAGACACGGAGATGCTCGCAGCGCTGAGCGAGATCGGGGTACGGATATGCCCAAGCGACCTCGTCGACATCGACCGCTGCATGGGCCACGCGGTCCTCAACCAGTGCGTCGCTCAAGGCGGTCAACGTCACGGTCTTGCCCGACCCCGGTGGACCAGTCACGATGACGACGAACACGCAGCGAGTCTCGCAGTCCCCGATGCTGTGCAACCACCGAGCCGCGTGTGTCAGCGCTGAGACTGACTGCGGCACGTCCGCTCGTGCCGCGTTAGGGGCGGCTACGCTCGACCGGATCTGGCACCCCTCTGTGTCAAGCGGTGCTCGCGAGGAGGTTCTTCACGTCGGCGCAATCGGGGCGTGGCGTCGCTTTCGCGGGTCCGGGAAGTGGCGGATCCGAAGTGCCGAGGGGCGGGTGTGAGTCTGCTGCGCTGGATTCTTGAGTCGCCCCGCTGTGCCCTCCCGGCCCCGCTTCATCCGACGGCTGAGCACGATCGCAGCGACGTGCAGGGACGCGAACCGGTTGCGGTCGGTGAACCAGGCGCCGACGTCGCGCCAGGGTCCGGGCCGCACCCGCTGGTCCGACACCGAAGACGTCCGTCAACGACGACCCGCTCTCGAAGACCGCGGCCTTCAGCCCGGCCATGATCCTTCAGCTTCGCGTCGGCCGCGACCAGGTCGGCGATCTCCTCGGCGGCCATCCGGCGACGGACTTGCCGGCGACGTCGCGATCCTTGGGGATCTGCCGCGCTGGCGCAGTAGACGTGGTGGTCGCTCGACTTCATGGCACCCGCTGTCGAGGCACACCGAGTCCACCTTGCCGAAAATGATCATGGCGTTGTCGGCGTGTGCCAGACCGGTGAGCTGGCTGGTGATCAGGTCATCTGGAAGGTGTACCTCGCTCCGGGATACCGGGGCCGAATCACTCGGGGTGGAGTTGCTCTTCGGACAGACCCGGCCCTGACCGGCGAGTCACCGAACAGCGCCATCGTCTGGCGTCGGCGACAACTGCGATAACTGCGACAACGCACGCTCATGCCGTTGTCCGTGCAGCCGCGCAATCGGTCAGACATGACCCGTAGCCAGACGGCAGGACGGCTCGTTCACCTGACGTGACGACGAATGAACTGGTTATCGGCGACCTCTCGCAGCTGGAGGCGCGAGCCGCCCGGAGCCTGAGCCCCGAGGCGCTCGGCTACATCCGTGCCGGGGCGGGAGATCGGGACACGACGCGCGCCAACGCCGCGGCGTTCCGGCGCTGGGGGATCAGGCGGCGCACGGGCCGCACACCGATGAACGTCGATCTCTCCACCAAGATCCTGGGGACGCGCATGCCCGCGCCGGTCCTCTTCGCGCCGGTCGGTGTGCAGACGCTCGCGCATCCGGACGGCGACCTCGCCAGCGCCCGTGCGGCGGCCCAGCTGGGGCTGACCTATGTGCACTCGACGCAGGGCGCCTACAAGATGGAGGACGTGGCGGCGGCCAACGGGGACGGCTCACGCTGGTACCAGCTCTACTGGCCCACCGATGATGAACTCGCGGTGTCCTTCCTCCACCGCGCCGCGGCGGCCGGCTACACCCACCTGGTGATCACGCTGGACACGACGCTGCTCGGATGGCGGCCGCTCGACCTGGACATCGGCTACTCGCCGTTCCTCGAGAACAAGGGCATCGCGAACTACACCAGCGACCCGGTATTCCGGCGGAAGTACATGCCAGCGCCGGCTGAGGCTTCCCCGTTGGCGACCGGCATCCAGTTCGCACGCGTCTTCCAGAACCCCGGTCTGAGCTGGAAGCAGCTGCCGCTGATCCGCGACAACTGGGACGGCCCGATCCTGCTCAAGGGGATCCAGAGTCCACGCGACGCCCGGCTCGCTCTCAAGCACGGGATCGACGGCGTCGTCGTCTCGAACCATGGCGGGCGTCAGGTCGACGGGGCGGTCGCCGCGCTCGACGCGCTCCCTCCGATCGTCAAGGCGGTCGACGGCAGGATGCCGGTGCTCTTCGACTCCGGGATCCGCACGGGCCGCGACGTCTTCAAGGCGCTGGCGCTCGGTGCCGACGCGGTTCTCGTGGGCCGGCCGTACCTCTACGGTCTCGCGCTGGACGGGCGGAGGGGCACCCGGAGGGTCATGCGGAACCTGGTCGACGAGCTCGAGGAGGAGGTGCGCAAGGCGCGTCACCGCACTCACCGCACACTCACCCGCTCATCCCTGACCCGCGCACGCTGAGACGGAGACAGACATGATCGAGCAGACTCGTCGTCACTTCCTCGAGATCGCCGCCGCCGCTGCCGCCGCGACCCTCCTGCCGACGCCCGCGCTCGCCGCGCCCCGGGTCGCCCCCGGCGCTGCGCGTCCCCTGCCCCTGGCGGAGTCGCCGCTCCCCGTCGGCCCGGGCGCCCCCTACGGCACCTACCAGTCCGAGATCTACATCGCCGGGATGAGCGCGGGCACCGAGCCTGTCTTCACCACGAACCTGTCCGACCTCGAAGCCGTCGCCGACGAGGAGCTGTCCGAGCCCGCGCGGCGGCATCTGCTCGCCTGGGCCGGCGGCGCGGCCGCCGTACGAGCGAACGCGCGGGCGCTGGACGCGTGGCGGATCGTCCCGCGGATGTTCATCGACCGTGACGAGCGCGACCTCAGCACAACCGTGCTCGGCGTAGACATGCCGGCCCCGGTCATCCTCGGCCCGGTCGGGCGCCAGGCCCTGGCGCACCCCGACGCCGAGGTCGCCACCGCCCGGGCGGCAGCGAGGCTGGACCTCACGTACGTCCACTCGTCGCGCGCGAGTCGATCGCCCGAGGAGGTCGCTGCGGCCGCCCCCGAGGGCTCGCGATGGTTCGGCCTGGACTGGCCCGACCGTGGCGACCCCGACACCGTGCAGCTCACCCGGGCCCGAGCGGCCGGGTACACCCACCTCGTGCTCTCGCCCCCGCAGCCCGGGCAGGGCTGGGCGGCGCTCAGGTCGATCCGCAGGGCCTGGGACGGGCCGATCGTCCTCGGCGGCATCCAGAACGTGCCGGACGCGCAGCGGGCGGTCCGCCGTGGCCTCGACGGCATCGTCGTCTCGAACGAGCGCGGGCGCCGCGGTCCCGGCGTCGCCGGGACGATCCACGCCCTGCCGCAGATCGCGGATGCCGTCAGCAGCAAGCTGGCCGTGCTGTTCGGCTCGGGTGTCCGCACGGGGACCGACGGCTTCCGGGCGCTGGCCCTGGGGGCCGAGGCTGTTGTCATCGGCCGCCCGTACGTGCACGGCCTGGCGCTCGGAGGGGAGGACGGCGTCCGGCACATGCTCCGCACTCTCCTCGCCGAGCTCGAGATCACCCTCACCATCGCCGGGGTCGGGCACCACCGCGACCTCGACGAGGGTGCGCTCGTCCGGGCGTGAGCGCCCGCCACCGGTCAGTTCGCGCTACGACTCCGAAGCTCGGCGCGCAACCAGGGCTGACACGCCTTCGATGAGCCGCTCGAGCCCGAACCGGTAGGCGTGCTCGGGATCGTGGGCTGCTTGGTGCGCTTGGCCGGCGGCTCGACCGACGCGGTCCGCGAGTGGGAATCGAGGGGCATCGAAGACCTGGGCGAACGTGGGACCGACCTGTTCCCACCACTGTCGGTCGGTGATGCCTGTGCGCTCGATGACCTGGTCGGCCTCGACTCGGCGCCGAGCGACGCCTTCGACGTGAGTGAGCAGCAACGTGAGGACCGCGTCCATCTCCACGTCGGTCAGCCCGATGCCGTCAATCGCAGCGAGCTCGCGGTCGTACTTGGCGATCGCGTTCGGGCCCAGAGCCGGGCGTCCCGTGAAGATCTCCAGCACCCACGGGTGGCCTAGGCACAGAGCCCAGTTCACGTCTGCGACCGCGCGAACCCTGTGGTGCCAGTCGGTGGTGGAGCTGTCGGGGCGGTCGCGAACGGCCTCGCCGTACACGCTGTCGAGCATCATCTCGATGAGCTCGTCGCGGGAGGCCACGTAGGTGTACAGAGACATGGTGCCGACGCCGAGCGAGTCGGCGACCCGACGCATCGACAGGTGGGCGAGGGTCCGGTCAGCATCAGCGATCCCGACCGCGGCGGTGACGACCTGCGCGCTGGTGAGCGCGTGCTTGGGGCCGCGGCTGGGGACCGGCTGAGTGCCCCACAGCCGAGAGATCGTGCCGGACGGGTCACCGCGACCGCTTCGCCTCGCCATAAACGAGAGTGTAGACCAGATCTCCGTACGCCGTACGGAGAGGTGCTACGCTACTCCGTATGGCGTACGCAGCAGACTCTCGCTCCGCTCCCGCCGACACGCCCACCCACGAGGGTCCGCGCAGATGAGCATCACCGACCAGCTCGACCGCCTCATCGAGCTCGGCGTCGCCGAGCGTGCGGGCATCGACCGAGCGGACCTCGCTGCTCATGCGCAAGGGCTTCCCGACGAGCCCGGCGCGTCACTCGCTGTTCACCCGGATCTCCTCCCCGCGCGGGTGCTCGCAACCCTGCTCCGACACGGCGACAAGCCCGGCTTCGTCGTCGTCGACCTGACCGACCTCGAGCTGTTCGTGCCGACGGCAGACGTCACCCTCCCCGAGCGGCCGCTCTACCTCGTCCATGACATCGACCGTGGCGACGACATGCGCAGCTGGAGCCCGGAGGAGGCCCTGCCCGCCATCCTCCGGCTCGGGCGCACCCCCCTGACGATCAGTGAGGGGATCAGCTGGCTGCTCCAGGAGCCCAAGCTGCTCGAACGCAATCACTGCTTCATGACCATCGCCTCGCGAAAGACCAACGACAAGCGACTCGACGCACGGACGCCGGCCATCTGGATCAGCGGTGGCACCGGCCGCGACGGCGCCGCCAACAAGGGTGCCCCGAAGGTCGGCTGGTGCTGGGCCGGCAACCGACACACCTGGTTGGGCTTCGCGTCCGCACGTAGCCGCAGCTGACGCAGACGGACGTCCGAGTGGGGCTTCACCCCCTGATCACAGGGTTCCTGCTCGGTCAGGGCAGCACGAGCAGCAGCACCACGACAGTGACGAGCGCGCCCAGGCCGGGCGACCAGCGAAGGCGATGCCGACGCGCTCCGCGGTACCCCGCTTCTCGGTCCACCCCAGCTCGCGGGCCGGCTGCCGGATGTGGCGCCGTCCTTCGCCGACGGCGAAGGAGTAGTCGGTCAGCTCCCGAGATGCGCCCCTGGGGTACCGACAGGGGCGAGCGGCTCGTCGCGGGCAACGACCGCCCCCAGATCGCGCCGCCCGGGCGGACTCCGTGCAGAACCGGGAGAAATCCCCCTCGCTCCCCCGGCGTGTAAACCGGCAGGGTGACCCGCGCGTGGAACTAGCGTGACGGGTGTGATGACAGAGGCGGAGCCGACCGCGGGCGAGGCGTGGGACGCCGACGCCGCGGTCGAGCAGCTGTACGCCGCCCACTACCGCTCCCTGGTCCGGTTGGCGGTCCTGCTCGTCGCCGACCAGGCGACGGCGGAGGACGTCGTCCAGGACTGCTTCGTCGCGATGCACGACCGCTGGCGTCGGCTGCGCGAGCCTGAGAAGGCGCTGGCCTACCTCCGCCAGTCGGTGGTCAACCGCTCCCGCTCGGTGCTGCGGCACCGCGGGGTCGAGCGACGCCACGCGCCGACGCTGGCCGCCGGCGATCTCGTCAACGGAGGCCTGGGCGCGGACCCGGCCGAGAGCGGCGTACGCCGTGACGCGGTGCTGTCCGCACTGGCCGACCTGCCGACGCGGCAGCGTGAGGTCCTCGTCCTGCGCTACTACCTCGACCTCGACGAGGCGGGAATCGCCGCCGAGCTCGGGATCAGCCGGGGCGCGGTCAAGAGCCACGCGTCGCGCGGCGCCGCGACCCTGCGCCGGTTGCTCGACCCGGCCGACGACGGAGGAGCCCCATGACCGACCCCACCCGCGACCCTCGCGGTCGGCCCGACGACGACCTCCGGGCGCTGCTCGCCCACGCCGTCGACGACGTCGAGCCCACCCCTGCCCTGGACCAGATCCGCGACCGAACGAAGGCGACCATCATGAGCGACAAGCGACCCTGGCTCTACGGCTTCCTCGGAGCCGCCGTCGCGACCGCAGCCACCGTGGTGGCGGTGACCGTGCTGAGCAACGACGACACCACCCCGGTCGCCGGGTCCGGCGAGACCCCGTCCGCGACGGCCGAGCCGTCGGAGTCGGCCGAGATCGCCGAGGGCACCCCGTCGGCGGCCCCGGAGTCGGAGCCGGCCGAGGAGGTCGCGACCGAGACGGTGCCGGTCTACTACGCCGGTCGCACACCCGCCGGCGTCGGGCTGTTCCGCGAGTTCCACCGTGCGCAGGCGCCCGGCGAGGACCTGCTCATGCCCGCGCTGACCGAGGCCGTGCAGAACCCGCCCCTGGACCCGGACTACTTCTCCCTGTGGGAGGGTCTCGGCGCCTCGGTGGGCTCGACCTTCTCCGGGGGCACCGTGGTCATCGGTCTGGACGGCGCCTCGCTGGCCGACAAGCCGGGCGACCTCGGCGCGGACGAGGCCCGACTGGCCGTCCAACAGCTCGTCTACACCGCGACGGCCGCCGTCCAGCGCAACGTCACCGTCGAGTTCGAGCTGAACGGCCGCCCCGCCGACCGCCTGCTGGGGGTCGACGTGGCAGGTGGCGTCGGCCGCGGTGGCGAGGTCGAGACGCTGGCCCCCGCGTGGATCACCAGCCCGCAGGACGGCGACACCGTGGGCTCGACGTTGGCCGTCGAGGGCCAGGGCGCGTTCTTCGAGGCCACCGTCTCCTGGCAGCTCCTCGACTCCTCCGGCGAGGTGGTCAAGGACGGTTTCACCACCGCCGAGGAGTGCTGCGTGATGTCGCCGTACCGCTTCGAGGTGAAGGGCGTCGACCCCGGCGACTACACGCTGCGCGTCTACCAGGCCGACACGTCCGGCGAGCCCGGCGCGGTCGAGACCGAGGACACCAAGCGCATCACCGTCGAGTAACCCCCACGGGGTGCTACCGCCAGCGCGGCGTGCGGGCCAGCAGGGCAGCCGCGGCGGCCACGCCGGCGGTGGAGGAACGCAGCACCGAGGAGCCCATGCGCAGCGGCTCGGCGCCGACGGCCGAGAAGGCCTCGAGCTCGTCGTCGGTGATGCCGCCCTCCGGGCCGACCACGATGACGATCTCGCCCCGCCCGGGCACCGGGACGTCGGCCAGCGGGCCGGACGCCGCCTCGTGCAGCACCACCCGCACCGACGCCTTGGCCAGCAGCGCGACGACGTCCTCCGTGGTGGCCAGGTCGGCAACGGTCGGGAACCACGAGCGCCGCGACTGCTTGGCGGCCTCGCGGGCAGCCGAGCGCCACTTGGCCAGCGACTTCTCGACCCGGTCGCCCTTCCAGCGGGCGATCGAGCGCGAGGCCGACCAGGGCACGATCACGTCGACGCCGACCTCGGTCAGCATCTCGACGGCGAGCTCACCACGCTCACCCTTCGGCAGCGCCTGCACCACGATCAGCCGCGGGCGCTCCTCGGGGTGCGTGGAGATCTCGAGCACCGAGAGGTCGAGCCAGCCCTTGCCGGACTCGGCGACCCGACACCGGGCCACATGACCGGAGCCGTCGGTCAGCGTGACCTGCTCACCGGTCGCGACACGACGTACGACGGCGGCGTGGTGGCCCTCGTCGCCGTCCAGGCGCACGGTCTCCCCCACGGCGGCCGAGCCGATCGTGGGGTGGACGAACGTGGCCAGGCTCATCGCGGTCCGAACGCGTCACGCAGCCGGCCGAACATGCCCTTGTGGTGCTGGTTCTCGACCTGCCCGAGGGGCTTCTCCTCGCCGCGCAGCTCCGAGAGCCTGCGCAGCAGGTCGGCCTGCTCGTCGTCGAGGCGGGTGGGGGTCTCCACGATCACGCGCACGACGAGGTTGCCGCGGTTGCCGCCGCGCAGCGCCGGCACGCCCTGACCGGTCATGACGATCTCGGCGCCGGACTGGGTGCCGGGCTTGATCTCGACCGACAGCTGGGTCGGCGGCGGGCTGGTGAAGCCGGCCTCGGCGGCCTCGTCCTCACCCAGATCGGCCTCGAGCGTCGGCAGGTCGAGCGTGACACCGAGGGCCGCGCCGGTCATGGGCAGGGTCACCGTGCAGAGCAGGTCCTTGCCGTCACGGACGAAGACCGGGTGGTCGTTGACCCGCAGCTCGACGTACAGGTCGCCGGCTGGGCCGCCGCCGGGGCCGACCTCGCCCTGCTCGGAGAGCTGGACGCGGGTGCCGGCGTCGACGCCGGCGGGGATCTTGACCGTCAGGCTGCGACGCGAGCGGACCCGCCCGTCGCCGGCGCACTCGCGGCAGGGCTCGGGGATCAGCTGGCCGTAGCCGCGGCAGGCCGCGCAGGGACGCATGGTGCGGACCTCGCCGAGCAGCGAGCGCTGCACGTGGAAGGTCTCGCCGCGGCCCTGGCAGGTCTCGCAGACGACCGGACGCGTGCCCGGCGCGGCACCCTCACCCGAGCACGTGGCGCAGAGCACGGCGGTGTCGACCTTGAGCTCACGCGTCGTGCCGAACGCCGCCTCGGCGAGGTCGATGTCGAGGGCGATCAGGGCGTCCTGGCCGCGCCGCACCCGCGGTCGGGGTCCGCGGCCCTGGCCACCCTGGTTGCCGCCGAAGAAGGCGTCCATGATGTCGGTGAAGGAGAACCCGGCGCCCGCACCAGCGCCGCCGAAACCGCCGAAGCCGCCCTCGCCGCCGCCCATGTCGTACTGGCGACGCTTCGCCGGGTCGGACAGGATCTCGTAGGCCCGGCTGACGTCCTTGAACCGCTCCTGCGTCGCCGGGTCGGGGTTCACGTCGGGGTGCAGCTCGCGGGCGAGCTTGCGGTAGGCCTTCTTGATGGTCGTCTCGTCCGCGTCGCGGGCGACGCCGAGGACCTCGTAGGGGTCGTGACTCACTCAGAACTCTCTCAGACACGTCGTAGGGGATCGGGGAACAGGGGGCGAGGCGTACGGCGTACGGCGACCGGGGGCCGCACGGCGCCGTCATGCCTCGTCGAGGATCTTGGACAGGTAGTGCGCGACCGCCCGGACGCTGGCCATGGCCCCGGGGTAGTCCATGCGGGTGGGACCGAGCACTCCCATGGTGCCCAACGACTCCGCGCCGGGTCCGTAGCCGCTGGCCACGACCGAGGTCGACACCAGCCCCTCGTGGGGCACCTCGTGGCCGATGCGGACCGTCAGCGCCGAGGGCGAGCTGGCCTCGCCGAGCAGCTTGAGCAGCAGCACGTGCTCCTCCAGCGCCTCGAGGAGCGGGCGGATGGTGACGTCGAAACCGTCGCCGAAGCGGGCCAGGTTGGCGGTGCCGCCGACCATGACGCGCTCGTCGGAGCGGTGGTCGCTCATGGCCTCGACGAGCGCGGCCACGACCACGCTGAGCACGGGTCGCTCGGCCTTCTCGAAGGTGCCGGGCAGGGAGGCGAGCTTCTCGGTGGCGTCGGCGATGCGCTCGCCCATGACGGCACGGTTGACCGCCCGGCGGAACGAGGCGACCTGCTCGTCCTCGAGGGTGGTCGGCAGCTCGACGACGCGCTGCTCGACGCGTCCGGTCGAGAGGATGAGCACGAGCAGCATCCGCGTCGAGCTGAGCGTCACCATCTCGACGTGGCGCACCGTGGAGCGCGAGAGGGTGGGGTACTGCACGATCGCGACCTGGCGGGTCAGCTGGGCCAGCAGCCGCACGGAGCGGGCCACGACGTCGTCGAGGTCGACCGCGCCCTCCAGCAACGTGGTGATGGCGCGGCGCTCGGCGGTCGAGAGCGGTTTGATGGCGCTGAGCCGGTCGACGAAGACGCGGTAGCCCTTGTCGGTGGGGATCCGCCCGGCGCTGGTGTGGGGCTGGGCGATGAGCCCTTCTTCCTCCAGCGCGGCCATGTCGTTGCGCACGGTGGCCGGGGAGACCCCGAGCTGGTAGCGCTCGACCAGCGACTTCGAGCCCACCGGCTCCTGGGTGGAGACGTAGTCCTGCACGATCGCTCGGAGGACCGCGAGCTTGCGTTCCTCGACCATGGCTCCTCCTCCGGTTCTCGGTGCCCGCGGGCGGGGTGGCGTCCTGGACCTCGCACCTTGGCACTCAGGTCCTGCGAGTGCCAATCCTATCGCGCGGGGGTCGGACCGGCCGCCTACAGTGACGCGCATGGCGTCCTACCCCCGGCAGCTGACCGAGATCGCCGACCGTGTCTGGGTCGTGCACCACGAGTGGATGGAGCTCAACATCACCGTCGTCGCCGGTGAGCGGGGGCTCGCCGTGGTCGACACCCTCGGCTCGGGCGTGGCGGCGGCCGGGCTGGTCGAGGACCTGCGCGGCCTGCCGCACGCCGAGCGCGGGCTGGTCGCGGCGATCAACACCCACGAGCACTGGGACCACGTCTTCGGCAACGCGATGCTGCGCGAGGCCTGGCCAGCCGTGGCTCTGCACGCCCAGGAGGAGGCGTCCGCCCGGACGCTCGAGGCCGGCGAGCGAGCGAAGAGCCACTTCCGCGACCAGCAGGACAGCCCCGAGAGAGACCCGTTCACCGACGACGTGCTCGCCACCGGGATCCTCCCGGCCGAGACCACCTTCAGCTCCGTCGGCGTCGTCGACCTCGGCGACCGGGTGCTGGAGCTCATGCACCCCGGACGCGGACACACCGGCGGCGACATCGTGGTGCGGATCGGCGACGTCGACGTCGTCGTCTTCGGAGACCTCGTGGAGGAGGCCGGCCCGCCGGCCTACGGGCCCGACTCGTTCCCGCTGGAATGGGCTGCGAGCCTCGACACCGCGATCGGCCTCACCACCGAGGCCACGACCGTCGTCCCCGGCCACGGCGCCGTGGTCCCCCGGTCCTTCGTCACCGACCAACGCGGCGACATCACGGCGGTGGCGGAGAACATCCGGGCCGCGGCCGCGCAAGGGCTCAGCGTCGAGGAGGCGCTGCGCGAGGGGGACTGGCCGTTCCCCGCCGACGGCCTCGCCGACGCCGTACGACGCGGCTTGGAGCAGCTGCCCGCCGCCGTCACGCCGGGATCGGCGCGCCAGCTGCCGCTCGCCTGAGCGCCCCGTCAGGAGCGGTGGGCCCAGGACCCGCGCGACTCCTGGGTGGGCGCCGCAGGGTGGCCGCACGCGCTGCTCCAGCTGTTGCTCCAGCTGCTGTTCCGACCGGCTCTCCCACCGTCGTGCCAGCTGCTGTGCCAGCTGCTGAGCCAGGCATCGCGTCGGGCGTCGCGTCGGGCGCGCCGGGCGCGACGCTCTTCCCGGCGGCGGGGCGAGAGCATCGCCCAGACGGCCCAGGCCAGCAGTCCGAGCCAGATCCACGGCCGGTCCGTGATCACCGTCAGCGCGACCAGGGCGACGACGACCGGTCCCCATGGGAACCGCGGGCCGCGTCGGCGGGCCGGCGTCGCCCACACCCCGGGTGGGGTCCGGGGAGCCGCCGCCCCCGGTCGTGCGGTGTGCAAGGGACCGTGCGGCAGCGGCACGTCGGCGAACAGCGGACGCAGGTCCACCAGGGTGCGCGCCTCGAGAGCGAGACGGCTGCGCTCCTCCAGCTCGTCGCGGGTCAGCCTGCCGGTGCTGTAGTGCTCCCCCAGGGCCGCGGTCGCCGACTCCCGCTCCTGGTCACCGATCCGGAGCCGGTCCGAGGTGCTCATGACTCGGGGTCCCCGTCGGCGAGGAGGCCGTAGATCCGGCGCCGGGTGTCGCCCAGGATCTCGGCGACCTGGGCCTGCTGGTGGGGGGTGCCGGTGGACATCACCTGCCACACCGCCGCCATCACCTGCCCGATGACCGGCTTGAGGTCGGCCCGGCCGCCCGCCCCCGGGGCCACCGTGTCCTCGATGAAGGGCCGCCACGTGTCCGCCAGCTCGTCGGCGTGCTGCGCGACGTACTCCCGGCCGTCGTCGGTGAGCCTCAGCAGCCGGCGTCCGCCGTCGTCGTGGCCCTCGACGAGGCCCTCGTCCTCCAGCTGCTGCACGGTCGGGTAGACCGACCCCGGGGACGGCTTCCACGCCCCCGAGGTGCGCTCGGCGATCTGCTGGATCACCTGGTAGCCGTTCATCGACTGGGCGGCGAGGACGTCGAGGATGGCGGAGCGGACGTCACCGCGGCGCGCGCGGGGCGGTCGGTTGCCGCGTCCGGGCGGTGCTCCCAGCAGGCCGGACAGCCACGGCGGCGGTCCGGGCATCCCGCCCGGTCCCGACGTCCCCGATGTCGCAGCGGCCCAGGATCCGCCCCAGCCGCCCCAGGGTCCGTGACCTCGTGACATGTCCACCACTCCTTCGCCTTTCTCGGCAGCCGAAGGCTGCCGACAGTCGGACGATATATCGCGACCGGTCGACTTGGAAAGGTTGGTCTGGTCCGCGCGAGGTCCGCGTGCGGTCCGCCCTGGGCGCGCGAGGTTCGCCCCGGTGCGGCGCGTCCGCACGACCGGCGCGGCGCGGTCGCCGTAGCGTTCGGCGCATGTCTTCCCACGACCGCTACGGCTCCGACGTGCTCAGCAGCGACTGGCGCAAGCCCACGAAGGGCCACTCGGTCGACACCCCCGTCGAGAAGGGCATGGTCGTCGAGGACGCCACCACAGGGTTCTGCGGCGAGGTCGTCAAGGTCGACCGCGACATCGGCACGGTGACGCTGGAGGACCGCCGCAACCGGCGCCGGGTGTTCCCGCTCGGCCCCGGCTTCCACCTCGACGGCAAGCCGGTCACCCTGCGCCCGCCGGTGCGCAGCGGGCCGGTCGCCCCCACGCGGACGGCGTCCGGCTCGATGGCGGTGCAGGGCGCGAAGGCACGCGTGGCCCGGGCGAGCCGGATCTACGTCGAGGGTCGCCACGACGCGGAGCTGGTCGAGAAGGTCTGGGGCGAGGACCTGCGCCTCGAGGGCGTGGTCGTGGAGTACCTCGGCGGGGTCGACGACCTCGGGTCGCACCTCAAGGACTTCGGGCCCGGACCGTCACGGCGGGTCGGCGTGCTCGTGGACCACCTCGTGCGCGGGTCGAAGGAGAGCCGGATCGCGGACGCCGTACGACGGGGGCCGAACGGTGCGCACGTGCTGATCGTGGGTCACCCGTACGTCGACGTCTGGCAGGCGGTGAAGCCGCAGCGGCTCGGCCTGGAGACGTGGCCCGTCGTGCCGCGGACGATGGAGTGGAAGCACGGCATCTGTGCCCACCTCGGCTGGCCGCACCGCACCCAGGCCGACATCGCCCAGGCCTGGAAGCGCATCCTCGGCACCGTGCAGTCCTACGCCGACCTCGAGCCCGCGCTGCTGGGCCGCGTCGAGGAGCTCATCGACTTCGTCACCACCGACCCCACCCCCTGACGTCTGCTCAGCCCTTGACGTAGGACCGCTTCTCGCAGACCCGGCCGTCGCGGAACCTCAGCACGTCGACCCCGCGCACGTGCCCGGCCCGCCCGTCGTCCTCGGTCCACGAGTAGCGCCATCCCAGCACCCCGCGGTCGCCGGCGACGAAGAGCTCTTCCTCCTCGAACCGGGCCCCCGCGCCGGCGAACAGCTCGGTCCACACCGCCCGGATCGCCTCCGCCCCCGAGACGACCCCGCCGTCGGGCGGGGTGGTCGACTCGAAGACGCAGTCGTCGGTGAGCGTCTCCATGATCGCGTCGACGTCACCGCGCCCGAAGGCTGCGGACAGCCGAGCCGCCGCGGCGTGATTCGGTCCCCAGGCCGGGTCCCGCCCGAAGCCCGCGAGGAGGGCGGCCTGCGCGCTGCCGTCGGCCACGCCGGCCGCTCGTGCGCCCACCACACCCGCGCTGCGGTAGATCTCCTCCCGCTCGGCGAACCAGGCCGCGACCTCGTGCACGAGCGTCGGGTCCAGCCGCGGGTCGCTCCCCGTCGCCACCGCCAGGTCCCAACCGTGGACCAGGTGGTCGGCGGCCAGCTGGTGCAAGTACTCCGACCGCCCCTCGTCGCCGTACGACAGGTGCACCGGCTCGTCCGAGGGCAGCGTCTCGCGCACCACCGTGGTCGCGTCGGCGGCCGCGGCCAGCGAGGACCGGATCGGGTCGTCGCCCAGCAGGTCGCCGTCGAGCTGGTTGCCCACCTCCTCCGGCGTGCTCCCCCGCATCAACGGCACGGTCCACCGGTCCTCACCCGTGACGTGGTTCGCCAGGTCCCGAACCGACCAGTCGCGGCAGGGTGTGGGCAGGTCCCACTGCTCGGGGCGTACGGCGTTGACCCGGTCGGCCCAGGTCTCGACGCTGCGGTGGTAGAGGGTGAAAACGTCCATGACCTGTGGCCTCCTCGGTCCCCCGTCTGCTCCGACTCAGCGTGACACTGGCCCGCGGTCCCCACCAGGCTCGACCAGACCAGGCGCCGCGCGACGTCGTACGACGCAAGCTTGTGCGGGCGCTGCCGTTTCCCACCCCCCCGGTAGCGTCGGCGACGAGGTCCCCCACCGCGAGGAGCTGCTGTGCGCACCCGACTCGGACTCGTCTCCGCACTGACCGCCGTGGGCCTGCTCAGCGCCTGTACCGGCGGCACCGGGTCGGCAGCAACGCCGAGCGGCGGGCCTGCGTCCGGGTCCTCGACCACGACGCCCGAGCCGCCCAGCGCGCCCGCCTCCCCGAGCCGGTCCGCGGGCGGGCCTTCCGACGCGGCGAACGACGAGCCCAGTGGCGCCGGGCGAGCCCAGCCCCACGCCCTCGCGCACGCCGCCCCCGCGCCCGGTGTCGGTCGAGGCCCTCGACGCCTCGGAGCACCGCGGGGACCGACTCACCGTCGGCGCGGTCCGCGAGCAGACCGCGGACTACACGTCGTACGACGTCGCCTACCGCAGCATCACCGTGGACCCCCGCGGCGAGAAGGAGATCCTCCGCATCACCGGCGTCCTCAACGTCCCGACCGGACGCGGGCCCTTTTCCGCCGTGGTCCTCGCGCACGGCTACATCGACCCGGCCTACTACGTCCGCGGGCAGGGCATGACACGCGAGCGCGGCTACCTCGCCTCCCGCGGCTACATCGCGCTCCACGTCGACTACCGCAACCACGCCGAGTCCGACGATTCCCCGGACGGCGAGTCCGACCTGCGCCTGGGGTACGTCGCCGACGTCGTCAACGCGGTCAAGGCGCTCCGGGCCAGTGACGACGTGCCCGTCGACGACGACCGCATCGGGCTCTTCGGACGCTCGATGGGCGGCGGCGTCGTACAGAAGGCGCTCATCGCCGAGCCGGGACTGGTCGGCGCTGCCTCCGCCTGGGCTTCGGTGTCGTCCCGGGAGGGCGAGAACTACAACCGGTTCCAGCGTTCCGACCCCGAGGATGCCGGCCTGCGCAGCGTCATCGAGCGCCGCTACGGGCTCCCCGAGGACAATCCCGAGTTCTGGTCCGACGTCAGTGCGCGACCGTACCTCGACCGCATCACCGAGCCCGTGCTGCTCGTGCACGGCCGGTACGACGACACATGTCCGCCCCGCTGGGCGTCCGCAACGCAACGGGCGATGACCCGGGCCGGGGTGGACTCGCAGCTGGAGTGGTACGAGGACGGCCACGCCTTCGGGCCGGCGTTCTTCGCGGCGATGAACCGCACGGTGCAGTTCTTCGACGCCCGGCTGCCGACCTGAGGCTGCCTGAGCCGGCTTGATCCGGCTCGTCAGGAGCGCAGCGGGCGCCCGTCGGAGTCGACCGGGTCACCGACGAGGATGATGATGCCGTCGATGAACGGCCACAGCGCGCCGATGCCGCAGGTGACGAGCGTGACCACGAGCTGGGCCACACCGAGACCCACGTCGCCCATGTACATCCGCCCGATCCCCAGCGGCAGCAGGATCTGCAGCAGCCCGGCCACGAGCTTCTGCTTCTCCGAGTAGGGCCGTCCCGACTTCGGGTCGACGCCGTACGGCGCCCCCGCCTGGGGACCGTAAGGGTTGTAGGGCTGGTTGTAACCCTGCCCGTAGCTCTGTTGACCGTAGCCGGGCTGACCGTAGCCGGGCTGACCGTAGGCGGGCTGACCGTAGGCGGGCTGCGCGTAGCCCTGGCCGGACTGGTCGTAGCCCTGGCCGGACTGGTCGTAGCCCTGGCCGCCCGGCGGGTAACCGTGATCGCCCTGCCCGTACTCCTGGCCACCCTGCGGGTAGCCCTGGCCCTGGGCGTAGCCCTGCGGATCGGAGCCAGGCTGCTGCCCGGGCTGGGCGTCGGGCTGCTGACCCCACGAAGGCGGAGGCGGAGGCGGCGGCGTCGAGTCCTGGCCGTCAGGGTTCTCGTCGGGTCCGGGCGGGGTCGAGGTCATGGCCGAAGCGTAAACGAGCCCTCCCCCACGCCTGGCGACGACGCGCATCCCGGCAGCACGATCGACGTCTCGGACGTACCGGAAAGACCTTTCGTGCGCACCC
Organism: uncultured Actinomycetota bacterium; assembly: GCA_963714625.1. Lineage (GTDB taxonomy): Bacteria > Actinomycetota > Actinomycetes > Propionibacteriales > Nocardioidaceae > Marmoricola_A. The sequence goes on along the minus strand of CAVQOY010000009.1, from coordinate 480,695 downwards.
CAGCGCCGTTTCGTGCGTACCCCAGCGCCGTTTCGGGCGTACCCCAGCGCCGTTTCGTGCGTACCCCAGCGCCGTTTCGTGCGCACCCCAGCGCCGTCTCGGGCGTACCCCAGCGCCGTTTCGTGCGCACCCCAGCGCCGTCTCGCGGGTCAGGGGACGAGGTCGCGGACGACGGCGTCGGCGAGCATGCGTCCTTTGAGGGTGAGCACCACACGTCCTTCCGTCGATCGGCCCGAGGCCTCGGTCCTGCCGGTCACGGGCTCGACGAGACCGTTGGTGACGAGGTCAGGAAGCCAGGAGCGGCCCTCGTCGTCGAGGACGTCGACATCCAGTCCCTCGACGAGCCGGGTCTCGAGCAGGATCCGCTCGACGCGGCGGGTCTCGTCGTCGAGCACCTCGCGCGCCTGGGCCGGGCTGACCCCGGCCGCGAGCCGCTCGGCGTACGCCGCCGGGTGCCGCACGTTCCACCAGCGCACGCCACCGACGTGCGAGTGCGCCCCCGGACCCACGCCCCACCAGTCGCCGCCGCGCCAGTAGAGCAGGTTGTGCCGGCAGCGGGCGGCCTCGTCACGCGCCCAGTTGGACAGCTCGTACCACCCCAGGCCTGCGGACCCGAGCACCTCGTCGGCCATGACGTACTTGTCGGCCATCTCGTCGTCGTCGGGCGTGGCCACCTCACCGCGTCGCACTTGCCGCGCCAACCCGGTCCCGTCCTCCACGATCAACGCGTAAGCCGAGATGTGGTCGGGCTGACATGAAAGAGCTGCGTCCAGCGATCCCGCCCAGTCGCCGAGCGTCTCGCCCGGCGTCCCGTAGATCAGGTCGAGGCTGACCTGCTCGAAACCCGCCTGACGTGCCCACTCCACGACGCGCGGCAACCGTTCCGGGTCGTGGGTGCGGTCGAGGACCTTCAGGACGTGGGAGACGCTCGACTGCATCCCGAAGGAGACGCGGTTGATCCCGCCCTCGCGCAGCCGCTCCAGGTCGGCGAGGTCCACGCTGTCGGGATTCGACTCGGTCGTGACCTCCGCGCCCTCGACCAGTCCGAAGGACGACCGGATCTCCCCGAGCATCCCGACCAGGTCGGCCGGTGGCAGCAGCGTCGGCGTACCTCCCCCGAGGAAGACCGTCGAAACCGGTCGCGCCGCCTCCCCCAGGACCGATGCCGCGAACCGGGTCTCGACGTTCGCCGCCGAGGCGTAGGAGTCACGCGACGCCCCGGGAGGTGCTCCCGCTCCCCCGAGCTCGGCGGCGGTGTAGGTGTTGAAGTCGCAGTAGCCGCACCGCGTCGCGCAGAACGGCACGTGCACGTAGAACCCCAGGGGACGCTCGGCGGCCCCGACGAGAGCGGAGGCGGGCAGCGAGCCGTCGCTGGGAGCCGGCTCGCCCTCGGGTGGCACCGACGGCATGGACCCATCCTCCCCCCGTGGCCGACCCGCACCCAAAACGCGTCGCGCCCGGCCACCGGGCCGGGCGCGACGAGCGGTTCAGCTGTGCGGTGGAGCGGGCGCGATCACGCGTAGAGCTTGTCGATCTGCTCCTTGTTGTTCTCCTCGACGACCTTGCGCTTGACCTTCATCGACGGGGTCAGCTCGCCGGACTCGACGGTCAGGTCGTGGTCGAGGATGACCCACTTCTTGATCGACTCCCAGCGGTTGAGGCGCTTGTTGAGCTCCTCGACCTGCTCGTCGACGACCTTCACCAGCTCGGGGTCGTTGACCAGCTCGGCGTAGGACTTCTCACCCTTGCCGGCGTGGTTGCCCCAGTCGGCCACGGCGTCGGGGTCCAGCGCGATCAGCGCGACGCAGTAGTTGCGCTCGGCGCCGTGCACGATGAACTGGCTGGCCAGCGGCGAGATCGCCTTGAACTGCGACTCGATCGACGACGGCGCGATGTACTTGCCGCCCGACGTCTTGAAGAGGTCCTTCTTGCGGTCGGTGATCTTGAGGTGGTCGCCGTCGAACTCACCGATGTCGCCGGTGTGGACCCACCCGTCGATCAGCGTCTCCTCGGTCGCCTCCGCCCGGTTGTGGTAGCCCTCCATCACGCCGGGGCCCTTGATCAGGATCTCGCCGTCCTCGGCGATCTTGATCTCGGTGCCGGGCATGGGGATGCCGACCGTGCCGAACTTGTAGTCCTCGGGGTGGTTGACCGCCGAGCCCGCCGAGGTCTCGGTCATGCCGTAGCCCTCGAGGATGAGGATGCCGGCCACGTGGAACCACTCCGCCACCTCACGGTTGAGCGCGGCCGCACCGGAGATGAAGAACCGGACACGTCCTCCGAAGCGCTCGCGGATCTTGCTGAAGACGAGCTTGTCGAAGAGGCCGTGCAGCACCTTCAGGTGCGGCGGGATGCTCTTGCCGGCCGCCTTGCGCGCCTCGACCTGCTTGCCGACGGAGAACGCGGCGTTGAAGATCTTCTCCTTCAGGCCACCCTCCTGCGCCTGCATCGTCATGATGCGGCCGTGGGCCTTCTCGAAGATCCGGGGAGCCGCACCCATGAAGGTGGGCTTGACGACGGCGAGGTTCTCGATGATCTTCTCGACGCGCCCGTCGACGGCGGTGGCGAACCCGATCGCCAGCTGGGTGCTCAGCAGCACCTTGCCGAACGAGTGCGCCATCGGCAGCCAGAGGTACTGCAGGTCGTCGTCGGTGAGGATGCCCTGGGCCTGGATGGCCGCACCCTCGTAGGTCCACGACTTGTGGCGCAGCCGCACGCCCTTGGGGCGCCCGGTGGTGCCCGAGGTGTAGATCAGGGTGGCGAGCGAGTCGCCGTCGGTGCCGTCGATGCGCTCCTGGACGGCCGAGCCGTTCTCGTCGAGCAGCTCCTCGCCCAGCTTCTCGAGGTCGTCGAGGCCGATGACCCAGTCGCCGTCCGCCGTGCCCTCGAAGGTGACGACCTTGTCGACGTGCGGCAGCTCGGACTTCTTCTCGCGCAGCTTGGCGATCTGGGTGTCGTCCTCGGCGAAGACGATGCGGCACTCGGAGTCCGAGAGGATGTAGGCCACGTCGTCGGTCATGGTCGAGGGGTAGACAGTGGTCGTGGCGGCGCCCGCGCACATGATGGCGAGGTCGGCGTAGATCCACTCCACGCGGGTGCCCGAAGCGATTCCGACGCGCTGCTGCGGCTCGATCCCGAGCTTGACGAGGCCCGCGGCGAGGCGGGTCACCTTGGCCCCGACCTCCTTCCAGGAGATCGACGCCCAGTCCTCACCGTCCGGGAAGCGGAAGGCTTCGCGGTCTCCCCCCGCCTTCACACGGTCCATGAACTGCTCGCCGACCGTCATCGGACGATCCTCGACGACGCTTGCATCCTTGACGATTGGGGACACCCCAGCACACCTCTCCGGCCTCGTGGGTCGGCCGCGCCACCCCGGTGTGACGGCCGCCTCAATTGTGTTGGTCGGAACCCTAGTTCACGCGCCCTACCGGTGGGTAGGTACCCATGCTGTGTCCCACGCGGGCCCGGTCTGGTGGGGCGACCAAGGACGGCGTACGGCGACGTCAGCGGGTCGGTGCCCCGCGCTCCGCACGCTCGTAGACGTGCAGGGGCAGCCCGTCGACCTCGAGCAGCAGCGGCAGGAGCGCCGGCTCGGTGGTGAGCGCCCGGAACATCGTGCCGGTCGTGAGCCCGTGGCGCGGCTGGTCGATGACGGTGACCATGTCCCCCTCCTGCACCCACCCGCGATCGAGGATCGAGAGGTAGACGCCCGCACGCCCGGCCCGGGCGAAACGCTCGGTCCAGCCGACGTTGTCGAAGCCCTGCAGGCCCATCCACCGGTCGAAGGTCTCGCACGGGGTGCGCACCGAGCTCACCTGGAAGCGCGCGGTCCCGACCAGCCACTGCTCCCCCACGACGCAGGCGTTGAGGTCGACGTCCTGCGTGGTGAGGTTCTCCCCGAACAGCCCCGGTCGGACGTAGCGACCGAGCTGGTCGGTCCACCACTGCAGGTCCTCGGCCGCGTAGGCGTGGACGGCCTGGTACGTGCCGCCGTGGAGCTTGGGGTTGCCGACCTCGTCGCCGACCAGGGACGTCCCGCCGACCTCGACGGTCCCCCGCGCGGGCAGCTTGTCGATCGCGGAGACCAGCAGCGGCTTGTGCTCGAGAGTGCGTGCGTTGCCGACGTTCACCGACGTGAGTCGCGGGAAGCTCATGGCTCCAGTGTGGGCCACCCCGCCCACCTCAGGCGACCGATCGAGCGCAATCCTCAGTCCTGGACGGCCTTGGCGATGGTGACAGCGGTGGTCACCAGTTCGTCGTCCACACCGGAGCCGGCGCCGGTCCCCGGTGTCGGCGGCTCGAGGTGCTCGAGCACCTGCACCAGCTCGCGGACCACCACCCAGGCCCGGGCGCGGTCCTCGTCGAGCTCGGCGCCGTCGACGAGGGTGAGGAACCGCTCGCGCACCGCCTCCCGCACGTCGCCGCTGGCGACCACCTCGTCCCACCGGTTCCACAGCATCGGCGCGAGCTCGGCGTGGGGGTCGCCGTTGAGGGGCTTGGGGTCGATGGCCAGCCACGGACCCCGGTCGGCGGCCAGCACGTTCTGAAAGTGCAGGTCGCCGTGGATCAGACGTCCGTCGGTGGCCGGGTCGCCCGCCAGGTCCTCGGCCAGGGTCGCGGCCTGCTCGACCAGCCGGTGCGGCACCGGAGCGCTGCGTGGCAGGGCGCGCAGGGCGCGGCCCCACCCGGCAGCCCGTGCCGACAGCAGGTCCAGCTGCGGATGGGCCGGCACGTGTAGCCGGCCGTAGAGCTGGGCGACCACTTCGCAGGCCTCCACCGCGTCGAGGTCGTCAAGGGTGCGGTCCTCCAGCCGCTCGAGCAGCATCGCGCGCCGGCGCGGGTCGGCCCGCAGCAGCCGCACCGCACCCTCTCCCTGCCACTTCTGCAGGGCGAGGTGCTCGTAGGCCGACTCGTCGTCGGGAAAGGCGATCTTGAGCATGCGCGCCCGGTCGTCGCGGTCCCGGACCGGCAGCACCAGTGCGGTGTGGCCGTGCTGGGCCCAGCCGTCCTGGCGCAGACCCCACTCCGTCAGCAGGTCGTCGGCGACGCCGGGCAGCGTGCGGACCCAGGCGGCCCAGGTCTCGTCGCGGTCGGCCATCCCTCGGACCCCGGCCGGCAGTCGGACCATCAGCGGTCGCCGGGCACGGTGTGCCCGTCGCTGACCGACACCGCGGCAGCGGCAGACGCGCCACCCGCCGGCGCGGCGTACGTCACCTTCCGCGCGGCCCGACGAAGCGTCGCCAGCACCGCCGGTCCGAGCAGCACGATGGCCACGGAGTTGGTGATCGCGCGCCCGGTGTCCCACCCGCCGGTGGAGGTCAACAGCGTGTAGACGCCGAAGCGCTTGAGGTTCTCCTCCAGCGGTGCCCCCGGCACGTAGGACAGCGCCCCCTCGTAGCCGGGCACGGCGATCCCGAGCGTGTAGGGCCACGACGAGAGGTTCATCAGCAGCCCGAACAGGTAGGCGCAGATGATCCCGTAGACCACCAGCACGACGATCTCGCGCCGCCCCACGAGCGGCGCGCCGAACAGCCGTCGCGGCAGCAGCCCGGCCCCCAGCCCGACCCAGGCCGCGCACAGCATCTGGTAGGGCAGCCACGGACCCACGCCCGAGGTCAGCAGGGCCGAGGTGAACAGCGAGGTGCACCCGAGCACGAACCCGAAGCCCGGCCCGAAGACGCGACCGGCGAGCACGAGCAGGAAGAACACCAGCTCCACCCCGGCCACACCGGCACTCAGGCTGCGCAGCGCGGCGTTGACCGCGGTCAGCACCCCGAGCAGCGCCATCGAGCGGGCGTCCATGCCGCCCTCCGACAGCTCGGCCAGCACGACGAGCACGACCACCGGCAGCAGCGCGAGGAAGAGGAACGGTGGTGCCACCTGGGCGGCACCGGGGTCGGGCACCAGCAGCAGCGGCCAGGCGAACATCAGCAGCCCGGCGAGCGACGCGAGCGCGAGCACCGCCTTCGAGCGGTGCCCCAGCGGCAGCAGGTGACGCCCGACGACGTCGGTCCCCGCACGACTGCCAGCACGGTCGCCGGTGCGCGGCGCGCGGGAGTAGCGCAGCAGGCTCACGCGACCACCGCCCGCACCTGGTCGACGGTCAGCCAACCCTCGCCGAGGATCTTCGCGGTCTGCGGGGCGAAGGCCGGGGACTCGGCCAGCACCTGGGCGGTCGGGCCCGACGACACCGTCTCCCCCGCGGCCATCACCACGACGTCGTCGGCCACCTGCGCCACGAACTCGACGTCGTGGGAGGCGGTCAGCACGGCGTGGCCCTCGGACGCGAGCCGTCGCACGATGACGGCCAGATGGGCCTTGGCGGCGTAGTCCAGACCGCGTGTCGGCTCGTCCAGCACGATCACCGGCGGCTTCGCCACGAGCACGATCGCCAGCACCAGGCAGAGCCGCTGGCCCTCGGACAGGTCGCGGGGGTGACGCTCGCCGGGCACGTCGGGCACCAGCTCGTCGAGCAGCGCGCGGCACGACCCCGGTTCGGCGCCCGCCTGCCGGTCGGCGGCGGCGCACTCGGCGGTGACGGTCTCGAGGTAGAGCAGGTCGGTCGCGCTCTGGGGCACGAGCCCGACCAGTCGCGCCGGTACGTCGACCGCGGCGGGGTCGCTGCCCCCCGGGCCGCCCACCACGACGCGTCCGCTCTGGCGCTTGCCCGTGCCCTGGAGGGCCCAGAGCAGGGAGGACTTGCCCGAGCCGTTGCGGCCCATGAGGGCGGTCACGTGGCCGGCGTGGGCGTCGAGGGACACCCCGCGCACCGCCACGGTGCGGCCGTAGGTCACCACGACGTCGGTCGCCCGGAGCACGGGCTCGGCCGACCCGGTGAGGGCCACCCCACCCCCCGCCGTACGCCGCACGGGTGCACCTCCGGCGGCCAGCCTCTCGCTGAGCGACCGCGAACGACGCCGGGCCTCCCGCACCGAGAGCGGCAGCGGACGCCAGCCGGCGAGGCGTCCGAGCTCCACGACCGGCGGCGCCACGACCGACGTCTCGAGCATCTCGGCGGGGTCGCCGACACGCACACGACCGTCCTCGACCAGGATCAGTCGGTCGGCGAACGGCACGACCCGCTCCATGCGGTGCTCGGCCAGCACGACGGTCAGGCCGAGGTCGTCGACCAGGCGGGCCAGCGTGCCGAGGACCTCCTCGGCGGCGGTCGGGTCGAGGGCGGACGTGGGTTCGTCGAGCACCAGCGCGCGAGGGTGCATCGTGAGCACCGCCCCGATGGCGACCCGTTGCTGCTGGCCGCCCGACAACGTGCGCAGCGACCGGTGGCGCAGGTCGGCGATGCCCAGCAGGTCGAGGGTCTCCTCGACGCGGCGGCGCATCGTGCCGGGAGCCACGCCGAGCTGCTCCATGCCGTAGGCCAGCTCGTCCTCGACGACCTCGGTGACGAAGGACTGCACCGGGTCCTGGGCCACGAAGCCGACGAGGTCGGCCAGCTCGCGGGGGCTGGTGTCGCGCACCGACCGGCCGCCCACCAGCACGTCGCCACGCAGCACGCCGCCGCTGAAGCGCGGCACGAGTCCGTTGAGGGTGCGCAGCAGCGTCGACTTGCCGCTGCCGGTGCGCCCGGCGACGAGCACCAGCTCCGACTCCTCGACGGTCAGGTCGACGTCGCGCAGCACCGGGGGTGCGTCGGGGTCGTAGGAGACCGAGACCTCACGCCACGTGAGCAAACCGCTCACCTCGCTCGACCGGGACGTCGACGGGACTCGCCGTGGGTCCGAGCACCGGCGGCGGCGTGGCGAAGGCGGGCACGATCCCGACCAGGCAGGCCAGCAGCGCGATCGGCGACAGCGGCGGGATCGTGGCCGGGTCGGGCAGCACGACGGTGAGGTCGCGCGCGGCCACCGTCATGAGCACGGCGGCGACCAGGCCGGTGACCGCGGTGAGGACGTCGGCCGCCAGCCACCGGGGCGGTCGGTAGCGGGTCCGCGCGACACCGCGTCCGGCGGCGAGGAACCCACCGGTGGCGAGCAGGAGGCCGGCGACCAGCATCGGCCAGGCCAGCACCCGGGGGGCGGAGGAGTCGAGGTAGGCGTAGGACCCGACGACGAGGCCGAGCAGACCGAGCAGCAGGAAGGCGCCGGTCACGCGCCGACCCGCCGGCGTGACCGCACCGGAGCGCCCGTAGCCACGGGCGTCCATGCTCGCGGCCAGGCCCACCGAGCGGTCCAGCGCGTCCTCGAGCACCGGCACGATGATGCGGCGCAGGGCCCGGACGCCACGCCCGGTCTCACCGCGGAGGCGACGGGCTCGACGTACCCGCTGGACGCTCTCGGCCAGCTGGGGGAACAGCGAGAAGGCGATGACGACGGCGGTGCCGACCTCGTAGAGGGCGGCCGGCAGCGAGGCGAGCAGCTTGCGCGGGTCGGCCAGGGAGTTGGCCGCGCCGACGCAGATGATCACCGTCGCCAGCCGCATGCCGTCGTAGGCGCCGGCCAGCAGCGACTCCGTCGTCACCGGACCGAGCAGAGAGATGCCCGCCGCCCACTCCGGCAGCGGCACCACGGGCAGGTCGAGCAGCACGGTCTCGCCGTAGCCGCTGCCGAACAGCACCCGGAAGAAGACCCGCATGACGACCACGACAGCGCCCAGGAAGAGGTAGAGGCGGAACGACAGCGCCCAGGGCGCGTCGGTGCGCCGCGAGAGCACGGTGACCGACGCGACCAGCACGATGAGGATGAGCAGCCACGGGTTGGTCGTCCGGGTCGCCGCCGCGGCCAGGCCCAGCGCCCACACCCACCAGGCGACCGGGTGCAGGTCGCGCGGCAGCCGCCGGCGGCGACCTGAGGTCGCCGTTCCGGCGGCTGCCGTGGTGGGAGTGGCGCTGACGCCCTGAGGTGGAGCCACGAGCGACCTACAGCCTCCGGCGTCTCGCCATGAGGACCGCCGACGCAGCCAGCCCGGCGGCGCAGAGGCCACCGACGGCGAGCATGGCAGCCTCGGTGCCGGTGAGGCCGTTGCTCTCGGCGCTGACCGGCGCGACGAACTCACCGCCGGCCACCACCTCGTCCTCGTCGTCGGTCCCCAGAGGCACCTCGGTCGACTCCGCACGGTCACGAGCGTCCTGCGCGCGCTTCCGGTCCTTGCCTCTCGACCTCTCGTCCTTGCCGTCCTTGCCGTCCTTGCCTTCTTGTCGGCTCGGGCGTCCGCCTTCTTGCGCTTCGACTTGGTCGCGCCCTGTTCGTCCGACGCCCCGCTCTGCTCCGCCGCTTCCGCCGAGGCACTGCTGCTCGGGCTCGACGACGGGCTGCTGCCCGTGGTCGGGCTGGGCGTCGCCGTCGACTGCGGGCTGGGTCTCGGCTTGGGCTCCGGCTTGGGCTCCGGCTTCGGCTCGGGGGCCGGCCCGGTGGGCGCGGCGCCCGGCTTCGTCTTCGCCGAGCTGCTCTGGAAGCGCCAGCCGATCGAGCCGCCCTCGGGGGCCGACTGCGACGACGCGCCCTGCGTGGCGTAGGCCCAGTCACGCGTGCCGTCGGACCAGAACAGGCCCCAGTAGGCGTCCTCCGGGGGGGTGCCCTGGCAGGACTCCTGGCTGGTGCTGGGCCTGAGGTCGTCTCCCGTGGGACCGATGCGGCACACGAAAGCCTGCCGTTGCGTGTACTGCCAGGCGATGCCCGCCGCGTTCATCACCGACACCGCGGCCCTGCCGGCGCCGCGGGGATCGCAGTACTTGTCGACGCCACCCCCGAGCGTGCCGTAGTCGACCACGACGGTCACCCCCGTCCCGGGCGCGCACCGGCCGCCGGCGGCGTACGCCGGGGCGCGTGGCGGGCAGCGCGACACCGATGCTCAGCAGGAGCGGAGCAGCAGCGAGCAGCACCCGCGCGCGCAGCGGCGTACGCCGACGCTCCGGTCGACCCGAGCGGTGCCGACCGATCACGACAGCTGGTCGAGCGCCGGAGCCGCCTGCGCGGTCGAGCGGCGCCACACGTAGCGGTCACCGCGCGTGATCCCGCGCGACTCGCCGCGCTTGAAGGCTGTCCTGTCGTAGGCGATCGCGCCCAGGTCGCCGGCGCGGTAGGCCGTGGTGCGGATGTCCCGCTGGTTCACCCGCAGGTCGTCGATCCACCGCGCCGCCAGCTTGGCCCGGTTGAGGCGACCGGCAGCGATGAACGCCGAGGCGGCGAGACCGGTGGAGTTGGTGTTGCGTCCCGCGAGGAAGGTCCCGGAGTCGGCCTGGCGGGTGACCATCCACGCGATGGCGTCCCGGAACGACTCGCGGGCCCGCTCACGCTGCTCGAGCGGGCCGACCGTCGACAGCGCCCGCAGCGCGACCGCCGCGGTGGCGGTGGCGTCGAGGCTCGACTTGCGCTGCGCGGCCGTGCCGCCGTCGCAGGTGCCGTCCGCGGAGTCCATCTTCTCCCGGTAGTAGCCGGCCGCGCACTGCTGCTTCAGCAGGAAGTCCAGGGTCTCGTCGGCCAGTGGGCTGTCGGCTCCAACGAGCGCGGTGGCGACGAAGGACTGGCCGAAGGTGTTGGAGCTCTCGAAGTCACCGTCCGGGTTGTCCTTGGCACGTCCCTCCTCGGGTCCCGCGGTGACCACGAGGTCCTCCAGACGCTGCACCAGGTCGCCGGTGCTGTACGTCGAGGGGTCGATGCCGGCGATCTCGACGGCAGTGAGCAGCTTGCCCAGCGCGCCGGCGTACGTCGTGCCGAACGCGTCGGTGTACTCCTCCGAGCGCGGCTCGATGGCGTCGAGGATGGCGGCGCGCTTGCCCGCCCGGACGCCGAGCTGCTCGAAGGCGAGGAAGAAGTCCAGGGACAGGCCGAAGTCGGTGTAGCCGGAGAACGTGCCGTCGCCGTTGGAGTACTCGGTGCGGACGAGGTCGCGGGCGTTCATCTGGCTGACCAGCCAGTCCGACGACGTGGTGGCCCGGGGCGTGGTGGCCCGGGGCGTGGCGGCCTGCGCCGGGGCGACGAGCGCTCCGGAGGTGACGAGGGCGGCCGACGAGGCCAGGAGGACGAGCCGACGGAGCGGCTTGCGCGTGCGTGCGCCGATCATGGGTTTCCCTTCCCGCTGCAAAAGCACGACGGGACCCCGACCGGGAGCCCACGTGCGTTCCGCGACAGCGTGGAGTTCGGATCCCCTTGCAACAGGTGTTCCGGCTCCCCTCCCGAGGGAGGGCTACGGTTGCGGGTCAGCGCCGGATTCGGACCGGCTTCCCCTGGTCTGCAAGGTGAAATGGTGTGGTGCCACCGGACGGCGGCGCCTCACCCTAACACCGTGGGAGAGGGCGCTACCTCTTGTCCTTGGCGCCCGAGTCGCTGGTGTTCAGGGCGGCGATGAACGCCTCCTGGGGCACCTCGACGCGGCCCACCATCTTCATCCGCTTCTTGCCCGCCTTCTGCTTCTCCAGCAGCTTGCGCTTGCGGCTGATGTCGCCGCCGTAGCACTTGGCGAGCACGTCCTTGCGGATGGCGCGGATGGTCTCGCGGGCGATGACCCGCGACCCGATGGCGGCCTGGATCGGCACCTCGAACTGCTGGCGCGGGATGAGCTCCTTGAGCTTGCCGACCAGGGCCACGCCGTAGGCGTAGGCGGCGTCGCGGTGCACGATCGCGCTGAACGCGTCGACGGGGTCGCCGTGCAGCAGCACGTCGACCTTGACCAGGTCGGCGGCCTGGTCGCCGGTGGTCTCGTAGTCGAGCGAGGCGTAGCCCTTGGTGCGCGACTTCAGGTTGTCGAAGAAGTCGAAGACGATCTCGGCGAGCGGGATCGTGTAGCGCATCTCGAGGCGTTCCTCGGACAGGTAGTCCATGCCCTGGAGGTTGCCGCGCTTCGCCTGGCAGAGCTCCATGATCGTGCCGATGTGCTCCTTCGGCGTGAGGATGGTGGCCTTGACCACCGGCTCGCGCACCTCGGCGATCTTGCCGCTGGGGAACTCGCTGGGGTTGGTGACCGTGGCCGAGGAGCCGTCGTCCATCGTCACGTCGTAGACCACGTTGGGCGTGGTGGAGATCAGGTCGAGGTTGAACTCGCGCTCCAGCCGCTCCCGGACGATCTCCATGTGCAGCAGCCCGAGGAAGCCGCAGCGGAAGCCGAAGCCCAGCGCGCCGGAGGTCTCCGGCTCGTAGGCCAGCGCCGCGTCGTTGAGCTGCAGCTTGTCGAGCGCCTCGCGCAACGTCGGGTAGTCGTCGCCGTCGATCGGGTAGAGCCCGGCGAACACCATCGGGTTCGGGTGCTTGTAGCCGCTCAGCGGCTCGGTGGCGCCGTTGTTCTGCCAGGTCACGGTGTCGCCGACACGTGACTGGCGGACCTCCTTCACCCCGGTGATGAGGTAGCCGACCTCCCCGACGCCGAGCTCGGCGGACTTCAGCGGCTCGGGCGAGATGACGCCGACCTCGAGCATCTCGTGGACGGCGCCGGTCGACATCATCTTGATCCGGTCGCGGTGGGTGAGGCTGCCGTCGAAGACGCGGACGTAGGTGACGACGCCGCGGTAGGTGTCGTAGACGGAGTCGAAGATCAGGGCCCGGGCGGGGGCGTCGGCGTCGCCGACCGGCGGCGGGGTCTGGCGCACGATCTCGTCGAGCAGCTCGGCCACCCCCTCGCCGGTCTTGGCCGAGACCCGCAGCACCTCGGAGGGGTCGCAGCCGATGATGCCGGCGAGCTCGGCGGCGTACTTCTCCGGCTCCGCGCCCGGCAGGTCGATCTTGTTCAGCACCGGGACGACGTGCAGGTCGGCGCCGAGGGCGAGGTAGAGGTTGGCCAAGGTCTGCGCCTCGATGCCCTGCGCGGCGTCGACGAGCAGGACCGCGGCCTCGCACGCCTCGAGCGAGCGGGAGACCTCGTAGGTGAAGTCGACGTGGCCGGGAGTGTCGATCATGTTCAGGATGTACGTGGTGCCGGTCTCGTCACCGCTGCGGGCGGTCCACGGCATCCGGACGGCCTGGCTCTTGATGGTGATGCCGCGCTCGCGCTCGATGTCCATGCGGTCGAGGTACTGCGCGCGGGCGCTGCGGGCGTCGACGACCTCGGTGAGCTGCAGCATGCGGTCGGCCAGCGTCGACTTGCCGTGGTCGATGTGGGCGATGATGCAGAAGTTGCGGATGATCGACGGGTCGGTGCTGCCCGGCTGAGGCGCCGCGGGACGGCTCGAGGACTTGGACACGACTCCCTTTGCGGATGGCTGAACGACGGGTGGGTCGTGGCGACGACGCGCCCGACCCCGTCCATTGTCCCACGCAGCCGGGCTCTGCTCGGACGGTGCGGTTCAATGGCGCAGTGCCCGGCCTCCCGACGTCCACCCTCGCCGCCCCTCCGGTGCCGCACGGACGCACCGCCCGGCGGCTGGCCTGGTTGCACCTCCCCGCCGACCTGCGCGCCGAGGTCGAGGAGCGGATCGGCTCACGCGTGGTCTCCTCGCAGTCCCAGGGCACGGGCTTCACCCCCGGTTTCGCCTCCCGGCTGCACGCCGCCGACGGTTCCCGGTTGTTCGTGAAGGCCGCCAGCAAGGTCGCCCAGCGAGCCGTCGCCACGTCGTACTCCGCGGAGGCGCGGGTGCTGGCCGACCTGGCGCCGTACGCCGTGCCTGCGCCGGAGCTGCGCTGGGTCCACGAGGACGACGAGTGGGTGGTGCTCGGGATCGAGGACGTCGGCGCGTTGACACCCGAGCGCCCCTGGCGTGACGACGAGCTCGACCGGACCCTGGGGCTGCTGACCCTGGTCGCGGAGTCGGCGGCCGCGCTGCCCCCCGAGATGATCGCGGCGCTCCCGCCCGCCGCCGAGGCCTTCCCGGGGCTGGCCGGCGCCTGGCAGGTGTTCGCTGCCCGCTCCCCCGGCGACGGCGACATCCGCTCGGCGGCCGCGCTCGCCGACCGGCTGCCCGAGCTGCCGCGCCAGGGCTTCGTGCACGGCGACGCCCGCGACGACAACGTGCTGCTCTGCGCCGACGGTCGGACGCTGCTGTGCGACTGGAACTGGCCGTGCCGCGGGCCGGTGTGGATCGACGCCGTCGACGTTCTCATCTCGGCCTACGGCGACGGTGTGGACGTCGAGCCACTGCTGGCGGAGCACCCACTGACCGCGGAGGTGCCGGCCGAGGAGGTCGACGTGTGGCTGGCCGCCTACGCCGGCTGGATGCGGCGGGCCGGCGAGCTGCCGCTGCGTCCGAGCTCGCCGTTCCTGGGCGTCCACGCCCGCTGGAGCGCCGAGGCAGCCTGGGCGTGGCTGTCCGCCCGCCGTGGCTGGTGAGCCTCGATTTGGGGCAGCTCCGGCGCCGCTGCTAAGATCACCTGTCGCTTGCGCGCCGACCGGGTCACACCCGGGCGCGCCGACCCCGAAGCATTCCGACCTGTCACCGCAATCGAAAGCACTGAGGCCTGCCCCGTGGCGAACATCAAGTCCCAGATCAAGCGCAACAAGCAGAACCTGGCGGCGCACGAGCGCAACAAGTCGGTCAAGTCCGCCCTGAAGACGGCCATCCGCCGCTTCAAGGAGGCTGCTGAGTCCGGCGACGCCGAGAAGGCTCGCCTGCTGGCCGCCGACGCCAACAAGAAGCTCGACAAGGCCGCCTCCAAGGGCGTCATCCACAAGAACCAGGCCGCGAACCGCAAGTCGGCCATCGCGAAGCAGGCCTCCTCCCTCTGAGGCAGGCCCACACGCCACACGCATGGAGCCGCTGACCCCCTTGGGGCCGGCGGCTCTTCTGCGTCCCCGGGTCCGTCGGACGTGCAGTTCCGCCCTCATGGTCGCGTTGGGGCCCCGTCGAGGACCGGACTGCACGTCCGACGGTCCACCTCGGTGCGATCAGCGTCCGCCGGCCCGCGCGTCGGCCAGCGTGAGCACCATCCGCTCCAACGAGTAGCCGGCGTGGGCACCCGCGCCCTTGACCTCCGCGTCGGCGGTCGCGACCGCGCCCACGGCCACGCCCAGCCCCTCCTCGTCCCACCCGCGCAGCTGGTCGCGCAGGTGGCGGATGCGGAACGGCGGCACCCCGACCTCCCGCGCGAGGTCGACGTCGCGCTGACCTCGGGCGGCACCCTTCAACCGGGCCAGGGAGCGCACGGCCGAGGCGAAGGAGCCGGTGATGGCCGGTCCCCCGATGCCGACCTCCAGGGCCCAGCGCAGCTCCTCGAGCGCCTGCGCCGTGCGGCCCGAGAGCGCGTGCTCGGCGATGATGTAGCCCTTCACGTCGGCGCGCCCGGAGAAGTAGCGGCCCACGATCTCGGTGCTCAACGGCTGGCCGGGGAAGTCGTGGGTCAGCTGCTCGACGGCCGCCGCCAGCGCCCGAAGGTCGCCGCCGATGGCCTCGACGAGCGCGTCGGCGGCGTCCCGGTCGACCTGGCCGCCGATCTTGCGACCCTCCTCCATCACGAAGCCCACGAGGTTGGCCGGCTTCACCTGCTCGGACTTGTGCTCGTGCACCGTCGGCAGCTTGCGCAGCTTGTTCAGCAGGCCGCTGCCCTTCTGGCCGCCGGAGTGCACCAGCACCAGCGCGACGTCGGCGTCGGGGGTGGTCGCGTAGGCGACGATGCCGTCGTGGCTGTCCTCCGGCACGTCCTCGAGCTGGCGGACCTCGACCAGGCGGGTGGTGGCGAACAGCGACGGCGCGGTCAGCTCTCCGAGCGAGCCCCGCGTCAGCTCGGCCGCCTGCACGACGGTCAGGTCGGCGTCGGGGGCGGCGCGACGTACGGCGGCGCGGGCGGCGCGCACGACCCGGTCGTTGAGCAGCTCCTCGGGCCCGGTCACGAGCGTCACCGAGCCCAGCGGATGGGCCTCGGTGGCGGCGCGCGGACTCATGCGGCGAAGCCTGCCACACGACGCGGACACGACCGGGTGACGGGCTGTGGCCCGCGCCGACCCGCCCCACTTGTCGCGAAAACGTCGCTTTCGTCCCGACCGTCACTATGCTCCTGGTGGGTGCTGGGAGGCGCCCCACGACATCAGCAGAGTCTGTCCCTCGGTGCCCGCCCGTTCTCGGGGCGACGAGGCGGGTCTCGGGGAGGCTCCACGTGCTTCGTCTGCATCTGTCCCGTCCGTCCGTTGCGCTCGTTGCAGCCCCTGCGGTCGTCGCGGCGGTCTCGCTGTTCCTGGTGCTGGGGGCGCTGGTCGCCCTCGCGGGCCCCTCACGCGCGGCCGAGCCGTGGAACCCGGCGGCGAGCATGGTCACGGAGCGCGCGTACCACACGGCCACGAGGCTCACCGACGGGTCCGTGCTGGTCGTCGGCGGAAATGCGGACGACGGCAGCGGCGACGCGAGGCCCGTGGCGTCGGTGGAGCGCTACGACCCCACGACCGGCACCTGGTCCGGGGCCGCCCCCCTGGCCACAGCTCGGTACCGCCACACCGCGACCCTGCTGTCCGACGGCACCGTCCTGGTCGCCGGCGGCTACACGGCCAGCCGGGGCACCGACTCGACCGAGCGCTACGACCCCGACACCGACACCTGGACCGACGCCGGCCCCATGACGAGCATTCGCAACGGCCACACGGCCTCGCTCCTGCCGGACGGCACCGTGCTGGTCGCCGGCGGCGACAACAACACGAGGCAGACTTCGTCGGCGGAACGCTACGACCCGGCCCGCAACGCCTGGACGGCCACCGAGCCGATGGCCGTGGCGCGCGCCAACCACACCGCCGCGACGCTCCTCGACGGCTCCGTCCTCGTCTTCGGCGGCTTCTTCAACGACTTCTCGACGACGGCGTCGACCGAGCGCTACAACCCGGTGACCGGGTCGTGGTCCACGGTCGGCGCCCTCGCCACGGCCCGCCAGTTCCACGCGGCGGCCGCGCTGCCCGACGGACGGGTGCTCGTCACCGGCGGCTCCGGCCCCGACGGGGCGCTCGCGACCTCCGAGCGCTACGCCCCGGCCACCCGCCGGTGGTCGCGGGCAGCAGCCATGTCCCGGGGTCGCACGAGCCACACCGCCACCACCTTGCGCAACGGCAGCGTCCTGGTCGTGGGCGGGCTCAGCGGCAGCCAGACCGTGGCCACCGCGGAGCGCTACGACCGCAGCGCCGACTCATGGTCGGACGCCGGTGCCATGGCGACACCTCGCCGCGGCCACACGGCCACCGTCCTGGCCGACGGGACCGTCCTCGTAGCGGGCGGGCTCGACAACCGGGCCCGTGCTGCGGCTTCCGCAGAGATCTACACGCCCGGCCCGCGCGGCGCAGGCCCCGACCGGGACGGCGACGGGGTCGCCGACGGCGTGGACAACTGCCGTGGCGTCCGCAACACCGGGCAGGCCGACACCGACGGTGACGACCGCGGCGACCGGTGCGAGCGGTTCCACGCCCGCTCCCTCACGCTGCGGGTGACCCACGTCGACACCGACCGCGGCACCAGGACGCGCCTGTCCGGGGACCTCGCCGTCGCCGACACGAGCGTCAGCTGCATCCGCGGCCACAAGGTGCTCCTCGCCCGCTACCGCCCGCGCGCCGAGGAATGGACGCGGGTCGCCACGGACCGCACCGACCGCGAGGGCCACTACGCCGCCCGCGTCGCCGACGCCCCCGGCACCTATCGGGCCCGGATCAAGCGCGACACGGTCACCTACGACGACTTCACCAGCACCTGCTCACGGGCGCAGACCACCGACCGGCACCGTCACTGAGTCACCCCCTCGCGTGCGGGGCGTGGTGCCGGGTCACTCCCGCGACACCACGCCCCACCCACCGTCGTCCTCGACGACGACGGCCACGTCGCCGTCACGGTCGGTGCGGCGTACGTCGACCCCGCCGTCGTCGAGCCACGACGTCAGGTCGGGAGCGGGATGCCCGTAGTCGTTGCCCTCCCCCACCGACACCAGCGCCACCTGCGGCTGCAGCTCGGCGATGAACCCGTGGTCCTGGTAGCGGCTGCCGTGGTGGGCGACCTTGAGCACGTCGACGTCCCCGATCCCGACCGCCTCGAGCTGGCCCTGCTCAGGCGGCTCGGCGTCCCCGGCCAGCAGGATCCGGAGTCCCTCGGTCTCGACGAGCAGGACGAGCGAGGCGTCGTTCGGGTTCTCCCCCACCACCCGCTGCGGGCCGACGACCTGCCAGGTCACGTCCCCGACCGCTGAGCGCTCGCCGTACGTCGGCACCCGCACCGGTACGTCGTGCTCCTGGGCGGACCGGTCGACCGCGTCGGCGCCGTACGCCGGCTCGCGCAGCGCCGTCACCTGCACCTCGCCGACCTCCCGACCGGCCAGCGCGCCCTCCAACCCGTCGACGTGGTCGGCGTGGAAGTGGGTGAGGACCACCGCCGGCACCCGGGAGACGCCCAGGTCGTCGAGGCAGCCGTCGACCAGGGCCGGATCGGGGCCGACGTCGACCACCACCGCCTCGGCCGGCCCGGTCCGCAGTGCCAACGCGTCGCCCTGCCCCACGTCGCACATCACCAGCACCCACCCCTCGGGCGGCCAGCCCGGCGACGGCGCCGGGCGCACCACCGCGACGAGGAGCAGCAGCGCGGCCACCACGGTGAGCCACCGGTGGCGCATCACCCAGGAGGCGCCGACCAGCCCGACCAGGCTCAGCACGACGAGGACGACCATGGCCGCCGAACCTGTCGGCCAGGCCATCTCCGCGCCGGGGAGCCGGGCCGACCGCTCCGCGACGGCGAGGATGACCCAGGCTGAGCAGGCACCCAGCCACCCGACGAGACGTCCGAACGGCGGCACGAGCAGCCCGACGATCCCGCCGCCGAGACCCAGCACGGTCGCCGGTCCGACCGCGGGCGCCACCAGCAGGTTGGCGACGACGGCCACCAGCGACACCTGTCCCGACAGGCCGGCCACCAGGGGCGTGCAGGCCATCTGCGCGGCCCACGGCACGGCGATCGCCTCGGCCAACCACCGCGGCAACCAGGACGCCAACGCGTCGCGGACCGCCGGCGCCCCGACCAGGATCCCGGCCGTAGCGCACACCGACAGCGCGAACCCGGGCGACAGCGCCATCACGGGTGTGAGCGCCAGCAGCACCACCACGGCCGCCCCCAGCGCTCGCAGGCCCGCGGCGCGCCCGCCGCTCCCCATCCCGACCAGCGCGACCGATCCCATGACCGCGGCCCGGAGCACCGACGGCTCGGGCCGCGCCACCAGGACGAACCCCACGACGCAGAGGACGCCGACGACCAGCAGCCCGCGCGCCCGGACACCGGCCCATCGCGCCAGCAGCAGCACCGACGCCAGGACCAGCGTCAGGTTCGTCCCCGACACCGCCGTCAGGTGGGTGAGCCCGGCGGTGCGGAAGTCGTCGGTGACCTCGGTGGGCAGCCGCTCGTCGTCACCGGTCACCAGCGCCGGGACGAGCGTGTCGGAGTGGCCGGGCCCGTCGCGGGTGGCAGCGCGCACCGAGGCACGTACGGCGTCGGCTCCCGTCATCACGCTCGATCTGCCCGGCTCGATCTCGGGGTCCCCCACCGCGCTGAGCACCCCGGCGAGGTCGTGGCCGTCCGCCGGCTGGAGCCGACCCACCGTCGTCACCGTGTCACCCCAGGCGACCTCGCCCCACGACTCGTCGCCGATGACCAGGACGGGGGCGGTGACGGCGGCCGTGTCGCCGCGAACCGTCCAGGTGGTGCCGGTGGCGCGCAGGATCGCGAAGGGGCCGTGGTCGCCTTCGCGCACCATCGCATCCGCACCGGCTCGGAGCTCCACCGTGACGATCGGACGCTCCTCGGCCCAGTGGGCGACCGGCCCCGAGTCGAGCCGGTCGACGGTCAGCGCGGCGTGGCCGCAGAGACTCCCACCCAGCAGGCAGCACGCCGCGACCAGCCTGCTGCGCCGCAGAAGGGTCGCCGTCGCGAGCGCCAGCAGAGACACGACCGCCACCGCGACACCTCCCGGTGTCAACAGCCCGATGACACAACCTGCCCAGGCCGTGGCCGCGAGCTGCGGCGCTCGCAGGTCCGGCGGCGTGGACGTCGGTGGGTCCGCGTCCACCAGGTCAGATCGTGACGTGCGGGGCGATCTCCGCGAGGGTCGCGTCGCCGATCCCGGACACCTCGAGAAGCTCCTCGACGGCGGTGAATCCACCGTGCTCGGAGCGCCACTGCAAGATGGCGGCCGCGGTCACCGGCCCCACGCCGGGCAGGGTCTCGAGCGCCACCTGGTCGGCGGTGTTGAGGTTGACCAGGGCAGTCGGCGAGGTCGCGGTGGACGGGGTGCCGGCCGAGGTCCCGGCCGAGCCCGCCGGGGGTGCGGTGAGAGCCGCCGGACGTCCGACGACGATCTGCTCCCCGTCGGTCAGCGGGCGCGCCAGGTTGAGGCTGTCGGTGCCCACCCCCGGACGCGCACCACCGGCCGCCTTCAACGCGTCGACCACCCGCGACCCCGCGGGCAGCACGGCGATCCCCGGTCGCCGCACCTTGCCGACCACGTCCACGACGACCTCCGCGGCCGCGGCGCCCGCCGTGGCACCCCCCGGCGCTGTGGGCACCGTGGTGGTCTCGTCCGTCGGGTCGGCCTGCGCATCGGTTGCCTCGGCCGATCCGGGGTCCTCCCCGGGCGGCTCGCTCAAGGTGGGAGCAGCGACCGGCGCCTCATCCACCGAGCCCCTCAGCGTGTGCCACGCCCCGACCGCCAGGCTGACCGCGACCAGCAGGGCCACCACGGCCAGGTGCGCCGCCCCGAACTGTCGGGCTCCGCCGCTGGACCGTTCGGCGGCCCAGAGCCCCCACCGCTCGCGCCAGCTCAGCCGGGGAAGCGCGTGTCGGCCGGGACGGCCGGGCGCGTGAGCACCCGGAAGCCGGTCCCCCGCGGCATCGTCGTCCCACGACGGCTCGTCCCTTCGCGTGGCCCCGGGGGTCGACCATCCGGACGGCGGGGAGACCCGACCCGCGGCCGTCGAGGACACCCGGCCGGGCCGCCGGTCCGGCCACGGCGACCAGGGCACGGCGGCGAGCTCGTCGTCGAGGTCCCGGTCGACCGGCAAGCGGTCCCCAGAGTCGCCCGGGCGCCCGTCCCCGGAACGGTCCCCCCTCGGCCCCGCGCCCTCGAGCCCGAGCTCACGACTCAGCGCCTCGAGCCGGCGACGGGCGACCTCGGTGGCGTGGGGATCCGGTGCGGGACGTCTGCGCATCCCGGCACGCTAGGCGCGCTCGACCTGCTCGTGGAGGGACCTCCTCCCAGCTGTGGAGAACCCCCTGGATCGCGACGCCGGGGCCACCTCACGACAGATGCGTGGGAAAAGCACCCCGCAGGCGCTGGCGATGGTGCTTTTGCCACGCATCTGTGAGCCACGGCAACCCCGATGGTGCTTTTCCCACGCATCTAGGAGCCACAGCAGCCGCTCAGGCGTCCTCGTGGTGGGGAGGAGGCAGGATCGGCGCCACCACGACGCCGACGACACCGGGACCGACGTGGGCCCCCAGCACGGCCGCCACCTCGGCGACCTCGATCCGCCGCTCCCCGAGCCCGTCGGCCAACCGCGCCTGCAACCGCTCGGCCAGCCCGGTGGCGGCGGCCTCGTTGGCCAGGTGACAGACGGTGACCTCCACGTCGTGGGCCGCGGCTCCCAGCACGGCGAGCTCCTCCAGCCGGGCCAGGGCACGTCCTTGGGTGCGGACCTTCTCGCGCGGCTCGACACGACCGCCGGTGACCTCGAGGATCGGCTTGACCGCCAGCGCCGATCCGAGGAGAGCGGCCGCGGAGCCGATCCGCCCGCCGCGGCGGAGGTACTCCAAGGTGTCCACCGAGAACAGCGCCGTGGTGGCGGCGGCCCGTCGACGCGCGACGTCAGCCGCCTCGAAGGCCGAGGCGCCCTCGGCGACGGCCCGCGCGACGGCGACGGCCGCCCAGCCCGTGCCGGCGCCGATCTGGCGGGTGTCGACGACCGTGACCGGCACCGGGGAACGCCTGGCCGCCAGCAGGGCCGACTCGTGGGTGGCGCTGACCTCGGCCGACAGGTGCACCGACACGATCGCGGTCGCACCGGCCGCCGCAGCCTGCTCGTAGGCCTCCAGCAGCACCTCGGGGCTGGGCCGCGACGTGCTGACCGGGAGGTACTCCCGCAGCGCCTCGGCCACCGACGCCGGGCTCGCCTCGGCATCGACCCCGTCGGCGTACGACGTCGCGCCGATGATCACCTGGAGCGGCACCACGACGATGCCGAGCGCCTCGGCGGTCTCCGGGCGCACGCCTGCCGTCGAGTCTGTGACGACGGCGACCGGGGACATGGTGCGAAGGATAAGGCAGCCGTGTGACGGCATCGTTTCACGCCCACCCGCGGCAGCGGATGCGGGACGTCGTACGAATTGGTCGCTCAGGCAGCCGACCCCTCTGACGTCCGCCGGTCCCGGGCGCCTACGAGGTCCTCGCGTCCGCTGCCCGCGCCTCCGCCAGCCGACGCACGCCGAGCTCGATCTGCTCCGGGGACAGCACGTGGGCGATCGCCAGCGCCACCGCTCCCCGTACGGCGGCGTGGTCGCCGGCGACCGAGGCCACCACCTGCAGGTGCTCGGTGGCCAGCGGCAGCGACCGCTGGTAGACGACCTCGCGGATGCCGGCCAGCAGGCTCTCGCCCGCCCCGGCCAACCGGCCACCGATGACGAGCACCGACGGGTTGATCAGGTTCACGAGCGTGGCCAGCACGTCGCCCAGGTCGCGACCGGCCTGGCGCACCACCTGGTGGGCGGTGACGTCGCCGGCCCGGGCGAGGTCCACGACGTCCTGGCTGGTC
Organism: uncultured Actinomycetota bacterium; assembly: GCA_963714625.1. Lineage (GTDB taxonomy): Bacteria > Actinomycetota > Actinomycetes > Propionibacteriales > Nocardioidaceae > Marmoricola_A. The sequence continues at coordinate 458,069 of CAVQOY010000009.1, read as the reverse complement.
CGGGCGTTCACGCCGGCGGCCTGCAGCGCGTCGGCCAGCGCCGGGCCGGCGGCGACCGCCTCGAGGCAGCCGGTGTTGCCGCAGCGGCACTCCACGTCGTCGGCGCGCGCCACCCGGACGTGTCCGAGGTCGCCGGCGGTGCCCTGCGCGCCGCGCTGCAGCTCGCCGCCGGAGATGATGCCGGCGCCGATGCCGGTCGCGACCTTGACGAAGACGAGGTCCGAGGTGGCGGGGAAGGCGACCTGCCGCTCCCCCAGCGCCATGATGTTCACGTCGTTGTCGATGAGCACCGGCACGTCGAGGTCCTGCTGCACCCGCGCCGGCACGTCGTAGCGGTCCCAGCCGGGCATGATCGGCGGGTTCGTGGGCCGACCGGTCGAGTGCTCGACGGGGCCGGGGAGGCCGATGCCGACCGCCGCCAGGTCACCGGGGCGCAGGTCGTGGGTGGCGAGCAGCTCGCTGACCGTGCGGGTCACCCAGGCCAGCACGACCTCGGGTCCCTGCGCGACCTCGAGCGACTCCCCGGCCTCGGCCAGCACGGTGCCGGCCAGGTCGGCCACCACCAGCGAGACGTGGGTCGCGCCGACGTCGACGCCGGCCACGACACGGGCGTGCGGGTTCATCGAGAACAGCGAGGGCGGACGGCCCCCGGTCGAGGTGCCCCCGCTGGGCGCCACGAGCCCCAGCGCCATCAGCTGGTCGACCCGGGCCGCGACCGTCGAGCGGGCCAGACCGGTCGACTCGGCGAGCTCGGCGCGGGTCCGGGGACGACCGTCGCGCAGCAGCTCGAAGAGGTCACTGGCCTGCATGGATCACATCCAACCACGCTCGACCCCCTTCCGACACGCACCAATCAACTTTTGCCGGATGCTCGACAAAAGCCCGTGACGCATGCCACAGTCCCTCCATGGCAGATCGCGACGAGGCCCACGAGCCGGCGGCGACCACCCCCGAGCAGCCCGCGCACGGGGCCGGCGCCGGGAGGGGCGCCGGGAGGGACGCCGCCGGTCCCGTGCTGCGGGCCCGGGGGCTGACCAAGTCCTTCCTCGGCAACGTGGTCCTGGAGTCCGCCGACCTCGACCTCGTGCCCGGCCAGGTGCACGGCCTCGTCGGCGAGAACGGCGCCGGCAAGTCCACGCTGATGAAGCTGCTGGCCGGTGTGCACGTCCCCGACAGCGGCACCATCGAGGTCGCCGGCGAGCAGCACCACTTCCACCACCCCGTGCAGGCCCAGGCCGCCGGCGTCTCGACGGTCTTCCAGGAGTTCAACCTCCTGCCGGACCGCACCATCGCCCAGAACATCTACCTCGGCCGCGAGCCGCGCCGCGGCCCGCTCGTCGACACCGCGCGCATGCGCCGCGACACCCAGGACCTCCTCGACGGGCTCGGGGTCAGCGGGCTGTCGGCCGACGACCAGGTCCGCACCCTGTCGATCGCCGAGCAGCAGGTCGTCGAGATCGCCAAGGCCGTCAGCCACGACGCGCGCATCATCTCCATGGACGAGCCCACCGCTGCGCTGGCCGACCACGAGGTCGGGCTCCTCTACGCCATCATCCGGCGGTTGACCGACCGCGGCGTCGCGATCCTCTACGTCTCCCACCGGCTCAAGGAGATCTTCGACCTCTGCGACACGATCACCGTCCTCAAGGACGGCGCGCTCGTGGACTCCCGCCCCGCGAGCGAGCTCGACGAGTCCACCATCGTGCGGCTCATGGTCGGGCGCACCATCTCCGCCTTCTTCCCCGACAAGCTCGAGGGCACCACGGTCGGCGAGCCCCGCCTCGAGCTCCGCGGCTGCGGCAACGGGTACGTCGACGCCGTCGACCTGACTGTCCACGCCGGAGAGATCGTCGGACTGGCCGGCCTGCAGGGCTCCGGTCGCACCGAGCTGCTCGAGGGCGTCTTCGGCGTGCGGCCCTTCTCCCGCGGCGAGGTCCGGGTGTCCGGGCAGCCGGCCCGCCTGCGCAGCCCCCGCACCGCCGTACGACGTGCGCTGGCCTTCGTCACCGAGGACCGCAAGGCCACCGGTCTGGCGCTCAACCAGTCCATCGCCTCCAACGCCCTCAGCGTCGTGCGCGCGGTCTTCCCCCGCCGCACCTCCGCGGCACGAGCGGCGATGCCGGGCCTGCTCGGGTCCCTCGAGGTCAACGCCCGCAGCGCCGCCCAGGAGGTCCAGTACCTCTCCGGCGGCAACCAGCAGAAGGTCGTGCTCGCCCGGTGTCTCGGCACCAGCCCCGAGGTCGTCCTCCTCGACGAGCCCACCCGCGGCATCGACGTCGGCGCCAAGCGCGGCATCTACGAGCTGATGCGCACGCTGGCGGCCGAGGGCACGGCCGTGCTCATGGTCTCCAGCGAGCTGCCCGAGGTGATCGGCATGTCCGACCGCATCGTCGTGATGCGCGACGGCCGGATCGCCGGTGAGCTGCCGCCCGGCTCCGACGAGGTGACGGTGCTCGAGCTGGCCACCGGCGCCCGGACCGAGGAGGTCGCATGAGCCAGACCGTGGAGCGCCCCACCGACACCGCCTCCCCCCACGAGGGCCGCGCGGGACGGAGTCGCTGGGCAAGCCTCGACAGCACCCAGCTGGTCTGGATCGCCTTCGTGGTGGTCACCCTGGTCGGCGTCGTGCTGGCCGCGATCTCCGGCGACAACTTCTTCCGCAGCGGCAACATCGTCTCGGTCCTCACCCTCACCAGCACCCTGGGTTTCGTGGCCATCGGCCAGACGCTGGTCATCCTCGGCGGCAGCCTCGACCTGTCGGTGCCCTTCGTCATCAGCCTGTCCAGCCTCGTGGCCGGCGGCATCATGGCCGGCCAGACAGCCAACGTCGTGCCCGGGGTCCTCGCCGCCCTCGCCGTCAGCGCCCTGATCGGCCTGGCCAACGGGCTCATCGTCACCAAGCTCAACGTCCACGGCTTCATCGCCACCCTCGGCGTCGGACTGATCGTCAGCGGATTCCTGGCCTCCAACTACCAGGGCAGCTCCGGCTCCGCGCCGCGGTCCTTCCAGCTGTGGGGCATCAGCCTGATCGGCCCCGTGCCGGTCAGCACCCTGGTCATGCTGGCCTGCGCCGGCGCCGTGGTGGTGATGCTGCGACGCAGCCGCCTGGGCCACCAGCTGTACGCCGTGGGCGGCGGCCGTGAGGTCGCCCGCATGTCCGGGGTGCGCACCGACCGGCCCCTGGTGATGGCCCACGTGCTCTGCTCGGTGCTCTCCGGCGTCGCCGGGCTGCTGCTGCTCTCACGCACCAGCGTCGGCAGCCCCACCATCGGCAGCCAGGGCAGCTACGACCTCATGTCGATCGCCGCGGTGGTCCTCGGCGGCACGCTGCTGGCCGGCGGTCGCGGCTCCGTGGTCGGCACCCTCGGCGGCGTCGCGATCTTCGCCGTCCTCGACAACATCATGAGCGTCATGGAGGTCAACTCCTTCCTGCGCGACGTCGTGCGTGGTCTCGTCATCGTCCTGGCGGTCGCGGTCTACGCCCGCCGCGCCATCCCCCGACGGCCCACGCGCTTCCCCCTCCCCGCCTCGGACTCGAACGATGCGCCCGCCACCTCCCCGTCGAGCCAGGAGCGAGCATGAGCACCACCCTCTCCCCGCGCGGGAACGACGTACGACGCGAGCTGCCGGCGAACGAGGGCACGCCGCTGGGGCGCTTCCTCGGGGCGCTGGCCACCCCCGGCGGGGCGGTCTACGTCCTCGCGATCGTGCTGCTGGTCCTCATCATCGCCTCGAACCCGAGCTTCGGGGAGCCCGACCGGTTGGTGCGCTCGCTGGCCCGCAGCGCACCGATCGCCATCCTCGCCATCGGGCAGTACTTCGTCATCGTCTCCGGCGAGTTCGACCTCTCGATGGGCTCGGTCATCGCCGCTCAGGTCGTCATGGCCGGCAACCTCATCGGCGACGACGACAGCCGGATCCTGCCGGTGATGCTGCTCATGATCGCGGTCGGCGTGCTCGTCGGCGTCCTCAACGGGATGGCCACCACGCTGCTCGGCGTCCCCAGCTTCATCGTGACGCTCGGGATGATGCTGGCGCTGTCGGGCTTCGTCTTCTACCTCACCGGCGGCGCCGCGACCGGCAACCCCTCGGACAACTTCCGCGAGATCGGCCGTGGCGGGATCGAGGGCGTGCCGGTGCTCGACCTGCTGCCCTACCCCCTCATCCTGCTGGTCGTCGTGGGCGCCCTCGCGTCCTGGCTGATGCGCCGGCCCTACGGCATGACGCTGATCTCCGCCGGTGACAACCCCGGCGCCGCCGAGGTCAGCGGGGCCACCGTCTGGTGGGTCAAGACCCGCGCCTTCATCCTCTCCTCGCTGTCCGCGACGCTGGCCGGGATCATCCTGGTCGGCCAGGCCGGCGTCCACCCCTCGGTCGGCCAGGGCTACGAGTTCATCGCGATCACCGCGGTCGTCCTCGGCGGCGTGGTGCTCGGCGGCGGGCGCGGCTGGGTCGTCTCCGCCGCGGTCGGCGCCATCGCGCTCGACCTGCTCTTCACCCTGCTCAACTTCCGCGACGTCCCCTCGACCTGGAGGGACACCGTGCAGGGCGTGATCATCATCCTCGCCGTCGCCCTGGCCGGACGCGCCTGGAGCTCGGGCAACCGCCTGCCCCGCATGCTGCGACGCCCCGGCGCCGCGCCCGCACCCGCCGCACCCACCGCGCCCGACGGGTCAGCACCCGCCGACCGCCCCGCACCCCACTGACCACCCCGAACCCACCTCGCCCGCCGGGCACCGAACACAGGAGAAATCGCACATGACCAGACGCACGTACCGCACAGCCGTGACGGCCGCCGTCGCCGCCTTGGTCCTGACGTCCTGCTCGACCGACGAGTCGGCGCCGTCCGCGGAGGAGGGGTCCGAGGAGTCGACGTCGGAGTCCTCGGACGCAGGCTCCACCGAGGAGTCGGGCGAGGACTCGAAGTGGTTCGACCAGGCCGTCTTCGACGAGCAGGACGAGCAGCGCGACGCCACCTTCGAAGGTGACGAGGCCGAGCCGTGGCTGCAGTACATCGACGGCGAGATGACCGACACCTCGGAGTTCGCCGCCGACGGCCCGCAGAAGGCCTGCTTCGCCAACGCCTCGATCAGCAACCCGTGGCGCCAGACCGGCTGGATCACCATGAACCAGCAGCTCGAGGTGCTCGTCGACGAGGGCGTCATCTCCGAGATGGAGACCCGCGACGCCGAGGACGACGACAACACGCAGATCGCCGACATCGACTACTTCATCGACGAGGGCAACTGCGACGTCTTCATCATCTCGCCGAACTCCACGGCAGCGCTGACCCCGGCGGTCGAGCGGGCCTGCAAGACCGACAAGCCCGTCATCGTCTTCGACCGTGGCGTCGAGACCGACTGCGCCACCAGCTTCATCCACCCCATCGGTGGCTACGCGTGGGGCATCGACACCGCGAACTTCCTCTCCGAGAACCTCGAGGAGGGCGACAAGGTCGTCGCGCTGCGCATCCTGCCCGGCGTCGACGTGCTGGAGAACCGGTGGGCCGCGGCCGACAAGATCTTCTCCGACAACGGCATCGAGGCCGTGGACTACTTCACCGGCGCCGACCCGGCCGAGATCAAGAAGATCGTCTCCGACGAGCTCGCCAAGGGCGACGTGCAGGGCATCTGGATGGACGCCGGCGACGGCGCCGTCGCCGCCATCGAGGCCTTCGAGGACGCCGGGGCCGACCTTCCGGTGATGACCGGTGAGGACGAGATGACCTTCCTGCGCAAGTGGGAGGAGACCGGGCTGACCGGGCTCGCCCCGGTGTACTCCAACTTCCAGTGGCGCACACCGCTGCTCGCCGCGCAGATGATCTTCGCCGGCGAGGAGGTGCCGGCCGAGTGGGTGCTCCCCCAGACGCCGATCACCGAGGAGGAGCGAGGCGACTTCCTGGCGGCCAACGAGGGCATGCCCGACGGGCACTACGCCAAGTTCGGCGGCGAGGACCTGCCGGGCTACCCGGAGGTCTGGCAGGAGCGTCAGATCCCCTGATCTGAGCGCAGCCCTCGACCGGTCACCCACCGGTGCTGCGCGCGGACCACCCTCCGCGCGCAGCACCCCGGGCCCGCGCCACCGGTTCCCCGCCCCGCCATCGACCCGTGAAAGGTGTCTGTCATGCGACCGCTCGGCGTCAACACCTGGGTGTGGACCTCACCGCTGACCGACGCGAACGCTCCCGAGGTGCTGCATCACGTGGCCGACCTCGGGTTCGACGCCGTCGAGCTGCCGCTGGAGAGCGTCGGCGACCTCAGCGCGGCCGCTCTGCGGCCGGTGCTCGCCGACACCGGGCTCGTGCCGTGCGTCGTCGGAGCGATGGCGCCGGGGCGCGACCTCGTCTCGGCCCCTGCCGACCAGGTGCGCGGCACGCAGGACTACCTGCGCTCGTGCGTCGACCTGGCGCACGAGATCGGCGCCGCCGCGGTGTGCGGCCCCTTCACCGCGTCCACCGGGCGCGTCTGGCGGATGAGTCCGATCGAGCGGGAGGCGGCGTACGACGAGCTGCGGACCCACCTGGCGCCCGTCGTCGAGCACGCCGCCGAGGCCGGTGTCCGGATCGGGATCGAGCCGCTCAACCGCTACGAGACGTCCCTGGTCAACACCGTGGCCCAGGGGCTGACCGCGCTCGGCCCGTTGCTCGACACCCACGGCGGATCGGGCGGGGCCGTGGGCCTCGCCCTGGACACCTACCACCTCAACATCGAGGAGCGCTCCAGCGCCGACGCCGTCACCGCCGCCGGTGACCACCTGGTGCACGTGCAGGTCTGCGGCTCCGACCGCGGCGCGCCCGGCGGCGACCAGACCGACTGGCCCGCCCTCCTCGCTGCTCTCGACGAGGTCGGCTACGACGGCCCCCTCGTGCTGGAGAGCTTCACCGCCGACAACGCATCCATCGCCACCGCCGCGTCGATCTGGCGACCCCTCGCTCCCACCCAGGACGACCTGGCCCGTGACGGCCTGGCCTTCCTGCGCCGGCTCACCGCCGACGGAGCATCGACCCCCGGAGGTTCCCGATGACCGCTTCCCCGACCGATCCTCGCCACGCGGGGCACGACCCGCACCGCCCCGTGGGCGTGGCGGTGCTCGGCTACTCGTTCATGGGCAAGGCGCACTCCAACGCCTGGCGCAACGTGCGGGCGTTCTTCCCCGACGTGCCCCCGGTCCGCCAGACGGTCCTGGTCGGGCGCGACGCCGCGCAGGTGGCCGCAGCGGGAGCGGCGTACGGCTGGCAGGAGACCGCCACCGACTGGCGCCGCGCCATCGAGCGGCCCGACGTCGACCTCGTCGACGTCTGCCTGCCCGGCCACCTCCACGCCGAGGTCGCCCAGGCGGCGCTGGCCGCCGGCAAGCACGTCCTGCTGGAGAAGCCGCTGGCCAACGACGTCGCCGAGGCCGAGGCGCTGGTGCACGCGGCCCGGGCGGCGCGCGCCCACGGCGTCCGCTCCATGGTCGGGTTCAACTACCGGCGCGTGCCCGCTCTCGAGCTGGCCCGCGACCTGATCGCGCAGGGTCGCATCGGCACGGTGCGGCAGGTGCGGATCTGCTACCTGCAGGACTGGCTGACCGACGAGGCAGCGCCCATGACGTGGCGGTTGCGCCGCGAGCAGGCCGGCTCCGGCGTGATCGGCGACCTGGCCTCGCACGCCGTCGACCAGCTCGGGTTCCTGACCGGCGACACCGTCGCCTCGGTGTCGGCCACCACCCGCACCTTCGTGCCCGAGCGCTCCGGCCCCTCGGGCCCCGAGGCCGTCACCGTCGAGGACGCCGCCTGGGCGACGCTGCAGACCCAGGGCGGCGCGGTCGCGAGCCTGGAGGTCTCCCGGGTCGCGGCCGGTCGCAAGAACGGCTTCCAGATCGAGGTCTTCGGCTCCCGCGGGTCGGTGGCCTTCGACCTCGAGCACCTCAACCAGCTGCGGGTGCACGATACCGCCGGGGCCGCCGGGACCGCCGGGACCGCCGGGGCCGCCGGGGCCGCCGGGGCCGCCGGCGGCTCCGGACCGGGCGCAGGCCTGACCGTCGGCACCACCGACGTCATGGTCACCGAGCCGGGGCACCCCCACCTCGAGGCGTGGTGGCCCACCGGGCACGTGCTCGGCTGGGACCACACCTTCACCAACCAGGCCGCCGACCTGCTGCGCTGCCTGGCGGCAGGCACCGACCCCCGGCCGTCGTTCGAGGACGGGCTGGCGGTGCAGCGGGTGCTGGCCGCGATGGAGCAGAGTGCTGCCGACGGCTCCCGCCGGGTCGCGGTCGGCTCCGACGACCTGGCCAGCCCCGTCCCCGTGACCGCCTGAGAGGAACCGAGATGCCCCGTCCCTTCACCCTGTTCACCGGCCAGTGGGCCGACCTCACCCTCGAGGAGGTCGCCGGTCTCGCGGCCGGCTGGGGCTACGACGGTCTCGAGGTCGCGGTCTCCGGCGAGCACCTCGACGCCTGGCGCTGGGACGACGAGGAGTACGTCGCCGAGCGACTCGCCCTGCTGGAGCGTCACGGCCTGCAGCTGTTCGCGATCTCCAACCACCTCACGGGCCAGGCCGTCTGCGACGACCCGATCGACGAGCGCCACCGCGACCTCGTCGGGTCACGGATCTGGGGTGACGGCGACCCCGAGGGCGTCCGGCAGCGGGCGGCCGAGGAGATGCAGCACACCGCGCGGCTGGCGCAGAAGCTCGGCGTGACGACCGTCGTGGGGTTCACCGGCTCGTCGATCTGGCCCTACGTCACGATGTTCCCGCCGGTGTCGGCGGAGCGCATCGAGGCGGGGTTCACCGACTTCGCCGACCGGTGGAACCCGATCCTCGACGTCTTCGACGAGTGCGGCGTGCGCTTCGCCCACGAGGTGCACCCCTCGGAGATCGCCTACGACCACTGGTCGACGGTGCGGACCCTCGAGGCGATCGACCACCGCCCGGCCTTCGGGCTGAACTGGGACCCCAGCCACATGGTCTGGCAGGACATCGACCCGGTCTCGTTCATCACCGACTTCGCCGACCGGATCTACCACGTCGACTGCAAGGACACCCGGATGCGGGTGGGCAACGGCCGCAACGGTCGGCTCGGCTCGCACCTGCCCTGGGGCGACCCGCGCCGAGGCTGGGACTTCGTCTCGGCCGGTCGCGGTGACGTGCCTTGGGAGGACTGCTTCCGGGCGCTGTCGGCCATCGGGTACGACGGCCCCATCTCGGTGGAGTGGGAGGACGCCGGCATGGACCGTCTCCACGGCGCCCCCGAGGCGCTGGCCTACCTGCGTCGGCTCGACTTCCCGCCCGCAACCGCGTCCTTCGACGCCGCCTTCAAGCAGGACTGAAACCCTCGTTGCTCGACCACCGGGGTTGACCGCGCTCATGTGGTGGCCTGGCAGGCGATAGACCGGCCGATCCACCACACAAGCGGCTCCGACCCACCCCGGGAAGCCAACCGCGCTCGCTACTCGCGCTCCGGGACGCTGTCGAGCGGGACGGCTCAGCCGGCGACGATGTTGACCAGCTTGGGGGCCCGCACGATCACCTTGCGGACTGTCCTGCCGTCCAGCGCCCGCTGCACCGTCTCGTCGGCCATCGCGGCGGCCTCCAGGTCGGCCTCGGAGATCTCCGGAGACACCTCCAGGCGAGCCTTGACCTTGCCCTGGATCTGCACGACCGCCGTGACCGACTCCTGCACCAGCAGGGCCTGCTCGACGACCGGCCAGCCGGAGCGGGCGACGGTGGGCTCGTGGCCCAACCGCTCCCACATCTCCTCGGCGGTGTAGGGCGCGACCAGCGACAGCAGGATCGCCACCGTCTCGGCGGCCTCCCGCACGGCCGGGTCGGCCGGGCCGCAGCCGGAGTCGATCGCCTTGCGGGTGTGGTTGACCAGCTCCATGGTCCGCGCCACCAGCACGTTGAAGCGGTGGCTCTCGATCAGCTGCTCGGCCTCGGCGACGGTGCGGTGGGTCGCCTGACGCAGCGTCGTGTCCCCGCCGGAGGCCGGCGTACCGACCTCGGAGGTGACGTCGCCGGACAGCCGCCAGGCGCGCTGCAGGAACTTCAGCGACCCGCCCGGGCTCATGTCGGCCCAGTCGATGTCGTCCTCCGGCGGGCCGGCGAAGACCATCGTCAGCCGGACCGCGTCGACACCGTAGGCGTCGATCATCTCGCCCAGGTTGACGCCGTTGCCCAGCGACTTGCTCATCGCCTTGCCGCGGTTGATGACCTGGCCCTGGTTCAGCAGGGCGTTGAAGGGCTCGGTGAAGTCGACCATCCCCAGGTCGTGCAGCACCTTGGTGAAGAAGCGGCTGTAGAGCAGGTGCAGGATCGCGTGCTCGACGCCGCCGACGTACTGCGCGGCCGGCATCCACTCGCGCACCGCCTCGGGGTCGAACGGACCGTCGGTGTGTTGCGGCGAGCAGTAGCGCAGGAAGTACCACGACGAGTCGACGAAGGTGTCCATCGTGTCGCTGTCGCGCTTGGCCGCTCCCCCGCACTGCGGGCAGTCCACGTTGACCCAGTCCTCGGCCGCGGCCAGCGGTGAGACGCCCTTGGGCTTGAGGTCGGAGCCGCGCAGGTCGGGCAGCTCGACGGGCAGCTGGTCCTCCGGTACGGCGACCTCGCCGCACGTCTCGCAGTGGATGATCGGGATCGGAGCGCCCCAGTAGCGCTGGCGGCTCAGCAGCCAGTCGCGCAGCCGGAAGTTGACGAAGCGCGTGCCGGTGCCCTTGGCCTCCAGCCAGTCGATGATCCGGGTCTTGGCGTCCTCGATCGGCAGCCCGTCCAGCGAGATCTCGTCGTTGGCGGAGTTGATCGCCGGGCCGGCGCCGGTGAACGCCTCGCCGCCGGACTCCTCGAAGCCCTCGGTGGGCTGCACGGTGCGCACGATCGGCAGGCCGAACTTCGCGGCGAACTCCCAGTCGCGCTGGTCCTGGCCGGGCACCGCCATGATCGCGCCGGTGCCGTAGTCGGCCAGCACGTAGTCGGAGGCCCAGACCGGGATCCGGGCGCCGGTGACCGGGTTGACCGCGGTCACGCCCAGGTCGACGCCGGACTTGGGCCGGTCGGTGGCCAGCCGGTCGATGTCGGTGGCCTTGCGGACCTCGACCAGGTAGTCGTCCAGGGCCTGACGGCGCTCGGGGGCGACGATCTCGGAGGCCAGCTTCGCGTCGGCGGCGACCACCATGAAGGTGGCGCCGAACAGGGTGTCGGGCCGTGTCGTGAAGACCCGGATGGGCTCGCCGTCGTAGTGGTCGGCCTCGATCTCGAAGTCGACGTGGGCGCCCTCGGAGCGGCCGATCCAGTTGCGCTGCATGGCCAGCACCTTGGAGGGCCAGGAGTCCTCCAGCGGCACCATGTCGTCCAGCAGCCGCTGGGCGTAGTCGGTGACCTTGAAGTACCACTGCGACAGCTCGCGCTTGGTGACCTCGGCGCCGCAGCGCTCGCACATGCCCTGCACGACCTGCTCGTTGGCCAGCACGGTCTGGTCGTCGGGGCACCAGTTGACCGGGGAGAACTTGCGGTAGGCCAGCCCCTGCTCGCGGAACTTCAGGAACAGCCACTGCGTCCAGCGGTAGTACTCCGGGTCGGAGGTGTTCAGCCGGCGCGACCAGTCGAAGGAGATCGCGTAGCGGCGGAACGACTCGGCCTGGGTCTCGATGTTGGCGTAGGTGTAGACGGCCGGGTTCTCGTCGTTGCGGATCGCGGCGTTCTCGGCCGGCAGCCCGAAGGAGTCCCACCCGATCGGGTTCAGGACGTCGTAGCCCTTCTGCCACCAGTAGCGCGCGATGACGTCGTGCAGCGCCATCACCTCGGCGTGCCCCATGTGCAGGTCACCGCTGGGGTAGGGGAACATCGTCAACGCGTAGCGCTTCTCCGCCGGCTTCCCGTCAGCGGCACCGATGCCGCCCTGGCCGGCGGTGAAGGGGAACTCCTCCCAGGCCTTCAGCCACTTCTCCTGGACCCCGGCGACGTCGTACGTCGCTCGCTCGCCGGCGCTGTCATGGCGCTCGGGCGTCGCGTCGACGGGAGGGGCGCTGGTCTGGTGCTCGCTCATCGGTTCGGGTCTCCTGGGGGGTCGCTCCGGGGCACAAAAAAACCCTCCGGGCAGGAGGGTGGCCGCTCTGGGGTCGATCGCGGTCGACTCAGAGCGGCTGTCCAAGGAGCAGACGGCTGGTCACGGGTCCCAGGCTACCGCACCGTCCGGGCCGGGCTCCCCGGCGTCGGAGAGGCGCCGGGGCGGGGTCCCCGGACGAGGTCGGGTGCTGGGCTAGGGTCGCTGACCATGAAGGTTCTGGTCACCGGCGGTGCCGGCTACATCGGGTCGACGACGTGCAAGGCGCTGGAGGCGGCCGGCCACACCCCCGTGGTGCTGGACTCGCTGCTGACCGGGCCCCGGGTGTTCGTGAAGGACAGGATCTTCTACGAGGGCGACATCGCCGACCGCGACCTGCTCAGCCGGGTCGTCGAGGAGCACCCCGACATCGAGTCGACCATCCACATGGCCGCGCGGATCGTCGTACCGGAGTCGGTGGAGCAGCCCTACGAGTACTACCGCGACAACGTCGCGAAGTCGCTCACGCTCTTCGACCAGCTCACCGAGCTCGGCAAGCCGCGCGTGCTGTTCTCCTCCAGCGCCTCCCTCTACGCCACCAAGGAGGGCTTCGAGGTGACCGAGGTCGATCCGCTCGACCCGGGCTCGCCGTACGCCCGGACCAAGCGGGTCATGGAGATGGTGCTGACCGACATGGCCGCCGCCACCGACTTGCGCGCGATCATCCTGCGCTACTTCAACCCGATCGGCTCCGACCCCGACCTGGAGTCGGGCATCTACGCCCGCGAGCCCTCCCACGTGCTGGGCCAGCTCGTGATGGCCGCCCAGGGGCTGAAGGACGCCTTCACCATCACCGGTGTCGAGCACCCGACGCGCGACGGCACCGGCATCCGCGACTACATCCACGTGTGGGACCTCGCGCAGGCTCACGTCCGCGCGGTGGAGACCTTCGACGAGGTGCTGCGTGCCGTGGACGCCCCCAGCACGATCATCAACGTCGGCACCGGCGACGGCGTGACCGTGCGCGAGCTGGTGGGCTCCTTCGAGCGCGTCTTCGGCCAGCAGGTGCCGGTGCGCGAGGCGCCGCCGCGCCCGGGTGACGCCGTGGGTGCCTTCGCCAACGTCGACAAGGCGCGCGAGGTTCTCGGCTGGACCGCCGACCTGACCATCGACGACGCCATCGACTCCGCGCTGGCCTGGGGCCGCAAGCGCAAGGAGATCCTCGGCTACGAGTGACCGGCCCGCCTGCCGGGCAGGGTCCTGACCAGGCTCGTCACAGCACCGCCACCGGCCTGACCACGCCCGCGCCACCGACCTCAGGGAGTCCCCATGACCGTGCTCGACCTGTTCCGCCTCGACGGCAAGGTGGCCGTGGTGACCGGCGCCTCCTCGGGCCTCGGGGTCGCCTTCGCCGAGGCGCTGGCCGAGGCCGGGGCCGACGTCGCGCTGGGCGCGCGCCGCGTCGACAAGCTGGGCGAGACCAAGGCGAAGGTCGAGGCGCTCGGGCGCCGCGCCATCGCGGTGGCCACCGACGTCTCCTCCCCCGACGACTGCCAGGCGCTGGTCGACGCCGCGATGGCCGAGCTGGGGCGTGTCGACATCCTGGTCAACAACGCCGGGATCGGCACCGCTGTCCCCGCCACCCGGGAGAAGCCCGAGCAGTTCCGCCAGGTCATCGACGTCAACCTCAACGGCTGCTACTGGATGGCGCAGGCCTGCGGTCGGGTCATGGAGCCGGGCAGCAGCATCATCAACATCTCCTCGGTGCTCGGCCTCACGACGGCCGGGCTCCCGCAGGCGGCGTACTCCGCCTCGAAGGCCGCGCTCATCGGCCTGACCCGCGACCTGGCCCAGCAGTGGACCGGGCGCAAGGGCATCCGCGTCAACGCACTGGCGCCGGGCTTCTTCGCCAGCGAGATGACCGACACCTACCCCGACGGTTACCTCGACTCGATGGGCGCGCGGATCCCGATGGGCCGCAAGGGCGAGGCCGAGGAGCTCGCGGCGGCGCTGGTGTTCCTCGCCGGCGACGCCGGCGGCTACGTGACCGGTCAGACCCTCGCCGTCGACGGCGGCATGACCATCACCTGAGCGCGCACATTTCGCTCAGCGAGCCTCACGCCAAGGCGAGGAAGAGCTTCTCCAGCTTGGCCACGTCCATGGTCTCGGCGCCGTCCTCGTCGGCGAGGCACTGACGCAGCCCGGTCGCCACGATCGCGAAGCCGGCCCGGTCGAGGGCCCGGCTCACGGCGGCGAGCTGGGTGACGACCTCCTCGCAGTCGCGAGACTCGTCGATCATCCGGAGCACGCCGGCGAGCTGGCCCTGGGCCCGCTTGAGCCGATGCACGATCGGCACCAGGTCCTCGCTGTCCAGCTCCATGGCCGCATGCTACTCGCCGGTCGGGTGGCCGCCAGGTCTCATTTACGTTGCAGATGCCGGGCCCAGAGGAAGCAGAAGACGCCGTAGCAGCCCAGCCCGAGGGCGACGGCGATGAGCAGCGGCCGCCCGAACGGCTGCTCGAGGACCGCCTTGAGCGCCTGGTCGAGGCCGCCCGACTCCGAGGCGTCGTGCTGGATCGCGGCGGAGACGAAGAGCCCGCCGATCACGGCCAGGGCCACGCCCTTGGCGACGTAGCCGACGGTGCCCAGCACCACCAGCGGCGTACGACGGTTCCCGGTCTTGCCCTCGACGTCGATCCGCTTGGTGAACTTCTGGGTGACGCCCTTGTAGCCGAGGTAGCCGCCTGCCGCGATGACCGCCAGCCCGACCGCGCCGACGAGCAGCTGTCCGCCCGGGGCCGACATGACCTGGGCCGTGATGGTGTCCGTGCCCTGCGACCGGCCCCCGTTGCCGGAGGCGATCTTGACCGCGGAGACCGCAAGAGTGGCGTAGACGACGGCCTTGATCGCCGAGGCGACGCGCTTGAAGGTCCGCTTGCCGCCGTCCTCGGAGCGGTGGCCGGCCACCGCCTCGGCCCCCTGCCAGAACACCAGCGCGCCGAAGCCGAGGGCGAGGGCGTAGAGCGACGCGCCGCCCACGCTGTCCTGGGCCAGCTGCTGCAGCGCCCCGTTCTGGCTGGCCGAGCCGCTGGAGTCACCCAGCGCGAGCTGGATGGCCGTCCACGCGACGACGAGGTGGACCACGCCGTAGGCGACGAGCCCCACCCGCACTCCGTGGTCGAGGACCTCGCTGCCGTCGACGTTCGGGGTTGCTGATGAGGAAGTAGTAGCCGCCATGGCCTGATCGTCCCACCTGGAGCGCCGGACAAACGCCGAACGCGTGGCTCGCGGGCTAGCGTCCCTGCCCGGCCGGCTGCTCGTCGTTCTCGGGCGGCACGACGACCGGTCGCAGGCGTGCCCAGCCGATGAAGATGCCGCCGGCGACGAGCAGGGCGAGCCCGGTCCAGATGTTGACGTTCACCCCGTCGGACTTGGCCAGGGCGGCGTCGTCGGTGGCGAAGATCCCGGTCAGCAGCAGGACCACTCCGTAGAGGCCGAGCAGCCCCCCGATGAAGTTGCGTACGTCGAAGGCGCCCGCCTTGTGGGCCTTCTCCCCACTCGCGGTGGTGTCGTTCGTGTGCTCGCTCATGGCTGCTCCTTCACCAGAACAGGAGGTTGAGGACGATGACCATCGCCAGCGAGACGCCGGCCAGGGGGACGGGCTTCTGGTACCAGCGTGCACCCGGCTCGTCCACCGTGGCGATGTCCTCCTTCGGCGTCAGCTTCCAGACCACCCCCCGCAGCTCGGACTCGGGCTTGGACTTGCTGACGAAGGTGACCAGCGTGCCGACGACGAGGCTGGCCGTGAAGGCCGCGCCGGCCGCCACGAAGCTGGCGCCCTGTCCGGCCAGCGACAGCACCCCCATGCTGGCGGGCCCGAAGACGTCGGTCGACAGGATGCCCACGACGCCGGCCGCGGTCGGGCCGGCCACCATCGCCGTCCAGCCCGCGGCCGGGGTCATCCGCGCCCAGAGCAGACCCAGGATGAACGTCGCGAAGAGTGGAGCGTTGAAGAACCCGAAGAGCGTCTGGATGTAGTCCATGAGGTTCGAGTACTGCGAGGCGATGAACGCCGTACCGATGGCCAGCACGGTGGCGCCGACCGTGGCCAGCCGGCCCACGCGCAGGTAGTAGTCGTCCGGCTTGTCCGTGACGACGTAGGCCTCCCACAGGTCGTAGGAGAACACCGTGTTGAAGGCCGAGACGTTGGCGGCCATGCCAGCCATGAACGAGGCCAGCAGACCGGCCAGCGCCAGGCCGAGCATGCCGTTGGGCAGCAGGTCGCGCATCAGGTAGAGCAGCGCGTTGTTGTACTCGAAGGTCGTCGAGCCGCTCTCCTTGGCCGCCACCACCTCGGCCACCGAGACGGCGGCGATCATGCCCGGGATCATGACGATGAAGGGGAAGAACATCTTCGGGAAGGAGCCGATGATCGGCGAGCGGCGGGCCGCTGACATCGAGGACGACGCCATCGCCCGCTGCACCTCGACGAAGTTCGTCGTCCAGTAGCCGAAGGAGAGCACGAAACCGAGACCGAAGACGATGCCGATCACCGACAGCACGGGGCTCTCGATTCCGGTCAGCTCGGTGCCGGGCCACGACGACATCTGCTCGGGGCCCCACTTCTCGGTCACCTTGGTCGTCAGGCCGTCCCAGCCGCCGATGTTGTTCAGCGCGATCAAGGTGAGCGGCGTCAGCGCGGCGACGATGACGAAGAACTGCAGCACCTCGTTGTAGATCGCGGCCGACAGACCACCGAGGGCGGTGTAGGACAGCACGACCGCGGCGGCCACGACGAGGCTGATCCACAGCGGCCAGCCGAGCAGGATCTCGACGATGTTGGCCAGCAGGTAGAGGTTGATGCCCGCGATGAGCAGCTGGGCGAGCGCGAAGCTGATGCCGGTGACGAGATGGGTGCCGGGCCCGAAGCGGCGCAGCATGAACTCGGGCACCGAGCGCACCTTGGAGCCGTAGTAGAACGGCATCATCACCACGCCGAGGAACAGCATGGCCGGGACCGCGCCGACCCAGAAGTAGTGCGCGGTCGCGATGCCGTACTGCGCACCGTTGGCCGACATGCCCATGATCTCGACGGCGCCGAGGTTGGCCGAGATGAAGGCCAGACCCGTCACCCACGCGGGCAGCGAGCGGCCCGAGAGGAAGAAGTCGATGCTGCTCGAGACCGAGCGGCGGGCCAGGATCCCGATCCCCAGCACGAAGCCGAAGTACAGGAAGATGAGCAGGTAGTCGATCCAGTTCGTGTCGAGCCGCAGCCCTGACTCGGCGCCGAAAATCACCCGAGGCTCCTTCTCACGCCCCGCCCGATACGGGGGCTCGGACCAATATGCCCCAGCGTTGTGATCACCCACACAAGAACACACCGGGAGTTCTGCGTCGGGGGCTGCCGGTTTCCCAAGGTATGCCGGCGAATGTGCACTCCCCATGGCGTCCGGAGCATGGGGAGCGCCAAGTTGCCGTGGGGAGTGGGCGCTGGTGTGACCGAGCGCCACCGCCACGTCCGGCTCGGCCAAGCGCCCGCCCGCGCGACGTACGACGGACGACGTCCGACGGCGACACGCTGCCGTCGTACGCCGTCGGGGGTTCGATCTCCGTTCCCCAGGCCGACGGGGGGGCTCCCCCGTGCTCACACCTCCCATGGCAAACAGTCACTCCCCATGCTCCCGACGCCATGGGGAGCGTCAGTTTGCCGGCATACCTTGGGAAACCGTCATGCCCCAGGGTTTCTCGGCTCAGACCATGACGCGGTGGACGCCCAGCGCCGTACCGATCTGGTCCTCCTCGTAGCGGAAGTGCGACTCCAGCAGGCCGCGCAGGTGCTCGAAGTGGGCGTGCACGTCCGGCAGGCCCTCCGCCCCCGCTGCGCTCCCGGGCCCGGTGTCGCCGTGCGCCATGGCGACCAGCACCCGGTCGAAGCGCTCCAGGACGTCGTGGATGACGCGGTGCTCCAGGTCGAGCCGGTCCAGCACCGGGTCGAGCGCCGGGTCGGCCGCGCGCAGCGCCGGGTAGAGGTGGGCGTCCTCGATGCTGTGGTGGGCCTCGACGCTCTGGCACAGCTGGCCGCAGAAGGAGCCGAGCTGCTCGAAGGTGACGCGTACGCCGAGGGCGTTGACGGCTCCGCGCGCCTCCCCCACCGACAGCTTCCCGGTCCTCACCTGTCCGAGGACGTCGGCGACCTGCGCCAGTCCGCGCCGGTACATGTCGTGGACCTGCCGCAGGTGGTCGCCGCGGGAGATCTCCGCGGGCGTCGCCCCGGGAAAGCCGGTGCCCATGGGTCGGGCGGCCTCGTCCCAGGTGGGCAGCTGGTCGGGTGCGTGACTCACGCCCCGATCCTGCCAGGCGGGTGGCATCGGTCGTGGTGGGTACGGTCCCGGGCGGCAGCCGCCCCCGCGGCCCGCCCACCGGCCCCCACCCGCGAACCGCCGGCTCGCAACCCCTGGAGGAGCGTCGTGCGCACCATCGGCATCGAGGAGGAGCTCTTCCTCGTCGACCCCGCGACCGGTGAGCTGACCGCGGTCGCGCAGAGCGCGGCGGAGTCCCGGGCCGCCACCGACGCGGAGACCACGATCGAGCTGGAGCTCTACCAGCAGCAGATCGAGCTGGCGACCGCGCCGGAGACCGACCTGGCAGCGATGCGCGAGCGGCTGGTGGAGGCGCGCACAGCGGTCGTCGCCGCGGCCGGTGCCGCCGGGGCGGCCGCAGTCGCCATGCCGGTGCCGGTGCTGTCGGTCCCCCGCCACCCGGACCTGACGCCGAGCGAACGTTACGAGCGGATACAGAGCGACTACGGCCGCTTGGCCCGTGACGCCGTGGCGTGCGCGATGCACCTGCACGTCGACGTCGCGGACGACGAGGTCCGCGGTGTCGTCGACGGCGTCCGGCCGTGGCTGCCGCTGCTGCTGGCCGTCAGCGCCAACTCACCCTTCCACCGTGGGGAGGACACCGGTCACGCCTCGTGGCGCAGCCAGGTCTGGTCGCGCTGGCCCTCCGCCGGTCCGCGCCAGGAGTTCGGCTCGTCGGAGGAGTACGACCGCACCACGCGGCTGCTCGTCGAGTGGGGCGCGTCGCTCGACGACGGGATGATCTACTTCGACGTCCGCCCCGGCAACGGCCTGCCGACGGTGGAGCTGCGGGTGGCCGACGTCTGCACCGACGTCGACGACGCGATCCTCGTCGCCGCACTGGGCCGTGCGCTGGTCACCACAGCTGCGGCCGGTGACGTGTCCACCGACGGGTGGCGGGCCGACCTGCTGCGCGCCGCGCAGTGGCGCGCGGCCCACGACGGGCTGGCTGGTGGGCTGGTCGACCCCACGACCTGGAAGCTCTCCCCCGCTGCCGAGGTCGTCGACTCGTTCGTCGAGCACGTCCACGACGCGCTGGAGGACACCGGCGACCTCGACCTGGTGCGCGAGCTGACCGGCCGCGCACTGGCCGACGGCGGCGGGGCGTCACGGCAGCGCAAGCTCGTCGCCGACGGCGCCACCATGCCCGAGGTCGTCGCCGACCTCGCCCGCCGGACCGCCGCGAGCTAGCCCGATGATCGAGCAGGGCGCGCACCACCCGGTGATCGAGCAGGGCGCCCCGCGCCCGTCGTCGAGATCTGGTGAGGCACCCGACCTCGTCTGGTACGCCGCCTACGGCTCCAACCTGCACCTGCCCCGGCTCACCTGCTACCTCGCCGGCGGCACCCCGCCGGGCTCGCTGCGCACCTACCTCGGCGCCCGTGACCCCTCCCCACCCCGGGCCGTCGCCCCGGTCTGGCTGCCGGGCCAGATCCGCTTCGCCGGCGACTCCCCCGTCTGGCGCGGCGGCGTCGCCGTCCTCGAGCACCCCGGTGATCGAGCGACCTCCGGTGATCGAGCGGGGAGCGCAGCGACCGTTTCGAGATCCAATGACGTAGCCGCCCAGGCCTACCTCCTCACCCGCGAGCAGGTCTGCGACGTGCTCGCCCAGGAGACACGCCGCGAGGCCGGCGCCGTGACCGAGCTGCGGCCCCCGCTCGGCGGAACCGGCTGGTACGACGCCCTGGTCACCGACGTGCTGCACGGACACCCCCTGGTGGCTCTGGCCGCGACCGCCCCACCACCGCCGAGCGCACCGGGAGCGACGTACCTCGGAATGCTGGTGCGAGGACTGCGCGAGACCCGCGGCTGGTCAACCGAGGAGTGCGCCGACTACCTCTGTGCCTGGCCCGGTGCCGAGACCTGGACCCGCGACGACGTGCTGGCCCTGACCTCCCGGCCTTCCGGCGGATCCTGAGTCACCGAGATCTCATCAGCTGGTCCGGCACGCACCCGCCGCTGCGGTCATCCCCAGCAGCCGGTCGAGCAGGTCGCCGCCGCCGTGGCGCAGGCCGCCGTGGAGGTACTCGTTGGTGACCCAGGTCCTCAGCGAAGGCACCAGCGCAGCCGTCTCCAGGGACAGCCCCCGCTCGACGAACGGGTCCTCGACGTAGACCACGGCCGCGGCCGGTACGTCGACCTCGGCGAGCACGGCCGGGTCGAAGAGGCGCGGCCACTCCTCCTCGGCCAGGAGACCGGCCACCTCGGCGTACGGGCGGAGCCCCGGGGTGTCCTCGAAGTGCCACCGGAACAGGTGCTCCCCGGTCAGCAGCAGCGAGTCGTCGTCGCGGAAGTCATCGGGCAGCACCCTGTCGGCCGACCAGCGCGTGGCGACGCCGTCGGCGTAGCTGGACTCGTGGAGGACGGCGTACATCGGGTTGCGGGCTCCGAAGGGCAGCATCGCGACGAGGTCATGGACGAACGCCGGCGAGCGCGGGTCGCGCTCGAGCAGATAGTGGAGCTCCTCGCTGCCGCCATCGAAGCCGAGCCGGTTGCCGATGGTGCGCACCGTACGCCGGGTCAGCGGCTCGCCCTGGGGGTCGCGCAGGTCGCCGGAGCCGGCCAGGTCGAGCACGCGAGCCAGCCGCTCGCGGTCGCTGGGGTAGCGCTGGTGGTGGAGGCCGTTGAGGCGCCGCATCTGGGTGTACGTCGCGCTGTAGACGTCGTCGACCGGACGCCCCACCACCGGGAGGCCGCCGGTGAAGATGGCCGCATCGAGCGAGTCGGGGGCGCTGCTGAGGTAGTGCAGGGTGCAGAAGCCGCCGAAGGACTGGCCGAGCACGCTGACCCGTTTGAGGCCGAGGTGCTCGCGGAACGCCTCGGCGTCGCGGACGATCGCGTCGGCGCGGAAATGGCGCAACCGGGCGGCGTCGGCCGCCGGATCCGGGTCGGGGGCGCCGTACGGCGTGGACAGGCCGGTGCCGCGCTGGTCGAGCATCAGCACCCGGTGGTCGCGCAGGGCGCGCTCCAGCCAAGCCGGTGACCCCGGGAAGCCGGTGGGGCGCGGGGCCTCGTGGCCCGGACCGCCCTGGAGGAAGACCAGCAGCGGCCGGTCGCGGCCGCCCGGGGCCGCGACCTCGCGGCCGAAGACCTCGATCGTCCCACTGGTGGGGTCGGCGTGGTCGAGCGGCAGCTCGAGCCTGTGATCGGTGACGACGACGCCGGCGACCTCGCGGCGCCGTCCGGTGGTGGTGTGGTCGCTCATGTCGCCCACTCTGCCCGGTCCCACCGACACCCGGCGACCCCTGCGGTGCGGCCGGGCGCCTACCCGGGCTCGGCGTGGGTAGGTGTGGCCTGTCCCCTCCCCTGCCGTCAGGAGTGCCCGCCTGTGTCCGAACGCCTCGAGACGTCCCGGCTCGTCGCTGCTCCGGCGAGCCAGATCTTCGCGCTCCTGTGCGACCCGCAGGGACATGTGGCGATCGACGCCTCAGGGATGCTGCAGGGCGCCACCGGCGAGCCGGTCACGGCCGTGGGTGACTCGTTCGTCGTCCACATGGACCGGGAGGCGCTCGGCGACCTGCCCGACTGGGGCCGGTACGACGTCACCGTGCGCATCGAGGAGCTCGAGCCAGACCGCCTCATCACCTGGTCGATCCTCGGCCGGATCCGGCCTCAGATCGGTCACCGCTACGGCTACCGGCTGGAGCCGGCTGACGGGGGCACGCTGATCACGTCGGTCTACGACTGGTCTCAGGCCCGTCAGGACTTGAAGGACAAGGGGCTCTTCCCGGTGATCTCCGAGGCCAACCTGCGAGCCACCCTCGGGATCCTCGACCGCACCGTTCGTCGCGGCTACCCCTCACCTGCGCCGGGCTCCTGAGCCTCTGCACGAGGACGGGCACTTCGCCCACCATGACGCGTTCTTGATCTAAGCGAGCAGTTGCTCTCGGCAGGTGCTGGCGAACCAGGTCTCCCAGTCCTCCGGCGA
This sequence comes from uncultured Actinomycetota bacterium, assembly GCA_963714625.1. GTDB lineage: Bacteria > Actinomycetota > Actinomycetes > Propionibacteriales > Nocardioidaceae > Marmoricola_A. The sequence continues at coordinate 435,758 of CAVQOY010000009.1, read as the reverse complement.
CCAGCCGCGCCGATCGACAAGCAGCAGCCAGACATCTGGGTGGTTGAGCGTCCACAGCAGGTCAGTGGCGCGTTGAACATCGAGTCCAGGGCGTAGTGAGCCTTTCTCGGCCAGGCTTTCGACGATTGCGCGCTGATTGGCCAAGAAGTCGGTCTGGATGAGTTTCCACAGGGCTGCGAGGTCCTCGTCGATGGGGGCGGCGTCTCGGATCACTCTGAGCATGGGCCCGATGCGCGTCTTGACGATGCGCGAGTTCTCAGCCGTCATCGCGAGCTGCCGGTGCGGATCGGCCTCAGTCAGAAGTTCGGTGTACCAGCGACGTTCGGCGATGGGTGCGTCGTCGAGGTCGCCCTTGAGGGAAAGGTCCCAAACCGCTCTGAGCAAGCCCGCCTTACTGCGGTAGGAGTTGTAGACCGTCTTCAGCGAGACGTCGGCGCGTTTCGCGACCGCCTCCATCGTGGTGGCCGGGTATCCAGCTTCGACGAAGAGATCCCGGGCGGCCTGGGCTAGCGTGCGGCGCCGCGCTGAGGCCTGTTGCGCGCGCAACGAGGAGTCGTAGGCGCGGGAGCCCTTGACTTCAGCGGTCATGGGACTAACGTAGCAGTATTCGTTACTCGCAACGTGTAACGAATTGCCAGGGGAGGTTCGCGATGTCGCAGGAGACTGTTCAACTGCCCACCGGTGAGCAAATCCGGCACCGCGTGCACCAGATGTGGGGCTCGGTCGCGGAGGCCTGGGGTGAGCATGTCGATCATGTCGAGCAACGCGCGGAGGCGGTCACCCGGCTGATGATCGAGGCAGTGGCGCCTGTTGCCGGCGACGAGGTTCTCGAGCTCGCCTGCGGTGCAGGTGGCCTCGGCTTGGCGATCGCCGACGAGGTGACACCAGCAGGACGGGTCGTCCTCTCTGACGTGGCCCCGGAGATGGTGGCGATCGCGTCAGCACATGCGTCGCGTCGCGCCCAAGTCGGTGGAACCACCGCACAGGTCACTGCGCGGGTCCTCGACCTGGAGCAGATTGACATGCCCGACGACTCGTTCGACATCGTCGTCTGCCGCGAGGGACTCATGTTCGCACTCGACCCGGTCCGGGCCGCCCGCGAGATCGCCCGAGTGCTGCGGCCAGGTGGCCGAGCGGCCATTGCGGTGTGGGGTCCACGCGATCGCAACCCCTGGCTCGGTGTGCTGGCAGACGCCGTACACCTGCACACCGGCTCACCCGTACCTCCTACCGGAACCCCAGGCCCGTTCTCCCTTGGTGCTGACGGTGCCCTCGAGGCGACACTGACCGCAGCTGGACTCGAACAAGTCAGCGTGCAGCTGATCGACATGCCCACCCACGATGCGTCCTTCGACGACTACTGGCGGCTGCGTATTGACCTTGCCGGCCCTCTGAAGCAACGCCTCGCCGTCCTGCCTGCCCAAGACATGATCGCTATCCGGGAGTTGGTCCGCGAAGGGCTGTCGCGATACCAGGGCGCCAATGGACTCATCATCCCAGGTCTCGCGTACGTCGGATCGGCACGCCGATCAGTCGCAACTCACCGCCCAGAGGCGAGGGACTGACAGCAGGCACGTCATCCGGTAACGGCGCCGACGTGTTGAGAGCAAGCGCCAGCGTGCGGGGTCAGTGCATGCGCTCGGACCCCATCCGACCGCCAGTTGCTTGGGCGTGATCGCCGAGCCCTTCTCTCGCGGTGGGGATCCGAGTCTTTCCGCCGCATGGGGACCTTGCACGCCGCGCCAGGCCGGCCAGACCAAGACAGATAGGTGATTCGCAGCCTGGCCTCGGAGATCGGCCTCGTCTAGAGGAGCCACCGGGTCAGGGCATGAGTCGGTGGCGGATGTCGGTGGCTGACTCGGCGAAGGAGCAGTCGAGAGCGGCCCACTACATCGTGTAGGGCAAGGCCCGTGGAAGGTTCTCGATCGCGAGGGTCCAGTCCCGTCCGGCTAGCCGCTCCTCGGCGAGGCAGGCGAACTCGTCATCGGGTACGACACGAATTGGCCGCCTCGCTGAAGCCAGAGCCCAGCAGTTTGGAACAGTGACGGATCCCGTGTACTGAAGACCATCTTGAGGTCGACATGTGGAGCAGCGCTCGTCGGTCAGAGCCGCCGCGTAGCGACCCACGAACGCTGACCCAGTTGGGCGTCGCTCTTGCCCCCGGCCGTCAGCGGCTGTCGTCCCTGCCGTGGGTCGCGGCGATGAGATCCTCCTCGGCGTTGCGGCCAGGACCTATCTTCGGCAGACGCAGGACGAGCACGATGCCGACCAGCCACCAGGCACCGAGGATGACCCACTCGTACGGCCAAATCAGAGCGGCAGGCATGCCGGGCAGGTAGAGAACCGCAAGGCCCAGGGAGAGCACGCCTGCGAGGGCGCCGACGACCTGACCGCTCGCGACGCGGAACGGTCGCTCCATCTCGGGCTCGCGACGACGCAACACGAGGAACGTCACCGCAACTAGGAAGAAAGCGACCACAATCGAGACGCCACCAGCGTCGACGAGCCACACCAACATCTGTCGGCCGAACAGTGGAGCCAGCACCGAAAGGCCGCCGATGAATAGGATTGCGTTGCTCGGGGTGCGGTACCGCGGGTGCACCTTTGCGAACCAGCGCGGCACCATCCCCGACGTCGCCATGGCGTAGAGCAGGCGGCTCGCGCCGAGAAGGAACCCATTCCAGCTGGTGAGGATCCCCGCGATACCGCCGAGGACGAGGATGTTGCCGAATATCTGGCTACCCCACAGCTCGGCCATGCCGTCGGCGGCCGGCAGCTCGGAGGCGGCGAGAACCTCCTTGGGCAGGGAGGACCCCACCGTCAGCATGACCACGATGTAGAAGACAGCAGCCGCTACGACGGAGACGACGACCAGCTTTCCGATCTGCCGGAACGGCAGGTTGATCTCTGCCGCAGACTGCGGGATCACGTCGAACCCGACGAAAAGGAACGGCACCGCCACGAGGACAGCCACGATTCCCGCGACGCCACCGGAGAACAGGGGCTCCAGATTATCGGCACTACCACCGACAAATGAGCCGATCGCCAGCAGCCCCCCGACCGCGAGCAGGAACAGCACGGCCAGGCCCTGGAACACAGCTGCCGGCCTAATCCCGACATAGTTCAGCGCGGTGATGGCCACCGCCCCGACAATGCCCACTGCTACCCAGGAGGCGTACACGTCGTAGTCTGCAACGGTCCACAGCTTGCCGACCAGCATGTCCGGGGCGAGGTAAAGCAGCGTTTGCGGAAGCGCGACGGCCTCGAAGGCGACGACGGACACGTAGCCGAACACGAGGCTCCACGACGTGACAAACGCGGCCCGGGAGCCCAAGCCACGCAGCACGTAGTTGTGCTCGCCGCCGGCACTCGGCATCGCGGAGACGAGCTCAGCGTAGGTGAGGCCAACCAACGCCATGATGACGCCGCCGATGGCGAACGCCAACGCAGCCCCAAGTGTTCCGGCATCCTCGAGAAACCCCCCGGTGAGGACGATCCAGCCGAAGCCGATCATGGCGCCGAAGGCGACCGCGAGGACGTCCCAGCGTCCGAGGACCCGGGTGAAGTTGCTGTGATCGGACGCGTCGCTGTGGTTACTCATGGTCGCGGCCTCTCTGCCCGAATGGCGTACCAAAAAGTATCATCCGTTACCCACCGCGTGCAGCCTCCGTCCCCGCGTCCTTCCGCCGCCAGTCGGCGTGGTTAATGTGCACGCTCATGCTGGCGGTCTCAGCTCAGCGCGACACTTCGTGAATTCGTGCCGCAAAGGCGTGGTTCAACCCGCCTCGGTCAGGCGATTCGTGCGCGTTGCCAGAGTGGTGGCCATCGCGGATGCACCGCTCGACGGGCCGGGAGCCGCGTGGTCACCCAGGCCGGACTCCTTCTCCGGTACTCAACGGGTCTGCACAGTCCTACTCTGAAGAGATGCGGTGCGCTGTTCTCGGCCCGTTGGAAGTGCGCGGGGACGACGACCGGGTGCTGAGCGTGCCCGGCGCTAAGGAGCGTTTGCTGCTGGCCGTGCTGGCGGCCGCGTGCCCGGGTTCGGTGAATGACGACCAGCTGCTCGAGTGCCTGTGGGACGGTGCGCCACCGCGCACAGGTCGCAAGTCGTTGCAGGCGCACGTGGTCAGGTTGCGCACCGCCCTGGAACCGGACCGGCCTCCCGGCTCTCCGGGCCGTTACGTCGTACGCCGCCACGACGGCTACGCGCTCGCCCTGGACCGCGAACAGCTCGATGCCACGACCTTCGTCGACCTCACGGCGCGGGGCCGGGCGCAGCTGTCCGCTGGCGACGTCGCAGCGGCCAACGACCTGCTCGGACAGGCGCTAGCACTGTGGCGCGGGACGCCGTACGCAGACTGGCCGGAGGTGACGACACTTGACGGTGAGCGGGAGCGGCTCGAGGGGATCCGGGACCACGCTCGGGAGGCTTATTGGGAGTCCGAGCTCGGGCGGGGTCGCCACGCGGAGGCCGTGCCCGAGCTGGGGCGGCTGCTGCGCGACCAGCCGCTGCACGAGACCTGGTGGGCGCTGCACGCGCTGGCGCTCTACCGCAGTGGGCGCCAGGCGGACGCGCTGGACTCGCTTCGTGGAGCGCGGCGCACCCTCGCCGACGAGCTCGGTGTCGAACCCGGCACCCGGCTGCGGGAGCTGGAGCAGGCGATCCTGGCCCAGGACCCGGTGCTCGACCTTGTGGCGCCCGCTCGGTTGGACTCGAAGCCGACCATGGCCGCTCCGACCGTCAGCGGCTGTCCATACAAGGGTCTTGCCCTCTACGAGATCGAAGACGCGGCTGCGTTCCACGGCCGCGACCGGTTGGTGAGGACCTTGGTGACGGCGCTGGTCGACCACCGGTTGCTCGTCGTGTCGGGCTCGAGCGGTGCGGGGAAGTCGTCGGTGGTTCGTGCCGGGCTGGTTCCGGCGCTCCGCGAGGGTGCATTGGCCGATAGCGAGGGGTGGGAGCCGGTCGTGGTGACCCCGGGCCCGCGTCCCGTCGACACGCTGTCGGTGTTGGCCGGCGAGAACCCACCGTCATCGTCGGTGGTACTCGTGTGTGACCAGCTCGAGCAGCTGTGGTCGACGAGCACGGCAGCCGGTGAACGAGCGGCGTTCCTCGACACGGTCCTGGGGCTCTTGGCCGACGAGGTCGTGACCCGGTGCGTGCTGGTCGTCCGGGGAGACCACGTGGGACGGCTGGCTGAGCACCCAGACATCGCGCTGCAGATGCACGGAGCTCTCGTGATCGTGCCCCCCTTGACCGAGATCGAGCTGCGGCAGGTCGTCGAGGAGCCGGCCCGGGCTGCGGGGCTCGACGTCGAGCCCGACCTCACGGACGTGGCCGTGCGCGACGTGCTCGGCCGCACGGGTGCCTTGCCGCTGCTGTCGACGGCGCTCGCGGAGACCTGGGAGCGGCGGCGTCGGGCCACGTTGACGCTTGCTGGCTACCTCGCCACGGGCGGGGTCGGCGGGGCGGTGGCGCGCTCGGCCGAGACCGCATTCGCCTCGCTCTCCGAGCCCGGAGCGGGGCTAGCGCGTCGGCTCCTGGTTCGGATGGCTGAGCAGGACGATCAGGGGACCCTGCGCGTCCGACGGCTGCCGGAGGTCGAGCTCGCCCTCGTCGGCGCCGATCCTGTGCTCAGGGACCAGGTCGTCGAGACCCTGGTGGCCCGACGTCTGCTCGCCCGCTCCGGCGACCATGTTGAGGTCGCCCACGAGGCCCTGCTCTCGGCGTGGCCCCGACTCGCAGCGTGGCTGGCGGAGGACGCTGTCGGCCGGAGGGTGCGCCACCACCTGGCGCCGGCCGCGATCGAGTGGGCCGCCCACGACCGACCGGAGGACCAGCTCTATCGCGGGACCCGCCTGGAGGCCGCGGCCGAATGGGCCTCCGACCCCGACTCCGGCCCCACCCAGCTGGAACGCGCGTTCGTCGAAGCCGGCGTCGCCCTGGCGCAGGCGGAGCTCGTGGCCGCCCGGAACCAGGCTGCGGCCGAAGCGGCCGGGCGACGACGTACCCGTCGGCTCGCCGGAGTTCTCGCGGTCGCACTCGTGATCGCGCTGGTCTCCGCAGTCGTCGCCCTCGACTACCAGCGCACGGCCGAGAACCGCGCCACCCAGGCCCGCACGGCGAAGACCGTCGCTGACGCCAACCGGCTGGCGGCTCTCTCTTCCTCGGCGCGCGCCCTGGACGTGTCGCTCCTGCTCGCGGCGGCCGGGGTGCGGACCGCCGACACATCGGCGACGCGTGACGCCCTGCTCACCGCCCTCGTCGAGCACCGGCGGGCGACGAAGGTGCGCCAGATCGGGCAGGAGGGGGTCGAGGAGACCGCGCTCAGCAGCAACGGTCGCACCATGATGGCGACCCAGGGCGGTCGCGTCATCGCCTGGCGGACCGGCTCGGCCGCCCCTCCGCAGAAGATCGCCTCGTGGTGGCCCGAGAGCCTGGCGGTGTCACCAGACGGCAAGACTCTGGTGGCCGCGGCGGCTCTCACAAGGACCGGAGTGTTCGCTTACACCCGAGGCGGAGAGCTCCTGCGCGGGTTTCGCTTGTCCTCGCTCGGCGGTTACCCCCGGGACATTGCCATCACGCCCTCCGGGGAAGTACTCGTGTGCCTCGGCAGGATCAGGAACGGGTCGCCCGGGGTCCGCGCGGTCCTCGTCGAGGTCGACCTGGGAACGGGCCTCGTCCGCGAGCGGCAGGACTTGGGTCGGATCAGCTCGGGCTTTCCGCCTCCCAACGCCGCGTTCAGCGAAGACGCATCCACCCTGGTCGTCTCCCCGGTTGACGGTAGCCGGGCACTGCGCCTTGACGTGTCCACAGGCAAGGTCACCCGGCTCGACGTGGCGGAGCGCGACGCCAGCAGCCTGGAGCTCGCGCCGCTTCCCGACGGTGTTGCTCAGCTGTGGTCGGACGGAGCAGTCACCCTCTACGACGCTGCCGGCCATGCGGTCCAGGAGCTCAACGTGCACCGCGGCCCCGTGCGCGACGTCCTGGTCCTCCCCGGCGGGAGGACTGCGGTCACCGCCGGGGACGGCGGGCAGGTGGAGCTCTGGCGCGTCGCCCCTGAGGACGGCCGCTGGTCGCTTCGCGAGTCGCTGGTCGGACACTCGGGTCCCGTCATCCAGATCGAGGTCTCGGCCGACGGCCGTTCGTTGCTCACCACCTCCGCCGACGGCCAGATGGTGACGTGGGACCTGACCGCGGACGCTGGCTTCGGGGCGGCGTACCCGGGTCCCGAGCGACGCTATGTCTCCAATCGGGTCGAGGTCGTCCGTCCGGGGCGTCTCGTCGTCGCACCCACCAGGCCGTTGTCGTCGGAGCCCCGGCAGTTTGGGGGCAGCCGGCCCCCGAGACAGAGGAGGTAGCGGCCACCTTTCTAGAACCACGGACCGGGCGAGTCCTGGATGAGGTGGTGGTGGGCGACACCGCGAGCTTCTTCGGGTCGTCGGTTGCCGTCAGTCCGGACAAGACTCTGGTCTCGGTGACCACAGCGTTCGGGGCGACCGTTCTGGACGCCCGAACGAGAGAGATTGTCGCTCGCGTGCGGGTCCCTGACACCGTCGTCAGCGACTCCAACTGGCTCCCCGACGGGTCGGCCCTGATCCTGGGCACGAGCACGCTCGACAAGAACGGGTTCGTGGACGGTGGTGGCGCTCTCCAAGTCGTCGCCGCCGAGTCCTGGACGCTGGACCGGACAATCCCGTTGCCCTCCGGCGAGGCCCAGGTCCTGGAGTGGAGTCCGGACGGCTCGGTGCTCGCCGTCGGCGCCGTAGGCGACACCTCGGTCTTCCTCTACGACGACCAGCTGCACGAGCTGCACACGATCGACCTTGGCGACGGAGGCGACACGTTCGACCTCTCGTTCTCTCCTGACGGCAGGTTGCTCGCTGCCGGACGGACGGACGGAACGATCTCCGTCATCGACAGGGTGAAATGGCGACCGCGCCACGAGCCCGCCCGGGTGCACGCGGAAGCGGTGCTAGACGTGGAGTGGCTCCCCGACGGCAACACGGTGGTGACAGCGGGCAAGGACGAGCTGGTCTCCCTGTACGACGTGGAGCGTGACCTGGTGCGCTCTCGCGCGCTCCCAGCGTCGGTCCACCCTGGAGACGGATTCACCTTCTTGTTGCCGTCGCCGACCGGCTCCGTCGTCGTGTTCAACGAGGGCGAGGTCGGTCACCGATATCCCCTCGACGCCGAGGGTTGGCTGGCCCGAGCCTGCGACGTGGCCGGGAGGGACCTGACCCAGGCCGAGTGGGACAGGTACCTGCCCGGCACGCCCTACCGGCCGGTGTGCCCCGGCAGCCGCGACCAGCAGTCGGTCCCACGCTGAAGCCTCGGTGGGACGTTCTCGCCGAGGTGGCACTTGTTCCACGAGTCGTGGATGTGCTGCGTCGACCAGAACTGCTCCCGGAACCGCTCTTCCCAGGGATCCCCTGTGTAGGACGGCGCGTCCATGGCGGGGACTTCGCGGGCGGGGTCGATGACGACATCGTTCGCCGCCGCTGCGGCGCCGACGATCCCGGCGGTTGCGACGACGAGTGCGGCAGACACCGAGACCACCTTGCTTCGAGTTGTCGAGAACTGCATGACTTGCTCCCTCTGCCCGCCGGGCGTTTCCCGGCACTGGGAGCAGCAGAGCGCGAAGTGGTTGCGGAACAGGCCGCGAGCGGTTGTGGTCCGGTTGCGGTCGCCCGTGAGGTGGAACCCGTCCGTTGGTGATCGAACGCAACTCCCGGCGCGCTCGACGTGTCCCAGCGGGCATACGACGCAGCTCACTGAGTAGACAGGTCAACGCAGACGCGACTTCGAACGCCTACCACCCGGGAAGGGAGGAACGCGACGGCGGCCAGTGGCGCGAGTACACGGCATTCGCGTTCACCAAGACGACGGGGGACCTGTGGGGGACTTCCGAAGTACGACAACTACGTGTGCCCCAAGAGGGATAGCGGCAGGATTGGCTGTCGGGGTTTGAGGCGCGCTCACGGTCGAGCCACACCCTGAACCTTCGCTGCTCCGACTGATTCTGTGCGTCGACCTTGGTCACGTCACTTCGCCGCGAGCCGGGTACGGATTCTGCATCCTGCGTTGCCACCCGGTCAGACGCCATGTAGGCGCTCGGTGCCAGGCGTCCTCATCCGCAGTCTCACCCACGTGAGGCAACATGAAATGGGCAACTTGGTGCATGTCATGTCGCGCGCAGAGGCATAGCGTGGAAATCCGAAAGGGGCCGAGATGTCTACTTCGATCGAGCCGTTTGCAGTCCAGCCGGGCGGGGGCGCTCCTCTGGAGACCCCCACCGGTGACACTGCATATGTCCTGACCAACACCAGTAACACGCACGGGTCGTTGACGATGCTTGAACTCGTGATCTCGGCCAAGAACGGGCCCGCCCTCCATGTCCACCACCGCGAGGACGAGGTCTGGTACGTCCTGGAGGGGCAATTCCGCTTCAAGGCGGGCAGCGAGATGTTCTGGGTGTCGGAGGGCGGCTTGGCGTTCGGTCCTCGGGGAACCCCGCACAACTTTCAAAACGTGGGTGAGTCTCCGGGGCGTTTGCTGGTCATCACTGCCCCGTCGGGGGCGGAGCGGCTGTTCGAAGACTTCGCGGATCTCCTTCCCGGCCCAGTCAGCCCTGAGATGCTCGCCTCCTTGGCCCGAGCCAACTGGGTTGAGTTCGTTGGGCCGCAGCTGAAGGACTCGGACCCGCTCTGAGCTGCAAACCGAAGGATGCTTCCGCTCGTCCTCCGGTGGTGTGTCTAACCACCGCCAGCCGGGCGCACTCGATCGACCATCCCGATTAGCGGTCGCTTCGCCCACGCGTGACGTGACCGATCGGCGTGACAGCATGGCGACGTGCCTACCGCCCTGATCCGCCCTGGCATGGAAGCGGACCTTCAGCGACTCGTCGACGTGGAGATCGAGGCCGGACACGTGTTCCGCACAGTTGGCATGCCAGAAGTCGCCAAGGACGTGCCCCAGGTCTCTGACCTGCAGCGCCGAGGTGCTCGATGGGAATGCGCACGTTGCTCAAGTCTCGGTGGCACCTGCATTCGCGGGTCGAGCCCTCGGTCGAGCGATGATCGAGTTCGTTGAGGCTTGGGGCCGTGCCGCTGGCCGCCCAGCCACCACACTCTCAACCTTTCGTGACGTGCCTTGGAATGGCCCGTACTACCTGCGTCTTGGGTACCGCGTTCTTCGGCAGGAGGACACCGGTCCGGAGTTGACGAGGACGATGGCGCACGAGGCTTCGCTGCCCGGCATCGAAGCCTCCCTGCGTTGCGCGATGGTCAAACCCAACTCAGGCGCCTCGAACTGGCTCTTGGAAGCGTTGAGGCAGCGCTGACCGACGTCTCTAACACCTCGTCGCGCGTCCGCCATGCCGCGATCCGCTCTTGAGAAGGTGCGACAGACCGCCGCGAAACGGCGCGGCCGCTCCCTGGCGGCTCCCGAGGTGTCATGCGATCCGTCGCCCGGACTTGGCGGTGACCCACTATCGATCGCGCAGGGTCAGCGCTGGCTGCAGGTCTGAGTCACTGCGCGGTCCACCCTCCGTCGACCAGCAGCAGGGTTCCGGTGACCATTCGCGCAGCGTCGGACGCCAGGTAGATGACTGCGCCGGCGACATCGGAGATCTCCGCGAGACGGTGGGCGGGAATTCGGTCGAGGACGGCGTCGCGGTAGGCCGGATCGTCAAGTCTCTCGGCCGTTCCCGGGGTGTAGGTGAAAGTCGGTCCGACGGCATTGGTGGTCACCCCGAAGCGCGACCACTCGAGAGCCATCACGCGTGTCAGCTGGTTCACGCCGCCCTTGGACGCGCAGTAGACGGCGTGGTCCGCAATTCCCACGACGCTCGCCTGTGAGCTCATATGAATGATGCGGCCGTGCCCGCGTTCGACCATCCCGCCGGCGACAGCCTGCGAGCAGAAGAACAGACCCTTGAGGTTGACCTCCATCATCGAATCCCAGTCGGCCTCAGTCACCTCCAGCGCGGGGTGGTTTGCGCCGAGCCCTGCGTTGTTCACCAGCACGTCGATGCGCCCGTGACTCGCCTCAACCTGCGCCACCGCCGAGCGAATCGACGCCACATCGGCCAGATCCATTGTCACCGTCGTCGATCCCGGAATGGATGCCGACAACACGGCGAGGTCATCGGCCCCACGCGACGCAAGCACCACCGTTGCACCCGCCTCCCCCAGAGCCTCCGCGAGGCCCGCGCCAATCCCACGGTTGGCCCCGGTGATGAGCGCCACCTGTCCATCGAGCCGGAAGCTGGGAAGAGTCATGTCACCACCGTAGTGACCGCCGCTGATGTCGAGACTGCAAACGCCGTCCGAGGGTGCACCCTGCCGCCGCCCTGTCGGCGCATTGCGATGACCGGGTCTGCGATGTGCGCGGGCGCGAGATCCCCTCACTCCGCGATACAGCGACCTCGGGCACCGGACCAGACCCGCGTCAGCCCGTCGCGGTCGAACCGCACGGCGCGTGACCGCACAGTTGAGTCCCGGTCAGCCGCCGAGCAGGGCGTCGACGTTGGGTAGACTCTCGAACCGCGAAAACGTCCCCCCATCCGCGATTTCCTCGGCGGCCGCCAGGAATCCACCCCATGCGGTACGCGCAAGTGTGCCGCCCACGCTGATGCGCCGGACGCCCAGCTGCGCCGCCTCCGCGACAGTGGTAAACGGAGCATTGATCAACAGGTTCACCGGCTTCGGTGACACCGCGGCCACGATCGCCGAGATGTGCTCGAGCTTGTCGATCCGCGGAGCGTAGAGGCAATCCGCGCCGGCTTCGGCGTAGGCCTGCAGCCGACGAATCGTCTCGTCGATGTCAGGACGCCCGCATACGAAGCCCTCTGAGCGTCCCGTGAGAACGATGCCCGTTCCGCTCTCATCGATCGCTCGTCGTGCGGCGGCGAGGCGTTGCACGGCCAAGTCGAACTCGACGAGTGGATGGGCCTGGTCTCCCGAAGAGTCTTCGATCGAGAGTCCGGCGATCCCCGTGTCCGCCGCCATCTTCACATTCGCGGCGACGCCTGCGGGGTCACCCGCGTAGCCGCTCTCGAAGTCCGCGTTCACTGGCACCGTCACAGCGCCGGCGATGAGACGGAGATGGTCGAGCACCTGATTGCGAGTCGCTTGTGTGTCCGCGCGACCCAGCGTCCAGGCCAGGCCAGCACTCGTCGTGGCCAATGCCTTGAATCCCAGTTGCTCCAGGGCCCGCGCGCTCCCCACGTCCCACGGGTTCGGCATCACGAAGCACCCCGAGGAGTGCAGCCGATGGAAGTCGGCAATCCGATCGTCGCGCATGTCCATGCCACACCTCGTCCACGGGCGCTGAGGAGTTTGACTCTAGTCCGCGCCAATGGCACTGCGTCGAACTCGTGTGGGCAACGCACCCTGGAGTAGACAGCCCGGCTGCGCCGCGTCCTACCGCCGCGAAGTCACCAGCCACCCGGAACGCTCTCGTCACTCTGACAGCTCAAATGGGATCGCCGGAACCGGAGGATCCTCACCTATCCGGCCGTCAACAGCCTCCCGCAGCAGGTCGGCCTGGCCGGTGACGCCCGTACTCCTCGATCATGTCGACCACCAGGCGCCGCAGTGTGGCCACGCATGGCTCGGGCGAGTCCTGGACGCCGAGATCGCGAGTGAAGTTCAGGTCCTCCATGTTGGTCAGGTGCTTCAGCAGTCGTCCGATCGACAGGTCGGAGGTGGGCAACCGTGTCGACAGACCGCCGGCGTCGTGGTCGACACACTTCCATGCGACGGTGGCCCGCTGCCGCTCCATGTCGGCTCCGACCTCCGCGGCAGCACGGATCGCGCGCTCGACCAGCTCCGGAAGCACGCCCACCAGCGCCACTGACACCCGAGCCGCGCCATCGCGCTCCGCTAGTACGCCGAGGACGTCCCGCCCGTCGCCCACACAGAGACTTGGACCCCGGACAGGTCCCGGCCCAGCTCGACCCGGAGCAGCTCGCGCACCAGGGCAGACGGCGCGGGAGGCTCGAGCCCGGGTCGTTGTACTGCTCGTGCCAGGCCAGGTAGTCGCGGATGCCGCTCACCTCCCCATGATGACCGGCATCCGACAAGAAACCTCCCGAGAGCCGCTTGCTACTGCATGCCGCTGCTGGAGGCGTAGAACCGGTGGTAGGAGTACTCCGGCTTCCCGTCCAGCACGCTGTAGTGGGTCGACGCCGGGAAGTAGTTGTTCGAGAAGAAGACGTAGTCGATCTTCCGCTTCGCGAACGGAGCCCGCCGGTTCTGGTGCGTCCACCGGTTCCGCGCGGCGTCACCCTCGGAGAGGATGCCGTTGCGGTGGTAGAGGTTCTTCATCGGCTCCTGGTCAGGCTTGGTGTTGAAGTCGCCGGCGATGATCACGCCGTACCCCAGGTTCGCCCACGGCTCGATCTCGTCACGCCGCATCCGGAAGGTGGCGTTGAGGCGCTGGGCGTTCGTGCCTGCGAGCTGCGTGGAGCACGCGACCACGAAGCGGGACAGCTTCGTGAAGCCGAAGCAGGTCAGCCCCTCGCCCGTCGGCGTGGTGGTGTCGAGGTTGAAGTCGTAGGCGTACTTCGTCGGGCTGTAGCTCGCCGGGACCGCGACCAGGTCGCCGTGCAGCCGGGAGACCTTCGGGTCGTAGCTCTTGTAGGCCGCACACCTGCTCTGGGTCCTCGTCGCACGCCAGTGGACGCGGTAGCCGGCGTTCCTGAGCTTGGGCCTGAGATAGGCGGCCTGCGACTGGCAGACCTCCTGCAACGCGATGACGTCGGGACGGGCACCGTTGGCGATGGCGTTGGTGACCGGCTTGACCGCCCGCGGGGCTCCCCCGTTGTTGATGTCGTTGCGGTTGTTCTGGTTGGTGCCCGCGCCGGTGATGTTGTAGTTCCAGACGTCCATGCCGCTCGTTCCAGGCGCCCGGAGGGCCGAGGCCGAAGCCTTCTGGGGCCCCTCCGAGGCACCCTCAGCGGCAGGCACGGCGACGAGCGCCCCCGAGATCATCGCGACACATGCCGGGAGCAAGATCCTGCGCAGCACTGACGTCCCCCATCGTTGGACCTGGGTCGCTTTCGTCCCAGTACGTCCGGGTCACCCTACTCCTGCGCGCCGAGAGCGACAGGCGGTCCCCCGCCTGCGCGAGCACCATCAGAGATGCGACGAAGGGCGATCCGTGAGGATCGCCCTTCGCTGTGTCCGGTGGAGCTGAGGGGACTCGAACCCCTGACCCCCTCCATGCCATGGAGGTGCGCTACCAGCTGCGCCACAGCCCCGCCGCGTCGTTCCCGAGTGGTCTCCCGCCCGGTCCGAGGCAACCCGGGAATCTTAGCCAATGGTGGTCGCGGATGCGAAATCGCCCACCCCGTAGGCGAGCAGCCGTCGCGGCCGCCCCTCCCCCGGCTCCGTGACCGTTGCCCAGTGGCAGTTGTCCAGCACACCGAGTGAGCGCACCGCCTGCTCGTCCCAGCCGAGCAGACCACCCAGCGCGATCTTCAGCGCAGCCCCGTGCGACACCGCGATCCCGGTCTCACCCCAGGCCAGCGCCGCGAGGCAGCCCTCGACGGCCGGCACGATCCGGCCCCGGACGTCGTCGTCGGTCTCGGCCCCGGGGACGCCGGCCAGCCGCTCACCGAGCGAGATGCCGTCGGCCATCCGGGGGAACTCCGACACGGCCTCGTCCCACGTCATGCCCTCGCGTGCCCCGACCGAGTACTCCCGCAGCCGCGGGTCCTCCTCGATCGTCAGCCCGGTCGCGGCGGAGACGTGGTCGGCGGTCTGCCGAGCCCGGGCGAGGTCGGAGGACCACAACCGCACCGCGCCGACCAGCGCGAGGCGCGGGGCCGCCGCCTGCGCCTGGGCGTGCCCGACCTCGTCGAGCGGGACGTCGGCCTGGCCCTGGGCGCGACGGGTGTGGTTCCACTCCGTGCGCCCGTGCCGGAGCAGGAAGAGCCGCTTGGACGGCTGCTGAGACATGAACGCGCCGGCGGGGGTCAGGCGTTGCCGCGACGGCTGCTGGTGACCGACTCGGGCAGCGTGATGAGGGGGCAGTCGCGCCAGAGCCGCTCGAGGGCGTAGAACGCGCGCTCCTCCTCGTGCTGGACGTGCACCACGATCTCGGCGTAGTCCATCAGCACCCAGCGGCCGTCACGCTCGCCCTCACGGCGTACGGGCTTGGCGCCGAGCTCGCGCAGCGCGTCCTCGACCCCCTCCACGATGGCCTTGACCTGCCGGTCGTTGGACGCCGAGGCCAGCACGAAGGCGTCGGTGATGACGAGCTGGTCGCTGACGTCGAATGCGATGACGTCCTCGGCGAGCTTGTCCGACGCGGCCTGGGCGGCGGCGCGGACGAGCTCGAGGGCATGGTCGGTGGCGGTCACAAGACTCCCTGCGGGGTGGTGCGGTCGGTGGGATCGGGGGTGATGGCCCCGTCGGCAGGCCCGAGCGCCTCGGGGGCGCTGGGACGGTCGGAGAGGTAGAGCCGGTGCTTGGTGATGTACTGCACGACGCCGTCGGGCACGAGGTACCAGACCGGCTCGCCGCGCGCCGTACGTGCTCGGCAGTCGGTCGAGGAGATCGCCAGCGCCGGGATCTCCACGATGGTGACCCGGTCGTGGGGCATGCCTGTCAGCGTGCCGTGGTCCATCGCGTAGCCGGGACGGGTACACCCCACGAAGTGCGCCAGCTCGAAGAGGTCGTCGGCCGCGCGCCACCCGAGGATGTCCTGCAGCGCGTCGGCGCCGGTGATGAAGTAGAGGTCCGCGTCGGGGAAGACCTGCGCCAGGTCGGTCAGCGTGTCCACGGTGTACGTCGGTCCGCCGCGGTCGATGTCGACGCGCGAGACCGTGAAGCGCGGGTTCGAGGCCGTCGCGATGACGGTCATGAGGTAGCGGTGCTCCGCGGGCGAGACCGAGCGTTCCGCCTTCTGGTAGGGCTGACCGGTCGGCACGAACACGACCTCGTCGAGGTCGTACCACGCCTGCACCTCGCTGGCGGCCACGAGGTGACCGTGGTGGATCGGGTCGAACGTGCCGCCCATGACGCCGATGCGAGCACGACGGCCGGACGTCCCGGGCTCCCCCGGTGTCCCCGTCACCTCAGGCTGCACGTCACCCCAGGCACCTCAGGAGTGGTCACGACCGCCGCCGATGGCGACGACGCCGGCGAGCAGGCCGAGCAGGAGCAGCAGGACGAGCCCGCCGATGACCCACGGGTTGGGAACGCTGCTGTGTGCTTCCGCCTCGGAAGCGAACGTGATCAGGTTGAGCGCCATGGGGCAAGCCTATCCTGCCTGGCCGGCGGTCTCGGGCCGGGCGGGCACCGGCAGCCCGAGCGACGACAGCCGCACCAGCGAGACCACCTTGAGCACCAGCAGGGCGGTGGCGATGACCACCCCGACCGCCACCCAGCCCGTGACCAGCAGCAGCACCGCGAACAGCGAGGAGTTGACCGCCTTGCCGGGCTTCGACCAGTTCCACAGCCACAGCGTCCGGTCGACGGCGAAGAAGTAGTTGGGGCTGCGGATCGGCCAGGCCAGGAACGCCAGGGACAAGAAGCAGTCGACGACCATGAACTCGGCCAGGTAGATCAGGATCGCCGGCGCGTAGCCCGGCTCCAGCCACATCAGCCCGATGTAGAACGCCGCGGCGCAGAACCGGTCGCACAGGATGTCCAGCGACGCCCCGATCCGGGTCTCGCAGCCACGCAGGCGAGCGACGTACCCGTCGAGCATGTCGCCGAGCCAGTAGACGACCAGGCACGCCACCAGCAGCTCGAGGCTCTCGTGGTAGGCCGCGAAGCCGGCCAGCACGACCGCGATCACCGTCCGCACGCCCGTGACCACCGTGGCGGAGGTGCCCACCCGCTCACCCTCGACATCGGTCCAGATGTCGAGGGTGGCGGGGTCAGCGCGTGTGTCCATCACCGGTGACGACGTACTTCGACGAGGTCATCTCCGGCAGCCCCATCGGGCCGCGGGCGTGCAGCTTCTGCGTCGAGATGCCGATCTCGGCGCCGAAGCCGAACTCGCCGCCGTCGGTGAAACGGGTGCTGGCGTTGACCACCACCGCGGCGGCGTCCACCTCCGCGACGAAGCGGCGCGAGGCCTCGAGCGAGCCGGTGACGATGGCCTCGGTGTGGCCCGAGGACCAGCGCCGGATGTGGGCGATCGCGTCGTCGAGGGAGTCCACGACAGCCGCCGCGAGGTCGAGGGAGAGGTACTCCGTCTCCCAGTCCGCCTCCAGCGCCGGCACGACGCGCCCGCTCCCGTCGTACGAGGAAGTGCGTGCGTCCCCGTGCACCGTCACCCCCGCGTCGGCGAGCGCCGCCAGCGCCCGGGGCAGGAACGCCTCGGCCACGTCGGCGTGGACCAGCAGCGACTCGGCGGCGTTGCACACCGAGGGCCGGTGGGTCTTCGCGTTGAGCACGATCGCCAGCGCCATGTCGAGGTCGGCCGCCGCGTCGACGTACACGTGGCAGTTGCCGACGCCGGTCTCGATGACGGGCACCTGCGACTCGGTGACGACTGAGCGGATGAGGCCGGCGCCGCCGCGCGGGATGAGGACGTCGACCAGGCCGCGCGCCTGCATGAGCACCTTGGCGGCGTCGTGACCCTCCCCCGGCACCAGCTGCACGGCGTCGGCCGGCAGACCGGCCCCGGCGACGGCTTCGCGCAGCGCCGCCACGATCGCCTCGTTGCTGCGCCGGGCGCTGGACGAGCCCCGCAGCAGCACGGCGTTGCCCGACTTGAGGCAGATGCCGGCGGCGTCCGCGGTCACGTTCGGGCGGGCCTCGTAGATGATGCCGACGACACCGAAGGGCACGCGTACCTGGCGCAGCTCCAGGCCGTTGGCCAGCGTCGAGCCCCGCAGCACCTCCCCCACCGGGTCGGGCAGCGCAGCGACCTCGCGCAGTCCGGAGGCCATGCCCGCCACCCGGGACTCGTCGAGCCGCAGCCGGTCGACCATCGCGGCCGGGGTGCCGCGCTCCTCGGCGGCCAGCACGTCCTCGGCGTTCGCGCCCAGGATGTCGTCGGTGCGGGCCACCAGGGCGTCGGCCATCGCCAGCAGGGCGACGTCCTTGTCCGCGCGCGACGCGACCGCCAACGGGTAGGAGGCCACCCGGGCGGCGTGGGCCGCGCCGAGCACGGCCTCCTGCACGTCGGGCACGGGGTGGGAGCCGGACGGGTGGGTCAGGTCGGGCTGGTCGGGCTGGTCGGGCAGGTCGGGCTGGTCGGGCATGGCCGCCAGCCTACGTTCCCCGCCGCCCTCAAAAAGGCTGGGGCTGCAGCTTGAGGTCGGTGAGGTCGGCGGCCGCCGCGTCGACGCGACGCTCCCGCTCGACGACGTCGAGTGCCACGACCTCCCAGGCCGGCAGCTTGGCGCTCTCGCGGTGCTCGTTCCACAGCCGCAGCGCCAGGGACGCGGCGTCGACGAGGGTGTCGGCCTCGTCCCAGTAGGAGATCTCGGCGGTGGTCGCGTTGAAGCGGATGCCGCTGATGAACGGCCGCTGCTGGGTCAGACGTTGCAGCGCGGCCCGGACGAGCAGCAGCTCGACGGGCTCTCCGGCGACGGTGACGGCGACGTGCCACAGCCGGGCTTCTTCGATCACGGGTGTCCTCAGTGAGTGCGTCATTCCTCCCCCAGTGTCGCCCCCGGGCAAAGGTTCCGTCTGCCGTCTGCACAGATGTGTGGGCAATCCTTTTCCAGTGATCGGGTGTACGGCGCGGCGGCTGCGGCGTGTCGGACTGACAACGCCTGGACCGCCCGACCGGGGTCCTCACAAGGGGGGACGCCCGGCTCAGCGGCCCAGGATCACCAGGTCGTCGCGGTGCACGACCTCACGCTCGTACGCCGACCCGAAGGCGCGGGCCAGCTCACGGGTCGACCGTCCGATCATGTCGGGCAGGTCGGCGGCGTCGTAGTTGACCAGGCCACGGCCGATGACGCGGCCCTCGGGGGCGACGAAGTCGACGGGGTCACCGGCCACGAAGCTGCCCTCCACGCCGACGATCCCGGCCGGCAGCAAGGAGGCCCGGCGCTCGGTGAGCGCCACGACCGCCCCGGCGTCGAGCAGCACCCTGCCGCGGGGCTCGGTGGCGTGGGCCAGCCACAGCAGCCGGGTGGAACGACGCTTGCCGGTGGGGTGGAACAGCGTGCCGACCGCCTCGCCGGCCAGCGCACGGGCGGCGTCGGGGGCGGCGGCCAGCACGGCCGGGATGCCGGCGCCGGTGGCGATCCGGGCCGCCTCGACCTTGGTGTGCATGCCTCCGGTGCCGATGGCCGACCCGACGGAGCCGATCCGGACCTCGGCGAGGTCCTCCTCGCCGCGGACGTCGGCGATGCGTACGGCACCGTCCTCGCTGGGCTTGCGGTCGTAGAGGCCGTCGACGTCGCTGAGCAGCAGCAGCAGGTCGGCGTGCACCAGGTGGGCCACGAGGGCCGCCAGCCGGTCGTTGTCGCCGAAACGGATCTCCGTGGTGGCCACGGTGTCGTTCTCGTTGACGATCGGGAGCACACCGAGCTCGAGGAGCTTGGCGAAGGTGCGGTAGGCGTTCTGGTGGTGGCTGCGCCGGGTGACGTCGTCGAGGGTCAGCAGCACCTGACCGGTGACGAGACCGTGGCCGGCCAGCGCCTCGGTGTAGCGCTGCACGAGCAGCCCCTGCCCCACCGACGCCGCCGCCTGCTGGGTCGCGAGGTCACGCGGCCGCTTGGCCAGCCCCAACGGGGACAGACCGGTGGCGATCGCTCCGCTGGAGACCAGCACCACCTCGGCGCCGCGCTCCCGCAGCCGCGCCAGGGTGTCCACGAGGCCGGTCAACCGCTCGGGGTCCAGGCCGCCCTCGGCTGTGGTCAGCGAGGAGGACCCCACCTTGACCACGACGCGGCGGGCGGAGGTCACGACCTCGCGTCCCGCGACGGGTGCGGTCACGGCTCGTCTCCGCGCTGCTCGTCCTCCCGCCGCGCGACGTCGGCCCGGGTCTCGAACTCGCCGCGGTCGTCGTACGCCTCCTCGATGGCGCGCCGGCGCTGCTGGCTGGGGCGCTGCTCCTCGAAGCGGTTGTCCTCGCCGCGGCGGCTGCCGAGCACCGAAGCGCCGGCGTCGACCATCGGCTTGAAGTCGAAGACGACGCCGCCCTCGAGCGAGCCGATGACGACCGCGTCGCCCTCGGCAGCGCCGAGTGCGAGGAGCCGGTCCTCGACACCGAGCCGGTTGAGGCGGTCGGCCAGGAAGCCGACGGCCTCCTCGTTGGCGAAGTCGGTCTGGCGCACCCAGCGCTCGGGCTTGTCGCCCTGGACCAGCCAGACGTCGTTCTCCTGGCTGATGGTGAACTCCGCGCCGTCGCCCTTGCTGCGCGGGCGCAGCACGATGCGCGGTGCCTCCTCGACCACGCGCGCGGCCCGCTCGGCGGCGACGATCTCCGCCATCGCGAACGACAGCTCGCGCAGGCCCTCACGGCTGGCTGCAGAGACGGGGAACACCCGCAGACCGCGCTCGCGGATCTCGTCGATGACGATGTCGGCCATGTCGCGACCGTCGGGGACGTCGATCTTGTTGAGGGCGACGATGCGCGGGCGGTCCTGGAGGCCGCCGTACCGGCTCAGCTCGTTCTCGATGACGTCGAGGTCGGCGACCGGGTTGCGGTCGGGCTCCATGGTGGCCATGTCGACGACGTGGACGATCGCGGCGCAGCGCTCGACGTGGCGCAGGAACTCGTGTCCCAGGCCCTTGCCCTCGCTGGCGCCCTCGATCAGGCCGGGCACGTCGGCCACGGTGTACGTCGTGTCGCCGGCGGTGACGACGCCGAGGTTCGGCACCAGCGTCGTGAACGGGTAGTCGGCGATCTTGGGGCGAGCCCGGCTCAGGGCCGCGATCAGGCTGGACTTGCCGGCGCTCGGGTAGCCCACCAGACCGATGTCGGCGACCACCTTGAGCTCGAGGGCGACCGTCAGCTCGTCGCCGGGCTCACCGAGCAGCGCGAAACCGGGGGCCTTGCGCTTGGCGCTGGCCAGCGCGGCGTTGCCGAGACCACCGCGGCCGCCCTGGGCCACCACGACCTCGTTGCCGGCGCCGACGAGGTCCACGATGACCTCGCCCTGCTCGTCGAGCACGACCGTGCCGTCGGGGACCGGGAGGACCAGGTCGGAGCCGTGGCCGCCGTTGCGGTGACCGCCGGCGCCCTGCCCGCCGTTCTCGGCTCGACGCGTCGGGCTGTGGTGGTAGTCGATCAGGGTCGTGACGTCGGGGTCGACGCGCAGGATCACGCTGCCTCCGGGACCACCGTTGCCGCCGTCAGGACCGCCGAGAGGTTTGAACTTCTCGCGGTGGACGCTGGCCACACCGTTGCCGCCGCGACCGGCGTGCACGTTCAGCACGACCCGGTCCACGAACGTGGGGACCGCCATGAGACCAACTTCCACAGAGCTCGACAGGAAAAACGGACAGGCGCCCTGCTGGGTCAGCAGGGCGCCTGGTGAACCGGGTCCGGCTGATTCAGCCGGCCGTCACGATGTTGACGACCTTACGGCCGCGCTTCGTGCCGAACTCGACGCTGCCCGGGACGAGCGCGAAGAGGGTGTCGTCACCGCCACGACCGACCCCGGCACCGGGGTGGAAGTGGGTGCCGCGCTGGCGGACGATGATCTCGCCCGCGCTGACGACCTGACCGCCGAAGCGCTTGACGCCCAGACGCTTGGAGTTGGAGTCGCGGCCGTTCTTGGTGGACGCCGCGCCCTTCTTGTGTGCCATCGATTCAGTCCTTTACGCCGTGGTGAGAGGGATCAGCCGTCAGCTGGCCGAGATGTCGGTGACCTTGACCTGGGTGTACTTCTGGCGGTGCCCCTGGCGCTTGCGGTAACCGGTCTTGTTCTTGTACTTCAAGATGGTGATCTTCGGGCCCTTGGTGGCGCCGAGGACCTCGACGGTCACCGACGCCTTGCCCAGCTTGGCGGAGTCGGTCGTGACCGACTCACCGTCGACGATCATGAGGACGGGAAGAGTCACCGACTCGCCGACCCCCTGGCCGACCTTGTCGATCTCGATGACATCGCCGACGGCGACCTTCTGCTGGGTCCCGCCACCACGCACGATCGCGTACACCGCGACTCACTCTCCTCGTCACTTCTCATGTCTGGACGTCGGGCAGCACGCTTGCGCCCGACTCTGGATCGAAGGGGGACGCGCTGCTGCGCACGACGGTAGGCACGCTCGGCGCGCCAAGGGTCGAGTTTACGGAATGACCCGAGCATGGGTCAAAACGCGCACCCCGTGTGTCTCACCGCTTGCGTGTGCCCCTCTTCTTCACGGGCACGTGAGCGGGGCTCGACGCGTCGCCGGACTCGGCGGCCGCCCCAGTGTCCGCCCCGGGGTCCGCCGCCTCGGTGGAGGCGTCGGCACCGTCGCTGCCGTCACTCGGTGCCGCGCTCCGCGTGGGGGCGTCGGCCGTCGTGGTGGCGGCCGTTCCCGCGGCCGCACCGGCCGGCGGGCCGGCGGCTCGGCGTGCACCGACCCGACGGGTCGAGGTCACGATCCGCGGTGCGGCCGGCGGGGCGGGCTCGCGCACGGGCTCGGGCTCGGCCACGGGCTCGGTGACCGGCTCGGTCACCGACGCCACGACCGGTGTGACCGGCGCCTCGTCCGCCTCGGCCGACGCAGCCGACTCAGGCAGGGTCTCGGACGCAGTCGCGGGGGTGGCGGACTCTGCCGCGCCGCCCTGCGGCTGGCTGATCTGAGGTCCGCTCACCGAGCTCTCCTCGGGCGCAGCCACGCCGGGAGCCGCAGCCGAGGCGCCCGAGGACGCGTCGTCGGTTCCTTTGGTGGTCTCGCCCGCGGAGCCCGGGGTGACGTCTCCGGTGGAGCCCGAGGTGTTGGCGGGATCGGAGGATCCGGCGGAATCAGCGGACTCGGACGAATCGGCAGCCGACGCGTCGTCGGCGTCGCGCTCGGCCTTCTCCGCTCGCGCCATGGCGGCGAACTCCGCCGGCGTGGGACGGCGCGGTGTCTGCGTCGAGGACGTCTCCGCGTCGTCGCGACGACCACCGGAACGGTCGTTGCGGCTGCTGTCGCGACCGGAGTCCGACCCGTTGTCACCGTCGGAGACGTCGCCCCGCTGATGTGAGCGTCCGCCGCCGCGCGAGCGACGACCGCCCTTGCGAGGCTCCTCGTCGGCGACCTTGCGCTTGGACTCGACCGGCTCGGTGTGCGTGACCAGTCCCCGGCCCTGGCAGTGCTCACAGCTCTCGCTGAAAGCCTCGAGCAGGCCGGTGCCGATCCGCTTGCGCGTCATCTGGACCAGTCCGAGCGAGGTCACCTCCGCCACCTGGTGGCGGGTGCGGTCGCGACCGAGGCACTCGATGAGGCGGCGCAGGACCAGGTCCCGGTTGCTCTCGAGGACCATGTCGATGAAGTCGACGACGATGATGCCGCCGATGTCGCGCAGCCGCAGCTGGCGCACCATCTCCTCGGCCGCCTCCAGGTTGTTCTTGGTGACGGTCTCCTCGAGGTTGCCCCCGGAGCCGGTGAACTTGCCGGTGTTGACGTCGACGACGGTCATCGCCTCGGTCCGGTCGATGACCAGCGAGCCGCCCGAGGGCAGCCACACCTTGCGCTCGATGGCCTTGGCGATCTGCTCGTCGATGCGGTACTCGGTGAAGGCGTCGGCCTCGGAGTCGTCGTGCTTCTCGAGCCGCTCGGCCAGATCGGGCGCGACCTGGTCGACGTACGTCTGCACCATGTCCCACGCCTGCTCTCCGGAGATGACGAGCTTGGCGAAGTCCTCGGTGAAGAGGTCACGGACGACCTTGAGCGTCAGGTCGGGCTCGCCGTAGAGCAGCTCGGGCGCCTTGGCGTCCTTGCCGTCCTTGCCGTCCTTGAGCTTGGCGACCTTCTTCTCGATGTCCTCCCACCGCGCGGTGAGTCGGGCGACGTCGCGGGTGAGCTCGTCCTCGCTGGCACCCTCGGCGGCCGTGCGCACGATGACGCCGGCGCTGTCCGGGACGATCTCCTTCAGCAGCGTCTTGAGGCGGTTGCGCTCGCCCTCGGGCAGCTTGCGGGAGATGCCCGAGGTGCTGCCGGCGGGCACGTAGACGAGGAAGCGGCCCGGCAGGCTGATCTGGCTGGTCAGCCGGGCGCCCTTGTGGCCGATCGGGTCCTTGGTGACCTGCACCAGGACGGGCTGGCCCGGCTTGAGGACCTGCTCGATCTTGCGCTGGTTGCCGTCCTTGGCGCCGAAGGCCTCCCAGTTGACCTCGCCGGCGTAGAGCACGGCGTTGCGCCCCTTGCCGATGTCGACGAAGGCGGCCTCCATGCTCGGCAGCACGTTCTGGACGCGGCCGAGGTAGACGTTGCCGATGAGCGAGGTCTGCGACTCGCGGGCGACGTAGTGCTCCACGAGGACCTTGTCCTCGAGGACCGCGATCTGGGTGAGGTCGTCGCGCTGGCGGATGACCATGGTGCGGTCGACGGCCTCGCGACGGGCGAGGAACTCGGCCTCGCTGATGATCGGCGCGCGTCGGCGTCCGGCCTCGCGGCCCTCACGGCGGCGCTGCTTCTTCGCCTCCAGGCGCGTCGAGCCGGAGAAGCTGGTGATCTCGTCCTCGGCGCTGCGGGCCTTGCGGACACGGGTGACGGTGTTCTCCGGGTCGTCCCCGCCGTCGTCCCCGCCGTCCCCGGAGCGGCGGCGCCTGCGGCGACGGCGGCTGCTGTTGCTCTCGCCGTCGCCGTTCTGACGGTCGTCGCCCCCGTTCGAGCCGCTGGGCCCGTGGGAGCCGTCCTGCTCGTCGCCCTCGGCCGTGTCGGAGTCGGAGGCGTTCCTGCCCTGTCCACCGCGCTGGGCCTGGTTGCCCTGGCCGCCACGACCGCCACGACCGCCACCGCGGCCGCCCTGGGAGCGGTTGCCCTGCTCGCCCTGGCTCGACTGGTCGGACTGGTCGGACTGGTCGTCGGAGGAGTCCTGGGCGTCGTCGGAGTCGCTGTCGTCGTTGTCGGCGCTCTGGCCGCCCGAGCCCTTGCGGCGGCGGCGGCCCCCGCGGCGGCGGCGACGGCGCGGGGATCCCTCGCGGTTGTCGTCCTCGGAGTCGCTGTCGTCGCTGTCGTCGCTGTCACCCTCGTCGCCGGTGGCGGAGTCGGTGTCAGCGGCGTTCGTGTCGGCGTCGGCATCGACCGTGACGGCGTCGGCCGTGTCTGCGTCGTCAGCGGCAACGGGCGGGGCGGAGTCGGCCGGGCCGGCGGTGACCTCGACCGCGTCGTCGGTGGCGGCGTCCTCGTCGGCGTCGGTCGCCTGACCGTCGACGGCCGCGGCGGCGGAGTCGGCCCGCGCGCTGGCGGTCTTCTTGGCCGCCGTCTTGCGCGGAGCGCGCTTGGCGGTCTTCTTGGCTGCGGCCCTGGTCGCCGTCGCGGCCTCACCCGTGTCGGTGCCCTCGGCGGGTGTGCCCTCGTCGGGCGTGCCGTGGCGTCCTCGGCGGGCGTGCTCGTGGCGTCCTCGGCGGGCGTGCTCGTGGCGGCGTCGGCGCTCTGCGCACCCGGCGCGGCCTTCTTCGTCGTACGCCGGGACGCGCGCTTGGCCGGCGCCGGGGTCTCGGGTGCCTGGAACAGCGGGACCTGGGCCGAGACGGCCGGGGCGTCCGAGCTCGATCCGGACTCGGAGGACGCGGCGTCGGCGGCGGGGTCGGCGGCGGGGTCGGCGGCGGGGTCGGCGGCGGCCGGGGACTCGGCGGGAGCGGCGGCGGGCTTGCCGGCAGGTCGGCTGGCGGTCTTCCGGGTGCGCTTGGCGGCGGCCTTCTTGACCGGTGCAGGGGCGGTGCCCTCCGCGTCGCCGGCGCTCCCGCCCGGCGCGGCCGGGGCGGAGGGGTCGGGAGTGGCGGAGGTGTCGCCCGAGGTGTCGGGCGACGGCGGAGCCGCCGAGGCGGGCTCGGCACCGGCCGGCGGGCCTGCCGCCTTCTTGGCGGTCTTCCGGGTGCGCTTGGCGGGGGCCTTCTTGGCCGCCGGTGCGGTGCCGGACGTGTCGCCACCGGTGTCGGCCGGGGCCGGCGCCTCGGAGGGGTTCTCGCCCGGCGTCTCCGACGCTCCGGCGGGGGTGTTCTGGTCGGTGTGCTCCTCGAGCATCGGTCTCCCTCGTCGCGTAGCCGCTTCACGCGGCCCACGAGCGTGTCAGTCGCCGTCGCGGCCGGAGCCGGTCGAGCGCAAGTCTTCGGTGGTGCCCCACGGACAGTGGAGCAGCGGCGACGCCCACCGGCGGAGCGTCAGCGAGAACCTGAGGAACCTGACCGCGGTCAACGGCGTCAGCGGGCCGGAGCTGTCACCATCCGACTCACACCGCGTCGCGGTCGAGCACCAACGGGTCACCCACTGTGCCGGCCTCCTCGTCCCAAGTCCCCTGGGCCACCCGCTCGAACGTGGCAGCGGCTCCGGCCTGGAGTCCCGAGACCTCGCGAAGACCGGCGAGGACATCGTCGGGCCTCACGGACGGCGTACCGTGCCGCAAGACCACCTGGAGTATCGCACACTCCTCCGCCGCGGACCCCGACTCGACAGGTGTCAGCGCGGCGACGGCGGCGCGGCAGTCGAAGGTGCGCAGGCCGCGCTTGGTCATCCGCTCGACCGAGACCTCGGTGGCCGCCAGGAACGCCGCGACCGCCCGGTCGGCCTCGTCCGGACCCACACCCGGCAGCGTGAGCCGCCAGATGCTGGCTTGCAGCAGGTCGGCCAGGGAGCCCCCCGCCGACGGCACCACCTCGAGGACGTCGAGCCCCGGCGGCAGTGCCTCGTCGAGGCGCGCGCGTACGTCGTCCGGGTCGATCTCGACCGCCAGCCCGATCTCGAGGTACTCCGCCTCGCTGGCCGACCCGGTAGGGGCCGCGCCGGCGTAGGAGATGCGCGGGTGCGGGTTGAAGCCCGACGAGTAGGCCATCGGGACCTGGGCCCGCACGAGGGCCCGCTCGAAGGCGCGTGAGAAGTCGCGGTGGCTGGTGAAGCGCAGGCGGCCCCGCTTGGCGTAGCGCACACGGAGGCGCTGGACCGGGGGCGGCTGCTGCTGAGGCTGTTCACGCACGATCGACCAGCCTACCGGCGGTTCGCGCTTGTCCGGTCGGGAGAGGATCCCGGGGTGACCCAGACCCTCCCCCGTGCGGCCGAGCGCACCGCCGGCGGTGTGCTCGTCGTGAGCGCCATCGTGCTGGTGGCGCTGAACCTGCGCCCCGCGGCCGTCAGCGTCGGCCCCGTCCTCGACGAGGTCTCCACCGCGTTGGGCCTCGGCGGCGCCGGAGCAGGCCTGCTCACCACGCTGCCCGTACTGGCGTTCTCGACCGTCGGGGCCGTCTCGCCCGCGTTGGCGGCTCGCTTCGGTCCCCACCGCGTGACGCTGGTCGCGCTGGTCGTCCTCGTCGCCGGCCTCACCGGGCGGGTGCTCACCGACTCCGCGACCGTGTTCCTGCTGCTGTCGTTCCTCGGCCTGGCCGGGATGGCGACCTCGAACGTGCTCCTGCCATCGCTGGTGAAGCGTCACTTCCCGGACCGCATCGGGCTGATGACCGCCATCTACACGACCGCGCTGGCGATCGGGCTGACGGCGGCCTTCACCCTGACCGTCCCGTTCTCGGAGGCGTTGGCGACCTCCTCGTGGCGCCTCGGGCTGGGTGCCTGGGCGGCGCTGGCCGCCGTGGCCGCGCTGCCGTGGTTCCTGCTGTGGCGTCTCGACCACACCGGCACGCTGACACGGGGTCGGCCAGGACAGGTCGGCTGGAGCGACGTCGCCCGGACCCGGCTGGGCTGGACGATGGCGGCCTTCTTCGGGCTCCAGTCCATCCAGGCCTACGCCGCTTTCGGCTGGTTCGCCCAGCTGTTCCGCGACAGCGGCTACAGCGCCACCACCGCCGGTCTGCTGGTCGGCATCCTCGCCGGCGCCAGCATCCCGACCTCGCTGCTGGTGCCCTGGCTCGCCGGGCGACGCGACGACCAGCGCGCCATCGTGGCCGTGCTGGTCTCCTGCTACGCCGTCGGCTACCTCGGTCTCGGGATCTTCCGCGCCGACCTGGCCTGGCTGTGGGCCCTGCTGCTCGGGATCGGCGGGGCCTGTTTCCCGTTGGCCCTCACCATGATCGGGCTGCGCAGCCGCACCCCCGAGGGCACCGCGGCGCTGTCGGGCTTCACCCAGTCGGTCGGCTACCTGTTCTCCGCGATCGGGCCGTTCGGCATCGGCCTGATCTACGAGGCCACTGGCGGGTGGGACGTCCCGATCGTGTTCCTGGCCGCGCTGCTCGTGCCGCAGCTGGTGGTGGGGCTGACGGCCGCCCGCCCCCACTACCTCGAGGACGAGCTGGCCCGCAGCCCCGCCTGAGACCCGACGCCTCGCCCCTGACTCGCCCGGCCGAGGGGTGACGGGGAGCCTTGCCCTGCTGTCAGCGCAGCGGGGTCACCGTTGCCGTGTAGGTGAGCAGCTCGGTGTCGTTGCCCTCGCCGAAGTCGTCGGGTGCGGCATACATGGTCAGGCGATCGCCGACGGCGTCGATGTCGGTCGGGTTGCGGGTCACGACGTGGCCTGCGGTCGACCACAGCTGGGTCGGCACCTCGTGCACGATGCTGCGGCTCTTGAGGTCGAGGA
The DNA here is from genome assembly GCA_963714625.1 of uncultured Actinomycetota bacterium. Classification (GTDB taxonomy): domain Bacteria; phylum Actinomycetota; class Actinomycetes; order Propionibacteriales; family Nocardioidaceae; genus Marmoricola_A. Next base: position 407,173 of record CAVQOY010000009.1, on the reverse strand, counting down.
GCGCGAAGCCGCCCAGCTCGTACGGCGTGCCGGCGCCGGGCTGGGCGGGCAGGCCGGCGATCCCCGAGCAGAGGGCCTTGCGCGAGGCGACGTACTCGCAGTCCTGGTAGTCGATGAAGTGGCTGTCGTTGAGCCAGCGTGCCTTCTGCCGGCCGGCGGTCGTCCACTCGTAGAAACGGCGCGAGCCCCACGACTGACCGACGATGCGGCCGGTGACCTGGTCGCGGACCACGCCACCGACGTGGTCGTCGACGGTGAACATCTTCGTGGCCGCAAGGGTCCGGGGGTTGATCTTGTAGACGATCGCCCGGCTGTCGGGGCGGTACTCCGCGACGGGCAGCCAGATGGTGCCGTCGCGGTCCACGTCGAGGCCGCCCGGGTGGTACATGTCGCCCTCCCCCAGGACGACGTCCTCGATCAGGTTGCCCTGGCGGTCGAGCACGAAGAGGTGGCCGACGCCCTTGCCCGGCGTGCGGTCGTAGCCGTCCACGGGCTCGGGATACTTCTCCGGCGCCTCGGTGATCTCGACCGACGACAGGTAGATCCGGTCGCCGACGACCTCCATCGCCTGGGGGTGGTGGGTGTTGAAGTCGAGCCGCTGCGAGTCGGTCTTCGTCCAGGTGGTGCTGCGCGAGACGTTCTCGAAGGCTCGGACCAGCGGGTCGTCCTTCGGCGCCGGCGGTCGGGCGACCGCGGAGGCGGTCAGGGCGGAGATCAGGACTGCGGTGCAGCCGATGGCCGTGAGTCGACGGATCGTGGTGCTCATGCTGGCTCCTCGGGTCGGGGTGGCCCCGGCACCGTAAGCACCCCACCCCACCTCTCCACAAGCCCTGGCGACAACCGGGCGAACCGGAGCCATCCGGGCAGGGAGCTGTCAGACGACGCTGAGGGGCAGCAGCTGCTGACCCGTGGGGCCGATCTGGATCTCGGTGCTCATCTCGGGGCACACGCCGCAGTCGTAGCAGGGCGTCCAGCGGCAGTCGTCGACCTCGGCGCTGTCGGGGTCCAGCGCGTCCTGCCAGTCCTCCCACAGCCAGTCGCGGTCGAGACCGGCGTCGAGGTGGTCCCAGGGCAGCACCTCGTCGTAGAACCGCTCCCGGGTGGTGTACCAGGCGAGGTCGACACCGGTGCCGGCCAGCGCGGTCTCGCACGCCCCGGCCCACAGGTCGAAGCTGAAGTGCTCGCTCCAGCCGTCGAAACGACCGCCCTCGCGCCAGACCTGCTCGATGACGGCGCCGACGCGCCGGTCGCCGCGCGAGAGCAGTCCTTCGATGATGCCGGGACGCCCGTCGTGGTAGCGGAAGCCGATGGCCCGGCCGAACTTCTTGTCGGTGCGGACGTCGTCGCGCAGCTGCTTGAGCCGCGCGTCGGTGGTCTCCCAGTCGAGCTGGGCGGCCCACTGGAAGGGGGTGTGCGGCTTCGGCACGAAACCGCCGATGGAGACCGTGCAGCGGATGTCGTTGCGTCCGCTGACCTGACGGCCCTCGGCGATGACCTTCTTCGCCAGCTCCCCGATGCCGAGGACGTCCTCGTCCTCCTCGGTGGGCAGGCCGCACATGAAGTACAGCTTCACCTGGCGCCAGCCGTTGGCGTACGCCGTGGAGACGGTCCGGATGAGGTCCTCCTCCGTCACCGCCTTGTTGATGACCTTGCGCATCCGCTCCGACCCGCCCTCGGGGGCGAAGGTCAGTCCGGAGCGGCGGCCGTTGCGGGAGAACTCGTTGGCCAGGGTGATGTTGAAGGCGTCGACGCGGGTGGACGGCAGCGAGAGCGAGACGTTGCTGCCCTCGTAGCGGTCGGCGAGACCCGTGGCGATGTCGCCGATCTCGGTGTGGTCGGCGCTGGACAGCGACAGCAGACCGACCTCCTCGAAGCCGGACTTCCTGATGCCGTTCTCGACCATGGCGCCGACGGTCTCGATCGAGCGCTCACGGACCGGGCGGGTGATCATGCCGGCCTGGCAGAAGCGGCAGCCGCGGGTGCAGCCGCGGAAGATCTCCACCGAGAAGCGCTCGTGGACGGTCTCGGCCAGCGGCACCAGCGGGTTGCGCGGGTAGGGCCAGGAGTCGAGGTCCATGAGCGTGTGCTTGCGGATCCGCCACGGCACGCCCGGCTGGTTGGGCGTGACGGCCGCGATGCGACCGTCGGGCAGGTAGGTCATGTCGTAGAACTTGGGCACGTAGACGCCACCGGAGGCAGCGAGGCGGAAGAGCACCTCGTCGCGGGGCGTGCGTCCCTCCAGACCGGGACAGCCCTCGGCCTTCCACTCGCGCACGACCTCGGAGATCGCGAGCACGACCTCCTCGCCGTCACCGAGCACGGCGGCGTCGATGAAGTCGGCCATCGGCTCGGGGTTGAAGGCCGAGTGACCGCCGGCGAGGACGATCGGGTCGGCCTCGGTCCGGTCGACGGCGTGCAGCGGGATGCCGGCCAGGTCGATCGCGGTCAGCAGGTTCGTGTAGCCCAGCTCGGTCGCGAAGGACACGCCCAGCAGGTCGAAGGCGCCGACCGGGCGGTGCTGGTCGACGGTGAACTGCGGGATCCCGTGCGCCCGCATCTTCTCCTCCAGGTCCGGCCACACCGAGTAGGTGCGCTCGGCCAGGATCCAGTCCCGCTCGTTGAGGACTTCGTAGAGGATCTGGATGCCCTGGTTGGGCAGGCCGACCTCGTAGGCGTCGGGGTACATCAGCGCCCAGCGCACCTCGGCGCTCTCCCACTCCTTCAGCGTCGCGTTGAGCTCACCGCCGACGTACTGGATCGGCTTCTGCACCGTGGGCAGCACCGGCTCCAGGAGGGGGAAGACGGACGCGGGTGCCGTCGCGTGGGCGGCGGTCGCAGACATGGCGAGAACCTCGAGGTCGGGGGCGGCAGGACGGCCCCAGAGTACGCCGGACGTAGGCCCGTCAGTAACGCGAGCGGTTGATGCCGGAGCGCGACATGCCGAGACCCATCGCGCGCTGGGTGCGCAGGTGGATGTTGAGCAGCAGGCCGACCGCCATGAGGGTCGCGAACATCGAGGTGCCGCCGTAGGAGACCAGCGGGAGGGGAACGCCGGTGACCGGCATGATCCCCAGGCACATCCCGATGTTCTGGAACGACTGGAAGGCGAACCAGCAGCCCACGCCGGCCGCGGCCAGGCGACCGAAGAGGTCCTGGGCCTGACCGGCGATGATGAACGCACGCCACAGCAGCAGCGTCAGCAGGCCGATGATCACCGCGGCCCCGACGAGACCGAGCTCCTCGCCGGCCACGGTGAAGATGAAGTCGGTCTGCTGCTCGGGCACGAACCCGGAGCGGGTCTGGGAGCCGTTGAACAGTCCCTGGCCGAACATGCCGCCGTTGCCGATGGCGATGCGCGCCTGCTCGGTGTTGTAGCCGGCGCCGAGCGGGTCGCGCGTGGGGTCGGTGAAGGCCATGAACCGGTCGAGCTGGTAGGCCTTCAGCAGCCCGAAGCGGACCGCGGCGAAGCAGACCACCAGGCCGCCGCCGAGCAGCATCCAGAGCCAGCGACGCGGGGCGCCGGAGACCGCGACGACACCGAAGACGGTCGCCAGCAGCACCAGCACCGTGCCCAGGTCGGGCTGCAGGAGGATCAGCGCCGCCGGCAGGGAGGCGACGGCGAGCATGCCGAGGACGTCGAGGTGGCGGACGTCGCGCTGACGCCAGGAGCCCTCGGTGCGCTCGGCGACCACGAGGGCCATGCCGATCACCACCGACAGCTTGGCGAACTCAGCCGGCTGGATCGACATGCCGGCGATCACGATCCAGGACCGGGAGCCGTTGATGGTCGAGCCCATGGCCAGCACCAGCAGCAGGCCGATCAGGGAGACGACGTACACCGGGGGCGCGAGGATGCGCAGCCACCGGTGCTCGGTGGCCGCCACGAGGACGGCCAGCACGATGCCGATGGCGATGTTGACCAGGTGGCGGCGCAGGAAGGCCTGGGAGTCGCCGCCGGTGAGCACGTCACGCTCGGCGGTGGCCGACCACACGAGCATGGTGCCCAGCACGAGCAGCGCGGCGGTGGCGACCAGCAGCAGCCAGTCCAGCCGCGGCACGCGGGCCAGGCTCGACTCGGTGCGGATCGTGCGCGGGCGGGCCAGCGGGGCGCGGTTGCGCGAGGACGAGGACGGCCGACCGGGAGCGAGGAGCGCCATCAGGAGTCCTTGTCGTCGGCGTCAGGGGTCGTGGACGGCGGCAGGATCGAGCCGTCCTCGGCGAAGACCGGCAGCCGCTCGGGCGGGGCGACGCCCGGGATCGCCGCCTCGTCGGGCACGACCTTCATGCCCTTGACGCCGTAGAGGGTCTCGTAGATCTTGCGGATCGCCGGGCCGGACGTGCCGGAGCCGGTGCCGCCCTGGGACACCATCATCACCACGACGTAGTCCTTGGTGTACGACGCCACCCACGAGGTCGACTGCTTGCCGTAGACCTCGGCGGAGCCGGTCTTGGCGCGGATCGCGACCTGGCCGATGGGGAACTCCAGCAGGCGCCAGGCCATGGTGCCGACCTTGGCGACGTTCTGCAGTCCGACGTCGATGAAGTCGAGGTCGCTCTGCGGGACGTCGACCTTCGCCTGGACCTTCGGCTCGATCTCCTTGACGACCTCGCCCGCCGGGTCCACGATCGCCTTGCCGACGCTGGGCTCGTAGAGCGTGCCGCCGTTCGCCAGGGCGCCGTACCCGCGCGCCAGCTGCAGCGGAGTCACCACGGTGTCGCCCTGCCCGATCGCGAAGTTGACCGCGTCGCCGGCGCGGTAGGCGAAGCCCTCGACGCAGAACTCGCGGGCGAAACGGTGGAGGAAGTCGTAGCCGTCCTCCTCGCCCACCTCGCAGTAGTAGTCCTTCATGGACTCGTAGTACTCGAGCTTCCACTCGCGGTCGGCGATTCGGCCGCTGGCCTCACCCGGGATGTCGATGCCGGTGGTCTTGCCGAAGCCGAACTCCTGGGCCTCCTCGACGAGCGGGTCCTTGGCGTCGACGTCAGCGACGTCGGAGCCGTACTTCTGCCAGAAGTTCAGCCCGATCCGGTAGAAGAAGGTGTTGCAGGAGACCTCGAGGGCCTTCTGGAACCCGATGTAGCCGTAGGCCCCGGACTCGTAGTTCTTGAAGTCGCGGTTGCCGACCCGCAGCGACGAGGAGCAGGCCAGCTGCGTGCTCTGCGAGTAGCCGTCACCCAGCGCGCCGGCGGTCATGAACGGCTTCCAGGTCGAGCCGGGAGCGAACTGTCCCTGGGTCGCGCGCGAGAGCAGCGGCGTGCCCGAGGCGTCGGAGTAGAGGCGCTGCAGCTCGGACTCGCTGATGCCGCCCACCCAGAGCTTCGGGTCGTACGTCGGCTGGCTGGCCATGGCGACGATGCGACCGGTGTCGGCCTCCATGACCACCGCGGCGCCGGAGTCGGCGACGTACGGGCGGCCGGTGACCTCGTCGACCGTGGCGCGGGCGGTCTTGATCGTCTGCGCGAGCTGCTGCTCGACCACGGCCTGGACCCGGGCGTCGATCGAGGTGACGAGGGTGTCGCCGACGCGCCCCTGCACCTCGCCGGAGTCGCCCAGGACGCGTCCGACCGAGTCGACGGCCACCTGCTTGTAGCCCGGGAACCCACGCAGGTAGCGGTCGTAGGCCTTCTCGAGACCGGCGCGCCCCACCACGGAGGCGCCGTGGACCGACTCGTCCTCGTCCTTCTCGGCGCGGTCGAGCTCGTCCTCGGTGATCGGGCTGAGGTAGCCCAGGAGGTGCGCGGCGTTGATGCCGTAGGGCGCCGGGTAGGAGCGCACGGTCTGGTTCTCCACCAGCACCGCGGGGAAGTCCTCGTTCTGCTCCATGATCGAGATCGCGGTCTGCTGCTCGATGTCCTTGGCGATCGGGACCGGCTGGTACGGCGACCCGTTCCAGCAGGTGCCGGCCATCGAGCCGGGCTCACCGCACAGCAGGGTGCGGTCGCGGATCGTGGCGTAGGGCCGGTCCACCGCGCCGGCGATGCGACGCAGCAGGCGCTTCTGGACCTTGTCTCCCAGCTTGCCCAGCAGGGTGCGGTCGACGGTGACGACCCAGGAGGTGCGGTTGGCCACCAGGGGGCGGCCCATGTCGTCGACGATGAGGCCGCGGGCGGGCTGCACGACGATCTCGCGGACCGACTGGTCGGCCGCCTTCGCCTGGTAGGTGTCGCCGTCGAGCACCTGGAGGTACCACAGCCGCCCGAAGAGGGTGAGGAACAGGGCCAGGACGAGGACCATGATGACGCGGATCCGCAGCTGCCCCTTGACCGCTGCCCGCAGCCCCTTCGCGGGTCGCGATGCCCGGGAGGTGTCGTCGCGGAAGGCGGTGAGCCCGCTCATGATGGCCATGTCAGTCGGTGTCCGTCCGGCTCGCTACTAGTACGCGACCTGGCGCGGTTGCACGCGCCGGAAGACCCGGAGGGCCGGCGGCAGCACGAAGGGCGCGAGCAGCAGGTCGAGAAGCAGGGTGAGGGGGATGACGCGCAGCGCCTCGCCGGCGTTGACCGACGGCTCGATCATCAGCAGGCCGGACAGCGCGAAGATCGACGTACCGACGAAGGACGCGGCGCCCACGGTGGCCAGCGCGGCCATGGCCGAGCGTCCGGCCTCGGGTCGCACCTTGCCGGCGAGGTAGCCGACGATCATGAGGGCCAGGGCCCAGCGGCCCGCGACGTGGTCGGCGGGCGGCGCGAGGTCGATGAGCAGGCCGCCGAAGAAGCCGAGCACGGCGGCGAACTCGGGCCCCCGGGTGAGTGCTCCGGCCACGACGATGAGCAGGACGACGTTCGGGGTCGCGCCGTCGAGGGCGAAGTAGGGGAAGAACGCGGTCTGCAGCACGACCGCGGCCAGCAGCAGCACCGTGAAGAGGGCGGCACGGACGACGGTCATCAGTTGTCCTCCTCGGGGACCTCGCCGGCGCGGATCACCGGTCGGTCGCCCTGGGTGTCGCCGTCGACGACCACTCCGACGAGGTCGAGGGAGGAGAAGTCGACGAAGGGGGTGATCACGGCGTGCTTGGACTGCTCACGGGGGCTGGAGAACACCGAGCCGACGGTGCCGATCGGGATGCCGGTGACGTACGGCGCTCCGCTGCGGCTGCCCCAGGTGACGACGACGTCGTCCTTGCCCGGGGTCTCGGAGTTGTCGACGAGGTCGAGGTCGAGCCGGGTGTCCCCGTCGATCTCGCCGCGGCCGCGCAGGAACCCGACCTCGGCGTTGGAGCCGAGGCGCGCGCCCACCACCGAGGCCTCGTCGACGACGAGGAGGACGGTGGCGCTGCTGCGGGTGGCGTGCAGCACGCGGCCCACCAGGCCTGCGTTGTTGATGACGGTCATGTCGGCGTCGATGCCCGAGCTGGTGCCGGCGTCGATCGTGACGGTGTGGGTGAACGCCTGCGCCGGCCCCATGGCGACCACGCGCGCCGGCACGAGGGCCAGGTCGGTGGTGCGGGAAGCGGCGAGCAGGCCGTCGAGCTCGGCAGCGCGGTAGCGCACCTCGGAGGTGGTCGCGACCTGGCCGCGGAGGTTGGCGTTCTCGGCCTCGAGCCGCGCGATGTCGCCGCGCAGGTCCTTGCTCGACTCGAAGAAGCCGGGGATGTCGTGCAGCGGGCGGGCGACGACGGCCGTGCCCTCCTGGGCTGGGGCGATGAGCTCGCCGATGCCGGCGCGGACCGGCTCGAAGGGCGAGTCGTCCTGGCCCTGGTAGTCCACGACCATGGTGGTGACGCAGGCCAGCGTGAGGACGGCGACGACCGAGCGGCCGGCTCCGGAGCGGGAGTCCTTGAGAGGCACGGGACTACCGCCGGGGCTCGGAGACGAGGACCTGCTGGAGCGCTTCGAACTCCTCCACGCACTTGCCGGCGCCCAGCGCCACCGAGTGCAGAGGCTCCTCGGCCACGTGGACGGGCATGCCGGTCTCGTGGCGCAGCCGCTCGTCGAGGCCGCGCAGCAGCGCACCTCCACCGGTCAGCACGACGCCGCGGTCCATGATGTCGCCGGCGAGCTCGGGCGGGGTCTGGTCGAGGGTGGCGCGCACCGCGTCGACGATGTCGTGCAGCGGCTCCTCGATGGCGTGGCGGATCTCGACGCTGGAGACCACGATGGTCTTCGGCAGGCCGGTGACCATGTCGCGCCCGCGGATCTCGGCCTCGGGCTCCTTGGTGAGCGGGAACGCCGTACCGAGGGTCATCTTGATCTCCTCGGCGGTGCGCTCCCCCAGCATCAGGGAGTGCTCCTTCTTCATCCACGCGATGATCGCCTGGTCGATGTCGTCGCCGGCCGTGCGCACGCTGAGGCTGGTGACGATGCCGCCGAGGGAGATGACCGCGACCTCGGTGGTGCCGCCGCCGACGTCGACGACCATGTTGCCGGTGGCCTCGTGGACCGGCAGCCCGGCGCCGATGGCGGCGGCCATGGGCTCCTCGATGATGTAGACCCGGCGGGCGCCGGCCTGGTAGCCGGCCTCCTTGACCGCGCGCTGCTCGACGGCGGTGATGGCGCTCGGCACGCAGATCACCAGGCGGGGCTTGGCGAAGTAGCGGCGGCGGTGCACCTGCTGGATGAAGAACCGCAGCATCTGCTCGGTCGACTCGAAGTCGGCGATCACGCCGTCCTGGAGCGGCCGCAGCGCGGTGATGTTGTCGGGGGTGCGGCCCAGCATGCGCTTGGCCTCGTGTCCCACAGCGAGGATCTCGCCGGTCGAGGAGTTGAGCGCGACCACGCTCGGCTCGTCGAGGAGCACGCCCTTGCCGCGCACGTAGACAAGCGTGTTCGCCGTCCCGAGGTCGACGGCCATGTCCCGTCCGATGAAGCTGTTCGCCATCGTTGCGTCCGCCACTTTCGTCACACCAGTGTCTCGAGCAGCGTAGGCACGGCAGCGCCTCGTGCTCGGGAGGACACGCAGGACCCCACCGGACAAGCGGCAACGTCATAGGACGTCAGCGGAGGTGGCGGGGTCGGGGCCCCCGAACGCAAAGACATGTTTGCAAAGGACTCTTTGTGGTTCTATCGTCGACCCATGGACCTGACCTCGATCACTCCCGGGCCGGAGGCGCTCCGCGCGCTCTCCCACCCGGTGCGACTGCGGATGCTCGGGCTGCTGCGCATGGACGGGCCGTCGACCGCGAGCGCGCTCGCCACGCGGCTGGGCCTCAACTCCGGCGCCACGAGCTACCACCTGCGCCAGCTGGCCCAGCACGGGTTCGTCGTCGACGACGCCGAGCGCGGCAACGGACGTGACCGGTGGTGGCGCGCGGCCCACCAGTCGACCCACGTGCCCAACGACGACTCCGCGCCCGACGTCCCGGACGCCACCCGCGACGCGAACGACGCCTTCCTCCAGGCGGTCGCCATCGTGCGCACCGAGCAGCTCCAGAAGGCCGTCGAGGAACGCTCGCTGCTGTCGTCGCAGTGGCGCGCGGCCTCCACGTTCAGCGACTGGGGACTCCGGTTGACTCCCGCTCGCGCCGAGCAGCTCATACGCGCCGTCACGGACGTCATCGGCGGCTGGGACGAGGACGACGAGGACGTGGAAGGCGCGGCGCCGTTCGTGATAGCGGTCACCGCCCACCCCCGCCCCGGCGCGGTGGGCGGGGCTCCTCCGGGCCCAGAGGCCGGTGACGACCATGGGTGAGGTCGCCCCCTCCCCCACGTCGGCCGACCCGGGCGGCACGTCCCGGCCCTCGCAGCGGGCGTTGCGCGGGTGGCTGACGGCCGAGGCGGTGTCGCTGACCGGCACCCGGGTCTCGATGATCGCGATCCCGTGGCTGGTGCTCACCACGTCGGGCAGTGCCACGTGGACGGGGATCGTCGCCTTCGCCGAGATGCTGCCCTACGTGCTGGCCAAGGCCGCCTCCGGTCCGGTCATCGACCGGGTCGGCGCCCGCCGGGTCTCGGTGCTCACCGATCTCCTCAGCGTGGTCGTCGTCGGCGCGATCCCCCTGCTGCACGCGCTGGACCTGCTGACGCTGCCGGTCGTCACGGGCCTGGTGGCGCTCGCCGGGCTGCTGCGCGGACCGAGCGACGGCGCCAAGCACGCGCTCGTGCCCGCCGTCGTCCGCTCCTCCGGGGTGTCGCTGGAACGGGCCACCGGCCTCAGCGGTGCGGTGGAGCGACTGGCCTCGACACTCGGGGCAGCGTTCGCCGGCCTGCTGGTGGCGGCGGTCGGGCCGGCCCAGGCGCTCGTCATCGACGCGGCCAGCTTCGCGCTGGCCGCCGGTCTTCTCGCCGCGTTCGTGCCCGCCCCCGAGCCCGCCCCCGAGCCCGCACCGCGCCAGGCTCCCGGGTCGGCGCCGGGCTACCTCGCCGACCTGCGCGAAGGTGGCCGGTTCCTGCGCCGCGAGCCGGTGCTGCTGGCCATCACGGTGATGGTCGCCTTCACCAACCTCCTGGACGCGGCCTACGCGTCGGTGCTGGTGCCGGTCTGGGCCGAGGAGACCGGCGGAGGCGCCTCGGCCATCGGGCTGCTCTTCGGCTTCTTCGGCGCCGCAGCCGTCCTCGGCAGCCTCATCGCCTCGAGGTACGGCGAGCGCCTCCCCCGGTTCCGGATCTACGTCGTGGCCTTCACCGTCTGCGGTCTGCCCCGCTTCGCGGTGATGGCGTACGACGTCGCCGCCGACGTGCCGGTCTGGTGGGTCCTCGCGGTGGCGGTGGCCGGCGGGTTCGGGGCCGGCTTCATCAACCCGATCCTGGGTGCGGTCGTCTTCGAGCGCATCCCGGCACCCCTGGTGGGCCGGGTCATCACGCTCAGCTCCGCCCTGTCGTGGGCCGGCATCCCGTTCGGCGGGCTGCTGGCCGGCCTCGTCGTGTCCGGGTTCGGCGAGGTGGCGGCCCTGCTCGCCGGCGGCACGGCGTACCTCGCCGCCACCATGGCGCCGCTGCTCGTGCCGAGCTTCCGCGACCTCGACCGGCGTCCGGACACCGCTGCGGAACCGGCCCAGGAGTCAGCCCAGGAATCAGCCCAGGAGTCAGCCCAGACCGGGGAACCAGAGCGCGATCTCACGCGCGGCTGACTCCTGCGAGTCCGAGCCGTGGACGAGGTTCTCGCGGTTCGACAGCGAGTAGTCGCCGCGGATGGTCCCCGGGGCGGCCTTGCGGCCGTCGGTGGCGCCGTTGATGCCGCGCACCACGTCGATGGCCTCGTCGCCCTCGAGGATGAGCGCCACCACCGGGCCGGAGGTCACGAACGCGCGCAGCGGCGGGTAGAAGTCGCGCTCGACGTGCTCGGCGTAGTGCTGGTCGGCCAGCTCGCCGTCGATGGTGCGGTGCTCCATCGCCACGATGGTGAGGCCGCGGTCCTCGAACCGCTGGAGGACGGCACCGACGAGACCGCGTTTGACGGTGTCGGGCTTGAGCAGGACGAAGGTGCGCTGGGACATGCGCACATGCTCGCAGATGCCCGCGGGGCCGTCGGCAGGACCTAGGAGACCTGCCCGCGCTCGCGCCGCTCGCGGTCGATCTTGGCGCCGAGGAACCACGACCCGGCGTAGAGCGAGCCGAAGACGAATCCGAGCGCCACCATCGCGGTGACCAGGAATCCCATCAGCAGCGAGGCGACCTGGACGCCCCAACCCAGCACCCCGCCGTACGGGCGCCCCTGCATGCCGGCGGCGAGCACGCACGCGACCGTCAGCCCGAGCCCGAGGCCGAGGGCCAGCGGGGTGCTGACGTCGGTGACCACGAGGAGCACGGGCGTGGTGAGGGAGACGACGACGGCCTGGAGCACGAGCATGCCCGCGCACATGGCGCGTTGGATGCGCCCCATCAGTCCTGGCCCTGCGCCTGGTCGGGGCTCTGGCCGTGTCCGGAGCGGTCGCGTCGGCGCAGCATCGCGCGCGCCTCACCCACGGTGACGACCGAGCCGGTGACGAGCACTCCCCCGCTGCCGATCGACTCCCCGCCGGAGCCGCCGGTCTCGGCGAGGGTGACCGCCTCCTCGAGGGCGTCGTCGAGACGGTCGTGCACGACGACGCGGTGCTCGCCGAAGAGGTCACGGGCGATCTCACCGAGCTCGTCGGCGGCCATGCTGCGGTCGGTCGAGCTGCGGGTGACCACGATCTGCGACAGCACCGGCTCGAGCTCGCCGAGGAAGGCCTCGGCATCCTTGTCGCCCATCATCGCCACGACCCCGATCAGCGGGTCGAAGGTGAAGGAGTCGCGCACCGCCTCGACCAGCGCCGCCGCACCGTGCGGGTTGTGGGCGGCGTCGAGCATCACCGTGGGTCCGCGCCGGACGACCTCGAGGCGCCCGGGAGAGGTGACGCCGCCGAAGGCCTCGCGCACGAGGTCGTCGGCCAGCGGGTCGCCGCCGGCGAGCACCTCGGCCGCAGCCAGCGCCAGCACCGCGTTCTGCGCCTGGTGGGCGCCGTAGAGCGGCAGGAACACCTCGTCGTAGCGACCCCGCAGGCCCTGCAGGTCCACGACCTGACCGCCCACCGCCGCCGCCCTGTGGACCACGCCGAAGTCGGTGCCCTCGCTCAGCAGGGTCGCCCCGACCTCCTGGGCCCGCTCGGCGAGCACGGCCATCACGTCCTCGTCCTGGGCGGCCACGACGACGGACGCACCCGGCTTGATGATCCCGGACTTCTCCACCGCGATGGTGCCGGCGCGGTCGCCGAGGTAGCGGGCGTGGTCTACCGCGATCGGCGTCACGACCGCCACGGTGCCGTCGGCGACGTTGGTGGCGTCCCAGGAACCGCCCATGCCGACCTCGACCAGGGCCACGTCGACCGGGGAGTCGGCGAAGGCCGAGAACGCCATGCCGACGACGGTCTCGAAGAACGACAGCGGGTGCGGCTGGTCGGCGTCGACGAGGTCGAGGTAGGCCGCGACGTCGGTGTAGGCCTGGGCGAAGGCCTCCTCGGTCAGCGGGTCGCCGTCGAGGCTGATGCGCTCGGTCATCGACTCCACGTGGGGGCTGGTGAAGCGCCCGGTCCGCAGACCTCGGGCCCGCAGCAGGTCGTCGATCATCCGCGAGGTCGTGGTCTTGCCGTTGGTGCCGGTCAGGTGGACGACCGGGTAGGCGTGCTGCGGGTCGCCGAGCAGCTCGGTCAACGCTGCGATCCGGTCGAGGCTGGGCTCGAGGCGGGTCTCCGGCCAGCGGGCCAGGAGGGCTTGCTGGACGTCGTCGTACGACGTGGGGTGGGACGGCACGGAGGAGGGGCCGGTGGGCGGTGCGGGAGTGTCTGACATGGCCCGCCGAGTCTACGGGCGGGGTCGTGCGCCTGCCGCCGTCCGAGGCCCCACGGAACGGGTTCGCCCTGACCACCTGCGGCTTCGTAGGATTCGCCTCATGACTGACACCCAGAGCCCGCCCCGGTCCGCGACGACGCCCGACGCCGGCGTCGCCGTACCGGACAAGCCGGCGCTGGAGGGCCTCGAGGCTCGCTGGTCGCAGGTCTGGAAGGACCAGCAGACCTACGCCTTCGACCGTACGGCGCCGCGCGAGCGCGTCTACGCGATCGACACCCCGCCGCCGACCGTCTCGGGCTCGCTGCACGTCGGCCACGTCTTCTCCTACACCCACACCGACCTGGTCGCCCGCTTCCAGCGGATGCGCGGCAAGGAGGTCTTCTACCCGATGGGCTGGGACGACAACGGCCTGCCGACAGAGCGGCGCGTCCAGAACTACTTCGGCGTGCGCTGTGACCCCTCGCTGCCCTACGGCGCCGACTTCACCCCGCCCGAGAAGCCCGACCCGAAGCGGCAGGTCCCGATCAGCCGGCCGAACTTCGTCGAGCTGTGCGAGCAGCTGGTCGTCGAGGACGAGAAGGTCTTCGAGTCGCTGTGGCGCACCCTCGGCCTCTCGGTCGACTGGGAGCAGACCTACACCACCATCGGGCCGTCGGCCCAGACGGCGTCCCAGCGCGCCTTCCTGCGCAACTTCGCCCGCGGCGAGGCCTACCTGCAGGAGGCCCCCACCCTGTGGGACGTCACCTTCCAGACCGCCGTCGCGCAGGCCGAGCTCGAGGCTCGGGAGTACCCCGGCGCCTACCACCGGGTCGCCTTCCACGCGGGCTCCGACAAGGTCCACATCGAGACCACGCGCCCCGAGCTGATCCCCGCTGTCGTGGCGCTGATCGCCCACCCCGACGACGAGCGCTACCAGCACCTGTTCGGCACGACCGTCACCTCGCCGGTCTTCGGCGTCGAGATCCCCGTCGTGGCCCATCGGGCCGCCGAGCCCGACAAGGGCGCCGGCATCGCGATGTGCTGCACCTTCGGCGACCTGACCGACGTGACGTGGTGGCGCGAGCTGCAGCTGCCGGTCCGCACCGTCATCGGCCGCGACGGCCGCCTGCACCGCGAGACACCGGAGTGGATCGCCGCCGGCGCCGACGGGGCCGAGGCGGCGTACGCCGAGCTCGCCGGCAAGACCACCTTCAGCGCCCGTGAGGCGATGGTGGGCCTGCTGCGCGTCTCCGGCGACCTCGACGGCGAGCCCTCGCCCACCCAGCGGATGGCCAACTTCTACGAGAAGGGCGACAAGCCGCTCGAGATCGTCTCGACGCGCCAGTGGTACATCACCAACGGCGGTCGCGACACCGGCCTGCGCACCGAGCTCGTCGAGCGCGGTGCGGAGATCTCGTGGAGCCCGACCCACATGAAGCACCGCTACGACAACTGGGTCGGTGGGCTCAACGGCGACTGGCTGATCTCGCGGCAGCGGTTCTTCGGCATCCCGTTCCCGGTCTGGTACCCCCTCGACGGCGACGGTGAGCCGGACTACGCCCACCCGCTGCTGCCCCGCGAGGAGCAGCTGCCGATCGACCCCTCCACCGACGTGCCCGGCGGCTACGAGGAGTCCCAACGCGGCAAGCCGAACGGCTTCCTCGGCGACCCCGACGTCATGGACACCTGGGCCACCTCCTCGCTCACCCCGCAGATCGCCGGGGGTTGGGAGTCCGACCCGGACCTCTTCGAGCGCGTCTTCCCCATGGACCTGTGCACCCAGGCCCACGACATCATCCGGACCTGGCTGTTCAGCCGCGTCGTGCGCGCCCACTTCGAGCACCACACCGTGCCCTGGACCCACGCCCTGGTCTCCGGCTTCGTCATGGACCCGGACCGCAAGAAGATGAGCAAGTCCAAGGGCAACGTCGTCGTCCCGACCGACATCCTCGAGAAGTACGGCGCGGACGCCGTGCGCTGGCGGGCGGCGATGTCCCGTCCGGGCCTGGACTCGCCGTTCGACGAGACCCAGATGAAGGTCGGGCGCCGGTTGGCGATGAAGGTCCTCAACGCCTCCAAGTTCGCCCTCGCGGGCGTCGGGGCGACGTCGTACGACGTGGACGCGATCGTCGAGCCGGTCGACCGGGCGATGCTGGCCGGCCTGGGCCGGACCGTCGAGCGTGCCACTGCGGCGTTCGAGGCCTACGACTACACGACCGCGCTCGAGGTCACCGAGCGGTTCTTCTGGACCTTCTGCGACGACTACGTCGAGCTGGTCAAGGAGCGGGCGTACGGCGGCCGTGGCGAGGAGGCCGCTGCCTCGGCGAGGTCGGCGCTGGCCCTGGCCCTCGACGTCCAGCTGCGGCTGCTCGCACCGTTCCTGCCCTACGTGACCGAGGAGGTCTGGTCGTGGTGGCAGGAGGGCTCGGTCCACAGGGCGACCTGGCCGGTCGCCGACGACCTGGCCGTCTTCACCGACACCGACCCGGCCATGCTCGACGCGGTCGCCCAGGCCCTGGCCGGGCTGCGCGGGGTGAAGTCACAGGCGAAGGTGTCGCAGCGCACCGAGGTCTCCTCGGCCCGGGTCGCCGGCGTCCGGCGGCTCCTCGACCTGACGGCCCAGGCCCAGGCCGACCTGTCGGCGGCGGCGAAGATCGTCGGCGAGCTGGCGTTCGCCGAGACCGACGGGGGCGACTCCCTGACGGTCAGCGCCGAGCTGGTGCCCCCGGCGTCGAGCGAGTGATGGCCCGAGCTGAGCCGGAGCGACCGGCTGGGCCGGGCCCGGCGGTGCCCAGCTCAGGCCACGTCGCGTTCTGACCCGAGCACCGCGCGAGCCAGGCCTCCGAAGGCGACCAGGTAGAGGACGGCGGCGACCTCGAAGGACCAGTCGGTCACCGCGGAGCCAGCGAACTCGACGACCAGGAACGCCCCCAGGAGGACCGGCACCCACCGCGGACCGAGCCGTGCGCGCCACAGGGCCACGGACAGCAGCACCAGTCCCAGCACCGTCCCCAGCAGCCCCAGCACGGCGAACGCCATGATCGGCGAGCTCTCCACGTCCGCCAGCACGTCGGCGTGGACCGCACGGTGGGGGCCGTCCGCGGCCAGCACGATGCCGACCATCGACACACCCCCGAAGACGGCGTGCCCGAAGGCGCCGAGCACGGCGAGCCCGGTCGCGACCAGCGCCAGTCGCGGCGCCCGGTCGCGCAGCAACGCACCGAGACCCAGGACGGCCAGCAGGAAGGGCAGCTGGGCGAGCACGAACGCGAACGCCGACACCCACGCGCGGTCGCCGGCGTCCGCCATCGCCTGCAGCCGGTCGGCGGCGTCGGCCGGGAAGTCGGGCGCGGTGGCGTTCGAGACGGCGCTCAGGGCCGCTGTGGTGACGAGGCAGACGGCCAGGCCCGTACGACGTGCCGTGCGGCGTGCTGGTCGGCGTGCTGGTCGGCGTGCTGGGCGGCGCTCGGCCGCGGTGACGCGAGAGGTGGTGTCCATGCCCTCAGTCCAGCGCCGCCGACGGCCCGGCGCGTCGGTCCACGAGCGACCCTGGGTCATCCCGGGAGGGTGTCCGCGGTCAACGTGAGGATGACGACAGCCGCCGGGACGAGGTCCTAGGGTGTGCTCGTGAGGCCGCTGCTCTCGGTCCGACTCGCGCTCGACCTGGCGCTCGCGGTCGGGCTCACCGTCATGGGTCTGCTGGAGCTGTGGGTCCCCTTCGAGTCGGTGCAGGGCGACGGGTCGAAGGTCGCGGGATCGATCGGTGTGCTCCTCATGACGCTGCCGCTCGTGGCGCGCCGCACGGCCCCGGTGCTCGCCACCGCTGTCGTCGTCTCCGCGCTGCCGCTCCTCCACGCGGCCGGCGCCCTGCCCGTCCTGTTCTGGGGCGGCTTCGTCCCGATCGTGGTGGCGACCTTCTCGGTCGCTCGGCACGGGACAGGTCGTCAGCCGTTCGTGGGCGGGGCGATGGTGGCGGGCTGCCTCGTGCTGATCGATCTGACCGTGACCGAGCTGCAGAGCCCCTCCGAGATCCTCTTCCACTGGACCCTGCTCACCCTCGTGTGGCTGAGCGGCTGGAGCCTCGCGGGCATGGAGCGCCGGGCCCGAGCCTCGACCCAGCGCGCCATCGAGATCGAGGTCGGCGCCCGGGCCCAGGTCGCCGGTGCCGTCGCCGACGAGCGCGCCCGCATCGCCCGTGAGCTGCACGACATCGTCGCCCATGCCGTGAGCACCATGGTCGTCCAGGCAGGCGCCGCCGGCCGTGTCGTCGAGGAGGACCCCGAGCTCGTGCGTCGAAGCCTGGACGCCATCCGCGCGACCGGCTCGGAGGCGCTGTCCGAGATGCGACGGCTGGTCACGGTGATGCGGGCGGAGGACGAGCCCGACGCGCTCGCACCCCACCCGGGGGTGGCCGGCATCCCCGCGCTGATCGACGAGGTGCGCTGCGCCGGCCTCGACGTCACCCTCGAGACCTCGGGACGAGCCGTGCCCCTCCCGCCGGGCCTCGACCTCACCGTCTACCGCATCGTGCAGGAGTCCCTGACCAACGTCCGACGTCACGCTGCAGCGAGCTCGGCCGCGATCCGCCTGGCCTACGCCGACAGCAGGGTGACCGTCGAGGTCGCCGACGACGGCAGCGGAGCAACGTCGTCGAGCTACCCGGGACCCGACTCCCCCGGCCCACCGGGGCACGGCCTGCTGGGCATCCGCGAGCGGGTCGCCCTCTACGGCGGCACCCTGCACGTCGGTCGCTGCGCGCCGCCGGGCCGCGGCTTCGTCGTCCGCGCCGACCTCCCGGTCGTGACGTGAGCGCGTCGGGCGACGACGGTGCGCCGCTGCGGGTCGTCGTGGTCGACGACCAGGAGCTCGTCCGGGCGGGCTTCACCCTCATCCTCAGGAGCGCCGGCATCGAGGTCGTGGCCGAGGCGGCCGACGGACTGGCCGCCGTCGCCACCGTGGAGCAGCACCGGCCGGACGTGGTCCTCATGGACATCCGGATGCCGGTCCTGGACGGGATCGAGGCCACCCGTCGCCTGTCGCTGTCGACACCGGAGGCCCGCGTGGTGGTGCTGACCACCTTCGACCTCGACGAGCACGTGTACGCCGCGGTCCGTGCCGGCGCGAGCGGATTCCTCCTCAAGGACGTCCACCCCGACGTCCTCGTCCACAGCGTGCAGATCGCGGCGCGAGGTGAGGCGATGGTGGCTCCGGCCGTGGCCCGCCGGCTCCTCGAACGGTTCGCGGCCGAGGAGCACGAGGTGCGCCGGCCGGACGTGTGGCGGCCTCTCACCGACCGCGAGCGGGAGGTGGCCGCGCTCGTGGCGCGCGGCCTGTCGAACCACGACATCGCCGCGCGGTTGTTCCTGAGCGAGGCGACGGTCAAGACCTACGTCTCCCGGATCCTGACGAAGCTGTCGTTGCGCGACCGGGTGCAGGTGGCGGCCCTGGCCTACGAGACCGGTCTCGTCCGTCCCGGCAGGCCCTGACCGGCAGGGCCACGGTCGGCGCGGCGGCGTACGAGGACTCCCAGCAGCAGGACCTGACCGAGACCGACGAGGATCTCCTGCGGCATCCGCCCCGGCGACTCGCGCTGCACCGCCATGTGGACGTCGTCCCACCGGGCCGGGAAGGGCGAGCGACCGAAGAAGCGGACGGCGGGCTTGTCGAGGTCGGGGAAGGCCGCTCCGGCCATCCCCGCCAGCACCCGCAGCCGTGCCGACGGCTCCGTCGCGGCGGTCACGCCCGCCATCGCGGCCAGGCCGAGCAGCCCGTCGGGCACGGCGACGTGCATGACCTCGCCGATCGGCTTGCCGTTGCCCCAGTGGGGCACGGCGTCGAGCGCGAAGTGGGAGACCACGCCGGCCGCGAAGGCGCTCACGGGGCCGGGGGCGGCGCGCCCGATGAAGGCACCGGACAGGACGTGGTTGGTGACAAGCACTCCCCCAGTGTCCCCAGACCTCCTGGGACCACCCCGACTGGGTGCTCGCGCCACCTCGCACGGCGGCTGCGACGGGAACCGCTCGTGTGTGGTGGTTCTGCAGGCGTATGACCTGCAGGACCACCACACAACAGGACAGCGCACGCCTGGGCCTGTCGGTCGACCCTGTCACCGGGTCTCTGCTCGCTACGCTCGCGCTCGGCCGACGAGCTTCAGCGGGTGAGCCACGCCTCGAAGGCGTCGAAGGAGAACGGCCGCCCCAGGAAGTCGGCCACCAGGTCCGCGGCATCGGCCGAGCCACCCGGCGCGAGCACCCGGTCGCGGTAGCGGCGCGCCACCTCGGGCGCCATCAGGGCACCGGGCTCGAAGGCGGAGAACAGGTCCTTCGCGATCACCTGGGACCACATGTAGGTGTAGTAGCCCGACGTGTAGCCGCCCAGGTGGCCGAAGGACGCCTCGACATGGGTCCCAGGCACCATGCTGCACCCGTCGTAGGTCTCCTGCAGCTCGGCCACCCGCGCCCCGATGTCGGCCGGCACCTCGGCGTGCAGGTAGTAGGAGACGGCGGCGTAGAACATCTGGGTGCGGACGTCGAGCGCCTTGCCCAGCTCGTGGGCCGCGCGCATGCGCTGCACCAGGGCGGCCGGGATCGCGGTGCCGTCGGCGTCGCGGGCGAAGCGGGCCAGGACGTCGGCGTCCCAGGCCCACTCCTCGAGCATCTGCGAGGGCGCCTCGACGAAGTCCCACTCGGTGGCCACCCCGGAGAACCGCACCCACTGCTGCTGGCCCCCCACGACGTGGTGGACGAGGTGGCCGAACTCGTGGAACAGCGTCACGACGTCGCTGTGCTCCATGAGGCCACGCGGGAAGTTGCAGACCAGCACGCCCTCGGGCAGCTGGAGGCCGTCGACGCCGGGAGCCAGGGTGAACTGGGCGGCGTGGGAGTACTTCCCCTCACGCGGGTGCAGGTCGAGGTAGATCCGGCCCAGCACCTCTCCGTCGAGGTGGACGTCGTGGACGGTGACGTCCTCGTGCCAGCGCGGAGCGTCGGGGGCGTCGACGTACTCCAGGCCGAGCAGCGTGCCGGTCACCTCGAGCAACCCGGCGCGGACGTCGTCGAAGTCGAAGTAGCGGCGCACCTCCCGGGCGTCGACGTCGCACTCCTCGCGACGCCGCAGCTCGCTGTAGAAGGAGCGGTCGACCGCGGTGATCTGAACCAGGTCGGGGTGGTCCTGCCGGGCCCGAGCCAGCAGCGCGTCGTGGTCCGCCGCGGCGGCCTCGCGCGCCCGCTCGGTGATCATGTCGATGAACTCCGGGATGGCGGGCCCGGTCGAGATCATCTTGACCTCGGCGTCGAAGGCCGGCCAGTCGTCGTACCCGAGGGTCCGCGCCAGCTCTCGGCGTACGGCGAGCAGCTCGCCCAGCACCGGCTCGTTCTCCGGCCAGGCGCGGGTGAGGAAGGCGACCGTGAGGTCCTCGCGCAGGCTCCGGTCGACGGCCAGGGTGCGGACCGGCATGTAGTCGGGGTAGTCGGTGGTGAGCTCGACCAGGCCGTCCTCACCGACCGGGTGGGAGGCGACGAAGTCGTCAGGCAGGCCCTCGAGACGGGCGGGGTCGACGCGCAGGCTGCGTCGGCCGTTGCGGATCACCCGGCTGAACTGAAGACCGAGCTCGGTCTCGCGTTCGTGGAGGGTGCGCACGCGTTCGCGGACGTCGTCGGGTCGGTCGACGCCGGAGCGGGAGAAGTCGCGCAGCGCCCGCGCGAGCACGCGGCGCCCGCCCGCGTCGAGCTCGTCGGGGTCGACCGAGGTCGAGCACCCGGTGGCAGTCGCGGTCGAGCCCGAGGTCGGTGGAGGCGCGTTGGGCGCGCTGCTCGAGGTCCTCGGCGAGGTCGCGGACGGCCTCGTCGGGGTGCACGTTGGTCATCAGGGAGGCCAGCGAGGCCACGCTGCGCAGCTGGCGCGCGATCTCGTTCCAGCGCTGCATCACCTCGTCGGCCGGGGCGCCCTGCAGGGTGCGCAGCCGCTCGACGTGGTGCTGGGCGGCGATCAGCAGCGCCTCACCGCGATCACGCACCCAGTCGGTGTACGCGTCGGGCGCGGGCAGCTCGAGCGGCGGCACCGGGGTGCGGCCGGGACGGGTCTCCCCCACGCTCAGGCGGTCTTCTTCTTCTTGCTCTCCGCCGGACGCGGCACGAGCGTCGGGTTGACGTTGTCGCGCACGACCTCGGCGGTGACGACGACCTTGGCGATGTCCTCACGCGACGGCACGTCGTACATGACGTGGAGGAGGACCTCCTCGATGATGGCGCGCAGGCCTCGGGCGCCGGTGCCGCGCACCATGGCGAGGTCGGCGACCGCGTCGATGGCGTCGTCGGTGAACTCGAGCTCGACACCGTCGAGGTCGAACAGCTTCTGGTACTGCTTGACCAGCGCGTTGCGGGGCTCGGTGAGGATCTGCACCAGCGCCTCACGGTTGAGCTTGTCGACCGTGGCGATGACCGGCAGTCGGCCGATGAACTCGGGGATCAGGCCGAACTTCAGCAGGTCCTCGGGCATGACCTCGGAGAAGATCTGGTCGAGGTCGCGCTCCTCCTTGGTGGGCAGCGTCGCGCCGAAGCCGAGGGTCTTCTTGCCGATGCGGCTCTCCACGATGCCCTCGAGGCCGGAGAAGGCACCCCCCACGATGAACAGGATGTTCGTGGTGTCGATCTGGATGAACTCCTGGTGCGGGTGCTTGCGGCCACCCTGCGGCGGCACCGAGGCGGTGGTGCCCTCGAGGATCTTCAGCAGGGCCTGCTGCACGCCCTCGCCGGAGACGTCGCGCGTGATCGAGGGGTTCTCCGCCTTGCGGGCCACCTTGTCGATCTCGTCGATGTAGATGATGCCGGTCTCAGCCTTCTTGACGTCGTAGTCGGCGGCCTGGATCAGCTTGAGCAGGATGTTCTCGACGTCCTCGCCGACGTAGCCGGCCTCGGTCAGCGCCGTGGCGTCGGCGATCGCGAACGGGACGTTGAGCATGCGCGCCAGGGTCTGGGCCAGGTAGGTCTTGCCGCAGCCGGTCGGACCGATGACGAGGATGTTGGACTTCGCCAGCTCGACGGCGTCCTCACCACGCTGGCGGTGGTTGGCCACGCCGACGCCGGCCTGCACGCGCTTGTAGTGGTTGTACACCGCCACCGCGAGCGACTTCTTGGCGTTCTCCTGGCCGATGACGTAGGAGTTGAGGAAGTCGAAGATCTCGCGCGGCTTCGGCAGCTCCTCGAGACCCACCTCGGCGCCCTCGGAGAGCTCCTCCTCGATGATCTCGTTGCAGAGGTCGATGCACTCGTCGCAGATGTAGACCCCGGGTCCTGCGATGAGCTTCTTGACCTGCTTCTGGCTCTTTCCGCAGAACGAGCACTTCAGCAGGTCGCCGCCATCACCGATGCGTGCCACAGGCACGACTCCTCACGACTCGGGCCGAGCAGCCAGGGGGACCTGGCTGAGCCTCTCGGCTGTGGTTCACGTCTTGCACACTCAGTTGAAAATACCCCGCGCTCGCCCAGATTGGGATGGGTGACACGGCCCTAGTTTCCGCGGTCGCGCTGCGACCGCCCCGGGGCCGTGTCACCGCGTCCTCACGGGGTGAGCTGAAGAGCGCCCTTGCGGGAGGCCAGCACGGAGTCGATCAGGCCGTACTCGACCGCGGCCTCGGCGGTCAGGATCTTGTCGCGCTCGATGTCGCGGCTGACCTCCTCGACCGGCTTGCCGGAGTGGTCGGAGATCATCTTCTCGAGCAGCTCGCGCATGCGGAGGATCTCGTTGGCCTGGATCTCGATGTCCGAGGTCTGGCCGTAGGTGCCCTCCGTGTAGGGCTGGTGGATGAGGATCCGCGAGTTCGGCAGAGCGAGCCGCTTGCCCGGCGCACCGGCGGCCAGCAGGATCGCTGCCGCCGAGGCCGCCTGGCCCAGGCACACGGTCTGGATGTCGGGCTTGACGAACCGCATCGTGTCGTAGATCGCGGTCAGCGCGGTGAAGGAGCCACCGGGGCTGTTGATGTAGATCTGGATGTCGCGGTCGGGGTCCATCGACTCCAGGCAGAGCAGCTGGGCCATCACCGCGTTGGCGATGTCGTCGCTGATCGGTGTGCCGAGGAAGATGATGCGGTCCTCGAAGAGCTTGGCGTAGGGGTCGATGCGGCGGAAGCCGTACGACGTCCGCTCCTCCCACTGGGGGATGTAGTAGTTCATGATCTGGGTCCCGTCACTTGTTGCGGGCCGGACGGCCCTCGTCGGCGGCCTCGCGGGCGCTGCGGATGACCTGGTCGATGAAGCCGTACTCCTCGGCCTGCGAGGCGGTGAACCACCGGTCGCGGTCGGCGTCGGTCTCGATCTGCTCCACGGACTGGCCGGTGTGGTCGGCGATGAGCTCGAACAGCACCTTCTTGATGTGCAGCGACTGCTGGGCCTGGATCTTGATGTCCGAGGCCGAGCCACCCATGCCGCCGGAGGGCTGGTGCATCATGATGCGCGCGTGCGGCAGGGCGTAGCGCTTGCCCTTGGCGCCGGCGCACAGCAGGAACTGTCCCATCGACGCGGCCAGGCCCATGCCCACCGTGGCGACGTCGTTGGGGATGTAGTTCATGGTGTCGTAGATCGCCATGCCGGCGTCGACGGAGCCGCCGGGGCTGTTGATGTGGAGGAAGATGTCCGCCTCGGGGTCCTCCGCGCTCAGGAGGAGCAGCTGCGCGCAGATCGCGTTCGCGTTCTGGTCACGCACCTCGGACCCGAGGAAGATGATGCGCTCTCGCAGGAGTCGCTGGTAGATGTGGTCGTCCAGGCCGTAGCCGGCCCCGCCACCGTTCATCTCGATGTCAGTCACGTCCCCGACCCTAGCCCGCGACGGCGACAGTTCCAGGGCCTGGGGGGCATCGGTCCCCCGTGTTCGCGGACAGCGGACGACCGGGGTCGGCCGCACCCGTCGCTCGCCGTTCGCCCACAGCGGACACGGGCCGGCGGACGCGGCCCGCGGTCACCGCTCGACGTCGGCTGCGATCCGCTGCAGCGTCGTGCGCATCCCGTCCTCGAGCTCGTCGCTGTGCGGCCCGGCCCCGCCGAGCAGGAACCGGGCGAAGATCCGCCCCATCAGCGGCATCCGGCCCGGGATCGGCCGGGTCAGGGAGAGACGCGACGACGCGTCGCCGACGGCCTCCACCTGGTAGACCCAGCGCGCACCCGACGTCGGGGTGTCCCACACCAGTGACGTGGGCGGCGCCAGCTCGCGGACCACGTTGCGCGTCGGCCACACCACCGGCCCGCGCCGGTTGACGCCGAGGTAGGTCTGCCCCACCCGCAGGCCACCGCGCTTCAGCGGCAGCATCCGGACCAGCTCGGGGCTCCACCGCGACATGCGCCGCAGGTCGGTCAGCGCGGCCCAGACCTGCGCGGCGGGTGCCGCCACGGTCAGCTCGGCGTGCAGCTCACGATCGGGGAGGCTCATGCCAGCCAGCCTGACATCGCGTGGTCCACCTCGGGGTGGTTCAGCAGCGCGAAGTGGCCGGCGTTGGCGACGTGCAGGACGTCGGCGTCGGGGAACAGCCGCAGCGAGCGGCGCAGACCGGTGGCCGAGGCTCGTCGTACCAGCAGGTCGCCGAAGAGGGCACCGACCGGGCTGCGCTCCGAACCCAGCGCCGCCGAGACCAGGCGGTAGCTGACGTCGGGCAGCGGGGGCAGCTCGGGCAGACCCCGCTCCAGGTCGCGGATGCCCGGCGAGCGGTGCTCGAGGATCCGGCCGAAGCCGGCGATCTCGGGCAGCAGGGCCAGGAACTTCGAACCGTGACTGACCCCCAGCGCGAGGTCCGCGCCCAGGTGCGGCGTGCCCAGGGTGACGACGTCGGTGAGCCGGTGGAGCCACGGTTCGGCGTGGTCGGTGGAGACCGCGCAGCCCGCGCGGATGATGAGGCCACCCATCGAGTGGCCGACCAGGGCGATCCGGCGCACCTTCACCGGCCAGGTCCCGACCAGCTCCTGCAGCAGCGCGGTGAGCGCGACGCCGTTCTCGGCCACGGAGAGCCCGGTGTTGACGCGCAGGAAGACCGGCGTCCAGCCGGCGCTCTCCGACAGGCGGCTGCCGTAGGTGCCGCCCATCTCGGCGGCCCGGGTGTTCCAGTGCCCCTCGTGCTCGCCCAGCCCGTGCAGGAAGACCACGACGCGGTCGGTGGCGTCGGGGAACGCGACCTCCAGCTCGGCGGCGTCGGGGCGTACGGCGCGTCCGCCCTGGCGGATCGTCATGGTGAGGGCGAGGTGGGGGTGCTCCTCCTTCAACCGCTCACCGATCAGGCCGTTGACCGCCGACTGCAGGACCCGGCCCTGCGGGCTGGCGTCGAGCCGCGGCCCGACGCCCGTGGCGCCGACCTTGGAGAGCCCGGTCGCGGCACCTCGGAGAGATGCGCTGACCCCGCAGTAGACGGTGCGCGCGACGGTGTCGTGGATGCCGCGGGTGACCCGCCCGACCGGGGAGCGACCCAGGACGAGGTCGAAGGTCCGGCGCGCGAACGCCTCGTGGGTGTCGCGGGCGGTGCTGACGATGATCTCGTCGGCGAAGAGCGCCCCCAGCGCGAGGGCGTCGATGAGGCCCGGCTCCGGCTCGGCCGGTGTGATCGCGTCGGGGACGTGCGTCTCGTCCGGCTCGATCACGCGGGCGAGCGCCCGGTCCGTCACGGGGCGGCGAGTGTCGGTGGGGGCTGGACCATGGGCCCAGTCTCGTCAGTGAACACTTGTACACGCAAGAGGGCGCGCCCGGAACGTGTCCGGACGCGCCCTCGACGCGGTGCCGGCTCGGTCGCCGGCGGTGGTTCAGGCCTTCTCGGCGTCGGTCTCGACCTCGACGTCGCTCTCGGCGGCGGCCTCGACCTCGGTCTCGTCGGTCTCTGCAGCGGGCTCACCGATGGTGCCGTCGGGCTGCAGGTTCTTCAGCTCGACGTGGTTGCCGGACTCGTCGGTGACGGTGGCCTGCTCGACCACGAGCGCCAGCGCCTTGCCGCGACGCACCTCGGAGACCAGCTCGGGCAGGTGGTTGTGCTCCACCATGTGCTGGACGTACTCCTGCGGGTTCTGACCCGACTGCTGGGCCCGGCGCAGCATGTGCTCGGTGAGCTCCTGCTGCTCGACACCGAGCTCCTCGTTGACCGCGATCTGGTCGAGGACGAACTGCGCCGCGACGGCGTCGTGGACGCGCTTCTCGAGCTCGGCCTCGAACTCGTCGACGGTCTGCTCCTCGGCGTCGAGGTAGGCCTCCATCGTCATGCCGGCCATCGCGAGCTGCTGCTCGATGCCCTGACGACGCGCCACCAGCTCCTCGGCGACCAGCGAGTCCGGGACGGGGATCTCGGTCAGGTCGAGCACCTTCTCCAGGACCGCGTCGCGGGCGGAGGCGGCCTGCTCGAGGCGCTTGCCGTTGCCCAGCCGGACCCGGACGTCGTCGGTGAGCTCACCGATGGTGTCGAACTCGGAGGCCATCTGCGCGAACTCGTCGTCGAGCTCGGGGAGCTGCTGCTCCTTGACGGCGGTGACGCTGACCTCGACCTCGACGTCCTCACCCTCGAGGTCTCCCCCGGCGAGCTGGCTGGTGAACGTGGTGGTGTCGCCGGCGCTCATGCCGCGCAGGGCCTCGTCGAGCCCGTCGAGCATGCCGCCCTTGCCGACCTGGTAGCTCACGCCGGCGGCCTCGCCGCCCTCGACGATCTCGCCGTCCTTGCTGGCCTTGAGGTCGATGACGACGAAGTCACCCTCCTCGGCGGCGCGCTCGACGTCGGTGAGGGTGCCGAAGCGCTCGCGCAGCGCCTCGACCTGCTCCTCGACGTCCTGGTCGGTGACGGCGACGTCGTCGACGGTCACCTCGAGGTCGTCCAGGGACGGCAGGGTGATCTCGGGCTTGACGTCGACCTCGGCGGTGAACTCCAAGGTCTCGTTGTCCTCGAGCTTGGTGATGTCGATCTCGGGCTGCGCCAGCGGCTCCAGCTCGTTCTCCTGGAGCGCCTGGACGTACAGGCCCGGCAGGGCCTCGTTGATGGCCTCGTCGAGCACGGCGCCGCGGCCGACCTGGCGGTCGATGATGGGCGCCGGAACCTTGCCGCGGCGGAAGCCTGGCACGTTGATCTGCGAAGCGATCTTCTTGTAGGCGTTGTCGAGGCTGGGCTTCAGCTCCTCGAAAGGCACCTCGACGGTGAGCTTCGCCCGCGTGGGGCTCAGGGTCTCGACGGTGCTCTTCACAGGGGTGTCTCCTCGGGTTTCTCAGCGGATGCGGCCGTGCAGGTGCGGTGACCTGGTTGCACGGCAAGTCGTCGGGCAGGTCGGGACTGGTCGGGCGGATCGTGCTGGTGTCCGGGCGGCCTGGGAAAGCCTGGTCGGACGGGACGCGCTGTCGGGGCGACAGGACTCGAACCTGCGGTCTCCTGCTCCCAAAGCAGGCGCGCTAGCCACTACGCTACGCCCCGGTTGTGGAACCCCCGGGAGTCTAGTCAGCGGGACTGGGCCTGTCGAAACGGCGACTTCTCGACCTGCCGCGACCGAGTCACGTCGTGTCACGGATGGGGCCGCTGGTGTGGCACGATGGTCCGCGGCAACGACCTGGCCCCCGCTCACCCGGGAGCCCGACGAGCGCCACGCGGATGTAGCTCAATGGTAGAGCTTCAGTCTTCCAAACTGACTACGCGGGTTCGATTCCCGTCATCCGCTCCACGGGGTCCAGCCGCCCGCGGCGTACGACCGCGACGGCGGCCAGCACGGACACGGCGCCCCAGACGACCAGCACGGTGAGCGCTCCCGCGAGCGAGCCGACGTCACCGCCGGAGACCAGCTGGCTGGCGGCGTCGACGTACACCGTCAGCGGCAGCAGGGCGTTGAGCGTCTGCAGGAGCTGCGGCGCCGTCTCGATCGGTACGACGTTGCCCAGCGCGGCGCCCTGCAGCACCAGCAGGAGCGTGAGTGCGGCGAGGCCGAGCGCGCCGAAGGCCCATCGCATCAGCACGCCCAACGCGGTGAAGGCGACCGCTGCGACCAGCGTGAGCAGCACCAACGAGGTCGGTGACGAGGTGCTCAGCTGCAGCAGCGGCAGCACGGCGACCACCGCCACCGCCTGCAGCAGCGCCACCGCCGCCGCCGGAGCGAGCTGAGCGGCGGTGAGCCGACCCGACGAGACCGGCGCCTCGGCGCCGGCCAGCGCACCGGGGAGGTCGCGTCCGACCACCGCCACCAGCGCCGCGAACCACAGGACCAGGCCCAGCGCCAGCGCCAGGAGCCACCCGTTGCCGTGGTCGGTGTGCTGCACGGTGCTGGCGAGCACCACCGGCTCGCTCACCACCTTCTCCAGCGCCTTCTCCTGCGACGAGGAGTACGTCGGGCTCTGGTCGGCCTCCTGGGTCAGCCCCTGGCCGAGCTGCTCGGCGCCCTGGGAGACCTCGTCGGCGCTCGAGGTCACATCGGCGCTGCCGGACACGAGCTCCGCCGCCCCCTCATCGGCAGCCCCGGCGCCCGATGCCAGCGACCCCGCTGATCGCTCCACCTCCGCGGCGCCGCGGGCCACCGCGTCGGCGCCGCCGGCGAGCTGCTCCGCGGCCCGGGTCAGGCCCGCGCCGGACCCGGCCAGTGACTGCGCGCCCCCGGCGAGACGCCGCGCTCCCCCGGCCAGTCCTGAGGTGGCGCCGGCGACCTTCCGGGTGCCCTCGGCCAGCGCGCTGGAGCCGACGCCGACCTTCGTCGACCCGGCGGCCAGGCGTCGGGTGGCGGCCCGGGCGGCGTCGAGCCGGGAGCAGAACCGGTCCCCACGGACGATCCTGTCGCAGAGGCGTGCGACCTCGGCGATCCGACGTGCCAGCTCCCGGTTGGCTCGGGCGACCTCGCGCGCACCGGCGGCGTTCTGCACCGCGCCCCGGGCGACCCGGCCCGCGGCGCCCGAGACCTCGCCGGCGCCGCGGGCCAACGTGTCCGCGCTCTCCGCCAGCGTGCGGGCGCCCTGATCGAGCTCACGGCTGCCCGTGGCCAGTCCCGAGGCACCGTCGGCCACGTCGCGGGTGCCGGCAGCCACCGATCCGGTGGCGGTCGCCAGCTCGGCGGCACCAACGGCCAGCTCGGACAGGCTGGCGGCGAGCGCGTCGATCCCCCCGTCCAGTGACTCGGCGCCGGCCGCGAGCTGGTCGGCTCCGTCGGCGAGCGACGTCGCGCTCGTGGCCGCCTTGCGGTTCGACGAGGCGATCTGGTTGAAGCCGCCGTAGACCTGGTCGAGGTAGCCGCGCGTCGACTGCTGCCCCAGCGAGGTCGCAGCGGCGGACGCGACGGCCTCGCTGATGGCCGGCACCGTGGCGCTCGCCGCCCCGTTGCTGGTCAGCTGCAGCCGACCGCGCGTCGGGGCATCGGTGCCGGTCGAGAGGATCGCCGCGGAGAAGTCCGACGGGATCGTCAGCACCGCGTAGTAGGAGCCGGTGCGCAGCCCCTCCTGGGCGTCCGCACTGTCGGCGAGCGTCCAGCCGAGGTCGGGACCGGAGGTCGTCGGCTGGGTGAGGGCCGCAGCCAACGCCCGGCCGGCTGCCATCGGCTGGGGCCCGGTGATCACGGTGTCCCCGTTCACCACGGCGACCGGGACACGGTCGAGGTTCTGCTCGCGCCCCGTCGTCGACCACACGAGGACGACGGCCGCCAGCAGCGGGAGGAGTACCCCGACCACCACGACGCGACTCATGCCCCTGGTCACGACCTGCCACCTCGGCCGGCCGGCACCGCAGGCCCCGAGGAGACCGTGGACACCGCTGGCCGTGTCCGGCCCTCACCCGCCCCGGCCGTCGGGTCGACCGCCTCGAGGACGAGCACGGAGACGGCGCCCCGGCCGTCGGCCCCGGGCGCCTCGACAGCCGCGTCGTCGCCGTCGAGGCACTCAGCGACGAGCGCCGCCGCCAGCGCCGTCACGGCGAGGCCCCGGTCCGCGTCGCTCGCGTCGGTCGAGCACAGCACGACCAGCCGCGCTCCTCCGACGACGGCCAGCGCACAGTCGAGCGCCGCGATCCGGTCGACGCGACGCTGGTCCGCGGTGCGGCGAGGTCCGTACGGGGGCTCGACACCGGACGACCCCGGATCGCGGGGCGCCGCGAGCGCAGCCGTGAGCCGCGCCTCCAGCCGACCCTGGGCAGCGGTGGCGGCCTTGACGAAGGCCCGCCGTCCGCGGCGGGTGACGCGGCTCAGGCGGGCGCGCCGCTCGACCAGCGCGTCGACGGGCTGCCCCACCTCCCCCGGCTCGAGCGGTCGGCCGACCTGCACGAGGACGGCTCGCCGCTGCACGGCCGACGCCTGCTCGGGGAGCAGCAGGTCGGTGACGGCGAGGTCGCCCTGCACGGGTCGGCGGCGACCGACGAGCACCAGCCCCCAGGCTCGGAGGTCCCCCCGAGCAGGCACCCGCGTCACCCGGCCCGCGAAAGCGCTCACCTCGAGCGGCGCGCCGCCGGGGCTGACCACGAGTGCCTCGGCTCGGACGACGGCGACGCCGTGCTCGGCCTGCCACCGCTGGAGGGCGACGCGTCGGTGCATCGCCGCTCCCTCCACGTCGACGGCCGGGACCCGGCGCTCGAGCCAGCCGGGCAACCACCACGCACTGCGCCCGAGCAGCGCCAGGACGGCCGGCACGAACGTCATGCGTACGACGAAGGCGTCGACGAAGACCCCGACGGCGAGGCCCATGGCGATGGGCTTGATGGTGCTCGAGCCGCCCGGGACGAACGCCACGAAGACGCTCGTCATGATGAGTGCGGCTGCCGTCACCACCGGCGCGGACGCCCGGAAGCCGTGGAGCACGGCCGCGCGGGGGTCGCCGTCGCGGACGAACTCCTCCCGCATGGCGGAGACCAGGAACATCTCGTAGTCCATGGCGAGACCGAAGAGCACCCCCATGACGAAGATCGGCAGGAAGCTGACGATCGGCCCCTCCGCGATGCCGGGGAGGAGGGCGTCGAGCCACCCCCACTGGAACACCACGACCACGGCCCCGAGCGCGGCTCCGACCGACAGCAGGTAGCCGAACGTCGCCTTGACCGGCACCGCGACCGATCGGAAGACCACCATGAGCAGCAGCAGCGACAACCCGATGACGATGGCGGCGAAGGGCAGGAGGGCGCCGGCCAGACGCTCGGAGACGTCGATGTTGATGGCGGTCGGCCCGGTCACGAGGATGTCGGTGACGCCGTACTCGTCCTCCCACCCGGGGCTGCGGTCGCGCAGCCGGCTCACCAGCGCGGAGGTCGACCCGGCCGTCTGCCCGGCCCGCGGGATCACCTGCACCAGCGCCGTGTCCCCGCCCGCGTTGGGCGTGGCCTGGGTGACGTCCACGACGCCCGTCACCTTCGCGACGCCCTTCGCCCAGTCGTCCACGGTCCCCACCGGGTCGTCGCTCGTGATGACCCCGCCCGTCAGCGTGAGCGGCGCGTTGTAGCCCTCGCCGAACGCCTCGGTGATCGCGTCGTAGGTCTGCCGCTGCGGCGAGGACTCCGGTGCGGTGCTGCTGTCGGGCAGGGCCAGCTCGAGGTCGAGAGCGGGTGTCGCGGCCAGCAGCAGCCCGCCCACCACGAGCGCCACGGTCAGCAGCGGGACGCGGGTGACCAGCCGCACCCAGCGGGTGGGCACGCCCGACTCGGTGGCGACGTCGGCGGCTGCGTGCTGGTCGCCCCGACGGCGCCGTCGTCGGGCCGTACGGCGACGGGCCGGGAGTCGACGTACGCGTGAGGACCGCCCGGAGCGCGTCCGCGGGCGCAGGCGCTCGCCCAGCAGCAGCGCGATCGCGGGCAGCAGGGTGAGTGCGACGAGGACGGCCACCACCACGGCTGCTGCCGCGGCCAGCCCCATGACCGTGAGCACCGGGATGCGTGCGACGGTCAGTCCGAGGAGCGCGATGACCACCGTGGTGCCGGCGAACACCACGGCGCTCCCGGCGGTGGCCAGCGCTCGCGCCATGGCCTCCGCCGGCGTCACGTCGTCGCGCAGCTGCCGTCGGTAGCGTGAGAGGAGGAAGAGCGCGTAGTCGATGCCGACCGCGAGGCCGAGCATCTCCGCCAGGGTCGGCGAGGTGCTGGAGACGGTGACGACGCTGGACACGACCACGACCGCGCTCAAGGTCACCCCGACCCCGACCAGGGCGGTGAGGATCGGCATGCCGGCTGTCACCAGCGACCTGAAGGTCACGCACAGGATGAGGAACGACACCATCAGCCCGAGGAGCTCGGGCACCTTGCTCGGGTCGGCCGTGCTCTTGTAGGCGTCGCCGCCCACCAGCGCGCTCACCGGGGACGACGCCGCCGTACGGGCGGCAGCCTGCACCTGCTCCAGCGTGCGGTCGGAGGGCACCGCGCGGGCGAACAGCGCCTGCCCCAGCGTGGACCGGCCGTCGGAGGACACGACCGGGTCCGTGGCGTCCAGGGGGTTGCTCATGGTGACGTGGGGAACGGCGTCCACGGCGGAGCTGATCTGCTGCACCGCTGTGGCGTTCGCGCCGTCGGTGATGCTGCCCCGGCTCGCGGTGACGATGATCTGGGCGCTCGTGCCGGACTGGTCGAAACGGTCGAGCAGCAGGTCCTGGCCCTGCTGGGACGGGGTGCCCGGGACGGTGAAGGTGTCGTCGTAACGGTCGCCCAGAGCCATCGACGATCCGACCACCGCCACCAGGACCATCAGCCAGGCAGCGACGACGACGCCACGGCGCCGGGCGATCGCATGGCCGAGGCGGTAGAGCAGCACCGACATCGTCGACCTCCTCGCCCGGGCAGCCTCCATCCGCCCCGAGGCAGTTATCGGCAGTCTTGGGCAGGACCGTCCCGGTCCGCAACGGACCTCCGTCCGTCCGGTTCGGGCCCTGCGGCCCGGGTCAGCCCGTAGCGCGGGAGCGGAAGGCGGGCTGGCAGCGGGGGCACCAGAACGCGTTGCGACCGGCCAGCTCCCGGGTGCGGATCCGCGTGCCGCACACCAGGCAGGGCTGCTCGTGGCGGCGGTAGACGTAGACCTCTCCCCCGTGGTCGTCGCGGCGCGGGTCGCGCCCCATCGCCTCGGGCGTGTGCTCCGGACG
Source organism: uncultured Actinomycetota bacterium (assembly GCA_963714625.1). Lineage (GTDB taxonomy): Bacteria > Actinomycetota > Actinomycetes > Propionibacteriales > Nocardioidaceae > Marmoricola_A. Next base: position 373,996 of record CAVQOY010000009.1, on the reverse strand, counting down.
CACCGTGTCGATCCGGTTGGTGCGGACCCCCTCGACCATCAGCTCCACGAGGTCGGCCCACAGCGCCTCGAACCGGCCCCGCCGCACCGACGTCCCCGGCCGGAACGGGTGGAGCCGCTGCCGGAACAGCGCCTCGGCGCGGTAGACGTTGCCGACACCTGCCATGACCGCCTGATCCATCAGCAGGTCGCCGATGCTGCGCGGGCTGCGCGAGATCCGCGCCCACGCCCGCCCCGGGTCGGCGTCCGGCCGCAGCGGGTCGGGTCCCAGCTTGGCCACGACGGCCGCCTGCTGCGCGGGGGTGACCAGCGCGCACGTGATCGCCCCCCGCAGGTCGGCGTACGTCGTGCCGCCCGCGGCGTGCGCGACCAGCCGTAGCCGCACCTGACCGACCGGCGGTGTGGGGTCGCCGGTGACGATGCGGAACGTGCCGATGAGGCCGAGGTGCACGTGGACCACCTGGTCACCCTCGAGCTCGAGGAACAGGTGCTTGCCGGCGGCGTCGGCCCGCAGCAGGGTGCTCCCGTCGAGCAGCGCGGCCTCGGCGCCGAACCGTCCCTGGGGGCTGCCGACCGCCACCGTCCGCCCGCCGAACGCGGCCGTCAGGTCGTCGGCCAGCCGGCGCAGGGTGTGACCCTCAGGCATCGCCCGCCCCGGCGGGACCGCCCAGGGCGGAGGCCGGCAGCGGGGGCAGGTTCCGCGTCTTCTCGTAGTCGGTGAGCATCGCGATCCGGCGGGTGTGCCGCTCGGCGCCGGTGTACGCCGTGGCGAGGAAGACCTCCACGAAGCGCGTCGTGTCCTCGAGCGTGTGCATGCGTCCGCCGACCGCGACGACATTGGCGTCGTTGTGCTCGCGGGCCAGCACGGCCGTCTCCTCGCTCCAGACCAGTGCGGCCCGGACACCCACGACCTTGTTGGCCGCGATCTGCTCGCCGTTGCCCGACCCGCCGATGACCACACCGAGCGCCTCGACCCCGTCGTGGCCGTCGGCGGCGACCGCCTCGGCGGCGCGCAGGCAGAACACCGGGTAGTCGTCGAGCGCGTCGTAGACGAACGGCCCGTGGTCCACCGCCTCGTGCCCCTGGTCGGCCAGCCACCCGACGAGGTGGTCCTTGAGCTCGAGTCCGGCATGGTCCGATCCGATGTGCACGCGCATGGCGGGAGTCTGTCACCCGCCCGCGAGCGCGGCGAACCCCGGTGGACCCGTCCGATTCCTCCTACCATGGACCCCGTGAGGGGGACGCGAACCGGCCTGATGGCGGCCGGACTGGCCATTGCCGTGACGGCCACCGCAGCAGTGCTGACGGTGACCGGGGACGACGACGCCTCCCTGCGTGCCGACTCCACGAGCGAGTCCTCGAGCACCTCCGGCTCCTCGGCCGGTGGGGACGACACCGACGACGGCGGGAGCGGCTCCTCCGAACACGCCGCGGATGACGAGTACGCCGCCATCCAGCGGGTGCTCGACGCCCGAGCCCGGGCCATCGAGGAGGGCGACCGGATGGGCTTCCTGTCGACCCTCGACGACGCCAGCCCCCGCTTCGTGCAGCAGCAGCTCGTCACCTTCGACAACCTCCGACGACTCGGGGTGGCCGAGATCGTCTACGGGCTCGAGGAGAGGACGCTCCCGGTCACGCCGGTGAAGGGCGACGACCCGGAGATCAAGCCCGACATCACCGAGCACGTCCAGATCCGCGCCGTCGACAAGGACTCGGTCTCGAACGAGGTCGGCCTGACCTTCGTCCAGCGCGACGGCGAGTGGCTGCTCGGCGCCGAGCGCATCGACGAGACCGAGCGCACGCTGAGCAGCATCGGCAGCGCCCGGCCGTGGGCCGAGGGTCCCATCTCCGTGCGCCGCGCCGGACAGGTCACCGTCGTGGTCGACCGCGACCGGGACGAGGAGCTCGCGGAGCTGACCGCCCGGGTGACCCGCGCGCTGGCCTACGTGCGCAGCACCTTGGGCGTGACCAACGGCGCTCCCCTGCTCGTCGACGCCACCACCAGCGGGAACGCCTCCCGGCTGAGCTACGAGGGCCTCGCGGTGGCAGGGGCGGTCTTCGGTCCGGCGATCACGACCACGCTGAGCACGCACGAGCCCATCGGCGTCGCGGGGTGGCGGGTGAAGTACAACCCGGACCGCCTCGAGGAGTTCCTCGACGACGACCGGGTGCTGCGCCACGAGCTGACCCACTTCGTGCTGCGCGACAAGCCGCAGCCGCTGTGGCTCTCCGAGGGGATCGCGGAGTACGTCGGCTGGCAGACCACCGGCATGGCCGAGCTCGTCGTCCCCAGCCCGATCTACGACCGCTTCGCCGCGGGCGCGCCTCAGGACCGGCTCATCAGCACCGAGGAGTTCCGCCGCAACCCGGTCGTGGGCTACACCCTGGCGCAGGCGCTGGCGGAGGAGCTGATCAGCCGCGGTGGCGTGCCGAAGCTGCTCGACCTGCTCGACGCGCTGGCGCGAGCAGACACGAAGGGCACCCCTCTCCCCCGGGCCCAGGCGGCCGCCCTGCAGGAGGTCTACGGTGTGAGCGCGCAGGAGGTCGCCGCGGCCGGCTACGCCCGCCTGCTGACCGTCAACCGCCCCTGAGCGCGTCGCTGGACGCCGGTGTCAGGGCCCGGGTCAGCGCCTGCGCAGCCAGTCGACCGCGTCGGTCAGGGCCTGCTCGGCGGCGTCGAACAGGTCCGGGTTGCGCCAGAAGCCGTGCACCATCCCGTCGTACTCGAGGGCGGTGACGTCGGCGCCCAGGTCGCGGGCCCGCGCGACGAACGCGCGGTCCTCGTCGACCAGCGTGTCCTCCCCCGCGATCTGGACCAGGGTGGGCGGCAGCTCGCCGAGCCGCGTCGAGAGCAGCGGTGCCACCTCGGGGTCGCGGGTGCGCGCGGAGCCGGCGGCCTCGCCCTCGAGGTAGTGCCGCCAGAACCACAGTGCGTCGTCGCGGTCGAGCCCTCCCTGCGTGGAGGCGTACGACGCGGACGCGGCGTCGGGGTCGAGGAACGGGTAGACCAGCACCGCCGCGTCGAGCCGTCCGGGCCGACGCAGCGCCGTACCGATGCCGAGGTTCGCCCCCGCGCTGTCACCCACCACGCCGATGCGTCGCGCGTCGACCCCGAGGTCGGCGGCCCGCTCGACGAGCCAGTCCAGGGCCGTCACGCTGTCGACGAGCGCGGCCGGGAAGGGGTGCTCAGGCGGGCACCGGTAGTCCACGGACAGCACCGCGCGGCCGGTGCGGTTGGCCAGGCGACGGCTCTGGGCGTCGTGGGTCTCGAGGTCGCCGAGGACGAACCCGCCGCCGTGCAGGTGGATCAGCGCTGGGAGCGGCTCGTCCGGGCCCGCCCCGGCCGGGCGCAGCAACCGGCACGGCACCCCAGCGGCGTCGACGTCGGTGGACGAGGCGACGTCCTCCTTGGGCTCGGCCAGCCCGTCCTCACGCGCGGCCGCGCGCCGGGTGCGGATGCCGGACACGTCGAGGGTGTGGACCGCCGGCCCCTCCGCCCACTGCGCGAGCGCGGCGGCGGCCTGGGGGTGGAGGCTCACGAGCCCGATCCGGCGCTCGCCTCGAGGCGGGCCAGCTCGTCCTCGACGACCGAGGGGTCGAGCTTGGTGAAGACCGGTGTCGGCTTGCCCACCGGGGTCCCGGGGACCACCGGGCGACGATCCCAGGCCGGAGCCGCGGTGTAGTCGCCGGTGATGACCGGGTAGCCGGCACCGCCGTCGAGGTCGTCGGCCTCCTCGATGACGGGCATCGGCTGGAAGACGCCGGAGCCGCCCATCACCGCGTCGACGGTGTTCGAGGCGTGCGGCAGGAACGGCGAGAGGAGGGTGTTGCAGTCGCTGACCGCCTGGGCCATGACGTGCAGCACGGTGCCCAGCCGCTCGCGCTGGTCCTCGCCCTTCAGCTTCCACGGCTCGGAGTCGGAGACGTACTTGTTGACCTCGGAGACCACGCGCATGGCCTCGCCGATCGCCTGCTTCTGGCGGTGGCGCCCGATCGCGTCGCCGACGACCTCGAAGGACGCGCCCACCCGGTCCAGCAGCGCCTGGTCCTCGGCGGTGAGCTCAGCGGCGGCGGGGATCTCGCCGAAGTTCTTGGCGATCAGGCTCGCGGTGCGGTTGACGAGGTTGCCCCAGCCCGCGACCAGCTCGTCGTTGGTGCGCCGGACGAACTCGGCCCAGGTGAAGTCGGAGTCCTGGTTCTCCGGTCCGGCGGCGGCCACGAAGTAGCGGAAGGCGTCGACCTGGTAGCGCGCCAGCATGTCGCGGACGTAGATCACCACGCGCTTGGAGGAGGAGAACTTGCGGCCCTCCATGGTGAGGAACTCGCTGGAGACGACCTCGGTCGGCAGGTTGAGCTCCCCGAAGGTGCGCGGGGTGCCGCCCAGCGAGCCCTTGCCCGAGTAGGCCAGCAGCTCGGCCGGCCAGATCTGGGAGTGGAAGGTGATGTTGTCCTTGCCCATGAAGTAGTAGGACAGCGCCTCGGGATCACCCCACCACTCCCGCCAGCGCTCCGGGTCTCCGGTGCGGCGCGCCCACTCCACCGACGCCGAGAGGTAGCCCACGACGGCGTCGAACCAGACGTAGAGCCGCTTGGTGGGGTCGTCGCGCCAGCCGTCGAGCGGGATCGGGATGCCCCAGTCGATGTCGCGGGTCATCGCGCGGGGCTTGATGTCCTCGAGGATGTTCTGGCTGAAGCGGATGACGTTGGGCCGCCAGGTGCCGCTGGACTCGCGCTCGTCGAGCCACGCCTTGAGGGCGTCGGCCAGGGCAGGCAGGTCGAGGAAGAAGTGCTGGGTCTCGCGGAAGTCCGGCGTCTCGCCGTTGATCTTCGACACCGGGTCGATCAGCTCGTGGGCGTCGAGCTGGTTGCCGCAGGTGTCGCACTGGTCGCCCCGAGCGCCGGGTGCCCCACAGATCGGGCAGGTGCCCTCGATGTAGCGGTCGGGAAGGGTGCGTCCGGTGGACGGTGACACTGCGCCGTACGTCGTACGTTCCTGGAAGTAGCCGTTGGCGTGGACGCCGAGGAACAGCTCCTGCACCACCGCGGTGTGGTTGCCGGTCGTGGTGCGGGTGTAGAGGTCGTAGGAGACCCCGAGCGCGCAGAGGTCCTCGGCGATCATCCGGTGGTTGGTGTCCGCGAGCTGCTGGGCGCTCACCCCGGCCTCGTCGGCGGCGATGAGGATGGGGGTGCCGTGCTCGTCGGTGCCGGAGACCATCAGCACGTCGTTCCCGGTCATCCGCATGTAGCGGCTGAAGACGTCCGAGGGCACCCCGAAACCGGCGACGTGACCGATGTGTCGGGGGCCGTTGGCGTAGGGCCAGGCCACGGCGGAGAGCACCTTGCGGGAGGACGGGGCGACGGGCATGGGCGAATCCTATGCAGCGAGGCCGGGCGGTCGGCCGCGGTCCACCCCCGGCCCGGACCTGGTCCAGCCGGAGGCCAGGCTGTGGTCCAGATGACAGCGTCCCGATGCATGGATTCCTGCTCGGACGGGCAACAGTGTCGTGATGAGCCCCGACAACGACCGAACCCGAGTCATCGCCGGCCGCTACTCCCTCGACGCCCAGATCGGACGCGGCGGCATGGGTGTCGTGTGGCGGGGCGAGGACCGGATGCTCGGGCGCGAGGTCGCCCTGAAGAAGGTCGGGATGATGCCCGGCGGTTCCGAGCCCGACCTCGTCCGCGCTGAGCGGGAGGCCCGGCTCGCGGCTCGGCTGAACCACCCGCACATCGTGGCGATCTTCGACCTCGTCGCCGAGGGCGACGCCCACTGGCTGGTCATGGAGTACGTCCAGGGCCGCACCCTGGGCCAGCGCGTCTCCGAGGAGGGGCCGTTGGACCCCGAGGAGGCACGCGTCGTGCTGACCCAGGCCGCCGACGCGCTCGCAGCCGCCCACAACGCCGGCATCCTCCACCGCGACGTGAAGCCGTCGAACATCCTGATCCGCGACGACGGCAGCGTGAAGCTCACCGACTTCGGCATCGCCCGAGCGACCGCTGACGCCACCTTGACCCAGACGGGGCTGGTCACCGGCTCGCCGGCCTACCTCGCGCCCGAGGTGGCCTCGGGCGGACGGGCGTCGTCCGCCAGCGACGTCTGGGCGCTCGGCGCCACGCTCTACCACGCGCTCGAGGGGCGCCCGCCCTACGACATGGGCAGCAACGTCATGGCGGGGATGTACCAGATCGTGCACGGTCCCGAGCCGCGCAGCGACCGGGCCGGGATCCTGACCGGCCTGCTGGCACACACGCTGGTGAAGGACCCCGGCAGTCGCTGGACCATGGACCAGGTGCGCAACGCCCTGAGTGACCCCCGCCGTCTCGACCAGGCGACCACCGGTGCGGACTCGGCGGCGACCGAGCCCGCGCAGTCCACCCGGGTCGCCCCCGCGGCCACCCCGGTCTCGTCACTGGTCAGCCGCGCCACCGAGCGGCATCCCCACGAGGAGGACGACGAGGACTACGAGGCCGAGCCGGTGTGGACCGCCGTGGACACCGGCACCTCGCAACGTCCGACGGGTGACGAGCCACCGGTCATCGCTCCGCCGCCGAAGGGACGCGACAGGTCCTCGCGCCGGCGCCGCGGCCTCGTCCTCGGGGCGCTCCTGGCGACTCTGGTCCTCGTCGCCCTCATCGGAGTCGGCCTGAGCCAGCTGGGGGGCGAGGACGGCTCCACGACGGCGACGGACGAGCCGACCCCGTCGGACTCCGCTTCCTCCGAGGAGCCGTCGGAGTCCCCGACCACGACACCGTCGGCCGACACCGAGTCGGTGGCGGACCGCCAGCGCGCCTTCGTCACCGACTACCTCGAGACCGCGACGACCGACACCGACGCCTCCTGGCAGATGCTGACGCCCCGCTACCAGCGCGAGAGCGGCCGCGACTCCTACGACGGGTTCTGGAGCCTCAACGAGAGCGCGCAGGTGTCCGACATCACCGCCGACCCGAGCACCGACCAGGTCAGCTACACCGTGACCTACGGGCGGGCCGGCGGGGAGACCACGTCGCCGGAGCGCGTCACGCTGCAGCTCGTCGCCGACGGTGACTCCTTCCTGATCGCCGACCAGCTCTGACCTGGGGTTCCCACGGTTTTGGGACCCCCTGGTCCGGTGGTGTAGGCATGCTCCATGCCTGGAACGAACCTGACCCGCGACGAGGCCGCCGAGCGCGCCCGTCTGCTCGATGCGACCTCGTACGCCGTCGACCTCGACCTCACCGTCTCCGACAAGGTGTTCGCCAGCACCACGACGCTGCGCTTCACCTGCCGCGAGCCCGGTGCGGACACCTTCGCCGACCTCGTCGACGGCGACGTCCGGCGCATCAGCCTCAACGGCACCGACCTCGACCCCCTCGAGGTGTACGCCGACCACCGGATCCGCCTGACCGGGCTGGCGGAGGACAACGAGCTGGTCGTCGAGGCCGAGCTGCCCTTCAGCCACACCGGCGAGGGACTGCACCGTTTCGTCGACCCCGTCGACGGCCGCGTCTACACCTACACGCAGTTCGAGGTGCCGGACGCCCGCCGCGTCTACACGACCTTCGAGCAGCCCGACCTCAAGTCGGTCTTCACCTTCACCGTCACCGCGCCCGCGGCGTGGACGGTCATCTCCAACGCCGCCACCCCCGAGCCCGAGACCGTCTCCGACGACGCGTCGCGGTGGTCGTTCGACCGGACCGAGCGCATGTCGACGTACATCACCGCCATCGTGGCCGGTGAGTACCACCAGGTCCACGACGTCTACGAAGGCCCGCACGGCACCATCCCGCTCGGCCACTTCTGCCGCCAGTCGATGGTGCCGCACCTCGACGTCGACGAGCTCGTCGAGGTCACCAAGCAGGGGTTCGCGTTCTTCGAGGACGCCTTCGGCTACCCCTACCCGTTCGGCAAGTACGACCAGGCCTACGTGCCGGAGTACAACATGGGCGCGATGGAGAACGCCGGCTGCGTGACGCTGCGCGACGAGTACCTCCCCCGCTCCCGCCAGACCCACGCGTTCTACGAGCAGCGCGCCAACACCGTGCTGCACGAGATGGCGCACATGTGGTTCGGCGACCTCGTGACGATGAAGTGGTGGGACGACCTCTGGCTCAACGAGTCGTTCGCGGAGTGGGCGGCGCACCACTCCTCGGTCAAGGCCACGAAGTACACCGAGGCCTGGACCGGCTTCACCAACGCGCGCAAGAACTGGGCCTACCGCCAGGACCAGCTGCCCTCGACCCACCCGGTGGTGGCCGACAACCACGACCTGGAGGCCGTGGAGGTCAACTTCGACGGGATCACCTACGCCAAGGGCGCCTCGATCCTCAAGCAGCTGGTGGCCTACGTCGGCGAGGAGGAGTTCCTCAGTGGCCTGCGTGACTACTTCGGCAAGCACGCCTTCGGCAACACCGAGTACGGCGACCTGGTGACCGCCCTGGAGGCCGTCTCCGGGCGTGACCTGGCCTCGTGGAGCCGGGCGTGGCTGGAGACCTCGGGCGTCAACACGTTGACCCCCGCCTTCGAGGTCGACGAGGCCGGGGTCTTCACGTCCTTCTCGGTCGAGCAGAGCCACCACCCCGACTTCGCGACCCTGCGCCCGCACCGCATCGGCATCGGCCTCTACGAGACCGAGGGCGGTCGCCTCGTGCGTCGCCACCACGTCGAGACCGACGTCGAGGGCGCCTCGACCGAGATCACGGCACTGGTCGGTCAGCAGCAGCCGGCGCTGCTGCTGCTCAACGACGGCGACCTGTCCTACGCCAAGATCCGCCTCGACGACCGCTCGTTGGCGACCCTGGTCGCCTCGATCGACACCCTTGACGACTCCCTGGCCCGGGCGCTCTGCTGGGGCGCGGCCTGGGACATGACCCGGGACGCGGAGATGTCCGCGACGGCCTTCGCCACGCTGGTGCTGCAGGGCGTGGCCACCGAGACCGACCTCACCGCGGTGAGCGCGCTGCTGCGCTACGCCCAGACCGCCGTGGACGTCTACTCCGCACCCGATCACCGTGACGCGCGTCGGGCCCGTTGGGACGACGGCGTACGTCAGCTGGCGCTTGCCGCCGAGCCGGGCAGCGACCACCAGCTCGCGCTGGTCCGCGCCCTGACCGCCGCGGCCCACGGCGAGGCCTCGTTGGACCTCATCACCGGTTGGTACGACGAGAGCGCGCCGCTCGACGGGCTCTCCCTCGACCCCGACCTGCGCTGGCTGCTGCTCTACGCCCAGGTCCGCCAGGGTCGGGCCGGCGAGTCGGAGATCGCGGCCGAGGAGCAGCGGGACGGCACGATCTCGGGCCGCGAGCGGGCCGCCTCGGCGCGCGCGCTCATCCCCACCGCCGAGGCCAAGGAGGCGGCCTGGCAGATCGCCGTCGACCGCGACAACACCCCGAACGAGACCCAGCGCCAGATCGCGGTGCACTTCCAGGAGTCCGGCGACGAGGCGCTGCTCGCGCCGTACATCGAGCGCTACCTGACCGCGGCCGAGACCATCTGGGAGTCCAAGGGTGTCCAGCGCTCCCGCGTGGTGCTGCAGTGGATGTTCCCCCGCTCGCACGCCACCCAGGCCGTGCTCGACCGCGTCGAGGAGTGGCTGGCCGACAACCCGGCCAACCCCGGGGCGGTTCGCTTCGTGCGTGAGGGCGCCGACGACGTACGCCGCGCTCTCGCCGCGCAGAAGTTCGACGCCGACGCGACCTGACCTGCCCTCCCCCCGCGAGACGTCACTGCGGTACGCCTGAGACGGCGATCCGGTACGGGGCGATCCGGGGGCGGGCGAGGAGTGATTCGGGGAGGATGGCGCTCGTGAGCGCCCTTCCCGACGCCCGGTCCAGTGCGGACCTCGACGGCCGCCGTGCCCTCGGCCTCGCCGCCGCGCTGGTCGCGGTCTGGCTGGTCGTGTTCGGAGCAGTCGTTGCTCGGGGACCCCAGGGGTCGGCGGCGGCGCAGTACGTGCTCCCGCCGCTGGCTGCGCTGGTCGTCCCCGTCGTGGCGACGACGGTCCTCGGGTGGTGGCGCGAGCCGTGGCTGCTGCGCCCTCCGCCCCGGCCCGCCCTCGGCCTGCTGGTGCCGGTCGTGCTCCTCGAGGCCCTGGTCGTGCTGCAGCTCGCGGTGCCGCCCGGGGTCTTCCTGCTGGCCTTCCTGGTCACCGGGGCCAGTGAGGAGCTGCTGACGCGCGGCGTGGTGCAGCGGCTGCTGCAGGGTCTCCCCCGGCTGCCCCAGGTGCTGCTGTCCGGTGGCCTGCTCGCTGTCGGGTACGTCGTGACCCTGCTGGTGCTCGGGTTCGGGTCGGCCAAGGTCGCCCTGGTGGCCGGCACGGTCCTGTGCTTCGGGGTCGCTCACGCCGCGCTGAGGCGTCGTGGCGTCCCGGTCGTGGCCCTGGCCGTCATGGGAGCGCTGGTGGTGTGGCCCCAGTTCGCCCAGGGCGCCTACGACCCGCTCACCGTCGTGGCGGGCGTGATCGCGCTGGTGCTCGGCGTCTGGGCGACCCTCGACGAGCCGTCGACCTCACGCTGAGGCGTCAGGTCTGGTTCTGCGAGGAGTGCAGCGTGCGGGGCTTGCGGGCCTGCTGGGCCAGCCGGTCGATGCCGCGGGTGATGGCGCCGACGAGGTCGTCGTGGGCCAGCTGCGACTGCATCTCGACGATGGCGAGGCGGACCTCCTTGTCGTCCAGCTCGAGGCGGACGACGGAGCCGGTCACGACCTCGAGGACTCGGGCGGCGGGGTCGACCAGCAGCAGCACGGTGCGGTCGGGAGCGACGAGCGCGGCGTGCAGTCGCTCGGCGTACTCCCGTGCCGGGCCGTCGGTGGGGCCGACGTAGACGGAGAACTCGAAGCGGCAGACCGTCTCGGCGTCGCGCATCGCGCGGTCGATCTGCTGCCTCTCGGCGGACGTGAAGCCGTCAGAACTGGGCACCGGCACCACCTGTGGGCTGACGGTCCGCGGGGACCTCGTCGGCGGTCGGGGTCTTGCGGGGCCCGCCGAACCACTCGCTGCGCTCCGCGAACACCAGGGCCGGCTCGGTCGACTGCCCGCGGATCATCGAGGGCAGGTAGGTCAGCAGCGCCAGCACCGCGATGATCGCGAGCGGGATCCCGACCAGCACGGTCAGGAACTCCAGCGCCGACGGGTCCTCGGCCTGCTCCCACGCGCTCGGGGGCTCGGCGAAGGCCGGCGCGGCCACCATCGGGAGGGCAAGACCGGTGGTCAGGACGGCGAGACGCCGCAGAGCGGTCGGCATGTCGGTTCTCACACGGCGAAGCCTACCGGTCGGCTCGGACTGCCCCCGCCCGATCGCCTAGCCTGCTCGGATGATCTCGCTCACCACCACTCCCCCCGAATGCGCTCAGGAGGACGCGCTCTGCCGCACCGTCCTCGACGCCACCGGCAACGAATGGCTGGCAGCCGCAGCGGACTGGCTGGTCGCCAAGCCCGCCGTGATCCTCTTCATCCTCATCATCGCCTGGGTGGCTCGTTGGCTCGTCTACAAGCTGGTCACGCGTGTGGTGCGCCGCGCGGCGAGCGGCGTCGTACCCGTGGGTCAGGGCACTCTGGCCGAGGCCGACGAGAGCGCGCAGCTCACCGCCCGGGTCGCCCGCGAGCGTCGCAAGCAGCGCGCCGAGACCCTCGGCCAGGTGCTGCGCTCGGTCGCCTCCTTCGCGATCTTCGCCATCGCCGCCGTCATGGTGCTCTCGGAGTTCAATGTCAACGTCGGTCCGCTGATCGCGGGCGCCGGCATCGTCGGCGTCGCGCTCGGCTTCGGCGCCCAGTCGCTGGTCTCGGACTTCCTGTCCGGCCTGTTCATGCTCTTCGAGGACCAGTACGGCGTGGGCGACGTGGTCGACGTCGGAGACGCCACCGGCACCGTCGAGGCAGTCACGCTGCGGGTGACGCGGCTGCGCGACGTCAACGGCACCGTCTGGTACGTCCGCAACGGCGAGATCATGCGCGTGGGCAACATGAGCCAGAACTGGGCGCGCGCCGTCCTCGACATCAAGGTCGGGTACGGCGAGGACCTCGCTCGCGTCCGACGCGTGCTGGCCGACCTGTTCCACCACCTGTGGCTGGAGCGCGAGTTCCGCGAGCTCGTCATGGAGGAGCCCGAGGTCTGGGGCGTCGAGCGCATCGACCCCGACGCGGTGATCGTGCGTGTGGCACTGAAGACCGTGCCCCTCGAGCAGTGGGCGGTCGCCCGCGACCTGCGCCAGAAGATCAGCGAGCGCCTGCGCGCCGAGGGCATCGAGATGCCGCTGCCGCAGCGTGTGGTCTGGCACCGCGACGCGCCCGACGGACCCAGGGCGGCGGCCCGGTGCACCAGAAGGCCGGAGCCCCCGAGGAGTAGGGGCTCCGACCCGCCGGCCGTTCGTTCGCAGGGGTGCGGCCTCAGGCCAGCGAGGCCTCGAGGGTGATCTCGGTGCCGGTGAGGGCCTGCGAGACCGGGCAGTTGGTCTTGGCGTCCTCGGCGGCGGCGGCGAAGTCCTCGGCGGACATGCCCTCGACCGTGCCGACGACGGTCAGCTTGATGCCGGTGATGCCCGTGCCGGGCACGAACGTCACGTCGGCGGTGACGTCGAGCGCCTGCGGCGCGTGGTCGGCCTGGGCCAGTCCGTTGGACAGCGCCATCGAGAAGCAGGACGAGTGGGCCGCGGCGATCAGCTCCTCGGGGCTGGTCTTGCCGTTGGCCTCCTCGGCGCGCGAGGGCCAGGAGACGTCGTACGTCCCGAGGCCGGAGGACTTCAGGGTCACCTGGCCCGAGCCCTCGAACAGCGAGCCCTCCCAGTGGGTCGAGGCGTGGCGGACAGTCGCCATGGTGCATCTCCTTCGTGTCGGTTCCCGCGTCGCGCGGGTCGGTGCGGGTCGTTGTGTGTCGCGCGCGTGGAGTGGGCGGGCCGGTCCGGCCCGAGTCGAACCTACCCACTCCCCGCGAGACGTCGCTCCTGCAGGCGCGAAACGTCGATCGTGCGGCTCCGAGACGCCGTCCAGGGCCGCGTGACGACCGCCTGACACACTGGCCCGGTGACCGAGACGACTCAGGCCGCCGAGCAGTCGTTCTTCGACGAGATCGGCGGCATGCCCACCATCGAGCGGATCGTGGCGCGCTTCTACGAGGGTGTCGCGACCGATCCCGTGCTCGGCCCGATGTACCCCGCCGAGGACCTCGCCGACGGCTCCGCCGAACGACGGCTGCGCCTCTTCCTCGCGCAGTACTGGGGCGGCCCCACGACGTACTCCCAGGAGCGCGGGCACCCGCGGCTGCGGATGCGTCACGCGCCCTTCGCGGTGAACAGCGAGGCGCAGGCCCACTGGCTCCAGCACTTCCGCGTCGGGCTCGACGAGGCGAAGCTGACGCCGGACCAGGACGCGAAATTCTGGGGCTACGTCACCTACGCCGCGGAGTTCATGCGCAACACCGAGGACTGAGCCGCACCAGCGTTCCGACCTGCATCGCGCTCGCTCCGATGGTCGGGCCACGCCGGCGGCGGGAACGGGATGTCACGAGGCCGCGAGGTTGATCGCGTTCAGCGCCCGATAGGTCGGCAGCCCGAAGAGGTCGCCGGTGTTGACGATGACCTGTGCGGCGGCGCCGGTGATCGGTTCACTGACCCTGAGGGCTCCGCCGCCACGCGCGTTCGTGTGCAGGACGCCGTTGACGATGAAGCAGGTGGTGGCGTCGTCCCCGGACTGCAGCAGCCGCACGGGATAGTCAGCATGCGGCTGCGCACCCCTCAGGACCACGCGGGCGCTCACTGTCCCGGACCGCTGCCTGAAGACGACGAAACCCGGGCCCGCCTCGGAGACGTCCTCCTCGCCGGGCTCGAGCTCTTGACAGCTGATGTCAGCCGCCGGACCGACCAATGGCCGACGTTCGGCGGGGGCCGCCTCGGAGGCCGGCGCGGGTCCGAGAGCCGTGACGAGCGCACCCGCGCCGACAGCGCACACAGCGATCCATCGGTTCTTCCGACGCAGAGGTGTGGTCGTGGACATGCCGCCTCCAGAGAGCTGGCGAGAGGTCCCGACGACCGAGCCTGAGGACTCCCCGCATTCCTTCCATGGTGCGTCCTTCGAGGCCCGCGGGACAGTCCTCTGAACTCTCCGCCTTTGGTCCCTTGCGGTGGCGCAGGGACTGGGGTTCCCGCGAGGACTGAGCCACGGACGGTCGACCCTGTCGCGACGGCTCCAGCTGCTGCTTCAGCGAGGAGTGGGTGCGGCGGCCAGGCGCCCCGTCCGCGGGGTCGCGATCCCGGCGACGGTGACCGTCAAGGCCGTGCGCTGAGCGCCTCGGCTTCGGCGTCGCTCAACGGCACCGAGTGCCCGGTCTCGGGATCGAAGGTCACCATGACCGCGCGAGTACGCGACAGGACGTTCTCGCCGTCGGAGATCTCCGAGGCGACCACGAACGACGAGCGACCGACGCTCTCCACCCACGAGTCGATCGGGTAGGGCTCGGGCCGCAGCACGATCGGACGGGAGTACTCCACGTCGATGGCGCCCACCACCAGGCTCCAGTCGCGGATCCCGCCGTCGACGAGGCGGCTCATCATCGTGATGCGTGCCTCCTGGACGTACTCGAAGTACTTCACGTTGTTCACGTGCCGGTAGATGTCGACGTCGGAGAACCGCACGTGGCAGGCGTAGCGGTGGCGCCAGGCCTCACCGGACTCGCGCGCCAGCCGGCCCTTGCGTGCCCGGGGCCCCTCGTGGTCGTCGCTCAGCTGGGCGAGCACCTCGCGCTCGGTCTCGGTGATGCGACGTGGTGACTCCGTGGCGAAGACGTACGGCGCCAGCTGCGACCGGGCCTGCACGTAGACCGTGCGGTCCCCCTGCTCGTCCTCGTCGAAGATCTCGTAGGCCATCGTGAACGAGGCGGCGCCGACCTTCGTCACCCAGGTCTCGATCGAGACCGGCTTCTCCCGGTAGACCAGCGGCACCCGGTAGTCGACCTCGTGCTTGACCACGACCACACCCTCGGCAAGCTCCTCGCCCCCGGTGACCGGAGCGTGGAGCCGCAGCATGTCGACCCGCGCCTCCTGGAGGTAGTCGACGTAGGTCACGTTGTTGACGTGTCCGAGCTGGTCCATGTCGGCCCAGCGCAGCGGGCAGCGGTAGAGGTGACGAGTCACACCTGCATGCTGGCAGATTCCTCACTAGGGTGGCCGAGGCAGTCTCGCCGTACGGCGATCCTGTGACTGACTGCCGTCCCTGTCAGACCTGTGTCACCCGCGGCCCGGAACCAACCGGGGTCGCCCACCGATCGGAGAACCCATGCCCGAGGCCGTCATCGTCTCCACCGCTCGCTCCCCCATCGGGCGCGCCAACAAGGGGTCGCTCAAGGACATGCGTCCCGACGACCTGACCGCCCAGATGGTGCAGGCGGCGCTCGACAAGGTGCCGGCGCTGTCGACCGACGACATCGACGACCTGCTGCTCGGCTGCGGCCTGCCCGGCGGCGAGTCGGGCAACAACATGGGACGCATCGTGTCGGTCCTGCTCGGCATGGACAACGTGCCCGGCGCGACCATCACCCGCTACTGCTCGTCGTCGGTGCAGACCACGCGGATGGCCTTCCACGCCATCAAGGCCGGCGAGGGCGACGTGTTCATCAGCGCCGGCGTCGAGACCGTGTCCCGCTTCGCCAAGGGCACCTCCGACCACCTCCCCGACACCCGCAACCCGAGGTTCACCGACGCGGAGGGCCGCACGAAGGCCTACGCCGAGGGCGGCGAGGACTGGCACGACCCGCGTGAGGACGGCCTGCTGCCCGACGCCTACATCGCCATGGGACAGACCGCCGAGAACGTCGCGCGCATGAAGGGTCTCTCGCGCCAGGAGCTCGACGAGTTCGGCGTGCGGTCGCAGAACCTGGCCGAGAAGGCCATCAACGACGGGTTCTGGGCCAAGGACATCACCCCGGTCACGCTGCCCGACGGCTCGCTCGCCTCCACCGACGACGGCCCGCGCGCCGGCGTGACCTACGACGCGGTCTCGCAGCTCAAGCCCGTCTTCCGTCCCGACGGCGTCGTGACCGCCGGCAACTGCTGCGCGCTCAACGACGGCGCCGCGGCGGTCGTGATCATGTCCGACGTCAAGGCGGCCCAGCTCGGGCTCACCCCCCTGGCGCGGATCGTGTCGACCGGTCTCACCGGGCTGTCGCCGGAGATCATGGGCCTCGGCCCGGTCGAGGCCTCCCGCCAGGCGCTGGCCCGCGCGGGCATGAGCGTGGACGACATCGACCTGGTCGAGCTCAACGAGGCGTTCGCGGCGCAGGTGGTGCCGTCCTACCAGGAGCTCGGCATCGACCTCGACCGGCTCAACGTCAACGGGGGCGCGATCGCCGTGGGCCACCCCTTCGGCATGACCGGAGCCCGCCTGCAGTCGACGATGATCAACTCCCTGCAGCACCACGACAAGCAGACCGGCCTCATCACCATGTGCGTCGGTGGCGGGCAGGGCATGGCCCTGGTGCTCGAGCGCCTCAGCTGAGCCCCCAGGCCGGCCGGGCCCGGTCGGCCCGGTCGGCCCGGTCGGCCCGGTCGGCCCGGTCGGCCCGGTCGGCGGCTCACAGGCGGAACCGCTGGTTGTCCCCTCCGTGCCAGCGCCACTGGATGAGGGCAGCACCGTTGGCCGTCGACGCGTTGGTCACGTCGAGGACCTTGCCGCTGTGCACGACGACGATGCGGTGCCAGCCGTCCCCGACCGGCTCGATCCGGAAGCGCTGGTTGCCGCCGCCGTGCCACTCCCACTGGTGGAGGTGGGCGCCGTCGCCCGTCCCCGCGCCCGCGACGTCGAGCACGCGTCCGTTGGACTCGACGACGATCCGGTAGGTCCCGTCACCGAGCGGCTCGATCCGGAACCGCTGGTTGTTCCCGCCGTGCCAGTCCCACTGGATCAGGCGCGCGCCGGAGGCCATCGAGTTGCCGAAGACGTCGAGCGCCCGCCCGCTGTGCTTGGCCGTGATCCGCGCGCCGAGCAGGCGGAAGGCCTGGTTCGGACCGCCGTGCGCCGGCCACTGGATCACCGGGGCGCCGTTGGCCTGGGAGAAGCCGGTGATGTCGAGCACCTTCCCGCTGTGCACCGCCGTGACACGCGCCTTCCCGTCGATGGTCTGGTCGAAGCGGAACCGCTGGTTGTTCCCGCCGTGCCAGCCCCACTGGATCACCGGCGCACCGTCCGCGGTCGACGCGCTGTGCACGTCGAGCACCTTGCCGCTGTGGAGGGCGACCAGACGGTACTGGAAGTTCCCGAGCGGGTCGGCCCGGAACAGCTGGTTCGGGCCTCCGTGGTGGTCCCACTGGATCAGCGTGGCGCCGTCGTTGAGCGAGACTCCGTTCACGTCCAGCGCGCGGCCGCTGTGGGCGGCGAACATCGGGACGCCCTGCATCCGGAACCGCTGGTTGTTGCCACCGTGCCAGTCCCACTGGATCAGCCGGGCGCCGTTCGCCGTGCCCGAGCTGGTCACGTCCAGGACCTTGCCGCTGTGCTTGGCGACCAGCCGGACGCCGCCTCCCGCCAACGGTTCGAGACGGAACCGTTGGTTGGCGCCGCCGTGCCACTCCCACTGGACGATGCGGGCGCCGTTGGCTGTCGACCCCTGCGCCACGTCCAGCACCTTGCCGCTGTGCTGGACCGCGATCCGGTAGCAGCCGTCGTCGAGCGGGTCGAAGCGGAGGCGTTGGTTCAGGCCGTCGTGCCAGTCCCACTGGACGAGCTCGGCCCCGTTGGCGGTCGACGCCCCGGCGATGTCCAACGCGCGACCGCTGTGCATCGCGACCAGGGCCGACCCCAGTGCCCACGGCGTGGTCCACCCCAGGTGCGAGGCGGTCCACTCGCACATCGCCCACGTGTTCGCCCGCATCAGGCAGTCGACGCCGGCGGCGCCTGCGCATCTCTCGCAGTTGCCGTTGGGGGTGCGCCAGTAGCCCCACCGTCCGCCGCAGTCGCAGCCGCTGGAGGCGTACTCGTCGGGGCAGTTGAAGATGTGGCCCGTCTCGTGCGCGAAGACCCGGTCGATGTTGCTGGGGCCCCACCCGTCGTTGTGGTAGTCCATGACGATCCGCGGCCCGCCGATGCTGGCGTAGCCGAAGTGCCCGAGGGGGTACTTCGTGAAGAACCCGATGTAGGCCCACTCCGTGCCGAGGCGGCGGCGCAGGTCGTTGAGGTAGTCGCCCACGCCGTTCCAGTTCCCCTGGTGACCGAGGGCCGCGATCGTCGGGTTGCGCCAGCGGTCCTCACGCTCGCCTCCGAGAGCGTCGACCTTGAAGCGCTGGTTGTCCCCTCCGTGCCAGGGCCACTGGATGATCTGGGCGCCGGCCGCGGTCGAGGAGCTGGTGACGTCGAGGGCCAGGCCGCTGTGCTTGGCGCGGATGCGCATCTCGCCGTTCCCCTGGTCCTCGACGAGGAAGCGCTGGTTGTCCCCGCCGTGCCAGTCCCACTGGATGATCCGGGCCCCGTTGGCCGTCGAGGCGTTCTCCACGTCGAGGACGCGGCCGCTGTGCTCGGCGACGAAGCGGAACGACCCGTCGCCGAGGGGCTCCATGCTGAAGTGCTGGTTGTGGCCGCCGTGCGCGCCCCACTGGATCACCCGGGCCCCGTTGCCGGTCGAGGCGGAGGTGACGTCGAGGACGAGCCCGCTGTGCTTCGCGACGAGCGACACGATCGGGAGGGGCGGCACGCTCACCGCGACGTTGCGGATCTCGTAGGACCAGGTGACAGGCGCCCCGTTGGTCTGCGTACCGAGCCAGGTGAGGCCGTTCTGCACCTCGGCCACCACCTCCACGCGCTCGGCCGCGGTGAACCGGGTCTCGCGCGTCGGGCCGTCGACGATCACGATGCCGACCGCGACCGTGCCGGCCAGCCGGCCGCTCGTCGTCGACGGAGGGGCGATGACCGCCTCGGCCCCGCCGCCGGTCCGTTGAGCGACCATCACGTCGCCGATCGCGGGCACGGCCTCGCTGACGGTGGCCTCGGCCCCCGTCTCGGTCCCGGAGCCCGTGCGGGTGTCGGCATCGGGCCCCGGCTCGTAGCGGGTCCCCGCACCGGCGTCGTAGGGCCGCGGCAGGTCGGGGCTCTGCATGCCCGAGGCGTCCCACGACTCTCCGTCGCGGGGACGCTCGGCCTTGCTCGCGGCATAGGCCTCGGTACGACGCAGCTGCAGCGCCTGCAGTCCGAGCCGGCCGGTGACGTCGAGACCGGCGACGGTGTCCTCGCTGAGCGCGGAGGGCGCGCCCACGAGCACCGAGTCCTCGGTCTCGTCGAGCCGGTCGTCCTCGGCGCCGGCGGGGTCGATGACCACCGCCACGCGGGGGCCGTAGCGGTGCAGGACCTGCGGCGTCGGCTCCTCGGTCGGTGGTTGTGCGGCCGTGGCCAGGGAGGGCAGGTCTCGTCGATGCTGGCGAGCGACCTCCTCCGGCATGACCACGAGTGCCTCGGGAACGTGAATGTCACCGGCCATCGGACGCCTCTCTCTGTCCCCGCGCGGGGACTCTGCTCACATGCTCGGCTCAGCTCTGTCCGGCTCCGGTTGAGCCGGATCGTGACGGGGGGCAGCGCGCCGAGGGGTGCGGTCACCCAGGTCGTCGGGCGGCGAGAACCCGGCCGCGTCCCACGACAGACCGTCGCCTGCGCGGACGGCCGGGTCCTTCGGCGCCCGGACGAAGGCCCGCGCGAGGACCGACTCCTCGGGGTCGAGCAGGCTCAGCAGGGACTCGTCGAGGTGGTCGACGACGCGTCTCACGCCGGGAACCAGCCGCAGCGGGGCGGGGTCGGCGGCGGAGATCAGCGCGAGACGTGGCGGAGCCGTCGCGAGCACTGCGCCGACGGCTCGCAGCTCACGCAGCGAGTCGGACGCGGTCTCGCGGTCCAGCAGCACCAGCCAGGTGCCCGTCGTGTGCTCCACCACCCCACGCCTCCTTCCCTGCCTGCGCAGGTCGGACGGCGGACTCTTCCGGAGTACCACCGGGGCAGGGGGGCGTCAACCCACCTGGGGAAGGGAGCTCCAGAGGTCCAGTCAGTCGCGGGTGAGGCGACGGTGGGTGACGCGGTGCGGGCGGGCGGCTTCGGCGCCGAGGCGCTCGATCTTGTTGGCCTCGTAGGCGGCGAAGTTGCCCTCGAACCAGAACCACTGGGCGCCGTCCTCGTCGTCGCCCTCCCAGGCCAGGATGTGCGTCGCCGTACGGTCGAGGAACCACCGGTCGTGGGAGGTGATGATGGCACAGCCGGGGAACTCCAGGAGCGCGTCCTCGAGCGACTGCAGCGTCTCGACGTCCAGGTCGTTGGTGGGCTCGTCGAGGAGCAGCATGTTGCCGCCCATCTTGAGCGTCAGCGCCAGGTTGAGGCGGTTGCGCTCACCACCGGAGAGGACGCCGGACTTCTTCTGCTGGTCCGGCCCCTTGAAGCCGAACGACGCCACGTAGGCGCGCGAGTTCATCTCGAAGTTGGCGACCTTGATGAAGTCCAGCCCGTCGGAGACGACCTCCCAGACGTTCTTGGTCGGGTCGAGCCCCCCACGGCTCTGGTCGACGTAGGAGATCTTCACGGTCTGGCCGACCTTGAGCTCACCGCCGTCGGGCTTCTCCTCGCCGGTGATCATCCGGAACAGCGTCGTCTTGCCGACGCCGTTGGGCCCGATGACGCCGACGATGCCGGCCTTCGGGAGGCTGAAGGACACGTCGTGCATGAGGGTCCGGCCCTCGAAGCCCTTCTCGAGGTCGTGGGCCTCGAGCACCACGTCACCGAGGCGCGGGCCCGCGGGGATGTTGATCTCGGAGGTGTCGATCTTGCGCATCCGGTCGGCCTCGGCCGCCATCTCCTCGTAGCGGGCCAGACGCGACTTGCTCTTGGTCTGGCGGGCCTTGGCGTTCGAGCGCACCCACTCGAGCTCGCGCTCGAGCATCTTGGCGCGCTTGGCGTCCTTGGCCCCCTCGACCTTGAGACGGCTCTGCTTGGTCTCGAGGTAGGTCGTGTAGTTGCCCTCGTAGGGGTGGGCCTTGCCCCGGTCGAGCTCGAGGATCCAGCTCGCCACGTTGTCGAGGAAGTACCGGTCGTGGGTCACGGCCAGGACGGCACCCGGGTACGACGCGAGATGTCCCTCGAGCCACTGCACCGACTCGGCGTCGAGGTGGTTGGTGGGCTCGTCGAGAAGCAGCAGGTCGGGCTGCTGGAGCAGCAGCTTGCACAGCGCCACGCGACGACGCTCACCACCGGAGAGGTTGTCGACGAGCACCTCGGGCGGCGGGCAGCGCAGCGCGTCCATCGCCTGGTCGAGCCGGCTGTCGAGGTCCCACGCGTTGGCGTGGTCGAGGTCGGTCTGCAGGTCGCCCATCTCGGCGAGCAGCTTGTCGAAGTCGGCGTCGGGGCTCGACATCTCCTCGGAGATCGCGTTGAAGCGGTCGAGCTTGCCCTTGATCTCGCCGACGGCTTCCTCGATGTTCTGCAGCACCGTGCGGCCCTCGCTGAGCGGGGGCTCCTGCTGCAGCATGCCGACGGTCGCGTCGGGGTCGAGGACCGCGTCGCCGTTGTTGGCGTGGTCGAGCCCGGCCATGATCTTCAGCATCGAGGACTTGCCCGTGCCGTTGGGGCCGACGACACCGATCTTGGCGCCGTGGAGGAAGGAGAGGGTGACGTTGTCGAGGACGACCTTGTCACCGTGGGCCTTGCGCACGTTGCGCAGCGTGTAGACGTATTCAGCCATAGTGGCGCCCAGCCTACGGGGCGCCGCGCTCCGGCCCCAATCCCGCGAGAGCGGCCCCGCACGCCCTCCTCCGCGGCCCTTCCCTGCGTGGCCGGGTCGGGTCCGTCCGGACGGGATCCGACCCGGCACCTGCCGGGGACGGCGCAGCGGGACCGACCACGCCCCTGGACGCGACCGGCCCCGATCGTCAGGCCGCTTGCTCTGCTCCGGACTCCGCGGTCCCGCCGTCGCGGGAGTCCTCCGTCGAGGACGCGTCGTCATCGCTCCCCCCGCCTCGGGCCACGTCGGCGCCGCCCACCTCCTGGGGCCGGTCGCCGCGCCACCAGTGGCTGCAGCCCCGGGTCAGGTCGTGACCCACGAGCGTGGCGTCGACGAGCATCGTCGTGCTCGGCGAGCCCTCCTCCGGCGTCCAGGTCTCGGTGCGCAGCCGGCCACTGACGATCACCGGGTCGCCCTTGCGGATCGACTGGCGCACGTGGTCGGCCAGCGTGCGCCAGACGGTCACGGTGTACCAGCCCGTCTCACCGTCGACCCAGTCGCCCTCGCGTCGCAGCCGCGGGGTCACCCCGACGCGGAAGCTGGCCACCGAGGTCTCCTTCACCACCCGGTGACGGACCTCGCTGCCCACCCAGCCCTGGAAGGTCACGAACGTGTCCTGCATCTGATTCCCCTTCGTCATGCGCGTCCGGTGTCCCCCGGCGCGGCCGTCGTGTGGGCACCACTGTCGGCGCTGCGACCGACGCGTGGGGCCGCGTGCCGCGCGACGGTGGAGAGGGCGCTGGTTCATCGCCCCGTGGACAGCAACCGGCTGGGTCGGTCGCCGGACGTGATGGGGTCCGCCGCGAAGACGGGCAGGCCCCACATCGTGTCGTCGATGAGCGCGTGGAACTCACCGATCGCCGCAACGCCGTGGATCTGACCGATCGCGGAGTCGACGTAGTCGATGGTCAGCATGCCCGGCATCGTCGTCATGCCGGTGAAGCCGAGGACGGCGGCGATGTTGGCCAGCGGGCCCGCACATCCGTCGCGCGACGGAGACCGGGCCGGAGTCGGGGACCGGATTCTGGTCGCTCCCCGCAGAGATCAGCCCGGATTCCTGCGGCGAGCGCCCACAAACGGGCGTCTCTGCAGGGAATGACCAGAAACAGGCCGGCGGGCCAGAAACAGGTCGGCGGACCGAAACAGGCCGGCGGACCGAAACAGGCCGGCGGGTCAGCGGGGCCGGCTGGTCAGCGGGCCGGGGTCAGCGGCGAGGGGTGGCGGCCGCGACCTGCAGGGCGCTCCGCGCCCGGTCGTACGCCGAGATCTCGGCGGCCACGGGCTGGAGGACGAACCGGTCGGCCACCTCCTCGACGGCCTGCTCGAGGCGTCGGTGGGCCTTGCGCCCCCGCGACCGGGCCACCCAGCCGTTGACGACCCGCGACAGCACCGCGAGGGCCCACCCCCCGGCGAGTCCCACGACGAGCAGCAGCGTCGGCACGGGGATGCCCTCGGTCTCCGGCGGGTCCGGAATGGGCAGGGCCACGAAGTCGACCAGCGCGAGCAGCCCCAGCCAGACCGCTCCGGTCAGGGTGGCGGCGACCAGCGCCAGCTGGAGGAGACGGGCGAGCCGCCACCACAACGGGACCTTGTCGACCCCGAGGTCGACCGAGGCGACCGCGCGGTCGAGCGCGTCCTCGAGGTCGTCGGTGCGCGACAGCGACGCGCGACGGACCGCGCGCTGCCAGGCCGGGCTCAACGGCTCCCCCACCGCGTCGGCGACCCGACGTACGGCGGTCTCGGCCCGGGCCCGCTCGACCCGGCTCGGCGCCGGCAGCGAGGTCCGGTCGGGCCCGACCGGCTCGCGCCCCTCGTCGGTGTCCGACCCGGAGCGGCCGGGGAGTCGATCGAGGTGGAGCCGGCGCAGCGGGTCGGGTCGCAGCCGCGCCCGCCAGGCCAGCACCGGCCATCCGGTGCGCAGCGAACCGCGACGCACCATCGAGCGCTCCACGGCCCGCACCACCGTGGGCACGCCGGCCGACTCGGCCAGCGCCGAGACCAGCTCGGCGCGCTGGGCGCCGGTGGCGGCCTCGGCCCTCCGTCCCCCGCTCGTCGCCTCACCGTTGGCCTCCCGCATCGTCCCGGCGACGGCCGCGACGTCGGCCGACAGCCGGGCCGCGGCGGCGCGCGTGGCGGCCACCCGGTCGGCGAGCACGTCGCGCAGAGCGTCGACGCCCTCCCCGGTGACGGCGGAGGTCTGCAGCCGCGGCACACCGGTCAGCCCGTCGGCGTCGAGCAGCCGGGCCAGGTCGCGGTCGAGGTCCCGACGGCGGTCGGGCGCGACCTCGTCGACGTGGTTGAGCACCACCAGCATGACCTCGCGATGGGTCTGGAGCGGCGCGAGGTAGCGGTGGTGGATCGCGGCGTCGGCGTACTTCTGCGGGTCGAGGACGAACACCAGCAGGTCCACCACCTCGACCAGCCGGTCCACCTCCAGGTGGTGGGCGACCTCGGTGGAGTCGTGGTCGGGCAGGTCGAGCAGCACCAGCCCGCCGAGCCGCCCCGGGTCGCTGACCCCGTCACCGACCTGGTGCCGCTGCGGCACCTGCAGCCAGGCGAGCACCTCGTCGGCCTCGCCCCAGGCGGCCGCGGTCGTGGACGACGTCGTCGGACGGCGAACCCCGACCTGGCTGAGCGACGAGCCGGCCAGGGCGTTGAACAACGACGACTTGCCGGACCCCGTGGCGCCGGCCAGCGCCACGACGGTGTGGTCCCCCGACAGCGCGAGCCGGCCCTCGGCCCGCTCGAGCACCGATCCGGCGCGCGTCAGCAGGTCAGGATCGAGCCGGCCCTCGGTCGCCTCGACCGCCTCGCGCAACGCGGCCAGCCGAGCGGGCAGGTCGGGCCCGCGGCCGGTCAGCCGCTTCACGCCCGCGGCGAGGCTCACCGCCGGGCCGCCTCGACGGCGGCGACGGCCGCGTCCAGACGCGCGCCGCTCCCGCCGTCCACCCCGAGCCCGACGAGCACGTCGTCCCAGTGCGCGAGCTCGACGTCGTACGCCGCCCGCACCCGGTCCTCGAGGTCGCGGCGCGACAGCTCGGTCAGCCGCCGCACCGCCTGGTCGCCGAACACGGCCTCGAGCAGCTTCTGGCCGAGGACGGCGCTGCCGCCGGCGATCCCCACCTCGGCGCCGGTCAGGCCGGCGGTGCTCACGAAGACCACGACCATCAGCGCGACGGCCAGGCCGTTGACGCCGAAGGCCAGGAAGCGTGCGGTGGTGCGTTTGGACTGGCCCTCGGCCCGCACCAGCTCGACCACGGCCTTCTGCCAGTCACGCACCACCCGCTCGGCCACCGCGCGGAACTCACGTGAGGCCCGCCCCAGGTCGCGTCCCTCCGGCCGGGCGAGCACCTGCCGGCCGGTCGTCGAGGCGCTCCAGGCGTCGTGGGCTCGCTCCGCGGCGGCCTCGGCGTGCTCGATCAACAACGCCTCCAGGCCGGTCTCGACCGCCGAGGTGACCCGGTCGACCTGCGCCGGCTGGCCGCGGAAGAAGCCGGTGACGCGGTCGCGCAACCAGCCGACCTTCGACTCGACCGAGCGCATCAGGTCACCGGCACCCACGAACTCCTGCCACCGCGCCAGCAGCTCGCCGCGCAGCAGGCTGCCGTCGGCCGATGCCTCGCCGACCTCGCGGCGGGCGCGCTCGTAGGAGTGGTCGACGTCGGCGCGCAGCTGGTCCAGCGCCGCCTGCTGGTCGCGGTGAGCGGCGGCGATGCCACGGGATCGGCGTACGACGGACGCGACGGCGCCGTCCAGCGTCTGGCGTACGACGGCGGCGCGCGCGTCGGCGTCGGCGGCGAGCTCGTGCAGCCAGCCGGAGACCGGAGCGGACTGGTCCGACGGCAGCAGGCCCTGGTCGTCGAGTCGCGCCTCCGCCACCGTGAACAGCGGGGAACGCTCGAGCCCTCGACCGTCCATCATCTCGCGCAGGTGGGCGGTGACCTCGGTGACCGCGGCCGGTGGGGTGCGGTCCAGCACGATCGCCACGGCGGCGCTGCGCTCGGCCGCCGCCCGCAGGAACTCCCACGGCACCTGGTCGGCGTAGCGCGCCGCCGAGGTGACGAACAGCCACAGGTCGGCGGCCGCCAGCAGCTGGCTGGCCAGCGCCCGGTTGCTCAGCTCGACGGAGTCGATGTCGGGGGCGTCCATGATCGCCAGGCCGCGCGGAACGGAGTCGGCGGTCACGATCTGTACAGCGCCCGCGTCTCGGCTGGGACCGTGGCTGCGCGCCAGGTCGGGCAGCACCCGGTCGCTGTCGAACCACGCCACGTCGTCGGGGTGGCACACCAGCACCGGCGCCCGGGTCGTCGGGCGCAGCACCCCGGGCTCGCTGACCAGGCACCCCACCAGGGAGTTGACCATCGTCGACTTGCCGGCGCCGGTCGAGCCGCCCACGACCGCCAGCAGCGGGGCCTCGATCTGCCGCAGGCGCGGCAGCACGTAGTCGTCGAGCTGGCCCACGACCTCGGTCCGCGCCTCCCGGTGGGGCCCGACCTCCGGGGTGTCCAGCGGCAGCGCGACCCGCTCGAGGGCGTCGCGCAGGTCCGTCAGCGCCACCTCGAGCGGCGGCGCCGCCTGGCTCGCCGGCTCGGTGGACTCGCTCATTGCCACCCTCCCGGGCGCTGTCCCGGGTGCTGGCCCGGGTGCTGGCCCGGGTGCTGGCCCGGGTGCTGGCCCGGGTGCTGGCCGGGATCAGGACCGTTCGCTGGGCGCCACCCGTTCTGTTCGTGCCACCCGTGCGGCGGTTGCCAGGCAGGGACCGCCTGCCAGGCGTGCGCCTGCTGCCAGGCCCACGCCGCGTGCACCGGCGCCATCACGTGGACGCGCAGCACCCCCAGCCGCTGGGCCATGTGCGCACCGCGCTCGTGGGTGTCGCGGGCCTCACGGCCCCGTCGGCCGCGGTGGCCACGCATGACGTGGTCGTGGAGCACGGCGAGCTCGATTGCTTGCCGCTGGTACTCCCTCATCGTCCGCTCCGCCTCCGGTCCGCCTCGTCGTCGCGCGTTGCGCCGGACCGTACGCCGAGCGGGCGGCCGCACCAACCACGGCACCTCCATGAGGTCGAGGTAGCCGCGGTGGGCCAGGTCGGTGAGCGACCGGGTCAGCATCCGGCCCTCCCGGACCCGGAACCAGATGGCGAGCCCGACCAGGGCGAAGAAGCCGGGCACCATCGCGAAGAAGTAGGTCAGCGGGAAGAACCGTCCGTCGGCGAGGAACGCCGAGCCGTTCCAGGCCGCGTGGAGGCCGACCGCGACGACGTACCCGATCAGGGGCGCCAGCCAGCGCAGCCACCGCCGGCGCGAGCCGACCATGATGCCCGCCCCGATGCCGATCGCCGAGGTGAACAACGGGTGGGCGAACGGGCTGAACACGCCGCGGACGACGAAGATCGTGGTCGCCGCCCCGAAGCCCCCCGGGCCCAGACCCATCTCGCCGGCGTAGGCGCCGGCGAAGTAGAGGATGTTCTCGGTGAACGCGAAGCCGATGCCCACGAGCCCGGCGTACACCAGTCCGTCGAGGACGCCGTGGATGACGTGCCGTCGCAACCAGAGCAGCAGCAGGACGAAGGCGCCCTTGGCGGCCTCCTCGGAGATGGGCGCGACGACGACCGCCGACCACACCATCCCGCGACCGGAGATGCTGTCGTCGACGACCTGGAGGATCAGTGCCGTGGCGGTCGCCACCAGCGCCCCCCAGCCGAAGGCCATGGCCAGCAGCCGGCCGGGTTCGGGCTCGTAGCGGTCCAGCCACAGGTAGCACAGCACCAGCGGTCCGACCGGCAGCAGAGCCAGCAGGAAACCGACCCCGATCGCCTCGGGCTGCCCGCTGGCGACGAAGACGTAGGCGATGACGCCCGCCCCGACCAGCAGCGCCAGCACGATCAGCACCGCGAAGACGGTGCCGCGGGTGCCGCGCCGGCTGAAGACCGCGGGAGGGACCGGAGGCAGACCACCCGGATGGGCCGGGTGGGCAGGCGTCGTTGCCGCCGACGGCCAGAGCTGCGGCGGACGCTGTTCGTCGACGCCCCAGGTCACGCAGGCAGCCTATCCAGCAACGACGAGCCCGAACCTCGAATGCCGCTCGTCGTAGGCTGGCCGGGTGAGCACGGACGAGCAGATCAACGAGCAGATCAACGAGCACACCGACGAACAGAGGCCCACCGCGACCGCCTCCCACGACCAGGGTGTCCCCCCGGCGTACGCCGCCTTCATGCGGACCGGTTGGGGCGACCGGGAGCTGGACCTCCCGCCGCACCCGGTGACGCCGTGGGCGCGGGCGCGCCGCGAGCGGTTGACCGACCTGCTGCCCGGGGAGCGGCTCGTGGTGCCCGCAGGCACCTACAAGCAGCGCTCGAACGACACCGACTACCGTTTCCGGCCGCAGACCGCGCACACCCACCTGTCGGGCAACCAGACCTCCGACGCCGTGCTCGTGCTCGAGGACGGCGAGGCCACGCTGTTCGCCCGACCGCGCTCGTCGCGCGACAGCGACGAGTTCTTCCGCGACCGCGTGTACGGCGAGCTCTGGGCCGGACGGCGTCCGTCGCTGCACGAGATGTCGGACTCTCTCGGCCTGACCTGCCGCCACATCGACGACCTGCCGACCGCGCTGGCCGCCACCGGCAAGACGCGCGTGCTGCGCGGCGTGGACGCCACGGTGGACGCCCTCGTGCCCTCCGACGCCGGACGCGACCGCGAGCTGGCGACCCTGCTGGCCGAGCTGCGCCTGGTCAAGGACGACTGGGAGGTCGGACAGCTCCAGGAGGCGTGCGACGCCACCGCGCTCGGCTTCACCGACGCCGTCTCGGAGTGGGACCGGGTCCTCGAGCACGGTGAGCGCTGGGTGGAGGGCACGTTCTTCCGCCGGGCCCGTGCGATGGGCAACGACATCGGCTACGACTCGATCGTGGGCGGCGGCAGCCACGCCACCACGCTGCACTGGATCGACAACACCGGCCCGGTCACGCCCGGCACGATGCTGCTGCTCGACATGGGGGTGGAGGCGACCAGCCTCTACACCGCCGACGTCACCCGCACGCTGCCCGTCGACGGCACCTACACGCCGCTGCAGCGCGACCTCTACTCGTTGGTGCTGACCGCCCAGCAGGCCGGCATCGAGGCGGTCCGACCGGGCGCGGCGTACCTCGACCCGCACGACGCCGCGATGCGGGTCCTGGCCCACGGGCTGGAGGACCTCGGCCTGCTGCCGGTCTCCGCCGAGGAGGCGCTGGCGCCCGACAGCCTGGTCTACAAGCGCTGGACGCTGCACTCCACCAGCCACATGCTGGGGCTCGACGTCCACGACTGCGCCGGCTCGCGCCCGGAGGCCTACACCGCGGGCACCCTTGCCGAGGGCATGGTGCTCACCGTCGAGCCGGGGCTGTACTTCCAGGAGGACGACCTGCTGGTGCCCGAGGAGATGCGCGGCATCGGCATCCGCATCGAGGACGACATCCTCGTCACCGCCGACGGCTACCGGAACCTCTCGGGCTCCCTGCCCCGCGAGCCCGACGCCGTCGAGGAGTGGATGGCGGCCCAGCGTGGCTGATGCGGCGGGTTCGGGGCTTCCCCGGCTCGGTGTCGTCGTCCCGCCGTCCCGCCCCTGGGCGGAGTCGCGTGAGGCCTGGCAGTCCCTGGACGCCTGGGGGCTCGACGTCGGCTACACCTGGGACCACCTGACCCACCGCACCGTGCCGGGCCGCTGGCTCGCCGAGGGCTGGGCGACGGTCGCGGCCGCCGCGGCGGTCACCTCACGCGTCGATGTCGGCGTGCTCGTCGCCTCCGCAGCGCTGCGCCGCCCGGTCGCACTGGCCCGGTTGGCCGCGACCGTCGACGACGTCAGCGACGGCCGGATGGTGCTGGGCTTCGGCGCCGGCGTGCCCACCGAGGGCGGCGCCGACACCGGGCGGGTGCCGCAGTTCGGTGAGCTGAGCCGGCTGTTCCACGACACCGTCGACGGCCTGGAGGCGGTGTGGCGCGGAGAGACGTCGTGGCAGGGCCGCGAGCTGTCGTTCACCGGCCTCGAGACGCTGCCGCTGCCCCCGGGTCGCCGGCCGCCTCACCTCATGCTGGCCGCCCACGGCCCGCGGGGCCTCGACCTCGTGGCGCGCAAGGCCGACGGCTGGTCGACGTACGGCGGTCCGCAGTCGCGTGACCTGTCGGCAGCCCACTACTGGCCCGAGGTGGCACGCCAGCGCGACCGGCTCGTCGAGGCGTGCGAACGCCACGACCGTGACCCCGCCACCGTGCGGATGTCGCTGCTGATCGGCTTCGGCCACCTGCGGCCGCTGACGTCCGTCGAGGCCTACCTCGACAGCATCGGGCGCGCTGCGGAGATCGGCTTCACCGAGCTCGCCGTCTACTGGCCCGACCCCGACCCGGCCGGCCACCTGCACGCCGATCCGGACGTCATCCGCGAGGGGGTGGCGCGGCTGCGCGCCTGACGATCAGTCGAGCGCGCGGACCGCGTCGTACCAGCCCTCAGCCACCACGGAGATCTCCTCGCGGGTGACCTGCGGCTTGGTCGGCGGCTGGCGGGTGGCGACCCCCACGATGAGCTCGAACTGGTCGACGTTGAGGGCGACGTTGCGCCCGACCAGGCCCTGCTGGCCGTAGACGTCGAAGCCCTCGGCCCCCGGCACGCCCGGCACGTCGAAGCGCTTGACCTCGCCCTCGCCGGGCAGGTCGTCGGCGCCGGCCTTCACGTCGGCCGCCGCGCCCTCGGTGGTCTCGAAGGCGATCACCACGCGGACCGCGTCGACGGTCCTCGGCGCCTCGAGCTGCTCGTAGGCGCCGGCGACGAAGCCGCGCTCCTCGAGGGCGGCGAGCTGCTCGGGAGGCGCACCGGCGTTGAACTCCTCCAGACCGAGGACCGGCGGGTCGGCGTCGGGTGCGGTGCCCAGCAGGCCGTCCGCAGCGGCAAGGCGGGCCAGCACGGCCTCCTCGATGTCGGCCGGTACGCCGGACTCCGAGGCCTCGGGCGGCTCCTCGGACTCGCTCGGCTCCTCGGCCGACTCCGAGGGCGACTCCGACGCGCTCGCCGACGTGTCCGCCGACGGCGACTCCGCGGTCTCCGGCTCGCTCGAGTCCGAGCACCCGGCCAGCACGACGACCAGTGCCGTCAGTGCGATCACTCCCGGGGCGCGACGCATGCCCACCACTCCCTGATCTCGCGGCCGGCGCCCTGTGGCGTCCGGTCCGACCCTCGACCCTAATCGGGCATCCGGGTCACCGACCACGCGGGATCAGTCGCCGGGACGCGGCGGCGCAGTCTCCTGGGCGGTCTCCGGGGCGGCCGGATCAGCGGTCTGGTGGGCGGCCAGCGCCAGGACCTCGTCGAACCCGGCGACCAGGCAGGCGTGGAAGACGTCGAAGTCGGGGACGGCCCCGGTGTCGACGTTGATGCCCAGCGCACAGGTGTCGACGTACGACATCAGCGTGACGTTGACGCCGGCGCCGATGGTGGGCCCGAAGGGGTACTGCATCGTCACCTTCGCGCCACCGATGAAGACCGGCACCGGGATGCCCGGCACGTCGCTGGCGAGGACGTCGACGTTGCGCAGGATCGAGGCGATGTACCAGCGCGGCACGAGGTTGAGCGCTCCGGCGATCAGCTGGGTGTGGGGCAAGGACTTCTCGGCGCGGACGAACCCCGCCCGCTCGTGGACCGCGCGGATCCGCTCGTCGGGGTCGACGATGCCGGCGGGCAGGTCGAAGCGCATGAGGGTGATGCGGTTGCCGCCGGCCGGGTCGTCGTCGGCGCGCAGGCTGACCGGCATGCACACGTGGAGCTCACCGACCGCCGTGTCGTGGTGCTCGTGGTAGCGCCGCAGACCGCCGGTGACCGCCGCCAGGAAGGCGTCGTTCAGGGTGCCGCCCGAGGCCTTGGCCGCGGCCTTCATGCCCGCCAGAGGCACCTCGTGGACCCCCAGCCTGCGGATCAGGCGGCGGTCCTTCATCAGGTTCGACCCGGTGCGGTTGAGGGGGCGGACGGTCCGGTAGACCGAGGCCGCCGTCTCCGCCGCGCCGCGGGTGCTGGCGACGGGTCGGCGTACGGCGGCGTAGGCGGCCCGCGGTGCGGTGGTGAGGAGCGTGCGGGCCACGGCTCCGACCAGCCCGGCGTCGTACCCCGCGGAGGAGCGCAGTCCCTCGAGGGCTCCGGGGCGCGAGGCCGCGGGGATCTGCGGGACCGGTCCCCGCTCGGTCCCCTCACGGGCGAGATCGAACAGATTCATCGCGATCTCGACACCGCCCACGCCGTCGGTCAGGGAGTGGTGCAGCTTGCACAGCAGCGCTGCCCCTTCCCCGCGCTCCCCCGCCGCGCCGGCCGCTCCCCCGCCCGGACCCTCGACCAGACCCTCGACCAGACCCTCGACCAGCGTGATCTCCCACAGCGGGCGTGCCCGGTCGAAGTCAGCCATCTCGGCCTGGCGGGCGAGTTCGAGCACGTAGTCGAAGGAGCCGGGCGGTGTCGCGATCATCCGGTGGACGTGGAAGGTCAGGTCGAAGTCCGGGTCCGGCTCCCACCGGGGCGGAGCCGGAGGCGCGTTCTCGACCGCCCGCTGCCGGAACATCGGGAGCGTGGCGGCCATCCGCTCGAACCGGCTGACGAGGTCGGTCCAGTCGGGCGCCCGGTCGAGGCGGAAGATCGTGACGACCGTCGAGCGAAGCCCCGGCTCGTGCTCCATCTGCCAGGTGAACGCGTCGCTGTTGCGCATGAGCTCAGGCACGGTTGCCTCCGGTGTCCCCGGGGTCACTGCAGGAGAGGACTTCTTCCTTGCCCCCCGATGACCTCCCACTCTCGACCCGAGCGCCGTCGAGGAGTGGGCTGGACCCATGAGGACCTACGACGTGACCCTGGCCGAGCTCCCCGAGCAGCAGATCGCCGTCGTGCGCGCGCACGTGCCGTTCGACGGCCTCGCGGCGTTCCTCGGCGGCGCGTTCGGGGAGGTGGCGGAGGTGCTCGGCGGCGCCGGCGACGAGCCGGCCGGCATGCCCGTCGCCCGCTACCGCGTGACTGCCGACGGCTTCGACGCCGAGGCCGGCTTCCCGGTGCGTCACCCGGTCACGCCGATCGGGCGCGTGGAGAGCTCCGTGCTTGCCGGCGGCAGCGTTGCGCGCGTGATGCACCGTGGCGCCTACGCCGACGTGAGGGCCGCCTACGAGGCCGCTCTCCGGTGGATCGACGCGAACGGCATGCAGACCGCCGGTGACCCCTGGGAGAGCTACCTCGACGAGCCCGACGTGGCCGAGCCGAGGACGGAGGTCTTCGTGCCCTGCAGGCGGGCCCACCGCTGAGCAGACGTGCGCGCGAACCGGCGCGCCACCCCGCTCGTGGACGTGCGTCATCGCGAGGCACCCCCGGCTCGTGCGGCGAGTGCTCGCTGCCTGATGTCGGCGATCTGCTCGGAGGTGAAGACCCCGTTGACCCCGGAGATGGCCGCCAGCTTCATCCCGTGCACGAGGCCGAGCCGGTAGATCTCCCGGACCTTCTCCCACTCGATGTCACGCCCGACGGTGTAGGTCTCGTAGCGGCCCTGCAGCGCCAGCACGATGGTCTCGGCCATGCAGGCGTAGACGACGTTGGGCGGCAGGCCGATGTCCTTCATCCGGACGTCGCCGGGCAGCTCGATCTCCCCGGACTCCACGACGAGGACGTCGGGGCGTCGCGCGACGTCCTCGGCGGAGAGGTCCAGCGGTCGGGCGACGTCGGTGATCACACACCCCGGTTTGACGGCCATGATGTCGAGCACGCGCTTGCCGGCTCCCGAGGTGGCGGTGACGATCACGTCCATGGCGCCCAGGTGCTCGTCCGGGGTGGCCGCCACGTGCACGGTGGCCCGCGGGTGCTCCTGCTCGATGAGGTGCTTGAGCGTCAGCAGCTTGGCGGTCTCGGGTGAGACCAGCCAGATCTCGTCGCTGGCGAGTGCCAGCAGGCGGGCACACACCGACCCGATCGCCCCCGTCGCACCGATGACCATCGCCCGGCCGCGGACCCTGCCCTGGTCGTCGACCTCCGCGATGCCGAGCCGGCGGACCGCTTCGTGGGCGGCCCACAGCGCGCCCGAGGCGCTGTAGCTGTTGCCGGTCGTGATGGGCAACGACGCCTGCTTGGCCACGGTCACGCCCGCGTCGCCGACGACCTTGGTGAAGGCTCCCAGGCCCATCACCTGGGCGCCGAGTTTGCGGGCGATGTCCGCTGCCCGCAGCAGCCGCGCATAGGTGAACTCCGGGCTGTGCGCCATCAGCTCCCGAGGCGTCCCGCCGACGGTGATCAGCCACCCCTCGGCCTCGGCAC
Source organism: uncultured Actinomycetota bacterium (assembly GCA_963714625.1). Classification (GTDB taxonomy): domain Bacteria; phylum Actinomycetota; class Actinomycetes; order Propionibacteriales; family Nocardioidaceae; genus Marmoricola_A. The sequence continues at coordinate 339,998 of CAVQOY010000009.1, read as the reverse complement.
CTGTGGGCGACCGGATGCCCGTGACGTGGCTGTAGGTGAAGGGCGGGGCGTAGGCGAGCGCCTTCTCGATGACGTCGTTGACCACGCCCGGCGCGACCTTGGTGATCGTGCCGAGCGGCGCCACGTTGTCGAAGAACTGCGGCGACAACGGGTGGATGACGAAGGCGAAGCGGCTCTTGCGGCGAAACCCGTTGGGGTAGAGGATCCGCGGCTGCATGCCCGAGTCCACGATGATGTCGAGCAGGTCGTCGTGGGTCAGACGGCTCCCGCTCACCAGCGCCTGCATCATCGCCTCGAGCACGGCGGCGCTGACCGTCACCGCGAAGGGTTGCGGCACGACGTCGAGCACCATGTCCACGCCTCGCGCCCCCAGGTCGGCCAGGCGCTCGTCGGAGATCGCCGAGCTGATGACCGTCTTGCCGGCGAGGTCCTCGAGGTCGAAGCCAACGAGCTCGTCGTACGTCGCGACGACCACGTCGGCGTACCGGGCGGCCCTGCGGGCCAGGGCGTTGCTGACGAAGGTCCCCGGCGCCCTGATGCGCGACCGCAGCGCTCCGGGCAGCCGACGCACCGGCCACAGCGCGGTCGCCGTCGACACCTCCAGGAGCGGGTTGCCGGCCACCCGCGCGGGCAGGTCGAGGCGCAGGAGGGGGTCGGCAAAGGTGATGTTGTCGGTCCACTCCCGCAGCAGCCGGGTGGCGCGGTCGTGGTTCGTGCCGCCCAGGACGACAGTGCGGGCGTTGGCGAAGTAGCCGGGCATCTCGGTCTGCACGTGACGCAGCGCCCACTCCTGCAGGACGTCGCGGAGCCCGTGCCCGTCGCAGACCGGGACGTCGGTGGTGGCCCGCTTGATCTTCTCGACGGCGTCGAGCTCCCCGTCGTACAGGCCGACCGCGCGTGCCTCGCGGATGCCGGTGACCGCGATCGCGTCGGCGTGCGGCGCCCAGGAGCCGACCAACGTCTCCGCAGCGGCGACGTCACCGGAGGTGCCGACGCGCACCAGCCGGAAGGTGCGGTCGAGGAAGGTGACGATCTCGTCGTAGTCGCGCTCGGGACCGGTGAGGCTGACGTTGACCACCACCAGCGTCGGCAGGGGCGGGAGCGTCGGGTCGACCCCCATCTCAGGTCATCGCCTTCGCGCTGACCTCGCGATGGGTCGCCCTGTAGTCGAGCAGGCGGCCGGCGTAGTCGTCGAACGACGGGCACCGCACGTCGGTGCCGGTCAGGTCGGTGGTGGTGTTCGTGGTGGAGTACGTCGTCGGCGAGGCGAAGTAGTCCACGGCCTCCGCCGGCAGGCCGAGCAGCCGTTCCATGCCGGGCACCCGGTCGATGAGGGCGTGCGTCGGGCCCAGCGGCAGCGGCACCCACGTCACCCGCTTGCCGAGGTGACGGGCGAAGCGGTCGACGACCCGGCGCACGGTCGGCGGGGCTGGGTCGGTCAGGGCGTAGGTGCGTCCCACCGAGGCGTCGAGGACCGAGAGCGCGTCCATCGCGTCGACGACGAAGTCACGGGGAACCAGGCAGACGCGTACGGCGTCGGGGTCGCCGACCCTCGGGACGAGGGCGACGGGGCCGGGCTGGCGCGCGAGGAACTGAGCGACGAAGTAGGGACCGTCGTACTTCTGCGTCTCGCCGGTGGACGAGTCACCGACCACGATCCCGGGCCGGTAGATCGTCGCCGGGAGACCGCCTGCGATGGCGGCGCGGACCAGCTGCTCCGCTTCGTACTTCGTCGACTCGTAGTGGTTGCGGAAGGGCTGGCCCTGCTCGAGGCCGTCCTCGGGGAACTCCCCGTCGTAGCGGCCGCTGACGTAGCAGGTGCTGACGTGGTGGAGCCGCTCCAACCTCTCGAGTGAACCGCAGAGGTCGAGGACACGACCCGTGCCGTCCACGTTCACCCGGCGAGCCAGGGCCTCCGGGACCGCCAGGTCGTAGACAGCCGCGAGGTGCCACACCTCGGTGACGTCCTCGATCCGTCCACGGGCCTCCGCGTCGATGCCCAGCCCGGGCGCGGTGATGTCGCCGACCACGAGCTCGACACGCCCCTCGACGTCGGGGTGCGCCTCCTCGAGCTCGACCAGGCGCAGCCTGGCCTCGGCGAGGTGGTGCAGCTGCACCACACACACCGCCCGTGCCCCGGGGCGTCGCGCCAGCAGCCTGGGCAGGAGCGCCGAGGCGAGGAACCCCGGGAACCCGGTCAGCAGCAGTGTCTTCGGCCCCACCGGACTCCTCAGCAGCAGGTCGACGGCGCGGACCAGGGATGGCCGCACTCGTGCCGACACCGCGAACGTATGCGGCGTTCACCCCTCGGCGTGATGGCCGAAGGTCATCGACGGTGCGACCCTTCGTCACCAGCGCCCGGCTACACGCCCCCGCGATCCTCGAGGCCTCGGCTCCGGGCGGTCCGTGTTCTAGCGTGGCGACATGGATCAGATCCGTGACCGGTCGACCCGCAAGGCGGACGCCCTGGCCATGCTGGCCACGCCTGCCATCGACGTCTGGGTGGCCACGGCGTCGGAGGCGGGCGCGCCCCACCTCGTGCCGGTCTCCCTGGCCCGGGTCGGTGAGCTACGCCAGACAGGCCGACTGGGACCCACGAGCCAGTCGTGGCTACGTGTTCCTGGTGCTGCGACCGGTCCGGGTGCAGGCTTGGCGTGAGGTCGACCAGATAGCCGGGCGGTTGCTCATGCGCGACGGCGTCTGGCTGGTGTGGCCTTCGTCCGGGGAGGCTCGGGCGGGATCCCCTGGCCCAGGTGGGGAGTGCGGCATACTTGCGCCGGGTCGGTCGCCGTACGAACGAACAGCCAGGAACCACGCCCGGCGGCGCGCCCGACCACCTGCCCTCGTAGCTCAGCTGGATAGAGCAGCGGCCTTCTAATCCGCCGGTCACAGGTTCGAATCCTGTCGGGGGCACCCACGCGTCACGCTGTCCCCCGGTGCGCCCGCACTCAGGCTGATCGCGAGGCGTACATGATCACGGCCGCGCCGACCAGGCACACCAGCGGTGTCGGGTTCACTTCGCCCGCAACCGACACCCGAAGAACCCCCGATCGTCGTCGTCGCCCGCGATCCATGAGAACGTCACCGGACCGGGCACCCGATCTGCGCGCCACGAGGATCGCCAAGGTCGTCGGAGGTCTCACGCAGGCGAGCCCTACCGCTGCTCCGGCTCGGACCAAGCGCCTGAGGTCGCACCCACGTCGGGCGGCGAAGGTGCGCAGTGTGCGTGCGCCGCCGGATCAGCGCGCCGGGGTGGAGTCAGGCACCGCTACCCCACTGCCTGGCGTCGAGGAAGGCGAGCACCGCCAGCACCCGGCGGTGTCCCGGCGCATCGTTCGCCAGCACGCCCGCTCCACGCCAGGTCGGCGGAGCCGGCGCGGGCCGGCCGATCTTGCCCAGGATGCTGCTGACGTGGGTCTCGACAGTGCGCTCGGTGAGCCAGAGCCGCTTGGCGATACCCGCGTTGGTGTGGCCTTCAGCCATGAGTCCAAGCACGTCCCGCTCGCGGGCCGTGAGCGCCTCGAGTGCGGCCGAGCCTCGCCGCGCGCTCAGCAGCCGGCTCACCACCTCCGGATCCAGCGCCGATCCCCCGGCTGCCACCCGCTCCAGCGCCTCGACGAAGTTCTCGACGTCGAGCACCCGGTCCTTCAGCAGGTAACCGAAACAACCGCTTGCGACCAGGTCGACGCTGTACCTGGTCTCGACGTGCTGGGAGAGCAGCACGATCCCCAGATCTGCGAACTCCTTGCGCGCCTGCACCGCCGCTCGGGCCCCGTCGTCGGTGTGGTCGGGTGGCATCCGCACGTCGATGATCGCGACGGTCGGTCGATGCCGGCGTATGGCGTCCAACAGTGCCGTCGCATCGGACGCGGTGGCCACCACGTCCTGCCCGGTGTCCACCAGGAGCCGGGTCAGCCCCTCGCGGAACAGTGTGGAGTCCTCACCGATCACGATCCGCACGGCAGCACCGCCTCCACGGCGGTGCCCTGCCCTGCGACGCTGTCTACCCGGAGGTCGCCGCCGACCGCCAGGACCCGATCGGCGAGGCCCGCCAGTCCGGACCCGGCCCGGACGGTGGCGCCGCCGCAGCCGTCGTCGCGCACCAGCACCCGGAGGTCACCGTTCTTGCGCTGCACCGAGAGGCTGATCTGGGCAGCGTCGGCGTACTTGACCGCATTGGCCACGGCCTCGCTCGCCACGTAGTAGGCGGTCGTGCCGACATGGTCGGGAACGTCATCGGCGAGGATGTCGAGCTCGATCGGCACCGGGCTCGACCGGGTGAGGTTGGCCAGCGCGGAGAGGAGTCCGTCATCGAGGCTGCTGGGCCGCAGTCCGTGGGCGATCTGACGCAGCTCCGAGACTGCGGTCGCTATCTCGGCCACCGCCTCCTCGAGGAGCCCGTCGACGTCCACCGGATCGACCCCGAGGTGACGCTGCGCCAACCGCAGCCGCATCCCCAGGGCCACGAGCCGCTGCTGTGCGCCGTCGTGCAGGTCGCGCTCGAGGGTCCGCCGCTCCTCGTAGGCGGCCAGGATCAGCCGGTTGCGACTCTCGTCGACCTCCCGGATCAGCGCCACCTGCTCCGCCCGCAGCCGCACCGTCTCGACGAGCAGCGCAGCGGCCGAGGCCACCTCCCGCGGCGGTGGCAGCACCACGTCGGGTCCGGAGACAAGGACCCCGACGGGGTCGCCGGCGAGCAGCACGGGCTGCCACTGGCACGGCTCCAGCGGCGGCCCCAGTGGCGCTCCGTCGAGCCCGAAGTACGACGTCTCGCCAGGCACGACGACACCGACCCGGAGGCTGGGATCATGCAACGACGTCCGCAGCACCGCCTCGACCTGCTCCGGCGCCGCCCGGCCCGCGTGTACCTGACCTCGCAGCACGTCGAGCGCGGCGAGTGCTCGGTGAGTGGTCGGATACAACCAGCGCGTCAACGCATCTTCGAGGCGTCGGCGCGCAGGCCCGAGGGCGACGGCACACAGGGCGGTCACGACCACGGCGGGCACCGTCGAGTCCCCGGCGAGCAGGAGCCCGGCCGTGATCGAGATCGTCGTGAACACCGCGAGCAGGAGTGCGGACAGGATGCCGTAGGCGGCGGTCACGATGATCGCCCGGTCGATGTCGTAGAGGTCGTGGCGCACGATCGCGACGGTCGTGGCGGCGGGGACGGCGAGGGCCATCGCGAAAAGCCCGAGCACGACCAGATCGGGGCCGGCGAGCAGCAGGTAGCTCAACCAGCACAGCAGCAGGGTCAGCGGCACGGTCGAGCTCGCGAGCAACAGCCACCGCAGCTGGATGCGGGTGGTGGCCGAACCGCTGCGGTAGCGCGAGCGGACCGACCAGGCACTCCCCACCAGCAGGCCGAGAAAGACAGGCGTCAGGGCAATCGCCACCCCGGACCAGATCTGTGAGTCGCCGCCGAGCAGCACGGTGAAGAGCACCGGCACGACGACCAGCCCGACCGCCACACGCCGCGAGCCCCGACCGCGCATCCGGCCGTCCGGGAAGACCAGGAACAGCAGGGCGTACGGCACGTAGAGGAACATCCACGCACCCTCGAGGACGTCGGCGGTCTGCTCGCCGGCGGAGGCGCCCCCCAGCAACGTGGCGACGTCGGGGTAGGTCAGGCCGACGTCCCAGAGCAGGATCGCGCCGGCGACGCACAGCAGCGGACCGACCGGGTTGCGGGGCTGCAGCCGGGTGAGGAAGGCGCCGAGCGCCGTGGCTGGCAGACAGACGAGCAGCCCGGCGAGAAGCTGCGCCCGGCTGGAGGCAGTGCCGACGGCCAACAGCGGGAATGCCACCGCGAGACCCGTCCCGACGAGGACGAGCGAGGCCACGGTGAGCCACCACGGGCGGACCATCCGATCACCGTAGCCCCGTCCACGGCCCGTCGTCCTCGGTGCTGGCACGGACGTCGGGATCCGCACCAGCACCGATCCGCTGCCCGCCAGTCCCGGCGATGCTGGAGGAGTCGGCCGACCAGCGGGGTCCGGCCCAGACCCGATGGGAGCGTCGATGTCCACCACCACGCGCAGAGACGACCCAGCTACCACCATGACGATGCGTGATCCGCGACAAAAGTGGCGCCGGGCAGCCGCGATCGTGCTGCCGATCGGACCACTGGGGATCCTCGCGGTGCGCGCCCTCATGCCCTACTGGACCGACGACAGCGTCGAGGAGATGGTCGCCGGAGTCGCGGGCCATCCTGTCCGAGCGGAGGCGATCGTGTGGATCTTCGCGGCCTGTTTCCCGGCCCTGGTGCTGGCACCACTGATCATCGGCTTCGTATCCCGGTTCGGCTCCCCGCGGTTGGCCAGGGTCGGCGCCGGTCTGACCTTCGTCGGGTTCGCGGGCCTGGGCGCGGTCGGCAGCACGGACCTGATGACGCACACCATGGCGCGGGGCGGCTTCGATCAGGCCGTCATCGTGCGGGCAACCGAGGCGCTGGCCGCGCACCCCGTGTCTGCGATCAGCGTCGGCGTCTTCGTCGTCGGGCACATCGTCGGGATGATCCTGCTCGGCATCGCGGTCGCCCGCGCCGGCGTGGTCGTCGCATGGGCCGGCGTAGCGATCGCCGTCTCGCAGCCGGTCCACTTCGTCTCGGCCGTCGTCCTGCCCAGCCGGTGGCTCGACGTCACCCTGGGCTGGGGCCTGACGGCCCTCGGGTTCACGCTCGTGGCACTCGCCATCTGGCGCATGTCCGACGACGAGTGGGATCGGCCGCCGGTGGTCCCGGGCTGACGGGCTCGAGGCCGCGCCCGGAGCATCGCGTTCCGTGACGGCTCCCTCTCGGAACGACGAGGACGCTCGAAGGTCCGGGGGCCGCCCGAGAGGCACCGACGCGCTCGGCCCCGCACCAGGGACGGTCGACCTCCTGGTGGAGCAGCGCCAGCTCGCACGCAACAGCGGCCCGCACCGAGGTGCGGGCCGCGTCGATCGTGCCTGCTAGCTCGCGGCGACCGTGCCGATGGGGTCGCCCGCGGAGGCCGTGCCGTCGAGCACCAGCCAGCCGGTGGCGGTCCCGTTGACCTCGCCGCCGACCGAGATCGTGTAGTCGGTCCCGGCCTCCAGCTCGGCGGAGGAGTAGATGTACGAGTTCGAGGCCTTCGGGGTGGTGAAGGACGCGACCTGTGTCCCCGCGCCGTCGGCGATGGTGATGACCGTGCCCGCCGGCACGGTGCCTGCGAAGGTCAGGGCGAGAGTCGCCTGGGTGGAGTCCTCACCCGGCGCGACCGCCATGGTGGCCGTGCCGTTGGCTGCGAGCGTTCCGCCGGAGACGGTGAACGTGTCGTCCACATCGAGGGCGCCGTTGCGGGCGTCCTCGGTGCCGGAGACCACCAGGGTGCCGCCCGTCATGGTCATGGACCCGTTGACATCCACGCCGTCGCTGGTCGTGTCGATCACGTACGTGCCGCCGCTGAGCTCCAGGAACCGGTCGCCGTTGTCGCCCTCGGCCGGGCCGCCGAAGCCGGTGCCGTCCATCGCGGACACCGTGAGCGATTTGAGGTCGTCGACCGGGTCGGTCGTGGTGGCCTGGTCGCCGGACCCGGCCGCATCACCCATGGGCCCACCCGCTTGGCCTCCGGCCTGGTCGCGGGCCGGCGGGCCACCCTGCGGGGGGCCGCCCGCGGCCGCGTCGGGTTCGGCGGCGGCACCGTCGGTGCCCCCGGACGTCGTCTCCGTGAGCGCCTCCGCGCCACCTGCGACGTTGATGCCGTCGTCGCTGGACACCACGGACACGTCGCCGCCGGAGAGGTACATGTAGGCGCCCTCGATGCCCTCGACGCTCTCCGTGATGTCGACGTCTCCTCCTGCGACACGCAGCACGTTGTCGGAGTGGATGCCGTCGTCACCTGCGGCGATCGTCAGGTCGCCGCTCAGCACCGTGACCTGGCGTGCGGCATCCATCGCGTCGGAGCCGGCTGTGAGGTCCAGCGTCCCGCCGTCGATCCAGATGACGCCCACCGCCGCATCCGGCTCGTCGGCGACCGACTCGTTGTCCGAGCGCAGAGCGTCACCCTGGACGTCCGAGGTGAGGGTCCCGCCCGTCATCACCAGGTGGTCCTTGCCGCGCACGCCGTCGTCAGCCGCGGCGACCGTGACCTCGCCTCCGGCCATCACGAGGGAGTCCTTGGAGGTGATCGCGTCGGCTGCATGGGCCGTGACGGACAGCACGCCGTCGCCGGCGATCCACAGGTCGGCGCTCGAGAACAGCGTCGCGTTGGGCGCGTCCTCGACCGTGTCGTCCACCGTGGCCCCCGCGACGTCGGCGAGCACGTTGTCGCTGCCGTCGGCGAGCCGGAGCACGACCTGGTCGGCCTCGACCACGTTGATCGCCGCCACCTCGGCGGCGGTGATGTCCACGCCGTCGAGCACGAGATCGACCACCCCGTCGGGGGCGTCGACGACGAGCGAACCCGATGTCAACGTGCCGCTGACCCGGTAGGTACCGGCGGTGTCGATCGTGACGGTGTCCCCGTCGACGCTCACGCCGCTGCCGGCCTCGGACGCTCCGTCGGCCAGGGTGATGTCGACGGACTCCGCCACGTCGATGGACAGGTCCGCCTCATCGATGTCCAGGTCCGTGTAGCTCACCTCGGAGACGGAGGCGGTCGCCGATGAGGCGGCGACCGCGTCGGACGAGTCGGTCGTGCCGGCGCTGCAGCCGCTGAAGATCAACGTCGCGCTCAGGGCGAGACCGGCGAGGAGGGTGGAGGGGCGCTTGTTCATGTCAGGCCTTTCTAGGCAGCCGCGGCGGCGCGGCGGCGGCGGTGGGCAGGTAGCGGCGGATGGACCGTGACCACCTGTTCGAGGGAAGTTCGGGGCGCAGCGCCGCGAGCGACGTGCAGTACTTGCTGATGCGGGCCGGACGAATGCCGCTCGCCCACAGTGCGCGGTCGACGGCCGTAGCCCCGCCGGCTGACTTGGTCTCGACGATCAGCAGGTCGCCGTAGTCCATGTGCCGGCCGTGGACGTCGGCTGCTGCCACGCGCCGGTCCGCGGTGACGCGCGCGTCGGCCGTCACGAGCGTCACGCGCTCGTACGACGTGGTCAGCACCTCGGTGAGCCGACGGGCCTTGTCGCCGATCCGGTCGAACCCGCCGACGAAGGTGGCGGCGTCGGCGGGCAGGAAGCTCCCGTCCGGTGCCGCGTCCGCGTCGAGCCACTGGCGGCTCTTGGCCGTGGCGCCGGACGGCGATCGCATCTTGACCTCGACCGCGCTCGAGCCGGTGTCCAGGTAGTGCCTGGTGCGCACCTTGTAGCGGTGCGGGCGGCTGCGGGCCGCGTCCCGGTAGCTGTCCAGGTCGGTCGTGTCGTAGTACGTCGAGGAGTACCGGAAGCTGCGTCGACCGGCGATCGTGAGCACGCGCGGCTCGTTGTCCAGCGAGGCGAGCACGTCCCCCCAGGCCTCGGGCCGGAGGACGTACTTGCGGTCGACTCTGGTCTGCAGTGAGGCCTGCTCGTTCACCTCGTCCAGCGTGAGTGTGGGCAGCGCCCGCACGGTGTCCATCCAGGCCGTCACCGGACACTCGCCGAGGTCGCGAAGGCTGCTGCCTCGTGGGAGGCCGATCCCATCCGGGCGTCACGAGTGCTGCCGACGCCGCGGCCGGCACTCGGCAGCGTGAACCTGACGTCACACACCGTGCTCTCGGAGACCAGGTCCACCTTGCGCAGCACCACGCGGTCGATGCGGGCACCGAGGAGGGCTCCGAGCATCTCGCGAGCCGCTGCCTCGTCGGTGACGGCGCGGTCCAGCACCATGGTCTGTTGGCGGGTGCTGGGGAACAGCGCAGGGCTGTCGCCCACGGCGATGACGCCCAGCAGCACGGCCATCAGCGTGAGGCTCACGTACGGCGAGATCGAGGGGAATCCTCCCAGCAGCCCGAGCGCGATCGCGGTGAAGTAGTACGCGATCTCGGCGTGGTCCATCTCGGTGGAGCGCAGGCGGATGATCGACAACACAGCGAAGATGCCCAGCCCGAAACCGAGGGACAGCTCCGCTGTGGACATCGCGTACGTGACTCCCATGACGCCCACGTTGATCGACAGGAACGCCACGATCAGGTCACGGCGGCGATGGCGCGGGAAGTACAGCGCAAAGACCATGAGACCGATGGCAACGAGGTCGGCGGCGATGAAGGCGAAGACAGACATGAGAGTCCTTGACGTTCGGGAGACGAGTGGTGGCTTGGTGAACCCCATGTGACACCCCCGACGTTGGTGGACCCTGTGTGCCGGGTGTGCGCCGAGCATGAAGGCCCGTCCGCGAGTCCTCGCCAGCACGAGGCACGCACAAGAGCGCGTGACTGGTCAAGCAGTGTGTCCACGCTCATGGCGACAGGCGTGAGCCTCCAGCTGTGCCCTAGGCGTCCCTAGGGTGGATGTATGGACCTACTTCGAGCCGTTCCGATCCTGACCGTGCGCGATGTACAGGCCGCCGTGCAGGAGTACTCCGAGGTGTTCGGTCTTGACGTGCTCATGGATCTGGGCTGGGTGGCAACTCTCGGAACACAGGGCGGTGCCCAGTTCAGCGTCATGGACATCGACCAGACCGCGCCGTGCAATCCCGAGATGTCGGTTGAGGTGCCGGATGTTGACGACGCCTATGCGCGGGCCTTGGGCAGCGGCGCCGAGATCGTGCATCCGATCCGGGACGAAGCATGGGGCGTTCGCCGCTTCTTCGTGCGTACGAGGGCCGGCCACGTCGTCAACGTGCTCAGCCATCCCGGCTGAGCCGCACTCATCTGGGCTGTTCGCGCGGCTTCCGGCTCCGGTCATCTGCTCGCAAGGAGTCGCTCGTACCTGGATCCGGCGCCGCGATGTGGCCTCAGTCGCGTACGGCGTGGGGGCGGCTGCGCGAGAAACTGCGACGGGTAGTCACCGCCCGCAGGGACGAGAAGCCTCAGTCCACGGACGACGCGTAGGCGTCGATCTCCGCCAGAAGCGTCGCCCGGGTGGACTCGTCGGCGAACGAGGTGCGGACACCGGCCCGCGCCAGCTCGGCCACGCCCGCCTGGTCGAGGTCGAGCAGCTCCGCGGCGATCTCGTACTCCTTGTTCAGCCAGGTGCCGAACATCGGCGGGTCGTCGCTGCCGATCGTGATCGTGACCCCGGCGTCGCGCATGGCGCGGATCGGGTGCTCCTCGAGCGTGGCCACCGCACGGGTGGCGATGTTCGACGTCGGGCACACCTCCAGCGCGATGCCCGTCTCGGCGAGGTGTGCCAGCAGCGCGGGGTCCTGCACCGACGACGTGCCGTGCCCGATCCGCTCGGCGCCCAGCAGCCGGATCGCGTCCCAGACCGTCTCCGGCCCGGTCGTCTCTCCCGCGTGCGGCACCGAGTGCAGCCCCCGCGCACGGGCGGCGTCGAAGAACGGCTGGAACTGCGGTCGCGGCACGCCGACCTCCGGGCCGCCGAGCCCGAAACCCACCAGCGTGGAGGGGGCCGCGTCGAGATAGCTCACGGTCGCAGCCGCCGCCTCGACGCCGAACTCGCCCGGCACGTCGTACACCCAGCGCAGCACGACCCCGTGGTCGCGCTCGGCCGCGACGCGCGCGTCCTCGATCGCCTCGACGAAGGCCTCGATCGGCACGCCCGCCTTGACGTTGGTGTACGGCGTGCAGGTCAGCTCGGCGTAGCGGATCTTCTGCTCGGCCATGTCCGCGGCGATCTCGTAGGTCAGCATCCGGACGTCCTCGGGCGTGCGGACCAGGTCGACGACCGCGAGGTAGACCTCGATGAAGTGGGCGAAGTCGCGGAAGGTGTAGAACTCCCGCAGCGCCTCGAGGTCGGAGGGCACCGTGCCGGGGTGGCGCTCGGCGAGCTCGGCCACGATGCGCGGCGAGGCCGACCCCACGTGGTGGACGTGCAGCTCGGCCTTGGGCAGTCCGGCGACGAAATCGGCGTGCCGGGAGGGGTGCTCGCTCATGGCGCCGAGTCTCTCACCGGCACCGAGCCCCTCGGACCCGTACCGCTCCGCCGCAGACACCCGGTGAGTAAGGTCGCAGCGTGAATGACCGTCTGGTGTGGATCGACTGTGAGATGACGGGGCTCCTCGTGGAGGCCGACGCCCTCGTCGAGGTGGCGGCGCTCGTCACCGACTTCGACCTGAACGTGCTGGGCGAGGGGGTGGACGTCATCATCAAGCCGCCCGCCGAGGCGCTGGAGCAGATGGTGCCGTTCGTGCGCGACATGCACACCTCCTCGGGGCTGCTCGAGGAGCTCGAGGGCGGCATCACGCTCGCCGAGGCGGAGGAGCAGGTGCTCGCCTACATCCGCGAGCACTGCGCCGAGGGGTCCCGCCCGCCGCTGGCCGGCAACACCGTCGGCACCGACCGGCTCTTCATCACCCGCGACATGCCCGACCTGGACGCCTTCCTGCACTACCGGATCGTCGACGTCTCCTCCATCAAGGAGCTGTCGCGACGGTGGTACCCGCGCACCTACTTCAACTCCCCCACCAAGCGCGGCAACCACCGCGCGCTCGCCGACATCCAGGAGAGCATCGAGGAGCTGCGCTACTACCGGGAGGCGGTCTTCGTGCCACCACCGGGCCTGACGTCGGCCGAGGCCAAGCAGCTGGCCGCCCGCCACGGTGGCGCGCTGACCGGGCTCACCGGCGAGACCCCCGGTGACGTCCCCGCCGATGTCCCCGTCGATGTCCCCGTCGGGCCTGAGAACCCTGGTGAGACCACCCCCTGACGAGCAGGTACACTCGTCGCCGTTGCTGGTCACCGGCGGGTCCTCCCCCGGCGACCACGTCGACATGGTGGATGTAGCTCAGCTGGTAGAGCGCCGCGTTGTGGTCGCGGATGTCGCGGGTTCAAGTCCCGTCATTCACCCCGCCGAGAGCCCCAGGTCAGCCGAGGAACAGGCGGCCTGGGGCTCTTTCTTCACCCACCGCCTACCCGTAGGTCACTGGGGCGCCCCCCAGGTCAACCCATCAGGACCCCGAGAGCAGCGCCGTTTTCGATCTCGAAGCCGTCGTCGGTGGCGCTCGCCGACCAGCCCGCCCCCGGCGGGCGCGTCGTCCAGGTCGACGTCAAGGAACCAGACGCTGAAGCTGCGTCCCTAGCCCTTGGGATCAGGCGTACGGCGTCGCAGGAACGTCAGCCAGCGTGGGTCCTGACGGCCCTTCCGGTGGATGGACTCGGCTTGGTCCCGCAGGGCGTCGCGATTGAACGTGACGCCCGGCAGCTCCGTCTCGAGTCGGCTCACCAGCTCCGTCGCGACGTCGGCCGCCGCAGCGCCTGCCATCTCGACCTCGAGCTCCGCCGCAACCGCCGCGACCACGGCAGGCACGTTGACGTTTCGGCGCGCGGGCCCGCGTGACTGCGCAGGGATCTCGTTGGACAGTCGCTCCTGCGGTACCGGCAGCTTCTTGTGCGTACGCATCCCCGCCTCCAACTCGTCGCTTCCCCAGCGACGCCGGCTGTCCACCCCGAGTGCAGTAGGCGCCACCTCCACGAGCCTCCTACAAGGCGGATCGTGTGGCAAGACGCGGGCCGCATGGTGAGCGCCGCCCGGCGACCACCCGACGTCTAGCCCAACTGGGTGTCGCCGACGCGCCCTCGCACGCCTAGAATTTCAGGATCATGACCGACACCTCAGGGCACGGCGGGATCCCGCCGAACGAGCTGCGTGGCCTCGAGCAGCTCGGCGGGAGGTTCCTGGCCGACGAGCGCGACATCCGCGTCGCGGTGATGAATGCCATCGACGACGGCCACGACCTGCGCGCCGTCGCCGAGGCCGCCCGGCTCCCCCTCTCCCTCGTCGAGCAGTGGACCGGCGAGAGCCGTGAGCCCGCAGCCCCTCAAGCAGACAGCGACGAGCCGGGGGTGCTCGACCAGATCGGTGAGCAGCGCCGCCTGCGCACGGGCACCCTGCGACAGCGGGTGGACGCGGCCGGCGCCAAGAGCGGGCGAGCAGCCCAGGCCGAGGCAGACGCCCCCGAGGAGTAGGTCAGTCCTCCGGGAGGCCGCTCAGCCCGTCGTCGTAGCGATGGGCCCGGCGCCGACGCAGGCGGCGGTGGAGATCGAGGTTCGCGCCGGCCGCCAGGACCACCATGACGTCACCGGTCCACACGGGCAGGTGGTCGACGGCCCCACCCAGCGCCGTCGCGCCCGCGATCAGCACCAGTGACCACGGCATGCCCAGGGTCATCAGCAGCAGGTAGCAGAGCCCGGCGCCGACGTTGGCGTCCGGCGAGTCGCCGTGGGCGAGCACGGCCACCACCAGGCCCAGGACGGCCACCACGACGATCGCCAGGTGGAACCGCCAGAGCAGCGAACCCCGAGCCGGGGCAGCGGCGCTCACGAGTGGCCGCGGTCGTCGAGGCGGAGGTGGAGGCGCTGCAGCTCCGCGGTGAGCAGCGCGGTCTGCTCGGTCAGCTGCTCGATGTCGCGCCGGGTGGCGATCCGGTCGGCCTCGTCCTCCTCGGCGACCCGATCGAGCAGCAGCGAGGCCAGGGACGCGGTCACGCTGCCGAGGAGCCCGACCCCGAAGATCATCAGACCCACAGCGATGTAGCGCCCGACCGTGGTGACCGGGAACTGGTCGCCGTACCCGACGGTCGTCATCGTCGTGAAGGCCCACCACACCGCGTCGCCGATGGAGGTGATGTTGGCGCCGGGTGCGTCACGCTCGGCGTCGAGCACCGCGAGCGAGGCGATGACGACGGCGAGCGACGAGGCCGCCACCAGGTAGTAGCCGACACGACCGTGCAGGCTCTCTCCCAGCTTGCGGTCGAGGATGCGCAGCGCCCGCACGAGCCGGAGCAGCTGGAGCGGGCGGAGCAGCGGCAGCCCGACGCTGGCGAGGTCGACGAGGTTGTCGCGGACGAACTTGCCGCGCCGCTCCGCCAACGCCAGGCGGACGACGTAGTCGACGGCGAACACGACCCACACGACCACAACGACGACGCCGCAGACCGCCACCCACCGCGCCGTCAGGGTCGGGTCGAGGATGGGCCAGGCGTAGGCGGCCAGGAAGACGGCCGCGGAGGCCACCAGCGGCCACGCGGTGACGTCCTCCCAGGCTCTGCGGCGCTCGTCGGTCACCGCCACAGGATGCCCGAGGCGACGGGCTCAGCCGGGGAGGCTCACGACTCCACGACGCGCGTCGGCGTGCCGTGAACCGGCGGGATGGTCCCCAGGCGCCCCTTCTGGAAGTCCTCGAAAGCCTGCATCACCTCGGCCTTGGTGTTCATCACGAACGGGCCGCCCCAGGCGACGGGCTCGCGGATCGGCTGTCCACCGATGACCGCCACCTCGAGGTTCGGGTGGCGCGCGTCCTGCCGCTCGGCCGCCGCGATCTGCAGGAAGTCCCCGCGGCCGAGGACGGCGAGCTGGCCGCTCTCGAGCGGGCGGCGGTCCGGGCCGACCTGACCCTGGCCGGCCAACACGTAGACCAGGGCGTTGAAGTCGACGTTCCACGGCAGGTCGAGGTGGGCCCCGGGCGCAAGCGTCGCGTGGACCATCGCCATCGGGGTGTACGTCGAGCCGGGGCCGGTCTGGCCGCCCACGTCACCGGCGATGACCCGGACCAGGGCGCCGGCGTCGGACGACGTCGTCAGACCCAGCTGGGAGGAGCGCAGGTCCTGGTAGCGCGGTTGCGCCCACTTCTGGTCCTTGGGCAGGTTCACCCACAGCTGGAGACCGTGGAACATCCCGCCCTTCGCCACCAACCACTCCGGCGGGGCCTCGATGTGCAGCAGCCCGGAGCCGGCGGTCATCCACTGGGTGTCGCCGTCGGTGATGGAGCCGCCACCGCCCTCGGAGTCCTGGTGGTCCATGACGCCGTCGATCATGTAGGTCACGGTCTCGAAGCCACGGTGGGGGTGCCACGGCGTGCCCTTGGGCTCACCGGGGGCGTATTCCACCTCCCCCATCTGGTCGAGGTGGATGAAGGGGTCGAGCAGCCGCAGGTCGACGCCGGCGAAGGCTCGGCGGACGGGGAAGCCCTCGCCCTCGAACCCGCGGGGCGCGGTCGTCACCGACACGACCGGCCGGGCGGTGTCGCCCAGGGCCGGCGCGTGAAGGCGCGGCAGGGTGGTCAGGTCGTCGACGGTCACAGCGGGCACGGCGTCCTCCTCGGGGTTTTATCAGTTGAAGTCTCAACTGATAGGCGGCCGCCAGGTATTCCCCCCTCCGCGCGTCGTTGCCGACTCCCCGGACCGCGGAGGGCAGGACCTAGTACTTTGTGCTCGATGACGGTCCCCACCCAGAAACCACGGTACGACGTCGTCGTGGTCGGCGGTGGCCACAACGGTCTCGTCGCTGCGGGCTACCTCGCCCTCAGCGGCCTCTCGGTGCTCGTCCTCGAGCGCCTCGGGCACGTCGGCGGTGCGGCGACCAGCCACCAGAGCTTCCCGGGCCTGCCGGTGCGGATGTCGACGTACGCCCACCGGGTGGGCCCGCTGCCGCCCCGGATCCTCGAGGACCTCGGCGTCGACGCTCCGTTGCGCGCCCGCCGCATGGCCGCCTACGTCCCCACCATCCGCGGCGGTCGCCACACCGGCCTGGTGATCGAGAGCAACCCGACGGGCATGACCGCCGACTCCTTCGCCCAGCTCACCGGATCGGGCCGGGAGTACGAGAGCTGGCAAGCCTTCCGCGCCCAGCTCGCCACCGCCGGGGAGACCCTGCGCCCGACGCTGCTGGAGCCGCTGCGCAGTGCCGCCGAGATCCGTGAGCGCCTCGCCCCCGAGACTTGGGAGATACTCGCCGAGCGCCCCCTCGGCCGGACGCTGGAGTCGCGCTTCGCCGACGACCTCGTCCGCGGCCTGGTCGCCACCGACGCCCTCATCGGCACCTTCGCCGACCTCAACGATCCCGAGCTGCAGCCCAACCGCACCTTTCTCCAGCACGCTGTCGTCGGCAGCTCCGGCGCCTGGCAGGTCCCGCTGGGCGGCATGGGCACGCTGACCGACCTCCTCGAGGGCGCCGTACGCCGCCAGGGCGGCGAGATCGTGACCCGCGCGTTCGTGACCGCCGTGCGCACCGACGGCCGCGAGGCGCAGGTGACCTTCCGAAACGGCGGCGCCGAGCACAGCGTCGCCTGCTCCTACGTGCTGGGCAACGTCGCGCCCTGGGTGATGCGTCTGCTGCTCGGCGAGAACCCCGGGCCGCGGCCGGAGGGTGCCCAGATCCAGATCAACATGCTGCTCGAGAAGCTGCCGCGGCTGCACAACGGCATGTCACCGCCGATGGCCTTCTCCGGGTCCTTCCACGTCGCCGAGGGCTACGAGCAGCTCCAGGAGGCCTACCTGGAGGCGCAGGAGGGCCTGATCCCCGAGATCCCGCCGGGCAACCTCTTCTGCCACACGCTCACCGACCCCTCGATCCTGGGCACGATGGCCGTCCACGGCAAGCACGCCTTCACCTACTTCGGCCTGCAGAGCCCGGCTCGCCTGTTCTCCGGCCACGTCGAGCTGCAGCGCGACGAGCTGGTGCTGCGGATGCTGGACGCGGTCAACGTCCACATCGAGGAGCCGCTGGAGACGCTGATCTCGCTCGACCGCCACGGCAACCCCTGCCTGCAGGCACTGGCCCCCCAGGACGTCGAGTCCGCGCTGGCGATGCCCGGCGGCCACGCCTTCCACGGGCCGCTGTCGTTCCCGTGGCACGACGACGACGAGGCAGCAGAGGCGGCCGACGGACCGTCCGGCACAGCAGCGCGCTGGGGCGTGGCCGGACCGGAGGCCAACGTGCTGGTCTGCGGCGCCGGGTCGCGGCGCGGTGGAGCGGTCTCCGGCATCGGCGGCCACAACGCGGCCATGGCGGTGCTGGAGCTCACCGGCACGGCGCTGCCGACCGACGACGACTGAGCAGGCTCAGACCTGTGCGGGGTCGACCTCCACGATCGGCTCGCTGGTCGGCTGCTGTGAGCCGCCGGCCGGCTCGACAGTCACGGCGACCCGGGTGTCCGCGGCGGGCAGGCCCATCGCGGCACCGGTCGTGCCGCCGGTGAGGATGGCCGCGCTCGTCATGGAGTCGTCGTGGACGGTCCACAGCTGGTAGACGTGCTGCCGGTCGAGCTCGGGCAGCTCACGGGCGTCGACGGCCATCTCGTTGCGACTCTCGGAGATGCCGACCGTCAGCGCGCCGCCGTTGGCCGTCTCGACCGTGGCTCGGCGCACGTCGTCGGCCTCGAACACCCGTGAGGGTGCCGCGGTCAGGTCGCCGGAGCCGTCGTCGAGGGACGACACCACGGCCACACCGCCGGCCACCAGGGTCACTGCTGCTGCTGCGGCCCCCAGGAAGGCGGGCCAGCGTCGACGCACGGGGCCGTGGCCTCCCCTGCTGCCGGCCCAATCCTCGCCGGCGCCGGACCCCCGGTCGGAGCCGCCGACAGCGTCGTCGCCGTCGTTGACGTCGGCCATCGAGCAGACCGGCGGCTGCTGCGGTGTGCGCGCGGCGGCCTCCAGGATCCTGGCGCGCAGCGCGGGCGGCGGGACCGACCACTGGGCCGACCCCATCTGCACCGCGGCGTCGCGCATCTCCCGGACCTCGTCACGGCAGGCCTGGCAGGCCACCAGGTGCTCGCGGAAGGTCTCACGCTCCTCGGCGCTGAGCGCGTCGAGGGCGTGGGCGCCCGAGAGCGTGTGGACGTCGATGTTCATCGGGATGCCTCCAGACAGTCACGAAGACGGATGAGGCCGTCGCGCATGCGGGTCTTGATGGTCGGGAGCGGTTTGTCGAGGATCGTGGCGACCTCGTTGTAGGTGTAGCCGTTGAAGTAGGCCAGCTGCACCGACTCCAGCTGCAGCTCGGTGAGGGCCTCGAGACACCCCCGCACCTCCTGGTGCTCCTCCGTGCGCAGCATGGTGTCGGCGGGCTCGTCGTGACCCACCTCCTCGACGACGGCGTGACCGTCGTAGCGCTTCTGGGTCTCGTTGCGTCGTACGGCGTCGACCGCGCGGCGGTGCGCGATCGTCATGATCCAGGTCTTGGCCGAGCCGCGGTCGCTGTCGAAGCTGGGCGCCTTGCGCCACACGTCGAGGAAGACCTCCTGCGCGACGTCCTCGGCCCGGTTCGGGTCTCGCACCACGCGACGGGCGACGCCGTAGACGGAGGCGCCGATGGTGTCGTAGAGGCGCTCGAAGGCCCGGGAGTCACCGCGGGCGACCTTGCGGACCATGAGGTCGACGTCGTTGGGCTCCCGGGCATGGACCAGACGCAGGGTCGGCTCGGCAGCCATCGGCCCTCTCTCTCCGCAGCAGCCGCTGCTCCGTGGACCCGCGCCGCTGTGTCGGCGGGGTTCCTCGACGTCTTCTGAGGGTAGTTCGCCCCGGCGCCCGATGTGGATTGGTTGATGTTTCGCGGCCGGCCGTCTCGATTTCACCCCCCGGCTGGTCCGCTGATACGGTGGACCCGCTTCACGCGCCAGTAGCTCAATTGGCAGAGCAGCTGACTCTTAATCAGCGGGTTGTAGGTTCAAGTCCTACCTGGCGTACCACCGTTCGACGATCCACCTCGACGCCCCGTCCTCGGACGGGGCGTTCGTGCGTGTCGGGGCGGAAGGTTACGGTGCACGGAGCACACCTCAAAGGGTGAAGTCCTGCCCCCGGTCGCGACGCGTCAAACCCTCTGGCTGTGAATTCGTGCCCCAGGGGCGTACGGTCTCTGGACCGGGGTCTTCTCGTGCGCCGCCAGCAAAGGCGAGCGCCGACGTCCGGGAGAACGCCAAGCGGGGCCACCCAGCCTCGGAGGTAGTACATGACACCCGTTTCCACCGCAGCATCCTCGCCTTCTCGATCCGTCTGCGCCCACACCCAGGCCCCCATCCAGGTTGCCGTCCAGCACCACGCCGACCGCCTCGAGATCCATGTCCACGGCGAGGTCGACATCGCCGCGCACGACCTCCTCGCCGACCAGCTGGCCGCCGTCGACCTGAGCGGCATCACCGCCGTCGACCTGCGCCTGGCCGGGCTCGACTTCTGCGACTCCTACGGCGTCCGCCAGCTCCTCGACTTCGCCGCCGCGGCCCGCCGCTCGGGCTGCATCGTCGGCCTGCTCGACGCCCGCCCGCAGCTGGCGCGCCTCATCGCCCTGATCGACACCTCCACCGCCGCCTGAGACGCGGGGCGGCGCGTCGGCAACAATGACCGCGTGACCTTCCCGACCGTCGACGACTCCGCCCTCCCCGCACTCCCCGCCTCGATGACGGCACGCGAGCCGGCCGAGGCGGACGTCGGGCCCCTGGCCACGCTGGTCGCAGCCCATCACGCGGCCGTGCGCGACAGCGCACGCGTCGACGCCAAGGCCGTTGCCGCCACCGTGACCGGCACCGGGTCGTGGACCCGCCGCCAGCTGCTCGTCGAGGACGCCGACGGTCGCCTGGTCGGGTGGGTGGCCGTCCACGACCGCGCCGCAGGTCGCACCGGCATCGAGCTCACCATGGCCCCGGGCCCCAGCGGTCCGGGCGGCGACGGAGACCGCCCCCAGCCGCTCGAGCACGGCGACGAGGTCGCCGCGTTCCTGCTGGCCTGGGCACGGGAGGCCGCCCGCGAGACCGCACGACTGCGCGACCTCGACGAGACCCAGCTCGACGCGAGCGCCTACACCGAGGACTCCGACCAGCGCCGCCGGCTCGAGGCGGCCGGCTACCGGCACGTGCGGACCTGGATGAACATGACCCGCGGCACCGAGGACCTCGACGTCTTCGGCGAGGTCCGCGACGGCGTCGTCGTACGACGGGTCGCGACCCACGAGAACGGCCTCCCCGTGGCCGGGGACATCCAGGTGGTGCACCAGATGCTGGAGGAGTCGTTCGCCGACCACTTCAACTCCTACCGCGAGAGCTTCCCCGAGTTCCTGCAACGACTCCGGGAGGACCCGGGACACCGCTGGGACCACTGGTGGATCGCGGAGGTGACCGTCTCCGAGGACGGCGAGGACGGCGAGGGGCTGGTCCCCGGCGGCGCCCTCGTGAGCTCCGTGCTCTCCCCCGACGACCTGGGACGCGCCGGCAGCTACGTCGACTACATCGGCGTGCACCGCCGGGCCCGGGGCCGTGGCGTGGCCAAGGCGCTGCTCGGCACCGTCGTGCGGGACGCGGCCGAGCGCGGCCGCAACCGCGTCACCCTGGAGGTCGACGCCGACTCCCCCACCGGCGCCGACGGGCTCTACGAGTCGTTGGGGTGGACCGTGAGCGAAGGCACCGAGTCCTGGCACGGCGACCTGAGGGGCTGAGACCGAGTCACCGCGCGAGCACCTGGGCACGCTCAGTCGCGCAGGCCGTCCAGCCGCCGCTCGCGCTGCGAGACCCCGAGCGCGCCGTAGGGGTAGTCGCCCACCGCCGGCTCGCTGACACGGTCGAGACGCTCCCTCTCGCCCGCATCGAGCAGCAGGTCGTCGGAACGCAGGTTGGCCTCCAGCTGCGCCACCGTGCGCGCGCCCAGGATCGTCGAGGTCACCCCGGGTCGGTCGGTGAGCCACGACAGCGCGACCTCGACCATCGAGACCCCGCGCGCCTCGGCGATCGCCTCGACCTCCGACACCACGTCCCAGGTGCGATCGGTGCCGCGGCGGTCCCAGGCCTCCATCCCGCGGCCGGGGTCCTCCCCCAACCGGGTGGAGCCGGTGGGGCGCTGGTCGCGGCGGTACTTGCCGGTCAGCCACCCACCGCCGAGCGGGCCCCAGGGCAGCATCCCCAGGCCGGCGTCGAGCACCGCGGGGACGATCTCCCACTCGACCTCACGCACCAGCAGGGAGTACTGCGGCTGCAGGGTCACCGGCTCGGTCAGCCCCAGCGCCCGGGCGAGGTGCACGGCTTTCGTCAGCTGCCAGCCGGTGAAGTTCGAGAGGCCGTAGTAGTGGATCTTCCCGGCGCGCGTGAAGTCGTCGAGGGTGCGCAGCGTCTCCTCCAGCGGGGTGAAGGAGTCGAACGCGTGCACCTGGTAGAGGTCGACCGCGTCCACCCCGAGGCGCCCGAGGGAGTCGTCCAGGGCGCGCGTCAGGTGTCGGCGGGAGAGTCCGCTGGTGTTCGGGGTGTCGTCCATCGGGAAGCGGCCCTTGGTCGCCAGCACGACCGGCTCGGTGACGTCCGCGGGTCGGTCTCGCAGCCACCGCCCGACGATCTCCTCCGAGACCCCCGCCGAGTAGACGTCAGCGGTGTCGACCAGGGTGCCGCCCGCTGCGACGAACGCGTCGAGGACGTCGCGGGACTCGGCCTCGTCACTCTCGGCTCCGAAGGTCATCGTGCCGAGGGCGAGGGAGGAGACCGCACAGCCGCTGCGGCCCAGGGTTCGATAGCGCATGCCCCGAACCTAGCGCCACCTCCCGACGCCTACCGTCGGGAGCGCCGCCGTCGGGGGCTCGGGTCCGGACTCTCGGCCGGCACGATGGGACAGCTCGGCGCCAGCGACACGACGTCCTGGTCCAGCCGGAGCGCGTAGATCTCGGCGTACAGCCGGAACACGTCCCCGGCGCGTCGGTCCGACCCGACCGCGTCCTCGACCATCGTTCCTTCTTCCGTTGTGTCCATTTTGGGACTTTCGTCCCCGATGGCCCATCGTGCCGTACCCGGCCACCGGAAGCACGCACCGGCCGCGAGGTGGCGCCCAGATATGGCCGTTCGGCTGGTCTAGGGTCACCGAGTGATCAAGTACCTGGGATCGAAGCGCAAGCTGGTCCCGGTGCTGGGCGCGGTCGCCGAGGCCGTCGGCGCCACGACCGCGGTGGACCTCTTCACCGGCACGACCCGGGTCGCCCAGGAGCTCAAGCGCTGCGGCATCCACACCACAACGGTCGACCTGGCCAGCTACAGCGCCGTGCTCAGCGACTGCTTCGTGGCCACCGACGCGATCCACGTCGACGAGACCGAGCTCGCCGCAGCGCTGGAGGAGCTCGACGCGCTGCCGGGCCGGCGCGGCTACTTCACCGCGACGTTCTGCGAGGAGTCGCGCTTCCTGCGCCCGGAGAACGGTAGGCGGGTGGACGCGATCCGCGACGCCATCGAGGAGCGGTGGGCCGGTTCGCCGCTTCGCCCTCTGCTCCTCACGAGCCTGCTCATGGCCGCGGACCGCGTGGACTCGACCACCGGTGTCCAGATGGCCTACCTGAAGTCGTGGGCGCCCCGTGCCCAGCGCACCCTGCGTCTGAAGCGGCCCGTGCTCCTGCCCGGCCCGGGTCGCACCGTGCAGGACGACGCGCTCACCGCGGTCGCGGACCTCGACCCGGTCGACCTGATGTACCTCGACCCGCCCTACAACCACCACCGCTACTTCACCAACTACCACGTGTGGGAGACGTTGATTCGATGGGACGCCCCCGAGCACTACGGCGTCGCCTGCAAGCGCGTCGACGCCCGCGAGGACTCCACCCGCAGCGTCTTCAATCGCAAGGCCGACATGCCGGCCGCGGTCCACAGCGTCATCCAGGAAGCCCGCGCCGGCGTGGTGGTGGTCTCCTACAACGACGAGTCGTGGATCACCGCGGAACAGATGACGCGCTCGTTGCGCGACGCCGGTCACGAACGGGTCGGGCTGCTGGCCTTCGACAGCACGAGGTACGTCGGCGCGAAGATCGGCATCCACGGACCCGACGGCACCAAGGTCGGTCAGGTCTCGCACCTGCGCAACACCGAGCTGGTCTTCGTCGCGGGCGACGCCGACCGGGTCGAGGCGGCCCTCGCCGCCGGGTCGCTCGCGCAGCCGCTCGAGCCGCCCCCCGCCCGGGACACCGCGCCGGTCACCGCTGCTGCAGGAACACGTCCGGTCGGTTCGTGATCACGCCGTCGACCCCGGCCCGCAGCACGCGGCGCATCGAGAAGCGGCGGTCCACGGTCCAGGTCAGGCAGCGCATCTGGTTCGCATGGACGGCCTCGACGTAGCTCGCGTCCAGCGCGGCGTGATGGGGGTTGACCTGTCCGGCCCACGTGCCCAACGCCGGCAGGTTCGCCCGGGGCGGCATGCCCAGGATTCCCACGGTCAGGCCCGGGCACCGGGTCTTGAGCTCCTTCACCGCGGCGATGTCGAAGGACTGCACCACCACGTGCGCGAGGTCGACCACCCCGCGCGCAGCCGCCCGGGCGAGCTCGTGGGCCAGGTCGGCGACGATGCCGGGGTGGCGCTCGGGCAGCTTCAGCTCCAGCAGCAGCCGGAGTCCCGGACGTCGTCCGATCTCGGTCAGCGTCTCCTCCAGCGTCGGCACCTGCTCGCCGGCCCACCGGGGCGACTTCCAGCTCCCGGCGTCGAGGCACCGCACCTCGGCGAGCGTCATGCTGCCCAGCGACCACGGACCCCGGTGACGGAACCGGGAGGCCACGTCGGTGGTGCGGGCCAGCCCGCTGTCGTGGAGCAGCACCAGCGCCCCGTCGCGCGTGCGCTGCAGGTCCACCTCGATGACGTCCGCGCCGAGGCCGGCCCCCAGCCGCAGCGCGGCCAGGGTGTTCTCCGGGGCCCGGTCGCTCGCACCACGGTGAGCCACGGCCAGCACCTGCTGGGTCGTGGCCCGGGTCAGGGTCCCTCGGGTCCCGAGGGTCCGAGCAGTCGCCTCACCTGAGGCGCTCCCCGGACGGGACGGACGGGACGGGCGGGCGGGGAAGACCTCCGGCACCTTCATGGCTCGAGCCTGGCGCCGCCGGGTGTCGCGGAGTCGACCCTCGGGTGTCTAGCCAGCGACGACCTGCCGACGTTTCCCGGTGAGGCCGCCGGGTATCGGTGCTGTGTGCCGGTGAGCTCGCCGTGCCGCCCGACGCGGAAGGAGACCGCCGGTGATCCACCACCAGCAGCGCCACGACCTGGCCGCGACCCAGCCCGCACTCCCCTCTGACCAGGACCCCGAGACGGTCGACGCGGACGGGCGCGACACCGTCGCACCCGTCGTGCCACCCCAGGTTCGCCGCCCCACGCGGGACGCCTACGACCTCTACGCCCAGATCTACGCGATTCGGACTGAGGACCACACCTCCTGAGTCCCCTCCGGCAGCGCTGAGCGCACCTAGGATGCGGTCATGCGCGTCTCGGTCACCGTCGTCGACCCCCGTCACGACTCGCGGCGGGACGTCCTCATCGACGCGGCCGACGAGACCCCGATGTCCGAGGTGCTCGCCGAGCTCCAGCGCGAGGCGCTGGGCGTGGTCACGGTGCCGGGCGTCCCCTCCCTCGCCGCCCGGCGAGCCGCGGACCCCGGGGAGTCACCGCTCTACCTCGACGGCCGGATGCTCGACACCGGAGGCACGCTGGCGGGATCCGGGCTGCGTGAGGGCAGCCTCGTGGTCGTCGGCGACGCCGCGGCCTCCTCACGGGAGGAGCCGTCCGGCACGGTCGAGCTGCGGCTGGTCTCGGGCCGGGGCGCCGGCGCGGTGCACCGGCTCGACGTGGGCGAGGCCACCATCGGGGGCGACCCGGCATGCGTGGTCTGCCTGCCCGACGACCGCATCCCCCCGGTCGCGGTCACGGTGTCGGTGGCCGCCGACGGCACCGTCACCCTCGCGCCGTACGACGACGCGGTGGAGACGCTCACCGCGGCGTTCCCCCACCACGACCATCCCCTCGCGCTCGACCGTGAGGAGCTGAGCGAGGACACGACCTGGCCCGTAGGAGGGCTGCTCCAGCTCGGCCACTTCCTCGTCGAGCTGGAGCAGGTCGACGAGCCGGACGCCGCGGTCGCCGAGAGCCCCGATCCCGGCTGGCTGGACTACAACCGCCCGCCGCGGCTGCTGCCCCCGCTGCGGCAGACCACGTTCAAGCTCCCCAGCCCGCCCAGCGAGCAGACCCGGATCGGCCTGCCCTGGCTGGTCATGATCATGCCGTTGGTGCTGGCCGTCGTGTTCGTGCTCGTCACCGGTCGGCTCTACATGCTGATGATGGGTCTCTTCTCGCCGGTGATGATGCTCGGCAACTACTTCCAGAACCGCAAGCAGGGGAAGATGTCCTACCGCCAGCAGCTGGCGGACTACAAGGACAAGAAGCGCCGCATCGAGGAGGACGCCGCCCAGGCGGTGGTCGACGAGCGGCTGGCCCGCCGCCTCGACGCCCCCGACCCCGCCATGGTCCTGCTGGTCGCCAACGGCCCGCGCGCGCGGCTGTGGGAGCGGCGGACGACCGACCCCGACTACCTCGCCGTGAGGCTGGGGGTCGGCGACCTCGAGTCCGAGGTCACCGTCGAGGACCCCGAGCAGCTCGAGCACCGGCGCAAGACCATCCGCACCGCGTACGACGTACCGGTCACCCTCCCGCTGTCCGAGCGGGGCGTGGTCGGCATCGCCGGCCGCGGCGACCTCCCCCGCCGCATCGCGTCGTGGTCCGTCGCCCAGCTCGCGGTGCTGCAGAGCCCGCGCGACACCCTCGTCTACGTCCTGACCGACCAGGACGGGGCCCCCGACTGGGACTGGCTGCGGTGGCTGCCCCACGCCCGCCCGACCTTCGGCCAGGACACGGTGACCACCCTCGGTGTCGACGCGGAGTCCTGCGCCCGACGGATCGCGGAGCTCACCGCGGTGCTCTCCGCCCGCCGTCAGGCCCGCGGAGCCCGCTCCGGCGCCCCCGTCGCCGGGCCCGACATCGTGCTGGTCGTCGACGGCGCCCGGCGCCTGCGGTCCCTGCCCGGCGTCGTGGCGCTGCTCAAGGAGGGCCCGCCGCTGGGCATCTACTCGATCTGCCTGGACTCCGACGAACGTCTGCTGCCGGAGGAGGCGACCGCCGTCGTGGTGGAGACCGTCTCGGGGCTGGTGCTGCGCCAGCAGCGCATCACCGTCGTGGAGGACGTCACGCCCGACCTCGTCGAGCAGCCCTGGCTGCAGCGGGTGTCGCGGGCGCTGGCGCCCGTGCGCGACATCTCCGGTGGCGACGACGACGCGATCCTGCCGTCGGCCTGCCGCCTCACCGAGGTGATGCAGCTCGAGCCGGTCGGGGCCCAGGCCGTCATGGCGCGCTGGGCCGTGCAGCCGCGCTCCACCGAGGCGGTCATCGGGGTCTCCCTCGACGGCCCCTTCGCCATCGACATGCGCCGCGACGGCCCGCACGGGCTCGTGGCCGGCACCACCGGCGCCGGCAAGTCCGAGCTGCTGCAGTCCCTGGTCGCCTCCCTCGCGGTGGCCAACCGTCCCGACGGCATGACCTTCGTGCTCGTCGACTACAAGGGCGGGGCCGCGTTCAAGGACTGCGAGAACCTGCCGCACACCGTCGGGATGGTGACCGACCTCGACACCCACCTGGTCGAGCGCGCGCTGGTCTCCCTCGGCGCCGAGCTGACGCGCCGCGAGCACCTGCTCGCCGACGTGGGCGCCAAGGACATCGAGGACTACGTCGACCTGCGCGAGAACCGCCCGCACCTGGACGCGATGCCCCGCCTGCTCATCGTCATCGACGAGTTCGCCTCGTTGGCCCGCGAGCTGCCCGACTTCGTGACCGGCCTCGTCAACGTCGCCCAGCGCGGGCGCTCGCTCGGCATCCACCTGATCCTCGCGACCCAGCGGCCCGGGGGCGTGGTCTCCCCCGAGATCCGCGCCAACACCAACCTGCGCATCGCCCTGCGCGTCACCGACGCCTCGGAGAGCACCGACGTCATCGACGCCCCCGACGCGGGCTCGATCTCCAAGGCCAACCCCGGTCGCGCCTACGTGCGCCTGGGGGCCAACTCCCTGGTGCCCTTCCAGTCCGGCCGGGTCGGAGGCCGCCGCCCCGGCGCCACCGCGGGTCCCCGACCGCGGCCCTGGCTGCGCCCCCTGGCCCTGGCCGACCTGGCCCGGCCGATCCCGATGCCGCCCAAGACCGAGACCAAGGACGACGCCGAGGTCACCGACCTCACGGTGCTGGTCGGTGCGATCCGCGAGGCCAACGACGCCCTCGGGCTCGCGCCCCAGCACAGCCCCTGGTTGCCGGCGCTGACCACCGAGGTCCTGCTGGGCGACCTGCTCGAGGACCGGCTCCGCACCGACCTCCCCGACGGGCCCGTTCCCGGGATGCTGCTCCCTGCGCCGTACGCCGTGGAGGACCTGCCCGAGCAGCAGGCGCGTCGTGAGGCGGTCATCGACTTCTCGACGTTCTCGCACCTCTCGATCGTCGGAGGGCCGCGCAGCGGACGTTCCCAGGCGCTGCGAACGATGGCCGGCTCGCTGGCGCTGGTCAGCTCCCCCGCGGACGTGCACCTCTACGGTCTCGACTGCGGCAACGGCGCCCTGCTGCCGCTGGCCGACCTCCCGCACTGCGGCGCCGTGGTGCAGCGCACCCAGCCCGACCGCGCCACCCGGTTGCTGGCCCGGCTCATGGGCGAGCTCGCCCGCCGCCAGGACGTCCTGGGCTCCGGCGGCTTCGCCGACCTCGGTGAGCAGCGCGCCCAGGCGGCCCCCGAGGACCGCCTGCCGCACGTCGTGCTGATGATCGACCGGTGGGAGGGGTTCCTCGGCTCCCTGGCCGAGAACGACGGCGGAACCCCGCAGGACCAGATCCAGACCCTGCTGCGCGAGGGCGCCTCGGCCGGCATCCACCTCGTCCTGACCGGCGACCGGCAGCTGGTCAACGCCCGGATGTCGGCCCTGGTCGAGAACAAGATCGGTCTCCGGCTCCCTGACCGAGCCGACTACCCGTTGCTCGGGCTGCAACCACGCAAGCTGCCCGAGAGCATCCCCGACGGGCGCGGCTTCCGCTCCGACAACGCCGTGGAGCTGCAGTTCGCCCTCCTGACGGCCGACCTCAACGGCCAGGCGCAGGCCGCCGAGCTGCGCCGCATCGGCGAGCAGGCGGTCACCCGGTCTGGGGACGTACCGCGCTCGATGCGGCCGTTCCGCGTCGACGTCCTGCCGACCCGCATCACCCTGGACGAGGCCTGGAAGCTGCGCGACCCGCAGCTGGCCTCACCGCTGTGGGCGATGGTCGGCGTGGGCGGCGACGAGCTGACCGCACGCGGGCTCGACCTCGCGCGCATCCCCCAGGCCATCGTCGCCGGGCCGCCCCGGTCGGGTCGCTCCACGGCACTGCTCGGAGTGGTCCACTCGCTGCTGCGCGGAGGCGCCGAGGTCGTCATCGCCGCCCCGCGCCCCTCCCCGCTGCGCGAGCTGGCGGGGCTGGCCGGCGTGCGGCACGTGTTCACCGGCGTGGAGCTCAGACGCGAGGAGCTCGAGCCCCTCATGGAGGAGGGCGACAGCCCGGTCGTCCTGGTCGTCGACGACGGTGAGCTGCTCAAGGACATCGACGCCAGGGACTACCTGAAGGCCGTCCAGCGCACGGGCGCCGACCGCGGGCGCGCCATCGTGCTCGGTGGTGACTCCGGCGAGGTCGCCGGTGGTTTCAGCGGCTGGCAGGTCGACATGAAGGGCCGCCAGGGCGTGCTCATCAACCCGCAGTCGATCACCGAGGGCGAGCTCATCGGCGTCCGTGTGCCGCGCAGCTCCCTGGGCAACAACCCGCAGGCGGGGCGCGCGATGGCGAACTTCGGCGACGGCACGCTGCGGGTCATCCAGGTCCCGATCGACTGAACGAGGCGCGCCGGCTCGTGCGCAGCGGCCGGACGCGACTGCGGCCCACGACCCCGTCCCCGGAGGGGGAGGGAATCGCGGGCCACAGCAGTGACACGGTGCTCCTCCGGGCCCGGAGCAGATCCGGACCCAGGTGTCAGCCGAGCGAGCTGGCGAGCTGCTCGTCGGTGTCCTGGAGCGCCTTGGCGGCCTGGGAGAGGTACTCGCCCATGCCCTCCAGACCCTCGATGGTCTTGGTGACACCGGTGTTGAACTCCTCGTAGGAGGACTGGAAGGCCTTCGAGGAGCGGTCGGTGACGTATCCGCCGGACACCAGTCCGTCGACCATGCTCTTGAGCTTGCTGAGCTGCGCCTCGATCTCCGCGCGGCCAGCCTTGAGCTGGCTCGCTGCCGAGTGCATCTCCTCGTAGGTCACGTTGAGGTTGGCCATGTGGATCTCCTGTCGTTGTCGATCCCCGGACCGGTCGGTCCGGGCGGTGCCGGGATCAACCCCCGACGACACCTTCCAGATCCGGTGCGATCTCTGCGACGAGGGCATCGGTCTCGGGTTCGTGCCTCACCCCACGCTCGGCGAGCGTGGAGTACATCTGGTCGACGAGCCCTGGGACCCGCCCGGGCTCGACGTCGCTGACCAGCCGGAGCCGGTCACGCCACAGCACCTCGGCGGCCGGGACGAGGCGGAGCCCGAGATCGAGCGCCTCCTCGGCTCGGGCTGCGTCGCCGGCACCGCTCGCCAGGCCCGCCGCGCGGCGTGCGCAGGTGGCCACGAGGACGCGGCAGGCGCGCGCCTCCTTGGCGAAGGCGAACCAGCCGTAGCGCGACGCAGTGCCGGTGAAGACCTCACCGGTGCCGGTGGCCAGCGCACCGAGGAGGGCGTCCAGCTCGCGGGCCCCGGTCGTACGGGCGGCCGCGGCGAGCACGGCGTAGTCGTTGACGACGTCGTCGGCGAGGTGCCAGCGGCCGTCCTCCCGCCGGGCCAGACGCGGCCGACCCTGGGCATCGTCCCCGAGCCAGGCCTGGACCTCGACCAGTCGCGCCTCGACGACGTCGGACTCGACGCCTCGCGGCCAGAGGCTGGCCTTGAGGACCGCCTCGTGCAGGCCGTCGGGGTGCAGGGAGGCGATGGCGACGACCTCGGTCAGCAGGTCACGCTTGGCCTCGTCGAGGGGACCGGGGGCCGTGACGGCGACCGGCCCGAGCATGGTGACCCGGACCGCGGCCCGCTCCAGGTCGGCGGCGGTCGGGCCCACGCCGGCGGCGGAGGCGACCTGGACGGTCTCGGCTGCAGCTGAGGCGGCGTTGGCGGGAACGAGGTCCGCCGAGCGGCTCGCCGCCGCGGTTCCGACGGTGCCGGCCGTGCCGGGGACGGCCCCGACGAGGGACTCGCCCTCGCGCTTGCGCTGTGCCGCAGCCTCGAGCAGGGTGCCGAGCTGCTGCTGGCCCTCGCGCGTGAGGCGCCGAGCCTCACCGCGCACGCCGAGCACGCCGGCGTCGAGGTGGCCCGAGGTGTCGAGGACGAAGCGCCAGCGCGCGCTCGGGGAGTCGCCGATCGCGACCACCGCGATGTTGGTGCGGCCGCCGGAGGTGAGCCGCGACAGCTGGCGGGAC
Organism: uncultured Actinomycetota bacterium; assembly: GCA_963714625.1. GTDB lineage: Bacteria > Actinomycetota > Actinomycetes > Propionibacteriales > Nocardioidaceae > Marmoricola_A. Next base: position 308,966 of record CAVQOY010000009.1, on the reverse strand, counting down.
TGCTCGGCCGTCGGCGGGCCCGACAGCAGCAGCACCGACGGCGTGAGCTCGCGACCGGCGCCGCGCAGGCGCCCGCTGAGGACACCGCGCACACCCAGGCTGTCGGCGACCGCGCCGGCCGTCGCGGCCTGCGAGGACGCCGCCTCGAGGGCCTCGTCGAGGGTGGCGACGCGCTGGATCCGGTCGCCGGCGATGTCGGCGAGCTCGTCGCCGAAGCCGACCATCGTCACGCGGACGTCGTCGGACCAACGGTGCGTGGCCAGGTCGACCGCCACCGACATGGCGACCTCGCGGGCGACGGTGGTGTCACCGCCCAGGGCGACGAGCCCGGGAGCCATCTCCAGGTCGACGAGGAGGTCGTAGCCGTGCGACTCCGCGACGTTGACCAGGCAGGGGTACGGCGCGGCCACGCCCGTGCCGGGGGTCTGGAGATCCTCGGCGCGCAGCGTCCAGGACATGCCGTCCTCGGACGCGGTCCAGGGCCGCTCCGGGGCACTCGTCGAGCGCGCGAGGTGGAGGACGACCTGCTCGTCGTCGACGTAGGCGAAGATGACCTCGGGCATCGCCTCGTCGGCGGAGTCGCGCTGCTCGGCCAGCCCGCGCACGGCGTCGTCCACGAGGTCGGCGCGACGCTGACGGGCGACGCGTGCCAGGTCGGCCTCTGCGGCGTCCGGCGCACCGAAGGGGCCGCGTCGGGCGGTCAGCGCCCGCAGCACCCCGGCCAGCACCAGGCCGCCGCCCAGGAGGAGCGCCTCGACGGCGTTGGAGGCGTCGGTCGAGGCCGGGTCGACGGTGGCTGCCGTGTCCGCCCCGCCGGCGCCGCCCTCGGCGCCACCGCGCACGTCTTCCTGCGTGGCGGTCCCAGCGGTCGCCTGCGCGCCGGTCTGGCCGCCCGCCTCCCCGCCGGTCCGGGAGCCACCGGCCCCGCGCACCTCGGCCGCGGGGCCGGGCACCGTCGACTTGGTGATCTGCACGCCGGCGCCGCGGGCGTCCCCGGGCAGCCGGAGCTGCCAGCCGGGCATGATCAGGTCGGCGTCGACCAGACGGCGACCGTCGGGCTGCAACCGGTCCTTGTTGAGCTCGAGGATCTCCTTCCAGCGGAAGGGGTCGCCCAGGGTGCGGTCCGCGATGTCCCAGAGGGTGTCGTGGTTGCGACCCTGCGGCGGACGCACGTCGTAGTGCTTGGTCGACTGGTTCGGGGTCGACTGCTCCGACTTCGCAGCCTGCGGCGTCTGCTCGAGCACGACCTGCTGCTCGACGGTCTGCACGACGCTGGGCCCGGTGGAGCCGGACGCATCAGCCGGGTCGGCGGCGAGGGACGAGAGCCCGCTGGCGATGGAGGCACCCCCGCTGAGCAGCAGGACGCCGGCGACCAGCTGGCGAGCCAGCGTCTGGGAGCCACCGCCCATCACGACGCGCGAGGGCATCCGTCCGGCGCGCAGGGCACGCCACTCGGTGAGGAAGCAGACCACGAAGTGGACCCAGACGATCCAGACCAGCACGGCCAGGACGTCGATCACGAACGCGGGGCCCACGTCGGCGGTCAGCCACTCGGCCGAGGGCGCCTCGGTGGGCAGCGGGTTGCCGACACCGAGCACCAGTGCCACGGGCACGCCGACCAGCAGGAGCAGCGACCCGAGGATCGACAGCACGGCGGTCCGGGTGCGGCGGGGCTCGGGACCGTCATGACGGGGCAGGGTGTCGCCTGCCCGGCGGGTCGTGCCCGGCTCGCGGGTCGTCGTACCACTCATGCGTTGCACCTCGAGGTGATGGGTCGTGCTGGGTCCGCTGGGGCAGGTCAGTTGATGACGATCGACTGGATCTCGGTGACCGGCAGGCTCGTGACCTGGGTCTTGGTGAAGGAGTTGAACGGAGTCTCGACGCCGCCCACGACGGTGCTGACCTGCCACGTGGCCGTGATGACGACCGGGTAGGCCGGCAGGCCGTTGGTGTCGACGAGCGGCTCGCCGGCCGAGGACTCCTCGTAGCGGTACCAGCACGCGCCCGGCACCGAGGTGGGCGTGTCCCCGGGGCCGGCCTGGAAGCCGGTGCCGTCGCAGCTCACGGTCTCGCCGTCGGGACCGGTGGCGCCGACGGGCTCCACGGTGATGCCCGAGATGCGGGCGTTCAGCTCCACCCCTCCGGCGCTCGCACTGACGGTGTCCTCGGTGCCGTTGAAGAACGAGACCCAGGCGCCCACACGCGGACGGGTCGAGGGCGAGGTGACCGCGACCGGGGCCGGGACCTGCTTGTTGTCGTCGTTGAAGTCGACCAGCGTCTGCTGGTTGTCGGTCAGCGTCTTCACCTGGTCGCTCGTGAGCGCGACGATGCCGATGGTGAAGCGGATACCGCCGTCGTCGACCTCGTAGGTCTTGGGGTCGACGCCCTTCAGGCAGCGCTCCCAGTACCACCGCGTGCCGGCGCTGTTCTGGTAGCCGGTGGCGGCCAGCTCGGCGTCGGTCAGCGGTTCGTGCCAGCAGTCCGGCACGGGGTCCTTGCCGAGGATCTGCTTGGGGGTCAGGCTCGCCCCGCTGCCGGCGCCGCAGGCCAGACCGAGGTACGACGGCGAGGAGACCACCGAGCAGCTGCCGACCGTGCCCGTGGTGGGGCCGGTCACGGTGTCACCCGAGTCGCCGTAGCCCGTGGGGGTGGCTGTCGTGGGCACGCTGGTCACCGGGGTCGTCGTCGGTGGTGGCGACGGTGGTGGCGAGAGCTCGATCGCGTGTGCTGCCGGGACCCCCAGCGTCAGCAGACCAGCCGTGGCCACGAGGGCCCCGGTGGTCCGGAGGGAGCGTCGCGCCGTGCGCATCAGAAACCAATTCCTTTCACAGGGACCGAGGCGCAGTCTCCCTGCCCCACGGCCAGGTCATCGACCTTCCAGCTCCCCCCGGAGCGGAGGAGGACGAACGTGGACGGGGCGACCAGCCGCGGCTTGGTCGGCTGCTTGGTCGCCCGGCTCTGGGCGAAACCCTCCACCCAGGTGCACGCCGCGATCTCGGCACGATTGCCTGAGACGTCGACGTCGGTCGGGGTGAACGGCAGCGGGCCCGGGTAGAGCAGGCCCTGGTCCTCGGCCCCGAGTCCGGGGAACCGGGTCATGCCGCCCGGTGTGGTCAGGGGGCGGATCCGTTCGAGGCCCTGCTGGCGCGCGTTGATGGCTCGGGCGTAGCTGCCGGCCCATGCACGCGCCACCTGCACGGGCTTCTCGTCCTCGTAGGGCGAGAGCGGCCTGGCCGTCACCGTGGGCCTCGGAGCCTTGCTCGCGGTCCTCGACGGAGACGGGCTCGCGCTCGAGGGCTCGACCGGAGCAGCCTCGGCGGCCGGCTCGTCGGAACCACCGCAACCGGCGAGGAGAGCCGAGGCCAGAACGGTCGACAACCCGAGCGCAATGCGTGGCATCGGCAGGTTCCTCCCCCAGTACGGATTCCCGGTCGCGCTTCCATCGTAGCCGATTTCGCGGCTTTTGAGTCTTTCGGGACGGGTCCCGACGCCTCGGGACCTGTGACGAGAGGCTTCCCCGCCCGCGCGCACATAATCCTGGACGCTCGGTCAGGACCTGCGCGCCCCGCCGTCCGGCCGGCTCACTCCAGGGCCTCGTCGATGCCTTCGTAGGGCCGGGCGCGTGCCTCGCCGGAGGCGGTGAGGGTCTGCGCCCCCACGATCCCGAGCAGCGTGGTCTCGATCTCGGTGTTCACCGACGTCACCACCACCAGTCGGCGGGGGTCGGAGTCGGAGACCTCCTCGATCCGCACGAAGTCGCACTCGGACACCTGCTCGAGCGCGAGCACGCGGTCGCAGTAGCGCGTCACCCGGTCGCGGGCCATCGTCTCGTCGAGCACGAGGTCGGTCCGGTCGATGTCGACCCCCTGCGCGCCGGCCCGGGCCGCTTCCTCGGCGAAGGCGACCGCCTGACCCCGGGCGTTGAGCTGACGGGAGGCGTCGATGACCAGACCGCCGAGCAGCAGCAGCATCATCGCGATGATGGGCACCGCGGGGGCGATCGAGCCCCGCTCCCGGCCCGGATCGTGCCGACCCGCACCCTGGGCGCCCGCAGGGAGCGGACCCCGCCTCACTCGATCCCCCGGTAGGGGTCGAGCATGGAGGTGAACGAGGACTCGGGGGTGACGTCACCGGGCGCGCCAGGCAGCCCCAGGTCGGCCAGGGGGTAGGTGCACCGAGCGGCCACGGTGATCGGCTCGCCCGCCACGAAGGTGTCCGAGACGGTCACCTGCAGCGAGCTCTGGCACGACCGCGGCAGGTCGACGATGGCCTCGCGCACGACACGCTCGGCGCGCTCCTCCGCCTCGGAGTAGGACCGCGCGATCGTGGCGCTGCGCGCGGCGTCGCGGGTGCCGGACTCGAGCGTGCCGTTGACGTTCGCCACGCGGCCGTAGGCGTAGATGAGCGCGAAGATCAGCAGGATCGACGGCACCACGATGGCCATCTCGACCGCGAGCGCACCGCGTTCGTCACCGCGCCCACCACCGCGCCCACCACCGCGCCCACCACCGCGCCCACCACCGCGCCCGCCACCACGCGCCCGCCTCATGGCAGCTCCGGTTCGAAGCGCTCGATGGACCCCTCGGCCCGCGCGGTGACGCCGAGGTCCAGCCCCGGCACCAGCGTGATGACCGTGCCGCTGACGTCCATGGCGACCCGGCCGGCCTCCTCGTCGTACGTCGGGGTGGCAACGGGGTCGATCAGCGCCTCGCGGCCCACCGTGGTGGCGAACGACTGGGTGTTGTCCACGACGCGCGGCCGCACGTCCTCGTAGGTCGCGGCGTCCGGGGCCAGGCGCAGCTGGGAGACGCCCTCCCGGGCGGCCTGGATGGCCACCGCCTTGCCGTAGAAGAACAGGCCGGCCTGGATGGTCAGGAAGATGAGGAAGATCAACCCGGGAGCCAGGAAGGACAGCTCCAGGGCGGACGCGCCGGACTCGCCCCGGCGCCGTGTCGTGCGAGGGCCTAGCGGGAGCAAGCCGAACCGGCAGGCTGGTTCGCGCAGCTCTCGAGGTCCTGGCTCTTGGTCTCGATGATGTTGAAGATCACCGCGGCGATGATCGACGCCGCCACCACGACGACCGCCGCGATGAGGGCCCACTCCAGGACGGTGGCTCCACGCTCGTCGCGCAGACGCTCGAAGGGGTCGACGGCCTCGTCGGTCTCGACGGTCCGGTCGGTCACGTCGAGCGGAGCCGTGCGGTGGGTGTGTGTCGAACTCATCTGGTGAGTCCCCCGTTCGGTGATGGAGCATGTGGTCAGGCCTGGAGCAGCTGCGCGACAGCCGGATACGCTAAAAATATCAGAAATGCCGTGCTGATCAGCATTTGTGCGACAAGCATGGACTGCGACTTCTCGCCCTCCTCACCCTCGGCCTGCGCCAGCTCCTTGCGTCGCATGGTGGCCGCGCGGGCGCTGAGGGAGGCGCGGATCTTGGCGCCGTCGTCGGCGGCCAGCGACAGCGCACCGGAGAGGTCCTGGAGCTCCTCGAGCTTGATCTCCTTGCCGAGGTCGCCCAGCGCCGTCCACGGGGTCGTGCCGTAGAGCCGGGCGTTGGCCAGGGCCTGACGGATGCGGATCAGCGTCCAGTGGTCGCTGACGGTGGCGGCGGCCAGCAGCGCCTCGGGCAGACCGCGGCCGCCGGCGAGGTTCATCGCGACGAGGTCGAGGAACACCCCGACGGTCCGACGGAAGTCGCGGCGACGCTTGGCCGCCTCGCTGCGCAGCGCCAGATCGGGCAGGAAGAACCCCATGAGGCCCATCCCGAGCGCCGCGACCGCAGGGATGCCCAGGGGCAGCGGGATCCCCGCCACCCGCATGATGGTCCACACGACGGGTGCGAGCAGGAAGAACAGCAGGCCGACGACCGTCTTGGCGCCCAGGTGGGCCCCGGTCGTGCGCCCCATGAGGGCGAGGTCGGCCTTGATCTTGCCCAGCTCCCAGCCGCGGTCGATGGCCACGACCTCGAGGCGGTCCCCCAGCCGGTCGATGGCCGGCTGCAGCCAGCCCGCGTCGCGGCCGCCGTCGGGGTCGGCCAGCACGGTGTGGGTGCTCATGGACCTCTCGCCGCGCTCGATGCGGGCCAGCATGGTGGCCACGCCCGGGCGCGGTCGCAGGAACACCCGGACCAGGGCGTAGACCCCGAGTCCTGTCAGGGCTCCGAAGAGCAACGAGGGCAGCATCATGAGGTCATCACGGTGTCACCGGCCCGCTTCGCGGAGGGTCGGGTTGTCCAGCACCACGTCGTTGACGAGGAACCGGTCGATCTTGTCCGGCGACGCCAGCTTGCGCAGCCACAGCAGCCCGCCGAGGAAGAGCAGCGCCACGATGAACAGGGCGACCTGCCCCCCGAGTGAGCTGTAGGGCTCGACGTACTGCTTGTTGAAGACGCTGAGCAGCCCCATGACGCCGAGCACGATCACCAGCACGATGCGCACGCTGCGGCGGATGCTCTTGCGGCTGGCCTCGATGCGGCGACGCATGTCGAGCTCCTCGCGGATCGACACCGCGAGCGCCGACAGCACGTCGCGCAGCCCGGGCCCGCGGAGCCGGCTGTTGAGGATGAGCGAGGCGCACACGACGTCGGCGCTGGGGTCGTCGAGGTCCTCGGCGAAGGCCAGCATCGCCGCGGGCAGCGGCTCCCGGATCCGCAACCGGTCCACGAGCAGGTTCAGGGAGGGCCGGATCGCCGAGCCCGCGGTGGCCGCGGTCGCCGGGATCGCCTGCTCCAGGCCGATGGCGCCCGCGATCGTGTCTCGCAGCGACTCGGTCCAGGTGGCCAGCGCCTCCAGGCGCAGGATGCCGGCCTTCTCCTCCCCGGTGCCGCCCGCGATGCGGTCCCAGTAGGCCGCGAGCAGCCCCAGCGCCACGGCGGCCACGATCCAGCCGGTGCCGAGAAGCACCACCAGACCGACCGCGATGCCCTTCACCAGGCGCTGCGTGCCGCCCTGCAGGACGTTGCGGCGGTGACGCCGCGGCTTGCCGGGCGCCCGCTCGGGCAGACCGACCACCGCGAGGACGGCGACGAACAGGCCGGCGCCGAGCAGGGCGCCGGCCGCGATCGCCGCGAGTGCTTCCAGACCCATGGCGTCAGCCCCACCGGGCCATCGTCGGCGGCTCGTAACCGTGCTCGACGAGGTCGTCGATGCAGCTCACGGTGGCGTGCGGGACGGCGCTGCCGTCGGGGCCCGGGGCGAACACCTCGCTGGACAGGACCCGCTGGTCCACGCCCGTGACCTCGCGCACCGACTCCACGACGCGTCGTAGCCCCCCGCCCTCGTTGAAGGTGTTGACCTTGCGCAGGAACACCACGAAGTTGACGGACCCCGAGATCAGCATGTGGGTGGCCTCGACCGGCAGCCGCTCCTCCGCCTGGAGGGCGTAGGTGGCGATGCGGTTGAAGACCTCCATCGAGCTGTTCGCGTGGATCGTGGACAACGAGCCGTCGTTGCCCTGGCTCATCGCGTTGAGCATCGTGACGATCTCGTCGCCGAGGACCTCACCGACGACCACCCGCGAGGGGTTCTGGCGCAGGGAGCGACGGACCAGGTCGGCCATGGTCACGGCCCCGACACCCTCGGAGTTGGGCAGCCGCTCCTCGAACGCGACGGCGTTGGGGTGCTTGTCCTCGAAGCGGTCCAGCCCCAGCTCCAGCGCCCGCTCGACGGTGATGAGCCGCTCGTGGGAGGGGATCTCGCCGGCCAGGGCGCGCAGCAGCGTCGTCTTCCCGGAGTTCGTCGAGCCCGCGATCATGATGTTCTTGCGTGCCTTCACCGCGGCCTTCAGGAAGGCCGCCACCTGCGGGGTCAGCGTGCCGTTGCCGATGAGGTCCTCGAGGCTGACCGCGCCCAGCCGGGAGCGCCGGATCGAGACGCTCGGGCGGGAGCAGACCGCCATCACCGCGGAGAGCCGCGAGCCGTCGGGCAGCCGCAGGTCGAGCTGGGGGTTGGCCGAGTCGAAGGGCCGGGAGGCCAGACCGACGGAGGCGGCCAGGATCTGGATGAGCTCGACGAGCTCGTCGTCGCTCTCCGCCACTGGGTGGGACAGCTCCTCGCGGCCGTCGGCGTAGCTGACGAAGACGCGGTCGCAGCCGTTGATGTCGATGTTCTCGACCTCGGGGTTCTCCAGCAGCGGCTGGAGCCGACCGACGCCGAACAGCGCGGCGTGGACAGCTGAGGCGACCAGCTCCTCCTCGTCCGCGGTCGGAGGCGTCCGGCCGTCGGTGATCTCGCCGCGGGCGTGGTCCTCGAGGACCTGCACGATGAGCGAGCGGGCGAACTGGCGCTCGTCCTCCGCCGACATCGGCGTCCGCCCGAGCACCTCGTCGCTGCGTCGCTGCTGGTTCAGACGGTCGGCCACCTGACCGCGCAGTCGGCGTACGAGCAGGGGGTCGGCCGTGCGGTTGCCGCTCATGCGCGCCTCCTGCGTCCACCGAGGGCGAGGCCGCGGCCCTTGGTGCGCCTGCCGCCCCGGCCTCCCGCGTCGTCGTCACCGGGGAGCCGGCGGCTGCCGTCGTCCCTGTCGTCCCCGCCGTGCCCGGAGCGATCGGCCAGCCCGTCGTCCTGCACCCCGTCGTGGACGCCGCCGCCCAGCGGGTCGAGCGTGCGGACGTCCTCGGCCAGCCGCTCGGCGAGGGCGCGACCGCTGCGCGCCAGCAGCGTCCGCTCGGGCCGGTAGACCTCGCCGCCCTCGAACATCACCGCGGCACGTCGGTCCAGCGCCACCGAGCCGTAGTCGGTCACCCAGTCGCGCTCCTCGCGCAGCACCCCGGCCGCGGCGGCCAGGTCGGCCTCCTGGTCGGTTCCCGACACCGCCACCACGCCGGTGCGCGCCGCGGCCTGGGCCAGCAGCTCCGTCAGCCCCTCGAGCCGTCGACGGGTGTGCAGCACGGTGGTGGCCTGCGGCCGGTAGACCCACAGCGCGGCGTGGGCGTGCTCGAGCATGGTGACGTGCGGAGACCGGGCGTGCACCTGTCCCATGTCGACGATCACGTCGGCCTCCGGCATCCGGGCGAAGGCCTGGGCCAGGACGGGCCACTGCTGACCCACCGCGACCGACTGCTCGGGCCCGCCGAGACCGGCCAGCACGGGCTGTCCGCCGAGTGCGGTCTGCAGGTGCTGGCGCACGACGTCTCCCCCGAGCCCGCGGCGCGCCGCCGGCAGCAGCGAGAGCAGTCCGCGCTCACGGTCGAGGGTGCGGCCTGCCTCCCCCGGCAACCGCAGCGCGATGTCGCCGCCGTTGGGGTCGGCGTCGACGAGGATCGTGGGGCGGGGCCAGAGCGCCGCGAGCAGCATCGCGGTCGTCGTCGCCCCGGGCGCTCCCTTGGCGGACATCACGGTGACCAGGGCCATGGCGTCAGTCCGCGATGTCGACGTCGGGCTCGGTGGCCGGCGGGAGCAGCGAGACCGCCAGGCTGCCCGAGGAGGCGAGGTCGGCGACCCGGCCCGCCTCGTCGTCGCCGACGAGCAACGAGAGACCCATGCTGTCGGATCCGCCGCCGGAGCCTGTGTCGATCACCCGGGCGGCCTCCACGACGGTGCCGCCGGGGGCCAGGTCGCCCGCGGTCTGCTCGCCGGCCCCGCTGACGAAGTAGACCCGGACCACGTCGCCGGCCTCGGGCCGGCTGATGGTGCGGCGGGTGACGTCCACGACGACGCCGACGAGCTGGGCGCCCTCGGGCAGGATCGAGCCGCCGAAGAACATCTGGTTGTTCACCAGCGTCCCGGCCGGGATGGTGCTCAGCGCCTGAGTGCCGATGAAGCTGCCGAGCGCCTCCGCCTCCAGCGTCTTTCCGCCGTCGGCGGAGACACGGGCCGTGGTGAGGTCGCCACGCGTGATGATCGTGCCCACCGGGATGTCCTGGCGGGCGACGAGCACGTCGACGCGGTCCCCGCTGCGGAAGACGAGCAGCGCGCTGCCCAGCGCTCCACCGAGGATGAGCAGGAGCGCGAGCGCGGCGAGAGCCGGTCGGCGGTCGCGGCGCGCGGCCGGCAGACGACCGCGGGTGCGCGAGGCTGTGGTGCCCGTCGTGGACATGCGGACGTCATCCCCCTGTGGTGGTCGGTGGTGGTCGGTGCGGTGCGGTGCGGTGCGGTGCGGTGCGGTGTGCAGGTGCGGCGCTGGTGCGACCGGCGACCGGACCTCGACGGGGGCGACGCCGGCCCGAGGATGTCCGCTCCTCAGGATACGGCCCCTGTCGCGGCACCCGTCGCAATATGGGTGGGTTCGTCCGTCCGCTCGGCGAGCCCCTCGCCCGGTTGTCGGCCCCGGCGGGGAGAATGCTCGCATGCGTCGTACCAGCCCTGTGCTCCCCACCCGTGCCACCCGGGCCACCCGCGTCGTCACCGCGCTGACCGCCGCCGCTGCGCTCGCGCTCGCGGGCTGCGGTGGGGACTCGACCAGTGCCGGCGAACCCGACGAGGCAGCCGGGTCGAGCTCCTCGACCTCCGAGAGCCCGTCGCCCGGCGCGACCGAGCCCAGCGTGAGCACCGAGCCCGGCACCGAGCTGAGCTCGAAGCCGACCAAGAAGCCCTCGAAGACCGCCGAGCCGACTCCGGCCGGGCTCGTCATCGACGTGACGGTGGAGGGCGACCAGGTCAGCCCGCAGGCCGAGGTGGTCGAGGCCGACATCGACAAGCCGATCACCCTGCAGATCCAGTCCGACCGCGCCGGCGAGATGCACGTGCACTCCAGCCCCGAGCAGTACGTCGACTTCGGCCCTGGGAGCACCACGGCGGAGATCACCTTCGAGAACCCCGGCGCCATCGACGTCGAGGAGCACGAGACCGGCGCCCTCGTCCTCAAGCTGCTGGTGCAGTGACGTGACCCTCACGCGTCGCCGCTGGGGCGACGCGACGCGTTGATGCCTTGCGTGACATATATCCATGAGGCTATATTCACCTCATGGATGCCGTGTTCCACGCTCTCGCCGACCCGCACCGACGGGTCATGGTCGAGGCGCTCTGCGCCGGCGAGGCGACGGCTGGCGACCTCGGCGCGCTCGTGCCGGTGGCCCAGCCGGGCGTCTCGCGTCATCTGTCGGTGCTGCGCGAGGCCGGTCTGGTCGACGTCCGACCGGAGGGGCAGCGCCGGATCTACCGGTTGCGACCGGAAGCTCTCACCGACGTGGGCGACTGGCTCGAGCAGCGCCAGCACGTCTGGGAGCAGCGGATGGCGGCGTTGCACACCGAGGTGGCACGAGGCAAGCGACAACGGCGAAGGAGCGGTGAGCGATGACCCCAGGCGAGCACGAGGGTGGGACCACGAGCAGGAGCGGACTCCTCGGTGAGGCGCGGGAGGCCGACGGAGTCTCGACCGTCCGTGTCGAGGACGTCTACGACACCGACCTGGACGACCTGTGGGCGGCGATCACCGATCCGGACCGGCTCGCTCGCTGGATCGCAACGGTCGACGGAGACCTGCGGGTCGGCGGGGTCGTCGCACTCGCCTTCACCAGCGGCTGGGAGGGTGCGGCTCGGGTCGACGTGTGCGACGCCCCGCACCGTCTGCTGCTCACCACGGAGCCGGACAGCGCCGACGAGGGCCAGATCGAGGTCGTGCTGGCAGCCGAGGCCCACGGGACCCGGCTGGTCGTCGAGGACCGCGGGCTGCCTCCGGGCGAGGGCCCCGACCACGGGGCAGGCTGGCAGGTCCACCTGGAGGACCTCCGGGCTGTCCTCGAGGGCCGTGAGCCCCGGCCATGGCGCGAGCGCTGGATCGAGCTCAGGCCCGCCTACCGGGCAGCGCAGGCGTCCTGATGTCAGCCGCGCACGCCGAGCGCGTCGCCCTGCTGGCCTGTCTCGAGGCGCAACGTTCCAGCGTCCTGGCCGTCGTGGCGGCCCTCGACGAAACCTCCTGGCGGACGGCGGTCGTCCCGAGCGGCTGGACCCCCCTGGGCCTGGTGGAGCATCTGGGCCACGCCGAGCGGTTCTGGGCACAGACCGTGCTGACGGGCCGGACGGCGCCGCTGCCGTGGCCGGCGGGTGAGGACTCGACCGTCGGCCCCGGGTTCTCGTCGACCCACAGGACCTGCGACGTGGTCGCGTTCTACCAGGACCAGAGCACGCGGACGGACGAGATCCTCGACGGCCTCAGGCTGGACGACCGCCCTCCCGGTCTCCTCCGAGCAGATCTGCCCACCCCCGTCACCGACGTCCGGGACGTGGTGCTGCACCTCGTCGAGGAGACCGCCCGGCACGTCGGCCACCTCGACATCGCTCGAGAGCTGCTCGACGGACAGACCGGCCTCGGACAGCGCTGAGCGTCGCCTCGGCCCTCCGCTCGAGCACACGCACCAGGAGTGCACGTCGTGAATGGGTCGTCTGCCTGGCGGGCTCCGACGGAACAGCAGGGGATCCGACCGTCCCATGCACCTGCATCATGCTGTCGGTGCTGGGCACCGGTCTGCGATGGCTCGTCGACCACGAGTCCCCGCGGTGAGCCAGGCAGCGCGGACCAGGAGCCTGCATCAGAGATAGAGGCCGGTCTCGCTGTCGTCGAGACGCTCGGCGGCAACGGCATGGACGTCGCGCTCACGCATCAGCACGTAGGCCTCGCCGTTGACCTCGACCTCACCCTTGTCGTCGGGGTCGAACAGCACCCGGTCGCCGGTCTCCACGGCCCGCACGTGCGGGCCGACCGCAGCGACACGCGCCCAGGCGAGCCGACGGTTGCCCATGACGGCGGTCGCCGGGATGACGATGCCGCCGGTGGAGCGACGCTCCCCCGCCTCACCGTCGAGCTGCACCAGCACCCGGTCGTGCAGCATCCGGATGGGGATCTTCTCCGGCACGGGGCCGCTCCGACTCAGCGCGTCGCGCGGCGGATGACCACGAGCAGCACCACGAACCCGGCGACACCGCCCGCGGCCTTGAGGATGTTGTCGGTGCGCGGGTTGCCGTGCTCGTCGATGAAGGTCGCGCGGACCGAGGCCACCTCACGGCGTACGACGCGCTTGGGGCTGGTCCGGTCGACCAGCTCGTCGATGGTGGCCGCGAGCCGGATGCGGGTCTCCTCCATCTCCTGCTCGATGGCGTCGGGGCTCTGGGGTCCGGTGGTCCCGCCCGACTTGTCGGCGGAGTTGGCGGAATCGGCACTGGCCACGAAAGGGGCTCCTCGTCGGCGGGTTGCACATCGGTGGTCGATCGGATCGGTGAGCGGGTCGGCGCGCGTGACGGCCGCGACCGCTGGGATGGAACGTTACCGCGCCGTACGCCTGCCCACCGTCCGGGGATCGAAACCGAACGGCAGCTCCAGGCGGTGGCGCGTCATGAGGGCGTCGTCGGCCAGGACGTCGCCGGTCGGCCCGTCCGCGACCACGTGACCGTCGGAGAGCACCACCGCACGCGGGCACAGCTCGAGGGCGTAGGGCAGGTCGTGGGTCACCATCAGGACCGTCGTGTCCAGGCCGAGCAGGATGTCGGCCAGCTCCCGCCGCGAGGCAGGGTCGAGGTTCGACGACGGCTCGTCGAGCACCAGGATCTCGGGGCGCATCGCCAGCACGGTGGCCACGGCCACCCGGCGGCGCTGCCCGAAGGAGAGGTGGTGCGGGGCGCGGTCGACGTGCTCGAGCATGCCGACCGCCTCCAGCGCCTCGGTGACCCGCTCGTCGAGCTCGTCGCCGCGCAGCCCGAGGTTGCGCGGGCCGAAGGCCACGTCGTCGCGGACCCGCGGCATGAACAGCTGGTCGTCGGGGTCCTGGAAGACGACCCCGACCCGCCGCCTGATCTCCAGCAGGTTGCGCTCCTCCACGGCCAGGCCCGAGACGGACACCGACCCGACGCCAGCGCGCAGCAGCCCGTTGAGGTGGAGCACGAGGGTGGTCTTGCCGGCGCCGTTGGGACCGAGCAGCGCGACCCGCTCGCCGGCGTGGACGTGGAGGTCGACGCCGTAGAGCGCCTGGTGGCCGTCGGGGTAGGCGTAGGCCAGCCCGCGGACCTCGAGGACCGGGACGCTCATCGCGGCACGCTCCCGCTGGGGGGGAGCCCCCGCGACACCATCGCGAGGTGCACCCGCTCGCCGCGCTCGTAGGAGCGGACGAACAGGGCGCCGACGGTGCGTGCCAGCACCGGCCAGTGCCGCGGGTTGCGGGCGTCGAACCCGCGGGAGACCAGCCCGCGGCGCATGCGGACGAGGTCGGCGGAGACCACGTCGAGGTAGCGGATCATGAACCCCAGGATCTGCACCAGCAACGCCGGCAGCCGCAACCGCTCCAGCCCCCGGAGCACCTCTTGCGGCTCGGTGGTGGCCGCCAGGGTCAGGCTGGCCAGCACGCCGAGGCTGCCCTTGGCCACCAGCAGCCCGGCGGCGACCAGGCCCGGCTCGCTGACCGAGAACCAGCCGAGGTCGACCCGGGGCCCGGTGGCGACGATGGGGATGACGAGGGCGAAGACCAGGAACGGCACCTCGACCACCATGCGCGGCAGCAGGAAGCGCAGCGGCACCCGGGCCAGCACGATCACCCCGAGCAGCACGACCAGCGCGAGCACGAACAGCGGCCACAGGGAGGCCGGCACCGCGACGACGGCCAGCACGAAGCTGAGCAGCACCAGGATCTTCAGGTGCGGGGCTGCCCGGTGGACGACCGAGTGGCCGTGGAAGTGGAGGCGGTGGCCGTGCCCGGCCCCCACCTCAGCGCGCCTCGGCGTCGACCGGGTCGGGTGCGTCGGCGCCCTGGTCGTGGCTCGCCGCCAAGCCCCCGCGACGGCGTACGGCGTAGGCGATGCCGGCGGTGACCAGCAGCACCACCCCGGCGCCGGCCACACCGGCGAGACCGCCGGAGAGCCGCTCGTCCTCGACACCGGCGACGGCGTAGTCGGCCAGCGGACTGTCGGCGGAGGTGTGCTCGGACTCGGTGGAGGCGAACCCCTCGTCCTCGGCGACCCGGTTCAACCCGTCGGGGTCGGAGGACGCGTAGAAGCTGACGACGCCGGCCATGAGCAGCGTGGCGATCAGCAGGCCGGCGAGCACCATGCGGGTGGGGAGGCCTCTCACGCCGCTCACGCTCCGGCTCCCGTCGTGGCGCCGACCCTCGAGCGGATCTCCAGCTCGCGGCGCGCCAGCACCGGGCGGGCACCGTGGACGAGGTCGGGGCGCGCGGCCACCACGCTGCCGACCACGAGCCCGGTGATGATCGCCTCACCGAGTCCGATGAGCGCGTGCCACCCCAGCATCGCGGCCGTCAGGGAGTCGAGCGGGATGGGTGCGGTGCCACCCGCGGCGTACAGCCCGACGAAGGCGAGCGCCGTCGCGGGCACCGCGACGAAGGCGGCCACCGCGGCGAGCGGGCCCACCAACCCGACCTTCTTGGGCAGGAGGGACTGGAGTCCCCGGAAGACCAGCCAGGCCACCGCGACCCCCACGACCCCCATCAACACGATGTTGGTCCCGAGGGCGGTGACCCCACCGTCGGCGAACATCAGGCTCTGCACGAGCAGCACGACGCTGAGGCAGAGCACCGCGGTGAAGGGTCCGACCAGAACGGCGGCCAGCGCTCCCCCGAGCAGGTGTCCGCTCGTCCCCGCCCCCACCGGGAAGTTGAACATCTGCGCGGCGAAGACGAAGGCGGCCGCCAGCCCGGCCAGCGGGGCGGTGCGCTCGTCGAGCTCACGGCGCGCGCCCCGCAGCGCCACCCCCACCGCAGCCGCAGCCACGACCCCCGTCGCCACGGATGTGGGGGCATCCAGGAACCCGTCAGGAACGTGCATCGTCGTCCTCCGCTACCGTGAGCCAGCTTGGCGACCGGGAGCCGTCCCGTGTCGTTGATCATCGTACGTTATTGCAAACTATGTGCAATAAGAACGAGGCACCGGAGGACCCCATGAGCGCACGACTCGAACCGGGCCAGGACGCCCCCGACTTCACCCTGCCGACCGACGACGGCACGTTCGTCACCTTGAGCGACCTGCGTGGTCGCCGTGTCATCGTCTACTTCTACCCGGCGGCGATGACCCCGGGCTGCACCAAGCAGGCCTGCGACTTCAGCGACTCCCTCCAGTCCCTGCGGGGTGAGGGCCTCGAGGTGCTCGGCATCTCCCCCGACAAGCCGGAGAAGCTCGCGAAGTTCCGCGAGCGCGACTCCCTGAGCATCACGCTGCTCTCCGACGCCGACCGCGCGGTGATGCAGGCCTGGGGCGCCTTCGGCGAGAAGAAGCTCTACGGCAAGGTCGTCCAGGGCGTCATCCGGTCCACCGTCGTCGTCGACGCCGAGGGGCGCGTCGAGCTCGCGCAGTACAACGTGAAGGCCACCGGCCACGTCGCCAAGCTGCGCCGCGACCTCGGCCTCGGCTGACGTCTCGGCCGTACCGCAGCGCCCTCTCGGCCGCACCGCAGCGCCGTTTCGGCCGTACCGCAGCGCCGTTTCGCGAGGCAGGTGGCGGACCTACACTTCTCGGGCGCGCCCGTAGCCCAATTGGCAGGAGGCAACAGGTTTAGGTCCTGTGCAGTGCGAGTTCGAGTCTCGCCGGGCGCACCAGCTCCGCCGGCCCTCGCGCAGCCCTCGCGTCGGCGCTCGCGCGGCCCTCGCGTCGGCGCTTGCGCAGCCCTCGCGTCGGCGCTCCGGTCAGGAGCTGAGCACGCGCGCGACCAGCGGCGCGATCTCCCGCAGCGCCTTGCCCCGGTGCGAGATCGCGTCCTTGTCGACCACCGACAGCTCGGCGGTGGTGACGTCGTGGCCCTCGGCGCAGAACAGCACGTCGTAGCCGAAGCCGCCGCTCCCCCGGGTCTCGCGGATCACGTGCCCGGGCATGCGTCCCATCGCGACGTGGGCGTGCTCCTCGCCCGGCACGGCGAAGGCCACGGCGCAGACGAACGCCGCACCACGCCGCGGATCGGGCACGTCCCCCAGCTGGGACAGCAGGAGCGCGTTGTTGGCGTCGTCCTTCTCCTGGCGCGGCGCGTCGGAGACCCCGGCCCAACGCGCCGAGAGCACCCCGGGCATGCCGTTCAGGGCATCGACGCACAGGCCGCTGTCGTCGGCCAGCGACGGCAGCCCCGTGGCCCGGACCCCCGCCATCGCCTTGAGGACGGCGTTGCCCTCGAAGGACGCCTCGGTCTCGGGCGGCTCGTCGTACGACGCCACGTCGTCGAGTCCCAGCACCTCGATGCCGGGCAGGTGCTCGGCCAGGATGCGCTGCATCTCGGCCAGCTTCTTGGCGTTGCGCGAGGCGAGGAAGACCTGGCTCATCCGGCCGACCCGCCCGCCTCGGCGAGCGCCTGCTGCTGCAGCCGCGTCAGGTCGGCACACCCACCTGCGGCCAGCTCCAGCAGCGCGTCGAGCTCGGCCCGGTCGAAGGGCGCTCCCTCGGCGGTGCCCTGGACCTCCACGAAGCGTCCGTCGCCGGTCATGACCACGTTCATGTCGGTCTCCGCGCGCACGTCCTCCTCGTAGGGCAGGTCCAGGCGCGGGACGCCGTCGATGATGCCGACCGACACCGCCGCCACGGAGCCGGTGAGCGGCTCGCCCTTGAGCGCGCCGCGGCTGCGGAGGTGGGCGCAGGCGTCGGCCAGCGCGACGTAGGCGCCGGTGATCGCGGCCGTGCGGGTGCCGCCGTCGGCCTGCAGCACGTCGCAGTCGATGACGATGGTGTTCTCGCCCAGCGCCTTGACGTCGACGATCGCGCGCAGCGAGCGCCCGATCAGCCGGGAGATCTCGTGGGTGCGGCCGCCGATGCGGCCCTTGACCGACTCGCGGTCCGAGCGGGTGTTGGTGGCCGCGGGAAGCATGGCGTACTCGGCCGTGACCCAGCCCAGCCCGCTGCCCTTGCGCCAGCGCGGCACACCCTCGGTGGCCGAGGCGGCGCACAGCACCTTGGTGCGGCCGAACTCCACCAGCACCGAGCCGGCCGGGTGGTCGAGCCAGTCGCGGCTGAAGCGGACGGCGCGCAGGTCGTCGTCGGCGCGGCCGTCCGCGCGGGCGGCAGCGCTGGTCGAGCTGGTCGCGCTGGTCGCGCCTGTCGAGCTTGTCGAGCCGGTCGAGGAGGTGGAGGGGATGCTCATGGAGCGGACCCTACCGAGGGGCTCGGACCTCCCCGACATCCCCGACCCGGTCGGCGCCGCCCACGACGCCTTCTCGGCCGGCGACGGCCCGCCGGGTGGCTGAGGACGCCGTGCCGACCGCCGCCTCCAGCGGCCCGCGGCGTCGCGCCAGAGCGAAGGCGGGCCCCACCACGAGCACCAGCGCGGCCTGGAGGACGTACTCGGTCGTGGTGCCCGCGACGAGGGTCTCGTCGCGCAGCACGACGTGCACCGTGTAGAGCGTCAGCGTCATCGCGCCGGCCCCGAACACCACCCCGAGCACGCGCGGCGCCAGCCGCCCGACGAGCACGCACGCACCGATCACCAGGCAGGCACTCCCCACGGTCATGAGCAGGTCGAACCACGCCCCGCTGTGCGGCGCCCGCACCATCAGCCACGACCACGACCCGGTCGGCGTCACGCCGTACAGGCCGTGGGTGAGGCTGTCGTCGAGGTTGCCCTGCCAGCCGGGCACGTCGAACGTGCGGACCAGGGCGCGGCGCACACCCGGTCGCCCGAGGTAGGCCTCGGACACGAGCCACGCCACGACGATCCCGACCAGCCCGACGACAGCCACCCGCGTTGCGGCGGCCGCCGAGCGCAGGTCCAGTCGTCCCAGCACCATCCCCACCAGCAGGTAGGGCAGCCACGTCGCCACCGGGTAGTAGCCGGTGAGCAGCAGCTCCTGCAGCAGCGTCACCGGATCCGACAACGAGTCGAACGACGGCACGGCGTACGACGCCGGTGGCAGGTCGCGACGCAGGGCGAGGCTCAGTGGCGGACCGACGACCCCGCCGACACCGGCGGCGACCGCGATCCACGGCGTGGAGAGGGCGAGGAAGGGTGCCGCCAGCACGAAGAGCACCGCGTAGCAGGCGAGGATCACCGCGATGTTGGTGCCCAGGCCACCGAGGAAGAGCCCGATCAGCCCGATGAGCGCGGCCCGGACCACGGTGCCGGCCTGGAGCGCCAGCCACGGCCGGGCCCGGACCGGCGCGCGCGTGCCCGCCACCAGCACCAGGCTGACCCCGGCCAGCACAGCGAAGAGGGCCGACGCCCGTCCCCCGGCGAGCTGCTGGACGAACGTGATCTCGCCGCCGCTCTCGCTCGGCAGGATGTGGGTCGCCATCATGCCCACCAAGGCCAGGCAACGGGCGATGTCGATGCCCACCAGCCGTGGGGACGACCGGACGGCTGCCATGCCCCGATCCTGCCAGGGAGGCCCAGCGGGGCCGGACCTGCGCGGGTCGATGTCGGCGACGTCGTCCGGTGCCGAGGCGGGCACCGTGGAGGTCTTCGTGGACGCGGAGCCGCTCAGAAGCGGGGCACGTTGCGCTCGGCGGGCGTCGGCCACGGGTTCGGCCGGCAGCCCTGCAGGCCCATCGACTGCTGCTGCATGACCGGGGCGGGGGCTCCGCGGCGCGGGCACGAGCGGTGCCCCCACCCGAGCCAGTGACCGGTCTCGTGGTCGACGACCATGTGCCGGTAGTCGCGCAGCGAGCGCCCGGCGTGGCGCCACATCGGCGAGGCACCACGCCACCGCATCTGGTTGATGATGACGTAGCGCCCCACGCGGCAGCTCCACTCGGCGCTGCAGCCCGAGGAGAAGTCGGGCACGCGGGAGGCCTCGGCCAGGACCAGCGAGAAGGCCCCACCGCGGGCGACGCGGCGGAAGGCGATGCCGGCGCCTCGCCAGCCCCGCGGGTCGTCGAAGGTCTGCTGGGCCTGGCGCCTGAAGGTCGCTCGGCTCGTGCTGATCGCGCCGCGGGTCTCGACGCGGTAGGTCACGGTGCGCCGCACGGGCACCCGGTGCTGCACCCGTCCGGTCCGGGCGCTGTCGACGGTCAGTGGCCGGAAGCCCTCGCGCCTCGCGGTGACACGTACGGCGAGTCGTCGACCGACGTCCTCGACGGCGACCGGGTGGCGGCGACCGGTGGCGCCGGGGACCGGCTCGCCCTCGCGCAGCCACCGGACCCTGAGCCGTTGCGGCTTGCGGTCCCAGGTCCCGGTGTCGGCGACGAGGGTCCGGCCGAAGTGCAGCACCCCGTCGACGTCCGGTCGCCTCACGCTCTCGAGCGTTCCTCGACGGACCCGGAGGGGCTCCGCGTCGGCCGACACCGTCGTCGCGGGGTCCTCGGGCCGGGCCACGGTCACCCGGACCGAGAGGTCGTGGCCGATGTCGGACAGCACGGGCCGATAGCGGGTGGCGGCGCCTTCCACGCCGTCGGGCCCCTCGACCGCGACGACCTCGCCGCGAGGAGATCCGTCGCGCAGCCACTGCACGCTGACCACCTCCACGTCGCCGGGGTCCCACTGGCCTGGAGCGACGGCGAGGCGTTCGCCGTACTCCGGGGTGCCGAGCACGCGGGGTGGCGTCAGGTTCGTGATCGCCGCAGCACCGGTCCTGGCCGTGGTGCTGGCCGTGGTGCTGGCCGCGGCGCTCGCGTCCAGCGCCGGGACGAGCGCGGCCGGTAGTGAGGCCAGCAGCAGGCCGACCACGAGGCCGAGCGGTCGTCGACGCGTCATGGTCGTCACCTCAGACCTGGTAGGTGGAGCCCTCGGCGGCCAGCACGGTCGATCCGTCGAAGAGACCTTCGGCCTCCAGCAGCGCATGCTGCCGGTCGTGCCACGGCGGCACGTGGGTGAGCACCAGGGCCGCGACGCCGGCCTGCTGTGCCGTGGCCGCTGCCTCCGAGCCGGTCATGTGCACGTGGGGCGGGTTGTCGGCGTCGTCGCGGAAGGCCGCCTCGCACAGCAGCAGGTCGGCGCCCCTGGCGAGCTCGGTGAGCGCCTCGCAGGCCGCGGTGTCGCCGCTGTAGACCAGGGAGCGTCCGCCCGCCTCGACGCGGATGGCGTAGGCCTCGATGGGGTGGTCGACCCGGCGCGCGGTGATCGAGAAGGGGCCCAGGGTGATGGCGTCCCGCTTGATCCGTCGGAAGCGGAACTCCTCGTTCATGCCCGGGTCGAGCGGCAGCCCGTAGGCCCGGGCGACGCGGGAGCGGGTGCCGCGCGGCCCCCAGACCGGCAGCTTCGGCTGGGCTCCGGTGGGGTGGTACTTGCGCATCACGTAGTAGCCGCTGATGTCGAAGAAGTGGTCGGCGTGGAGGTGGCTGATGACCAGCCCGTCGATCGTGAGCGGGTCGGTGTAGCGGTGGAGGGCGCCCAGCGCGCCGGAGCCGAGGTCGAGCAGGAGCCGCCAGGTGCGACTCGGGTCGTCGACGTCGTCGGCCTCCACCAGGTAGCAGCTGGCCGACGAGTCCGGCCCGGCGTAGGAGCCCGAGCAGCCCACGACGGTGACCTTCATGCCCGCTCCCCCGTCCCAGCGCTCATGCGCTCGCCCGCACCCAGGCGAACTGGTCGGCCGACTGCAGCTCGGGGCCGAGGAAGCGGCGCCCGATGCGTCCGAACTCCTCCGGCTGACCGGTGGTGAGGAAGCGGTGCGTGGGCGGGCCGAGGTCGGGGTCGCGCTCGAGCCCCTGGCGCACCAGCAGCCGGTAGACGTCCTTCGCGGTCTCCTCCGCGCTGCTGACCAACGTGACCTGGTCGCCCATGACGTAGGCGATGACGGCGGTGAGCAACGGGTAGTGGGTGCAGCCGAGGATCAGGGTGTCGATGCCCTCGGAGACCAGCGGGTCGAGGTACTCGTGCGCCACACCGATGAGGTCGGGCCCCGACGTCACGCCGGCCTCGACGAAGTCGACGAAGCGGGGACAGGCCTGGGTGGTGAGCTCGACGTGCGGGGCGGCGGCGAAGGCGTCGTCGTAGGCCATGGACTCTGCGGTGGCGCGGGTGCAGATGACGCCGATGCGCCCGGTGCGGCTGGCCGCGACGGCGCGACGGGTGGCCGGGAAGATCACCTCGACCACCGGCACCGGGTAGCGCTCCCGAGCGTCGCGCAGCACCGCGGCGCTGGCGGAGTTGCACGCGATGACCAGTGCCTTGACGCCCTGCTCGACGAGGTGGTCGAGACAGTCGAGGGCGTACTCACGCACCTCGCCGATCGGCTTGGGGCCGTAGGGCTGGCGCGCCGTGTCGCCGAGGTAGAGCACCGACTCGTGGGGCAGCTGGTCGATGACGGAACGGGCCACGGTGAGACCACCGAAGCCTGAGTCGAAGATGCCGATAGGAGCGTCCGCCATGACCGCCCCAGGCTAGTGGGCCGGACGGCACCGCGCGCTGTGAACCACGCCGCAGCTCGCTCAGGTGCTCGCGGGCCGCTCGTTGTAGACGCCGGCCTCCTCCTGGCCGCTGAGGGCCTGGATGGCGGTCATCACCCGGTCGGTGATCTCGCGACGGGCGCGCCCGGGTGCGACGCCGTCGTAGTCCCCCGTGACGCGGATCGGCTCGCCGAAGCGGATCGTGACCTTCGCCAGCCTCGGCATCCGGGAGTCGACCGGCTGGAGCTTGTCGGTGCCGATGAGCCCGACCGGCACGATGGGGGCGCCGGACTGGAGCGCGAGCTGGGCGACGCCGACCTTGCCACGGTAGAGGCGTCCGTCGCGTGAGCGGGTGCCCTCGGGGTAGAGCCCGAACGCCTCGCCCACGGCCGAGCACCTCCAGGGCGATGTCGAGGGAGTCCAGCGCGGCGCGGGTGTCG
The DNA here is from genome assembly GCA_963714625.1 of uncultured Actinomycetota bacterium. Classification (GTDB taxonomy): domain Bacteria; phylum Actinomycetota; class Actinomycetes; order Propionibacteriales; family Nocardioidaceae; genus Marmoricola_A. The sequence goes on along the minus strand of CAVQOY010000009.1, from coordinate 286,358 downwards.
TCGCGGTCGACCGGCACCATGCCGAGGCCCTCGAACCAGGCCCGCTGCGCCCGGCCCTTGAGGCCGGTGCCGTTGAAGTAGTCGTCCTTGGCGAGGAAGACGACCTTGCGCGGCGCGATCACCGGGATGACGACGCTGTCGAAGAACGACAGGTGGTTGCTGGCCAGCAGCACCGGACCCGTCGCGGGCACGTTGTCGACGCCCTCCACCGTCGGGCGCCAGACGGCGCGCGCGAGCGGGCTGATCACTGCATCCACCAGCCGGTACATCATGACCGGAACCCTGCCACGTCCCGAGGCGTCGTCACAGTCAGCGCGTTGCTCGTGGACACTGGAGTCATGGCGACTCCCACACGGCCCATCGAGACCTGGCTGACCGACATGGACGGCGTGCTCGTCCACGAGGAGGACGCCATCCCCGGCGCGGCCGACTTCATCGCGGCGCTGGAGCGCTCGGGCAAGAAGTACCTCGTGCTCACCAACAACTCGATCTTCACCCCGCGCGACCTGCGGGCCCGGCTGCGATCGAGCGGGATCGACGTGCCCGAGCACGCGATCTGGACCTCCGCGCTGGCCACCGCGCAGTTCCTCGACGAGCAGCGGCCCCAGGGCAAGGCGTACGTCGTGGGCGAGGCTGGCCTGACCACCGCGCTGCACGAGATCGGCTACGTCATGACCGACCGCGACCCCGACTACGTGGTGCTCGGGGAGACCCGGACCTACTCGTTCGAAGCCATCACCCGCGCCATCCGCCTCATCGACGCCGGCGCCCGTTTCATCGCCACCAACCCTGACGTCAGCGGCCCCAGCCCTGCCGGCAAGCTGCCGGCCACCGGGGCGGTCGCCGCGCTCATCACGTCCGCCACCGGGCGCGAGCCCTACTACGTCGGCAAGCCGAACCCGCTCATGATGCGCAGTGCCCTGAACCGGCTCGAGGCCCACTCGGAGACCACGATCATGATCGGCGACCGGATGGACACCGACATCAAGAGCGGCCTGGAGGCCGGCCTCCGCACGGTGCTGGTCACCAGCGGCTCGACCTCGCCCAAGGACGTCGACGCGTTCCCCTACCGCGCCACGCAGACCTTCGACTCGGTGGCCGACCTGATCGAGTTCGTCGAGGAGTAGCTAGGCCCAGAGCTGGCCGTCGAGGCGCTCTTCCGCCTCGTCGAGGGTGCCCTCGTAGGCGCCGGTGGAGAGGTACTTCCAGCCGCCGTCGCAGACGATGAAGACGATGTCGGCGCTCTCGTCGGCCTTGACGGCCTTCGTCGCCTGCCCCAGCGCGGCGTGCAGGATGGCGCCGGTGGAGATGCCGGCGAAGATGCCCTCCTGCTCGAGCAGCTCCCTCACCCGTCGTACGGCGTCGTGCGGGCCGACGGAGAAGCGGCTGTCGATCAGCGAGGCGTCGTACAGCTCGGGGACGAAGCCCTCGTCGAGGTTGCGCAGCCCGTAGACGAGCTCGCCGTACCGCGGCTCGGCGGCGACGATGCGCACCTCCGGCTTGTGCTCGCGGAAGAAGCGGCTGGTGCCCATGAGGGTGCCGGTGGTGCCGAGGCCGGCGACGAAGTGGGTGACCGAGGGCAGGTCGGCGAGGATCTCCGGCCCTGTGCCCTCGTAGTGCGCCAGGGCGTTCGCGGGGTTGCCGTACTGGTAGAGCATCACCCAGTCGGGGTTCTCCCCCGCGATGCGCTTGGCGACCCGGACCGCCTCGTTGGACCCGCCGGCGGCCGGTGAGGAGATGATCTCCGCGCCCCACATGCCGAGCAGCTGCTTGCGCTCGATCGAGGTGTTCTCCGGCATCACGCACACGATGCGGTAGCCCTTGAGCTTGGCCGCCATGGCCAGCGAGATGCCGGTGTTGCCGCTGGTGGGCTCCAGGATGGTGCAGCCCGGGGTGAGCAGGCCGTCCTTCTCCGCCTGCTCGACCATCTTCAGCGCCGCTCGGTCCTTGATGGAACCGGTCGGGTTGCGGTCCTCGAGCTTGGCCCACAGCCGGACGTCAGGCGACGGCGAGAGCCGCGGCAGCCCGATGAGGGGGGTGCCGCCGACGGAGTCGAGGAGGTTGTCGAAGCGCATGGGCTGGGCGTCAGCCTCCGGCGACGGCGGGCAGCACGACGACCTGGTCGCCGTCGCTGAGCTCGGTGCCGAGCCCGCCGGTGAAGCGGACGTCCTCGTCGTTGACGTAGACGTTGACGAAGCGGCGCAGGTCGACCTGGCCGGCCTTGTCCTCGACGAGCCGGTCCTTGATGCCGGAGTGGCGCTGCTCCAGGTCGTCGATGAGCGCCGACAGCGTCGTGCCGTCACCGTTCACCGACTTGGCACCGTCGGTGTAGGTGCGCAGGATGGTGGGGATCCGGACCTCGATGGCCATGGTGTTCTCGCTCCTCGTGATGCTGGGGTGCTGGGGGTCTGGTCGGGGGTGCTGTGGAGGATCGTGCCCAGGTGGGGCCGGTTTCAGGCGGCCGTCGGACGGCCGATCAGGCGGGCAGCACGGCGACCACGTCGACGTCCTCCTCGGTGACCTCACCGTCCACGATCCTGTAGGACCTGAACTCCACAGGGCCGTCGCTATTCCCGTGCTCGCGTGTGCTGACGAGCACATAGTGGGCGTTCGGCTCGCTGGCCAGCCCGATGTCGGTGCGGCTGGGGTAGGCCTCGGTGGCGGTGTGGGAGTGGTAGACCACGACCGGCTCCTCGTCGTTGTCCCACATCTGCTTGTAGAGCTCGAGCAGCTCGGTGGAGTCGAACTCGTAGAACGTGGGCGACCCGGCGGCGTTGGTCATCTCGACCATGCGCGCGGCGCGGTCGGAGCCCTCGGGCCCGGCGACGATGCCGCAGGCCTCGTCGGGGTGGTCTCGCTTGGCGTGGGCGACGATGGCGTCGTAGGTCTTCTGGTCGATGACGAGCACCGCACCAGGGTAGTGGGCGTGCCGGGGTCGGCCGATCAGGGTGTGACAGCGCGGACGAGGCTCTCCTGGAGGAACCCGAGCCAGTCGTAGATGTCGTGCACGTGCACCCGCGGGTCGTCGTCACCCAAGGAGTCCCAGTAGTCCTCGTCGCCCTCGGTGATGTCGAGCCGGCTGGCCAGGGCCAGCCGCATGTCGGTCATCGACTTCATCCACCTCATGGCGCCGCCGTGGTCGAGCTCGACGTCGATGGTCATCGCCTCACCCTCCAGCTGGGTGGGCAGGCCGGCGTCCTCGAGGGTGTCGATGACGGCGGCGGCGTTGTCGGCCTTGCCGCCGCGCAGCTCGGTCTCGGTGAAGCGCCGGAACTCCCCCGCTGCCTCGTCGTCCTCGGTGTAGGCGGTCGGGAACAGTCGTGCGAGCACCGGGTCGTCGGGGGCGGTGGTGGGGCCGGTGAAGTCCAGCAGCGCCTCGAGCGGGTCGGCGTCGGCGTGCGGGACGGCAGCCTCGTTGCGCAGCAGCTCGATCAGCTGCGAGGCGAGCGAGCGCAGCAGGTCGGCCTCGAAGCCGCTGAAGGTGGCCACGACGCCGCCCTTGCGTCGTGGCTGGAAGCCCTCCGTCACGCCCTCACCCCGCGGCCCGCTCGAGCGTGGCCCACAGGCCGTACTCGTGCATGGCCTGGACGTCGCGCTCCATCTCCTCGCGGCTGCCCGACGACACCGTGCAGCGGCCGTCGTTGTGGACCTGGAGCATGAGCTTCTCGGCCTTCTTCTTCGTGAACCCGAAGTACTGCTGGAAGACGAACGCGACGTAGGACATCAGATTCACCGGGTCGTTCCAGACCACCGTCTGCCAGGGACGGTCGGCGACCGTGAGCTCGTCGCTGACGGGCTCCTCGACCTCCAGTGGGGCAGGCATGGACACCCCGCCACCCTAATGGCCGCGACGGCTCACGAGAGCCGCCCCCTAGGGTGGCTGGTCATGAGCGACTCGACCGGCGACCCGAGCGGCGGCTCCACGGCACTGCTCACCGACCACTACGAGCTGACCATGCTGCAGGCGGCGCTCGCGAGCGGTACGGCGTCGCGCCGCTCCGTCTTCGAGCTGTTCCCGCGACGGCTCCCCGACGGCCGCCGGTACGGCGTGGTGGCCGGCGTCGGGCGGGCGCTGGAGGCCCTGGAGCGCTTCGTCTTCGACGAGCCGACGCTGGCGTTCCTGCGCGAGGGCGGCGTGGTCGACGAGGCGACGCTCGCGTGGCTGGCCGACTACCGCTTCACCGGGGACGTCTGGGGCTACCCCGAGGGCGAGATCTACTTCCCGCACTCCCCGCTGATGGTGGTGGAGTCCACGTTCGCCGAGGCGGTGGTGCTGGAGACGCTGCTGCTGTCGATCCTCAACCACGACTCGGCGATCGCGTCGGCCGGATCCCGGATGACGTGGGCGGCCGGCGACCGTCCCTGCATCGAGATGGGGACCCGCCGCACGCACGAGGAGGCGGCCACCGCCAGCGCGCGGGCGGCGTACCTCACGGGTTTCGCGGCGACCTCCAACCTGGCCGCCGGGATGCGCTTCGGGATCCCGACGACGGGCACGAGCGCCCACAGCTTCACGCTGCTGCACGACACCGAGCGCGACGCCTTCACCGCCCAGGTCGACTCGCTGGGGCGCGGGACCACGCTGCTGGTCGACACCTACGACATCGCGGAGGCGGTGCGAGTGGCGGTGGACGTCGCCGGCCCCGAGCTCGGCGCGGTGCGTCTGGACTCCGGCGACCTGGGGCTGCTGGCCCAGCAGGTGCGGGCCCAGCTCGACGGGCTGGGCGCCCAGCACACCCGGATCGTGGTGACCTCCGACCTCGACGAGCACGCGATCGCGTCGCTGGCCTCGGCGCCGGTCGACGGCTACGGCGTCGGCACGTCGCTGGTGACCGGCAGCGGTCACCCGACCTGCGGCTTCGTCTACAAGCTGGTGGCTCGCGAGGGCGCCGACGGCCGGATGGTCGACGTGGCGAAGAAGAGCAAGGACAAGATCTCCGTGGGCGGGCGCAAGTTCGCGCTGCGCCGCCGCAGCGCAGCGGGGGTGGCGGAGGCCGAGGTCGTCGGCATCGGTCAGCCGCCGGTCGACGACGGCGACGACCGGGCGCTGCTCGTCCCCCTCGTGCGCGACGGCGAGGTCGTCGGTCGCGAGAGCCTGGACACAGGGCGCGAGCGGCACCGGGCCTCGCGCGAGGAGCTGCCGGTGCAGGCGCGCTCGATGTCGCGCGGCGAGCCGGTCCTCCCGACGCTGTTCCTCTGACACGCCCCGGGGAGCGGGCGCGCGCTGTGACTAGGCTTGCGCCATGAGCGAGCCCACCACGGCCACCAAGCGCGCCCTCATCGTCGTCGACGTCCAGAACGACTTCTGCGAGGGCGGCAGCCTGCCGGTCTACGGCGGCGCCGACGTCGCGCGCCGGATCACCGAGCTGCTGCACCGGTGGAAGGCGGGCGGCTCCGATGCCCCTGACTACGCCGTCGCGGTCGCCACGCAGGACCACCACATCGACCCCGGCCACCACTTCAGCCCCGCGCCGGACTTCGTCGACACCTGGCCCCCGCACTGCGTCGTGGGCTCCGACGGGGTGGCCTTCCATCCCGACCTCGACCCCGAGCCGTTCGACGCGGTGTTCCGCAAGGGCGAGTACGCCGCGGCGTACTCCGGCTTCGAGGGCGCCGACGTCGAGGGAGTGGCGCTCGCGGACTGGCTGCGCCGCCACGACGTGACCGACGTCGACATCTGCGGCATCGCCACCGACTACTGCGTGCGGGCCACCACGCTCGACGCCGTCGCCGCCGGCTTCAGCACCACGGTGCTGACCGAGCTGTGCGCCGGGGTGCAGCCGGGCACCTCGGCCGCCGCCATCGCCGAGGTCAAGGAAGCCGGCGCCGCCGTCGCCTGAGCGAGGTCAGCGGCCGAGGAACTCGGCCCGGCGCTTGCCCACGAACGCCTTCATGCCCTCGGAGGCGTCCTGGGTGGAGAACAGCGCGACCTGGCCCGCCCGTTCGCGCTCCAGCGCCTCCTCCAGCCCGTCGAGCGTGGCGGTGTTGACAGCGTCCTTGGTGCGCGCGAACGCCAGCCCCGGGCCGCGGGCCAGGCGCGACACGATCCGCTCCAGCGTCTCGGCGTAGTCCTCGTCCGGCGCCACGTGGCTGACCAGGCCGGCGTCGTGGGCGTCCTGCGCGCTGAGGGTCTCCCCCAGCAGCGCCATCCGCATCGCCCGGGTGCGACCGATCGAGGCGGCCACGGTCAGCGACGAGCCGCCGTCGGGCATCAGTCCGATCCGGCTGAAGGCGAGCAGGAACCCGGCCGAGGCGGAGGTCACCTGGAGGTCGCAGGCGACGACGATCGAGGCCCCGACGCCGGCGGCGATCCCGTTGACGCCGGCCACCACGGGCTTGGGCAGCCCGACGATGCTGCGGATGATGGTGTTGGCGCCCACCAGGGTCGAGTCGTCGAAGCTGGTCACCGGGTCCTCGCCGGTCAGGTCGACCCCGGCGCTGAAGGCGGCGCCGGTCCCGGTCAGCAGCACGACCCGCACGGCGTCGTCGTCGGCCGCGGTGGTGAGGGCCTCGACGAGCCCGACCGCCATCTCCTCGCTCATGGCGTTGAAGGCCTCGGGGCGGTCGAAGGTGACCCGACGTACGCCGCCGGCGGTCTCGACGCGCAGATCGCTCATGGGGTGCACCGTAGCCGCGGTACCGACGAATCGTCGTGGTCCCGGCGGACCACCTGCGTGGTCGGTGACCGCGGGATACCGTGATCGCTGCATGACCTGGCGTGAACGCCATGAACTTGGAGGACCGACGTGCGCCGTCTGATCGTGGTGGTGGTGGCCGTCCTGGCCGTGCTCGCCACCGCCGGGGCGCTGGCCGTCGTGCGCGGCGACGACTCCGAGCTCATCTCCGAGGCGCCTGGCGAGCGCGAGAGGCCCGCCAAGGCGCAGCGCGAGGAGTCGGCGCGGACCTTGCAGCAGGCCACCCCGCCCCCGCTCGACCTCGCCACGCTGACCGCGGCGACCACGCAGACGACGATCCCGGACGCGCCCGTCGACACGTCGATGAAGGAGACCGACGGCGACGTCGTCCGACCGCTGACCGTGCTGCCGCTGTACGCCACGCCCGGCAAGCGTCCGTTCGCCAAGGTGCCGCCGCGTCAGTTCCAGGACACCTGGCTGCCGGTCGTCGAGCGTGAGAAGGGCTGGGTGAAGGTGCTCCTGCCCTCGCGCCCCAACGGCGCCAGTGGCTGGCTGCGCGAGAGCCGCGTGGAGACCGCCCGGTCGCCGTACGTCGTGCGGGTGCACCTGACCTCACGCACGATCGACATCGTCTACGAAGGGTCCACGCTCGGGACGTGGCCCGTGGCGATCGGTGAGCCGTCCACCCCGACCCCGCCCGGCCGGACCTTCCTCCTGGGCTCGGTCATCGACACGAACCAGTCATATTCCCCAATCATCCTGCCTTTGGGCTCGCACAGTGACACCCTCGACTCGTACGGGGGCGGTCCTGGGACCGTGGCCCTGCACGGGTGGCCCGACGAGTCTGTCTTCGGCACCGCCGCCAGCCACGGGTGCATCCGTGTCCCGGCGGAGGCGCTCGACCTTCTCACCCAGGTTCCCCTCGGAACGCTCGTCATCGTCGACGAGCACTGATGACAACGAAAGGCACGACCACCATGCGCACCATCTCGCTCGCAGCGATGGCGACCACCACCGTCCTCGCCGCCGCCACCGCCGGTGTCGGCCTGCTCGTCACCGCGCCGGGCGCCGCGTCTGCCGACGCCACCAAGTCCTCGGCCTACGGGATCGCGGCAACCGCTGGTGGGCAGGAGGTCGTCAAGCAGCCGTACATCGAGAGCACCGATGGCTCGACCAAGACCGCCGGTGGCGGTTCGCTGCCGAGCAACCCGCTCGGCCTGTCGGGCAGCGTCGCCGAGCTCAGCGCAGGAGACGACCGGGCTTCCGTCGAGCTTGCCGACTTCGGTCTCGCGCCGGACAGCAGCCAGATCCCGGCGGAGGTGCGCGGTCCGCTCCAGGACGGTCTCATGCAGCTGCAGGACGGCTGTGAGGCGCTGGCCGAGCCGATCCCGGACCCGCCCGCCGAGGGCGAGGAGCCGGGCGAGAACGAGCCCGTCGACCCGAATGCCGCCCCGCCGCCTGACGAGCTGCCCGAGGAGTTCGCCCCCTTCGAGGAAGCGTTGACCGCGCTCCTCGGGGGCTTCACCGAGGCGGACCTCGAGGACTTCTGCGAGAGCTTCGACGCGGAGGCTCCCCTCGTGACGGCGGGCACGCTGAGCGTGGAGTGCCAGGGCGACATCGGCAAGTTCGAGCTCGCCGGTGTCGAGTTCCTCGGCCAGCCGGTGCCCGTGCCCGCATCGGTGGAGCCCGACACGGCGATCCTGCCCGAGAACCCGCTGCTGACCATCACGGCCAACCAGCAGACCAAGAACGACGACGGCTCGTTCAGCGTCGACGGACTGGCCATCGAGCTCGGGGACGGGGAGGCCGAGGCCGTCGTGGCCAACGCGACGTGTGGCGAGCCGATCGCGGCGCCGGCGACGGACACCGCGGCTCCGCCGGCCGCCCCGGCCCCGGCTCCGGTCACCGGCAGCGCCCCGGTCACCGGCTGATCGACCCGGCTGATCGACCCGGCTGACCGACCCGGCTGATCGACCGGCCGGCCACCGAGTCGGCCAGTCATCACCGGGCACGCCGTGCTCCGTCATACGTACGGACGGTTCTTGACGCCCAGAACCGTCCGTACGTATGACGGGCGACCTGCTGCGGAGGAGGTCGAACACCCTTCGACCCCAGGGGGTCACCGGTGATCGCCAGAGGCGGTCACCCGCCGGCCCTGGGGACGCCTCGCGACCTCACCGGCCGCCACCGCGGCGAGCGCGACGATCACAGGCCACAGCGCGAGCCGCTCCCACGCGCCCGCTCCGGTCTCGTCGCTGGCGATGAAGCCGACCGCCCCCGCTGCCGTGGCGGCGCTGGTGACGAACAGCGCGGTCGCCGTACGACGACGCGTCATGCGCAGACGCCGGGCGAGCAGGAACAGGGCGAGGGGCTGGCAGACGAAGAGCGGCGTGGCGGCCAGCGCGTGGAGACGGGGATCGACGTCCACCGGAGCGAGGCCGGTGGCGACCGAGCTGAGGCCCGACGCGACCAGCAGAGCGGCCACCGATCGCCCCGTGCGCGGCGCGAGCAGCACCGCGCCGCCGGCCAGCAGCAGCCCGACACCCACGAACGTGCCGTTCATCAGCCCGTGCGCCGGCGAGCAGAAACCGTCCCCGCACCCCAGCGCGCCCAGGTCGCTCACCGTGTCGTCGACGATCGAGTAGCTGCCGGTCGTCAGTCCTGCCACCGCGAGCTCGATCGCGATGTAGGCCGGACGCACCGCCCACAGCGCGGCACCCCAGACCAGCCGACTTCTCATGTGCCGAGCATGACCTACGAGCCTCGTGGGCCCCGGAGCAGGTCGAACCTGTGGCTGCCCTGCCGGGCGGCAGCCCACCCGCGGGACATCGTGGATCGGTCTGCATACTGGCCGTGATGACTCCAGACACCCCCCAGAAGCTTGAGATCGACTGGCTCAAGACCACCGGCGGAGCCTTCGCGGCCGTCTCGTCGGCCTTCCTCCTCTCGACCCTCGGTGCGGCCGGCACCATCATCGGCGCCGCGCTCGGCAGCGTGATCGTGACGGTCGGCGGAGCGCTCTACAGCCAGGGCCTGGCCCGCAGCCACCAGCGTCTGGCTCAGGTGCAGACCGCCGCGATGCGCAAGGTCGGGGTCGCCCAGGCCGAAGTGTGGCGGGCCAGCCGCCGCAGTGGCGACGACAAGTCGGTCGGCGCCCACCTCGCCCACGCCGAGGAGCGTCTCGCGGATGCGCAGAACGACCTGGGTGACTCAACGCACGAGTCGACCGGCACCGGCTGGCGCGAGCGACTCGCGCAGCTGCGGTGGAAGCGGATCTCGCTGAGCGCCGCAGGGCTCTTCGCGGCAGCCTTCCTGATCATCACCGCGATCGAGCTCACGGCCGGCGAGAGCGTCGCCTCGATCACCGGCGGGTCGGAGGCAGGAAGCGGCACCACGCTCGGCAACATCGGCAGCGGGACGGACAGCGACACCTCGGACGAGGACAGCGAGGTCCCGGCGGACGACGAGGCGTCACCGTCCGAGGCGCCGCCGAGCGAGCCCTCCGACGAGAGTGCTCCCACGGACGCGCCCAGCGTCGTACCGACCCCGACAGCCGAGTCCCCGGCTCCGGCGACCACGCCGACGACTCCCCCGCCTTCGGAGACCGCGGCGCCATCGGACCCCGAGGAGACAGCTCCAGCAGGCTGATCGCTCTCAACCCAGCAGCTGGCCGACCAGTGCGTCACCGAGCCACTGCTCGGAGCGGTTCCCACTCCGGCCCGCGTCCCGCAAGGTCGCGTAGGCGGCGTCGACGCTCCGTGCCAGGGTCATCGCGAGCGCATCGCCGAGACTGCGTCCGCCACCCGCGACGGGTTCGTGGCCAGGCAGGAGCGCCTGGTCGCGCTGGGGGTGGAGCACACGCCGATCTGTGACATGGAGTTCCGCGCTCTCCTCTATTTTCGTGACCCTGACAACATCGCGCTGGGGCTCAGCACGTCGGACGAGACCGCGGTCGAGTGGTACGCCGAGCCGCGGGAGCGGGACGTCCCCCAGGAGGAGATCGACACGCGACTGCCGGCGTACCTGGAATCGCTCAGCTCAGACCCAGCTCCCGCATGACGACCGGGATCTCCTCGCCCATCCGCTCGACCAGTGCGTTGAGGCCGGTCAGCGGCCGGACCAGCACCCGTAGGTCGTCGATGAGCCCGTCGCCATCGACGCGGATGAGGTCGAGCCCCTCGACCGCCTTGCCGGCCACGGTCGCCTCGAAGGTCAGGGCCTGGCCTCCCAGGGCGTGGCCCTGCTCGGCGTACGACCGGGTGTAGCGGAAGTCCTCGAAGACGCGCATCACCGCGCGCAGGAGGACCATCGTCGCCACCTGCCCTTCGTACGGCGTGTGGACGGCGGGGCTGCGGAAGACGACGTGCTCGGCCAGCAGGTCCGCGAGGGCTTCGAGGTCGGTCGCCTCGACGGCGCGACGGAACTCCGCGGCGACGTTCTCGGCGTTCACACGCCCCACCTCTCGGCCAGCGTGGTGACGACCTTGATGTCGCGGGTGGTGGCCAGGTGGAGGCCGAGGCGCTTGAGCTGTGCCGGTTGGAAGATGCGTGCTGTGGTGGTGCCGCCCTCGGTCCACCAGTGCAGGTGGCGCTCCCCGAGGTGCGCGCCCTCCCCCTCGACGTCCCAGTCCGCGAGGGCCGTGCGCGCTACCTCGGGCGCGGGGTCGGGCAGGAAGGCGACGTACCGGCGCGGCGCCGTCACGCCCAGCGCCTGCGCCTCGTCGAAGGTCGCGGTCAGCTCCGCGGGGGTGAGCACGGCGGTCGGCACCTCGAAGCCACCCGCCTCGGCGAAGCGGCGCTCGAGGTCGGCGCGGACCTTGGCGGCCGAGCGCATGCCTGTGGTGACGCGGAGGTTGCCGGTCGCCAGGTGGGTCACCACGTCGGTGTAGCCGGCGGCGGCCAGGTGCTCCTTGACGAGGGCCATCGGAAGCTTGCGGGTCGGCCCCAGATTGATGGCGCGCAGGAAGGCGACGTACGTCGGCACGGGCTCAGCTCTCCTGGACGGGGTCGGAGGGCGCCGGCTCGGTGCGGGCGTCCGGTCCCCGCCCGCTCCAGGTCCAGGCGTACGCCGGGTCCTCGCACGCGAGCGCGCCCTCCCCGAGCTCGAGAGGCCGGAAGGTGTCGACCATGACCGCGGTCTCGTCGAAGTACTCCGCGCCCAGCGACGCCTCGATCGCCTGCGGCAACGGGCCGTGGGCGTAGCCGCCGGGGTGCAGCGAGATCGAGCCGCGTCCGATGCCGCTGCCCTTGCGGGCCTCGTAGTCGCCGGCGACGTAGAACATGACCTCGTCGGAGTCGACGTTGGAGTGGTAGTAGGGCACCGGGATCGACAGCGGGTGGTAGTCGACCTTGCGCGGCAGGAAATTGCAGATCACGAAGTTCCAGCCCTCGAAGACCTGGTGCACCGGCGGCGGCTGGTGGATCTTGCCGGTGATCGGCATGTAGTCCTCGACGTTGAACGTGTAGGGGTAGAGGCAGCCGTCCCAGCCGACCACGTCGAAGGGGTGGGTCGCGTAGGTCATGCGTGTGCCGACCAGTCCGCTCGGGCCGTTGCCGCGGTGCTTGACCAGCACGTCGGTCGAGGTCGTCGAGACCTCGTCGTCGTCGAGGAGCAGAGGCTCGGTCGGCCCGTGAAGGTCGCGCTCGCAGTACGGCGCGTGCTCGAGCAGCTGGCCGAACTTGGACAGGTACCGCTTGGGCGGGTGGATGTGGCTGTTGGCCTCGATCGGGTAGAGCCTGCTCTCCTCGGCCGGGACCCAGCGGTGGGTGGTGGCACGCGGGATCACGACGTAGTCGCCGGCCCGGTAGGGCAGCACCCCGAAGACCGTCTCCACCGTGCCGGCACCGGACTCGACGTACACGCACTCGTCGCCGACGGCGTTGCGGTAGAGCGGCGAGGCGGCACCGGCCACGACGTACGAGATCCGCACGTCGCCGTTGCCGAGGACGAGGCGCCGTCCGGTGACGGCATCCACGGTGGTCGAGGCTGCGTTGGCCGAGGTCGCGTCGGTCGAGCCTGTCGAGACCCCCAGGTCGTGCAGCTTGAGGTGTCTGGGGATGAGCGGGTGGTTCGGCGTGGTGGTGAGGTCGGACAGCTCCCAGACCTGGCTGTCGACGATCGCCGACGGCACGCCACGGTGGTAGAGCAGGCTGGAGTCGGAGGAGAACCCCTCCTCCCCCATGAGCTCCTCGTAGCGCAGCGCGCCGTGCTCGTCGCGGAACTGCGTGTGCCGCTTGGGGGGTACGTCTCCGACCTGCCGGTAGTAAGCCACGAACCCCACCGTGGACTAGGGTCCGAGGGGTGTCAACGAACGCCCCGCTGCCTGGTTCAGACCCCGACAGGGTCGTCGTTTCGGACGCGGCAGCCGTGCCGCCGGAGCACGTCGGTCTGGTCGACGACGCGATCCTCCTCGAACCCCCGTCCGGCGCCGGTGTGGCCTCGCTGGCCGACGCGGTCGCCCGCCACGGACGGCTCATCACCACCGGCGGGCTGATCGGCTCGCTGGTCGTTCCCGACCCCATGCTGCCCGCCCTCGCGGACCTGCTCAGTGGCGCCGACGCGGACCCCGTGGCGATGACGGTGGTCGTGTCCGGCGGCGCCGGCGGCATCGAGCCGGCCGCGCAGTGGGCCTCCCGGTGCGCCGGCGCCGAGCTGCGCACCCTCTCCGCCACCCTGCGTGACCTCGACGACCTGGCCGGAGCGGCGCGACGTACGACGACCGCGGCGCAGCGGGCGCTCGACGCCTTGGACGATCCCGACGCGACCCGTGTCTCGGTCGGGCTCCCGCTCGAGAGCGTGGGACGACCCGGGTGGTTGGCTGCCCTCGACGAGGTCGCGATGGCCGACCTGACGGTGTCGTTCCGCACCGGAGACGTGAGCCCGGTCCCGACCCGGCGATCGTGTCGAAGCCGTCGACGCCGCCCTCGACCGGGAGGTGCCGATCCGGTTCACCGGCCCGGGCGGCAGGTTCACACCCCAGGCCCTCCTGCTGGCCGTGCGTCTCGTCCTCGACGGCGAGACCGACGAGGCTCTCGCCGTCCTGGGCGGGGCGCCCGACCTCGACGCGCGCGAAGCCGCGATCGGGTCCGACGCGATGCTGCGCACTCGCCGGTGGCTGCCCTCGGTCGAGACGCGACTGGCGTGAGCAGCGACGCCGCGCGGCCTGTCCTCATCGTGCTGTCCGGCCGACCGGGAACGGGCAAGACGACGATTGCCCGCGAGGTGGCCCGCAGCCTGGGTGCCTGCTACCTGCGCGTCGACGCCGCGGAGACGGCGCTGGCGCGGGTCGGCATCGAGGTGGGAGCCGGCGGCTACGCGGTCGTCCACGAGCTGGCCGTGTCGAACCTGCTGCTCGGCGCCGCCGTCGTCGTCGACGCCGTCAACCCGGTCGCCGAGGCCCGCGCCTCGTGGCGTGAGGCCGCAGACCGAGCCGGCGTGCGTCTGGTCAACGTCGAGACGGTCCTGCCCGATCTCGAGGAGCACCGACGTCGGGTCGAGGCGCGTGAGGCGGACATCCCCGGTCACGTGGTCCCGACCTGGCACGAGGTCGAGCGCGGCGAGTGGCAGGGCTGGGACCTGGACCGCGACGGCGAACGACTGCTGGTGGACACGACCGACACCGCCCCCGTCACGACCCAGCTCCTCGCTGCGATCCACGCAACGTCCTAGGAGGTGGTCGCTGGGGCAACCGATTCGTATGACGTCCGCGCTCCTTTCGCACCGCTTCAGAGCAGGAACGACCCACGCCACCACTTCAGGTGCGGACGTGCCACCATCTTGTTCTCCTGCAGGAACGGCATGACCTTCTCCCCCATCCACCGCAGCGTCGCCTGGTACGTCGGGTTGCTCATCGCCGTACGACGCCCCTCGGACGGGTCGATGCCGACGGCGGCGTACGCGCGGGGGTTGATGAGGCAGCGCATCGCGCCGTAGGCGACCTGGCCCATGACGGCCTGGTGGTGCATCAGCGCGACGCGTGACAGGTCGGCGACGCTCTTGGTCAGCTCGTCACGCGCGAAGGTCACGTGGCGCGCCTCCTCCATGACGTGGATCCGGTTGACCATGCGGGTCAGCGGCTGCACGCGCTCGTCGTTCATCGACTCCCGCTGCCAGCGGTCCAGCGTCTCCTCGACGAGCAGCGCCCCGGCGTACAGGCTCGGGCCGTGCAGCACGACGCTGCTCCAGTCGGCCAGGCGCTGCAGGCGCGGCGGAGGCCCGTACGCCGGGACGCCGGCGTTGGTCATCGACCGGCCGAACATCGTCGAGTGGCGGCACTCGTCGGCGACCTCGGTCAAGAAGTAGTGGGTGCGCGGGCTGCGGGGGTCGCCGCGGTAGGCCTCGCGGAGCAGGCCGCGCATGAGGATGACCTCGAACCACCAGCCCATGTGGACGATCGAGCCGACCTCGTGGCGCGACAGCTCGATCTGCTGCTCGCGCGTGAGTGAGTCCCACAGCCCGGTGCCGTACAGCGAGACCCGCTCGGGCTGCATCCACCACAGGCCCTCGACCTCGGGGGCGTCCCAGTCGAGGTCGACCTCGGGGTCGTAGCTGTGGCGAGCGCTGGAACGCAGCAGGCGGGTGGCCACGCTGTCGTCGACGACGGTCATACGACTCTCCCGGCTTTAGATGTTACCTCACGTAACGGGTAGGTGCTAATGTCGCCCACATGCCCCCCTCCGTCAAGGGAACGCGTGGATCCGGCGCCCGAGCTGCTTCGGATGGCCGCGCGAGCCGCTGGGACGCCCACCGCGAAGCCCGCCGCTCCGAGTTCGTCGCCGCCGCTGCCGCCGCGATCACCGAGCACGGCCCCGACGTGCACCTCGACCAGATCGCGGAGACCGCCGGGGTGTCCAAGCCCGTCCTCTACCGCTACTTCACCGACAAGGACGACCTGCTGGCCGCCGTCGCACGCTGGGAGAGCGACCGCATCCTGGCCGTCCTCACCGAGGTGATCGCCGCCGACCTCTCCCCGCGGGAGCGGGTGGAGCGCGGCACCGCGGCCTACCTCGCGGAGGTCGAGGCCCACCGCAACGTCTTCCTGCTCGCTGTGCGCCACCACGGTGGCGCGATCGGGGGCTCGGTCGCCGACGGCAAGGCGGCCATCGCGGCGATCCTGGCCCGACTCCTCGGCGACGAGCTGCGCAAGGCCGGCTTCGACGCCGGCGGCGCCGAGCCGTGGGCGCACGCCATGGTCGGGCTCGGCGTCTCGACGGCCGAGTGGTGGCTGGAACGGCAGACGATGAGCCGCGCGGCGGTGGCCGACTACCTCTCTGCCTTCGTCTGGCACGCCGTCGACGGGATCAGCCAGGAGTACTTCACCCAGAACCCGACCGGCCCGTTGCTGGCCCGTCCGCGCACCCACGAGACGCCATGAGTCATCCGAGCACCGCCTCGACCTCCCCACCCGCGCCCGACCTGCACGACGGCGAGGGCTACACCGGTCCGGCCCAGATCCGCACCGACGACGTCGTGGTCACCGTCGCGGCCGACCTGCGCGGCGGCTTCCAACCGCTGGACGGCCACTTCCACTGGTACGGCCGGGTCCGCTCGGACTCACTCGCGGAGGCGACCCGGCCCGGCGGTCCGCTGCGCGCGGGCGCCCAGGTCCGCCTGCGCACGTCGTACGGCGAGAGCGCGGCACGGCTGAGCGACCCCGACCCGTGGGGCCGCTTCCGGGTCAGCGGGACCGGACGCCCGCCGTTCCCGCTCGAAGCGTGACCGGCGCGACTGACGTCCCGGCCGCACGCGAGTGCCGTCTCGCGCGAACGCCGGCGCCCTTTCGCGCGAACGCCGGCGCCCCTTCGCGCGAACGTCGGCGCCCCTTCGCGGGGGTCAGAGGTTGCCGCGGAGGTCCTGCTCGCGCTCGATGGCCTCGAACAGCGCCTTGAAGTTGCCCTTGCCGAAGCCGAGCGAGCCGTGCCGCTCGATGAGCTCGAAGAACACCGTGGGGCGGTCGCCGAGCGGCTTGGTGAAGATCTGCAGCAGGTAGCCGTCCTCGTCGCGGTCGACCAGGATCCCGCGCTTCTGCAGCTCCGCGATGGGCACCCGGACCTCACCGATCCGCGCCCGCAGCTCCGGGTCCTCGTAGTAGGAGGCCGGGGTGTCGAGGAACTCCACACCGTTCTCGCGCAGCGCGTCGACGGAGGCGAGGATGTCGCCGGTGGCGACGGCGAGGTGCTGGGCGCCGGCACCACGGTAGAAGTCGAGGTACTCGTCGATCTGCGAGCGCTTCTTGGCGATCGCGGGCTCATTGAGGGGGAACTTCACGCGGTGGTTGCCGTTGGCGACCACCTTGCTCATGAGCGCGGAGTAGTCGGTGGCGATGTCGTCGCCGATGAACTCGGCCATGTTGGTGAAGCCCATGACCCGGTTGTAGAAGCCCACCCACTCGTCCATGTGGCCGAGCTCGACGTTGCCGACGATGTGGTCGAGGGCCTGGAACAGCCGCCTCGGCTGGCCGTCGCGGCGCTGCAGCGTGCTCGCCCGGGCTGCCCAGCCGGGCAGGTAGGGGCCGTCGTAGCGGCTGCGGTCGACCAGGGTGTGCACGGTCTCGCCGTACGTCGCGATCGAGGCGATCCGCACCGTGCCGTGCTCGTCGCTGACGTCCTCGGGCTCGCGCACCACGGTGGCGCCGGCGCGGCGGGCCTGGGCGATGCAGCGGTCGACGTCGGGCACCTCGAGGGCGATGTCCACGACGCCGTCGCCGTGCCGGCGGTGGTGGTCGGCCAGGGCACTGTCGGGGTCGACGGCGCCGTTGAGCACGAAACGGATCGAGCCGGAGCGCAGCACGAAGCTCTTGTGGTCGCGGTTGCCGGTCTCGGGGCCGGAGTAGGCCTCGAGCTGCATGCCCCATGCGGACTGGTAGTAGTGCGCGGCCTGGGTGGCGTTGCCGACGACGAACACGATCGCGTCCCAGCCGGTCACCGGGAAGACGTCACCCTCGGCGTCGTACTCGACCAGGCCGACGAGCGCCTGGAGCTGCTCCAGGGTGAGGTCCGCGCGGAGCTCGTCCTCGGTGAGCGCGCCGCCCGTCGAGGGGGCGCTGGTGGTCGGGACGGTGGGCGAGGTCGTGGTGTCCGTCATTCACCCAGCGTGGCGTGACAGGACATTCTGTGCAACCGTACGTCGACACGCTGGACAACCTGCCCAACGAAAGGACCCGTCGTGGACGACTTGGACCGCAAGGTGCTCGACGTGTTCGCCCGGCACCCGCGGGTCGGCGTCCTGGAGGCCTCCCGTCGCTTGGGCGTGGCCCGGGGCACCGTGCAGGCGCGGCTCGACCGGCTGGCTGCCGACGGGGTCGTCACCGGCTGGGGCCCGGAGCTCTCCCCGGAGGCCCTGGGCTACCCCGTGACCGCGTTCCTGACCCTGGAGATCCGCCAGGAGCCCAGCGAGGGAGGCGGCCACGAGACCGTCGGACGGCACCTCGCCGCGATCGCGGAGGTGCTCGAGGCCCACACCATCACCGGCACCGGCGACCTCATGGTCCGCGTGGTGGCCCGCTCGAACACCGACCTGCAGCGCGTCATCGACGCCGTGCTGGCCGAGGCCGCCATCGTGCGGTCCAGCACGGTCATCGCGCTGGCCACCCAGGTCCCCTACCGGGTGCTGCCGCTGGCCACGGCGCCGCCCACGGACGTCGTTCACGCACCGTGATCGCGGCGAGCACGTCGCTCCGGTCCTGCGCTGCGGTGCCGGCCACGCGATCGCCGACCCCGCGACGTGGTCGCCGTGCCGGGTCCAGGAGCGCACCCGCGCTGGGCCAAGGTCTGCTTCCGGGGCCCGGGAGGCCTGGGACCCGGTGAGCAGTGAACCGACCCCCCGGGGGTCAGCGGCCGACGGCCCAGTCCCGGATCTTGTCGATCCGTGCCTGCAGCTGCTCCTCGGACGCCAACGAGGCCACCGGCCCGCCGCACTCCTTGCGCAGCACCGTGTGGGTCACCCCGTGCGGCTGGCCGTTGCGGTGGTGCCACGCGGCGACCAGACCGTTGAGCTCGCGCCGCAGCAGCGCGAGCCGCTCGTGGGTGCTGACCCGTGCCTGCGCCTTCTCGGCCGCGGCCGCCACCTCGTCGGGTGTACGTCGAGCCTGTGCCGCCTTCTGCGTGGCAGCTCGCTCCGACTGCCGGTTGCGCAGCAGGTCGCGGACCTGGTCGTGGTCGAGCAGCCCGGGGATGCCGAGGAAGTCCATCTCCTCCTCCGAGCCCACCGCCACCTCGCCCTCGTGGCCGAACTCGCCGCCGTCGTAGAGCACCCGGTCGAAGCGGGCCTCCGACCCCAGCGCCTGGAAGGGCATCAGCTGCTCCTCCGCGGAGGCGTTCTCTGCCGCCTGCTCGCGGGCCAGCATGTCCTCCTCGGCGGCGAACATGTCGTTTTCGTCGGTGACCTTGCGCCCCAGCACGTGGTCGCGCTGCAGCTCCAGCTCGGCGGCGAGCCCGAGCAGGGCGGTGGTCGAGGGCAGGAAGACCGACGCGGTCTCACCGCGCTTGCGGGCGCGCACGAAGCGGCCCACGGCCTGGGCGAAGAACAGCGGCGTGGTGGTCACGGTGGCGTAGACGCCGACCGCCAGCCGCGGCACGTCGACGCCCTCGGAGACCATCCGGACCGCGACCATCCAGCGGTCGTCGGAGTCGGTGAAGGCCGCGATCTTCTTCGACGCCGCCTTCTCGTCGGACAGCACCACGACCGGCTTCTCCCCGGTCAGCTCGGCCAGCAGCCGCGCGTAGGAGCGGGCCGACTCCTGGTCGCTGGCGATCACCAGCCCGGCCGCGTCGGGCACGTGTCGCCGTACCTCGTCGAGGCGGCGGGCGGCCGCGGCCAGCACCGAGGCCATCCATGATCCGTGCGGGTCCAGCGCCGTGCGCAGCGCCTGCGCCGACTGGTCCTTGGTCAGCGGCTCCCCCAGCCGCGCGGCGACCTCGTCGCCGGCGCGGGTGCGCCACTGCATGTCGCCGGAGTAGGCCAGGAACAGCACGGGACGTACGACGTGGTCGGCCAGCGCCCGGGAGTAGCCGTAGCTGTAGTCGGCCTCGCTGCGCGGCACCCCGTCGGCGCCGGGAGCGTAGCCCACGAACGGGATCGGGTTGACGTCGGAGCGGAAGGGCGTGCCGGTCAGGGCCAGGCGCCGGTGGGCCGGCTCGAAGGCCTCACGCACCGACTCGCCCCACGACAGCGCGTCGCCGGCGTGGTGGATCTCGTCGAGGATCACCAGGGTCTTGGCCCGCTCGGTGCGGATCCGCAGCGCCAGCGGGTTGGCCGCCACCCCGGCGTAGGTCACCGCGACGCCGACGTACTCCTTGCTGGTGCGGCCCCTGCCACCGGCGTACGACGGGTCGACGGCGATGCCGACCTTCTCCGCCGCCTCGGCCCACTGGGTCTTGAGGTGCTCGGTGGGCGCCACGATCGTGACCCGCTCGATCAGCCGCCGCGAGAGCAGCTCGGCGGCCACCGTCAGCGCGAACGTCGTCTTGCCGGCGCCGGGGGTGGCGACGGCCAGGAAGTCACGGGGCAGGGTGTCGAAGTACTGCGTCAGCGCCTCCGTCTGCCACGCGCGCAGCTTGGTGGCGGTGCCCCAGGCGGCGCGGTCGGGGTAGGCGGGCGGAAGAGCCGGGGTGAGGTGGGCAGCAGAGGATGAGGAGGGGGAGGTCACGTCGTCCTGGTGCTCGTAGGGGCAGGGCTCAGCTCGACTGGCGGGTGCTCAGTCCTCGTCCTTCTTGAGCTGCTCCCACGCCTCCTTGCACTCCGGGCAGGTGGGGAACTTCTCCGGGTCGCGGCTGGGCACCCAGACCTTGCCGCACAGCGCCACGACCGGGGTTCCCATCACCATGGCCTCGGTGAGCTTCTCCTTCTCCACGTAGTGGGAGAACCGCTCGTGGTCCCCACCCTCCGTGGTCTGGGTACGGCGGTCCTCGACCGTCTCGGTTCCGGGGCTCAACTGTGTGCTCACAGCAGACGAGTCTACGACGCCCGGCCGACAGTCCCGTCAGTTGAGGGTCGGGTCGACGGGTCGCGTCGAGGCCCACGCCAGTGACCCGGGCTGCCGGCGCAGCACCTCGGCCCACAGCCGCTCGGGGTGGGGGCAGAACGGATCGCGGGCGGCGGAGTCGAGCACGTGCCAGGAGCCCTCCTCGACCTCGGCCTCGAGCTGACCGCTCCCCCACCCGGCGTACCCGGCGAAGATGCGCAGCCCGGTCACCCGGGGGTCGAGCAGCTCCAGCGGCGTGTCGAGGTCCATCACCCCGGTGCTGCCGAAGAGGCGGCGGAAACCGACCGGGTCGGCCGGCCCGTCGCCGGTCAGGAAGGCCAGGGCGAGCGCGGCGTCGGGACTGACCGGTCCGCCCTCGAAGACGACCGGGGGCCCGACGACCTGGTCGGCCCAGTCGGCCAGCACGGTGTCGACGCCCACGCCGGTGGGGCGGTTGAGGACCACCCCGAGGCTGCCGTCCTCGTCGTGGTCGAGCAGCAGCACCACGGTGTGGTCGAAGTGGGGGTCGAGGAGCGCAGGCGTGGCCACCAGCAGCCGGCCGACGTCGGGCAGCAGCCCACCGGCGCCGAGGCCCTCGACCCCGTCGGTCATGCGGAGGGCTCGCTCGCCGCTGTCATCGCTCGGCTCCGGAGGCCGCCCGGCCCGCGGCGGCGCGCACCGCCGCGGCCACCGAGTGGTGCACCTCGTTGTGGAAGACGCTGGGGATGATGTAGTTCGCGTTGCGCTCGTCGGGGTGCACGGCGTCGGAGATCGCCTTGGCCGCGGCCAGCAGCAGCTCGGTGTCGATGGTCCGCGCGTGGGCGTCGAGGAGCCCGCGGAAGACGCCGGGGAAGGCCAGCACGTTGTTGATCTGGTTCGGGTAGTCCGAGCGCCCCGTGGCCACCACGGCGGCGTGCTCGCGGGCGATGCCGGGGTCGATCTCGGGCACCGGGTTGGCCAGGGCGAAGACGATGCTGCCCTCGGCCATCGAGGCGACGTCCTCGCCGGTGAGGATGTTGGGCGCGGAGACCCCGATGAAGACGTCGGCACCGGACAGCGCCTCGGCCAGCGTGCCGGTCAGCCCCTCGGGGTTGGTGGCCTCGGCGAGCCAGCGCAGCGAGTCGTGGAGGTCCTTGCGGCCCTCGTGCACGACGCCTTCGATGTCGGCCACCACGACGTCACCGGCACCCGCGGCCAGCAGCAGCCGCAGGATGGCCTGGCCGGCCGCGCCGGCTCCGGACATGACGACGCGGACGTCGTTGAGCTCCTTGCCGACCACGCGCAACGCGTTGCGCAGCGAGGCCAGCACCACGATCGCCGTACCGTGCTGGTCGTCATGGAAGACCGGGATGTCGAGCAGCTCACGCAGCCGGGCCTCGATCTCGAAACAGCGCGGGGCGGAGATGTCCTCGAGGTTGATGCCCGCGAAGCCCGGGGAGATGGCGCGCACGATCTCGACGATCGCGTCGGTGTCCTGGGTGTCCAGGCACAGGGGCCAGGCGTCGATGCCGCCGAAGCGCTTGAACAGCGCTGCCTTGCCCTCCATCACCGGCAGGGCGGCGGCCGGGCCGATGTTGCCCAGGCCGAGCACGGCGGAGCCGTCGGTGACCACGGCCACCGAGTTGCGCTTGACCGTCAGCCGGCGTGCGTCGTCGGGGTTCTCCGCGATCGCCTCGCACACACGGGCGACGCCCGGGGTGTAGACCATCGACAGGTCGTCACGGTTGCGGATCGGGTGCTTCGAGGCCATCTCGATCGTGCCGCCGAGGTGCATCAGGAAGGTCCGGTCGGAGACCTTGCCGACGGTCACGCCGTCGAGCTCGCCGAGGCGCTGGACGATGCGCTTGGAGTGGTCGGTGTCGCTCGCCGCGCACGTCACGTCGATCTGGAGCCGGTCGGTCCCCGAGGCGCTGACGTCGAGGGCGGTGACGATGCCGCCGGCCTCCTCGACGCGGGAGGTGAGATGACTGATCGCCGACCCCCCGGCGGGGACCTCGAGGCGGACGGTGATCGAGTACGAGATGCTGGGCGCGGCTGCCATGGCCGCATCGTTTCACGCCGGGTGGGCATTGCGGGACATCCAGGCGGTACCGGGCAGTAGGTCCCCCGAGTGGTCCCGTGACCGGGCCCCGGCCGCGCTCGCTCCGGGGAGGGGGAGCGCCGCGACCGAGGGAGGCGGCCGCGGCGCCGCAGAACGACGACTGGCCGGGGCCCGGTGGTTCAGGGGTGGGGCGTCAGCTGTCCGTCAGCTGTCCGTCGACCCGCTCAGCGCGCGTCGAGCGAGCTGCGTAGCCGGTCCGCGAAGCTGCGGTTGCTGGTGCTCGAGCGTCGCCGCAGCGAGCCGAGGCCGCGGTGCCCCTGCTTGCCGAGGGCAGTCCTGAGCCGGTCGGCGAACTGCTGCTGAGCGTTCTTGTGCTCGGTCATCGCAGTCTCCTTCTTCTCGTCGGCGGGGTCCGAGTGGCCCCTCGAGCTGCTACCTACCCAAGGTAGGTACCGGCAGTACGGAACCGGAGGAACCAACCCGGTGATCCCGCGCACAGGGGTGGTGACCGCCGTCGCACGCCGCGGGTGACCACCGCCACAGCCCCCTGTGCTCGGGCGATGTCGGCCACGGCGTCTTCGGTCGCGCCGGCCCCGGACCCCCGGCAGGCCTCCTCAGACGCCGAGGGCGCCGTGGTGCTCGTGCGGGCCGGCATCCGTTCGCTGCTCGACGACTGACGACGAGGCCGGTGCCCGTCGTACGGGCCCCGGCGCGCGTCGTACGGGTCAGCGCTGGACCTGGACCGACCCGGTGTCGGCCGGCACGAGCTCCATCCACACCTGGCCCGCGGGAAGGGTGACGTTCTCACCGCCGACCTCCAGCGCGATGGTGTCGTCGAGCCCGTCCTTGACCCAGCGACCGGTCACGACCTTGCCGTCGTGGAAGATCTGCGCCGCGCCGGTGCCGGTGAACTTCGTCTCGGGCACGAGGTAGCCGGCCGGGTCGGTGTAGCCGGCGTCGCCGACCTTGACCCGCAGCACGAGCACCGTTTCCGGTTCGAACCTGTCGCCCTCGGCGGCGAAGCTGTTGGTGTTGGTCCACACCCCGTCGCCGTACGTGAACGAGGTGGTGTGCCCCTGGGAGAAGACGGCGCTCAGCCCCTTCGCAGGCTTGCCCGTGGGCAGGCTTCCGTCGTCGCTGAAGGGCAGGTAGGGCTCCGGCGGATCGACCGGCTTCAGCTTGTCGGAGACCTCCGTCAGCTTGTTGAACAGGTTGTACGGCGCGCTGCGGCTCTCCTCACGGTAGAAGCCGGTGCCCTTCTCGTTGATGACCCGGATGCCGGCTTCGTTGATGCGGTCGGCCGTGACCGCCGCACCGCCGCTGGTGACCAGGGTCGCCTTGAGGGGCTGCACGATGCCGATGTCGGTCGCGCGCATCGAACGCACCGGTCCGACGTTGTCCGGGATCTCGGAGTAGTAGGACACCGCCAGGCGGGTGATGCCGCCCTCGACCAGCTCCTCGGTGACCAGGTCGGCGCTGCTGAGGCCCACCTGCGGCGCGCTGGCCGCGGAGTTGTCCATCTTGACCGTCAGCACGGGTCGCTCCGGCTGCTCGTCGAGCTCCAGCCCTGTCAACGGGTTCAGGACCGGCCCGTCCGCCACCGTCTCCGCCGAACCCGAACCGCCTCCGGAAGCCGCGCTGGGCTCCTCGTCCCCACCGCAGCCAGCCAGGGTGGCGCCGGCGACCAGCAGCAGGGCTGCGGCCGCGGCGGTGCGCCGGACCGGTCGCGCAGAGCGGGGGGTTGGGGCAGTACGGGCAGGGGGAAGCGCTCGTGACATTGCGCCAGCATGGCACCGGCGAACGCCTCCGCCTGTCCGACACCCCGGACAGTGTCGGACGCCCGTCCCAGTCGTGACCGGTTCCACCGACCGCCGCCAGCCGACCCCTGTCAGCGCACGGCTGACGGCATCTCAGCACTCGCCGAGCTCGCGCAGTCGATGCTCGTCGGTCCCTGGTCAGCGATCCGATTCGGTCGTGATGGTTCACTCTGGAAGAGAGTGAAGGGGCCCGATGGCGCTACGGACGATGAGAGTCGGAACGGGACTGATGCTGGTCGCGAGCGGCGCGCTGATGTACGCCGCGTCGTGGCAACGATGGGCCGGCGCGTGCGGCTGGGGCCAGGCGGAGGGCGACGCATGCCTCAGCCGACAGGACCACCGCTTCGACTTCGTGGCGCCCACCGTGCCGTGGGAACCGGTCGGCAGCGCCGCCCAGTTGGCAGGCGCGTCGCTGCTGGTGCTGGCGATCGCCTTCGCGCTGCTGCCGTGGGCGCTCATCGGCCGCCGTCCGGGCAGGATCGCGACGGTCGTGCTGGCCGGGGCGGTGCTGGTCCAGGTCGCCGTCGGCGCCGCCACCCTCGCCTCCGGGCTCAGTGGCAGCGTCGTCCGGCCGGTCACCGCTGCTCTGGCCGTCTACCTCTGGCTCCTGTGGCCCCCGGCGCTGCTCGCCCGGTTCGCCGTCAGCTCGCGCGGTTGGACCCTCGCAACGTGCATCGCGCTGGCTCTCGGCACTCCGCTGGTCGCCGCAGTCTCGTACGCCGTTGGCCCCTACGACGCGCAGCCGTGGTGGGAGGCGATCTCCGGTGGGTTCACCGCGACCGCTGGCCTCTGCCTGCTCGGCGCTGCGGTGTTCGGCCGTCGTTCCGAGTCCCACGACGAGACCGACACGGTCGCTTCTCCCGCCCTGGTCGACGAAGCAGCCGCACGCGACTGAGGGCGTTGCTCGGCAGTGCCTATTGACGTCGGGGGGTGGTGCGTGGGGTGCGGGTGATGCTGATGCGGCAGCCGGGTCGTCGTTCGACGCGGTAGTCGGGGTGGTGGACGACAGTGTGGTGTCTCCCGCAGATCAGGACGCCGTCGGCGAGGTCGGTCCTACCGTCGCGGCTCCAGGGTTGGAGGTGGTGGGCGTCGCACCAGGCGGTGGGTCTGTCACAGCCTTCGGCGGCGCAGCGGAAGCTCTGCCGGATCGCCATCGCGACCCGCTGCGGCTTGGAGAACAGCCGGCGCATCCGGCCGTGGTCGAGGACCTCGCTCTTGCCACCCAGGACGACGGGGATGAGGCCGGCATCGCACGCCATCCGCCGCGCCTCACCCGGGCTGAGGCGGGTGCCGGTGTCCATCGTCGCCGCCCCCAGACCACTTTGCAGGGTCTGCCAGCGGGATCGTGACGACCACGGTCGCGCTCAGGCCGCCGGAGTGCGGCAGCCGGTTCGGGTCGAGGGTCTCGATGAGGCGGCAGAACGCCTCACCCATGATCCGCTGACCCGGCTTCTCGCTGCGGGTGGCGACCCTGTCGACGTCGCCGCCGCCCTCGCCCCCGGCGCCGCTGTCGGCGTCGAGCGACGTGGTGCGGTTGATCGCGTCGGCCAGGCGGGGGTTCGCAATGGCGTGCAGCACGGTGCGGAGCATGTCGGCATGGCGCGTGCGCAGCTTCACGTTGAGGTGGGTCGTGCCGTCACGGTCGTCCCAGGTCGTCAGCCACGTCTTGGCGGCCGCGGCGTCTTCTTCTCTGCGCAGGCGCTTGGCCTCGACCTCGTCGGCGGCGTCGGGGTCGACGACCTCCAGCAACCGACGCCCCGCGACCCGCAGCTGGTCGGCGTCGAGCCGCCGCGCCTCGGCCAGCATCACCTTCTCCGCCCGCTCACGGACCCCGGCCTCCAGGTCGGTCGGCAGTCGTTTGACCGCCGAAGCAATCACCTCGGCCTGGGCAGCGTCGATGTCACCGGCGAGCAGCGCCGACCCGGTCGCGGTGAAGGCAGCTGGTCAGGTCACGACAGCGGCGAACGTGGGTCCTCGCGGTGCGGCCCGCGACCAGTCCGCGGTGTGCCAGCCAGGCGGCGGTGTTCACCGGTGCCGCCCCGTCAGCCTGCGCGGCGACGTCGAGCCGGTCCGCGTGCGCCAGCAGCGCCAGCTGCAACCCCGTGAGCCGGGCCATCACCTCGTGCAGCTCGAGCACCGCCTCGCCGGCCTCCGCCGCGTTCAGGCACCCCAGCGCCACACCCTCGATACCACCCGCGGTCGCGTCACCCACTGCGGCCAACAGACGGCCGGTGAACCGGTGCACCCGCTGCGAGCGCCCCTCCACGGACGAGTAGTCACGCCACCGGCCCTCCACAGGAGCCACGTCCGAGGCGGGTGTCACAGAGAACGCCCCGGGCGCCCCACCGCACACCTCACCGGGCACGGAACCACCCTCTGACTCGGGGTTCGTGTGCTGCTCCATGACTCGACGATGCCAGCGCCCACCGACAGTTTGAGCCCCGATCGACACCTCCCAGCAAAACTTCTCAATCAAATTTGTCCTGTGGACAAAACCCGGCTCGTTGCCCCGGCGGGCGGGACACGAAGCTCCCCAGCGGGTAGAAAGGCCGGCATGCCCGACTCCGCGAGCTCGCCGTCCACCCCCACTCCCCCGGCCGCCTACGACGACCGCTTCGCGGCGGAGTACTCGGCCCGTAACGAGACGAGCCTCTTCAACGCCTACTACGAGCGGCCGGAGATGCTCCGTCTCGCCGGCGACGTCACCGGCCTGAAGGTGCTCGACGCCGGATGTGGGTCGGGCCCGCTGACGCAGGCCCTACGCGCCCGGGGCGCGATCGTCTCCGGCTTCGACCTGAGCCCGGCCATGGTCGACCTGGCCCGCGCGAGGCTCGGCGCCGACGCCGACCTGAGGATCGCCGACCTCGGCGCCCACCTCCCCTACCCCGACGACACGTTCGACCTCGTCGTCGCGTCGCTGTCGCTGCACTACGTCGAGGACTGGGCCTCGGCTCTCGCCGAGCTTCGCCGCGTGCTCACGCCCGGCGGCCGACTCGCCGTCTCGATCATCCACCCCACGGTCTACGCGGTCGTCTACCCCGACGCCGACTACTTCGCCCTGACGCAGTACTCCGAGGACTACGAGTACGGCGACGAGACCGTGTGGATGACCTACTGGCACCGACCCCTGCAGGACGTCCTCAACGCGTTCATCGGCGCAGGGTTCCGCATCAACGCGGTCACCGAGCCGCCGCCCGCGGCAGACACGCCCGCGGACCTCCTGCCCCGCGGGGACGGCGGCGCCTTCCTCTGCTTCCTGTTCTTCGACCTCGAAGCGCCCTGAGCGGAGCGCGACAGCTCAGATCTTCGCGCCACCGTCGACGTACAGCGTCTGACCCGTGATGTACGACGCCTCGTCGCTGCAGAGGAACGCCGCAGCGGCCGCGATGTCCTCAGGCGCGCCGACCCGGCGGACCGGGTTGGCCTCCGCGTTGAGTCGGCGCAGCTCCTCGGGCTCCATCTTCAGACGTACGGCGGTCGCGTCCGTCATCTCGGTGACGATGAACCCGGGGGCGATCGCGTTGACGTTGATGCCGAAGGGACCGAGCTCGAGGGCGAGCGCGCGGGTGAAGCCCTGGACGCCCATCTTGGCCGCGGAGTAGTTGGCCTGGCCGCGGTTGCCCAGCGCGGAGACGCTGGAGAGGTTGAGGATCTTGCCGTACTTCGCCGGCACCATGTGCTTCTGGGCCTCACGGCTCATGAGGAAGGCGCCCCTGAGGTGCACGTTCATGACGAGGTCCCAGTCGTCCTCGGACATCTTGAACAGCAGGTTGTCGCGGGTGATGCCGGCGTTGTTGACCAGCACGTCGATCGATCCGAGCTCCTCGACGACGGCGGACACGGCCCGCTCGACAGCGGCCGCGTCGGAGACGTCGCAGGCCAGACCCACGGCTTTCTCGGCGCCGAGCCCCTGCGCGGTGGTGGAGGCGGCGGACTCGTCGAGGTCCAGCACGGCCACGCGGGCACCCTCGTCGGCGAAGCGCTGCGCGGTGCCCGCGCCGATGCCTCGAGCCGCTCCCGTGACGACGACGACCCGACCTGCGTAGCGGTTCATGTGCTGCTCTCTTCTCCCTGTTCGACGAGGATCGACGACGATCCGGCCCCGGTGGGCTCCAGAGGGCACCCTGCCATGCGCCTTCCCTGCGCGCTCAGGGAGCCCCGCGACGGTATTCTCGGGCCCATGAACAAGGAAGGTTTCCGCTTCGCCGCCTACGTGGCATCGGCGATGGGCGCCTTCACGCTGGTCATGGCCTGGATCTACGACCTGCCCGTGCGCGATCCCGACAGCGTCGCCGGCCCCACCTGGCTGCGGCTCCCGGGGATCCTGCTGCTCGCGATCCTGGCCGACGTCGTCCCGCGCGCGCTGTGGCGTGCCCGCAACCCGCTGCGGGTCTGGCCGCACGTCACCGCCGTGGTCCGCGAGCGCTGGCACCTCGCGCACGTGAAGTTCGCGCTCCTCGGCCTGGGCACGTGGTACCTCACCTACGCCTCCTTCCGGAACCTCAAGTCCTTCGTGCCGTTCGTGAACCGGCACCTGTGGGACGGCTTCCTCGAGGACGTCGACCGCATCCTCTTCCTCGGCCACGAGCCGGCGCAGGTCATGCACGCCTGGTTCGGCACCGGCTTCGCCGCGCACTTCCTCTCGTTCGTCTACGTCGCCTGGATCGCCTTCGTGCCGGCCTCGCTGGCTCTGGCCCTGGTCTGGTCGCGCAACACCCGCGCCGGTGCCTGGTACGTCACCGCGATCGGGGTGGACTGGGTGCTGGGGGCGGCGACGTACTTCGCGGTGCCGACGCTCGGCCCGATCTACTCGCGCCCGGCGATGTTCGAGGACCTTCCCCGCACCGACGTGACCGGGCTGCAGGAGATGATGATGTCCGAGCGGCACGAGGTGCTGGTGAACCCGTTCACCACCCAGGCCGTGCAGACGATCGCCGCCTTCGCGTCCCTGCACGTCGGCATCTGCGTGACCATGTGCCTGATGGCCGAGCTGCTGCGGCTGCACAAGGCACTGCGGATCTTCCTGTGGGTCTTCCTCGTCCTCACCGTCATCGCGACGGTCTACCTCGGCTGGCACTTCGCCGTGGACGCCCTCGGCGGCGCCCTGCTCGGCACGGCCGGAGTCTGGATCGCGGCCAAGGGCACGGGCAACTCGTTCCGGAGACGCTCCCTGCGCGACGAGGTCAGCTCCCCGCAGCCGGCAGCCCGGTCCTGATCCGCTTTGCATAGGTCGCGGCCTCGGCGTCGTCGGCGTACGTGGTCCGCGGCCAGAAGAAGCCGCGCAGCCCGTCACCCTTCGTGCGAGGTACGACGTGCAGGTGGAGGTGCGGCACGCTCTGGGACACGGTGTTGTTCAGGGCCACGAACGACCCCTGCGCCCCGAGGGCGTCCGTCATGACCGTCGCCAGCCGCTGCCCGGCCTCGAGGAACGGGTCGCGCAGCGCCGCCGGCAGGTCGGGCAGCGTCACGACGTGCTCGCGGGGGACCAGCAGGACGTGGCCCTTGAACACCGGCCGGACGTCGAGGAAGCCGACCAGCTCGGGCTCGTCCAGGACGACGTGAGCGGGTGCCTCCCCCGCGACGATCGCGCAGAAGAGACACCCGTTCGTCATGCCCGAGAGCCTAGGCCGTACGCCGCGTCAGCCGCAGCCGCGACGGGGTGACGACCCACCCGGCCACCAGGCCGAGGACCAGCACGCTGGCGACCGTGCCCAGCGAGGACAGCCACGGGACATCGACGCCGGCAAGCCCGTCGACCTGGGTGAACGCCAGCCCTGACGGCAGCCCGACCGCCAGTCCGAGGACGCAGCCGACGACGCCCAGGAACAGCCCGTGCATCGCTCCCAGCGACCGCCGCCGCCACGGCCCCGCTCCGACCGCGGCCAGGGTGGCCACGTCGTCACGGCTCTCGGCCGAGGCCATCGCCACCGCGATGCCGACGACGAGGGCGCTGGCCAGCCCTGCGACCGCCAGGCCGAGGTACTGCATCTGCTCCACCCGCAACCGCTCAGGATCGTCGGACTCCCCGTAGATCCCGTAGACCTCGAGCCGGTCCATCACGTCCTGGGTGAACGGCTCACCGCCGAGCAGCAGGAGCTGCTCGAAGCCCCGACCGCCGCTCGGAACGGCGCCGAGTCGCTCGGCGGTGGCCCGGCTGACGAAGACGGTCCCCGTCAGGTCGCCGCTGTCGACCGAGAAGGCAGGGTCGACGGTGACCTGCGGCAGCTCGTCGACCGTCGGAGGGACGGTGCTGCGCCTGTCCACCCGCAACCGCAGCGTGTCGCCGTCGCGCGCGCCAGGGTTCGCGAGGACCACGGCACGACCGTCGGCGAGCGCCGCGACCGCTGTCTCGCGGTCCGCGGTCGTCACCAACCGCGTCAGCGACGCGGGGTCGGTGACGCTGACCGGTGACCAGGTCCCTCGGGCCCTCAGCGAACGGTCGCCGTTCACGCGCACCCCCGGCCGGGTCTCGGCGCGTGGCATCTGAAGGGTGCGGCTGCTCACCACGTCGACAGGTCCGTAGACCTCCGAGACCGTCCTCGTCGCGGCCTCCGCCTGCTGGCCGTCGGCGCCGTACAGCACCAGCGAGTTCGGCGGCTGGTAGCCGCCCTCGGCCTCCTGGGACGCCGCCGCCGAGGAGAACGCGAAGCCGCTGAGCACGGCGCCGGCGACCGTGATGGTCAACGCCATGACGGCGGCGGCGGAGCGGAAGCGGTGCCGCCCGGCGTCACGGAAGGCGTAGCGGCCAGAGAGCGGCAGCGCCCTCCCCGCACCGGCGACCACCCGCACGACGTACGGCGTCGCCCAGATCGCCCCGGCGACGACGAGCACGAGCCCGATCCCGGCCACGAACGGTCCCAGCGGGCTCTCTTCACCGCGCGGGGCGAACGAGCGGGCCGTGACGTAGCCACCGGCTGCCGTGAGCAGCAGCCCGCCACCGGCGAGCACGAAGGCCCCCCGGTGGGCCCGGGACTCCCCCGGCTTGACCGGGAAGCGGCCCGACAGCGCCGCCACCGGGGTGAGCCGGGACATGCTCCAGGCCGGCAGCAGGGCGGCGACCACGGCGGTGACCACGCCGAGCAGACCCACCACGACGAGCGTGGAGGCGTCGACCTCGGTGCGGTACATCGTCCGGCCCAGCAGGCGTTCCCACAGCGGCACCCCCTCGAGAAAGGCGGCCACGCCGAGCGCGACCCCGACGACGGAGGAGACGGCTCCGAGCACGAGCCCTTGGGCCAGGAGGACCCTCCGCAGGTCGGGGCCGGCGCCGCCGTTGGCCGCCAGCAGGCCGAGGTCGCGGACCTGGCGGCGGGCGGCAATGGCGAAAGCGGCGCCGACCAGCAGCACGACCTCCAGCATCCCGACGAGCATCACCAGGGCGCCGACCACGAGGTGCTCCACGTCGGGCGCCTCGGCACCCGATCCGTAGCGGCGCTGCCACGCCCCGGGGTTCAGCACGTAGTCACGGGGGCTGAACGCGACGCCGGCGGCAGCCAGCGAGCCCTGCAGCTCCTTGAGGTCGGCCCGGTCCGTCGCCGGGAGCTCCACGAGGAACTGCGGTCGGCGCGGGTCGCTGGGGGCCAACCGGCTCTCGACCGGAGCGACGAGGGTGAGGGCCGGCCCGTAGCCGTCGACTGTCTCGACGATGCCGACCACCGCCAGAGGTGCCCCGTTCGACACCTCGAGGGCGGCGTCCTCGACCAGCTCACCGTCGGCGAGCAGCCCGAGCTCGTCGGCCGCGGTCGCGGAGATCGCGACCTCGTCCGGAGCGCTGGGTGCGCGCCCGGCCGTCAGCTCGGACCCGCCCGCGAAGAGCGGATCCGCCAGGTCGGCGAACTCGACGAAGGCGCGTCCGCCGCTGGGCAGCGCGACATCGGTCTCGACGGGATACGGCGTGGCCGAGGAGCCCGGCGGCAGGAGTGCGGCCAGCTTGACGGACGCGGGGTCGCGACGCTGTGCGGGGCCTCCGGTGCCGGAGGTGTCCAGCCACAGCGCCTCGCGCCGGTCGAGGCGGGTCCACGACGACACCACGGCGATCGCGTCGGCCTGACGCATCTGCTCGGTCGCCTCGACGTCGCGGGTGTAGGCGGAGTTGTACGACGCCAGCGCGGCGACGGTGGCGGCCACCATCGGCAGCGCGACCAGGAGGCACGTGAGCAGGGCGCGCACCTTGTGCCGGCGCAGGTCGCGACGGGCCATCCGCAGCACCGGCCGCCAATGACCGATCGTGCGGCTCACCGGCCGGACCCGCTGCCGGACAGGAAGGCGTCGGGGGTGACCGACGAGCAGGCCTCGTCGACGACCGCGCCGTCGCGCAGGAACACCACCCGGTCGGCCCAGCCGGCGTGGCGGGCCTCGTGGGTCACCAGCAGCGCGGCCGCGCCCGCGTCGCAGCGGGCACGCAGCAGGGCGAGCACCTGCTCGCCGGTCTCGGAGTCCAGGGCGCCGGTCGGCTCGTCGGCCAGGATGAGGCTGCGTTCCCCCACCACCGCGCGGGCGATGGCGACCCGCTGCTGCTGACCGCCCGACAGGTCGTCGGGGAAGCGGTCGTCGAGACCGCCGAGCCCGACCTCCTCGAGCGCCGCGGCCGCCAGCTCGGCGGCGCGCTTCGCCTTGACCCGGTCGAGCTCGAGCGGCAGCGCCACGTTCTCACCGGCCGTCAGGCTGGGGATGAGGTTGTAGTCCTGGAAGACGTAGCCGACCATGCGTCGGCGTACCTGGGCGAGGTTGGCCTTGGACAGCGAGCCGAGCTCGTGTCCCTGCACGCGGACGCGGCCGGCGGTGGCCTGGTCGAGGCCGCCGGCAAGGTTGAGCAGGGTCGACTTGCCCGAGCCCGAGGGGCCCATCACCGCGACCATCTCGCCGGGCTGGACGCTCAGGTGCAGCCCACGCAGGGCGTGCACGGCGGCGTCGCCGCGGCCGTGGATGCGGCTGACGTCGATGATCTCGAGCGCCGGCTGGCCGGGCGCGGGGGTGGCGGACAGGTCGGCTCTCATCGGCGGGCTCCTGGCTTCCGGATCGAGGTGGCGGGAGTGGCAGGCGCCGAAGTCTCGGACGCCTCGTCGCGGGACCGGGCGGCGCGGGCCAGCGTGGTCTCGCAGTGGTCGAGCCAGCGGATCTCGGCCTCGAGGCCGAAGCGCATCGACTCGAGCACCAGCGTCCACGAGACCTCACCCGCTCCCCCCTTCTTGAGGCGGGTGAGGTCCTGCATGGCGGTGATGGACGCAGCGCGCTGGCGCTGGATGACCGTGCCGACGTCGATGCCTGGCACGGTCACGGCCAGCGCGAGCTTGATGGCCAGCTCGTCGCGGGGACGGTCGGAGCTCACGACGGGGTGGGCGAACCAGGCGTCGAGCTCGTCGCGGCCGGTCTCGGTGATGGCGTAACGGACCCGTCCCTCGGCGTCCTCCTCCTGCGGCTCGACGAGTCCGTCGCGCTCGAGGCGCGCCAGCGTCGTGTAGACCTGCCCGACGTTGAGGGGCCAGGTGGAACCGGTCGTGGTGTCGAACTCGTGACGCAGCTGGTAGCCGTACATCGGCTCCCGCTCGAGCAGGGCGAGCAACCCGTGTTTGATGGACATGTACCCAGTATGCATACCCAGTAGGTGCATACGCAGTATTTCCCGAGAAACGTGTCGCGATTTGCCCTAGCGGGACGGCGGGCGCAGCACCGCGAAGGGGTCGGTGACCGTCAGCGTGCGCTCCCGGAAGCGGAACAACGCGGCGGGGCGGCCCCCGGCCGAGCCCGGCGAGGTCTTCTCGCCGGTGGGCTCGATCATGTCGCGCCGCGTCATCACCCGCTGAAGGTTGGTGGCGTCGACGGCGTGGCCAAGCGCGGGTGTGAGGACCTCGCGCAACGCGGCGATCGTGAACTCCTCGGGCGCCAGGGCGAAGCCGATGTTGGTGTAGGACAGCTTCGCGCGCAGTCGGTCGACGGCGGCGGCGACGAAGAAGTGGTGGTCCAGGGCGGTGGGCGGCAGGTCGGCGACGTCGTACCACGCCGTGTCCTCGGGCAGGCTCGGCTCCGTGCCCGTGGGGACGAGGGCGAGGTACGCCGTGGCCAGCACTCGCGCGCGGGGGTCCCGGCCGACGCGGCTGTGGGTGGCGACCTGCTCCAGCCAGGCGATCCCGCGGACGTCGGCCTTGGCCTCCAGGTGCGCGGTGACGGCATCGCGCAACCGCTGGTCGGCCGCCACTCCCCCGCCGGGCAGGGCCCAGCGGCCCGCGTCGGGCTCGAGCCGGCGCTGCCGCAGCAGCACCGACAGGCGGCCGCCGCGCACGGAGAGCACGACGGCGACGACCTCGTGAGGGTACGCCGGAAAGGGTGGCGCGCCCCGGTCCTCGGCCGGTCCGTCGTCAGTCACGGGGGTGATGCTAGCGTGGCCCCACCCGTTATCGACTGTCAGACGAAAACAAGGGAGCAGGCCATGGGCCTCACCGACATCGCGCCGAGCAGGCTGCCCGGGTCGAGCACCGCCGCCACCCACGACACCTGGCAGGCCGAGGTCCACCGGCTGGCCGCCGAGCGTGACGCCGTGGTGCTGGCCCACAACTACATGACACCGGAGATCCAGGACGTCGCCCACCACGTCGGTGACTCGCTGGCGCTCTCGCGCATCGCCGCGGAGACCGAGGCGAGCACGATCGTCTTCTGCGGCGTCCACTTCATGGCCGAGACGGCCAAGATCCTCTCCCCCGAGAAGACCGTCCTCGTCCCGACCGAGGAGGCGGGCTGCTCGCTGGCCGACAGCATCGACGCCGAGGCACTGCGGGCCTGGAAGGCAGAGCATCCCGACGCCGTGGTCGTGTCCTACGTCAACACCACCGCCGAGGTGAAGGCGGAGACCGACATCTGCTGCACCTCGTCCAACGCCGTCGAGGTCGTGTCCTCCGTCCCGGCCGACACGGAGGTGCTGTTCCTTCCCGACCAGTTCCTCGGAGCGCACGTGCGCCGCGCGACCGGGCGCGACAACCTGCACGTCTGGCTCGGCGAGTGCCACGTCCACGCGGGCATCCGGCCCTCCGACGTCCGGGACCAGGTCGCCGCCCACCCCGAGGCCGAGCTGCTCGTGCACCCCGAGTGCGGCTGCGCCTCCTCCGTCCTGTGGCTGGCCGGCGAGGGCACCCTGCCGGCCGGACGCACCCGGATCCTCTCGACCGGAGGCATGGTCGAGGCCGCGGCCACCATGACCACGAGCACGGCGCTGGTCGCCACCGAGGTCGGCATGCTGCACCAGCTGCGTCGGGTCAACTCCACGACGACGTTCCTGCCGATGAACGCTCAGGCGTCCTGCCGCTACATGAAGATGACCACGCCCGCGCTGTTGCTGCGGGCGCTGCGGGAGGGGCGCGACGAGGTGACCGTCGACCCCGACGTCGCCGCCCGGGCGCGCCTGGCCGTCGAGCGCATGATCGCTGTCGGCCGGCCCGGAGCCGGCGAATGAGCGCGCCGGTCGAGGAGCTCGAGGTCGACGTGCTCGTGGTCGGCGCGGGTGTGGCGGGTGCCAGCGTGGCGCTGGGTCTCGCCGGCGTACGCCGTGTCCTGCTGGTCGAGGGCGGGGAGAGCAGCACCCGGTGGGCCCAGGGCGGCATCGCCGCCGCGGTCGCCGGCGAGGACCGACCGGCCGACCACGCCCAGGACACCGAGACGGCGGGAGCGGGCCTGTGCGACCCCGACGTGGTCGCCACGGTGGTGGCCGGCGGACCGGCCGCGATCGCCTCGCTGCTGCGCCGAGGAGCGCGCTGGGACCGCGACGCAGACGGGCGGATGTCGCTCGGTCTCGAGGGCGGTCACGGCCGGCGCCGCATCGTGCACGCCGGCGGCGACACGACCGGCCTCGAGGTGCACCGGGTGCTGGAGACCGCGCTGGCGCGCGCGGCGGGTCGGGCAGGCGCAGCGGGAGCGGCCGGCGCCGCACGCCCGGCCGGGCCCCTCCTGCGACGCCCGGGCCGGCTGCGGCACCTGACGCGTGGCTTGGGCGCGGCCGGCCCGCAGGTCACCGGAGCCGTCGTGGAGACCTCCGACGGCCTGCTGCGGGTCTCGGCCCGTGCGGTGGTGCTGGCCACCGGCGGGCTGGGTCACGCCTACCTCCGCACCACCAACCCGGTCGGTGTCGACGGGTCCGGCCTGGCCGCGGCCCTGCGCGTCGGCGCCACGCTGACCGACCTCGAGTTCGTCCAGTTCCACCCGACGGCCCTGCACAGCGGCGCGCTCTCCGGCCGCGTGGCCCTCGCCTCCGAAGCACTCCGTGGCGAGGGCGCGGTCCTGCGCGATCACGAGGGCCGACTGCTCATGGCCGGTCGGCACCCGCTGGCCGACCTCGCGCCGCGCGACGTCGTCGCTCGCGAGATCGCCCGTGCCGCGGCCGTGGCCGGGGCCGACCACGTCTGGCTCGACGCCCGCCCGCTGGGCGCCGGCGTCGACCGGTTCCCCACTTTCCTCGCCGGCTGCCACGCTCTCGACCTCGAGCCCGCCGTCGACCTGGTCCCGGTGGCGCCGGCCGAGCACTACCTCTGCGGCGGGGTCCGTGTCGACTCGTGGGGTCGCAGCGACGTGCCCGGCCTCCTGGCCGTCGGCGAGGTCGCTGCCACCGGCCTCCACGGCGCCAACCGGCTGGCCTCCAACAGCCTGCTCGAGGGTTTGGTCCTCGGAGCCCGGCTCGCCGACGGTCTGGCCCTCGAGCTGCCTGCGCCGGCGGTGCGCGACGTCGACGGGACCGATGCCGAGCGGACCGGTGCACGAGAAAGACGGGCGGGGGCCTCTGTGCACGACCTGCCCCGTCGCGTCCTGGACGCGCACGCCGGTGTGCTGCGGGACGCCGACGGTCTGGCTGCGGCCGCGGACCTGCTGGCGATGCACCGGGCGGGTGCCGCCGACGAGAGCAGCTGGCTGGTCGCCTCCGCGGTCGTGGCCGCCGCGACCCTGCGCGCCGAGAGCCGGGGCGCCCACCACCGCCTCGACCACCCCGGCACCGACCCGGCGTGGGGCCGCCGGACCGAGGTCCGCCTCGACGCCGACGGCCTGCCCCGCGCCAGCGTGGGCACGGAGGCGGTGGCGGCATGACCGCGACGACCGGACGCCGTCACGACGGTCTGCTCGACTCCGCCGGTCTGGACCCCGAGGAGGTGCTGCGCCTGGTGCGGGCCACCCTGGCCGAGGACCTCGGACCCCACGGACTGGCCGGCGACGTGACGTCGACGGCATTGGTCCCCGAGGAGGCCGTGCTCGACGTCCGCTGGGTGCCGCGCGCACCGGGCGTGGTGGCCGGGCTGCCCGTGCTGGCGGCGATGGTGGCGGAGGTGCTGACCACGCACCCGGGCCACGCCGAGCACCGCTTCGCCCTGCTGGCCACGGACGGCGACCGGGTGCGACCGGGCACTCCCCTGGCGTCCCTGCGTGCCCCGGCGCGGGCGGTGCTCGCCCTGGAGCGCACGTCGCTGAACCTGCTCGGTCACCTCAGCGGGGTCGCCACCGCGACGCGCGCGTGGGCCGATGCGGTGGACGGCACCGGCGCGCACGTGCGCGACACCCGCAAGACGATGCCGCTGCTGCGCTCGCTCGAGAAGTACGCCGTCCGCTGCGGCGGGGGCGTCAACCACCGGGCCGGCCTCTACGACGCCGTCCTCGTCAAGGACAACCACCTCGTCGCGGCCGGGGGGATCGGACCGGCGCTGGCCGGCGCGCTGGCCACGGCGCGAGCCTCCGGTCGCCCCCTGGTGGTGCAGGTCGAGGTCGACACCCTGGCTCAGCTCGACGAGGCGCTGTCCCACGGCGCGCCCCAGGTCCTGCTGGACAACATGGACGTGGCGACGCTGCGCAAGGCCGTGACCCGCGCGCGGGCCCTGGATCCCGATGTGGTCCTGGAGGCCAGCGGCGGGCTCAGCCTGTCCGGCGCCCGCGAGGTGGCGGAGACCGGCGTGGACTTCCTGGCCGTGGGGGCGCTGACACACTCCGCCCCTCAGCTCGACATCGGTTTGGACGCCGTCTGAAGCGGCAGGATGGCCCCGTGCCCCCTGCCGTGTCCCCCAGTGCCTCCCCCTCGCCCGACGTCCACCGGGCGAGGTTCAGCGAGCTGGACCCCGTCACGGCGTACCGCCTCTTCGCCCTGCGCGAGCAGGTCTTCGTCGTCGAGCAGAACTGCGTCTACGCCGACCTGGACGGGCTCGACCTCGAACCCGGCACCCTGCACCTGTGGGTCGAGTCCGGAGGCGCGCCGGTGTCCTACCTGCGGGTGCTCGACGAGGACGGCCACGCCCGGATCGGGCGGGTGGTCACGGACACGGCCCACCGCGGGCGCGGGCTGGGCGCGGTCCTGCTGCGCGCGGCGCTGGAGGAGATCGGCGAGCGCCGGACCGAGATCCACGCGCAGGCCCACCTGCGCGGGTGGTACGAGCTCTTCGGGTTCGAGGTGTCCGGAGAGGAGTTCCTCGAGGACGGCATCCCGCACCTGCCGATGCAACGCCGGTGAGCCGGTGGTGAATCGGGTGGCCGACCCCGGCCCGGACCCCGCCCCCGACCGGCTGCCGCTGGTCCCGCTGGCCTCCTTCGTGCTCGTGTGGTCCTCGGGCTACATCGCCGGCCCGTACGGCGTCGACCAGATGGCCCCGATCACGCTCGTGGCCTGGAGGTTCGGCCTCGCGGCCGTCCTGGCGGCGGCGCTGGCCTGGGTGCTCCGGGGACGGCCCGTCCTGCACCTCGACGTGGTGCTGCGCATCAGCCTGGTCGGGTTCGTGATGAACGGCCTGCAGTTCGGCGCGATGTACCTCGCCTTCGACGCCGGCCTCGGGGCCACGCTCGGAGCCCTGATGCACTCGCTGAGCCCGGTGCTGACCGCGCTGCTGGCGGCGCTGCTGCTGCACGAAGGCCTGTCACGGACCCAGCTGGTGGGGTTCGTCGTCGGTGTGGCCGGGGTGCTGCTCGTCCTGGGCCCCGACGTGGACGCGGCCGGCGGCCTGGCCGGACTCACCTTCGGGGTGGTCGGAACGCTTGCGCTCAGCTTCGGGACGCTGGGGCAGCGCTGGATCGGGCGGGCGCCCGACCCGCTGTGGTCGGCCGCCATCCAGTTCGCCGCCTCGGCTCCCCCGCTGTGGATCCTGGGCCTGGCCCTGGAGGGCACCGACGTCGTCGACAACCCCGGCGGTGCCGCCCTCGCACTGGTCTACCTCGCGGTCGTCAACTCGATCGTCGGGCTGTTCCTGCTCGGGATGCTCGTGCGGGCCGGCGGCGCCGGCGCCGCGGCCAGCGTCTTCTTCCTCATGCCGCCGGTCACCGCGGTGATGGCGTGGTTGATCCTCGGCGAGACCCTCGGCGCCCGGGAGATCCTCGGCCTGGTGGTCGCCGTGACCGGGGTCGCGATCGCTACCGGGGTGGGCTCCAGCCGGGCCCGGGCCCGGCGCCGGGGCCGGGGCCGCCGGGTGGACAGTGCGGCGGGCGGGGTGCCCCCGGCAGACGTCGTCTGACCGCCTCGCTCGACGGCCGCAGGTGCATCGGGCCCGAGCTCACCAGTCGATCTCGTGGCACTCGGCCGATGCGTGGGTCTCGACCTGCACCGTTGCGTGCTCGATGCCGTGCTGCTCGCGCAGGACGCGACGGGCCGCGTCCAGCGCCTGCTGCGGCGCCGTGCCGTCGGCGACGACCAGGTGTGCGGTGGCCACGAGCATGCCCGAGGTGAGCGTCCAGGCGTGCAGGTCGTGGACGTCCTCGACACCGGGCACCCCTTCGAGGTCGCTCACGACGGCCTCGAGGTCGAGCCCCGCCGGCGCGTGCTGGCCGAGCACCCAGAGGACCTGACGTCCCAGCGGCACGGCGCGAACGGCGACGAACACCCCGATCGCGACCGCCACCGCGGTGTCCCAGACGGCGTCGCCGGTCAGGGCGACCAGCACACCGGCCACGATCACCCCCACGCTGCCGGCGGCGTCGGCCACCACCTCGAGGTAGGCGCCGCGGACGTTCAGCGACTCGTGCGCGCCCACCCGCAGCAGCGCGATCGCCACCACGTTCACGGCCAGTCCGAGGGCGC
Source organism: uncultured Actinomycetota bacterium (assembly GCA_963714625.1). Classification (GTDB taxonomy): domain Bacteria; phylum Actinomycetota; class Actinomycetes; order Propionibacteriales; family Nocardioidaceae; genus Marmoricola_A. The sequence continues at coordinate 245,884 of CAVQOY010000009.1, read as the reverse complement.
CCACCACGAGCATCGGGGTCGAGGAGACCTCCGGCTCGGAGCCGGCACGCCTGGCCGCCTCGACAACGACGTACACCGCGACGCCGAGCATGAGCAGGACGGCCAGCCCGGAGGCGAAGACCTCGGCGCGGTAGGAGCCGTAGGTGCGCCGACCGCTGGTGTCGGGGCGGGTGGCCATCGTCGTGGCCACCAGCGCGGCGCCGAGCGCGACCACGTCGGCGGCCATGTGTCCGGCGTCCGAGAGCAGTGCCAACGAGCCCGACACCAGACCGGCGACGAGCTCGACGACGAAGAACGCCCCCACCAGCGCGAAGGACACCGCCAGGCGCGAGCGGTGACGGCCGCCGGCGTGACCCGGTGGGCCTGCCCCGTGGCCGTGCCCGTGACCCGCTCCCATGCTCGTCAGTATCCCCTCGTCCGGCTCCGGTCGTGCGGCTCCCGTCGCGCATCTCAATGACGTTCAGGTCAGGTGTCCCGTCCTTTCGGTCCTGGTCGGGAGGTGACGTGCTCTCCTCCCCCACCACGCGCCGACGACTCCGCCGACACCTCCGCCCAGGTGCCGGATGCTGAGGCGCAGCACGACGTCACCGACGGGACGGACGGGCTCAGGCGGCTCGACGCGGGTCCGGCGGACCGTCAGCCGGGCAGCTCCAGCGCCAGACCGACCCACTTCGCGAGGGCCGCCACCTCGGCGTCCACGGCGTCACGGGTGTCGGCGTCGAAGGACTCGTCCTCGTGCAGCGCCGTCACCCGAAGCACCCCGGCGTCGCGGTCGGCCCGGGCGTCGAGCTTGCCGACCAGACGGTCGCCGTGGAGCACGGGCAGGGCGTAGTAGCCCCAGCGGCGTTGCGCGGCCGGCTTGTACATCTCCAGCACGTAGTCGAACTCGAAGAGCTCGGTGGTCCGCTTGCGGTCGGCCAGCAGCCGGTCGAACGGCGACAGCAGCGCGGCTCGCCCGGCGAACGGCTCGTCGAGGGCGTCGAGCTGGTCGGGGTCGACCTGCCAACGTCCCTTCACGCCCTCGACGGTGACGGTCACACCCGCCTCCCCCACGTCGATCGGCTCGATCGGCACCACCCGCTTGCCGGCGCGGGCGATGCCCAGGGCGGCCAGCCGCCGTACGTCGCGGGCCCGGAGGGCGTCGGCGAGCGGGACCGTCGGCACGTCGGGGTAGATGCGCTCGGCGAGGTCCCAGAGCTTCTCGCGGCCCTCCTGCCCGGCCACCGCGACCTCGCCGCGACCGGCGAGCTGGCCGAGCATCATGAGCACGTTGCGACTGTTGTTCCAGCCGCTGGAGCGCCACGGCACCACACAGGTGTCCGGCAGCTGCGACGCCGGCAGCGGACCGTCGCCGCGGAGCCGGTCGAGGACGTCGAGCCGGCAGGCGTTGTTGGCCTCGACCCACGCCAGCAGGCCGTCCTGCCACTCCTTGCGGGGCTCGGGGCCGGGCCAGACCTCCATCTCCGCGCGGAACAGGGCGATGTCGTCGGCCGGGCGGGCGAGCCCGTCGAGCTCGACCAGCCGCTGCTCGTCGAGCGCGTCGCGCAGGTCGCGGACGTCGTACGCCGCTCCGAGGCGGCTCCACAGCACGAGGTCGGCGCTGGGCGCGATCGGCCGGGTGGGTTCGAGCTGGACCAGGGTGAGGTGGCGGACGGTCTCCAGCAGGTCGGTGGGGCGCGGCAGCGTCAGCAGCTGGGCCCGCACCGCGATCCGTCGCGCCTCGGCCCGGGTCAGGTGCAGCGGATCGGACATGCCTGTGAGCGTAGGCGGTTCACGGCGGGGTCACGGCGGGTCACGGCGGGTCACGGCGGGTCCGGCGGGGGTGCGGGCACCAACGTCTTCCAGTCGAGGTCGATGACGAAGTCCCTGAGGACGTAGTCGTCACCGGTGGTGCCGGAGAAGGAGTAGCGCAGCGCCCGCTGGGTGGGCTGGTGGAAGCGCAGCGCAGTGTCGATCTGCACCACGTCGTCGGTGCCCGACGAGGGGTCGAAGTACCACTCCCAGCCGCTCTCGTCGCCCTGGTCGAGCCAGGTCTCCACACCGAGCACGCCGTAGCCCACGGGGTCGTTCCCCCGTGCCTCGACGTTGACGTGCGGGTCGATGATCCTGCTGCGGTTTCCGAAGCCGGCCGGGTAGTCCGCGAACCGGTACATCGCCTCGAGCCTGCCGGAGGTGCCGATCGGGCAGTCGGCCGCCTCCTGCATGTCGAAGTGGACGGCGTTCGCCGGTGCGGCGAGCTGACGCAGGACGCCGCACTCGCCACGCACGGAGCGGTAGCTGTTCGCGGTGACGACGTGGCGGCTGGACTGTTCGGCGAGGTGCCGCCAGACCATCCGCACCGCCGTGTACGCCGAGCGCTGCGTCGGCCGCCCGGGCCGCGCGGCGACCGCCCGCACGACGTAGCGGCCGGGGTCGACGACCTCCCCGAGGGCGTCCTCGGCGTCCCAGGTGGCCTGGTGGTTGCCCGCCGGACGGGACCCGAGGGGCACCGTGCGGATCACTGGGGAGTCCCGGTCCTCGCGCACCTGGAGGGACAGGGTCGCGGTCCGGTCGGTACGGATCGTGAACCTGGCGAGGTCCCGGTAGCCGTCGACGGGCGGATGGAACGTGGCCGTCGACGTGGTCAGCGAGACCCGGACCTCGGCGCCGGATGCCGGCGGGGCGAGGGGCGCCTGGAGGGCCGCGGCGAGGAGGACCAGCGTCGCGGCGGAGGAGATGAGCTTGCCCATCGGAGTCTCCGTCCGTGCTCGAGTCCTTCTACCGTGCTCCGGCGGAGAGGGGACGGGAACGGGCCTTCGGCCCGACTTCTGGGCTGCGCGGTGAGCGGGTCCCGGACACGGAGCCCGCTCGCGGGCTCCGTAGCGCGCGGCCACGCGGAAGACGGGCCAGCCGATCTCGGTGCGCCAGGCGGAGGCGTCGGCCGACTCAGGGTCGAGGGCTGCCCGGTCCGGCCCATCGTGGCCGATGCACTGGCGGACAAGGCCACGTGGACGGCCTGGAAGTCGATTCCCTCGTGGCACCTGCTGACGCTCCAGGACCTCGTCGTACGGGCGGGGTCCCAGGGGTTCATGGGCGAGCGCGCGGGGTCGCACGACGTGGGTCGGGCCTCCCACGCCGTGACGGTCTCGCAACCGGCGGCGGTCGCCCAGCTGATCGTCGAGGCTGCGTCGTCGACCACCCGCTGAGCGGTTCACGCGCGTGAGCGCACGCACGAGAGCCGCTCCGGTCGGTGCCGGAGCGGCTCTCGCATCAAGAGGGCTGTGATCTGTGACGATCACACGGTGGAGCTGGCGGGAATCGAACCCGCGTCCTTCGGCGCCGTGTCAGGTCTTCTCCGGGTGCAGTCTGCAATGCCGTTTTCTCAGCCCCGGCGCTCGTACAGACACGTCGCCGACAGGCTCAGCCGAAGTTGAGTCCCGGATCACCCCTTCGACACAAGTGATCCAGCAAGCCTCCTAGATGAGGCCAGGTTCTGAGGCGGAGGCGCCCTCAGTCTGACCCGTCACTCTGCCGTCAGGCGGCGAGAGCGAACGAACTGCGCTTAGCGTTGGCAGTTATTGGTTTCCAGAGATCGTTTACGAGATAACCCTGGATCCTCGACCCGCTTCCCCTGGCACGAAACGTCCCAAGTCGAAACCGATCAGCCCCTCTTGAGTTGTCAATCCGCGCCGCTCGCGCGAGCACGGCAACGTGGCCATGCTACTCGTCCCAACGACAGGGTCCGAACTCTTATTCCTCGGCGTGCAACCGACGCTGCAGGACGATCAGGCCGGGCCCGTCCAGATCGACGAGTGCCGCCGCGCGGCCGGCGATCCCCAGCGCCAGCGCCTCGCTGGGTCCGTGGACCTCGGCGCCGCTGCCCCAGGACCACTTCTGGTCGGTGGCGCGGAAGCGCAGGTCGTTCGTCAGCCGCTTGGGCACGTGCCCGAGCTGGGCCTGCCGGGTGACCAGGAAGTCGAGCACCATGCGCCAGCTCGCCAGCGGGACGTCCTCGGGACGACCCAACGGGCGTGCGACGTCGCGCAGGTGGATGGCGGTGTCGGCGAGCTGGCCCGCAGGACCCACGACCGGGATCGGCGGGTGCACGTCGGCCTTCTCGCGCAGGACCGCGGTGAGCTCCTCGATGGGGCGCTGGGCCAGGCGCGCCACCACTGCCTCGGAGGCCCGGTCCATGGAGCCTTTGTGACGGGCGATCTCGACTGCGAAGCGCAGAGGCTGGACCTCGAGCGGCACGACCAGGTGGGCCGCCATCGCGTGCGCGGTCCAGACCGGACACAGGGTCCGGGTGGCGAGCTCACCCGGGTCGAGGTCGTCGAAGAGGTCGGCAGCGAGCCGGCGATGACTCGCCGTCGCTGACTGCATGTCCTCACGCGACGCCACACTCTGCATGCTGGCACACTCGACGCCTCCTGCGATGTCGGCCAGATGACGGACGGGTGTCGGGGCCGCCGCACGACCGCCCTGTGGCGACCGGCTCAGGCGACGCGGAGAGCGTGGTCGAACTCGGTGCTACGCCCGATGGGCCGGGTCCCCGCGGGACCGACGTGGAACCAGTGTCCGGTAGGCGTGCGCCACCAGTAGGCGCCGCGTTCGGCCTCCACGACCTGCCACGCGCCGAACGTCTTGATCCGGTGATGGCGCCGGCCGAGCGGTTGCAGGTTCTCGACCCTGGTCTGGTCATCGGGACCATCCGGCCGGTAGGGGGCGAGGTGGTCCTTGTCGCAGCTGCGTGACAGCGCGGTGCCATAGGGGAAGGGGTCGTAAGGGTGAAGCTCCTCGACGGCCTTGCGCATGGTGGGTGGCACCTCGTAGCGGTCGACCGGCGCCACCCTGTCGGGGTCCAGCACCGGCTGCACCCGGAACTGCATGCTCCCCACACGACCGGTCACGCCGGGCTGCTCGCCCAAGTGCCCGCCGGAGTGCTCGCCCGCGAGCCAGGACCGGGCCTGAGCCAGCGCCAGGGGGCCGATCTCCTCCACGCGGACGACACCCTTGCCGCTCTCGAGCGTCTCGGAGCTCGCGTGGACGTGCAGCACACAGGTCGGAGCGAGCCGCGAGGCAGCGCGTCCCGCCCCCTCGACGACCGAGCGCAGCAGGTCGCGGTCCCCGAGCCCCAGGTCGCTGATCCCCGAGAGTCCTGGTGGCTCAGGCGGCCCAGCCCCCACGAGCGGACACCCGAGCACACCGGTTCCGAGCAGAAGCGATCGCCTGCTCCAGGTCGGCCTCGCCCGGTGGCTCCGGTGGGTCCGGTGGGTCCGGTGGTCGACCACGCTCTCCCGTCGGGTCGTGCTCGACGAGTGGCTCGTCCGAGGACGTCACGCGCGTGGCCGCGATCCCCGTCGAGGCCGGCCAGATCGAAGGACTCGAGGTCGCCACGCATGCAGTTCGGAGGCAGGTGCCGTCCCGAGGAGTCGCGCATCCACCCGATCCACTCCTCGGGGCGGCCGACGAACCGTCCGTCGGACCGCTCCCCATCGCCGGCGGGCCAGCGGTGCGCCGCCAGCGCGTCGCCCGCGCGCTCAGCACCCGCGCGCTCATCACCCGCGCGCTCAGCACCCGTCTGCTCGGCACCCGTCCTTTCGGGGCGGTAGGGCGCCGCAGGATCGTCGAGGTGCTGCAACGCGGCGGACGCGAGCAGATCGAGCGCCTCCGCAGGGTTGGCCAGCACGCGCAGCGCGGTGGCGCGACGGACGTCGACCGGGTCCGTGTCGCCCCGGTCGGCCAGGATCGCGGCGATCCGGTCGAGGACGGCGACCAGCACAGTGACGTCCCCGGCGCGAGCCCGCGCCACCAGGGTCCTCAGGCCGTTCTCGTCGGTCTGCCCCGCGCGCACGAAGCGCGCCAGCTCAGCAGCCTTCGCGCGCTCGGCGGCCGCCGCCGGATCCGCGGCGATGATCTTGGCCCTGACCAGGTTGAGGTAGCGACCCGGCGGCAGGGTCTCCACGTAAGGCGTCGTCTCCTCGTCGACCCAGTGGGCCTGCTCCTGGGTCAGCTGGGCCGAGGTGCACAGGCGACCTGCCCGAGCGGCGAGCCACACCCTCACCGTGCCCTCGTGGACTCCTCGCCACAGCCCCGGGTGACGGTGACGCAGCGTCACCGCGTCGACGATGAGCGCCTCCCCGGACTCGGTCGTACGGCCCAACAGGGCGGCCAGCTCCGCTCCGGCGAACTCCGACATCTCCGGGCACCCGTCACCACCGAGCTGCTTGCTCCGCTCCGATCCCGGCGGCCGGGGCAGGAGCTCCTCGCACGCCTCCACGAAGTCAGGAGCGTGCAGGTCGGCCCAATGTGCCGCGAGGGCCATCTGCTCGGCCTCGACCGCCAGCAGCTTGCGGCGTACGGCGGCAAGCGCGTCGGACGCGGCCACCGCGTCCAGATCGTCCACGCCTGAGGTATCGAACATGTCTTCGATTCTAGGCGACGGCTCCGACAGAACGCGTGGGACCGAGCCATCTGTGGAGAACCACGCTCGCTACAACCAGCCCCGCTCCTGCGCCGCCCTCGCGGCCTCCACGCGGGTGGTCGTCCCGGTCTTGCGGATGGCCGCCGACAGGTGGTTGCGCACCGTGCCGGGCGACAGGAAGAGCCGCTCGGCCATGAGCGCGACAGGTGTCCCTTCGACGGCCAGGCGCAGCAGCTCGGTCTCGCGCTCGGTCAGCGGGCTCCGACCTCCGAGCAGCGTCTCGGTCGCCAGCGTCGGGTCGACGACCCGGTGCCCCGCGTGCACCCGACGTACGGCGTCCGCGAGCTGGGTCCCCGGGATGTCCTTGACGACGAACCCCGTGGCGCCGGCGTCCAGCGCCCGCTTGAGGTAGCCCGGCCGACCGAACGTCGTCACCATCAGCACCCGCACGTCGGAGAACCTCGAGGTCACCTCCTGGCACGCCGCCACCCCGTCGAGCCCCGGCATCTCGATGTCCAGCAGGCACACGGCCGGTCGGTCGCGCTCCACCGCCGGCACGACCTCGTCGCCACGGCTCACCCGTGCCACCACCTCGATGTCGCGCTCGAGGTCGAGCAGCGTCGCCAGTGCGTCGCGCACGAGCACCTGGTCGTCGGCCAGCAGGACCCGGATCGGCCCACCCACCCCCGGGTTGCCCACCGCCGGGCTGCCCTCCGCCGGCCCGCTCACCACGACACCTCCAGGCACGTCCCGCCACCGGGCCCGGTGCCCAGCACCAGGCGTCCCCCGGTGCCCTCGACCCGCTCGCGCAGGCCCCGTAACCCGTTGCCCTCGGTCGACCCAGCCAGGCCGCGCCCGTCGTCGCGCACCACCAGCGCGTCCGGCGCCAGCACCACCTCGCAGCGACGCGCTCCACTGTGGCGCACGACGTTGGTCACCGCCTCGCGCAGCACCCAGGCCACCACGGTGCGGTAGCGCGGGTCCACGGCCTGCTCGTCCTCGGGCACCGCCGGCTCCACCCCGGCGCCCGTCAGCGCCGAACGAGCCGCGGCCAGCTCGTCGGCCAGCCGCGCCGCCCGCAGCCCTCCCACGGTCGCGCGGATCTCCCCGAGAGCCTGCCTGCTGAGCCGCTGGATGTCCTCCAGCTCGGCCCGCGCCCGAGCGGGATCCACCTCGACCAGCCGGGCCGCCAGATCGGCCTTGACCGAGACCACCGTGAGGCTGTGCCCCAGGACGTCGTGCACGTCGCGAGCCACCCGCTCCCGCTCTGCGCTCACGGCCAGACCGTCACGGACCTCGGCGTAACGCGCGCCCTGCTCCTCCAGGAACCGGCCGGCACCGGTGCCGACGGTGACAGCGACGAGGATGAAGCCGAACGAGGCCCACTGCGCGACGTCGCCGAGGAAGCCGAGCCCGGTCAGCGCACCCACGAGCACGCTGCCGGTGAACCACCAGTTCCACGGCAGGGGAAGGGCGAACATCGCGAAGGACTGGATGAAGGGCAGGAACGACAGAGCGCCGGCTCCCAGCACCGGCGACACCGAAAGTGTCAGGACGACAAGAACAGCTAGCGCGGCGTAGGCCTCAGGGACGTCCCCGACCCGGTGGCATCGGCCGGTGGCGAGCCGGTGCATGGTGACCGCGTAGAGGGCACCGAACGCGGCGGTCACCGCCACCGCCCACACCCGTTGCGGCGTCGCCACGTCCGCCTCGAAGGCCTCGAGGAACGGAAAGACCAGGAACACCATCCAGGGCGCCCACATCAACCACCCGAAGCGCGCCCAGGGGTCGGTCCGCGGAGCGGGCTCGCTCACACCCGGCTCCGCCCGCGGCGCACCAGCCACGTCGCCACCAGCGCCAGGATGAGAGTCCATGCCAGAACGTTAACGACCGGGATCCACAGCGCCTCCTGCACCAGCTCCCCCGTGGCGCCGTCGAGCACGGCTCCCTCGGTCACGGGGTAGCGCGCGAGAGCGACGTACCCGTAGAGCGGGGTGAACTTCGCGATCGCCAGCAACGTGCCTGACAGCGGGAAGAAGATGTTGCCCAGGAAGCCGAGGATCACGATCGAGCCGCCCGCCGCGCTCAACGCCGCCTCGGAGCGGAACCGCAGCCCGAAGCACAGTCCGTAGAGCGCGAACACGACCGCGCCGACCAGCAGCACCGTGAAGCTGAGGACCCAGGCGCCGAACGACGCCCGTGCCCCGGTCAGCGCGCCGAGGCCGTAGACCACCGCGAGTGGCACGGCGGCCACCAGGACGGCCAGCGCCGTCTTCGTCCAGACGTACGACGCGTCGCTCAGCGGCGTGAGGCCGAGCTGTCGACCCCACCCCTGGAGCCGCTCGGTCGCGGCCCGTCCGCCGATGCCCACCGTGGCGGAGACCGCCCCGTAGGCAGCCATCGCGATCATGATGAACATCGCGACGTTGCCGTTCCCGGCGGCCTCGTCGGCGTACTCCTGCGCGGCACCGAAGATCAGGTAGAAGAACCCCGGCAGCGCGGCGATGAAGAAGAGGCTGGCCCGGTCACGCGCGAAGCGCTTGAGCTCGAGTCCGAGGATCGTGGTGTTCACAGCGCCTCCCGGCCGGGGTCGGAGGGTTCAGAGGTACGCCTCGGCGCCGGCTCGTCCCCGTGGGTGAGGTGGACGAAGGCGTCCTCCAGCGACCCGCTGACGACCTCCAGGCTCCGGCCTCCCAGCTCGGTCAGGAGGAGCCGGGCGACCGCGTCGGAGTCGGTGGACCGCACGCTCAGGCGGTCGCTGTCGACCTCGACCGTGGCGACCGCGGGGTGTGCCCGCAGCCGCTGCAGAGCAACCGCGTCGACGAGGTCGGAGGTGACTGTGCGCCCCGTGGCCCGGGCCCGGACCTCCTCGACGCTGCCGTCGGCGATCACGCGGCCGTCGGCCATCAGCACGATCCTCCGGGCGAAGGAGTCGGCCTCCTCGAGGTAGTGGGTGGCGAAGACGACTGTGCGCCCGCGGGCCGCCTCGGCGTGCATCGTCGACCAGAACTCCCGCCGCGCGTCGACGTCCATCCCCGCCGTCGGCTCGTCGAGCACGAGCAGGTCGGGGTCCGGCAGCAGTGCCAGGGCGAAGCGCAGCCGCTGCTGCTCTCCCCCGCTGCACGTGGCCACCAGTCGGTCGGCCAGCGCCGCGACGCCGGCCCGTTCCAGCACCTCGTCGACCGAGGCCGTGGCGCGACCGGTCGCGGTGAACGTGGAGGCGATGAAGCGCACGGTCTCCCGCACGGTGAGGTCACCGAGGAGACCACCGGTCTGCAGCACCGCCGAGACCCGGCCCGCGCGGACCGCCGCACGGGCGCCGGCTCCCAGCACCGTGACCGAGCCGGCCGAGGGAGCGGTCAGCCCGAGGACCATGTCGAGCGTGGTGGTCTTGCCCGCACCGTTGGGCCCGAGCAGCGCCACGACCTCGCCGCGGTGGACGGTCAGGTCGACCCCGTCGACCGCGGTCACCTCGGCCCCCTTGGTCGGGAAGGTGCGGCGCAGACCGCGCAGCTCGATCGCCGCGCCCACCCCTCCGGCCGTGGCCGACGCGGTCTCACGCGCGGCCGAGGACCCTGTGTCAGTGGATGCCATGCCCCCAGCCTGGCGGTCGCACGCCTCCGACGGATGAGCCGCGTGTCACGACCTCCCCATGACACCTGTCATCGCGGTTCGGCGGTCCGTGCGCTCCGGGGCGACGACTCGGGCGATGCCGGTCGGCGGGTCGACGGGCCGCAGCTCGTCGGCGTACGACACGGAGTGTCGGTGGAGCCGCCCGTCGGCGCCGACGGAGTACTGCCCCATCCGCCACAGCGGCGGGCTGTAGACGTGCACCGACACCGATCCGCCGATCGCGCACGTGAGCCGGTGGATGTGGTCGGGACCGAAGCTGAAGACGGATCCAGCGTCCACGAGGGTCTCGATCGTGTCCGTCCCGACGGCCAGGTTGTGCTCCATCAGTGTGCCGTCGACGACCGCCACCGCACCGGAGGAGACGTCGTGGTCGTGGAAGCCGGTGTCGTTCTCCGGAGCCCAGCAGAGCAGCCACACGTCGACGTGGGCGTCGCGATGCAGCGAGACGTAGACACGGTCGTCGTCGGAGAAGGCCAGGTGGTGACGCCACCGACCCGGGTCGCCGGCGATCGTGGAGGCCAGGGCGCGCAGCTCCTCCTGGTCGAGGTCGCGACCGGGCAGCGCGTCGAGATCGAGGTCGCCGGTGAATCGGGTCGCTGCTCGTGCGGGCACGTCGATGACAGTGCTGATGGTGGTCATGCCACCCCTTCCAAGGTCGGTACGTCGAGGCGCGGCCCGAGCGCGCGGTGCGGGTTGTCGACGCGCACCAACCGGGTGGTGGCGTCGTCGAGCCGGTACGTGAGCGGATCGGCGTACGGCCGGTCGCTGCCGAGCACCAGGCCGTCAAGGCCCAGCGCCCGGATCAGGCCGTCGAACGCCTGCGGGCCGGAGGAGGAGGTGTCGACGAAGACGTCCGGGTCGACCACGGCCGCGCGGCACGCGTGCTGCCAGCCGCTCGTGCTGCAGGGACGCCAGTCCGGCGCCGGCGGCGAACACCACACGGGGGTCGGGGAAGTGGACACAGACATCGGCCCTCCTCTCACTGCCGACTGAGTCACGAGACTTCAGTGACAATCAACGAGGGCCAGGTTGGTACATCACTGCGTGGTGATCTTGCCCCGTATGGGAGGGGCGCACACCATCGGGCGACGTGGGCTAGCCGGCCGACTCGCCCAGCAGCCGCGTCCCGTTGTCCCAGCAGACCGCCCGCAGCCAGTCGTCACCGAGCCCGAGCCGCTCGAGCGCCTCGAGCTGATGGGCGTAGGGGTACGGCAGCGTCGGGAAGTCCGAGCCGAGCAGCACCACGTCGGGCCGGTCCCCCAGCTCGGCGAGGAGGTCGGCCGGGAAGGCTCCGCCCTCGGAGAAGAAGTCGGTGAAGACCATCGCGGTGTCGAGGAACGTGCGCTCGTGCTTGAGCGCGAGCCGCACGAAATCGGCGTACTCCGGCGCTCCGGCGTGCGCCACGACCGCGGTCAGCCGGGGGTGGCGCGCCAGCACCGCCCGCAGCGGCGCAGGACCGGTGAACGGCGTCGCGACCGGCCCGGAGCCGGCGTGGATCACGACGGGCGTCCCCGCCTCGGCCAGCAGACCCCAGGTCGCGTCCAGCAGCGGGTCGCGGAGATCGATGGCGCCCACCTGTACGTGCACCTTGAACAGCTGCACGCCCGCCTCGAGGCGCCGCGCGACGTAGTCCTCCACCCTCGGCTCGGGGAAGAAGGTGCCCGACCGCAGGCACTCGGGCACCCGGTCGGCGAAGTCGGAGGCCCAGTCGTTGAGGAACTCCGCCATCCCCGGCCGGTGGGCGTAGGACAGCGCCGAGAAACGGCGTACGCCGAGCGCGCGCAGCTGGGCGACCCGCTCCTCCTCGCTGCCGCGGTAGCGGATCGGCCACTCCCGCCCGATCAACGGTCCGGCGTCGTCGAACTGGGCCCACACCTTGGCCTGCACTCGTGGGGGCAGGAAGTGGACGTGGACGTCGACGAGCCCGGGCAGCCCGAGGCGCTGCCACCAGGCGGGGACGTCGGCGTCGGACAGGGCCCGCGACGCAGCCTCCCCCGTCCGGCTCGAGGTCAGCCCATCCCCTTGAACTTGCGGCCCACCGCGATCTCGGCCTCGCGCTTGGCGGTCCGCTCGGCAATGGCGTTGCGCTTGTCGAAGCTCTTGCGGCCCTTGCCGAGACCGATCTCGACCTTGGCGCGACCGTCCTTGAAGTACATCGACAGCGGGACCAGCGAGTAGCCTTTCTCGCGGATCTTGGCCTCGATCTTGTCGATCTCCACCCGGTTCAGCAGCAGCTTGCGCCGGCGGCGGACCTCGTGATTGGTCCACGTGCCCTCGGTGTAGGTCGGGATGTGGATGGCGTGGAGGAAGATCTCGCCGTTCTCGACGTCGCAGAACCCGTCGACCAGCGAGGCCCGACCGGCCCGCAGCGACTTCACCTCGGTGCCCTGCAGGACGATGCCGGCCTCGTAGGTGTCCTCGATGGCGTAGTCGTGTCGCGCCTTCTTGTTCTGCGCGATCGTCGAGCGCCCCTTCTCCTTGGCCATGAGGTCGATTGTCTCAGGCCGCGCCAGCGGTTTCACCCCGCCGACCGGGAAGGCTCAGAACCAGTTCATCGGATCGACGGCCGAGCCGTTGTTCAGCACGCTGTAGTGCAGGTGGCAGCCGGTCGACCAGCCGGTGTCGCCGACGTAGCCGACGACCTCACCGCGCTGCACGCGGTCGCCGGCCGAGACGGCGTACGAGCTGAGGTGGTTGGAGATCGTGGCCACGCCCACGCCGCGGTGCACGCCGTGGTCGATGATGATCCGGTTCCCCCAGGCGGTCTGGAAGTACGTCGACAGCACGCGTCCGCTCGCCGCGGCACGGATCGGCGTCCCGCACCCAGCGCCGTAGTCGACCCCGTCGTGGAGCGACCGGTAGCCCCAGAGCGGGTGGGTTCGCCACCCGAAAGAGCTGGTGACGTAGCCGCTGACCGGCTGGTCGAGGTAGCCGTCGCTGCTCCCGGCGGCCCGGGCGCGGGCCCGTTCGGTCGCCGCGGCCCGGGCCAGGATGAGCCGCTCGATGCGTCCGCGCTCGGCCTCCAGCCGGGCGATGTCGCGCAGGTCGGCGCGCTTGGCGTCGACGGCCGTGGCGCGCGCCGAGCGCCGGGCGGAGACGAGCTCGCCGACCTCGACGGCCGCGGCACGCGCCGCTTCCTGCAGCCGGGCCTTCTCGGCCAGGTTGGCCGCCGCCTCCTCGCGCCTCGCCGCGACCTCGGCCTGCGCCCTGTCGGTCTCCTCCTCGCGCACGGCGAAGAGGACCCGGGCGGCTTCGACCTGGTCGAGGACAGCTGCCTCGACGTTGGCCACGGTGCTGTTCGCGTTCATGCGGCCCGTCAGCTGGGCGGGGTCCTGGGTGGTGAACACCATCGAGAGCCCGAGCAGGTCGGGGTCGCCCTGCTGGTAGCTGCTCACCACCATCCGGCGCAGCTGCTCCTGCTGCTCCTCGACGTCGCGCTGCCCCTGGGCGAGGTCGGCCCGGGCGCGCGCCAGGCGCGCCTCCGCAGCCTCGAGGCGCTCCTGCATGAGCCGGTCACGCTGTCGCGCCACGCCCAGCTCCGCGACGGTGTGCGCCTGCCGGTCACGTGCGTCGGCCAGCGCGGCCTGGGCGCGGACCAGCCCACGGGTCGCCTGGGCGAGCTCGGCCGACGACTCGTGGAGGTGCTGGTCGGCCTGCTTCAGCTTCTTCTGTACCTGCGACTTGCGGTCGTCGAGGTCAGCCGCGCCCGCGGTGGGCAGCAGCGAGGTGACCAGGCCGGTCAGGAGCAGGGTGGTGACAGCGACGGGAGCAGCAGGCCGCCGGAGCAGCTGCCGCGTGGCACGGGGGAAGGGACGAACCACGGTGGGGCCTCACGTGAGGTCTCGATGTAGCCAGGGTCAGAGGGTGCAGATAATGTCGGCTCGACCGTAACCGACGACCCTCACACCTTCAGGTATTTGCGGGTCAGCAGGAGAGTCGGGATCAGCGTCAGAGCCAGTCCGACGGCGGTGATGACGTAGACCGCGGTGACACCGTCGTCCCAGCCGACCCACGCCACGAGGTTGGAATTGGGTCTCAGCAGGCGGTAGACGACGAAGTAGAGGAAGCCCGCGACGGCCCCGGTGGCCAGCGCGATCCCGAGCACCGCCGCGACGAGGGCTTCCAGGAGGAAGGGCAGCTGGATGTAGAGGCTCGAGGCACCTACGAGCCGCATGATGCCGATCTCGCGGCGTCGAGCCATGGCCGCGAGCCGGATGGTGTTGGCCACCTGCAGCAGCGCCGCGACCAGCAGGAGGCCGGCGATGCCGATCGCGCCCCACTTGAAGGCGCTGATCCAGAAGTAGATCGGCTGCAGCACCTCGCGCAGGTCGCGGATCGAGCTGACGCCACCCAGGGCGCTCACCTCGGAGGTCACGCTGCTGAACTCGCGCGGGTCCTTCAACGTCACCCAGAACGACTCGGCCAGGTCGCTAGGCTTGATGGCCGCGAACACCTGCGCTTGCGTCTCCTCACCGGAGGAGTAGACGTCCTTCCACTTCGCGTAGGCCTGGTCGCTGGTCTCGAAACGGAACGACTCGACCTCGGGGTTCGAGGCCAGGGCCCGACGTACGTCGCCGCGCTGCTCGGACGTGGCCTTGCCGTCGATGCAGGCGGCTCCCGGGGAGTTGTCGGTGCAGAGGAACACCGTGATCTGGAGCCGGTCGCCCCAGAACTGCTCGGCCTTGTCGGCCTGCGCGTTGAGCAGCAGCCCCAGCCCCACGAGGGTCAGGGAGACGAAGAGGGTGACGACGACGGCGACCGTCATCGAGATGTTGCGCTTCAGACCGGTCCCCAGCTCGGTCAGCACGTAGGTCAGCTGCATGGTGCCTCCTGCACGTCAGTGCTGGTAGCCGTAGACGCCGCGGGCCTGGTCGCGGACGACGTGGCCGCCCTCGAGCTCGATGACACGCTTGCGCATCTGGTCGACCACCCCGAAGTCGTGGGTGGCCATCACCACGGTGGTGCCCGTGCGGTTGATGCGGTCGAGCAGCTTCATGATGCCGACCGAGGTGTTCGGGTCGAGGTTGCCGGTCGGTTCGTCGGCGATGAGGATGCGGGGGCGGTTGACGAAGGCGCGTGCGATGGCGACGCGCTGCTGCTCACCGCCGGAGAGCTCGTCGGGCATGCGCTCCCCCTTGCCCTCCAGCCCCACCATCTCCAGCACCACCGGGACGTGCTGGCGCACGACCGCGCGCGGCGTACCGATGACCTGGAGGGCGAACGCGACGTTCTCGCGGACGTTCTTGTTCGGCAGCAGCCGGAAGTCCTGGAACACCGTGCCGATCTGGCGGCGGTGCTTGGGCACGCGCCAGCCGCGCATCCGGTTGAGGTCGCGATCGGCGACCACGATGCGCCCGTGCGAGGTGCGCGACTCCCGCAGCACCAGCCGCAGGAAGCTGGACTTGCCGGACCCCGAGGCCCCCACCAGGAAGACGAACTCGCCCTCGTCGACGTGCACCGTCACGTCCTCCAGGGCGGCACGGTGCTGCCCCGGATAGGTCATGGAGACGCTCTCGAAGGTGATCACAACGCCTGCGAGTCTAAGTTCGCCCCCTGGGCGATCCGGGGACCTCAGCCGGGGTGTTGCCGGTCAGGCCTCGACCTTGTCGGCGCCCCGGCGCCAGCGGATGCCGGCCTCGAGGAAACCGTCGATGTCACCGTCGAAGACCGAGCTGGGGTTGCCGACCTCGTACTCGGTCCTCAGGTCCTTGACCATCTGGTAAGGGTGCAGCACGTAGGAGCGCATCTGGTCGCCCCACGAGCCCTGCACGTCACCGCGCAGCTCGTCGAGGTGGGCCTTCTCCTCCTGGCGCTTGCGAGCCAGCAGCTTGGCCTTGAGGATCACCATCGCCGAGGCCTTGTTCTGCAGCTGCGACTTCTCGTTCTGGCACGACACGACGATCCCGGTCGGGATGTGGGTCAGGCGCACCGCGGAGTCGGTGGTGTTGACGCTCTGCCCGCCCGGACCGCTGGAGCGGTAGACGTCGATGCGCACCTCTTCCTCCGGCAGCTCGATGTGGTCGGTCTGCTCGAGGACCGGCACGACCTCGACCGCGGCGAAGGAGGTCTGGCGACGGCCCTGGTTGTCGAACGGGCTGATCCGCACCAGCCGGTGGGTGCCCGACTCGACCGAGAGGGTGCCGTAGCCGTAGGGGGCGTGGACCGCGAAGGTGGTCGACTTGATGCCGGCCTCCTCCGCGTAGGAGGTGTCGTAGACGTCGACGGCGTACTTGTTCTGCTCGGCCCAGCGGATGTACATCCGCTGCAGCATCTCGGCGAAGTCGGCGGCGTCCACGCCACCGGCTCCGGAGCGGATGGTGATGAGCGCCTCGCGGGCGTCGTACTCCCCGGCCAGCAGGGTGCGCACCTCGAGGATGTCGACGCCCTTGGCGATCCGGTTGAGGTCGCGCTCGGCGTCGGCCAGCGACTCGGCGTCGCCCTCCTCCTGGGAGAGCTGCACCATCACCTCGACGTCGTCGAGACGCTCGGAGAGGCTCGTGAAGCGCTCGAGCTCGCCCTGGAGCGTGGAGAGCCGCCCGGTCACGCGCTGGGCGTTGGCCTGGTCGTCCCACAGGTCAGGCGCGGACACCTGCTCGCCCAGATCGGCGATCTCGTCGCGCATCTTGTCCACGTCGAGCACCTGCTCGATGGTGTGCAAGGTCGCTCGGAGGTGCTTGATGCGGGTCTCGATGTCAGGGGCTGCCACGTCGGCCTACGTTACCCGCCCCACGGAGGCTCCCCGGCGCATGGCGGGCCCTGAACGCCCCGTCAGGGTTCCGGCTCCGGGGTCCGTCTGTCACACGGCGTCGTGACACGCGGATCGGATCGACCGAGAACCACCTGGAGCGGGCGAGGACTGGTTCGTCGTGATCGGGACGAGCACCGGGACCGGAGGCGGCACGGCCCAGATCACGGTCCGGCGACCCGCTGCCCTCGCTCGGTACATCGTCTCGGACCGGGTGCGCCTCGACGACGAGGGGGTTCCGGTCGGGATCTACCACCTGTCCCGCAACACCGTCATCCTCCGGTGAGCGACCCGTCGGCGCCGTGACCGGGGTCCCACGCTCACCGGCAACCCTCTAGACCGGTACTTAAGGCCCTGCCGACAAGAAACCAACCGGTCTAGCGTCGTGAGATCCGCAGCCACCGGGGGTGACCATGCCGTCGTCGACACCTACTCGTCGTTCCGCAGCCTTGCTGCTGCTGGCCGCAGCTCTGGCGCTCGCGCTCCCCTCCCCGGCGGCTGCCGCTCCGGCAGGGGGGACCGCCGCGGTCTGCGCCACCGCCGACCGGCTCACGGGCTCCGGTGACCCGGGAGGGGCGATCGCGACCATCGTCGACCTCCGGGAGGCGGCTCCCGCGGCCAGCGGCGCGACGCTCGCGTGCGCCGACGAGTACGCGCGCGCCGTCCAACGCCAGGCCGACGCCGCGGCGCTCGCCGGCTGGGCCGCGCGGATGGACGGCGGCGGGCTCGGGAACTTCGTGCCGAAGCCCGTGCCCCCGGTGTGCAGCGGTCCCCCGCTGGCTCCCGGTGCCGGACCGACGTCCGAGGCGACCGCTGCCCTGGTCAGGTCGGCCGTTCAGGCGGCCCTGGTGTGCGACGGCTCCAACGCCACCGCGCTGGCGCTCCAGCAGGAGCTCGGGACGTCCGCGGCCCAGGTCGCCGACGCCGCCTGGTCGGACTTCCAGGAGGCCTGGGTCGACCCGGCGCTCTCGCTGGCCGTCGTCGTCCTGGTCTGGCTGGCCGTCGTGCTGGCCGTGGCCCGACTACTGCTCGGTGTCCTCGGCAACCGGGCCGCCGACCGGCTCGCGACCGCCCCGAGCCTGCGGATCCCGTGCCTGGTGGCCGGGCCCGTCGCCCTGCTCTTGAGCTGCTCGGCGGTCGTCGGGCTGCCGTCGATGGTGGGTCTCGGGTTCGACGCGTCATGGTCGAGCGACGGCGCCGACCTCGGGCTCGTGGCCGTGCTGGGCGCGGTCGCGCTGCTGCTCGCGCTCGGGTGGCGCAGGACGTCCGAGTCCAACGCCTCGGCGGCAGCCACGGGCTCCGTCGTGGCCCTGGTCGCCGCGGTCGGCCTGGTGGCCACGGTCGGCCTGCTGTCGCCCCTGACCGCCTCGTGGGCGCAGGCGGGCCTGGATCCCGACCTGGGGCAGGCCACCGTGCTGGGGCTCTGCGCTGCGATCCTCCTCGCGCTGGGCTGGGGGTCGCGCGCACGGCTGACCATCACCTCGACGGGGGAGGGCGCCCCCTCCTCGGAGCACCTCAGGGCGCTGGTCCGACAGCTGGCCCCGCCCACCCCCGGAGGGATCGAGGTCCCGCTCGGCACCGACGCCGAGATGCTCGCCGACGTCGGCATCGTCGAGACGTCGTCGACCCCCTGGATCGCGGCGCTGGGTCGCGCCGTCCGCCTGCTGCGCCCGCCGACACCGTGGCGGCTCAACGTCACGCAGGCAGACGGCCGCATGGTCATCGAGCTGGTGCGCAACTACCGCGTCGTCGACGCCCAGACCATCGACCGCGCGGGCGCCCTCGGGTTCCTGCGCACCGAGGGCGCGTCCACCGACCCCACCGCCGCTCTCGACCTGGCGGTCTTCCCCGCCGCGACAGCGGTCACCCGGATCGCCCTGGCGCACGGCATCTCCCAGGGGATGGCCGGCGCCACAGTGGCGCGCAGCGTCGCGCTGCACGCGCTCGCCGCCCAGGAGCCGCGCGGTTCGGTGATCCAGCAGGCGCTCTACGCCGAGGCCGTCGAGCTCGACCCCGACAACCAGCTGGCGGTCGTGGGCTACTGGCACAGCCTCTACCGCGAGGCATCCACGGATGCGGACCTCCGCGCCTACCTCCACCTCCTCGGTCACGCCCTCGAGAGCGACGTCGTACGCCGTGAGCCGGCGCTGCGCTTGCGACTGCTGCACACCCGGGTGTCGGTGGGCATCAACCGGGCCTCGTTGCTGCGTGCCGAGCGCGACGGTTCCGCTGGGGCCGCCGGCACCAGTGCCCTCCGGGAGGAGACCTACCTGGCTCAGCAGGTGGCGCTGGCTCGCGACGCTCAGCGTCTGCTCGAGGCCCTGCGGGACCGCTCGAGCGGCGTCGACGAGGAGTTCCGCTGCCGCCTGGAGCGCAGCGCGCTGGTCCTCACCCGGTCGGTGCCCGCCTGCCCCGAGGTGGGCTGGCGCCCCCCGAACGGTCGGCTGCGTGATCCCGAGGAGTACGGGCCCGGGCTCAACTACGCGGCCGGGTGCCACCTGGCCGAGATCCCAGGCCGGGCCGCGCTCGCCGTACGCCACCTGGCGTGCGCCGACGTCGACCCGATGCTGGCCACGTGGCGCGACCGGGACCCGCAGCTGGCGCGACTGCGCAGCCTGCAGCAGGCGGCCGGTCCGGACGCGCCACGGACCAACCCCTACCGCAGCCGCTTCGGCACTCCCCTGCCGGACGACATGCTCGCCGTCGTACCGTTCTGCGACCACGCGACTGCCCTGCGGACGGGCGGGCTGGCCACGATCGACCGGCTCAGCCGCGCCTCCCTCGAGCAGCTCGAGGGCCTCGGCCTGTCGTCGGCGACCAGCGTCTGGCTCCGCGAGGTCGCCGTGCTGGCCCGCAGCGCGCGGAGCTGGGAGTCGTTGCGCCCCTGGCACCTGGCCGTCGCGACCGAGCTCGCCGGCCTCGGCGAGATCGGGGTGCCGCCGCTGTGGCAGGGCCGGACCGAGCTGGTGGCCCGGCTCGAGACGCGCCTGGCGGGCTACGTCTCCTCACCGGCGGACGGCACGCTCGACGCGTGGCTGACCGAGCGCGAGACCGGCCGGATGATCCAGCAGCGCGGCAGCCTGACCACCGCCTTCCTGCAGTGGTGAGCCGCCTCAGCCCGTGGTGATGGTCACGTTGTCGAAGTCGATGTAGCTGTTGCGAGAACCCGCCCAGTCCATCGTCGAACCGCCGCGGAAGATCGACCACATCATGTGGCTGATGTGGACGTCGGAGCGCGTCCGGTAGACGCGGTTGGTGATGTTCAGGACCTGCTGACCGTCGAACCAGGTCTGCAGCTTGCCGTTGGCCACGCCGGGGCTGTTCATCGTGTAGCACTGCTGCACCCGGTGCCAGCGCCCGAGCACGAAGTACTTCTTCCAGGCGATGCTGTCGCCGTACTTCGACACCTGCGTGGCTCCGTACATGTAGGACTCCATCTTCCCGCCGGCCCCCCACATCATCCGGCCCGACCAGCCCTTGGATCCTCCGTAGTTGCCGCCCGCGGGGTACGCCGCGGGGACGCCGGGCGCCACACCCGAGAGTCCCGGGAGCTTGCCCCCGACCGACCAGTCGAAGCCCGAGTCGAAGCGGATGTCGTAGGCGATGCAGGCGTTGTCGACCTGCTTCGAGAGCGGGATCACCGCGACGATCCCGTTGTTCCCGGCAGGGTGGCTGCGGATGGTTCCCGCCCGAAGAACGAGCCGGTAGACCTTGCCGGAGCCTCGGGTGTCGGCCGCGGCGGAGGAGTCGTCGTAGTTCTTCTCGTCCCAGTAGCCGCCGCCCAGCTCAGCGTTGAAGCTCGCCGCCGAGATCCGGCCGGTCGGCAGATTGTTGAAGCCGGCACTCTCGAGCGAGGTGGTGCTGACGGGCCGAGGCGCGGCGGACGGCGCAGGCTGGTGGGCGAGCAGGGCGGTCGCGGTGAGCGACACGAGGGCGAGCGGCGCGGCAAATCGGCGCAACATCAAGAGTCTCCACAGGGTCTCGAGGGGCAGGGGTTCCCCTTGAATCGGCACCGACGGGGGCGTCGAGCCGCCGTCGAACGTAGGTGCCTGCACGACACACGGCGCAATCGGTCGCGTCACCTCTGCCGACCGGTCCAGACCGAACCGACAGCGTTTTGTCGGCAATGTCGGGTCGGAACCCGGACAGACCTCGCACCCCCCGCGACTTATGTCACAGATTTCTCACGCGTCGCGCACGTCCCACTCCTCCGAGGTGCCGCGATCCGACGTGGTGGAGCCTCAGCTGACGATGGAGACGGCTCCTGCTTCGGAGGCGACGGTGGTGCGGCCGCTCCATCCGGGCGGGACGAGCGGGAGGTCGAGGGGGCCGCTCAGCTCGACGCGGACCGAGTCGGCGGTGGTGCTGACCCGCCACCGCAACCCGGCTGGTCGGCCGGACTGGGCCAGGTAGCCCGCGACGTAGGCGCGAGCCAGCGCCGGGTCGATCGCCACCTGGTCGGGCACGCCCTCGAGGTAGATCTGCTCGCTGCGGATGCCGTCGGCCGCCGCGACCGCGGCGCCGTCGGCCAGGGCCGAGAGCTCCTGGCGGCGCAGGAACGCCGCTGAGGCGTCGACGACCACGGTGACCAGCAGCACGGCCACCAGGAAGAACCCGACGAGCAGCAGGCTCACCGAGCCCTGGTCACCTCTCGTCGCCGGCTCGGCGCGTCTCATCGGTCCTCCCGGAACGTGCCGTAGGGGAAGCGCTGGTCGGCCTCGACCCGGATGGACGGGGCGCCCCCACCGAGCGCCTCGGGTGCCAACGGCAGCCGTACCTGGTGCGACAACCGCACCGAGACCACGCTCCCGGGCGCCAGGCAGTTGCCCGGGCTCGGCGAGCAGGAGACGGACAGCTGCACCGACCGCGGCTCGATCCCCTGGTCGCGCAGCGCCACGGCGGCTGCCTGCTGCGCCCGCGCCCTCCCCACCGCCTCGTCCGGCGCCAGCGAGTAGGCGCGCGCCGCTGCCCGCGACGCAGCGCTGACCCCGAACGACGCCCGCTGGACGTCGAACACCGCGACCAGCAGGTAGACGAGCGGGACCAGCAGGAGCAGCGCCAGCCAGGTCACCTCCACGAGAGCCGTGCCCTCCTCGCTCTGCTCACCGTGCGCCTTCACTGCGGAAGCACCTCCTCGACCGCGTGGCCGCTGACCTGCACCGGCCACGCCGGGCCGAAGAGTCCGAGCGCCGGCACCTCCGCCCGGACGTCGACCGCGACGGCCGGCGCGCCCTGCACCGTCGTACGACGAGCGCTCACCTGACGCGCGAAACGCCCGGACACCGCGTCGGAGATGGCGTCCCGGGTCCGCGCCGCACCGTCGGTCGGCTCACGGTCGAAGCGCGCGCCGAACCGCGCCCCCTCGGAGGCGGCCGCCGTGAGGGTGTTGCGCACGTGGAGGACCAGCCCGACCTGGAGGATGCCGAGGAACAGCGGCACGACGACCACCACCACGAGCACGAAGTCGACCGGGGCCGCGCCACGCTCGTCGCGACGCGCACCTCCCCCACCGCCGATGCGACGCACCGCTCAGGCGACGGAGTTGAGCGCCTGGCGGAGCATCCGCTCGAGCTCGGGACCCGCGACGGCCCACAGCCCGGCGACGAGGCCCGCCGTCATGACGGTGACGAGCACCCAGCCCGGCACGTCACCACGCTCGGTTCCCTCGCCGCGCGGGGGCCGGGTGAGGGGCCAGGTGACCGCGCCGAGGGCGGCGACGAGCCCGGCCAGCGCGAGCAGGGACCGTCGGATCGGATCCAGCATGTCGTTCTCCTTCGTTGTCAGGTCGAGGGCGCCGGTGTAAACGGTCAGGTGGTCAGGTGGTCAGCGCAGGCCGACCACGCCCGGCCAGAACGCGAACATCACGGTGGTGGGCAGCACGAGGAAGACGACCGGCACCATCATGAAGACCTCGCGGCGGGCGCCGGACTCGATGAGCTCGCGGCGTTGGGCCTCCCGCACGTCGCCGGCCTGGGCGTGCAGCACGTCGGCCAGGGGCGTCCCCCGCTCGAGAGCGACGGCGAGACCGTTCGCGAAGCGGGCCACCGACGGCAGTCCGGTGCGCTGCGAGTAGTCGTCGAGGGCGCGGGCGACCGGTGTCCCCGTGCGGACCTCGGCGAGCACACGGGTGAGCTCGCCGGCCAGGGCACCGCGGCTGCGCCCGACGACCCGCTCCAGCGCGGCGACCGGGCCCTCGCCGGCGGCGACCGCAAGCGCCATCAGCTCGGAGACGGCGGGCAGCTCGGCGAGCACCGCTCGTTCGTGGCCCCGCACCTGCGCGGTGAGCCGGTTCTCGCGCAGCAGCACCCCGGTCACGAACGCGACGCCGCACAGCACCGCCAGCGGGACGGCCCGGCTCGGTGATCGGGAGGCGATCAGCAGCGATCCCACACCGGTCACCGCGAAGGCGCTGAGACCCCAGACGACCTGCTGGAGCCGGAAGTCGGCCAGCGTGAGGTCGAGATCGGCTCGCTGCAGCCGCCGCGTGATCGAGGCCGATCCGCCCGCGACCGACTCCAGCCGCTTCGCCGCGCCCCTCATCGCCGGACCGACCAGCTCGTCGACCACCCCGCGCCTGGGGAGGTCGGGGCGCACGCCGGTGTGCGGCAGGTCCGGCAGGTGACGCAGCACGCGCGCCTCGAAGTCAGGACGCCGCATGGCCAGGAGCCGCTCGACCACGAGCCACAGGCCGAGCCCTGCCAGCAGCCCGAGCGCGGCCCCGGTCACGGCGCGCCCTCCCCGAGCACGCGGCGCTCGATGGGAAGCCGACCGATCCGGAGCATGACGCGGTAGGCCAGCAGGCACAGGGTGGCACCCACGCCGAGGACCACCACGCCGGCGGTCGAGGAGTAGCGCGCGATCACCTCGGGCTGGAAGCACATGAGCAGGAGCACGAGCCAGGGCGAGGCGACGGCCAGCCGCGCCCCGTTGACCGCCCAGCTCTGGCGCGCCTCGAGCTCGGATCGGGTCCGGGCGTCGTCGCGCAGGTGTCCCGAGAGCCCGCGCAGCAGCCGGCCGAGGTCTCCGCCGCCGACCTCGCGTGCCACCCGCAGCCCCTCCACGACGCGGTCCCCGACGGGGTCGGCGAGGTGTTCCTTGAGGCGGTCCAGGCACTCCTCGAACCGGCCGGACATCTGGTACTCCCGGGCGAAGCGGGCGAAGGCCGGTCGCAAGGACTCCGGCCCTCGCTCGGAGAGTCCGCTGACCGCCTCGGCGAGCGAGAGCCCGGCGCGGACGCCGCTGGCCAGGTGGTCCACGGCCTCGGGCCACACCTCGGCGAGCTCCCGCTGACGTCGTCGGGCGCGCCCCGCGACGAGCGCGAAGGGCCCGTAGCCGGCCAGCAGCCCGAACATGCCGGCCACCGGCACGGTCCGGGAGACGGCGTACACCGCGACGAAGGCGAGCAGCGCCACCACCGCAGCGGCGCAGACCAGCATCGCGGGGGTCACCGACGGCATGCCCGCGCGAGCGAGCTGGTCGCGCAGCCGGCTGCGGCGTACGGCGTCCGGGCGCGGATCGCGCGGTGGCAGCACGAAGGCCGACCACACGAGCAGCAGCCCGAGACCGAGGAGGAGACCGACGACGACGCCCACGGCTCAGCCCTGGGTCCGCAGCAGGGCCGGCAAATCCACGCCGATCCGCTCGAACCGGTCGGCCCGCGGCGGGAGCCCCGGACCGCGCACCAGGTCGCCGCCCTTGCGTGCGAAGACGGTCTCGGTCTCGATGGTCTCGGCCTCCATGCGCCCCGGCACGGCGACGATCTCCTGGACCCGACGCACGCCGTCCAGCCCGAGGTCGAGGTGGACGACGAGGTCGACCGACGCCGCCACCGTGGGGACGACGAAACGGGCCGAGATGTTCTCCCCCGCCAGCAGGGGCAGGGTGCAGAGCTTGACCAGCGCCTCACGGGCGCTGTTGGCGTGGACCGAGGCCATGCCGGGCAGCCCGGCGTTGAGCGCGAGCAGGAGATCGAGTGCTTCCTCCGACCTCACCTCGCCCACGATGACCCGGGACGGACGCATGCGCAGCGTCTCCTTCACCAGGTGTCGCAGCGTCACCTGGCCGGTGCCCTCGAAGCCCTGCTGGCGGGTCTGCATCGCCACCCAGTCGGGGTGGCGGAAGTCCAGCTCGAAGACCTCCTCCACGCTGATCACGCGCTGCCCGCCAGGGATGGCCGCGGCCAACGCGTTCAGCATCGTGGTCTTCCCTGCCTGCGTTCCCCCGGAGACCACGACGTTGAGACCGGCCGCGACCGACGCCCGCAGGAACGCCGCCGCCGGGGCCGGCATGCTGCCCAGCGCCACCAGGTCGTCGAGGTGGGCGGCCTTGACGACGAACTTCCGGATGTTGACCGCGGTGAAGCCGCGCGTGATGCCGTCGAGCACGACGTGGAGCCGGTGCCCGCCCGGAAGCAGCGCGTCCACGAACGGCTGGGAGATGTCGATGCGCCGGCCGCTGGTGGCCAGCATCCGCTCGACGAGCTCGGTCACCTGGGCCGCCGTCAGCACGATCGGGGTGAGCTCGTGACGCCCGTCGCGTGCCACGAAGACCCGAGCCGGCTCGTTGATCCAGACCTCCTCGACGCCGACGTCGTCCAGCAGCGGCTGGAGCGGACCGAAGCCGGAGACGTTGGCGACCAGGAACGAGACCAAGGAGTCCCGGTCGGCCACGGGGGCGACCGCGCCGGTCAGGCTGCGGTCGTCGTGGTCGCGCACGACCTGCTGGGCCATCTGGCGCACCACCGCGGCCTCTCGCTGCGGGTCGACACCCCGGCGCTGGACCTGGGTGCGCAGGATGCGGTCGAGGTCGTCGACGACGTCGCGGTCGGGCAGCGCCCCGGCGAAACCGACGGTCCCGGCGGACAGCCCCGCCCGAGCGGCTGACACGGCAGTCACAGCGAACGTCCCCCTCGTCGGCTCGTGTGGTCGCCGCCGAGTCTTCGCCTCTTTACCTTCCGATACAGCCCCCGGCCGCCGACCTGTGGATAACTCCCTGCGCCGCACCCGGGTTCCGGTTGCAGAAATGTGCGAACCCGCAGGTCAGGGCCGTAAAAACTTTACTTTGCACGGGACGAAAGTCCCGATTCTGGGAGTACCCCCCGGGTATCTACCTCCGCAGAGGGTTGGGAGGAACGGGGGACCACCATGTCACCGGAGGAGATCAGGGTCGTCGCTGTCGACGAGCATCCTCTGACGCTGCTCGGCATCGAGCGCGCGACCGCGCACGCCCGTCGACCGCTGCGGCTCGTCGGCGCCGCGCACACCGTGGCCGATCTCGAGCGGAGCCGCCACGACGCCCACGTCGCCGTCCTCGGGCTGCGTCTGCTCGACGGCTCGACACTGACCGACAACGTCACCAGGCTGCGCGCCGGCGGCGCGCAGGTCCTCGTGCTGACCGACGGCCACCACGTCGCCCTCATGTCGGAGGCCGTCAGCGCCGGCGCCCGCGGCATCGTCTTCAAGCACCAGCCTGTCGAGCAGTTCCTCACCGCCGTCACCGCCGTGGCCTCCGGGGAGTCCTACCTCTCGGTCGAGCTGGCCTCCCTGCTCCACACCTCGCGCACCACCCGGCCGCAGCTGACGGCGCGCGAGGTCGAGGTGCTGACGCTGCTCTACGCCGGCATGGTCAGCAAGCAGGTCGCCCGCCAGCTCGACCTGGCCGAGTCGACCATCAAGGAGCACCTCAAGCGCATCCGCGGGAAGTACGCCGCTCTCGGCCGGCCGGTGAAGACGCGCATCGAGCTGCTGCAGCGAGCGGTGGAGGACGGGTACGTCGACGCGAGCGTGCCGCGGGTGCCGGCGCGGGCCTAGCGCAGCTGGTCGCCGAAGAGGTCGCCGTACTCCTCGACGCGGGCCAGCACCTCGTCGAAGCGCAGCTGCTCCAGCGCCAGCTCGTCCTCGGCACCTTCCTCGATCTCCTCCCACGTCCGCGGCGCCGCGACGTACGGCGTGAGTGTGCCGCGCAGCGAGTAGGGGCTGATCGTGGTCTTGGAGCCCGTGTTCTGCGACCAGTCGAGGAACACCTTGCCGGCCCGGCGCGCCTTGGTCATCGAGGAGATGACGAGCTTGCCGTGCTCCTCCTCCAACCCCTCGGCGATCTGCTTGGCCGCGTCGCGCACCTGGTCGGTGGTGAGGTCGCCGGGCATGGGGGCGTAGAGGTGCAGGCCCTTGCTGCCGCTGGTGACCGGAGCGGCGTCGAGGCCGAGCGCGGCGAGCCGCTCGCGCACCAGCAGCGCCACCCGGGCGCACTCGTGCAGGCCGGCCGGGGTGCCCGGGTCGAGGTCGATGACCATGCGGTCGGGGTTGACCGGCTGGCCGTCGTCGGCGAAACGCCACTGGTGGGCGTGCAGCTCCAGCGCGGCCAGGTTGGCCAGGTAGGTCAGCGCCGCCACCGACTCGATGACTGGGAAGGTGAGCATCCCGGCGGTCCCGCCGCGCGAGCCCGAGGAGGGCACCTCGACACGGCGCAGCCACCGCGGCGCGCGAGCCTGGAGGTTCTTCTCGAAGAACGACTGGTCGCCGGTGCCGTGCGGCCACCGCACCCGGGTCACGGCGCGGCCCTCCAGGTGCGGCAGCAGCACCGGCGCGATCCGGGCGTAGTAGTCGATGACCTCCGCCTTCGTCGTGCCGGTGTCGGGGTAGAGCACCTTGCCGAGGTTGCTCAGCGTCAGTGCCTGGCCGTCGACCTCGACGCGGACCTCCTCGCGCGCCGGGTCAGCCATCGCCGTCACCCCTGTCCCGCTCGCCGGTCACGAGGTCCTCGGCGCTGACGTCGGAGCGCAGACCGAGGTACGCCGGCTGCCGCAGGCGGTGCTGCGGCGTGAACCCCAGCGAGGCCACCTCGACC
Organism: uncultured Actinomycetota bacterium; assembly: GCA_963714625.1. GTDB lineage: Bacteria > Actinomycetota > Actinomycetes > Propionibacteriales > Nocardioidaceae > Marmoricola_A. The sequence goes on along the minus strand of CAVQOY010000009.1, from coordinate 218,258 downwards.
ACCATCTCGGGCCGGACCCACCGGGCCCCGACCGCGTCCTCGCGCGGCACCGGGTCCAGGAACGGGGACGTGTCGGCGGCCAACGGCTCCAGCAGCGGCGCCAGCCGCTCCCCCGCCTTGCCGGCCAGCCCGCTGCCGACGCGTCCGCGGAAGATCAGCCCCTCCGCGGTCGGCTCCCCCACGAGGAGGGCACCGAGCCGGTCCCGGCCGCCGGTCTCGGGACGCCAGCCCCCGACGACGTACGAGCCGGAGGGGCGGTGCGGCAGCTTCAGCCAGTCCTTCGAGCGCTGACCCGGACGGTAGACCGAGGACCGGCGCTTGCTCACCACGCCCTCGAGCCCCTGAGCCAGGGTCGCCCGGCTCAGCACCGCGCCGTCGTCGTACGTCGGTGGCACCTGCCAGTGGCTGCCCTGGAGCTCCAGACCCTCGAGGGCGGCGCGGCGGTCCGACCACGCGAGACCGGTGACGTCGAGGCCGTCGAGGGCGAGGAGGTCGAAGACCATGAGGGTGACGGGGCGGACCGCGACGAGGTCCTCGGCACGGCGGGCGTTCTTGACGTGGATGCGGTCGGCCAGCGCACCGAAGCGGGGCACGCCGCTGTCGTCGAACGCGACCACCTCGCCGTCGAGGACGATGTCGTGGCCGCCGACCACCGACCGGTCCGCCAGGCCCGCCAGCTCGGGGAAGGAGACCGTCACGTCGTTCTCGTTGCGCGACTCGATCCGCAGCTCCCCGGAGGTCACCGACACGATCACGCGCATGCCGTCCCACTTCACCTCGTGGACCCACCCCGGCCCCCGCGGCGGCTCGGTCGCCTTCGTGGCGAGCATCGGACGCATGTCCCCATCCTGTCGTAGTGGGTACCGTGTCCACATGCGAGCGATCTGGAAAGGCGCGGTCTCCTTCGGCCTGGTCAGCGTGCCCGTCAAGCTGTACTCGGCCACCGAGAGCCACGACATCAGCTTCCGGCAGGTCCACGCCAAGGACGGCGGGCGGATCAAGTACCAGCGGATCTGCTCGATCGACGGCGAGGAAGTGGCCTACGCCGACATCGCCAAGGGTTACGAGACCGAGGACGGCGAGATGGTGATCCTCGACGACGAGGACCTCGCCGAGCTGCCGGCCAACAGCAGCCGCGAGATCTCGGTCGAGAAGTTCGTGCCCTCGGACCAGATCGACCCCATGCAGCTCGACAAGCCCTACTACCTCGAGCCCGAGAAGAGCGGCACCAAGCCCTACGCCCTGCTGCGCGACGCCCTGCGCGAGAGTGACCGGGTCGCCGTCGTCACCGTCTCGATCCGGACCCGCATGACCCCGGCCGTCCTGCGCGTGCGCGACGACGTTCTTGTCATGCAGACACTTCTGTGGCCCGACGAGATCCGCGAGCCGTCGTTCTCCTCGCTGGCTGAGGTCGAGGACCCCAAGCCGCAAGAGGTCGAGATGGCCAAGCTGCTGCTCGACACCCTCGCCGGCGACTACGACGCCGCCGACTTCGAGGACGACTACGCCGCAGCCGTCCGCGACCTCGTGAAGGCCAAGCTCGAGGGTGGCGAGGTCACCCGCACCAAGGAGCCCGAGCCTGAGGCCGGCCAGGTCGTCGACCTGCTCGCCGCGCTGCAGAAGTCGGTGGCTGCCGCCAAGACCGCTCGTGGCGAGGACGATGACGCGGCGGAGGAGGAGGACGAGGACGAGGCGGACGACGACGCCGCGAGCAAGCCCACCAAGAAGACCGCGAAGAAGTCGACCAAGAAGTCGGCCGAGAAGAAGACCGCCAAGAAGTCCACGACCAAGAGGACCGCCGCCAAGAAGCAGACCAAGAAGTCCGCCTGAGGCTCACGCACCCGGCTGGGCAGGCCCCTATCGCTCGTCGCACCGGGCTGGGCGATGGGCGGTCGTCACCTCAGTGAGCTCGCCGGTCGTCCAACGTTCCAAGAAGTCGAGAACCGCGCGTGCCACCCACACCCTGCTGTCGTCTCCGTTGCCCGCGTCGGAGAAGAAGACGAGGCCCTCGAATGGCAGGTCCAGGTCCGAGAAGTCTGGGTCGGTGCGGAAGTGGGCGTTGTCCTCACCAATTCGCGCTGCTGTCCCACACGAGGCCGAGCCCGTGCTCGCCCACGACGCCGTCACTCTCGGTGGGTACTCGGAGTCACTCCGAATTGAGTGCGTTCCAACGTGACCAACCTTGTGCGTGTCAGTTGATAGGGCTGTGACTCGACATCAGGCCGCAGACGGAACGGGTACTCACAAAGATCGCGGAACCGTCGCTCGGCTCCTCATCGGTGCCCCTCTGGTGGCGCTGCTCGCCTTCCTCTGCCTGATCTCTCTCTCGTGGACGGGTTGGGGCTTCGAGACCGACCCTGCTGCTCAGCTACTCCGCGATGCACCCTGGGTGGTTATCGCCGGACTCACAGGAGCGGGGGCAGGCGCGGTGGTCGCGCGGGCCCTCATCGGCAGGCGCAGCCCGGCAATGGCCGTCGGCGCCGTCGTCGGAGCCCTCCCGGCGGTAGTCGTGGTGACGGCCTACTTCATCGACGCGTATTGACAGGGCGACCGCGGGCCATCCGGATCTGGCACCAACCCGCGGTGCAGACCGCGACCACGGCGATACAGTGCGCGTCGAGGGCGTCAGGCTTGCGGTCGTGGTCGGTGTCGAAGAGCCGGACCCGGGCCTCGAGATCGGCTGGGACATCACCGACCTTCTCGCCGGCGGCAACGAGTCGCTGCGCGAGCGGTCGGCCGGCGGGCGGCACGCCAGGTGAGAGCCACACCCAGCAACGCCGCGGGGCAGCCGCGTTGAGAGCCTCCCGGCGACGGAGCAGACCAACGGCGCGCCGTACGCCCGAGACAGCGACAAGCCTGGTGCCGACACCCCGCTGCCCGGCCGACCCGTAGAACGCGCCTGCGTCCCCGGGGTGACGCCGGTGGCGGCTGAGCGTCTGACGCGCTGTTCGCAGCGGACAGCCGTCAGGGAATCCGAACGACGAGCATGGTGGCATCGTCGCGCTGCACCACGTCGGCCCGGTCCAGCTGTCCCATGACCGCCGCGATCACGTCTTCTGGACTCTGCACGGCGCCGTGAGCCAGGACCGCGTCCAGCGCCTCTTCCCCGAACAGCTCGTTGTCTTTGCGCGCCTCGATGATGCCATCCGTGAAGAAGACCAGGGCGTCCCCCGAAGCCAGTCGGGTGGTGACGGTGCTGCGCTCACCGTGAGAAACCAGTCCCACGACCGTGCCGGGGTCGGCGGCGAGCTCCACGGTGCCGTCGGCCCGCCGCACACGCGGCAGCGGATGGCCACCGCAGGAGATCGCCAGCACCGCACCACCTCCGGTTGGTGTCATCCGGGCCAGGGCAGCGGTGCACCACCGTGCAGAATCATGGCCCTCCAACTGGCGATAGAGAGCGTTGCTCACCTGGTGCAGGATCCGCGCCGGGTCGGTGTCGTGCGCGGCCTCCGCGCGGATAGTGTGCCGTGCCGCCGCGGTTACCGCTGCCGCACCCGGACCCTTACCGCAGACGTCGCCAACCACGAGGAACCAGCTTCCCTCGGATGCGGGGAACACATCGTAGAAGTCGCCGCCAAGCACAGCCAGGTCGGCCGGCTGGCAGACCGCGGCAAGCTCGACCCCGGGGATCTGCGGCAAACTCTCGGGGAGCAGGGAGGTGCGCAGCGTGGCGGCGACATCCTCCGAGATGCGGCGCTGCTCACGCTCGGCAGCCACCGCGGCCAGTGCGGCCAGCCGCAGCTCCATCTCGTCCATCACCACACCAGCCAGCTGGGTCAGCAAGGCCTGTCGCTCGTCGGGCAGGTGCCGGGGATGGTGATCGATGACGCACAGAGTTCCGAGCTTGTACCCGTCAGTAGTCACCAACGGCGCGGCGGCGTAGAACTGGAGGCCGAACTCCCCCGCCACTAGCGGGTTGGCCAACGTGCGCGGGTCGCTCCGTGCGTCCTCAACCAGGTACACGTCGTCGGAAAGTATGGCCGAGGCGCACAGCCCCGGATCGCGGGAGATCTCCGGGACATCGTCCAACCCAGACCGTGACTTGAACCAGATCCGGTCCTCGTCGACGAGAGATACCAGCGCAATCGGCACCTCGAACAGCTTCGCGGCCAACCGAGTGATCCGGTCGAAGCTGCCGTCCGGCGGGGTGTCGAGGATGTCGAAGCGACGCAAGGCAGACAGTCTCCGAGACTCCTGCTCCTCGTCCGGAAACTGAGTCATCTGCGCCCCATCATCATTCGGCGGTCCGCCATTGACCCGCATCGTAACCCCGCGATCGCCCACACCTGGGGCTGCTTCACGGATAGGGGACTGCCTGATGGTCTCAAGCTCGATCGGGGTGAGTCTTCCGAGTGCGGCTTGGCGTCGTCGTCGGTGGTGGGTCTTCTCGATCCAGGTCACGATCGCCAGGTGGAGCTCGTCGCCCGTTGAGCGGTCGTACGTGCCTATGCTTCTGACGTGAGCGACACCGCCTTCGACGTCCGGTTGGCGCGTCTCCGCGCGAACCTCGATGAGGTCGGGACGATGCTGCGAGACCATGGTGAGACGCATTGGTTGAGGTGGGTCATCGACTGTCAGACCCAGCTGGACCTCCACGACTCTGCCGTGTTTGATGCTCTGCTCGGGGCATTCGGAGGGATGGGTGGTGTCAACGATCTACTGATCCTGGCCGCGAACGGACACCTGGTCCGGCCGGAGGACGAGGCTGCGGTCAACGACCGGCTCGCCTACCTTCGCGAAGCGATTTGGGATGACGGAACCATGCTTCGGCATGATCTTCGCGGATCGCCGGAGCGACCCACGCATTCAGCTGCCGCGACCTGAGCACCCGGTCATGCCGTTGTGAGCGCTTCCCAGCAATTGGCCCCTGCACACTGCTCTCACGGTGGCTGAAGGTCGCGACGACAAAGGCCGGGGAGCTCTGCACCACCCAGCCGGGCTGGTGCGGACCCGAACGCGCGGAACACCTCGGGCCGGCTCCCCGACAGCTGACAGGCCCCCCGATCCACCACTCGAGCGGGTCGCGTTGCCGGGCGACCGCTACGTGCTCGGCTCTAGTCGCTCTGGTTGCGGTCGCGCACTGCAGCGATGGCTGAGACGATGGCAAGTCCGTCGCTCCCGATCCCGTCGACAATCCTCTGCTGCTGGCGGTCGGCCTCCTTGACGCGGTCCTTCGACACGAACAGCTTGGTCGGGGTGCCGAGGCCGAGTGCGGCGATGAGCAGGGCCGTCCGGTCGTCTGGGACCGACTCGCCGAGCAGGGCGGCTCGGACCCGAGCGATCACCTCGTCGCGGCCCGCATCGGGGGTGGGGCGCAGGCGTCGGGTCGGCAACACCCCCAGCGTCCTGCCAGTCTCCTCGACAAGTAGTCCCTCGGTGACAAGGCGCTTGGAGAGCTGGTCGTCGGTAGGCAGGAGGACGACGTTCCGCGCCACCGTGCGCCCGACGCCGCCCGCGTCGAGGCCGCTGAGGGCGGAGTCGAGCTCGAGGACTCCTAGCGGGCCGGAGTCAAGGACCGTGTAGCGGGCTTTCCTGCCGGTGCCCGAGACCGTGATCCTGCCCTCGTAGGCCAGTTCCAGCATGAGCGCGGCGGCGACCACGTAATTGGCGTTGTTGTTCCATCGCTTGCCGGTGGCGGGGTTGATCGCGGCCAGGAACGCCTGCTGGGCGAGGGGGGCGACGCCACGGTCCAGGGGTGGGCGGCGGGCTGCGGTCGGGCGGTCCGGGACTCCCAGGGCCATGCGTAACCACTCCAGCACGACTATGACTCCTAGGGATCGTCGTACTCGGCGGGTGAGGTGGCCGCGGCGCACCTCGCGCACGGACGGTAGATCTTCTCAGCAGCCTAGTGCGCCGCGACGACGACACAGCCCATGATCAGCGGACATCCGACGCAGGCCGCCTGAGTCGCCTCTCTCGCTCCGCCCGCGTGTCATCATCCGGATCTACCGCGTCGACGACGCTGGTCGCGCCCTTGGTCGGCACGCACTTCCTGGCCCAGCCACTCCCAGTCTCTTCGACCTACAGGGTTCATGCTTCACCGCTAGGTGTCTGAGCGACGTCGCGTTCGGAGCCCTGACGGTCTGGTGACTGGACCTCAAGCCAGATTTTCTCCACAGAACAATTTAGTTCGAGCAGTTTCGGCGGAGGAGCCCGATCACGGCCTGAATTGTCGGTGGGCACTGGCATCGTCGAGTCATGGAGCAGCACACGAACCTCGAGTCTGAGTGGTTCCGTGCCCGGCGTGGGATCGGCTGAGGCCGTGGGAGCGTTCGCAGCGTCGGGTGGCGAGTCGGACGTCGCTCCAGTAGAGGGGCGGTGGCGTGACTTCTCCCCGGTCGAGGAGCGGGCGCAGCGGATGCATCGATTCACCGGCGATCTCCTGGCCGCGGTCGGTGATGCGACCGCCGGTGGGGTGGACGGGGTCGCGCTGGGCTGCCTGAGCGCGCTCGAGGCCGGCGAGGCGGTCTTGGAGCTGCACGAGATCCTGGCCCGGCTCACGGGGTTGCAGCTGGCGCTGCTGGCCCGTGCGGACCGGCTCGAGGTCCACGCGCAGGCCGATGGAGGTCCGGCGCCGGTGGACACCGCCGCCTGGCTGGCACACCGCGGACTGGTCTCGGGGCGTTCTGCGCGCGGGCAGGTCCGGCACAGCCGCGACCTCACGAGCGACTTCACGTTGACGGGGTCGGCTCTGTTGGCCGGTGACATCGACGCCGCCCAGGCCGAGGTGATTGCTTCGGCGGTCAAACGACTGCCGACCGACCTGGAGGCCGGGGTCCGTGAGCGGGCGGAGAAGGTGATGCTGGCCGAGGCGCGTCGGCTCGACGCCGACCAGCTGCGGGTCGCGGGTCGGAGGTTGCTGGAGGTCGTCGACCCCGACGCCGCCGAGGAGGCCGAAGCCAACCGGCTGCGCAAGGAGGAGGACGCCGCAGCCGCCAAGACGTGGCTGACGACCTGGGACGACCGTGACGGCACCACCCACCTCAACGTGAAGCTGTCGACGAGGCATGCCGACATGCTCCGCACCGTCCTGCACGCGATCGCGAACCCCAGCCTGACCGACGCCATCAACCGCACCACCACCACCACCACCCCCGGCGTCGTCGCCGTCGGGCAAGCGACCCGCTCCGAGAAGCCGGGTCAGCGGATCATGGGCGAGGCGTTCTGCCGCCTCCTCGAGACCCTGGACCCGAGCCGGCTGCCCCACTCCGGCGGCCTGAGCGCCACCGTGGTCGTCACCATCCCGCTGGAGACCCTGCAAAGTGGTATGGGGGCGGCGACGATGGACACCGGCACCCGCCTCAGCCCAGGTGAGGCGCGGCGGATGGCGTGCGATGCCGGCCTCATCCCCGTCGTCCTCGGCGGCAAGAGCGAGGTCCTCGACCACGGCCGGACGCGCCGGCTGTACTCCAAGCCGCAGCGGGTCGCGATGGCGATCCGGCAGAGCTTCCGCTGCGCCGCCGAAGGCTGCGACAGACCCACCGCCTGGTGCGACGCCCACCACCTCCAGCCCTGGAGCCGCGACGGTAGGACCGACCTCGCCGACGGGGTCCTCATCTGCGGACGCCACCACACCCTCGTCCACCACCCCGACTACACCGTCGAACGACGACCCGGCCGCCGCATCAGCATCACCCGCACCCCACGCACCACCCCCCGACGCCAATAGGCACTGCGAGCCTCAAGCAGATCTGTGTCGTCGTGCTGCCGCTGATCCCGTGCGCGGTTCGTCCACTCCCCGTGCTCGTCAAGCACTCCGCGGACCAGGCCGTCCACCGCGTCGCGCGCCGGTCAGGTCGCAGGCGTGACTCTCGGCCCGGCCACCCTCGACGAGGATCCTGTCCCGCACCCGCTCGAGCTCCTCGGTCCGGCGCGCCACGAGCAGCCCGCCCGGCAGCAGCGCGGCAGCGCGGCAGCGCGGCAGCGCGGCGAGCCCGGGTCACAGACGTGTGGAGCAGCAGCCCGAGCGAGCCACCTACGCGCCCACCTCGGGCCAGCTGTCCGCCCACGGACGCACCGACTCGACCTGCGCCGACAGAGCGAACAGGGTCGCCTCGTCGTGGCGCCGACCGACCAGCTGGACCGACACCGGCAGGCCGTCGTCGGCGATCCCTGCCGGCACGGCAGCGGCCGGGTGGCCGGTGACGTTCCACAGCGCCGTGTAGGCGATCATCGGCAGCGCGCGCAGCAGCGCCACGGGGGCCGGCTTGCGACCCAGCACCGGGACGGCCGGGGGTCGCTCGGCCAGGGTCGGGGTCAGCAGCACGTCGCAGCGGGCGAAGATCCGCTCGTCGACCGTCGCCGCGATCTTCTCGCCCCGGGCGACCGCGCGCTTCACCAGGCCGGGCCGCGCCCACGCTCCCATCGCCAACGCCTGCTTGGTCCGGGCCTCGAGCCGGCGGCGATCCTCGACGATGTCGGCCTCGTCGCGGATGCCGCCGAACAGCTGCGGCAGGAAGGCAGCGGTCGCGTCCGGGTAGCGCGGGTCGATCGCGAGCACCTCGTGCCCCAGACCCTCGAGCAGAGCCACCGTCTCCTCGACCGCGGCGATGTGCTCGGGTGCCGGCTTCATCCCCCGCATCGCGGGCGTGACCGACCACCCGACGCGCAGCCGCCGTTGGGCGCCGTCCGCGGCCAGCCGCGCCGCGTCGGCGTACGACGACTCCGGCGCGGGAGCGGTCCAGCGGTCGGTGGGTTCGTTGCCCCGGATCACGTCGTAGACCAGCGCACTGTCGAGCACCGACCGGGTGAGCGGGCCGACGGTGCCCAGTGCCGTCCACAGGTCGGGGTGGGGATGCGAGGACACCAAGCCCCGGCTGGGCTTCAGACCGAAGAGTCCGCAGCAGGCCGACGGGATCCGGATCGAGCCGCCGCCGTCGCCACCGATGCCCACGGCCACCATGCCGCTGGCGACCGCAGCCGCGGTACCGCCGCTGGAGCCGCCCGGCGTGTGGTCACGACGCCACGGGTTGCGCGTGATCCCGTGCCGGGCCGACTCGGTGAACGGGTAGATGCCGAACTCCGGCATGTTCGTCTTGCCCACGACGACGGCTCCCGCTGCCCGCAGCCGCCGGGCGACGTGACCGTCCTCCGTGGCAGGGGTGCGGTTGGCGGAGCCGCCGAAGGTCGTCACCGTGCCGGCGACGACGTTCTCCTCCTTGATGGCGACCGGCACCCCGTGCAGCGGTCCCAGAGACTCGCCGCGCTGCTGGGCGGCGTCGCGCTCGGCCGCCTCCGCCCGCGCCGCGTCGCCCATCACGGTGGTGAAGGCGTTGAGCTGCGGGTCGAGGGCGGCGATCCGCGCCAGCGCCGCCTCGACCAGGTCGGCCGCCGTCACGCCGCCGGTCGCGACCGCCTCGACCTGGGCCGCGACACCACTTCGGGTGGGCTCCTCGGGAAGCTGCGGGACGCTGGGGGCACCGGGAGCCGGTGAGTCGCTGGTGGTCACCGACGAACCGTAGCGGCTGGTCAGCCCCGGCGGACCAGGAGCAGCGTGACGTCGTCGTCGATGCTCGTGCCGGGGGCGCGGGTCATGAGGTCGCGCAGGCTGTCGTCGAGGTCGGCGTGACGGCCCAGGCTGTCCTCGGCCAACGAGACCAGGGGTGCCAGGCTGACGTCGACCGCCTCTCCACGACGCTCGTACATCCCGTCGGAGACCAGCATCACCGTGTCACTCTGCCCCAGCCGCAGACCCGTGCTGCGCACCTGCCCCTCCGCCGACCAGAGCGCGCCCGCGCCCAGAGGCGGCTGGCACTCCAGCTCGACCACGGCGGCGCGACCGTCGCGGACCAGGATCGGGGAGGGGTGGCCGGCGCAGGCGACCTGGAGGTCGCCGGTGGCGGGGTCCACGGTGGCGACCACCGCGGTGGCCAGGTCGTCGGGCGCGAGCGCCGCGGCGAGCCGGTCCAGCCGCACCAGCAGCTGCGCGGGGTCGTCCTCCTCGACGGCGTAGGCACGCAGCGCGTTGCGCAGCTGGGCCATCGCGCTGGCGGCGGTCAGGCCGTGACCGGCGACGTCACGACGGCGAGCAGGAAGCGACCCGCCGACCGGACCCCCAGCAGGGTGTCCTCGACGGTGAGGGCCACCTCCTCGGACTCCAGCTCGACCAGCCAGACGCTGCCGACCTGGTGCACCAGCGCGGAGTAGGTCTGGGTCGCCCCCGGCCTTCGGACGACGGCCTGCACGGGCACCGCGGTCCGCTCCCCCGGCGGCGCCGACATCGCCATGGCCAGGGCCTCGTGGCAGGCCGGGTCGAAGGCGTCGAGCAGCGGGGTGCCGAGCAGCTCATCGGGTGCGACGCCGAAGACGTCGGCCGCGTTGGCGCTGACCTGCACCACGGGGTCCTCCGGACCGACGGCGGCCAGCAGCACCCCGTGGGGCTGGATGCTGCCGGGGATGTGGATCGGCTCGCGCTCGCAGTTGGTCAGGTCGATCGGGCTGCCGACCGGCAGGAAGGCCTCGCTCATCGCACCGCCTCCCGCACCAGCTGGAACAGGCGCGCGGCCTCGTCGGCCGCTCGGTCCACCAGCTCCTCGGGCAGCGGCACGCTCAGCACGTGGCGGCAGTCGCGCCACAACCGGGCCCCGGCCGGGGCGGCGGCGTCGCTGAGGCCGGCGCGGGCGTGCGGGGCCAGGTCGGCGGGCAGGCCGCGCAGGACCAGGCGGGCTCCTGCGGTGGAGCCGGCGACGACGTACAGGAAGCCGAGGGCCTGCCCGTCGTCGCAGACGGTCGACTGCGGCGCCGCGGTGCGGTCCACCGCGCCCAGCGTCGCCAGGTCGGAGGCGTAGAGGGCGGTGCGCTGCGGCAGGTCCGCGGGGTCGAGGTGCGCCGCGGCCCAGCCGGAGCCTGCGGTCCACGCCTGCAGCGGCTCGTCGGTGCGGGCGTGCAGGGAGGACAGCCCGGCGAGGAGCCGGACGTAGCCCGTGGTGTCCGAGATGCGCCCGCACGGTCCGGTCAGAGCTGCGTCCAGCCGCTCGTGGGCGGTCCGTGTGCGGTCGCGCAAGGTCCGCAGGGCCGGCCCCACGCTAGACGCCCGAGGCCAGCAGGGTCCGCACCACTCGGAGACCCACCGACATCCGCGCGAGGTCGGCCCTGTCGTCACCGCAGATCTCCCGCAGCGTCTCCACGGCGCGGTTGACCATGACCGTGTCCTGCTCCTCCCACTGCTCGATGCGCTCCGCGACCGACACCTCCGAGGAGGTGGTGGAGAGGACCTGCGCCGTCAGGGCCCCGTGGACCGTGTGGAGGTCGTCGCGCAGCGCAGCGCGGGCCATCGTCTGCCAGCGGTCGTCCCGCGGCAGGGTGAGGATGCGCGCCACCAGCCGCGAGAGCTCCAGGCGCTCCCCCAGGGCGAAGTGCAGCCGGGCCACCTCGACGGGGTCGAGGTCGTCGCGGGTGGCGGTCTCGACGATCGTCAGCACGGCGTACGCCGGCGGCAGCACCGCGACCCGCTCGGCCAGGTCGTCCGCGACGCCCTGGGCGAGCAGGGCCCGACGCCGCTCCTCGAAAGCCTGCTTCTCCAGGCCGGTGAGCACCTCGGGCAGGGAGTAGAGGACCGCGGTGGCGTCGTCGCGGAAGAAGTCGACGGTGGCCCGGCTGTCGAGCGGTGGCCGTCGGTTGTTGACCAGCCACCGCGAGGCCCGCTCCACCAACGTGCGCATCTCGATGCGCATCCGCAGCTGGACCTGCGCCTCGATGGTGTTGTCGAGGGCATAGACGCGGTCGACCAGGGGACGGGAGCCGAAGATCTCGCGGGCCACGAAGTTCGCCCGGATCAGCTCCACCGCCGACGCCGCGGTCTCGTCCGACAGCCGGTGGTGGAAGGTGATCCCGGCGCCGTTGACGAGGAAGTTCACGACCTGGGTGGTGATGATCTGTCGTCGCAGCGGGTGGTTCTCGATCTGCTCCTGGTACTTCTCGCGCATGATGCTGGGGAAGTACTCGTGCAGGTCCTCGAGCAGGAACGGGTCGTCGGGCAGGTCGGTGTCGACGATGTCGTCGGCCAGCACGATCTTGGTGTAGGACATGAGCACCGACAGCTCCGGCGCGGTCAGCCCCTGCCGACGCTCGACGCGCTCGGCGACCTCCTCGGTCGAGGGCAGGAACTCCAGCTCGCGGTCGAGCAGCCCCTGACGCTCCAGCCGCTGCATCCAGTCTTCGTGGACGTGCATGAGTGCCGGCGCCTGGAGCACCGCCGAGGCCAGGGCGACGTTCTGCTCGTAGTTGTCGGCGAGCACCAGCGCCCCCACCTCGTCGGTCATCGACGCCAGCAGGTCGTTGCGCTGCTTCTCGGTCAGGTCACCGGCCGCGACCACCCGGTCGAGGAGGATCTTGATGTTGACCTCGTGGTCGGAGGTGTCCACCCCGGCGGAGTTGTCGATGAAGTCGGTGTTGATGCGCCCGCCCTCGCCGCCGGCGCCCTGGAGCGCGTACTCGATGCGCCCCTGCTGGGTGAGGCCGAGGTTGCCGCCCTCTCCCACCGACCGGCAGCGCAGCTGGCGCCCGTCGACCCGGATCGCGTCGTTGGCCTTGTCGCCCACCTCCGCGTTGGTCTCGGTCGAGGCCTTGACGTAGGTGCCGATGCCGCCGTTCCAGAGCAGGTCGACGCGGGCCAGCAGGATCGCCCTCATGAGCTCGTTCGGAGCCATCGAGGTGACGTCGTCGGGCAGCGCCAGCGCCGTGCGCACCTGCTCGGTGATCTCGATCCGCTTGGCCCGTCGGGAGTGGACCCCGCCGCCCTCGGAGATGGCGTCGCGGTCGTAGTCGCCCCAGCTCGAGCGGGGCAGCTCGAACAACCGCTTCCGCTCGGCGTACGACGCCGCCGGGTCGGGGTCGGGGTCGAGGAAGATGTCGCGGTGGTCGAAGGCTGCCACCAGACGGGTGTGCTCGGAGAGCAGCATGCCGTTGCCGAAGACGTCGCCGGACATGTCGCCGACGCCGACGCAGGTGAAGTCCTCGTTCTGGCAGTCCACCCCCATCTCGCGGAAGTGCCGCTTGACCGACTCCCAGGCGCCACGCGCCGTGATGCCCATGGCCTTGTGGTCGTAGCCGACCGACCCCCCGGAGGCGAAGGCGTCACCGAGCCAGAACCCGTAGTCCGTGGCCACGCCGTTGGCGATGTCGGAGAACGTCGCGGTCCCCTTGTCGGCGGCCACCACGAGGTAGGAGTCCTCCTCGTCGTGGGCGACCACCCGGGTCGGCGGGACGTTCGCGCCGTCGACCAGGTTGTCGGTGACGTCGAGCAGGCCGGAGATGAAGGTGCGGTAGCAGGCGACCCCCTCCTCCATCCACGCCTCCCGTTCACCGGGGTCGGGCAGCTGCTTGCAGAAGAACCCGCCCTTGGCCCCGACCGGGACGATGACGGCGTTCTTGACCATCTGCGCCTTGACCAGCCCGAGCACCTCGGTGCGGAAGTCGTCGCGCCGGTCGCTCCACCGCAGGCCACCCCGGGCCACCGGGCCGAAGCGCAGGTGCACGCCTTCGACGCGTGGGGAGTAGACGAAGATCTCGAACTGCGGCCGCGGCTCCGGCAGGTCGGGGATGTCGCCCGGCCGCAGCTTCAGCGAGATGTAGGACTTCGGGCCGCCCGTGTCGCCGCTCCCCGCGTCCCCCGCCCGCTGGTAGAAGTTGGTGCGCAGCGTCGCCTGCACGGTCGTCAGGTAGGACCGCAGGATGCGGTCGTGGTCGAGGCTGACGACCTCCTCGAGCGCCTTGACGATCTTGTCGGCGGTCTCCTGCTCCGCCGCGGCCCGGCCCTCGTCGTCGTCGACGTACAGGTCGGGGTCGAAACGCGTCTCGAACAGCGACAGCAGTCCGCGGGTGATGTCGACGTTGTTGAGCAGCGCCTCCTCGATGTAGTCCTGCGCGAACGGCGTGCCGCCCTGGCGCATGTACTTCGCGTAGGCACGCAGCACGGTGGCCTGCCGCCAGGTCAGCCCGACCGCGAGCACCAGCGCGTTGAAGCCGTCGGCCTCGTTGAGCCCGTTCCACACCGCGGCGACGGTGTCCTGGAAGAGCTCGCGGGCGTGCGACGGGATCGGGCGCCGGTAGCGAAGCCCGAAGTCGTAGACGTACGACGTCGGGGTGAGCCCGTCGAGCTCGTAGGGCCGCTCGTCGACGACCTCGACCCCCATGGTCGACAGCACGGGCAGCACGTTGCTCAGCGACAGCGGAGGGCCCACCCGGAACACCTTCAACCGCGCCTCGCCGGGACCGCAGTCCATCGGCTGGTAGAACGACAGCGACAACGCCTCGACGGGCTGGTCCGCCCCGTCACCACCGTCACCACGGCTCCGGTTGTCCTGGACCAGGGTCTCCAGGCGGGCCAGGTCGACGGCGCCCGTGCGCGCCGGGTAGTCCTCCTTGTAGGCCTCGGGGAACGAGTCGGCGTAGCGACGGGCCAGCCGGACGCCCTTGGCCTCGCCGTACTCCTCACGCACCGCGGCCGCGAAGTCGTCCGTCCAGGAGCGGGCGGCGTCGGCGAGCATCCGCTCGAGCTCCGCTACGTCGACCGCGGCCTCCATCGTCTGCCCCCGCTGCGGACGCACCACGAAGTGCAGGCGCGCGAGCATCGACTCCGAGATCCGGGCGGTGTACTCCGCGGAATCGCCGCCGAGCTCGCGGGTGAGGATGGCCGAGATCCGCTCCCGGACACTGGTGTTGTAGCGGTCGCGCGGCAGGTAGACCAGGCAGGAGAGGTAGCGGCGGTAGGCGTCGGGGCGGACGAACAGCCGCAGCTGGCGACGCTCGCGGGTGTAGAGCACCGCGTGGGCGATCGGGACGAGGTCGTCCAGCGGGGTCTGGAACAGCTCGTCGCGCGGGTAGGTCTCGAGCACGTCCATGAGCGCCTTGCCGGTGTGGCTCTCGCGCGACACCCCGGCGGCGTCGATGACGGCGTAGGCCTTCTCGCGCACGACCGGGATCCGGGTCAACGACTCGGTGTAGGCGGCCGAGGAGAACAGCCCCAGGAACCGGCGCTCGCCGACGACCTCTCCGTCGCCGTCGAAGGACTTCACGCCCACGTAGTCGAGGTAGACCGGCCGGTGCACCGTCGACTTCGAGTTGGCCTTCGCCAGCACCAGCAGCACCTTCTCGCGGGCCTTGGCGCGCACCAGGTCGGGCATGCGACCGTCGTCGGCCATGTCGGGGTCGGCACGCAGGATGCCGTAGCCGGTGCCGGGCACCGCCACCAGGGCGGCGGCCCGGCCGCCTTCGGCGTCCTCCGCCCCGTCGAGGTCGGAGAGGCGGTACTCGCGGTAGCCGAGGAAGGTGAAGTGGTCGTCGGCCAGCCACTCCAGCAGCGCCGCGCCCTGCTCGATCTCCTCGGCGGGCAGCGGCGGCGGGTCGTCACGGAGCTGGGCGACGACCTCACGGACCTGCTGCTGCATGCGGTCCCAGTCCTCGACGGACTCGCGGACGTCGAGCAGCACCTTGCGCAGCCGCTGCTCGATCGCCGCCAGCTCCTCGGTCTCGACCTCCCGGTCGATCTCGACGTGCATCCACGACTCCCGGCCCACGTCGGGCTCGGCGCCCTCCTGGCCGACCTGGTAGCCCTCGTCGTCGCGGACCTCGACGAGGTGGCCCGCGACGTCGCGTCGCACCAGCAGCTGCGGGTGGACGACGATGTGGACGTTGCGGCCCTCGTCGTTGAGCGCCATGGTCACCGAGTCGACCAGGAACGACATGTCGTCGGTGACGACCTCCACGACCGTGTGCCCGCCGGCCGACCAGCCGTGCTCGTCGACGGTCGGGGTGAAGACCCGGACGTTGGCGGTGCCCTGGGGCCGCTCGGAGGCCAGGGAGTACTGGCTCACGGCGGCGCCGTACACGTCGACGTCGGCGCGCTCGACCAGGTCCTCGACGGCCACGTGACGGTAGTACTGGCGCAGGTAGGACTCGATGGTGTCGCGCGGCGGGCCACCGCTCCCCCGCCGCGTGAAGGCCACCGCCGCAGCGCGGGCGATGAGTTCGGCCTGGGGTTCCTCGTGCCGGGACGACCCGTGTGTGGGCAACGCAGCTCCTGACGCTCCGACGGCACCTCGTCGTACCGTCGGGACCGACACTAGGACGGTCGGGCAGCGGCGTCCACGACGGGGCCGTCCCCCGCGCGCCCATCCCCGACCTGAGCGTCCCCGGAGCGTCACAGGGCGTTGCGCAGCTCCCACAGCAGCGGGTAGTAGCGCAGCCCCAGCCGGCTGCGGAGGTACGTCGAGCCGGTCGACCCGCCGGTGCCGGTCTTGGTCCCGATCATGCGCTCGACCATCACGACGTGGCGGGCCCGCCACTGGGCCGCCTGCTCGTCGTGCTCGAGCAGCGCCTCCCCCAGCGTCCAGACCTCGGCGTACCGGGCGCGGTCGCGCGCGACGGTGCGCAGCGAGGCGACCACCGCGTCGTCGTCAGCCACGTCGAGTCCCCGCGCGCCCAGCACCGTCAGGAAGGCGTCCCACAGCGTGGGCTCGGCGAGCCGGCGCTCGAGCCGTGCGCGCTCGACCTCGGTGATGCCCTTGAACCTGCTCAGGTAGGCCGGGTCCTTCGCCCCGGAGAGGAACTCCAGCTCGCGGAACTGCACCGACTGGAAGCCGCTGGCCGGAGCGAGCCGCTCCCGGAAGGTCAGGAAGTCCTGGGGCGTCATCGTCTCCAGCACGGCGACCTGGTCGACCAGCACACGTTCGACGACGTGGGCGCGGCGCAGCAGGTGGGCGGCCCACCACAGGTCCCCGCGGGTCATGGCCTCGCGCGCGGCGCCGAGGTCGTGCAGGAGCTGCTGGAACCACAGCTCGTAGACCTGGTGGATGGTGATGAACAGCAGCTCGTCGTGCGCGGGCGGCTCGGACTCCAGGGTCTGCGCCGACAGCAGCGTCCCGAGCTGCAGGTAGCTGCCGTAGCTGAGCCGCGCGCCCTCCTCGCCGAAGTGCACGTCGTGCGCCCGCGCGCCACCGTCCTGTGCTGCGTGATCGGTCATCTGCACGACCTTAGTGCCGCCCCTCACGGTGCGTCATGACGACGCGACGAGGGTCTCCCACACCGCCGTCTACGACGCCCCGCTGGCCGACGTCCAGGCCATGCTCACCGACCGTGCGTCCGCGAGCAGCTGGCCTGGCTCTCACGTCGCGGTTGAACGGCGCGGATCGTCCTCCGATCGCCCCAGGACACGAGAGGGTGTCCCCATGAAGAACATCACCGAGGAGCTCCGCTACGACGGGGCCACCCTGGACCAGGTGCACGAGATGCTGGCCGACCCGGCGTTCCGCGAGAAGGTCTGCGACTACCAGCGGGTGCTGCGACGCACCGTCACCATCGAGCGCCAGGGCGAGGGCATGACGGTCCTCATCGACCAGGTTCAGGAGACCAAGGGCGTGCCGGGCTTCGCCAAGAAGGTCGTCGGCGACGAGACCAACATCGTGCAGTCCGAGACGTGGGCGACCCAGCAGCGCGGCGACGTGCACGTCACGATTCCCGGCAAGCCCGGCGCGATGTCGGGCACCGCGTCCCTGGTGGAGGACTCCGCAGGCACCACCGAGACGGTGTCGCTGGACGTGAAGGTCAGCATCCCGATCGTGGGCGGCAAGCTGGAGGGGCTCATCGCCGACATGCTGAGCAAGGCGCTGCGGGCCGAGCACAAGGTCGGCCGCGACTGGCTGGCCGGCCGGCGCTGACCCCTGGGCCGACCACCCGCTATCCCGAGCGGTCGGCCTCGTCGTCGCGGGCCTGGCGCCTGCGGGCGACCACGGCCACGACGGCGAGCACCGCGAAGGGAGCCAGAGCCGTCACGGCCACCAGCACCCGCTCGACACCGTGCACCGCCCCGAGGTGCCAGATCACGTCGGAGCTCACGTCCCTCACCCCATGAACGGGTAGCGGTAGTCGGTCGGGGGCGCGAAGGTCTCCTTGATGCTGCGCGGAGACGTCCAGCGCAGCAGGTTCAGCACCGAGCCGGCCTTGTCGTTGGTGCCCGAGGCGCGGGCGCCGCCGAACGGCTGCTGCCCCACGACCGCGCCTGTCGGCTTGTCGTTGACGTAGAAGTTGCCGGCCGCGAACCGCAGCCGCTCGGTGGCCCAGGCGATCGCGCGACGGTCCTGGGCGACGACCGCCCCGGTGAGGGCGTACGGCGCGAACGACTCCAGCTGGTCCACGACCGTCTCGAAGTCTTTGTCCTCGTAGACGTGCACGGCGAGGATCGGCCCGAAGTACTCGGTGCGGAACATGTCGTCGGTGGGGCTGCTGGACTCGATCAGGGTGGGGCGCACGAACCAGCCGACCGAGTCGTCGACGGTGCCGCCGGCGAGCACCGTCAGCTTCGAGGACCGCTTGGCGCGGGTGATCGCCGCCTTGTGCTTGGCGAAGGCCCGCTCGTCGATGACCGCACCCATGAAGTTCGACAGGTCGGTGACGTCGCCCATGGCGATGCCCTCGATCTCGGCGACCAGGTCGTCCTTGAGCCGGTCCCACACCGAGCGCGGCACGTAGGCCCGTGAGGCGGCGGAGCACTTCTGCCCCTGGAACTCGAAGGCGCCGCGGACCATGGCGACCCGCAGCACGTCCGCGTCGGCAGAGGGGTGGGCGACGATGAAGTCCTTGCCCCCGGTCTCCCCGACGATGCGCGGGTAGGCCTTGTAGCCGGTGATGTTCTCCCCCACCGTGCGCCACAGGTGCTGGAAGGTCGCGGTCGACCCGGTGAAGTGGATGCCGGCCAGATCGGGGTGCGCCAGCGCGACCGAGGACACGTCGAGCCCGTCCCCGGGCAGCATGTTGATGACACCGGGAGGCATCCCGGCCTCCTCGAGCAGCTCCATGGTCAGGTGGGCGGCCACCTGCTGGGTGGGCGACGGCTTCCACAGCACCGTGTTGCCCATGAGCGCCGGCGCGGTGGGCAGGTTGCCGGCGATCGCGGTGAAGTTGAACGGGGTGACGGCGT
The DNA here is from genome assembly GCA_963714625.1 of uncultured Actinomycetota bacterium. Taxonomy (GTDB): domain Bacteria; phylum Actinomycetota; class Actinomycetes; order Propionibacteriales; family Nocardioidaceae; genus Marmoricola_A. The sequence goes on along the minus strand of CAVQOY010000009.1, from coordinate 199,342 downwards.
AGACGAAGCCCTCGAGCGGCCGGTGGTCGGAGCGGTTCCAGATGCCGGCGGCGTTGGCGATCGGCTGCTCGGCGAGCACCTGGCGGGCGAAGTGCACGTTGAAGCGCCAGAAGTCGATGAGCTCGCAGGCCGCGTCGATCTCGGCCTGGAACGCGGTCTTGGACTGGCCCAGCAGCGTGGCGGCGTTGAGGCGCTGCCGCCACGGACCGGCCAGCAGGTCAGCGGCCTTGAGGATGACCGCGGCACGGTCGTCGAAGTCCAGCGCGGCCCAGGCGGGAGCGGCCTCCGCGGCCGCGGCGACGGCCGCCTTGGCCTGCGCCTTGCCCGTGCCCTTGAGGACACCGAGGACGTGACCGTGGTCGTGCGGCTGCACGACGGGGACCTCCGCACCGGAGCCCCGCACCTTCTCGCCGCCGATGGTCGCGGTCAGGTCGAGCTCCCGCGACTCCTGCTGCGCGACCTCGGCCAGCAGCTGTTCACGCTCAGGCGTGCCGGGTGCGTAGGTGAGGGTCGGCTCGTTGACCGGTGCGGGCGGGTGGGTGACGGCGTCCATGGCGCGATCGTCGCACCGTCACGGGCGGGGCGTCCAACCCCTCGGCGCGCGGATCCGACTCTCGGTGGTGGTGTCCACCAGCTCGGCAAGGGCCTCGCTCAGGCACTGGCCGATCACGTCGACGTCGGGGATGGCGTCCCGGTCGGCCGTCAGCCCGTAGTGCACACCACCGTCGTACGACGTCACGCCGATGGCCAGCGCGTGGCCGGGCAGCAGCGGCTGCACCGGATAGCTCTCCAGCATGCGCGCCCCGGAGGCGTAGAGCGGGAACTGCGGGCCGGGCACGTTGGTGACCACGAGGCTGAAGCCGCGGTTCTCGCTGATCGCGGCGACCCGGGCGCCCAGGGCGTGGAACGTCGTGGGGGCGAAACCGCCGACCCCGATGAGACGCAGCGCCGAGACCGCCTTGCCCGTGTCCTTGTGCGCCTTGAGGGCGTAGGAGACCTGGTGCAGCCGGACCACGGGGCTGGCCTCGCCGATCGGCAGGTTGAGCAGGTGCCCGGTGACCTGGCTGCCCAGCGAGGTCGGCTCGAGGTCGACGTCCTGCACGCTCATCGGCACCATGGCGCGGATCTGGCGGCTGCTCTGGACCGACTCCGCGCGCGTCATCAGCCAGGAGCGCAGCCCCCCGGTCACGGTGGCGAGCACGACGTCGTTGACGGTGCCGCCGTGGAAGCGGCGCACCTTGCGGTAGTCGTCGAGGTCGGTGCGCACCGTGGCGAAGCGGCGCTGCTGCGACAGCGTGGCCTGCAGCGGCGACTCCGGGCCCGCACGACGGCCGCCGAGCAGGGATGCGAGCGGGGTGGTGAGGGGGTTGGCCGCGGCCAGCGCGCGCGAGCCGACGCCGGCGACGGTCTCGCCCGGGTGCCGCAGCCGCTCGTACGCCGCGCTGCTCAGCATCGTCAGCGGGGACGGCTCGGTCCGCGGCGTCCACTCGTCGGGGACGCGGTCGCGCACGACGGTGTCGTTGTCGAGGATGACCTGGCCGAGGTCGATGGTGGAGACGCCGTCCACGAGCGTCTGGTGGGACTTGGACAGGATCGCGACGCGCCCGTCGGCGAGGCCCTCGATGAGGTACATCTCCCACAGCGGACGGGTCCGGTCCAGAGGTCGGGTGATGATGCGGGCCACGAGCTCGTGGACCTGCTCCATGGAGCCCGGGCGCGGCACCGCCGACTGCCGCACGTGGTAGGTCAGGTCGAAGTCGTCGTCGTCGACCCACACCGGGCGGGCCAGGCGACCCGGCACCGTGGCGAGCCGCTGGCGGTAGCGCGGCACGAACGCGAGCCGGTCCCCCACGAGGCTCACCAGCCGGCGGTAGTCGAAGCCCTCCTCCGGGGGGTCGAAGATCTCGACGGTGGCGAGGTGCATCGGTGATCTGGCGGACTCGATGTCGAGCAGCTGGACGTCCCCGGGGCGCAGCCGTTCCACCACGTCACCCCTCTCGTCCGCTCCGCCGGCCATCACCGGCCCACCCCCGCATTGTGTCAGAGCCCGGTTGCCGGGTCCGGGGCGTCTCGGGCCGTGCTGCATGGAAGGGTGGTCACATGGTCTTCCAGCACGGCATCGGGGGCAGCCAGGACCTGCCCATCTCCCTCCCGCTGGCGTTGGCCGGCGGCTCCGCTGCGCTCACGGTCTCCTTCGCGGTCCTCGTGCTGGCCTGGCGCCGGCCGCGCTACGACGCCGCCACGCAGGGCCGCCCGCTCCCGGCCGGACTGGCACGGGTGCTCGACGGTGCCCCCCTGGCCGTGGCGCTGCGCACCCTCGGGCTGCTCGTCGCCGGCTACGTCACCTGGGCCGCGATCGCCGGTCCCGACAACCTCGCCAACCCCACCTTCGGCGTGGTCTACGTCTGGCTCTGGGTCGGGCTGGTGCCCGCCTCGTTGCTCCTCGGCCCGGTCGTGCGCGCCCTGAGCCCGGTCCGCACCCTGCACCGGCTGGTCTCGCGCGTCTCGGGCGGCGACCCGGGCGCCGGCATCGCCGCCCTCCCGCGCTGGGTCGGGCTGTGGCCGGCCGTCCTGGGGCTGCTGGCGTTCGTCTGGCTGGAGCTGGTCTACCCCGAGGCCAACTACCTCGCCTCCCTGCGCCTGTGGTTCGCGGTGTACGCCGCGGTGCTGCTCGTCGGGGCGGCCGTGTTCGGGGACCGCTGGATCGCCGCCGCCGACCCCTTCGAGGTCTACTCCACGCTGGTCAGCCACCTCGGCGTCGTGGGTCGGCGCGAGGACGGCACCCTGGTCTGGCGCAGCCCGCTGGCGAACCTGGACGCCGTACCGGCACTGCCGGGGCTGACGGCGGTGGCCGCGGTGCTGCTGGGCAGCACCGCCTGGGACAGCTTCGCCGACTCGATCGCCTGGGTGCGGTTCACCGCCGACCTGTCGACGTCGCTGGTGCTGGTCGAGACCCTCGGCCTGCTGCTGCTCTGCTCGGCCGTCGGGCTGCTGTTCGGGGCCGCCACCTCGGCGATGGCCCCCTCCCGCTCCGTCGTGGGGCGTACGGCGAACCTCTTCGCGCACTCGCTCGTTCCCATCGTGGTGGGCTACATCGTCGCGCACTACCTCAGCTACGGCGTCGAGATCGGCCAGCAGACCCTCGCCCGGCTCAGCGACCCGATGGTGGACGGCAGCGACCTGCTCGGCACCGCCGACCTCCAGGTCAGCTACTGGCTGACCCAGCACCCGACGTTCCTGGCCACGGTCAAGGTGGTCGCCATCGTCGCCGGGCACGTGCTGGGCGTGATCGCGGCCCACGACCGCGCGTTGAAGGTGCTCCCGCAGCACCGTCAGCTCCTGGCCCAGCTGCCCCTGCTCGTCGTGATGATCGTCTTCACCGTCAGCGGTCTCTACCTGCTGCTGAGCGTCTGAGACGGGGCTCGCCGCCCGCGTCGTCGTCGTCGCGCCCGGCGCGAGTCCTCCCGGGGTGTCAGCCCCACCCGGACGAGGTGGTCGGCCGTCATCGCGGCCAGCGCCCGGCGCAGGACGCCGTCGCCGCTCTCGCGCAGCGTCCGCCCGCCGACCAGTGCCCGGTCGGCGGCGGGCCGGTCGTCGGGCAGGAACGCGACGCGGGCATCGGGGGCGACCCGCGCGACCATGTCGACCACGTCGCGCTCGGCCCAGCCGAGCCCGTCCCGCATCCGGTTCACCACCACGAGGTCAGGCCCCTGCGGGCGGACACCGCGCAGGTCGAGCAGCGCCCGGGCCAGCCTCGTCAGACCCACCGGGTCCGAGGAGGCCACCACCACCACGTCGTCTGCGTGCTCGAGCACGGCCATGCTCAGACGGTCGCGTGAGGGCGCTGCGGGACGGCCCTCCGTGACCCGGGTGTCGAGCCCGAAGCCGGCGTCGACGACCACCAACGGCGTCACCGTCGCGGCGACGTCGAGCACCGTGGTCAGGGTCTGGGGTCGCACCTCGGTCCAGCGGTCGGGTCGCGGCAGGCCGGTGACCAGCCGCAACCGGTCGTCGAGCTGCCGCGCGACCGTCACCAGGCGACCGGCGTCCAGCTGACCGGCGTTGGCCAGGCGTACGGCGGCCAGCAGGCCGGACGCTTCGTCCAGGACGGCGAGGTGCTGACCGACCGCCCCGCCGTGCGGGTCCGCGTCGACGACCGTCGTGGCCACGCCGAGCGCAGCTGCCTCCGCGGCGAGGCCGATGGCGACCGTCGTACGTCCTGGTGAGCCGTGGGGTCCCCAGACCGCGACCACGCGGCCGCGGCCGCGGGAGGCACCGACGCCGACGGTCCCCTCCGCGTCCACCGTCTCCCCGGTCCACGCCCCCGTGGGGCCTGCCGCACCGGTCGGACCGGTCGCCCCGTCCCGGCTGTCGCCCGGAGGCAGCAGCTCGGCGAGCCCCGGCGGCGCCAGCTCGGCGGACGCCGTCTCCTCCAGCAGCTCCACCAGGCGCGCGAGGTCGGCCTCGTCGACCTGCCGGGTGACGCCCAGGCGACGGAGCCGCTGGTGCTCGGCGGCGGAGGAGCCGGTCGGCACCACCACGGCCGAGCGGACCCCGGCCCTGCGCAGGCGTTCCACGCTGTCGGTGTCGAGCCCGTCGAGGGTGGCCGAGAGCAGCACGACCCGCAGCGTGCCGGTCGCGGCGACGGCCAGCAGGTCGCTGAGGTCGAGACAGCGTTTGACCAGGGTCAGCCGGGAGGGGGAGGAGGCCACCGTCTCCAGGGCGACCGACTCCCACCGGTCGGTGCCCGCAGCGATGGCCACCGTGATCCGAGGACCGTGCCGCGGGGGCGCGGCGTCGCCCACCGTCAGCTCCCCTCGGGGCGGTGCACGAGAAGGACGCCGGCACCGGCGAGGGTGCGCACCACCGCCGCCACGTCGGCGCCCCGGTCCGGCACACCGACCACCACGCGGATCTCGCTGTCAGGGCCGAGGCCCTGCCCGCGCGAGACCGCCAGCACGGGAACCCCCCGCAGCACCCGGTCGGCTCCGTCCCCGGCAGCGACCCCGGCGCCGGTCGGCTCGACCGCCTCCGACGGCGTGCTCGACGTGGTCGAGAGCTCGGGCGTGGCCCAGACGTCGACGGAGGAGCCCACCTGCACCGTGCTCGGCACCCTCCCCAGCGGCACCGCGAGCGGGACCTGGACGTCGGCGTCCTGGGTCGCGCTGGTGGCGGCACGCGGCACCAGCTCGCCCGTGCCCACGCCGCGGGTCACCACCGTGCCCTCCAGGCCCCCGAGCGCCCCGTCGACCCCACCCGCTCCGGCGGGCAGGTAGCGGTCGGCGTCGCCGGTCGCGGCGAACCGCACCTCGACCACGGCGACGTCGTCAGGTCCCAGGCGCTGCCCGGCCACCAGCGGCCGCGCCGCGGCCAGCACCGGCGTGGTGTCGTCACGCCCGTCGACGACCCGGACGCCGACCACGACCGACAGCGCCACCAGCACCAGACCGATGGCGAAGCGCGGGTCACGCCATCCCGGGCGGGCTGCCCGGCGTGCCGGAGGGGAGGCGTCGTGGGCTGACGCTCCGGGCGGGGCCAAGGATCCCGACGATGGAGACGAGGCGGGTGGGGCGAGGCTCATGGCCGCCATCATGCGCGGGCAACCGGGGTCGAATCGACATCAGAGGGGTTTTCCACAGGGCAGGTGACAAAATTGTTTACCCGTGTGAACAAACGGTGCCATAGTGACGCCATGAGCGCTGCGCCCCGGTTCCTCACCCTGGCCGACGTGGCCGAGGTGCTCAACACCTCGCTCGCCCAGGTCACCGCACTGGTCCACCGCCAGGAGCTCAAGGCCCTCAAGCTGGGCGGCCGCGGTCAGTGGCGGGTCGAGGCCACCGAGCTCGAGGAGTTCATCTCCCGCATGTACGAGCAGACCGACCGCCACCTCGCCCAGCAGCGCACTGCCAGCGCTCTGGAGTCGACCGAGAACGTCGAGATCTGATCGCCCGAGCCTTCTGACGAGGTCACGGGCGAGGTCACGGGCGAGGCCGCTGGGCGGTCAGCCGCGACGCGCCCACACCAGCGCGCGCAGCGGCACCTGGACGGCCCCGGCGTCGTCCCAGAGCTCGACGAAGTCGGCCCCCACCCGGCCGACCTCCCCGGTGCGGAGACCCCCGTCGGTCGTGCGGATGACCTGACGCTCCCCGCTCTCGGCGAGCCGTCGAAGGCACGACGCCAGCGTCAACCGGCTCAGGACCGAGCGGGCACCGGCCGGCACCGCACGCTCGGAGAGGCCGGTCGCTGCGATCAGCGCACCCTGGCGCACCAGCAGCTCGTGCGACACCACGGGGCCGTCCACCTCCAGCAGGCACCAGTCCGCCCCCACCCGCACGAGCGTGCCGCGCACGTCGTCGGACCCGAGCAGCCCGAAACCCACCGAGCACCCCACCGAGGCGTGCAGGCGCGACGCCAGGTCGACCTCGGAGTACTCGTCGCGGACCCGGTCGTCGACCTCCGCGTCGCGGCGCTCCAGCTCCAGCCCGGCCGCCTGCTGCTCGAGCTCGTCGAAGAGGTCGAGCAGGGGCAGCAGGCCGCGCATCACGTCCTCGTGGGCGGGCTCCTGGGTCATGTCCCGCACCCTCACGCCAACCCTGCGCCGTGTCAACAGCCCGGTCCCCGCCCTTGACGTCGCACCCAAAGCCGGTTTAGAAATGTCAAACACGATCAAACGTGGACGTCGGGGGAAGACATGGCTGGAACCACCGCAGACGCGATGCTGCGAGTGCGAGCGCTCGCCGCCCTCGTGACCGTCCTGCTCACCACCGCGGGGCTGCTGGCTCTGGTCGCTCCGTTCCTCACACCGCTGCTCGGCGGCGGGCCCGTCGCGTCGGCCGCGGCCCCGGCTACCGACCTGGACGCGCTGCTCGGCCTCGTCTGCGCACTCCTGCTGCTCGTCGGCTGGGCCTGGCTCGCCCTCGGCACGTGCGCCTGCCTCGCCACCCACCTGCTCCGCCGTCCCGCCGTCCCGGCCACCGGACGGCTGCGTCCCACGACGGCCCGGCGGCTGGCGGCCGTCCTCGTCGGGTCCAGCCTCGTCGGGTCCGGCCTCGTCGGGTCCGGCCTCGGCGGGCTGGCTGCGGCACCTGCGTTCGCCCGTGCGTTCCCGACGCCCGACGTCTGTGGCGGTTCGGCCTCCTCGGAGCCCTCCACCGTGGCGCTTCCGCTGCCCGGGCGGCCCGTGGGTGGGCGAGTCGCTTCCACGCCGAGCACGCCGACCACGCCCCCCGACCACGTCGACACCGTCGACACCGACCCGGTCAGCAGACCGCCGGACCCTCGTCGTACGTCCCGGTGACTCGCTGTGGTCGCTGGCCACGGCACACCTGCTGCCGCGCGGCCGCAGCGCCTCCGAGCGAGCGGTCGACGCGGCCTGGCGACGCCTGTACGCCGCGAACCGGGCCGTGATCGGCCCGGACCCCCACCTGATCCGCCCGGGCGCCCGCCTGGACCTGCCGGCGCCCGCACCAACGGAAGGACTCCCATGACCCAGCCCTCGACCCCGGGGTCACCGACTCCTCAGGCCTCGACTCCCCGCACTGCCACCGCGCCGGGCACCGTCACCCGCCTGCCCCAGCAGCGCACGCCCTCTCCCTGTGCCTCCGTGCAGGGATCCTTGGCACTGAGCTACTCCCCCGTCGCGGCCCCGGTCCCGGAGGAAGGCCGGGACGAGACCGCGGAGCTCCGCCACCTCGCCGGGAGCTTCGCCCAGGCCGCGGTCGAGGTGGTCGCCGGGCAACGGCCGGTCCTGCAGCTGCTGCGGTGGACCGACGAGCACGTGTACGGCGACCTCGAGCGTCGCGCCGCCCTCGTCGCGCAGGCGCGCGGCACGGCCGCGCGCCGGGTGCACGCGCAGGTGCGCAGCGTCCACGTGTGCCGACCCCACCCCGATGTCGCCGAGGTCAGCGTGCACGTCCGTCACGGCGACCGCTCACGCGCCCTGGCCCTCCGCCTCGAGCGTCACCGCGACCGCTGGCGCTGCACGGTCCTGCTGTTCGGCTGATCGCGACGGCGGCGACCCACGCTGTCAGCTGATACGTGCGGTGGTGCCGGTCGGGCCACCCGAGGCGCCGTGGCAGCGCTTGTACTTCTTGCCCGAGCCGCACGGACAGAGGTCGTTGCGGCCCACGCCGGCGAACTCGTCGTCGACCGGGGCCTGCTCCCCGTGCACCTCCACCTCTCCGGTCTCCGTGGGTCCGGCGTAGGTCAGGGCCGCCGGCGCCGGTGACTTCGGCTCCAGACCCTTGGCCTTCACCACGGGCGAGGCATGCGAGGTGGCGGCGGCCGAGGCAGGCGTGATCAGCGGGACACCGTCGGCCTCGTCGTCGTCCACGACACCGCCCTCGGGCTCCTCCTCGACCTGCACGTCGAGGTTGAACAGGAACGCGACCGACTCCTCGCGGATGGCGTCCATCATGACGTTGAACATGTCGAAGCCCTCGCGCTGGTACTCCACGAGCGGGTCGCGCTGGGAGTAGGCGCGCAGACCGATGCCCTCGCGGAGGTAGTCCATCTCGTAGAGGTGCTCGCGCCACTTGCGGTCCAGCACCGACAGCACGACCCGGCGCTCGAGCTCGCGCATGACCTCGGAGCCGAACTCCTGCTCGCGCTCCTGGTAGGCACGGTGCGCGTCCGCCCGCACCAGCTCGAGCAGCTCGTCGCGATCGAGGTTGGCCCGACCGCCCGCCTCGTCCTCGACCGACGCCAGGGTGAGCGAGACCGGGTAGAGGGTCTTCAACGCCGTCCAGAGCGCCTCCAGGTCCCACTCCTCGGGGAAGCCGGTGGTCGCGCCGGTGACGTAGCCCTCGACGGTCTGGTCGATCATCGTGACCACCTGGTCGTGCAGGTCGGCCCCCTCGAGGACCGCCCGACGCTCGGCGTAGACGACCTCGCGCTGACGGCTCATCACGTCGTCGTACTTGAGCACGTTCTTGCGGGAGTCGAAGTTCTGCGACTCCACCTGGCTCTGCGCCGAGGCGATCGAGCTGGTGACGCGCTTGTTCTCGATCGGCACGTCGTCGGGGACCTTCAGCGTGGTCAGCACCCAGTCGACCCAGTCGGACTTGAACAGCCGCATCAGCTCGTCCTCGAGCGACAGGTAGAACCGGGACTCGCCCGGGTCGCCCTGACGCCCGGAGCGGCCGCGCAGCTGGTTGTCGATGCGGCGCGACTCGTGGCGCTCGGTGCCCAGCACGTAGAGGCCACCGAGGTCGCGGACCTCGTCGTGCTCGGCCGCGACCTGCGCCTTGATGCGCTCGACCATGGTCGGCCAGGCGGCGTCGTACTCCTCGGCGTTGTCGACCGGGTCGAGACCCTGCTTGCGCAGCTCGGCGTCGGCGAGGAAGTCCACCGAGCCACCGAGCATGATGTCGGTTCCGCGCCCGGCCATGTTGGTGGCGACCGTGACCGCCCCGCGGTGACCGGCGAGGGCGACGACCTGGGCCTCGTCGGCGTGCTGCTTGGCGTTCAGCACCGAGTGCGGGACGCCCTTGGCGCGCAGCTCCTTGGACAGGTGCTCGGACTTCTCGACCGAGACGGTGCCCACCAGGACCGGCTGGCCGGCACGGTGACGCTCGGCGATGTCGTCGACGACCGCGGAGTACTTCGCGTCCTCGGTGCGGTAGACCAGGTCCGGCTGGTCGACGCGCGCCATCGGGCGGTTCGTCGGGATCTGCACGACACCGAGCTTGTAGATCTTGTCGAACTCGCTGGCCTCGGTCATCGCCGTGCCGGTCATGCCGGAGAGCTTGTCGTAGAGGCGGAAGTAGTTCTGCAGCGTGATCGTGGCGAGGGTCTGGTACTCCTCGCGGATCTGCACGCCCTCCTTGGCCTCGATGGCCTGGTGCAGGCCCTCGTTGTAGCGGCGGCCGTGGAGCATGCGACCGGTGTGCTCGTCGACGATGAGGACCTCGCCGTTGAGGACGACGTACTCCTTGTCGTTGCGGAACAGCTCCTTGGCCTTGATCGCGTTGTTCATGAACGAGATCAGGGGGGTGTTGACCGAGTCGTAGAGGTTGTCGATGCCGAGGTAGTCCTCGACCTTGGTGATGCCGCCCTCGAGGACCGAGATCGTCCGCTTCTTCTCGTCGACCTCGTAGTCGACGTCCTTGACCATGCGTTGGGCGACGGTGGCGAACTCGGGGTACCACTTCACCTCCTCCTGCGTGGGTCCGGAGATGATCAGCGGCGTGCGCGCCTCGTCGATGAGGATCGAGTCGACCTCGTCGACGACGGCGAAGTTGTGGCCGCGCTGGACGCACTCGTCCAGGTCGGTGGCCATGTTGTCGCGCAGGTAGTCGAAGCCGAGCTCGTTGTTGGTGCCGTAGGTGATGTCAGCGGCGTACGCCGCTCGGCGGGCCTCGCGCGACATCGACGGCAGGATCACGTCGGTCGTCAGACCCAGGAAGTGGTGGACGCGTCCCATCCACTCGGCGTGGTACTTCGCGAGGTAGTCGTTGACGGTGACGACGTGGACGCCCTTGCCGGCGATCGCGTTGAGGTAGGCAGGCAGCGTGGAGACGAGGGTCTTGCCCTCACCGGTCTTCATCTCGGCGATGTTGCCCAGGTGCAGCGCGGCGCCGCCCATGACCTGGACGTCGAAGTGCCGCTGGCCCAGCACCCGCTTGGCGGCCTCGCGCACGGTGGCGAAGGCCTCCGGCATCAGGTCGTCGAGGGTCTCGCCGCCCGCGAGCCGGGTGCGGAACTCGTCGGTCATCGCGCGCAGCTCCTCGTCGCTCATGGCGACGAAGTCGTCCTCGATGGCGTTGACGGCCTTCGCGATCCCCTCCAGCTGGCGCAGGATCTTGCCCTCGCCCATGCGAAGGATCTTGTCGATGATGGCAGGCACGAAGTCAGGCTCCTGGTTCGAGGCACGTTCGGTCGGGCGGTCACGTCGCGGGGCACGGGAACGCGTGGCAACTCTACCCAGCGGATTCCACCCAGACTTCCACACCAGGGACCGCCCCGGTTGGCCCCTCACCCAGCGGGTACACCTGCTGTGCCCGGCCAGGCTCCCGACCTGCGGGCGAAGGAGGCCTCACATGACCGTCCCGTCCCGACTCCGCGCCGTCCTCGTCGGCGCCACCGTCACCACCCTCGCGGCCACCGGCGCCCTGCTGGTCCCGTCCGGGGCACCCGCCGTCGAGCGGGGTGGGACCGACCCTGCCGCCGCTCCACCTCCGGGCGCCAACGACTTCTCCTGCCGCCCCACCCGACGCCACCCCTTCCCCGTCGTGCTCGTGCCCGGCACCTTCGAGAGCAGGGCCAAGAACTGGTCCACGCTGTCGCCGGTGCTCGCCGACGCGGGCTACTGCGTCTTCGCGCTCAACTACGGCGAGACCGACGGCGTCTACGCCACGGGGCCCATCCAACGATCGGCCGAGGAGCTCGACGCCTTCGTGAACAAGGTGCTGCGGCGCACCGACACCCGCAAGGTCGTCATCGTGGGCCACAGCCAGGGCGGCATGATGCCGCGGCAGTACATGCGCTTCGAGGGTGGCCGGACCAAGGTCCGCAGCCTCGTGGGCATCGCCCCGTCCAACCACGGCACCCGGGGCCTGATCACGCCCTCCCCCGACGGCACGACCCCTCCGCCCAGCGGCGACAGCTGCCGCGCCTGCGACCAGCAGCAGGCCGGATCCCGCTTCCTGAAGCGGCTGAACCGCGACGGTGACCTGGTGCACGCGAACCACCGTCGTCGGCAGGGGCCCTTCTACACCGTCATCTCGACCCGCTACGACGAGGTGGTCACCCCCTACCGCAGCCAGTTCCTGGCCGGACCCGCCCGCCGGGTCACCAACATCGTCATCCAGGACGTCTGCCCCGCCGACCCGATCGAGCACGACCAGGCACCCAACGACCCGGTCGTCCACCAGCTGGTGCTCGAGGCGCTCAGCCACAAGCGTGCCCCGGCCGACCCGACGCCCCAGATCGACTGCCTGGCCGCCCCGAACTGATCGCCGGCCACTCGGTGATCAGGGGGTGAGGGACGCCAGGACCTCGCCGAGGTCGCCGCGGGGGCGGGCGAGCACCTCGTCGAGCCCCAGCCACCCGGCCAGCCGGTGCAGCGCGGCCAGCAGCTCCTCGGCCGTCTCCGTCGGCGCGCCCGGCTCGCCGTACGCCGCCTGGACCAGCAGGGTGCCCCGCGCCCGGTCCGCCTTGAGGTCGACCCGGGCGACGAGACGGTCCCCGAGGAGGAACGGCAGGACGTAGTAGCCGTGCACCCGCTGGGCGGCGGGCACGTAGATCTCGATGCGGTAGCGGAAGCCGAACAGGGCCTCGGTGCGGGCTCGCTCCCACACCACGGGGTCGAAGGGACTCAGGACCGTCCGGGCGTCGACACGGCGCGGGACGCGGGCGTCCCGGTGCAGGTAGGCGGGCCGGTCCCAGCCCTCGACCCGCACCGGCAGCAGCTCACCAGCCTCCACCAGGTCCGCCACGGCGGCTCGGGCTCCGCGCGTGCCCGGGCCGGGAGGCAGCTTCATCCGGTAGTAGTCGGCCAGGCAACGCTCGGTGGCCACGCCGTGCGACCGCGCGGCTCGGCGCACGAGCTCGCGGTCGGCCTCGTCGCGGCTCGGCGTCGGTGCGGCGAGCACCTCGCCGGGCAGCACCCGCTCCGGCACGTCGTAGACGACCTCGAAGGAGGAGGAGCGCCCGGCGACGGCCAGCTCGCCGGACAGGTAGGCGAAGTCCAGCGCCTTGCGGGCCGCCGACCAGTTCCACCCCCAGTGCTCCGTGCCTCGCGGCGCCCCGTCGTCCAGCTCGCGGGCCGTGGCCGGGCCTCCGGCGCGGATCTCGGCCACCAGGCGCTCGGGCAGTCCGTCCTGCAGGGCCATCCCCCACGTGCCCCGAGCGGCGCGGTACTCGTCCATGCGGTGCCGCATCACGGGCCAGAGGTCGACGGGCATCAGGGCCTGGACGTGGGCCCAGTACTCCACCAGCCGGCGAGGACGACGCTCGGCGGCGCGGGTCAGCAGCGCCGGGTCGTAGGGGCCCATCCGGCTGAACAGCGGCATGTAGTGGGCGCGCTGGAGCACGTTCACCGAGTCGACCTGGAGCACCCCGGTGCGACCGACGGTGCGTACGAGCGTCCGCAGGGTCGGCGTCGCGTGGGGAGGGTCGAGGAAGCCCTGGGCCGCCAGCGCCACCCGGCGTGCCTGGGCGAGGCTCAACGACTCACGGGTGGAGTCGGGTCGGGGCACCGCCGACCTACGGGATGTCGAGGATCTTCTCGCGGACGGCGTACATGACCGCCTCCATGCGCGAGTGCAGCTGGAGCTTCTCCAAGATGTTGCGGACGTGGTTCTTGACCGTGTTCTCGCTGATGAACAGCTGCTTGGCGATCTCGCGGTTGTTGAGTCCCTGCGCCACCAGGCGCAGCACCTCGAGCTCGCGCTCGGTCAACCGCGGGGTCGGCACCGCCTGCCGGTCCGTGCGCGCCATCTGCTTGAACTCGTCGAGCAGCTTGATCGCCATCGAGGGGCTGATCAGCGACTGTCCGTCGGCGACCACGCGGATGGCCTGGGCGACCTCCTCGATCGAGGAGTCCTTGAGCAGGTAGCCGGAGGCGCCGCTCTTCACCGCGTCGTAGAGGTCGGCCTCGTCGTCGCTCACCGTCAGCATGATGATGCGTGCGTTGGGGGCCGCGTCCTTCAGCGCCGCGCAGGCCTCGATACCGGTCTGCCGCGGCATGCGGACGTCCATGAGCACCACGTCGGGCTGGGTGCTGGCGGCCAACGCTGCCGCGGAGACGCCGTCGGCGGCCTCGCCCACCACCTCGATGTCGGACTCGACACCGAGCAGCATGGTCAGTCCGCGCCGGAACAGCTCCTGGTCGTCCACCACGAGCACGCGGATGTCGGACGAGCCGGAGCGTGCGGAGGGCGGGGGGATGACCACCCTCCGATCATGGCACGGACGGACTACTCGGGATAGCGAATTCGGATACTCGCCGCCCCTGTCACTCCCGGTGAGGACGTTGGTCACTTCGGGCTACGCCCGCGGTCACACACGGGTCCCCACCGGGAGGACGGGGAGGCGGTCGAGCGGGCTCAGGTCACTCCTGGGTCAGCGCGATGACGCCGTAGTCGTAGCCCTTGCGTCGGTAGACGACCGAGGGTCGGTCGGAGTCGCTGTCGACGAAGAGGAAGAAGTCGTGCCCCACGAGCTCCATCTCGTAGAGCGCCTGGTCCAGGCTCATCGGCCGGGCCGGGTGGGTCTTCTCCCGCATCACGATCGTGCCGTTGGACGCGGTCAACCCCTCGGCGGTGGCGTCGTCGGCCTCGCTGTCCCCGCCCTCGCTGTCGAGGGTGAGCAACGAGCCGTTCTCGGCCACCTCGAGCCCGGAGAGCGCCTGCGAGACCGAGACCGGCGTACGGCGTCCGTGGTGCACGCGTCTGCGGTCGGCCGCGCGGCGCATCTGGGCCGCCATCTTGTCCAGCGCGAGGTCCAGGGCACCGAGCTTGTCCTCGGCCGCCGCCTCGGCGCGCACCACGGGTCCCTTGGAGAAGGCGGTGAGCTCGACCTTCACGGCGCGGTCGTGCAGGCGCGGGTTGCGCTCCAGCTCGACCTCTACCTCCATGCGGATGACCCGGTGGTCGTGCTTCTCCAGCCGACCGAGCTTCTCCTCGACGTGCTCACGGAACCGATCTGAGACCTCGCAGTGACGACTCTTCACGACAACATCCATACGCACCTCCGGTGTTGAGCGGGCTATCTGCGTCGAGGCGTCCCGACGCCGTGCACCGTGGCTCCCTGTCGAGTCACGGTCCCGAGAGTGGAGTCCGTCCGGCCGACCTGGTCTTCGACCCCACAACCGCCTGCTGAGGCTCTCGCAGCTTCTCCGCCACTACCCGCCTTCTCGCCGGCCGGGGGCACATCTGGTGCTCCCGCGACGGCAGGACTTACTTCTAAGCCGCACCGTGATCGAGCCCGCGAGGGGCTCTTACGTGGACCGTTTCGCCTGCGACTGGCATCGGCTTGCCAGGAGACGTCACCTGCTCTGAACGAGCCGGGACGCACCTCCTCGGCGCAACCACGGACCCGGACGGACTCCATGGACAGACGCTAGTGCTCCGGGGCGGTCGGGGGAACCCGATCGTCCACATCATGGCTGCTTCTCAGGTGTCGGGAGGTCACGGGGAGGGACCCGGCGGGTGGTCGCGGCGACCACTGCGACCACGTGGACCGTCACACCGGCGTCCTCGAGCGCGCGCTGCGCCTCGCGCGCCGTGGCACCGGTGGTGAGGACGTCGTCGACGACCACGATCCGAGCCCACGGCCCCGCCAGGCCGACCTCCCCGAGCCCGGGGCGGGGAGTGAACGCACCGGTGAGGTTGACCGCCCGCGCGCCCGCGTCCAGACCGGCCTGGTCACGGGGGCGGGCCCGGGTCGCGAGCAGCGGCCGCACCGCCGCCGGCACCCCCGCGCGCCGCAACGACCGGGCCGCCTCACGGGTCAGCCGCAGCAACGGGTCGTGGCCCCGGTCGCGCACGACCCTCCGGTGGCTCGGCACCGGCACCAGCGCGACCCGGTCGCACCTGTCCGGCGCGGCGGGACCGGGCTCGAGGGCCGGCTCGAGGGCAGCCGCCACCGCAGTGGCCAGCATCGTGCCGAGCGGTCGGGCCAGGCCGTGGCACGCCCGCTCCTTGTGAGCCAGGACCATCTGCCGCACCACCCCGGCGTACTCCGCCGCGCACCAGGGCGGGGCGAGGCCGGGTGGGCTCGGCGTCGGCGGACACGCCCTTCCCCCGTCGGGCAGCGACGCCCGGCACACCGGGCACAGGACACGACCCGGACGTCCGCAGCCGACGCAGCACGACCCCAGCAGCAGGTCGACCAGGGCATCACGCACCCGCCCACCCTCCCCGCCGCGAGCGGCCGGCGGGAGGGTCACGCGGCGAGATGTGGACAGGCGCCCCTCGACCGGGGGTCGCGGTACGGCTCAGCCGGCGTACGTCGCGGCGCGCAGCGGCCCGGGAAGCGCCACGGCGGCCCAGCGCCCGTCGTCGCCGAGGCCGAAGACGTTGCCCTCGGAGTCGCCGACGAGCAGGCTCTGCGGCGACCCGGGCGAGGTGGCCATCGACTGGCCGGACTCGAAGAGCAGGTCCACGCGTGGCGCCCCGGTGGCCGCGACCGTCGCGCCGTCGGTCCGCAGCAGCTGCACCCGCGTGGAGAACCCCGAGGGCCGCGTCATGATCGCGACGGTGGTCGGGTCCCACCAGCCGATCGCCCGCGGGCGCCGCAGCGTGATCGGGGCCGGCAGGGTGCGTGCGAAGGCCAGCCGCAGGGGTGCGCCGAGGTCGTCGCGGACGACGCGGAACAGTCGAGCCTCGACCTCGCCGTCGGGAAGCCGGGCGAGGACCACGAAGCGGCTCCCGTCCCGCGACACGGCTGCGGCCTCGAGGACGACGCCGCGCAGCTCCGGCCCGGTGAGGCGGACCCGGTCGCCGTCGGAGACGACCGTGACCGGCCGTGAGGTGTCGCCCCGGTCGACCACCCACAGCCGTCCCGTGCGGTCCCACATCGGGCGGAGCACGTCGGTGCCGCGGCCGACCACGGTCGGCCGGACGTCGGCGCCCTCGCGCGAGGTGATGCGCCAGACGCGGGTCCCGTCACCGGAGACCACCGCCGTGCGGTCGCCGGCCAGGCTCACGCCCAGCGAGCGCGGTCGTCCGGAGACCTCCACCCGACGGCGGGGCAGCACCGCGACCGTCGACTCCGCGCCGTCGGTGAGGCGGACGATGGAGCGTCCCGAGAGCCCGAAGAGGTCCGGTGAGGCCCAGTCCACGGTGGGGCTGTACTCCTCGCCGAGGGTCACCGGCAGCACCTCCTCGCCCCCGGGCAGGCTGAGCGGGGTGCCGTCGACGAGGACGCGCACGCCGCGCACCTCGGGCAGCTGGCCCAGGGTGGCGGTGAGCTGCGCGAGCGCCCGGTTGAGGTCCGCAGGCCGCAGGTCGACCATCTCGGCGCCGAGCGGGACCTCCGCGATCCCCCGACCCCGGATCGGCACGCCGACGCCCAGGTCGGTGCCGATGGGCAGGTAGGACCGCTCCACCTCGCGGCTCCCGGCCGGGGGGCCCTGGAGCAGACCGGCCACGAGTCGGGTCGCGGCCTGCACACCCGTGGGCAGGTAGACCGGCTCGGGCACCAGGATCGACCCCGTCGGGTCGAAGAACGAGAGCGTCAGCGCCTGGTAGCGGGACTCGAAGTGCGTGCGCGGGATGACCAGCGCCGGCGGCGGGTCCACGATCCGCCACTCCTGTCCCTCACGCTCCACCCGCACCCGCAGGCTACCGCGGCCGTTCTCCGACCACTCGCCTCGCCAGCGACCGGTCGCGTCGAGGGCCGAGGCGCCGCGCAGACGGATGACGACGTCCGTGCCGCGGGCCACCACCTGCTGCGAGGTGTAGACGATGGTCCGCCGG
This sequence comes from uncultured Actinomycetota bacterium, assembly GCA_963714625.1. Lineage (GTDB taxonomy): Bacteria > Actinomycetota > Actinomycetes > Propionibacteriales > Nocardioidaceae > Marmoricola_A. The sequence continues at coordinate 181,919 of CAVQOY010000009.1, read as the reverse complement.
TCCGGTCGCCAGGTGGCGGCGGCGTCGGCCGTGAGGTACTCCTCGGCGACCCGGGTGCTCACCGGTACGGCCTGCTGGGCGCTGAGGAAGCCGGCCACGATGTCGTCGGGGAGCGCCCCCGGCCGGGGCCCGGGAGGGTTGTAGTCGAACGGCTGCGCCTCGAGGGAACCGGCCGCACGACTGCCGGCGACCACGGGCCCGCCGTCGGGCAGGGCCGAGCACCCTGCCGCCGCGAGGCACGCGGTGGCGAGCGCGGTCACCACCGCCGTGACGCCGCACGGGGTGCGACCCGGGCGTCACGAGGTACCCACCCGTCCGGGGCGGGCGGGCACCAGGCCGGCGTCCCGGGGCACGAGCGGGAGAGGGCTGTGGGTGAGGGCTCCCCCGGCACGGCGCGGCAGCGTGAGCCGGAACTGGGAACCGGCTCCGGGGGCGCCCCAGGCCTCCAGCCAGCCGCCGTGGAGCCGGGCGTCCTCCTGCGAGATCGACAGCCCCAGCCCGGTGCCGCCCGAGCGGCGGACCCGCGACGGGTCCGCCCGCCAGAAGCGGTTGAAGACCCGCACCTCGTCACCGGGGCGCAGTCCGACGCCGTAGTCGCGCACGGCCAGGGCGCTGGTCTCGGGGTCGGACTCCACCAGCACGACGACGTCGGAGGAGTCGGCGTAGTCGATGGCGTTGGTCACCAGGTTGCGCACGATCCGCTCCAGACGACGGGTGTCGGCCTCCACCAGGCACGGTCCGCCTCGCGGCTGGACGACCAGACGGACGTCGCGCTGGGCCGCCAGCGGCGCCAACGAGGCCACCACCCGGTGGGCCACGTCGACGAGGTTGACGTCCTCCACCTCGAGGGCTGCCGCTCCGGCGTCGAACCTGCTGATCTCCAGCAGGTCGGCCAGCAGCGTCTCGAACCGGTCGAGCTCGTTCTGCAGCAGCTCCGCCGAGCGCGCGGTCACCGGGTCGAACCGGCCGCGGGCGTCGTGCAGCACGTCGCTGGCCATCCGCACGGTGGTCAGCGGCGTGCGCAGCTCGTGGGAGACGTCGGAGACGAAGCGGCGCTGGGCCGCCGACATGTCCTCCAGCTTGCGGATCTGCTTCTGCAGGCTGGTCGCCATGTGGTTGAAGGACATGGCCAGACGTGCGATGTCGTCGTCGCCCTTGACCTGCATCCGCTGCTCGAGGCGGCCCGACGACAGGCGCTCCGCCGTACGTCGCGCCAGCCGCACGGGGGTCACGACCTGCCGCGTCACCAACCACGTCAAGGCCGCCACCAGGATGAGCAGGAGGATCCCGCTGGTCAGGATCGCGCGCTGCACCAGATCGATGGTGCGCTGCTCGGCCGACATGGGGAACAGGTGGTAGAGCGCGTAGGTGTCGCCGTCCGCGGGCAGCACCAACCGGGTCCCGACCGCGACACCGGGGACGTCGGTGCCCCCCGCGCCACCGGCGCCACCCGCCCCGCCGGCGCTGTCGTCGTACCGCAGCCGGGTGAAGGTCCACAGCTGGGCGTTCTCCTGCGGTGCCCCCACCCGTGCGGTGAGGTCGGGCGGCAGGCTCGACAGGTCGAGGCCCGGGGTGAACCGCTCGCCGCCGCCGAAGGCACGACCCTCCTCGTCGACCGAGAGCGGGCCCACGAGGACGACGTCGTAGCCGCGCACCGCGCCACGCGAGATCTCGGTGGACATGAGCGAGGCCAGCTGGGCGCTCGACTCGAAGTCGGGGGTGGCCGCGCTGAGACTGACCTGCAGGTCCTCGGTGGCTCGGCCGGACTCCGCGACGGCCTCCTCGACCCGCTCACGGACCAGTCCGTCGGTGACCTGCTCCAGCAGGGTCCACCCGACGAGGGAGACCACGATCGCCGAGAGCAGCACCGTGCTCAGCACCACCCGGGCCTGGATGGAGCGTCGCCACAGCGTCGCGACGGCGCGCAGCGGACGGGCCGCCACGCCCCGCAGCCGCCGGGCCGTCACCTCAGCCGGCCTTGTAACCGACACCCCGGACGGTCACCACGATCTCGGGGTTCTCAGGGTCCTGCTCGACCTTGGACCGCAGCCGCTGGACGTGCACGTTGACCAGCCGCGTGTCGGCGGCGTGGCGGTAGCCCCAGACCTGCTCGAGCAGCACCTCGCGGGTGAACACCTGCCACGGCTTGCGGGCCAGGCACACGAGCAGGTCGAACTCCAGGGGCGTCAGCGCGATGACGCTCTCGCCGCGGGTGACCCGGTGGCCGGCGACGTCGACGTGCAGGTCACCGATGGTGAGCTGCTCGGGCGGGGCCGCCTCGAAGGTGCGGACCCGGGCGCGGATCCGGGCCACCAGCTCCTTGGGCTTGAACGGCTTGACGACGTAGTCGTCGGCCCCCGACTCCAGCCCCTCGACCACGTCGACGGTGTCGCCGCGCGCCGTGAGCATCACGATGGGTACCCCGGACTCGGCCCGGATGTCCTTGCAGACGTCGATGCCGTCACGGCCGGGCAGCATGAGGTCGAGGAGCACGAGGTCGGGACGGAAGCCCTGGAAGGCCGCCAGGGCCTCGTTGCCGTGCGAGCACACCTGGGGCTCGAAACCCTCGTTGCGCAGCACGATGGTCAACATCTCGGCGAGCGCGGAGTCGTCGTCGACCACGAGCACCTTCGCCCGTGCCGCCGACCCCGCCTCCACCGCCATGTCCGTCCGCCTCGCTCGTCGTCCTCGTGGTGCTGCCCGACCGGAACGGATCAGTACCGGTACTGGTCCGACTTGTAGGGGCCGGCCTTGTCGACGCCGAGGTAGGACGCCTGGGACTCGGTGAGCTCGGTGAGCTTGACGCCGAGCGAGCCGAGGTGGAGGCGGGCGACCTCCTCGTCGAGGTGCTTGGGCAGCACGTAGACGCCGGTCGGGTACTCCTCGGTCCTGGTGAACAGCTCGATCTGGGCCAGCACCTGGTTGGTGAACGAGTTCGACATCACGAACGACGGGTGTCCCGTCGCGTTGCCGAGGTTCATCAGGCGGCCCTCGGACAGCACGATGACGGTGGTGCCCTCCGGGAAGGACCACACGTCGACCTGCGGCTTGACGTTCTTGCGCACGACGCCGTCGAAGGACTCCAGTCCGGCCATGTCGATCTCGTTGTCGAAGTGGCCGATGTTGGCCACGATCGCCTGGAACTTCATCCGCTGCATCTGCGCCACGGTCACGACGTCCTTGTTGCCGGTCGCGGTGATGATGATGTCCGCGACCGGGAGGACCTCGTCGAGCGTGGAGACCTGGTAGCCGTCCATGGCGGCCTGCAGCGCGCAGATCGGGTCGATCTCGGTGACGATCACGCGCGCGCCCTGGCCGCGCAACGACTCCGCGCAGCCCTTGCCGACGTCGCCGTACCCGCAGACCACGGCGACCTTGCCGCCGATGAGCACGTCGGTGGCGCGGTTGATGCCGTCGATGAGCGAGTGGCGGCAACCGTACTTGTTGTCGAACTTGCTCTTGGTGACCGAGTCGTTGACGTTGATCGCCGGGAAGAGCAGCGTGCCGTCACGCATCATGTCGTAGAGACGCAGCACACCGGTGGTGGTCTCCTCGGTGACGCCCTTGACGGAGTTCGCGATCGGGGTCCAGTGCGTCTGGCTGCGCTCGAGCTGGGCGCCCAGGACCTCGAAGACGATGCGCTGCTCCGTGCTGGCCGCGGTGGCCGGGTCCGGCGCCACGCCGTTCTTCTCGGCCTCGACGCCGAGGTGCAGCAGCATGGTGGCGTCGCCACCGTCGTCGAGGATCATGTTCGGCATCACGTCGGTGCCCTGGCCCTGACCGCCGCCATCCCAGTCGAGGATCTGCTGCGTGCACCACCAGTACTCCTCGAGGCTCTCGCCCTTCCAGGCGAAGACCGGGACGCCCTGCGGGTCCTCCGGGGTGCCCTCGCGACCGACGACGACGGCCGCGGCCGCGTGGTCCTGGGTCGAGAAGATGTTGCAGGAGGCCCAGCGGACCTCCGCGCCGAGGTCGACGAGGGTCTCGATGAGCACGGCGGTCTGGATCGTCATGTGCAGCGAGCCGGCGACGCGGGCGCCCGCGAGCGGCTTGGCGGCGCCGTAGCGCTCGCGCATCGCCATCAGGCCGGGCATCTCGTGCTCGGCCAGGGTGATCTCGGTGCGGCCGTAGTCGGCCAGGGACAGGTCGGCAACCTTGAAGTCCATGAAGGGTTCCTCTGTGTGACAGGGGTGGGTGTGCGGCGCATCTGCGCTTCGTCGGGATCTCCCGCGCATACCGGGCCCAGACTACCTTCCCGGTGGCGGCCGGCCCTCAGTGAGCGGCGGGCGCCGTGCCCCTGACCTTGTGCACCAGGTGCATGACGGCCACGACGACGGAACCGACCAGCACTCCCACGACGGCGGAGGCGAGCGTGTTCACGATCCAGGCCAGCACGCCGCCGACGCCCGAGACGGCGTCGTGGACCGCTTCCTCGACGTGGTGCACCGCGTCGTACGGCGCGTGCCAGCCGAGGTCGTCCAGCCCGACCAGCAGGATGTGCCCGCCGACCCAGAGCATGGCGGCGACGCCGACCACCGAGATGACCCGCAGCAGCCCCGGCATCCCGCGCACCAGCCCGAGCCCGATCCGCTGCGCCGTCGCCGACGAGCGCTCGGCCAGGCTCAGACCGAGGTCGTCGATCTTCACGATCAGCGCCACCACGCCGTACACCAGCAGGGTGATGCCGATCGCGACGACCACCAGGATCACGAGCCCGCGAGACGAAGGGCTGGTCGGAGACCTCGTTGAGGGCGATGACCATGATCTCGGCCGACAGGATGAAGTCGGTGCGGATCGCGCCCTTGACCACCTCGTCCTCCGAGGGCTGCGCCGCCACCGGGTCGCCGTGGGCCGCCCCTTCCCCGTGCGCTTCACCGTCGGGGCCCCCGCGGCGTCGGCTCAGGGCGCCCCAGACCTTGTGCGCGCCCTCGTAGCAGAGGTAGGTCGCGCCGAGCATGAGGATCGGGGTGATCACCCCCGGCAGGAACTGGCTGAGCAGCAGCGCCGCCGGCAGGATCACCAGCAGCTTGTTGCGCAGGGAGCCCGTCGCGATGCGCCGGATGATCGGCACCTCGCGGTCGGCGGTGACGCCGTGGACGTACTGAGGGGTGACGGCCGTGTCGTCGACCACCACACCGGCGGCCTTGACGCTCGCGCGGCCCGCAGCCGCCCCGATGTCGTCGACCGAGGCAGCGGCGAGCCTGGCCAGGGCGGCGACGTCGTCGAGGAGCCCGAAGAGTCCGGCGCTCATCGCGCGCGCACAGAGGTCGGGGCCGGCTGGGAGCGCGGGGCGCGCGGGAACGGAGTCACCCGCCCAGGGTAGCGAGGACGGCCCCTCCTCAGCGCCCGATGCGCCCGAGGCCCAGCGCCAGGTAGGCCGCGGCGTAGCGCCCGTACCCGAGCAGGGAGGCGTAGCGCGCCACCTCGCTGCCGGTGTCGCAGGTGAGCAGCTCGACGCGGACCCCGCGCTCGTCGGCCTCGGCGGTGAGTCGGCCGCGCTGCTCCGCCACCGTGGGGTCCTCGGCACCGTCGTCGAGGACCAGCAGCATCGGACGACGGTCGGCCGGCTCCACGTCGGCCCCTGGTCGGCCCCTGCGTCGGCGAACGGGTCGGAGAAGACGTCGTGCGGCCGTGCCGCGGCCACGAGCGGCAGCAGGTGCTCGGCGTCGCCGGCGACCGTCGTCCGTCCACTGGCCCGGCGGACCGCCTCGGACACCCGGCGTGCAGCCCGCGCCGCGAGGACGGATCCTCCCCAGCACAGCGGCGTGGAGTCGGCCAGGGCGATCGCGACCATCTTGGCCGGGTTCACGGCGAGGTCACGGTGCGGCGAGCAGGCCACCGCAACGTCGTCGAGAGCGACCGCGACCTCCTCGGGGTCGGTGTGCGGCCCCAGATCGACGCGGGAGAGGAACTGCAGCATCACCACCGCGGTGGCCAGCTGGTCCCGCGACGCCGTCGGGATCACCGTCGTGTGACGTCCGGCGGCGTGCTGGGCCACCAGGGAGTCGGCCGGGCAGGCGACCACGACCTGGCAGCCACGTCGGACGGCCTCGGCCACGGCGCTGGCGCTGCCGGGGTCTCCCCCGTCGGGCGCGAGCATGACCACGATGTCCAGCGGTCCGGTCCAGCCGGGCAGGCCCGGGTTGGGCCACGCGACGAACGGCACCGGGCACGCCGGTTCCAGGACCGCGCGAAGCAGCCGCGAGTCGGGTCCGGCCGCGATGACGGCCCGCGGTCGGTCGTCGCGGCTGACCGCGACCGCAGCCGTCACGGCGTCAGCCGCGGAGACCGCCTCGCGCCGCACGCGGCTGCCGGCCTCGGCCAGCGACCTCAGGGTGGCGTCGGCGCGGTCCAGGCTGTCGGCGTCGTCGAGCAGGGACTCGTCGAACCACTCCGCCACGTGCGTCTCCTCTCGCGGACCGGGGCCGTCAGGCCCGGGTCCGGGCCTCGTCGACCAGCAGGATCGGCACGCCGTCGCGGACCGGGTAGACCCGGGCGCACCCGCGGCAGGCCAGCTCCTCGCGCAGGGGCGGGTCGAGCTCGGCGTGGCAGGCCGGGCAGCGCAGCAGCTCGAGCAGTCGCGGGTCGAGCGGCGGGCCGGGCGAGCGGTGGTCGTGCGTCATGACGCCTCCTGGTTGCGGATCATCGAGAGGACTCTGTCACGGACGGCGACCATCGTCGGCTCGTCCGCAGCTTCGACGTTGAGCCGCAGCAACGGTTCGGTGTTCGAGGCCCGGAGGTTGAACCACCAGTCGCGATGGGTGAAGGTCAGCCCGTCGAGCCGGTCGACCTCGACGCCGGGCTCGGAGCCCACGGTGGCCAGCACGCGGTCCACCGCGACCGCCTGGTCGGGCACCTCGGTGTTGACCTCCCCGCTGGCGACGTAGCGTGTGTACTCCGCCAGCAGCACGCTCAGCGGCCGCTCCTGCTCGGCCAGGGCCGCCAGGGCGTGCAGCGCGGCCAGCATGCCGGAGTCGGCCCGCCAGAAGTCGCGGAAGTAGAAGTGACCGGAGTGCTCGCCGCCGAAGACGGCGTCGGACTCGGCCATCGTGGCCTTGATGTAGGAGTGCCCCACCCGGGTCCGCACCGGCACGCCGCCGCGCTCCGCACGATCTCGGGCACGGCGCGGCTGGTGATGAGGTTGTGGATGATGGTGGCGCCGGGGTGACGCAGCAGCTCGCGTGAGGCGATCAGGGCGGTCACGGCGCTGGGGTCCACCGCCTCGCCCCGTTCGTCGACGAGGAAGCAACGGTCGGCGTCACCGTCGAACGCCAGGCCGACGTCAGCGCCCTCGGCCCGCACCGCTGCCCGCAGGTCGCGCAGGTTGGCCGGGTCGATCGGGTTGGCCTCGTGGTTCGGGAAGGTGCCGTCCAGCTCGTAGTAGAGCGGCACCACGTCGAGGTCGAGCCGGCCCAGGACGGCCGGCGCGGTGTGCCCGGCCATGCCGTTGCCGGCGTCCACGACCACCCGGAGGCGACGTCCGCGGACCGGCGCGAGGTCGAGCAGGTGGTCGGCGTACGCCTCGAGGACGTCCTGGTCGCTCAGTGAGCCGCGCGGCGACGTCTCGTGGTAGGAGCCGGAGGCGACGAGGTCGCGGATCTCGACCAGGCCGGTCTGCTGGCCCACCGGCGCCGCCCCGGCCCGGCACAGCTTGATGCCGTTGTAGGCCGCGGGGTTGTGTGAGGCGGTGAACATCGCGCCGGGGACGTCGAGCGACCCGGAGGCGAAGTAGAGCTGGTCGGTCGACGCCAGCCCCACGAGCACCACGTCGGCTCCCGCGTCCTGGGCGCCGGCGGCGAACTCCCGGGCGAGCCCGGGCTGGTCTCCCGCATGTCGTGACCCACCACGATGCGCCGGTCGGCGGTCTCGCCCGGTTCCCCGCCGTCGAGCACCACCTGGACGAACGCGTTGCCCGTCGCCCGCGCGAGCCCCCCGTCGATCTGCTGCGGAACGAGACCGCGGACGTCGTAGGCCTTGAAGACCGCTGCCACCACGTCGGGTCAGGAGCAGGTGGCATGGCCGCACCCTACTGGCGGCCGGTGGCCCCGCGCGCCGGGGTCAGCGTCGGGTCAGCGTCCGGGTCAGCGTCGGGTCAGCGTCAGGGTCAGTCGGCGAGGGGACGCAGGACGCGCAGGTGACCACGACGACCGGACTCCGGAGCGGGGTTTCCGGGGCGGTCCGGTCCGTCGGGCGTCCCGGCGGCCCGCCGGGCCCACCGTGACCCGCATGACCTGCCTGGCCGCGCACCGCGGAGACCGGCGGCACGGGCGGCGCAGGACGCGCAGCCTCGCGGACGGCGTCGGCCAGCGCGAGCAGGTCGTCGGTGCTCGGGCCCATCGCGTCCGGGTCGGGCGCGAGCCGCATGACCTCCCAGCCCCGCGGGGCCGACAGACGCTCGGAGTGCTCGTCGCAGAAGTCGTAGGCGTGCGGCTCGGCGTAGGTGGCCAGCGGCCCGAGGACCGCGGTCTGGTCACCGTAGACGTAGGTGAGCGTGGCGATGGCCGGACGCCGACAGGCGGTCCGGGAGCAACGGCGGCGCGCAGGACTCACGTCGCTGACGGTACAACCTGCGAGCGACGCCCTCGGTTTAGGCTCGCGGGATGTCCGACCTCGTGCCGCCACGTCCGACGCCGCGCCCGGCTCCCGTCGTCGAACGGCCGGGACCGGCACGGACGGGGGATGCGGGGGCCGGCGGTGCTGGCGGGGCCACTGACGCCCGCAGGGGCCGCCTCGACGGCCCAGCCGCCGCGACCGCTTCGACGCGGTGGTGCTCGACGTGCTCGGCGCGCTCGAGGCGCGGTGGAGCACGGAGCTGGGACTGGTGGAGTTCGCCATCGAGGAGACCCCGCTGATGCCGTCGGACTGGAGCGCCCCGACCGTGCCGCTGGGCTCGCTGGTGCCGGGCACGGGCGGTCAGCCCAGTCGCGTCGTGCTGTTCCGCCGACCGATCGAGATGCGGTGCGAGACGCCGGCCGACCTGGGGGCCCTGGTGTACACCGTCCTGGTCGAGCAGGTGGCCGAGCTCCTCGGTCGTCGGGTCGAGGACATCGACCCGCGCGCAGCGGGACGACTGCCGAACCGGCCCTCGGTCAGACCGCGGCCTTCTTCAGCTTGCGCCGCTCCCGCTCCGACATGCCGCCCCAGATCCCGAAGCGCTCGTCGTTCGAGAGGGCGTACTCGAGGCACTCACCCCGCACGTCGCAGGTGAGGCACACCCGCTTCGCCTCCCGGGTGGAGCCGCCCTTCTCCGGGAAGAACGCCTCGGGGTCGGTCTGAGCGCACAGTGCGCGCTCCTGCCACCCCAGCTCCTCGGTCTCGCTCTGCTCCGCGTCCAGTACGAATAGTTCCCGCATGTGTCCTCGCCTTTCAACCCGTGAGACCCCCGAAGGTCCCGACTGTTTCCCTGGTTGCCTTCCCTCTGTCGCATCCGAGGTACGTAACGTGTGCAGTCCAGATCGCGAGGCGCTGGGGAAGGATGCCGGCTGCGGTCAACGTGACTTCGTGAATGACACTGAGGGAATTACAAGCCTGTCGTACCACGAAAGTCAACACCAGATCTGTTATACGGCGAAATTCGCCGTCGCCCAGGAAGGGGTGATAGGGGATGTCCGGACCGCTGCGATGCACCGTGCTCTCGGGCGGCGTGGGGGGTGCGACGTTCCTGCGGGGACTGCGTCGGGTGCCCGGTGTCGAGATCACGGTGGTGGCCAACACCGCCGACGACCTGTGGATGCACGGCCTCAAGATCTGCCCGGACCTGGACACCGTCATGTACACGCTCGGCGGCGGCATCGACACCGAGCGCGGCTGGGGCCGCACCGACGAGTCGTGGCGCGTGAAGGAGGAGCTGGCGGCGTACGGCGTGGAGCCGACGTGGTTCGGGCTGGGCGACCGCGACCTGGCCACGCATCTGGTCCGGACCCAGATGATCGAGTCCGGCTACCCGCTGTCGGCCGTCACCGCGGCGTTGTGCCGCCGCTGGCAGCCCGGGGTCACCCTGCTTCCGATGACCGACGACCGGGTCGAGACCCACGTGCTGGTCGACGACGACGCCGAGCCGTCGGGCCGCCGAGCCATCCACTTCCAGGAGTACTGGGTGAGGCTGCGTGCCGAGGTGCCGGCGCGCGGGCGTCGTCCCGGTCGGGCTCGACCGCGCGACCCCGCTCCGGGAGTGCTCGAGGCGATCGCGCAGGCCGACGTCGTCGTCGTGCCCCCGTCCAACCCCGTCGTGTCGGTCGGCACCATCCTCGGCGTCCCGGGCATTCGCGACGCCCTGCGCGACGGTCCTGCCCCCGTCGTGGGCCTCTCCCCCATCGTCGCCGGCCGTCACGTCCGCGGCATGGCCGAGCAGCTGATGACCGGCGTGGGCATCGAGGTCTCCGCCGCGGGGGTCGCCGCGCACTACGGAGCCCGGTCCGGTGACGGCGATGCTCGACGCCTGGCTGGTGGACTCCGCCGACGCGTCCGACGTCGCGCGCGTCGAGGCCGAGCGGAGTCCGCTGCCGCGCCGTTCCGCTGATGATGACCGACGACGGCGCGACCGAGGCCATGGCGCGCGCTGCCCTGGCGCTGGTGGGGCGGTGACGCTCGACCCCCCAGCCGTCTGCGGTGTGCATCGACGTGGTGCCCGGCGTGGGCGAGGTCGTCGAGGGCGACGACCTCGCCGCGCTGCTCGACGATGCCCTGCTCGACGACGGTGACGTGGTCGTCGTGACCAGCAAGGTCGTCAGCAAGTCCGAGGGGCGCGTCACCGACCGTGTCGAAGGACGAGGCCCTGGCCGGACGAGACCGTGCGGGTGGTGGCCCGGCGCGGGCCGACCACGATCGCGCGCACCCGTCACGGCCTGGTCATGGCCGCGGCCGGCATCGATGCCTCCAACGTCACCGCCGGGCGACTGGTGCTGCTGCCCGTCGACCCCGACGCCTCGGCCCGCCGGCTGCGTCGCGCGCTGGCCGAGCGGCGCGCCGTCAACGTCGGCGTCGTGGTCACCGACACCGCCGGTCGCGCCTGGCGCGTCGGCCAGACCGACATCGCGGTGGGCGCCGCCGGGCTTCGGGTGGTCGAGGACCACGCCGGCCTGGTCGACGGCTACGGCAACCTCCTCGCCGTCACGCTTCCGGCCGTCGCCGACGAGATCGCCGGGGCGGCCGAGCTGGCCACCGGCAAGCTGTCCCTGAGCCCGTTGTCGGTGGTCCGCGGTCTCGATCGCCTGGTGCTGCCCTCCCGGCGAGGACGGTCCCGGCGCGGTCGCGCTCGTGCGCCCCGAGCGTGAGGACATGTTCGGTCTCGGCGCCCGCGAGGCGGTGATGGCGGCTCTGGCCTCCGCCTTGTCGACCGCTCGGCCGTCGTCCCGGGGCCTCGGGCCCACCCCGGTCCGTGGCGCCGGCGCGGCCGACGACCTCGTCACCGCCCTGGACACCGCTGGCGACCACGCTGCTGCCCGCCACGCCCTGGCGAGGTGACACCCGGCCCGGGGCCCTCCGCCACCCGCGAGGGTCGCGTCCCTCAACGGTCTCGACGAACGGACCCGCGGTCGGGCAGAGGTCGTCCTCATGCGCCGTCGCGGTCGCCCACGGTTGGAGCGTCGACACCCTGCCCCGACGGATGCGGCGCTGATCCCGGCGATTCCGTAGACTCCGGCGTCATCGGGTCAGCGTCGTGGGTGAGGCACTCGCCCTCTTCGGCGTCTCCGTCGCGTCGGCCCTGGTCCCGCTCATCAACATCGAGATCTACCTCGTCGGTCTCGCCGCCGTGCGCGACTCCACCGGCATCTGGCTGCTGGCCACCATCGCCGGCATCGGTCAGATGGTCGGGCAAGGTGGTCTGGTACTACCTCGGCGCCAACGCGCTGAAGTGGCCGTGGATCGCCAAGCGCATCGACACGCCCAAGGGCCGCGCCACCCTCGAGAAGTGGCGAGGCCGCACGCAACGACCGGCCCGTGCTCGGGGCGACCCTGCTGTTCGCCAGCGCGGTCAGCGGCTTCCCGCCCTTCGCCATCGTGGCGGTGCTCGCCGGCCAGCTGCGCATGAGCCTCATGACCTTCATCGTGGTCGGCACCGTCGGGCGCACGCTGCGGTTCGCCGCCTTCCTCGGCGGCGCCGGGTTCCTCTCCGACCTGTACGGCGCCGCGCTGGGCTGAGCGTTCGCGCGAGCGACCCTCAGGACACCCGGTCGCCGCAGGCGATCCGCGAACCGGCGACCACCACGGCTCCGCCTTCCACGACCGCCTCGTCGCCGACGGCCGCGCCGTCCACCCGTGACCCCGCCTCGACGCGCGCTCCGGGGCCGACGACCGAGTCCACGACGACGACGCCCTCGCCGACGTACGCGCCGGCCATGAGGACCGATCCGCGCACGGTCGCCCCGGCTTCCACCACCACGCCGGAGGCCGCCGTCGTGCCGTCGAGCAGCTCCCCCGCGACGCGGGCGCCGGGATCCACCCAGGCCGCCGCGGGGGCGTGGACGACAGCAGGGCTCTCGGCGACACCCAGGACGAGGTCCCGCGACGCCGCCACGAGCGCGTCGGGGTCGCCCACGTCGCACCAGTACGCCGACTCGACCCAGCCGACGACCAGGGCCCCGTCGGCCACCAGCCCCGGGAACGTCTCGCGCTCCACCGAGACCACCCGCCCGGCGGGGATCGCCTCGACCACCCGGCGGCGGAACACGTAGCAGCCGGCGTTCACCTGGTTCGAGACCGGGTCGTCGGACTTCTCCACGAAGGCCTCGACCCGGCCCGCCGCGTCGGTGGGCACGCAGCCGAAGGCCCGCGCGTCGGAGACCTCGACCAGGTGGAGGGAGACGTCGACCGGGCGCCCGTCCCGGGGCCGGTCGAAGTCGGCGAGCTGCGCCGCGAGGGCGTGCCCCGAGAGCACGTCGCCGTTGAGGACCACCACGGCGCGCTCCGGCTCGGGGGCCAGGGCGTCGGCAGCGTTGCGGATCGCTCCCCCCGTGCCCAGCGGCTCGTCCTCGGTGACGTAGGTCAGGCGTACGCCGTACCGGCTGCCGTCACCGAGGACCGGGAAGAACAGGTCGGCGTGGTAGGAGGTGGCGAGCACGACGTGCCCGACGCCGGCGGCCGCGAGCTTGCCGATCTGGTGCTCCAGGAAGGCCACCCCGCCCACCTCGAGCAGGTGCTTGGGTCGGCGCTCGGTCAGGGGCAGCATCCGGGTGCCGAAGCCTCCGGCGACGATGACGCCCTCGGGGGCCAGACGAGCAGGCGGGGAAGCGGGCACGGCGGCATCCTGCCACGTGCGTAGGCTGACGTGCGTGTCCCGTCCCCCTGCTGCTGCCGACGTCCGCCGCGCCTTGGAGCACCAGCTGCGGGTCGACGGCAGCCGGCCGCTGGTCACGTTCTACGACGACGCGACGGGCGAGCGCGTCGAGCTGTCGGTGGTGACCTACGCCAACTGGGTGGCCAAGACCGCCGGCCTGCTCGAGGACGACCTCATGGTCGAGCGCGGCGGCACCGCCTTGGTCGACCTCCCCCCGCACTGGCTGGGCCCGGTCTGGCTGGGCGCGTTGTGGAGCCTGGGGGTCGCCGTGACCGACGACCGGTCCCGGGTCGGGCCGGTGGACCTCGTCGTGTGCGGGCCTGAGGACGTCGCGGAGCACGCCACCTCCGGGGTGCCGGTCGTGGCGCTGTCGCTGCTGCCGATGGCTGCGCGGTTCCGCTCCTCCCTCCCGCCCGGTGTCGTCGACTTCGGCGAAGTGGTGTGGAGCCAGCCCGACCTGTTCGTGCCCTCGGATCCGCCCGAGCCCTCCGACGTGGCGTGGGTCGACGCGACCGGCTCCTGGTCGCAGCAGGACCTGCTGGCCGAGGCCGTCGGCGTACCCGGCCGCCTCCTCACCGAGGTCTCGCCGACCTCGCGTGGCGGGCTCAGCGCGTTCCTCGGCCCGTTGCTGTCCGGCGACGGCACCGTCTGGGTGCGCCACGCCGAGGCCGCCGGGCCCACTCGTCTCGCGGAACGGGCCGCGTCGGAGCGGGCCACTCCCTGGCCCGACCCCGCCGGGTGAGTCCGGGCCAGCCGGGCCAGCCGGGCCAGCCGGGCCAGCCGGGCCAGCCGGGTCAGCCGCCGAGGTCGTAGCGGTCGAAGCCGCTGCCCATCCGCCACCCCGCCGCCAGCCCGTTGCGGGTTCCACGGAGCAGCCACAGGTCCCCTGTCGCGGTCTCCCGCGCGACGACGTCGGCGCGCCCGCGACCGTTGACGTCACCCAGGCCCACCAGCCAGTCGTAACGACCCGATCCGGTGCCGACCGAGCCGCCGTCGGCACGGCCGGACCCGAGCAGGGAGGTGACACGCAGGGTGCCGTCGGGCTTGCGGAGGACGATGTCGGCCAGGGCGTCACCGTCCCACGTGTCGACGCCCACCGCCCGGTCGGCGTCCACGTCGTCCGAGGAGACGACGGCCTTGCGGAAGCCGGTCCCCCCGTTGCCGGGGTAGACCCGCAGGGAGGCCTTGAACTGTCCGAGCACATCGGGGTGGCCGTCGCCGGTCACGTCGCCCAGGGGGGTCACGAGGTCGACCGCGCTCCACCCCTCCGCGGCTGCGACCGGAGCGGCGAAGGTGGCGTCGCCGCGACCGCGGTAGAGCATCATCGTGCCGTTGCCGCGCCGCGTCATGAAGTCGCCGTGCCCGTCACCGTTCCAGTCGCCGACATTGAGCAGCAGGTCCACGTTCCCCAGCCGGATGCCCGTGTCCGTCACGGCTCCGAGGTTGGTGCGACCGCTGTGACGGTGGACCCGCACCGTGCCGTTCGGCGCGATCACCGCCAGGTCCGGCCTGCCGTTGCCCGCGAGCTGTCCAGCCAGGCCCAACCAACGCGCCCCGGCGTACGCACCCCATCCTCCGACTCGACGCTCGAGTCCGCCACTGCCGTCGCCGGGGAACACGAACGTCTTCCCGGTGGCGCGGACACGTGCCACGAGGTCGTCGACGCCGTCACCGGTCACGTCGCCACCGCCGCTGAGCAGGTCGAACCGGTTCCACCCGCCTGCGATCGGGACGGGGTCCCCCAGCCCTCCGCGACCGGTCCCAGGGAAGAGGAGCAGGTCCGCCCCGGAGCGCGCGACCAGGTCGGGCCGCCCGTCACCGTCGAGGTCGCCGGCACCGGTAGTGAGGTCGTGGTCGGACCACGAGGAGACGATCGTGCGGGGGGCGGCGAAGGCGCCGTTGCCCTTGCCCGGGAACAGCCGGAGCGCGCCCTTGCCGTTGCGACCCACGAGGTCGGCGTTGCCGTCGCCGTCGAGGTCACCGGCACCGGCGAGCTGGTCGAGGGCGCCGAAGCCGTCGAGGGTGCGGCCTTCACTCAGACGCGAGGTCTCCGTGTCGCCGCGCAGCAGCACCGCGTCGCCGCTGTCGGCCTGACGGGCCACGAGGTCCCCGTCCCCGTCCCCGTCCAGGTCCCCGGCCGCGGCGACGAGGTCGGCCCCGCCGAGTCCACGAGCGGCGATGCCGCTGTCGATGAAGGAGAGCTGGCCGCCCGTGCGCACCACGACCGCAGTCCCGGTCCGCTTGTCGCGCGCCACCAGGTCGGGCCACCGCGTGCCGGCGATGTCGGCGTCCCGGTCCTTCGTCGTCACGGGGTCGACCGGCTCCACCGGGGGCTCGCCGCCCTGGAGGGCAGCGGTCGCGCGCCTGATCGCGCCCAGCTCGGCGTAGAGGTTGCGTCCGGGGCAGGCGGTCGATCCGGCGTCACGATGACCGTTGATCGCCTGGAAGCGGTCACCGGCGATGCTGACGGAGGTGTCGTCCGCCTTGATCCCGTGCAGTCCCAGCTTCCAGGCGAAGAGCGCCGCGTAAGCGTCGAGCATGACCTGGCTGGGCTGGGCGGTCTCGAAGTTGCCGATCGCCGACAGGGCGAAGGAGTCCTCGTTGTAGCCGAGCGTGTGCGCCCCGACGACCGGGCGGGAGACGCCGCCGTAGCGCCCCTCCCAGATCCGGCCGAAGCGGTCGACGAGGAAGTTGTAGCCGACGTCGCTCCAGCCCAGCGAGCGCGTGTGGTAGGCGTAGATCCCTCGCAGGAGGGACGGCACCTGGTCCTTGCTGTAGTCGTTGGCGTTGACCGTGTGGTGGACGAACCCGCCGCTGATGTCGCCGTACCGCAGTGATCCGCGGTCCCGCAGCGACTCGTCGGCGCCCCACTGCTCCCGCGAGAAGATCTGGGGCTTCGGGGCGCTGACCCCTGCGGTCTGCACGGCGGCGGCGCTCAGGGACGCGCTCGCGGCGTCCTCGGTCGCTGCGGGCTCGCCACCTTCGCGGCCCAGGCTCGCGGTGTCGATGGAGGGGCTCTCGTAGGTCACGCCGTGCTCGTCGCCGGGGTCGACGATGTCGAGCTCGAGCCCCGTGGGGGTCTCGCCCTGCAGCACGCTGACGCGGGCCTGGACCGCGCGGACGTCGCCGACGACGACCGCGTCCGTGCCGCCACGCGCCTCGGCGTCGTCCTCGGCCGGCTCCGGGCTGTGCTCGGGGTCGAAGTGCATCTCGTGCCACGGCGACCATCCCTCGGCGCCGCGGGTGCGTACGGCGACCTCGACCTCCTCCTCGGTCAGCGGCTGACCGCCGGACCAGGTGACGCCGACCGTGGCGTAGCCCGGTGCCTCCTCCGCGCCGCTGGTCACCACGAGGGGCCCGCTGGTGCGGCCGGCCAGCTCGGCGTCACGACGTGCCTGCGTGGCCCGGTCGACCAGGGGCACCGAGCGGACGGTGGGCTCGACCGGAGCGGCGGAGACCAACGACAGCCCACCGCGTCCTGCCGAGGTCGCCGGGCCGGAGGCCTCCGGCCCGGAGGGTGGGGCGACCTCGAGCTCCACCACTCCCACGGCGGACAGGCCGACGAAGGCGACCACCGCGAGGGCGGTCGACTGCTGGCACAGCACGGAAAAACGACGGCGCATATCAGGCATCGTGAGGGGACTCCCAGCGGCTCACACGGTCTCAGGTGTTCACAACAGTCACACCAGTAACAGCGGACCGCAATGAGTTCGCGTGAACTACAACCCTGTATTTTGTCAGCCCGACCTAAACAACAGCCGTGTAACTCAGATGTCGGCGCCGTACTCGGCGTCGTCGTCGTTCTCCTCGTCGGTGTTCACGTCGTCCGGCTCGTTGTCGTACTGGAGGTAGCGGATGCCCCCCGGGGTGGGCCCGTCGTAGCCCAGGACACCCTTCTCGAGCACGAGCACCCGGTCGCACATCCGCTTGACCGAGGGGGCGGAGTGGCTGACGTAGAACAGCGTCCGCCCCTCCTTCTTGATCTCCTCCATGCGGGCGATGCACTTCTTCTTGAAGGGCTTGTCCCCCACCGCGAGCACCTCGTCGACGAGGAAGATGTCGGAGTCGGTGTGCACGGCGACCGCGAAGCCGAGCCGCGAGAACTGTCCGGAGGAGTAGTGACCCACCGGGGTGTCGAGGTGTCGCCCGATGTCGGCGAAGTCGATGATGTCGTCGAACTTGCGCTTGGTCTCCGTCTCGGTCATGCCAAGGATCGCCGCGTTGAGGTAGATGTTGTCGCGACCCGTGAGCTGGGGATGGAAGCCCGCTCCGGTGGCGATCAGACCGGCCACGCGTCCCCGGGTGAGCACCGTGCCCGAGTCGGGCCGCATCACCCCGTTGATGATCTTGAGCAGCGTCGACTTGCCCGATCCGTTGAGTCCCATCAGGCCGATGGACTCCCCCTGCTGGATGGTGAAGCTGACGTCGTCGAGCGCCATGAACTTGTTGCTCACGTCCTGGCCGCGAGCCATCGCCACGGTCATCTGCTTGAGCGTGCGGTGGAAGCGGAGCGTGAACTGCTTGCTGACGTTCTCGACGACGATGGACTCGGTCATCTCAGAGACGCTCCGCGAACTTGTTCTCGAGTCGGCCGAAGACGACCTGCGCGAGGACGAGCACCAGCACGGCGACCCCCAGGTGGGCGAAGCCAAGGGCGAAGAGGTTGTCGGGCATGTGCACGGCGATCGTCGCCTCCGGGTCGGGCGTGGTGCCGACCCAGAAGAAGCGCTGGTTCAGCAGCACGGCCTCGGCGACAGGGTTCAGCAGGTAGTACTGGGCGGCCGCCCCGAAGCGCTCGTTGACCAGGCTGTAGGGGTAGATCATCGGGCAGGAGAAGGTCACGAAGATCGTCAGCGTGCTCACGATGTTGCCGAAGTCGCGGAAGAACACGTTCGCCGCGCTGAACAGCAGCGCGACCGCGGTCCCCCACACCCCGACGATGGCGAAGCCGAGCAGACCCGCCCCCAGCCCCACCGGGTCGGGCGTCCACCCCACCACCACCCCGGCCACGGTGAGGATGACGAGGCCGGGAATGACGTGGAAGGCCGAGACCAGCATCGAGGCCACCGGGAACATCTCCCGGGGCATCGACATCTTCTTCACGATCGCCTTGTTGCGCACGATCGAGCGGGTGCCGGCCCCGAAGGTCTCGGTGAAGTAGTGGACGAAGACCAGTCCGGCGAACACATGGATGCCGAACATCGGCACACCCTTGTGCAGGTTGAGGATGTACCCCATCACGAAGAAGTAGACGGCGAAGCGTGCCGCGGGCTGGACGTAGGACCAGAACATGCCGAGGAACGACCCGCTGTAGCGTGCCTGGATCTCCTTGCGGACCAGCAGCCTCAGCAGGTAGCGGCGACGGAAGACGTCGACCAACCCGCCGCTGGGGCCGGGGGCCACGAGCGGGACGTCGGGCACCCGGTCGGGGTCGACCGTGTGATCGACGGGGATGTGGGTCACGAGCGGGTGATGCCCTCCCCGCCCGGCCGGGTCGGGAGCCCGGCGTCGAACTCGCTGTCATCGAGGCCCTCGAACGTCAGCTTCCACGTCTCCGGTGAGGTCAGCTCCGGCAGCGCCTCGCGGTAGCGCCGCGCCAGCTCGGGCCACTCCCGGTAGAGCCGCTTGTGCATCGCCGTGGAGCGAGCCAGCTGGGCGCGGAACTCTGCTGTGTCCCGCCGGTACCAGGAGGCGGCCACACCGTCGGCGGTCGACACGATGGCGGAGTCGAAGTGAGCCAGCCGGTACCAGCGCTGGTCGACGTGGGGCACGATGCCCTCGGGGTGCTCCTGGGCCAGCGGTCGCGTCGGGGTGAGCTGCCGGACGAGGCCGGTGACGGCCATCTTGACCTTGCCCACCGTGTCCCCGGGATTGGGGACCCCGCGGCCGCGCCGCGGTGGCTTCTTCAACCGGGGCGCAGGGAAGTCGTCGAGGTCGGCCGAGGACTGCCCGTCCGGGTACTGGTCGCGCAGCCCGCGGAGCTCCTTGAGCCGGAAGGTCATGTCGCGGTGCATCCGCTCGGGCCCTTCCAGGACGTCGGAGAGGGCCATGAGGATCGTCTCGCCGGTGCTGTACTGCATCGACATCAGGCGCTTGACGTGATTCTCCAGGCTCTCCACCACCAGCCGGCCACCACGCTCGTAGGGCGAGTGGAGGAGGCCGGAGACGAGCCGGTTGCGCTCGTGGAAGTAGGCCTGCCAGTCCAGGGTGTCGTCCTTCTCGGTCCACGGCACGTGCCACACCGCGACACCGGGCATGGTCACCGTCGGGTAGCCGGCCTCGCGGGCGCGGAGCCCGAACTCGGCGTCGTCCCACTTGATGAACATCGGCAGGGACAGGCCGATCTCGCGGATCACGCGGGTGGGGATCAGGCACATCCACCAGCCGTTGTAGTCGACGTCGACACGACGGTGCAGCCAGTTGGTCGAGCGCAGCGACTTGCGGGCGAAGTCGTGGCCGTGGACGGTCGCCGGGGCCGGGCCCCAGAACCAGCGCCAGGTGCCGATCGCCTCGCCGTAGGCGTGCATGACCGAACGGTCGTAGAGGCTGAACATCTGGCCGCCGACGAGCACCGGCTGCTTGGCCAGGTCGCCCAGCGCCACTGCGCGCAGGATGCCCTCGAGCTCACAGACGACGTCGTCGTCGAGCAGGAGGACGTAGTCGGAGTCGCCGCGGGACACGCCCTCGCTCATGGCGCGCGAGAAGCCTCCCGAGCCGCCCAGGTTGGGCTGCTCGATGACGCGCAGCTTCGATCCCAGGGCCTCGGCGGCCCGGGCGAAGTCCTCGTTGTGCACGACCTTCTGCGTGCCCTGGTCCACGACGATGACCTCGTCGAGCACCTCCAGCACCGCGGGGTCCTGCCCGAGGTTCAGCAGCTGGGCGACGCAGAAGTCCGGACGGTTGAAGGTCGTGATCCCGATGGTCAGGGTGCTCGACTCGGTGCGGTCGGTGGTGAAGCCCCACTCGGCCGACTCGATGACGATCTCCACGTCGCCGGCCTCGACGTCGAACCAGTACCAGCCTCCGTCGATGAAGGGCTTGAGGGGCAGGACGATCTCGACGTCGGACGTCTCCGCGGAGTCGATGACCGCCGAGCTGGCGCGCACGACGTGCCCCTTCGACGTGGAGCGGTAGACGATGACCGAGCCGTCGCCGCGGGCGCGGACCTTGAGCGTCACCGACTCGAAATCGGTCCACCGACGCCAGTAGCTGGCCGGGAAGGCGTTGAAGTAGGTGCCGAAGGTGAGCCGGTGCTCCGCCTCGATGACCGCGTGGCCGGAGTCGGTCACCCGGCCGTGACCCATGATCTTGTCGGTCTCCGACGAGGCCCCCGCGGCCTGCTCGGCACCCTCGTCGTGACCGGCGCCGGACTGCCGGGAGGAGCCGCCGCCTCCACTGAAGCCGGACACGCCGGCGAGGTAGAGGGAGCGGACGTCGAGCTCCTGGTCGGGGCGCATGATCGTGCGCTGGACGACGCGGAAACCGCTGCTCACCTGTTCGTCGCTCGGCTGCGCGCCACCTACGGCTTGACTCACGTTCACATCTCTCCAGACAGGGCTTGCGTCGACCGACAACAACAGGGCAAATCTAGCAGCGCGCCGGGGTTGCGGCCGATTGGCGCGACGGGCACGGGGGCCTCGCGACGGTACAACGCACTCAGGCGATCTCCCGCACCGCTACCTCGTACGCTGCGAGGCGCTCACGCGTCGCAGCCTCGTCCAGACCCAGGTGCTCCAGGATCGTGTAGCGATCGGGCCGGGTCTGGGGTGCCTCCATGACCGCGGTGAGCATCTGGTCGGGCGTGAGACCGATGTCGGCGGCGGTCACGGCCAGATCGTGGCGCCGCAGGCAGGACACGACGAGGGACAGCGTGGCCTGGTCACCGCGCAGGAAGGTGGCGAACGCCGCGCCGAGACCGGCCAGCTCGCCGTGGTCGGACACGCCGTACAGCGCGTCGACGGAGTGCACGATCTCGTGGCACGCACCGCTGCAGGGGCGCGAGGTCCCGGCCACCGACATCGCCATTCCCGACAGCACCAACGCCTCGGCGAGCGACACCAGGAAAGCCTCGTCCTCGATGCCGTCGGTGCGGTGGATCACCGCCTCGGCTGCGGTGCGGGCGAACGCGACGGCCAGACCGTCGACGGGCTCCCCGCGGTGCTCGGCCGCGAGCGACCAGTCCGCGATGGCCGAGAGGTTGCTGACGACGTCGCCGACACCGGCGCGGACCAGCCGAGGCGGCGCGGCGCGCACGTAGTCGAGGTCGACCAGCACCGCCAGCGGCAGGGCCACCCCGAAGGAGCCCTTGCCGTGGGGGTGCTCGAGGGAGGCGACCGGCGAGCACAGGCCGTCGTGCGCCAGGTTCGTGGCCACCGCCACCATCGGCACCGCGGCCCGGGTGGCGGCGTACTTGGCGACGTCGAGCGTGCGGCCACCGCCGATGCCGACGACTGCGTCGTAGCTGCGCTCGCCCAGCGTCTGCTGGAGCGCGCCGGCCGAGGCCAGACTGGCGTCCTTGACCTCGAAGACCTCCGCGTCGGGCAGCGAGTCCGCGATGCGCCTCCAGATCTCGCGCCCCTGGGACGGCCCGACGGCCACGAGAACGGAGCCGGTGCTGGAGATGTAGCGCTCGTGCAGCAGGTCCGAGAGATCCGCGACCGCTCCCCTGCGGATGTCGACGAACAGGGGGCTGGCGAGCATCCGTGCTAGTACCGGCACGCGATCTCCCGCGCCCGGGCCAGGTCGACGTGGTCGTCGACCTCGACCCACGAGGTGTCGGCGGCCAGAGGTGCGGTGGAGATGGTCAACCCGCGGTCGACCATCTCCTGGTACCCGTCCTCGTAGTACAGGTCGGGGTCGCGCGTGAAGGTCGCCTCGAGGGCGTCGGAGAGCGCGGGGACAGCACGCCCCTCGATGAGGGTGGCGCCGATGTACTCGCCGTGGGCGGTCGCCGGGTCCATCAGCTTGGTGATGCGACGCAGCCGGCCGTCCTCCGACAGCTGCACCTTCATCTCCTCGTCCGCCAGCTTCTTGGTGACGTCGAGGGCCAGGACCACGTCGGGCCCCTCTCCCTCGGATCCCCGAGCCGCCAGCAGGGTCTCCTCGACCGAGACCGGGTGCACGGTGTCACCGTTGACGAGCAGCGCACCGTCGGCCATCACCTCGCGTGCCGTCCACAGCGAGTAGGCGTTGTTCCAGATCTCAGCCTTGTCGTTGTGCACCAGGGTGAGCCGTACGCCGTACGCGTTCTCCAAGGCCTGCTTGCGGTCGTGGACCGCCTCGGCCGCGTAGCCGACCACGACGGCGACGTCGCGCATGCCGACCGCGGCGAAGTTGCGCAGCGCGATGTCCAGGATCGTGACGTCCCCGTCGACCGGCACCAGGGCCTTGGGCAGCGTGTCGGTGTAGGGGCGGAGTCGGCGACCAGCGCCCGCCGCCAGGACCAGACCGATCACACGCATGCTCCTTCATCGAGGTGGGGACGCGACACCCCACACGTCGGGGGCGATCACGGCGGCGCCCAGGCTACCCTGACGCGGAGAAGGATCGACCCAGGGATGGACAGAGGGAGTCAGCTGCGGTGACGAGGCTCGCACAGATGAAGGAGTCGCTCGCGCGCGGCACGGACCTGCAGAAGATGGAGGCCCGCATCAGCGCGCTCGAGGATGAGATGCAGGAGGCCCGTCGCCTCAACCGGCGTCTCGCCGAGCTGACCGACGTCGTCCAGGAGCTGCTCCTGCCGGTCGCCCAGCGCGACGAGGAGAAGCTCGCCGCGTTGCTGGAGAACTACGCCGCCCGCCTCTGACCCACCGGCCCGCACCCGTCCCCGCAGCGAAGGAGGTCCGCCCCCGTGGCGCGACGCGTCTACGTCCACATCGGCCTGCCGAAGACCGGCACCACGTTCCTCCAGACGACCATGTGGCACAACCGTCGCCTCATGCGGAAGCACGGTCTGCTCTACCCGGGCAGCAGCCGGATGGACCACTACCACGCCAGCCAGGCGATCCGGGGCGCCGCCGGTCGGGTGCCGGCCGCGGGTGCCGCATGGCAGCGCCTCCGCGACGACCTCGCGGCCTGGGAGGGTGACGGGATCATCACCCACGAGTTCCTCAGCATCGCCAGCGTCAAGGATGCCCGCGCGATGGTGCGGGCGCTGGCCCCCGCCGAGGTGCACGTCGTCGTGACGGTGCGCGACTACGTCCGCCAGTTCCCCGCGGTGTGGCAGGAGTGGTTGAAGATGCCGGGCGAGGAGTCGCTCGACGACTTCATGGAGCTGGCCTTCGATCGCCAGGTGAAGGGCGCCTGGAGCTGGCGGTCCCAGGACGCGCCGGCCATCTTGGCGCGCTGGCAGAAGGTGGTCCCGCCCGACCGCATCCAGGTCGTGACGGTCCCGCCGCCGGGGGCTCCGCGCCCCCTGCTGTGGCAGCGCTGGTGCCGGGCGGTGGGTCTCGACGACACCGGGTTCGACCACGAGGTCAGCTTCCCGAACGAGTCGCTCGGTGGCCCTCAGGCCGCCGTGATGCTCGATCTCAAGCCGTACCTGACCGGGGACCTCACCTCCGGCCCCGTGCGCCACCGGTGGGTGCGCAAGTACTTCGCCCACGAGGTGCTCGTGCCCCAGGACGGCCCCAAGTTCGGGCCGCGCCCGGACCACGCCGCCCGGCTGGCCCGGCTGTCGGCCAAGGCCGCCACCCAGCTGCGCCGCCGCGGCTACGCCGTCGTCGGCGACCTCGACGACCTCGTTCCGGCAGCGGACGCACGGGTGCTGCCGAATCCCGGCGACGTCACCGACGCGGAGAAGCTGCAGG
This sequence comes from uncultured Actinomycetota bacterium, assembly GCA_963714625.1. Taxonomy (GTDB): domain Bacteria; phylum Actinomycetota; class Actinomycetes; order Propionibacteriales; family Nocardioidaceae; genus Marmoricola_A. The sequence goes on along the minus strand of CAVQOY010000009.1, from coordinate 157,835 downwards.
TCGCGCTGCGTGCCATCGACACCCTGATCCACGACGTGCGCGCGCTGACCCAGCAGGTGCAGGCGACCCCGGCGCCGAAGCCCGCGCGGGGCCGCGGCCGCGGCCAGGGCCGCCGCCTCGCACGCCGCTCCCGGAGGGCGGCACGCTCGCTGGCCCGCCGGGCCGCACGACGGATGAGGACTCCGTGACGCACACCCCGCGCTCGGTCGACGACCGACGCCTGCTCCTGCCCGGGTCGATCGACACCGGCACGACGTACGACGTGGTCATCAACGACGTCCACGTCTGGTCGCTGCTGCCCTCACGCGACGCGCGCAGCGGGCGGGCCGGGCTCGTCGCGGCGTGGCCGCCGGCGCTGCGCAAGCACCTCGTCGGCCAGGCCGACGTCCTGCTCCGCGACCACGTCAGCGGCGAGGTGCTGATGGAGGCGCACCACGTCTTCGCTGGGGAGCACGACCGCGTCGTGAGCGTGACCGACTCCAGCGGCCACGGTCTCGTGCTGGACAAGTGGGGGCGCCTGACCCGTCCGTTGTCGGCCGAGGGCAGCGAGGTCGTCGACGAGCTCGTCCTCGCGGCCGCCCGTCTGCTGTCGGACCTGCAGGAGAGGGCCGGGGTGGCGGCGTTCGTCAGCTACGGAACCCTGCTGGGCGCGGTGCGTGACGGCGCGCTCATCGGCCACGACAACGACCTCGACGTGTCCTACGTCAGCCGTGAGCCCTACCCGGTCGACGTCGTCCGCGAGGGCTTCCGGGTCGAGCGAGCGCTGCTCGATGCGGGCTGGACCGTCCGCCGCGGTTCCGGGACCCGGTTGAACGTGCGCATCATGCTGAGCGACGGCGGGGCGCGCTTCATCGACGTCTTCACGGCCCACTGGGTCGACGGCATCGTCTACATGCCCTCCGACACGGGCTTCGAGATCCCGATCGAGGACGTGCTGCCCCTGGGCACGGTGAGCCTGCACGGACACGACGTGCCGGCGCCGCGCAACCCCGACCTGATGCTCTCCCACACCTACGGTGAGAACTGGCGGGTCCCGGACCCGTCGTTCAAGTACGAGACCCCGCGATGGCTCAAGCGTCGGATCATGGGGTGGTTCGGGGGGCTGAACGCCCACCGCAAGCACTGGGACGGCTTCTACAACAAGCAGCTGGAGGCCGTCCCGACGGCTGCCAGCTCGTTCGCCCGGTGGGTGCAGGAGGAGTACCCCTCGACGTCGACCCTGGTCGACCTGGGCTGCGGCAGCAACCGGGACGCTCTCTTCTTCGCTCGCGAGCACGAGCGCCACGTCCTCGGCGTCGACTTCGCCACCCGTCCGATCCGGCTGGGCCGACGTGCCGCCAGGTCCCAGGAGCTGGACGCCGAGTTCGCGCTGGTCAACCTCTACGACCTCCGCGCCGTGGTGACCCTCGGCGCACGGCTGAGCCGCTCCGAGGAGCCGGTCGACCTCTACGGACGCTTCTTGATGCACGCGCTCCAGCCGGACGGGCAGGACCACGTCCTGCGGCTCGCCTCGATGGCGCTGCGACGGGGCGGACGGCTCTTCCTGGAGTTTCGCACGACCAACGACGCCGACCGGCCCCACCTGTTCAACAACCACGGCTCCCACTACGTCGACCCCGACGACCTCGTCGCACGGATCGAGGCCGCCGGAGGGCTCGTGGAACGTCGCGAGGAGGGCACCGGTCTCGCGCCCATGGACGACGAGGACCCGCACGTGTGCCGCCTCGTGGCGCGCTGGTCGGCACCGACGCAGTCGGCCCTCGCCGGGCTGCAGAGCAACGGAGAGGGCATATGAGCCAGACGGTCTTCCTGCACGTGGGGCTGCCCAAGAGCGGCACGACGTACATCCAGCGCGTGCTCGCCACGCACAAGGAGGCAATCGCGAGCACCGATCAGCTGCTCTTCCCCGGCCACAGCTGGGGGCTGCAGGTCAACGCCACGCGCGACGTGCGTCAGATGCGGCGCGGCGGCAAGGAGGCTGCCGGCTCCTGGCGACGGCTGGTGCGCGAGGTCCACGACTGGCCGGGTGATGCGGTGGTGTCGATGGAGTGGCTCTGCGCCGCCGACGCCGACCAGGTGGCGCGGATCGTCGGCGACCTCGCTCCCTCGCGCGTCCGGGTGGTCTTCACCGTGCGCGACATCGCGCGCACCCTCCCCTCGGCGTGGCAGGAGATGGTCAAGAACCGCAAGACCTGGTCCTGGAGTGAGTTCCTCACCGGTGTCACCGCCGCGGACTCCCGCGACAGCGACGCCGGCAGCCGGTTCTGGCCCAAGCAGGACATGGCCGCGATGCTCGACACCTGGGGGACCGAGGTGCCGAGCGAGGACCTCGTCGTCGTCACGGTGCCGCTGCCCGGCAGCCCACCGGAGCTGCTCTGGGAGCGGTTCGCCGGGGTGCTGGGCATCCCGCCCCGTGACTACGGCACCGCCCTCCCCCGCCACAACGAGTCCCTGGGCGTGGAGTCGACGGAGGTGGTGCGCCGACTCAACGAGGCGGCGCGCGGGGCGGGATTCGGCAAGGAGGCCCACCTGCGCATCTTCAAGCACGTGGTGGCTCGCCGGATCCTGGCGGCACGTCGCTCGCAGGAGTCCCGGCTCGGGCTCCCCGCGGAGTACCACGAGTGGGCACGAGAGGCCGCTCGCGAGCAGGTGGAGGCCATCACCGAGCGCGGAGCGGTCGTGGTCGGCGACCTCGAGGACCTGCACGCCGTCGACGTCCCCGGCGACGTCACCGACCCTTCCCAGCTCGATCCCGACGCGCTCCTGGGCGCAGCCCTCGACGGCATCGTCGGTCTCGCCTCCGACCGGCGCGAGCTGGAGCAGCAGGTCGCCGACCTGGAGCGGTCGCTGGAACGGGTCACCGACAAGCTCGAACGCAACCGCGCGACCGTGGCCCAGCAGCGCCGCCGGCTGGACGCGCTTCGAGCGCGGGTCAAGACCTTCGAGGACCGCCCCTTGCGGGCCGGTGTCCGCACGCGCGCTCGACAGGTGCGCCAGCAGGTGAGCGGGAACGCCGACAACCCCACCGGGCCTCAGCGAGGATAGATCGCGTCGGCCTCCGCCTGCTTGCGCTGGTGCAGCCGTGAGGCCGTCGAGCGGTAGGGCAGCGACCGGGTCGGTTCCGGCAGGTCATGCCCGTCGGGCGACGCGACCGACCAGCCGGTGCCGAGCTCGACGAGTGACTCGTGCTTCACCCGGTAGTAGTCGCCCATCGGCAGCACCGTCCCCCGCGCGCCGCACGCGGCGGCGATCAGGTGCAGGTGGAAGCGCGAGGTGATCCACCGCTGGTCCTGCCCGAAGGGGATGCCTCGCCGCCACACGTCCACGAACGGCAGGAAGTCCTCCTCGGCGATCAGGTCGCCCAACCGGTCGAACGCGATCCGGTCGACCCCGGGAAGGCACTCCACATAACGCACGCGGGCGTTGCGGTAGCCAGGGGACTGCAGCAGGACGCGGACCTTCTCCACGGCGGCGTCGAAGACCTCGGGGGTGGTGAGGTCGCTCTGCAGGCAGACCCAGACGTCCGCGTCGGCAGCGTCGGCGGTGTAGCCGCCGGTGCGGAAGGCCGGCAGCCGATCCAGCCCGAGGAACGCGTCGGACAAGCCCGTCTCGCGCCCCATCAGCTGGGCGCTCGGGGTGTCGCGGAGACTGACGTGGTCGAAGGAGGCGAGTGCGGAGACCACGTCGGCGTCCCCGTCGACGGGCATCAGGCCGAGGCCCGTCGCCACGACGCGTGCACCGGCGATCTCTCGCAGGGCCAGAGCCAGCCGTGGCAGCAGTCCGTGGTGCGGCCAGATCGCGTTGAGGTAGCCGCCACCGAGAAGATGGACCGTGTCCGCCTCCCGCGCTTGCAGCAGCCCCAGGTCGTAGCGGGGGGTGCCCAGGTCCCTGACCCGCCGGTCGACGTGGTCGCGGGCGGCCTCGTGACCCATGTCCGTGGTCTCCCACGCGAGTCGGAACAGGGAGTCGGTGACCCGCAGCCGTGGGTGCAGGCCCGCGAACAGGTGGGAGGCGTTGGCCGGACCCGGGCAGTCCAACCACACGTCGGCGTCGGGTCGGGCGACGGCGAGGTGCCGCAGCCAGGCCGCGGTGGCGAACTCCTCGCCGAAGTTGGGATGCCCGCTGCTCCCGACCAGGTAGACCGAGCCGTCCGACGCCGTCGACGGGGCCGAGAACGAGCGGGACGAGGGCGAGGCGGACTGGTCGGCGGGCACCTCGTCACCCTACCCAGCAGCGGACCGCGACGCGGTCGGAAGACACCGCGGACGGATCAGCGACCCCGCCTCGACTCGAACTTGACCACCAAAGGGCGGTGGTCGGAGTTGTAGCCGCGCAACACCCTCAGCCGGCGCGGCTCGAGCGCGTCCCGCGGGGCGAACCAGACGTGGTCGATGAGACGCGTCGACTTGCCCGACCTGAGGGAGTGGGTGCCGCCGGCCGGCTCCCCCAGGGGGCCGTAGCTGTTGCGCAGGCCGACGCGGCTGAGCCGGTAGGTGGGGAAGCGATGCGCGCGGGTGCGCCGATCGGTGCGGAAGTTGACGTTGAAGTCGCCGACCACGAACACCAGGCCACCCTTGCGGGTGCACGCCTGCACCAGGGCCTGGAGCTTGACCATGTGCTTCTTGTAGAGCCGGAGTCGCTCGGGGTGGCTCTTGTCAGGTCCCCCGTTGCGGCCCTGCACCGAGGGCACCGCGTGGTTGTTGAGCACCCAGAGCTTCCGTCCGGTGACCCGGTCCCGCAGGCGGACCCACGTGATGTACTTCGCGTTCAGCCGCGCCGGTCCGGCGCCGTCGTTGCCCACGCGGGTCGGCGGGGTCACGAAGACGCTGCCGCGCTTCAGCAGCTTGTACTGCTCGCGCTTCCAGTAGATCGGGGTGCTCGCGCGGGTGCTTCCCGCCGGGACGTGGGATGCCCAGCGACATCCGCGGCAGCTGACCAGCTGGCGGTCGACCAGCGAGCGTCGCTTCGCGCTGGCCATCTCCTGCAGCCCCATCACGTCCACCCCGGACCTCGCGAGCCGGCGGACGTCGTCGACGGCGCGGGCACGGGACTGGAAGGCGGCGGTGTTCAGGGTGGCGATCTTGATCATCGACCGCTTCCCGCGGCGACGGTCGCTGTCGTCGGTCGTGTCGTCGCCGGTGACGCCCGGATCCCCCGGTGAGGGCTCCACGGCGGGCTCCGACGACGGCTCGGAGGATGGCTCGGCCGACGGGACTGCGCTGGCGGGCAGGACGGTGCACGCCATCGCCAGCGCTACCGCGAGGGGCGCTGCCACCACGAGCGCGGTACGGCGACCAGAGGGCCGCGACCGGCGCCGGAGGCTTCGTCGAACACGAGTCATCGGTGAAATTCCTTGTCCGTAGCGTGTCGCTACCGGCTGCAAGGCCGGTGACGGGGTATGACGTTCAGCACGCTACGTCCTTTCTGCCTCTCGTGTCACTCGAACACCAATAGCCCCGTCGGGAGCCCGTCAGGGCGCGCCAAGGAGAGCCGGTCGACCCCCGGGCGTGATCGACGGGCGTCAGGACGGCGTGGGCGACCCCGGGGCGCCTCAGCCTCGGCGGAGCTTGCGGACGCCGCCCGCCAGCCGCGGGTGACGCTGGAGGTAGCGCCGAGCCACGAACCGGACCGGGGCGTCGCGCATCTCGGTGGCCATCTGCTCGTAGCGGCGTTGTCCGCGCCGGTTCGCCAGCGCCACGAGCAGTCCTTGGATCGCCTCGAGACTCTCCTCGAGCAGGGCAGGGTCGCCCGGCACGGCGTACGCGTCATCTGCGGCGTTGGCCCGCGCGACCTCGGCGTCGGGAACGATCTCGCGCAGGTCGCCGACGACGTCGACTCCCATGGTCTCGAGCCGCTCGGCGATCGCGCGTGACTCGCCGACGGCGAACGCGACGTCCGAGGGCGTCAGTCGCAGCGGGGTGCCACGGCGGGCGGTCAGCAGCCGGTGGGCCAGGAGGTCCTTCACGACGGCTGGGTAAGGGCCGGGGATCGGGAGTCGGTCCCCCAGACCGCCGTTGATGCGACGCAGCAGCTCGGCCTGCTCGACGCCGAGCGAGGTGTTGGACCGCGAGGACTCCGTGTCGTAGGCCGAGGGGTCCAGGCCGAGCAGACCCGCGAACCGCTCCCACAGCAGCCCGGGAGGGGAACCGGACGGGGGCACCGTCACCACGTGGACGCGGTCGGCGGGCAGACCACCTCGCCATCGCTCCACCACCGAGGCGAAGTCCTGGACCTGCCAGAACCAGGAGGTCCGGTCGGTGTCGGACCGCAACGAGGTCACGAACTCCTCGAGCGTCACCGTCGAGCGGTGCTTGACGTGCTCCTGCCACTCCGCCGTGATCTGACGCACCAGGTCGCGCACGGTGATGACCACGTGCACCTCGCCGGCGTCGCCGAGGGACTCCACCGCGTGGCGCGCCTGGTCGGCAGTGGCGGCCGCGAACAGCTCGTGCGAGATCAGTACGTCGTCGGAGGTGGCCCTGACCTCGGCGACGATCCGGTCCCACATCCCCACCGCACGAGCCGGGTGGTGGGCCCGACCCGCCAGACCGCGCACGTCGAGGGAGGCGAGGTAGTGGTCGTGGAACCGGTCCTGCGGCAGCAGCAGGCCCTGGGAGCTCGCCAGGCCTCGCTGCTTCCAGAGCACGTTCTGCAGGAACGTCGTCCCGGTCTTGGGGCTGCCGACGTGCAGGAAGATCGTCGACGAAGGGGCGCGGCGGGAACGGAGCACCCGGTCACCCTAACGGTGCCGAGCACGCCGGTGGCCGTCCCCCGCTCGGGACCGATCAGGCTTTGCGGCGAAGGCGGTGGAGGCGCGCGTGCACCCGTCCGGCCAGCCGTCGCACCGGCTGTCCCGACGATGCCCCACCACCTGGCAGCGACGCCCCGCTGCCCGCCGGGCCGCCGGGCGGACCGTGCGCGGAGCCGAGGCGTTCGCCTCCCGGTCGCTGGCGCTCCTGCTTGCCGGGCCCGGCCGACGTCCGCCCGGCGACCTCGATCAGCAGCTCGCCGATCGCGGCGGCGGCCACCGCGAGCTCCTCCGCCTCGTCCACCTCGTCCGGACCCCGCACGCCGACCGCCGGCGCCGGGGGGACCAGCTCCTGAAGGTCGCCGTGGACGCGGTAGCCGCGCTCCTGGATGCCCTGGATCCAGGTCTGCGAGAGATCGGTGAGCGGGCCGAAGAGCTCAGGGGGGCAGGAGGGACGCGGTGACGACTGCCCGGCCAGCACCCGCTGCGCGAACATCCGCTTGACGACACGGGCGTAGTCGGGCTGCTCGATCCTCCCGTCCAGGGACTCCACGACCCGGCGCAGGAGACGCACCTGGGTCATCCCCAGCGTCTGGTTGGCACCCTGCGCGACCACAGGGTCGACGATCACCTCGGGGTCGGCCCCGCAGGCGACGGCGAATCGGCGCCACAGCTCGGCCGGTTCGGCTCCGCCGACCGGCGCCACGACCACGTGGACGCGAGCGGGCGGCAGCTCCGAGGCCCAGCGACCGAGCACCTCGAGCACGTTCTGGTAGCGCCAGAAGAGATGATCGGCCGGGCCCTGCGCGGCCATCACCCGGCGCCGGAAGCCCTCGAAGCTCTGCGCGCTGCCGTTCTTCACGTTCTCCTGCCACTCCGAGACGAGCTGGCGGGAGATCTCGCGTGCCGTGTAGACCACGTGCACCTCGAGCCCGTCGAGGTGGGACAGCGCCCGTGCGGCCTGCTCGCGCGTTGCGGCCGCAAGCAGCTCGTGGCTCATGATCATCGTCCCGGGGTAGCCCTGCGCCTGGGCGCACAACCGCGCCCAGGTCCCGCGGAGGGACTCCTCGTCCCTGCCCCATCGGTCCGCGACCTCACGCACCTCGATCGCTGCCTCGAACATCTCCCGCTGGTTCTGACCAGGCAGCCCGAGACCTGCAGCGGCGAGCTCGGCCCGGTTCTGCCAGAGCAGCCGTTGCAGGTACGTCGTACCGCTCTTGGGGGCGCCGATGTGCAGCACCACCCGGGGGGAGCCGGGCGACGGGTTGCTCACCTGCACCCGTCTCTCAGCGGTTGTAGGGCAGGCGTCGCGAGTGGTTGCGGATCGCGGTCCAGTTGCGCATGTACTGGGACCAGGCCGAGCGCAGCTCGACGTTGAGCGTGGTCTCGTCACCGCGCGAGAGCGAGCCGGACACCCAGTTCTGCGAGCCGGTCATCACGATGTGGTGCGACCGGTCACCTCTGAACGTGCCCTTGACGATGACGTACTTCGCGTGGGTCCGGATCTCGTTGTACCCGTCGTTGTTGAAGTCCCAACGGCTGTCGAAGAGATCGATGAGGTTGCGTCCGGCAGCACCCCGCAGTCGGGTGGCGATGTCGACCGAGGGAGCGCCGTAGATGATGCTCACCCGACAGCCGTTGCGCGCCAGGTTGAGCAGCTTGTCGGCGAGGTAGTCGCCACGCGGGCCCTTCCAGAAGAACATCGACACGTGGACCTTCGTGCGTCCGTAGGCGCTGCGGCAGCCGATCTTGTTGAGGTCGGCGAGCGTGGGGTCGTTGGCACGGTTGGCCCGTCGCATCGGGAAGAACCGGCTGGTGTAGGGGCCGTCCTTGATCTCGACCTTGCCGTCGCCGGCCTTGTTGTCCTCGGTCATGTCGCGGTGGACCTCGACGTACTTGTTCCAGCTCGCCGGCCGGTTCTTCATGACGTACATGTCGTTCCAGCCCAGCAGAGCGCCCCCGCGGTTGAGGTTGGAGGAGCTCACCATGACGACGTTCTGGGCGGCACCGGTGCGCGAGAAGACGTAGAACTTGCTGTGCATGTTGCCGCCACCGCCGCGGCAGCTGCCCTTGCACCGCTTGACGTAGCTGCCGTCGCCGCCCCACGTCGGCGAATCCGCGGTGGGAGCCGCCACGCGGGCGAGCGCCTCGGCGTCGGTCAGAGGTCCGGTGTCCACACGACGCTGACCGGGGAGCGGTCGGTTGCAGGGCCCGCTCCGGGGACGGGTGTAGGTGCCGTCCTCCTTCCGCACCACGTCGTCGCCGCTCAGGACCTTGATCAGGCGCTTCGACTGACGGTTGACGACGTCGGAGTCCAGGATCACCCGCACCGCGACGCCTCGCCGGCAGGCGGCGATCATCGCGTCGACGCTCTGTGATCGGTCGAGGAGGTAGGTCGAGACGTGGATCGTGGGGTCGGGGTAGGCGGCGGTCGGCCCCTGCGCCTTGTTCATCGCCTTCTCGACCGTGCCCACGATGCGGTACTTCTCGGCGTTGTTGCCCCAGGGGCGAGGGACGTTGAAGGTGCCACCCGACGGCGGCTCGTAGGCGGCCTGGGCGACACCGGGTGTCAGCGTCCAGGCCAGCACGGCGACGAGGATGACGGACAAAGACTTGCGCACGGGACTTCCCCCCTGGGGAGACAACAGAGGGTGGGGAACCGTTCCACACGCCTCAACGACCTCGCCACGATAACCCAGTCACACGGGTGTACTCGCGGACCACGCTCGCCGCCGCCGTGACTGTTGTCTCCTCCTGTCGTTGACCCGGACATCAGATAAACTGGCCACGTCCTGCCGGTCGCGTTGTCACTCGTGCCCGGCGAACGCCGCCGTCGCGCCGGGAGATCAGCGACGTCGTCGGCGTCGTGCGCTGTCGAAGAAGGGTTTCGTTCACGGTGGGAAAGCACGCGTCACAGGCCTCGTCGTTCTCACGACAGGCGCTGCTGGGCATCCTGCTCGCCCTGGCCCTCGTCGGGCTGGTGACCGCACGCGCCACCGGCGTCGTGGGCGGCGAGGACGCCGACCGTGCGGCATCGCCTGCGGTCCCCTCCCCCAGCGCGAGCGCCGGCGAGTCCCTCACGCAGACGCCGAGCGAGAGCCCGTCCGTGGAGCCGTCGCCGGACCCGCGCCCGAGCAAGGGGTCCGAGGGGCGTCAGAGGCCCGCCGGCGAGAAGTCGGACGCCGACGGCTCCGACGGCTCCGACGGCTCCGACGGCTCCGACGGCCGACGGGAGCTCCCAGCGCACCGACGAGTCCCAGAAGGACCTGGCCAGCGCGGTCGAGGAGAGTCTCGCGGAGCAGATCGTGCCCACCGCCTTCCGGGTGATGAGCTTCAACGTCCTGGGCCACTCGCACACCGTCGGTGGCGGCAACAAGACCGGCTACGCCTCGGGCCCGGCCCGGATGGGCATGGCGATGCAGATCCTGCGGAGCTTCAAGGTCGACGTGGTGGGTCTGCAGGAGTTCGAGCCGATCCAGAACTACAGCTTCCTGCGGCGCGGGGGCGGCCAGTGGGACACCTACCCGGGCATGCAGCTGGGCAGGAAGGGCGTGCGCAACTCGGTGGCCTGGCGCACCGACGTGTGGGACGTCGTCACCACCCGCACGCTGTCCAGCCCGTACTTCCGGGGCAACCGCGTCCCCATGCCCTACGTGCAGCTCGAGCACCGCAAGACCGGGCAGCGCGTGTGGTTCATCAACATCCACAACCCCACGAGCAACGCCAAGCGTGGCCAGAACGAGCGTTTCCGCGACATCGGGACCACCTTGCAGGTCAACCTCGCCAACCGCCTCGAGGCCGCCACGGGCGACCCGGTGATCCTCATGGGTGACTTCAACGAGCGCGCCGAGGCGTTCTGCCGTGTCACCGGGACCGGGATGAGCGCGTCGGCCGGCGGCAGTGTCGGCGGCCCGTGCCGGCCCCCGGGCGACCTCGGGATCGACTGGATCTTCGGCACGCGTGACCTGAGCTTCGAGAGCCACGTCCGCACCCGCGGCGGCCTCATCTCCCGTGCCACCGACCACCCCGTCGTCGTCGCCGACGCCGTGGTCACCCCCGACGAGAGCTGACCCAAGCCCCATCCCCCGAGACTTCGGGCACGACGGCGCCTGCGCCTACCTCGCGGAGTCACCAGTGGTAGGGCAACCGGCGGGAGTGGTTCTTCACGGTCTTCCAGTGCTTCATGTACTGCTGGTAGGCGCGCTTGCGGGAGATGTTCAGGGTCGTCTCGTCGCCGCGGCTCAGCGAGCCTGCGACCCAGTTCTGCGAACCGGTCAGCACGAGCCGGGCCTTGCGGTCCTTGCCGTAGCGGCCCTTGATGAGGATGTACTTCGAGTGCACCCGCACCTCGTTGAAGCCGTCACCGTTCATGTCCCAGCGGCTGTCGTAGAGGTTGATCTTGCGCGCCCGCGCGGCGTTGCGCAGCCGCTCGGCGATCTGCACCGACGGCGCGCCGTAGATGATCGACACGCGGCACCCCTCGCGCGAGAGGTCCAGGAGCTTGTTGGCGATGTAGTTGCCGCGCGAGCCCTTCCAGTAGAACATCGAGACGTTGATGGTCGTGCGGCCTCGGGGGCTGCGGCAGCGCACCTTGCGGAGGTCGACCATGGTCGGGTCGTTGCGCTTGGTGGCGTGGCGCATCGGGAAGAACCGGCTGAGGTACGGCCCGTCGCGGAACTGGACCTTCTTCGCGCCGGCTCGTCGGTCGTTGGTCATCTGCCGGTGGATGCGCACGTACTCGCTGTAGGACTTGTCGCGGTTGGTGATGGTGTACATGTCGTTCCAGCCGAGGACCGCGCCTCCGCGGTTGAGGTTGGAGGACCCGACCATCACGACGTGGCGCGACTTGCCGGTCTTGGAGAACACGAAGAACTTGCTGTGCATGTTGCCACCGGCGCCCCGGCAGCTGCCCTTGCACCTCTTGACGTAGCTGCGGTCGGTGCCCCAGGTGACCGAGGCATGGCGAGGCCCCGTGGACTTCGCCTTGGCCGAGCGCCACTTCTTCTTGGCCTTCTTCTTCTCCTTCTTCGACATCTTCGTGTCGCAGGGACCGCGCTTGGAGGGCTTGTCCGCCTTGCCGTTGTCGTTGCGGTCGCGCACGTTGTCGGCGTTCAGCACACGCGCCAACCTGCGCGACGGACGGCTCTTGACCTCTTGGTCGATGATGACCCTGACCGAGACGCCCCGACGGCACGCGGCGATCAGCGCCCGCGAGCTCTGGGGGCGGTCCATGAGGAACGTGGAGACATGGATGGCCGGGTGAGGACGCCGCTTGGTCGGCCGGGTGTTGCGGATGGCGTTCTCGACCTGGCGCAGGATCTTGAAGTTGCCGACCGCACGACCCCACGGCTTCGGGACGTTGAACGTCGCTCCGCTCTCAGGTCGGTACGCCGCAGCAGGTCCCGACGTCAGTCCGACCGTCAGGGTCACCGCGAGCACCACACCCAGGGCCCAGGAGAACTTCTTCACCACACGTCACTCCAGCACTCTCGTGTCTCTGCATTCACATACGTCACAGGAGTGTAGTCGCGAAACGGGCGAACTCCGCCACTTGACGGCGCCTCGGTGCGGCGTACGGCGACCGGCGGCAGCGGCGAAGGCCGCAGCGGGCTCGGGCCCCCGAGCGGTGTCAGCCCTCGTCCACCCCGCCGCTGGTCAGGGTCTCTCCCGACTCGAAGTGGGGGCGCAGCTTGTTGTCGAACATCGACAGCCCCGCGCCGATGGCCATGTGCATGTCGAGGTACTTGTAGGTGCCCAGCCGGCCCCCGAAGAGCACCATGGGCTCCTTCTTGGCCAGCTCGCGGTACTTCAGCAGCTTCTCGCGGTCCGCGGCGGTGTTCACCGGGTAGTAGGGCTCGTCACCCTCCTCGGCGAAGCGGGAGTACTCGTGAACCACGATCGACTTGCCGGGCAGGTAGGTGCGCTCGGGGTGCAGGTGCTTGAACTCCAGCACCCGGGTCCAGGGCACGTCCTGGTCGTTGGCGTTGACCACGCCGGTGCCCTGGTAGTCGTCGACGTCCACGGTCTCGGCCTCGAGGTCGATGGTCCGCCACGAGAGACGGCCCTCGGAGTTGCCGAAGTACTCGTCGACCGGGCCGGTGTAGACGATCGGCACCTTGCCCTTGAACTCGTCGGCGACGTCGAAGAAGTCGGTGTTCAACCGGACCTCGATGTTCGGGTGGTCGGCCATCCGCGTCAGCCAGGCGGTGTAGCCGTCGACCGGCAGACCTTCGAAGTCGTCGTTGAAGTAGCGGTTGTCGAAGGTGTAGCGGACCGGGAGGCGCGTGATGATGTCCGCGCTCAGCTCCTTGGGGTCGGTCTGCCACTGCTTGGCGGTGTAGCCCTTGACGAACGCCTCGTAGAGCGGCCGTCCGATGAGGCTGATCGCCTTCTCCTCGAGGTTCTTGGCCTCGGCGGTGTCGATCTCGGAGGCCTGCTCGGCGATGAGCTCGCGCGCCTCGGCAGGCGAGTGGCTCGTGCCGAAGAACTGGTTGATGAGGCCCAGGTTCATCGGGAAGGAGTAGACCTGCCCCTGGTACTTCGCGAAGACCCGGTGCTGGTAGTTGGTGAAGTCGGTGAAGCGGTTGACGTACTCCCAGACCCGCTTGTTCGAGGTGTGGAACAGGTGGGTGCCGTACTTGTGCACCTCGATCCCGGTCTCCTCGTCGATCTCGCTGTAGGCGTTGCCCCCGATGTGGTGACGACGCTCGAGGATCAGCACCTTCAGCCCGAGCTCGGTGGCGCAGCGTTCGGCGATCGTCAGACCGAAGAAACCGGATCCGACGACGACGAGGTCATAGTTCACGACGAGCTCCAAAACGTGGACAGCAGGGGGTCAGCACACGGGCACGGCGGGCCCGGGGCCGACCGGAGTCTATCCGCGCGGCGGGCTGGCCCGGGCCAGGCGCGGCGCGTCGCGCAGCGCCTTCGTGACGTTGCGGGCCTCCGCCCGGCCGCCACGCAGCGGCGCCAGCAGGAGCACGACGAGCGTGATGAGCCACGGCTTGAGACGCACCAGCGCGTTCTCGCCGTAGCGGAGGTGCACCACGAAGAGGTTGCGGTACATGTAGAAGCCCTTCCAGGACTTCATGTCGTGCTGCTGGTCGAAGTCCAGCTGCCGCACCAGGACGGCGTCACGCAGCGCCAGGATCTGGAAGCCGGCACGCCGCACCCGCACGGCGTAGTCGACGTCGTCGTAGAAGATGAAGAAGCCCGGGTCGGGCAGCCCCACCGCGTCCACGACGCGTCGGTGGACCATGAAGCCCTCGAACGCGACGTTCTCCAGCGGCACCTCAGCCGGCATCAGGCGCCGCTCGGGGTAGCGGTCCTCCACCATCTCCCGCTTGGGTCGCACCGCCCACGGGTGGACGAGGTCGAACCGGGTGGCGGCCTTCTCGCAGACGCGTCCGGACCGGTCCTCGCGCACCGCCATCAGCGCCGGCCCGGGGTGGTCGGCCATCACCCGCAGGCACTCCGGCGCCGGCACGACGTCGTCGTCCATGAGCCAGATCCGGTCGTGGCCCGCGTCGTACGCCGCCTCGACCCCGCGGTGGAAGCCGCCCGCGCCGCCGAGGTTCTCCGCGCTGCGGATCGCCTCGAGCGGCAGGTCGGGGTGCTCGCCGCGGGCTGCGTCGATCACCTGCGGCGTGTGGTCCGTGCTGGCGTTGTCCACGACGTAGACGGCGTCGGGTGCCCGGTCCTGGGCGGCCAGTCCCGCCAGCAGACCGCGCAGCATGTCGGCCCGGTTGTAGGTCACGACCACGACGGCGACGGACTCCCGCCGGCTGCCGGCGGCGCTCATCGCAGGAACCGTTCGTGGCCGGTGAAGTCTCGTCGTACGGCGGCGGCGAGCGCCTGGGCGCTGAGCCGCAGCCGGCCGGAGTCGGGCCGCGTGAACAGGTAGAACCACACGGTCTTGAGCAGGAAGGCCAGCACACCCAGCAGGTTGACGTAGGTGCGCAGGTTGGTGACGTTGTTGCGCACCATGCAGTAGTGCTTGAGGTCCGAGGGCGAGTGGTTGTACGTCGTACGTCCGAACGCCATGGGGGTCCCGAGGTCGTCGGTGGCGGGGTGGCGGAAGTGTGACCCGACGACGGTGGCGACGCGTGCGCCGGCGGCACGCGCCCGCCAGAGGTACTCCACGTCGTCGCCCCAGATGAAGAACTCCTCGCGGGGAAGCCCGATCCGGTCGACGAGCTCGCGCGTGACCAGCACGCCGTTGAAGGGGATCACGACGTCCTCGAGGAGCCCGCCACGCGCCGCCCGCGTCACGTCGGCCAGGTCGTGCACGACCCGCGCGGTCCCGGGCAGCCGGATCGGGAAGCAGAGCCGGTCGGGGGCGTCCTCGGCCACCACGGCCGGTCCCAGGAAGTCGTAGCGGCCGACGTGCTCCAGGAGCTCGGCCAGGCACTCCGGCGGCGGGGTGCCGTCGTCGTCCATGAGCCACAGCAGGTCGGCGGCACGCTCCCGTGCCCGCGCCATGCCGGCGTGGAATCCCCCCGCTCCCCCGGTGTTGTAGGACAGGCGGAGCACCTCGACCGGCACCGTCAGTTCGTCCGCGAGCCGCTCGCACAGCTCGGCCGTGCCGTCGGTGGAGGCGTTGTCGACGATGACCAGCAGGTCGGGTCGACGTGTCTGCGCCTCGACGGCCCGGGCGATGCGCTCCAGCAGGGCGGACCGGTTCCAGGTGACGACGACGGCGACGATCAGGGGCGGGTCGTGGGCGGGCACGGACGGGGGCACGCAGCGACCCTAGACGGCGTACCGCACGCCCGGGTCAGCAGACCTTGGACAGGTCGGCGGACTGGTTGGCGGCGTACCCGCTCGCCAGGCTGCCGATCGAGCCGCCGGTGCTCGCGCCCGACGCCCGCTTGGTGAAGCCCGAGCCCTTCTTCTTCGCGCCACCGTCGGAGCCTCCGCCGTCATCGGCCGCGTCGGCCTTGGCGATCGCCTGGTCGATCATCGTGTGGATCTTGTCGATGTCGGGATCGGCGGTGTTGATGGCCGGGGGCACGAAGGACACGGTGCCCACCTTCTGCGCCTTGGCCTTGAGCGCCAGCTGGGTGAACTCGCCGAGCTCGGAGGCGGGGAGGTCGGTCTCGATCAGGTGGGTGCTGGCGGTGGCGAGGTCCTCGAACTTGGTCAGCACGGTCTGCGGGCTCAGCTGCTGGAGCATCGCGCTCATCACGCACTTCTGACGGGCCATCCGCGAGTAGTCGTCCGCCGACTCGCGCGACCGCGCGAACCAGAGCGTCTGGAACCCGTTGAGCCGCCGCACGCCCGGCTCGATGTAGTCGACGACCGGTACGCCGATCGGGATGCGGTCGCGGACGTTGAGGGTCAACCCGCCCATGGCGGTGACGAGGCTCTTGAAGCCGTCCATGTTGACCAGCGTGTAGTAGTTGATCTTCAGCCCGGTGATGCCCTCGATGCCCTGGATGGTGGCGTCGATGCCCGGGGTCTCGGAACCCGCGAACAGGTTGCGGTGGTCCGCGGCCCAGGTGGCGAGGCTGTTCAGGGTGCAGGTCTCGCAGTCGTAGCCCTGGGGGAAGGCCTTCGCCAGCGAGGTGCCCTCGGGGAAGGGGAAGTTGGTCATGTTGCGGGGCAGCCCGAAGAGGATGGTGCTGCCGGTCTCCTCGTCGATGCTGGCCACCGTCATGCTGTCGGTGCGCAGACCCCAGCGGCCGTCGCCGGCGTCGCCGCCGATGAGCAGCACGTTGTAGCGGCCGTGCTCGGCGGCGCTGGCCGCCCCGTCGCCGAACATCGTGGTGATGAGATCGCGCTGGACCGAGACCAGGTGCGAGGCGAAGAGCAGGGAGCCGGCCACGGCGAAGACCACGGTGCCGTTGAGCCCGACCATCGCGAGCCGCTGCTTCTGCCGCAGCCGCAGCGGGTCACCGAGGCGCCAGGCGTCGATGAGCAGCAGCGTCCAGCCGACGGCCAGCGCGGTCAGCACGACCCGCACCACGGCCAGCACGGTCGTGTTCGCGGCCAGGGAGAACACCGTGCTGGGCCACAGGTAGCCGACGGCCACCAGGAGCAGCAGCACCGCCAGGCAGGTCAGCGAGACCCGGATCGCCAGGCGTCCGACCTCCTTGCGCCCCATGACCAGCTGGGCCGACCCGGGCAGCACCAGGGTCATCAGCAGCAGCGCCAGCGCCCGGCGGAACCTGACCCGGCCGAGCTCGCGAGCCCGGTAGGCGGCGAGGTCGGCGTGCGCGGGCTGTGCCGCGCGGGGAGGCGGGGTGCGGGTCGACCCGGAGGTGACGGGGGCCATGCAGGAGGGCCTTTCCACGAGAGACGGCGGGAATCGGCGTACCGAGCAGTATCACCAGTCACACGCGCCGCAGCCGTCACGGCGCGCCGAGACTCCCCTGCTCAGGATCAGCGCGTCTGTCACTGCGGGGTGCGGCCCCAGGGATGTGCTCCGCGGCGTCGGCCGCGCACGGTAGCGTTCCCGCCATGGCGGATGGGCGCGACGACCGGCGCGGTGACGACGACGGCGACGGCAGCTCGTTCGACTGGCTGTACTCCGGGAACTCCGGGAACTCCGGGAACTCCGGGAACTCCGGGAACTCAGGGAGCTCCGGTGGCTCCGGGCGTCCCGGTCCCGACGACCCCGACGCCACCCAGGTGATCTCGACCGGCCCGCGCTCGGGATCCGGCGCCGGGTCGGGCTCCGGCCGCCCGCCCCGTGACGACGGACCGCCGACGAGCATCGCGCCGGCACCCGGTGCCCCGCCTCCGAGCGCGCGCCGCCCGGTGAAGGAGTCTCGGGAGAAGCGCATCCGCACGCGACGGCGGCGGCCGGGCCGCTGGCTCGTGCTGGCCCTGGTCGCCTGGCTCGTGTTCCTCGTCGCGGTCCCGATCTTCGCGTGGCTCTCGGTCGACAAGGTCGACGCCGAGCCGGCGGGGGCCCGACCCGACGAGCAACCCGGTACGACGTACCTCGTGGTGGGCTCCGACGCCCGCGAGGGCTTGTCGGGGCAGCGGACCGACACGATCCTGCTGCTGCACACCGGCAGCGGACCCAACTTGCTGATGTCGCTGCCCCGCGACTCCGTCGTCGACATCCCCGACCGGGGCACCAACAAGCTCAACGCCGCCTTCGCCTTCGGTGGCCCGAAGCTGCTGACCCGCACGATCGAGTCCGAGACCGACATCCGCATCGACCACTACGTCGAGATCGGGTTCACCGGCTTCGTCGACCTCGTCGACGCCGTCGGCGGCGTCGAGATCTGCCCGACCAAGGCGCTCGACGACCCCGACGCCGAGCTCACGGTCGAGAAGGGCTGCCAGGAGGCGGACGGCGAGACCGCCCTCGGCTACGCCCGCACCCGCAAGACGCAGGCCAACGGTGACATCGACCGGGCCAAGAACCAGCGCGAGGTCGTGGCCGCGATCGGCAGCGAGGTGGTCTCGTGGAAGACCATCGTCAACCCGATCCGCTACTGGCGCGTGATGTTCGGCGGCGCCGGGGCGGTGAAGGTCAGCGAGGGCACCGGTCCCTTCGACGCCGCCCGCTTCGCCCTCGCCATGACGCGCGTGAACGGCGAGAACGGCCTGACCTGCGGGGTGCCGATCTCCGACCTCGTCGTCAACTGGGACGCCGAGCGCGCACCGCGGATGTTCGCGGCGATCCGCGAGGACCGCACCGACGACATCGGGCGCGACCTCTGCTCCCCCACCGGCCTGCCCCAGTAACCCCTCCCTGACGAAGGCGGCACATGTCCAGCGAGACCAGCACGTCCACTGCCGAGTCGGCCTACGAGACGCTCGACTACTCCGTGGGCGACGACGGCGTCCTCACCCTCACCCTGGACCGGCCCGAGGCGCTCAACGCCTTCACCGTGCAGATGGCCCAGGAGCTCGTGGCCGCCTTCGAGCGCGCCAGCAGCGACGACGAGGTCGCCGCGGTGGTCGTCACCGGCCGTGGACGCGCCTTCTGCGCGGGCATGGACCTGTCGGTCGAGGGCAACGTCTTCGGGCTCGACGAGACGCAGCGGCCCACGATGGACGACCTGCAGGACCGTCTCGACGACCCTGAGGTCCTCGACGGGGTGCGTGACACCGGTGGCCGTGTCACGCTGGCGATCTACGCCTGCACCAAGCCGGTGATCGGTGCCATCAACGGAGCCGCGGTCGGCATCGGCGCCACCATGACGCTCGCCATGGACGTCCGCCTGGCCTCGAGCCAGGCCCGGATCGGCTTCGTGTTCGGCAAGATCGGCATCGTGCCCGAGGCCTGCTCGACCTGGTTCCTGCCGCGGATCGTGGGCATCAGCCGGGCGCTCGAGCTCGTCTACTCCGCCGACATCCTCGACGGCGACGCCGCCCACGAGGTCGGCCTGGTCCGATCCGTGCACGAGCCCGACGACCTGCTGCCCGCGGCTCAGGCGCTGGCGCGGAAGTTCACCGCGAACCGCTCCCCCGTGGCGACCGCGCTGGCGCGGCAGATGATGTACCGCAACTCCGCCCAGCCGCACCCGCTCGAGGCGCACCGCGTGGACTCGTTGGCGATGTTCTACACCTCGGTCGCCGACGGCAAGGAGGGCGTGGCGTCGTTCCGCGAGAAGCGCGACCCGTCCTACGGCAGCACCACCAACGACATGCCGCCGTTCTACCCCTGGCAGGAGTGAGCCGGACCACTCAGGGAGTCAGGTGCTCGCGCAGGAACGCGGTCTGCTCGGCGACGAAGGTCTCGAACATCTCCCCCGTGTACGGCGTGAAGTGGCCGACGTCGTAGCTGCTCACCCGGGCCGTGGGGGCCTTCTCCGCAGCCGTGATGGCCGGGTGTGGCGGGGTGGTCCGGTCGCGGAGGCCGACCTGGACCAGCACCGGCACGGTGAGGTGGCGCAGCGCCCGGCCGGGTGAGTAGAGACCGATCGCGAGCGCGAAGCGGGCCGCCACCCGGTCGTCGAAGCCGTCGGGTGCGAGGTCGAGGTACTCCATCGCCTCCGGCGCCGTCATGATCGCGAGGTCGCCGGGGCGTCCGGCCGCGGGGACGTAGTGCGGCTCCTTGCGGCGAACCGCCCGGGTGAGGTCGCGCAGGCCGTGGGGCACCAGCCGGGCCACGCCGCGCGCGCCGAGCTCCTTGGTCGACATCGGGCCGCTGACGTGCGGGACCTGCGAGACCACGCAGGCCGGCGCGACCGTGCGGGCCACCGCCATGACGTGGCCGCCGGAGAGCGAGGACCCCCACAGCGCCACCCGCTCGGCGTCGACCTCGGGGCGTGACCGGGCGTGGGCGACGGCGTTCTCCCAGTCCTGGTGCTGGCGTCCGATGTCGAGCAGCTGGCGGGGCAGGCCGTCGCTGGAGCCGAAGTGGCGGTAGTCGAAGACCACGACGTTCAGCCCGGCAGCGGCGAACCGCTCGGCGAAGGCGTCGAGACGCATCTCCTTGACGGCGGCCAGGCCGTGGGCCATGACCACGCAGGGCCCGGGCGACCGGGCCTCGGCCCCCTGGGCCGGGTAGAACCAGCCGCGGCAGGTGACGCCGTACGACGTGAAGGTGATGTCCTCGCGCATGGTGCCGACCCTAGGGGCCGAGCCGGACGTGAGGGGGCGAACCGGGCAGGATCAGACGCCCGGGCCCGAGCTGTCGATCTGCTGGGCGAGGTACTGCGACATTCGTTGGGGGGCGAGGGCCCGATGAGGGTGCTCTCATGTCCGGCGACCTCACTGCCCGTGCCCTAGGGTCGGTCCATGAGCGGCTCCTCGGACGCAGCGGTCCCGGACCTCGGGGCGTCGTTGACGATGGAGGACTTCTTCACCCTCAGCGACGAGCTCAACGGCTTCCTGCTGATGTACCGCTTCGGTCTCGAGGAGATGCTGACCAAGGTCAACATCCTGCGCGAGGAGCTGACCCACAGCGATCCGTCGGGCTGCCCGATCGAGCACGTCAGCCACCGGCTCAAGCATCCCAAGAGCGTGGCGGAGAAGGCCGAGCGGCTCGGCTGCCTGCCGAGCTTCGCCGACGTGCGCAGCAAGGTCTGGGACATCGCGGGCATCCGCATCATCTGCAGCTTCGTCACCGACGCCTACACCGTGCTCAAGATGTTGGAGCGTCAGCCCGACATCACCGTGGTCACGGTGAAGGACTACATCGCCTCCCCCAAGCCGAGCGGCTACAAGAGTCTCCACCTCATCGTCGAGCTGCCGGTGTTCCTCTCCGAGCGCACCGAGATGGTGCGGGTCGAGGTGCAGATCCGCACGGTGGCCATGGACTTCTGGGCCAGTCTCGAGCACAAGATCTACTACAAGTACCAAGCTGACGTGCCTCAGCGGCTGCGCGACGACCTGGTGGCGATAGCCGAGGCGACCGACCGGCTCGACCAGCAGATGGAGCGGCTGCACCACGAGTCGCGGGGCCACTCCGCCGACGGGGCCACCCCGATCGACGGTCTCAGGCCGAGCTGACCTCGAAGGTCGGCGACGGGGTCGGCGTACGTGGAGGAGGAGTAGGACAAGCCGTGGCCGAAGGGGTAGAGCGGCGTGCTCTGCTCGTCCCGGTAGCGGCGGCCCTGGGTCTCGATGCTCCTGCCTCAGACCCTGCCACGCAGGATGCTCCGGTAGTAGGTCTGGACGAGTCCGTAACGGTCGAAGGCCCACGTGGAGAAGCGCGGTCGGGTGAGGTCCACGACCGGCGCCGAGGGCACCGACCTGCCCCGGCGGTCGACCTCGACGAGCATGAGTCGGTGCCGGCCGGTGGTGATCGGCATGACGGTGTAACCGTCGTAGCGCCGCAGCTGGGCGTCCCCCACCGCTCGGCCGCCGGCGTTGTGCGCGGCGGTGAGGTTGTGGGCCAGCACGTCGACCTGCTTGCGCAGCGCTCCGCCGGAGGAGCGGGTGCCGTGGTTCGCGACGTCGCCGAGCGCCCAGACGTTCTCGTGGCTGCGGTGACGCAGCGTCTCGGGGTCGACGTCGACCAGCCCGGCCGGCCCCGTCCCCAAGCCGGCGTCCTCGATCCAACGCGGCGCGCGGTAGGGCGGCACGACGTGGGCGTAGACGACGTGCTCGACGGCCGTGTCCCCTGTGGGCGAGGTGATCGTCACGCGCCGGGTCGCCGCGCCGAGGGAGGTCGCGCGACCCTCGTGGTGCACCTGCACGCCGTACGACGCCAGGACGGCCCCGAGCGTCTCGTCGGCCTGCGGGACGTCGAGGATCCCCACGAACGGCGTGACCAGGCGTACGTCGAGGTCGGCCAGCACACCGGTGCGGCGCCAGTGGTCGCAGGCCATGAGCAGCGGCTTGAGCGCCGTGGCGCCGCACGGCGCGGGCTCCGGCGGGACCGTGAACACCACGGTGCCGTGGGTCAGGTCGCGCAGCGCCGGCCACACGGTCGGCGCGCTGGTGTCGACGAAGGTCGAGCCGGCCCAGGCCTCGTCGTACGCCGTCCGGAGGCCGGGAACGGCGTCCCAGTCCTCGGGAAGCCCCGGGGCGAGCACGAGCGTGTCGTAGCCGAGCGTGCGCCCGTCGTCGGTCGTGACGGTGCACCGGTCGGGATCGACCGAGGCGACGTCGTCGCGGATCCAGGTGGCCGCCGTCGGCAGTACGTCGTGCTGGGCGCGCTCGAGGTCGGCCATGGTGGCCTCGCCGGAGCCGACGTAGTTGAGCAGCGGCCGGTAGCGGTGGACCAGCCGACGGTCGAGGAGCGCGACGTCACTGGCGCCGTCCTTCAGCAGCTTGGCTGCCAGGGAGACACCCGCGTTGCCGGCACCCACGATCAGGACCTCGTGCGAGACGGTCGTGCCCGCGGTGGTCACGAAGCGGCCGGGTAGGGGTGCGTCTTGAGCAGGCGGGCGAGGTGCACGGTGTTGAGCGCGACCGCCTGGTTGGTCTGCACCGTCTTCTCCGGCGACTCGTCGTGGTCCTGGTAGTCGACGCCCTGCATCGCTTCGCCGACCCAGTAGCTGCCACTGTTCGGTGCGATCGAGAAGCCCGTGTCGTTGAGCGCCTGCAAGCACTCCGCGACCGTGTGGTGGGCCCCGTCCTCGTTGCCGACGACACCGAGGGCAGCGACCTTGCCGAAGGTCAGGAGACGGCCCTCGTCGTCGGTCTCGCTGATCTCGGCATCGAGACGTTCGAGGACCATCTTCGCCACCGAGGAGGGCTGCCCCAGCCAGATCGGCGTGGCCAGCACGAGGATGTCGGAGGCCAGGAGCTTCGCGCGGATCGCCGGCCACGCGTCGCCGCCACCCTCGTCGGTGCTGACGCCGAACTTCACGTCGTGGTCGACGACTCGGATCACCTCTCCGGTGACGCCGTGCTCACCCATCGCCTCGAGGATCTGGCGGCCGATGAGGTCCGAGCTGGACGGCTTCGGCGAGGGGTTGAGGGTGCAGACGAGCACCAGAGCGGTCAGGTCGGCTACGTCAGACGCCTTCGTGTCGGTCATGTGGGCTCCCGATGGGTAGATGAGATGGAACTGCGGTCATGGGAGCCGTACCCAGGAGACGACCCACGAGACAGCCTGGCCCTGATCGGGCGGTGTGACGCGACCCGTCCCCAACAGCTCGCGATCCCGGGGTGACGCGTTTTCTCGACCGACCGAAACGTGTCCTGACCCCCTGCGTGCGCTGACCAGGCCTCGAGCTCGACCCCGGATCGCGTCGAGGGACGGCCTCGCTGAATCTCCGACCGTGATGGTTCTCAGCAGCGCAGATCCTGGCCCTATCGGGCCGGTGAAGACCGGGCGAGCCGGACCTAGAGCCTCTGGGTCCGGCTGAGCAACCTCTGGAGCACCACGACAACGATCAGGAACGCGCCACTGACGACCGACTGGACCGATGAGTTCAGCGAGCCCACCTGGTTGATCAGGTTCTGGATCACCCCGAGCAGCAGCACGCCCGCCAGGCTCCCGACCACCGAGCCGGCGCCGCCCGCGAGCAGCGTACCGCCGATCACCACCGCGGCGATGACGTCGAGCTCCATCCCGGTGCCGAGGATGGTCACCCCCGAGGAGAGCCACGCGGCATTGAGCGCGCCGGCCAGACCCGCGAGCAGGCCGCTCATCAGGTAGACGAGGACCTTGGTGCGCTGTACCCGCAGGCCCATCAGCGACGCGGCGTCCTCGCTGCCGCCAAGCGCGAGCACCGCGTGTCCGAACCGGGTCCGGGTGAGCACCAGCGTGAAGACGAGCACTAACCCCAACGCGATCCACACCGGAAGGTTCAGCCCGAGCACCTGGGTGCTGCCGAGCGCGTGGAAGGCTCCGTCACCAGGGACGGCGTACGTCGTGGCCCCCTCGTCGGACAGGGCCAGCAACAACCCGCGGGCCCCGAGCAGCGAGGCCAACGTGACGATGAAGGGCGCCATGCCGGCATACGCCACGAGCAGACCGTTGATCAGCCCGATGGCACCGCACAGCAGCAGCGGCACCAGCAGGCCGACGACGAGGCCGTACTGCGAGGCCCACGCCCCCACCACCCCGCCGAGTGCGAAGACCGAGCCGACCGAGAGGTCGATGCCGCCGCTGATGATCACGAACGTCATCCCGATCGCCACGATCGCCAAGAAGGACTGGCTGAGCAGGATGTCCGTGAGGTTGGTGGACGTCCCGAAGTCGGGGAAGGAGAAGCTCGCGACCAGGGCGACGACCATCAGCACGACCACGGCGCCGTGCCGCTGGGCCTGGCCGGCGAGGACCTCACGACGGCTGCGGCGCGGGATCGCGGCCAGATTGACGACCGAGCCGGTGCCCAGCGTCAGGAACGTGTCGTTGCTGATCGACTTCAGCTGCCCGTCAGCAAGCACCAGCGCCACCCCTCGACCGCCGACGAACAGCGCCAGGGTGGCCACGATCGGCTGCACCCCGACGAAGGCGACCAGCGACCCGTTGAGCGCTCCGGCGAGCAGCCCGACCAGCAGCGCCATGACGATCGCCACGATCGGACCGTAGCCGAGGTACAGGGGCAGGACGGCCGCTGCGAGCGCCATCACCGCCCCGACGGAGAGGTCGATGCCCTGGGTGCCGATCACCAGCGCCATGCCCAGCGCGACGACGATGACCGGGGCAGCCTGGATCAGCTGCGTGCGGGCGTTGCCGACGGTCAGGAAGTTGCTGGTCGCCACGGCATTGAACAGCAGAAGCGCTGCCAGGGCGAGGTAGACGCCGTTGTCGCGCAACAGTGTTCGCCAGGCCACTTCCGGTCGGCGTACTGCGGTCATCGCACTCATGCGGCACCTCCGTGCAAGGACAGCGCCGCCATCAGGTCTGCCTCGGTGACGGCATCGCCGTCGAGCTCGGCCACTGACGCGCCGTCCTGGAGCACCACGATCCGGGAGGAGCCGCCCACCAGCTCCTCCATCTCCGACGAGACCAGCACGATCCCAAGTCCCTGCTGGGCGAGCTCAGCGACGAGGGCCTGCACCTCCGCCTTGGCTCCGATGTCGATGCCGCGGGTCGGCTCGTCGAGCAGCAGCACCTTCGGCTCGGTGCACAGCCAGCGCGCCAGCACCACCTTCTGCTGGTTCCCGCCCGAGAGGTCGCGCACCGGCTGGTGCGGGCTGGTCGCCTTGATCCGCAACCGCTTGATGAAGGTGTCGACGATCGCGTCGATGCGACCGTCCGAGACGAGACCGGCCCGGCTCAAGGTTGGGAGAGCCGCAAGCGCGATGTTGTCGCGCACGGACAGGTCAGCCACGATCCCGTCGGACTTGCGGTCCTCGGGGAGCATCGCGCCGTGAGCGGGTGGACGGCCCTGAGCGGGTACGGAGCACTCGGTGGTCGGTGTCGTGTTCATGGCACGCAACTTCCCCCGGGATCGGCCCCGGAGCTTTCGGTCGGCGGCGGGTGTGTCGACGTCAGTACGCCGAGTCCACGTCCTCCTCCGCGTTCGAGGAGTCGTACGCGCGGTCCTTGATGATGACGTTCTCGTGCACCGGCTCGCCGGACAGGAACTGCTCGGCCATGTCGAACGCGATCGGGCCGAACCGCGGGTTGGACTCGATGACGGCGTTGATCTTTCCGTCCACGATCGCCTGCACGGCGTTGCGGGTCCCGTCGACCGACACGATCTTGACGTCCTCCCCCGGCGTCATGCCCATAGAGGAGATCGCGGTCACGGCGCCCAGCGCCATCTCGTCGTTCTCGGCGTAGATCGCGTCGATCTCGGGGTTGGCCTGGAGGAGCTGCTCGGTGACCTGCTGACCCTTGTCGCGGGCGAAGTCACCGGTCTGCTGCGCTCTTCGCGCCGTACTGGTCGAGGTCGCAGGTGTCGCCCTGCTCGCTCTCGATCTGCTGCGCGGCGGCCTCCGCGTCGATCGGCGCCCCGGAGGAGGCCGTGTCCTCACTCTTGGCGCAGGCGCCGGACGTGGCGGCGAGCAACAGTGCGGCGGTGCCGGCGAGCAGCCGGCGCTGGATCGTGCGGTTCATAGGTTTTGCTCCTCCGAGAGGGTCACCGTGGACACGGATGAATGAAGACGTGGCTTTGACAGACGGCACCGGGGGGTCACGGCTCGCCCATCACCAGCCCCTCGATCGTGTGCTTCTGCGAGATCGGGGTCAGCTCGTCGACCACCGGGCAGCCTAGGTGCGCGCGCACCCGCTCGGGCAGCGACTCGTGGAACGGCAGCGTGACCGCCATGTCGTGGTGCTCGGCGTTGTCGGCCTCCGGGCCGTCGATGCCGAGCACCAGCACCCGGACGGCGCTTCTGGGAGTGGTTGACGGTGCCTCGGTGAATGGTGAGCGCCGAGCGGGCCGAGACGTCGCCCATCGAGGGGAACTTGCGGACTGCACGCTCCTCGTACCGGTTGTAGATCGCCTTGTCCGGGAACATCTCGTGCTTGAAGTCGGCGCCGATGTCCCACTGAGTGCCGGGCGCGATCTCGAATGGCCCCATGTCCTCCTCGGTGTCGACCATCGTGAGGTTGAAGGCGAGGCTGGTGAGCCGTCCCTCCTCACGAGTCTCCCGCGGCATCGGGAAGTCTCGGTGCCACGGTTGGTTCACCGCGCCTGCGAACGGGATGTCGAAGCCGACTTCGACGATCTGGTAGTCCGGGCCCAGTACGGCTTCGCTGACCCCGCGGACCCACGGATGGTCGACGAGATCGACGAACCCACGCAGTGCCTCGGGGTGGATCTCGACGTAGTAGCGGTTCGGGCCTCGGCCCACGGCGCCCCCCTCGCGACCTCGCGCCTCCTCGAATGCGGCGTCGACGTCCTCGGCCATCTGCGCGATGAACTCGCGGCTGAACGCGCCGCGCCGGGCGGTGATGCCGTCGGTCATCAGTGCCGTGAGGGCAGAGTCACGCTCCTCCTCGGTCAGCGCGTCCGTCGGGAAGCCGGCGGTGGACGCCGGCGTGGCGGTCGGCACGGTCTGGGTGGTCATCTCACTCCTCCTCTGGCCTCCGAGGTGGGGGCCTGCGACGCGTGGTCGAAGCAGCACACCGGTGTGGTGCACGCCTCGCCAGCCCATGTTGCAACGTTGCATTGCAACGTTGCAATAGGCCGTCTCAACACCTGAGAGCGGCCGCCTGTTGGTGTGTCGTCCCGGAGTAGCGAAGGATGACGTCGACCGGACGGTGCACCCATGCACCAGGGGAGGTGCGCGATGGCAGTGCGGCTGCAGGACGTTGCCGAGCGTGCCGGGGTCTCCGTGCGCACCGTCTCCAACGTCGTCAACGGGTTTCCGCACGTGTCGCCCACCACCCGGGCCTCGGTGCAGGCGGTGCTCGACGAGCTCGGCTACCGGCCCAACGCCTCCGCACGGCAGCTCCGGCTCGGTCGCAGCGAGACCATCAGCCTGGCCGTGCCGGAGATCGACTCGCCGTACTTCTCCGAGGTGGCTGCGCTCCTGGTCTCCCAGGCGGCGAATCGGGGGTGGACGGTGCACATCGACCAGACCGATGCCGACCCCGATCGCGAGCGACAGATGGTGGGCGGGCCGGGGAGCCGTGCGGTCGACGGCGTGATTGCGAGCCCGTGGGCACTGACGCCGGAAGAGTTGGCGGCCGCCGCACACCGCCCGTTGGTGCTGCTCGGTGAGCAGCAGCCGGTCGGCAGGGTCGACCATGTCGCGATCGACAATGTGGCCGCGGCTCGCGAAGCGACCGACCACCTGCTCGAGTCCGGTCGACGACGCCTGGCGGTGATCGGCTTGCAGCCCCACCTGGCCAACGACACTGCTCGCCTGCGCGAGCACGGCTACCGGCAGGCGTTGGCGGCGCGGGACCTGCCGGTCCAGGAGCCGCTGCTACTGGCAGTGCGCAAGCTGCACCGTCCTGACGGTGCCGCCGCCATGCGACAGCTGCTCGATCTCGACGCAGACATCGATGCCGTGTTCTGCTTCACCGACCAGCTGGCGCTGGGCGCGATCCGCACCCTCGCCGACCGTGGCGTCCGGGTCCCCGAGGACATCGCGGTGCTCGGTTGGGACGACATCGAGGACGGTCGCTACTCCGTCCCGTCGCTCACCACCATCTCCCCCGACAAGGGTCAGCTCGCCTCCCTCGCCCTGGACTGTCTCAGGACACGGATCGAGGACCCGAGCGCAGAAGGCCGCAGCGTGGTGGCGGGCCACCGACTCATCGTGCGCGAGAGCACCGGGGGCGATTGAGCAGGCCTCCACGGGTCGGTTGCGTCTGGAGTCGTGGCCGTCCCTCGGCTGAGCGCCGACGTGGGCACCTGAGCAGCAACGTGGCCTATTCAGATCTCCGACCGAAATGGATTGCGGGGCAGCCTGCTCGAGCCCCGAACTGTCGGTGGGCACTGGAAGAGTCAGGTCATGGAGCCACTCGCCGAGAACCCGCACCTCGGGTACAACGAGGTCGCCGGTGGCGCGTTGTCGAGCGGGCGGCAGCGCCGGCGGACTCCGGTGGCGGAACGTTCGCAGCGGATGCACCGGTTCTCCGGTCGGTTGCTGGCCGCCCTCGACGACGCGACGGCCGGTGGCGTCGAGAACGTCGCGTTGGGGTGCCTGTCCGCACGCGAGGCCGCCGAGACCGTGCTCGAGCTGCGTGAGGTCATCGCCCGGCTCCAGGGCCTGCAGCTCACGGTGTTGGCCCACGCCGACGCCCACAAGGTCAGCGCGCAGGTCGACGGACCGACGACGGTGGACACCGCCGCGTGGTTGGCCTGCGCCGGCTTGACCGCCCCCAGGTCTGCTCGCCACGAGGTCGAGCTGGCGACAGCGGTGGCGGGGGCGTGCGCGGCGACGGGATCGGCCCTGCTGGCCGGTGACATCGACGCCGCCCAGGCCGAGGTCGTCGTGTGGTCGGTCACCCGACTCCCGGGGTGGGTCACGTCCGAGCAGCGGCAGGTGGCGGAGAAGACGATGCTCACCGAGGCGCTGCGCCTCGATGCCGCCCAGCTGCGACGGCTGGGTCGACGACTGCTGGCGGTGATCGACCCCGACGGCGCCGAGGCAGCCGAAGCACGTCGGTTGCAGGCCGAGGAGGACGACGCCGCACGCTCCACGTCCCTGTCGTTGTGGGACGACCGCCACGGCACCACCCACCTGTTCGCGAAGATGCCGACGCGTCACGGTCAGATGCTGCGCAAGGTCATCGAGGCCATCGCCAGCCCCCAGCTGCCCGACGCGATCTCCCGCACCGACACCGCCCCGGTGCAGCCGGAGCCCCTGAAGCGGCCTGTCCCTGAGGTGCTCGGCGAGGCTTTCTGCCGCCTCATCGAGACCCTCGACCCGGACACGCTGCCCACCAGCGGTGGCATGAACGCGAACGTCGTCGTCACGATGACCCTCGAGACCCTCCGCGGTGGTCTCGCGGCCGCGACCATGGATACCGGCTGTGACCTCTCCCCCGGCGAAGCCCGACGCATGGCCTGCACGGCTGGCGTCATCCCCATGGTGCTGGGCGGGACCTCCGAGATCCTCGACTACGGCCGCAGACGCCGCCTGCACAGCAAGCCGCAACGACTCGCGATGGCCGTCCGGCAGAGCTTCCGCTGCGCCGCCGAGGGCTGCACCCGTCCCAGCGCCTGGTGCGACGCCCACCACCTGGTGCCCTGGAGCTCCGACGGCGAGACCAACCTCGACGACGGGGCGCTGCTCTGCGCCCGGCACCACACCCTGGCACACCATCCCGACTACCACCTCGAGCGCCGACCCGGCTTCCGCGTCTCCATCAGCCGCCGACCGCGCCAGTCGCCCCGACGCCAATAGTCCGGTCGCCGCTTCCCTCATCCGGTGCCGCCCCTGCCACGTCCGCCGTCGTCTTCTTCTCCAACGACCAGTTCCCGCGGCCCGGGCTGCCGCACTGCCTGCCGTCGGATGACGGGGTGAGCACCACACAGGACACTGCTGTCGCCGCCGCCCCGGTGTCGGGAGCAGGGGCACCCGTTCCGGCGTCTCGCCGGCGTCGGTCTGTCGGGCGTGCTCGGCGCAGCCGCGCTCACGACCGCCGCCGCTGCCCTGGCCCGCGCCGTGGGGGTGGACCTCGAGGTCGCCCTCCGTGCCTGCTCGAGCTAGAGCTGGGACTGGATGCCGCCCAGCAGCTGGCGCGCCATGACGATCCGCTGCACCTGGTTGGTGCCTTCGTAGATCTGGGTGATCTTGGCGTCGCGCATCATTCGCTCGACCGGGTAGTCGCGGGTGTAGCCGTAGCCGCCGAGCACCTGGACGGCGTCGGTGGTGACCTGCATCGCGACGTCGGAGGCGAAGCACTTGGCCGCCGCGCCGAAGAACGTCAGGTCCTTGTCGCCGCGCTCGGAGCGACCGGCAGCGGCGTACGTCATCTGGCGCGCAGCCTCGACCTTCATGCCCATGTCGGCCAGCAGGAACTGCAAGCCCTGGAAGTCGGCGATCTGCTTGCCGAATTGGGTGCGCTCCTGGGCGTACTCGAGCGCGTAGTCCAGCGCACCCTGGGCGACGCCGACGGCCTGCGCAGCGATGGTGACGCGGGTGTGGTCGAGGGTCTTCATCGCGGTCTCGAAGCCGGTGCCCTCCGCGCCGATCATCCGGTCGGCGCCGACGCGGACGTGGTCGAGGTAGACCTCGCGCGTCGGGGACCCCTTGATGCCGAGCTTCTTCTCCGGCGCCCCGAAGGACACGCCCTCGTCGCCCTTCTCGACCACGAAGGCGGAGATGCCGCGGCTGCGCTTCCCGGCGTCGGTGACGGCCATGACGGTGTAGAACTCCGAGACCCCGGCGTTGGTGATCCAGCGCTTGACGCCGTTGAGCACCCAGCCGTCGCCGTCACGCTTGGCGGTCGTCTTCATCGCCACCGCATCGGAGCCGGCGTCGGGCTCGGAGAGGCAGTAGGAGAAGCCGCCCTCGCCGGCGGCGAGCCTGCTCAGGTAGTTCTTCTTCAGCTCCTCCGAGCCGGCGATCTGGACCGGCAGCGAGCCCAGCTTGTTGACCGCGGGGATCAACGACGACGACACGCAGGCGCGGGCCACCTCCTCGATGACGATGCAGGTGGCGAGCGCGTCGGCACCGGCGCCGCCGTACTCCTCCGGCACGTGCGGGGCGTGGAAGTCCGAGGCCGCCAGGGCGTCGGCCGCCTCCTGCGGGTAGCGCGCCTCCTCGTCCACCGCGGCGGCGTACGGCGCGACCTTGGCGTCGCACACGTCGCGCACCGCCTCACGGATCGCGCGGTGCTCCTCGGACAGGGCGTAGAGGGGGTACTCGTCGGTCATGACAACGATCGTACTCGTCGGTAACACCGGCGCCGATCATGGTCCGCGGGTTAGGTTCGGGCTCATGATCTCGGAAACTCGTCCTCCGTGGCTCGACCCGGAGGCCATGCGCTTCATGCTCGAGGACTGCCGCACGTGGGCCGTCGTGGGGCTCGCGGACAACCCCGACCGCACGGCGTACTCCATCGCGGCCTTCCTCCAGCAGCGCGGCAAACGCATCGTGCCGGTGCACCCGAAGGCGGAGACGGTGCTGGGCGAGCAGGGCTACGCCACGCTGGCCGACATCCCCTTCGAGGTCGATGTCGTGGACGTCTTCCGCCGCTCCGACGCCGCCGGCCGCTTCGCCGACGAGGCAGTGGCGATCGGCGCGCGCGGCGTCTGGTTCCAGCTCGGCGTCTCCGACCCGAACGCCTTCGAGCGGACCGCGAAGGCCGGCGTCCCGATGGTCATGGATGCCTGCCCCAAGCTCGAGTGGTCCTGGGCCTGATCCGGGCAGGTTTCTGGTCGCTCGCTGCAGGTTCTGAGGTGGATTTTCTGCGGGAAGTGACCACAAGCAGGCCTGTCTGCAGGGAGTGACCAGAAACCTGCCGTGACCACGAGCCGGCCGAGCCAGCAACCGGTTCGCGGGGGGCTCAGAAGCCGGCGGAGCGCTTGCCGCCGTCGCGGACGGTCGCGCCCTTGGCGCGCGCGGCGTCGGCCAGGTCGGCCTGGAAGGCCTCCATGCGCGCCCGGAGCGCGTCGTCACCCGTCGCCAGGATGCGTACGGCGAGCAGGCCGGCGTTGCGGGCGTTGCCGATGGCCACGGTGGCGACCGGCACCCCGGCCGGCATCTGCACGATCGACAGCAGGGAGTCCATGCCGTCGAGGTAGGCCAGCGGCACCGGGACCCCGATGACCGGCAGCGGCGTGACTGCGGCGAGCATGCCCGGCAGGTGGGCCGCTCCCCCGGCGCCGGCGATGATCGCCTTGAGGCCGCGCCCGGCGGCCTCGCGGCCGTAGGCCAGCATCTCGTCGGGCATGCGGTGGGCCGAGACGACGTCGGCCTCGACGGCGACGCCGAGCTCCTCGCAGGCCTCGACGGCGGCCTTCATCGTGGGCCAGTCCGAGTCGGACCCCATCACCACGCCGACCAGCGGCTGCTCGCTCATTCGCTCTCCTCCCCCAGCTCCCCGGTGAACCACGCGGCGGCGTGGCGCGCCCGCTCGGTCACCTCGGCCAGGTCGTCGCCGTAGGCCGTCACGTGTCCGACCTTGCGGCCGGGCTTCACGCTCTTGCCGTAGAGATGCACCTTCAGCCGGGGGTCCCGGGCGAACACGTGAGGGTATCCGGCGTACAGGTTCTCCGAGAGGGCTCCGTGGTCGCCGCCGAGGATGTTCACCATCACCGTCCACGGCTGCCGGGTCGCCGGTGAGCCGAGCGGCAGGTCCAGCACCGCCCGCAGGTGGTTCTCGAACTGGCCGGTGACGGCGCCGTCCATGGCCCAGTGGCCGGTGTTGTGGGGCCGCATCGCGAGCTCGTTGACGAGGATGCGCCCGTCGGTGGTCTCGAACAGCTCGACCGCCAGGATGCCCGTCACACCGAGCTCGGCGGCGACCTTCATCGCGATCTGCTGCGCCTGCACGGACAGCTCCTCGCCGAGCCCTGGTGCCGGAGCCACCACCTCCCAGCAGATGCCGTCGCGCTGCACCGACTCCACGACCGGGTAGGCCGCGACCTGCCCCGAGGGCGAGCGGGCCACGAGCGCGGACAGCTCGCGGCGGAAGTCGACCTTCTCCTCCGCGAGGACCTGCACGCCGGCCGCAGCCGCGGCGGTGAAGGCGGTTGCGGCGGCTGCCTCGTCGGAGACCACCCACACGCCCTTGCCGTCGTAGCCGCCGCGGGTCGTCTTGAGCACCACCGGGAAGCCGCCCACCTCGGCGGCGAACGCGGCCACCTCGGCCGGGTCGGCCACCAGCCCGTGCGCCGGGCAGGGCACACCCAACGCGGTCAACCGCTCACGCATCACGCCCTTGTCCTGGGCGTGCACCAGCGCCGCCGGACCGGGCCGGCAGGCGATGCCGTCGGCGTCCAGACGCTCCAGGATCGGGGTCGGCACGTGCTCGTGGTCGAAGGTCACGACCGTGCAACCCGCCACGGCCTCACGCACGGTCGCCTCGTCGCGGTAGTCGCCGACCAGGGTGTCGCGCACCACCTGGGCGGCGGACACGTCGGCCCCCTCGCCCAGCAGCCGGATCTCGACCCCCAGCCCCACGGCGGCCTGCGCCATCATGCGGGCCAGCTGGCCACCGCCGATCACAGCGAGGCGGGGCGGGCCGTCGGGCGCGGGGCCGGCCGGCACCGGGGGCACGGGCGTCTGCGGGGTCGCGGTCACGGCGACGAGCCTAGTCGCGGCCCGACCGTGGCCCACCGGGCGGTGCAGACCGTGCGCGGGCGCTGCGGCGTACGCCGTTCAGCTGGCGTGGGACCGGCGACCGAGGTCGCCGACCCGGCCGGTCTCGAAGCGCAGGCCCTGACCGCGCACCGTCGTGATGAGTGTGGGGTTGCGCGGGTCCTCGCCCAGCTTGCGGCGCAGCCAGCCGAGGTGGACGTCGATGGTCTTCCCGCTCGTCCAGAAGGTCGTGTCCCACACCT
The DNA here is from genome assembly GCA_963714625.1 of uncultured Actinomycetota bacterium. Classification (GTDB taxonomy): domain Bacteria; phylum Actinomycetota; class Actinomycetes; order Propionibacteriales; family Nocardioidaceae; genus Marmoricola_A. The sequence continues at coordinate 123,857 of CAVQOY010000009.1, read as the reverse complement.
CGTGCATCAGCTGGTCACGCGTGACGATCTCGCCGGCACGTCGGATGAGCGCGTGCAACAGGTCGAACTCCTTGCGCGACAGCTTGACCTCCTCGCCGTCGCGCCAGACGCGACGGTGGGAGGGGTCGACCTCGACGCCTTGCACGGACTCCACGCCCTCAGGGTCACGCTCCGAACGGCCCGATGCGGACAAATCGCACTATCTGGTTCCAAGTGACTACCCCGTGTCCCCCGTCGGGGAGAGCGCATCGGCCGGTCAGCCCCCGGAGCGCACCGCAACGGGCTCGACCAGACCGAAGCCCCGCAGCGGGCGCGCGCTCAGTCGGCGGGTCTCGAAGCGCTCCGGAGACAGCGCGGCCGCGGTCGCCTGGTCGACGATCACCCGGTTGCGCCGGGCGACCGCGGTCAGACGGGCGGCGAGGTTCACCGGCGGGCCGAAGACGTCGCCCATCCGGGTGACGATCTCGCCACTGGCCAGGCCGAGACGTACGTCGGGCAGCCGCGGGTCCCCGCCGACGACGTCGACCATCCCCAGCGCGATCCGGACCGCCTGCTCGGGCGCGTCGGCCACGAAGAGGACCGAGTCGCCCAGCGTCTTGATCAGCCGGCCGTCGTGCGAGGTCACGACGTCACCGCAGCGGGACTCGAAGATCTCGACCATGTCACCGAGGCGGTTGACGTCGAGCTCGTTGGACAGGGCCGAGAACTTCACCAGGTCGGCGAAGCCGACGGTCACGGTGCTGGTGCTCGCGTGCTGGTCGGTGGCGGGGTCGGCGTCCAGCCGCCCGAGCGCCGCCGCGACGTGTCGGCGCCACGTGTGCAGCAGCACCCCCTCGAGCGCCTCCCCCACGTCGCCGGCCATCCCGACGGGATCGGCCGAGGGGTCGCTGCGGTGGGTGAGCGCCGCGACGTACCACTCCGCCATCCGGGCGACGTTCTGACCGACGGGGCGCACGAGCCGGACCAGGGTGTCGAGCTCCACGTCGGCCCCGCCGGCCTCGACCAGCATGCGCAGCGTGGCCACGTCGTCCTCGGTGTAGCCGGGCACCTCGCCGGCGTAGGGCAGCCCCAGCGCCATCCAGAAGCGGCGCGCGTTCTTCTCACTGAGCCCGACGGCTGCGGCGACCTCGGCGCTGGTGTAGACGGGCCGGTCGGGCGGGGGGTGGTGCCGCTCCCCAGCCGTGCCCACCGGCGCCGGCTCAGGCTCCGTCATCGCTCCGCTCGTGGTGGTCCCACCGCCGGTCCAGGCCCTCGGCGAGGCGGTGCAGCTCCTCGGCGACGACCATCTGGACGTGCTCCACGCGCGGGATGTCGTGCAGCTCCACCCGGCCCTGCTCGCTGGCGTCGGAGACCACGAGCGTGCCGCAGCCGAAGATGCGGTCGATGACACCGACCTCGAAGTCGACGCCGCTGATGCGGTTCAGCGGGATGGTCCGGCCCTCGCGGGCGATGAAGCCGGTCCGCTGGATGAAGCGTCGGTCGGTGAAGGTGTAGGTGGTGAAGTACCACGACACGAAGGGACGCACGGCGAAGAGCAGCAGCACCGCGGCCGTCAGCACCCCGAGCACGATCTCCAAGACGTTGCGGGTGCCGTCACCGTCGACGCGGTCGCCGACCTGCGCGAACAGGTAGACGGCCAGGAACACGGTCACCAGGAGGATCAGCACCGCCTTGACGAGGACCTTCGGGTGCGTGCGCGTGTCGATGACGACGCGCTCGCCCTCGTTGAGGAGCTTGGGTGAGATCGGCACGCCAGCATCATGGCACGCGTGCCCCCCACGAACCGGTGGTCCGTGGTCCTGCGACGGTCCGGGACCGCCCCGGGAGTCAGACCGGGCGCACGTGGACGACGTCGCCGGCGTTGACCCGGGCGCGCCGGTCGCCGGTGTCCACGACGAGCGAGCCGTCGCGGGCCACCTCGACCGCGCGACCCTCCAGCGGCGCCGACGCTGGTCGCTCGACGCGGACCCGACGGCCGACGGTGACGCACACCTCGGCGTACTCCCCCCGCAGCGCGGCGCTGTCGCGCGTCCAGGCTCCCAGCCGCTCGTCCAGCGCGCCGAGGATCGCCACGAGCAGCGCCGTGCGGTCCGGCGTCGCCCACCCCAGCCCCGTCAGGGAGGTGGCGGTGGGGACCGGCAGCTCCTCGGGGGTGGTCGTCACGTTGAGCCCGAAGCTGAGGACCGCGAGAGGCACCCTGCCTCCGCCGGGCTCGACCCGCTCGGCCAGCAGGCCGCCGAGCTTGAGGTCCGGGCCGTCAGCCGCGGCTCCGACCCCGTCGCCGCCCGCCGCCATCACGTCGTTGGGCCACTTCAGGCCGCAGCCGGGGCCGCCCGCGGCGTGGATGCCGGCCACCACCGACGTGCCGAGCAGCAGCGGCAGCCACGGCCAGTCCTCGTCGGACATCGCGGGCGCCACCACCAGCGAGACGGTCAGGGCGGCCCGCGACGGGGTGGTCCAGGCCCGGTCGAGCCGGCCGCGCCCGGCGGTCTGGTGCTCGGCCACCAGCACGGCGCCCGGTCCGGCGTCGCCGGAACGCGCCTCGGCGGCCAGCGCCTGGTGGGTCGAGGGGCTGGTGGCGACCACGCCCACCCTCCACGTCGGGGCGAGCGCGGCGAGCGGCTCCGGGTCGAGGTGGGGCCGGGGCAGCGGGTAGGGGGTCGGTTGCGGGTCCACACCCTCTAGATTGACACCCGTGAGCGACGCAGCGGCCGAGGCCCCAGACACGGTGACCCATCCCGGTGAGGGGACCGACGTTCCTGACGACATCGACATCCACACCACGGCGGGCAAGGTCGCCGACCTCGACCGTCGCCTGGACGAGGCCGTCCACGCCGCCTCGGCGCGCGCGGTGGAGAAGCAGCACGCCAAGGGCAAGATGACCGCCCGCGAGCGCATCGAGGTGCTCTTCGACGAGGGCTCCTTCGTCGAGCTCGACGAGCTCGCGCGCCACCGTTCGACCGCCTTCGGCCTCCAGGAGCGCCGCCCGTACGGCGACGGCGTGGTGACCGGCTACGGCACCATCGACGGCCGCCAGGTCTGCGTCTTCAGCCAGGACTTCACGATCTTCGGCGGCTCCCTCGGCGAGGTCTACGGCGAGAAGATCTGCAAGGTCATGGACCTCGCGATCCGCACCGGCTGCCCCATCATCGGCATCAACGAGGGCGCCGGCGCCCGCATCCAGGAGGGGGTCGTCTCCCTCGGCCTCTACGGCGAGATCTTCCGCCGCAACGTCCACGCCTCCGGCGTCATCCCGCAGATCAGCCTCATCATGGGCTCCTGCGCCGGCGGCCACGTCTACTCCCCGGCGGTCACCGACTTCACCGTGATGGTGGACGGCACCTCCAACATGTTCATCACCGGCCCCGACGTCATCAAGACCGTCACCGGAGAGGACGTCACGATGGAGGAGCTCGGCGGCGCCCGGACCCACAACACCAAGTCGGGCAACGCCCACTACATGGGTGCCGACGAGGACGACGCGCTGGAGTACGTCAAGACGCTGCTCGGCTTCCTGCCGCAGAACAACCTCGACGAGGCGCCGTCGTACGCGGTCCCGACGGGCTCGACCGACGCGGTGGACCTCGCCCCCAGCGACCTGGACCAGGCCCTGGACACGCTGATCCCGGACTCGCCGAACCAGCCCTACGACATGCACACCGTCATCACGACCGTGCTGGACGACGAGGACTTCCTCGAGGTGCAGCCGCTGTTCGCCCCGAACCTGATCGTCGGCTACGGCCGGGTCGAGGGACGCTCGGTCGGCGTCGTGGCCAACCAGCCGATGCAGTTCGCCGGCACCCTCGACATCGACGCCTCCGAGAAGGCCGCCCGCTTCGTGCGGACCTGCGACGCCTTCAACATCCCGGTGCTGACCTTCGTCGACGTGCCCGGCTTCCTGCCCGGCACCGACCAGGAGTGGAACGGCATCATCCGCCGCGGCGCGAAGCTCATCTACGCCTACGCCGAGGCGACCGTCCCCCTGGTCACCGTCATCACCCGCAAGGCCTACGGCGGCGCCTACGACGTGATGGGCTCCAAGCACCTCGGCGCCGACATCAACCTGGCGTGGCCGACCGCCCAGATCGCGGTCATGGGCGCCCAGGGCGCCGTCAACATCCTCTACCGCAACGAGCTCAAGGACGCCGACGGTTCGGGCGCAGCCGAGGCCCGTCGCGCCGAGCTGATCACGGAGTACGAGGACACCCTGGCCAACCCGTACGTCGCGGCCGAGCGCGGCTACGTCGACGCGGTCATCACGCCGCACGAGACCCGCGCCGAGGTGGTCCGGGCGCTGCGGCTGCTGCGCACCAAACGAGCCAGCCTGCCGCCGAAGAAGCACGGGAACATCCCGCTGTGAGCGAGTCGCCCGAGACGGACGCGGAGTCCGCGCCGACCGAGGCCCGGCCCGCCCTGGTGGTCGTGGACGGCAACGCGACCGCCGAGGAGGTCGCCGCCCTCGTCGCGGTCCTCCAGGGCGTGGCTGCCGCGGCCGCGGCCGCCGGCCCCCCCGACGAGCCGGCGCCGGTGTGGGCCGCACCGTCGCGGGTGGTGCGACGTACCCCGGGTTCGGGGGGTGGGGCCGGCGTCTGGCCCGGCCGGGGCGCCTGGCGCTCCTCCGCCCTCCCCCACTGACCCCGACCCGCCCGCATGTAACGCGGAGTTATGGACGCCTACCAAGGCGCACGACCCGTGCGACGCGTCCACAACCCGCGGTCACATGGCGTCCGTTCTGAGCCTGCATCCCGAGCGGGTGGTCGAACACCGCTGCCGCGTGGGGCTCGCGTGGACCCACAGGCGCAGGTGGTGCAGGCACCAACGCGCCGTCTCCTCGGGGGGCAGGGACGCCATGCCGCGATCGTGCCACCGCGCCTTGCACACTGGAAGGGTGCTCCTCGCCTCCCTCGCCCCGGCCCGCCGACGCGTGGTGCTGGCCGCGCTCGGGCTGGCGGTCGCCGTGATCCTCGTGGTCGTCGGCGTGCTCACCGCCCGCGCCCTCGACGAGGTCCAGCCCGTCGCGCAGGACGAGCGCGGCCCGGTGCTGCTCGTCAGTGGGTACGGCGGCAACCTCGACGCGCTGGCGCCCCTGGCGAGCGCCGTCGAGGAGAGCGGCCGCGACGTGGTCGTCGTACCCGTGGTCGGTGACGGCACCGGCGACCTCGAGGAGCAGGCAGCGGCCCTGGGCGAGCGGGTGGACGTGCTCCTGGCCGCCGGCGCGCCCTCGGTCGACGTCGTCGGCTACTCCGCCGGCGGAGTGGTGGCTCGCGCCTGGGTCGCCGACCACGGCGGCGACGAGCAGGCCCGCCGCGTGGTCACGCTCGGGTCCCCGCACCACGGCACCGACACCGCCCAGCTCGCCCTGGACGCTGCCGGCACCTGCCCCGAGGCGTGCGTGCAGCTCGCCCCCGACAGCGACTTCCTGCGCGCGCTCAACGCCGGCGACGAGACGCCGCCCGGCCCGGGGTGGGTGTCGGTGTGGACCGACACCGACCGCGTCGTCGTCCCGGCCGACTCCGCACGCCTCGCCGGCGCCACCAACGTGCCGGTCCAGGAGCTCTGCCCCCGCACGGAGCCCTCCCACGGCGACCTGCCCGACGACCCGGCCGCGGTCGCCCTCGTGCTCGCCACCCTGGACTCGCCCGACGCCGAGCAGCTCCAGGTCGACGTCGCCTGCTGAGCCCCGACCGGGGGATCGGCTGTGCGGGCACCATGACTGTCGGACAATGAGCCGGTGCTTCTCCTCACTCCCCTGCAGCGCTCTCGGCGCCGATCCCGTACGACGCTGCGCCGTGTGGCCGGCGCGTCGCTGCTGGCCCTGCTCGTCATCGCGGGTCTCACCGCCTGCGACGCTCTTCCCGGCGCCGGCTCGTCGGAGCCGGCCCCACCGGACCCGGCCGAGTCGCTGAGATTCTCCTTCGACCTCAGGGGCGGCAAGCAGTCCATCGACCAGACCCTCACCATCACCAACGAGGGCACCGAGCCGGTGGTCTTCGAGGCCGTGCTGACCGCGCTCGACGACACAGGGGAGCCGCTGGAGGGCGTCGAGGTGGACACCGTCTACGGCAGCCAGGTCGGCCAGCTGGTGGTGGTCCCCGGCCAGGACCTCGACATCGTCAAGTTCTCCGGGCGCGGCGCCGCGTCCGCGGTCGACGTCGCGGTCGAGCTCGAGGCCGTGGAGGCCGTCGACCACCCGGCGGTGACCGCACCGGTCGAGGCGGTGGCGGTGGACTCCCGAGGCGAGGAGGTCCGCTACCCCGGGCTGCTGAGCCGCGTGCAGCTGCGCAACCCCAACGAGGAGCCGGTGGAGGTGCGGACCGTCTACATCGTGTGGGACCCGCCGGTCGACGGTGCCCCGCAGCAGGCCGAGGTGGCGGTCGAGCTCGCCCCCCGGACCACCGTCCCGGCCGGTGGCCGGGCCGTCGTGACACCATCGGAGCGATCGCTGAGCATCATCCGTGCCTACGCCGGCAGCAACCCCTCGAGCCTGAGGGCCCACTTCGTCGCCGAGCCGCGCTGACCTGCCCGGTCCCCGTCAGGACGTGACGTCCTTGGTGGTGAAGTTCGCCCAGGCGGCGCCCAGGAACACCACGACGTAGGCCCCCTGCAGCAGCACCCCGCGCACCAGGTCGCGCCACAGGATCGGGTCGCGGAAGAGGTCGACGAACGCGAGCCAGTAGCGCGTCGGCAGGTAGGGGTGCAGCGCCTCGGCCGCGTCCAGGGTCAGCAGCAGCGTGGAGGCGATGAGGAAGGCCAGCGCCCCCATCGCCGCCCCCAAGGGCGAGTCGCTGAACGTCGACAGCAGCAGGGCGAGGGCCGCCACCCCGAGCATGGACAGCGCGACATAGACGATGGACAGCAGCGTGCGTTGCACCAGCTCGGCCGTGCTCAACGTCGTCCCCGACACCCCGGTGACCCCGGCCGCCGTGCCGTCGCCGAGCAGCAGGACCCCGGTGACGTAGCCCACGGCGGCGACCACGGCGACGGCCAGCAGCACGAAGGCCAGGATCATCACGAGCTTGGCGACCAGCAACCGGGTCCGGCCCACGGGCCGCACCAGGACGTAGCGCAGGGTCCCACCTTGCGCCTCCCCGGCCACCGCCTCCCCCGCGTAGAGCGCGACAGCCACCGGCATGAAGAGCGGCAGCACGATCGCGAGCGCAGCAAGAGGGAACAGCGTGCCGTCGGTCAGCACCGCCGAGAGGAACGCCGGGCCCTCCCCGGGCTGCGGACCCAGGTCGGTGACGGCGAGCAGGACCGCCACCACGAGCGGGAGTGCATTGAGCAAGGCGATGGTCACCCAGGTGCGCGGGCGGCGCAACATCTTGGTCAGCTCGACAAGAATCATCGAATGTCACCGGTGCCGTCGGTCGCCTCGAGCACGACCTGCTCCAGGCCGCGCCGCTCCGGGCCGAGCTCGTCGACGGGGACACCACCCGCGACCAGCAGCGCATTGACCTCGGCCGCCGCCGCAGCGCGTACGACGAGCCTGGTGCCGACCCGCTCCTCGACCCGCCCGTCGAGCACCCCGACCGCGTCGGCCGGGCGGCTGGTCGTGACCACGACCCGGCCGGTGGGGGCCTGCAGCACCGCGAGGTCCTCCTGCACGACCAGCCGACCCCGGTCCAGCACGCCGACCCGGCTGCACAGCTGCTCGACCTCGGCCAGCAGGTGGCTGGAGAGGAAGACCGTGGTGCCGGTGGCGTTGAGGGCGAGCAGCAGGTCGCGCATCTCCCGGATGCCCTGGGGGTCGAGGCCGTTGGTGGGCTCGTCGAGCACCAGCAGGCGCGGCTTCTGCAGCAGGGCCGCCGCGAGGCCGAGGCGCTGCCGCATGCCCAGGGAGTAGCCCCGGACCCGGCGGTCGGCGGCTCGGCCGAGGCCGACCTGGTCGAGCGCGTCGGCGACCCGGGCCCGGCGGCCGCGACGCCCCGCGCCCCCGGCCGTGCCGCCCATCGCGTCGAACAGCGACAGGTTGGCCCGCCCGCTCAGGTGCGGATAGGCCGCCGGCCCTTCGACCAGGCAGCCCACGCTCGGCAGCACCCTCCGGGCGGCCCGCGGCATCGGCTGGTCGAGCACCTCGATGTCACCCGAGGTCGCGAGCACCAGCCCGAGCAGCATCCGCACGGTGGTGGTCTTGCCCGACCCGTTGGCTCCGAGGAACCCGTAGACGTCGCCCTCGCGGACCTCGAGGTCCAGACCGTCGACGGCGACGAGCTCGCCGTACGCCTTGGTCAGGGCGTGGGTGCGGATCACGCGCACTCCTCAGGGTCCAGCGGCTCGATGCGCACCACCGAGTCGACCCCGAGGTCGCGTGCGGCCCGGGCAGCGGCGTCCTGGGTGACGGTGCCGGCCAGCAACCAGGGGTCCGTCTCCGGATCGGTGACCAGCAGCTGGAGCGGGCCGGTCGCCACCGCCCGCCCCTCGGCGAGGCACACCGACCCCGGGCGGGTGGCCAGCTCCTCGCGCAGGTCCTCGGCATCGTCCTCGCGAAGCGGCAGCGCCAGCAGCACGGTCGGACCACGGCCGTAGAGACCGACGGAGCCGAAGGTGTCGGGCCGTCGCAACGGCAGGCCTGCCAGCCGCTCGGGGGCGAACCTCTCGGCGTAGACGTCGGCCGCCGAGGCGGCGTCGACGACGTCCTCGTAGCGCACCCGGGAGTCGTCGGGCGGCTCGAACGCGAAGATCTCGGCGTCGGGCTCGCCCAGCGACAGGTCGGCGAAGGTGGTCGACAGCGCGGCCGGCCCGGTGTCGCCGTACAGCTCGACGCGCAGCGGCAGCCCGGTCTCGACGTCGGCCCAGATGTCGACGCGAGCGACGCTCGACTGCTCGTCCGCGGGGATGAGACGCAGCCCGGCCGCCGCGCGACCCGCGACCCGCTCGGTGGGCAGCCTCGCGACCTCGTCGGGCCGGGCGCCCTGGAGCACGCGCTCGGCCAGCACCGGCGGCAGCACGTCGGCCGAGATCGGCAGCCGCACCGGGGTGTCGGGGTAGAGCGTGACGTTCTTCGACTCGTAGACCCAGCGCAGATTCATCCCGGCCTGGTGCAGCAGGTCGGTCTCGCCGGTCGTCCGCAGGGTGGCTACCCGCCAGGCGTCGGCGCCCGACCACCACACGCGCAGCGTGCCGTCGCGCCCGAGCAGCTTGGCCGCACCCTCGAGGGAGTCGTCGGTGGGTAGCTCCACCCCGCCGCGGCTGCGGACCAGCCCCTGGTAGGGCTGCTCGTCCGACGCCCGGATCGCAGCGACCAGCTCGGGGGCCGTCAGCTCGCTCTCGGGCACCGGCCAGGCGCGCGCGACGAAGGGCGTGGCGACCAGGAGCGCGACCCCCAGAGCCACGAGCACCCACCGCCTCGCGGCCGACCCCGATGACACCTCTCTCACGGTAGCCCGGACCTGGCAGCCCGGGGCTCGGGCCGGGTTAGGGTCGGCGCCATGCCCGACGCACCCAGCCGCCCCGTCGACGCGATCGCCGACGCCTTCGTCGAGGAGTACGCCGCCCTCGATCCGGTCTCCGCGACGAGCGCCGGGATCGCCGGCCACGAGGATCGGCTGACCGATCTCTCCCCCTCGGGGTTTGCCGCTCGGACCGACCTCGAGCGCCGCACGCTCGCCGCGGTGCGTGCGGCCGCCCCCTCCGACGAGCGCGAGCGCGCCGCCCAGGAGGCCCTCGTCGAGCGGCTGACGATCTCGATCGAGCGCGCCGACGCCGGGGTCGACGAGTCCGAGGTCTCGGTGATCGTGAGCGGGCTGCACTCGGTGCGCTCGGTCTTCGACCTCATGGACACCTCCACCGACGGGGGCTGGGACAACGTCGCAGCCCGGCTCGCGGCCGTGCCCACCACCCTGACCGACTACCGACGCACGCTGAGCGAGGCCGCCGACCGGGGGCTCGTGTCGGCACGCCGGCAGTACCTCCTCATCGCCGAGCAGGTCCGCGGCTGGACCGGCGAGAAGGGAGGCGAGGGCTTCTTCACCCGGCTCGTGGCCCCCGCCCCGGAGGCCCGCGCCACCGAGCTGCGCGCGGCCGCCGACGCCGCCACCGCGTCGTACGCCGACTTCGGCCGGTTCCTGTCCGACGAGATGGCCCCGCGTGGTCGGGAGCGCGACGGAGTCGGGCGCGAGCACTACCAGCTCGCGAGCCGCTACTTCCTGGGCGCGACCGTCGACCTCGACGAGGCCTACCGGTGGGGCTGGGAGGAGCTGGCGCGCATCCGTGAGGACATGGCCAGGACCGCCGACCGCATCCTGCCCGGCGCCGACGTCGAGGAGGCGGTGGCGCACCTGCGGGCCGACCCGTTGCAGTCGATCGAGGGCACCGAGGCGTTCCAGGCCTGGATGCAGGGCCTGGCCGACCGCACCGTGGAGGCGATGGCCGGCGTGCACTTCGACGTGCCCGACCCGGTGCGCCGTATCGAGTGCCGGATCGCGCCGACCCAGGACGGCGGCATCTACTACACCGGCCCCAGCGAGGACTTCTCGCGACCCGGCCGGATGTGGTGGTCGGTCCCGGCCGGCGTGACGCACTTCCAGAGGTGGGAGCAGGTCAGCACCGTCTACCACGAGGGCGTGCCCGGGCATCATCTGCAGATCGGGCAGACCTGCTTCCGCGCCGACCTGCTCAACCGGTGGCAGCGACTGATGTGCTGGGTCTCCGGCAGCGGCGAGGGCTGGGCGCTCTACGCCGAGCGCCTCATGGACGAGCTCGGGTTCCTCGACGACCCCGCCGACCGGCTCGGGATGCTGGTCGAGCAGGGCTTCCGGGCGGCGCGGGTGGTAGCCGACATCGGCGTCCACCTCGGGCTGGAGATCCCGGCGGACAACCCGCTCGGGTTCCACCCGGGCGAGACCTGGGACGCCGACCTGGTCCGAGAGATCATGCGCGACAACAGCCGGATGGACGAGGGCACCTTGGCCTTCGAGGTCAACCGCTACCTCGGCTGGCCGGGCCAGGCGCCGTCGTACAAGCTCGGCGAGCGGGTCTGGTTGCAGGCGCGGGCCGACGCACAGGTGCGGCACGGCGACTCCTTCGACCTCAAGGACTTCCACCACCGCGCGCTCAACCTCGGGTGCATCGGGCTGGACCCGCTGGCACAGGCGCTGGGGCGGTTGTGAGCGCCGCCGAGCCGGCGCCCGAGCTCCCCGAGCCGCGCACCGGCGCCGAGCCGCTGGCGGACCTGCCGCCGCCGGGATCGCCGCTCACCGCGCCCGGCGACCTGCCCACGCGGTTGATCCTGGCCTCCCGCTCCCCCGCGCGGCTGGCGACGCTGCGCGCGGCCGGGCTGGCGCCCGAGGTGGTGGTCTCCGGCGTCGACGAGACCCAGGTCAGCCTCACCGACCCCGCGGCGCTCGCCACCGAGCTGGCCGTGCTCAAGGCCGAGGCGGTGGCCGCGATGGTGGACGCCCCCGGGTTGGTGGTGGGCTGCGACTCCGTGCTCGAGCTCGACGGCGAGATCCACGGCAAGCCCGCCTCCGCGGAGGAGGCGACGGCCCGGTGGCGCGCGATGCGCGGCCGCTCCGGCGTGCTGCACACCGGCCACTGCCTGGTCGACCTCGACACGGGGCGCCGGGCCACCGGGGCGGGCGCGACGACAGTCCGCTTCGCCCACGTCACCGACGCCGAGATCGCGGCGTACGTCGCCACCGGGGAGCCGCTCGAGGTGGCCGGCGCGTTCACGCTCGACGGGCTGGGCGGGGCGTTCGTGGCCGGCATCGAGGGTGACCCCCACAACGTGGTGGGGATCAGCCTGCCGTTGCTGCGCACGCTGCTGGCCGAGCTCGGTCACGCCTGGCACGACTTCTGGGCGCCTCGACCCGGGGACCCGGTCACGTAGGGTCGGCGCCATGAGCGACACGGGACGCGACCACGAGCGCATCGAGAGCCGCGCCGACCTCCTCCCCGAGGAGCGGACCGCCGGCAGCGAGGACCCCGAGGGTCAGGCCGAGGCCATCCTCGCGGAGTCCGACGAACGCACCGCCGCTCACGACCCGACCGACCCCGGTGACGACGGCCCCGACCTCCCCACCCCCGCCTGACACCCCGCTCCCGTCACCTTTCGTGCGCCCTACTCGACGGGCAGGCCGAGCCCCCGGGCGATGAGCATGCGCTGGACCTCGGAGGTGCCCTCGCCGATCTCGAGGATCTTGGCGTCGCGGTAGAACCGCGCGACGGGGTACTCCTCCATGAAGCCGTAGCCACCGAAGACCTGGGTGGCGATCCGGGTCGCGGTCACGGCCGACTCGGTGGCGTAGAGCTTGGCCACCGCCGCCGCCCGCTTGAACTCCTTCATCGACGACCCGGTGTGACGCCCGGCGTCCTTCATCGCGGCCGCCTTGTAGGTCAGCGCCCGCGACGCCTGCAGCATCACCTCGAGGTCGGCGATCTGGAAGGCCACGCCCTGCTTGCGCCCGATCGGCCCGCCGAACGTCTGCCGCTCCCCGGCGTACTCCACGCTCATGTCCAGGCACGCCTGGATGCAGCCGACCGCCAGCGCGGCGATGGCGACGCGGCCGTCGTCGAGGGTGGCCAAGAACTGCGCGAAGCCGCGACCGCGCTCCCCCAGCAGGTGGTCGGCCGGCACGCGCGCGTCGGTGAACGTCAGCGGGTGGGTGTCGGAGAGGTGCCAGCCGAGCTTGTCGTAGGCCTTCTCGGCCACGAAGCCGGTCGTGCCCGACGGCAGGATGATCGCGCTGATCTCCGGGGTGCCGTTGTCGCGCGTCCCGGTCCGGGCGGTGACGGTCACGCAGGAGGTGATCTCCGAGCCGGAGTTGGTGATGAACTGCTTGGCGCCGTTGACGACCCACTCGCCGTCGACGAGCTCGGCCCTGGTCGCGGTCGCCCCCGCGTCGGACCCCGCGCCGGGCTCGGTCAGCCCGAAGCCCGCGATCGCCTTCCCGGCCACCAGGTCGGGCAGCCAGCGGTCCTGCTGCTCCTTGGTGCCGAAGGTCTGGATCGGGTTGATGCCCAGGCCGACGGCGGCCTCGAGCGTGATGCCGACCGACTGGTCGACCCGTCCGAGCTCCTCGATGGCCACGCAGAGGCTGGTGAAGTCCCCGTCCTCGCCCGCGCCGCCGTACTCCTCGGGGGCGGTGAGGCCGAACAGCCCCAGGTCGCCCATCTTGGCCACCAGGTCGACCGGGAAGTGGTGGGCGCGGTCCCAGCCGGCGACGTGGGGCGCGACCTCCTTCTCGGCGAAGTCGCGGATGCTGCGGCGGAAGTCCTCGTGCTCGGCGGACAGCTCGAAAGTCATGCCCCCAGTGTGTGACGCTGACGTCAACGTAAGGCAAGCGAGTCGGCTGATCGAGCTCCGGGAGGTCCAGATGGGTGACGCGACGTGGAGCATCACCGAGCTCGCCACGGAGTACGACGTGACGCTGCGCACCCTGCGCCACTACGAGCAGCTCGGTCTGCTCTCCCCCGAGCGGATCGGCACGTCACGCGTCTACCGGCAGCGCGACCGGATCCGCCTCGAGCTGATCCTGCGCGGCAAGCGCCTCGGCTTCTCCCTCGACCAGATCGGCGTCATCGTCAACATGTACGACGAGCCGCCGGGTGAGGCGGGCCAGCTGGAGTTCCTCATCCGCCAGTGCGACGTGCGCCGCACCGAGCTGCACCGGCTGCGCGAGGACATCGAGGCCACGCTCGTCGAGATCGACCGGGTCGAGGCCCGGTGCCGGGCCGACCTCTTGACGCTGACGGACCCCTGACCGGCCCCGTGCCCGGCTCGCCGCCTCAGCCCATCGACTTCTGGCCGTCGATGCTCTCGCGCAGGATGTCGGCGTGCCCGGCGTGCTGCGCGGTCTCGGCCACGATGTGGGCGAAGGTGCGCCGGGCGCTCCACGTCGCTCCGGGCTCGAACCAGGGCGCGGTCGGCAGCGGGTGACGGGCCGCCAGGTCCACCTCGGCGACCAGCGCGTCGGTGGCGGCGGCCACCTCGGCGTAGCGGGCCACGATGCTCTCCAGGGTGTCGCCCTCGACCATCCGGAACTGGTTCTGGTACTCCACGAAGGCCGGCGGCGGGTTGCTCCAGTCGATGGCCTCCCAGTCCAGGTCGGGCTGCGTCGACGGCCCCTCGACGACGAAGCGCGCCCACTCCGACTCAGTGGCCGCCACGTGCTTGACCAGCCCGCCGAGGCAGAGCTCGCTGACGGTCGGACGCGAGGCGGCCTGCTCGTCGGTGAGCCCCTGCACGGTGACGAGGAGGAGCCCGCGGTGCTTGCGCAGCGCCTCCAGAAGGTCGGCTCGCTCCTCGGTGTACAGGTCGGGACCGGCGGGGACGGGCGAGGCGGGGGTGGTCTGCTGTGGTTCGCTCATGGGTCGACACTAGGAGCCCATCAGGTCGCTTCCGTTCCTGATGGCCATCGGTCCACGGGCTCGCCACGAACTGACACTCGGCCCTGGTCGTCGTCGTTGCCGAGACCTAGGTTCGTGCCATGACGGACGTGATCGAGGTGCGCGACCTGGTCAAGCAGTTCGGGGGCTTCCGGGCTCTCGACGGTCTCGACCTGACGGTGCGGCAGGGCGAGGTGCACGGATTCCTCGGCCCCAACGGCTCCGGCAAGTCCACGACCATCCGGGTCCTGCTCGGGCTGCTGCGCGCCACCTCCGGACACGTCCGGCTGCTCGACGGCGACCCGTGGTCCGAGGCGACCCACCTGCACCGTCGCCTGGCGTACGTGCCCGGCGACGTCACGCTCTGGCCCCAGCTCACCGGCGGCGAGGTCATCGACGTCCTGGGCCGGCTGCGCGGCGAGGTCGACCCGGCGAGGCGCGACGCGCTGCTCGAGCGCTTCGAGCTCGACCCCACGAAGAAGACACGCGCCTACTCCAAGGGCAACCGCCAGAAGGTGGGGCTGGTGGCCGCGCTCGCCTCGCGCGCCGAGCTGCTCGTCCTCGACGAGCCGACGTCGGGCCTCGACCCGTTGATGGAGGAGGAGTTCCAGGACTGCATCCGCGAGGTGCGTCGCGAGGGCCGCACCGTCCTGCTGTCGAGCCACATCCTGGCCGAGGTCGAGGAGCTGTGCGACCGGGTCAGCATCATCCGCGCCGGCCGCACCGTGCAGACCGGCACCCTCGACGACCTCCGCGGGCTGACGCTGACCACCATCGTGGTGGAGACGGCCGAGCCCGTGCCCGGGCTGGCCGAGCTCGACGGGGTGAGCGCCCACCAGCTGCTCGACGTCGAGGGTCGCAGGGTCTCGCTCCAGGTCGGCTCGCACCGTCTCGACGCGGTCGTCTCCGTCCTCGCCCGCCACCGTGTGCTCTCCCTGATCAGCCACCCGCCCACGCTCGAGGAGCTCTTCCTGCGTGAGTACGGGCGGGTCGACGGCGCTGACGGCGCCGACAGGTCGCCGGCAGGTCCGCCATGATCCGCTTCACCGGCACTCTCGCCCTGGTCCGGCTGGTGCTGCGTCGCGACCGGCTGCGGCTGCCGGTGTGGCTGGTCGCCCAGATCGGGCTCGTCGGCTTCTCCGCGGCTGCCGTCCAGGGTGTCTACGGCACGCCCGAGGCGCAGGCCGGCTACGCGCGCACGGTCGGGTCGAGCACCGCCACGGTGGCGATGAACGGGCCACCCACCGCGGTCGACACCCTCGGCGGCATCACCGTCTTCGAGGTCACCTTCACCGCCCTGGTCGGGGTCGCGCTGATGGCGGTGTTCCTCACGTTGCGCCACACCCGCGCCGACGAGGAGGCGGGCCGCACCGAGCTGCTGCGGGCCGGCGCGCTGGGGCGCCAGGCCGACCTGCTCGCTGTCGGGGTCGTCGTCTCCTCGGCGTGCACGCTCGTCGGCCTCGGCATCGCGGTGGTGTTCCTCGGCTCCGGTCTGCCCAGCTCCGGCTCCCTGCTGTACGGCGCGTCCGTGGCCGCCCTGGGCTGGGTCTTCACCGGGGTGGCCCTGGTGGCGGCCCAGGTGGCCGAGCACAGCCGGGCCGCGACCGGCCTGTGCCTGGCCGTGCTCGGGGCGAGCTTCCTGGTGCGCGCCGTGGGCGACGTGTCCGAGAACGGCGTGAGCTGGGCGTCCCCCCTCGGGTGGGTGCAGGCGGTCCACGCCTTCGGCGAGGAGCGCTGGTGGCCGCTCGCCCTCGCGGCCGCCGTCGCCGTGCTGCTGGCCGTGCTGGCCGGCTGGCTCACGACCCGCCGCGACATCGGCAGCGGCCTGGTCGCGGGCCGCCCCGGCCCCGCCCGAGCCTCGAGGGTGCTCGCCACCCCCGTGGGTCTGGCGCTGCGCCTCCAGCGCACCTCGGTCGTCGCCTGGGCGGCCGGCATGGCCGTCCTCGGCGTCGCCTTCGGCTCGCTGGGGAGAGATGTCGAGGAGCTGATCGAGAGCAACCCTGACATCGCGGAGGTGTTCCGCCGCACCTCCGGCGGGGCGACGATCGTGGACGCCTACTTCGCGATGGTGATGACCATCGCCGCGCTGGTGGCGGCCGGGTTCACGGTCGGCTCGGCCCTGCGGGTGCGCGGCGAGGAAGCGGCCACCCGGGCCGAGTGGATGTTGGCCACTCCGCTGAGCCGGATCCGGTGGCTGGCGTCGTGGCTGGCCGTCACGGTCGGCGGCTCAGCGGTCGTGCTCACCTGCACCGGACTCGGAGCCGGAGCGTCGTACGCCGTGGTGGCCGAGGACCCCGCACAGATCCCGCTGCTGACGCTCGCCGCGCTGGCCTACCTGCCCGCCACCCTCGTCCTCGGGGCCGTCGCCGTCGCCCTCATCGGCTGGGCGCCCCGACTGGCCGGCGCGGCCTGGGGCGTCCTCGCCGGCTGCTTCGTGATCGGCTGGCTCGGCGAGGTGCTGTCGCTGCCGGCCTGGGTCCTGGACCTCTCGCCGTTCACCCGCACCCCGCAGGTGCCGCTCGACGACCTCACCGCGGCGCCGTTGCTGGCGCTCACCCTGGTGGTTGCGGCCCTGGCCGCGCTCGGCGCAGCAGGGCTGCGCCGGCGCGACCTCGTCTCCGACTGACCCGGGTGGCTGGGTGGCTGGAAGCGCCTCAGAGCCCCGCGGTCCGGGTGATGAAGCGGTGGATGGAGCGGTTGTTCACCTCGCCGTAGACACCGGGGAACTCAGGCACGGCACAGCCGAGCCCGTAGCTCACGATGCCGACCTGCACCCGGCGGCCGTCGGCCAGCCGTCCGAAGAGCGGCCCACCGGAGTCGCCCTGGCAGGAGTCACCACCCAGCGCCTCGGCGCAGATCTCCGAGCCTGCGCGGAACCCCTGGGACTCGTTGGCGGTGCAGTCGGCGTCGGCGACAGCCTCGACCCCGACCGCCTTCATGCGCGAGGGGATGACGGGCGAGCCGAAGAACTCGGTGCCCCACCCGGCCACGGTCAGCGCCTGCCCGTCGCGCTCCAGGCTCTGGTTGCGCAGCGGCACGAGCGGGATCCGGGGCACCTTCAGGACCCGGTCCACCTTGACCAGGGCGGCGTCGAAGGTGCCGGTCTCGGCATACGTCGGGTGCACCACGATGCGCGTGGCCCTCGCGGTCTGCCCACGCCTCGTCTGCTCGAGGTCGGTGCGCCCGACCGCGACCTGCAGCTCGCGCGGCTTCGTGCCCTCGACGCAGTGCGCCGCCGTGAGCACCCAGCGCTTCTTGATGACCGAGCCACCGCAGAAGTGGCCGTCGGAGCCCGAGCTGCCCCGGTCCTGCAGCGAGGCCATGAAGGCGTACTTCCCGTTCTCCACCGAGGAGCCTCCGACGATCGCGTCGGCCGGCCCCACGGTGAGCGTGGTGGCGGCCAAGGGTGCGACGGCGAGCGCCGCGGTCGCCAGCAGGGCTCGGGCGGTGGTCCTGAGGGAGCGCATGGGTGCCCTTCTTCTCCGAGGTGCGAGTCTCGCGCGGGAACCGCGCGTGACCTGTCCAACGAGCCGACGTGACGCGGGTTACCCCGCCGAAGCGACGCCGTACCCGGGACCCGGGGGTACGGCGCTGCGCCGGGCCCTACACTCCGAAGCGGCTGAACCGACCGAGAAGAAGGAGACCCGGCGTGCCCGAGTCGCAGAGCAAGCCCCTGGCGAAGGTCCTCGTCGCCAACCGCGGGGAGATCGCGGTCCGCGTGGTCCGCGCCTGCAAGGACGCCGGAATCGGCAGCGTGGCGGTGTACGCCGAGCCCGACCGCGACGCGCTGTTCGTGCGCCTCGCCGACGAGGCCCACAGCCTCGAGGGCAGCACCCCCGGCGACTCCTACCTCTCGATCGAGAAGATCATCGCGGTCGCGCAGAAGTCCGGCGCCGACTCCGTGCACCCCGGCTACGGCTTCCTGGCCGAGAACGCCGACTTCGCCCAGGCCGTCATCGACGCCGGGCTGACCTGGATCGGCCCGCCGCCGTCGGCGATCGAGGCCCTGGGCGACAAGGCCAAGGCCAAGCACATCGCCGAGCGCGCGAAGGCGCCGCTCGCCCCGGGCACCAAGGACGCCGTCGCCGACGCCGACGAGGTCGTCGCGTTCGCGAAGCAGAACGGGCTCCCGGTCGCCATCAAAGCCGTCTTCGGCGGTGGTGGGCGCGGCCTCAAGGTCGCCCGCACCCTCGAGGAGATCCCCGACGCCTACGAGTCGGCGGTCCGCGAGGCGGTCTCGGCCTTCGGACGCGGCGAGTGCCTGGTGGAGAAGTTCCTCGACAAGCCGCGCCACGTCGAGACCCAGTGCCTGGCCGACCAGCACGGCAACGTCGTGGTCGTCTCGACCCGCGACTGCTCGCTCCAGCGCCGCAACCAGAAGCTCGTCGAGGAGGCGCCCGCCCCCTTCCTCAGCGACGACCAGGTCGATCGCCTCTACGAGTCCTCCAAGGCGATCCTGCGCGAGGCCGGCTACTACGGCGCCGGCACCTGCGAGTTCCTGGTCGCCCAGGACGGCACCATCTCCTTCCTCGAGGTCAACACGCGCCTCCAGGTCGAGCACTGCGTGTCCGAGGAGGTCACCGGCATCGACCTGGTGCGGGAGATGTTCCGGATCGCGGCCGGCGAGGAGCTCGGCTACGGCGACCCGGAGATCCGCGGTCACTCGATCGAGTACCGCATCAACGCCGAGGACGGCGGCGCGAACTTCATGCCCGCTCCCGGCACCCTGACGGCCTGGTCGCCGCCCACCGGACCCGGCGTCCGCCTCGACGGCGGCTACGAGAACGGCGAGACCGTCCCCGGCTCGTTCGACTCCCTCATCGCCAAGCTCATCGTGACCGGCCGCGACCGCACCCAGGCGCTGGAGCGCTCGCGCCGGGCGCTCGACGAGTTCGTCGTCGACGGCATGCCGACGGTCATCCCGTTCCACCGCGCCGTCGTCTCGGACCCGGCGTACGTCGGCGCCTCGAACCCGAGCGGCGAGGGCTCCTTCGACGTCTACACGCAGTGGATCGAGACCGACTTCGACAACCAGATCACGCCGTACTCCGGCAGCCCGGGCGGCGACGGGGCCGAGGACGAGGGCAAGCGCCAGCGCGTCACCGTCGAGGTCGGCGGCAAGCGCCTCGACGTGGTCCTGCCGGCCGCCTTCGCGGTGGCCGCCGGCGGCGCCGGCGGCGCCGGAGCGAAGAAGCCGAAGCGCGCGGCGGGCAAGAAGTCCGGCGCTGCCGCCTCGGGCGACTCGGTCACCTCCCCCATGCAGGGCACGATCGTGAAGGTCGCCGTCGAGGACGGCCAGGAGGTCGCCGAGGGCGACACCATCGTGGTCATCGAGGCCATGAAGATGGAGCAGCCCCTCAAGGCCCACAAGGCCGGCACCGTCTCCAACCTCCAGGCCGAGGTCGGCGCCACCGTCACCTCCGGCGCGGTGGTCTGCGACCTCCCCGGCTGAGCGTTCGCCCGACTGCCGAATTCACCGGGTCCCCGGTGAATTCGGCACTTCCCGACCGTTGCATCCGGTGGGAAGTGCCGGTTTGGTGCGGGGAGTACGGCGTGCGCCGGCCCGGTCAGTCGCGGACGGCCTGCAGCGTGTAGCTGTGGGGCAGCCGCCACGGCCGGTCGGCCAGCCGGAGCTCGCCGCCGTCGATGCGTTCCATGTGCCCCGGGAACGCGTCCCACGGCACGCTGTCGTGCTCGACGAGCTGGGTCAGCCGCAGGCCTTCCTCGAGGAGCGCGGTGACGATCTCGCCGAGCCCGTGGTTCCACTCCAACGACCGGTTGTGCTCGAAGACGACGTCGGTCTCGACGTAGGTGCCGCACTCGTCCCACACCGTGGGCTCGGGCCGCTCACTGTACGGATGCTCGACGACGAGCCGCCCGTCCTCGCCGATGTCGTCCAGCGACCAGAGCATGGGGTGGCCCTCGCGCAGGAAGAGCCGTCCACCCGGGGCCAGCAACCGGCGCACGACGGTGGCCCAGCGCCGTACGTCGGGAAGCCAGCAGAGCGCGCCGATGCCGGTGAAGACCAGGTCGAAGACACCCTCGCCGAGGACGTCGGCGGCGGCGTAGACGTCGGACTCGACGAAGTCGACCGGCGCCCCGGTGCGCTCGGCCAGCGCACGCGCCTGCTCCAGCGCGACAGGACTGAAGTCGAGGCCGGTCATGGTGGCCCCGAGCCGGGCCAGCGAGATCGTGTCGGTGCCGATGTGGCACTGCAGGTGGACCCCGCGCAGGCCCTCGACCGAGCCCAGGCGCGGCAGGTCGAAGCGCACCACGTCGGAGAGGAACGCCGGGTCGGCCACGAAGCGCTCGACGTCGTAGTCGGGTGAGGCGGCGTGGGCCGGGGCACGCTCGTCCCAGCTGGCGCGGTTGACGGCCCGGTAGTCCTCGCTCATGCCCGCGACGTTAGTGGTTGGCGCGCACGAGGCGCCTCAGAAGGTGAGGTAGGTCGACCGCAGGCCGAAGGCGGAGCGGAAGGAGTCGCCCGAGAGCGTGACGTTGCTGCGGCTGCCGTCGAGGACCATCGTGACGATCCGGCCCCGCCACTCGCCGTTGCCGTCGCGGGCGGTCACCCGGATGCGCTGCAGCCGTCCGAGGGACGGGTAGCGGTTCTGGATCTGGTTCGCGGTCAGGCGCACCGACCAGTCGTGGACGACGTTGCCGGCGTGGTCGTCGTACGGGTCGGCCTTGGCCGGCAGGTAGGGCTTCGATCCCGCGGAGGTCCAGCCGCCCGAGCTGGAGGAGAATTGCGTGAAGGCCGGTTCACCGTCGTAGGTCAGGATCTTGCGGGCCGTGGCCTCGACCGCGGCGTTGGTGCTCGCGACCTCCTTGTCGACCCCGCCGTAGACCTGGCAGGAGCTGGTGTCGCAGATCTGGTAGTAACGGTCCTCGTAGTAGCCACGCTCGAACGAGGCGTAGGTCCGCGCCGCCACCGACTGCGCCTGCAGCGCCTGAGCGTGCCAGGAGGTGTAGACCTCCGAGGGCACCACGCCCTTGACGTAGTCGTCCATGAGCACGGCGTTGACCGTGTCGCGGCTGGTGGAGCTCGAGCTCGGCTGGGCCGCACGCAGCCAACCGCGGTACGTCGTGGTGCCGCTGGGCTTGACCAGGGTGATCGGCCGACCCCCCGCGCGGAACTCGCCCTCGCCCGCCAACGCTGCCTTTCCGCCGGGTTGCCAGCGACGCCACGAGCTGCCGTTCCAGTAGTCGACGACGTTGCTGTTGCCCGGGCCGACGTCGACGCGCCACCGGGTGGCGCCCACGTCATCGGGCAGGGAGTACGTCGTACCGGCGCCGCGGTCGCGGACACGCAGCGCATCCTGGGCCACCACGACGAGGTCGGAGGTGGTGTCTGCGGTCACGAGGACGCGGACCTTCTTCGGCGAGGTGCCGACCCGGGTCCCGGGGTAGTAGAAGTCGAGGATCTCCTCGTGCTTCAGCCCCTTGAGCGCCGCCCCCTGGGCCCCGAACTGCGACATCCCGTGGCCGTGGCCGTAGCCGTGCCCGCGGACGGTGTAGCGGCCCGAGCCCGGCACCGGGTAGCTCTGACTGACCTTCACGCGGGAGGCGCTGGCCGCGCCCCGGTCGGCGGTGCCGGTCACCGCCGCCGCGTCACCGCCGTCGATCAGGCCGGGCAGCGTCGGCAACGCCATCATGGTGGCGGTCGCCAGGACGAGGGTGGACCAACGCATGCGCGCTCCGTGTGAGTCGTGGGGCTGGTGTGACTCGACGAGCATAGGCACTGCGGCGCGCCTGCGTGACAAAGCAGACAGATTCGGCTAAGCGGTGACGCGGTACCGCGCGCCGACGGTCAGCGGACGGTGTGCAGGCGGCGCGCCGCCTCGGCGACCGACCCGCTCATCGACGGGTAGACCGTGAAGGTCAGCGCGAGGTCGTCGACGGTCAGCTGCTCGGCGACCGCGATGGAGAGCGCGTGGATCAGCTCGCTGGCCCGAGGAGCGACGACGACTCCCCCGACCACGATCCCGGTGCCCGGGCGGCAGAACATCTTGACGAAGCCGTCCTGCACGCCCTGCATCTTCGCCCGCGCGTTGGTCGCCAGCGGCAGCGTGACCTGCTCGACCTCGATCTCGCCCTCGTCGACGGCCTTCTGCGAGCAGCCGACGGTGGCGATCTCGGGGGCGGTGAAGACGTTGGCGGACACGATGCGCAGGTCCAGCGGGGACACCGCGTCGCCGAGGGCGTGCCACATCGCGATCCGGCCCTGCATGGCCGCGACGGAGGCCAGCATGAAGACGCCGGTGCAGTCGCCGGCGGCGTACACGCCCTGCGCGCTGGTGCGCGAGACCCGGTCGACGCTGACGAAGCCGCCCTCGTCGAGGGTGACGCCGGCTTCCTCCAGCCCGAGGTCGGCGGTCTTCGGCACCGAGCCCAGGGCCAGCAGGCAGTGGGAGCCGACGACCTCGCGGCCGTCCTCCAGCGCCACGGTGACGCGGTCGCCGTCGCGGGTCACCGAGGCCATGCGCGACTTGCCGAGCACGGTCATGCCGCGTCGCTGGAAGACCTCCTCGAGGACCTCGGCAGCGTCCGGGTCCTCCCCCGGCAGCACCCGGTCGCGGCTGCTGACCAGCGTGACCTCGATGCCCAGCGCGTTGTAGGCCCCGGCGAACTCGGCACCGGTGACGCCCGACCCCACCACCACGAGGTGCTCGGGCCGCTCGTCGAGGTCGTAGACCTGCTCCCAGGTCAGGATCCGCTCGCCATCGGGCTGCGCGGTGGGCAGGGTGCGCGGGGCGGCGCCGGTGGCAATCAGGACCGTGTCAGCCTCGACGCGCTCCTCCGCGCCGTCGGCCCGCGTCGCCACCACGGTGCGCGGCCCGTCGAGCCGGCCGGTGCCGGCGATCCAGCGGATGCCGTCGCGGTCGAGCCGCTCGGCGATGTCGTGGGACTGCGCGCGCGCCAGGCTCAGCACCCGGCGGTTGACCTTCCCGAGGTCGACGGTGGTCCGCCTGGCCACGTCTCCCCCGGCGTCGTGGATGGTGATGCCGAGCTCGTCGGCGACCTCGAGGTCGGCCATCACCTCGGCGGTCGCGATCAGGGTCTTGCTCGGCACGCAGTCGGTGAGCACCGCCGAGCCGCCGATGCCGTCGCTGTCGATGAGGGTGACCTCGGCCCCGAGCTGGGCCGCGACCAACGCCGCCTCGTAGCCGCCGGGCCCGCCACCGATGATCGCCACGTGAGTCACGGGGCCACTATCCCATCCGCGCCGGTCCCGGTGCCCGTGCCCCGGGGGCCGGAGGTCGCTACGCTGCGCTCCGTGACGCTCTACGCCGCCTACGGGCCGAACATGGATCCGCGCACCATGATGGAGCGGTGTCCCCACTCACCCCTGCACGCCACCGGCTGGCTGCAGGGGTGGCGCCTGACCTTCGGCGGTGAGGAGTACGGCTGGGACGGCTCGCTCTCGACGATCGTCGAGGATCCCTTCGAGCAGGTCTTCGTCGCGGTCTACGACGTCACCGACGAGGACGTCTCCCAGATGGACGACTGGGAGAGCGTCGCGACCGGGCTCTACCGCAAGACCCGCGTGCGGATCGCGACGATGCTGGGCGAGCTGGTGACGTGGACCTACGTCCTCGACGCCTACGAGGGCGGGGTGCCGTCGGCGTCGTACCTCGGGATCCTCGCCGACGCCGCCGAGGCCGCCGACGCCCCCGCCGACTACGTCGCCGCCCTGCGTCGGCGTCCCTGCCGCTCCAGCGGCCTCTGACCCCGCCGCCCACGACGTACGACGTCCGCCGGCTCGACTAGCCTCTGCCCATGTCCAGCACCCCGGCCGACAGCGCTCCCGCGACCGATCCCACCGAGCTCGCCCGGGCGGCGGCCGAGCGGCTGCGTGAGCTGACCGGCGTCGAGCGCCACGACGTCGCGCTGGTGATGGGCTCGGGCTGGGTCCCGGCCGCGGAGATGCTCGGCGAGGCGACCGCCGAGATCGCCAGCACCGACCTGCCCGGCTTCGCTCCCCCGGCCGTCGCGGGCCACGCCGGGACGATCCGGTCCATCCGCTCCGGCGATTGCAACCTGCTGGTCTTCCTCGGCCGCACCCACCTCTACGAGGGTCTGGGCGTCCGACCGGTCGTGCACGGCGTGCGCACCGCGGCGGCTGCCGGTTGCCGTGCCGTCGTGCTGACCAACGGCTGCGGCGGGCTCGACCCGGCCTGGGCGCCGGGCACGCCGGTGCTCATCTCCGACCACCTCAACATGACGGCCACCAGCCCCGTCGAGGGCGCCGACTTCGTCGACCTGACCGACCTCTACTCCCCCCGCCTGCGCGAGATGTGTCGCGAGGTCGACCCCACCCTCGACGAGGGCGTCTACGTCCAGCTGCCCGGGCCGCACTACGAGACGCCGGCCGAGATCCGCATGATCCGCACCATCGGCGGCGATCTGGTCGGCATGTCGACCACGCTCGAGGCCATCGCCGCGCGCCAGGCCGGGATGGAGGTGCTCGGCATGTCCCTGGTGACCAACGCCGCCGCCGGCATGACCGGGGAGCCGCTGAACCACGAGGAGGTCCTCGAGGCCGGGCGCTCCGCTGCCACCCGCATGGGCGAGCTGCTCGCCGCGGTCCTCCCCCGCGTCTGAGCCCGGCGCGGCCTGCCCGCGGTCTGCTCGCACCGGCACCTAGTCTGGGGATCATGACGAGCTCCAGCGCGCGCAACATCACCTGCACGATCGACGACGGCATCGCCCAGGTGTGGCTCGACCGGCCCGACAAGCTCAACGGACTGACCCTGGACATGCTCGGCGAGCTCGTCTCGGTGTCCAAGCGGCTGCGGCAGGACCGGTCGCTGCGCGCGGTGGTCCTCGCCGGCGCCGGTGAGTCCTTCAGCGCGGGTCTCGACTTCGCCTCCGCCATGCGCAACCCCGCCCGCGTCGCGCGCACCTTCATCCCGGCCCCGTTGCGTGGGACCAACACGTTCCAGGAGGCTGCCTGGGGCTGGCGTCGCCTCCCGGTGCCGGTCATCGCCGCGATCAAGGGCCACTGCTACGGCGGCGGCGTCCAGCTCGCGCTCGGCGCGGACTTCCGCATCTCCACCCCCGACGCCCAGTGGTCGGTGCTCGAGGCCAAGTGGGGCCTCATCCCCGACATGTCGGGGATCCGCAGCCTCGCCGAGGTCGTCGGCATGGACACCGCCAAGCTGCTGACCATGACCGGCGACACCTTCTCGGGCGAGCAGGCCCGTGACTACGGACTGGTCACCCAGCTCTCAGCCGACCCGCTGGCCGACGCCGACGCACTGGCCCAGAAGCTGAAGTCCCGGTCGCCGGACGCCATCGCCGCCGCCAAGCGGCTCTTCAACGACACCTGGACCAGCACGCCGCGGCGTACCTTCGCCCGCGAGCGCGCCGAGCAGCTCGCGCTGCTGGTCAACGCCAACACCCGCATCGCCCGCGAGGCGGCCTTCCGTCGCGAGACCCCGGTCTTCACCGCGCGCAAGCGCTGAGCGCGCCTTCCCACCCCGCACCACTGGCGTCTCGGGCACGCGCGACTGGCGTCTCGCACGTCGCGCGGTGACGTCTCGCGGGGGTGGGGCAGGCGGGGACTAGATTGGTCTGCCGTGACCGACCTGCCGAACCAGCCCGCCGCGTCCGCCGACCTCTCCGCCGACCTCTCCGCCGACCTCTCCGCCGGCAGCGACGCCGATCTGCTCGACCGGGCCCGCGCCTGGGCCGCCGAGGACCCCGATCCTCAGACCCGAGCCGAGCTCGAGGCGCTGATCGACGCCGCCGACCGTGACCCGGCGGGCGAGGCGACTGCCGACGTGGCCGCACGCTTCTCCGGCACCCTCGAGTTCGGCACCGCCGGGCTCCGCGGCGCACTGGGCGCCGGTCCGATGCGCATGAACCGGGTCGTCGTCACCCGCGCTGCCGCCGGCCTGGCGGCGTACCTGCGCGACACCGCGCCGGACGCCACCACGGCCGCGGCGGGATCGGCCGCGGACCGGCCGGCCGTCGTCATCGGGTACGACGCCCGCCGCAACTCCGACGTCTTCGCCCGCGACACCGCCGAGGTGATGACCGGGGCCGGCTTCCGGGCGCTGGTCCTGCCCGAGCCGCTGCCCACTCCCGTGCTGGCGTTCGCCATCCGCCACCTCGGCGCCGCCGCCGGCGTCATGGTGACGGCCAGCCACAATCCGCCCGAGGACAACGGCTACAAGGTCTACCTCGGTGACGGCAGCCAGATCGTGCCGCCCGCCGACTCCGGCATCGCCGAGCGCATCGCGGCCGTGGGTGCGCTCGCCGGTGTGCCCCGTGGCGACGCGGGCGAGGCCCTCGACGACTCCGTCGTCAGCGCGTACGTCGACGCCGTCGCCTCCCTGGTCGAGGAGGGGGGAGCGCGCGAGGTGGTCTCGGTCTACACCCCGCTCCACGGGGTCGGCGGCGAGATCCAGCGTCGCGTCCTGGAGGCCACCGGCTTCCCCCGCCCCCACGTGGTCGGCGAGCAGGCCGCGCCCGACCCGGACTTCCCGACCGTCTCCTTCCCCAACCCCGAGGAGCCGGGCGCCATGGACCTCGCGCTCGCCCTGGCCGAGCGCCACCACGCCGACCTGATCGTCGCCCACGACCCCGACGCCGATCGCTGCGCCGTGGGCGTGCCCACCCCCGACAGCCCGCACCCCTGGCGGATGCTGCGCGGCGACGAGCTCGGCGCCCTGCTGGGCGACCACCTCGCCCGCTCCGGGCGCCAGGGCGTCTTCGCCGCGTCGATCGTCTCCTCCAGCCTGTTGGGCAAGATCGCCGCCGACGCCCACCAGCCCTACGAGCAGACGTTGACCGGGTTCAAGTGGATCGGGCGCGTGCCGGGGCTGGCGTTCGGCTACGAGGAGGCGCTGGGCTACTGCGTGGCACCGGACGTCGCGGCGGACAAGGACGGCATCTCCGCCGGCCTGCTCGTCCTCGCGCTGGCCGCGGACCTCAAGTCGCAGGGGCTCACCCTGCTGGACCGTCTGGACGAGATCGCCCGGCGCCACGGGCTTCACGCCACCGACCAGCTCAGCGTCCGGGTCAGCGACCTCTCCCTCATCGACGCCGCGATGACGCGCCTGCGTGCCGAGCCCCCGAGCCGCCTCGGCGGGCTCGCCGTCGAGCACGTCGACGACCTGACCCGCCCCGCCGACGGGCTGCCCCCCACCGACGGACTCCGCTTCTCCCTCGCCGACGGCGCGCGGGTCGTCGTGCGCCCCTCGGGGACCGAGCCGAAGCTCAAGTGCTACCTCGAGGTCGTCGTCGCGGTCGAGGCCGGCGTCGAGGACGGCGTGGAGGCCGCGCGCATCTCGGCCGCAGGCCGACTGGACGCGATCCGTGGCGATTTGGCCGGTTCTCTGGGGCTTGAGACACTGACGTCATGACCACCCTCACCCGCATGTCCGAGGGAAGCCCCCGAGACGGTGGCTTGGACCCGTCGGCCATCCGCGAGGTGACCGCCTCCGACGCCGCCCTGCGCCGCTTCCTGCACGGACTCCCCGGGGTCGACCAGGTCGGCGCCGAGGCCCGCGCCGCGATGCTCGCCACCCGCTCCATCAAGACCACGGCCAAGGCGCAGGCGCTCGACCTCGCCATCCGCATGGTCGACCTCACCACGCTCGAGGGCTCCGACACCCCTGGCAAGGTCCGCGCGCTCGCCACCAAGGCGATGCGCCCCGACCCGACCGACGCGAGCTGCCCGGCGGCGGCCGCCGTGTGCGTCTACCCCGACATGGTGCCGGTCGCGAAGGAGACCCTCGGTGGCTCCGGCGTCCACATCGCCGCCGTCGCGACCGCCTTCCCCAGCGGCCGCGCGGCCATGGACATCAAGCTGGCCGACACCCAGGACGCCGTCGAGGCCGGGGCCGACGAGATCGACATGGTCATCGACCGCGGCGCGTTCCTGTCCGGCCGCTACCTGCAGGTCTTCGAGGAGATCGCCCAGGTCCGCGAGGCCTGCGGGGACGCCCACCTCAAGGTGATCTTCGAGACCGGTGAGCTGCAGACCTACGACAACGTCCGCCGCGTGTCGTGGCTGGCGATGATGGCCGGCGCCCACTTCATCAAGACCTCCACCGGCAAGATCCAGCCGGCCGCGACCCTCCCGGTGACGCTGGTGATGCTCGAGGCCGTGCGCGACTACCGCGAGGCCACCGGCCGCATGGTCGGGGTCAAGCCGGCCGGCGGCATCCGCGCCTCCAAGGACGCCATCAAGTACCTCGTCACCGTCAACGAGGTCGCCGGACCCGACTGGCTCGACCCCGACTGGTTCCGCTTCGGCGCCTCCACGCTGCTCAACGACCTGCTGATGCAGCGCAGCAAGCTGACCACCGGCCGCTACTCCGGCCCCGACTACGTCACGGTGGACTGAGCCCCATGCCTGACCTCTTCGAGTACGCCCCCGCCCCCGAGTCCAGCTCGGTCGTCGACATCAAGTCCTCCTACGGGCTGTTCATCGACGGCGAGTTCACCGACCCGGGCGCCGGCGGCTCCTTCAAGACCATCAGCCCCTCGACCGAGCAGGTTCTCGCCGAGATCGCGGAGGCCGACGAGGCCGACGTCGACCGCGCCGTCAAGGCCGCCCGCCGCGCCTACACCCGCGTCTGGTCGCGGCTGTCGGGTCGCGAGCGCGGCAAGTACCTCTTCCGCATCGCCCGACTCCTCCAGGAGCGCTCGCGCGAGCTGGCGGTGCTGGAGTCCATCGACAACGGCAAGCCGATCCGCGAGTCCCGCGACGTCGACGTGCCGCAGGCCGCGGCCCACTTCTTCTACTACGCCGGGTGGGCCGACAAGCTCGGGTACGCCGTGCCGGGCCGCACGCCCGAGCCGCTCGGCGTGGCCGGACAGGTCATCCCGTGGAACTTCCCGCTGCTCATGCTGGCGTGGAAGATCGCCCCGGCGCTGGCCGCCGGCAACACCGTCGTGCTCAAGCCGGCCGAGACCACGCCGCTGACCGCGCTGCTCTTCGCCGAGATCTGCCAGCAGGCCGACCTGCCGCCCGGCGTCGTCAACATCGTCACCGGCGCCGGTGAGACCGGTCGTGCCGTCGTCGGGCACGCCGACGTCGACAAGGTCGCCTTCACCGGCTCCACCGAGGTCGGCCGGGCCATCGCCCGCGCGGTCGCGGGCACCAGCAAGAAGGTGACCCTCGAGCTCGGCGGCAAGGCCGCCAACATCGTGCTCGACGACGCCCCGATCGACCAGGCCGTCGAGGGCATCGTCAACGGCATCTTCTTCAACCAGGGCCATGTCTGCTGCGCCGGCTCGCGCCTGCTGGTGCAGGAGTCGGTCGCCGACGAGGTGCTCGAGCGGCTGAAGCGACGGATGTCGACGCTGCGTGTGGGCGACCCGCTGGACAAGAACACCGACGTGGGTGCCATCAACTCCGCGGAGCAGCTGGCCAAGATCCGCGAGCTCGCCGGGGTCGGGGCGGCCGAGGGCGCCGAGGGCTGGTCCCCGGCCTGCGACCTGCCGGCGCAGGGATTCTGGTTCCCCCCGACGGTCTTCACCGGGGTGACCCAGGCCCACCGCATCGCGCGCGAGGAGATCTTCGGCCCGGTGCTGTCGGTGCTGACCTTCCGCACGCCGAGCGAGGCGGTCGAGAAGGCCAACAACACCCCGTTCGGCCTCTCCGCCGGCATCTGGAGCGACAAGGGCTCGCGCATCCTGTGGATGGCCGACCAGCTCCGCGCCGGCGTGGTGTGGGCCAACACCTTCAACAAGTTCGACCCGACCTCGCCGTTCGGCGGCTACAAGGAGTCCGGGTACGGCCGCGAGGGCGGCCGCCACGGGCTGGAGGGCTACCTCAAGTGATTCACCCCAAGACACCACTCGCTCCGCTCGCGCTGCCCCGGGGGCCCCGATGACACGCATCGACGTCCGCAAGACCTACAAGCTCGCCATCGGCGGCGCCTTCCCGCGCTCGGAGTCGGGTCGCACCTACGAGGTCACCGACGCCAAGGGCGCCTTCTGGGCCAACGCCTCGGCCGCCTCCCGCAAGGACGCCCGCGACGCCGTGGTGGCGGCCCGTGCGGCCTTCAAGGGCTGGAGCACGCGCACGCCGTACAACCGGGGGCAGGTCGTCTACCGGGTGGCTGAGGTCCTCGAGGGCCGGCGCGCGCAGTTCGTCGAGGAGGTGCAGCGCTCCGAGGGCGCCACGAAGCGGCAGGCCGACGCCGCGGTCGACGCCGCGGTCGACCGCCTCGTCTGGTACGCCGGCTGGGCCGACAAGATCGCCCAGGTCGTGGGCGGCACCAACCCCGTCGCCGCACCGTTCTTCAACTTCTCGGTGCCCGAGCCGACCGGCGTGGTGGCCGTGGCCGCCCCGCAGGACTCGTCCCTGCTGGGTCTGGTCAGCGTCGTCGCCCCGGTCATCACGACCGGCAACACCTGCGTGGTGGCGACCTCGGTCGAGCGGCCGCTGCCGGCGATCACGCTGGCCGAGGTGCTGGCCACCTCCGACGTGCCGGGCGGCGTCGTCAACGTGCTGACCGGCGCGCTGGGCGACACCCTGCCGACGTTGGCCTCGCACCGCGACGTGAACGCCATCGACCTCACCGGCACCGCCGGGGACGCCACGACGGCCGCCGACCTCGAGGAGCTGGCCGCCGACAACCTCAAGCGTGTCCGCCGTGGCGGGGGCGCCGAGGAGGACTGGACCCTCGAGCCAGGTCTCGACCGGCTGACCTGGACGCTCGAGACCAAGACGGTCTGGCACCCGATCGGTCGCTGACCGAGCCCGTGCTGATGTAACGCGGGGTTATGGACGCCTGGCAAGGGTCGTGACCCTGGGGAGGCGTCCACAGTCCGTGGTCGGATGGGTCCCGGACCGTCGCACCCGCCGTACGTCGAGCGCTGCTCAGTCCGCGGCCGGCACGAGCTGCCACACCATCGAGACGTTGACGGCCAGGTCCTCGCTCCCCGCCCGGAGCGGCACGGCCTTGGCCGCTCGCGTGTCCAGCGCGGCCTCCGCGTCGCCGTAGCCGGCCACCACCTGGTCGCGCGTGGCCCTCACGGCCTTGCGGCCCTCGGCCAGCGTCAGCACCGAGCCCAACGTCTGCCCCGTCGCGTCGGCGTACTGCTCGGCCTTGGCGGTCGCCGCCTCGACCGCGGCGTCGCGCGCCTTCTCGAGCAGAGCGTCACGCTCGCCGATCCGCAGACCGATGCCCGAGACGCGTACGGCGTCGCCCCCGGTCCGGGTGGCAGCCGAGATGGCGCGACCGCCGTCACGGACGTCACGCACGAGCACCGAGACCGACTGGTTGACGCGGTAGCCGGTCAGCACCGGCGGCCGGTAGGAGTAGTAGTCGTACTGCGGGTCCACCGACAGCCCGGTCGACTGGACGTCCTTGCGCTCCACCCCTGACTTCGCGAGCGCGGCCAGGACCCGGCCCATCGTGGTCGAGGCGGCGTCCATGGCCGCAGGCACCGAGCTCTCCTTCCGCGTCACCGAGACGCGGAACTGCAGCTGGTCCGGCACCCCGACCACCTCACCCTCGCCGGTCATCGTGAGGGTGCCTGGGACCGAGCCGCGGGAGAGGGCCTCCGAGGACGCTGTCCCGACGGGAGCGACCGGCGAGGCCGCCGCTTCCTGCGTGCCGACCTGGCCCGGCAGGTAGGCCCCCACCACGACGAGGAGCGCGAGCACGCCCGCGAGCAGGTCGCGAGCACTGAGGGTGACGGAGGTGTTCATCGGCGGCTCCTGGGCGGAGGGCCGCCCCGTGCGACCCGGCAGTAGGACGCACCGCGCAGCTGACCGGTTCCGGACGCGCCGACGCCGCTCACGGCGACGATCGTGAGGACGCGCGCGAACGAGGGGAGTCGGAGCCGGACGTCAGGCCCCCAGCTCGGCGTACCTCGGCTTGATGAGGCTCTCGATCAGGTCGAGCCGCTGGTCGAAGTGGAGGAAGGCCGACTTCATGGCGTTGACGGTGAACCAGCGCAGGTCGGCGGCTCCGTAGCCGAACGTGTCGACCAGCTTCTGCAGCTCGAGCCCCTGCGAGGTCCCGCTCATCAGCCGGTTGTCGGTGTTCACCGTGACGCGGAACCGCAGCTGGGTCAGCAGGCCGATCGGGTGCTCGGCGATGGAAGCCGCCGCGCCGGTCTGCAGGTTCGAGGTGGGGCACATCTCGAGCGGGATCCGCTTGTCGCGGACGTACGCCGCCAAGCGTCCGAGGCGGGCCACGCCGTCGTCACCGACGGTGATGTCGTCGATGATGCGTACGCCGTGCCCGAGGCGGTCGGCGCCGCACCACTGGAGGGCCTGCCAGATCGACGGCGTGCCGAAGGCCTCGCCGGCGTGGATGGTGAAGTGCGCGTTCTCGCGCTGGAGGTACTCGAAGGCGTCGAGGTGGCGGGTGGGGGGGTAGCCCGCCTCCGCGCCGGCGATGTCGAAGCCGACCACGCCGCGGTCGCGGTTGCGGACCATCAGCTCGGCGATCTCCCGCGAACGAGCCTGGTGGCGCATGGCCGTCACCAGCTGGCGGGTGATGAT
Organism: uncultured Actinomycetota bacterium; assembly: GCA_963714625.1. GTDB lineage: Bacteria > Actinomycetota > Actinomycetes > Propionibacteriales > Nocardioidaceae > Marmoricola_A. The sequence goes on along the minus strand of CAVQOY010000009.1, from coordinate 91,051 downwards.
CGGGTGACCGGCGTCCCGCGCCTCGGCCTCCCCCTCGGCGAAGCCCGCCCGGACCTCGTCGACCACGTCCTGCAGCTCCATCCCGCCCTGGAGGTGCTGCTCGGGGGCGTAGCGGACCTCGGCGTAGACGACACCGTCGGCGGCCAGGTCCAGGACGCACTCGCGCGCGACCCGTCGTACGTCCTGCGGGCGCTGCATCACCGCCACCGTGTGGTCGAAGGTCTCCAGGTAGCGCGGCAACGAGCCGGAGTCGCAGGCCTCGACGAACCAGGCGCCGAGCCGCTCCGCGGTGCCGGTGCCGGCGGGCAGCTCGTGCCCGATCTCGTCGGCGATGTCGAGGATCGTCTGCGGGCGCAGCCCGCCGTCGAGGTGGTCGTGGAGGAGGACCTTGGGGGCGCGGGCGACCAGCTCCGAGACGGGCGGGACCCGCTGGTCCCCGGAGGTGGACAGGTCTCGTCGGCTAGGTTCGGTCACGGTCCCATCGAAGCAGAGGCTTCACCACGACGCACCTCAAGGAGCACCCATGCGCAGCTTCACCTCGGTCGAGGAGCTGGAGAACGCGATCGGCGACGAGATCGGTCCCTCGGACTGGATCACCATCGACCAGGACCGCGTGAACGACTTCGCCGACGCCACCGGTGACCACCAGTGGATCCACGTCGACGTGGAGCGTGCGAAGGACAGCCCCTTCGGCGGCACGATCGTCCACGGCTACCTCACGCTCTCGCTGCTGCCGCACTTCACCGGGCAGCTGTTCGCCCTGGACACCCCCGGCGCGAAGCTCAACTACGGCACCAACAAGGTCCGCTTCCCCGCTCCCCTGCCGGTCGGCTCGAAGGTGCGCGCGACCGCCTCGATCGCCGAGGTCAGCGAGACCAAGGCCGGGGCCCAGCTGGTCACGAAGTACACCATCGAGGTCGAGGGCTCCGACAAGCCCGCCTGCGTCGCCGAGACGGTCGTCCTGCTGCTCTCCTGACGCGACCTCCCGTCAGGGGGCGGTGACGCGGTCGATCAACAGGGGCGCGGGGCGGTACGACGAGCCGCTCGACGTGTCCTGGGCCGTGATGTCGAAGCCGTTCTCGAGGGAGGCCAGGGCCCGGGCGACACGGGGCTCGTCGTCGGTGTGGAGGGTCAGCAGCGGCTGGCCCTCGACCACCGTCTCCCCGGGCCGGGCGTGGATCTCCACCCCGGCGCCCGCCTGCACCGGCTCGCCCTGGGAGGCCCGACCGGCCCCCAGCCGCCAGGCGGCCATGCCCACCGCCATCGCGTCCAGACGCGTCACCACGCCCGACGCCGGCGCGGTCACGACCTGGGTGTGACGCGCGGTCGGGAGCGCAGCGTCGGGATCGCCGCCCTGCGCGACGATCATCGCCCGCCAGGCATCCATCGCCGAGCCGTCGGCCAGCTTGTCGGCCGGGTCGACGTCGTCGCGTCCGGCGCCGGCGAGCATCTCGCGCGCCAGCGCCAAGGTCAGCTCGACCACGTCCTCGGGCCCGCCTCCCGCCAGCACCTCGACCGACTCGCGGACCTCCAGCGCGTTCCCGGCGGTGCGCCCCAGGGGTGTCGACATGTCGGTCAGCAGCGCCACGGTCCGCACCCCGGCGTCGGTGCCGAGCGCCACCATGGTCTCGGCCAGCTCGCGCGCCCGGTCGAGGTCCTTCATGAACGCGCCCGTGCCGACCTTGACGTCGAGCACCAACGAGCCGGTGCCCTCGGCGATCTTCTTGCTCATGATCGAGCTCGCGATCAGCGGGATCGCCTCGACGGTGCCGGTCACGTCCCGCAGCGCGTAGAGCTTCTTGTCGGCCGGCGCCAGACCCGAACCGGCGGCGCAGATCACCGCGCCGACATCCTCGAGCTGGCGCATCATCTCCTCGTTGGACAACGAGGCCCGCCACCCCGGGATCGCCTCGAGCTTGTCGAGCGTGCCGCCGGTGTGGCCCAGGCCGCGACCGGACAGCTGGGGCACGGCGACCCCGCAGGCAGCCACGAGCGGCGCGAGCGGCAGCGTGATCTTGTCGCCCACGCCTCCGGTCGAGTGCTTGTCGGCGGTGGGGCGCGACAGCGCGGAGAACTCCATCCGCTCCCCCGAGGCGATCATCGCCGCGGTCCAGCGCGCGATCTCCGCGCGGGTCATCCCGTTGAGCAGGATCGCCATCGCCATCGCGGCCATCTGCTCGTCGGCGACGACGCCGCGGGTGTAGGCGTCGACCATCCAGTCGATCTGCGCGTCACTCAGCGCCCCGCCGTCGCGCTTGGTGATGATCACCTCGACGGCGTCGAACGTCTCAGCCATGCCGGTCCTTCTCTCTCGGTCGGTGCGCTCGGCCGCGGTCACCCTGTCACACCCCGGCCACCGGCACCGAGCGGTGGCCCCGCAGCACGAACGTGCCACGTGAGACCGGCTCGCCGTCCAGGCGCAGCGCCGGGAACCGCGTGGTCAGGGCCGCCAGCGACTCGGCCAGCTCCATGCGCGCCAGCGGCGCCCCGAGGCAGAAGTGCACCCCGACGCCGAACGCGAGGTGCGGGTTGGGGTCGCGATCGGCGGTGAACGTGTCCGGGTCGGCGAACACCGCAGGGTCGCGGTTGGCCGCGCCCAGCAGGGCCGCGATCCTCTCCCCCGGCTGCACCGTCACCCCGCCGACCTCGACCGGCGCGGTCGCGGTGCGCTCGAAGAGCTGCAGCGCCGAGTCGAAGCGCAGCATCTCCTCGACGGTCAGGGGTACGGCGTCAGCGGGTCGGCTCCCGGCCCGCAGCATCGCCACGAGTCCGTTGCCCAGCACGTTGACCGACGCCTCGTGACCGGCGTTGAGCAGCAGCACGACCGAGGCCACGATCTCGTCGTCGCTCAGCCCGGACCCGCTGCCGGCGCCGGTGGCCAGGTCGGAGACGAGGTCGTCCCCGGGCCGGGCCCGCCGCTCGGCGACCAGCGACCTCACGTAGCCCGCGAAGTCCTCCGCGGCGCCCACCGCGGCAGCGACCACCGGGGTGTCCTCGGGGGGCATGCGGGGGGTGTCCCCCCGCACGGGTTCGTACATCCGCACGATCGCCTGCGACCAGTCGCGCAGCGAGGGCACCAGGTCGGTCGGCACTCCGAGCAGCTCGGCGATCACGAGCACCGGCAGCGGCTCGGCGTACTCCTCGACGACGTCGAAGCCCGCGGGGTCGACCGCGTCGAGCAGCGTCGCCGCGATCGCCCGCACCCGCGGCCGGAGCCGCTCGACGTGTCCGCGGTTGAAGGCGGCGGCCACCGGGCGTCGCAGGCGGGTGTGCTCGGGCGGCTCGTTCTCCATCATCTGGTTGCGGTGGAGCAGGTTGAAGGGCTCGAGGTAGGACGCCGGCTCGCGGTCGGTCCACAGCCGTCCCAGCCGTCGGTCACGCTGCACCGCGCCGGCGCTCGCGTGGTCGAAGGTCAACCAGCGTTCGCTCTCCTCGTGCCAGGCCACCGGGTGCCGGGCACGTTCGGCGGCCAGCTGCGGGTAGGGGTCCGCGACGAACCCGGGGTCGGTCAGGTCAAGCGTGGTGGTCGGTCGCACCCGCGTCTCCTGACACCGCGTCGAGCGCGTCCGGTCCGAAGGCGTCGGGCAGCATCTCGGCCATCGACACCACCCCGCGCCCGAGCAGCAGCCGCAACGACGGCCCGCCGTTCTCGAACAGCAGCTGGCGGCAACGACCGCAGGGCATGAGCAGCTCGCCGCGACCGTCGACGCAGACGAAGTGCGTCAGCCGCCCGCCGCCGGACAGGTGCAGCTGCGAGACCAGGCCGCACTCGGCGCACAGCCCGAGGCCATAGGAGGCGTTCTCGACGTTGCAGCCCGACACCACGCGTCCGTCGTCGACGAGCGCTGCCGCGCCCACCGGGAACCGGGAGTACGGCGCGTAGGCGCGACCCATCGCCTCGGTCGCGGCAGCGGTGAGGGCGTCCCAGGCGACCTCCACGTCAGACACGTCGGGCACCTCAGCCTGCCGAGCCGCGTCGGTAGGTCTGGCCGTCGGCGGCCGGCATCCGCAGGCTCTGCGAGGCCAGCGCGAGGACGAGCAGCGTCGCGATGTAGGGCGTCATCTCGGTGAAGTCGCTCGGCACCCGCTCGGTGCCGAAGTAGACCGACAGCGCCAGCAGCGCGCCGAAGCCGGCCAGGCCGGCGGCCAGCCAACGCCGCTTCCACAGCTGGTAGGCCAGCAGCAGCACGAGCGCGACGCCGAACATGAACACCAGCGCATGCACCGAGTCGCCGCCGTCACGCAGCCGAGCCGCGTTGGCGTAGCCGAACAGCAGCGCGCCGAGGAAGAGGCCCGAGGGCCGCCAGTTGCCGAAGATCATCGCGGCGAGGCCGATGTAGCCGAAGCCCAGCGTCTGTCCGGACTGGTAGCCCGAGGACGACACGGTCGCGAGGTAGGCACCGCCGGCCCCGGCCAGCGAACCCGAGATCGTGACGGCGATGAACTTGTAGAGGTAGACGTTGACGCCGAGCGTCTCGGCCGCCTGGGGCGACTCACCGCAGGAGCGCAGCCGCAGGCCGAAGCTGGTGCGCCACAGCACCCAGGCGGTCAGGAGGAAGAGCCCCACCGCGATGATCGTGTACGACGAGAGCCCGGTCGTCACCGCTCCGACGACACCGGCCAGGTCGGAGACGAGGAACCAGCCCTTGGCCGCGATGTCCCCCGCGGCGTCCGAGACGAACGGCACCGTCAGCGACGGCGCCCGGTCGAAGGACGGCGACTGGGTCGGACCACCCCCCTCGAGCCCGGTGAACATGGCCTCGGCCAGGAAGCCCGAGGCGCCCAACGCGATGATGTTGATCGCGACGCCGGAGACGATGTGGTCCACGCCGAAGATCACGGTGGACAGCGCGTGCAGCAGGCCGCCGACCGCACCGAAGACCGCGGCGCCGATGAGCCCGGCCCACACGCCGTAGTTGAAGCCGTAGTAGCCGGCGCCCAGCGTGCCGAGGATCATCATGCCCTCGAGCCCGATGTTGACCACGCCGGCCCGCTCGGACCAGAGACCGCCGAGCCCGGCCAGCGCGATGGGCATGGCCGAGATCAGGGCGGCGCGCAGCGTGCCGACCGAGGTGATCTGGTCGGCGCCGGTGATGACGCGGGTCAGGGAGAGCGCGAGCAGCAGCACGCTGAGGTAGATCCAGATCCGCGGCACCGAGGCGAGGAACCCAGACATGCTCCTGCTCTGCGAGGGCGTGGGGAGCTGCTTGTCGGCCAGTCCCGGAGCGTTGCTCGGCACGCTCATGCCGGAGCCCCTTCCTTGCTCGTTCCGCTCGTGCCGCCCTGGCGGTCCAGGGCGTCGGCCACCGCGCCCTGCTCGAGGCGCTGCCGGTAACGGCGGACGACCTCGTAGGCGATGACGACCGAGAGCACGACGGATCCCTGGGTGATGAGGATGATGTCGGGCGAGATGCCGGCCAGGATGCCCAGCGGGTTGGCCTGCTCGTTGAGGAAGGCGAAGATCAGCGCACCGAAGGCCACCCCGACCGGGTTGTTGCGGCCGAGCAGCGCCACCGCGATGCCGGCGAAGCCGATGCCGCCCTGGATGGTGGAACCGAAGTTGTAGGACTCGCCGAAGAGGTTCGGCATGCCGATGAGGCCGGCCAGCGCCCCCGACATCAGCATGGCGTAGAGCGTCATGCGCTTGACGTTGACGCCGCTGGCCACGGCCGCGGACTCCGACATGCCGGTGGCGCGCAGGTTGAAGCCGAACACGGTGCGGTTGATGAGGAACCAGAAGACGATGCCGGCCGCGATCGCGACCACGATGAGGCCGTAGACCTCGGTCTGGGAGTCGGAGAACAGCGCGATGCCGCCCACCCGGCTGCCCTCGGGGATCGGGTCGGTGACGATGGTCTGGCCCTGGCGTGAGCCGGTCTCACGCAGCAGGTAGGCGATGAGGGACACCGCGATCGCGTTGAGCATGATCGTCGAGATGACCTCGCTGACACCGCGGGTGACCTTCAGCAGGCCCGCGATCCCGGCCCACGCGGCACCGGCGAGCATGCCGACGAGCAGGGTGGCGAAGGTGTTGGCGTAGCCGGGCAGCCACGCCTGGGCGGCGAAGAGCGCCGCGCAGAAGGTGGCGACGCGGTACTGCCCCTCGACACCGATGTTGAACAGGTTCATGCGGAACCCGATCGCGGCGGCGAGCCCGGAGAGGTAGAGCACCGACCCGCTGTTGAGGATGTTGACGACGTTGCGGCTCTCGGGGACCGACAGGATCGTCTCCCAGAAGACCGCGGCGTCCTCGCCGGCCATGAGGAGCACGATCGTGGTGACGATGCCCGCCACCACCAGCGCGAGGGCGGGCGCTGCCATGCTGAGCGCGATCCGCTGGACCCGGCTCATGCCGCGCCTCCTTCTGCCCGAGTCGTGTCGGGGCCGTCGGGGCCGTCGGGGCCGTCGGGGCCGGCCGCGCCGGTCATGGCCGAGCCGAGCATCGCCGGCGTCACCGTCCGGGGGTCGAAGTCGGCGACGAGCCGACCCCGCAGGATCACCTTGAGGCTGTCGGACAGTCCGATGAGCTCGTCGAGGTCGGCGGAGATGAGGAGCACGGCCAGGCCCTTGCGACGGGCCTCGCGGATCTGGTCCCAGATCGCCGCCTGCGCCCCGACGTCGACGCCGCGGGTCGGGTGCGCGGCCACGAGCAGGCTGGGCTCGCCGCTCATCTCCCGGCCGACGATGAACTTCTGCTGGTTGCCGCCCGACAACGCCCGGGCGGTCGTGCTGATGCCCGGCGAGCGGACGTCGTACTCCTCGAGGATGCGCTCGCTGTCCTTGCGGGCTCCCCGGCGGTCGATCAGCTTGCCGCTGACCGAGGGCTTGCGCGTCTGGTGGCCCAGCACCCGGTTCTCCCACAACGGAGCGTCGAGCAGCAGTCCGTGGCGCTGCCGGTCCTCGGGGATGTAGCCGACCCCGAAGGCGCGGCGCTCCTTGGTGCCCCAGGACGAGACGTCGGCGTCCTTGAGCTCGACGACTCCCGCCGTGGGCTTCCGCATGCCGATGACGGCCTCGACCAGCTCGGTCTGGCCGTTGCCCTCGACGCCGGCGATGCCGAGCACCTCACCGGCGTGGATGACCAGGCCGATGTCGGAGAGCACCGCGCGGCCCGCGCCGTCGTGCACGGTGAGGTCGCGGACCTCGAGCACCTCGCGGTCGGTGACGGTGGACTCCGACGTGCTCGGGCTGGGCAGCTCGGCGCCGACCATCAGCTCGGCCAGCTGCCGCGAGCTGGTCCCGGACGGTACGACGGTCGCGACCGTCGTGCCGCGCCGCAGCACCGTGATGTCGTCGGAGACGGCGAGCACCTCGTCGAGCTTGTGGGAGATGAAGATGAGGGTGTGGCCCTCGGCCTTGAGCTCGCGGAGGTTCGCGAAGAGCGCGTCGACCTCCTGCGGCACCAGGACCGCGGTGGGCTCGTCGAGGATGATGATCTTGGCGCCGCGGTAGAGGACCTTGAGGATCTCGACGCGCTGCCGCTCCCCGACCCCGAGGTCCTCGACCAGCTCGTCGGGGTCGAGCCCGAAGCCGTAGGCCTCCGAGATGCGGCGGATCTCCGCGCTGGCCCTGTCCCCGATGCCGTGCAGCTTCTCGGCCCCGAGCACGACGTTCTCGGTGACCGTCAGGTTGTCGGCCAGCTGGAAGTGCTGGAAGACCATCCCGATGCCGTGACCGATCGCGTCCGAGGGCGAGGAGAAGGTGACGGTCTCGCCGTTGACCTCGATGGTGCCCTCGTCGGGCTTCTGCACCCCGTAGAGGATCTTCATCAGCGTGGACTTGCCCGCGCCGTTCTCCCCGCACAGGGCGTGGACGGTGCCCGGTCGCACGGTGAGGTCGACGTCGTAGTTGGCCCGCACCCCCGGGAAGCTCTTGCCGATCCCGCTCAGCCTGACCGCTGGTGCCGTGGATCCGGTGTCGGTTCCCACCATGCTGCTCCCTCCCTGCTCGGTGTGCCACACAGAAGGCCCGGCTCACGCTACCGCGCGAACCGGGCCTCCCGGATTCAGCCCTTCGTCCCTGCTCCGGTCCCGCTGCGGTCCCGCCGTCGTCGCGGCGGGACCGTCACGCGGGGGTCACGGGGTGCTGGGGACCTTGATCTCACCGCTCTTGATCTGCTCGGCGTACTCGTCGATCTGGTCCTGGATGCCGGAGATGGCCTCCTCGTTGGACGTCGAGTAGCCGACACCCTCGACCTCGAGGTCGTAGAGCGCGACGCCAGCGGGCGCCTCGCCCCCGTCGAAGGCGGTGACGTACTCCATGACCGCGACGTCGATGCGCTTGAGCATCGAGGTGAGGATGAACGGCTTCTGCTCCTCGTCGGCGGTGAGGTACTGGTCGGAGTCGACGCCGATGGCGTACTTGCCCTCTCCGGCCTCGGTCACCGCGTCGAACAGGCCCAGACCGGACTTGCCGGCGGCGTGGTAGACGACGTCGGCCTTCTCGAACATGCCCTCGGCGACGGTCTTGCCGTCGGTCGGGTTCTCGAAGCCCTTGACCGGGTCACCCTGCGAGAGGTATTCGCTCTGGACGGTGATCTTCGGGTCGATCTCGGCGACACCGGCCGCGAAGCCGGCCTCGAACTTCTGGATCAGCGGGGTGTTCGTGCCGCCGATGAAGCCGACGTTGTCGGTCTTCGTGGTCAGCGCGGCAGCGACGCCGACGAGGAAGGAGCCCTGCTCCTCGGCGAAGTTGAGGTCCGCGACGTTCGGGATCTCGACCATGTCGCCGGTGATGAAGGTGGTGTAGCCGTCGACGACCGCGAAGTTGACGTCCTCGTACTCCGCGGCGACCTTGGCGGCCGACGGCGAGTAGACGAACCCGACGGCGATGATCGGGTTGAAGCCGGCCTCGGCGAGCAGGCGCAGACGCTCCTCGCGGTCGGCCTCGCTCTCGTTGGCCTGGGCCTCGGCCTCCTGGCAGGTGGCGTCGAGCTCCTCGACGGCCTGCTCCACGCCCGCGAAGGCGGAGTCGTTGAACGACAGGTCGCCGCGACCACCGACGTCGTACGCGACGCCGATCTTCGGGCCGTCGCCGTCGCTGGACTCGCAGACCGACTCGCTGGAGCCGCCCTCCGAGCTGCTGCCGGTGTCGGTGCTTCCGCCGCCGCCGCCGTCGCCACAACCGGCGAGGACGAGCGCGGACGCTGCTACGAGTGCGGAGATAGTGCTGACTCGACGCAAGAGTCGTTCCTTCCATGCATGTCCACCCGGCCGGGCGCGACTTGCGGTCACCCTAAACCTCCCCGGAGGCGTGATCCGCACCACGTGGCGCATCGGCGACGAGATGTTATCCAGTCGTGAGGTGGCGCGCCCGGAGGTTCTCCGGCTCCGCCGTCACGCCGGGGGCGGTCCGGACGCCCGCGGCAGCGCCCCGAAGGCGGCCTGGGCCAGCACGCGGGCCCCGATGCCCACGGACCGCTCGTCGATGCGCAGGTCCCCCTGGTGCAGGTCGAAGGTCGGGCCACCGGGTGTGCGTGTGCCCAGCCGGCCCATGGCTCCGGGAACCTGCTCGAGGTACCACCCGAAGTCCTCGCCGCCGAGGCTCTGGGTGGTGGAGACGATGCCCGGCTCCCCCAGGGTGGCCTCGACGGCGTCGGCCAGGACGGCGGTCGAGCGGGGCTCGTTGACGACCGGCGGCACACCACGGACGTAGTCGACGTCGGCCACCACGCCGTACGGCGCCACGATGTGGCCGATCAGGCCACGCACCAGCTCCTCGGCGTCGGCCCACGCGACCGGGTCGAGCATGCGCAGCGTGCCGGCCGCCTCGCCGGTGGCCGGGATGACGTTGCGTGCCGAGCCCGCCCGGAGCACCCCCCAGACCATGCTGGCACCCGCCCGGGGGTCGAGGCGCCGGCTCAGGGCCGAGGGCAGCTCGGTGACCAGCGTCGCCAGCGCGTAGGTCAGGTCCTGGGTCAGGTGCGGTCGGGAGGTGTGTCCGCCGCGCCCGGTGAGGCGCACGCTGAGGCTGTCGGCGGCGCCGGTGATGGGTCCGACGCGCAGCCCCACCTGCCCGACGTCGAGCGAGGGGTCGCAGTGCAGGCCGAAGGCGTGGGTGACGTCCTCGAGCCCTCCGGCCGCGATCACCTCCAGGGCGCCTCCGGGCATGACCTCCTCGGCGGGCTGGAAGAGCAGTCGGACCCGGCCGGGGAGCCCCCCGGCGTGGTGCAGCTGCTGCAGGGCGAGCCCCGCCCCGAGCAGGGCGGTCGTGTGCACGTCGTGGCCACAGGCGTGCGCGACCTCGTCGGTACCGCTGCGCCAGGGGTCCTCCGTCTGGTCGCTGACCGGGAGGGCGTCGAGGTCGGCGCGGAGCGCCACCACGGGGCCGTCGTCGTCGCCGACCTCGGCCACCAGCCCCGACTTCGGCAGCAGCTGGACGCTGACGCCGCCCTGGGCCAGCCGCTCGCTGACCCTGTCCGTGGTCCGGGTCTCGTCCCACGCCAGCTCCGGGTGGCGGTGGAGGTCGCGCCGGAACGCGACCAGCTCCTCGGAGAGCGCAGCGACGGCGGTCTTGATGGCACGGGAGGGGTCGGCGGGGGCGGAGGTGGGGAGGGGCTCTGGGGTGGACATCGCCCCCCAGGTTAGTGCCCTACCGGGTCCGCGGCCCGCGGGTCCGCGTCGAAGGCGGCCAGCAGCCGCTCGGCGGCGGCGGTGGCGGGGAGCCGGCCGGCCCTCACCTCGCCGTGGATCTCTTCGCGCACGGCCCGCACACCCGGCGAGGTCCGCAGGCGCTGCTCCAGGTCGTCGCGGACCAGGGACCAGGTGAAGTCGAGCTGCTGCCGGGCGCGCTTGTCGCGCAGCCCGGACTCCCCCAGCGACGCCCGGTGGGCCTGCACCTTCTCCCAGACCTCCGGTACGCCCGCGCCGGTGAGCCCCGAGCAGGTCAGCACCGGTGGCACCCACCCCTGTCCGCCCCTGTGGACGAAGTGGAGCGCCCCAGCCAGCTCCTTGGCGGCGCCGCGGGTCTCGGCCTCGCGGTCGTCGGCCTTGTTGACCGCGATGACGTCGGCGATCTCGAGGATGCCCTTCTTGATGCCCTGCAGCTGGTCGCCGGTGCGGGCGAGGGTCAGGAAGAGGAACGTGTCGACCATCCCGGCCACCGTCACCTCCGACTGCCCGACCCCGACGGTCTCGACGAGGATCAGGTCGAAGCCGGCTGACTCGAGCACGACCATCGCCTGGGCCGTGGCCTTGGCGACGCCGCCGAGGGTGCCCGCGGAGGGCGAGGGCCGCACGAACGCCTGGGGGTCGGCCGCGAGCGTCGCCATGCGGGTCTTGTCGCCCAGCACGGAGCCGCCGGTGCGCACCGACGACGGGTCGACGGCAAGGACACCGATCCGCAGTCCGCCGGCCAGCAGGTGGCTGCCCAGGGACTCGATGAAGGTGGACTTGCCGACGCCGGGCACCCCGGAGATGCCGACCCGGGGCACGAGCCGGTCGGCCGCGGTCCCTCCGAGCTCGGCCATGAGCTCGCGGGTGGCGAGCCGGTGGTCGGCGCGGGTCGACTCCACGAGCGTGATGGCCCGGGACAGGGCCGCCCGGTCGCCGCTGCGGACGTCGCGGGCAAGCGTGGGGACGTCGACGGGCTTCCTCGGGGACGGCACCGCCCCATCATCACCGATCCCGCACCGGTCGCGTCGCGGGGCCGGAGCCGTGGAGAAGCTCGACCAGGCCGACCCGCGCCAGCTGGAGCGCTGGTGGGGTCCGCCGACCTACCCGGCCACGGTGACCGAGCACGACCTCAGCCCCGGGGGGCGGGTCGGTCACCACATGACGAGCCCCGAGGGCGACCGGCACGGCGGCTGGTGGCGCGTCCACACCGTCGAGGCCGACGGTGACGCGACCGTGATGCGGCTGGTCTCGTCGTTCCCCCTCGGCCGAGGTGATGGCTCAGATGGAGCAGATGCAGATGGTCGAGGGGATCACCGCAGCGCTCGGGCAGATTCCCGGCGGTTCTCGAGGACCGCGCTGCCTGACGACCCGGCGGGTCAGGCCGCCGGGCAGTAGCGGCGCCAGGCGTCGACGTCGTCGGTCATGACCCAGGTCGACTTCAGCCGGACCGCGGCGTCCCACAGCGCCTCGTCCTCGGTGACGCGGAGGTTGAAGGGCACCTCGGCCGCCTGCATCTGCGCGATCCACTCGTCGGTCAGCAGGTGGCCGAAGACGTTCACACCGCCGTACGTCGCTGCCTGCTCCGGGCTCGGCAGGCCTTCGGCGATCTTGAAGGTGTCGATGCCTGGGTTGGCCGCTCGGAAGTCCGCGATGAGCGGGTCGTAGAACGAGATCATCGAGATCTGCGACGAGACGCCGAGCTCGGTGATGAGTGCCGCCATCCGGGCCATGCTCACCGGGGTGAACGCCTTGAGGTCGAGGACGACCGAGAGGTGCGGCCGGTCTCGCAGGAACAGCAGAGCGTCCTTGAGGAAGGGCACGCGCTGGCCGTCGTCCGTGCGCAGCCTGCGGATCTGCGCGCTCGTCTTGTCCGACACCAGGCCTCTGCCGTTGGTCGTGCGCGCCAGCCCCCGGTCGTGCATCAGCACGACACGGTTGTCGGCGTTGGTGCGGAGGTCGATCTCCGCCCCGGCGCCGCGTCGCGCCGCGTTGAGCATGGACCCGAGCGTGTTCTCGGTGGTGCCGCCCACCAGCACCCCGCGGTGAGCGACGTACGGCATCGTCTCGCACCCCGGTTCGAAGGCCGACGCCGCGCCCGGCACGCTCAGCAGAGCCGCCGCCGTCGCCGCCACCAGTGCTGCCGCGAGGCGCGCGGCACCCCGCGCCCGAGTCGGCGTGTGACCTGTCATCCCCGTGTCCCCTGTTCCCCCGAACAGCCGCTCCTGGACCGGTCAGTGGCCCAGCGCGACCCGCAGCTGCCTCAGCAGATCCAGCGCAGCCTCGGCGATGATCGTACCCGGCGGGAAGACCGCTGCCGCCCCGATGTCGCGAAGTCGTTGCACGTCGTCGGGCGGGATCACTCCGCCGACCACGATCATCACGTCCTCGCGCCCCAGGTCGGCCAGCGCCTTCTTCAGCGCCGGCACGAGAGTGAGGTGGCCGGCAGCCAGCGAGTTGACGCCGACGATGTGCACGTCGGCGTCGACCGCCTGCTGGGCGACCTCCTCCGGCGTGGAGAACAGCGGACCCACGTCGACGTCGAAGCCGAGGTCGGCGAAGGCGGTGACGACCACCTTCTGTCCCCGGTCGTGGCCGTCCTGACCCATCTTCGCCACCAGGATGCGGGGGCGCCGACCCTCGTCCTCGGCGAATCTCTCGGTCGCCTCGAGCACCTTCGTCACGGCCTCGTTGGAGGATCCTGCCTCGGAGCGGTACACCCCGGAGATCGTACGGATCGTCGCCCGGTGGCGCCCGTAGACCTTCTCGAGCGCGTCGGAGATCTCCCCCACCGTCGCCTTGGCGTGCGCCGCCTCGACCGCCAGCCCGAGCAGGTTGCCCTCCAACGAGCCGCCGGACGACCCGGCCCGGGCGCCCTTCTCGGCCGACGCGGTCAGCCCGGCCAGCGCACGTCGTACGGCGTCCGCGTCGCGCTCGGCGCGCAACCGCTCCAGCTTGGCGACCTGGGAGGAGTACACCGCCGCGTTGTCCACCCGCAGCACGTCGAGGGCGTCCTCGCTCGGCAACCGGTAGGTGTTGACGCCGATGACCTTCTGGGCCCCGGAGTCGATGCGTGCCTGGGTGCGGGCGGCCGCCTCCTCGATGCGCATCTTCGGGATGCCTTTCTCGATGGCCGCCGCCATCCCCCCGGCCTCCTCGGCCTCGGTGATGTGCGCCCACGCCTTCTCGGCCAGGTCCTGCGTCAGCCGCTCCACGTAGTAGGAGCCCGCCCACGGGTCGATGGTGCCGGTGGTGCCCGACTCCTGCTGCAGCAGCAGCTGGGTGTTGCGGGCGATGCGCGCCGAGAAGTCCGTCGGCAGCGCGATCGCCTCGTCGAGGGCGTTCGTGTGCAGGCTCTGGGTGTGACCCTGGGTCGCGGCCATCGCCTCGATGCACGTGCGCGAAGCGTTGTTGAAGACGTCCTGCGCCGTCAGCGACCAGCCGGAGGTCTGGCTGTGGGTCCGCAGCGACAACGACTTGGGGTTCTGCGGGTCGAACTGCGTCACGAGCCGCGCCCACAGCGCCCGGGCCGCTCGCATCTTGGCGACCTCCATGAAGAAGTTCATCCCGATCGCCCAGAAGAAGCTCAGCCGCGGCGCGAACCTGTCGATCTCCAGTCCGGCGTCGAGTCCGGCCCGGATGTACTCCACCCCGTCCGCCAGGGTGTAGGCCAGCTCCAGGTCGCAGGTCGCCCCCGCCTCCTGCATGTGGTAGCCCGAGATCGAGATCGAGTTGAAGCGCGGCATCTTCTGCGCCGTGAACGCGAAGATGTCGCTGATGATCCGCATGCTCTGCTGCGGCGGGTAGATGTAGGTGTTGCGGACCATGAACTCCTTGAGGATGTCGTTCTGGATGGTCCCCGCGAGCTGGTCCGGCTTCACCCCCTGCTCCTCGGCCGCGGCGATGTAGAGCGCCATCACCGGGAGCACCGCGCCGTTCATCGTCATCGAGACGCTCATCTGGTCCAGCGGGATGCCGTCGAACAGCGTCCTGGCGTCGTAGATCGAGTCGATCGCCACCCCCGCCATGCCGACGTCGCCCTTCACCCGCGGGTGGTCGGAGTCGTAGCCGCGGTGGGTGGCCAGGTCGAAGGCGACGCTGAGGCCCTTCTGGCCGGCCTTGAGGTTGCGGCGGTAGAAGGCGTTGGACTCCTCGGCGGTGGAGAAGCCGGCGTACTGACGGATCGTCCAGGGCTGTGTCGTGTACATCGTCGGGTAGGGCCCGCGCAGGAACGGGCTGAGGCCCGGGAGGGTGTCGAGTCCGTCGAGGCCCTCGAGGTCGGTGGCGGTGTAGAGCGCCTTGACCGGGATGCCCTCGGGCGACAGCCACGCCGGCTGGCCGTCGTCCGCCTCGGTCGTCTGCAGCAGCGGGTCGGCGGTTTCGGTGGTCGCCGGGTCGGAAGCTGCGGTCGCCTGGTCGGCTCCGCCCTGGTGCGCGTCAGCCGTCCCAGCGTGGTCGCCGCCGTCGGTCGAGCTTGTCGGGACCAGGGGGAGGTCGGCGAAGGACTCGGGGACGCTCATCGGGTGAGCTCCTCTCGGACGGCGCGCAGGAAGGCGAGGGCGTCGATGCCGACGGCGCAGTGGGAGTCGACCGTGCCGTCGGCGACGGTGGTCGGGCCGGGCTTGCCGGCAAGGACGACGTGGGCGGCTCCGGCCCCGCGGAGCTCGGCGACGAGGTCGGCACCCCACTCGCCGTACGCCGTGTCGGTGCCGCAGAGGCAGACGACAGGGGTCGCGGGGCCCCCGCTGTCGCCGGCGTTGCGGAAGGCGGAGACGACGTCCTCGGCGTCGGTGGTGGGGCCGGCGGAGACGGTGTCGACGCCGCCGGCGGCCAGCAGGTTGGCGGCGAAGGTGGCGCGGGCGGTGTGCTGGGCGACCGGGCCCATGGTGGCGAGGAAGACCGGGGTGGTGGCCGGGTCGTCGCGCAGGTGCTCGAAGTCGAGGCCGTAGCGGTTCGCGTCGGAGCCCTCCTCCACCGGTCGGCGCTCCGGCAGGTCCTCGTGGAGGTTCGGGAACTCGCTGAGGCCGGTGATGGCGCGGCGGCGGGTGGCGACCTGACGGCGGCGGGGCTGCATCGCTTCGTCCTTGATGCGGTCGTAGAGGCCGCCGGGCTGGTCGAGCGCGGCCTCGGCACCGCCGTCGGACTCGAGCCCCTGCAGCTCCTCCCAGCCGCGGCGGGCGAGGTCGTCGGTCAGCTTCTCCACGGCGTAGGAACCGCCGGCGGGGTCGGTGACCCGGGCGACGTGGGCCTCGTGGATCAGCAGCGAGGAGGTGTTGCGCGCGACGCGACGACCGAGGGCGTCGGGGACGCCCAGGACGGTGTCGAACGGCATCACCGTGACCGAGGCCGCACCGCCGACACCACCGGCGAAGGCGGCAACCGTGCCGCGCAGCATGTTGACCCAGGGGTCGTACTTCGTGAGCATGGCGCGCCCGGTGACCGCGTGCTGGACCTGCCCGGCGGCCCCGGGGGCGCCCGAGAGCTCCAGCACCCGGGCCCAGAGCCGGCGGGCGGCGCGGAGCTTGGCGATGGAGAGGAACTGCTCGTCGGTGACGGCGTAGCGGAACTCCAGCAGGTCAGCGGCCTCGGGCACCGACAACCCCAGCTCGCCGGTGGCGCGGCGCAGGAAGGCGACCCCGGCCGCCAGGGACCAGCCCAGCTCGTGGGCGTCGTGGCCGGCCGCGTCGTGGACCCAGGTGGCGTCGATCGCGATGCGACCGCCGTGCTCGCGGGCGAGCTCGACCAGGCGCGGCAGCACGTCGTCGCCCCGGGGCCGGGGTCCGACGGAGCCGTGTGTCTCGGCGCTCCACGGGTCGACGCCCCAGACGGTGCCCGGAGCAGGGGCGACCTCGCGCTCGGCGAGGACCGCTGCGAACGCCTCGGCCGCCCCGACCGGGTCCCCGGGGCAGTCGATGACGACTGGCGCGAGGTCGACGTACACCTTCTCCAGCACCGCCGGCAGGTCGGCGATCGCGATGCCGCCGCGCCCCAGCCTCAGCCACAGGCTGGTGGCGCCGTTCTCGAGGTCGGTGAGCGCGTCGGCGGCAGCCTGCTTCGCGTCGGGGTCGGCGAGGTGGGCACGGACGTCCCAGCCCTCATCGGGCCGGGTCAGTGCGCTGCCCCGGGTGTACGGCGCGATGCCCGGCTCACCGGTCGGGGGCAGCCCGTCGAGGTGCTCGCGCAGACCCAGCGGCGGCACGTCGATGCCGTCCAGGGTGGTGCGGGTGAGCTTGCTCCACACCAGGTCGTCGGGGTCGTCGTCCGTCAGGCGTCCCGCCTTGCGCAGGACGTCGGCCGCAGCCTTCTCCCACTGTTCCCGCGTGGCCCTCGGGTGCTCGTCGCCGCCGGCGAGGAGAGACAGGTGCTCCATGGTGCGAACTCTAGGAGCAGGCACGGGGGGCGACCACCGCTTGTGAGAAGGACAACCTGCCGGTGACCACTCGGGGCTCTGTCACGGCGGCCCCGCGACCGGCAGCAGCCGCCCCTCGACCCAGGCGTCGAGCTGGTCGAAGGCGTACGGCGAGCGCTCGTCGCCGTACGCGCCCAGCGGCACCACCCAGCCGCTCCGGTCGAGGCCGGCGAGGTCCCACACGTAGCGGGCGACCGACCCCCGCAGGACCTGGTCCGAGCCCGGACGGGCGCCGGCGCAGCGCACGCAGTCGTTGTCGCCCGGCAGACCCGGAGCTCCGGGCAGGTCCGGGCGCAGCGGGTGGAAGGGCGCGAAGACGTGCCGATCGGCCCATCGCGAGGTGGGCTGCGCGGCCACGTGCTCGAGCGCCGCGGCGAGCACCTCGTCGATCTCGGGCAGCAGCGCGCGACCGCGTCCGGAGAGGATGCCCGGCAGGCTCAGCCAGATCTCGGTCGGCACGTCGGTCCAGGCCGCGTAGACCGTGTCGAGGGGGTGGTCGGCCAGCCCGGCCAGGCGCGGCTGCTCGGCGAGGGTCTGCACGAGACGGGTCCGCACGTCGACGTACGCGGCCGCGTCCGTGCTGTCAGAGGTGAAGCGCTGGTCCCACGCGAGGAGGCGACGACGCAGCGACTCCCCCGCCTCCGACAGACCCGTCACCGCGGCCAGCGCCCGGTGCAGGGCGGCCGGCTGGCCGGCCAGCACGTCGCCGTGGATCACCGCGCACGAGTCCCGGTCGACGTCGGTCGCACTCTCGAGGAGCGCGGTGATGCGGTCGGCGCGGCCGGGCGGGGCGAAGTCGACACCGATCCGGGCGAAGTCGGCGTACATCCGGTGGTTGGCCGTGGCGAGGTGCCCGTCCGGGGCGACCTCGTGCCCCGGGAGCGCGACCCACCCGGTCCACCGGTGGTCGGGGTCCCAGGCCGGCACCGGCACGCGCCGGTTGTCCTCGTGGCGCTCGGGAACGCGGCCGACGACCCGCTGGCGGACCGCGCCGGAGCGGTCGGCCACCAGCAGGTTGTTCACCGGCTCGACCCACCGCTCGAGCGCGGCCTCGACGTCGGCCACGCTGCGTGCCCGCAACAGCGGCAGGAACGCGTCGAAGCCGAGGTCGCCGAGGACGTCCGAGGGCGTGCGCATGCTGTACGCCGGCTCGCCCGGACCGCCCTGGACGACGCGGCCGGCCGGGGTCTCGACGACCTCGACGGTCTCGGGGTCGTGACCGGCCACGTGGACCGTCTCCAGCCGGGCCGGCACCGGCTCCCAGCCGTGCTCGGTGCGGGCCCGCACCTTCCCGCCCTGCCGCTCGAGCTCCTCGACGAAGACGTCCTGGTAGTCGGCGGTGGCGTTGGTGATGCCCCACGCCACGTGACCGGCGTGGGCGAAGTGCTGCACCCCCGGCACTCCGGGGAAGGTGAAGCCCGCGACGTCGAAGAGGTCGTCGGGGTCGGTGCAGGTCAGCCGGACCTGCTGGTAGCCGTTGGGACGCTCGAACCCCCGGTGCGGGTCGCCCGCGATCACCGGCATCCCGCTGGCGGTGCGCCCGCCGCCCACGGCCCAGGAGTTGCTGCCCACTCCGACCAGCCCCTCGTGCCGGAACAGGTCGGCGACCTCCGGCCCGACGGTCGCCCGCAGGTGACGACGCCACAGCTTGCCCGGCACGGTGCCGAAGAGCACGTGGTGGGCGGCGAAGACCGCCAGCGGCATCCACTGCGGCCAGGGCTCCGGACGGTGCCCGGTCTCGTCCAGCTCCGCGCACGTCGGCCGCTCCGCGAGCGCCTCACCGAGGCCCTCGACGTACGCCGCCACGAAGGCGCGCGCCTCGTCGCCCAGCCCGTCGTACGCCGTCCGCGCGATCGCGGTCAGGCCGGCCCGTCGTGCGAAGCGGTCCCACGGCAGACCGGAGGGTCCGACGACCGCGGCCGTGCGGCCCTCAGCCTTCAGACGGGACCAGGTGACCTGCCAGAGACGGTCGGCGACGACCGCCCGGCCCTGCTCCCGCGCGACGTCGAGCGCCGAGGCGGCCACGACGTGCGGGATCCCCCAGCGGTCACGTCTCACGCTCCCCAACGTCCGGACCGCCCGTGCCGCTCAGCCGTCGAGGCGGAACTCGTGCGCCGGCGCCCACCCGAGCTCGCTGTGGTGGACGTAGAGCCAGAAGCGGTCGGCGGTGAACTCGCACTCGAAGTCGGCCTGCTCGTCGAAGGCCCGGTCCAGCAGCTGCTCGCTGAGGTGGTGGGCCACGGTGACGTGCGGGTGGTAGGGGAACTCCGACTCCCGGGCGAGGGGCCCCTGCGCCACGGTCTTGGCCAGCAGCTCGCAGCCGGAGATGCCCTCGACCAGGCTGACGAACACGACCGGGGAGACCGGTCGGAAGGTTCCGGTGCCGCGCAGGTGCACGTCGAAGGCGGCGGTGTCGCGCGCCGCGCACCCGAGGTGCTCCACCACGCCGGCGAGGTCGGTCTCGGCCACCTCGACCGGAGGCACCAGGGTGATGTGCGTGGGGATGCCCGCGGCCGCGGTGTCACCGAGGCCGACGCGGTACTCCTGGAGCCGAGGTCCCCAGGGCTCGGGCACCGCCAGGGAGACGCCGATCGTGGTCACAGCGGACCACCCTACTCAGCGGTCCCGGGAGCGTTCGCGGGGCCGGCCCACGTCAGCCTCCGGGCGTCCCGAAGCCCACCCGCTCGTAGACCTGGGTCAGCGTCCGCTGCGCCACGGCGTGGGCCGTCGCCGTGCCGTCGGCCAGGATCTGGTCGAGCTGGGCGTCGTCCTCGAGCAGCTCCAGGGCACGGTCGCGGAAGGGCGTCACGAACTCCACGACGCGCTCGGACAGGTCGCCCTTGAAGTCGCCGTAGCCGCGTCCGCGGTACTGCTCCTCGAGCGCCGCGACCGGGTCGCCGCTGATCGCCGAGTAGATCGTCAGCAGGTTCGAGATGCCCGGCTTCTCCTCCTCGTCGAAGCGGACCTCGGAGCCGGAGTCGGTGACCGCGCTGCGGATCTTCTTGGCCGACACCTTGGGGTCGTCGAGCATCTCGACCAGGCCGGCGGCGCTGGAGGCCGACTTCGACATCTTCCTCGTCGGGTCCTGCAGGTCGCAGATGCGGGCGGTGCTCGTGAGGATGTAGGGCTCCGGCAGCGGGAACGTCTTCTTGTAGCGGTGGTTGAAGCGCTGCGCCAGGTCACGGGTCAGCTCGAGGTGCTGACGCTGGTCCTCGCCCACCGGGACGTAGGCCGGGCGGTAGAGCAGGATGTCGGCGGCCTGCAGGATCGGGTAGGTGAACAGCCCGACACTGGCGGCCCCCTCGCCCTGCTTGGAGGACTTGTCCTTGAACTGCGTCATCCGACGGGCCTCGCCGAAACCGGTCAGGCACTGCAGCACCCAGGCGAGCTGGGCGTGGGCCGGCACCTGCGACTGCAGGAAGATCGCCGAGCGGTTCGGGTCCACGCCGGCAGCGACCAGCTGCGCGACGTACCTCCGCGAGCGGCGGCGCAGCTGCTTGGGGTCCTGCTCGACGGTGATCGCGTGCAGGTCGGCGAGGAAGAAGAACGTCTCGAACTCGTCCTGCAGGGTCACCCACTGACGGACCGCGCCCAGGAAGTTGCCGAAGTGCCAGGAGTCGGCGCTCGGCTGGATCCCGGACAGGACGCGGCGGCGGGCGGGAGTCTCAGCAGGGGTCTCGGGCACGAGCGGCATTCTCTCAGGCGTTCGCGCGGCCGGACGACCGGGTTTCGTCCGGGCCACGAAGCACGACCGCGCAGGTGTGCGATCGTGCGTTCCGGATTCGTCGGTCGGGCGGGTACGACCACGCACGTGCGCATTCGTCGCAGCGGGGCCTGTGGAGAACGCGAGCGGCAATACGCCGACCTGGGTCAGGATGCCGCGCATGTCGTCACCCTCGCTCGCACCCGATGACTCCGCTCCGGCGACCTTCGACGTGCACCGTCCTTTCACCCGGGCCGAGGCACGGGAAGTCGGGATCAGCGACCAGCGATTGCAGGGGCGCGGGTTCCGTCGGTTGCTCACCGGTGTCTACGTCTCGAGCCGAGTCCCTGACCGCCCGTGGCTGCGCACCGCGGCGGCACTACTGGTGAACCCGCCGGGTGCCGTTGCGAGCCACCACAGCGCGGCGCGCCTGCTGGGCGCGCCCGTGCCGGGTGACCACCGCGAGCACGTGACCTGCGCCGAGGCAGGCGACCGGCGACAAAGACACGGCGTCCGCTGCCACGTCGCCGCCCTGGCCGAGCATGAGGTCAGGGTCGTGGAGGGGCTGCGCGTCACGGCACCGGCACGGCTGTTCGCCGACCTCGCGGCAGTCCTGCCGCTGGTGGACACTGTCGTGCTCGGCGACTGGCTGCTACGGCGCCGACTGGTGAGCCGTGAGGAGCTCGAGGCCGCGGCGCACGGTCGGAGGGAGGCCGAGCTCGCGGCCTCGTACGTGCGGGAGCGGGTCGACTCTCCCATGGAGACCCGGCTCCGTCTGCTCCTCGTGCTTGCCGGCATCCCCGAGCCGCAGGTCAACGTCGACGTCCATGACGCTCGGGGCAGGTTCGTCGCGCGCGTCGACCTCGTCTGGCCGGGCGTACGCCTCGCGGTCGAGTACGACGGGCAGCAGCACCTCACCGACACCAGACAGTGGGAGCGCGATGTCGACCGCGTCGGCGATCTGGAGGACGAGAGGTGGCGGGTCGTGCGCGTGACTTCCCGCGGCATCTACCGCACACCCGAGGAGACACTGACCCGTGTGTGGAAGGCGTTGCGGGAACGCCGCTTCCCCGGTTTGCGTCCACCGGGCGACGACTGGCGGGCCCACTTCCCCCACTGAGGTGCGATGCACGACTGCACGATGCCGCAGGTGTTCGCAGTTGCGTGTCCGGGAGCCCCGCGGGGGGCGCAGAGAAGCGCAGGTGCGCGGTGTTCGCCGTGCTTGCCCCGTCCTCAGGCGTCGTCGGTCGCGCTGGAAGCCGGGGACGCCGTGACCTCCTCGGGCGCCGGCGTGCGGAGCGGGCCGACCCGGACCCGGCTCACGCGACGTCCGTCCACGAGCACCACGGTGATGCGGTGGCCCTCGTGGTCGATGGCGTCCCCGGCCTCGGGGATGCGTCCGAGCTGGCTCATCAGGAAGCCGGCCACCGTCTCGTACGGGCCCTCGGTCAGCTCGACCCCGGTCTCGTCCTCGAAGTCGTCGAGGTTGAGCAGCCCGTCCACCTCGATGTCGCCGCTGAGGTGCCGCGTCGTCTCCCCCTCGTCGACGTCGTACTCGTCGCGGATGTCGCCGACGACCTCCTCCACGAGGTCCTCCATCGTCACGATGCCTGCGGTGCCGCCGTACTCGTCGGCCACCATCGCCATGTGGATGCCCTCGCGGCGCATGTCGCCCAGGGCCGCGATGATGTTGCGCGTCCAAGGCAGCGTCAGCACGTCGCGGGCGAGCTCCCCCACGCGCACCGATCGGTTCGCCATGTCGGGGTCGAGCAGGTCACGGACGTGGACGAAGCCGATGACGTCGTCGGAGGAACCGCGAATCACCGGGTAGCGCGAGTGCGGCTTGGTCAGCGCCTCCCGCGCCGCGCGGTACACAGGCACCGAGGCGTCGAGGAAGTCGACCTCCGTGCGCGGCACCATGACCTCGCGGATCTGACGGTCGCCGGCCTCGAAGACGTCCTCGAGGATGCGCCGCTCCTCCTCCCCGAGCGCTTCGTGCGAGCCGACGAGCTCGCGCAGCTCCTCGTCGGAGATCTGCTCGCGCTGGGCGTCAGGGTCGCCTCCGAGGATGCGGACGACGACGTCGGTGGAGCGTGAGAGCAACCAGATGACCGGCCGCGACAGCAGCGACACCCGGTTGATGGTCGGTCCCAGCGCCAGCGCGAAGATCTCGGCGCGCTGCAGCGCCAACCGCTTGGGCACCAGCTCACCGAACACCAGCGAGAGGTAGGAGATCGCCAGGGTCACCAGCACCAGGGCGAGCGAGTCGGCGAAGCGCTCGGCGACGCCGGCGTCGACCAGCACCGGGGACAGGTCGTCGGCCAGCGTGACGCCACCGAAGGCCGCGGAGAGGAAGCCGGCGGTCGTCACGCCGACCTGGACCGCGGCCAGAAATCGGTTGGGGTCCTGGTTCAGCTCGGCCACGACCTGGCCCCGGCGGCCCCGGTCGGCCAGCGCACGGGCCTGGCTGTCCCGCAGCGAGACCAGCGCGATCTCGGCAGCGGCGAAGACACCGCCGATGAGCACGAACACCACGACCAGGCCGATGGAGGCCCAGGTGCCACCCACGGTGACCAACCCTCTCGTCCGTCCCCCGCCTGAAACCGAGGAATCTGTTGCCCCCAGGATAGGGACATGCGCTTCCCCCAGGACGTCCCGACCCTCACCGACGGCGTGGTGACGATCCGCGCGCACCGTCCCGACGACGCCCCGGCCGTGCTCGAGCAGTGCCTGGACCCGGTCAGCCGGCAGTGGACGACCGTGCCGCTGGACTACACCCGCGCGGATGCCGACCGCTTCGTCCGCGACGTCGCACCCGGTGCCTGGCGCACCGAGGCCGAGCTGATGTTCGCCGTCGAGGCGGTCGACACGAGCGGAGAGCCGGGCGGGGGCACCATCGGCGACGCGAGCGGCGTACTCCGCTTCGCCGGCACCATCTCGTTGCGGGACGAGGGCGACGACCGGGCCGAGCTCGCCTACGGGTCGCACCCCTGGGTCCGGGGCACCGGCGTCATGGAGCGGGCCGTCCGGCTGCTGCTGGACTGGGGCTTCGAGGAGCGCGGGCTGCGGACCGTGATCTGGTGGGCCAACCGCGGCAACTGGGCCTCGCGCAAGCTCGCCTGGCGCGTCGGCTTCACCGTCGAGACCGGCCTGCGCGACTGGCTCCCCCAGCGCGGACAGCTCCTCGACGCCTGGGTCGGCACGCTGCGGGCACACGACCCCCGCCGCCCGTCGCACGCGTGGCACGACGCCCCGCACCTCGTCGGTGAGGGCCTGGTGCTGCGCGCCCCCGCCGAGCGCGACCTCCCCCGCGTGGTCGAGTACGCCTCCGACGCCCTCACCCGGCGCTGGCTGGGCCACATCCCCCAGCCGTACGGCGACGCCGACGCGCGAGCGTGGCTGGAAGACCTGACCGAGCGTCACGCCGGGGGCACCGCCGTCACCTGGACGGTGGCCGACCCCGCCACCGACCTGCTGATGGGTGTGGTCAACGTCTTCGACCTGTCGGCCTCCGGCACCGGGGAGCTGGGCTTCGTGCTGCACCCGGAGGGTCGCGGCCGGGGGTTGTGCCGGCGGGCCGCCCGGCTCGCGCTGCGCCACGCCTTCGTCGACGCCGAGGACGGCGGACTGGGGCTGGTGAAGGTCCGGGCCCTGGCCGCGGAGGGCAACCACGCCTCCCGCGCCGTGCTCGACGACCTCGGTTTCGTGCAGCAGGGGCGAGAGCGCTTGACCGCTCGCGTGGAGAACGACACCCTCGCCGACGCGGCCGTCTACGACGTCACGCCGTCCGAGGTGGTCAAGACCAGCACCTGAGAAGTCCTCGAATTCACAACTGCGCACACCCGTTTCGGGACTATCGTCCCTTGTGGGAGACAAAAGGCCGTGGCCCCCCGAATCGATCCACGGCCCATCACACGGGAGACACATCCGCATGCCACTCACCTCTGCCCGGGACGTCGGTCGCCGGCTCGCTCGTCGGTCCTCGGTCCGGTCCTCGCGTCGGGCCTCGCGCCCGGGACGCGTCGGGGCCGGCATCGCCCTCACCCTCGGCCTCACCGCCAGCCTCGCGATGGCGGCGCAGGCGCAGGCCGCTCCCGCGAGCACCGCGGAACGGGCCACGCTGAGCGACCCGGTCCGGGTCGCGACGTTCAACATCCTCGGCGCCAGCCACACCGAGAACGGCCGCAAGGGTTTCGCGACCTACGAGACGCGGATGAACCGGACGATCCGGTTGATCGAGCGCCGTGAGCTCGGCATCGTCGGCTTCCAGGAGTACCAGATCCCCCAGCACGAGATGTTCCTCCGTCGGACCGACGGCGCCTGGGGCGTCTACCCGGGGCTCGAGGAGGGGCGCCGTCCGGTGCAGAACTCCATCGTGTGGCGGACGTCGGACTGGAACATCGTGGAGAAGAAGCTCTACACGATCCCCTACTTCCGAGGACGCCTCGTGGAGCAGCCGTACGTGAAGCTGCGCAACGACGCCGGCGTCGAGGTGTGGGTCATCAACACCCACAACCCCGCTGACAGCAAGGGTCCCGCGCAGCGCTACCGCGACGAGGCCATGGCCATCCAGGCGGCGTTGGCCACCAAGCTGGAGCGGACCGGGGTGCCGGTCGTCCTGCTCGGCGACTTCAACGAGCGCGACGAGGCGTTCTGCTCGATCACCGGCGACAGCGACCTCGAGGCCGTCAACGGCGGCGGGTGGCCGAACGGACGCTGCGACCCGCCGTCGTGGATGCGCATCGACTGGATCTTCGCCTCACCGAGCGCCCGCGTCCTGGACTACGTCGACCTCGAGAACGCGAACACCCGCTACATCAGCGACCACCACGTGATCTACAGCGACCTGTCGTTCCCGGTGTCCTGATCCGCACCCACCCCGAGCAGGGGACGTCAGAGGCCCTGGTCGCAGCCGCGACCAGGGCCTCTGATGTCGCCCAGGGCCCTCAGGCCGGCGACTCAGAAGGAGTCGAGCGCCCGGTTGAAGGTGTCCGAGGGGCGCATGACCTTCGCGGCCTTGTCGTCGTCGGGCCGGAAGTAGCCGCCGATGTCGGCCGGCTCACCCTGGACGGCCAGCAGCTCCTCGGTGATCTTCTCCTCGTTCTCGCGCAGCGTGCTCGCGAGGTCGGAGAACAACGAGCCGAGCTCGCTGTCGTCGTCCTGCTTCGCGAGCTCCTCGGCCCAGTAGAGCGCCAGGTAGAAGTGGCTGCCCCGGTTGTCGAGGGAGCCGAGCTTGCGGCTGGGTGACTTGTTCTCGTCGAGCAGCGTGCCGGTGGCCCGGTCGAGGGTGTCGGCGAGCACCTGCGCCTTGGCGTTGTCGGTGGTCGTGGCCATGTGCTCGAAGCTCACCGCAAGCGCGAGGAACTCGCCGAGGCTGTCCCAGCGCAGGTAGTTCTCCTTCACCAGCTGCTGCACGTGCTTGGGCGCCGAGCCGCCGGCGCCGGTCTCGAAGAGCCCACCGCCGTTGATGAGCGGCACGATCGAGAGCATCTTCGCGCTGGTGCCCAGCTCGAGGATCGGGAACAGGTCGGTGAGGTAGTCGCGCAGCACGTTGCCGGTCACCGAGATGGTGTCCTCACCCGTGCGGATGCGCTCCAGGGAGTACGTCGTGGCGTCGGCCGGCGCCATGATCTCGATGGTCAGACCCTCGGTGTCCTCCTCGGGGAGGTACTCCTCGATCTTGACGATGAGGGAGGCATCGTGGGCGCGGCCCTCGTCGAGCCAGAACACGGCCGGGGCGCCGGTCTCGCGCGCACGACGTACGGCGAGCTTGACCCAGTCCCGGATCGCGACGTCCTTGGTCTGGCACATGCGCCAGATGTCGCCCGCGCCGACCTGGTGCTCGAAGACGACCGTGTCGCCGTCGAGCACCTTCACGGTGCCGGCGGCGCCGATCTCGAAGGTCTTGTCGTGGGAGCCGTACTCCTCGGCCTTCTGCGCCATGAGCCCGACGTTGGGGACGGTGCCCATCGTGGTCGGGTCGAAGGCGCCGTGGGCGCGGCAGTCGTCGATGACGGCCTGGTAGACCCCGGCGTAGGAGCTGTCGGGGATGACGGCCAGGGTGTCGGCCTCGCCGCCGTCCGGGCCCCACATGTGACCCGAGGTGCGGATCATGGCCGGCATGGAGGCGTCGATGATGACGTCGCTGGGCACGTGCAGGTTCGTGATGCCGCGGTCGGAGTCGACCATGGCCAGCGCCGGCCCGGCGGTGAGGCCGCGCTCGATGTCGGCCTTGATCTCGTCACCGTTCTCGACCTGGTCCAGCCCGCTGAGGATCGCGCCGAGACCGTTGCTCGACGACAGCCCGGCGGCGGCCAGCGCGGCGCCGTGCTTCTCGAAGACCTCGGGCAGGAACGCCTCGACGGCGTGGCCGAAGATGATCGGGTCCGAGACCTTCATCATCGTGGCCTTGAGGTGGACCGAGAACAGCACGTCCTCGTCCTGGGCCCGCTGCACCTGAGCCTTGAGGAAGGCGTCGAGGGCGGCGGCGCTCAGGAAGGAGGCGTCGACGACCTCGCCGGCGAGCACGGGCACCGACTCGTGGAGCACGGTCGTCGTGCCGGCCTCGTCGGTGTGCTCGATGCGCAGGGTGGTGTCGGCGTCCATGACGGCCGACTTCTCGTTGGATCGGAAGTCGTCGGCGTCCATGGTGGCGACGTTGGTCTTCGACTCGCCGCTCCACTCCCCCATCGAGTGCGGGTGCTTGCGGACGTAGCCCTTGACCGAGGCGGGCGCACGGCGGTCGGAGTTGCCCTCGCGCAGCACCGGGTTGACGGCGCTGCCCATCACCTTGCCGTAGCGGGCGCGGGTGTCGCGCTCCTCGTCGGTCTTCGCCTCACCGGGGAAGTCGGGCAGGTCGAAGCCCTGCTCCTGCAGCTCCTTGATGGCGGCCTTCAGCTGCGGCACCGAGGCGCTGATGTTGGGCAGCTTGATGATGTTGGCCTCGGGGGTCTTGGCCAGCTCGCCCAGCTCGGCCAGGGCGTCCTCGGTCTTCTGGTCCTCGGGGAGCCGGTCGGCGAAGGTGGCGATGATGCGGCCCGCCAGCGAGATGTCCCGGGTCTCGACCTCGACACCGGCCTTGGCGGCGTACGCCTCGATGATCGGCAGGAACGAGTAGGTCGCCAGCATCGGCGCCTCGTCGGTGTGGGTGTAGATGATCGTCGAGTCCGGCACGACGTCTCCGTTCGATGGGGGTCAGGTGGGGTCACACGGGGTGCGAAGGGGGCGAGGGGGGCGAGGGTGTGGCACGTCGCGCGGTCGAGCGCTGCGCAAGTCTCTTGACGTCAAGATACCTTGACGGTCCGGCGGCCGACCCGGCGCCCCTCGCGCACGGCGACCGGTGCGGGTCCATCCTGCCCATTCCCGGCCGTCGAGGCCAGGAAACGCCGCTACGTTCGTCCTCGTGGATGCCTCCGACCGCCGTGCGCTCGTCCCGGCCCTCGTGTGGGCCGAGCTGTCCCCGGACGAGCCGCCGGCGCAATCCGCTCTCGACGCCTACGTCGCGGAGCTGGACCGGAGGTTCGACGACCACTTCGTTCCCGGTCCGGTCTCGGAGGAGGACGTCGCGGCCTTCACCCGCCCCCGAGGCGCGTTCGTGGTGGCCACCCACGACGGTTCGCCCGTCGCCTGCGGCGGCGTACGACGCCTCGACTCCGACACCGTCGAGATCAAGCGGATGTGGGTCCACGACGTCTGGCGCGGGGTGAGCCTGGGGAGCCGGCTGCTGCGCCACCTCGAGTCGCTCGCGAGCGACCTCGGGTGCCGCCGGATCGTGCTCGACACGAACCGCGTCCTCGGCGAGGCCGTGGCGCTCTACGGCCGCGCAGGCTACCGCGAGATCGAGCGCTACAACGACAACCCCTACGCGCAGGCCTGGTTCGAGAAACGGCTCGCCCCCGCCCCCCTCCGAGGCCCTCACCTCTCCCGGTGACCCTCACCGGACTGCTACGCGCGTGCTGCGGGCCGGGGTGCTGGTGGCGCTCACCCCCGGCTCGTGATTGGGAGCGCCTGGGACGCTGGGGACATGGAGATCACCCGCAGCGTCGAGACCACCACCCCCATCGAGCAGGTCTTCGCCTACCTCAGCGACTTCACCAACACCGAGGAGTGGGACCCGGGCACGGTCAGCACCCGTCGGGTCGCCGGTGACGGCGGCGTCGGGACGACGTACGACAACGTCTCGAAGTTCGCCGGCAGCAAGACCGAGCTGACCTACACCGTGCGCACCCACGTGCCCAACGAGCGCCTCGTCCTGGTCGGCCAGAACAAGACCGTCACGGCCACCGACACCATGACCTTCCGCCCCACCGCCGGCGGCACCCGCGTCACCTACAACGCCGCCTTCGAGTTCAAGGGGCTCTTCGGCAAGGTCGCCCCGGTGCTGTCGCCAGTGCTGGGCATCGCGTTCAAGAAGCTCGGCGACGAGGCCGAGAAGGGCCTGCAGACCAACCTCGACAAGCTGGGGAAGTGACCGCGTGGTGACGCTGCTCGACACCGTCCTGGACCGCTCGGTGGTCCTCGGCTACTCCAAGATCGGCTACGCCCTGCGTCGTCGTACGGCGTCCTGGCCGACGGACCCGGCCGCGAACGCCCTGCAGGGCAAGGACGTCGTCGTCACCGGCGCCTCCTCCGGGCTCGGGATCGCCACCGCCGAGGGGCTCGCGAAGCTCGGGGCCCGGGTGCACCTCGTCGTCCGCAACCTCGAGAAGGGCGAGAAGGCCCGCGCCGAGCTGCGCCGCGCCGTCCCGGCCGCAGACTTCGAGCTGTGGACGTGCGACGTCGCCGACCTCGACGACGTACGTCGCTTCGCCGCCGAGATCGGCGCCGCGGTGCCCTCCATCGCGACCGTCGTGCACAATGCCGGCGCCATGCCGCCGGAGCGCACCGACTCCCGCCAGGGTCACGAGATGACGATGGCGATCCACGTCCTCGGGCCCCTGCTCATGACCGAGCTGCTGCTCGACCAGCTCGCCGCCGGCGAGGGCCGGGTCGTGATGGTGACCTCGGGCGGCATGTACACCCAGTCCCTGCCGGTGAAGGACCCCGAGTACACGAAAGCGGCGTACAAGCCAGCGACGGCGTACGCCCGCAGCAAGCGCACCCAGGTGTCGCTGCTGCCGGTGCTCGCCGAGCGCTGGCGCGCCCGCGGGGTCTCGGTCTACGCGACCCACCCGGGGTGGGCCGACACCCCGGGAGTCGTCGACTCGTTGCCCGGCTTCCACAAGGTGACCGGACCGATCCTGCGTGACGTCGCCCAGGGTGCGGACACCACGGTGTGGCTGGCCGGCGTGGAGCCGACCCCCGAGGGTGGCCGGCTCTGGCACGACCGTCAGGTCCGCCCCGACCACTACCTGCCCTCGACGCGCGAGAGCGAGGACGAGCGCCAGGCCGTCTGGTCCTGGGTCCGTCAGGCCGCCGAGCTGCCCCGCTGACGGGAGCCCGTGTCGGAACGCGGGCTGCGGGGCAGGCTCCCGGCGACGCGGCGTACCTCCGCTGCTAGCGTCGGGGCCGCGTCACCGATCGCCTGCCTGTCACTGCCTGTCTCTCGAGGAGTTCCCGTGCCCGACAACGCCCCGCTCAAGATCGCCGTCACCGGCGCCGCCGGCCAGATCGGCTACAGCCTGCTCTTCCGGCTCGCGAGCGGCGCCCTCGGGTCCGACCGTCCCGTCGAGCTGCGCCTGCTGGAGATCGAGCCGGCTCTCAAGACGCTCGAGGGCGTCGTCATGGAGCTCGACGACTGCGCGTTCCCGACCCTGGCCGGGGTCGAGATCGGCCACGAGGCCGAGAAGATCTTCGACGGCGTGAACCTCGCCCTGCTCGTCGGGGCTCGCCCCCGCGCCAAGGGCATGGAGCGCGGCGACCTGCTCGAGGCCAACGGTGCGATCTTCACCGCACAGGGCAAGGCCCTCAACAAGGTCGCCGCCGACGACGTCCGCATCGGCGTGACCGGCAACCCGGCCAACACCAACGCCCTCATCGCGATGACCAACGCTCCCGACATCCCGAAGGAGCGCTTCTCCGCGCTGACCCGTCTGGACCACAACCGCGCGATCAGCCAGCTGGCGGCCAAGACCGGCGCGTCGGTCACCGACATCACCAAGATGACGATCTGGGGCAACCACTCCGCCACGCAGTACCCCGACATCTTCCACGCCGACATCGCCGGCCGGAACGCCGCCGAGGTCGTCGACGACCAGTCCTGGATCGAGAACGACTTCATCCCCACCGTGGCCAAGCGCGGTGCGGCGATCATCGAGGCCCGCGGCTCCTCCTCGGCCGCCTCCGCGGCGTCGGCCACCATCGACGCGGCTCGCGACTGGTTGACGAGC
Source organism: uncultured Actinomycetota bacterium (assembly GCA_963714625.1). Classification (GTDB taxonomy): domain Bacteria; phylum Actinomycetota; class Actinomycetes; order Propionibacteriales; family Nocardioidaceae; genus Marmoricola_A. The sequence goes on along the minus strand of CAVQOY010000009.1, from coordinate 60,001 downwards.
TCCGCCGAGAACGACTGGGTCTCGATGGCGGTCGCTTCCGACGGCAGCTACGGCGTGCCGGAGGGCCTGGTCTACTCCTTCCCGGTCACCACCGCGAACGGCAGCTGGGAGATCGTCCAGGGCCTCGAGATCGACGACTTCTCGCGCGGCAAGATGGACGCCACCGCCGCCGAGCTCGCCGAGGAGCGCGACGCCGTGACGGACCTCGGCCTCATCTGAGCGCGGGGTCGGCCTCGCCGGTTTCCCAAGGTATGTCGGCGAACTGGCACTCCCCATGGCGTCTGCGCCATGGGGAGTGCCAGTTTTCCTGCATACCTTGGGAAACCGGCGCCCCCTCAGCGACTCAGGGGAGGGTGGGGTCGGGAATGATCGCGGCGAGGACCACGAGCGCTCCCCCGAGCGCGACGAGCGTCAGTACGTCGATCAGCTTGCGGCGGATGCCGAGCATCCCTGCACTGGCGTTCGGGAGCACCAACCGGGCGGCGCCGCCGACGAGGACGGCCACCCCGATCGTCGTGAGGCCGGACCGCCACTCCCCCAGCGCCACCACGACGACCCCGACGACGGTGGCCACCAGGACGCCGAGGTAGACCACACCGCCGACCGTGCGCGGCTTGCGCGGCGCCAGACTGTGCTCGGGCTGCGGGTAGGGGCGACTGTCCTCCTCGCCCTCCGGCAGGGGCCCGACCGGGAAGGCGTGGTCCGGCTCGTCGGCGGCGCGCGGCGGCGGCGGCTCGTCCGGCGGGTCGTGCGGGCCCTCGTGCGCCGGCCGACCCTCGTGCGCCTGGGGCCCCGCCTCGGGGTCGCTCATCGCAGCGACTTCTCCGCCGCCTCCACGATGTTGGCCAGCAGCATCGCCCGCGTCATCGGCCCCACCCCACCGGGGTTCGGCGAGACCCAGCCGGCCACGCCGTACACGTCGTCGGCCAGGTCGCCGGCGATCTTGCCGTCGACCCGCGAGACGCCGACGTCGAGCAGCGCCGCGCCCGGCTTCACCATGTCGGCGGTGACGATCCCGGGCACACCGGCCGCCGCCACCACGATGTCGGCCTGCCGCACGTGGGCGGCCAGGTCGCGGGTGCCGGTGTGGCACAGGGTGACGGTGGCGTTCTCCGAGCGCCGCGTCAGCAGCAGCCCGAGCGGACGGCCGACGGTCACCCCGCGCCCGATGACGCAGACGTCGGCGCCGGCGATGGCGACGTCGTGGCGGCGCAGCAGCTCCACGATCCCGTTCGGGGTGCACGGCAGCGGCGCGTCCTTGCCGAGGACCAGCCAGCCCAGGTTGGTCGGGTGGAGGCCGTCCGCGTCCTTGAGCGGGTCGATGAGACCGAGGACCGCGTTCTCGTCCATGTGCTTCGGCAGCGGCAGCTGGACGATGTAGCCGGTGCAGTCCGGGTTGGCGTTCAGCTCGGCGATCGCCTCCTCGACCGCGCTCTGCGGCGCGTCCGCGGGCAGGTCGACGCGGATCGAGGTGATGCCGACCTCGGCGCAGTCCTGGTGCTTGCCGTTGACGTACCACCGGCTGCCGGGGTCGTCGCCGACCAGCACGGTCGCGAGCCCGGGCACGACACCCTGCTCGCGCAGCTTGGTCACCCGCTCGGTCAGCTCGCTCTTGATCGCGGCCGCGGTGGCCTTGCCGTCCAGGATCTGTGCGGTCACGGGGCTCATCCTCTCAGGGGTGGTGCGGTGTCCGGGCCGGGTGCGGTCGGTCCCGGTCAGTGGAAGAAGTGGCGGGTGCCGGTGAAGTACATCGTGATGCCGGCCGCCCGGGCGGCCTCGACGACCTCTTCGTCGCGCACCGACCCGCCCGGCTGGACGACGGCGCGCACGCCGCCGTCGACGAGGATCTGCAGCCCGTCGGCGAAGGGGAAGAACGCGTCGCTGGCCGCCACCGCTCCCGCGGCCCGCTCCCCCGCCCGGGTGACGGCGAGTCGGCAGGAGTCGACGCGGTTGACCTGGCCCATGCCGACACCGACCGAGGCGCCGCCGGAGGCGAGCAGGATCGCGTTGGACTTCACCGCACGGCAGGCCTTCCAGGCGAACGCGAGGTCGGCCAGCACCTCGTCCGAGGCCGCCTCGCCGGCCGCGAGCGTCCAGGACGCCGGGTCGTCCCCGCCGCCCTCGACCGAGGCGTCGACGAGGTCGCGCGCCTGCAGCAGCAGGCCGCCGCTGACCGGTCGCATCTCGGCGCCGCCGCGCTCCGCGTCGGCCGGTACGACGAGCAGCCGCACGTTCTTCTTGCGCGCCAGCACCTCGACGGCACCGTCCTCGTAGCCCGGTGCCACCACGACCTCGGTGAACACCTCGGCCACCTGCTCGGCCATCGCGACGCTGACCGGCACGTTGGCCGCGATCACGCCGCCGAAGGCGCTGACCGGGTCGCAGGCGTGGGCCAGGCGGTGGGCCTCGGCAACGTCGCCGCCGACCGCGATCCCGCAGGGGTTGGCGTGCTTGATGATCGCCACCGCCGGGCCGTCGAAGTCGGCCGCCGCACGTCGGGCCGCGTCAGCGTCGACGTAGTTGTTGTATGACATCTCCTTGCCGTGCAGCTGCTCGGCCCCGGCCAGCCCGCCCCCGGGCCACCCGGCGTAGAGCGCGGCCGGCTGGTGCGGGTTCTCGCCGTAACGCAGCACGGACTTCTTCTCCCACGTCGCGCCGACCCAGGCCGGGAAGCCGGTGCCGTCGCTGGTGTCGGTCAGCACGTTGCCCATCCAGGAGGCCACGGCGACGTCGTACGACGCGGTGTGGGCGAACGCCTCGGCGGCGAGCCGGCGGCGCTGGGCCAGGGTGGTGCCTCCGGACTGCACCGACGTGACGAGATCGGCGTACTGACCGGGCGAGGTGACGATCGCGACCGACGGGTGGTTCTTGGCCGCGGCGCGCACCATCGAGGGGCCGCCGATGTCGATCTGCTCGACGCACTCGTCAGGCCCCGCGCCCGAGGCGACGGTGTCGGTGAAGGGGTAGAGGTTGGAGACCACGAGGTCGAAGGCCTCGATGCCGAGGTCGGCGAGCTGGGCGACGTGGGAGTCGAGGCGGCGGTCGGCCAGGATGCCGGCGTGCACGCGCGGATGCAGCGTCTTGACGCGACCGTCGAGGCACTCGGGGAAGCCGGTCAGCTCCTCGACCTGCGTCACCGGCACGCCGGCGTCGGAGATGCGCGCCGCCGTCGACCCGGTGGAGACCAGCGCGACGCCCGCGGCGTGCAGGGCCTGTGCGAGGTCCTCCAGGCCGGTCTTGTCGTAGACCGAGACCAGCGCCCGGCGCACGGGAGCGCGGGTGGCGTCAGGCTGGTGGCTGGCATCCGGGACGGTCATGGAGCTCCTCATCGGTCGCGTTCTCGATGAGGCACCCAGGCGTTCGATGCTCTCGACGTTCACTCCCTGGTGGTGACCCACCTGCGCCAGTCGTGTGGTTCCAGCCTAGGCGACCGGAGGCCCGATCCGCACCTTGCGCCCGACGACCACGAAGCCCTCCCGGGCCATCCGGCCGACGGTCTGCACCAGCATCGCGCGCTCCGCGGTCTTGATCCGCTCGTGCAGCGACTCGACGTCGTCGTCGTCCTCCACGGGCACCGCGGTCTGGGCCACGATCGCCCCGGTGTCCACGCCGGGATCCACCACGAACAGCGTCGCACCGGTGACCTTCACGCCGTACTCCAGCGCGTCGGCCGGCCCCCGCATCCCCGGGAACGACGGCGACAGCGCCGGGTGGGTGTTGACGCACCGACCGGCGAAGGCGGTCAGGAACGCGGGGCCCACCAGCTTCATGAAGCCGGCGAGCACCACCAGGTCCGGCTCGTACGCCGCACAGCTCGCCGCGAGCGCGGCGTCCCAGGCTGCGCGGTCGGGGAAGTCCGCGACGCGGTGGACGAACGTCGGCACGCCCGAACGCTCCGCCCGGACCAGGCCCTCGATGCCGGGGCGGTCGGCCCCGACCGCGACCACCTGCACGCCGTACTCGGGCTCGACGGCGGCGTCGAGCAGCGCCTGGAGGTTGGTGCCCGAGCCGGAGACCAGCACGACCACACGGGCAGGCGCACGGGAGGGCCCACGGGAGGGCCCGCGGGGGGGCGGAGCGGGGGCGTCAGGCACCGGCACAGACTAGCGACGGAGGGGGGCTGCTCCGCGCGCCCCGTCTCAGGCGCCGCGGTCGCCCGGGCCGTCGGTGTCAGACGGTTCGAAGCCGAGGTCGACCGCGACGGTGTCGTCGGAGGCGGGCACCGGTCGGGGCACCGGGTCGGGCGCCGGGTGGGGCGCCGGGTGGGGCGCCGGTGGGGCGCCGGTCGGGGCGCCGGGTGGGGCGCCGGCACGGGCGGGACAGCCACCTGCGGGGTGCCGCCCAGTCCGGGCAGCTTGGCGGACTCCGCCAGCCGTCGGCGCACCGCGGCGCTCAGCACCGGCTCGGTCCGGTCGGAGTCGGCCGCGCCGTCCGCGCCCGGGCGCGACCCCGAGCGCGACCCCGTGGCCGAGACGGACCCCGCCGCCGGCCGGACCGGAGCAGAACGCTGCCGCGCGAGGTGCGGGTAGAGCGTGATCGGCCGCTCGGTCCGGGTCCGCGGCACCGTGACCGCCTCGGGGACGTCGTGGCGGCGCGCCCACCAGGTCGCGACCAGACCGCCGAGGAGTCCGCCGAGACCGAGCCCTGCGACGTTCCACAGCAGCAGGTCGAGGAGCGGCGCACCGATGTCGGCCATCCGGCCGGGCCCGATGGAGCCACCGGCCCAGGCGGTGGCCACCGTCAGCAGCAGCCCGCCGAGGGCTCCGCCGCCGAGACCTCGCAGCGCACCGGAGCGCCACGACAGCGTGGGCACCACGTGCGCAGCCCACAGGGCGCCGACGAGCCCGACCACCAGCGGCACGGCCAGGAGGCCGACGAGCCAGCCCGGCTGGACCCCGTCGCCGGGGATCGCGGCCAGCAGCGGCACCGCCGGCAGCGGTCCGACCGAGACCTGCGCGGTGGAGACGACCGTGCCGGTGCCCACGGCGAAGCCGGGACCGGCGAGGTAGGCGCTGCCCAGCAGGGCGGCGTTCGGGGCGATGAGCGCGGCGAGCAGCAGGGAGAAGACGAACCCGGCGGCGTCGAGGTCGAGACCGTCGGCCACCTCGGCGGCGGCGCCGCCGTGCCAGGCCAGCGCCCCGGCCACCAGCAGCGCCCCGGCAGCCAGCATCAAGCCCGCGGAGGCGAAGGCCCCCGCCAGCACCGAGCGCCGGGCGACCGGGACGAGGTCGCGGAGGTGGCCGGCGTTCCCGGTGCCGAGCACCAGACCGAGGGCACCCGCCGGGCCGCCCAGAAGCAGGCAGCCGACCAGCGTGGAGAGCAGGCCCGGGGTGGCCAGGTCGCTGCGGCTGAGCAGCGCCACGACAAGACCGGTCACGGCGTACGCGCCGGTCAGTGCGAGGGCCGCCGCGCGGACCTCGCGCAGCGTGCCCCCGGGCGAGAGCGACGCGGCCCAGCGGGCGACCCGCACGGTGACCGCGAGGCACACGAGCGTGAGTCCCAGGGGCGAGGCGGTGATGGCCGTCGGCGGGCGGCCGGGGAGCTCGAGGTGACCGCCGTGCGCCAGCACCCAGCCGTCACCGGCCAGCCGCAGCACCGACAGGGTCGTGCCGTGGCTGCCGCCGTCGGCGGCGAACCAGGCGACCAGGCCGACGGCCCAGAGCACGAACAGCACCAGCAGCGGCGCGGCCACGCCCGCGAGCGCGGCGACGACGACCAGGCCCCGCGACGGCCTGGCCTTCGGCCGAACCAAGGCGGGCAGGCGTGCGGCGGGTCGGTCAGTGACGTCGGTCATCGCGTTCCAGTCTCGCCCAGGCCTCCGGCCGCTCGGCGCTGCCACGCCGTGAGGTGAGCCGTTCCACCCCCACCGGACCGTCTGTCTGCCTACGTTGTCACTGCATCACCCCCAGCAAGCCACGTCACGCCCGCGCAGCCACGCGCCCGGCGTGCCCAGAGACGGAGCCCCCCATGGACCTGCGACGCGCGACGCTCGGCACGGCGACAGCACTCGCGGCAGCACTCGCGGCAGCACTGCCGCTCTCCCTCCTGGCGCCCCTCAGCCAGGCAGCCCCTCCCGAGGCGCCCGGTGTCGCGTCCGTCCAGGCCGCCCGGCAGGCCCCGCGCTTCGAGGCCACCATCACCCGCACGAAGCACGGCATCCCTCACGTGGTCGCCGACGACTGGGGCTCACTGGGCTACGGCCACGGCTACGCGACCGCGACGACCAACCTGTGCAACCTCGCCGACACCCTGGTCACCGGACGGGGTGAGAGGTCCCGCTGGTTCGGCCCCGACCGTCGCTACGACGACCGGGTGACGCTCAGCGCGACAAACCTGCAGACCGACGCGCTCTTCACCGACATCCACGACCGCAGGGTCGTGGAGAAGCTGCTCGCGAACCCCCGGCGCGGACCGGGACAGCAGGCCCGCGCGATGGTGCGCGGCTACGTCGCGGGCATCAACGAGTACATCCGCGACGTCGGCGGACGCCGCGGGGTCACCGACCCCGCCTGCCGCGGCGCGGGCTACATCCGCCCCGACGCCACCGCCCTCGACGTCTGGTACGGCGTGTACGCCGCCAACCTGCTGGCCTCCACCGGGGTGTTCGTGCCGCAGGTCGTGGAGGCCACCCCGCCGACCCCGGGCGCCCCGGTGCCGGACCTCGGCGCCGGCGGCTTCCCCGTCGCGCCCACCGACGTGCCCTCGGGCGAGGACCTGAAGGCCGGCCTGGGCAAGGACCCCGACAGCCCGTTCGGCTCCAACGCCACCGCCGTCGGATCGAGGGCGACCTCGACCGGCCGCGGCATGATCCTGGGCAATCCCCACTTCCCGTGGCGCGGCCGCTACCGGTTCGCGCAGGTGCAGCTGACCATCCCCGGCACCTACAACGTCGCGGGGGCGAGCCTGATCGGGTCGCCGGTGGTCAACATCGGCTGGAACAGGCGCGTGGCCTGGAGCCACACCGTGTCGACGGCCTACCGGTTCACCCCTTACGAGTACCGCACCGTAGCGGGTTCCCCCACGACGTACCTCACCGAGGAGGGGCCGACCGAGCTCGACCGCCGCGTGGTGAGGATCCGCGTCAAGCGGCCCGACGGCGACGTGGTCACCCGGAGCGAGGACCTCTACCGCACGGCCCAGGGCTACGTGCTCGACGACGCCGCGACCCTCCAGGTCTGGAGCCCGGCCAGCTTCTTCGCGCTGCGCGACGCCAACGCCGAGCACCTGCGGACCATCGACACCTTCCTCGACATGGGCAAGGCGAGTGACGTCCACGACCTGATCCGGCGGCAGGACGCCGGTGGCGGGATGCCGTGGGTGAACACCACCGCCGCCGACCGGTCGGGCGAGGTGCTCTACGCCGACCACTCGGTGGTGCCGAACGTGCCTGACGACCTGGTGCAGGAGTGCGCCACCCCGACCGGCCAGGTGCTCTTCAACCTGGCCGGGCTGCCCGCCCTGGACGGCACGCGCGCGAAGAGCGACTGCGCGTGGCGCACCGACGCCGATGCCCAGCGACCTGGGATCTTCGGACCGGGGAACCTGCCGCTGGCCGACCGCCGCGACTGGGTGGCCAACGCCAACGACAGCTACTGGCTGCCGAACCCCGCCGAGCGGCTCGAGGGCTTCGCCCGGATCATCGGCTGCGAGGAGTGCGAGCGCACGCCGCGCACCCGGATGGTCTACCGCTACGTCATGGACCGGCTGGCCGGCACCGACGACCTCGGTCCCGACCGCATGGTGACGCCGCGCACGCTGCGGCTCTTCCAGCACACCAACCGTGTCTTCGCCGCCGAGCTGGCGCGCCAGAACGGCGACCTCCAGACCGTCTGCGAGGCCGCCGAGGGCGGTCGGGCGTGTGAGGTGCTGGCCGCCTGGGACGGTCGCAGCGACCTCGCGAGCCGCGGCAACCACGTCTTCGAGGAGTTCTGGAAGCGCGTGCCGGCCGACGACCGCTGGCAGGTGCCCTTCGACCCCGCCGACCCGATCGGCACCCCGCGCGACCTCAACGAGACCAACGCCCGGGTCGTGCAGGCCATGCGCGACGCCCTGACCTCGCTGCGCAAGCGCGGGATCGGGTTCGGCGCCACCTGGGGCAGCCTCCACGTGGCCGGCGACGAGGGGGCGCCGCTCGTCGGCATCGGCGGTGGCGACTTCGACACCGGCAACGCCAACGCCACCGTCTCGCGCACCCCGGCGGCTCACCGTGACCGCTACTCCCCCGTCAGCTACGGCTCCTCCCACATCCAGGCGGTGGCCTTCGCCGACGCGGGCCGCGTGAACGCCCGCACGATCCTGACCTACTCCCAGGCCACGGACACGTCCTCGCGCTTCAGTGACGACCAGACCCGGTTGTTCAGCAAGGAGCGCTGGGTGCGGTTCGCGTTCACCCCTCGCCAGATCCGTCAGGACGCGATCAGCCGACAGGTGGTGCGGGGCAACTGACGCCCTCGCCGGCCCTCGTCGCCTCTCGTCCGGTCTCGGGTGGGGCTCTAGGGTCGGGGCATGACGCTGACCCGTGAGGACGCCGTACGCCGTGACGCCGAGTCGCCGCTGCCGTCGCGCCGCGAGCTGTTCGACCTGCCCGCCGGTGTGGTCTACCTGTGCGGCAACTCGCTCGGCCCGCTGGTGCGGTCGGTGCCGGACCGGGTCGCCGACGTCGTACGACGTGAGTGGGGCGCCGGCCTGGTGTCCTCCTGGAACGCCGCCGGCTGGACCCAGCTGGCTGCCGGCGTCGGCGCCCGGGTGGCGCCCCTGATCGGGGTCGAGGCGGCCGACGTGACCGCCGGCGACTCCACCAGCGTCACGCTGTTCAAGACCTTCGCCGCCGCCGCCCGGCTGCGTCCGGAGCGCCGGGTGATCGTGGTCGAGCGCTCGACCTTCCCCACCGACGGCTACGTCGCCGCCGGTGTCGCGCGCACCCTCGGGCTGGAGCTGCGGTGGGCCGACGCTGCCGACCCGGCCGCCTCCCTCGACGCGGACGTCGCGGTGCTGGCCCTCACCCAGGTCGACTTCCGCAGCGGCGCGCTCTACGACGTCGCGGCGTTGACGGCCGCCGCCCACGCGGTCGGCGCGGTCACCGTCTGGGACCTGTGTCACTCCACCGGTGCGGTGCCGGTCGACCTCACCGCGGCGGACGCCGACTTCGCGGTCGGCTGCACCTACAAGTACCTCAACGGCGGCCCCGGCTCCCCCGCCTTCGTCTGGGTCGCGCCCCGGCACCAGGACGCGCTCGAGCAGCCGGTCCAGGGCTGGTGGGGCCACGCCGACCCGTTCGCGATGTCGCTCGACTTCACCCCGGCCGACGGCGTGCAGCAGATGGTGGTCGGCACGCCGCCCGTGATCGCGCTGTCCGCGCTCGAGGAGTCGCTGACCGCCTTCGAGGGGGTCGCGATGGCCGACCTGCGCGCAGCCTCGCTGTCGCTGACCGACCTGTTCGTCGACCTCGTCGACGCGCGGGTGCCCGCGGTGGAGGTCGTGACGCCGCGCGAGCACGCACGCCGCGGCAGCCAGGTGGCGCTGCGCCACGACGAGGCCTACGGGATCGTGCAGGCACTGATCGCCCGGGGTGTGGTCGGAGACTTCCGCTCCCCCGACATCGCCCGCTTCGGCTTCGCCCCGCTCTACAACACCCATGCCGAGGTCTGGGACGCCGTGGACCACCTCGTGGCGGTGCTGGCCTCCGCCGAGCACCGCGCCCCGGCGTACGCCTCCCGCCTCGCCGTCACCTGACACCCCAACCCCCATGTAACGCGGAGTTATGGACGCCCCGCACGGGTTGTGAGCCTGGCGAGGCGTCCACAGACCTCGGTCGGTCGGGTGCGAGCCCGGAGAGCTCCCGACACGCCGATGCAACCGGACGCGGGGCCCGGGCGTCGTGCAGGGTGACAGATCACCCACCGAAGGGGGCCGGGATGGAGCCAGGAGAGTTCGACGCGTTGTACGACGCGTCGTACGCACGGCTGGTCCACCAGATCCACGCCATGACCGGGGACCGCGACGGCGCCGAGGAGAGCGTGCAGGAGGCGTTCGCCCGAGCCTGGGCCAAGCGCCGGACGTTCGCCGAGGTGCACAACCCCGAGGCCTGGCTGCGCACGGTGGCCTACCGGCACGCGGTCAGCCGATGGCGCTCGCTGGGCCGCTCCCGGCGTACGGCGGACCGCGCCCTGGAGCCCGAGCGCTTCTCGCCGGGTCCCGACGAGAACCACGTCGTCCTCATGGCCGCGCTCGACCGGCTCCCGAACGACCAGCGCCGGGCCCTGGTCCTGCACCACCTGTGCGACCTCAGCGTCGCTCAGGTCGCCGACGAGGTCGGTGCCCCGGTGGGCACCGTCAAGGCCCGCCTCTCGCGCGGGCGCACCGCCCTGCAGCAGCTGCTCACCGCCTACGAGATGGACGAGGGAGCCTCCCGTGCCTGAGACCTTCGACGACCCCTTCACCGACCTCCGCGACGTCCCGCCCGCCCACGGCTCGGCCGCTGAGGCGCGTCAGCGTGGCGACCGCATCCGCCGACGTCGTACAGCGAGCGTGGTCGCCGGCAGCGCGCTCGCCGTGGCTCTGACCGTCGGGGGGGTCGCCTGGAGCCAGGCCGGCGTGCCGAGCACGTCACCCGACCCGGCTCTGCCGTCGCCGAGCCTCGTGGACCCGAGCCCGCCCGGGCCCACCCCCTCCGAGCCCGCCCCCTCCGAGCCCGCCCCCGCACCGAGCGGGACCCCGGGCGACGACCTCACCCCGGAGCCGAGCGGTCCGGCGCGGACCGCGATCACGCCGGACTTCCCGCTTCTCGACGGCTGGCCCGGGCCCGACCCCGAAGACGTCTCGGTGCGAGGACCGTCCCGGGACCTGCGAGTCCTCGACCAGCGGATGGTCTGCGGACAGACCGTCGACCTGCTGCCGAGCGGCGGAGTCGAGCAGCTCGGCGCCCGTCTGATGGGCATCACGCGCGGCGGTGACCGGTTGCTCGTCACCTTCCCGAACGCCGCCGCGGCCGGAGCCGCGCTGGAGCGTGCCGTGACCGCGCTCGACCGGTGCCCGCGCGACCCGTCGGCGCCTGATGACGAGGAGGTGCTCGTCAGCGTGGTCGAGCCGGTGGACCTCGGGGACGAGGCGCGCCGGGTCACCGTGGGCTCCGAGTACGGCGACACCCCCGGCCTCTACCTCACCGTCTACCACCTGGTCCGCCAGGACAACGCGCTGCTGCTCGACGAGGTGGGCAGCGAGGGCGGCGGCAGCACGCAGGGAGTGGCCCGCGAGCAGCGTGACGCCCGGGACGCGGTCACCGGCGTCGTCGAGGCGATGTGCGTCTACCGCGACGGCGGCTGCTGAGGCGGGCGGAACGACGTACTCCCCACGGAGAACTGGCACTCCCCATGGCGCGGACGCCATGGGGAGTGCCAGTTTGCCGACATACCTTGGGAAACCGGCAGTCGGGACCCCTCAGCGGTTCTGGAGGATCTCCCGCATCAGCTGGGCGGTCGCCGACGGTGTCTTGCCGACCTTGACGCCGACGGCCTCGAGGGCCTCCTGCTTGGCCGCCGCGGTGCCTGCCGAGCCGGAGACGATGGCGCCGGCGTGGCCCATGGTCTTGCCCTCGGGGGCGGTGAAGCCCGCGACGTAGCCGACGACCGGCTTGGTCACGTGGTCCTTGATGTAGGCCGCCGCCCGCTCCTCGGCGTCGCCGCCGATCTCACCGATCATGACGATGGCCTCGGTGTCGGGGTCCTCCTCGAACGCCTTGAGGGCATCGATGTGGGTGGTCCCGACGATCGGGTCGCCGCCGATGCCGATGGCGGTCGAGAAGCCGAAGTCGCGCAGCTCGAACATCATCTGGTAGGTCAGCGTGCCGGACTTCGACACCAGGCCGATGGGGCCCTTGCCGGCGATCGTGTGCGGAGTGATCCCGGCCAGCGACTCCTCCGGGGTGATGATGCCCGGGCAGTTCGGCCCGATCATCCGGGTCTCCTTGTCCTGCAGGTAGGCCCACACCTCAGCGGTGTCCTGCACCGGCACTCCCTCGGTGATGACCACGAGCAGGCCGATGCCGGCGTCGATGGCCTCGATGCAGGCGTCCTTGGTGAAGGCCGGGGGCACGAAGGCGACCGACACGTCGGCGCCCGTCTCCTTCATGGCCTCCTCGACGCTGCCGAAGACCGGCAGGTCCGTGCCGCCCAGCTCGATGCTGGTGCCGGCCTTGCGGGCGTTGACGCCGCCCACGACGTTCGTCCCGGCCTCGACCATGAGCGTGGTGTGCTTGGCACCCATGCCACCGGTCATGCCCTGGACGATGACCTTCGAGCTCTTGTTCAGGTAGATCGACATGTTCCTCGTCCTCAGGCGTTCGCCAGCTCGGCGGCCTTGTCGGCCGCGCCGTCCATGGTGTCCACCTGCGTCACGAGCGGGTGGTTCAGCTCGTCGAGGATCGCGCGGCCCTTCTCGACGTTGTTGCCGTCGAGGCGTACGACGAGCGGCTTGGTCGCCTCGTCGCCGAGGATCTCCAACGCGCCCTTGATGCCGTTCGCGACCTCGTCGCAGGCGGTGATGCCGCCGAAGACGTTGACGAAGACGCTCTTGACCTGCTCGTCGTTGAGGATCACGTCGAGGCCGTCGGCCATGACCTGCGCGTTGGCGCCGCCGCCGATGTCGAGGAAGTTCGCCGGCTTCACACCACCGTGCGCCTCCCCGGCGTAGGCGACGACGTCGAGGGTCGACATGACCAGGCCCGCGCCGTTGCCGATGATGCCGACCTGGCCGTCTAGCTTGACGTAGTTGAGTCCCTTGTCCTTGGCCTTCGCCTCCAGCGGGTCGGTCTCCTCGCGGATCTCGAACGCGGCGTGGTCCTCGTGGCGGAACTCGGCGTTCTCGTCCAGCGAGACCTTGCCGTCGAGGGCCTCGAGCTTGTCGCCCTCGAGGCGAGCCAGCGGGTTGACCTCGACGAGGGTGGCGTCCTCCTCGACGAAGACCTTCCACAGCGCCTTGGCCATGGTGACGGCCTGGTCGCGCAGCTCGGCCGGGAAGCCCGCCTCGTCCACGATCTCCTGGGCCTTCGCGTCGTCGACGCCGGTGCCGGCGTCGATCGCGATCTTCTTGACCGCGTCGGGGTTGGTCTTCGCGACCTCCTCGATCTCGACACCGCCCTCGACGCTGGCGATGCAGAGGTAGGAGCGGTTCGAGCGGTCGAGCAGGAAGGAGAAGTAGTACTCCTCGACCGGCGGGGTGGCCGGGACGACGAGCACCCGGTTGACCGGGAGGTCCTTGATGGTCAGCGCGAGGATCGCCTCCGCGTGCTGCTGCGCCTCGTCGGCCGTCTTGGCGATCTTGACGCCGCCGGCCTTGCCGCGGCCACCGGCCTTGACCTGCGCCTTGATCACCGTGACGCCACCGATCTCCTCGGCGGCGGCTCGGGCCTCGTCGGCGGTGGTCACGACCGTGCCCAACGTGGTCGTCACACCGTGCTTGGCGAAGAGCTCCTTCGCTTGGTACTCCATCAGGTCCACGGGATCAGCCTTCTCTTCTCGGATGCACACCAGCGCAGGGCTGGGCGGGGCCGTTCGGGCCCGGTGATGCCGGTCCGACCCTAGCCCTGTCGGCACCCCGACGACCACGAACCCCCCTATCGCCCGCGTCACACCTCCCGGCGGCGCGGGCGTCGTACTCCCCTCCCGAAACTGGCACTTCCCGCCGGTTGCAACCGGTGGGGAGTGCCAGTTTCACCGGGGGCCCGGTGAAACCGGCACCCGGTCAGCTCGGGGCGTGGCGCAGCGCGGTGCGCAGGTCCTTGTTCAGCTGGGAGATGACGTCGAGCGGGATGCCCTTGGGGCAGGCCGCGGCGCACTCGCCGATGTTGGTGCAGCCGCCGAAGCCCTCGTGGTCGTGCTGGGACACCATGCCCAGCACGCGCTCGTGACGCTCGGCCTGGCCCTGCGGCAGCTCACCGAGGTGGGTGATCTTGGCGCCGAGGAACAGCGAGGCCGAGGCGTTGGGGCAGGCCGCGACGCAGGCGCCGCAGCCGATGCAGGTGGCGGTGTCGAAGGCGCGGTCAGCGTTCTCCTTCGGCACGGGCGTGGCGTGGGCGTCGGGGGCCGACCCGGTGTTGACCGAGATGAAGCCGCCGGCCTGGATCATCCGGTCGAAGGCCGAGCGGTCGACGATGAGGTCCTTGATCACCGGGAACGCGTCGGCACGCCAGGGCTCGATCGTGATCGTGTCGCCGTCCTTGAAGGACCGCATGTGCAGCTGGCACGTGGTGGTGACCTCGGGGCCGTGGGCCTGTCCGTTGATCATCAGCCCGCACGAGCCGCAGATGCCCTCGCGACAGTCGTGGTCGAAGGCGATCGGCTCCTCGTCGGCGGCGTTGAGCTTCTCGTTGAGCACGTCGAGCATCTCGAGGAACGACATGTCCTCGGAGACGTCGTCGAGCTCGTAGTCGACCATGCCGCCCCGGGCCCGGGAGTTCTCCTGGCGCCAGATCTTGAGGGTGAGTCTCACTTGTAGCTCCGCTGCTTCATCTCGACGAACTCGTACACGAGGTTTTCCTTGTGCAGGACCGGCTTGCCCAACCCGTGGCCACCGTCACCGCCGAACTCCCACGCCGCGACGTAGGCGTAGTCGTCGTCGTGACGCAGGGCCTCGCCGTCCTCGGTCTGCGACTCGGCGCGGAAGTGGCCGCCGCACGACTCGCGCCGGTTGAGGGCGTCGATGCACATCAGCTCACCGAGCTCGAAGAAGTCGGCCACGCGGCCGGCTTTCTCCAGGGACTGGTTGAGGCTGTCGGCGCTGCCGAGGACCTTGACGTTCTCCCAGAAGTCGGTGCGCAGGTCGCGGATGAGGCCGATGGCCTTGTTCAGGCCCTCCTCGGTGCGCTCCATCCCGCAGTAGTCCCACATGATCTGACCGAGCTCGCGGTGGTAGCTGTCCACCGAGCGCGTGCCCTTGACCGACAGGAACGTCGCGATCCGGGCCTCGACCGACTCGCGGGCCTCGACCACGGACGGGTGGTCCTCGGTGATCCGCTCGAACGGGCCGTCGGCGAGGTAGTCGCGGATGGTGTTCGGCAGCACGAAGTAGCCGTCGGCCAGCCCCTGCATGAGGGCGGAGGCACCGAGCCGGTTCGCACCGTGGTCGGAGAAGTTGGCCTCACCGGTGACGAAGAGGCCGGGGATGGTCGACTGCAGGTCGTAGTCGACCCACAGGCCGCCCATCACGTAGTGCACCGCGGGGTAGATCCGCATCGGCGTCGTGTAGGGGTCCTCGCCGGTGATGCGGGCGTACATGTCGAAGAGGTTGCCGTACTTCGACTCGACGGTCTTGCGACCCATCCGCTCGATCGCGTCGGCGAAGTCGAGGTAGACGCCCAGGCCGCCGGGGCCCACGCCCTTCTCGGCGTCGCACTGGTACTTCGCGGCGCGGGAGGCGATGTCGCGGGGCACCAGGTTGCCGAAGCTGGGGTAGATCCGCTCCAGGTAGTAGTCGCGGTCCTCCTCGGCGATCTCGCGCGGGTCCTTGTCGCGGTCCTCGCGGTTCTTCGGCACCCAGATGCGGCCGTCGTTGCGCAGCGACTCGCTCATCAGGGTCAGCTTGGACTGGTGCTCGCCGGAGACCGGGATGCAGGTGGGGTGGATCTGCGTGTAGCAGGGGTTGGCCATGTAGGCGCCCTTGCGGTGCGCCCGCCAGGTGGCGGTGACGTTGCAGCCCATCGCGTTGGTCGACAGGTAGAAGACGTTGCCGTAGCCGCCGGAGGCGAGCACGACGACGTCGGCGAGGTGGGTCTCGATGTCGCCGGTGACCATGTCGCGGGCGATGATCCCGCGAGCCTTGCCGTCGACGACGACCAGCTCGAGCATCTCGTGACGGGCGTACGTCGCCACGCTCCCGGCCCCGACCTGCCGCTCGAGGGCCTGGTAGGCGCCGATGAGGAGCTGCTGTCCGGTCTGGCCCCGGGCGTAGAAGGTGCGGGACACCTGGACGCCACCGAAGGAGCGGTTGTCGAGGAGCCCGCCGTACTCGCGGGCGAAGGGCACGCCCTGCGCGACGCACTGGTCGATGATGTTGACGCTGACCTCGGCCAGACGGTGCACGTTGGACTCGCGCGAGCGGTAGTCGCCGCCCTTGACGGTGTCGTAGAACAGCCGGTGCACCGAGTCGCCGTCGCCCTTGTAGTTCTTGGCCGCGTTGATGCCGCCCTGGGCGGCGATCGAGTGGGCCCGGCGCGGGGAGTCCTGGTAGAAGAACGCCTTGACGGCGTAGCCGGCCTCACCCATCGTGGCCGCGGCCGAGGCGCCGGCCAGGCCGGTGCCGACGATGATGACGCTCAGCTTGCGCCGGTTGACCGGGTTGACCAGACGGGCGTCGAACTGGCGGTTGGTCCAGCGCATCTCGATCGGACCCGACGGCGCCTTGGTGTCCACCAGCGGCTCGCCCTCGAGGAAGTAGTCAGCGGCGTCGCCGGTGCCGTTCCGGGTGCCCGGGGGCAGGGTGATCTCAGTCATCAGGAGGTCCTCACTCGACTCACTCGACTCACTCGACGATGCCGACCAGGACGGCCAGCGGGACGATCGCGAAACCGCCGGCGATCACGACGGCGAGGGTGTAGCCGGCGGCGTTGGCCCGCTTGGCCGCGGCCGGTGTGCTGGTGAGCCCGAGCGTCTGCGCCGCGCTCCAGGTGCCGTGGCGCAGGTGCATGGCCAGCGCGCCCATCGCGAGCAGGTAGACCACCGGCACCCACCACTGCTCGGGGGCGAAGCTGTTGACCAGCCGCTGGTAGGGGCTGTCGGAGTCGCCGCCGGGCGTGATGGTGCGGGTCGTGAAGTGCAGGATGTGGAAGACCACGAACAGCAGCAGGGCCAGCCCGCCCCAGCGCATCGTCTTCGACGAGAGCGTCGAGTGCTTCCGCTTGGTCACGGCGTACTTCTGGGTGCGGGCGCCGTGCGCGCGCGACCACAGCGTGAAGGCGCTGTAGGCGTGCACGATCAGCGAGGCCAGCAGGACGACGCGGATGATCCAGAGCAGGCCGGAGTAGGGCAGGATCGGCTCGCCGAACTCGCGGAGGTGCTCGGCGTAGGAGTCGAAGCTCTCCTGACCGGCGAACACCTTGAGGTTGCCGTACATGTGCAGCAGCACGTAGCCGATGAAGACCAGTCCGGTGCCCGCCATGAGGAGCTTCAACAGGATCGTCGAGGTCCGTGACCGGGCCGCCAGAGTCGGGGTGGTGGTTGTCACGGTGCCAAAGTATCCCCTGACCACCCCCGAGGTGGGCCATGTGGGGTGTGACATACCGCGCTCTGACGCACAATGGAGGGCGGAGTTCGACACCGTGGGGCACCAAGTCCCACGAAACCGCGCGATCCTCCACGACTGACACCCGGCGCTGCCCGATGCCGCACACTGGGCAGGGTCCACCTTCCCGACCCGCTCGACCGTCCCCGCTCGACCCGAGGAGCCCACCGCATGCCGCTGTCGACCCGCGCCCGTCGTACCGCGGCTCTGCTGTCCGGCTGCGCGGTGCTGGGCGCCCTGGCCCTCGCCCCCGCGCCGGCCCAGGCCGACTCCGCCGACGAAGCCTTCGCGGCGATGGCCGGCGACGAGCCGGCGGCGCGCTCGGGCCAGGCCCGCGAGGAGAACGCCGCGCTCGCCGAGCTGGCCGCCAGCGCCGAGAAGGCCGCGGCGAAGATCGCCCAGAACGCCTGGCAGCTCCCGATCACCTCGGGCATCTACCGCCTCACCGCCACGTTCGGCCAGTGCAGCGGGCTGTGGTCGCACTGCCACACCGGCCTCGACTTCGCCGCCCCGGAGGGCACCGAGATCAAGGCGCTCGCGAACGGCGTGGTGAGCGAGACCGGGTGGGCCGGCGCCTACGGCAACCGCACGGTGATCACCCTCGACGACGGCACCGACCTCTGGTACTGCCACCAGTCGCAGTTCGCCGTGAAGGAGGGCCAGCCGGTCGTCGGCGGCCAGACCATCGGCTACGTCGGGTCGACCGGCAACTCCACCGGCCCCCACCTGCACCTCGAGGTGCGACCCGGCGGCGGCGACGCCGTCGACCCCGAGCGGGCGCTCGCCGTCCGCGGCACCGCACCCTGACCTGTGCGGGGACCCCTCGCAGTCGTGCGCGACGTCCTGCGCGCCTAGGCTCGCCGCCGTGAGCCCCTCCCCCGAGTCCCGCGTGATCCGCGCTACGACCGCCGCCGACTGGGACGCGATCTGGCCCGTCTTCCGCGACACCGTCGCGGCGGGTGAGACCTACGCCTACCCCGAGGACCTGACCTCGGCGCAGGCGCGCGACCTCTGGATCACCCCGGCTCCTGGCGCGACGGTCGTGCTCGAGGAGGACGGCGCGCTGCTGGGCACAGCCAAGATGGGACCGAACCGGCCGGGCCGCGGCGACCACGTCGGCACGGCGTCGTTCCTGGTCGCCGAGTCCGCGCGCGGTCGCGGAGTGGGCCGCGCGCTGGCCGAGCATGTCGTCGCCTGGCACCGCGAGCAGGGCTTCCGCGGCATCCAGTTCAACGCCGTCGTCGAGACGAACACCGCCGCCGTGCAGCTGTGGCAGTCGCTCGGCTTCGAGATCGTCGGCACGGTGCCCGGCGCCTTCCGCTCCGCGAGCCACGGGTACGTCGGCCTCCACGCCATGCACCTCGACCTGACCTGAGGCGAGAGGGATGCCTAGAGCTTCTCGACGGGGGCGTATCGCAGCAGCAGCCGCTTGACCCCCTGGGAGCCGAAGTCGATCGAGGCGACGGCCTTGTCGCCGGCTCCCTCCACGGTCACCACCGAGCCGAGGCCGAACGAGTCGTGGCTGACCCGGTCGCCCGGCGCCAGCGACGGCACCTCGCGCCCGGCCTTGCGCTTCGCGTCGGCCTGGATGGCAGCGGTGCCGAAACGTGGCGCCGGCCGGTTGACGTTGCGACGTGAGAGCGCGGGCAGGACCGGCCGGTTCCACGACGTCTGCTCCTGCGCCGTACGCCGCCAGTCGACCAGCTCGGCCGGCACCTCGTCGAGGAAGCGCGACGCCGGGTTGTGCGAGGGCGCGCCCCACGCCGAGCGCACGACCGCTCGCGACAGGTAGAGCCGCTGCTCGGCCCGGGTGAGGCCGACGTAGGCCAGCCGGCGCTCCTCCTCGAGCTCGGTCTGGTCGCCCAGCGAGCGCATGTGCGGGAAGACGCCGTCCTCGAGGCCGGTCAGGAACACCACCGGGAACTCCAGGCCCTTGGCGGTGTGCAGCGTCATGAGCGTGACGACGCCCGCGTCCTCGTCGCCCTGGGTGGGGATCTGGTCGGAGTCGGCCACCAGGCTGACCCGCTCCAGGAACTCCGGGACGCCCGGCAGGGCCGGGTTGAGGTCGGCCGGATCGGCAGACGGTGGGGGCAGCGGCTCGTCGGCGAACTCGCGGGCCACCGCCACCAGCTCGGCGAGGTTCTCGACACGTGTCTCGTCCTGCGGGTCGTCGCTGGCCTCGAGCACCGGCAGGTAGTCGGTGCGCGTCAGGGCCTGCTCGAGCACGACGTCGGCCCGCTCGCCCACCTCGACCATCGCCATCAGCTGCTCGACGACCGTGACGAAGCCCCGGATGCAGGTCATCGACCGGGTGGCGATGCCCGGCGCCTCCTCGGCGCGCTGCAGCGCCTGCCAGAAGGTGATGCCGTCGCGACGGGCGAGCGCCTCCACGCACGCCTCGGCGCGCTCACCGATGCCGCGCTTGGGCTCGTTGAGCACGCGGCGCAGGCTGATCTCGTCGGCCGGGTTGGCCAGCATCCGCAGGTAGGCCAGCGCGTCACGGACCTCCTTGCGCTCGTAGAAGCGCACCCCGCCGACCACCTTGTAGGGCATGCCGACGCGGATGAACACCTCCTCGAACACACGCGACTGGGCGTTGGTCCGGTAGAAGACGGCCACGTCGCGGGGCTTGGCGACGCCCTCGTCGGAGAGCTTGTCGATCTCTTGCGAGATGAACCGCGCCTCGTCGTGCTCGTCGTCGGCGACGTAGCCCACGATCGGCTCGCCCGTGCCGGCGTCGCTCCACAGCCGCTTCGGCTTGCGGCCCTTGTTGCGCCCGATGACGGCGTTGGCGGCGTCGAGGACGGTCTGGGTGGAGCGGTAGTTCTGCTCCAGCAGGATCGTGCGGGCGTTCGTGAAGTCCTCCTCGAACGCCATGATGTTGCGGATGTTGGCGCCGCGGAAGGCGTAGATCGACTGGTCGGCGTCGCCCACGACCATCAGCTCCGCAGGGCCGACTCCCGCCTCACCGTGCGCCTCGTCGGCGTCCGGCAGGTCGGGGTCGTCGCCGCCGAGCGCGGCCGGGCGGCGGACGCTCGTGCCGCAGAGCTCGCGGACCAGCGCGTACTGCGCGTGGTTGGTGTCCTGGTACTCGTCGACCAGCACGTGGCGGAACCGGCGCCGGTAGGTCTCACGGACCTCGGGGAACGCCTGGAACAGGTTGACCGCGGTCATGATGAGGTCGTCGAAGTCGAGCGCGTTGGCCGAGCGCAGGCGGGCTTGGTACATCCCGTAGGCCTCGGCGTAGGTCTGCTCGAGGTTGTTCTGCGCCTGTGCCGCAGCGGTCTCGTGGTCGATCAGCTCGTTCTTCTGCGTCGAGACCCAGTTGAGCACCGCCCGTGGCGGGTAGCGCTTGACGTCGAGGTCGAGCTCCTTGCAGATCAACGTCATGAGCCGCTTCTGGTCGGCGGCGTCGTAGATCGAGAAGCTCGACTTGATGCCGAAACGCTCGATCTCCTTGCGCAGGATGCGCACGCAGGCGGAGTGGAACGTCGAGACCCACATGATCTTGGCCCGCGGTCCGACGAGGCTCTCCACCCGCTCGCGCATCTCCGCGGCGGCCTTGTTGGTGAAGGTGATGGCCAGGATCGAACCGGGGTGGGCATTGCGCTCGGCGATCAGCCACGCGACGCGGCGGGTCAGCACCCGGGTCTTTCCCGACCCCGCGCCGGCGACCACCAGCAGCGGTGTCCCGGCGTGGGTGACGGCCTGGCGCTGCGGGTCGTTGAGGCTCTCGAGCAGCTCCTCGGGCGTCGGTCCCTTCCGGCGGCGCACCGGGGCACCCTCGGGCCCGCGCGCGCCGGCCTCGTCGGCGGAGAACAGAACGTTCTCGTCGGGGACCATGCGTGCCGATCGTCGGGAATGGCTGGGAACGGGGAGGGGGCTGCTCATCTCCAGGTCACCCTACGACGCGCGACCGACCATCTCTCAACGGCCGAGACGTCCTCCGAACCGTTCCTCGAGCCGGCGACCGACGCCCCGGCCGACGGACTGGAGCGCCCAGCGGGATACCCCGGCCGCGCGCTGCGCCTCCCCCGTCTCCTGAGCCACGTCGCGGAAGAGCGGCGGGAGGTAGCGCAGCATGAGCGTGGACCAGGTCATGTGGGTCAGGACGGGCGCCTGCAGCCCGGTCGAGGCCTGGCGCTGCAGGCCCCACAGGCTCCCCATCGCGCCGGCGGCCAGCACCAGCACAGGGTTGCGGGTCGGCACGGTGGCCAGCATGTAGACGCTCGAGGAGGTCGCCACCGGGTGGTTGTCGCCCAGGGCGGCGAACACCGCGCCGCGGAAGAAGACCTCCTCGCCGAAGCCGTTCGCCATGGTGGTGAGGAACACCAGCTTGGCGTCACCGGCGTCGGCGTAGTCCAGGACCTTGGAGATGTAGCGCGCCAGCGGCGGGATCTCCCTCACCACCAGTCCGCCGGCGTAGAAGACCCCGAACGCGGCGACGCCGGTGGCCACGGGGGCCAGCACCGGGCGGCGTACGGTCTGGTTCTTGGTCTGGATCCACCCCAGGTGGAGCGGGCCGGAGGCGAGACCGCCGACCAGCCAGGTCCCGGCCACCCCGAGGGTCGTGAAGTAGAAGGCCCGCGACCCCGGCTGCGTGGACAGTCCCACCCCGAGCAGTCCCGCGCCGGCGACCGAGGTCGCGGCGACCACGCGCCGCCGGCGCGTGCGCACGGCGGCCGACTCGTCGTGGCGCACGGGCACCCGGTGATTGAACGACATCGGCAGGTGGCCCTTGAGCTGCCCCAGGAGACCCGGGTCCTTGAGCGAGCCGCGGTCCGACAGCGCGCCGCGTACGGCGTCGTCGAAGCCCAGGCGGTCGAAGGGGATCAGCCGGTGGATCTCGTCGTCCTCGACGACCACCTCGTTGACCATGGAGTCCACGAGCGAGCGACCCGCCTTGGCGTCGACGTCGGTGATGAGGCTGAGCCAGTGCGACGACAGCTTGGGCGAGAGCAGCGGCACCGGCAGCAGGAACAGCGGGCGGTTCTCCACCGCCGCGACCCGGCGCATCATGTCGGAGTAGCGCAGCACCTCGTCGCCGCCGACCTCGAAGGGCCGCCCCACCGTCTTCTCGACGTCGAGGACGCCCACGAGGTAACGGACCACGTCGTTGAGCGCGATCGGCTGCGTGCGCGTGGAGACCCAGCGCGGGGTCACCATGAGCGGCAGCCGCTCGACGAGCTGGCGGGTCATCTCCCAGGAGAGTCCCTGGTGGCCGATGACGATGCCGGCGCGCAGCGTGGTGACCGGTACTCCGGAGCGGCCCAGCAGGTCCTCGACCTCGCGCCGCGAGCGCAGGTGGGGCGAGAGGTCGTCGTCCTCCTTGCCGAGCCCGCCGAGGTAGACGATGCGCTGGACGCCCGACTTCGCCGCGGCCTGGCCGAAGGAGGTGGCGGCCTCGGCGTCGAGACGCTCGAAGTCGGGGCTGTCGAGGGAGTGCACCAGGTAGTAGGCGACGTCGACGCCCTCGAGCGCCGCGGTCAACGTGCCGGCGTCGTGCACGTCACCGTAGATCGGCTCGCCGACGCCGGTGTAGGTGTCGGGGTGACGCGTCATCGCCACGACGTCGTGCCCTGCTTCGGCCAGGGCCGGGCAGAGGCGGCGTCCTACGAAGCCGGACGCGCCGGCGACGAGGACCCGTCGGGGCTGCGCGGTGGGCTGGACGGGCACGTCGGAGGAGGGCTCGGGAGCGGGCGAGGCGGTCATCCTCCCAACGTAGTGGGACCGGTCGAACCCTCGACCGGAGCTGGAGGTGCGCCCGACCACGGCGGGCTGCAGGACCGCGGTCACGACCGGATCTCCAGGGTGCAGCACTTCACGCCGCCGCCCCCTTCGAGCAGCTCGGACAGGTCGACGCCGACAGGGTCGAACCCTCGCTCCCGCAGCTGCTGGGCCAGCTCGATCGCCCGGTCGGCGAGGAACACGTGGCGACCATCCGAGACGGCGTTGAGACCGAGTACCGCGGCATCGGCCTCCGAGGCCAGGACGGCGTCGGGGTAGAGGGTCTCGAGCACGCGCCGGCTCGACGCGCTACGTGGAGGTGCACTGCAGCGGCACCGTGGCCCCGCAGACGCTGAAGGAGACCTGGGAGGGGGTGCCCGAGGTGGTCGGCGCCTGGACCGTCACGGGCTCGCCGGACGCCCTGCTGCGGGTGGTGACCCGCGACGTGCGCCACCTCGAGCAAACGTTGGAGCGCATCCGCTCACCCGAGCACGTCGACAAGAGCGAGACCGTCATCGTGCTCTCCCCGCTCATCGACCGGCACAGCCCGGCGACGACCGACTGACCCCCACCCCCTCACAACAGGCGGCGGTCGGCGGCCCATCGGGTGAGCTCGTGGCGCGAGCTGAGCTGCAGCTTGCGCAGCACGCTGGAGACGTGGGTCTCGACGGTCTTGACGGAGATGAAGAGCTCCGCGGCCACCTCCTTGTAGGCGTAGCCGCGCGCGATCAGCCGCATCACCTCACGCTCCCGCTCGGTGAGCCGGTCGAGGTCCTCGTCGACGTGGGCCACCTCGATCGACCCGGCGAAGGCGTCGAGGACGAAGCCGGCCAACCGGGGCGAGAAGACCGCGTCGCCGTCGGCCACCCGCTCGATGGCGTCGACCAGCTCGGGGCCGGTGATGGTCTTGGTGACGTAGCCGCGGGCGCCGCCGCGGATCGTCCCGATGACGTCCTCGGCGGCGTCGGAGACCGACAGCGCGAGGAACCGGGTCTCCGGGCTGCGGTGCGCCACGTCTCGCATGACCTGCACCCCGCCACCGCCGGGCAGGTGCACGTCGAGCAGCACCACCTCGGGCCGGTGGGTCAGCACCGCCGCCACCGCGGTCGGTACGTCGGAGGCCTCGGCCACGACGTCGACCGACCCGGCCAGCTCGGAGCGGACCCCGGCGCGGAACATCGCGTGGTCGTCGACGATCACGACGGTTCTCATGGGCGGTTGCCTCCGGTGGGTTGCTGGTTGCCGGCCCGGGGGTCGGTGCGGTCGACCAGCTCGAGGTCGCCGACGTGGAGCCGGACCTCGGTGCCGGCGCCTGGACGGGAGCGCACCTCGGCCCGACCGCCGTGACGCGTCACCCGGTCCAGGATGCTGTGCCTCACCCCGAGCCGGTCAGCCGGTACGGCGTCGGCGTCGAAGCCGCGACCGCGGTCCCGGACGAAGACGTCGAGGGTGCCGGACCGCTCACCGGCCGGCACCACCTCGGCGTAGACGTCGACCGCGGGGGCGCCGGAGTGCAGCGCGGCGTTCACCATCGCCTCGCGGGCGGCCTGGAGGACGGCGCGGACGTGCTCGGTGACGGCGACCTGACCGTGCGCGTCACCGACCACGACGACCTCGACCGGCACCCCGTGCGCGTCCTCGACCTCCGCGGCGGCCGCCTGCAGGGCACCGGTGACGGTCACGTCGTCGGCGCGCGTGTCGCCGTACATCCACGACCGGAGGTCGCGCTCCTGGGCCCGGGCGAGGGTTGCCACCCGGCCGGGGTCGGCGGCGTTCTTCTGGATCAGGGCCAGGGTCTGGAGCACCGAGTCGTGCAGGTGGGCAGCCACGTCGGCCCGCTCCTGCGTGCGCACCCGTGCCTCGCGCTCCTGCCCCAGGTCGGAGACGAGCCGCACCAGCCACGGGCCGAGGATGACGGCCAGCCCGGCGACCCCGAGGGTGGCGGCCACCACGATGTCCTGCGCCACCTGGACCTGCCCGGTCTGCACCGCGAAGAGCAGCAGCGCGGTCACGAGCAGCCCGAGTCCGGCGGCCAGCCGCGCGTAGGCCGCCCACCCGCCGGACCCGACGACGAGGCGGCGTACGTCGAGCCGTGTGGTGGTGTCGAGCCACCGCTCGCGCTGGGCCTGGTCGGCCTGGCGCCACAGCACCGCGATGCCACCGACGGCGAACAGCGCCGGCCACAGCAGGGACGGGCCGCCGTTGCCGTCGACCAGCCCGACCACGCCCAACAGGATGACCGCGAACGCGATGTGGGGGCCGGCGTCGCGGAGCGCGGTCGGCCGACCGGGACGACGGCCCTGGCGGGACGCGGCCTCCAGCCCGGGACTCTCCACCGGGGTCGGCGCCATCGGCAGCGCGATCCACAGACCGAGGTAGAACAGCACGCCGAACCCGAAGAACCCGGTGAGCAGGAAGAACACCCTCACCCACGTGGCGCTCACACCGAGGTGGAGGGCCAGGCCGGAGCAGACACCGCCCAGGTAGGACTCCTGCGGGACGCGGAAGGCCTTGCGCGGAGGCGAGATGCTGCTCATGGTCCTTGAATCGTCACACAGGCCGGCGCCCGCGCCCATGAGTGGAGCCCCTGACCCGACCCTGGTCGGACCCCGAGAGGTTCCGGGCAGGATCAGGGTCGTCCCCGATGGTGGGACGCGTCCGGTGCCGTCAGGCTGGAACCATGAACGACACCGACCAGCAGGCGCCGCCTCCCCCGCCACCTCCCCCGCCCCCGCCGTCCTCGGGCGGGCCCCCTCCGGGTTGGCACGACGCGGGCCACTGGCGCAGCGAGCACCTCAGCGACTACCGGACGCTGCGTCGTAGTCACGACGACAAGAAAGTCGGCGGTGTGGCCGGCGGCGTCGCTCGCCACCTCGACGTCGACCCCACGATCGTGCGGGTCCTCTTCGTGGTCGCGATCTTCTTCGGCGGCGCCGGCCTGCTCGTGTACGCCGTGCTGTGGCTGGTCGTCCCCGACGACGCCACGGGACGCTCCGCCCTGTCGGTGCGCGACGCCACGCGCAACGTCATCGTCATCTCCGTCCTCGTGCTCGCCGCGATCCTGGCGCTGGGCGACACCATCGACGGCGGCTCGCTCTCCTGGCCGCCCCTGGTGGTGATCGCCGTCATCACGCTGGTGTGGCTGATGGCCCGGGACCGTCGCGAGGAGCGCCGGTCCGACGCCCCGTCCGGTCCTCCACCTCCACCCGCCTGGAACGGACCGACGTACACACCGGCGCCCATCGCGCCCCACCGGGTCGCCCGGCGTCGCGGCCCGCTGCTGTTCGGCATCACCCTCGCCCTGGGCGCCCTCGCCCTCGGCGCGCTGGGACTCCTCGAGGCCTCGGGGGTCACGGTCACCGACGGCGCCTACCCCGCCCTCGCCCTCACCGTGGTCGGGCTCATGCTGGTCGTGGGTTCGGTCTACGGACGGCCCGGCGGGCTCATCCTGCTCGGCGTCGTCGCCTGCGTGGTGCTGGCTGCCGTCTCGGTGGCCCAGCCCCGCTTCGACGGGGACCGCAACCTCGAGGCCTCACCGACCTCGGCCGCCCAGCTCGAGGACGTCTACGACGTGCCGGCCGGACGCGTCGCGGTCGACCTGACCGATCTCGAGGACGTCGACTCCCTCGACGGCCGCGCCCTGGAGCTGTCGGCCAACGCCGGCGAGCTGCTGGTGATCGTTCCGGAGGGGCTGACCGTCGACCTGGACGCGAACATCAGCTACGGCGGTGCCATCGACTGGCCAGATGGCACCCGCGACGGTTGGAACGTCGGACTCGATCGACGCATCGGCGACGCCGACGACCCCACCATCTCCATCGACGCCGACCTGGACTTCGGACACATCGAGCTGAGGCAGTCATGACACCTGACGACACGAACGACCTGCGCACCCGACGACCATGTCGACGCGCAGGACGCGGACCCCACCCGCTCCCTCCCCCTCGACGAGCCGGCTCCCCGGTGGGCCCCGAGCACCGAGGCCGAGGGCGTCGCCGACACCCAGCGTCGAAGCGGCCGGCACCCCTTGTCCATCGGCTACCTGGTCTCCGGCCTGATCTTCCTGGGGGTCGCCGCCTCCTGGGGCCTTCGCGAGGCCGGGATGGTGGAAGCCGGCAGCAGCTCGTGGCTGTTCCCGCTGACGCTGGTCGTCGTGGGCGCCATCGGGCTCGCGGCCTCGGTCGTCTCGTCGGCCCGCCGCCCCTGACCGGCCCGCGGACCCCCTTGAGCGCTGGCGTGATCACGGCCAGGGTGCACCGATGACCTCACCCGTCTCGCACACCTCGGTCGACTGCCAGAACGCCTACGCGCTCTCCGAGTGGTGGAAGCAGGTGCTCGAGTACGTCGACGTCGACGGCGACGGCGAACCTCCCCGGCCACGAGGAGTGCATGATCCTGGACCCGCTCTCGGGGCACCGGCTCCTGCATCCTGCGCAACGACGAGGAGCGGTCCGCCCGGGACAGCTGAAACCCAGGTGCGCCCGTCACAACCGGGAACCTAGCCTGGGTCGGTGCGACACCTTCCCCTCGACCACCCCGGCACCGCGGACCACCGGTCCCCGGCCCGGTTCCTCTGGTGGTTGGTCACGGGTCAGTGGCGCACCATCGCCGTGGGGATGCTGCTCGGCATCACCTGGATGCTGTGCCAGGCGGTCATGCCGGCCGTCGTGGGCCGGGCCATCGACCGGGGCGTCACGGCCGAGGACACCACGGCCCTGGTGCAGTGGACCGGGCTCATGCTCGGGATCGGCGTGGTCCAGGCCGCGGCCGGCATCATGCGCCACCGCTTCGCGGTCACGAACTGGCTGACCGCGGCCTACCGGGTGGTCCAGCTCGTCACCCGCCAGGCGACCCGCCTCGGCTCGACGCTGCCCAAGCGCGTCGCCACCGGGGAGGTGGTGGCCATCGGCACCAACGACCTGTCCCACATCGGGAACGCGATGGACGTCTCGGCGCGCGCCGCCGGCGCCGTGGTGTCGTTCGTGGTCGTCGCGGTGCTGCTGCTGCAGACCTCGGTCGTCCTCGGGCTCGTCGTGCTGCTGGGGGTGCCGGTCATGCTGCTGGCGCTCGGGCCGCTGCTCGGGCCGCTCCAGCGGCGCAACCTGACCCAGCGCTCGATGATGGGTGACCTCTCGAACCTCGCCACCGACATCGTGGCGGGCCTGCGGGTGCTGCGAGGCATCGGTGGCGAGCGGGTCTTCCACGACCGCTACGTGCGCGAGTCCCAGCAGGTGCGTCGCGCCGGCGTGGAGGTGGGCCGCCTCCAGTCGGTGCTCGACGCGGCCCAGGTGGCGCTGCCCGGCACGTTCGTGGTGCTCGTCGTCTGGTTGGGCGCCCGGCTGGCGGTGGCCGGCACCATCACCGTCGGGGAGCTCGTGGCGTTCTACGGCTACGCCGCCTTCCTCATGATCCCGCTGCGGACCGCCACCGAGGCGATGAACAAGTGGATCCGCGCCGTGGTGGCCGCGCGCCGGATCTGCACGGTGCTGGCGCTCGAGCCCGACCTGGCCGACGTGGGCAACCCCGCCGCAGCACCGTCGGAGCCCTCCGACCTCGTCGACCTCTCCAGTGGTGCGCGGATCCGCTCCGGGCTGCTCACCGCGCTGGTCTCGGACCGGCCCGAGGAGACGGCGGAGGTGGTCGACCGGCTCGGACGCTTCGCCGACGGTGAGGTCCGCTGGGGTGAGGTCCCCCTCGACGAGGTGTCCCAGGTCGACGTACGGCGCCGCATCGTGGTCAGCGACACCGGCAGCGCCCTGTTCTCCGGACCCTTGGCCGACCAGCTCGACGTGCGCGGCACCGGCATCACCGACGCCGACCTGGCCCGCGCCCTGCACGCCGCCTCCGCCGAGGACGTCGTCGAGGGCCTGCCCGCCGGACTGCGCTCGTGGGTGGCCGAGCGCGGGCGCTCCTTCTCCGGGGGCCAGCGGCAGCGCCTCGTGCTCGCCCGCGCGCTGCTGGCGCAGCCGGAGGTCCTGCTGCTGGTGGAGCCGACCTCGGCGGTCGACGCCCACACCGAGGCCCGGATCGCCGAGCGCCTGGCCGAGCTCCGGCGCGGCCGCACCACCGTGGTGACGACCACCAGCCCGCTGCTTCTCGACCGCGCCGACGAGGTCGTGTTCCTCGTCGGGGGCCGGGTCGAGGCCACCGGCCGCCACCGTGACCTGCTCGCCGACGTCGCGGGCTACCGCGCGGTGGTCACCCGTGAGGAGGAGGTGCACGCATGAGCGCTCCCCCGGTTCCCACCGATTCGATCCTCGCGACCGACCCCACCGGCGCCCCCGACGAGACCCTGCCCGGCCAGATCCTGCCCGTGGCCGGGCGCGCGACGTTGCGCGCCTACCTCGTGGTCCTCGCCCGGCGTCACCGTCGCCTGCTCGTGACGATGCTGGCGCTGCACGCCGCCGCGGCGCTGGCCGGGCTGGTCGCCCCCCGGCTGCTGGGCGCGATCGTCGAGGAGGTCCAGTCCGGCGGCGGCGTGGGCACGGTCGACCGGCTCACGCTGGTGATCGCCGCCGCCCTCGTGGCCCAGACGGTGCTGACCCGGGCCGCGCGCTACCGCTCGTTCGTCTTCGGCGAGGAGGTGCTCGCCGAGCTGCGCGAGGACTTCGTGGCCAACACCCTCGCGCTTCCCATCGGCACCGTGGAGTCGGCCGGGTCCGGCGACCTGCTGACCCGGACCTCCCGCGACGTCGAGCAGCTCGGCTGGTCGGTCCGCTGGGCCCTGCCGGAGTGGTTGATCTCGCTGATCACCGCGGTCCTGACCGTCGTGGCCGCCCTGTTCGTCGGTCTCTGGGTGGCCGGGCCGCTGCTGATCGGCGTCCCCGGCGTGGTCATCGGCGCGCGGTGGTACCTCCGCCGCGCCGGCGCCGGCTACCTGCGCGAGAACGCCAGCTACTCACGGATGAACGCCTCCCTCACCGAGACCGTCGAGGGCGCCCGCACCGTCGAGGCCCTCGGGCTGGCCGACGCGCGCATCGCGCGCATCGACGGCGACATCGCCGAGTCGTACGCCGCGGAGCGCTACACGCTCATGCTCCGGACCCGCTTCTTCCCCAGCGTCGAGGTGACCTCCTACCTCCTGCCGAGCGTGGCCACGCTGCTGCTGGGCGGCTGGCTCTACGGTCGCGGCGAGGTGTCGCTGGGCGAGGTCACGGCGGCCACCCTCTACGTCCAGATGCTCATCGACCCCGTCGACCGGCTGGTGGCGATCCTCGACGAGCTGCAGGTCGGCGCCGCATCGCTCGCTCGGCTGCTCGGCGTCGGCGAGGTGCCCGACGACCGGGTCACCACCGACCGCACTCCGCAGGGCGACGCCCTGGTGGCGCGCGACGTCCGGTTCTCCTACGTCGAGGGCCGTGACGTCCTGCACGGCGTGGACCTGACGCTGGCCGTCGGGGAGCGGCTGGCGATGGTCGGGCCCTCCGGGGCGGGCAAGTCCACCCTGGGCCGCCTGCTCGCCGGCATCCACCCGCCGCGCACCGGCACCGTCGAGGTGGGCGGCGTCGGGCTCACCGAGCTGCCGTTGGCGCAGCTGCGTGGTCGGGTCGCGCTGGTGACCCAGGAGCACCACGTCTTCGTGGGCACGGTGCGGGAGAACCTGGCGCTGGCCGTCGACCCCGGCCCCGGCGCGCCGGACCCGGATGACCCCGCGGACCCGCACCGGTCGGACCCCGACGCTCAGCTCTTCGCAGCCCTGGAGGCCGTGGACGCCGACATCTGGGTGCGGGCGCTCCCCCAGGGCCTGGACACCGTGGTCGGCTCCGGCGGGCTCGCGCTCGGCCCGGCCCAGGCCCAGCAGCTCGCGCTGGCCCGGCTGGTGCTGGCCGACCCCCACACGCTGGTGCTCGACGAGGCGACCTCGCTGATCGATCCTCGGGCGGCGCGCCACCTGGAGCGGTCGTTGGCCGCGGTGCTCGAGGGCCGCACGGTCGTGGCCATCGCGCACCGGCTGTTCTCCGCCCACGACGCCGACCGGGTGGCCGTGGTCGAGGACGGCGTGGTCAGTGAGCTCGGGTCCCACGACGAGCTGGTCGCCCGGGGCGGTTCCTACGCCCGGCTGTGGGAGTCCTGGCAGGCCTGAGCCCACCTGAGCCCACCTGAGGCGGGACCGCTCGGCTCAGGACTCCGGGCGTCGCGACGGCGGTCGATCGGTGATGACACGGGCCCGGGTCGGGACCATGCCGTGCTCGATGCCCCACAGCACCGCCTGGGTTCGGCTGGCCACGCCCATGTGGCGGTAGGCCTCGCGGATGTAGCTCTTCACCGTGTTGGGCGAGAGGTAGGTGCGCTCGGCGATCTCGTTGTTGCTCAGGCCCTGGGTGATGAGGGAGACGATCTCCGCCTGGCGGGCCGACAGCCCGTGCCCGCGGCCGGGCCAGTCGCCCCCGACCGCCTCGATCTCCTTGCCGATGTCGGCGGCGGGAAGCACCACCTCGTCGCCGGCCGCCACCCGCTCGATGGCCGCCACCAGCTCGTGACCCTGCAGCGACTTCGAGAGGTAGCCACGCACTCCCTTCGCCAGGGCCTCCTGGACCAGCTCCTCGTGCATGTTCCAGCTGTAGACGGCCACGGACGCCACCCGGCGCTGGCCGATGATGTCGTCGATGTCGCTGGCGGTCACCTGCGGCACGGAGAAGGTGTCGTAGAGCGCCACGTCGACGGGCTGGGCCACGTCGACGTTGACGTCGAGCTCGACCACGCGGATCCGGTCCTCGAACTCCTCCAGCATCCGCTGCAGCCCCCGCACCACGAGCTCGTGGTCGTTGACCAGGGCGATGCAGACGGGCGTGACCTCGGCCCGGTCGTCGTCGTTCCCGTCCCCAGCCGGGCCCGGGACTCGGGAGAGTTCGCTCGTGCTCACGCGCGCCAATCTACCCCCGCAGCGGCAGGAGCCACCCCGGTCGCGGGGGTCCGCGCTCACCGCGGCCCCGCGAGCTCCTCCTCGGCCAGGCTCCGGCGGCGCTTGGGGCGGTAGAGGTCGAGCAGCACGTCGTCGTCGACCACGCGGGTCGCAAGCGTCAGGTCGTGCTCGGCGGCCACGCGGCCGGCAGCTCCGTGCACGTCGGCCCCGTCGAGCGGCCAGCCCTCCACCTCGTGGCGCCAGTGCACCAGCAGCAGGGCCCCGTCGTCGGTCAGTGAGGCGCACGCCTTCCACAGCGTCTCGGCCAGCTCGCGCCCGGACAGGAAGTAGCCGATCTCCGAGAGCACCACCACGTCGTAGGAGCCCTCGGGCCACTGGCCCGGCACCCGCAGGCGCTCGAAGCGGACCGACCGGCCCGCGCAACGTCGGGCCGCGACGGTCAGGGCTGCCTCGCTGACGTCGACGCCGACGACGTGGTCGGCCCGCTCGCTCAGGGCCGCGGTCAGCTCGCCCACCGAGCAGCCGACCTCCAGCACCGACCCGACCCGCTCCCGGGGCAGGCAGGCCAGGGCCAGGGCGCGCCGGCGGGCCTCGTACCAGGACGAGGCAGTACGCCACGGGTCGGCGTCTCCGCGGTGCAGCTCCTCGAAGACGATCGCCGCGTCCGGCGTACCGGTCTCGGCACGCTCCCCGTCGTCGTACGCCGGGCGTGCGCGGCTCTCGATGTAGGTCTCGTACGGCCGCCGGAAGGACGAGAGCATGGCGGCGTCGAGGACCGCCTCGTCGCCGGGCGCATCCGAGAGCGGCGCGGTCTGGGAGGGATAGCAGGCCAACGCCTGCTCCTTGGCCGCCAGCTCACCGGGGGTCAGCGGCAGCACCGCGCAGCGGTCCCACGGCACGTCCCCGGGCTCGCCCCAGTACCAGAGCCAGATCGGAGCCTCGAGGTGACGCGCGCCGGTCTCGGCCGCGACGTCGGCGGCAGCCTGGGCCACCGCCTCGTGGTCGCCGTGCGCGTCGTGGCGCCACGTCGAGACCAGCAAGGTGTCGGCGTCGACCACGTCGCGCAGCCGGTCGGCGATGGTGTCCTCGTGGCCGGGCACCTTCCCGTCCGGCAGGCCGAGCCGGATGAGGCGAGCCGCCGGGTGGAGGATGCCGACCGCCTCGATCAGCTCCTCACGGCGGCGACCGGCCAGCACCTCGGGGCTGACGCTCGGGCTGTCGGGGTGCGAGGCGTCGCCGTCGGTCGCGACCACGACGACGGCGGGCAGGTCGTGCTCGGCGGCGCGGGCCAGCAGACCCCCGCAGGCCAGGGTCTCGTCGTCGGGGTGGGCCACGACCACGACCAGTCGCTCCCGGACCGCGGGCAGGGCCCGGAGCGGGCGCGAGCCGGGCGCAGCCAGCAGGTGCCCCTCGGTCTCCTCGGTGTCCTTGCCGAGACGCAGGGCGGGCACCGAGCGCCACTGCGGCAGCCCCCGCCAGGTCTCGTCGGCGCGACCGGCCGCGGGTCGGGTGAAGGCGGGCGGCGCGGCGCGCGGACCCGCTCGCGACTCATCCCGCGGCACGGGTGCTCGCCTCGCTGAGGTTCTCGGCGGTCCGCTCCTGCAGCAGCGCCAGGAAGCCCGCGAAACCGCCGGGCGTGCGGCCGAGACGCCGCGACGACGTCGTGACCCGAGCCTCGGACGTCCGGACCACCCGGACGCCCGAGTGCACCAGCCGCTCCACGAGCCGCACGTCCTCGTGCTCCTCGAGCGGCTCGAACCCGCCGACGTGGTCGTAGTGGTCCAGCCGGACGCCGAGGTTGGCGCCGTGGACGTGGTCGTGGTCCTCGCGGGCGGGGTGCTGGGCGTGCCAGTGGGCCAGCACCGCCTCGGGCAGGCCGCGCTGCGGCTCGACCATCCCGACCACGGCGGCGGCGCCACGGTCGGCGCGGTCGAGCTGGCTGGTCAACCAGTCCGGCGGCACCTCCCCGTCGGCGTCGGTGGAGGCCAGCCAGGTGCGCTCGGTGGGGTGAGGCGTCGCCGTCCGGACGGCCAGGACGCCCGCCGCACGGGCGGCGCCGACCCGGCGCAGGTCGACCGGCACGCACCGGACCTGGGGGAAGTGGGCGAGCGCCTCGGCGCTGCGGTCGGTGCAGGAGTCGAGCACGACGGCGACCTCGAGGCCGACGGTCTGCCGGGACTGGCGCAGCCTCGCTGCGGCCCGGTCGATCGAGGCCAGGCAGCCGCCGAGCGTCGCCTCCTCGTTGCGGGCCGGCACGACCACGAGGACGCGCCAGGGCAGCGTGACGTGGACGGGCTCCGGAACCGGCTCGGGGCCCGTCACCACCCGACCTCGGGCAGGGCGTCGAGCAGCCAGCGCCCGAGGGCGGCCTGGTCGCGCTCGGCGTGCTCCTGGCGCAGGTAGAGCTCGAGGTCGGCGGTGCGCGCGGCGTGGGCGGGCTCGGAGACCTTGGGGCCGGGGCCCAAGGCGTGCTCGGCGCGCAGCAGCACCTCCTCGGCCGCCCGACGGACGACCTGACGGACGGTCAGCGCGAGGCGTTCGCCGCGCTCGGCGTCGGCCTGTCCGGCGTCCACCGCGGCGGCGGCCTGCACCAGCACGGCTCGCGCGGCGGTCAGAGACGCCTCGACCGCGCCGAGGTGCATCTGCCCGACCTGGTCGAGGGCGCGGTGCTCGGCCTGGGCCAGCATCCGACGCGCGACGCCGACCGCACCGCCGTACCAGACGGCGGCGACGCCCATCCCGCCCCACGCGAAGCCGGGGCGTTGGAGGTACCAGCCGGGCTCCCCGACGGCGTCGGCCGGCACCGCGTGCAGGTCCAGGGCCGTGCTCGTGACCTGCTGCAGACCGCGGGCGACCCAGGCCTGCTCGGCGGCCGACTTCACACCGGCGTCGCTGAGCGGGACTGAGAAGAGCTGGCGGTTGTCCTCGTCGACCCACGCCGTCATCAGGGCCCGGTCGGCGACGTCGGCCACCGAGCACCAGTGCTTGCGTCCGTTGAGCTCCCACCCCTGGCGGGTGGCCCCGGCGACCAGCCGCGGTGGCGGCCCCTCGGCGGCGTAGACGCCCCAGAGGAGGTCGACCTCGTCCTCGGCGACGCCGCCGGCCTGGTCGAGGATGGCCAGGGCGTCGAGGTGGGGCTCGACCACGCGGGCCACGGTGAGGTCGGCTGCGCCGAGGGTCGCCAGCAGCTCCCACAGGAGCAGGGTGGACCCGGCCCCGGGTCGCGGAGCCTCACGGCCGAGGGCGCGGGCGAGGTCGGCGGAGCGGTGCAGGTCCCCGGCGACCTCGGCCGCGGACACCGCGGCCAGGCTGACGAGAGCGGCCGGCGACGCCGTCGCGCCGGGATCGCCGGCGGGGCGCAGCAGGACCGGAAGGGAGTCAGGGGGCATCCAGCCACGCTAGGCCCCTCGTCCACTCGGGGTCACACCCCCAGGTGGGCGGTGTAGAGACCGGGCCCGGCGGGACGTGTGTCCTGCGTCTCCCCGGACGCCCCTCATGCCGGCCGCCGGTTGTCGTTACCCTCGCAGGGTGACTCAGGCGCCCACTCCCCAGCAGGTACGACGTGCGCTGGCGCGCGTGCGTCGCGGGGTCGCCGTGGACGTGTCCGAGGCGGAAGCGCTCCTGGCCGCACGCGGCGAGGACCTGGCCGCCCTCATGGACGCCGCCGCACGTGTCCGTGACGCCGGCCTGACCGCCGCGGGCCGCCCCGGCGTGGTCACCTACTCCCCCAAGGTCTTCATCCCCCTCACCCGGTTGTGCCGCGACCGCTGCCACTACTGCACGTTCGTGACGGTGCCCGGCAAGCTCGCGGCCGCGGGCCAGCAGCCCTTCCTCTCCCCCGACGAGGTGCTGGCCATCGCCTCGCAGGGGGCCGCGCTGGGGTGTGCCGAGGCGCTGTTCACCCTCGGCGACCGGCCCGAGGAGCGCTGGCCGGAGGCGGCCCAGTGGCTCGACGAGCACGGCTACGACTCGACCCTCGACTACGTCCGCGCCATGGCGATCCGGGTGCTGGAGGAGACGGGCTTGCTGCCCCACCTCAACCCCGGGGTCATGTCGTGGCAGGAGATCAACCGGCTCAAGCCGGTCTCGCCCTCCATGGGCATGATGCTGGAGACCACCTCGACGCGGCTCTTCGCCGAGAAGGGGCAGCCGCACTTCGGCTCCCCCGACAAGGACCCCGCGGTCCGCCTCCGTGTCCTCGAGGACGCCGGCCGCCTCTCCGTCCCCTTCACCTCGGGTCTGCTCGTCGGCATCGGCGAGACGTTGCGGGAGCGCGCGGAGACGATCTTCGCGCTGCGCTCGGTCGGCCGTCAGTACGGCCACCTCCAAGAGGTCATCGTCCAGAACTTCCGGGCCAAGCCCGACACGGCGATGCGCTCGGTCGAGGACCTCGACCTCGACGAGTACCTCGCCACCATCGCCGTCACCCGCCTCGTCCTCGGGCCGACCATGCGGGTGCAGGCCCCGCCCAACCTCGTCGACCTCGACGAGTGCCGGGCCCTGCTCGCCGCCGGCGTCGACGACTGGGGTGGTGTCTCCCCCCTCACGCCCGACCACGTGAACCCCGAGCGCCCGTGGCCCTCGCTCGACCGTCTGCGCGACGTCACCGCGGCCTCCGGCCTCACCCTGCGCCCCCGCCTCACGGCCCACGCCTCCTACGTCACCGCCGGCGACCCCTGGATCGATCCCCGTGTCCGCCCCCACGTCGCCGCTCTCGCCGACGCCGACGGCTACCTCCGCCCCGACGCCCGCCCCGTCGGCCTGCCCTGGCAGGAGCCCGACCTCGGCGGCCTCGACGCCGGCACGGGCCGCACCGACCTGCACACCGCGATCGACACCACCGGCCGCACCACCGACCGCCGCTCCGACTTCGACGACGTCTACGGCAACTGGCAGTCCCTCCGCGACCAGCTCGCCACCCAGGAGGCCGCCCACGATGCCGCGGCAGGGCCGCGAGAGTCCGCGCCGGTGGGGGGCGAGGCCGCCCACGCGACGACGCTCTCCCCCGCCGGAAGCTCCGCACCCCTCACCGCAGCCGTCGCCGACGCCCTCCGGCAGGCCGAGAAGGACCCCAAGCAGCTCTCCGACGCTCAGGCGCTGGCCCTGTTCACCGCCGACGCCCACGACCTCGACGCCGTACGACGACTCGCCGACGACATGCGCCACGACGTGGTCGGCGACGACGTGACCTACGTCGTCAACCGGAACATCAACTTCACCAACGTCTGCTACACCGGCTGCCGCTTCTGCGCGTTCGCCCAGCGCCGCACCGACGCCGACGCCTACTCGCTGTCGATGGAGCAGGTGGCCGACCGTGCCGAGGAGGCGTGGAAGCTCGGCGCGACCGAGGTGTGCATGCAGGGCGGCATCGACCCCGACCTCCCCGGCACGGCGTACTTCGACATCGCGGCCGCGGTGAAACGCCGGGTGCCGGAGATGCACGTGCACGCGTTCAGCCCGATGGAGGTCGTCAACGGCGCCTCGCGCACGGGGCTGTCGATCCACGACTGGCTGCTCAAGGCCCAGGAGTCGGGGCTGGACACGATCCCGGGGACGGCGGCCGAGATCCTCGACGACGACGTCCGGTGGATCCTGACGAAGGGCAAGCTGCCCACCAGCGCCTGGGTCGAGGTGGTGACGACCGCGCACCGGCTCGGGATCCGCTCGAGCGCCACGATGATGTACGGCCACGTCGACCGGCCGGACCACTGGGTGACCCACCTCCGGGTGCTGCAGCGGATCCAGGACGAGACCGGCGGGTTCACCGAGTTCGTGCCGCTGCCGTTCGTGCACACGAGCGCCCCGATCTACCTCGCCGGGGTCGCCCGCCCGGGTCCGACGCTGCGCGACAACGTGGCGGTCCACGCCGCGGCGCGGATCCTGCTGCACGGGCGGATCGACAACGTCCAGACCTCGTGGGTGAAGCTCGGCGTCGAGGGCACCCGGCTGATGCTGCGCTCGGGCTGCAACGACCTCGGCGGCACGCTGATGGAGGAGACGATCTCGCGGATGGCCGGCTCCGAGCACGGCTCGGCGAAGACGGTCGCGGAGATCACTGAGATCGCGGACGGCATCGGTCGTCCGGTGCGGGAGCGCACCACGACGTACGGCGTGCGCGTCTGACGCCTGCGTGACCCCTGCGCACCATCCACCAGTGCGCCGAGCCTCGGGGCCCGGAACGAGGTCGCGGTGGTGGTCCGCTTCCGGCTCATCGCCGGCATCGGCGTCGCGAGCACCTCCGTCGGAGGTACGACGTCCGGCCCGCCGTACGGACCCGACACCGCAGTCCGGATGGCATCCGAAACTTCTCAGGATTTCTCAACCAGGGCTGGGGATACCGGCCGTTGTGCGTCTCAAAGTGTCGGTGCGCTCTCCTAGATTCATCACATGACAGCGACCCTCCCTTCCGCACCGGGCATGGGCCCGGGCACGGCCCGGTCACGGCGCCGGGCACG
Source organism: uncultured Actinomycetota bacterium (assembly GCA_963714625.1). Taxonomy (GTDB): domain Bacteria; phylum Actinomycetota; class Actinomycetes; order Propionibacteriales; family Nocardioidaceae; genus Marmoricola_A. Next base: position 21,685 of record CAVQOY010000009.1, on the reverse strand, counting down.
GCGCCGGGCATGGGCCCGGAGGCGGTCGAGGGTGTCGAGGTTCTCGGGCTGGACGCCTGCGCGACGCTGTCGTTCGTGACCGGACGACGGCGCGTGGTCGACCTCGCCGCCGCCCAGGAGCTGCAAGGCGTCGCGCACTGGGCCGACCTGCACCGCATCGGCGGGCTCGGGTCCATCGACTCGGAGATCATCGACTCGATGCCCATCGCCGAGCAGCTCGCCGCCGAGACCGACCGCCGCGGCGTCGAGTCCATGCTGCGCCTGGCCGGCCAAGGCGCATTCATGGTCGAGGAGTACGCCGTCGCCGAGCTCGCCACCGCCCTCGGCCTCACCGAGCACGCGGGACGCGCCTACGTCGGCCAAGCCGTCGAGCTGCGCGACCGCCTCCCCAGGTGCTTCGCCGAGGTCATCGCCGCGACCCTGCCGGCGTGGAAGGCCCGCCAGATCGCCGAACGCACCATCCCCCTGGCCGATCAGACCGCCGCCGCCATCGACGCCTCCCTGGCACCCTTCGCCGCACGACTCACCCTGACCCGCATCATCCGCGCCGTCGACGCCGCGATCCTGCGCCACCAACCCGACCTCGCCGCCGAACGCGACACCGCCGCCGCCGAGAAACGCGGCGTCTGGCTCGACGACGGCCTCGACGGCACCTCCACCCTCAACGCCCGCCTGGACACCCCCGACGCCGCCGCCCTCGACCACGCCGTCGACCACCTCGCCACCACCCTGAGCCGCCTCGGCGACACCGACACCCGCGACGTCCGCCGAGCCCGCGCCCTCGGCGTCCTCGCCGACCCCCAGTACGCCCTCGACCTCGCCACCACCGCCCAGCACACCGCCCAGCACACCGCCCAGCACACCGCCCAGCAGCAGGGAGCGCCGACGAAGGCGCCCAGCCGGCAGGTCCCCACCCTGCACGTCCACCTGCACACCGACGCCCTGACCACCTTCGGCCTCGACCCTCGCGACTCCACCGACCCCACCGACCCCACCGACCCCGCCGACCCCGCCGACCCCGCCGAGACCCACCTCGTACGCGTCGACCGCGCCGGCCAACGCCTCGGCGCCCGCACCATGGCGACCCTCGAGCGCTGGCTGAGCGGCCTCACCCCCGCCACCAACCTCAAGATCACCCCCGTCATCGACCTCACCACCGACATCGCCGTCGACGACTACGAGATCCCCACCCGACTACGCCGCCAGATCACCGAACGCGACGCCACCTGCACCTTCCCCTGGTGCGGCAACGCCGGACGCCACGACCTCGACCACCGCACCCCCTACCTCTCCCCCGACAACGGCGGACCACCCGCCCAGACCAGCACCCCCAACCTCGGCCGCCTGTGCCGCTTCCACCACCGCCTCAAGACCAACGGCAACTGGACCGTGCACCGACAACCCCACACCGGCGACCTCATCTGGACCAGCCCCCACCACCGCCACTACCGCGTCAACCGCTCCGGCACCACCAGCCTCGGACCTGACACCCCACCGGTCTGACCTTTCAGTTCCGCGTCCACCCCTGCGGCACCCCTCGGACGCGGCCCGCCCCGGAGCGCCCCACCACTCCCGGCGGATGCAGCTCCGCCCTGCGCGCCCCCGAGCCACGCGACCGCGAAGCTCAGTTCACAGGGCAACCGCGGACGACACCGAGGTCGACCGGCATCTCGTCGAGCCCGTAGACGATCGACTTCTCCCGGAAGGCGTACGACGCGGTGCCACGGACGGCCAGGTCGGGCAGCCGTCGCGACAGGGCCGGGTAGGCGATCCGCAGCTCCATGCGCGCCAGCTCAGCTCCGACGCAGCGGTGGAACCCGTGCCCGAAGGCCAGGGTGCTGCGGGCCGGTACGCGCTCGGGGTCGAAGCTGTCATCGAGGCCCGCGCGGGGGTCGCGCGCGGCGCCGGCGAGGTGGCACATGACGACGTCGCCCTTCTTGACCCGCTGGCCGGCGACCACCATGTCCTCGCGGACGAAGCGCGGGAAGGCCACCTGCACGACGGAGAGGTAGCGCAGCAGCTCCTCCACGCAGGAGTCGACCAGGGCCGGCTCGTCTGCCAGACGGCGGTAGGTGACGGGGTCGTCCAGCAGCACGGCGGTGCCGAGGGCGAGCATGCTGGCACTCGTCTCGAGCCCGCCGGTGAAGGCGCCGTCGGCAAGACCGGCGAGGTCCATGTCGTCGATGTCGTCGCCGTGGTCGCGGATGATCTGTCCCACGAGCCCGTCGCCCGGAGCCATTCGCTGTCGACGGGTGAAGTCCTTGAGGAACTCCCGGGATGCCGACACGGCACCGAACGCTCCGGAGCCTCCGTAACTGACGTCGAATCGGGCCGAGGCCAACGACCGGAAGGTCTCGCGCTCCTCCACGGGCAGCCCGAGCAGCTCGCAGATGACGAGGAAGGGCACCGGGAAGGCGAAGTCGCGGACGAGGTCGGCGCCGTTCTCGCTCCGTTCCGCGGCCTCGAGGACGTCGAGCTGGCTCTCGACGATGGCCTCGATGCGGGGGCGCAGCCGACCGAGCCGGCGCATCGTGAACTCGGGGGTCAGCAGCTTGCGCAGCCGAGTGTGGTCGGGGGCGTCGGTGAAGCCGAGCCCCCCGATGTCTCCGGTGGTCGCGTCACCGACCGCGCCGACGTACGGCCGGATGTCGTTGCTGTACGCCGTGCCGTTGGCGAGCACCTCGCGGACCTCCGCCTCACCGGTGACCAGCCAGACGTCGAGGCCGAGGAACGAGGTCAGCTTGGCCACGGGTGCCGACTCGCGCTGCGCACCGAGGCGCGCGACAGGGTCGAAACCCTCCCGACGCAGCGGCCAGATCAGCCGGTCAGGCACGCGGTGCACCTGCGAGAGGTCGACGGGGCCGACTCGCTTCATGATCCTTTGCCGGATCAGCGTCTGCACACCGCTGGTGAAGCGTGCCATGGCGTCAGAGCCCCCAGGAGGTCGAGTGATGGGCTCATCATAGGAAACTCCGCGCCCGGCCGTCGCACCCGAGAACCATGGGCGAGCCACCCGTCTCCTCGCCGACCCCAGCCGACGGCCGGTCCCCCTGGGTTGTCGGGTCCCGGCTCGGCGTCGGACGGAGAGGCTTGGCCCTGCTCCGGGTTACGGCTCGGAGTCCGGGCCCATGGCCCGCCGGTATTCCTGGGCCGTGTCGAAGTCCAGGACCCGCACGTCCCCGAACGCGAATCCATGACGCTGGGTCCTGCCGTCGATCGTGTGTACGGCGAGCTCCAGCCTCGCGTCCCGTCGCAGCGAGGAGAAGCGGTTGTTCAGGGGCGCGGCGGGCCCGTCTCCCCCAGGATCCAGACGACCTCGAGCTTCTCGGCCGAGTCACTGGGAACGGTGAGCGGCAGCTGCAGGGTCCGGTAGATGCTGGTCGAGGCGTTGATCAGCTCGGCGCTGCCGCCCTCGAGGGCCACAGTGCAGGTCATGTCCTCGATGACAGCCGGACGGAAGCCGGAGTTCACGACGAGGAAGGACGTCGCGATCGTCTCAGGCACGAATTCACGCGGATCCTGGTCACTCAGCACAGCAACCGGCGCCTCCTTGAAGTGGCACCGCAGCCGGGGTCGTGAGCGAAGACGTACCTCGAGGCTCAGCGCCAGTGCGGCCAGCGCGGCCAGGCAGGACCCGACCGCCGTCAAGGCTTCCCACGTCATGGCCGGACCTCCCCCTCGACGTTCCCCGACGAGCCTAGGAGCAGCGGACCGATCAGACCAGTGCCGCGGTGACCACGCGCTCCCGCCGGCTCCGCTGCCGTCAAGGTGCTCACCGCGTCACGAGCAGGTGGGGATCACTCCCACTCGATGGTGCCGGGGGGCTTGCTGGTGACGTCGATGGTGACCCGGTTGACCTCGCGCACCTCGTTGGTGATGCGCGTCGAGATCGTCTCGATGACGTCGTAGGGCAGCCGCGCCCAGTCGGCGGTCATGGCATCCTCGGAGGTCACCGGACGCAGCACGACCGGGTGGCCGTAGGTCCGGCCGTCACCCTGGACGCCGACTGAGCGGACGTCGGCCAGCAGGACGACGGGGAACTGCCAGATGTCGCGGTCCAGACCCGCGCGTGTCAGCTCCTCACGGGCGATGAAGTCGGCGGCGCGCAGAATCTCGAGGCGATCGTGGGTGACCTCGCCGATGATCCGGATGCCCAGCCCCGGGCCGGGGAACGGGTGTCGCCAGACGATCTCGGCGGGCAGGCCGAGCTGCTCCCCCACTAGGCGGACCTCGTCCTTGAACAGCAGCCGCAGCGGCTCGACGAGCTCGAACTCGAGGTCGTCGGGCAGCCCGCCGACGTTGTGGTGCGACTTGATGTTGGCCGTCCCGGTGCCGCCGCCGGACTCCACGACGTCGGGGTAGAGCGTGCCCTGGACGAGGAACTGCACCTTCTCGCCCTGAGCGGCAGCGGAGCCGATGATGTCGATCTCGGCCTGCTCGAAGACCCGGATGAACTCCCGGCCGATGATCTTGCGCTTCTCCTCGGGGTCGGTGACCCCGGCAAGCGCGTCGAGGAAGCGGGCCTGGGCGTCGACGACGTGCAGGTCGACACCGGTGGCGGCGACGAAGTCGCGCTCGACCTGCTCGGCCTCGCCCTGGCGCAGCAGCCCGTGGTCGACGAAGACACAGGTCAGCCGGTCACCCACGGCGCGCTGGACCAGGGCCGCGGCCACCGCGGAGTCGACGCCGCCGGAGAGGCCGCAGATGGCGCGCGCGTCACCGATCTGGGCGCGGATGCGCTCGAGCTGCTCCTCGACGATGTTGACCATCGTCCAGGTCTGCCGGCAGCCGGCGATGTTGTGCAGGAAGTGCGCCAGCACGGTCTGACCGTGCTCGGTGTGCATGACCTCGGGGTGCCACTGCACACCGGCGAAGCCGCGCTCGACGTGCTCGAAGGCAGCCACCGGCGAGGCGATGGTCGAGGCGAGGACGGTGAAGCCGGCCGGCGCTCCGACGACCGAGTCGCCGTGGCTCATCCACACCTTGTGGCTCTCGGGCACCTCGGCCAGCAGCGTGCCGGCCTCCTCGACCACGACCGGCGTACGGCCGTACTCCGACCTGCCGGTGCGCTTGACCTCGCCACCGAGGGCCTGGGCCATGACCTGGAAGCCGTAGCACATGCCGAAGACCGGGACGCCGGCCTCGAAGAGCTCGTCGCTGATCTGGGGGGCGCCGGGCTCGTAGACCGACGACGGCCCACCCGACAGCACGATCGCCTTGGGGCCCTTCGCCAGCATCTCGGTGATCGGCATCGAGGACGGGACGACCTCGGAGTAGACCCGTGCCTCCCGCACCCGGCGGGCGATGAGCTGGGCGTACTGGGCGCCGAAGTCGACGACGAGGACCAGGTCGTGTTCGGTGGTCACCGGGCACCTTCCAGGCGGGAGACGAGGGTCCCCCAGCCTAGCGGCCTCCCGGCTCCCCCCTTTTCTCGTCCCGTTGCGTAACTCCTGTCCCACGCCGTCGTTGCGCATCTTGAGATCCGGTAGGTCCTCCTCCAAGGATCGGGTCTCGGTGGGTCGGCTCGCTGCCTTCGCGTGGCGCCGGCTCTCACAGGGTCCGACCTCCCTCCCTCCCTGGTCGGGCCCTGGACCATTTTTGCTCCGCGCGGCTCCTCCGGGAAGGTCCTCGGGCCTCGCTACCCTGCGGCTGCTCGGTCCGACGCGTCCTGGGTGGTGAGAGGGGGTGGCCATGACACCGGACGAGTCCACGTTCGCGACTTCGTGCACACCCGCGCCCGGGCCCAGGCGCGCACGGCGTACCTCCTCACCGGAGACCACCACCGCGTGCGCGAGGTGCCTCTCGAGACGTACGGCGACCAGGTGGCCGCACGGAACAGATGCGTGGGAAAAGCACCCCGCAGACAGCTGCGAGGAAGCTTTTCCCACGCATCTGGGCCTGGGAGCTGCTCAGGTCACCGCGACGATCGGGAGTCGCAGGGCACCGGGCGCGCTCGGCGGCACGGCCGGGTCGTTGGGCTCGACGGCCTCGATCCGCTCGTAGGCCTCCCCCAGGGCGGGACGTGCGTCCTGCTCGCCCTTGTTGGGCCACAAGGCCATCATCCGCTCGGCCTGCGCGGTGATCGTCAGCGACGGGTTGACCCCGAGGTTCGCCGAGATCGCCGAGCCGTCCGCGATGTGCATGCCGGGGTAGTTGAAGACCCGCTGGTAGGCGTCGACCACGCCGTCGTCGGGTGAGCGACCGATCGTGCAGCCACCGATGAAGTGCGCGGTCATCGGCATGTTGAACGGGTCGCCCATCGAGCCGCCGGGCGTGCCGCCCATGATCTCGGCCATCTTGCGCACGACCTGGTTCGCCACCGGGATCCATGTCGGGTTCGGCTCGCCGTGGCCCTGCTTGGAGGTCAGGCGCCACTTCCTGGTGCCCGGGATCTTCTTGGCGTACGTCGTGATCGAGTTGTCGAGGGTCTGCATCACCAGGGCGATGACCGTGCGCTCCGACCAGTGCTTGACGTCGTACAGGTCGAGCACGCTGCTGCGCTGGGTCCACAGCTCGCCCAGCCACGTCCGCCAGCGCGGCACCGGGCCGTCACCGTCGGTCAGCACCGTCTGCATCAGCGACATCGCGTTGCTGCCCTTGCCGTAACGGCACGGCTCGACGTGGGTGTCGGCGTCGGGGTGGAAGCTCGAGGTGATCGCGATCCCCCGGCTGTAGTCGATCGAGGTGTCGGGCGCGATGGCGCCGAGGATCGACTCGGAGTTGGTCCGCGACAGGTAGCCGAGCCGGTCCGACAGCCTCGGCAGGATGCCCTGTGCCTTCAGCTTGTGCAGCAGCTTCTGGGTGCCGATGGCAGCCGCCGCGAAGACGACCTGCTCGCAGGTCAAGGTCCGGGTGACGGACTTGCCGCTGCGCAGCGACTTGGTCCACTTCACCTTGACCTCGTAGCCGCCGCCCTCGAGCGGGGTCACGCGGGTCACCGTGGTCAGCGGCAGGACCTTCGCGCCCTTCTGCTCGGCGAGGTAGAGGTAGTTCTTCACCAACGTGTTCTTGGCGTTGTACTTGCAGCCCGTCATGCAGTCGCCGCACTCGACGCAGGCGTTGCGCGCGGGACCGGCGCCGCCGAAGTAGGGGTCCTCGATCAGCTCCCCCTCCTTGGCGTCGGGACCACCGAAGAAGACGCCGACCGGGGTCGGGTGGAAGGTGTCACCGACGCCGAGGTCGTTGGCGACCTTCTCCATGACGTCGTCGGCTGGGGTGCGCAGCGGGTTCTCGACCACGCCGAGCATGCGCTTGGCCTGGTCGTAGTACGGCGCCAGCTCGGACTTCCAGTCGGTGATGTCGGACCACTGCGGGTCCTTGTAGAACTGCTCGAGGGGTTCGTAGAGCGTGTTGGCGTAGACCAGCGACCCACCGCCGACACCGGCGCCGGCCATGATCAGGGAGTCACGGACCGCCTCGATCCGCTGGATGCCGTAGCAGCCGATCTCGGGCCGGAAGAGGTACTTCTTCAGCTCGAAGGAGGTCGTGGCGTAGTCGGAGTCCTCGAAGCGCGCGCCGGCCTCGATGACGCCGACCCGGTAGCCCTTCTCGGTCAGCCGCAGTGCGCTGACCGAGCCGCCGAAGCCGGACCCGATGACGAGCACGTCGAAGTCGAAGTCGTCTTCCACGAGGTCACTTCCTGCCGAGCTTGGTCATGAGGCGCACGTTGAACGTCATGATCTTGGCGTACCGCTCGTCGCTCATGCCGAGCATCGGAGCAAACCGGATCAGCCGCTGGGTGGCGACCGCCTGCGGCTCGGTGTAGCGCAGGATGCCCTCGGCTCCCTGACGTCGCCCCATGCCCGACTCGCGCATGCCGCCCATCGGCGCGTCGATGCTGGCGAAGGTCGCGCCGAAGGCCTCGTTGATGTTGACCGTGCCGCACGTGATCTGGCGCGCGATCTCACGGGCACGCGGACCGTCCTGGCTGAAGATCGACGCGTTGAGCCCGTACTCCCCGTCGTTGGCCCGCGCGATCGCGTCGGCCTCGTCGTGGAAGCGGTAGAGCGCGATGACCGGCCCGAAGGTCTCGTCGCCGAAGCAGGTCATGTCCGGCGAGACCCCCTCGAGGACGGTCGGCTCGTAGAAGAACGGCCCGAGGTCGGGACGGGCCCGACCGCCGGTGAGCACGGTGGCGCCCTTGGCGCGCGCGTCGTCGACGTGCGCCACCACGGTGTCGAGCTGCTCCTGGCTGATGAGCGAGCCCATGTCCACGCCCCAGTCGAGCGTGGCCCCCAGGGTCATGGCGTTGACGCGGTGGACGAGCTTGGCCACGAAGCGGTCGTAGACCTGGTCGGCGACGTACATCCGCTCCATCGAGACACACAGCTGACCGGCGTTGGAGAAGGCCGCCCGCACCGCACCCTCGGCGGCACGGTCGAGATCGGCGTCGCGCAGCACGAGGATCGGGTTCTTGCCGCCCAGCTCGAGGCTGCAGCCGACGAGCCGGTCGGCGCACCTGCCGGCGATCACCCTGCCGGTCGCGGTCGAGCCGGTGAAGCAGACGTAGTCGGCGCGCTCGATGATGTCGGTGCCGATCTCACGGCCCGGGCCGGCGAGCATCTGCCAGAGGTCCTCGGGGAAGCCGGCGTCGCGCAGCAGCTCGAGGCCGTAGAGCGCGCTGAGCATGGTCTGGGCGTCAGGCTTGGCCACGACCGCGTTGCCGGCCATGATCGCCGGCAACCCGTCGCACAGCGCCATCGTGAACGGGTAGTTCCACGGCGAGATGATGCCGACGACGCCCTTGGGAACGCGGTTCACCTCGACGCGGGTCAGGCCGGGGACGACGCCGGCGACACGGCGGGAGTCCAGGTGCTCGTGCGCCGTCCGCGCGTAGTAGCGGGCGGTCAGCGCGATGTGCAGCGGCTCGTCGAACGCGTGCTTGCGCGCCTTGCCCGACTCCCAGCAGATGAGGTCGATGATCTCGTCCTGGCGCTCCAGCACCAGGTCGTGCAGGCGGAGCATGAGCGCCGACCGCTCCTCCAGAGACGTCTTCGCCCAGGCAGCCTGCGCGCGCCGGGCCCGCTTGAAGGCCGCGGACACGTCGGCGGTGGTCGACTGCGGGACGTCACCGAGCGGCTGCCCGTTCACCGGGGAGACGGCGCGCTTGCTCTCGCCGCTGGTCGCGTGCAGCAGGCCGGTCAGGCGGCGCACCAGGCGCTGGTCCAGGGCGTACGACGCGCTCGGGTCGGTCTCGGGGTCGAGCAGGTCGGGCGCCGTCGGGTCCGGAGGATTCATATACCGAGAGTATCTGAGCGCCGGGCCGACCGGAACCCGCCGGTAACAAGCAGTCGTGCGGGCTGGGTCACGTCTCCGGTCAGGTGGCGCGGCGGATGCGGATCGGCCCCTTGGCCGTCGAGGGGTCCACGACCTTGCCCTGCTGGGTGATCTCGACCTCGCCCTCGGCGACCATCCGCCGCGCCGCCCGCCGCGCGGGCTCCATCAGCTCGCGCCACGCGTCCTCGGAGTCGGTGCCGCCGACCTTCTTCGCCGCCTGGGACGGACAGATCGTGCCCGTCGTCCGACCGAGCAGGTCGCGGATCGCTTCCTCGAGGTCGCGGTCGACCGGCCTCACCTTCCGCGCCCGGCAGGCGTCGGAGCAGTAGCGAACCTCGTCCCAGCTCTTCTCCCACTTCTTGCGCCACTCGATGCGGCGCCCGCAGGAGGCGCAGGTCTTCTCGGGGAGGTCGGACGTGTCAGCCGTGCCGTCCGCGCTACCCCGGTTGCGGCCCACCGCGCGACCGCCTCAGCCCATCATCGGCTTGAAGTACGACTGCAGCTCCACTGGCACCGAGCCGCCGCCGACGTACGCCGCCACGCCCTCGCCGGCGAACGCGTCCAGGATCCGCTCGTTCAGCCCCACGGGACGAGGCGCTCCGATGACGCTCTCGGAGAGGTCGAGCACCACCGGGCACTCGCCCAGCTCGACGCGGTAGTCGCGGATCAGGGTCTTGCTCCCGAAGTCGTTGCCCACCTCCACCCGCAGCATGACCGTCTGCGCCTCCGAGCGCCCCTGGGCCGGGTCGCAGGCGGCGCGGCGGCTGAGCGCGACGCCTCGGACGAGCCGGTTGGCCTCCTCGGCGCCGAGCCGGTCGGTCCACAGCCGCTGCGTCCCACCCTTGCCGGGCGTGTCGGAGTCGTAGACGCAGACCGACATCGCGAGGTTGCTGCCGAACCCCTCGGCGGGGTAGCGGGTCTCGGGGGTCGGCTGCGCCAGGCAGCCGTTGGCGTCCTCGCCGACCTCCTCGAGCGACCGCAGGATCGCCTTGGCCACGTCGGGGGCAGCGCCGACCGTCACCCGCTCGGAGCCGATGTCGACCGTGGTCACGGTGCGGCCGGACTCCTCCTCCTCACTGCGGTCGAGGGGGCTGCCGAACCAGACGAAGTCCTGCTGGGGCACCTCGACGTCACCGGTGCCGTCGCAGACGTCGCTGCCGAAGCCGGGGCGCCCGACGTACGGCGTGCTCGTGTCAGGACTGCTGTCGGAACCGAGCGGGCCGACGGCGCACTCGAGGACGTCGTTGCCCCGGGTGACGGGCGCATGACCCACCGCCCAGTCGGCCGGCACCTTCAGCTGGAGGTCGTGCCACACCTCGGTGCGCCAGTCCTCGGTGGACACCGGGCCGGCCGAGGCCGCGTCGCCGGAGTCGCCGGATGCCGTGGCGCCGTCAGCGGGTGTCGCGGAGGCCTGGGACCCCCCGGAACCGGCGTCGGCGGGCTCGTCGCTGCCGCAGGCAGCCAGCAGGGACGAGGCGAGGAGCGCAGCGAGGGCGGCGGCTGCAGGCCGGGCGACGCGGCGCCCCGGAACGATGCTCATGCCCGTACGACGCAGCCGGCGGCTGTTCGGTTCCCGGCGCGCGCGTCGGGACGGGGACTACTGGACGACGACCTCGACACGCTGGAACTCCTTGACCTCGGTGTAGCCCGTCGTGGCCATTGCGCGCCGCAGCGCACCCACGAGGTTCATGGTGCCGTCGGCGGTGTTGGAGGGCCCGAACATGATCTCCTCCAGGGATCCGGCGATGCCGATCTCGATGCGCTCGCCGCGTGGCAGGTCGGGGTGCCAGGCCTCCGAGCCCCAGTGGAACCCGCGGCCGGGGGCCTCGGTGGCGCGGGCCAGCGGGGAGCCGATCATGACGGCGTCGGCGCCGCAGGCGATGGCCTTGGCCAGGTCGCCTGACCGGCCGATGGACCCGTCGGCGATGACGTGGACGTAGCGGCCGCCGGACTCGTCGAGGTAGTCGCGCCGGGCGGCGGCCACGTCGGCCACCGCGGAGGCCATCGGCACAGCGATGCCCAGGACCGTGCGGGTGGTGTGGGCCGCTCCCCCGCCGAAGCCGACGAGGACGCCGGCGGCGCCGGTGCGCATCAGGTGCAGGGCGGCCTGGTAGGTCGCGCAGCCGCCCACGATCACCGGCACGTCGAGCTCGTAGATGAACTCCTTGAGGTTCAGCGGCTCGGCCTGGCCCGACACGTGCTCGGCCGAGACCGTCGTGCCGCGGATGACGAACATGTCGACCCCGGCGTCGACGACGGTCTTGAAGAACTCCTTGGTGCGCTGCGGGCTCAGGCTGCCCGCGACCGTGATGCCGGCGGCGCGCATCTCGCGCAGCCGCTCGGTGATCAGCTCGGGCTTGACCGGCTCGGAGTAGATCTCCTGCATCCGCCGGGTCGCGGCGGCCGGGTCGAGCGAGGCCACCTCGGCCAGCAGGTTCGACGGGTCGTCGTAGCGGGTCCACAGGCCCTCGAGGTCGAGGACGCCCAGCCCGCCGGCCTTGCCGAACTGCACCGCGGTCTCGGGCGACATCACCGAGTCCATCGGGGCGGCCACCACCGGGATCTCGAAGCGGTAGGCGTCGATCTGCCACGCCGTCGAGACTTCCTCGGGGTCACGCGTACGGCGCGACGGGACGATGGCGATGTCGTCGAAGGACCAGGCCCGACGACCTCGCTTGGCACGGCCGATCTCGAACTCTTGCACCCCTGAACCCTACCGTCCGCGAGCCGTCGGGACGGGCCGACCGGCCCGCGTGGTCAGCGTCCCTGGTAGTTCGGGGCCTCCACCGTCATCTGCACGCCGTGCGGGTGGCTCTCGTTGAGCGAGGCCGAGGTGATGCGGACGAACTTCCCGTTCTCCTGCAGCTCGGGCACGGTGCGCGCGCCGACGTAGAACATCGACTGCGTCAGGCCGCCGACGAGCTGGTGGGCGACGGCGCTGAGCGGGCCGCGGTAGGCGACCTGGCCCTCGATGCCCTCGGGCACGATCTGGTCGTCGCTGGTCACCTCGGCCTGGAAGTAGCGGTCCTTGGAGTAGGACTTCTTGCCGCGGCTCGACATCGCGGCCAGCGACCCCATGCCGCGGTAGGCCTTGTACTGCTTGCCGTTGACGAACACCAGGTCGCCCGGGCTCTCGTCGCAGCCGGCCAGCAGCGAGCCCACCATGACGGCGTCGGCGCCGGCGACCAGCGCCTTGGCGATCTCGCCGGAGTGCTTCATGCCGCCGTCGGCGATGACCGGGACACCGGCCGGCTTGGCGGCCAGGGAGGCCTCGTAGACCGCGGTGATCTGGGGTACGCCGACCCCGGTCACCACGCGCGTCGTGCAGATGGAGCCCGGGCCCACGCCCACCTTGACCGCGTCGGCGCCCGCGTCCACGAACGACTGGGCGCCCTCGCGGGTGGCGACGTTGCCGCCGATGACCTGGACGTGGCGGGTGGCCGGGTCGGTCTTGAGCTTGTGCACCATCTCCAGCAGCATCCGCACGTTGCCGTGGGCGGTGTCGGCGACCAGGACGTCGACGCCGGCCTCGACCAGCGTGGTGGCACGGGTCCAGGCGTCGCCGAAGTAGCCGATGGCCGCGCCCACGAGCAGACGTCCGTCGCCGTCGTACGACGCGTGGGGGAACTGCTCGGACTTCACGAAGTCCTTGACCGTGATGAGGCCGGCCAACCGGCCCTGCTCGTCGACCAGCGGGAGCCGCTCGCGCTTGTGCTTGCGCAGCAGCAGCGTCGCGTCGTCGCGGGAGATGCCGACGTCACCGGTGATCAGCGGCGCGGTCGTCATGACCTCGTCGACCTTGGTGGTGGCCCACTCCGCGACCGGGGTGAAGCGCAGGTCGCGGTTGGTGATGATGCCGAGCAGCCGGTTGTCGGTGTCGACGACGGGGAGGCCGGAGACGCGGTACTCACCGCACAGGCGGTCGAGCTCCTCGAGCGTCTTGTCCGGGCCGATGGTCACCGGGTTGGAGATGATGCCGGTCTGGGTCCGCTTCACGAGGTCGACCTGGTAGGCCTGGTCCTCGATCGAGAGGTTGCGGTGGAGGACGCCGAGGCCGCCCTGGCGGGCCATCGCGATCGCCATGCGCGACTCGGTGACGGTGTCCATGGCCGCGCTGACGAGCGGCACCTTGAGCGAGATCTCGCGCGTCAGCCGGGAGGTGGTGTCGATCTCGTCCGGCGCCAGGTCGGAGTGACCCGGCAGCAGCAGGACGTCGTCGTAGGTCAGCCCCAACGCGGCGAACTTGTCGGGGATCCCTGTGGTCTCGCTCATGGACACCTTCCGTCGCTCCGGCCCGTCCGCCCAGTCTAGGTGAGAGCAACCTCCTCGCGGCGCGTGGCATTCCCTCGCTGCAGGTCCACCGGGCAGGTGGGGGCGAAGGTGCCCAGCTCCTCGGTGCGGAAGCCGGCGGGGTAGGAGCGGATGTTGGGCATGTCCTCGAGCAGCAGCGGGGCCAGCCGGGGCGGAGCGAGCCGCAGCAGACGCGCCCGCGCCTGCAACGAGGCACGTGCCGCGCGCCTCTGCGCCGGCGACGGGTGGGGGTAGCGGAAGGCGTCGAGCAGCGGCTCGTCCATGAGCCCGAAGGAGAAGGCCTTCACCCGCGCTGCGGGCAGGCGGTCGTGGGGCGGGAACGTCGTCATCAGGTCCAGCGTCGCGTCGGCCACCGCCCGGGCCCCCGGGTCGTAGCCGTAGTTCTCCGCCTCGTAGTCGTCCATCAGCCGGGCGAAGTCGTCCCAGGTGTCGGGGATGCCGGCGATGTTCATGTGCCGCCCGAGGCTCCTGTAGTACTCCGTGCTGGCCAGCACCTCGGCCGACGACATCGATCGCCACCCGTGGTCGGCCAGCCAGCGCACCGGAACCACGACGAAGGTCGACAGCACGTAGCGCATGTCGTCGTTGCTGATGTCGTACATGCCGTGCATCTGGTTCATCCGCCTCACTGCGGCCCGGCCCTCCCGGCTCGACAGTCCGTGGCACAGCACCTGGTCGAGGATCAGCCCGGTGTCGTCGTACCGCTTCTGGGTGCGGTCGGTGAACTCGCCGGTCTCGAACAGCAGCCGCCCGATGGACGGCACCGCGTAGGTCCGGAACAGCGCGAAGGACAGCGCCTGGTTGATGTCCCACGGAAACTCGTGCTGCACGAGGATGCGGGAGATCTCCTCGTGGTCGCGCAGCGGGTGCAGCCGGTTGATGCGGTGCGTCCAGTAGTCACGGCGCCTCATGGCCTGCAATCTGCCAGATTCCCTCAGTATCCGGCCATAGTTCGTGACGTGGCCGAAACCCGCGTGCTCGCTGTCGGTGCGCGGGTCTAGCCTCGCGGACGTGACGACGACCCAGGACCCGGGCCAGACCTCGGCTGGTGCGACCACCGCGCGCGCGTGGTTGCCGATCGCCGCCGTGGCCACGACGCTTGTGCTCTGGGCCTCGGCCTTCGTGGCCATCCGCCACCTCGGTGACGACTTCTCCGCCGGGCCGCTGGCGCTGGGCCGCAACACCGTCGGTGCGGTGGCTCTGCTCGCCCTGGCGCTTCCCCGCTTCCGCCGGCCGGGCCCGGGCCAGTGGTGGCGCCTGGTCGTGATCGGCCTGCTCTGGTACGCCGTCTACAACGTCGCGCTCAACGAGGGTGAGCAGCACGTCGACGCCGGCACCGCGTCACTGGTCCTGCAGAGCGCCCCCGTCATGGTGGCGATGCTGGCCGCGGTGTTCCTGGGCGAGCGCTTCACGGCGACCAAGGCCGTCGGGCTGGCGCTCGCGATCGGCGGCGTGGGCCTCATCAGCACCTCCGGCAGCGGGTCGGGCGACCCCGGCAGCGACCTGCTCGGCGTGCTGCTGTGCGCCCTCGCGGCCCTGGTGTACGCCGTGAGCCTCATCGTCCAGAAGCCGTTGATGGCCACGCTGCCGGCGATCGAGGTCACGGCCGTGGCGTGTGCCGTGGGGGCGGTGGCGTGCCTGCCCTGGGCCGGTCGCCTCGTGACCGAGACGACCGCGGCTCCGACCTCGTCGGTGCTGTGGATGGTCTACCTCGGGCTGTTCCCGACCGCCATCGGCTTCACCTGCTACGCCTACGCCCTCAACCACATGCCGGCCTCGAACCTCGCCGTGACGACCTACCTCATCCCCGTGATCACGATCGTGATGGCGTGGCTGCTGCTCGACGAGACGCCGGCCTCGCTGGCCTACGTCGGCGGGGTGGTCACGCTGGTGGGCGTCTCGATCGCCCGGCGTCGCCCACGCCCGTCGGCAGCCGCGCGACCACCTCACCGCCGCGGGCTGTCGGGCCGGCGCTGAGCCGGCCCCCCACCTCGGCGGCGCGCTCGGCCATCGACGAGATCCCGACGCCCCGGCGCCAGTCCGGTCCGGCCGCCTCGGTGGTGGCGTCCGTCGGCGAGCGTCCCAGGCCCCCGTCGTCACTCACCCGGAGGCGGATCGCGTCGCCCTCGTGACCGAGCTCGACCTCGGCCCGCCGGCCCCCGCTGTGGCGGGCCACGTTGGTGAGCGCCTCGGTCACGATCCGGTAGACGGCCACCTCCACCGCCGCGGGCAGGCCATCGGGCAGCGGCTCGGCGGCCACCGTGACCTCGACGGGGCGGCCGTCACGGTCGCGCACCGACGCGGCGTGCTGGCGCAGCGCCGGCACCAGCCCGAGCTCGTCGAGCGCGGGCGGGCGCATCCCGTACACGAGCTCACGGATCTCGGAGATGGCCGTCGCGGTCTCTGCGCGCAGGGTCGCGAGCAGCACGTCGGCGGCAGCGGGGTCGGTGCGGAGCAGGTTGCGCGCCGCATCGGCGCTGAAGGCGATGCCGGTCAGCCGTGGGCCGAGGCCGTCGTGGAGGTCACGGCGCAGCCGTCGCCGCTCTTCCTCGAGAGCAGTCACGGTGACGGCTCGTGACCGGGCGACGTCGTCGGTGAGGTCGGTGGCCCTCAGCAGCTGCGCGAGCAGGGGGGCGGCGATGCCCAGCACCCGCTGGTCCTCGGCAGACAGCCGGAGGTCCCCGGCCCTGAGCCCCACGATCAGCTCCCCTGCTCCCTTCCCCAACGGCACTGTGCGGACGTGCGGCACGGGGGCGCCGCTGACGAGCGTTCTGCCGTCGGGGCGACGGAGTGCCACGTGAGGCAGCACGAGGACCTCCCGGATGCCGTTCAGCGCCTGCTGCGGGTCCTCGCCCATGCTGCGCACGACCTGCGAAGCCGCGCCGAGCGGGTCCGGCCGGATGCCGAAGAGCACCTGGTCGACGCTGGAGCGCAGGACGCGCTGCACGGGGTGGACCCCCAGCGCGGCCAGGGCCCCGAGCAGGCCCAGCGTGCCGAGGCTGGGATCGCGCAGGCCCAGCGCCGCCAGCAGCGCCACGAGCAGCACCCAGGTCGCGACGTAGACCGACGCCGCGACGACCCCCACCACCAGAGTCACGACGACGCCGCGGACGTCGACGAGGTCGGGCACCCTCACGCCGATCGCGCAGGCGGGGCCGATGAGTGCCAACGCCGAGACACCGACGGCGACCCCGGCGTCCTCGGCGAACCCGAACGACGCCACGAAGATCACGACGGCGGAGAACCCGACTGCCACCACCATCCACGTCAGCGCCCGACGCTCGGGGCCGACACTGCGCTCGAGCCTCCACCACGTGTGCGCCACCAGCACGACGGTCACGCCGACCCCGGCGAGGTCGGCGACCGCGGTGTCGTTCCACGCGATCGCGGTGAGCCCGGCTCCGGTCACCAGCACCAGCGCGGCCACGTCGACGCCGTGCCGCCCGGGGCGCGGGTACGTCGCCAGCCCCAGCGGCAGCAGCAGGAGCAGACCCAGCCGCTCGGCGGCAGGGCCGAGGTCGGCTGCCGCTGGGCCTCCTGCCACCATCAGCACGGCGCCGGTCAGCAGGGCCACGCCGGCCAGTCCGAGCAGCACCGCGGACGGCCGCGACGGCCGGAGCGGCAGCAGCAACGCCCCGGAGACCAGCAGCGTCAGCCCGACCAGCCCGAGCGACAGCGAGAGGGTCACGGGGACCCCGGACCGCCGCCGAACCCGCCGTCGCGCGCCCGCAGCATGGCGGCCGCCCGGTCGTGCACCTCCAGCTTGGCGAAGATCGCGGTGAGGTTGTTGCTGATCGTCTTCGGCGAGAGGAACAGCCGCTCGGCGATGGTCGCGGTCCGGTGCCCCTCGGCCAGCAGCGCCAGCACCTCCTTCTCGCGCGCGGTCAGCTGCGGGAAGGGATCGGGTCGCTCGCTGACCGCAGCGGGAGCGGAGAACAGGCCCAGCACCCGCGAGGCCAGTCCGGGTCCGAAGATCACCTGCCCGCCCGCGACCGCGCGGATGGCGGCCACGATCTCCTCCTGCTCGGCGCCCTTGAGGAGGTAGCCGCGGGCACCGGCCCGCATCGCGGTCAATACGGTCGCGTCGTCGTCGTACATCGTGAGCACCAGCACGGCGGCGGTGGGGACACTGTCGCGCAGCCGGCGGGTGGCCTCGACACCGTCCACGCCCGGCATCCGCACGTCCATGAGCAGCACGTCGGGTCGCAGCAGCTGCGCCTCCCGCAGGGCCGCCTCGCCGTCGGCGGCGGTCCCGACGACCTCCAGGTCGTCGTACGTCGCGAGCAGCGCGCCGAGCCCGTGCCGGACCACCGGGTGGTCGTCAGCGATCAACACCCGGAGAGGCGCGCTCGGCGCACCCTCGGCTGCACGACCCACACCCTCCACAACCGTCATCCTGAC
Organism: uncultured Actinomycetota bacterium; assembly: GCA_963714625.1. GTDB lineage: Bacteria > Actinomycetota > Actinomycetes > Propionibacteriales > Nocardioidaceae > Marmoricola_A. The sequence continues at coordinate 3,697 of CAVQOY010000009.1, read as the reverse complement.
CGCTGGAGTGCCCGCTGACCACGGGAAGGACTTCCCGGTCGGCCGGGACCGCAGGGGAAGACCGCCGGGCAGGAGACCCCCGGTCGGGGGAACGTCGCCCGGGCGAGTCTCGACGCAGTCGTCACGAACCCCCATCCTGAGGAGAAGACCATGGGACCACTCACCACCCGCCAGAAGGTCGGCGTCGCGCTCGCTGGGTTCTACGCGGTCATCAACATCCCGAACGTGCTGATGCCGACCCCCGGCGGCGACGTGGGTCCGCCGTTCGTCGTCCTGCTGCTCGGCAGCCTGCTCGGGCTGGTCGGGGCACTCGTCCTGCTGCCGACCTGGCGCGGGAACGGGCCGAGCCGACGCGTGCTGGCCGGCTGCAACGTGCTGAGCGTGCTGCTGGGCCTGCCGGCGTTCTTCGTCGACGTGCCGCTCGCGATCAAGGCCCTGGTCGCGGTGTCGGTGCTGTGGGTGGTCGCCTCCACGGTGCTGATGTTCAGCCCGAGCGGCGCGTCGTCCGCAGCCGGTGCGGCCGGTGCGGCCCGCTCGGAGGTCGCGCGATGATCGCGGTCGTCACCGTGCTGATGGCCTTCCCGCTCGGCTGGTTCCTGCACAGCGAGGCTGCCGCGCACACGGCGTACGCGCTGGCCTACCTGTGGGCCTTCACCTTCCAGACCCTCTACCTGCTGCTGTACTCGCTCGGCGACGTCAGCGACCCGGCGTTCGAGGCGGGCGGCTTCCCGCTCAGCTACGGCGTGATGACGCTGCTGGTGCTCCTCGTCGGGCTCGGCCTGGTGCGCGCGGGTCACGCCCTGCGCACCCGCCGGCTCCGCACGACGACTTCCGCCACCTAGCAGGTTCCGGTCACCGTCCGCGGCAGACCCGAAACTGGTCGGTGCCTGCACCCGGAAGTGACTCCCAGGTGCAGGCACCGACCAGAAACAGGCGTCGCGTCAGCGGCTCAGACGATCAGTGGCCGTGCCCGTGACCGTGGCCGTGACCGCCCGCGGAGGCGGACTCGTCCTCGTCCTCGGGCTTCTCGACCACGAGGGTCTCCGTGGTCAGCAGCATGGCGGCGATCGAGGTGGCGTTGACCAGCGCGGAGCGGGTCACCTTCACCGGGTCCAGGATGCCCTGGCCGATGAGGTCGCCGTACTCCTCGGTGGCGGCGTTGTAGCCGTGGCCGTGGCCGGCCTCGCGGACCTTGGCGACGACGACGTAGCCGTTGACGCCACCGTTCTCGGCGATCCAGCGCAGCGGCTCGTCGGCGGCCTTGCGGACCACCTTGACGCCGAACGCCTCGTCACCCTCGAGACCGAGGTCGTCCTCGAGCACCGAGACGGCGTGGACCAGCGCGGAACCGCCGCCGGCGATGATGCCCTCCTCGATCGCGGCGCGGGTCGCGGAGACGGCGTCCTCGATGCGGTGCTTCTTCTCCTTGAGCTCCACCTCGGTGGCGGCGCCGACCTTGACCACGCACACGCCACCGGCGAGCTTGGCGAGACGCTCCTGGAGCTTCTCGCGGTCCCAGTCGGAGTCGGTGCTGTCGATCTCGGCCTTGATCTGGGAGACGCGTCCGTTGACCTCGGCGGCGTCACCGGCACCGTCGACGATCGTGGTGTTGTCCTTGGTGACCACGACGCGGCGGGCCTGGCCCAGCACGTCGAGACCGACCTGGTCGAGCTTGAGGCCGACCTCGGGGGCGACGACCTGCGCGCCGGTGAGGGTCGCGATGTCCTGCAGCATGGCCTTGCGGCGGTCGCCGAAGGCGGGAGCCTTGACGGCCGCGGCGTTGAACGTGCCGCGGATCTTGTTGACGACCAGCGTCGAGAGGGCCTCACCGTCGATGTCCTCGGCGATGATGAACAGCGGCTTGCCGGCCTGCATGACCTTCTCCAGCAGCGGCAGCAGGTCCGAGATGGAGCTGATCTTGCCCTGGTGCAGGAGGATGTAGGGGTCGTCGAGGACAGCCTCCATGCGCTCCGCGTCGGTCACGAAGTAGGGCGAGATGTAGCCCTTGTCGAACTGCATGCCCTCGGTGAACTCGAGCTCGGTGCCCATGGTGTTGGACTCCTCGACGGTGATGACACCGTCCTTGCCCACCTTGTCGAAGGCCTCGGCGAGCAGGTCGCCGATGACCGAGTCGCGGCTCGACACGGTGGCTACGGCCGCCATGTCCTCGCGGGTCTCGACGTCGCGCGCGGCCTCGCGCAGCGCCTCGCTGACGGCGGCGGCGGCCTTGTCCATGCCCCGCTTGAGCGCCATCGGGTTCACACCCGCGGCCACGGCGCGGATGCCCTGGTGGACCATCGCCTGGGCCAGCACGGTCGCGGTTGTCGTACCGTCACCGGCGACGTCGTTGGTCTTGGTGGCGACCTCCTTGGTGAGCTGGGCACCGAGGTTCTCGAACGGGTCGTCCAGCTCGACCTCACGGGCGACGGTCACGCCGTCGTTCGTGATGGTCGGAGCGCCCCACTTCTTGTCGAGGACGACGTAACGGCCCTTGGGGCCGAGCGTCACCTTGACGGTGTTGGCGAGGGCGTCGACGCCCCGCTCGAGAGAGCGGCGGGCGCTCTCGTCGAATTCCAGGATCTTCGGCATCGAAGAGTCACTGCCTTTCTTGTCGCGATCGTGGTGCACGCATGGGTGGAAGGACAACGCCCCAGGGGCCCGGGCGGGCCGCCCGGGGCGGAGTCGGTGGTGCTGTGGTTCTCGGGCTCAGGCCGGGGCCTGGGTCAGCCGATGACCGCGAGGACGTCGCGGGCGCTCAGGATGAGGTACTCCTGGCCGGCGTACTTGACCTCGGTGCCGCCGTACTTGCTGTAGATGACCTTGTCGCCGACGGAGATGTCGAGCGGCACGCGCTCGTCACCGTCGTCGTTGAAACGACCCGGGCCGACCGCGATGACCTCGCCCTCCTGGGGCTTCTCCTTCGCGGTGTCCGGGATGACCAGGCCGGAAGCCGTGGTCTGCTCGGCGTCGAGCGTCTGGACGAGGATCCGGTCCTCGAGCGGCTTGATGTTGACCGACACTTCGTCGACCTCCCCAATCTTGTTGGTCTGTCTCGGGATCGAGAGTTGGGTGGAACGGTGCAGCAAGACTGTCGCCCGGCTGACGTACGCCGTCGCGGGGGTCGCACGGACCGGGCGATCAGCACTCTCTGATCGAGAGTGCCAACACCGAAACTAGTCCGGGGTTAGCACTCGGTCAAGTCGAGTGCCAGACCAGACCCCTGGAAGGATGGCGGCGTGGACCTGACGACGTTCGAGCGGCTGCTGACGCCGACCGGGCAGCGGGTCCTCGCACGGGCGGAGACGATGCACGCCGAGGGCGTCGACGCGCTCAGGGCCGGCGAGGTGCTGCGCCGGTTCGCCCTCGAGAGGTACGGCGACGCGCCGCCCGGTGCCGCAGCCGACCTGGCCGCGGCCGCCACGACACAGGCGGTGCTGCGCGCGCGGGCCGCGGCCAAGCTGGGCCCCGGGGCCGAGCGCCTCTTCCTCACCCCGGACGGGCTGCAGCAGGCGACCCGACCGGAGATCTCCGTACGCCGAGCGGCGCGCCTGGCCGACTCGCTCCAGGACCGGCGCCCGCCCGGGGACGACGACGCACCCACCGTGATGGACCTCGGCTGCGGCATCGGCGCCGACCTGCTGGCGTTCGCGGACGCCGGGCTCGACGTGGCCGGCGTCGACCTCGACCCGGTCACCGC